>NZ_CP187869.1:0-2315000 GCF_050555765.1 Enterococcus sp. MSG3299
ATGCCCGACGTGGAAAGTTTTTGGCATAGCCTTGAAGAAGCCTATCAAGCGATTTTGTCGGCGCCAAGTTTTGATGCTTGGATTAAAACCACACGCCCTTTGAAATTAGACAACAATCAATTGTGGCTAGAAGTCCCTTCTGCAGTTCATCGTGATTACTGGGAAAAAAATCTTTCGGCAAAAATTGTCGAAACTGGATTTAAATTGACCGGTGCAGAAGTGATGCCCCATTTTGTTGTTGCCGATGAAAAAGACGCAGCACTGGCACAAGAACTCGAAGAACCTGCCGAAGAAGAAGTTGTTTTTAGTGAACAAAGTAAAAAAGCGATGCTTAATCCTAAGTACACTTTCGACACCTTCGTTATTGGTAAAGGAAACCAAATGGCGCACGCTGCAGCGCTTGTTGTTGCCGAGGATCCAGGTTCGATTTACAATCCCCTTTTCTTCTATGGTGGTGTAGGGTTAGGGAAAACCCATTTGATGCATGCTATTGGTCATCAAATGTTAGTGAATCAACCAGATGCCAAAGTCAAATATGTTAGTAGCGAAACGTTTACGAATGAATTTATCAACTCAATTCAAACAAAGACATCCGAACAATTTCGGAAAGAATATCGCAATGTTGACTTATTATTAGTCGATGATATTCAATTTTTGGCGGAAAAAGAAGCAACATTGGAAGAATTTTTCCATACCTTCAACGATCTTTACAATGAAAATAAACAAATTGTTTTAACAAGTGATCGCCCGCCGAATGATATTCCAAAATTACCTGAACGATTAGTTTCTCGCTTTGCTTGGGGTTTGTCTGTTGATATCACCCCGCCTGATTTAGAAACACGGATTGCAATTTTGCGCAAAAAAGCAGATGCCGAGCGTTTAGAAATTCCGGATGATACACTAAGTTATATCGCTGGTCAAATTGATTCCAACATCCGTGAATTAGAGGGTGCTTTGGTCCGTGTTCAAGCCTTTGCAACTATTAATGGAGAAGATATTACCACTAGTTTAGCGGCGGACGCCTTGAAATCTCTAAAATCAGTTGGTAGTAAAAATCAATTGTCCATTTTACAAATTCAAGAAGAAGTATCCAAATATTATCATGTGCCTCTTAAGGATTTAAAAGGGAAAAAACGGGTGAAAACAATTGTGGTTCCTCGTCAAATCTCAATGTATCTTGCTAGAGAAATGACCGACAATTCCTTGCCAAAAATTGGTGCCGAATTTGGCGGCAAAGATCATACAACGGTGATTCATGCGCACGAAAAGATTCAGCAATTATTGGAAAAAGATCCAGCGATTCAAAAAGAAGTCAGTGAAATTAAAAATTTATTGAACTCTTAGGATGTGGAAAACTAAACAAAAAAGAACAAAGTTATCCACAACTTATACACAAGTGGATAACTTAGTAAAATCAATGCTCTTTTGACTTTTCCACAGAATCAACATGCCCTATTACTTTTATTATTTATTTATATATAATATACAAAACAGTGGCGTACAAAATTAGAACGTATTGAAAATACTTAAAAAGGAGTTTACATTATGAAATTAACGGTCAAACGAAGTGTCTTTTTACAAGAATTACAAACTGTTCAACGAGCAATTTCTTCTAAAACAACGATTCCAATCTTAACAGGTGTTAAAATTGTGTTATCAGAAGATGGCTTATCACTTACTGGGAGTAACGCGGATATTTCAATTGAAAGTTTTTTAAGTAAAGATGATGAAAAAGCTCAAATGACCATTGAACGCACAGGTAGCATCGTTTTACAATCTCGTTTCTTTGGCGAAATTATTCGTAAATTACCAGAAGATATGTTCACAATGGAAGTTCTAGATAACAATCAAGTTGCAATTACTTCAGGAAAAGCTGATTTTACGGTTAATGGATTAGATGCTGACAATTATCCGCACTTACCAGTAATTGATACTCAAAACCAAATGAAATTACCTGTTCATTTATTGACAAAAATTATTAGTGAAACAGGTTTTGCTGTATCGATGCACGAAAGTCGTCCAATTTTAACTGGGGTTCACTTTATTTTAGAAAATCAAAAATTACTTGCCGTTGCGACAGATTCACATCGTTTAAGTCAACGTGTGATCCCGACAGAACAAGCAGTAGAAGACTTTAACATTGTAATTCCAGGAAAAAGTTTAACTGAACTTTCTCGTTCATTAACCAATGAAGAAGAAATGGTTGAAATCAGCATTATGGAAAACCAAGTGCTATTTAAAACAGAAACAATGTACTTCTATTCTCGTTTGTTAGAAGGAAATTATCCTGATACCAACCGTTTAATTCCAACTAGCCATAACACTCAAATTGAATTTTATGTACCAGAATTGCTTTCAGCAATCGAACGTGCCTCTTTACTTTCTCATGAAGGACGTAACAATATTGTTCGCCTTTCAATTTCACCAGATTCTGTTGTTTTATATGGAAATTCACCTGAAATTGGAAAAGTCGAAGAAGCTTTAAACTATGAAAATGTTTCTGGTGAAGCGTTGGATATTTCTTTCAACCCAGATTATATGAAAGATGCGTTGCGAGCGTTTGGCGATATGAATATTACCGTGAAATTCCTTTCTCCAATTCGTCCGTTTACATTGGAGCCAACCGAAACAGAACTAGATTTCATTCAACTAATTACACCGGTTCGTACAAATTAATCATGTTTAAAAAAGACCTTCGGAAAATCACTATGATCGCCGAAGGTTCTTTTTTGTCGTCTGTTTAAAGCCGATAAACGCTGCTAGATAAGCTTTTTAAAACTAGAATAGCTTTTACGCTAATGTGATTGTGAATGTTTGAACTATCGTTTGACGAATAAATTCTGCCTTTTTTTTCGTGGATAAAGAAAAAAGCCCTTTAATTTTTCGTTTAAGAGCTGTTCATTTTTTTATGAACATTTCCTAGTGAAAGAAGTTTACGTTGCTTAAAACGACGCTCAGACCTCTACAAGCTACTTTTCTTCATTGCGCGCCCTCTTTGTTTGTCTTTGAGTTACCCCAAATTGTTTTTTAGTTAAACGCTACTCGTCATTTCTGCCAAATCAGGCCCCTTTTTTCTCAAGAAAATATCAATTTCCGTTTTAAAATGCTTTTTAAGAGTTTTTTTATCCTAATAATATTTTCGGTCATTTAGAATTAAAATTGCTTAGAATGAAAATTAGACAGATAAATTTGTTTTCTCTTATGAAAAAGGGTATAATATATATGAGAACGTATTAGAAAAAAGAGGGATGCACATTGAAAAAAACGTTTGTTTTAGCAACTGAGTATATAACGCTTGGTCAGTTTCTTAAAGAAATCAACGTCATTGGTAGTGGCGGCCAAGCCAAATGGTATTTGGCAGACAATAGCGTGTTTGTTGATGGCGAGTTGGAAAATCGTCGCGGACGGAAACTTTATGCGGGCATGATGATTGAGATACCTGAAGAAGGTACTTTTTTTATGGTGAAAAACGGAAACGAGTCCGACGATGCGGCTGAATGAGCTGACACTTCAGCATTATCGTAATTATGAAACAGTCAGCTTAGATTTTCCAAAAACGTTAAATCTTTTTTTAGGCGAAAACGCCCAAGGAAAAACCAACTTGTTAGAAAGCATTTATGTTCTAGCAATGACACGAAGTCATCGAACCAGCAATGAAAAAGAATTAATTGGCTGGGAACAAGCAGCAGCTAAAATTAGCGGCGTGGTTGAAAAAAAGACAGGCACCGTACCGTTGGAAATTTTAATTTCCAACAAAGGACGTAAAACCAAGGTTAACCACATTGAGCAAAAAAGGCTCAGTGCGTACATTGGGCAACTGAATGTTATTTTATTTGCCCCAGAAGATTTATCTTTGGTGAAAGGCTCACCTCAAGTCCGCCGGAAATTTATTGACATGGAACTCGGACAAGTGAGTCCTATTTATCTTTATGATCTTGTCCAATATCAGTCTGTTTTAAAGCAACGGAACCAATACCTAAAACAACTAGCTGAAAAAAAACAAACAGATACTGTTTATCTGGATATTTTGACAGAGCAGCTAGCTGAATTTGGCGGGAAAGTTCTATACGCTCGGTTAGGTTTTCTTAAAAAATTAGAACACTGGGCAAACTTACTCCATCAAAAAATTAGTCATGGACGCGAAACGCTCACCATTGACTACGCATCAAGCATCCCAATTGACAACACGGATCTTTCCTTAGAAGCACTTCAAAATCAATTGCTCCAACAATTAATGAACAATCGTAAGCGTGAATTGTTTAAAGCGAATACTTTTTTAGGCCCTCATCGTGACGATTTGCTGTTTATTGTCAATGGTCAAAATGTTCAAACGTATGGCTCACAAGGTCAACAGCGAACGACAGCTTTAAGTATTAAATTGGCAGAGATTGATTTGATGCATTCAGAAACAGGAGAATATCCTGTGTTATTACTAGATGATGTCATGAGTGAATTAGATAATGAACGTCAAATTCACTTGTTAGAAACGATTGAAGGCAAAGTTCAAACGTTCTTAACGACAACTAGTTTAGATCACATAAAAGACAAGCTAACAGTTGAACCAGATATTTTTTATGTTCAACAAGGCAAGATAGAAAGGAATTCAGCGACATGACAGAAGAAGAAAAAAACATGAGAGAACGTGCGCAAGAATATGACGCTAGTCAGATTCAAGTTTTGGAGGGCTTAGAAGCTGTCCGGAAACGTCCTGGTATGTACATAGGTTCTACTAGTGGCGAAGGGTTACACCACTTAGTATGGGAAATCGTTGACAACTCTATCGACGAAGCCTTAGCAGGATTTGCTAAATCAATTCAAGTAATTATCGAACCAGACGATAGTATTACTGTTATCGATGATGGTCGTGGAATTCCAGTCGGAATTCAAGCCAAAACAGGTCGTCCAGCTGTGGAAACAGTGTTTACAGTGCTACATGCCGGCGGGAAATTTGGCGGTGGCGGCTATAAAGTATCAGGTGGCTTGCACGGTGTTGGTTCCTCTGTTGTTAATGCTTTATCGACCAGTTTAGATGTTCGTGTTTATAAAGATGGCAAAGTGTATTACCAAGAATATCGTCGTGGTGCGGTTGTTGATGACCTAAAAGTTATCGAAGAAACGGATCGTCACGGAACCACTGTTCACTTTATTCCAGATCCTGAAATTTTTACAGAAACAACCGTTTATGATTTTGATAAATTAGCAACACGGGTTCGTGAATTAGCCTTTTTAAATCGAGGCTTACACATTTCAATTGAAGACCGTCGTGAAGGACAAGAAGATAAAAAAGAGTATCACTATGAAGGCGGGATTAAGAGTTATGTTGAGCATTTAAATGCCAATAAAGACGTTATTTTCCCAGAGCCAATCTTCATTGAGGGAGAGCAACAAGATATTACAGTGGAAGTGTCAATGCAGTATACAGATGGCTACCACTCAAATATTTTAAGTTTTGCCAACAATATTCATACTTATGAAGGCGGAACGCATGAATCTGGTTTTAAAACTTCTTTAACACGTGTGATTAATGACTATGCACGTAAACAAAAATTGATGAAAGAAAACGATGAAAAATTAACTGGGGAAGATGTTCGTGAAGGTTTAACCGCAGTGGTTTCCATCAAACATCCAGATCCTCAATTTGAAGGACAAACCAAAACGAAATTAGGGAACTCAGAAGTACGGACCGTTACGGATCGTTTATTCTCAGAATACTTTACAAAATTCTTAATGGAAAACCCAACAGTCGGCAAACAAATTGTCGAAAAAGGCATGTTGGCTTCAAAAGCTCGTTTAGCCGCTAAAAGAGCCCGTGAAGTCACCCGTCGTAAAGGCGCGTTAGAAATTAGCAACTTGCCAGGGAAGCTGGCTGATTGCTCAAGTAAAGATCCGGAAAAATGCGAATTATTTATCGTCGAAGGAGACTCGGCCGGCGGTTCAGCAAAACAAGGCCGTAGCCGTGAATTCCAAGCCATTTTACCAATTCGTGGGAAAATCTTGAATGTTGAGAAAGCCAGCATGGATAAAATTTTAGCCAATGAAGAAATTCGGTCATTATTTACAGCTATGGGAACAGGCTTCGGCGAAGATTTCGATGTTTCTAAAGCACGTTATCACAAACTAGTGATTATGACCGATGCCGATGTCGATGGTGCGCATATTCGAACGTTGTTATTAACCTTGTTCTATCGCTTCATGCGGCCAATTGTTGAAGCTGGTTATGTGTATATTGCCCAACCACCACTATATGGTGTGAAACAAGGGAAAAACATCACCTACGTTCAACCGGGCAAACATGCTGAAGAAGAACTAGCAAAAGTGTTAGAAGAATTACCTGCTTCACCAAAACCAAGTGTCCAACGTTACAAAGGGTTGGGTGAAATGGATGATCACCAACTTTGGGAAACAACAATGGACCCAGAAAAACGATTAATGGCGCGAGTGAGTGTCGATGATGCCATTGAAGCTGACCAAATTTTTGAAATGCTAATGGGCGATCGTGTGGAACCACGTCGTGCGTTTATCGAAGAAAATGCCCATTACGTGAAAAACTTGGATATTTAATGTGTCGCAACGTTGTAAGAGACGCTAGAACATATATTTAGAGGGGAAAAAATTCATGAGTGAAGAAATTAAAGAAAACATTCAAGACGTCAATCTGACCAGCGAAATGAAAGAATCTTTCATTGACTACGCAATGAGTGTTATCGTAGCCCGCGCGTTACCTGACGTTCGTGACGGTTTAAAACCTGTTCATCGCCGAATCTTATATGGAATGAACGAATTAGGGGTAACCCCTGATAAACCACACAAAAAATCAGCCCGGATTGTTGGGGATGTTATGGGTAAATATCACCCCCATGGGGACAGTGCGATTTACGAATCAATGGTGCGGATGGCACAACCTTTTAGTTATCGGGCTATGTTAGTTGACGGCCACGGAAACTTCGGTTCTGTCGATGGTGACGGCGCTGCCGCTATGCGTTATACCGAAGCACGTATGAGTAAAATTGCTTTAGAAATGCTACGAGATATTAACAAAAATACAGTCGATTTCCAAGGAAACTATGATGATTCAGAACAAGAACCAGTAGTTTTACCTGCTCGTTTTCCAAACTTACTAGTTAACGGAACAACGGGGATTGCGGTGGGGATGGCAACAAATATTCCACCACATAATTTAAGTGAAGTGATTGATGCAACAAGTTTATTGATGGACAATCCTGATGTAACGACGAATGAATTGATGGAAGTGTTACCTGGACCAGATTTTCCAACAGGCGGTTTAGTGATGGGGAAATCAGGGATTCGCCGAGCATATGAAACAGGGAAAGGTTCGATTACTGTTCGTGCAAAAGTTGAATTGACTGAAATGCCGAATGGAAAAGAACGTATTTTAGTAACTGAATTGCCTTATATGGTGAATAAAGCCAAATTAATCGAACGAATTTCTGAATTACACAGAGATAAACGAATTGAAGGAATTACTGATTTGCGGGATGAATCTTCTCGTGAAGGCATGCGGATCGTCATCGATGTTCGTCGAGATGTGAGTGCCTCTGTTGTGTTAAACAACTTGTACAAAATGACTGCCTTACAAACATCTTTTGGTTTTAACATGTTAGCCATCGAAAAAGGCGTACCAAAAATTTTAAGCTTGAAACGTATTTTAGAAAACTACGTCGAGCACCAAAAAGAAGTCATTACTCGCCGGACGATTTTTGACAAAAACAAAGCAGAAGCACGGGCGCATATTTTAGAAGGTCTACGAATTGCCTTAGATCATATCGATGAAATCATTGCCATTATCCGTGGATCACAATCAGATGACGAAGCAAAAGCAACGTTAATTGAACGCTTTGAATTTTCAGATCGTCAAGCGCAAGCGATTTTAGATATGCGTTTACGCCGTTTAACAGGCTTAGAACGCGACAAAATTGAAAATGAATATCAAGAGCTATTGAAATTCATTGCGGACTTAGAGGACATTTTAGCCCGCCCAGAACGCGTCATTGAAATCATTAAAACAGAGTTAAATGACGTTCGCACAAAATTTGGTGATGCACGACGCACAGAATTATTAGTAGGTGAAGTCTTAAGTCTTGAAGATGAAGATTTAATCGAAGAAGAAGAAGTCGTGATTACATTAACCAATAACGGCTACATTAAGCGGATGGCAAACTCTGAATTCCGGGCGCAACGCCGTGGCGGACGTGGTGTCCAAGGCATGGGCGTTCATGATGATGATTTCGTGAAAAACCTAGTTTCTTGTTCAACACACGACACGTTATTATTCTTTACGAACACTGGGAAAGTTTACCGAGCAAAAGGTTACGAAATCCCTGAATACGGTAGAACAGCAAAAGGAATTCCAGTGATTAACTTACTGGGAATTGATTCTGCAGAAAAAATTCAAGCAATTATTTCTGTTGAGGGCAAAGCGGAAGCAGGTAAATACTTGTTCTTCACAACCTTAAAAGGAACCGTCAAACGGACAGCCGTAACAGCCTTTTCTAATATCCGTAGTAATGGATTAATCGCCATTAGCTTAAAAGAAGATGATGAGTTAGTTAACGTGGTAACGACTAATGGCAATCAGAAGATGATTATCGGAACACATGCAGGATACTCTGTCACATTTGATGAAAATACTGTACGTGATATGGGCCGGACAGCATCAGGTGTTCGGGGAATCCGTCTCCGCGAAAATGATTATGTGGTCGGCGCAGCGATTCTGGATGAAAATAAAGAAGTCCTAGTCATTACTGAAAATGGTTATGGTAAGCGTACAAAAGCTTCTGAATATCCAGTTAAAGGACGTGGCGGTAAAGGGATTAAGACAGCAAATATCACTGAGAAAAATGGTCCATTAGCTGGTTTAACCACGGTCAATGGGGATGAAGATATCTTATTGATTACGAACAAAGGCGTCATTATCCGCTTTAACGTAGATTCTGTTTCTCAAACAGGACGCGCAACATTAGGAGTTCGTTTAATGAGAATGGAAGATGGTGCCAAAGTGGTAACAATGGCTGTTGTAGAACCAGAAGAAGTGGAAGAAGAAATCGTTGAAGTTGTAGAAACAACAGAAAACGAAACAACATCAGAAACAGAAGAATAACATAAAAAAGTTTCGCCAGTTGGCGAAACTTTTTTATTGGGGCTTTTCAAAACTATTTCTTGCTTTTGTCTATCAATTAGCATATAATTAGAGATTGTGAACTACCTTTTTAGGTATGTTCTCCTTGCTCTTAGCCAACTAAGAGCCTTGAAGTCCATAGGGAGGTGAAAATCAATGAGTCAAGATACGAAGTACGAAATCATGTACATTATTCGTCCGAACATTGATGAAGAAGCAAAAACTGCTTTAGTAGAACGTTTCGACACAATCTTAAAAGATAACGGAGCAGAAGTTATCGAATCTAAAGATTGGGAAAAACGCCGCTTAGCATATGAAATGAACGGATTCCGTGAAGGCATCTATCATATCGTTAACGTTACTTCTCCATCAACAGCTGGCGCAATCAACGAGTTTGATCGTTTAGCAAAAATCAATGACGATATTATCCGTCATATGATCGTGAAGGTAGAAGCATAATTTGTTTCACATGAAACATTTATTGACGAAAGGAGATGTTTTGAATGATTAATAACGTTGTATTAGTCGGAAGATTGACAAAAGATCCTGACTTACGTTACACCGCTAGTGGTTCAGCTGTTGCGACCTTTACACTTGCTGTAAACCGTAACTTTACGAATCAAAATGGTGACCGTGAAGCAGACTTTATCAACTGTGTGATTTGGCGTAAACCCGCAGAAACAATGGCTAATTATGCCCGTAAAGGTACATTATTAGGTGTTGTCGGAAGAATTCAAACTCGTAACTACGAGAACCAACAAGGTCAACGTGTCTACGTAACTGAAGTGGTTTGTGAAAACTTCCAATTGTTAGAATCTCGTTCTGCTTCAGAACAAAGAGGAACTGGCGGCGGTAGCTTTAATAACAACGAAAATGGTTATCAATCACAAAATCGTAGCTTTGGTAATAACAATGCCGGTTCTGGATTTAATAACAACAACAATAGTTTCAATCCATCATCTTCTCAGTCGCAAAACAATAACGGTATGCCTGATTTCGATAAAGATTCTGATCCATTTGGTGGCTCAGGTTCATCTATCGACATTTCAGATGATGATTTACCATTCTAAACGAATTTGATAGGAGGGAACAAGAATGGCACAACAAAGAAGAGGCGGACGTAAACGTCGGAAAGTCGACTACATCGCAGCAAACCACATCGAATACATCGATTATAAAGATACTGAATTGTTAAAACGATTCATTTCAGAACGTGGCAAAATTTTACCACGTCGTGTTACAGGTACTGGCGCTAAAAACCAACGTAAATTAACGATTGCTATTAAACGCGCACGTATCATGGGATTATTACCATTCGTTAGTGACGAACAATAATTTTATGACAATTTCCAGAACCAAAGAGCTTGCTCTTTGGTTCTTTTTTATCTTGACTAGTGTTTCACGTGAAACATAACAAGGTTCGCAGAATGAAGTGTTTTGTGATAAAATAAAGGATGAAATAACTAGTGAATCACCAGAGCAATATGCTCGTTGGAACAAGTCGCCTCAAAGGTCTGCAGAAAGATTGGAGGCAAAAAAAATGCAAAAGAAGAGAATTCAAAAAAACGGTTTCTTAATTGTTGTGGGTCTTCTCTTAGTAGAATTTCTCCTCTATTTCTTACTAACAAATAAATGGCTGCTATTGGCGGTAATTATCGCATTAGATATCTTTCTCTTAGTGGTTATTCGGCTGTTGATTAGAGATGTAGAAATTACAAACGTAGAAAAGATTCAAGAAGCAAGTTCCATTGCTGAACAATCGTTGGATTATGTTGTAAATGAAGTACCTGTGGGAATTATTACGTATAACGGGGAAACACGCGCGGTAGAATGGCTTAATCCTTATGCTGCTTCTATTTTTAATAAAGACAATCAGCTAACGTTAACCGCTAGCCAAGTTACGTCTTATTTAGAATTAGCAGAACGAAACCAAGATATTTTTACGATTGACGAAAATACCTATCGCTTTAGCGTCAATAAAGAACAACATACAATTACTTTTGAAGATATCACTAAAGAAAGTAATTTGTATCAAGAAAAAGTCGAAATGCAAACGGCTATTGGCATTGTGTCTGTCGATAATTATGATGATGTCACCGATACAATGGACGAGAAAGAAATTTCTTATTTGAATAGTTTCATTACGACGATGGTTTCTGATTGGATGGACCAATACAAAGTTTTTTATAAGCGAATCAACGCAGAACGTTATTTTTTCATTGCCCAATGGGAAGATATTCAAAAAATGATGGACGAAAAATTTTCTATTTTGGATACGATCCGTAAGGAATCAGCTAACCATGAAGTAGCCATTACGTTAAGTATGGGGATTGCTTATGGGGGGCCAACCTTAGATCAAACCGGGACCACGGCTCAAACAAACCTAGATACAGCTTTAGTTCGTGGTGGTGATCAAGTGGTTGTAAAAGAAGCCAAAGATGAAGCGAAGCCGTTATTTTTTGGTGGAAAAACGGCAGTAACGACGAAACGTTCCCAAGTACGTTCTCGCGCAATGAGCATGGCAATTAAGGGAATTATTGCGGAATCTGCTGACATCTATATTATGGGCCATCGTTATCCAGATATGGATGCGTTAGGTTCAGCATTTGGTGTTGCTCGTTTAGCCTCGTTTAATAATCGAAAAGCGTGGATTGTTTTAGATGAAAATGAAATCATTCCCGATGTCAAAAGAGTGTTAGAGGCGATTAAAGAGTACCCAGAATTAGAAGAGCGCATTATTAGTCCTAAAGAGGCCATGAAGCGCAAGAAAGAAAGTAGCTTATTAGTTATGGTAGATTACCATAAACCGTCTCTATCGATCTCACAAGAGCTCTATGAGCGTTTTGATAAAGTGGTAATCATTGATCACCATCGACGAGGAGACGAATTTCCAGCAAAACCCTTGCTTTCTTATATTGAATCTTCTGCCTCTTCTGCTTCAGAATTAGTCACAGAATTGATCGAATACCAAAGTAATAGCGCAAATAAACTGCAGGCCTTTGAAGCAACCATGATGTTGGCGGGAATTGTGGTTGATACGAAAAGTTTCAATACACGAACGACGGCGCGAACATTTGATGTGGCTAGTTATTTACGAACTTGTGGAGCAGACTCATCTTTAGTACAATATCTATTAAGTTCTGATCTTACAAGCTATCTGGAAATGAACAACTTAATCTCTAAAAGCGAATATGTCACAAAAGATACCGTCGTTGTTGCAGGGAGTGAAGACAAAGAATACGATAGTGTCACAGCTGCCAAAACAGCGGACACGTTACTTTCTATGGCAGGGATTAATGCAGCATTTGTCATTACCAAGCGGACGGATCAACAGATTGGCATTAGTGCTCGGAGTAATGGTTCAATTAATGTCCAAATTATTATGGAAAATTTAGGTGGAGGCGGTCACTTTACTAATGCGGCAGTACAATTATCAAACGTAACAGTAGCAGAAGTAAAAGAGCAACTACTTGATGTAATTCGTCAAAATATTAATGAAATGTATGAACAGGAGTGAAGGAAATGAAAGTCATTTTTTTACAAGACGTTAAAGGAAAAGGAAAAAAAGGGGACGTAAAAGAAGTGCCAACTGGTTACGCCCAAAACTTTTTAATTAAAAATGGTTATGCGAAAGAAGCCAATAAAGGGAGCATGAGTGCATTAGCGGGTCAAAAGAAAGCCCAAGAAAAACATGAAGCAGAAGTTTTAGCACAAGCAAAAGAAATGCAAGCCTTTTTAGAAGATGAAAAGACTGTTGTAGAGATCAAGGCAAAAGCTGGAGAAGATAGCCGTTTATTTGGCTCAATTCCTTCAAAACAAATTGCAGAAGCCTTAAACAAACAATACAATGTAAAATTGGATAAACGCAAAATCGAATTAGCCAACCCAATTCGTTCTCTAGGTTACACTAACGTACCAGTCAAACTACATCATGAAGTTACAGCGAAAATTAAGGTTCATGTCGTAGCGGAATAATACAATCGATAAAAAAGAAGCCGATTTCTCCGGCTTCTTTTTTATGCAAAATAAATTACTCGAATTATTTTTTATAATATTTAAAAATAAAATATACAACACTTTAAATTAACGAAAGTATTATATTTTTATTAATTGTATATTTTTCAAAATTGGAAAGTGAACTAAAAATAGAGAAATCAGCAGAGAAAAAATGTACTTTTTTTAATGAAATTGTGTTAAAATGGATAGACTAAACGAACCAGAAAGTAAGACATCGTGGGAGAGAACAAAATGAATGAATTATTGCAAGATAGGGTACCGCCACAAAATATTGAAGCGGAACAAGCCGTTTTAGGTTCTATTTTCTTAGATGCAGATGTGCTAATAGAAGCGATGGAATATGTGGAACCTAAAGATTTCTATCGTCGTAGTCATCAGTTGATTTTCCAAACGATGATGACCTTAAGCGACCGAAATGAAGCGATTGATGTGGTAACAATCAAAGATCGCCTAGAACAAGAGAATTTGTTAGAAGATGTTGGTGGACTAAGTTATCTGTCAGATTTAGCTTTAGCTGTGCCGACAGCTGCCAATGTCATTTATTATGCAAAAATTGTTGAACAAAAATCGTTGCTGCGCAACTTAATCCAAACTGCTACAGAGATTGTAACTAAAGGCTTTGAGCAAGGTGAAGATGTTGAATCTATTTTGGATGATGCAGAACGAAGCATTTTAGAAGTCTCCGAAAAGCGGAATCGCAGTGGCTTTTTATCAATTTCAGATGTTCTAAATACAACTATTGCAAATATTGACCAATTATACCAAAATGATGAAGAGATTACTGGTTTACCTACAGGCTATCAAGCATTGGATAAAATGACTGCTGGCTTGCAAGCGGAAGAGCTAATCATTTTAGCGGCCCGTCCAGCGGTAGGGAAAACCGCTTTTGCATTAAATATTGCCCAAAATGTCGGCACCAAAACAGATAAAGCTGTCGCTATTTTTAGTTTAGAAATGGGGGCAGAATCATTAGTGAACCGGATGCTTTGTGCAGAAGGATCCATTGAGGCCAGCCATTTAAGAACAGGGCAATTATCTGAAGAAGAATGGCAAAACTTAATTATTGCGATGGGTAGTTTGTCCCGTGCGAATATCTATATTGATGACACACCAGGGATTAAAATTACCGAAATTCGTGCGAAATGTCGTAAATTAGCACAAGAAAAGGGCAACTTAGGTCTAATTTTGATCGACTACCTACAATTGATTGAAGGAACTGGAAAAGAGAACCGCCAACAGGAGGTTTCTGATATTTCACGTCAATTAAAAAAATTAGCGAAAGAATTAAAAGTCCCGGTTATCGCTTTGTCACAGCTTTCTCGTGGCGTGGAACAACGTCAAGATAAACGTCCTGTGTTAAGTGATATTCGTGAGTCAGGTTCCATTGAGCAAGATGCCGATATCGTTGCCTTTCTTTATCGTGATGATTACTATGATCGTGGTGAAGGAGAAGACGGCGATCATGAGCCACCAGAAGTTGACAATGTTGTAGAAGTCATCATTGAGAAAAACCGTAGTGGTGCGCGTGGAACGGTCGAATTACTTTTCATTAAAGAATATAATAAATTTTCTTCGCTTTCGCCGAGGACAGAATTTTAAAAAAACGAACTCATTTTTTGAGTTCGTTTTTTTGCTTATTAAGGGATTAAAATCAGAGAGTAAAACACGAACAATATTCGTATATTTTATTATTTTACAAAAACATAGCTAAAAATGTTCGTATTTTTGACAGAAACGCTTTTGATTGTGAAAGAATATTCGATTTTTACCCTTGAAAGGGACTGGTTTTACTGGTACAATGATTCAGGACAAAAAAATTATGAACGAGGTGTTCGAATGTCATCAGTAGTAGTTGTTGGAACGCAATGGGGCGACGAAGGTAAAGGAAAAATTACAGACTTTCTAAGTGAAAACGCAGAAGTGATCGCTCGTTACCAAGGCGGAGATAACGCCGGACATACCATTAAATTCGACGGCGTAACGTATAAATTACATTTAATTCCTTCAGGGATTTTCTATAAAGAAAAAATTAGTGTAATTGGTAACGGCGTAGTTGTGAATCCAAAATCTTTAGTAAAAGAATTAGCTTATTTAAAAGAAAATAATGTTGCCACTGATAATTTACGTATTTCAGATCGTGCCCATGTCATCTTGCCGTATCATATTAAATTGGATCAATTGCAAGAAGATGCGAAAGGTGAAAACAAGATTGGGACAACGATTAAAGGAATTGGCCCAGCCTATATGGATAAAGCAGCACGGGTGGGAATCCGTATCGCTGATTTATTGGATAAAGAAATTTTTGCGGAACGTTTGCAAATTAACTTAGAAGAAAAAAATCGTCAATTCGTTAAAATGTTTGATAGCGAAGCCATTGAATTTGATGATATTTTTGAAGAATACTATGAATACGGACAACAAATTAAACAATATGTTACAGATACTTCGGTTATTTTAAATGATGCATTAGATGCTGGAAAACGGGTTTTATTTGAAGGGGCACAAGGTGTCATGTTGGATATCGATCAAGGAACCTATCCATTTGTTACTTCCTCTAATCCAGTAGCTGGTGGCGTAACTATCGGTAGTGGCGTTGGTCCATCAAAAATTAATAAAGTGGTTGGTGTCTGCAAAGCGTACACTTCACGTGTCGGTGACGGCCCATTCCCAACAGAATTATTTGATGAAACAGGAGAAACCATTCGTCGTGTCGGTAAAGAATACGGAACAACAACAGGACGTCCGCGTCGTGTCGGTTGGTTTGATTCAGTAGTTATGCGTCATTCAAAACGTGTATCAGGGATTACAAACTTGTCATTAAACTCGATTGACGTGTTAAGTGGTTTAGAAACGGTGAAAATTTGTACAGCTTATGAACTTGATGGTGAATTAATTTATCATTATCCAGCAAGCTTGAAAGAATTAAGCCGCTGTAAACCAGTTTATGAAGAATTACCAGGTTGGTCTGAAGATATCACTGGTTGCAAAACTTTAGCTGATTTACCAGCTAATGCTCGTAACTATGTGCATCGGATTTCAGAATTAGTTGGTGTGCGCATTTCAACATTCTCTGTAGGTCCAGACCGTAACCAAACGAACGTTTTAGAAAGCGTTTGGGCACAAATTTAAGCAGATTTTTAAGGGAACGTAAAGGATGGCTTATGCCAATTCAGCCTTTACGTTCTTTTTTAATTTTTATATAAAAATGAAAAACTATGGTAAAATAAAAGAAAACATGAAGGGGGCAATTGTCCGTGAATTATCAATTAGTGACAGATTCTTGTTGTGACTTGCCGTATACATACTTAAAAGAAAACCAAGTACCTTTTATTAGCATGAATATTCAAATTGACGGGAAAGAATATCGCGATGATTTAGGCGAAACGTTTGATTATCAGAACTTCTTAACGGCTATTAAAAATGGAAGTATGCCCACTACCTCTCAAGTTAATGTAGGACGCTACAATGAATTTTTCCGTCCTTTTGTGGAGCAAGGGTTACCGGTGATTTATTTAGCTTTTTCATCTGGGTTAAGTGGCTCTTATCAAAGTGCGTTGCAATCAGTAGAGATGTTAAAAGAAGAGTACGATAATGTAGAAATTCATATTATTGATACAAAAGCAGCTAGCTTAGGTCAAGGGATGTTAGTCCGAGAAGCCATTCGATTACAAACAGATGGTCATTCATTAGGAGAAGTTGTTGCCTATCTTGAAGAGCAAAAAATGAAACTTCACTCGTGGGTAACGGTAGATGATTTAAAACATTTAGAACGTGGCGGACGGATTTCTAAAACAGCGGCAGCACTTGGTGGCTTAATGAACATTAAACCAATTATTCGCGTGGATGCGGCAGGCAAACTAGCATCCGTTGGTAAAACTCGTGGACGAAACAAGTCCTTGCAAAAGATTGCGCAAGAAACGATTCAAGGCATTGTAGAGCCAATGAAACAAACACTGTTGATTGCATATGCGGGAACGAAAGATGACGCGGAAAAAGTCAAAGAATTAATTGAAAAAGAAATAGAAGTTAATGAGATACTGATTTATCCTCTAGGACCCACCATTACTAGTCATACTGGAATAGGTTGTATTGCTGTGTTTTCTTTTGGTGAAAAAAGAAAATAAAATTTGATAGATAAGTTTAAAGAAATTTAAGAGTAACTTGATGAAGAATGGGGTGATGAAGGTATGACAGTCCAAGGAAATCTTATTCCAATTGTTTTAGCTTCAACAGTTATTGCAACTATCATAACAACAGGATTTAATTTTTACAAAGCAAAAAAAGAATTTAGACTTAAAAGGATTACAGAAGAAAGAGCTAATTGGAGAAGAGAAATTAAAGATATTGCAGACATACTTTCTCAAACAGAGGATTCACAAAAAATTAGACTTGCAATGGATAGATTAAAAGTTAGAATTAATGTTTTTGGATATTTAAATTCAAAAAAAGTTGAAGAGAGTTACGATGAATATAGTTTTTATAATGATAGTTATATTTGGGATAGTATAAAAGATTTTGAAAAAACAGGATATTTTGGTGAAGAACAAAAAAATATATTACTTGTTAAATTGTCATTGCTTTTGAAATATGATTGGGAAAAATCTAAAAAGGAAGTGCTAGGAGAGAAAATTATTTTTAAGTTAATACCATGGTTTATTGTTTATTATTCAGCTATTATTTTTGTACTGATTTATGGATTGAAATTTGATATTGAAAAATTTTTTAGTAACACGGAAAATTTGCTGAAACAAGAAGGAAGTAGTCTTTATACATTGATATTTTTGTTTGCTCCATTTTTTATATTGATGTTGAGTGAAGTAGAAATATTAGACTCTTCTCAATCTAAATCAAAAATTATTAAATATATAAAGAAAATATTTAATGCTTGTTCGATAATAGGTGTAGTTGTTTTAGTAATGCTTTTTCCAGGTATGTACTTACTTTCTTTGATTTATCTGTATGGAATAAAGGTTAGTTTTGACTTATTTATGTTACTCTTGTTATCTTACATCCCTACTATTGCTATATTTATATGGGGATTTTATGATAATGTAAGAAAAAAATCACCTAGGTATGTTAAATTTTTAAACGAAAGCTTAAAGATTTAATAGAATTATTAAACATATAAAGCTTCAAGAATGTTATAAAACTACATTCTTGAAGCTTTTTTTTAATAATCTGAACTGAATAAAACGTCCATTTGTTTTTGAATTTCTGGGTTTTCCAAGAATTCGTCATAGGTTGTTTCTGCCCGATCAATGACACCTTTATCAGAAACAGCAATAATTCGGTTCGCTAATGTTTGGATAAATTGGTGGTCATGTGAAGCAAAAAGAATTGAACCAGTGAAAGCCATCAACCCATCATTTAATGCAGTGATTGATTCTAAGTCTAAGTGGTTCGTTGGATCATCTAAAACCAAGACATTGGCTTTAGAAAGCATTAATTTTGAAAGCATGACACGCACTTTTTCGCCTCCGGAAAGAACATTGACTGGTTTTAGTACCTCTTCACCAGAGAATAACATCCGACCTAAGAAACTACGTAAGAACGTATTGTCATCTTCTTCTTTACCAGCAAATTGACGTAACCAATCTAAAATGGTTAATGGCTCTTCAAAGTCTTTGCTGTTGTCTTTTGGTAAATAAGCTTGGCTAGTTGTAACGCCCCAACGAACAGAACCTGTATCGGGAGTAATTTCGCCCATAATCACTTTGAATAACGTAGTCGTTGTAATATCTGAGTCAGCGATGAATGCCACTTTATCATCTTTTGTTAAGTTGAACGAGATATTATCTAAGATTTTTTTGCCATCAATCGTTACAGAGACATTTTCAACTTGTAATAAGTCATTGCCGATTTCACGTTCTGGTGTAAAACCAACGAATGGATAACGACGAGAGGAAGGTTGAATGTCATCTAAGGTAATTTTATCTAACATTTTTTTACGAGACGTTGCTTGTTTTGATTTTGAGGCATTGGCGCTAAAACGAGCGATAAAGTCTTGTAATTCTTTGATTTGTTCTTCTTTTTTGGCATTAGATTGTGCTTGCAATTTTGTCGCTAGTTGGCTTGATTCCAACCAGAAATCATAGTTACCAACGTAAAGTTTGATTTTACTAAAGTCTAAATCTGCCATGTGAGTGCAGACTTTGTTTAGGAAATGACGGTCATGGGAAACCACGATAACGGTATTTTCAAAGTTGATTAAAAATTCTTCTAACCAATTGATTGAGCGGGTGTCTAAACCATTTGTCGGCTCGTCTAATAGTAAGACATCTGGTTTACCAAAAAGAGATTGAGCTAATAATACTTTGACTTTTTGACCAGCTGTTAATTCGCTCATTTTTTGATCATGTAATTCTTCTGGAATGTTTAGCCCTTGGAGTAAAACAGCTGCTTCAGGTTCTGCTTCCCAACCGTCAAGTTCAGCAAATTCGCCTTCTAGTTCTGCGGCACGAATCCCATCTTCATCTGAAAAATCTTCTTTCATATAGATAGCATCTTTTTCTTTCATTACTTCGTAAAGACGTTTATGTCCCATAATTACAGTTTCTAAAACAGTGTAGTCTTCGTAGTCAAAGTGATTTTGTTTCAGCGTTGCTAGTCGCTCATTAGGACCCATTGAAACCACGCCAGTTGTCGGTTGAATCTCACCTGATAAAATTTTAAGAAACGTTGATTTTCCTGCACCGTTTGCGCCGATTAAGCCGTAACAGTTGCCAGGAGTAAATTTAATATTCACTTCTTCAAAAAGTTTACGATCTGGAAATTGTAAACTTACATCATTAACAGTAATCAATTGTTTTCCTCGCTTTTAATATATTCTTGAACCTCTCTGCATTATATCGGCTACAGAACCTTTTTTCAAGGAGTTTCAATCTTTTTACAGAAACGAATAAAAAGGTGGGTTTTTTATAGAAAAAAAGGCGTTTTTTTAAAATGTTTCATGTGAAACAGAAATTTTTTTCATGAAAGGGTTTTTAGTGTATTTTTTTAATGATACACTGTATCATGTAAATTAATTAGTGTATCGATTAAAGGAGCCATCAAAAATGAAGCGGATTGAAAAAATCTATCAATATGTTAAAGAGCAAACGAAGAATTTAACGCCAATGACCTTAACAAGTGATGCGGGAGTCACGACACAAGAAATTTCAGAACGTTTAAACATTCAGCGGACCAATGCTAGTAAAGATTTGAATCAACTGGTTCGTGAAGGGCGCTTGAAAAAATTATCTGGTCGACCAGTAAAATATGTCGCGCAGGTGGCGTTTCAGCATCGACCATTAACCAAGCCAGTTAAAAGTTATCGGGAAAAATCAATGGATCACTCCACAAAAACTTTTATCGAACCATTGGTTGAACCAGTAGTCACGACAAGTAAAACCCCAGAAGTTGAAGATATTTTCAAAAAAATTATCGGTTCAGCTGGAAGCATGAAAACGCCGGTGGAACAAGCCAAAGCAGCGATTTTATATCCGCCAAAAGGCTTGAATTGTTTAATTACTGGACCAACAGGTTCTGGGAAAACTTATTTTGCTCATGCCATGTTTCAGTTTGCGAAGCTGAACCAAATTGTGGCCAAAGAAAAAGAGTTTGTGGTGTTTAACTGTGCAGACTATGCGCATAATCCAGAACTTTTGATGTCGCATTTATTTGGGTATGTAGAAGGGGCCTTCACAGGCGCTACGAAAGCAAAAGAAGGGATTATTGATGAAGCAGATGGCAGCATTCTGTTTTTAGATGAAGTACATCGGTTACCACCCGAAGGACAAGAAATGATTTTTTATTTTATGGATCACGGCGTGTACGCGCGTTTAGGTGAAACAGTGAAATCACATCATGCGGATGTTCGGATTATTTGTGCTACGACGGAAAATCCTACTTCTTCTTTATTGAATACTTTTGTGCGACGCATTCCGATTATCATTCAATTACCGAACTTCAGTGACCGTCCTGCGAAAGAAAAAATTGACCTCCTAAAAGTGATGGTTTCAATGGAAGCAGCGCGGATTCAACGGCGAATCTCTTTGTCAGAAGATGTGGTCAAAGCGTTAATTGGAAGTGTTTCTTATGGAAATGTCGGTCAGCTAAAATCGAATGTGCAACTTGTGACTGCGCGAGGGTTCCTTAATCAGATGGAACAAGAGGAATTAATGATTACGATGGACGAATTAACGGACAATATTAAAGAAGGCATTATGCAACTTGCCAGTAATCGAGAAGTATTGTCGGAGTTATCGAAATATCTGGAACCGCAATTAGTGGTATCACCAAATGAATCTTTAGTAGCTATTCAGTCAGATGCCTATGAATTGCCTTACAATCTATATGAGATTATTGGAGATAAAGCGGCTCTCTTAAAAGCAGACGGCTTGGACCAAGAACTAATTAATAATTTTATTACAACGGATATCAATGTTCATTTAAAATCTTTCTACAAAGATTATGGATTCACCTTTGATACAGAAAATAAATTGGCTGAAATTGTTGACCAACGAATTATTGATGTCACTAAGAAAATTTATAATTTTGCAGCGAAGCGGTTATCGTATTCGTTTCAACCCAACTTTATTTATGCAATGAGTTTACACATTAGTTCTTTCTTGAAACGCATCCAATTAGGCAAAGATCCTAAGCATCCTTTAAATGAAAGTATTCGAAATATGGTTTTAGATTATCCAACAGAGTTTGAAACAGCGAAAGAAATTAAAAATATTATTGAAAGTAGTTATCAGATGGAGATTCCTGAATCTGAAAGTTACTATTTAGCTGTTTTGCTCATTTCTTTAAGAGAAAATCCTGAGGCTGGCCGGATTGGCATTGTCGTGGCTGCGCACGGAAATAGTACCGCTAGCAGTATGGTACAAGTGGTTTCTCAATTGTTAAATGTTGATAATTTGAAGGCTGTGGATATGCCGTTAGATATGCCACCGAAAGAAGCTTTGCGTAAAATCGTTGAAGCAGTTGGTGAAGTGAATGAAGAAAATGGCGTACTATTATTAGTGGATATGGGTTCATTAAGTACGTTTTCAGAAGAAATTGTACGCCAGACAGGCATTGATGTGCGGACAGTAGACATGGTGACCACGCCAATTGTTCTTGAAGCGGCCCGCAAAACCGCATTAATTGATACGCAATTGGAAACACTTCACGAGTCTTTAAAAAACTTTCATGGCTATGCCGATATTCGCCAAAGTGAAACGAAACAAATCATTGAAAATTGGAAAACAAGAGCAATTATTGCTATCTGCGCTTCTGGAGAAGGAACTGCGCGCCGAATGAAAGAGCTTATTGAGGAAGCTGTCTTGCCACAAATAGACTGGCATTTAGAAGTGATTCCTTTGTCCATTGTAAATATGAAAGAAGTCTTGCCTAAAATTCAAGAAGATTATGAAATTATTGCGACAACTGGGATTACCAATCCCAAAATTGGAGTTCCTTATATTTCCATGGAAAATTTCTTTTCCGGTGAAGCAGAAAAAATTATTCAGCAATTACTAGCAGAGCGGAAAGAAGAAGTAATGAATAAGCCGTTGGACGAAGCGGCAGCAAAAGAAATTTGTCTAAAATATATGGAGCAAAGTTTCACTTTCATTAATGGAAAAAAAATCATTGATCTGTTGTGGTCATTCGCTAAAAATATCCAAACCCAATTAGCGATGCCAGAAGAGTACACATTTTACATCAATTTGATTATGCACACATCGGGCATGTTGGAGCGTATTTTACGGAATGATACACTGACGGTTTCAGAAAAGGAACTTGGTCGATTGGTTCAAGAACCAATTTATCCAGTGATTGTGGCCTCAATTGAGACTATGGAAGAAGCTCTTAATATGGATGTTCCAGCAGAAGAAGTTTATTTTATCGCACAGTTAGTCAAAAATGCCCAGTGTATCGAAGATAAAATCACCGAAATTGATACACTAGATTAATACAGAAAAACTGATACACTATTTATTAGTGTATCGTTTTTTTGATTTTCTTAAAAAACCTATAATTTTCTAGGTTTCGAACCGATACACTAAAGTTGGCACGAAACTTGCTTATAATAAGGTGTCCCTTTTTACCTAAAATTTTTAAGTAAAAAGACAAAGGTCCTAACCTTTAAAAATGAATTTAAAGGAGCATTCCCGATGGTAATGGATATTCGTTTAGCTCGAATTGATGATCGATTAATTCATGGCCAAGTAGCAACTGTTTGGGCAAAATTGACGAACATTAATCGCATTTTAGTGGTTAGTGATTCCGTTGCTCATGACAATTTGAGAAAAGCCTTGTTGGTTCAAGCTGCTCCACCTGGTGTCAAAGTAAATGTCATCACTGTTCAAAAAATGATTGATGTTTACCCTGATCCTCGTTTTGATTCGTTTCGAGCCATGTTGTTATTCACTAATCCTTTGGACGTGAAACGAGTGGTCGAAGGCGGTGTACAACTCACTTCTGTGAATATTGGCGGAATGAGTTTCAGCACAGGCAAGCGAATGATTACGAATGCAGTCGCAGTGGATGCCAACGATTTAAAAGCATTTCTGTTTTTAAATGAACAAGGTATTGAATTGGAAATTCGAAAAGTCGCAGCAGACAGCCAAGTGAATTTGATGGATTTACTGAAAAAAGAGCGTAGCAAAGAAAATAACGCCAGCTGACGTTAATTTTTACAGACGAAAGACATTGAAAGGATGTGGTGGCCTAGGACCAACATCATTGCTTCATGAACTGTATTGATAAAGGCAAGTGCTGATGTTGAAAAAAATCAAGAACTATTGAAATTTTTTCATTTATTTTTGTCAGAATCTGATTTATCTGATTTTTTTCAAAAAGTGAAAGCGTTTAGCAGTACAACCATGAAAAAAAACATCAATTATACAGGAGGTATAAAAATGGTAGGAATTATCCTAGCAAGTCACGGTGAATTTGCTGAAGGGATCTTGCAATCTGGTGCAATGATCTTTGGCGAACAAGAAAATGTAAAAGCAGTTACGTTAATGCCTAGCGAAGGTCCCGATGATGTAAAAGCAAAAATGCAAGAAGCCATTGCATCGTTTGACAATCAAGACGAAGTACTATTTTTAGTTGACCTATGGGGAGGAACACCATTTAACCAAGCGAACTCATTGTTAGAAGATCATAAAGACAAATGGGCAATCGTTGCAGGTATGAATTTACCAATGGTTATTGAAGCATATGCTTCTCGTTTCTCTATGGAATCAGCACAAGAAATTGCGACACACATTCTTGAAACAGCAAAAGATGGTGTCAAAGTTAAACCAGAAGAGTTACAACCAGCAGAAGCACCAAAAGCTGCTGCGACAGAAGATGCACAGCCAAAAGGTTCGTTACCACCAGGTACAGTTGTTGGCGATGGCAAAATTAAATTTGTGCTAGCACGTATTGATTCACGTTTATTACATGGTCAAGTAGCAACAGCTTGGACAAAAGCAACACAACCAAACAGAATTATTGTTGTTTCTGATGCCGTTGCAAAAGATGACTTACGTAAGAAATTAATCGAACAAGCAGCTCCTCCAGGAGTAAAAGCCAATGTTATTCCAATCAGTAAAATGATTGAAGTAGCGAAAGATCCACGTTTTGGCAATACAAAAGCATTATTATTATTTGAAAATCCTGAAGACGTCTTAAAAGTGGTTGAAGGCGGCGTAGAAATCCCAGAAGTAAACGTTGGTTCAATGGCTCACTCTGTTGGAAAAGTCGTTGTAAGCAAAGTATTATCAATGGGTCAAGAAGACGTTGATACGTTTGATGAATTAAAAGCCAAAGGCATCAAATTTGATGTGCGTAAAGTGCCAAATGATTCAAAAGCGAATATGGACGAAATTTTGAAAAAAGCAAAAAATGAGTTAGCAAACGCGTAACTCGCCAAATACAAATCAAAATAGGAGGCTTATCATGTCTGTTATATCAATTATTTTAGTTTTACTCGTTGCCTTTCTAGCTGGTATGGAAGGGATTTTGGATGAGTTCCAATTCCACCAACCGTTAGTAGCATGTACATTAATCGGATTAGTTACTGGTAATTTAGAAGCCGGAATTGTTTTAGGTGGTACTTTACAAATGATCGCGTTAGGTTGGGCGAACATCGGGGCTGCCGTTGCACCGGATGCCGCTTTAGCATCTGTTGCCTCAGCAATTATTTTAGTTTTAGGTGGCCAAGGTGTTAAAGGTGTTCCTTCAGCGATTGCCATCGCAGTTCCTTTAGCGGTTGCAGGTTTGTTCTTAACAATGATCGTTCGGACAGTTGCGGTTCCAATCGTTCACATGATGGATGCGGCTGCTGAAAAAGGCAACATTAAACAAGTTGAAATGTTACACATTTTCGCTGTATGTTTACAAGGTATTCGTATTGCGATTCCAGCAGGTGCGTTACTATTCATTCCTGCTGACACTGTTCGTAATTTCTTAGAATCAATGCCAGCTTGGTTAACTGATGGTATGGCTATCGGTGGTGGTATGGTCGTTGCCGTAGGTTATGCATTAGTAATCAACATGATGGCAACAAAAGAAGTATGGCCATTCTTCATTATCGGTTTCGTAGTCGCAGCGATTTCTCAATTAACATTAATCGCATTAGGTGCTTTAGGTGTCGCTTTAGCTCTTATTTACTTGAACTTATCTAAAATGGGCGGTTCTTCTAACTCAAATGGCGGAGGCAACTCTGGCGACCCATTAGGCGATATTTTAAACGACTACTAATTCTGAAGGAGGAGCAAAGAAAATGGCAGAAAAAATTCAATTAACTAAAAAAGATCGTTTAGCTGTAGCTTGGCGTTCAACATTTATCCAAGGTTCTTGGAACTATGAACGTATGCAAAACGGCGGCTGGGCATTCTCAATGATTCCAGCAATCAAAAAATTATATAAAACGAAAGAAGAACGTTCAGCGGCGTTAAAACGTCACTTAGAATTCTTTAATACACACCCATACATTGCCTCACCAATCCTTGGTGTAACATTAGCTTTGGAAGAAGAACGTGCCAATGGCGCACCAGTTGATGACGTAGCGATTCAAGGGGTTAAAGTTGGGATGATGGGTCCTTTAGCCGGTGTTGGTGACCCAGTTTTCTGGTTTACTGTTCGTCCAATGTTAGGCGCTTTAGGTGCTTCCTTAGCAATGGGTGGTAACATCTTAGGCCCAATCTTATTCTTCGTTGCTTGGAACTTAATTCGTTGGTCATTCATGTGGTATACACAAGAGTTTGGTTACAAAGCCGGTTCTAAAATTACTGATGACCTTTCAGGTGGTTTACTACAAGATATTACAAAAGGTGCTTCTATTTTAGGGATGTTCGTACTGGCCGCATTGGTTCAACGTTGGGTATCGATTAAGTTCTTACCAATTGTCTCACAAGTTAAGTTAGACAAAGGTGCTTATATCGAGTGGGATAAACTTCCTGCTGGCGGTGAAGGAATGCATAAAGCCTTTGAACAAGTGAACCAAGGCTTGGCGCTTTCACCAACGAAAGTTACTACGTTACAAGATAACTTAGATCAATTGATTCCAGGTCTAGCACCATTACTACTTACATTCTTATGTATGTGGTTATTGAAGAAAAAAGTTAGCCCAATCGTTATCATTCTTGGTTTATTCGTAGTCGGCGTTGTCGGCCACTTAATCGGCTTATTATAAGAATGACGAGGTAAGTTTATTACTTCTAATCAAAAAAAGCGGAAGAGAAGTCGAGAAACTTTTCTTCCGCTTTTTTAAACAAAGATGTAATTTTGTTTGTTTCGATCAGGAAAGAAACGTATAATAAAGAGGAATTAGTCGAATGAAATGGAGCAGATAACATGGTACAATCATTAAACACAAAAGTTGATTTAGTTATAGATGCGACGGCATTTACAGGATTAACAGATTATGGACAAATTATGATAGGTGACCGCGGGTTTGAATTTTACCATGCCAAAGATCCACGTAAGTTTATCCAAATTCCGTGGGAAGAAGTCGATTACGTGTTGGCTTCAGTAATGTTCAAAGGAAAATGGATTCCTCGTTATGCGATTCAAACCAAGAAAAATGGGACGTATACGTTTGCTTCAAAAGAGCCGAAGCGAGTGTTACGAGCTATTCGTGAATATGTTGACCCAGATCATATGGTCCAATCTTTGAGTTTCTTTGATGTCATAAAAAGAGGGATTCTCTCGATTGGGAAAAAGAAAAAATAATTTATAACTGTTACTTTTTTATAAACTAGATGAAAAAGTAGCGGTTTTTTTGTGGGAAAACGAGGGACTTATTTATACAAAAAAGGCACAATTGTGCACCAAAAAAGAGACAATCAAGTGATACGTTGTTTTTAATGGAGTTATCATTGAAATGGTTTTCAGAAAGCACGATGAAAATATTTGACACCTTGTAAAATAGTAGTAACATAATAAGTGTAATAAATTATTTTATAGAGGAGTGAGTGTCATGGAACAACGACAACATCATGGAATGGACTGGGGTTCATTAGTATTAGGAATTCTATTTGTTCTGACTGCATTAATTTCTTTCCAAAATCCTGCCGGTAATTTAATTGCCATTGTGATGGTTTTTGCGATTTTTGCTATTATTAAAGGGATTTTCGAAATTTTTGTACGTAATCGTATGAAAGAATTGCTAGGCTACAAAGCTTATGCACCAATCATCTTAGGGATTATTGATATCCTAATTGGTGTTTACTTATTGTTTAACTTAAATATTGGTGTCGCTGTGTTACCATTTGTTTTTGCAATTTGGTTTTTATTCGACTCAATTTTCGGCTTATTTACTTTAGATTTTGCTAAACGAGTAAGCACAGGTTACTTCTGGTTCACATTAATTGTTGACGTTTTAGGGATTATCTTAGGTGTAATGTTATTATTTAATCCATTGTCTTCAGCACTAACTTTAAGCTTCTTAGTTGGCTTCTACTTTATGATGTTTGGTATTAGTAATATTGTATATGCTTTTAGATAAAAGAAGTAAAAAAAACAGGTTTTCCGAAAAGGAAAACCTGTTTTTTTTTAATAACGACGGTGGCAGTTGCCATTATTTCCCGAAATTGTTCGAACAAGCCACACGATAATCGCTACGGGAACTAAAATTTTTACTGCTAGCCACAATAAGCTTCCCACGATACCGACAACGGCACTAAAGAGTGAACCGACAACTAAAAATAAAAGGACCACTAAAAGAATATTTATAAACATTGGTCGTTGATTATTCATACGTACTACCTCCAAATTTTTCCTGTTTTCTATATACAGAGTATAGCAAGAAAGCGCAACAAGCACCTCCATCGGAAGGCTGATTTTTTTCTCTGGCGAATGATGGAGCCGCTGTTGGTTATTTTGGACTTTCTTATTGAAATAATCAGAATATTCTGGTGTATAATTATAAAAAAGGATTTAAAGTGAGGGATTGGATGT
Source organism: Enterococcus sp. MSG3299 (assembly GCF_050555765.1). NCBI lineage: Bacteria > Bacillati > Bacillota > Bacilli > Lactobacillales > Enterococcaceae > Enterococcus > Enterococcus sp. MSG3299. Next base: position 28,574 of record NZ_CP187869.1, read on the forward strand.
CGACTGAGGGATTAATCGCTTTGTTAGAAAAGAAACGAAATCATTTAAGTAAAATTGAAAATCAAGTACTGGATTATATTTTGACGCATATGACGGAAATTAGTTCACAAACCATTTATGAGGTGGCGCAGGCGTTGTTTGTCTCAACAGCCACTATTTCTCGAACAGCAAAACACTTAGGTTATCGAGGCTTCCAAGAATTAAAATACGCGATCGTCCAATCGGTGCAGAGCGAGAGCACAGAAAGCGATAGTCGTAGTTTTCAAGCTATTACGCAACAGTTGATCGCCAATGTGCAAGACAGTTTTCAACAAATGGATGAAGCCAAAGTCGCGGAAATGCTTAAAATGATTGAGCGTGCGAATACGATTGAAGTGTTCGGTGTTGGTGGCAGTTTTCCTATTTGTACTGATTTTGCACGAAAGCTAACATTTTTAGGAAAAAAAGCCTATGCACGATCTGATTGGGATGAACAAGCGGCAGCAGTTAAGAATCTGGATGGACAGGATTTAGCCATTTTTGTCAGTTATACAGGAGAAACTAAAGGGATTTTAGCGTATGCACGTGTAGCGCAGGAACAGCAAGTGCCGATGATTAGTTTGATTTCGACTAAAGGAAGCACCTTGGAAAAATTGTCGACGACGACGTTATTTGCCAAAGGGACGACACGTTATCATCAGCGCGTGGATTTAAGTTCAAGAATTGCTGTCATTTGTTTGTTCGATACGGTTTTATTAATGTACGCAGAGGCAAAGCAACCACGGTAATTTTATGCAACACCATACTAAATGATGTAAGGGGATACAGAAAAAGTGTAGCCTCTTTTTTCTTTGTTTTGGGCTAGTTATAATGAGGGCAATGAATGTAAACGCAATCATTTTTAGTTTTATAAGAATGAATGGAGGAGTTAAGAAATGGCAGTAAAGAAAAAGAAAGCGACTTTCTGGGAGTTTTTCCAAGGATTAGGTAAAACGTTTATGTTGCCAGTGGCTTTATTAGCTTTTATGGGGATTTTGTTGGGATTAGGAAGTTCTTTTTCCAGTGAATCCATGATTGAAACGATCCCGTTTTTAGGAAAGCCCGCAGTAAAAATTATTTTCCAATTTATGTCGACAATTGGTGGTTTTGCGTTTGCCTATTTACCTGTCATGTTTGCAATGGCCATTCCGTTGGGGTTAGTTCGGAAAGAAAAAGGAATTGCTGCGTTTTCAGGTTTCGTAGGCTATACGGTGATGAATTTAGCGATTAATTTCTATTTAGTGCAGACGAATCGCCTCGTGGATCCTGAGCAGTTGCGGGAAGCCGGCCAAGGAATGGTTTTTGGGATTCAAACGATTGAAATGGGCGTTCTTGGTGGAATTATCGCTGGGCTTATTGTATATAAGTTGCATAATCGATTTTATACGGTGCAACTACCAGATAGTTTTGCCTTCTTTTCTGGCGCACGGTTTGTACCAATTATTACTTCATTAGTGATGGCATTCGTGGGCTTAGTAATTCCGTTAGTTTGGCCACTTTTCGCGCTAATGATTATGGCGATTGGCCAACTTATCCAACGTTCTGGTATTTTTGGGCCTTTTCTGTTTGGTTCAGGGGAACGTTTACTGCTACCGTTTGGGTTGCATCATATTTTGGTTTCCATGATTCGTTTTACTGAAGCAGGGGGTTCAGCGGTGGTGGCTGGCAAAGAAGTGTTTGGTGCGTTAAATATTTTCTATGCAGAATTGCAAAATAATTTACCGATTTCACCAAGCGCAACAGCTTTCTTGTCACAAGGGAAAATGCCGACCTTTATTTTTGGCCTACCAGCGGCGGCGCTTGCGATGTATCATACTGCAGCTCCGGCGAATCGACATAAGATTAAAGGCTTACTCCTTTCAGGTGTGATTGCAACGGCTATCACTGGCATTACAGAACCAATTGAATTTTTATTTTTATTTATTAGTCCATTATTATGGCTGTTTCATGTCATTATGACTGGTCTAGGTTTCATGGTAATGGCTTTATTGGGTGTTGTGATTGGGAACACTGATGGCGGGCTACTGGACTTTGTTATTTTTGGCTTGTTACAAGGAACTTATACAAAATGGTGGTGGGTTCTCATTGTCGGCGCTATCTGGTTTGTTATTTATTATTTCGTCTTTAAAACAGTCATTGTAACCTTTGATTTAAAAACACCTGGACGAGACAAGGTCTTAGATGAGACTGAATATACCGATCAAGAAGTTCAATATAAGAAAACGGGTGGCTATGATGCGCCTGGGATTTTAGCGGCTTTGGGTGGGCAAGAGAATATTCAAGCTATTGATAATTGCATTACGCGTTTACGTTTAGTGTTAGCAGATGCTAATAAAGTAGATGATGACAAATTAAAGCAATTAGGGGCTTTAGGTGTCGTGCATTTAGATGCGCAGAATGTGCAAGTGATTATCGGAACCAAAGTGACAACGGTCCGTAATCAATTAGAGATGATTTTAGGTTAGAAAAAAGACAGAAGGTGAAGAGTGTGTCGTTTGATAAAGCAATTGATCGACGAGGAACGTATTGTACACAGTGGGATTTTGTAGAAGACCGATTTGGGGAAGCGGACTTGCTTCCCTTCACTATTTCCGATACGGATTTTGCTGTGCCAGAGGCAGTTCTGGCAACATTACAGGAGCGTTTGAAACATCCCGTATTTGGCTACACGAGGTGGAACCATCCGCAATTAAAAGAAGCAATTCAAACGTGGTACCAGACAAGATTCCAGACGAAGATTGAAGAACACTGGATTATGTATACCCCGACTGTTATCTATGGTATTTCTGCTTTGATTCAATTATTGACTAACGAAGGGGAGGGCATTATTTTACAAACACCTGCCTATGATGCATTTTTTAAAGTCATTCAGGAAAATAAGCGGCAAGTAGTGGCAAATGAACTGCTTTATCAAGAGAAGCGCTACAGCATTGATTTTATTGATTTAGAAAAAAAACTAGCGCAACCAGAAAATCGCTGTTTGCTTTTATGTTCCCCGCATAATCCAACAGGACGTGTTTGGGAGCAATGGGAATTAGAGCGAATGGTTTCATTGTGCCAACAGTATGATGTGTTTTTACTTTCTGATGAAATTCATATGGATATCGTTAATAAAGGCCAAGTTCATCGACCAATTACGCAATTTGATTATAAAAAATCTGCCATTATTACCAGTGGCACGAAAACCTTTAATTTTCCAGGGCTGATTTTTGCTTACGCCCTAATTCCAGATAACGAATTGCGTGACGCTTTTCAGCTCAAATTAAAAAACGCCGATGGTCTATCATCAACAAGTATTTTGGGAATGCTAGCAACCATGACGGCCTATCAAAAATGTGGTACTTGGGTTGACGAGTTGAATGATTATTTAGCGGAGAACCAACGTTACGTGAAAGATTTTTTACAGACATATTTGCCAAAAATTAAAGTGACGGAGCTGGAGGCAACTTACTTAATGTGGTTGGATGTATCAGCGGCAGTTCCAGATGTGGCCCGCTTACAAGAGGCTTTAGTTTCTGTGGGGAAAGTCGCTATTATGGACGGCTCGATATATGGTGGTAATGGGCAACGATTCTTACGGTTAAATATTGGCTGTTCGCAAGCAAAACTACACGAAGGACTTGAAAGGATGCGCCAAGGTTTTGAAGCTGTTTTACAAAAGGATGGCACAGCATCAGCGCTTGGGAATAATTGAGAAAAGATAGCATTCCGAAAATGGTTGCAGTACAATGGAAAAATAGAAACAAATAAAATAACAAAAAGTAACAACTTGTCATTTACTGGGGGAAAAGAAATGAAAACAATTAAAACAAAGCAAGCACCACAAGCAATTGGGCCATATTCACAAGCAAAAATTGTGAATGGTTTATTGATTACTTCTGGTCAGATTCCACTGGATCCTGAAACAGGCAAGGTGGTTGGGACAACGATTAAAGAACAAACCAATCAAGTACTGAAAAATATTCAAGGGATTTTAACAGAAGCTGGTAGTGATTTTGCTCATGTAGTCAAAACGACATGCTATTTACAAAATATGGCGGATTTCACGGCATTCAATGAAGTCTATGCTGAGTATTTTAGTGCGGAATATCCTGCACGCACAACGATTGAAATCTCTAAATTACCGATGGATGTGTTGGTGGAGATTGAGATTATCGCAGAAGTAGTGGCGTAAAAAATACAGTTAAAAGAGTGAGAAAAAATCGTCTTAGATTTTTTTCTCACTCTTTTTTTCAATAAAACAATACGATTCAGCCAAAATGTCTAGCCGTGCTGGAAAATTTTCAGCAAATAGGCTACCATGGAAGAAAATCGATAAAACGAAAGTTAAATGAATAGAAAAGAGATATGAAAGAGGCTATAAGATGAAAAAAAATATTAGCCAACTAACGCAGTGGTTGAAAGAACACAGTTTATTATTGAAACTAATTTTTCTTGGTTCTGTATTAGTTTTCGTGGCTAACCAAGTGACACATATCGCTCAAGGCATGACCTGGGCGGATATTTTTTCCACGATGGAACAACAAAGTACGGGGCGTTTAATTGGTATGGTCTTGGCAGGACTATTAGGGGTTATTCCGATGCTCCTTTATGACTATGTAGTCGTTAAATTATTGGAAAAAGAAGGTAAGCCACCAATGAAACGAATGGATTGGTTAACTTCGGCTTGGGTCACCAATACCATTAATAACTTAGCGGGTTTTGGCGGCGTGGTTGGGGCAACGCTACGGATTAATTTTTACGGAAAAGATGTACCGCGGGGCAAGGTTGTAGCAACGGTCTCAAAAGTTGCTCTGTTCTTGATTTCAGGGTTATCTATTTTATCTTTTGTGGCGTTTGTTGATTTATTTTTTATTCGAACCCAAAATGTTTTTCGTGAATATTGGGTTTGGTTATTATTGGGCAGCCTGATTGCGCCAGCGCTCTGGTTTTTCACGTATTTAAAACGGCGAACATTGTTTAAAACATTTTTTCCAAAAGCAGTGCTCCTATTATTCGGCGCTTCATTAGGTCAATGGCTAGGTGGGATGTTTGCTTTCTTGATGATAGGTCGCTTGATGCAGGTGCCAGTTTCGATGGTTTCTGTTTACCCAATGTTTGTTATCGCTACGTTGATTGGGATGTTAACTATGGTTCCTGGTGGTATGGGAACGTTTGATGTCTTAATGATTTTGGGCTTATCACAATTAGGGATTGATCGATCACAAGCGGTCGTCTGGTTGTTGTATTATCGTTTGTTTTATTATGTGACGCCTTTTATGACAGGAGTTATTTTGTTCTTGCAACAAGCAGGCATGAAAGTCAATCAATTTTTTGATAATTTACCTCGGTTATTTTCACAAAAAGTGGCGCATTTTATTTTGGTGGCGGCGTTATATTTTGCAGGGATTATGATGGTTCTATTGTCGACTGTGACGAATTTGTCGAATGTCAGTCGTTTATTCCAAGTGTTACTTCCCTTTTCTTTTAATTTTTTAGATCAAACATTGAATTTATTTGTAGGATTCTTGTTATTAGGTTTAGCTCGAGGCATTTCTATGAAAGTGAAAAAAGCTTATTGGCCTACAATTATTTTACTAGGATTTTGTATTGTAAATACGGTGGCACGAACGACTTCGTGGCAGTTGATTGCTGTTTATGCTGTTATTTTATTGGCGGTTATTTTGGCTCGTAAAGAATTTTATCGTGAAAAGTTTGTTTATTCATGGGGCGCTTTAACGGTAGATAGTATTTTGTTTGGCTGCTTGTTTATCGGTTATGCGGTTGCTGGCTATTACGCCGCACGACCAGCTGGTGGCAATCAAGTTATCAATCACTTTTTGTTGTTTCCGTCAGATGATGTTTGGTTTAACGGATTGATTGGATTAAGTATTTCCTTGATTGGTTTATTCTTTTTGTATCAATATTTAGCCGAAACAACTGTTACTTTAGGTGAGGGATTTGAGAAAGCGCGGTTGACACGCTTTTTGGAAAAATTTGGTGGCAACGAAGGCAGTCAATTTTTGTATTTAAAGGATTATGGTCATTTTTATTACCAAGAAGAAGGCGAAGATCAAGTACTTTTTGGGTTTCAAATGAAGTTTAATAAATGCTTTGTCTTGGCGGATCCGATTGGGCAACGAGAGAAATGGACAGCGGCGACACTGGCGTTTATGGATCAAGCTGATTTGTTAGGTTATCAATTAGTTTTTTATCGTATTTCGGAAGAATATGTTATGAATCTTCACGATTGCGGCTTTGAATTTATGAAAGTTGGGGAAGAAGGCTTGATTCAATTTGATGAGCCGTCAACAGTGAATCAAACAGCCTGGACGGAAACAGTGACTGAAAAAATAGCAGCGGAAGCAGCGGATTTTCAGTTTGAATTTTATCCCGAAACGATTAGTGATGCCTTATATCAAGAGTTAGAACGAGTTTCTGCGGACTGGTCACGGAATCAAAAAGAGCGCTACTTTATTGGTGGACGGTTGGATTCCGAGTACTTGAAATGCAGTAGCGTGGGCTTGGTGAGACAGAAACAAACGGTCATCGGTTTCATTACGGGAAAAGAAATGGAAAAAGGCAAAAGTATTTCTTATGATTTGTTACGTATTCGTTCAGACGCACCTGCTTTTACTAGAGAATATTTGTTCACTCATTTTATTGAAACCTATCAACAGCAGGGCTATCAATTAATTGATATTGGGATGGCGCCGTTGGCTAACGTAGGGGAGAGCAAGTACTCTTTCTTAAAAGAACGCTTTGTTAATATTTTTTACAAGTATAGTTATCAAATTTATGCGTTTCAAGATACACGCAAGCGCAAAGAACAATATGTCACTAGTTGGCAACCACGTTATTTTGCTTATCCTAAGCGGACCAGCGTACTCTTTGCTTTTGTGCAACTTTCCTTGTTGATTACGAAAGGAAGACATCAAAGTGTTTCGCTTGTGGAAGAAGCAATGACTGAAATTTAAAAAAATCACGTGATGACTTAGCCATCGCGTGATTTTTTATTTGTCTTCTTTTTTACGGTTTCGTCTAGCAGGAATCAAGGTTACGTAGGCAACGAAACCACCAGTACATAGAACGAATAACACGATGCCAGGAATCAATCCTTCTGGTAAATAAGAGAACTGAATAGTATGGGTTCCAGCGCTGACAGGAACGCTTAGAAAGGCATCTTTAAAGGCTTTTGGGGTAACTTTTTTGCCATCAATTTTGACACGCCAACCTTTGTCATAAGGAATTGTAGTGACGAGTACTTGATCTTTGTCGGCGGTAAAGGTACCTGAAGCAGAGCGTTTGCCAGTTGTTAAATCAACGCCTTTTTCTTGCACGGCGGAAATGGCTTTTTCAAATGCATTGGTATTTAAGCCAACCACTTGCGGCTGAACAAAACTTACTGCTTTGGTTCCATAAAAACTTACTTTGAAGTTAACGGTTGTATCTTTGGGATAGTAACCTAAGTTATAATATTGGCCAGTAATGCCAATTTGTGATTGCTGACTTGAGCCGTTCACGGTGACCGTCGCAGTGGAACTTTCCAATTGAGCAAAATCCGTTGGGAATAAACTCAAATAAGCTTGCGTATTGGCGGGCACATTGACTGTATAAGAAATCTCTTTGGCTACGTTATGTTGTTTCTCCGTAAAAGTTACGCCAGCTGTATTTTGCGTAATTGTCACGTTATTTTGAAGCGTCATCGTTGGTTGATAAAAGGTAAAATACCGTTCATTGGTATTGGCTAAAGCATTTAGTAAATTTGTTTGACTACCTAAATTATCATTGAGAGGTTGCCGAACATTGTAAATCTCTTTGTCTGCTAAAAATCCTAACGGCAAAGCATTTTCGTTACGATAAAGCTGATATTTACCAGCAGCTGCTTGTCGTTCAAAGCCGAATTTCATTGGATTATTTTCAGCAATATTGTATTTAATGCCCATCAAAGCATCCATTAACAAGGTATTATTTTGGTAACGAATATTTAAATTCGTGCCTCGTGAGCGGAAACCTAAGGCGTTTAGGTATGTTGAAGAATGTCGGTTCCGTACGGAAGAAAACATGCTAATGCCACTGTAGCCATAGTTAATGCCGTCATTGGCCGAAACACCATTTAAATTTTCCAAGCGGTAAAAGGTATCATTTTCTTTTTTTGTTTGATCGACTAGATTTTTTAAGTCAGGATAAGGCTCAGAATACAAGCTGCGTGATGCGTAGTTCCAATCATCTAAAATACCAGTGACCATCGCCCGTGTATTAATGATTGCTTCACCAGAAACGAGCAGCAATAGTAAAATCACTAAGTATTGCATAGGCGCTTTTTTCAATTGATAAAAAGCAATTCCGAAAAAGTATAATAGTAAAAAAGTTGCCGTTAATACGAAAGAGGTTAAAGTCACATACGTATAACTAGTAGCACCTTTTGTACCCATTGCAAGAGCAAAAATTGCTAAAAGAATCAAAATCAAGCCGCTTAAGACACCGAGATCATCCTTTTCAAATTTTTCCCAACCATAACCAGCAAGCAAAATAACTAGGAATGAAAAGAGGAAACTATAGCGGAAAAGAAACATGTTCGGCGCATGCATACCATGCCAGAATAAATTTAAGGGCGTGATGTAAAAGCTAGCAATCAATAGGACAAACAAACTGCCAAAAAGTAGTTTGTTTTTCAATGGAATTTCTTTCGTAACGAAATAGAAGAGACAAAAAATCAAAGGCAACAACCCAATGTAAATAAAAGGAATGGACCCATATTTGGTTGTATCGTAAACGCCAATCATATTTTTCATAATAATATCTAAAAAGGCAGTCGCTTCTGTTTTAAAGGTTGTAATTTCAGAAAGAGTTTCACCATTGGTTCGTAAATCTAAGACAGCAGGTAAGACCATAATCATGGATGCTCCACCAGCTAAAAGAGAAGTAGTAAAATACGCAACGATTCGAGATTTATATCGTTGCCAGTCTGTAAACGTTCGTGCAAAATAGTACAGGAAGGAAAACAACCCAATCATAAAGCCAAAATAATAATTTGTAATGAAAAGCAAGAAATAACTGACAAACAATAATGTCGGTTTTCGTTGGTCCATTAAACGATGAATTCCTAAAATTACGAGTGGCAGATAAATAAAGGCATCCAGCCACATAATTAATTCTGAATGGGCCACAATAAAGGACATTAGCGCATAAGACACACTTAAAGTCACATGGGACCATTTAGGAATCTTAAAGGTTTGTTTTGCCAAGAACCAAAAACTCAAGCCAGCACTCCCAATTTTCAACAACGTTAGGAAATAGAGCGCATCAGGCATGTTTTGATTGTTAAAGAAAAAGACAAGCGGCGTAAATAAGCCACCAAGATAATAGGAAATTAAGGACAAGTAGTTTAGTCCCAAAGAAGCATTCCACGTATAGAAAAGACTTTGTTTTCCATGAAGAACATTGTTAAAGCTTGCGTGAAAATTTGAAAATTGAGAAAAGGCATCGCTGGCTAAAACACTGCGACTACTTCCTGGATAAATCCCAATACTCAAATAGATAATTGCCATAATTAAAAATGGAATGAAGAAACTGGCTAACATATAAGGCCAGTTGTTTTTTAAAAACTGCCTACTTTTATTTTTCATAAATAACCTCACCTGATTTTTCGAAAGTACCTATAGTTTATCATACTCTTTATTTGATGTACCAATAGAAGAAAAACTTTAAAATTTTATTAGGATCCTAAGGGTGGAGTGAAGAAGAATTAGGAGTAAGGGATTGACATTCCAATGCTAAATCACCAGATTAAAACAACGAATATTCTCCGAAAAATTGCTGAAAACACCCTGTGGATAACTTTGTGCATAACTCTGTTGAAAACCACAAAAAAGCTTTTTATCTCGGTTTATCCACAAGGATAAGTTTTCGAGTTGCTAAAAAAATAGACGTAAGTTCAGAAGGGCTGCTTGCTAAAAGTGAAGGAGCCCCTAAAGTTGAAAGAAGATGAAAACGTTATTAAAACAACGTTTTCATCTTCTTTTTTCTAGAATTTACAAGGATTTAATGTCGAACAAATAAGCACTGTGGAAAAGTTTTTTGGAAAAAACAAGAAATTTCATCCACAAAGTTTTCTGTGGAGAATTTAAAAATGCTTGTCAAGCTTTTTTTGAAAAAATGTGGATAACTTTTTAAAGACACGCTTTTTTCCATTTGCGAATTTGCGTTCGGAAACTAGTAAAAGGGGCAACGCTATTAATGTGAATCCATTTCCAAAGAGGCCATTGTGCTTTGGTAGTCGCCCAAGCCCGTTGTTGAGGTAAAAATAATTCGTCTTCGGAAAGCGAGTCAATCCAATGAAGTAATTTTTCTAAGGTGTCTTGCAACACAATCAGCTGACTTTCTAAACTCATTTGTCCATAGGTTTGATAAAATGATTGATAGAGAGAGCCCAGTTGATTCCATTTATAGCCTTCAGCTGGCGTTTGAACGGTCAGACCACGTTGTTCTTGTTCTTCCCAAGAAAGCAGCAAGTTGAGCCAACCTAATTGATAGGCTAAGTTCTCTGAAGGTGTTTTAGCTACTGTTTCAATTCGGTGATCTTTAAGTGTTTCAGGAATTTCTGCAAATTCAGCTAAATATTTTTGTGAAGCTATTTGAATGGCCTCAATCAAGGCTTCTTTTGATTCATAGGTTCGCATTCTTCGGCTAACTTCCTTTCTTGGTAGGATCTGCTTGTTTTTCATGAGTAATTTGAGTGACTAAACCAAAAGGATCTTTCACAATCGCATAAAACGTTGCAAATTCATTTTCAATTGGTTCTTGGATAATACAGGATTCGGGATGGCGCGTGAGTTTTTCAAAAATTGTTTTGGCAGAGTGACGGCTCTCGACGATTAAGCTGAGGGTCAATTGTTCTGTGGGCGTGGTATTCATTCCTGCAAACAAAGGATTATCAGCTAGTTGTAATTGAAAAGTGTCCATTTGTAAAATCGAGTGAGAAAGCCAGTGTTCTTCGCCAGCGGGAATGGTCAAAGAAGGATTTAAACGCTCTTTAAATTCTTGATTAGTAATTTTAAAAAGAATATCACCAGCAAAGGCTTCTTGGTAAAACGTCAAGGCTTCCGTTGCTCGTCCGTTTAAGACCATAAAAAGGGCAAATTGTGTGTTTTTCATTGTTTGAACCTCCTAAGATTGATAAGATAAGCATAACAATAAAAGGTGTCAAAAAGTGACACCGATGGAGGGAAAAATGAAAAAATCAGAACGTTTAAATCAGGAACTTTTTTTCTTGATAACCCATCCTCAGTTTAATTTAAATCAGTTAATGAAAACTTTTGGGATTTCTAAAAGCACAGCTTTGCGGGATATTGAAGCTTTGGAAAATTTAGGCGTGCCGCTATATGTGGAGAATGGTCGTTATGGTGGCTATCGAGTTTTAAACAAACCGTTGTTGCCGCCGATTTATTTTAATGAAAACGAAGTGTTAGCGATTTTTTTTTCGTTACAATTACTGAAATTAGTTGCAGAGTCACCGTTTGGTCATTCCTATCAGCAAATTAAGCAAAAATTATTGCATTCTTTAGATGAACCAACCCAATTTAAAATCAGTCAAATGAGTAAGGTCGTCTATTACGAAGGAATTGAACAAGTAGAAGCACCAGGCAATTTAGAGCAGCTGTTTCATTGTATTTTGGCGCAACAAGTAATTCAGTTTAACTATACCAGATATGAAGCAACAACGAAAAAAATCTTACCAACCCGGTTAACTATTTTAGAAGGGTATTGGTATTGTTCAGGCTATGATGTGACTAAAAAGGCTTGGCGTACTTACCGCTGTGATTTTATGGAGGCTATTCAGCAATTAAACCAAACACTGGATTTTACGACTGAAGAACTGAAAGAATCGTATCGCCATCAACAAACGACGGCACGTACGATTCCATTTAAAGCAATCATTACAGAAAAAGGCAAAGAATTTTTTTATAAACATCGCTTTGACAATATTCAGTTGGAAGAAACGCCCACGCAGTGTTTTTTAGTTGGACAGATTCATCCAACAGAAACACAATTTTTAGCCAACTATTTTATGGGCTTTGGTGAAGAAGTGACAATTTTAGAGCCAGTCCAAGTGAAACAAGCATATGTAGAAAGTATAATGAGGATTCAAAAAAAATATCAAGAATAGATTGTGGGACTGTGAACAATTCCATGTGTAAAGATGCACATTGGAGAGGAGAAAGAAAAACCCTTGATTTTTAAATCAAGGGTTTTTCTTTCTAAGAACGTGCTTGCCCATTTCCATAAATAACATATTTTGTCGAAGTAAGCTCTGCTAAGCCCATAGGTCCACGGGCATGTAATTTTTGCGTACTAATGCCGATTTCGGCGCCAAATCCAAATTCAAAACCGTCCGTGAAACGAGTTGAAGCATTCGCATAAACAGCGGCTGCATCCACTTGTTGTAAAAATTGTTGTGTGGCAAAGTAATTATCACTAATAATACTTTCAGAATGTTTTGTATTGTAGCGATTAATATGCTGGATGGCTTCGTCCAAAGAATCAACGACTTTCACTGCTAAGATAAAGTCGAGAAATTCCGTTTCCCAATCTTGTTCAGTCGCTGGAATGGCTTCTTCAAAAATTGCTAACGCACGTTCATCTGCCCGAAGTTCCACGTGAAACTCCTTCAAGGCTTTTTCAATTGTTGGTAAAAAGGCTTCAGCCACCTCTTGATGAATTAATAACGTTTCGGCGGCGTTACAGACAGAAGGACGTTGACATTTAGCATTGACAATAATTTCAGTTGCCATTGTTAACTGGGCGTCTTTGTCCACGTAAATATGACAATTGCCTGTGCCTGTTTCAATAACAGGAACAGTGGCTGTTGTCAAAACAGTTTTGATTAAGTTGGCGCCGCCACGTGGAATGAGGACATCCAAGTAGTCATTTAAGCGCATAAGTTGTTGGGCTGTTTCTCTAGAAGTATCATCAACAAATTGAATGAGATGGGGAGAAACGGCTTCTTGGATTAGCGCTTCTTGTAAAATTGTCACCAATATCTGATTGGAGTGAAACGCTTCTTTTCCGCCTCGAAGAATAACAGCATTTCCTGATTTGAAACAAAGGCTAGCGGCATCTGTTGTCACGTTTGGCCGCGATTCATAAATGATTCCAATAACACCTAAAGGCACGCGTTGTTGCCCAATTAACAGCCCCGCTTCATTGCGCCACATTTTATCTACTTCCCCAATTGGATCGGGTAAAGTAGCGACTTGGCGTATGCCCTCGGCCATCGCTGTGATCCGTTCTTCTGTTAAACGTAAGCGGTCTTGCATTGTTTCAGAAATTCCGTGGGTAGCGGCTTGCTCTAAATCTAATGCGTTTGCTTGTAAAATGCGGGGTGCATTGGCTTCAATGGCTGCGGCCATTTTGTTTAACAAAGTATTTTTTTGACGAGTATCCATCAAGCCTAGCGTATAAGAGGCTTCTTTAGCTTGTTGCCCTAGTTGCTTTAAATCAGTCACTTTCATGCCCTCCTTTAATAAATAACGTACCGATATCTTTTCCTTCTAAAATTTCAAAGATGATTTTTGGCTGCTTTCCGTTTGCTAAAATCATCGCCTGTTGATTAGCTAACACACGTTCAGCAGCTTTTAATTTACTAGACATCCCACCAGTGCCAAAGCGGCTCCCCTTACCACCGGCTAATTGGAACAAGTCTTCATTAATTTCATTGATTTCAGAAAATAACGTGGCTTCTTTGTTGACAGTAGGGTTGTCTGAAAAGAAACCATCAATATCTGATAACATAACTAACAAGTCAGCTTGAACAATTTGGCAGACAATGGCAGACAATTGATCGTTATCCCCGAACTTGGTTAAGTGATCCAATTCTTCAATTGCGACAGTATCATTTTCATTGACGATAGGAATAATATTCATTTTTAACAGTTGTTCAAAAGTATTGGTAACATTATTGCGACTTTCAGGATATTCAATAACATCACGAGTTAATAAAACTTGTGCCATTTGTTGGCTATAGGTTGAAAACCGCTGATTATAAATGTTCATTAATTCTGCTTGGCCGACTGCAGCGACTGCCTGTTGTTCGGGAATTGTCGTTGGGCGTACAGATAGATTTAATTTATTCAGTCCGACACCAATTGCGCCAGAAGAAACTAAAATAATTTCTTTGCCTTGGTTGCTTAAATCACTCAAAGTAAAGGCTAATTGATCAATTGCTTTTAAGTTAATATTGCCATTGGGATAAATCAGAGAACTGGTTCCGACTTTGATCACAATTCGTTTGGCCTGTTGGAGTTTGTTTCTCATAAGTGCCTCGTTTCTTTTTACAGTAAAATTTGACATTCATTATAACAAAATCAGCGGCTACTAGAAAGTGCTAAATAATGAATAGTAAAGAAAGTTTAATGAAAGTGTGAACTTTTTGAGGGAATCTTGGGACTTTTTGGGATTTGGTCTGTTTATTTTAAGAGAAGATGATAGACTAAAAGAAGGAAAATAAACAAAAATTCTCCTCTTTTTTGCGTAGTCTAGATTAACTGGGCTTTTAGAAATGAGAAACTTACTAAAAACAACCAGAGTATCAGAGATTATGGTAAAATAGGAGTAGTTTAGACAGTAGGGGAGAATGAATATGAAACAACGTGGTTTTGAGATTATTTCTAAGTATCAAGAAGAGGGCTTGAGTGTCCCACAACGAGCAACAAAAGGTGCCGCGGGGTATGATTTTCAAGCAGCCGAAACGGTCGTTGTACCAAGTCTTTGGAAGTTACAACAAGCTGGAGAAAATCCCAAACCAATTTTAGTTAAAACAGGAATTAAGGCGTATATGCCTGATTCTGAATATTTAGAATTGGTGAGTCGTTCTTCGAACCCGCTAAAACGGTTCCTACTTTTAGCGAATGGTGTCGGAGTCATTGACAGTGATTATTATAATAACGAGAATAACGAAGGACATATCATGTTCCAATTTTTAAACTTTGGATATGAAGATGTTGTCATTGAAAAAGGTGAACGAATTGGCCAAGGGATTTTTAAGCCGTTTTTATTAGCGGATGATGACCAAGTCGATGCAGAAAGAACGGGCGGTTTTGGTTCGTCTGGACAAAAATAAAGCCCATTTTTTCAGTAGGCAACGTTATTCAAACCATTTAATAAATGTTAAAATAAACAACAGATAAGGAGATTCTACATGGCAAAAAAAGCAAAAGTTCAATTTGAATGTCAAAGCTGTGGGTATGTGTCTCCAAAATATCTCGGCCGCTGTCCTAATTGCGGACAATGGAATTCGATGGTGGAAGAGGTTATTCAAGATACTTCTGATCGTCGTGCTAGAGTAAGTTTGACTGGTAAAAAGACACAACCACAACGGCTATCTGAAGTCGTACCTAAAAAAGAGCCTCGTGTAAAAACTGAATTAGTGGAGCTGAATCGGGTTTTAGGTGGTGGCGTTGTTCCAGGTTCGTTAGTTTTAATCGGTGGCGATCCCGGAATAGGTAAGTCAACATTGCTCTTACAAGTATCGCAACAATTAGCAGCCACAGGTGGCACGGTTTTATATGTTTCTGGTGAAGAAAGTGCTGAGCAAATTAAATTGCGAGCGGAGCGTTTAGGCACGGTCAACGAGACATTTTACTTATACGCAGAAACAGATATGCACGAAATTTCACGAGCCATTGAAAAATTAGAACCAGACTATGTCATTATTGACTCGATTCAAACAATGACGCAGCCAGATGTTACCAGCGTTGCTGGTAGTGTCAGTCAAGTCCGAGAAACAACTGCCGAATTATTGAAACTGGCAAAAACGAATGGGATTGCCATTTTTATTGTCGGACACGTAACGAAGGAAGGGTCTATCGCAGGGCCACGGATGTTGGAACATATGGTAGACACGGTTCTTTATTTTGAAGGAGATAAGCATCACACCTTTAGAATCTTACGGGCTGTCAAAAATCGGTTTGGCTCAACGAATGAGATTGGTATTTTTGAAATGCAGACACATGGATTGGTTGAAGTTATGAATCCTTCTCAGGTCTTTTTAGAAGAACGTTTAGAAGGAGCCACCGGATCTTCAATTGTGGTAGCAATGGAAGGTTCACGCCCCATTTTGGTGGAAATCCAAGCGTTAGTTACCCCAACGATGTTTGGCAATGCCAAGCGAACGACCACCGGGTTGGACTTTAATCGCGTTTCTTTAATCATGGCGGTTTTAGAAAAACGGGCAGGCCTTTTATTACAAAACCAGGATGCGTATCTAAAAGCGGCTGGTGGAGTCAAAATTAATGAACCAGCTATTGATTTAGCGTTAGCAATCAGTATTGCTTCTAGCTATAAAGAAAAAGGAACCTCATCTTCAGAATGTTTCATTGGTGAGATTGGTTTAACTGGTGAAATCCGCCGCGTGAATAGTATTGAACAACGAGTGCGTGAAGCGCAAAAACTAGGCTTTACAAAAGTCTATGTCCCTAAAAATAACCTTGGTGGCTGGGAAGCGCCTGAAGGGATTGAAATTATTGGCGTTTCAACAATTGGTGAAACGTTAAGAAAAGTTTTTAAATAATGAAAAAAGTAGAAATAATCCGTTTAGGTTTTTGGTGGCGTATGATTTTTGTACGCCCCACAACACTAGACGTCTTTATTAAATAAACGAGGAGGATGGCTATATGCAAAAACGAATCATCACGTTGCTGATGATCATTGCTGGTGCAAGTTTAGGAATTTCTCTTTTCCCAATGGCTTGGGAAATGGCTAAGCAAGGCAATAACAGTTGGTTAAACAATAACTTTACGAACGGATTAATCGGTGCAATTATTTTCTTTATTTTATCTTTAGGGTTAGCAAAGTATATTGTTTCCGCTGTTAAAAAAATCGAAGCAGCTTTAAATGAAATGAGTTTAACCTATTTATTATTTGGAAGTATTGGTGCCATCATTGGTTTAACAATTGGCGTCATTATCTCCATTCCAATGTACAACTTACAAATTCCTGTCGTGAATAGTTTACTACCAATTCTAGTTATGATTATTCTGGGTTACTTAGGTTTCCGAATGGGAACAACACGGATTGAGGAGTGGAAAAAAGTTTTCACACCTCGCCAAAAGAAAGCAAATACGGAAGACACCGAAGGACAAATGTTGGAACGTAAAGTGGAAGACAACTTCCATAAATACAAAATTTTAGACACCAGTGTCATCATTGATGGCAGAATCTACGATATCGCTAAAACAGGCTTTTTAGAAGGTGTTTTGCTCATCCCTAACTTTGTTTTATATGAATTACAATACATTGCTGATTCTGGAGACAGTTTAAAACGGGTGAGAGGTCGTCGTGGCTTAGATATTTTAAATGCTTTACAAAAAGAAGAAGGTATCTCCGTTGAGATGTATGACGGAGATTTCGAGGATATCTCTGAAGTAGACAGTAAATTAATCAAATTAGCAAAATTATTAGATGGCGTGGTTGTGACCAATGACTACAACTTAAATAAAGTCTCTGAATTTCAAAATGTGCCTGTTTTAAACATTAATGCTTTAGCTAATGCTGTGAAACCAGTGGTGATTCCAGGTGAAACGATGAATGTGATGGTTGTAAAAGCCGGAACAGAGCGTCAACAAGGGGTCGCTTACTTAGATGATGGCACAATGGTTGTGGTAGAAGATGGCCAGCATTACATGAATGAGCAAATCGAAGTGGTCGTTACAAGTGCTTTACAAACCGCAGCTGGGCGTATGATTTTTGCCAAACCGGCGCACGCGGGTCGCGGGATTAATGATCGCAAGGATAACCATCCTAAAAACGATAAAAATTAAGCAAAGTGAGGACTTAGTATGATTCGAATCGGTCAAGGTTTTGATGTTCATCAATTAGTTCCGCAACGACCTTTAATTATTGGTGGGGTTACTCTTCCTTATGAAAAAGGTCTGTTAGGTCACTCAGATGCCGATGTTTTAACACATGCAATTATTGATGCAATCCTTGGTGCCGCTGGTCTGGGTGATATTGGGCAACTGTTTCCCGAAACCGATCCGCAGTTCAAAAATGCGAATTCTGTAAACTTATTAAAAAAAGTAAATGAAAAAGTTGGGCGGTCGGGCTTTACTATTGGCAATATTGATTGTACAATTTTAGCGGAAGAGCCAAAGATGAGCCCATACTTGGCAGAGATGGAAAAGAATCTAGCCGCGAGTTGCCACTTAGCGGTCACACAAGTGAACATTAAGGCAACGACCATGGAAGCGATGGGCTTTGTTGGTAAAAAAGAAGGAATCGGCGCAATTGCCGTTGCTTTATTGGAAAAATAACTGAAAACGACGTTAAACCGTCTGTTTTTAAAAAATGGAAAGAGGAATGAACATGACGAAAGTTCGTGTGCGTTACGCACCAAGTCCAACTGGACACTTGCACATTGGGAATGCAAGAACAGCATTATTTAACTACTTATTTGCCCGCCACAATGACGGAGAATTTATCATTCGTATCGAGGATACCGACCAAAAACGGAACATCGAAGACGGCGAGAAAAGTCAGTTGGAAAACTTAGCATGGTTAGGGATGGAATGGGATGAATCACCTGCTCATCCGGGAGAATATGGTCCATATCGTCAATCAGAACGTAAAGAAATTTACCAACCATTGATCGATCAATTATTAAGTAGCAATCGTGCGTATAAGTGTTATTGTACGCCAGAAGAATTAGAAGCAGAACGTGAAGCACAACAAGCTCGTGGGGAAATGCCTCACTACGCAGGCACTTGTGCGAATTTAACACCTTCTGAACAAGCAGCCAAAGAAGCGGCTGGTCTAGAACCAGTGATTCGTTTCCGTGTGCCACGTAATACAGAATACAAATTTGATGACATCGTGAAAGGTGAAATTACTTTTGAGTCAGATAACATTGGTGGCGATTTTGTCATCCAAAAACGCGATGGGATGCCAACGTATAACTTTGCCGTTGCAGTAGATGATCACTTAATGAAAATTTCTCATGTTTTACGTGGCGATGATCACATTGCGAACACACCAAAACAATTAATGATTTACGAAGCGTTTGAATGGACACCACCTGTCTTTGGCCATATGACCTTAATCATTAATTCAGAAACTGGCAAAAAATTGAGCAAACGTGATGAAACAATTTTACAATTTATTGAACAATACCGTGAATTAGGTTACTTACCAGAAGCCATGTTCAACTTTATTGCTTTACTAGGATGGTCTCCTGTTGGCGAAGAAGAAATCTTCTCACAAGAAGACTTGATTAAATTGTTTGATGAACAACGCTTAAGCAAGTCACCAGCGGCCTTTGATGCGAAAAAATTAGAATGGATTAACAATCAATACATGAAACAAATGGACTTAGGTGAACTAACAGATATGTGTATTCCTTATTTAGTCGCTGACGGTCGTGTTGAAGAAAATCCATCTCCTGAAAAAATCGAATGGTTAAAACAATTAGTTAGCTTGTATCAACCACAAATGAGTTATGCAGCTGAAATTGTGGAACTATCAAACTTGTTCTTTAATGAACATCCAGTTTTAGATGATGCTGCGAAAGAATTCTTGCAAGGAGAAACAGTGCCAACTGTGTTACATGCGTTTAAAGAACAATTAGAAGCCTTGGACGTTTTCGATGTCCCAAGTATTAAAGCAGCGATTAAAGCCGTCCAAAAAGAAACCGGCGTTAAAGGCAAAAACTTGTTTATGCCAATTCGAATTGCTGTTTCTGGACAAATGCATGGTCCTGAATTAGGCGAAACCATCGAGTTATTAGGCAAAGAAAAAGCTTTAGATCATTTAAATAAAGTGTTATAAAAACACAAAGAATAGAAGAAGTAGACAATCAGATGGATTTCAGAGACGCTGTGGGTGGTGAGAACAGCGAGCATCTTTTGTCGAAATGCATCTATGAGTGGCTTTGGTGAAAAAAGTAACCGAAGACGTCGGCAGGCGTTAACTGTATCGAGGCAAGAGCTAGTTCTTGTGAAGAAAAGTGGAACCACGCATGGGCGTCTTTTAAGCAACGTTTTTTTGTTGCTTAAAAGACGTTTTTTATTTTTGTATAATAGAAAGGAGTTCACCATATGAGTTGGTTGAAACGTAGCGTCGCAGCTGTTAAAAGAAACGATCCTGCAGCGCGGACCACACTAGAAGTTCTTTTAACGTATCCTGGCTTGCACGCCCTGTTTTGGCATCGCTTGTCTCATTTCTTATATAGGCATCAGTTGTTTTTGTTGGCGAAGATTCATGCACAATTTTGGCGTTTCATAACGGGCGTAGAAATTCATCCCGGAGCCACAATTGGTGCGGGGGTTTTTATCGATCACGGCATGGGCATTGTGATTGGGGAAACCGCGGAAATAGAAGAAGATGTTGTTTTGTTTCACGGAGTGACGTTAGGTGGGACCGGTCGTGATACGGGTAAACGCCATCCAACAGTGAAAAAAGGAGCGATGATTTCGGCACGAGCTCAAATTTTAGGGCCAGTTGTGATTGGTGAACGTTCAAAAATTGGGGCGGGTGCTGTTGTTATTTCAGACATCCCAGCAGATGCCACAGCTGTGGGTGTTCCTGCGAAAGTCGTTCGTCTAAATGGAAGAAAGGTGGAAAAAGGGCATGATTAAAATTTATAATACATTGACCAGAGAAAAAGAAGTATTTACGCCAATTGAGGCGCATAAAGTTCGGATGTATGTCTGCGGACCAACCGTGTATAACTATATCCATATCGGTAATGCGCGCAGTGCGATCGCCTTTGATACAATTCGTCGTTATTTTGAATATCGTGGGTATGAAGTGAATTATGTCTCGAACTTTACAGATGTCGATGATAAAATTATCAAGGCAGCTAAAGAATTGAAAATTACTGCGCCGGAAGTGGCAGAGCGTTTTATCAAAGCCTTTGAAGAAGACACGCAAGCATTGAATGTCCAACCAGCAACGCTGCATCCCCGGGTGATGGACCATATGCCTGATATCTTAGCTTTTATCGACGTTTTAATTGAAAAAGGTTTTGCTTATGAGGTCGCAGGTGATGTGTATTATCGCACCCGTAAATTCCCTAATTATGGTAAATTAAGCCATCAATCGATTGATGAATTAGAAGTGGGGGCAAGTCAACGAACTGGCGTTGAACAACAATTAAAAGAAGACCCATTGGATTTTGCTCTTTGGAAAAGTGCCAAAGAAGATGAAATTTCTTGGGATTCTCCTTGGGGGAAAGGACGTCCCGGCTGGCATATTGAATGCTCTGTCATGGCGACAAAACACTTGGGAGAGACGATTGATATTCATGGCGGTGGACAAGATTTAGAATTTCCACATCATGAGAATGAAATTGCACAGAGCGAAGCCAAAACAGGCCATACCTTTGCCAATTACTGGATGCATAACGGCTATGTCACAATTGGTGAAGACGATGAAAAAATGAGCAAATCCCTAGGTAACTTCATTACTGTTCATGAAATGATTCAAAAAGTGGATCCGCAAATTTTACGTTTCT
This sequence comes from Enterococcus sp. MSG3299, assembly GCF_050555765.1. NCBI lineage: Bacteria > Bacillati > Bacillota > Bacilli > Lactobacillales > Enterococcaceae > Enterococcus > Enterococcus sp. MSG3299. The sequence continues at coordinate 50,079 of NZ_CP187869.1, forward strand.
TTATGTCAACCACCCAGTACCGTCGCCCGATTCGTTATAGCGAAAGCACTCTAAAAGAGGCAATAGCCAATTATCAAAAATTGAAAAATGCGTTTGAAAATTTACGTTTTAGACAAGCAGATGCGGTCGCAAGTTTGCCAGAGGATGAACACTATTTGGCTCAATTAAACGAATTAGAACAACGTTTTATTACGGAAATGGACGATGATTTCAATGCAGCTAACGGGATTACGGTCGTTTATGAATTAGCGAAGATGATGAATCAGTACAGTGAACAAGCGACAGTTTCGGAACCAGTTCTATTGGCGATGGATAAGCTTTTCAGTGGCTGGTTAGCTATTTTTGGTTTATTCTTTAAAAACGAAGAATTAGTGGATGCACAAGTCGATGCGTTAATTGAAGAACGGAACCAAGCACGGAAAGACCGTGATTTTTCCCGAAGTGATGAAATCCGCGATTTATTAAAAGAACAAGGCATTGTTTTAGAAGATACTCCGCAAGGAACGAGATGGAGAAGAAGTGAATGAGAGATTACAAACAATTAAACGGTTTAGCTTTGGCCTATGTTGGCGATGCGATTTATGAAATTTACATTCGTGATTATTTAGTTTCCTTAGGACAAACGAAACCGAATGTTTTGCATCGCATGGCGACACATTACGTGTCAGCAAAAGCCCAAGCAAGCTTAATGCAAGCGATGTTAGCGGGAGAAATGCTAACGGAGGAAGAAGAAGTGATGTACAAACGCGGTCGGAATGCTAAAAGTCACACCTTTGCCAAAAATGCTGATGTGACGACCTATCGGGTAGCGACCGGTTTCGAATCCTTGATGGGTTATTTACATTTAACACAACAAAAAGAACGTTTAGAAGAATTAATTAACTGGTGTATCAAGAAAGTAGGTGAAACCAATGAAAAATGAAAAATCTCGTCCTTTTAAAAAAGGTAAGAAACGTCCAGAACGTTCAGATAAGCGTTCAAAAGAACGGAACCCACGACCAGCGACAGCAGGTGCTGATGGAACCTCAGAAGAGCTAGCAGATAACTTTGTCTTTGGTTTCCATGCCACTGTTGAGGCGTTGCAGCAAGGACGCGGGAATAAATTGTTTTTACAAGAAGATGCTCGTGGCGAGAAAATTGAGCAATTAAAACAAGCAGCGAAAGAACAGGCTGTTCCAGTCAAATGGGTGCCTAAAGCAAAATTAGATACGATGAGTGATCACGGCGTGCATCAAGGCATGGTTTTAGCAATCACGGCGTATCAATATTTAACTTTAGAAGAATTATTGGAACAAACAAAAGAAAAGACAGAAACACCATTTTTCCTAATTTTAGACAGTCTAGAGGACCCGCATAACTTTGGCTCAATTTTGCGAACTGCTGATGCGACAGGCGTGGACGGTATTATCATTCCAAAACATCGTGCAGTGGGAATTACACCAACCGTAACCAAAGCATCAACAGGGGCCGTGGAACATGTTCCAGTGGCTCGTGTAACGAATCTAGCGCAAAGTATTGCAACGCTAAAAGAGAATCAATTTTGGATTTTTGGTACAGATATGTCTGGGACGGATTACCGTCGCTGGAATACACAAGGCGCAATTGCCTTAATCATCGGAAATGAAGGTCGTGGCATGAGTCAAGGTCTTCATAAAGAAGTGGATGAATTATTAACGATTCCAATGACTGGACACGTTCAAAGCTTAAACGCTGGTGTGGCTGCAGGCTTGCTAATGTATGAAGTCTATCGTGGCCGCAACCCATTATAGAAGAAGGCGATTGTATGAAAAAACAATTGTTAATCGTTGATGGCTATAATATGATTGGTGCTTGGCCAGAATTGGTCCAGTTGAAAAAGCAAGAGCGTTTAGAGGATGCGCGTGAACTGCTTCTTAGTCGTCTGTCCAATTATGCCAAATATGAAGGGTTGGAAATCATTGTGGTCTTTGATGCCCAATTAGTCCCAGGTATTCAGCAAACGTACAAAAAGTACCTTTTGACCGTGGTTTTCACCAAAGAAGATGAAACAGCAGATAGTTATATTGAACGTCTAGCTGGTGAAAAAAATGATCGTTTAACGCAAGTAACAGTCGCAACGAGTGATTTGGCTGAACAATGGGTGGTCTTTTCACAAGGTGCATTGCGGACTTCGGCCAATGAACTTTACAAAGCTGTCCAGAAAACAGAAAAGACGATTGCCATTCATGCAACGGATATCCATTTCCAGCAATTTCGTCGAAATTCTCCATGGAACGTGGAGCAGTTATCAAAACTTTCTGAGAAGCTAGAAGAATTGTCTCAAAAAAAAGATTAAACAAATGTTCGCTTAAGTCATAAATTTCTAACATGCTATGCTCTCCTAAATCATTCGATACGTTTATCGAAAAGGAGGGCTTTTTATGTTAGAACAGATTCAACAAGCATTAGCAGGAGACCAAGAACAATTTCAAGCCTTATATGGGCAATATCAGCCAGTGATTTATAAGTGCATGAAAAAATACTATTTAAAAGATTATGATACTGAAGACTGGCTTCAAGAAGGACGAATTGTCTTCTTTCGGACGTTAGAACGATTTGATTCAGAAAAACAAGCATCATTAGGAAAGTTTTTTAAACGAAATTTTGAAAATCACGTACATAGCTTAATTCGCCATCAATGCGCCTATAAGCGGCGAACAGATACCTTGTCTATTTCTCTGGAACAACGATTAGAAAGCGCTGGTGAAGAGTTAGTGGACTATTTGGGGACAGCGGCTACCGACCCATTAGGTCAATTAATGATTCAAGAAAAATTGGCAGCTTTTCCGACACGTCTTTCCTCGTTGGAACAACAAATTTTAAACGCATACTTAAAAGGCTACACGTTAGAAGAAATCGCTAAAGTACGTGGGGGAACTTTTTCAGCTGTCCGAAGTGCCTATGATCGTGCCAAAGCAAAAATGAAATATACATTAGAAAATGAATAAAAATTCGACAAAACAGCCGGTTTGTCGAGCAAAAGTAGTTGCAAACAGACTTCTAGTGTGATAAACTTGAAATTTTTTAAAAAAAGTGATATAATGTTTCTCGAGGTGAATGCAATGCCAACAACGTTATCGTCAATTAAGAAAGATTTGGAAGGCCGTATCGGCAGTGAAATTATGTTAGTTGCTCAGACTGGAAGAAAGCGCCAAACAGAACGTAAAGGAATCTTAACGGAGACTTATCCATCTGTTTTTGTTGTTGACTTGGATCCAGACGAGAACTCATTTGAACGTGTATCTTATAGCTATTCAGATGTTTTAACACGCACCGTTGAAATCGAATTCATCGGTCAAGCCGTATAATTTAGAAAGTCCGCTTAGGAGTGAAGGAAGAGCCCTTCGTTCCTAAGCTCTTTTTAATTTCACCCATCTGTTGTCAGAGAAAGAGCAATCTTCGGTGTACTTCTTCATGGACATATGATAGAATCTAAAAGATTAAAATGTTGGTAGACAAAAGATTAAGGAAGGTGAATCAGGGAACCGATGGAAATAATCGAACGAGCTCCTGCGAAAATTAATCTTGGGTTAGATGTTCTGCATAAACGTGTGGATGGCTATCATGAAGTTGAATCTATTTTTGCAAGTGTAGATTTAGCCGATCATTTAACTTTTGAAAATCTAGAAGAAGACATCATTCGTATTGAAACGGACAGCTCTTTTTTACCCGTGGATCGACGGAATCATGTCTATCAAGCAGTTGACTTATTAAAGCGTACCTATAATATTCATAAAGGAATTAAAATATATATTGAAAAACGTATCCCCGTGGCAGCTGGTTTAGCAGGGGGGAGCAGTGACTGTGCCGCAGCATTACGAGGCTTGAACAAACTGTGGAATCTGGGGTTGACGATGGACGAACTCTGTGAAATTGGCAGCCAAATTGGTATGGATGTTCCTTATTGTTTAAGGGGCGGAACAGCCTTTGCAAACGGACGTGGGGAGAAAATTGAAGCATTACCGACCATGCCTCAATGTTGGATTGTGTTAGTTAAACCAAGAATTAGTGTATCCACTAGTACCGTTTTTAATGATTTAGCGGTAGATGAATTGCACCATCCAGATATTGCTGGACTAAGAATAGCTATTGAGAATGGTGATTATACTGGGATGACCCAAACGGTTGGCAATGCGTTGGAAAGTGTCACGATTGCCAGACATCCGATCGTGCAACAAATCAAGGATCGCATGCTGAAGTACGGCGCTGATGCAGCGTTGATGAGCGGCAGTGGACCGACAGTCTTTGCTTTATGTGAAAAGAAAACACGAGCACAACGGATTTATAATGGACTTAAAGGCTTTTGTGAAGAAGTTTATTTGGTTCGGACATTGAAATAAATAAAAACAACAGAGCGTGGAGCAAAAACCCAAAGTGATTTTTGTCCCACGCTCTGTTGTTTTTTTAAATTTATTCCTTGACGTCCCGTGATCCATTTGGTACATTATTCCTGGCAAATCGTAAATATTACGGTTTATGATAGGTAAATCGAAAAGAGGACAGAACATGACGAAAATCTACCGCCGTTTGATAATCGGCGTTACTTTAGCAATCAGTGCTTTTCTTTTAGCTAGCTGTGGGCAAACCACACAATCGCCAAAAGAGAAGAAAGAGCTCACGGTAATGACTACTTTTTATCCGATGTACGACTTCGCAAAACAAGTCGTTGGTGATGAGGGAGAGGTTGAGCTGTTGATTCCAGCTGGAACGGAACCACACGATTATGAACCAAGCGCAAAAGACTTAGCGAAAATTACTGATGCGGATGTCTTTGTTTATAATAGTAAAGAGCTAGAAACTTGGGTTCCGAATGTTATTGAAAACTTGGACACGAAAAAAGTTTCAATCGTGGAAGCCAGTCAATCCATTCAATTGATGCAAGGAACAGAAGAGGAAGAATCTGGCGAAGAAGGTCATGAAGGCCATAACCATTCCCACGAACTGGATCCGCATGTCTGGTTAGATCCCGTGTTAGCGCAAAAAGAAGTAACAGCGATTCGGGATGCGCTTATCAAAAAATATCCTGAGAAAAAAGCCGTATTTGAAAAAAATACCGCTGCTTATTTGGAAAAATTGACTGCGCTAGATAAGGAATACCAAGTTGCATTTGCAGACGCTAAAAATCGGACCTTTGTGACGCAACATGCTGCATTTGGCTATTTGGCGAAACAATATGGCTTGACCCAAGAACCGATTGCTGGGATTTCTCCAGACCAAGAACCTTCGCCAAGTCGTTTAGCCGAATTAAAAAAATATATTAAAACAAACAATGTTTCTGTGATCTATTTTGAAGCATCGGCTTCTACAAAAGTAGCCAAAACATTGGCAGACGAGACAGGCGTCGAATTAGCCGTATTGAATCCTTTAGAGAGTTTAACTCAAAAAGAACAAGAAGCAGGCGAGAACTACGTGTCTGTCATGAAAGAAAACCTCGCTGCTTTACAAAAAAGCATTCATTAATCTGGCAACAGAAAGGAGCCAACTTATGCATTATATTGAAGTCGAAAATTTAACCTTCTATTATGATGATGAACCTGTTTTAGAAGATGTTTCTTATTATGTTGATCCAGGGGAATTCGTTATTTTAACAGGAGAAAATGGCGCTGCCAAGTCAACGCTGATCAAAAGTACCTTAGGGTTATTAAAACCAACAAGTGGCAAAATTACGGTCGCTAAAAAAAATAGTGCTGGTGAAAAAATCAGCATTGGCTACATTCCACAACAAGTCGCTTCTTTCAATGCGGGCTTTCCTAGCACCGTCATTGAATTAGTACGTTCAGGTCGCTTTCCCAGAAATCGTTGGTTCAAACCGTTGACGAAAAAAGATCATCTTCATGTGGAAAAAGCTTTGAAATCAGTGGACATGTGGGAAATGCGCCACAAACGAATTGGCGAGCTTTCTGGAGGGCAAAAGCAACGAATTAGTTTAGCACGAGTGTTTGCGACCGATCCAGATTTATTTATTTTAGATGAGCCAACAACAGGTATGGATGAACAATCGCGAAACGAATTTTATCAATTGTTGCAACACAGTGCGCATGAACATGGAAAAGCTATTTTGATGATTACGCATGATCATGAAGATATCAAAACCTATGTGGATCGTCAAATTCGTCTTGTCCGCAAAGAAGATTCGAAATGGCGTTGTTTCCATATGAGTGAAGAATCGTATACGTAAATTTTCCAATAAAACGTTATCTGGCTCGATCATAACGAAAGCCAAGGAACGACTTAAAGAAATGTTGGAAAAATTTAAAAAATAAACAGGAATTAAAAAATTAATTCGCTTAAACGTCGCTACAATGGTAGTGTTCATTTTAGCGGTAAGGAGTGAATCGTATGGCAGAAATGCTTTCTTATGCATTTATGCAAAAGGCCTTTTTAGCAGCACTGTTTATCTCAGTGATTGCCCCAATGCTCGGCGTCTTTCTAGTTATTCGCCGACAATCTTTAATGGCAGATACCCTTTCACATGTGTCATTAGCCGGTGTGGCACTAGGCTTCTTTTTTAATTGGAATCCTAATTTAATGACCTTAATTGTCGTGATTGTGGCTGCAATCATTCTAGAATATTTACGAATGATTTATAGCACCTATTCAGAAATTTCGATTGCTATTTTAATGTCAGGCGGTTTGGCTTTGGCGTTAGTTTTGATGAATTTAACAGGAGGCAATTCAGCTGCTAGTATTCAATCGTATTTATTTGGTTCCATCGTCACGATTACGTGGGATCAAGTGGTTATGTTGGCAATTTTATTCGTAGTTTTAGTTCTATTGTTTATGTTATTTAAACGTCCAATGTATGTTTTAACATTTGATGAAGATACTGCTCATGTTGATGGGCTACCTATTCATTGGATGTCGATGTTTTTTAATGTAATTACTGGTGTGGCGATTGCTGTGATGATTCCGATTGCGGGAGCCTTGTTAATTTCAGCAATTATGGTCTTACCAGCTGCGATAGGTATGCGAATTGGTAAAGGCTTCAACACGGTGATTATCATCAGTGTGTTTATGGGCTTGATTGGCATGCTAACAGGGTTGACTAGCTCGTATTATTTGGAAACACCACCGAGTGCAAGCATTACCCTAATTTTTATTGGTTTATTCTTATTAGTCAATATTTATCGCCGAGTGGTTGTCATGGTCCAACGAAAACAAAAAATGCAAAGAAACTAAGGAGAAAAACGAAAGTTTTTCTCCTTTATTTCTTTTTTTTAAAAGAAATGGCGAACTATTTTCAGTTATTTGAAAAAAATCCTCGAATTTTTCGGTTAAACCCCTTATAATAAGGAACGATAGAATGAAAAGGAGTGACGAATTTGAAAATTCGGAGAAGTGAACGATTAATCGATATGACCCAATATCTTTTAGATCATCCCCATACATTGGTTTCTTTGACATATTTTGCTGACCGATACCAATCTGCCAAGTCTTCCATTAGTGAAGATTTAGCAATTGTTAAAAAAACATTTAAAGAACGTGGAACAGGTATTTTAGAAACGATTCCAGGCGCTGCAGGCGGTGTCCGCTTTATCCCTGAAATTCCTTATGAGGAAGCGGAGCAGTTGATTATGGATTTGTGTGATCGTTTGTCAGAACAAGATCGCTTATTACCTGGGGGCTATGTTTATCTTTCAGATTTACTTGGGGAACCGAATTTATTAAGACAAGTGGGCCGGATTATTGCTTCTAAATATTTAGGCAAACAAATTGATGCGGTAATGACCGTTGCGACTAAAGGCGTGCCAATTGCGCAAGCTGTGTCTTATTACTTAAATGTTCCGTTTGTGATTGTTCGTCGCGATTCTAAGATTACTGAAGGTTCAACGGTGAGCGTGAACTATGTATCAGGGTCTTCAGAACGTATCGAAAAAATGGAACTTTCAAAACGCAGCTTAAAACGCGGATCAAAAGTTTTAGTCGTGGATGACTTCATGAAAGGCGGCGGCACCGTCAATGGTATGAAGAGTATGATTGAAGAATTTGAAGCAGAACTTGTGGGCATTACCGTTTTTGCTGAGTCAAAATTCAATGGCCGTCGTGCAATCGATGACTACACTTCGCTATTATATGTGGAAGATGTGGATACACAAACAAAAACGATTAGCGTAGTCCCAGGAAACTATTTCACAGAGAAATAATTTGAAAAAGAACCTGAAAATGGTCCATTCCATTTTCAGGTTCTTTTTTTCTGTTTTATTCCTTTAAAAAAAGATGAGAAAATAAATTGGTCTACCTTTTAAATGCCTTATTTTGTTGAAAAAGACAAAAGAGTAAGATAAACTAGAAAAGGTATAATGAGGACGATTTAGAAGAAAATCAAACAATTTAGTTAATTTGAGGTGGCAAACGTGGAAAATAGATACGCAATTATTTTAGCAGCTGGTAAAGGAACACGCATGAAATCTAAACTTTATAAAGTATTGCATCCAGTTGCTGGTAAACCAATGGTCGAACATATTTTAGATCAAGTAGAACAAACAGAACCAACAGAAATCGTGACGATCGTTGGACACGGGGCGGAAATGATTAAAAGCCATTTAGGCGAACGTAGTCAATATGCCTTACAAGCTGAACAATTGGGAACTGGGCATGCAGTCATGCAAGCACAAGAGTTATTAGGTGGCAAACAAGGAACAACATTAGTTATTACAGGGGATACGCCATTATTAACTGCGGAAACCTTGAAAAATTTATTCGATTACCATCAAGGTAAGAATGCAAGTGCGACTATTTTAACAGCGCATGCGGAAGACCCAACAGGCTATGGTCGAATTATTCGTGACCATGTGGGCATTGTTGAACGAATCGTGGAACAAAAAGATGCCAGTGAAGAAGAAGCACGTGTTCAAGAAATTAATACAGGAACCTTCTGTTTTGATAATGAATCATTGTTTGAAGCGTTAGCGAAAACAGATACAAACAACACACAAGGGGAATACTATTTAACAGATATCATTGAAATTTTGAAAAAAGAAGGCAAAGCTGTCGCTGCTTATCAAATGGCAGACTTTGACGAAGCAATGGGTGTAAATGATCGTGTCGCTTTATCCACTGCTAATAAAATTATGCATCGTCGTTTAAATGAAATGCATATGCGAAATGGTGTTACATTTATTGATCCAGATACAACGTATATTGATGAAGGCGTGGTAATTGGTTCAGACACAGTCATTGAAGCGGGAGTCACTATCAAAGGAAAAACAGTGATTGGCGAAGATTGCTTGATTGGCGCACATTCAGAAATCGTTGATAGTCACATTGGCAATCAAGTGGTTGTTAAACAGTCTGTGATTGAAGAAAGTGTGGTTCGCGAGGGGGCCGATGTGGGTCCGTATGCACATTTACGTCCTAAAGCAGATGTGGGGGTAAACGTACACATTGGTAACTTCGTGGAAGTAAAAAATGCAACAATCGATGAAGGCACAAAAGTGGGCCATTTAACATACGTTGGTGATGCAACATTAGGCAAAGATATTAATGTCGGTTGCGGCGTTGTTTTTGTTAATTATGATGGCAAAAATAAACACCAAACAGTCGTGGGTGATCACGCGTTTATTGGCTCTGCAACGAACATTGTTGCGCCAGTCACGATTGGTGATCATGCGGTGACTGCTGCTGGTTCAACCATCACAGAAGATGTCCCTTCAGAAGATTTGGCGATTGCCCGGGCACGTCAAGTGAATAAAGAAGGCTATGCTAAAAAGTTACCTTATATGAAGGATTAACCTCAAATAAAAAAGAACGCTCTTTTGCTTAAGCAAAAGAGCGTTCTTTTTCCTCCTTAAAGACTAGACCAATTGCTGATAATATTTGTTTAGAGGTATTCAAGGACTAGACCAATGCTGTTTATTCGGTATTTTTAGTTATTTTTTTCAAAAAAATAGTTTTTGTTCCGCTTTTCCAATATAAAAAGACTTTCTTTTTTATAAAGTTCGTGTTTTGTTCAAAATTACTATTTTTTTCACAAACAAATCCGCTATATTGTCCAAAAATAAAAACAATTTACAGGAAAAACATCTTATTTTAACGGAATTTACTGTTTTTTATTTAACGGATATATTATGATAGGAAAAGAAGAGCAGCGTGATGGGGGAAGGCTCTTTTTGTTGTTTGTTACTTTGACAATTGTTTGTTGCAAATGGGTTGAAACACAAGGAGGAAATTTGTGAAAAAGTTGAGCTTTAAAAAAGTGAAGTGGGGCATGCATTTTTTAATGGCTGTTGCGTTGATAGCGCCAAGCGTTACTAGTAGGACAGTTCCTAAAAGTGGCTAATTTTTTGTTAAAAAATTAATTGTTATTTTGCCATGAGGGTCTACAATTAAGTTTTTAAGTACTGATCTCCAAACAAACCTTTTTTCTTCTTCATCGAAATCATGATAAGTACTTTCTATATTTTTGTTAAACCAATTCGATTTAAATACTATAGTTTCCTTAGGCTTGACTTGAACAATCATCTGTTCAAGCTCTTTTCTATCTTTCTTATATTCGTCTAAACTTATAACCTCATTAAGATACGCTTTTTTTAACCGTTCTATTTTCTTTAGTATTTTTGAATTATTGTTTTTTTCAGGAGCAGAAACTGCTATCTTCTTCTGTTTAGCTTCAAAGTTTTCCGCGTCTGCTTTAATGTTGTTTAATAAATACTCTTCAAGTATCTCTTCAGCTATATTTATCTTATTTGGGCATTTATTTCTTTTATAAGTGTTTCCGTTACAACGGTATACTTTTTTTGTATAATACATCACTGTGCCATCTTTTTTAATATATTTTCTTTTTCGATAACGTCCAGTCATTTTTTTACCGCAACAACTACATACTACCAGTCCTGAAAAGATATAAGTACGTTTTGCTATAGATGAAATATTTTTATCTAATAGATTTTGAACCTTCTCAAAGGTTTCCTTATCTACTATGGGAGGACAATAATTTTTGTTACCAGAAACTTCACCTATATATTTTCTATTCCTTAACATGTGCTTGATTGTTCGAGAACTTCTTGTAATATCATATTCATTGAATAGATATTCAACAGTTAGGCGTATACTGTTGTGAATAGAATAATGTTTAAAAATGTCTTTTGCGATAGGTGCATTTTCGTTAGGAATTAACTTCTTATCACAGATTTTATAACCAAAAGGAACACTCCCAGTTACTACTTCACCCTTTCTAATTTTGTTTTCAAATACTGCTTTGATGCGTTCAGACGCCATTTGTGCTTCTAATTCAGCAAAACTCATTGACTGATTAACAAAGGAACGTCCATAAGCAGTATCAGTATTGAAAAATGGTTGCGAAACGGCAAGCCATGTTACGCCAGAATTATCTAATATTTCTTGGATATTTAAGTAATGACGTAAATTTCTAAACCATCGATCTAATTTGGTAAACAAAATAATATCTATTCTGTTCTTTTTTATATCTTCTAATAAGCGTTGAAATTCATCGCGGTACAATTTTTGTCCTGAAATGCCGTCATCAATATACGTGTCAATGATTGTCAAATTGTCTTGAGTACTTACATAATCTTTTAAAGTAGCTATTTGTGCGTCTAAACTATCCCCGTGTTTTGCTTGTTGATCAGTAGAAACCCTAATGTATAACGCTGCTCTCTTTAGCATAAACGAATCCCCCTATCTTATTTAAAAACTACTCTTGGTCTTTCTCAACATTAAGCTTGTTTAATTGTAAAAATAACTGAGCATAATCAGATTTAAGCTCTTGGTATTCTTTTTCAGTAAATCTGTGACTAGGTCCTGTACGTAAATTTAAGTTAATATATTCAATATTCAACTCTTCGCAAAGTCTTTTTTCTACCTCATATTTATTCATAATATCCCTCCTTAGAGAATGTATGTTCTTTTTTTGTAAGAAGAAAAGTCCGAGGGTTAAAATTTATATTTATTTCTTAGCTAACCACGAACTATTCTTCTATAAATTATTTTTTTAAACAGATTGGTCTTTAATAGAATACTTTTAAGTCTAATACAAAAGTTCTATAATATAACTTTTCCAATAATTCTAATTTTTTCATTTTCTAAAATTCTATCTTCATATTTGGTATTGATTGATCTCAAAATAATTTGTTTATTTGAGTAGTCTTTAATTACTTTCTTACATGTAACACCATCATTATCAATTTCTACGATTGCAATTTCACCATTTTCAACATCACATTGTTTTTTATAAAAAACAATGCTTCCATCTTTAATTAGCGGTTCCATTGAATCTCCCTGAATATTAATAGCACAATCTGCTCCTTCCGGCACGTGTGCGAAAGAGTGCTGTTCAACGTCTATATCTCCATATTCTAGAACTGCAGGGTTTGCTGCGGTCTTTCCTACCAATGGAACAACTTTTCTATTGCGTGATTCCGTTTCAAGAATTTGCTTATCTAATTCTTTCTCGGCAAATATTAATACATTTTTTTGTCTTTTAGTTTCTAACTTAGCTGAGGTTTCGTTTATTTTCGTTAAAATTTGAGAAAGTGGTTCTTCTTCAAATCCTAATAGGTATTCTGGACTTGTTTCTAAAGCTTTGGCAAAATCAGCTATCTTATTAACAGGGAATTGTCTTGTTCTATTTTCGTAACGTGACATTGCGGACTTAGCTATCCCTACTTTTTCTGCTAATTCAGTGGATGTCATTTTTTTCTGTTTGCGCAAATCTGTAATTAATGTCATGATCTCATCGTTTGTTCTCAAATTATTCACCTCCTAAGAGAATAATACTAATAAAGTTCCCAATAGTCAACAAAAAATGTTCTAATTCGGCACAATTAGTTGACAATCGGGAATTGTCGATATATCATTAAAGCACATTCATGGATGAATAAAAATCAAGGAGGGAATTATTAATATGGAATTTGAACTCAATCGTTTAAAGGCTGAAAGGATTGCTAAGGGTTATTCGCAAGAAGAATTAGCAAAAAAATTAGGTTGGACCAGAAGTATGTATACAAAACGTGAAAATGGTACAGTTTCATTGGGAGTTGACGAACTAGCAAAAATAGCAACAGCATTAGAAATGCCAGAATCTAGAATATCTATTTTTTTTAATCGTTGAGTTCCCGAATGTCAACAAAGGAGGAGGGAAGTGTGATATGAATCAAAAGTCGTCAGAAAAAGTAGATATCGATTTATTGGCACAAGCTTTTGCTGATGTTTTAACGCGACGTACTGGCATACAACATGTTTGTAAAATAAAAAGTAAAAGTGAATCTAAGAAAAGTGAAGGTAACAGTTATCAGAAAGAAGCTAACTAAAAATGAAGGGAGAAACAGAATATGCAATTAGTAATAATGAAAAATAAACAAGCAGTAACAAGTAGTTTACAAGTTGCTGAAACTTTCGGAAAAGAACACAGAGCTGTTTTAAAAGCAATTGATGATTTGAAAGAGGGGCTTGCACAAAAATATGCAGACCTATTTTGTGAAGACACTTATATTCATCCGCAAAACAAACAGGCTTACCGTGTTGTTTATATGAATCGAGATGGATTTACGCTAGCAGTATTAGGTTTTAATAACTCTCAAAAAGTGTTGGAATTCAAACTGAAATATATTGAAGCTTTTAATCAAATGGAAAAAGAAATTCAACAGCCTAAACTTCCAACCTCGCAAAGAGAATTAGCGATGCTTACTTTATCAGCAAATGAAGAAACAAATGAGCGCGTAGATGTAATTGAAAAAGAAGTAGCCGACTTAAAAGACAATCAAAAAATCGGTGCAGATGATTATGGCTACTTATCACGTCGAGTTCATCAACGAGTAGCAGAAGTTGCAAGAGGATTTGGGAAAATCACAAAGGAACAGCGTGACAAGCTTTACAAAGATATTAATTCAGGTATTAAGCAAATCACAGGTGTGGGTACCCGATCACAATTAAGAGAAAAACATTATCCAATGGTAATTGAATATATCAATGACTGGGAGCCGTCTACAGCCACAAAAACAGTTGTAAGACAAATGAGTTTTGACTTAAACGATATTGCATAGGAGGAAAAAAATGAATCGAATTGAACTAAGAGGTAATGAATATTTTTTAAATGGAAAAAAATTAAAGTATTTGAAGTCAATTTCAATGAAAAAGACTTCTGAAAAAGAATCAGAAGTCACACTTGTTATTAAAGCTACTGTCCAGGGGAAAGATTTTGATTAATAAGATTAGTAATAACGTTAGAAGAAATATCAACTAGGGTGCGTAAAGAAGATGCACCAACGTTTTTTGCCACCTCTTTAGTTTTATTCCAATTTGTATCTTGGCGAATATTATTAATAAATTCGTGTCCTTGAGGTGTTAAATCACCTACTGAACATAAGTTATCACTATAAAAATATTCAGGCTTAGTGATCAAATTAGATAAAAATGCTTGGCGTATGTGGTACATGATTTCGTCTGCAGAATACTTAGACAATGATTCTTGTGGCTCTTCGCCATCGTAGTTAAAAGGGGTATAAAAACTAGATTCGCTTTCTATTTCAAAAAGTATATCGCGAATACATTCAGGATTTAATCTCATAAGACAACCTCACTTTCATAATTAAATTATATCAAAAAAACATAATTAAAGGAGGAGTATCAATGCCAAAAGAAAATATCCAAGATAAATATCATGAATCTTTAAAGGGACGAAATATCACAGACCCATACAAAGAACTAGCTGAACGTCTCAACGGAGTTAAACAAAGTTAGGAGTGCCAACATGGCTTATACAACTGAACAAGAAAGCTGGATACTCAACCAAATCAAAAAAGAGCGTAAACAGCTACAAGATGATAGAGCAGCGCTTAGACAATCAGAACAACTGACCGAAGGAAAAGCATATCAAATTGAAAAAGAACTCGAATTTTTAAGATACTTAGAGATTCAAAATAGAATGCATATTTAAGGAGAAATAAAATGAGAAAAATTTACAAATCACGTTTAATGACTACTATGTTTTTTGTTTTTATCTTAGGAATCGTTATGAGAGATAGTTTTACTTTAAATGTTTTGCTTCTGATGTGCGGTCCGATTGCAGCTGTTTTATGGATGTATTATGACGATGCGAAATACGAGAAAGAGGTTGATATATAGTGGAAAATTTATTGAAAGAGTTACTAAAAGAACAGAAGAAAACAAACGAATTGCTCCAAACTATTGCGAGTAGTTTAGAGCAAAACGAAAAAGATATAGTTATAAATTTTTTTAAGGGAATTTATGAAATTGTATCTACTCACTCGTCATCTTTATAAGATATTCCTAACTTATCCGCAAGTGATAAGAAATTCGTTATTTGAGTAAAATCACCAGATTGAATTGCTGACATAGCTAATTCTTCCCCTAGTTCACGACCTTTAGTATACCCTGAGTTGTCTTTTGAATTTTGTTCAAGACTAACAGTTATCATTGCTTCTAACTTTTCATTGATGGATTCAATGTCAGGAGCGGTGACTGTATATTCTAAGACACGAATATTACGTACATCTAAAGGAAGATTTTCTAAGTTTTGTGCAATTACAACAAAAGGTTTTCCTAAACCATATCGGATACCAAACTCAAACATAACGTTAGGATTTAATTTGGTTAAATCAATAACTACAAGTTCTGAAGTCTCCAATTGCTGCACAATAGTATCATCAATTTTCCCTGTGTCATTAAGCAGATCGGCACGTAAAACATCAAAACCCATTTTTTTAGTAACTGGGTTTAAAAAGTTTTTCATAACAAAATCAGAGTCTCTACGTTCTTCAGAATCAGAGGAGCCGATAGGGGTCACAAAGAAACATTTTTTCATAAAATTCACCACCTTTTCAGTTATTTCAGCAGACTACTTGCTGATAAATAAATTATACCAAAAGAAAGGAAGGAAAAGGTATGACGCGTAAACAAAAACTACAGCAAACCAAAAAACTTGCTGATTTATGGTACCAGCAACAAAAAAATAAAATATACATTGCACAACAAAAAGAGCGCAGAGGTGTTGTATGACGACAAAAAAGCGACTTAAGCCGGCAAGCAATAAGGCGCATACAAAAATTATACAAGAAAAATTATATCACAGAAACGAGGTCTTGTGAATGAATCGTAGTGAAGCAGATGCGCTAGATCAATTTTTAACAGAGCCGTCAGAAGAATTACAGAAAATCGAACCAGAATGGGAATATGACGAGGAGGAAGATAGCCGTGGCAACACTTTATGAACTTAGCAACGATTATTTAAAAGTTTTGTCATTAGCTGAAGAGCTTGATGATGGAACATTAAAAGATACGTTAGATAGTATTAGCGATTCAATCGATTTAAAAGTAGAAAACACAGCAAAAGTAGTTAAAGAACTTGAGAGCAACATATCTATTGTTGAAAAAGAAATCAAACGGCTACAGTCACGAAAAACAACGCTTTCTAACAATGTAAAGAACCTAAAAGGATATCTGCAAGATGAAATGGAAAAGGTCGGCAAAACGAAAATCAAGGGCGAATTATTCAATGTAGGAATTCAAAACAATCCAGTTTCTGTGAATATTATAGACGAAAAATTAATTCCTATTGGCTTTTTAATTCCTCAACCTCCCAAAGTTGATAAAACAGCTTTGAAAGAAGAACTGAAACATGGGGAAATCAAAGGTGCAGAATTAGTTCAAACTAAGAGTTTGAGAATTAGATAGGAGGTTTCAATATGGAAATAAAAAAGGCTAAACGCGAAAAAATAAAAGTTCCTATCATGATAACTGGCGCAAGTGGTAGTGGAAAAACAGTAAGTGCGTTGTTTATTGCTAAAGGAATTATTGAAAAAATGCATTCAGACTTATCAGAACAAGAACAATGGGAAAAAATAGGTGTCATTGACACTGAGCACAAACGATCGTTGTTATATGCTGATTCAACCATTGGAAATGTCGACATAGGGGAATTTTTGCATATTGATTTTGAAGCACCATTTACTGTACAGCGATATATACAGGCTTTTAATTTATTCAAACAAGCTGGGGTTGAAGTGGTTATAGTCGATTCTCTAACGCATGCTTGGAGTGGTGAAGGTGGCATTTTAGAACAAGTAGAAAACCATCAGAGAGGCAACTCTAAAAATCAAATGTTGGCTTGGAATAAAGTAAAACCATTAGAGAAAGAATTTCTTAAGTTAGTAACAGGAAATTCAATGTATGTGATTGGAACGTCTAGAAGTAAGCAAGCCTACGACATGGAAAAAAATGAACAAGGTAAAACACAAGTAGTAAAACTAGGGTTGAAACCTGATCAAAAAGATAGTTTGGAATATGAATTTGCTATCGCTTTACGTATTGATCAGGACCACATAGCGGAAGCTACAAAAGATAACTCAAATATGTTTAATATGCCTTTTAAAATAACAAAAGAAGTAGGCGAAAAAATATATGAATGGAGTAGCGAAGGAATAGATTTAGAAAAATTAAAAGATGAATTAATTAGTAGTATTACAGAACTTGCTACACAATCTGAAAATCATGAAAATATGTTTAAAGAGTTGCACAGCAAGATTAACAACGTACCTTTAAAAAACGTAAAAACTAAAGTTCTTGAGCGTATGAAAGAAATGTTAGAAAAGATTGAAGTTCCTACTGTGGAACAACAAAGTGAAAACGAACTCGATGAAGAACAAACAGAATTATTTGACGAGGCAAATCCTCCGATTGCAAATGATTTTGAAAAGAAGTGATTGAATGATTGGGAAAATCATAAAACATAAAGGGAATATGTTGGCCATCGAATTTGAGGATGAAATAAATTCAAATTTTCTCGAACTTCTGGCTAATAACGATGATAATTTAGCGAAAGTTGAATTCTTAGATAATCGACAGATGTCTCAAAAACAGAATGCACTTTCTCACGTTCTAATAGCCGATGTAGCACGTTGGAGCTATGACGAACCTAAATGGATTGAAAGTGTCTTGAAATACTACTACGAGGCTAAGAGTGGTGTTTATTTTGAACATAGTAGAGCTACCAAGAATGAAGCGACTGAGTGGATCGGTTTCTTGATTGAGTTCATTTTGAAAAACGATATACCACTGGAAAAAAGATACCAATACTTGCTTGAAAATAACAAATGGTTTTATTACTGCCTGAAATATCGTAAGTGCTGTATTTGCGGTAAGCATGCTGACGTTTGTCATATCGAAGTTGTCGGAATGGGTCGCAATCGTAAGAAAATCAGCCATGAAAATTTTACTTTTTATGCAGGTTGCCGTTTCCATCACCAAGAAGAACATCGTATTGGTACTAAGAACTTTTTGAATAAGTATCAAATAAAACCAGTCAAACTAAATATTGAAGAACGCAAGAAATTAAATATAGGAGGGTAACCAGTGAATGAACATAGAGGCTTTTATGCTATCATTCCAGCCATTGTCCGCTACGATAACCAATTAAACGGAAATGCAAAGCTATTATATGGAGAGCTGACAGCATTAGCAAATGAAAGAGGCTACTGTTGGGCAACAAATCAATACTTTGCCAGCCTATACAACGTTAGCAAACGGACAATCATATCATGGATGAAGCAATTAGAAAAACGAAAATATATAAAGATACAAGTCTTTTACAAACCAGATAGCAAAATTGTAGATCGTAGACATATTTATATATTGCCTTTTCCAACTGATACAGAATTCTACACCCCTAGTGAAGAAAATTTCATCACCTATGGAAAAAATCATCACGAGGGTGGTGAAGAAAATTTCACTACCCCTGGTGAAGAAAACTTCACAGAGAATAATACATTATTTAATAATACAGAGAATAATACAAAGAATAAAAAGAATAGTGTTGAGCCGAGCTCAACCATGTCCGAATTATTCGAAAAAATTTGGCAAACTTATCCAAAGAAAACCAACAAGAAAAAAGCTAGAGAACAATTTTTAAAGAAGTTCAAGACGGAAGAAGATTTAGAGTCGTTTAAAAAAGGATATAAGGACTATCTTGCGTATATTAAATTAAACGATTGGTATCACCCGCAAGAATTGTTTCGTTGGATACGTGATGATCGTTACAACGATGAATATGATCTGTCTCAAACAAATAAACAGCCTGCGTATTCTAAGGCGCCAGTGAGACAAGAGCAGTTACCAAATTGGACTGGAATGCAAGAAGATGTGCCTTTATCAGCTGAAGAATTAGCTGAATTAGAACGACAAAAACAAGAATTATTAGGAGAGTGACAATATGATAAACCAAGTTGTGTTAGTTGGACGTTTAACGAAAGATATAGATTTACGCTACACCGCAAGTGGTTCTGCAGTTGGAAGCTTTACTCTTGCTGTGAACCGTAACTTTACAAACCAAAACGGCGAACGAGAAGCGGATTTTATCAACTGTGTAATTTGGCGTAAGCCTGCTGAAACAATGGCTAATTATGCTCGTAAAGGAACATTATTAGGAGTTGTTGGCAGAATTCAAACTCGTAATTATGACAACCAACAAGGCCAACGTGTCTATGTGACTGAAGTTATTTGCGAGAGTTTCCAATTATTAGAGCCAAAAAGCGCCAATGAGAATAGAAATAGCATTCAGACGTCACAGAATGACGGTACAAGCGTTCAAAACAATTTCGAGAGTAATTATGCCACAAATCAAAATAAAGGCTTAAATCAGCAAAATAACAGCCAACAAATGTCGTTTGGTGGAGATGTAGATCCGTTCGCAGGCGCAGGTAATTCAATCGACATTAGCGACGATGATCTGCCGTTCTAGGAGGTTAAAGAATGAACAGTGTAATTTTTGAAGATATAGCACGTATTCAAGCTGAAAAAAAGCAAAAGCGGAAAGAAATGCTAAAGCTAATGAATGAGAATCCGGACTGGTATAAACATCCAAAAAGCATGGCCTATCGTCAAATTAAAATGCTTGGTAAGGATATTGGTGAGCAAACAATGGATAAATCTAAACCAATCAGCTCAATTGATAAAGACAAGTTCACCATTCAAGAATATTTGTATTTGCAGTGGGTTGGTTATTCAGTGAATGCAATCATAGAAGCGTTAGGAATGCCTAGAAACAAATTCTGGGAATATAAAGCTGAACATTTAAATTAGATTTATGAAATGAAAGTGAGTGTTCATTTTGCTGGAGATTTATTATACGCCAACATCCGCTATTATTGCGGATGCATTGGCTAAAACATATGAAGTCGTTTCTTTAGAAACAGCTAGAAATATTGCGAAGAAATTTAAGGCTAGTTTAAAGCAGAAAACGGACCTTTATGTGATTGAGGGAATTTTGATTGATGCTGGTTATAAAAAAGAGCCAGTGAAGTTGTAAGAAAGGAGCGGAGATTTGCGGCCGCATTAAAAAGCTTTTTGCTCCTTTAACATTATGAAACTAACAACAGAAAAAATAAATGAACTGCTAGGTGTTGACGATGCCTACAAAGCGCCAGAAGCGCTCATGAATATATTACTTAATCGTGATAAACGAGAAATCGTGTTTAACAAATTTTTAGAAATAGAAAAAGATTTAACTTTCGATTGGTTTCACGAATATTTTCAAGACGAACACGCTGATCGGAAAGTTAAGAAACAAGATTTTACGCCAAATTCCATTGGCGAAGTGATTGCAAAAATCGTAGGACCTGGAAGTGGATTGACACATGAAGTAGCTTCTGGGACAGGTGGAATGATCATACAAAAATGGCGAGCAGACAGACTATCTATTGGTTTTTTTGAATATAAACCATCAATGACTTTTTACGATTTAGAGGAGTTATCTGATAGAACCATTCCGTTCCTGATCTTTAATTTGGCCATTCGGGGCATGAATGCCACCGTAGTCCACGGTGATTCGCTAGACAGAAAAATAAAACAGATTTACTTTTTACAAAATTCAAAAGATGATTCGTTGGCTTTTAGCGATGTAAATGTTATGCCGCACAGCGATGTGGTTACAAGAGAGTTTCAAGTTAGAGAATGGCTGGAAGAAGCTATTGATCACATCGAGAGTCCCAGCGTGTTAGGAGGAGAAAATGAATGAGCAAACGTCCCAGACTTTTTGCCGGCTATTTTTTAGAATGGATTGAAACTTACAAAGTCGGTGCAATTAGAGATATCTCAGTTAGTAAATATTATATAGCCCACAAACACCTTACTGAAATTTGCCCTGATTTAACGATAGATAAATTAGATAGAAAGGCTTATCAAAGCATCCTTAATGAATACGCTCTGACACATGAGCGGCAGACGACAATGGATTTCCATCACCAAATTGGCAGCTGTGTAAGAGATATGTATCACGAAGGACTAATTAAACGTGATCCAACCTACAAAGCGATTATCAAAGGAATACCGCCGAGACCAAAAAAGAAAAAATTCTTGCAAAAAGGCGAACTACAAAAGCTGTTGAAATCACTAGAACTTGGCGAAGGGATAAATATGGATTGGTTTATTTTACTGGTTGCAAAAACAGGAATGCGTTTTGCGGAAGCCATTGCGTTAACACCAGCTGATTTTGATTGGACCAGAAATACCGTCAGCATTAATAAAACATTGAACTACAAAAATTCTACAATGTTTTTTCAGGATACGAAAAACAAAAGTTCTGTTAGAACGATAAGCATTGATTGGCAAATAGTTGGTCAGTTTAAACCGCTCATTGAAAATTTACCTCAAGATGAATTGATTTTTGTAAATCGAGATGAAAAGACAGGCAAATATAAACGAATTTTCAATTCAACATACAATTCCCACCTGATCAGAAAATGCAAAGAATCAGGAATCACTGTCATCACAATGCACGGACTTAGACATACACATGCAAGTATTTTACTCGCTGACGGGGTGTCAACTCATAGCATAGCTAAACGTCTAGGTCATTCAAGCGTAACTACTACTCAAGAAACATACATGCATATCATTGATGAATTGCAGAGTAAAGATGATGAAAAGATTCTTGGTGCATTGATGCAACTTTCCTAGTGTGGTGATTTCATGTATAGAAAATGGACAGAAGACGAACTAGTGTATTTAGAGTATTTCGTTTTTGAAAACGATACTCAGCTAATTGAAGCTTCTAAGTACTTGAACAGAAGCATCAATGCGATTAGAAAAAAATTGTGCAAAATGCGAAAAGAAGATGATTTTAGATGCTACATGCACCGTCTATGGTCTGAAAAAGAGGATGAGTTCTTAAAAAAGCACTATCTATCTATGAAAAATAAGTATATAGCTGATAGGTTAAATCGTACAGTTGGAGCTGTTGAGTTTAGGGCTAAAAAATTAGGGCTGACAAAGCACAAGAAGATTAAAGAGCTAGATACAGAAATCCGACGTTTGATTGACGAAGATTACTACCTCAGCCAAATATGCACAAAATTAAACATTAAGATGTCGTCTCTAATCGCACATTGCCAACGTGAAAAAATCCCTTATAAAAAAATGCCTAGAACTGAGTATAAAAACTATGGTAAACACGTTTGGAATGTGCAAGATAAAGTGAGATTCCAAGAATATTTAAGCAAACAAGAGTTGAAAGCGAGTGAAGAAGATGATTCCAAAGTTTAGAGCAAGAGATGAACGAGGAAATTGGCATGTTGGACTTCTAACTTTTATGTTTGGCCAGTATGCCATCGTAAATGAAGTAGATGAAAACACGGTTTATTTGATTGATAAGGAAACAGTCGGACAGTCAACAGGCTTGAAAGACAAGAACGGTATGGATATTTCCGAGGGTGATATTGGCTGGGATGACCATCAAGAAGTGCACGGACAAGTAATTTTTGAAAATGGTGCATTTAAATATGAGTGGGACAATATATCTGAGGATTTATTTGAAGCTACCGACGATATTGAGATTGTTGGGAATATCTACGAGAATCTAGAACTGTTGGAGGGAATCGGATCATGACAATGATAGAAAAAATGGATAAGCTGCTAAAAAAGTTAGAAAATTCTCCTGATGAACTAGAAAAATTTATGAAGGAGTTTAAGCGAAGCAGCAAATGTCAAAGTATCAGAGATGTTGATCAGGAGGAAGAAGAATGAATAGTTCAGAAGCAATAGCTAAAATACAAGAATTACAAGATATCTACGGTGGCATTGAAATCTTGGTAAATGCTCAAGGATCAGACAACGGCTTTTTCAAAATTATCACCAGTGTTGAAATTCAAGAAGGCATGTGTGATGAAGATGGGGGGTTTATTGACGAGAGAGTTATTTTAATCTCATGTGAATAGGAGGAACAGCGATGAATAAGCAAAAATTGATTGAGAAATGGGAAAGTAAGGAAGACGTACCACCATATGCAACAAGTACATCTCTAGCTAATATTAATCCGATTTTGAATGAACTGTATATTGACGGTTATGGCGTTGCACGAAAAGAAATCCTAGACGATTTAAAACAACTAGACGAACCGAAAAAAGTCATATTTTCGCATGAAGAGAAATTTGTGGCGGATTGGCTTGATGGTTTAAAGGGTAGAATTAGTGATAAAAAACTAAGTTCTGGTGCTGCATTCATGGTATTCGTTGGTCAACAGTTAGAATGCTTATATTATAACGAATATACATTGATAACTGACGATGTTGAGGGTTGGCTTTTACATCCAGAAAATAAAGTAAAACTATTGAATGCGATTGATAATGGCTACGAATTCGAGAAAGAGCCAACCATTCACGAGCTTAAAATTTTACCAGAATACTTTGAAGCGGTTGTTTCAGGTAATAAACGTTTTGAAATCCGTAAAAATGACCGTAACTATCAAAAAGGTGATATCTTACGCTTAAACGAATATCAAGACGGACAATATACAGGTGATGTCCATGTCGCAGAAATAACGTACATTACAGATTATGCCCAACAAGATGGATATGTAGTGTTAGGGATTAAGTGAGGAGGTTAAATAGATGAAAATTATAGCTAAAGGTCGAGGAACTGGGAAGACGACAGAGCTAGTTAAAGAATCCGCTAGAACAGGTCAGTATATTTTAGCAGCGAATAAAGCTCATGTTCAAGCCACTGAACAAATTGCCAAAAAAGTAGGCGTTATTATTCCATATCCTGTTACGGTGGATGAAATTGTAAGAATGGACCGCTTTACATGTGGCAGTTCCATTCAACGAGATGGATTGCTGGTTGATGAAGCAATTATGGTTTTAAGTAAACTAATTGGCTTAAAAATCACTGGTGTGACTATATCTCTTGAAGGAGAACAACAATGCTAAGTTATCCAGATGTTTATATCTTAGGTCGTCAAGTAGACGGCGTGTATGTTGAATATCTGCACGGATCAAATCAAGCCGATTTGTTTTTCGATTATACAATTGCTCGTGATGAAAGAAATCATATGAATAAAACCAATATGAAAGATGGCACTTGGGAAATTTTAAAGTATGGTAGACCAATTACACTGGAGGTGCAACATGGGTAAGAAAAAATCAAAAATTAAAAAGAAAAAGCGTCGCTTGCAAGAAAAAGCAATTGCAAACGGCACTCAAAATTCTAAAAAATAAAAAAAGTCGGAATCGCTCCGACCAACCACATTGATATTATAACATAAAAGGAGCGATTTAACTTGATTCAATTGTTAAAAGAAGTTGATTTCAGTCAGACTAGAGCCAATGCGAGAGCCGTGTTGAAAAATTTTAGACGTTTGGACCGAATAGCTGGTCGTTCCTTAGTAGATGTTCGGTCGCCAATCATTACAGACATGCCCAAAGGTATAAAGCATGGTAACAAAGCAGAAGATGCGTTGATCCAGATGATTGATGTCGAAGTAGAGCGTGATGCAATTCTAACGGCTTTGATGTCATTAAGCATAATAAGTCGTCAAATTCTTCACTACAGTTTTTGCGTGCAGGACCATTACTCTAATTACAAAATCGCCAGAGAAATTGGATATTCTGAAAGAAGTATTCAAAGAATGAAATCAGAAGCTTTGATTGAATTCGCAGAAGCTTACCGCAATGGAAAAATAATTGCCTATAAATAAAATTTTGGCGGTTTTTTGGCGGAAAGTTGGCGGTTTTTATACGAATTTGAGTGCTAATATAGTAACATCGAAAGTCAAAGAAATGGACACATTACACAACACTTTCTGGTTTAGTCACCGTTTGATTTGACTTTCGATGGTCACTTGCAGACATACGTTCTCAATAAAATGAAGTGAGGTGAATAACCTCCTCTTTTTTCTACAAGTTTGCAAGGGATATATTTGGCGATTGCTAGCATATGCAAAAAAAGACAGACAGAAAGGAAGATTTATATGTTATTGCAAATTGATAAGTTTAATAAAAAAGAATTAGAAGGTAAAGAAGCAGCGAAACTTTTAGTGGACTATATCGGAGGGGTTTCAGGGACTTCTTGTGATAGTGACGCAGTTAAAGTTTTTAACAATAGTAACCCGATTGTCATTACATTTGGCAAGGAGCAAACAACTGCAATTAACCTGCCATATTACGAAGATTTTAAAATTGTTGCAGTATGGCTCTTAAATGATGAAGGTAAAACACTTCGTAAATTAATATAAAATAAGCAGTCCGTTAAAAGACTGCTTATAAATAATTATTTTCTATACTTTGTATTATCACATCTAGGACATGGCGGCAGTGTATCTGTTTTGTCATCTAATACAACTTGCTGACCGCAATTAGTACAAGTATAGGTGCCTTTGCCTGGCTTTTCACCTGTAGAATAAGTCATGTTATCACCTCCTTACTTGAAGTATACACCTTAGAATATAATTAACAATAGGAAGTGACATTTTGATGGAATATAGCTCAGTTGGTAGAGCATACGACTGTTAATCGTAGGATCATGAGTTCGAGTCTCGTTATTCCAGTAAGTAGCTATGCTACTTAAATAAAAAAATCGTCAATAAGTCAAATGTAACTACCTTTACGATCAGATGACGGTTAAGATTTTCCTTCCTATCTAAGGCTGCACTTTCACCGTGCAGTCTTTTTTTATACGTAAAAAAACCACTAGACTATGGAATCTAGTGGATAGGTAGCAGACTATATTACAAAAAGATGGGCTTTCTAGGTGTAAATAACTGTTTCAGCATTTAAGGAGTTGCTACCCAAAAGCATTATAGCAAATTAATAGTGATAGACATTATCCAATTTATGTAAGAAATGACATATTTAGTACATAAAATTAATTAAGAATGTCTCTTTTAGTATGTAAAAAACCGCTAATATCGGAAAATTAGCGGATAGGCAGTTATAGTAAGACTTGTTGATAGAATTTTAAATCGCAAAATCTAAATTCATCAAGAAGGAATTCCTGCCTGTAAAAATTCTAACAAATATTAAAAAAATTGTAAAACATTTATGTGTTTGTTTTTTTTACATTAATTGCAATCGAGCTTCAGATGATGAGTTAGTAACTATGTTTACTGAACAACAAAAAAACCACCAGTGAAATTAATCATGGGTGGTTAGGTAGCTAGTACGATATGAGGAATTTCATGTGCAAGAAATTTTCTAAGGTATGTCGCTACCCGTAAATAAATTATAGCAAATCATTCATTAATTGTCTTGTCTGATGCATATAAAAACCGCTAGTGGTGACATACTAGCGGTTAGGTAGCTAATTGTGTGTCTTTTCATGGAATCATGAATTACATAAGGTGTTGATTTAAAAATAAAAGGAGTTGCTACCTAATAAAATTATAACAAATAAGAATGATGAATAAAAGAGATTGCCTTGATGGCTGCTTTTTTTGTTTGGAGGGAATGAAGGATGGATAATTATTGGTACATATCCCTGAACCACCATTATCCGAAACCCATGAAAAACCAACATAAACGGGTAGTAATGTCGGTGCAGATTAAGAAAGAATATTCCATCATTGAGATGACACGAGAAGCTACACCACAAGAAATTGACTATTGCAAGTTGGTATATTGCGGTCATGGGTGTTGGAGTGACAAACATGTACAAGAGAATGTAGAGAAGTATATTTGATTTACGAAAACAAACTCAACTATTGAAGCGAAAAGTGAGGTGGTGTTAATGGATGGCTAGAAAAAGAGACCCTCGTCGTGATGAAGCTAAAAAAATATGGCTAGATTCAGGTGGGAAAAAGGTTCTTAAAGAATTAGCTAGTGAACTAAATGTTTCTGATTCTCAAATCAGGAAATGGAAATCTGTTGATAAATGGGCGGAAGAATTAAAAGGTAACGTTACTAAATCGAATAGTAACGTTACCAATAAAAGTGGAGCGCCGCCAGGTAATAAAAATGCTAAGGGGAACAAAGGAGGTTCTCCTCCTAAAGGTAATAAGAACGCTATTAAAACTGGCGAATATGAAACAATATTTGCCGATATGTTATCTGACGAAGAAAAGAACATCTATTCTAATATGAATGATGATCCTTTTTTTATTTTGGATGAAGAAATAAGAATCCTGAAAATTCGCCAATATAGAATGCTTAAACGCATAAAAAATGCAGAGGCTGGCTTAAATGATGAAGAAGTTGAACGTTTGCAACAGCTTCGGAAAGTTAAAGAGCCATCGGCAATTGATGGGAAAATGGTTACTGTCAAAAGAGAAGTTTTGAAAGATGTACAAATAACTCGTAAGACATTTAGAAAGTTAGATGACATCTTAGCGATTGAAGATGCTTTAACACGAATTAGCAATCAGTTAACTAAAGCAATAAAACAACAGGAAGAACTAGTTACTAGAGGCATTAAATTACAATTGTTAAATGCGCAAACAGAAAAAGCAGAAGCTGATGCAAAAATCGCATCTAATAATGCTGATAAGTTAACAGTTGGCGGAAGAGCTAACGAATTGTTAGAAGCTTTACTCAACGTTAAATCACGAGGTGTGAGCGATGGTAATTAATTTTAGTGATAAGCAAGTGGCGAACATTAATTTCAACACAAGCAAAGTGACCTTTGAATTAAACGAAGGCACTCCTCGTAGTGGAAAAACCACCAGTGATATATTTAAAATGGCAGACTTCTATTTACGCTCACCAGACCAGAACCATCTTGTGACTGCTTATAATCAAGAACAAGCTTTCCGAATGTTTATGGACGGTGACGGTTTAGGATTAATGCATATATTTGATGGCGTTTCAGATATTCGACATGATGAACATGGGGACCATTTGCTTTTATATGCACCTAACGGAGAAAAAAAGATTTATTACAAAGGCGGCGGCAAAATCAATTCGGTTGGTGCTATTACGGGTATGTCGTTAGGCTCAGTTACTTTCTTAGAATTTAACTTGCTGCATAAAGATTTCATTAATGAGTGCTTTAGACGTACTTTTGCTGCAGAATGGCGCTATCATTTAGGTGAACAGAATCCGCCAGCACCGAATCACCCTAATTTAGAATTGTTAGAACGTTTTGAGAAATCAGGACGTTTTTTATTTCGTCATTGGACGCCAGATGATAATCCAATCTTAAGTGAATCAAGAAAGCAGCAGTTATACGATGAGTTATCAAGTAGCGAATATCTTTTAGAACGTGACTGGTATGGTCATAGAGTGCTACCACAAGGTGTTATTTACTCAATGTTCGGTAAGAACAACAAAGCAACCGAAATAAAAGGAAACATCATTGAAACGTTTTTTACTGCTGATGGTGGCCAAGCTGATGCAACTACCTGTGCATTTTGGGTTGTCACTTTCTATGCTGGGAAATTTTATCTGTATCGTTTAGCAAACTACTATCATAGTGGAACGGATACGGGAGAAACAAAAGCGATGTCAATTTATGCAAAAGAGATTAAACAGTTTGTTGAGTGGTGTTATACAAAATGGAACCATTTGCCACACTGGAATTATTTCTTTGTCGATCCTGCCTGTAAAACGTTACGTTCTGAGCTTGACTTAATAGGGATTATTACAGATAAAGCTGATAACAATAGCTCCGATAAAGTTTCAAGTAATGGTTTAAAGATAGAGGTTGGAATAGAACGACTACAAAACACCATGATAAGTGGCCAATTTATAGTTTTAGAATGTGGAGAAGAATTTGACCACTATAATTTTGAAAAAGAAATCTCTATGTATGTGAGAAATGACAATGGATTGCCCGTAGATAAATATAATCATGCACTTGATGAAGCAAGGTATGGTAATAATTACTTTTATAAAACCTATATCGCCTAGAAAAGAGGTGTTTACATGTTTGACAAATTAAAAGCGATGTTCAGGATTGGAGGTGCAAAAATAGGTATGGTAGAAACACTTAATAGAATTACAGATCATCCAAAAATCGGAGTAAATACTGCTGAAATCGATAGAATAATGGACAACAAACGCATATATAAAAATAAGTTTCCTGATGTGAGCTACGTTAATAGTGATGGTATGCGTATGCACAGGGCTTTTCATTCATTAAATGTATCAAAAGTAGTTTCTCGCAAATTAGCTAAGCTAGTCTTTAATGACGGGTGTGCGATAAGCATTGATAATGATGAAGCGGACCAGTTTTTACAATCAGTTTTTAACGATAATAAGTTTCGTAAGAACTTTGGTGAAGAGCTGGAAGCAGGATATGCAATAGGAGGGCTTGTCCTACGTCCCTATGTAGACACAAAGACAAACAAAATAAAAATATCCTTTTGCCGAGCTGATACTTTTTACCCTTTACAGTCCAACACTAATGATATATCTGAAGCAGCTATTGCTACGATTACACAACAGAATGAAGGTAAGAAAAATGTTTATTACACACTTTTAGAATTTCATGAGTGGGAAAATAGCACTTACTATATCAGAAACGAATTGTATCGTTCAGAAGAACAATCTCAAACAGGTGTTAGGGTACCATTACCGACATTAGACAAGTACAAGGAACTAAAAGAGGAGACTGCTTTAGTCGGATTTACTCGACCATTATTTGTCTATATAAAACTAGCTGGAAAAAACAACATAGATATCGATAGTCCATTGAGTTTAGGTATTATTGACAACGCGAAGCGCCAATTGATTGATATTAACGAAAAATACGATGAATTTATGAATGAAGTTGAAGAAGCGAGAAGAAAAATATTAGCTTCAGATCATTTCTTCAAAGTTAGATATGATGAAAAAGGGAATCCTATAAAACGATTTGACAGTAAGACATCTGTATATCAACGGTTGAAATCAGACGAGCCTTTTATTAGTGAATTTGTTCCTACGTTACGGTCACAGGAATTTATTGAGACAATTAATTTTATTTTACGCATTGTTGAATTACAAACCGGTTTTTCAAGTGGAACATTTAGCTTTGATGGACAATCAGTCAAAACAGCTACGGAAATCATCAGCGAAAATTCTGAGACTTTTTCTACCCGTTCAGATAATGTCTTAATTGTGAAAGAAGCATTAAAAGAATTAATTACAACTATATTCGAATTGGCCGCAGCATTTAATCTATTCAAATATTCAAAAGAACTAGGCATTAATATAGATTTTGATGACGGTGTTTTTCAATCTCAAGATGCCAAAGCTGATTATTACTCTAAATTAGTTACAGCTGGTCTTTCATCAAAACTAAGCGCTATTCAGAAATTAACTGGTGTGACTGAAAAAGAGGCCAAAAAAATAGTTCACGAGATTAGAGCAGAAACGTTAGAAATGGACTATCCAGAACAAGAAAGAATATCGGCGGAAAATGAACTAGGAGATGAGGAATAATGATTACACCTCATCAATTAGATTTATGGTCCTCTAATATGTCACACCTCTACCAATCGTTAGAGGGCGAATTAATACGAATCATCGCTAAGCGTTTAAAAAACGGTAACGAGAATATTTTAGATTGGCAAAGAGAAAAGCTTCAAGAGTTACATTTGTTTAACAAAGAAACCGCAAAAGTCATTTCTCAAGTAACAGGAATTGCTGAATCTGAAATAGAGCGAATGTTTGAAAGTACCGGGCAAAAAATTGTAAAAGATATTGATAAAGAATTACCTTATGATCCAAAGCCTATGCCAACAGATTTAGACAATATTATGAAAGCCTATCACGACCAAGTGTGGTCTGATATTAACAACTATGTAAATCAAACGTTGTTATCCACTAACTTCGGTTATGGAACAGCCACCAGCCAAATGTACAATGAAATCATTAATAAGACAGTCGCTGCATTTAACAGCGGGTTATTTACATTTGACGAAGCGTTAGAACGTACTATACAAAGTTGGGCACAGAAAGGGATTAAGTCAACATTTGTAGATAAAGGCGGTCATACGTGGAGCTTGGAACGTTACGTTCGAACCGTTTTAAAGTCTACATTAGGTAACACCTATGATAAGTTACGAAAAGACCGTATGAGCGAGTATGACGTTCACACGGTACTGGTCACTAGCCATATGGGGGCTAGAAAAGCTTGTTCTAAGATTCAAGGACACGTTGCCGATTTACGTGAATCTGTTTCAAGTAATGAAAAGTATAAGAGTATTTACGACCCTTATTGGGGCGCAGAATATGGAACTGCTGGCGGGCATAGAGGGATTAACTGCAATCATTTACACATTCCTTTTATCCCTGGTATCAATACAAATAATCAACCTAAAATTGATGCAAAGGAAAATGAAAAAGTTGCTGAATTGACGAAACGTCAACGGCAATTAGAGCGCCAAGTAGTCAAATTTAAAAAGAATCAAATGGTTTCCGAAGCATTAGATCATACTGACAATGCCAAGCAATGGAAACAGA
Organism: Enterococcus sp. MSG3299; assembly: GCF_050555765.1. NCBI lineage: Bacteria > Bacillati > Bacillota > Bacilli > Lactobacillales > Enterococcaceae > Enterococcus > Enterococcus sp. MSG3299. The sequence goes on from NZ_CP187869.1 coordinate 81,719, forward strand.
AAGTAAGAGCAAACCAAGCGAAACTACGAGAACTAGTAGATTCTAATGAGTATTTAGGCAGAAATTATGCCCGTGAAAAAGTTTACACCCCGGTTAATACGTTGCTAAAAGATTTTCGCTATGACGATTTTTAGAGAGAAGAAGTGGGATTTTATGATTTATAAAATAAAAAAAGAGGTGTTTCTATGCTAATAAAATTTATCGCCATTGTGATTGGATTGCCAGTCATTGGTTTATCACTAGCAATCACTATCGCTTTTATTAGATATGTGTTTCGCGTGAATATGGAGACAAAGGAAGATCCTTACGATCGATTAGATGCCGATTACGAAGAATATTTAAAAAGAGAAGAAAACAGGTCTAACTATCGTTAGGCTTTTTATTTTATACCTAGACCTGCTCGGAAGTCTCAAAAAGACGGCTCACAGTGGGAGTTGCCACTCAAAAAACACTTAGGAGGAACAGATTTATGAAAAAAGAGGATTTAATCGCATTAGGCATTGAGGAAGAAACAGCGAAGGCTATCATGGCTTTACATGGTAAGACGGTCACGCAACTAAATGCGCAAGTTGCTACTGCAGAGAGTGAACGTGACAGCGCTAAGCAAGAACTAGAAGCTAACCAAGAAGAATTGACGGCCTTAAAAGAATCAGCACAAGGAAACGATGATTTAACGCAAAAATTAGCTGATTTACAAACAAAGTTTGATGAGGCGAAAAATAATTCTGAAAAACAGTTAGCTGAACAACAAAAAGATTTCGCAATTAAATTAGCATTAAAAGAAGCGAATGCGCTTGATGAAGAAATCTTACTTGGTCAACTAGATAAAGACACTATTAAAGTTGTCGACGGTAATTTACAAGGTTTTGAAGAACAATTAAAGGGACTACAAGAAAATAAAGCCTTTTTGTTTCAAACCGATAAAGACCCAGCTTCAACGCCGCAAATCGTTAACCCTGGAAATCCTAAAAATGATAAAGGAAACACAGACGTGTTTGCAGCAGCAGTTGAAAAATATATTTAAGAAGGAGAAATAAATTATGTCAATCAAATATTACACTAAACAATATGCAGGTATTTTGCCAGAACTGTTTGCTAAAAAAGCAGTATTTTTACGTGCTTTCGGAGGTACTTTACAGACAAAAGACGGAGTCTCTCAAAACGATACATTTCTAGATTTGAAAGTTACAGATACGGACGTTGTTATTCAAGCATATTCGACAGATGAAAATGTAGGATTTGGAACAGGGACAGGCAGCTCAAGCCGTTTTGGTAAACGTAAAGAAGTTAAATCAGTCAATAAACAAGTTAAATATGAAGCGCCACTTTCAATTCATGAAGGTGTCGATCAGTTTACTGTAAATGATATTCCTGATCAAGTTGTAGCAGAGCGCTTAGCTTTGCATGCTGTTGCCTGGGCGCAACATGTGGATAACTTGTTAGGCAAAGCATTATCTGACAATGCAAGTGAAGAACTAACCACTACATTAGATGAAGCTGGTATTACAAAACTATTTTCTAATGCTCATAAGAAATTTGTTAATAACAATGTTTCTCAAAACGTTGCATGGGTTGCCTATGTTAATTCAGACGTTTACGACTTATTAATTGATTCAAAACTTGCAACAACTTCTAAAAATTCATCCGCTAATGTTGATGAACAAACTTTATACAAATTTAAAGGGTTTGTTTTAGAAGAGTTACCAGATGAAAAATTTCAACCAAATGAGGTAGCAATTTTTTCAGCTGATAACGTAGGTGTAGCTGGCGTAGGTATTCAAGTAGCACGTGCTATGGATTCAGAAGATTTCGCAGGCACAGCGTTACAAGCGGCAGGTAAGTATGGCAAATATATCCCTGAAAAAAATGCTAAAGCGATTATTAAAGGTGTTGCCCCAAAAGTGTAGCCCCGAAAGTTGGTAAACTAACGCCGACAACAAGCGGGGTTGTTATTGAAATGGAAGAAGGAGCTTAGTCTCCTTCTTTTTTTAGGAGGAATCTAAGATGTCCTATATTGATTTTGAAGAGTTTAAAGAGCTTACAGGCGCCGCAGATGAATATAAAGATAACTTTGACAAATATTTAGTAAAAGCCACCGCAGCGATTGATAATGTAACGAATTACTTTTATCAGTTCAATGATATAACGAAAGATTCTAGGCAATTTAGAGTGAAACAGTTTAAACTCGCTCTGTGTGCGCAAATAATGTATTTTGTCGATGTTGGTGCGGATACGTATGAAAGTATCAACAATGCCCCTCAAAGCTTTTCAGCAGGCCGTACGAGTATTTCTAATGCCAGTCGCTACAATCCTTCTGGAAATAACGAAAGTAAGTCGTTAACTGCCGAAGACGTTTATTTGTATCTGGAAGGTACAGGTTTGTTATATCGAGGTGTTTCGTCATGCTAATGCCAAAGCCACCCAAAAAATTCTTAGTTGATTCCTTTGAGTATAAAGAGTACTTAGGGGAGGGCGATTGGAACAAGCCAGTATACAAGGAACCGATCCTTATTGAGTATTGCCGAATTGACAGAGGAAGCCAATATACTTTTTCATCAAGTGGCAAACAATTGCTGTATAACGGATTGATTTTCTGTTATCACGAATTGACTACGCCTTTGCCTGAGTTCAAAGAACAATCAGTAGTTATTTACGATGACAAAGAACACGTAATCACTAAAGTTGATACCGTAATTGAAGCCTATTCGAATGATGTCTACTCGTATGAGATTGAGGTAGTCTGATGGGGATTAAGGTGAATTTAAGCGGTGTAAGAACCAAAGTAAGCCCTGAGGCAATGAGACGAGGCAGATATGCGCTGGGTAATCAAGCGATGGCAGATATGAATCAATTTGTACCACGAAAAAATAATAGTTTAAGGCAAAGCGCTCATTTATCAAGTGAAGGTGAAAAGATTATTTATGGTACAAAATATGCGAAACGCCAATTTTATCTAAATGGAAAAAAATATACTACGCCTGGGACTGGACCACGGTGGGATTTAAAAGCAAAAGGTGCTTATATGAATTCGTGGGAACGTGCCTTTTTGAAAGGAGCGGGTATTAAATAATGGATTTTCTTGATTGTTTAAACGAAAGGATAAATCAGATTCCAAATTTGCCGTTAAATATCCGGAAAGGATACCTTTCAGCACTAGAAAGTTTAGTGATTTACTCATTACCGGGCGGTAAGGTAGAAACCGAATATTATGACGGAATCAAAGACGAGTTGTTAAACTATGAAATTGCCATGAAATCAAAAGACGGTAATAAGTTAGAGCATACGTTGTGGCTTCTTTCAGATGTATTAGAAAGTATTGAAGAATTATCAAGTAAAGATGGCTCTTTTGAGTGTAATAATTTAATGATAACGAGCAAACCGTTCATTAATGAAGCTGATGAACAAGGTTGGTTCGTTTTTTTATTAGATTTTCAAGCAAAATTAACCACATTTAAGGAGGAAAATTAATGTTATTAAAAATGAATATTCAAATGTTTGCACGGAACAAAAATGCAAAACGGCAGCATTTTATTGCTGAGTATGTACCTGGGAAAGAAACAACACCAACTACCGAGTTAGAGTGGAAACGTCTTGCCAAGTACATTAGTTCAATTGGCGATGATACCGATGAAGAAACGGACGATGCAGGTTTCTATGATGGCGATGGTACACCAGAAACTACAGTGACTTCTGTTTCTGGTGCTTATAGTCCTGAAGGATTTTATGACCCAGAAGATCCCGCACAAAAATTAATTGCAAGTAAAAAATACAAAATTGGAGAAAATCGTAAGATTTGGCATAAAATTATTATGACGAATGGCGATACTTATGTAGGGCGTGCAACAGTAACAGATATTGTCGCTGGTGCAGGAGATGCGACAGAGTATGAAGATTTCAGCTGCACGATTACCTTTGATACCTTACCTAATATCACCCCAAAAGTATAACCCCAGTAATCGGTAAAATGACTCCGACTAAAACTGGGGTAATCATTGAAATGGAGAAAGGAGAATAAGAATGGCTAGAGAGTATATTGTTTATAAAGGTGAGGAAGTCATTGTTCCGGCTAGTCCAAGCCCTCTAGAAATTACAGGTATTGAGCCAAACACCGACGTTCCATCAGGAACATACAAAGTAGGTTTTGCAGACGGCGGCGAAAAAGTAGATGTACCGTCATTTAAAACATCGCCAATTGCTGTAACAGGCTTAGAGTTTTCTCCTAAAACGTCCACAGCAAATGCGGGTACTGCAGGTAGCCGACAAATCACAGCAACTGTTTTGCCTGAAAATGCTACAAATAAAAAAGTAAACTATTCTATTACGCCTGTAACAGAAGGCCTTGCTGTCTCTGAAACAGGTAATATTACTTGGACAGAAACGGTACCAGTTGGTACTTATGTTACCGAAGGCGAAACAGAGGATGGTAAGAAAACAGCACAACATACCTTAACACTTAATAATCAAGCATAAATACGAAAATAAGGGCAGCTATTTGGCTGTCCTTATTTATGGAGGTAATTAAATGAAAGCATTAGAGATTAAAGTAGAGCGTACTGGTTTTCCAGTGAAAATTGCTGGGCACGAATTTTTCTTTGATTGTTCATTAGAGCATATAAAAGAATATGAAGAAACGTACGATAAAGTCGTACAAGAACTGAAAGACTTAGATGAAAATTCTGAGGAAATGAGTGATGAATTATATATTTCTGTGTTGACAAAAGGGTATGATTCCGTACTTGGTGAAGGTACGTTTGCAATTTTGTATAAAGACATCCCAGACATAATCGCATGGCTAAACGCCTTTTACGATTTATCAGTAGGTATTAGTGAATCTATTGAAGAATACACTAAGAAACAGACTGAATTATTAGATGAGCGTGGTAAAAAATCAAAAAAATTAAAACAAGAATATCTAAAAAAAGTTAGCAAAAAGAAAGGATGAGTATTATGCGGTTGAATAATCCGCTGACTACATCCTTTTCGTTTTTGGGCAAAGAATTTCCAATAAACTTAGCGTTTGATCATGTCCTTGATGTTTTTGAAATAATACAAGATGAGAGTTTGATATTAGAAGATAAGATTGAACTTTCGATTCTAATCTTAGTTGGGGAAGTTGATTTAGATATACTACAAAAATTTGAAATGTTTAAATACGTTTATGATGAATACCTGCTTTTAGGTCAACATTCCGAAGTTGAAACTGATGAATTAGGCAATGAATTACCAACTAAAATAAATAGTAAAGATATAGATTTGGTTTATGATGCCAAGTATATCTATGCTTCTTTTCGTCAAATTGGTATTAATCTTTTCGAAGAACAAGGAAAAATGAGTTGGGAAGAGTTTCAAGCACTTTTAGAGAGTCTACCAGATAATTGTATTATGCAGAGGATTATTCAGATTAGGAATTGGGAACCTCAAAAAGGGGAATCAAGTAAAGAAAAACGTCGAATGCGAGAGTTAAAAAGGAAATATGCCTTACCTAATACTGACTTAGGAGAGGAGGAAGAAGATGGCTGATGGGCAAGTTGTAATTGATGTTGATGTTAATGGTAAAAGTGTAGCTGGGCTTAACAGCCAGCTAGATCAATTGGAAGGCAGTAGTGACAAAGCTGGTTTTTCTATAAAAAATTTAGCTATCTCAATGGGATTAGTAAAAGTTGCTTCTGCAGTTGTAGGCAAAGCTATTTCATCAATTAAAACTGCATTCTCTACCGCAATTTCAGAAGGAGCAAATCTACAACAATCCCTCGGTGGGATTGAAACATTATTCAAAGGTAGTGCGGACAAAGTAAAAAAGTATGCAGATGAAGCGTATAAAACATCTGGGTTATCAGCGAATGCATATATGGAAAACGTAACAAGTTTTAGCGCTAGTTTACTACAATCTGTTGGTGGCGATACAGAAAAAGCAGCAGATGTTGCAAATATGGCTATGATTGATATGTCTGACAACGCCAACAAAATGGGTACAAATATGCAAGATATTCAAAATGCCTATCAAGGTTTTGCAAAGCAAAACTATACAATGCTTGATAACTTGAAATTAGGTTACGGTGGTACAAAAGAAGAGATGCAACGACTACTCTCTGATGCCGAAAAACTTACAGGCGTTAAATATGATATTAGTAACCTAAGTGATGTATACAATGCCATTCACGCAATACAAGAAAATCTTGATATCACAGGAACTACAGCAAAAGAAGCGGCAGAGACACTTAGCGGTTCATTCGCAGCTATGAAAGCTTCTTTATCTAATGTACTTGGTAAAATGGCTCTTGGACAAGATATCCAACCTTCTTTAAATCAGTTAGCAGAAACAACGGCCACATTTCTTTTTGGTAACTTTATTCCCATGATTGGAAATATATTAAAAGCATTACCAAGAGCGATTGTTACTTTTGTCAAAGCTTCTATTCCTCATGTAAAAGCGGCATTTGCAGAACTATTAGACTCAATTGGCGATAAATTTCCTATTTTTGATAAATTGTTTGAACTTATTAGTAAAAATGCTCAAATAATTAAATTTCTAGGTTCTGTTATTGTTGGTGCTATAGCAGGCTTTATTGCTTTCAAAGCAACTATCGGAATTATGAACAGTGTTAAAACAGCAATTAATGGTGTCAAAACGGCTTTCTCATTAATGAAAGTGGCTATGATGGCAAATCCTTTTGCTGTAGTTATCGCTGGAATTGGTGCATTAATCGCAGCTTTCATCTATTTTTATAAAACTTCAGATACTTTTAGGAATAAGGTTGATGGAATGGTGTTGACTTTAAAATCGTTCATGAAACCCATTGATCAAGTATTTAAAGGATTAAAGCTTTTAAGTAAAGGCTTTGTTGAAATGCTAACCAATGGTCCAGGAGAGAAAATCGCGGAATTAAGGTCTCAATTTATTAAGCTATTTCCTGAAAGTCTTTGGCAAGGAATGATTAATTTTACTGGAAAAATTAATGATATGAAACTTGGGATAAAGGCAATCGGAAAAATAATGTCTGGTTCAATTAAAAATATGAGCGAATTAGGTAATTTTCTTGAAGGAGCATTCACCGTCAAAGGTGAGCAAAATATCATGAAAATCGGTAAAGCAATAAAAAATGTGATAGATTCTCTAAAAAAACTTATAAACCCAACTGAGAGAGTTGGAAAATCATTTGATATAGTTGGTGTAGGTTTAAAAATTCTTAAAATGGTTATCCTAGGAATGATGGGTCCCGTTGGTCTTTTTATAAAAGTTTTTGAATTACTAGCAAAAGCTCTGGGTGGCGGAGATGTAAATAAAGGTATTGATACAATTATGAATTCTTTTAAAGGATTAGCTGAAGGAATCAAGACTTATGGGCCACAATTAGGTACAAATTTTGGTACAGCGCTACAAGGAATTTTAGGTGCGATTGCCAATGCTTTACCAGGTATTATTACTGGAGCTTTACAAGTAGTGTCTGGTTTTATTTCTGGTATCGCACAAGGATTGCCAAGCATTGTAGTATCTGCTGGGGAACTGATAATGGCGTTTACTAATGGAATAGTCACGCTGTTGCCTATCATTGCTCAATCTGCAGTACAAATAATCAATGCACTGACTAATGGTATCTTATTAGTTATGCCGACTATCATAGAATCAGCAACGATGATTATTACTACTTTTTTAGGTTCACTTACTGAAGCACTACCAAAGTTGTTAGGAGCTGGAGCTAGTTTAATCAATGCATTGCTTCAAGGTATAACAGAACAATTACCTAAAATAGTGCAAAACATGGCTACATTAATTATCACGTGGCTTTCAGAGTTGAATAAACATTTGCCTGATATTTTGCAAGCTGGTTTCAATTTGTTGATTAATTTTCTTCGTGGAATTGCAAATAATATTGGCAAAGTCACTAATGAAGCAATTAGTATTATCGTTAATTTTGTTAATGCAATCGGTAATAGAATGGGAGATATTATCGATGCGGCTGTTAATTTGATGATTAATTTCTTAAATGGATTATCTTCTAGAATGCCTGATATCATTGATGCCGGAGTGACGTTAATCGTTAGCGTACTACAAGGTATTTCTAATAATCTATCACGAATCGTCGATGCAGGTATGGATTTAGTAGTGAAATGTATAGAAGGAATTGGAAATAATTTATACAGATTAGTAAACGCTGCTGCAGATTTAGTTGATAAATTAGTTGAGAATATTATTAATTTCTCAGATAGAATGTGGAAAGCAGCTATACGATTAATTAATGGTTTAGCAGAGGGTATTGATAATAATAAAGAAGAGGCTAGAGAGGCAGTAAAAAGATTAGTAAATAGTTTAGGTTCTGCAATTGTTGGAGATGAACTATGGGATGCAGGTACATCTTTAATGGGTGGATTACTAAAAGGAATAAAATGGGGATTTGAAAAAGTTAAAGGCTTTGTTAGTGGTATCGCAGATACTATCGCTAGTTTAAAAGGTCCAATTCCATATGATAAAAAAGTTTTAATTGATAATGGTTCTGCACTAATGTTTGGTTTAGAAAAGGGAATAATAGCAGGATTTGATAATGTTAAACATCTTACTTCTAATATGGCAGATTCTATTTCTAAGGAACTCTCATTTGACAATGCTTTTTCAAATTTTAACTTTACTAGTCCAGAATTAGCATTAAACACAAATATGATGGGCGCTGCTAATTTGGGTAGCCAAATTGTAAATAATAGCAACTTTGCGAAAACCTACAATCCTACAATCAATATAAACATTGAACATGCAGATCTTTCTAATGAGAAATCAATTGAAGAAACTTCTCAACAATTGGCAACACTCACAGAACGACAAACAAGGGGGCGGCTATAATGGATTTAACGAACTATCCATATTTTCAATTTAGAGGGAAACAATCGAATGAATTCGCTATGCGGATAAGAAACGAAATGACGTTTACTATTCCGGAAGCCGCTTTGCAGTTTACAGAGGTAGATGGAAGGAGCTCTGATGTCATTTATGATAAAGGAAAATATAAAGACATCGAGAAGGTCTTTCCAGTACGATTGTATAAACAAGCAGATACAACTATTGCCGCGCAGTTAAGAGATATAGCTGCGTGGCTTTATTTATCAAAAGATTACGCTCCGCTTATTTTTAGTGAATATAGCGAATACTATTATAAGGCGCTAGGCTACAGCAAAGTAGATGCGGCAGACAAAACAAGAAGTTGGTTAGATGTTGATTTTGTTTTTAAGTGCCAGCCGTTCGTTTTTCGTCTTGATGGTGATGATGAAAGAGATATAAAAAGTGGAGGTGGTATTAGGAATCCAGAAGCTTTTTCTAGTCTGCCAATTATAACTTTCAATAAAACTAGTAGTACACAAGATAGTAATATTTATATTAATGGCCAACAATTCAGGATTGCAAAAGAAGCTGGAACAGGAAAAATTACGCTAGATTGCGAAGAAGGCATTGCTTATAAAGATGGTGGCCTTAATATCACAAAATATTGCTTTTTAAATACAGATGGTTATAACCCAATCACTCTGTCCCCAGGCGAAAGCATTATCAATTATACCTATATCACTGATTTTAAAATTAAGCCAAAATGGAGGACTTTAGCCGTATGAGCACGATTATTTTACATGATAAGAAAAATAACAATTGGAACTCCCTAGGCATAGGTCCTTTACAAGATGCAATAAATCCTCTTTCTACAAGGGAACGTAATGGTATTTATGATATGACATTCCAGTATCCAGTGGTAGGGAATTTGTTTCATGAGCTGAAAGTAGGAAGATGGATAGTCGCTGATGCTGGACCGACATTGGTCGCTAAAAGTCAACGGTTTGAAATTGCACAAATTACAAAACCAATCAAAGGGATTGTCACTGTTTACTGTGAGCATTATCGCTATAAATTGTTGCGCACAATGGTAAAAATCGGTTCCAAATATTCTAATATTTCGGCACAAACAGCATTGAATCAATTAAGAAGTCAGATGGAGCCTAAAAGTGATTTTACTTTTTACAGTGATGTGGGGACTACATCTTCAATTGATTTTACAGACCCCGCAAAATATAAAAATGCGCAAGAAGTTTTAGGCGGTGTCGCTGGTTCAATTTTAGATAATTTCGGTGGGGAATATCTTTTTAATAATAATCAAGTTCGCTTGTTAGCAAAAGCCGGTACCGATACGAATGTAGTCATTGCCTACGGTAAAAATTTAACAGATATTAATCAAGAGGAATCCATTGAAAATACGTATACTTCAATATATGGCTGGGCTAAAATCGGTAATGGCGATGATGAAAAAGTAATCACTCTACCAGAAATATATATTGATAGTGACTATGTCAGTAATTATACGGAACGTAGAATACAAATGGTTGATTTTAGTGATAAAGAGCCAAAAGATGTTGAAGCTTTACGCGGCATGGTTAAATCGTTTATTAAGTCTAATAATGTGGGGATTCCTCGTGTAAGTATAAAAGCTAGTTATGTAGACTTAGCGAGTTCCGTCTCAGATGAACAACTTAAAAGCCTTGAGGTTGTAGATTTATGTGATTGGGTAACGGTTGCGTTTAATCAATTAAACATTAATACAACGGCACAAATTGTAAAAACTGTGTGGAATATTTCTTTAGACCGATATGAGTCAATCGAATTAGGTGAAGCGAGAACTGATTTTGCTAAGGTAATTGAAGACTCAAAAGAAAATATTAATGATTTGTCAGACAAAATAGATTGGCTTGAACAAGCGCAAAAAGAAGCATCTGATATTATCAAAAATCCAGGAAAAGGTCATGTGCTCATATATCCGTCGCTTGCAGATCCTCAAGAACTATTAATTATGGATACGACAAGTATAAATACTGCTAGAAAAGTCTGGCGGTGGAATGTTGGAGGGCTGGGATTTAGCTCAACTGGATATAACGGTAACTATGAGTTAGCAATGACAAATAATGGGCTAATTGTTGCAGACAGGATGGCTACAGGAACATTGAGAGCTATTAACATTATAGGTGTGACAATTACAGGTAGTGACATTACAAGTGAAAGTGGCTATAACAAAATTATAATGTCAAAGGGAGCTATCAAGAACTACTATAATAATGTTTTAAAATCAACGATGGATGCTAACAAATTTTCAATATATGATTCTAGAGAAATTGAATTGATGCAACTAAATTCTGATGGTGTGCGATTTAACAAAGAAGGAACTTTAAATAAGTTAGGAGGTCTGGGTAGAGCATTTTCTACTTCTTTAGGCAAAGAAGAAATCCATATTTATTCTGAACCAGGAGTGTTAGCAAGTGTCGGAGCAAAAAAAGTCTCAGGGAACGATGTTGCGAGACACTTTACAGTTTTTGACGCAGGGGTTCAAATATCAAATTTAAACATGGGTGGAAGTTATGTTGGAGGGTCTGGAGAAATAAAAAATTCAACATTGGTAAATACTAGTGTTAGTACAAAATTTACAGTGAATAACAATGTTAACTTAGGATTTTACTCTAATTTAAACATGAATGGTTTTTCAATTCTAAATCAATCAGATGTTCGGCTAAAGGAGAATATAACAGATACGAAGATTGATGGTATCAAAGAAACCAAAAAGTTAAACTTTGTGGAATTTGATAGAAAGCAAAACTATAAAAGTAATAATCCAATAGAACAGCCTTCTAATAAAAGAGAACTTGGGCTAATTGCTCAATATTCACCATTTTTAAGTGTTAAACATAATGAAGACCACTATTTAAGTTTAGATATGAATAAACAAGTGATGCTTAACAGTTTAACTAATAAACAACTTATTGAAAAAATTGAACAATTAGAAGAAAAAATAAACAAACCTAACAAGAATAGAAGAAAATATCATAGAGGAGGGATTTGATGGCAAATAAAATATTAAATCTTGATTTCTCTAAGGATCCAATAATGCCACCAATTATTTATGGTCGTGTTGGCGATGAAAAAATGCAAACAATTACTGTGAAAATTTCTCGACGAGATGAGATAGCAGATTTATCGGGTGGAATCATCACCTTTGAGGGAGAACCTGCAGGCGGAAAAGTGAAAGTTTTTGATTCTGAAAACGTTTCTTCCAATAACGCTGGATTGCAAAAAGGAACATTTGAATACACGTTTCCTAGTGCAGCGTTTAGCGTAGAAGGGACGTACAAAAGGGCATATTTTTCGTTTCAAAAAGATGGGAAAAGAGATACTACGGGAGACTTTAAAATCATTGTTAAAGGAAATGCTGACATTGATGCCGGAGAAGCTGAAACAATTATTACTGAATACAATAAACTTGTAAAAGCTTTGAATGAAGCATATCAAGCTGCACTAAATAAAATGAATACTGACTATGATGATGTTGAAAAACGTATTGAAGCGATCAAGGTAGATTTAAATACGCTAAAAAAACAAATAACAGATATATTGGTAGATGCAGAAGGTCGCATTTCAGCCATTGGGAAGACAGTAACAGATGAAGTTGATGCAGCGCTCGAAAAGTTTAAAGAGGGAAACTTCTATACGAAACAGGAAGCTGATAATAGATTTTTAAGTAAGACGGAAAACCTTGAAATTCAAAATAAAAAGCTAACTAATGATGATGGTTCAGGTCTACCTTTACCAAAGGGAGTAACTTCATTTAAAGAATTATCAGGTTATGCTGGTTTTTATTATCTAAATGCTACAGTTGCGGGAACAATGACTGACAAAGCAGATCTGCCAACTGAATTTAAATATTCTGCTCTATATGTTTATCAACATGCCATCGCAGGCACTGCGGGAGCTATGTATCAAGAAATTAGAATGAATTCGTTGACAACACCTTTAATCGCATTTAGAACGACTTCTCCTAACTCTTCTCAAAATAGTCCGTTCAAAATTTTGGCTACTACAGATAGTGTTGTAAACTCAACTGATATAGAAAATGGTTTGTTTGTTATAAAAAATTCTAAAATATCAGATTTAAATGATGCAGTAGAGCCTGGTATTTATTCGATTTCAGCTACAGGAGTTGAAAATAAGCCATTACCAAACTCTGGAAGCTTGATTGTTAATAAAGATCCAGGTGGAGTCAGACAATTATTTCAAACGGAAAGAACAATTGTTATTCGTCAATTTGGTGGTGTGCCCTCATCTTGGACGGATTGGAAAAAAGTAGCTTTTGAAAAAGAGCAACCTTTCGAAGCTTGGTATTCATCAGGAACTAATCATCCTGGATTCAAAAATAAGTCAAGATACAACTTAGGACCAGAATTTAGCAACGTAGGACAGCGACTTGGATTACCGATGAAAAGCGATCCATTGCAATGGAATAGCGGTAGGTGGCAAGCTACTGTTTTGAGAGATTGTAAATTAAATATACAAGGAACCGTTAAATATCAAGTTGGGAGCTCAAAAGGGGTTCTATATGCTTATACTCATATAGACAAAGGTCTTGATGAAGGTGTAGGAGACTTAGGTGTTGGATCAGCAGTCGGGGCTGTTGGCGGTTTGAATTATCAAAATGTCGCAGCCTTTGATTTAAATGTTACACTAAAAAAAGGTGAGTATCTTGCGTTTCGTTTAGAATTAGCAGCAGATAAGCAACTTGATTATACGCAACTTTCTTCTATGCATATTACAGAATTAGTATAGAGATTGAATTTTAAAATGAAGCCGTTTAGCAAAAAGCTAAGCGGTTTTTATTATTGGAAGGTGGAAAATATGGTGATTATTGATAATCAAGCGTTGATACTAGAATTCAAGAATATGATTTCTAACGGTTTTATTCAGGTTTTTGTCTGGATTGTGTTAGGGGATATCTTAACAGGATTATGTAAAGGTATTTTCATTAAGGAAGGAAATAGCACAAAAGGATTGCTAGGATTAGTAAAACATTTATTAGTGGTCTGCTTAATAAGCGTTGCTTATCCATACTTGAAAATCATGGGTCTAGAATCAATCGCTACTGGATTTGTCTTATTTTATATAGCAGTGTATGGCATTTCCATTATTGAAAACTTAGGGCAGTTAGGCGTTCCCTTTCCTTCATGGGTTAAGGAGCATTTAAGTAAATTAAAAGATGAAAATGATAAAGGTGGTGAACCTAAAGATGGTGCAAGTGATTAATCAATCTGTTTGCGGTGGGATTGCCGGGAGACGTCCCAATGCGACGCCAAAAGGTGTTGTCATTCATAATGATGCCGGAAGTATTTATGCTACAGCTGCACAATATGTCAATGCCTTGGCTGTAATGTCTCCTACACAACTGGCGAATGGCTTTGCTCATTATTATATTGATCGAAATACAATTGCACGTGTAGAAGATACATTCAATGCAGCATGGCACACAGCGAATCCAGAGGGGAATTTGAACTATGTTGGCTATGAAGTATGTCAATCAATGGGTGCTAGCGATGCCGATTTCTTAGCGAATGAACAAATGACATTTAAACAAATTGCTGAAGATATGAAGTTTTGGGGCATGCAACCTAATAGAGATACTGTAAGATTACACAAAGAATTTGTTCCTACGGCATGTCCTCACCGTTCGTGGGAATTGCATGGAAAAGAAACAAATGCCGTAAAAGACTATTTTATTAGCCAAATAAAAAAATATATGGGCAATCTAAACGAAGGCAATGGCAATTCAAATAATAACAATCAAAATAATATAAAAGGTGGAGAAACGACTATGCAATGTTTATACGAAAGACCAATTAATTCAAAAACAGGTAAACTAGAATGGAATGGAGATGCTTGGACAGTAATGTTTTGTAACGGAGTTAACACAAGACGTGTCTCTCATCCAGATGAAATGAAAGTCATTGAGGACTTATACAAGAGAAACAACGGCAAAGATATTCCTTTCTACGGACAAGATAAATGGAACAAAAACGCTCCTTGGTATAATCGCTTAGAAGCTATGTTTCCAGTCGTGAAATAAAGTATAGTAAAATATTTATAGGTAGTGTAAAATAATAATACACTTATTAAATTTCTCTTGAGTCGCCTTTCTAAGGTGGCTCTTTTTTTGTTATTTAATTAAACTTAACAAATATGATAACCAGCTTATGATTAGGCATATTTGCGTGTTTGTAAGTGAAAAAAACTTCTTAAACTTGTTTTAATGCCGTTTTCCAAAGGGGTGTATGCTATATTTTTATTGCATATAATGTAGCTAAATGTTATATTATAAGTGTTAAGGAGGGGCTAGTATGAATAAAAAATATAGTATTTTTGAAATAGCTGATTGGTTTTTGAATAAAGAGTCAATGACTCCTAAAAAGTTACAAAAACTTTGTTACTATGCACAAGCGTGGAACAATGCACTTTTAGATGACAGCATAATAGATGATTCTGAATTTCAGGCTTGGGCGCATGGACCTGTTTCTCCAGAATTGTATAATAAATATAGAGAATATAAATGGAATTCTATTCCTAAATGTACTTCACCTGCTGCAATAGATAATCAAACTGTGGATGTTCTAGAATCAGTTTGGATTACTTATGGTGATAAGTCAGCAAATGAGCTTGAAGCATTGACTCATACAGAATTACCTTGGAAACAAGCAAGATTAAGAGCTGGAGTTTCAGAAGGAGATAGTTGTAGGGAAAAAATATCTACAGAAGACATGGCTAATTATTATAAAAGTGTGTATGTAGGTGACTAATAGTTGGCGAAGAAATTAACAAGAGATGTAGTTGTAGAAAATGGTTCTTTTTTAGATAGAAAATCAATGAAATTTCGATTTTGTATTCAAGAGTGTTTGGACAATAAATACTGCTTCAAAAAAATGGATAAAGGTTCTTTGAAAGAATTAGATAAATTTATAGCTGAAACAGCAGGAAAAAATTTATCAATTACAGAGGTCGATAAATTATTTTTGCGGACAAAAGGCCGAGGAAGTAATTATGAAGAAGTTGAAATTAATGGGATCAAAAGAGAAGTTTATCATTATGGCAAAGACCAAAATCCATTTAGGGTATTTGGTTATTATAATGAAGACGGGTATTTAGTGATATACAGGATTGATCCAAAACATAAGTCTCATAAATGCAAATAGTAATTTATTAATACCTCTTATTATTTAAGAGGTATTTTTTCAGGACCATTAGCTCAGTTGGTTAGAGCAAACGGCTCATAACCGTTCGGTCACAGGTTCGAGTCCTGTATGGTCCATAAAAAACCTCGCTCTCTTCTAGGGAACGAGGTTTTTTTGTTTGCGCTAAATGGAAATATCCAGTACGGCATATGCAGTAGAAACAACGAGTCAACAAAGTTCAGAAGCAGTAACAAGTACCACCGATTCAAGTAGAAAACAAGAACCAATCATCACACAGGAAACAACAGACATCAAACAAGAAGCACCAAATCAGGCTACGAGTGACAGTGTCAAGCAGTCACAAGAAACCACGGCACCAGCAGAAACGACGAATTTAGAAACGTCAACCGCTGAAAAAGAAGAAACGAGCACACCACAAAAAATAACAATTTTAGGTACGTCAGATGTTCATGGTCAATTATGGAATTGGTCTTATGAAGATGATAAAGAATTACCAGTTGGTTTGTCCCAAGTAAGTACAGTCGTCAACCAAGTCCGGGCGCAAAACCCAGCAGGCACCGTTTTAATTGATAATGGCGACAATATTCAAGGCACTATTTTAACAGATGACTTGTATAATAAAGCGCCTTTAGTGAATGAAAAGACCCATCCAATGATTACCGCCATGAATGTGATGAAGTATGATGCAATGGTTTTGGGAAATCATGAGTTTAATTTTGGTTTACCGTTAATCCAAAAAATTCAACAAGAAGCCACTTTTCCAATCTTGTCTGCGAATACCTACAATAAGGAAGATGGTCGTCGTTTTGTTGAAGGGACTACCACGAAGGAACTTGATTTTAATCAAGATGGGCAGCCAGATTTAAAAGTTGGGATTATCGGCTTAACAATTCCGCACATTCCTTTGTGGGATGGCCCTCGTGTTACTTCGCTTAATTTTTTACCTTTGAAAGAAGAAGCAGAAAAAGCAGTTGCTGAGTTGAAAACTAACGATCAGGCTGACATTATTGTTGCTTCGATTCATGCGGGACAACAAAATAGTGATCCGGCTGCCAGTGCCGACCAAGTAATTGAAAATGTCGCGGGGATTGATGCGTATATTCTGGGTCATGACCACCTTTCTTTTACCAAGCAAGGAGCAGCGCCGAATGGAAAAACTGTACCGGTAGGGGGACCGAAAGATACGGGGACAGAGGTTGTCAAAATTGATCTTTCAGTTGCTAAAAATGCCGATAAGTGGGAAGTGCAAGAAGGTACAGCAACGATTGTACCAACAACGAATGTTCCAGCAGATGAAGCAGTTAAGGCAGCGACAAAAGAATACCATGAAAAAACGCGAGCGTTTATTCAGGAGGAGATCGGCACAGCAACAGCTGATTTTTTACCAAAACAAGAAATTAAAGGAATTCCCGAAGCACAATTACAACCAACAGCGATGATTTCTTTAATTAATAACGTTCAAAAAGAAGTAACAGGCGCACAATTAAGTGCGGCAGCGCTGTTTAAATACGACAGTAAATTACCTGCGGGGAAGATTTCCTATGCCACGATTTTTGATATCTACAAATACCCGAATACCTTAGTGAGTGTCTCCATTAACGGTGAAAACTTACTGAAGTATTTAGAAAAACAAGGGGCGTACTATAACCAAACACAGCCAGATGATTTGACCATTAGTTTTAATCCAAACATTCGTGTATATAACTATGACATGATTTCTGGAGTGGACTACAAGATTGACATTTCAAAACCAGTGGGTGAACGAATTGTAGATGCGAAAATTGACGGCCAACCGCTGGATCCTGCCAAAGAATATACGATTGCTATGAATAATTATCGTTACGGCGGTTTAGCTAGCCAAGGGATTCAAGTAGGGGAACCTATTAAAAATTCTGATCCAGAAACCTTACGAGGAATGATTGTTGATTATATTAAGAAAAAAGGAACGCTTGATCCAGAACAAGAAATCGAACAAAATTGGTCAATTATTGGGACAAATTTTGATGAAAAATGGCGTGCCAAAGCAATCGAATTAGTGAATGACGGCACTCTTCAAATTCCGACTTCTCCTGATGGACGTACACCAAACGCCGCCGCTATTACGAAACAAGACGTCCGTAATGCGGGCTTTGATTTAGATAATGCATATACCATTATGCACACAAATGACGTTCATGGACGATTAGAAGCAGGGAAAGGCGAATTAGGTATGGCGCGTCTAAAAACCTTTAAAGACCAAGAAAACCCAACCTTGATGGTGGATGCAGGGGATGTTTTCCAAGGATTACCAATCTCCAATTTCTCCAAAGGCGCGGATATGGCCAAAGCAATGAATGAAGTTGGTTATGATGCCATGGCGGTGGGAAATCACGAGTTTGATTTTGGTTTAGAGATTGCACTAGGTTATAAAGATCAACTGAATTTTCCGATTCTATCTAGTAATACGTATTACAAAGATGGCAGTGGACGGGTTTTTGATCCGTATACAATCGTAGAAAAAGCCGGGAAAAAGTTTGCCATTGTAGGTGTGACGACCCCAGAAACAGCAACGAAAACACACCCGAAAAACGTGGAGAAGGTGACATTTAAAGACCCGATTCCAGAAGTAGAAGCAGTGATTAAGGAAATTAAAGAGAAGTACGCGGATATTCAAGCTTTCGTGGTTACTGGGCATTTAGGCGTAGATGAAACGACGCCGCATATCTGGCGTGGTGATACGCTAGCAGAAACCCTTAGTCAAACATATCCTGAGTTAGATATCACTGTGATTGATGGACATTCGCATACAGCCGTCGAAAGTGGCAAACGTTATGGCAAAGTGATCTATGCTCAAACAGGTAATTATTTAAATAATGTTGGGATCGTCACAGCACCAGAGAGTGAACCAACTAAGAAAACAGCAAAATTGATTTCAGCAGCAGAGTTGCTAGAATTGCCAGAAAACCCGGCAGTTAAAGCCATCGTTGATGAAGCACGTACGAATTTTAACGCTGAAAATGAAAAAGTAATTGTCGATTATATTCCATTCACATTGGATGGACAACGAGAAAATGTGCGCACACGAGAGACCAACTTAGGGAATTTGATTGGTGATGCGATTATGTCATATGGCCAAGACGCATTTAGTCAACCTGCTGATTTTGCAGTAACTAATGGTGGCGGCATTCGCGCTGATATTAAGCAAGGACCGATTAAAGTTGGGGATGTCATTGCTGTGTTACCTTTTGGCAATAGCATTGCGCAAATTCAAGTAACCGGCGCTCAAGTTAAAGAAATGTTTGAAATGTCTGTTCGTTCGATTCCACAAAAAGATGAGAATGGCACAATTTTACTAGATGATGCTGGCCAACCAAAACTTGGCGCAAATGGTGGTTTCCTACATGTTTCAAGCTCTATTCGTATCCACTATGATTCCACAAAACCAGGTACTCGCTTGGCTAGTGACGAAGGCAATGAAACAGGACAAACGATTGTCGGCAGTCGCGTATTAGGAATAGAAATTAAAAATCGACAAACACAAAAGTTTGAACCGTTAGATGAGAAGAAACAATACCGGATGGCCACCAATGATTTCTTAGCTGCTGGTGGTGATGGTTACGATATGCTAGGTGGTGAACGAGAAGAAGGAATCTCACTAGATGCTGTCTTAATTGAATACTTGAAAAGTGCAACCAGCTTGCGGTTGTATCGTGCAGCAACGACGATTGATTTAGCACCATATAAAGAACCATTCCCAGGCGAACGAATTGTTTCTATTTCGGAAGAAGCATACAAAGAGTTAATCGGTGGAGGAGAGACGCCAACACCAGATCCGAAACCAGATCCGAAACCAGATCCAAAACCAGATCCAAAACCAGATTCAAAACCAGATCCAAAACCAGATCCAAAACCAACACCAGAAACACCAGTAGCAACCAATAAACAAAACCAAGCGGAAGCAAGACAGAGCAATCCATCCGTAACAGAGAAGAAAAAGTATGGCGGCTTTTTACCTAAAACAGGTACAGAAACAGAAACGCTTGCATTATATGGTTTACTGTTCGTTGGACTTTCTTCTTCTGGCTGGTATATTTATAAACGACGTAACGAAGCTAGTTAGTCATTTTTTAAGAACCGTCCTTCGGGATTGGTTCTTTTTTTATTTTAATGCTTGCCATTTGTTTTTAATTTTAGTATTATAAGAATATTCTAAAAATTAAAAAATGAAGAGTTTTTTATGTGAAGGGAGAAAGGCATGAAAAGTAAACGTATAAAAGGACTTATCGGGTTAAGTTTAACAACGCTGTTAGTTTTAGCTGCTTGTGGTGGTGATGGGGGAGCTGGCGCCGAAAAAGCAAAGGGCGAATCAGAGAAAACCGCCGCTAAACAAGAATTTAAAGTAGTGGTTCAACAAGAAATGCCTTCTGCAGATTTATCTTTAGGAACAGATACAATTAGTTTTACGGCACTGAATAATGCGTATGAAGGAATTTATCGTTTAGATGATAAAAGCAAGCCGCAACCAGCAGGGGCTAAAGAAAAAGTGCAAGTCAGTGATGATGGTCTGACGTACACAGTGAAACTAAGAGAAGAAGCAAAATGGTCCAATGGTGATCCTGTCACAGCTGCCGATTATGTTTTTAGTTGGCAACGTACAGCAGATCCTCAGACTGGCGCTGAGTATGCTTATTTTCTAGAAATGATTGAAAACGGTGCAGACATTGTAGCTGGTAAGAAACCAGTTTCTGAATTAGGCATTAAAGCAAACGGAGATTACGAGCTAGAAATTAAACTGGCAAAACCAACACCATATTTTGATTATTTACTGGCCTTTCCACTATTTTTCCCGCAACATCAAGCAACCGTAGAGAAATATGGTAAAGATTACGCTGCTTCCAGTGAAAAAGCAGTCTATAATGGTCCGTTTGTCTTAGCTAACTTTGAAGGGGCTGGCTCAGATACCAATTGGACTTTGGAAAAAAATGAAAACTATTGGGATAAAGACAATGTCAAATTAGATAAAATCAATTTTGATGTTGTCAAGGAGGCGCCAACTGCCTTGAACTTATTCCAAGATGGTCAAGCAGACGATGTTATTTTAAGTGGCGAATTGGCCCAGCAAATGGCGAAGGATCCAGAATTGGTTATCGAAAAAGAAGCACGAACCAGCTATTTGGAATTTAATCAGCGAGATAAAAATTCACCGTATAATAATGTGAATTTACGCAAAGCAATTTCAGCAGCGATTGATCGCAACGCATTAGTAGATAAAATTTTAGGCGACGGCTCAGTAGTCGCTACCGGCTTAATTCCAGAAGGGATGTCGTATTCGCCGACAGATGACAAAGATTTTGCTGATGAAAATAAAAAAATTGTTGAATATAGCCCAGAAAAAGCAAAAGAATATTGGGCAAAAGCGAAGAAAGAATTGGGCATAACAACACTCAAAATGGATATTGTTGCCGATGATGTCGATTCTACGAAAAAGTTAGCGGAATATATTCAAGGTACGTTAAAGGATACTTTAGAGGGCATTGATGTAACAGTGAGCCCAGTGCCGTTTTCAGTTCGAATTGATCGAGGCAGTCGCGGCGATTTTGAGACAATCTTAGGTGGTTGGGCTGCGGATTACGCAGATCCAAGTAGTTTCTTAGACCTTTTTGTTACTGGTAATAACTATAATCGCGGGCGTTTTTCAAGTAAAGCCTACGATGAGTTGATCGAGGCTTCAGCCACAAGAGATGCTTCAGATCCTGAAAAACGTTGGGAAGACATGGTTAAGGCTGAGAAGTTATTGATTGGTGAAGAGACCGCTTTAGCACCACTTTATCAAAAGGCGACTGCCCATCTACGCAGTAAAGAAGTGAAAGGCGTCGTTGCCCATGGTGCTGGCGCACAATATGATTATAAGTGGACATATTTAACAGAAGAGTAGTTAAAAAGAGACACAGAATAGTCAAATCGACTGTTCTGTGTCTCTTTTAATCAAAATATTTCTGCTGTTCTTCTTTTAATTTTTCTGGGGTCACATCTTCACCAGTAGGATCATAAATAGTGACGCCCATTAATGTTTTATTGAATTGTTCACGAATGGTCCGCAAATATTCTTGTCGCAAATCGACACGAAGAGCTTGTTCTTCAGATGTTAAACCTTGTTCACGCTCTTTTTGTGCAAGCGTATTAATTCTTTTTAAAACCTCTAACATTTCTCATTTCCTTTCTATAATAATTCTTTTGCTAGGCGTTCAAATGATTGAAAGCGCGTTTGTTTGTCATAACCTGGGGTGATTAGCATCGCTTCTGTCAACCCTAGTTCTTCTTGTTGGTGGAAAAACTCCGCAACTTCTTGGCTACTACCAATGACAAAGCGTTGTTTATTTTGTTCTAAAACCAGTTTGTCCATTTCACTGTAAGGGAAAGCTAGAGCTTCTTCTGGCGATAAAAATTTATTAGGAAGCCCATGTTCGGTGGCAAAGATATAATGCTCGAAACTAGCCGCATGGTATTCTGCTTCTTCTTTCGTGTCGGCGGCAAAAGTGAAATACGCAGCGCTCACTTGCGGCTCTTGTTGTTCAGTTACTGGTCGGAAATGCTTGTAATATGCGGACAATACTTCTTTGGGCAAATGTCCATGAATAAACTGCGCAAAGGAAAAATTAATGCCATATTCACCAGCTGAACGTGCGCTTTCTTTACTAGCACCTAGTAACCAAGGTTGTGGTAATAGAACTTCCCGCGGAACAGCTGAAATTTTAGAATATAAATGATCTTCAGGAAATTCCTCCCTTAAAAAGAGTAAAATTTCAGGTAATTTATCAAATTGATCTAGTTGTGGTGGCTGACCATTATTTAACGCCAACGTAGTTAAAGGGCTGCCGCCAGGCGAGCGGCCCATGCCTAAATCGATTCGATCAGGATATAAAGCTGCTAACGTTTTAAACGTTTCTGCGACTTTAAATGGCGCATAATGCATGGTCATGATGCCACCCGCGCCAACACGAATTTTTTCGGTGGTACTAGCAATATGTGCAACTAAAATTTCTGGCGTTGCACTGGCAAAGGCGTCTGAGCCGTGATGTTCGGCATACCAAATTCTTGTGTAACCAAGTTTTTCCGCTAATTGAGCGAGCTCTTTGGCTTCTTGTAATGTGTCGCTTGCTGATTGATTTTTAGGAACCGTTAATTGATCTAAGATACTTAATTTCATGTATGTAGTCTCCTTCTTGGTTATTTTTTTGAAGCTACCGCTATTATCACGCAAGCATGTCAAAAAAAACAGTACGCACTTTTTAATTCCCTAGTGAGCGAAAAGTAACAAATAGATGTAGCCAAGGTCGATGATAAAAAATTCTCCGCTATGGCTTTTTGATGCTTTGTGTTAAAATGGAACATATGTACGCAATCAGCAATTGGAAAGGTGACAACATGTACGAATATATTATTGGAAAAGTAACGTTTGTTAGCCCATACTATATTGTCGTTGAAACAAATGGCATTGGCTATCAGATTTCAGTCGATAACCCGTATCGCTATTCAGGAAAAATGGATACGGACATTAAACTATATCTTCACCAAGTCGTGCGGGAAGATGCACAACTTTTATTTGGTTTTGGCAGTTTAGAAGAAAAACAATTGTTCTTAAAATTAATCAGTGTCTCTGGAATTGGCCCTAAAAGTGGCTTAGCTATCATGGCTTCTGTGGCTGATCATGGTGGTTTAATCAATGCAATTGAAGGGGAAGATGTTACATATTTAACGAAGTTCCCAGGTGTTGGCAAGAAAACAGCCCAACAAATGATTTTAGATTTAAAAGGAAAACTAGGCGAATTAGAGTCTTCCGAAGCAGCGGTGGCGGCCATGACCGCAACCGAAGTGGTGACAACAAGCAATCAAGCATTGGCAGAAGCGTTAGAAGCATTAAGTGCCCTAGGCTACAGTGACCGAGAGATTAAGCGTATCACTAAGCAATTGGAAGCGTTAGGTGAGACAACGACAGATGTTTATTTGAGCAATGCGTTAAAATTCATGATGAAACGCTAAGGAGGAATAACGATGACAGAAGAAGAACGGTTGCTTTCAGCTGCAAGTCAAGAAGCAGAAGCTTCAATTGAAAAATCGTTACGTCCACAATTTTTAGCACAATATATTGGTCAAGATAAAGTAAAACAAGAACTAACGATTTATATTGAAGCGGCGAAAAATCGGAATGAAGCGTTGGATCATACCCTTCTTTATGGTCCGCCAGGTTTAGGGAAAACGACAATGGCGATGGTCATCGCCAATGAAATGAATGTGAACATTCGTACCACAAGTGGACCAGCCATCGAACGGGCGGGAGATTTAGTCGCTATTTTGAACGAATTAGAGCCTGGTGATGTGTTATTTATCGATGAAATTCATCGTTTGCCGCGAGTTGTGGAAGAAATGCTGTATTCCGCAATGGAAGATTTTTACATTGATATCATGGTTGGTCAAGGAACCACGGCACATCCCGTTCATTTTCCGTTACCGCCTTTTACTTTAGTGGGCGCTACCACACGGGCAGGGATGCTTTCAGCGCCATTACGAGATCGTTTTGGGATTATTTCTCACATGGAGTATTATCAAGAGCAGGATTTAAAAGAAATCGTTCTCCGTTCCGCGGATATTTTTCAAACGGAGATTTTTGAGGAAGGTGCCTTTGAAATTGCGCGCCGCTCAAGAGGAACCCCCCGAATTGCTAATCGTTTGTTAAAACGTGTCCGTGATTTTGCACAAGTCCAATCAGATGGTAAAATAGACCGAGCGATTGCAGACAAAGCGTTAACCTTACTGCAAGTGGACCATCAAGGCTTGGATTATGTCGATCAAAAATTGTTGAAAACAATGATTGATTTATACGGTGGCGGTCCGGTTGGTTTAAGTACCTTGTCTGTAAACATCGGTGAAGAAACCGAAACGGTGGAAGATATGTATGAACCCTATCTTATTCAAAAAGGTTTCATTAAACGAACACCGCGAGGACGAATTGCAACGCCATTTGCGTATGCACATTTTGGGTATGATTATTTAGAGGGTCGTAAAAATTAAAAATAAGTCAAAAGAAAGCAAGCCTTAACCGCTTGTTTTCTTTTGTTTCACGTGAAACGTTTGTTCTTATTTGGGAGAGTGGCATATTTCAGCTGTTGTAGGTATACTGTGTTTGTAATCGCTTTTAAATTGGAGGGATCAATGTTGAATAAAGAAATCAAAGGGGCATTAATTGTTTCTTGCCAAGCGTTGGCAGACGAACCGTTGCATAGTTCCTTTATCATGTCCAAGATGGCTTTGGCCGCTAAACAAGGAGGGGCTAAAGGTATTCGAGCAAATTCTGTGGTAGACATTCGAGCAATCCGGAAAGAGGTTGATTTACCAATCATTGGGATTATTAAACGAGATTATCCTGACGCAGAAGTATATATTACTGCAACTATGCGTGAGGTAGATGAATTAATGGCTGTTCAGCCAGAAATTATCGCTCTCGATGCAACCCATTCGAAACGACCAAATGGCGAAACGTTAGCCACATTTTTCAAAAGAATAAAAGAAAAGTATCCTAACCAAGAATGGATGGCGGATTGTTCCACGCTGGAAGAGATGATTGAAGCGGCGGAGTTAGGCTTTGATTATATTGGTACAACGTTAGTCGGCTATACGCCGCAAAGTGAAAATCAGGGGATTGAACAAAATGATTTTGAACTGTTAAGAGAAGCAAAGAAGCATTTTACTACACCAATCATTGCAGAAGGAATGATTGATACGCCAGCAAAAGTCCAACGTGTTCTGGAGCTAGGTGCCTATAGCGTGGTGGTGGGATCTGTTATTACACGACCGCAAAAAATTACTGAAAAATTTGTGGAAGCTACGAAAATAAAACAGAATCAAGCATAAACTAAATACACTATCGATACACTCGTTATTTTTTGATCAATACACTTCGATACGGTCGCTTTTTTTCTAGAGAAAGTTGAATCTTTCAATAATAAAAAGGGATACACTCCATTTGGCATAGTCCTTGCTGATAATAAATCAGTGTATAAAGCGCTATCATTTTATAGGAGGGGTTTTATGAAGGGTTTATCAAAAAAGAAACGGGTGTCTACTTGGTTAGCGTTAGGAATCACCGTAGTCAGCTGTTTTGCGTTAAGCGGGGAAGTGCAAGCAAGTGTTGAAAGAACAAAAGTTGATGAATTTGCAAATGTTTTAGATGTGAGTGCATCACCAACCGAACGGACGAATGGCGTATACGATACCAATTATTTTAATAATTTTTCTGATTTAGGTGCATGGCATGGCTACTATTTACCTGAAAAAAGCAATAAAGAGCTACTGGGTGGTTTTGCGGGGCCATTGATTATTGCGGAAGAATATCCGGTAAACTTGGCGGCAAGTTTAAACAAATTAACGGTCAAAAATAAAAAAACGGGAGAAACCTATGATTTAAGCCAAAGCAACCGCATGGACCTGTCTTATTATCCTGGGCGCCTAGAGCAAACCTATGAATTAGACGATTTAACGATTCATTTAGCTTTAATTTTTGTCAGCAATCGAACGGCTCTTATCCAAACGACACTGGAAAACACTGGTGAAGAGCCCTTGTCACTTGAAGCAAGCTGGACAGGTGCGGTCTTTGACAAAATTCAAGAGGGAACGGAAACCTTAGATATTGGCACTCGTTTAACTGCTAAAGACAATGATATTCAAGTGAATTTTGGTGAAGTCAGAGAAACGTGGAATTATTTTGCTACGAAAGACACAAAATATACGATTCATCATGCGGATAAAGTTTCAACAAAAATTGATAATCGGAATTATACAGCAACCGCTGAACCAATTGAATTGAAGCCTAAACAAACGTACAACACCTATACGACAGAAAGCTATACTTTTACAAAAGAAGAAGAGGCAAAGGAACAACAACAAGCACCCGAATATACCAAAAATGCGGCGCGCTATTTCAAAGAGAACAAGCAAAGATGGCAAGGATATCTAGATAAAACGTTTGATCAAAAGAAAACAGCAGAATTTCCTGAATATCAAAATGCGCTAGTCAAATCGATTGAAACGATTAATACCAATTGGCGAAGCGCGGCAGGTGCCTTTAAGCATGACGGGATTGTTCCGTCCATGTCTTATAAATGGTTTATTGGTATGTGGGCTTGGGATTCGTGGAAAGCGGATGTAGCAACGGCTGATTTTAATCCCGAGTTAGCTAAAAATAATATGCGGGCCTTGTTTGATTATCAAATTCAAAAAGATGATACCGTACGTCCACAAGATGCAGGAGCGATCATTGATGCTGTCTTTTACAATCAAGACAGTGCGCGTGGTGGTGAAGGTGGCAACTGGAATGAACGAAATTCTAAACCACCATTGGCTGCATGGGCAGTTTGGCATATTTATCAAGAAACCAAAGATAAGGAATTTTTAAAAGAAATGTATCCCAAACTTGTGGTTTATCATAATTGGTGGTATACCAACAGAGACCACAATAAAAATGGGATAGCAGAATATGGAAGCATGGTCAGTGATGCTCACTGGCAAAAAGACGACAAGGATCAAATCATTAAAGATAAAAATGGCCAACCTAAAGTGGATGATGATGCTGTTATTGAAGCAGCCGCGTGGGAAAGTGGCATGGATAACGCTACACGGTTTGACAAAGAAGGTGTGGGCAAAGGCGACGTGGGAGTTAAAGTTTTTGAAAACAAAAATAAAGGAAAAGTAGTGGGGTATTCGATTAATCAAGAATCAGTGGATTTGAATGCGTATCTCTACGCTGAAAAGGGCTATTTAGCTTCGATAGCAGAAGAACTAGGCAAAAAAGAGGACTATAAGAACTATCAAAAAGAAGCGAAGAAACTAAAAAAATATATTCAAGAAAATATGTTTGATGAAAAAACAGGCTTCTTCTATGACTTACAAATAAATGAAGACGGCTCGAAAACAAAATTGTTAGTCAATCGTGGCAAAGGAACAGAAGGCTGGTTGCCGCTCTGGGCAAAAGTAGCGACCAAAGAACAGGCGGCGGCAGTTAAGAAAAACATGATGAATCAAGAAATGTTCAATACCTTTATGCCATTCCCAACGGCATCCAAAGACAATGAAAAATTTGCTGCAACGAAATATTGGCGGGGACCAGTTTGGCTTGATCAAGCCTTGTTTGGTGTAGAAGCTCTTCAAAACTATGACTATACAAAAGAAGCAAAAGAAATGACACAAAAACTCTTCTTACATGCCGAAGGATTGATGGGAGAAGGACCTATTCATGAAAATTATGATCCACTAACAGGGAAGGGCCTAAGTACGAAAAACTTTAGTTGGTCAGCGGCAGCATACTATTTACTGTATAAAAACACCTTATTAAGTAATAATCCCACAACGCAAACCGCTTTTGAAATAAAATAGAAAAACAGCTCTTGAGAAAATATCTCTCAAGAGCTATTTTTTTCTTCACTTGCTACAATCTGTTTCCCTCTGATTTAATTAAATGTAATTTATTTGTTTAAATAAATATATTTCAAATAATTAAATGAAATATCTAAAAATAAACGATATGTACTTTTATTAAAAATGTTATTTAATAAAAATGAAATAGATATTAAATGGAATTGATTGTACAATGGTTAGTGAAGAGTGGGTTTAACGGAACCGAGTAATAAGAAATAAACTAATATTGAAACCAAACATTGCGACACCTCCTGCTCTAAGTTATGTTGAATTTCATTATAAGACAGATATCTTAGTTTCTTCAAGAACGAATTAGAAAAGTTTTTTTTAATTTGTTGACGTCTAACAATTATAATGTGCAAAAAAATAATTCAAACAAATATATTATTTGATTATTTGGTAATATTAAAGTTCGTAAAAATAATTTTTTATAAAATGTTATATTTTAGTTAATAAAAAAATAATACTTAATATTAACTTATTAATAGAAAGGAGCATATTATGGATGTGTTAGAGGCATTAAAGTATTTTAGAAAAAAGAAAAAAATTGCTCAGAAAGATGTTTTACCAAAAAAAGGGAAACAAACCTATCGAAGAATCGAAATTGGTGAAGCCAAGCTAAGTTACGAGGATTTAATGACAGCATTACAGTCACTGGGGATTACCTTTAATGAATTTTTTCATATGGTCTCTGAAACAAGAAGTACGGCTTCATCTAAAATTATGCATCAAATTGAATGTTGTCAAATGGGGTTGAACAATACAAGTGAAAAAAAGAACCTGATTCATTACTTTTATCAATTAGAGCGCAATCCCCACAAAAACGCAGTAGAGATGTCTATTTATACAGATATTAAGCTAACTTTCAGTAATGATTGGGAGGAAATTCCAGAATTTGATGAAACCGATCGAATGGCAATTCTCGCACTTATCTCTAGCAAAAGCTACTATACATATTACGATTATCAAATGGTGACTAATACAGGGGCGTTATTTTCTGAAAACGAAGTCCTTCAGATTCTTGAGCAGATGTTTCCTGTCAAAGATGCTGAATTACGTGATACCCAAACATTAAATGTCGCCTATGGTTTTTACCTAAATATCATTACAGCGCAACTTTATAAGAAAAATTATGCGAAAGCCCGGGAATATTTAGCGCTAATGAGTGTTACCACGATTCCTGCTGAAATCTACTATATTCATTTTAACTTACGTTACTTAAAAAATCTTACGTATTATCTGTACACTGGCAAAATGAGATATTATAAAGAAGTAATCGCCGTTATTGATATGATTGAAAGTTTTGGGGATGCACGTTTGGCGGAAGGCATGAAAAAAGAAATGCTTCAGCTGACGGCTGGTCGGACATTTAATTTAGATTATGGACAATTTCCTGTGAATATTGTCACTGAAAAATAAAAAGCACCCCCCGCAAGGTCAAACTTGCGGGGGGTGCTGATGTTAAACAATAATGTTATCTCTAATCATATCTAAATCTTTAATCAAAATTTTGCGGTTACGTAGTTCAATTGCCCCTAACTCTTTTAGTTGCTGCATCATCCGGTTAACGCTACTAGCAGAAGTTATCCCACAAAAATGCGCAATTTCTTCATTGGTCACCACGAAATCGATTAAAATACCTTCCTCTGTTTCTACGCCAAATGAATCGTACATTTCATAGATTTGTGTACAAACGGCCCCAAATTTGCCATTCATCAACATTTGCTGCATCTTTTTCATGGAATGCATTAAACGGTCCCGATAGTATTCTTTGACATACATTTGCAAGTCTTTACTATTATTGATATCCCGCCAAAATTGAACACGGTCGATTTGGTAAAGTTCTGCTTGTGGAGATTCGATGCGAATATTAAAAGGTGCATCAATAAATTCTGAATATTCATCACGTAGCAATGAAACAATTTCCAAATTGTTGATATAACGTAAATTAAATTCACGACCGTCTTTGGAGATAACGCTAGTTTTGATGATGCCACTTTTTAAAATATAGGCATAACGATCTTGCAGTCCTTCATAAGTTAAATAATTTTTCTTCTTTTTTACAACGACTCGAAAGGAATGTTCATCTAAGTAGTCTTGTAAAACATTTCTCATTGGCGGTAACTCCTCAATTATCTCTAAATATTTTTGTTTTTGCCTGTTGGGCTTCTTTCTTATTTAAGCGAATTGGACATCATATGTCAATAACAAATGTTGATAAAATAGGTCAATTAAACGCTATTTTGAAAAATAAAATCAGCTTTTAGATAATTTTGCCAAAAATTTCGCTTAATGAGTATTAAAAATATTTTTTTTATTTTATGTGCTCAAATATTTTTCAAAAAGAAAAAATTGTATTAAGGTAATAGTAGAAAGGGAGGAGATTTAATGACAGAACCAAACTTAAAAGACCCAAGAAAGTTATTTTATAGTGATGGATTTCCGCAACAAGATCAAGAAACTCCCGCATTACAGGACAAAATGGTCCCTAAACCAGATTGTGGGGAAGACAGCTATGTCGGAAATCACAAATTAGAAAATCGTCGGGTATTAATTACAGGCGGTGATTCTGGGATTGGACGAGCTGCGGCGATTGCTTTTGCTCGTGAAGGCGCAGATATCGCCTTACATTTTTTCCCAGGTGAAGAAAAAGACGCCGAAGAAGTGGCGCACTATATACGAGAAGCTGGCCGAAAAGTCTTTCTTTTGCCAGCAGATTTAAGAGATAAACAGGCACCTGAAGAATTGGTTGCACAAGCTCGTGAATCTTTAGGCGGCTTGGATACCCTCGTTTTAAATGCAGCTCAACAAATTTCCTGTGCCGCTATTGAAGAATTGCCAATGGAACAAGTGATAGACACTTTCCATGTCAATATTATTGCGATGTTTGGTATTGTCAAAGCAGCAGTGCCTCACTTGCCTGCCGGAAGTAGCATTGTGACAACGACTTCCGTCCAAGCTTTTAATCCCAGTGAGCATTTGTTGGATTATGCAGCAACGAAGGCATCAATTGCCAACTTTACCGTTGGTTTAGCAAAACAACTGGCACCAAAAGGCATTCGGGTAAATGGCGTGGCTCCAGGACCAATCTGGACACCGTTACAGTTAGATCATGGACAACCAATTGAAGAGTTGCCAGAATTTGGGCAACATTCTTTACTGGAACGTGCGGGTCAGCCTGCTGAATTAGCCCCTGTTTATGTTTTCTTGGCGTCCAATGATGCAAGTTATGTTACGGCTCAAGTTTATGGCGTAACTGGTGGAGAAGCAATTAATCTTTAGGAGGGATGTTCCGTGAATAAAGTTGTTAAAATACTTTTGCTTCTAGGCTCACTGATTTTAATGGCATTATTTGGTGCGGTGGCCATCACCACTTGGTCAGCCGATACAGCTTGGCAACCACCAGATAATGTCCAATGGTTCTTGCAAGACAACGAGTACGCACGTCAAGCAATCTTTTGGGTAGCGCTGGTTTTACTAGGAATTATGCTCTTTCTATTTTTATTCATTCTTTTATTCCCAAGAAGAAAAGGCACGTTTGAATTAAAAGAAGAGCAAGGAAAGTTAGTGTTACACCGTAAAGCCATCGAAGGATTTGTACGCTCTAGCTTGCAAGACAGTGACTTTCTGGAAGCACCAACCATTCGTGTAAAGGCGACAAAACGGCGCATTAAGGTCAATGTCAAAGGCACACTGAAACGAACGGCAGATTTAATTGGACAAACAGAAGCTTGGTCAAAAACAATGGAAGAACGGCTTGCTCGTTTGGTGGGAACTGGTCACAAGATTACGATTGATGTTCATTTTGAAGATATTCAATCAATGAAACGACCACAACAACAGCAAACACAAGCACGTGTGGAGTAGGAGGGATGTACAATGGTTGAATGGATAAAACAATATGCCGTTCCGTTAATTGGTGGCCTAGTCGGCTTGGTTTTTGCAATCTTGTTTCTGTCAATCGGCTTCTTTAAAACATTGTTAGTAGTACTCCTGACAGGACTAGGTATTTGGCTAGGTTTGTATTTGGAACAGACAGGCATTGTCAAAAATTATTTTCATCATAAATAGGAGGTTTTGGCTATGGAAAATGCAAATGTATCGATTGTTAAAGGTGAGTTGACGTTTGAGGATAAAGTAATCCAAAAAATTATTGGCATTGCTTTGGAAGAAGTCGACGGTTTGTTAACTGTGGACGGTGGTTTTTTCTCGAATTTACGAGATAAAATGATTAACAGTGAAGATGTTACAACAGGCATTCACACCGAGGTCGGCAAAAAACAAGTCGCAGTGGATATGGACATTGTAGCCGAATACGGGAAAGATATCGAGACCATTTATGATCAAATGAAAGAGGTTATTACTCGCGAAGTCCAACAAATGACTCACTTGGAAGTAATCGAAGTCAATGTCAACGT
The DNA here is from genome assembly GCF_050555765.1 of Enterococcus sp. MSG3299. Taxonomy (NCBI): domain Bacteria; kingdom Bacillati; phylum Bacillota; class Bacilli; order Lactobacillales; family Enterococcaceae; genus Enterococcus; species Enterococcus sp. MSG3299. Next base: position 114,610 of record NZ_CP187869.1, read on the forward strand.
AGTAGATATCAAAACACAAGCAGAGTACCAAGAAGAAAGTGAAACAGTCCAAGATAAACTTGGCAGCGCCGCTGAAGCGACAGGTAGTTTTATGTCAAAACAAACCAACAAAGCCAAACATGCGGTAACTAAAGGCAAGACAAAAGTCAAAGAAAACACGGCACCTCGTGTTCAATAATTGGTTATTATTTTATTAAAAATAAAGCAATAATAGAAGAAACTAGGAGGAATGAACCATGAGTAACGAAAAATTCAATAATGTACCAAAACCAGCAGGAAACGGACCACACACACCAGAAGATTATGCAATCAAAGGTGAATTAACATTTGAAGATAAAGTCGTTCAAAAAATTATCGGTTTAGCCTTAGAAAATGTCGATGGTCTATTAACAGTCGATGGCGGCTTTTTCTCAAATATTGCTGAAAAATTAGTAAACACAGATAACGTCACAGCTGGTATTGATACCGAAGTTGGTAAAAAACAAGTCGCTGTTGATATGGATATCGTAGTAGAATACGGCAAAGATATTCAAGACATTTACGAAAAAATGAAAGAATTAATCAGCCGTGAAGTGAAAAAAATGACCCACTTAGATGTGATTGAAGTGAATGTTAACGTAGTTGATATCAAATCAAAAGAAGAATACGAAGAAGATAGCGAAACGGTTCAAGATAAAGTCACAGGCGCTGCCAAAAGTACCGGTGAATTTGCTTCTGAACAAACAGAAAAAGCAAAAAAAGCTGTGAATAAAGGAACAGAACAAGTCAAAGAAAACATGGAACCACGTGTAGAATAAACGGTTAAAAGGAGGAAACAATCATGGGCTTTATTTGGGCATTAATTGTCGGTGGTGTCATTGGGGCAATCGCTGGAGCAATTACTAAAAAAGGATCATCGATGGGCATTATTGCCAATATCATTGCAGGGTTAGTTGGTTCAACAATTGGTCAAGCCATTTTAGGCACATGGGGACCAAGCTTAGCTGGGATGGCTATTGTGCCATCGATTATCGGGGCAGTGATTTTAGTTGCCATCGTTTCATGGATTTTAGGACGAAAATAGAGAATATTTTTCAGAAGAGTTTGGGTGATTGTCCAAACTCTTTTTTTATATTCTTTAATATTATTCAGTTTATTAGAATTAGATTAAATATAACTTTCCTTTGATAGGTGATTTTGTTAAAATTTAATTAAAAAGTCGTTACGTGGCAAAAAGGAGGTGAATCAGTGAAACATAAGAAGCAATGGTTAGTTGGATTACTCATTATTTTAATCATAGGAATTGGAGGGAAATGGTACAGGGACGAACAAGAAAAAGCAAAACTACACGAAACCCAAACAGACTTAGCGAACTATTTGTATAATAACTACCGAATTTATACATTTGATGAGCAAGAAAGAGCACAATTAGAGAAGAAATATAATAAGAGAAATGGCGAATTGAGTTATCGAGAGTATTCAAATAAATTAGATGAGATTGCCAAATACAGCGATATTAAAAAAGTAGAATTTACTAGTTTTATAGTAGGACCAATGAATACATTAAAAGGTTATTTTACCATCAACGACGTGTATGAAGAAGAAGTGGATTTAGACACGATATCAGCAGAAACTGAAAAGTTCATTTATAGCATAACAAATGGTACAGGCAAAGGTCCCTATTACATTGAAAAAAAAGATAAACCTACAAAGGAAAGAATGCCAGAAGACTTAATTGTGTATGATGAAGGAGGGATAAAGTAATGGATAACTATCGTACATAAAGAACAAGGAGGTGAATCAGTGAAACATAGGAAGCAATGGTTAATCGGATTACTCATTATTTTAATCATAGGAATTGGAGGGAAATGGTACATGGACGAACAAGAAAAAGCAAAACTACACGAAATCCAAACAGACTTAGCGAACTATTTGTATAATAACTATCGGATTTATACGAGAAATCAAAAAAAAGTCGAAGAGATTTATCAAGAGTTTAATAAGGGAAAAGGAAGTATTTCAGAAGAGGAGTATTTTAATAAATTAAGTGCGTTAAGAGAATACTCCGACATTACCAAAATAGAATTTACAAGTTTTTCAATAGGACCAATGAAAGGTTTAGAGGTCGAATTTATTATTAACGATGTGTATGAAGATAATACAACATTAAGTACTATCTCAGCAGAAACAGGAAAATTTCGCTATAGTTTGGATCCAGGAAATACGAGAAATAATTATGTTTTAGAAGAAAAAGAACAGCCAACTTCTGTAACAATGTCCAAGAATAAAATTATGTATTATGAAGGAGGGATAAAGTAATGGATAACTATCGGAAATTTTCTGAAACAGTATATGGAGTGCAGAAAGAAACAACAAATTCAGGAGATGTTATTAAATACAAAGGGGCGAAGTACCTTGTAATCAATACCATCGATACTGATAAAGATACCCTCGGATACGAACATGAACCAAGAAGTAATAGCATGCAAGCCATGACAGTAGCAGAACTCAAAGATGAATACAAGGGTAAAGAAGAGGTTGATTTAAAAAATGTACCAGGCTATCCCCAATCCGTAATCAACCAAAATCTCACCATTGTCTACGCTGGTACCAAATCATGGCAAGATTGGAAAACCAATTTTCGAGAAATTGGCTTTAATGACAAACACCAAGCTGGAGCGTTCCAAGCTGCTTTAACATATGCCAGTCAGATTGAGCGTCAATATTCTCCAGAAGATGGCTATACAATTAACACGACAGGTCATTCTCTTGGTGGTGCCGAAGCAATTTACGTTGCGGTTTTGAAAGGCTACAATGCCATCACGTATGGTGCGGCTGGTTCAGGATTGACAGACGAACAAATTAAAAACTACAAAGGTCAAATTATTAATTTCTATGATACTTCAGATGCGGTCACCAGCAGTTTTGTAACAGGTGGACAAGGGAAAATTCCTTTTTATAGTTTTGGAGTTGATAATTATAGTGGCGTAATTGTCAGTTGGGTTAAAAAGACGTTTGGCCATGATTTGGATATGTTTAAAACTGATGATGCCGGTAATTATATTGATAAATTTGGCGATATTGCTGTCTATTCAGATGGGCATGGTGGCGTTGCAATCGAGCAAACCATCCTGGCGCAGCAGATTTTAGAAAATAAAAATAGAATCCGTGGGCTGGAGACTTACGACGGCACGAATCCTGAGACATTGGCAGAAATCAACCGTTTAAAAAAAGAAAACAAATGGCTTCAAGAACAACTGAAACAATTTAATCAGTTGAATGAATTACGTGTTTCTTTAACGGCGAGCGGTGGCGGATTATCTAGTAATGAACGGATTTATTTAGAAGATAGTCAAGCCTTAGCGGTTGTTAAAGTCGCCGCATCACAATTTGATGTAGCGATGGAAGAGTGCCTACATATTTACAAAAAAGTGATGCAAGAATTACAAGAAGATTGGGAAAACGGATTGCAACTCATTCAACGACATACACCAGAACTTTCGTATGCAGAAATGAGAGAGGCGATGGATCAAGTCCAATGTACGAAACAAACGATGGTTGACCAAGATCTGGAATATTTCCAGAAAAAATTCAGCAAAATCAATCGTATTAGAACTTCATTTGTTCAATTAACCCAACAAATTACCGCTAAAATAAATGAATTGGTTCAGAGAGATCAAGAATTAGCGAACCAACTGAAAGGAGCCTTAACATGACGACAGCCGATGAGCTAGAAAGATGCCGCAGACAATTGCGGGAGTTAGATGAGCAAGAAATGCTCTTAGCTTCTTATCAGAGAAAAAGCCAACAACTCGCTGAAGAAACCTATTATAACATTCAGTCTGCTATTCGAATGATTGCCGAAAATCAGCAACCACTACAACAAGCGAGACAAGCGCTTGGCCGATTAGAATATGACTTTTCAGAAGAAGTAAGTCATGCTAAGAGAAAACTTTACCGTCAGAGGGAAGAGTTAGAAATAAAGTATAGAAAATTAAATGCACAGCGGAAAAGTTAACGAAGGAGGATGTTCATGGAGTTATTGGAGAAATTATGGAAAGAATACCAAAAGAATCTGCAAAAAGTAACCGATGTCTTAGACATACAGAGTCAAACTATAGACAGTTTGTAATAGATGTGAACTTATTTTTAATTAAAAGAAAGAGTCCTCAACCATTCGATATTTTGAGAATAGTTGAGGACTCTTTCTTCAACAAAAATCAACAACATTTGTTGAAGTTATTTGTAGATAACGTTTATCATTCACAAATTTACATTTTTTTGTAACGGATATCTCGTATAGTAATAACTGCAAATGAATTTCAGAAAATTTTTTGATAAGTCATCAAAGTGAGGGGATAGCGGTCTTTTATTGAAAAATAGCAACACAAAATAAACAGAACAAAAGAGAGAGGAATTCAAAGAATTATGACAGAACAAACACCAACAAAGCTTTTGAATAAAGGCTTTATCAGTATTACAGTGATTAATTTCATTGTCTATCTTGTTTATTATTTATTAATGGTTATTATTGCGGTGATTGCGCAAGATAGCATACATGCTACTTTAGGTCAAGCGGGTCTGGCCTCAGGAATTTACATCATCGGGACATTGCTTGCACGACTTTTCATGGGAAAACTCCTTGAACTGATTGGGCGCAAACAAGTCTTACGTTATGGGGCTTTGTTTTATCTTTTAACGACTGTTGCGTATATGTATATGCCAAGTATGGGCATTCTTTATCTGGTCCGTTTTTTAAATGGGTTTGGTTACGGAACCGTTTCGACAGCGACCAACGCAATTGTTACCGCCTATATCCCTAAAAATAAAAAAGGGGAAGGGATCAATTATTATGGGTTGAGTACTAGTTTAGCAGCCGGCATTGGGCCATTTATTGGGATGTTATTGTTAAATGTTTCCAACTTCCATGTCATTATTAACTTTTCAATTATTTTAATTTTGTTAACAACCATTGCTTGCTTCATTTTCCCAGTGAAAAATATTGAGTTAACACCTGAACATCGTGAAGCTTTATCTAAATGGAATTTTGATAGTTTTGTTGAAAAGAAAGTTTTATTTATTACATTTATCGCCTTTTTAATGGGTCTTGCTTATTCAAGTGTCTTATCTTTCTTATCTTCTTATGTCAAAGTAATCGATTTAGTTGACGTCAGCACCTTCTTCTTTATCGTCTATGCAGTCGTGATTACCTTAACACGTCCATCGACAGGTCGGATTTTCGATGTCAAAGGTGAACGCTACGTCATGTATCCGAGCTACATTTTCTTAACACTAGGCTTATTCTTATTAAGTATGACTACGTCTGGTTGGATGTTATTAGTTTCAGGTGGGTTAATTGGCTTAGGTTATGGTACTTTCATGTCAAATGGCCAAGCGGTTTGTCTTCAAGAAAGCCCAAGTCCTCACCGTATCGGGATTGCTTTATCAACTTATTTCATCGGTTTAGACCTTGGATTAGGGGTTGGTCCGTACGTTTTAGGTGAATTACGTAACTTTATGTCATTCCAACAAATGTACTTCTTAGCAGGCTGTATCCCAATCGTTTGTACCATTTTATATATGGTCTTCCACAAAGCTAAAAATGATGCCAAAGATTTGTCTCTTGAAACGATTGAAGAGATTGAACACGGCTCCGAACTATAAATGAACAAGGAGTGATTTCAATGCCTAACGATGAACGGATTTTAAACGTTTTACAACAAACACTAACGGAAATTCAACGCATGAACACGCGTTTAGCTAAAATTGAAACAGAGTTAGCCGATGTCGATCAACATCACGCGACTTTGGATCATTACTTGCAAGAGCTAGAATTGGTGACAGAAAATAATAACGTCATGTAAAGTGAGTAGTTAGTAAATGAATGTTCTACGTTTCGGTATCACTAGAGTGGAACATTGAAAATTTTCGTAAAAAACGCCAAAAGGTAGCAGAAAAACTGCTACCTTTTGGCGTTTTTTGTAATTTAAAGAAAATAAGCAAGAAGAGCGTGGGACAAAAATCACTTTGGATTTTTGCTCCATGCTCAAAAACTGATAAACGGCGGGAACAGAAGCAACTCCTTCGGAAATAAGCCGAAATTCTCCAAAAATTAAAGAACAATTTTCGGAAATTCCTTCTTATTTCTCGGAGCTAAACACTTCTGTCCCGACCTCCTCTTGCTTATTTTTATCACTTAAAATGTTTCACGTGAAAACTTTTAAAAGTGGCGTGGACTTTGTTTGGTGACAATTTGTGTATTTAAATTTTCTAAGCTTTGCGCTAGTTCACCAATGCTAGCGGAAAAATCAACATAATAAGTAGGAATCGTTGATTTGACACTAACTTCTGAAAAGATATCTGTAATAATTACATCGAAAGGCTTTTCTGGTGAAGCGACAAAAATTAATTTTTTATCCACGGCTTTACTTAGCATTTCATAAAGGGTATCTAAAATTAAATTACTTTGATTGGTCCTTACTAAGACACGAATCGGTGGTAAAGATTTCGTTTTCAGTGTACAAAAAAGAATGAACAAGCAGTCAACTAACAATTTTTCATTGCCCATCAATGTTGGAAGCATTTCAATTGTAAGTCGCTTCACATCTTTGTAGAGACTCGGATTTTTTTGAAGTGCTTCTTTTAAAAAGCTTTCTTGCACAAATGGATTGGCAATCGTAACAAAGGTCTTAAAAAAGACACTTAAATTTTGGATAGAAGTATATAGATAAAGATACTCGTGAAATGTCAATTTAATTTGATAAAAAGACGTCAGTTGATAAATAATCTCTTTAATGGGCGAGCCTAACAGCTGGACCATATGCATCCGAGCTGCTGGAATTTCCAAGACCTCTTGTGTGGCGTAGCTGACACTAATCGTTAATAAGAAAAAGGCAAAAAGTCCTTCTTTTTGTATAAATTTTGTTGGAACTTGGTGTAAGGCTTCTTCTTTAAAAAACAATTCAAATTCACTCAGATTAACAAAGGGATTAACAATCGCTTCTTCCTCCACGAAAGTTTCTTTGATAAAAAAGCCCTCTTTCCAACGCGCTAAAATCACAGCAGAAAAAATTAAGTCTTTTGTAAAATCTTGTGTTGTATTGAAAGAAACAGAGTGTTTTAAACGTCGAAAGAGACTATGGACTTCTTTTTTAGTAATCGTGTGCAACGGCCAATCCCCTTCAGAGTAATTGTTCCAAAAAAGCATCATAAAGAAAATCCGGATATCTTTTTCTTTGCCCACCAACACATTAGTACGTTTTAAATTGATTTCAATCTGATATTTTTGGAGCCATTGGTTTAATTGTCCAATTTTTCGCGTAAAGGTTGATGAAGAAATTTCTAGGACTTTTTCAAAATGTTTGCTATCAATTGCATTATGGTTAAAGGCATAGGTCAGTACTTGATACGCGAAACTTTTTTTGACAAAGTAGGGCATCAAAAACGACAGTTGGAAATAGGGTGCAAACCAAAATGTGATTTCTTTGGCATTTGCTGATAAAGAAAATAAGTTCTCCCAGCCGTTTTTTTCAATTTCTGTTTGGAGCAAAGCCACGGACTGTAGAATGGTAGTTTGTTGCATTTTTAATTGAGTCGCTAAAGTAGAAATCGCCAATGTTTGTTCTTCTGCTTCACGACGTTCGAGTAACTCTTCTAAAAGAACAAAACTTTTACGATAAGGTACATCAAGTAATCCTGTTAACATCCGATTCCCTCCAAACTGTTTTCCCCACGTAATTTGGCAAAATAAATTTTGCGAACTACTTGTTTTAGGTTATAGTATTCGTCTAAATAAGGAACGGGATGCCAATAAAAGGTTTTGCTGGCGTGAAAAAGCGGATTATTTTTGTCAGTAATGACTAGGTCAGGCACTTCTTGAATATGATTAACAAATTTCAAAGGAACATCGCAATAATTATTGATTTCCTTCGCTAACCAATTTTCTTGTATCTGATTAATAGATGAATGAAGTAAAATTTTAACAGGAATTTGTTTGTTTAATAAAACACTCCGAATAATTAAAAAAATGGTTTCTTTAAATAATGCATCTAGTGGGTGCTCTTTGTCAAAAGGCAAACGCTTTAAGAAATAGTTGGTTGTTCGTGAAACATTTGGGTATTGTTTTTCATACAAAGAGACATTAGCAACCTCATAGCTCAATTCCTCTTCCACAGGGAAATGAATCAGTCGTTCACTGGCATTGGATAAATTAACCAACAAAAAGACCACTTCTATTGCGCTTAAATCCAACTGTAATTGCGTACATTTTTCAAAAATCCAGGTGACATGGGGACTTTCATCCATGCCCATAATCGCTAAGTTGGCAAAGTTGACCGTTTCTATTTGTTCAAGTGAATACATCGTTAATGTACTGAAAAAATCATAGTAGAAACGAATTTCAGCCCGCCATGTGTCGGGTTCTTTTTGTTCATTAATAAAACAATCATTCACTAATAATTGAAATTCTGAATAAGGAAAGGCTAAATTGATCGTAGCAATTTCAGGATAATCGCTGATTGTAAAATCAGATTGGTAACGGAGTAAACCTATGGACATAATTAATTTTAATTTGCGTAAATCGGTATATGTAAAGTAAGGATAACGGTTTTTGATGATTTCAATAAAATTCTGCAATTGCGCTTGATTGGTTTTAGATAAAAAAGGAACGAGAGAAGTTCCTGAAATGAAAAATAAGGAGTAAAAGAAACTACGAAAATCTTTCTCTTTGCCACAAATTTTTTCGCGCCTTTTTAAATTTAAATAACAATTAAATCTAGCTAGATAATTGTTTAAACGGTCACTGACTTGTTTAAAGATAGAAAAGTTAATGAAATGTTCTTCACAAAAATCTTTGGCTGAAGTGTAGCGTTTTAAAAGTAAATCCAGGGCTAACATATAGGTTAGTGACCCGCGGACAACAGCTTCTTTCATTAACTCAATCGGGATATTTTCATCGGCGACTAATTCTATGGACTGTTGATTATTAATGATGCGAATATGTACATTTTCATGTGTATTGACTCGAGAAATTAACAAAGTTAATTGATTCAATAAATTGTTGATATTGTAATGGGAAAATTCATATTTTCGTCGGAGTACTTGCATGGGGACTTTTTCTTTACTGTCATACAAGTATTCAATTAGGGAAAGTAACTGAATTTCCTGTTTGGTTAATAAGTTATGCATAATAACCACCTTTCTAATTGGTTATGATTGTTTGATTTTTCAGATAATACAGATAGGGCATTCTTTTTTAAATGACATTTGACAATTGCCAGTGAAAGAACTAGTTGTTCTTATGCTACTGTATCTATTCTTAAAAATCAAGAAGAACTGAATGTGTCAAATGGAAGAAAATATGGACAAAAAATGATAGAGCAAAAAATTATTAAGAAAAACAACCAGTTTATATAAAACATTTAAATAACAAAAATGATAATTTGAGTCTGTTGATTTTTTAGCTTAAATAGCTCATACAAATAGGCTTTTTTGTCTGGTTAGTTCTTATGAAAAAAATTTAAAAAAACGGTATAGTGGAAGGAGGAATAGTAAAAATAAGAAAGGATAAGGGCGTGTTTTCATAAAGATGAAAAGGGTTTCTGGGATTTCATCAACTTTTTCTATTTGGAGGAGAAGTTGTTGATAATTTTCGCTGAAAAATCCCGTTATACTCTTCTTATTCTTATAGAAGAGTCTATAGGAAAAAGCAGAAAATGAATCCGCATTCGAAGTAAGAGTGCGTTTTGAGGAGATAAAAAGAAAAGGTGTGTTGGCTGTCTGTTTTAGCAAGGAAGAAAGACAACAGAAGAGCACTCACTTATTTGATTTAAAATAAAAAATTGGTACGAAGTGAACGTTCTCTTCTATGTGTCGTTAGTAGAGGAAGGATGAAAGAAATGAGAAAGAATGGTCCAATGGTAAACCGTTGGCTCTACGGGTTGATGTGTTTGTTACTTGTTCTAAATTATGGAACACCACTCATGGCTTTGGCGGAAGAGGTTAACAGCGATGGCCAGTTAACGTTAGGAGAAGTGAAGCAAACCAGCCAGCAAGAAATGACCTTAGCGCTTCAAGGAAAAGCACAACCAGTAACACAAGAGGTTGTAGTGCATTATAGTGCCAATGTGTCAATCAAAGCTGCACATTGGGCAGCGCCCAATAATACGCGCAAGATTCAAGTGGATGACCAGAAGAAACAGATTCAAATTGAATTGAATCAGCAAGCGTTAGCAGATACGTTAGTCTTAACGTTGAACCCTACAGCTACAGAAGATGTGACGTTTTCTTATGGACAACAGCAACGAGCGTTGACGTTAAATACTGGTACTGATCCGACAGAATCAACGGCAATCACGAGTTCGCCAGCCGCATCAGCGAATGAAGGTTCAACAGAAGAAGCATCTATAAACTCCTCTGTTCCTCGTTCGTCCGAAGAAACTGTCGCCAGCACGACAAAAGCGATAGAAAGTAAAACAACTGAATCGACGACTGTCAAACCGCGCGTAGCAGGACCAACAGATATCAGTGACTATTTTACAGGTGATGAAACAACGATTATCGATAATTTTGAAGATCCGATTTATTTAAATCCTGATGGCACACCAGCAACACCGCCGTATAAAGAAGATGTGACCATTCATTGGAACTTTAACTGGTCGATTCCAGAAGATGTGCGGGAACAAATGAAAGCAGGCGATTACTTTGAGTTTCAATTACCTGGCAATTTGAAACCTAATAAACCCGGTTCAGGTGATTTAGTTGATGCAGAAGGCAATGTCTATGGAACCTACACAATTAGTGAAGATGGTACGGTTCGTTTTACCTTTAATGAGCGAATCACGTCTGAAAGTGACATTCACGGGGACTTTTCTTTAGATACTCATTTGAATGATTCAGATGGGCGGGGTCCAGGAGATTGGGTGATTGATATTCCTACACAAGAAGATTTGCCGCCTGTAGTGATTCCAATTGTCCCAGATACCGAACAACAAATTGATAAACAAGGCCATTTTGATCGAACGCCCAATCCTAGTGCGATTACTTGGACGGTAGATATCAATCAAGCGATGAAAGATCAAACAAATCCAACTGTGACGGAAACATGGCCAACAGGGAATACCTTTAAGTCCGTGAAAGTCTATGAGTTAGTGATGAATCTTGATGGAACAATTAAAGAAGTGGGTCGCGAACTTAGTCCAGATGAATATACCGTTGATAAAAATGGCAATGTGACGATTAAAGGTGACACCAACAAAGCGTATCGTCTTGAGTACCAAACGACGATTGACGAGGCGGTTATTCCAGATGGCGGCGGCGATGTGCCTTTTAAAAATCACGCGACGTTAACAAGTGATAATAATCCAAATGGGTTAGATGCTGAAGCAACTGTTACCGCCACATATGGCAAAATGTTAGACAAGCGCAATATAGATTACGACGAAGCCAATCAAGAATTCACTTGGGAAATTAACTACAACTATGGTGAACAAACCATTCCAAAAGACCAAGCAGTCATTACAGACACAATGGGCGATAATTTAACGTTTGAACCAGATTCTTTACATTTATATTCAGTGACGTTTGATGACAAAGGAAATGAAGTCGTTGGAGCAGAACTTGTGGAAGGAAAAGATTACAAAGTGGTAATCAACGGAGACGGTTCCTTTGCAATTGACTTTTTACATGATGTGACTGGTGCAGTCAAGATTGATTATAAAACCAAAGTTGATGGAATTGTCGAAGGCGATGTTGCCGTGAATAATCGTGTGGATGTTGGCACTGGTCAGCATTCAGAAGGTGATGGCACAGCCAGTCAACAAAATATTATTAAAAACACTGGTGCAGTTGATTATCAAAATTCGACGATTGGTTGGACGTTAGCTGTGAATCAAAATAATTATTTGATGGAAAATGCCGTGATTACGGATACGTACGAACCAGTTCCTGGCTTAACCATGGTACCCAATTCGTTGGTTGTCAAAGATACAACCACTGGTGCTCAGTTGACGTTAGGTAAAGATTACAAGGTAGAAATAACTCATAATGCAGATGGTGAAACAGGCTTTAAGTTAAGTTTTATAGGGGCGTATGCCAAAACAAGTGATGCCTTCCACATAACCTATACTACCTTTTTCGATGTTACCGAGTTAGACGCTAACAATCCCGCGTTAGACCATTACCGAAATACTGCTGCCATTGATTGGACGGATGAAGCAGGAAACAATCATCATTCAGAAGATAGTAAACCGTTTAAACCTTTACCTGCTTTTGATTTAAATGCGCAAAAAAGCGGTGTTTACAATGCCGTTACCAAAGAAATCACTTGGACGCTTGCGGTTAATTTAAGTAATAATCGTTTAGTCGACGCCTTTTTGACGGATCCAATTTTAGCCAATCAAACCTATTTGGCTGGGAGCTTGAAAGTCTATGAAGGCAATACAAAGCCAGATGGTTCGGTTGAAAAAGTGAAACCAGCGCAACCGTTGACGGATATCACAATGGAAGAACCAAGCGAGAAAAACCAAAATACTTGGCGTGTTGATTTTCCTAATGATAGTCGTACGTATGTGATTGAATTTAAGACGTCTGTTGATGAAAAAGTTATCGAAGGTTCGGCTAGTTATGACAACACCGCATCTTATACAAACCAAGGTTCTTCACGTGATGTGACAGGAAAAGTTTCTATTCAACATGGTGGCGAATCAGTGAAAAAAGGTGGCGAATACCACAAAGATGATCCAGATCATGTGTACTGGCATGTAATGATCAATGGCGCCCAATCGGTTTTAGACGATGTGGTTATTACTGATACACCCTCACCAAACCAAGTGTTAGATCCCGAGTCATTGGTGATTTACGGTACCAACGTAACAGAAGACGGAACTATTACGCCAGATAAATCTGTTATTTTAGAAGAAGGAAAAGATTACACACTGGAAGTTACCACCGATAATGAAACAGGACAACAAAAAATTGTCGTTAAAATGGCCCATATTGAAGCACCTTATTATATGGAATATCGTAGTTTAGTGACTTCTTCAGCGGCGGGGAGTACAGACACGGTATCCAACCAAGTGTCAATTACTGGAAATGGTTCAGAAGTCGTTCATGGGGATGACAATGGCGATGTGGTCGTTGACATTGATCACAGTGGCGGGCATGCCACAGGGACCAAAGGCAAAATTCAGCTGAAGAAAACAGCCATGGATGGGACGACTATTTTAGCAGGCGCTCATTTCCAAATTTGGGACCAAGCTAAAACACAAGTCCTACGTGAAGGTACAGTAGACGCCACTGGGGTTATCACATTTGGTGGGTTGCCGCAAGGGCAATACATTTTGGTGGAGACAAAAGCACCAGAAGGTTATACAGTTTCGGACGAACTAGCTAAAGGCCAAGTCATTACTATTGATGAAGAAACTTCAGCAGATGATGCACAGCCAACCATTATTAAAAACGATGTCAGTAAAGTAATTTTAGAAAAAACAGATGAGAAGGGCAAAAAATTAGTCAATGCACGCTTTAAATTAGAGCATGCCGTAACCACGCCGTTTACTCATTGGGAAGAAGTTTCCCTTGCGCCGGATCGAACCAACGCAAATGGCCAGTTAGAGGTGGATAGTTTAAAACCAGGGCTTTATCAGTTCACAGAAATCGAAGCACCGACAGGCTATCTTTTAGACACGACACCCAAACGATTCATTGTGACACAAAACACGAGCGGACAAATTCGTGATGTTCATGTTAAAATGCTTAATTACCAAGGTTCTGCTGAACTAATTAAAAAAGACCAAGCAGGCAATCCATTAGCAGGTGCTGAATTTTCAGTCCTTGACACCACAGGACAAGCAGTTCGAGAACACTTAGTTTCGGATGCAAACGGAAAAGTCACAGTGACGGATTTAGCCCCAGGAAAATATCAATTTGTGGAAACCAAAGCGCCAGCAGGGTACCTTTTAAACACTGAACCAAGTGCTTTCACGATTGCAGCAAGCGATCGGGGCAAACCAGCAACAGTTATAGCAACGGCTAACTTTGTTAACTATCAAGGCACGGCTAAATTAATCAAAAAAGATGTGAATGGACACTTATTAAGTGGTGCGACATTTAAAGTGCTTGATGCGAAGGGAGAAACGATTCAAACAGGCTTGACGACAAATAATCAAGGGGAAATTGTTGCAGAGCACTTAGCCCCAGGAAAATATCGCTTTGTAGAAACCAAAGCGCCAACAGGCTATTTATTAAATACCACGCCAGTCCCATTTGAAATTGCTGAGAAAAATGCTGGTAAACCAGCGGTCGTGGTTGCTAGTGACAACTTTGTGAATTACAAAGGGGCTTTCCAAATCGTGAAAACGAATAGCGCAGACCAACCATTAGCAGGTGCTGTTTTTGAATTATATAATCACAATAAACAATCATTAGGGATTACAGCAACGAGTGGCAAAGATGGCAAAATTATCTTTAGAGACTTGGCGCCAGGTACCTATTATTACAAAGAAATCAAAGCACCAAAATTACCAGATGGCGCAGATTATATTATTTATCCTGAATTAGTAAAAGTAGAAATTCGTGGTGATTTCAAAGGTGATCCGGAGATCTTCCAATTAGGCGCCTTCGCCAATTTCAAAGGACGTGCCGTCTTTAAGAAAATTGATGCCAATGCGAACCCACTTCCAGGAACGATTTTTAAATTGTATCGAATCGAAAACGGGGAAAAAATCTTTGAAAGAGAAGTAACTGCTGAAAAAGATGGTTCATTGGCTATGGAGGATTTAGGCGCTGGTAGTTATGAATTAGATGAACTGGATGCAACGGATGGCTATATCGTCAATAAACAACCCATTTATTTTGTAGTGAAGAAGAATTCAAATGATAAACAACCACTAGATGAGTTAGAGTTTGTAAATTATCAAGCGGAAGTAATGGGACGTAAAGTCAACGAGCAAGGTCAAACCTTAGCGGGTGCAGTTTTTGCAATTTACAATGCCGATGAGCAGAATCAGCCACAAGGTTCACCGATAACATTCTTGAATCGTGCAGGAGAAAAGGTTTCTGAAATAACAACGGATAAGACTGGCGAAATTTACGCTAAAGGGCTGAATGAAGGGCATTACGTTTTAGTGGAAACGAAAGCACCAACAGGCTATCTGTTAGACACAACGCCACATCCATTTGATGTAACCGCGCAATTAGGAAAAGAGCAGCCAATTGCTTTAGGCGATCTTATCAATTATCAAGGAACTGCTCAATTAACCAAAGAAAACGAAACAGGTGAAGCATTGGCAGGTGC
This sequence comes from Enterococcus sp. MSG3299, assembly GCF_050555765.1. NCBI lineage: Bacteria > Bacillati > Bacillota > Bacilli > Lactobacillales > Enterococcaceae > Enterococcus > Enterococcus sp. MSG3299. The sequence goes on from NZ_CP187869.1 coordinate 129,881, forward strand.
GGTGTTTAAGGTCATTGATGAAACAGGGCAAACCGTAGCTGGACAAACCAATCTGATGTCTGACAAGCAAGGCAAAGTCATTGCGAAAAACTTAGCACCGGGAACGTATCGTTTTGTGGAGACACAAGCGCCAACTGGCTATCTTCTTAATGAAACGCCAAGCGCAAGCTTTACGATTGCCAAAGACAACCAAGGCAAACCAGCCACTGTGGTACTTAAAGCACCTTTTATTAATTACCAAGGTGCTGCCAAGCTGGTGAAAATTGATCAGCAAAAGAATGCCTTAGCAGGTGCTGAATTTAAAGTGACAGATGCAGTGACAGGGCAAACTGTCGCTCGTTCATTACGTTCTGACAACCAAGGGTTAGTTCAAGTGAACCACTTACAACCAGGAAAATATACCTTTGTGGAAACAAAAGCACCGGATGGTTACCAACTGTCTAAGCAAGCTGTCGCATTTACTATTGCAGCAACAGCGAAAGACAAACCTGAACTCGTGGATGCGGGCACGTTTGTTAACGAGAAACAACCTGTATCCAAAAAAACAAAACCAAATCAGCCAACAACGAAACAAGCAGCTAGAGAGACAGGTTGGCTTGGTTTACCGAAAACCAACACACAAGTCAATTACTTCTTTGTCTTTATCGGCCTCCTGTTGGTCAGTTTGGCAAGTCGGCTCTTCTATAAAAAGAGCAAGAAATAAGCAAAAGATATAAAAAAACAGAAAGAGCCTGGAACAAAAATCACTTTGGATTTTTGTTCCAGGCTCAAAACCTTATAAACGGCGGTAACAGAACCAACTCCTTCGGAAATAAGCCGAAATTCTCCAAAAATTAAAGAGCAATTTTCGGAAATTTCTTCTTATTTCTCGGAGCTAAACGGTTCTGTACCGACCTCTTTTTTCATCTTAAGCTAATCAACTGAACAAAAGCAGCTCCTTCTTATTGACATTCTCAGGTAAGCCTTCATCGCAGTTTAGTCTTTGAACAGAACTTACTGGGTTCTTGGAGATAACCGCTTGTGCCTCAGCCTTTGTTTTTCGATGCTATCTTTAGGTATTTTGGCTAAAATATTGTACACTTTACATGTGCAAGAAATTTAGTTAGAGATATGAGGATAGAATGATGAAAAAGATGATGGTTTTATACAACGAAACTTCAGGAAGTAGTGAAAGTAAAGAGATTGCAGAACGCTTTAAAAAAGCTGCAGAAGCGAGAGGGGAAGCGGTTATTTTGCAACCTTCCAATCCAGACATTGATCCTGAAGAAATGCGGAAAAATGCCAAAGAAAATCAAGTGGGTGTCTTGGTCGTCATTGGTGGTGACGGGACCATTCATCATGCCGTTCAAAATTTTAAAGACACCATTCGTGACTATCAAATAGGGATTATTCCAGGTGGAACAGTCAATAATTTTGCGCGTGTGTTAAGTATTCCTTTGAAAGAAGAAGACGCCTTTGAGACTATTTTGGCAGGACAGACCACGCCAGTTGATTTTGGGATGGTAAATCAAGATGTGATGATTTCGACCTTAACGATTGGACTATTAGCGGACACAGCAGCAAATGTGACCCAACAGGAGAAACAAAAATATGGTCCTTTAGCCTTTACAAAGCAATTTTTCCGCTTATTAATGAAAAAGAAAAAATACAAACTAAAAATTGATGGCGATGAAAGACGTTGGCATGGCAAAGCCCAATTATTAACGATGACCATGACGAATTCTGCTGGCGGCTTTACCAATTTCGATGCCAATGCCACGCCAGATGACGGCGAAGTGCACATTATCATTTTACCTAAGTTAGTTTTTTACAAGTTTGTCTATTATTTACCTAAAATTATCAGAGGACAATTAAATGAAATTCCTGGTGTCGTGTATTTCTCTGGGAGTCAATTTAAAATTAGTGGCGAAAAAGACAAGAAAGTCCAAACACGAACAGATGGCGACCCTACCGATGATTTACCGATTAAAGTAACGGTGGAAGCTGGGGGACTCAACGTGTTTGTTCCTGAAACGTCCACATCTACGAAAGAATAAAAGAAACAACTGTTATTTTTTCGTGGAATAGATTTCTCATTTTGTGTACAATAGAACAGAAGAGAGGCAGTTGAGTGAACAGTGAAATGGGATGAATATGTTGATATATTCGATACAGATGTCGTTTCTAAAATTATTATTTTAAGAAACTTGCCAATTAATGAAGGCTGGATTGACATCAATGAGTTAGCAGAAGAATTACAATTAAACAAAAAATCAGTCAAAAAATACGTAGAGCTTCTAAAAGATGACATTACGTATTATGCTGTGGATAATGATGCTTCTTTGGCTTTTGAAAAGGGGCATGGTTATCGCTTGAACTTGGCGTCTAGCCAAGCGTTCCAGAAACTTTATACAGCAATTTTTCGGGATAGTTTAACTTATCAAGTAATGGAAGATTTATTCTGGGGTCGATTTAATGGAATTGTGCCAGCGACAGCAAAGTATCATACTAGTGATGCCACGATTCGGCGCTTGCTCAAAGGGTTTACAGAAATTTTAGCACCATTGGGTTTAGTAATTAATAAAAGTACCTGGAAAATTGAAGGCAATGAAGCGTATTTGCGCCATTTTGCTTACACTATTTTTATGGACTTAATCCGTGATACTTGGCCTTTTGACTATATACAAGAAACGGAAGTCGCACAAACTGTCCAAAAAATGATGGCTTTTTTCAACGTAGAAGTTGCGGAAACGGTGACACGCCGAGTTAAATATATGGTCGCTATCTCAAAAGTCCGGAGTGCGCAAGGCGCCGAATATCGACCTTCAGCCGAGCAAGAAACTTATTTAGAAGGTAATAAACATTACCAGGCCTTTATAGAAGAGATGACAGCTACAACCCTTTTCCTTAACAAAAACGATTTAACTTTTGTGTACTTTTTCTTGTTAGCCAATGACCAATTTTATCAAGATGAAGCCACTGCACAAGCAATTTTAGCGCATTTTGATGAGTCTGAAGCGCCTGTTTATATGTTGACTCATTTAGTCCAACATTTCTTATTAGAAGAAATACACATGACGCCGCAATTGGAGAAAATTCGTCCGCAAATTTTTTATTATTTGTTTGCTACACATTTATTTGCCGAACTTTACTATGTCCAAAATGTGAAAATGTACAATGTCTTTTGGAATAAAGTTAAAGAAAAATATCCGGTTCTTTTAGAAGAATTAAGCCAAGGCTTAAATCAACTTTACGAACAAACAGGCAATGAATTATTTACAAATAAAGAATTTTTGGCTCTGCGTTATTCTAGTGTTTTGGCGCTTTCCGATGATTTAATTCATCGCGAACAAAAAATTGTTTTAGGTTTAAAATCAGGCTTGCCAGTACTGGAAGAAGAACGGGTGAAACTTTCGATTGAAAATAATTTTCGTCGGTTCTATGCATTGGAAGTTTTACGATACAGTGAAGCAAGCAAAGAAGAATGGCAAAATATTGATTTACTATTAGTGACTTCTTTGGCAGATGTAGAAACGGGCCATCCAGAGATCTTTTTACTTTCAAGTGAGTTAACGTTTGAGCAATATAATCGTTTGAACCAAAAAATAGTAAAAATTAACGAGAAAAGAACCACGTCACTTTAATAAAAAATCAAAAAAATGGGCTTTTTTGAGGTATATGTCCGATAAATTGTAAAAAAATTTTTCTAAAAAGTAAAAAAAGACAAGAAGAAAACGTCAATAAGTAGGTAATCAACACCTACTTATTGACGTTTTCTCGTTGTTTTTTAATAAATACTGCGTCAATTCTTCTGAAAATTATGTCAAAAAGGTACTTTTTTTGCTTTTTTTATCGTAAATAATAGATGATTAGCTATTGATAGTAAAGGAACTACTACTTTTTTTAACAGGCGGTTAAAAAATATTGAGGGTTCTCACAAGAATTTTTCTATATAATAGAAAGAGCAAGGGAAGGAAGGCGGGATAGAATGAAAAAACGGATGGAACAAATTGAAGAAATCTTAAGTTGTGAAGAAAATAGTGCCGGTGTTCGATTAAAGGAATTGGTTGAGGCCTTAGAATTAGAAGTCACAAATCAAAACTTGTTAAAGGTAACAAGTATCTTACATATGAATCCAAAATTCAAAAAAATTTATGCATACGAAGACAGTCGTGTTATTACGCTGTATCAACTTTTACAAAATAAGCCGTTGGAAGTAACGGAATGAAAAGAGGAAAACACATGAAGAAAACAATACTTATTCTTCTATTTGGTTTATTGACGGTGGTTGGTCTACCAATGGTGACTGAAGCGGCTGAACCAGTTGATGCAACAGATGCAACAGATGCAACAATTTTTGGTGCGCAAGCGATGGTACCTAATAGCACAGAGGATCAAACAGATAAGTTACAGACATTACTGAGTCAGACAGCAAAGGAAGGACGGGCATTATTTTTACCACAGGGAAGTTATGCTCTGTCAAAAGATATTGCGATTTCTTCAAATTATCAATTAATTGGCGATACAACAGGAGCCACTATTTTACATAATGCTACAGGTGCACCGATTCAGCTAACAGACACAACGTACGGGACGAAAACCAATGTACGACTTCAAAATATTGCTTTTGACGGCATCAATGTGACCTTGAAATTGACGAATCAATTAACGCTAGCAAACAATATCTTCTATAATCCATTAAAAGGATTTGTGGTCAATTTAAATGCAGACATTGGCGTTAAGATTTCAGGCAATATTTTCATGCGAGACACAGCACACATGCAACCCAAGATTGATTTTAACCGAGCGATTTACATTGGTGGTTATTCAACACCAAGTCGCTTCCAGTATATGTCAGATGTAGACATCGTGGACAATCTATTTGGGTTAAAAGTGACAGAATTAGATGCAATTAAAAGTACCAGTCGTTCAGATTTAGCAGCGACTATTACACGTTTGCAAACAGCCATTGAAGCTGGTGCTATTTCAGTACCTAATGAACAAAATTATCTATCCACCGGGGTTAATTCTTTTAATATGCTGAAGGATGTAACTGTTCAACATAATTTTTTCTATTCACCTTATGATAATGAAGACTTGAATGGTCTGGTGGGAGATCATGCAATTTATTTCCGTGGTGCTCAAAACATCACGGTGGTGGGGAATCATTTACGTGGACTACAAAATGGTCCAGCTGGCGGATTTAAATTTAAATCAGGCCGTAATATTACGATTATGAATAATTATTTGCGAAATACAGGTCTCATTATGTATGGAACACCAGAGATTGGTTTGGCAGAAACACAAGCAGAGGGAGCTATTTCAGAATTATCCAACTGGCTAGTGGCTAATAACATTTTTGATTGGAAGTATTGGGACAATCAATATGCAATTGGAATGGAATACAATCGACATACAGGAAATAACAATGTGTTCAATGGCGTATTTATCAATAATCAGTTTGTTAACTACCACAATATTCCGCAAAACCGACGTCGGGAATTGTTAATCGCTAGTGGCGGTGGTTTCCGACCAGAAACGAGTTTTGTGAAAGACAATACTCGAGATGATGGCCTTAAAAACGGCCAATTATTGGTAGAAAATTGGACAGAGGCCGACTATCGTTTAATGCCAGCAACATGGGAATCGTTAATTTCACCAACACTTTATGAGCAATATAAAAATACGCCAATTCCGGTTAGAAATACTTTAGCAACCCCTGTGGCTACAACGATTGTGCAAGGACAATCAATCGATCCGCAGCAACTGGTTGCTAATACAAATGACGCGGATGAAGCAGTCCCAACTGCTAAAATCGTCAATCCAGAGGTTTTAAATGAAATCGGCCAACAAAAAGTGACTGTTCAATTAACTTATGAAACAGGTTCATTGGTAACAGTGAACGTACCGGTGACGGTAGAGGCTCCGGCAAAAAAGCTTGATTTGTCCCAACTACAAACCGTTTATGCTTCGATTGGTGAAGCAAACCAATATACGGTTTACTCTTGGCAGCTATTCACTGCCATTGGGCCTAAAACGATTGTTTCTTCCTATTATCAGCAGGCGACACAATTGTTAGCAGAAGGTCAGGTGAGTGGGGACAAAACTCAAGAACAAGTGGATCAGTTAACAAGTAATTTGCAATCTGCAATGAAAGTATTAGTCAAAAAAGCCGATATCACGCTAGAGCGTGCAGAAGCAGAAAATGAACTGGCAAGCGTTCATAAATTAGACGAATCTGTATATACCACAGACTCTTGGCAAGCCATGCAAGAAGCCTTAATAGATACAACAACTGGCGAAAGAAGCTCTAAGCAGTTACAACAACTGCTTGCTTGGTCAGATGAAGAATTATTAGAGCCAACACTTGGTGGCTTTAAAACGCCTGCAGATGCACAAAAGCGTATTAATCAATTAACACAAACCATAAAAACGGCGTTACTTCTGTTAGTTGAAAAATCAACAGAGACAACTAGTAACACAAGCGAAAGCAGCACCTCAAGCACGACAAGTGAAAGCAGTAGTACCAGCGAAAGCAGCACGCCAAGCACGACAAGTGAGAGCAGTAGTACGAGTGAAAGCAGCACCTCAAGTACAACTAGCGAAACCAGTAATACCAGCGAAAGCAGCACGCCAAGCACAACTAGCGAAACCAGTAATACCAGCGAAAGCAGCACCTCAAGCACGCCAAGTGAAAGCAGTAGTACCAGCGAAAGCAACACGCCAAGCACAACCAGCGAAACCAGTAATACCAGCGAAAGCAGCACCTCAAGTACGACAAGTGAGAGCAGTAGTACGAGTGAAAGCAACACGCCAAGCACAACCAGCGAAACTAGTAGTACCAGCGAAAGTAGTACCTCAAGTACGACAAGTGAAACAAGCAATACAAATGAAAGCAACACACCAAGTACAACCAGTAAAACAAGTAGTACCAGCGAAAGTAGTGCTTCAAGTACGACCAGCGCAACCAACAGTACAAGTGAGAGTAGCACCCCAAGCACTGTAAATGAAAGCAGCCAAAACAAAGGCCAGAATTCTGTCATTTACGCGGTAGAGTCTAATCAAGATCCTAATGACGCTCAAAGTAATTCAAAGCCCTCTGCCAAGGCTAGTCAAACAAAGGAATCAGTAGCAGAAAACCAAGCAACTAAACAGATACAGACGAATCAAGAATCGTCAGGAACAGTCAAAAAAGCGGATAATACGACCAAAATTGCCAAGAAAAAATTCCCCAAAACAGGGGAACAATCTTCAGCAGTTGGGAGCTTTCTAGGCCTGAGCTTTTTATCGTTAGCCATAGCAACCTATTGTTTTAAAGTGAAAAGATAACTCTTTAAAAACGGATAAGTAAACATCCTGAAACAAGAAATAGGACTTGTTTCAGGATGTTTTCATATAAAATTAAAAGAACTACAGTTTTTAGTGAAAAAACACACAAAAGTACTTGAATTTCTGTGATATAAGGGTAAAGTAAAGGAGGACAAAAAACAAAGGAAGTGAAATATTTGTATACACCAGATGAAATTTTAAGTATCAGTATTGAAAATGGTCAGAAAAAAATTCAAAAGCCTTTGGTAGCAAAACTCATTTTAGGATTTATCGGCGGGGCTATGATTTCCCTCGGCTATTTGGCTTATGTGCGTGTTTCCGCCTCTATTCCAGCAGATTTAGCCAGTGTTCAAGCTTTAGTGGGAGCTGCGGTTTTCCCGATTGGTCTAATTGTTATTTTAATGGCTGGTGGTGAGTTAATCACAGGAAATATGATGGCGGTGAGTACGGCTTGGTTTGCTAAAAAGGTCTCTTTCAGAGAATTACTCGTGAACTGGGTCACAATTACATTGGCAAATATGGTTGGCGCCCTATTTGTTGCCTATTTTTTTGGCCATTATTTAGGTTTAACCAGTAGCGGCGCCTATTTAAATCAGGTTCTTTCTCTTGCAGAACATAAAGTTGCAGCAACTTGGCTTCAAGCAATTATTTCAGGTATTGGCTGTAACTGGTTCGTAGGTCTGGCCTTATGGCTTTGTTATGGTGCGAAAGATGCAGCGGGGAAACTATTAGGCATCTGGTTTCCAGTAATGATTTTTGTTGCAATTGGCTTTCAGCATAGTGTGGCGAATGCATTCATCATTCCAGCCGCAATTTTTGAAGGCGGCGTTCAGTGGGGGGATTTTTTCCGTAATTTTATTTTTGTTTATTTAGGTAATATCATTGGTGGTGCCATTTTTGTTTCTGGCTTTTACTATTTAAGCTATCGCAAACATTAAATCCATTTAGCAGATAAAAACCTACACAAAGGCTAAATGCCTTTGTGCAGGTTTTTTCTTTTTAAACAAAAAGGAAAACGGTTGAAAAATTATTGCTAGATTTTTAAAACAATGTTACATTAATGTTACAAAAAGATTTCTGGAGGTAACGAAAAATGAAAAAAATTGCTTTGTTCAGTATGTTAACGTTCAGTGTATTGTCTTTAAGTCTAGCAGGATGTGGAAACAAAAAAACAGCAAGCACAAATGATTCTAAGCCAAAGCAAGAAACAAAGAAAGCCACGCAGAAATCCTCTAGTCAACAAGAAATGAAAAGTAGTCATTCGTCTGTCACGGGTCAAAATTCTAATGTGACAGGGGAAAATCCGTCAGAAAATGCCACGCAGCCTTCTGCAGGAACTGATGAAACGAATGAAGTCCCTCAAAATCAAACACCTGATACAAACATTATAATTACCAATGTTGTTTTCAATCCTGAAAGAAATGAAATTAATGGTACTACATTACCTAATGCAACCATTACAGCAACGGTAGTCGGTGATGCTTCTGCACAAGCAGGTGTTTTTTATGCGGATGCCAATGGCAATTTTACAGTAATTAGTCCCAGAGCGGGAGCGACTACTCAATTAATCGCAACCGTTGATCAACGGAATAGTGCACCTGTCCAAATTGATATTCCAAGTTCAGGACAAGAAGCAGCGCTTTCTTTTAGCAATATTACGATTGATCCGAAACAAGGGACAATTTCTGGTAAAACAGCACCTAATGCAACTATTTTAGTGTCACGTGCAGATGATGCGCGGGTGATTTTAGCAAGTTTTACTGCGGATGCCCAAGGGAATTTCACAGCCAGTAATTTAGTTCCCGGCACAAAAAATCGCTTAGACGTTACGTTAAATGGAGAAATAGGGACACCTTACTTGTTTGATTTACCAAATTAAAATAGAAGAGAAGTGATCAAAGCCACCAACGCTAGTTAGCGTTGGTGGCTTTGATGTTTTAAGCTTCTTCTTTTTTATGATTGCGGATATGTAAATAGATGGTATTTTTTGAAATACCTAATCGATCGGCAATCTTTATGACAGAATCTTTGAGATTAAAAATTCCTTGATCATATAAACGAATAACAATTTCTTTATTTTGATTCAAATGTGATACATTTGGATCGCTTTCTACTGCTTGTTTTACTTTTGTCAGTGAAGTAGTGATTAATTCGTCAATATTGTCAGAAAAATGTTCAGAATTTTTAAGCTCTTGGGACATATCATTTTGTTGTCCTGAAGGTAATAAGTCTTGCAAGTAATCAATTAATGGCATTTCTAAATGCATATTGATACAGATCAATCCAATAATACGATCATTTTCACCGATAACTGGAATGGTGGAAGATTTTAAAATAACCCCTTTTTGATTTTTATTGTAGTAGGGTTTCACAGCGTAATCATGTTCCGACTCTACTTGACTTAACATTTTTAACGCCATATCAGTAATGGGGGCACCTTCCTTGCGGTTACTGAAATGGCCATTGATGACTTTGATAGCTGAACTTTCCAAATTTTCTAAACTATGAAGAATGACTTCATGGGTACTACCAAAGAAGTTCCCTAATCCATCAAGCATTAAGGCATGTGAATGTAAGATTTGTTTATCTACTTCACTTAAACGTAAATATGACTCCAAGTGATATCCTCCCCTACACTGAAATTAATTTTAGTGTAATACTTTTTTAATGGAAAAGCAATAAGATTCTTTACGTTAAAAAAATACATTGACTAAACTTTTGTTTAGTCGTATACTCTGAATGTGGAATGAAATTTTTGTTACTCATTGTACTTTAGTTCATCGAAATGCTCGCTCATTCTTTCACTTGTTGAGCAATAAAAATTTTATTCAGGAGTACCATCCGTTATAAAAAAATATAGTTGGAGGCAAAGAAATGAAAACGTTATCAGGAATCTTGATGTTAGTCTTAGTTTTATGTGGCATGTCCCTATTCTCTTTTAAAGCACCGCGAGGGAAAAAATCTTTAAGTGCTTTGTCTGGTGCAGCTTGTGCCACCTTTCTACCAGAGGCATTTTTGCGGTATGCAGTAGGCGGCGTTTTTCATTTAGATTATGTGTCGCAAATTGGTGAAACTATGGGTAGTCTAGGTGGTTTAGCAGCTGGAGCTCTTGTGCCGCTAGCTTTCGGGATTAGTCCAGTTTTTTCAATTATTTTAGGTCTGTCATTGATTAAAGTCAGCTTGTTACCAGCTTTTATTACCGCGTATCTTTTATCTTTTGTTGTTGAGCAGATGCAAAAACGTATTCCAGAAGGGATTGACTTATTAGTCGTTATTTTAGTCATTCCAGTCGCTGCTTCGTTAGTTGCTGGTTTTATTCAACCCGTTGTATTAGGTGTCCTAGAAGTTATTGGGGGCACGATTTTAAGTGCAGTAGATGGCAATCCATATGTGATGGGCGCAATTTTAGGTGCTATTATCCCGATTGTTGGTATGACACCGTTAAGTTCAATGGTTTTAACTGCCTTGATTGGTTTGACTGGTGTACCAATGGCTGTCGGTGCGTTGACTTGTTACGGCAGTTCCATTGTCAATGCGGCGCTATTTAAAAAGTTAAAACTAGGCACAGCTTCAACCCCGTTAGCTGTGGCAATTGAGCCATTAACACAAGTCGATATCATCAGCTCCAATCCAATTCCTATTTACGCAACGAATTTATTTTCAGGAATGGTTAGTGGTATTGTAGTGACTTTCTTTGGCTTAAAAGTACCTGTGACAGGAATGGCAACGCCGTGGGCTGGTTTACTTGTGACATTAGGTAACAATGCCATTCAAACGACTTTACTAGCAGTAGCGATTATCACAGTGGTCAGTCTGATGTTTGGATTTTTAGGTGCGCTGGTCTTTAAACGTTACAGAATTGAAGTGGTGGATAATACACCAGAATTTGAAGGAACGACGGAAGTAACCAGTGAAAAAGAAAAAGAAGCAGTAAAAACCAAAGGAGGAGTTACGTATGAACACAGCTATGGCCATCAATAAACCTAAAAAAGTGAACAAAGTAATGAACTACAAAAGTTGTTTTGACATTATTGGTCCTATTATGATTGGTCCTTCTAGTTCGCATACAGCTGGGGCCTTAGCAATTGGCTTAGCGGCAAGAAAGTTATTCGGCGGAACGCCAGAAAAAATTGTGATTAAATACTATGAATCTTTTGCAGACACGCATAAAGGACATGGAACTGATTTTGCAATTATTGGCGGAATTCTTGGACTAGCAGCAGATGATGCCAACGTAACACAATCCATTGAACTTGCGGAAGAACAAGGAATCGAGATTCAATTTTTAGAAATGAGTGAAGAAAGTCCAGTGAAGCATGCTAATACAGCATGTGTGACACTCAGTGATGCAACGCACGAAATCCATTTAACAGGAATTTCTGTAGGTGGCGGTACTATCGAGGTGAAATACATTGAATTAGACGGTTTCAATGTCCAACTACATGGTCCTTTACCTATTTTGTTAGTCATTAATCAAGAAGAGCAGGCGATGCAAGCTTTTAAAGATATGTTACAAAAAAATAATATTCAAGTGAATGCGGTGTCTCGTTATGTGGAAGGGAATCAAATTTTATTCATCTTTGACTTAGATTCGGCACCAATTTCCTCGGTGAAAGAACAACTGTTTTCACTAGATGACACATCGAAAATAATCTTATTATGATAGGAGTTTGACATATGTACCTTTCGATTGAAGAATTTATCGATAAAGCTGAAAAAACAGGAAAAAAAATCTCTGATTTGATGATTGAGCAAGAAATGGAGCGTAGCCAAAAAAGCTATGAAGAAATTTGGACACAGATGGGTCAAAATTTGGATGTCATGGATGCTGCTGTCAAACGCTCACAAGAAGGAGCAGGCGTTTTTTCTCCTACTGGGTTAACGGGCGGTGATGCGGCGCGTTTAAAAAAATACCGCGCAGCTGGCAAAACGTTATCAGGTGATTTAATGATGTCTGCAGTTCAAGCCGCACTAGGTACTAATGAAGTCAATGCAGCAATGGGCGTTGTTTGCGCAACGCCAACCGCTGGTGCAAGTGGCACCTTACCAGGGGTTTTAACAGCGATTAAAAATACCTTGAATTTAACGCGTGATCAACAAATTCGTTTCTTGTTTACCAGTTCTTTATTTGGAATGGTCACAGCCAACAATGCGATGATTGCTGGTGCTGTTGGTGGATGTCAAGCCGAGGTAGGCAGTGCTTCAGCGATGGCCGCTGCTGCAGCTGTTGAAGCGGCTGGCGGAACACCACGCCAATCTTCTGAAGCTTTTGCTATGGCTTTAGGGAATTTATTAGGTTTAGTTTGTGACCCAGTGGCTGGGTTAGTCGAAATTCCTTGTGTTAAACGAAATACAGTAGGTGCAGGCAATGCGTTAATCGCTGCAGATATGGCTTTAGCTGGAATTGTAAATAAAATACCAGCAGATGAAGTGGTGGAAGCCATGAATAAAGTCGGCCGTCAATTACCACGAGAATTGAGAGAAACGGGTTTAGGTGGCTTAGCTGGCACAGCGACTGGCCAACGAATGAAGAATGAAATTTTTGAAAAAGTAAAATTCACCATTGTTTAAAATTTAATCATGAAGAGGGAAATAAGATGTTGGATATGAAAAAAATTCGCCAAAATGTAGAAGTGGTACAGAAAAAGTTAAAAACACGTGGTGTGGACGAGGAAGTTTTATTACGCTTTTTGGCTTTAGATGAAGAACGGAGAGCGTTACTTGTTAAAGTTGAAGAACTGAAAAAACACCGTAATCAGGTGTCAGGAGAAATTGCACAATTAAAGCGTGCACAAAAAGATGCTTCACAACAGTTGCTAAATATGCAAGAAGTTAGCGAGCAAATTAAAGTTTTAGACCAAGAAGTTGTTCATTTGCAAGAACAATGCACAGCAATTGCAGAACGTCTGCCTAACTTACCTCATGAGAGCGTACCTGTTGGCGCAGACGAAGCCGCCAACGTAGAAGTTCGGCGGTGGAGTACGCCGAAAACTTTTTCATTTGAACCGAAACCACATTGGGAAATCGGTGAAGCCTTAGGAATTTTAGATTTTGAAAGAGGCGCGAAAGTATCTGGTAGCCGTTTTCTTTATTACAAAGGCTTAGGGGCTCGTTTAGAACGAGCGGTCTATAATTTTATGTTAGATCAACATGTTAATGAACATGGTTATACCGAGGTGATTCCTCCTTATTTGGTCAATAGCAAAGCAATGTTTGGCACTGGTCAGTTTCCTAAGTTCAAAGAAGATGTCTTCCAAGTTGCAGAAAGTGATTTGACGCTGATTCCCACAGCGGAAGTCCCATTAACTAACTACTATAATAATGAAATTTTAGATGCGCAAGAGTTACCGATTTATTTCACTGCTTTAAGTCCTTCTTTTCGTTCGGAAGCGGGTAGCGCAGGCCGTGATACCCGAGGATTAATTCGTTTACACCAGTTCCATAAAGTAGAAATGGTTAAATTTAGTGATGCAGAACACTCCTATGAAGAATTAGAAAAAATGACCAACAATGCTGGAGACATTTTAGAAAAATTGGGCCTCCCTTATCGAGTGATTACTCTTTCGACAGGTGACATGGGCTTCTCGGCAGCGAAAACCTATGATTTAGAAGTTTGGATTCCGGCACAGAAAACGTATCGAGAAATTAGTTCTTGTTCAAACTGTGAAGACTTCCAAGCACGTCGGGCGTTGATTCGTTATCGTGATAAAACGGGTCATGTTCAATATGCCCACACTCTTAATGGGTCAGGACTTGCTGTTGGTCGAACAGTGGCTGCCATTTTGGAAAATTATCAAAATGAAGATGGCACCGTAACGATTCCAGAAGTTCTACGTCCTTATATGGGCGGTTTAACGAAAATAGATTAAAAAAGAAGGTTGATGTCACAACATCAACCTTCTTTTTTAATTCGTTAAATCCGTTAACCAATGCCCAATTTCTTGAAAAACTGTTGCTTTTTCCGTTTCTAATAAAATTTCATGACGCAATGTGGGAAATAGTCGTAACGTCACGTGCTGAAAACCTGCATGCTTTAATTGCTTTTGAATTTTCGCTGGACCCTTGCTGAAATCACCAACTGGGTCTTCAGCGCCACTAATGATTAAAATAGGCAATTCTTTTGGGATCGCTTGGTACCAATTCCTTTGATTGGCTCGTTTAACAAGCGAAAAAAGGGTAGCAAAACCATTGTTGGTAAATACGAAGCCCATTAATGGGTCATTTTCATAGTCAGCCACATTGGCTTGATTTTTAGAAAGCCAATTAAAGGAACTTGCTTCAGGAAATTTTTTACTAAAAGAACCAAATGCCAGCTTGTCAATGAACGGAGCTGGTTTTTTCGGCTGTTTCTCGGCCATTTTTTTAATAAAAGGCAATGCGGCGGTTAAAGGTAACGGACTTGTTCCAGTACCCATGAAAATGACTCCTTGCATAGTCACAGGATAGTCTTGCAGATAGTTGCGCAAGGCGAAAGACCCCATGCTGTGACCCATCATAAAATAGGGCAATTGTGGATAGCGATTCACAGCCCATTGTTTCACTTGATGAATATCTGTAACGACATTTTCAGGCCCTTGTTCTCCAAAAAAACCATAGATCGGTGCGTTTGGTTGTACAGATTCGCCATGACCTAGATGATCATGACCAATTACGGTAAATCCTAATTGATTTAAAAAACGAGCAAATTCATCATAACGTTGGATATGCTCTGCCATGCCGTGAATCAATTGAACTACGGCTTTGGGTGAAGGACAGGGCCAATGACGTACATTGAGCTGAGTTTGTTGATCGTTTGAAGTGAGTATGAATTGTTCAGTCATAAGAAACCCTTTCTTTGCTTTTTGATTATTATACAAAAAAAAGACGGTGTTCAAAAGAAAAACTCATGAGAAAACGCCTCAGCTTTCACTGAGACGCCTTTTTTTATTTATCTTTAATAAAAATAGCAATGATGTCAAAAAATAGTCGATTTTACTAAGTGATGAATTATGGGTGGTACAAATACTGCTGGAAATAGTTGTTAACTTCAAGGGCATCTTCTTTATTTTTTGAAAGAATTAAGATGGTATCATCCCCAGCGATGCAGCCCAAGATATGAGGGTTGTGGATACGTATGCGATCAATTAAAACCCCAATGGCTTGCCCGTTGCCAGGTAAGACGGTTAAAAGATTTGTGAACTCTATTTGTGTTAAAGAAACACCAGTTTCAATAATAATGTCAACAAGACGTTCTTCATCTGTTTTATATTTTGGACGAAGGGCAGAATTATTCAAGATACGATAATAGGCTTCTCCTTGACCATTGTCTACTTTGTTTAAATTCAGCTCACGAATGTCACGAGAAATAGTTGCTTGTGTGGTGTGAATATTTTCTTTTTCCAATAATGCTAGTAATTCACTTTGTGTATGGATTTCATTTTCTGTGACCAATCGCTTAATCATCGTTTGGCGTTTTAATCGGTTCATTACTTTCCTCCAGTTCAGTTAATCATGCAAAAAAACATCATTGCTGTTATTTAAAACGGTGCCAGTAATTCCCTAAAATCACTGTACAACGTTTTACTAAATTGTGCAAGTCTCACTTTTTTAAATGCGAAATATCCGACAAAATCAATGAGAACCTTTTAGCTAAACGACCCTTTTTCTATTCTAATTAGAGAGATTCTGCTAGTATTGCTTTGTAAATGTCTGGAGGAAGGGTGTTATTTGTGAATAAGCAAACACGCCAAAGTTTGATTAAAGAAATCATTCAAACAACTGTAATTCATAGTCAAAATGAGTTGTTAAGAGAATTAAAAAAGCGCGAGATAAATGTCGCACAAGCAACGATTTCACGGGATTTATGGGAATTAAAAGTCGTCAAAGCATTAGATGATTCTGGCGAGATGCGGTTAACGATTTTTGAACAATTCACTTCTTTAGAAGAACGAAAAAAAGAACAGTTGATACAAGCAATTCGTGAGGTAGTGACCAAAGTTGAACGTGTCGCCTTTTTACTAGTGGTTCATACATTACCAGACAACGCAACATTGTTTTCAGCTGTACTTGATGAAGTGTCTTTGTGTGAAAAGAAATGTTCTGTCGCTGGCTTCGACACTGTTATTATTGTTTCATCATCCGAGGAAAAAGCACAAGAACTAGAGCAGTATTTTCAACAATTTATTCAGCCAACACCTTTGTCAAAAAGTAACGCATAAAAGGAAGGGAGCCAGAAGTCGTTTTGACTTCTGGTTCCCTTCCTTTTACCTCTATAAGATTATAACTTTATGAAATGCATGGAGAAATAATTTTTTTTGAATAAATGCATTTTTTTTTATTTAATTATGCATTATTTTTTTAGAATATCTATGAAAGCGCATTCTTTTAGGCTAGAAATATGCATAAGAAAGAATACCGTTGTATATTTGGTATTTTGTTTGGCAAATGGCTCACGTCCTAGGTTAATCAGGTCTGTTATTCTGTGTTTGTAATTAAGTTGAGGAGGTTATTTCACATGAGTCATCCAATTAATGTATTTTCTGAAATCGGAAAATTGAAAACAGTGATGTTACATCGTCCAGGTAAGGAATTAGAAAATTTAATGCCAGATTATCTGGAGAGACTGTTGTTTGATGATATTCCGTTTTTAGAAAAAGCACAAGCAGAACATGATGCATTTGCAGAGTTGTTACGATCAAAAGATATCGAAGTGGTCTATTTAGAGGACTTAGCTGCTGAAGCGTTGATTAATGAAGAGGTCCGCCGACAATTTATTGACCAATTCTTAGAAGAAGCCAATATTCGCAGCGAATCAGCAAAAGAAAAAGTTAGAGAGTTAATGTTAGAAATTGACGACAACGAAGAACTGATTCAAAAAGCGATTGCAGGCATTCAAAAACAAGAATTACCTAAATATGAGCAAGAATTTTTAACAGATATGGTTGAAGCGGATTATCCATTCATTATTGATCCAATGCCTAACTTATACTTCACGCGTGATAACTTTGCGACAATGGGGCACGGGATTTCTTTAAATCATATGTATTCAGTAACTCGACAACGGGAAACTATTTTTGGGCAATACATTTTTGATTATCATCCTCGTTTTGCTGGAAAAGAGGTTCCTAGAGTCTATGATCGTTCAGAATCAACCAGAATTGAAGGTGGCGATGAATTAATTCTTTCAAAAGAAGTAGTGGCCATTGGGATTTCTCAAAGAACGGATGCCGCGTCAATTGAAAAAATTGCGAGAAATATTTTTGAACAAAAATTAGGGTTCAAAAATATCTTGGCTTTTGATATCGGTGAACATCGTAAATTCATGCATTTAGATACCGTTTTTACCATGATTGACTATGATAAATTTACGATTCATCCAGAAATCGAAGGTGGTTTGGTTGTTTACTCGATCACTGAAAAAGCAGATGGAGACATCCAAATTACAAAAGAAAAAGATACATTAGATAACATTTTATGCAAATACTTGCATTTAGACAATGTTCAATTAATCCGTTGCGGCGCTGGAAATTTAACCGCAGCAGCCCGTGAACAATGGAACGACGGTTCAAATACATTAGCAATTGCCCCTGGGGAAGTTGTTGTTTACGATCGGAATACGATTACGAATAAAGCGCTAGAAGAAGCAGGCGTGAAATTGAATTACATTCCAGGAAGTGAACTAGTACGTGGCCGTGGTGGCCCTCGTTGTATGAGCATGCCACTTTACCGTGAAGATCTTTAAAAAAACACCCAAAAATAGGAGGAATCATCATGAATTCAGTATTTCAAGGACGTAGTTTATTAGCAGAAAAAGATTTTACAAGAGCAGAATTAGAGTATTTGGTAGACTTCAGTATTCACTTAAAAGAATTGAAGAAAAAAGGGATTCCACATCACTATTTAGAAGGAAAAAATATCGCTCTTTTATTTGAAAAAACTTCGACACGGACACGCTCTGCATTTACGACAGCAGCGATTGATTTAGGGGCACATCCTGAGTATTTAGGCGCCAACGATATTCAATTAGGTAAAAAAGAATCTGTTGAAGATACAGCGATTGTTTTAGGTAGTATGTTTGACGGGATTGAGTTCCGTGGGTTTAGTCAAGAAGTAGTGGAAGATTTAGCGAAATATTCTGGTGTTCCTGTTTGGAATGGTTTAACGGATCAATGGCATCCAACACAAATGATTGCGGACTTTATGACAGTGAAAGAAAACTTTGGTCGTTTAGAAGGAATCACTTTAGTATACGTCGGTGATGGCCGTAACAACATGGCAAACAGCTTGTTAGTGACAGGTGCTATTTTAGGCGTAAATGTTCGCATTTGTGCACCAAAAGAATTGTTCCCTTCTGATGAAGTCGTTAATTACGCAAAAGAATTTGCGAAAGAATCTGGTGCAGAATTAATGATTACAGACGACGTTGCTAAAGGTGTTAAAGGAGCCAACGTGTTATATACAGACGTTTGGGTGTCCATGGGTGAAGAAGATAAATTTGAAGAACGTGTCAATCTGTTGAAACCTTATCAAATTAATATGGCTATGTTAGAAAAAACCGAAAACATGGATGGCGATTTAATCGTATTACACTGTTTACCAGCCTTTCATGATACGAAAACACAATACGGAGAAATGGTTGCTGAAAAATTCGGCATTACTGAAATGGAAATCACGGATGAAGTCTTCCGCAGTAAATATGGTCGTCAATTTGAAGAAGCAGAAAACAGAATGCATTCTATTAAAGCGATCATGGCAGCTACTTTAGGCAACTTATTCATTCCTCGTGTGTAGGAAGCAACTGAAAAAACATTGAAAAAAGAATAGTCGTTTCGCCCTTTAAGAGATTCTTTTGAAGGGCGGCCTATTCTTTATTATGATAGGAAAGAAGGATTTGTAATGGGGAAAAAAATGGTCGTTGCACTAGGCGGAAATGCCATCCTTTCAAATGATGCTAGCGCACACGCACAACAGCAAGCATTAGTTCAAACATCTGCCTATTTAGTTCATTTAATTAAACAAGGGCATCGGTTGATTGTTTCACATGGCAATGGTCCACAAGTCGGAAATCTATTATTGCAACAACAAGCAGCTGATTCTGAAAAAAATCCAGCAATGCCGCTAGATACGTGTGTTGCTATGACACAAGGAAGTATCGGCTACTGGTTGTCCAATGCGCTTAATCAAGAATTAAACAAAGCAGGAATCAAGAAACAAGTGGCTACTGTTTTAACACAGGTGGTCGTAGATCCAGCAGATGAGGCATTCAAAAATCCAACAAAACCGATCGGTCCATTTTTAACAGAAGCTGAAGCCAAAGAAGCAATGCAAGCAGGTGCTATTTTTAAAGAAGATGCAGGGCGTGGCTGGCGCAAAGTCGTTCCAAGTCCTAAGCCAATTGACATCCACGAGGCTGAGACTATTAATACCTTAATAAAAAATGATATAATTACCATTTCATGTGGTGGTGGCGGCATCCCTGTCGTAGGACAAGAATTAAAAGGTGTCGAAGCAGTAATCGATAAAGATTTTGCTTCTGAAAAACTAGCAGAATTAGTGGATGCGGATGCACTAGTTATTTTAACTGGCGTGGATTATGTGTGCATTAATTATGGCAAACCAGATGAAAAACAATTAACCAATGTCACTGTAGCAGAGTTGGAAGAATACAAACAAGCGGGTCATTTTGCACCAGGTAGTATGTTACCGAAAATTGAAGCCGCTATTCAGTTTGTAGAAAGCCAGCCCAATAAACAAGCAATTATCACTTCTTTGGAAAACTTAGGAAGTATGAGCGGCGATGAAATCGTAGGAACGGTTGTGACAAAATAAAGTATAGTATTTAGGAGAATTAAGATGATGATAGAGAAAATAATCACTAAAAATAATCAAGATTTTCAATACTTTTCTGAATCAGAACTAACAGAATTGCGCAACGAGAGTTTCGTTCGCTCCTATAAAAAAGGCCAAGTCCTTTTTTATCCAGGTGATCCGAGAAATCATTTGATTTTACTGGTTTCAGGTGTCATTAAAATTGAAAAAAATGATCGCAGTGGTAATTTTTCCTATCTGCATTTTATGAAAAAGCAGGCTCTTTTTCCGAGAATCGGACTGTTTCAAGATGAGGTTCATTACGACTCCGCGATTGCCTATACGGATATTGAGGTTGTGTTTGTGCCAGTTAAACTGTTTGAGCGTTTTCTCCAAAATAATCCCCAGCAATTGATTCATTGGATTCAAGAACAATCGGTCCTTTTAAAAGAAAGCATGATCAAAATCCAAAAAGGAACAACCAATGATGCATGTGAACGGATTGTGACATCACTGGCGATGTTATTAAATGATTTAGGAGAACGAATTGACAACAGAGAACGCGTTGCAATTGCTTGTCCAATTACCATTAATGACATTGCACGGATGAGTGGAACTACGCGGGAAACAGCAAGCAGTGTTATGAAAAAATTAGTCCAAATGAACCGTATTAGCTACAGTCATAAATTCTTAACTTTTCTAGATACGCCATTCTTTATTGATCGATTGAGTAATTAATCATAGAGAAGGGAGATACAGGAAAGTAGGTTCCTGTATAAGAGGATATGGCAGAAAAAAAGAAGAAAAACAAAAAACAGCTTTCGTCTTTTAGTATTTTATTTATTATTTTAATTGTTTTAGGTATCGTAACGGTCTTGCTAAATGGGCAGCCATTTACCCCAAGAGAAATTGATGGCAAAATGGTTGACCACGTGGTAGGGGCCAAATTATCGGATATTATCATGGCTCCATTCAATGGGTTTAAAGATGCCATTGAAATTAATATTTTTATTTTAGTACTTGGTGGCTTTTTAAATATTGTGACACAAACTGGGGCTCTTGAAGCGGGGATTCAATCAGTCGTTAAAAAGTTAAAAGGGAACGAATTGAAAATCATTCCGATTTTAATGATTTTATTTTCTATTGGTGGGTCGACTTATGGGATGGCAGAAGAAACAATTCCTTTTTATGGTTTATTGAGTGCTACCATGGTCGCCGCTGGGTTTGATACGTTTGTCGCAGTGGGTACTGTGCTATTGGGTGCAGGATCAGGTGTTATCGGTTCAACGGTTAACCCTTTCTCCACAGGGGTAGCGATGGATGCGTTGCGAGGTATTGGCATTCAGCCGAATACAGGAATTATTTTAATTGTCGGTGCTATTTTGTGGGCGGCCTCTACCAGCTATTCTATTTTCATTGTGATGCGTTATGCGAAAAAAGTGAAGGCTGACAAAGGTTCAACAATTTTATCTTTACAAGAACAAGAGGATATGGAAAAAACGTATGGACAAGCAGCGTCGAAAGAAATGCCATTTACGAATCGTCATAAAAAAATCTTAATGGTATTCGCTTTCTGTTTTGTCATTATGATTGTTTCCTTAATTCCATGGAACGACTTTGGAGTGACGATTTTCAAAGGCTGGACGTCTGTTTTAACAGGCAACAGTTTCGGTGACTGGTACTTTGGCGACTTAGCGATGTGGTTCTTCCTTTTAGGGATTATTGCTGCCTTGATTGGTCGCTTTACTGAAAAAGAAACCATTGAAGCATTTATCGACGGTGCCAAAGATATGTTATCCGTTGTTTTAATTATCGTAGTTGCTCGCGGGGCATCTGTTTTGATGTCTAAAACGTATTTAGATTCATTTATCCTTGATAAAGCGGCAGGCTTATTACAAGGACTCTCCCCAGTCTTATTTGTCATCGGTGCCTTTGTTTTATACTTAGGTTTATCTTTCCTAATTCCTTCAACTTCTGGTTTAGCATATGTTTCTATTCCTGTAATGGGTGCGTTAGCTAAAAACATTGGTTTAAGTCCAGAAGTGATGGTTATGATTTTTGCTTCAGGTTGTGGCTTGATTAATTTGATCACGCCAACATCTGGTGTTGTAATGGGTGGTTTGGAAATTTCCAAAGTTCAATATGCCACTTGGACAAAATTCATGGCCAAACCAATGATTGTCTTAGGCTTAATTAACCTAATTATCTTAATTGGCGCGATGTTACTCTTTAGCTAATCAAAAATTTTTTATGTTAGGGCTTCGGCTTTCGGAAAAAAGAAGAAGCAATGAAACAACAGCGACTACCTAAAAGTAGTCGCTGTTGTTTCATTTTGATAGTTGTTGAATTAACAATCTTGCGACAGCGCGGACAGAAAAAGGATTTTGCCCAGTGATTATACGGCCATCTTGATAGGCAAATTCTTTATAGGGACGCTTTTTCGCAAAAGTAGCACCATGTTCTTTGGCAATTGTTTCGTTTAAGAAAGGAACAACTGCTTTTTTCATGGCTAAAATTTCTTCTGCAGTAGTGAAGCCAGTAATGGTTTTATCTGCAATCAAATAATTTCCTGACGCATCTTTGACATTTAAAAGGCCAGCAATTCCGTGACAAACAGAAGTTAGGTATTTGCCCTGTTCGTAAAGGCTACGAGTGATTGCTTGCAACTGAGGATTATCAGGAAAGTCCCACATAACGCCATGGCCTCCTGTAAAGTAAATTGCTGCGTATTCATCTGGCTCAATTTCTTCAAGAGAGAGGGAATGTGCTAGCGCTCGTTCTTGAAAATCAGCACTTTCATAAACTGCCATAATGGATGAATCTACATATTTCATACTCCGGGGATCCAAAGGGACATAGCCTCCTTGGGGACTAACATAGTCAACTGAAAATCCTGCTTTGATTACTTCTTCCACGAACTCCGTGGCTTCACCTAGCCAGAGGCCCGTTGGTTCTTCGGTGCCGTGATAACGGGAGACGTTTGTGAGGACCACGAGAATTTTTTTCATGCTTGCTTCCTCCCTGGCATAATCGACGTAATGTGGGTCAATAGTTGTTGGAGTTGCTCAATTTTGGTGGTATCGTGAGAAAGAGAGTAATAATTTTTAGTTCCTTCACTGCGACAATCAATTAATTTGGCTTGTTTCAAAATTTTTAAGTGGTGAGAAACAGCGGGGCGTGAGAGCTGTGTCGCCTCTGTTAACTCAGTGACACGACGGCCAACACAGGCTTGGTCTTCTAACAGTGCAATAATAATTGCTTGGCGTTTTTCATCACCCAATGCGATTAAAAAATCACTAAGCGCAGTAAATTCTGTTTGAATTTCTTCTAATTCTTTCATATTCTTTCGCCTCTTTGGTTCGTATTTTTAAACGATTAAACCATTTTTCGTGTTTTTTGTCAATAAAATACGCTGAGGGCTGAAACTTGACGTGGATCCCATTCTTCGTTAAGATACTAATTGATTAAAGGTTTAAACTTTTAAACCGATAGAAGGGATAGAAAGAGAGGAAAGATTCAATGATGAAAGCCGCTTTAATTCATAAATACGGACAAAAAGAATTAGCAATCGAGGAGGTGCCCTTACCCACCATTCATGACAATGATGTTTTGGTCAAAATTATCGCTGCCAGTATCAACCCGATTGATTTAAAAACAAAAGATGGCAAAGTAAAGATGCTTTTAAATTATCAAATGCCACTGATTTTAGGCAGTGATTTTGCTGGGATTGTTGTCTCTGTTGGAAAAAATGTTCAAAATTTTAGGCTGGGCGATGCAGTTTACGGACGAGTACCCAAAAATCGCGTGGGAACTTTTGCTGAATATATTGCTGTGGATCAAGCGGCTGTAGCTATGAAGCCTAAAAATTTAACGTTTGAAGAAGCTGCGGCCATTCCGTTAGTCGGTTTGACAAGTTATCAAGCGCTACATGATATTATGAATGTACAGCCAGGCCAGAAAGTCCTGATTCAAGCAGGTTCAGGAGGGATTGGAACCATTGCGATTCAATTAGCAAAACTAGCGGGCGCTTACGTTGCCACCACAACGAGTAGTAAAAATAAAGAATGGGTTCAAGCGTTGGGAGCAGATGAAGTGATTGACTATCGGACACAAAATTTTGAAGAAGTTTTATCCGACTACGATTATGTGTTTGATACAATGGGGGGGACAATCTTAGAAAAAGCTTTCTCAGTGGTTAAACCTCAGGGAAAAGTCGTTACATTGTCAGGCATTCCCAACGAACGTTTTGCTAAAGAGTATGGCTTGCCGCTTTGGAAACAATGGGCCTTTAAAATAGCTACCCGCAAGATTCATCGATTGGAGCAAGCCACAGATGTTAGTTATCATTTTTTGTTTATGCGTCCAGATGGCGAGCAATTAGCTTTACTCACTGAGTTCATTGAACAGGGGAAATTACAGCCGATTATTGACCGAGTCGTTCCTTTTAGACAAATTCAAGAAGCGGTGGATTATTCACTGACAGGACGAGCACAAGGGAAAATTGTTGTGAAAATCGCCGATGTTGATTACGACTAAGTAAAGGAGACTTGCAAGAAAAATAGGCCTGTTTTTCTTGCAAGTCTCAAAATTTACCATTTAAACGCCGTCTAACAAAAGTGATTTTAGGCGGGAAAAGATTTTTATAGAAAATCCTCATTTTTCCAGTTTCTATTTTGCAAATTCGTTATTTTTTGTTATTCTATTGATGGTTGTGTATGCGCTTTCTTTTTAGGCGGATACACAAAAATGAACGGAGTGCAGAAAGGAATGGTGTTCAAAGTGGGGAACAATTTATCGACAAGAAAAGGAGAAAACAGAGAAACAATTGTCAGTTGGCTGGGTCTTTCGTTATTGGTTGGCTTGGCGTTTATCTTATTTAGTCTGTTTCATCAACCAATGATCAGCCAAGCCAATGAGCCGACCCAAGAGAAACATTTTATGGTTTATTATCGGGCTTGGCGTGACAAAACGATGCAAGGAGTTAATACAACATTGCCAGATGAAAATTGGCTAACGATGCACGATATTCCTTATGGTATTGACATTGTGAATGTCTTTAGTTATGTGCCAAAAGGACAAGAAGCACTTGCACAGCTATTTTATGATACGTTAAAAAATGAGTATGCGCCAGCATTACATGCACGAGGTGTTCGTTTAGTTCGTGGGATTGATTATAGCGAGCTATTAAAAGTTCCTTATGCAGGAACAACGCCTACAGAAGCAGAATTTGATGCTTATGCGAAAGAGCTGTTAACCAAATTTGTCGATGATTTAGGAATTGATGGGTTAGATATTGACATGGAAACTCGTCCAAGTGAAAAAGATATTGTTCTATCTAATGGTGTCATTCGTGCATTATCAAAATACATTGGACCGAAGTCGGGAACGGATCGTCCATTTTTGTATGATACCAATGCAGAATATTTACCACCTTTACAAGATGTCAGTGACTGTTTCGATTTTCTCGCTTATCAACAGTATGGCAGCGATGACCAACGCACGCAACGAGCATTAAATAATTTAAGTCCGGTTCTCAATGGGGAACGATTTGTTCCAGGATTAACTTTCCCAGAAGAGCAAGATCGCAACCGCTGGTATGACACAAAAGAGCCGTATATGGAAAGTAACATGTATAAAGTAGCTCGTTATTCTTATGAAAATAATTTAGGGGGCATGTTCCTCTATGCCTTAGATCGCGATGGTCGCACCTATAATGAAGACGATTTAAATCAGATAAAACCTTCTAATTTACTTTGGACAAAAACGGCCATTGCAGAGAGTAAAGGCGTTTCTCTTGGAGAGATGAAAGCGGCTGCGCAACACTATTTAAAACGAATTAGCTACGCCAACACAGACCTTGAAGCACAAAATAAAGCCGCAGAAGCAGTGACACAAGCAACGACGCTTTATGATGTGAATAAAGCTATTTTAGGTGGCGATTATGGCCAAGGGCTTTCAAATACCTATGATGCTGAATTAGAAAAAGGCCTGTTAGCCATTGACTTAACCACTTTATATCGTGCGTTGGATCAAGCAGTTGCAGCCATTGAAAAGGCAGAAAGCTATACACCAGAAACGATTCAAGCACTACAAACAACAAAAGAGACAGTCGCAACAGAACTTGCGGGAAAAACGTATACAGCCGCGCAAGTGACTACTTGGCAAACGGAGGTCCAAACAGCTTTGGATAATTTAAAAGAGAAACAAACACAACCTTTAAAAAGTGTCTTTTCCATTGATGCGGGAAGAAAATATTTTTCCGTGGAACAACTGGAAGAATTAGTGGCCAAAGCCAGTCAAAATGGGTACACAGATGTCCAATTAATTTTAGGAAATGATGGCTTACGGTTTATCTTGGATGATATGTCGGTCAATGTGAATGGTAAAAAATACAACCACAACCGGGTTTCAAAAGCAATCCAACGAGGCAACAACGCGTATTACAATGACCCTAATGGCAACGCGTTAACACAAAAAGAAATGGATCGGTTGTTGGCTTTTGCGAAAGCGCGCAACATCAACATCATTCCCGTGATTAACAGTCCAGGACATATGGATGCCTTGTTAGTGGCTATGGAAAAACTAGCGATTAAAAATCCCGCTTTTGATGGCTCAAAACGAACAGTAGATTTAGGGAACCAAAAGGCAGTGAATTTCACAAAGGCAATTATCAGTAAGTACGTGGCTTATTTTTCCGCGCATAGTGAAATTTTCAATTTTGGTGGCGATGAGTATGCAAATGATGTCGATACAGGCGGTTGGGCAAAACTGCAATCTTCTGGGCGCTACAAGGATTTTGTCGCTTATGCGAATGATTTAGCTAAAATAATTAAAGATGCGGGCATGCAGCCAATGAGCTTCAATGATGGCATTTATTACAACAGTGACGATTCTTTCGGTACATTTGACCCAGAGATTATTATTTCTTATTGGACAGCCGGTTGGAGCGGATATGACGTAGCCAAACCTGAGTACTTTGTTCAAAAAGGACACAAAATTTTTAATACCAATGATGCGTGGTATTGGGTAGCTGGCAATGTTGATTCTGGCATTTATCAATATGATGATGCTTTAGCAAATATGTCGAAAAAAGCATTTACAGATGTGCCAGCAGGTAGCCCGAATCTTCCAATTATTGGAAGTATTCAATGTGTTTGGTATGATGACCCTCGTCGTGACTATGATTTTGAACGAATTTATACGCTAATGGATACGTTCTCGGAAAATTATCGTGAGTATATGGTGGTTAAATAAAACTAGTTATAGCTAACGAGTTATCTATAAAGACTGGCACGAATCAAGCTTGATTCGTGCCAGTCTTCTTTAACTGAAGAAGATTTGTTTGAGTGCCAACAATTAATTTAGGATTGCCTTATTGAAATGTTCCTGTTCTTATTGTAGACTGAAAGAAGTGGTGGTGGAAAGCTATCACCATTAATAGAAAAGCAGGAAAATAAAAAGGAGCTTGTTGGAAGTTTAATGCTTGGAAATGTAAGCGGAATCATTTTTGTTGGAATGCTAAAAAAGGGAGTAGATTTATGAGTAATGAAAATATCGTCTTAGCAAGAAATACAGAGCGTGCACCAAAGCATCCTCTCGCAGCCCAAACAGTCGCATTTTCCCACTACAATCATTTGTCGGCACAATTACCTATTGAGCCAACCTCTGGACAATTGGTAGAAGGTGGCATTCGGGCCCAAGCGACACAATGTTTGAAAAATATCCAAGCGGTTGTTGAAAATATCAACCATGTGATGAGTGACATTGTCAGAATGACCATTTTTGTCAAAGATATGCGGGATGCTGCCGCAGTTGAGGAGGTCTATGCGGCCTTTTTTACCCATTATTATCCAGCTAAAACAGTGGTCGCCGTCGCAGATTTGCCGTTAGGCGCTTCTGTTCAAATGGAGGCACTTGTTTCAAATGGGGAAGGAACTATCCCTAATGCACCTCAAGCTGGGGATTTAATTAAATTAACAAATCAGACTGTTCAGGCACCAATTGATGCTCTAGCCAGTCAAACGGTCGCGTTTTCTCACTATAACAATCTGTCTGCACAATTGCCTATAGATCCTCAAACGGGCAGAGTTGTGGCTGGCTGTGTTAAAACGCAAACAAAACAATGTTTGAAAAACATAAAAGCCATTTTAACCAGTATTGATGTGCCTTTTGATGATATTGTGAAGGTCAATATTTATTTAAAAGATTTATCTAAGTTGGAAGCTGTCAATCAAGTATATGCCGCTTTTTTCCCAGATTCAGGAATTGCGCGCACGGTCAATTATATGCCAGCACGAACAGTGATTACTGTTGCTGATTTACCAGTGGGCGCGGCGGTGCAAGTAGAAGCGGTGGTTTCTCATGGGGATGGTACGCCACCACAAGCGATTGAAGATCGACATGGATTAATTATTGAAGCAAATAATACAGATCACGCACCGAAGTGTCCATTTTCGACACAAACTGTTGCTTTTTCTCATTACAACCATCTATCAGCTCAGCTACCATTGGACCCTAAAACAAATGCGTTAGTCGCTGGCGGAATCAAGGAACAAACGACGCAATGTTTAGAAAACATCAAAGCGATTATTGAAAGTGTGGATCACAGCTTAGCTGATCTGGTGAAAGTGAACATTTTTGTGAAAGAGATTGAAGAGCTGGCGGCAGTAGATGACGTCTACCAAACGTACTTCCCTGAAGGCACGCCTGCCAGAAGAGTGATTGGTGTGACGGATTTACCAAAAGGTGCCCAGATTCAAATCGAAGCGATTGCTGGGAACGCAGAAGGTACGCCACCAATTGGTTAAACAGTAGAAGAAACAAACGTCAGCTGGCTTCTGAAGCCAGCTGACGTTTTTAGTATTTAGATAAATCAGTAAAGTAAGCTAGTTGCCATTTTTGTGTTTTTTTGGCGGTTTGATTAAGGTTTTGGCACCAAGAAGGATAAAAACGGGCTGCCATTTTGCCTTTTTGTTGGTGCGTTTTGAGAATTTTTTGTTGGATTAAACATTCTTTCGGCAGAAGAAAGAGACCTTGCTTTTCTTGATCAGAAATGACAATTGCTAACATTTCAGGGGCTTCCGTTGCATCAAAGGCTTCGTTCTGATTTTGTTGATTTTTTTCCCAGAAGGCTACAAAATAGCCTTCTTTTTTCGGCGTTTTTTTGGCTAAGCGACTGCGGATAAGTTGTTGCGATTCATTAACTTGGCATAAAAAGCCTTCATATTCGGCATTTTGTTGTTCTTCGGAAAGCAGGGTGATCGCGCCCACTGCTTTTTCAAGTATTGGCAATGAATTCATAGGGAATGTCCTTTCTTTTCGTTTAATGTCGGTAAGAGTTCTTGGATAATGGTTAATCCTTTCGCCAATACCTCAAGCTGATTGGAGGCCAAGGAAATTCGTAAAAAAGCATCTGGCTGATTTTGCACAGTAAAGCGGCTCGAGTGAAAAAGACGTACCCCATTTTGGAGAAATTCTTGTTCAATTTGCGGCGCCGTTTTTTCGGTAGAAAGGGGAATAGTTCGGTAGTACGGCAAAGGATTGCTAGGTCTAGCTAACCCAAAAATGGCATCAAATAAGTCATTGGCTTGTTTTGTTAAAGCCAATTTTTCTATCACTAATTCTTCTGCAACTGGTGAGCGTAAGACTTGGGTGACAATTTCAGCATCAAAGCCAGAAGTTTTAACGTTAATGTTAAAAATCGCACGCTCTATTTCTTGGCGAAGAAGCGGAGGGAAAACAAGGTACGCAATGCGTAAGCCTGTACAGACAAACTTTGTCATCCCCGCTAAGTAAATCGTTTGTTGAGGTAAGAGTTCTTGAAACGTTGGTAAAACTGCTTGCTGTGCATAAGTTGTTAAAAAAGAATGAATGTCATCTTCAATTACCCATAAGTGTTCTTGCTGAATGATTTCAGCTAAAGTCATTCGGCGGGCGCTAGACATTTGGAAACCAATCGGGTTATTACATGCGGGCATTAAGAAAATACCGTGTATTTTTTTCTTTTTGCATTCTTGCAGTAAATGCTCTGGGTCCATCCCCTCGGAATCATAGCCAATCGGGACGATTTCTAAATGATAAAGCTGGGCGAGTTCAATAAAATTTGAATACGTGTATCGATCTACGGCAATCCGCTGACCTGGAGAAAAAGCGGCGGCTAACGTCACGGCCAGCCCATTCTGGACACCAGATACAATGGCAACTTCTTCGGCATTGGTCCGAACGCCTTGTGTCTGAAGCCATTCGGCAGCGGTTGCTCGTTGAAAGTGCGTACCTAAAGGATCGCGATAATTTAGCAAACTGTTAAGGGCCGCATTTTTACTAACTGATTCAATAAAAGGTAAAATCCGCTGATTACACATATCAAAGGAACTAACCAGCCCTAAATCAATTAGATGGTCCGCTACTTGGTTGGTAGAGATTGTAATTGAGTAAAACGCGTTGGGAGAAACGAAAGTGCCGCTACCGATGTTGGTATAAAGTAAGCCTTTTTCCATAGCGTGTTTATAGGCTTGACCAATCGTCGTGAAATTCAGATCCAAGTAATCAGCTAATTCTCTTTGCGAAGGCAATTTCACATTTTTTTGAAGTGCACCAGATAAGATATCCGCTTCTAATTGTTGAACCAATGATTGGTAATAAGGTCTTGTTAAACGTTCTTTAACAGGGCGCCATGACAACGCATAGTTCTCATAGGAATTAATCGGCATGAGGGGAACTTCCTTTCTATAAAATTGTATTCCATACAATTATAGCATTGAGTGTATTGTTTGTCTGGTTTATGATAGCGCAAAGGGAGGAATTCAGATGGACATTATTTCTTATGAGAGGGTTATTCAACAATTGTCGTTTTCCGAAGCAATTCAAGTGATGAAACGTTGCTTTGCAGAGTTGCAAAAAGGAAAAATTTCGCAAAGTGAGCGCCATGTAGAGGTTTTACCAGATGGGGAAAATCAGAATCTTTTTGCATTAATGCCTGCTTACTTAGGAAAAAATCGCTTTTTTGGGGCAAAAATCATTACAGCTTTTCCAGAAAATCCACAAAAAAATTTGGCCTCGCATCTTGGTCAAATTTTATTGTTTGATAGTTCTACTGGAAGACCAGTCGCGATGATGGACGCCAATGCGATTACGTGGCTTCGCACGGCAGCTGTTTCTGCTTTGGCAACCGATTATTTAGCAGCTCCAGAGGTAAAAAGTATCGCTTTGATTGGTGCGGGTCAACAAGCTTCATCTCATCTCGCAGCGCTACAAAGCGTTCGGGCGATTGAAAAGGTTTTTATATATGACCGCACAGCAGAACGCGGACGAAAATTAATCGCTAAGCAACAGCACAATTACCCCGCATGTACCTTTATTGGTTGTTCTTCTGTCCAAGAAGCCGTCCAGGAAGCGGAAATTATCTGTACACTAACTTCCAGTCAGGACGCATTTTTAGAAGAAAAAGACGTTTTGACGAATGCCCATATCAATGCAATTGGTACATTCACGCCGACTTCCAGAGAATTAACAAGCGACCTTGTTAAAAACAGTCAAGTGTTTGTAGATGAGTATGCGGCTGCATTAAAAGAAAGCGGGGATCTTTTAATTCCGATTTCAGAAGGTGCCTTTTCAGCTGAAAAAATTGTAGGTTCTCTCGGCGAATTAGTGACTGGCAAAGTTAAACTAAAGGCGGAGCAGAAAGACCGCACGATTTTTGATGCGGTTGGCTTAGCAGTTGAGGATTTGTGTTGCGCGGAATACATTTATCAAAAAATACAAGGAGAGAATTAAAATGAGTTATCCCTATTATATTGTCGATGCTTTCGCGGAGGAAGTTTTTAAAGGCAATCCCGCCGCTGTTTATGTTTTGGAAAAATGGTTGCCAGAAGCGGTGATGCAAAACATTGCGATTGAAAATAATTTGTCAGAGACTGCTTTTACAGTCAAAGAGGGAAAAAGTTACGCCCTGCGCTGGTTTACGCCGGAACGAGAAATCGATCTCTGCGGGCATGCTACATTAGCGACGGCTTTTGTGTTATTTAACTATTATTCCGTTGCGGAAGAAACGCTTCATTTTACTAGTCAAAGTGGACCGCTCGCAGTGACCAAAAAAGAGGAATACTATTATCTAGATTTTCCTTACATCCTACCGGAAAGGATTCCAATTTTGCCAGAGTATGAAGTCGCTTTAGGCGCGAAAATTTATGAAGCTTATTTAGGCCGCGATTTATTTTTTGTCTTAAAAGACGAAGAGACAGTGGCAAAAATCACACCAGATTTTTCTGCATTAAAAGCATTGGATTTAGGAGTAGGAGTCATTGTAACGGCACCTGGAGACTCGGTGGATTTTGTTTCACGGACTTTTTTCCCGAAACTAAGAATTAACGAAGATCCAGTTTGTGGTTCTGCGCACGCCAATTTAATTCCTTATTGGGGAAAACGGCTCAATCAAACGACCCTTTCCGCCTATCAAGTGTCCCCAAGAGGCGGCTTTTTAACTTGTGAAGTGAAAGAAAATCGAGTCATTATTGGTGGTACTGCTAAACTATTTGCAAAAGGGGAAGCTTACTTGCCTGTATAAAAGTACACCGACCGCTAGCAATTCGTCGTTAGCGGTGGGTGTACTTTTTAAATAGAATAGTTGCGAGAAACAAAGGGGACTTCTTCACCATTTTCGAGCTGATTTAGGTACAAAGCTAACATGAAAAAGTAACCTGAGAGTAAGTTGACTACATCATACAGCTGCGAATCAATTTTTTTACCACCATAGTCCATGCGATAAAGTAAACGAACAATATCTTTGGCTTTGGCTCTTAAAATGTGTGCATAAGAGGAACAGATTGTGCCCATCGGTAAAACAAAAGGACGATTTTCTTCGTATGTCAGTTCATTCATAGCATTGACACGTTCCAAAAGCCAGGCTATTTCGTCCTCTGTGACTGTTAATTTTGTTCGGGTCGTTGGATTGACATGGTAGATTAACTCGCAAATTTTAGCTAGTTCTTCTGTTAGTGCAGGCTGTTCAGGGACGTCTAATTGTTGCACATATCCTCGTAGAAGACCTGTCATCGAGGCCAATTCATCAGTCATTAATTCAAAATCACATCGTAAATCTTCTGGTTTAGAAGATAGATACGGGTACGCTTCATACGGACTGCGGTACATTTTTTCCATTCAATTTCCCTACTTTCTAAAAATAAAAAGCCCTCAAAAAGAATGCACGAAAGCCAATCTTTTTGAGCGCCGTTGCTCAACTGTTCACAGTACACCATTGTACTTGCTAAGGTAATCATAGCCAAGAGTGAAGGGAGAGTCAAGGGGGGAATGAATATGAGATAACTTTATTGATTTATTTTTTGCTTAATATAATCAATCACATCTTTCTTTTGTTCTTTAGCCTCTGATATATATTCCTTTAGTTCTTTATCCGTAATTGTTGAACTGTTAATTCCTTGTTCATACAATTGTCGTCTAGTTTTTGAAACATCATCTGTTGGATTCAATTCTCTATTCTTTAAATTCTCGGTTGTTTCAATTGTTATAGATGATGTAGAAGTTGGTGTTGTGTCCGGATTACTACTATCTTTTTTAGAAGACTGGGTAGTTTGCTGTTTAGTTGATACTTCAGTAGATGAAGCGTCGCTATTTTTTCCCCCAGTATTATTACTACATGCCGTTAAAAATAAGGCTAACAATAGTACAATAAGTTTTTTTTTCATTATATCCTCCTATAAAATAACGAAACATGGTCGGCCTTCTGTCCAATCAATTGGATCATTTGACGGAGTATTCCAAAGTGCTTGTGTTGACACCCAACCTGAGTAAAACTGGCGACCGTATGGATCATAGGTTAAAGTGTAACCATTTTTGTACTCATGAACGACAATAGCATGTCCAATCCCAACATTTTGATATAAAATAACAGGATATCCTTCAGAAAGATAGGCGTTTAATGTAGCTACATCATTAATAACTTTGATCGAACGGCCATATGATTGAGCTGTTATCACTAAATCAGTTGCAGAAGCGCCAAAGTATCTTTGATTTAACCCGCCATAAGATGCCATTCTTGTTGCAACACTGACAGGATTTACATTATAACCGTAAGAGCCTCTTAAAATCATAGATAAACTTGTTGGAACACATCCTGCTGCGCCAATGGTATAGTTTCCGATATAAGTATTAATCCATTGCGGGTCACGTTGAGAATAATAATAAGGTTTTTTCTTTAATCTTTCTGCACGTAATCTGTTTGCTATCTCTGCTGGTGTGCGAGCTTCATCGCCAACTAAAAAAGCTTTTCCAGATCCTTTAGGAGCCGTTTCACCTTTTCTAACTATTTTGATTTGAATAGCTTCCAAATGTTTAGAGGCAGCTTGACTTCCAGCTGAGGCACCATTAGCTGCCCAATTCAACCAACCTTTATCTTGGATATGGACACGGTAATAGACATCATAATATCTTGAAACATCACCGGCCAGTTTAATTTTAATGGCTTCTAATTGTAAATTTTTTCCAGTTGTGCCAGACAATGCCCCATTAGCTTTATAATCTTGCCATCCGATATTTTGGATGTGCGTAGAGTATTCTATATTTCCAGCTAGAGCAGCATCACTCAGGTTGATTTTGATTGCTTCCAGTTGTAAATTTTTCCCACTTGTACCAGCTATTTCACCATTCTTGACAACCCCTTGCCAACCAATATTTTGCACGTGTGTTTGATAATTGACAGTTGGTTTGATTTCATCTGGACGTTTTGCTTCATTTCCAACTAAAAAGGCTTTTCCATTTCCTTTAGGAGCAGTTTCGCCCTTTCTAACTACTTTGATTTGGATGGCTTCTAAATGTTTAGATGCAGCTTGACTTCCAGCTGGGGCGCCATTAGCTGCCCAATTTAACCAACCTTTATCTTGGATATGCACTCGATAATAGACATCATAATATCTTGAAACATCACCGGCCAGTTTAATTTTAATGGCTTCTAATTGTAAATTTTTTCCAGTTGTGCCAGATAATGCCCCATTGGCTTTATAATCTTGCCATCCGATATTTTGGATGTGCGTAGAGTATTCTATATTTCCATCTAGAGCACCATCACTCAGGTTGATTTTGATTGCTTCCAGTTGTAAATTTTTCCCACTTGTACCAGCTATTTCACCATTCTTGACAACCCCTTGCCAACCAATATTTTGCACGTGTGTTTGATAATTGACAGTTGGTTTGATTTCATCTGGACGTTTTGCTTCATTTCCAATTAAAAAGGCTTTTCCAGATCCTTCAGGTGCCGCTTCGCCCTTCTTCACTAATTTAATTTGAATGGCTTCTAATCTTTTAGCGGCGCTTTGACTACCTGCGGACTCACTGTTTTTTGCCCAATTCAACCAACCTTTATCTTCTATATGCACACGATAATAAACATCATATGCGTTAGCTATTTCTCCAGTTAAGCGAATTTGAATCGCTTCGAGCCGCAAAGACTTTCCGCTTGTACCAGACAATTGATTATCTTTCACATATCCTTGCCACCCAATTTCTTGGACATGTGTTCTATATTCTACAGATCCAGCCAAATCTGAATTTGAAATATTCATTTTAATTCCTTCAAGACGTAAAGAGCGTCTGCTAGTCCCAGAAATTTCCCCGTTTTTGACAACCCCTTGCCATCCGATGTCTTGGATATGTGTCTGATAATTAATATCAGGAACTTTTTCTTCTGCTTTTGCCGGTGCTACAGGTGTGTCCTCATTACTTTGTGATGTTTCCAAAGTAGTTTCAGTATCGTCGCTACTATTTTCTGTATCATTAACAGTTGTTACTTCTGATGTAGAAACTTCAGTGGTGGAATCGGAGGTTGAGGAAGTGGAAGTTGTTTCTGTTTCCTCTTGAGAATTTATGATGCTTGGATTCATTTCTTCAGTGACACCGCTACTCATTTGTTGCTCCGTTAGAGATGTTTCTGAAGCCACCGTTTCTTCAGTAGTTCCCTTAGAGCGTTCCAAAGCGTAAGCAGAAATAGGGGTAACGAGAAATCCCGACAACAAAACCGCTAACATAGAACTAGTTATAACACTTTTTTTCATTAATTTACTCCTTCATAGCTTATTTATTATTTATAGTATACGACAACGTCAAAGGCCAAACAAGAACGTCTTGTTTTTATAAGAACAATAGTGAAAAAGTGTCTATAAAATGACTGAAAAAATTACCAGAAGTAAACCAATCAATAAACTGACAAGACCAGAAAGTTGACCTAATCGTTGTTGGGTAGAAGAAGGTTGATCGGTAACAGTGAGCAAACTTGAGAAAAAGTTCATTTTTTTCACGAGTATTAAATACGCAACAATAAGCAAAAGAATACCCGAAAAAAGGTACGAAAGGGGTTCAGAAATAAATTTTTGGGCACGAAGTAAAAAAATTCCTATGAAGAGGACAATAAAACCATACTTAAGAAAAGTTGCTTTTGACATGTTGAAATCGCTTCCTTTTAATTGATGAATTTTATTAATAGCCACTATTCTTATGATTAAATTATAGGACTTTGAGGGCGGTGGAGCAAAGTGTGATAACACAAAAGAAAACCCGCTAGAAACACCTATAAAATAGGTTTTCTAGCGGGTTGATTGTTATTCCCACTCTGTAGTAGAAAGAATAGTTTGAATTTCTTTTGCTTGTGTATCAAGATTTAAGCTTAGTTGAATTACTAAAATATAGCTTAAAATGATATATACTGTGATAGAACTGTGATAAATTTTTGTTGGAAAATATATGGTAGTAACTAAAATTTATCTGAACTTATTTTTGTCATTAATTTGAATATTATTCTTTTTTGGTTTTTTGACAATTTGAAATTACTGTATATTTCGATTGTAATGATAAGTGAAATATACAGTAATTATGGTTGTAGGTAGTTGTTTCTGTTTCAATGTATTGAGAATACTGGTTTCAATTGGATTTATTTTCATAATAAATAAGTTTAAAAAGCAATAATTGTTAGCCCTTGTGTTAGTAGTTATTTCTTTTTAAATATATACTAGTCATTTAAAAAAAATATTTTTTTCAGTAAATGCTGTACTTGTTTTATAGATATCGTTAACTTATTTGTAGGAAATATAGTACAGTAAGGACTATATTAACTGATATACGAAAATATGGGAATATGCATTTTATCTTAAACTTTATTCGTGATAAACTAACCATAAAGTAATAAGGTAAATGAAATATTATAAATTCTAACATTGGATTTATAATAAAAGGAGAGAAAGCTGAGTGGAAATAAAGGTCTTTGATATTAGTGAAGATGCGTATGAAGAGAAACTAGAAAAAAAAGATATTCAGAATATAAAAAAAGTTTTTCAAAAAATATTTTCTTCAGAAAATGCAGATCATTTAAGAATTGATTGTAGTGCGAGAGAAGATTCTATTTTGAACAAATATATGAATTCAAAAACAATTTTTAATATGTATGAATTTGCCGAGAGTTTGAGAGGGGCAGAACTAAAGAAAGATGGGACTAGAAATAAGCAAATTACAAAAGGAAATTTATTCATAAAAAAAGAAGATGAGCAATTAATTTTATTAAAATTAGAGAATATTGAGGTTGTTGATAAAGAAAAAAATTATGAGATGAAAACATCATTTTCTACTGAAGCAAATTATTATAAGGGATGTATTTTCGACGGAAATTTAAATAAAGTAGTCGTTATTGATCGAAATAAAACTATTGCAAAATACTGGAGAGAAGATTTTTTAAAACTTTCATTAAATAGGGATTCGTACCAAAATTCAATTGACTTAATTGATTTACTAAAAGAAAATAAACTATTTTCAGAAAATATATCTTCAAAAGGCAATTTACAGGAAATAAAAGAAGCTACAGAAAATTATATTTTTAAAAATGAAAGTTTTGATAAGACACAATTAAAAGAGTTATTAGTAGAAAAAAGTTTAATTAGAGATACAGAATTGAATTTAGTCTACTCAGAGTCTTCAAAAAATATTGATACTGGTTTTGAAATTTCAAAAAAAGCTATAAAAAAACGTTATCATAAAGAAATTTTTGTATCAGAGGATACAAAAATATGGACTGATAATTATGAAAAGTTAATCAGGAGACAGGGAATAGAATACGAAGACGGAAAAATAATATTATCTGTTTCTGAAAAATTTGTAAATAATTTACCTAAGGAGTTAACTGATGGAAATTAGAGGGGAATTTATAGATACCGCTTTTCAATTTTCGAGTGCGTGGCCTGAAGAACTGCAAGATTATGTAGAAGACAGACAAATATATAACACGCCTTCATTATTATTCTATGAAGAAGCATATATAGATAAGTGTAACAACTTTTCGAAAATTATAGATAAATTTAAAAAAAAAGTTTTTGATAATAATTTAAAAATTTACAAAAATAATAAGATAGAAAAAGTACTTGATTATTCGAAAGACGTTCTTCAATTCAGTAATGTTATCAGGGAGAATAATATAAATGGCTTGCAGAAGGAAAAATTAGGTATATCTATACAACATTTTACAAATTATGAACAAACCGATAAAGTTAAATTTATCCAATCAATATATATATTATTGTTTCTATCTAATATTACGAATTATAAAAATAATATTTTTAATTTTAAGGTTAGATGTGATGACAAAGAGTTTAAAATGGATATTAATTACTGCGATATTAAGGTGTTGAATTTATATGATACTTATCTTTGGATCATAAAAAATGAAGACAATATACAAACAAGATTAAAGATAATTCGGGAGCTGATAATTAGGAAAAAGTCGTTTGATTTATCTAATAGAGACTTATGTAGTGCTGATTCTGCATTTAATAGAATTATAAAAGAAGAAACAGATAAATACTTTTCTCAAGTAAACTTGTTGAAAGATGACTTTTTAAAATTGAGTAAGGAAAAGCAAGAAAGTTATCAAGCGCTTCACTTAAAATTTCTTGGTTGGTGTTCTGCAGTGGCTCTCTATATATATGATGAGTTAAAAAGTGTTGATGGAGACAATTTGTGGAAAAAAATTTTATTTTCTAAATCAGAGAAAAGCTTATTAATTTTACTTATTTTTATATTGTCTTTAATAGTTATTTGGTTACTTTTTATAAAAGAAACATCTGAACTTAAATCAGAATATGAAAAATTAAAAGATCTATATATAAAACAGTTGTATTTTGATAAAAAAGATTTTTCTAATCATATTAAAGAACCGGAAATACCTAAGTTATATCAATCTATTTTTTATACTTTTTTAGGAATTTTAGCTTTGAGATTCTTTGTGTGTTTTCTTTAGGGTATTTTTTCAAAGAGAAAAAAACTGATATTTTTTTGTATATACAATTTATAATAAGTTAAGCAATGATTGTCAGCTCTTGTGTTAACAGTTATTGCTTTTTGAATGTTTAAATATGTTTTGTTATTAAATGCTGTGAATGAGGTATTCATAATTTTTATAAAATAGCTGAAATTTAAAAATATGGGAATATGCATTTTACATTATAATTTCATGGTAATAAAATAACTATTTTTAAATTATGGTTGTTCGAATTTCCATTGATACAAAAATTAATGATATTTTTTTGTTATTAATTTTTTTATTTTTATTGTCTAAGCAAGAATTTTTAGAATTTTCAATACAAAAACATGTTTTTTTATTAAAAAAAGATGAGTTTTTCCTTGAAAAATAATTACGTAATGGTAAAATAATTTTATCAATATTGATAAAATTATAACGGAGGTGTATTAAAATGAATGTTGAAGAAATTTTAGTGTCACAAAAAACCCCAACTGCAATTAATGAAGAGCCTGAATTATATGGGTTTGGATATGGTTCTGTTGTTGAGAACATTACTGTCTCTAAAGGCGGCGGCGGTGGTGGCGGCGGTGGCGGTGGCTGCTGTTGTTGTTGCTGCTGTTGTTGTGGGGGTGCCACAGGATTAGAAGAATAGAAACTTCATAAGGTAAGTGGACGCACTTACCTCTTTACATAATCAAGTAAAAAGGAGTGAAAAAATGTATAAAGTAAACCCTTTTATATGGCATGATCTTAGTGAAAAAGAAACATTCTTTCAAACAAAACTATCGTCGATAATTATTACTAATAAAAATTTAGTTAGAATGTTAAAAGATTTAGAAAAAAATGAAGTAATAAATTTTGAGGAATCTCTATTATCCAATTATTTTAGAAGTAACATGATTAATAATGTACTGGTCTTTTTAGAAGAAAATAAATTAATTAAAAAGCTTGATATAGAAAATAACAAGATTAATGAGGTTTTGGTATATACCGATGATTCTGAATTTTCTGAATTATTCGATTACGTATTTTCCGAAAAATTTATAATTAGTCATCAGAGCAGTATTTCCCACTTAGAATCTAAAAATATGGATGGTAAATTGCTTATAGTATTTTTAAAGGCTTTCAATTTTAAAGAATATGAAAATATTGTAAATATAGCTAAGGAAAAGAATGTAGTCATTAAAATAATTTTTAGCTATAATCATCATATTTATTTTTCGAATTTCTATAAAAGGGAATGGTACAATCCATGTCCAATATGTTTTTTTTCTGAACTAGAAAGCCAATTAAGAGGAGAAATAACTTCTGATACAGCTAATTTTCAGACAATTATAGATTTACTTTATACAAAATCACAAAATTTTGCTATAGAATACCCGTTGCAAAAGGATGATTATTTTACGATAGTTTATACCATAATGAGGAATTTGGATAGCGATTTAATGAAATGTGACTTAGATGAAGTTTTATCTATTGATTTAAATAATCATTTAGTTACAAAAGATATTGCTTATCATTGGGGGTATTGTGATTGCTATGAGTGATTATTATTGGAATGAATATAAGAATGTACTATTAGATGAAGCATATTTAATTGATACGTTAAAATATCAACAAAGGGTAGTGAATAAACAAGTAGAAGAAAATAATTTAGATGAATTGAACGATGTTTTAGGTCTCTATAATGTGAAATACTCGGATATTAGGTTAGCGGCATATCCTTTTGATGAGTTGCCTGTTTTTGTAAAAACGTTAGCTAGTGATTTACAAAAAAATTATGCTTCCTTTATATATAAAGTTAGTATGCCAATACTAGCCATAACAAAAAAAATAGGGAATGTAAATGCTGGCTGTTATTCTTTCGATTTTAAAAATAATTTTTTGATTCTATATGAAACGGATGTAACTAAGGTTAGAGAAATAGTAAATGATAAACTAGTGTTAGCTTTTTTTTTAAACATAGAGGATGCAATTTGTTTATATAGAAAAAAGGCGTACACAAATGGTATAAAAGAAATTGGTTACGTTTCTAAAAGCAGTCAATTAGCGATTAGTAAAGAAAAAAACATAATAATAAATGAAATGCTAGTACCAGAGCAACAACTGACAAATGGATTAGGTATAAACTTGAGAAAATGTTTGTTAATGGAAACTTTAATTTTAGAGGTGTTAACTGATGCTATTTACGAATAAAAGTTCCTACGGTGTGAAAAGTGGTATGTTTTTATCAAGTATAAATATTGGATATGTAAATTTTTCACGTGTCAAGATTAAGCAAGGAACGACAGCAGGTAGTGCTTTCTCAGTTGATGAAAATAAACAGTTATCACTTATTAAAAGTTATAATGAATATTTAGAAAGACTTTTCTTAGGGGTACCATTAAGTACAAATAAAACTATTTCTTCTGTAAATTTAGAAAAAAATATTGTAAGTAGCAGAAAATATTCAGAATTTGGATATGGAAATCATGAGTTTGGATTTAATGATACGACAGGAACTTCATCTGGAAAACTTTCAGAAGTAATAATCCAAAAGGCACTAACAGAATTGATTGAGAAAAATGAAGTTTTTTGTTTTTGGTATGGTTTGAAAGGGGAAAAGTTAACACAAGATAAAGAAATTCATGACTTAATTAATGAATATAATTTTATTTCAAATATGTTTAAAATTTATGTAGTTCGTGAACTTAGTAATTATTCAACAGTGATCGTGATGGGGTTTTTAGAAGGGAAATTACTAACCTCAGGTGTATGTTGTAGTATTACTATAGAACAATCTCTAATTTTGGCCTTGAAAGAAGCTAAGGGAATAGAGTGGCAAACTTTTAATAATCCCTTAGCAAAAGCAAATAAATTTTCTGATAAATTGCATAAACAAATTTTTGAAAAAGTAAAGTTTATGGATGAAACATACAAAGTTATTACAAAAGATTCTATACAAGCCACGAAATATATTAAAACTGCTGATTGGATTGACAATGTTGAGGTATCCGTAATTGGAGATGACATAAATAGAGGAGTTAAAACAATAAAATGTATATCCAAACAGTTACTAAATTCTTTACCAATTAAGATAAATATTGAAAGACAAAAAGATAAAGAGATTACTAAAAGATACTTAATTGATTACTCTGTTGATTGTCCTATCCAATGATAGAAAGGAGAATACTTTTGAAAGGTTTTTTAAGAAATAAGGTGAATTTTGTTTTAAATGAGGACTTATTTATGTCACATCACTATAACGTATATATAGAAAAATATTCTAAAAGACCTATCAAAGCCTATGAGGTTGATTTAAAGAATAAAAGGCAGCATATTCTTTCGACTATAGGAGAGTATTTGGAGCGAGAAACACTCATCAACGAAAATTCACCAAAAGAGCATACGGTTATTGCCACGAATTTAATTGATGGAAGCATTAAACAAGTCAATCTTGATATGATTTTGTTTAAAAATAGTTTTGTGGATTCTTCGGGTATGGCCTCGCATAAAAAATCAAAGCCATTAATATGGACAGCATATAAAGAATTCTTTGAAAGACAGAGCTATATTACTAACTTCTTGTTTCATACTAAGGCTCAGCAATTAAACATAGATAAGATAGAAGAAATAAAAAAAATAGACAGATATTTGACTAATTATTTAGACAATGTCAAATATTATAATATATCTTTAAGTAAGAACCTTTACGTAGTACTTGCCGTTGGGTATGGTGAAAAATACAAAGCAGTGGGTTTGGGAACTAGTCAATCAGCGAGAAAAGCAGTAATAAAATCACAAAAAGAAATATTACAATATTTTGCTACATCATATTCAAAATATAAAGAAGGACAGGTTAGTCAAAGATCTGAAGTAGTAATTGACAATAAAGATATTTACCATGACTATTTTGACAGGTTGAGACCAGAAGAAGTTAAAGAGTTATATGCATATCTAGAAGGTAGTGAACTTATAACTGTGGATAATGAAGAGGAAATAGAAAAAGTTAGTCATACAATTATTATCAAAAGTACAAGCAATTCTCTTAATATGTCACCATATATTGCAATGTTTGAAAATAATCATGCTGAGAATGTGAAAGTAGTGAAGGTGTTTGATCCAAAGTGGTTTCCTAATATGGCACCAAGAAATTTTTCACAAGAAATAATATTAAATGTAGAGAATATACTAAAATTAAAAAGAAAAGATTTTTCAGAACTGTTACCATTTCCATAAGGAGGAGTGAAAATGTTTATTCCAGTTAAATCATATGCGGTGTTTAATATTAAAATGTTATTAAAAGATAAGATCCCTTTACTGTGGTCAATTGCCTTGCCTGTAATTACTTTTTTTATGAATTATAGAAATGTAACAAATGAGTGGGAATTGGCATATTGGTGGGTATATATTATTGTTTGTTCCTATGTTTATGGAGTGGGAGTTTATGCATTACAGTTGAAAGAATACGGAAGTTTAAAAACAATATTTTCAATAAATAATTCACCTTGGGCATTTTTTTTAGGCAATCTATTGACGCAAATTATGTTCAGCTTTATCAGTGTAAACTTACTTAATTTAATTGTGATCATTTTACTACCACTATCGTTTTTTCGTCTTTTTTTATATAGTTTTATTACTATTATAGCATGTTTACCAGTTGCGTTTGTTAGTTACAATTTAACTCTAGTAAAAAAAGTGCATGCAAATACTATAAATTCAATATTTACAATGCTAATTTTTGGTTTATTTATATTGTTAAATACGAATATAGAGTTAAATAAATATAACCCGCTATCAATTTTATCTAATGTTTTGATTGATCATAAGAATGAGGATGTTTTAAAATATGTTACAATTTCTATATTTTTAGTTCT
Source organism: Enterococcus sp. MSG3299 (assembly GCF_050555765.1). Taxonomy (NCBI): domain Bacteria; kingdom Bacillati; phylum Bacillota; class Bacilli; order Lactobacillales; family Enterococcaceae; genus Enterococcus; species Enterococcus sp. MSG3299. Next base: position 174,119 of record NZ_CP187869.1, read on the forward strand.
TATTAGTATGTATTCGATAGTAAAATTTGAACCAATTTCAAATGAAAGAAGGTAACGCTATGATTGAAATAAAAGATTTAAATATTCCTTATGTAGATAAGAAAATAAATATGAATATTTTAAAAGAGTACAACCTATTTCTTGGAGATAATGGTAACGGAAAAACCTTATTATTAGATTACATTTCAGGAATAAAAAAGGTAAAAAGAAATGTAATTAAGGGGAATGAAAGTATCATATATATTAATCAAAACATATATTTTTCTGATCGTTTGTCAGGAATGGATTTTTTAAAATTTAGTTATGGTTTAGACGGAAAGAAAAGTATTCAATCTTTTTATCAGTTAAGCGATAAAATTTTAAAGCGTGAAGATGTTGATAAGTTGCTAAAAAAACAATGGGGTATGCTTTCAGGAGGGGAAAAAAAATTCCTGTATGCTCTTATTTTGATGTCTTTAGAAAGGGAATGGTATATTTTAGATGAACCATTTGCTTTTATAGATAAGAAAAGAAAAAAAATGTTATATAAGATTATAGATATTAAGATATCAGAAGGTAAGGGAATTATTTTAACTACTCATGAAGAAGATGAAGTAGTATTACAATCAGTTAGCAGGGTTTTTGAAATATAAAAATAAGAAGCTTTTTTATTATTTAGAATATTCAAAACGTTATGATAAGAGAGTGTATTGTAACAAATTTAGAGCGTAGTTTAATTTATAATAGATATAAAAATAGTTATGGCTTTGTATAGTAGTTTCTGTTGAAATGTATTGAGAATACTGAGTTTAAATATTCTTTGTTTGCACAGTAAACAAGTTCAAAAAGCAGTGATTGTTAGCTATTGCGTTATCAGTTATTGCTTTTTTATATAGTTGATCAGACTTAGTAATTTAATATGAATATGGAAGCGACTAAAAATTTAGGGTTTGTTGTGCATGACTTATAGATGACAGTTGTGTTAATTAGAGTTTTTAATTGTTTTAGGGGTATTTTAAAACGATCATTTTTAATTTAAAAAAGCCTAATTTTGGAGAAAGGGAATTATAATAATGGAAAAAAATTAATTTGCTAGTAAGGCAATTAAGAATATATGATGGATTGAAATAAAAAGATGCAAGAAGAGGGAGAATGGAAGCATCAGCTTATTCAATATTTGAAAATGGTAAGGAGACAATAGATTTTATTACTCTGAATCTGAAATAGTTAATGAATTGAAGGGAAATAGTTAATGTGGAGTTTACTAAACAAAATATGGCATCGGAGGTTACCAATCAATTCACTAAAGGAGTAAAAAAATAAAGTGTGATAAAAGTGTGATAACGCAAAAGAAAACCCGCTAGAAAACCTATAAAATAGGTTTTCTAGCGGGTTGGGTGTTATTCCCACTCCACAGTTGCAGGTGGTTTTGAAGTAATATCGTACACGATACGGTTTACATGTGCAACTTCGTTCACGATGCGCACAGAGATTTTTTGTAAAACATCCCAAGGGATACGGGCAAAGTCAGCGGTCATGCCGTCGATAGAAGTCACAGCACGGATACCGACTGTGTAATCGTAGGTACGGCCATCGCCCATAACGCCTACTGAGCGGATGCCAGGTAAGACAGTAAAGTACTGCCAAATGTCACGATCTAAGCCAGCTGCTGCGATTTCTTCACGTAGGATAGCATCTGAATCACGAACGATTTGTAATTTATCTTCTGTAATTTCACCAAGCACACGAATACCTAATCCTGGTCCTGGGAATGGTTGGCGCCAAACGATTGCATCAGGCATGCCAAGTTCAGTTCCTAAGGCACGAACTTCGTCTTTGAATAATGTATTTAAAGGTTCAATTAATTCAAATTGCATGTCTTCAGGAAGACCACCAACGTTGTGATGTGATTTAATTGTTTGCGCAGTTTCTGTACCAGATTCGATGACGTCTGTGTAAAGAGTTCCTTGTGCTAGGAATGAAACGCCTTCTTCCCCAGCAAGTTTAGTTGCTTCGTCATCAAAAACATACACAAATTCGTTACCGATGATTTTACGTTTTTGTTCAGGGTCAGAAACGCCTGCTAATTTGCTTAAGAAGCGTTCTTTTGCATCTACTTTAATAATGTTTAAGCCAAATTTACCGCCTAAACTTTCCATTACTTGTTCTGCTTCACCTTTACGTAATAATCCATGGTCAACGAAGATACAAGTTAATTGGTCGCCAATGGCTTTTTGTAAAAGCACGCCGACAACACTTGAGTCAACGCCACCTGATAAACCAAGTAAGACTTTTTTATCGCCTACTTGTTCACGGATTTTAGCGACTTCCATATCGATGAAGTTTTCCATGCTCCAGTCACCAGTACAGCCACACACATCAAAAGCAAAGTGACGCAATAAGTCGTTACCATATTCTGAATGACGAACCTCTGGATGAAATTGTACGCCGTAGAATTTGCGGTTGGCATCTTCGATAGAAGCGATTGGACAATCGTTGCTTGTCCCAACTTTTTCGAATCCAGGAGCGATTTCTGTTACTAAATCACCGTGGCTCATCCAAACGGTTTGTTTCGCAGGTGTTCCTTGGAATAATGTCGCATCACCAAGGATTTCTAATTCTGCTTTTCCGTATTCACGGTTTGCGGCAGGTTCTACTTTTCCGCCTAAGTTATGAGTCATTAATTGCATACCGTAGCAGATGCCAAGAATGGGAATTCCTAACTCATAAATTTCTGGATCAATGCTAAAAGCATCTTTGTCATACACGCTGTTTGGTCCACCTGAGAAGATGATTCCTTTAGGCGCGATTTTGCGAATTTCTTCTGCCGTAGTTCGGTGGCTTAATAACTCAGAGAATACGCCAAATTCACGAATACGACGAGTAATCAATTGGTTAAACTGACTACCAAAGTCTAAAACAATAATTTTTTCGACAGATGTCAAATCGGCAACGTTAGTCACGTCTATTACCCCTTATCCATTTAAATTTATCTAAAGAAAAGGCGGTTAAAAAGTGGTCAGCACCAAGAATTAAGAAAGGATTTTCAAAAATTGTTTTACGATTTTTAGAAAATTTTGGCTTAATTCCGCAGGGGCTATTTTTAAACAGCCGAGAATCAGGCGGTTAAAAAGTGGTTCACTTTTGTTCCGTACTCTTCTTTGTCTAGCTATACTTATTAAAACATTTTACTCCTTGAAAGTCATGCATTCTGCTGAAAATTTTCAAGGATATTTCTACAAAAGATACAGGATATTTCTTAGCTCGTCAACCCTTAATATTTACGTAGATAGATTTGGTCAATCAAATGATTTTCCGTTTTATGCAAAATAATGTCCGCACGTCCGCGCGTTGGCAAGATATATTCCTCCAAGTTCGGTAAGTTCACGGTTTTCCAAACATTCCGTGCCATGGCGAAAGCATCTTCTCGTTTGCCAATTGCATATTGGTAATAATAATTATTAGGATCTAAGAAAGCCGTATCTAATAAGGCCCCAAAACGTTCTAGGTACCATTTTTCAATTAAGGCTGGATCGGCATCCACAAAAATAGAAAAATCAAAAAAATCACTCACATAAATTTGTTGATTGGCGGGTAACTGTAAGGTGTTAATGCCTTCAACAATCAGAATATCTGGTTGTTGAATCAACTCATATTCGCCTTCGATAACATCGTAGACACTGTGAGAATAGACGGGTGCTTTAATTTCGTCTTTGCCGCTTTTGACTTCGTTTAAGAAATTAATTAGCTTCTCCATGTCATAACTTTCAGGAAACCCTTTTCGGTCCATAATTCCTTGTTCTTCTAACACTTTATTGGGATACAAAAATCCATCCGTTGTAATGAGTTGAACGTTTCTTCGTTTAAACGTTCGGGCCAGAATTCTTTGCAAAAGACGAGCGGTGGTGCTTTTACCAACGGCGACACTGCCGGCAATTCCAATGATGAATGGTGGTACAGAGACATATTCATGTAGGAATAATCCTTTGCTAAGTGTTAGCGATTCAAATTCTTTCATGTATAAATGAATAAGATGCGTTAAGGGTACATAAATTTCTTGTACATCTTTTAGTGAAATTTGGTCGTTCACACTTTTAATGTTATCCAATTCTGCTTCGGTTAACGGTGCTTTGCCGTCATGATAAAACCCATGCCATTCTTCTCTGGAAATTGGGTAGTAATTCATTTTATCGTCCATTGTTCCTCCACCAAACCCTGTTCAATCTTTGTACATTTTACCATAATTTCACAAGGGAAACACAGGATTTTACAAAAGAATTCCCTTCTTCGCCAATTTATGATGAAAATGGTATCATGAAAAGAGAAAACTGTTAGAAAAGAGGGGAAAAGCCATGAGAAAAATTGTATTATTTGGTGATAGCATTACTGCTGGTTATTTAGACGAAGCCGTCTCACCTGTTCTTGTTGACTTAGTGAAACGGGATATTGCTGCGATGGGTCTAGAAGAAGTGGCTGTTATTAATGCTGGAATGCCTGGCGATACAACAGAGGATGGTTTAAAACGATTAAATAAAGAAGTACTAATTGAGAAACCTGATGAAGTGGTGATTTTCTTTGGCGCCAATGATGCGTCACTGGATCGAAATTTAACAGTAGCCACGTTTAGAGAAAACCTTGAAACAATGATTCACGAAATTGGTTCAGAAAAGGTAATTTTAATTACGCCACCATATGCGGATAGTGGCAGACGTCCAGAACGGCCACAAACGCGTATCAAGGAATTGGTCAAGGTTGCACAAGAAGTCGGAGCGGCACATAACTTGCCAGTTATTGATTTGTATAAAGCGATGACTGTTTATCCTGGAACGGATGAATTTTTACAAGCAGATGGTTTGCATTTTTCACAAGTGGGCTATGAATTATTAGGTGCCTTGATTGTTCGAGAAATAAAAGGTAGACTAAAACCAAAACAAGCATAGATAGGAAGAACAAAATGGCGAATCATTATTATACAGAAAATCCAGAATTAGCACATGATTTAGAAAGCTGGTCTTTTCCATTACGTGGTCGGACCTTTCAGTTTACGACCGATAGCGGGGTCTTCTCAAGAGGAACAGTGGATTATGGTTCTCGTGTGTTGATTGATGCCTTTGAATGGGAAAATTTACCAGCAGGCCGTTTGTTAGATGTTGGTTGTGGCTATGGACCAATTGGGTTGTCCTTAGCAGCGGCGACTGGTCGACTGGTGGAAATGGTGGATGTCAACCAACGGGCAGTTGGGCTAGCTCAAATGAACGCCCAACGTAACCAAATTACTACTGTGGATATCCATTCTTCCAATGTGTATGAAACCTTAAACGAAACGACCTACGCGGCGATTGTTAGCAATCCGCCCATTCGTGCAGGCAAAAAAGTTGTCCATGGCATTTTAACAGGGGCTTTTCCGTTATTGAAAGTTGGTGGTACACTAACGGTAGTTATTCAAAAGAAACAAGGTGCACCTAGTGCAGAAAAGAAAATGGCTGAAGTATTTGGCAATGTTGAAATTGTGACAAAAGACAAAGGCTATTATATTTTACGAAGTGTTAAAGAAGCAGAGTAAAAAAGAACCGCCACTTTAGTGGCGGTTCTTTTTTAGAATAGATACGCTTGATCAATTTTTTGGTTCAACAGTTTTTTTTCGTCTGGCGATAAAAAAGCACCTGCAAGCGCATTTTTAGTGAGTTGCTTCATTTCGTCATAACTTAATTGATACCAAGTGGCCAATTTCATGAATTCTTTCGTTAACGTAGTATCTGAAACAGTGCGATTATCGGTATTGACGCAGACGGCTAAGCCAGCCTCTATAAATTGTTGAAAAGGGTATTCAGCCAATGTTTTGACGGTGCCTGTTTGGAAGTTGCTAGTTGGACACATTTCTAAAAGAACCTTTTTTTCTTTTAAGAGCGCCAAGTATTCGGGTGTATCTTTCAAAGCAATACCGTGACCAATCCGAGTAGCACCTAAAGTGACAGCATCAGCGACATTTTTGCCACAGCCGCATTCCCCAGCGTGGAGTGTTAATGGAATTGACAATTGGTTGGCTAAAGCTAATACGTCTTCAAATGTGTATGGAGGAAAATCGACTTCATTGCCAGCTAAATCAAAGCCGACAACGCCTGTCTCTCTGAAATCATGCGCTAAGTGAACGATTTTTTCTATGGCTTGTTGTTGGTCATGCCGCATGCCGCATAACAGTGCATTGCTTTTTACACCAAAATCTTCTTCGCCTTGTTTTAAGCCAGTTAAAACAGCAGTCACGATTTCAGGTAACCGTAAGCCTTTTTCTGTATGTTGCGAAGGCGCAAAACGCACCTCTATGTAAGCCACGCCATCTTCGGCAGCTTGGCTAATCACGTCATACGCCGCTGCTTGCAAAGCTTCGGCCGTTTGTAGACAGGTTAGCACAAAGTCAAACCGAGTTAAATAATCATTCAAATCGGTGCATTTTTCAGGGGCAACCACTAACTCTTTCAAGGCTTGTTCGTCTTGGGGTAATGGAATGTTTTGTTTTTCAGCAATGGTGCGTAAAGTTGTTGGTCGAATCGACCCATCTAAGTGACAGTGCAGCTCGATTTTTGGTAATTGACGGACACGGGATTCTTCCATGAAAAAAATAGCCTCCATTTTCTTTTGTTTTTTAATCTTTTTAGTCTATTTCTTTTGTCTTTTTTTTGTTAAAATGTAAAAGATTCGATAAGTATTTTGAAGACTGTAACACGTCTACAAATGTCTGTCAATGCAAAAGGAGACGTTGGGAGGGGCGCGATGAAACTAACGATTAAAGAAATTGCTGATATGGCTGGTGTTTCTGTCACAACCGTCTCACAAATTCTGAATAATAAAGGGAGTCGTTTCAGTGAAAAAACCCGCAACAAGGTGTTGGCGGTAGTCGCTGAAAATCATTACAAACCAGATTACTTTGCTTCGAATGTAATCAACCGTCATTCCAAAACCATTGGTATGATTGTGCCAGATGTGACGGATTTCTTTTTCTCAAAAGTGATTGAAGGTGTGGAAACATATTTAAATTCGTTAGGCTACATGATTTTGTTATGCAATTCAAAGCATGATTCCGAGCAAGCGATGCAATATGTTAGCGAGTTGATTCATCGGTCGGTGGATGGCATTATTTTTGCCACGCCGAATGTTTTGCCAGAAAATCATATTTTAAAAGACCGACGAGAACATCCGATTCCTGTCATTCTTGTCGATCGTGGGATTAATCCACGAGATAGTGGACGATTAATCGTTAAAGAGTACGAAGGTGCTTATCAAGCGGTCCATCATTTGATTCAACAAGGGCATCAGCATATTGGCATGTTGCGTGAAAGTGCCGGCTATTATCGTTTGACGGAACGAGTGACGGCGTATCAGCATGCGTTACAGGACAACAATTTACCTTTTCGTCCGCATTATGTTTGTGCTGGGGAATTGAACTTGCATGGCGGCTATGCTGCGGCGAAAGAAGTTTTGAAAAATGAAGAAATCACAGCAATTTTTTGTGGTAATGATGAAATGGCGATGGGAGCTTATCAAGCCATTGAAGAAGCGGGCAAGAAAATTCCTGACGATATTTCGGTGGTTGGTTTTGATGGCTTGGAAATTTCCGAATATTTGGTGCCGAGTTTAACAACCGTCTATCAGCCGAGTTTTGATATTGGCTATTATGCAGCAAAATTTTTGGTGGAAGCTATTGCAGATCCAACAGGGAAAGTTCCCAATAAAGTTTTTGATGCGACGTTTATTGCTAGAAAAAGCACAAAACCGATTTAAAAAACAGCTTAGAAATAGAATGTTCGTGTTGTTTGCGTTTTCACAAGAAAAAAATAATAGTAAACTGGTTTACTAAATGGTTTAAAGCTGAACGATTTTGTTGTATAATACATTATCGGGAAATCGGAGGGAACGAATTCATGAGAATGGTAGACATTATTGAAAAAAAACGTGACGGGCATCAACTAACAAGCGAAGAAATTCAATTTATTATCAACGGATACACAGATGGTTCAATTCCAGATTATCAGGTAAGTGCCTTTTTAATGGCTGTTTTTTACCAAGATATGACAGACGAAGAAATTACACAAATGACGTTAGCAATGGTCCATTCAGGCGAAATTGTGGATCTTTCTTCTATAGAAGGAATCAAAGTCGACAAGCATTCTACAGGTGGCGTAGGCGACACTACGACGCTTATTTTAGCGCCATTAGTTGCTAGTGTCGGGGTCAATGTAGCAAAAATGTCTGGTCGTGGCTTAGGCTACACGGGCGGTACGTTGGATAAATTAGAAGCGATTCCTGGTTTTAAAGTTGAATTGACAGAAGAACGTTTTATTCAATTGGTGAACGATACAAAAGTGGCAGTGATTGGTCAGTCAGGTGATCTAGCACCAGCAGACAAAAAACTTTATGCGTTACGTGATGTGACCGCCACTGTTGACTCAATTCCATTAATTGCAAGTTCCATTATGAGTAAAAAAATTGCCGCAGGGGCAGATGCGATTGTCTTAGACGTGACTACTGGTGAAGGGGCCTTTATGAAAGACCTAGCAAGTGCTCGTCGATTAGCGGAAACAATGGTTCGCATTGGGAAACTGGCAAATCGCCAAACGATGGCAGTAATTTCAGACATGTCACAACCTTTAGGGGAGGCCATCGGAAATAGTTTAGAAATCGTTGAAGCAATCGAGACCTTGCAAGGAAATGGGCCAGAAGATTTAGTGGAGATGTGCTATGTCTTAGGAAGTCAGATGGTCGTTTTAGCTAAAAAAGCCGAGACGTTAGACGAAGCACGGGCTTTATTAGAAGAAGCTTTAACAAGCGGTCGAGCGCTCGCGAAATTTAAAGAAATGATTGAAAATCAAGACGGCGACAGTTCCGTTGTTGACCAGCCAGAAAAATTATTAACCGCGACTTATCAATTTGATTTACCTGCCAAAGAAACAGGCGTGGTACAAAAAATCGTTGCCAATGAAATTGGCGTTGCCGCAATGTTGCTGGGCGCTGGTCGGGCTACGAAAGAAGATACGATTGATTTTGCAGTTGGCTTGAAACTTCACAAAAAAGTAGGGAGCCCAGTTGAAAAAGGCGAATCATTACTAACCATTTATGCCAATCGTGAAGACGTGACAGAAGTCGAACAATTGCTTTATAAAAACATTGAAATTGGACCAACCGGCGAAGAGCCTATTTTGATTCACGATATTATTACGGAATAAAACAAAAAGAAAAGAGGAATTCTCATCATGGAATTAAACCGCATGATTGACCACACTATTTTGAAACCAGAAGCGACAGAAGCCGCTGTCCAAAAAATTATTGACGAAGCTAAGGAGTACAACTTTTTCTCTGTATGTATCAATCCTTGTTGGGTCGCTTTTGCTAGCGAGCAATTAGCAGATACCGACGTCGCTGTGTGTACTGTTATTGGCTTTCCTTTGGGGGCAAATACACCAGAAGTTAAAGCATACGAAGCAGCTGATGCGATTAAAAATGGTGCGAATGAAGTGGATATGGTGATTAATATTGGTGCATTAAAATCACAACAATACGATCACGTACGTCAAGACATTCAAGGCGTAGTAGATGCAGCCAAAGGAAAAGCGTTAGTCAAAGTGATTATTGAAACAGCATTATTAACAGACGAAGAAAAAGTTAAAGCTTGTGAATTAGCCAAAGAAGCAGGTGCCGATTTCGTTAAAACATCTACTGGCTTCTCAACAGGCGGCGCTAAAGTAGCAGACATTCGTTTAATGCGTGAGACAGTTGGTCCTGACATGGGCGTTAAGGCTTCTGGTGGCGTGCATAATGCAGAAGAAGCGTTAGCAATGATTGAAGCTGGGGCAACGCGCATCGGTGCAAGTACGGGTGTAGCAATTGTTTCTGGCACAACTGGCGAAGGGTATTAATTCGTATTTTAAATTAAACGAAGGTGTGGCGAAAAAGATGACAGTAAAACAAGAATGGCTTGATTGTGCCGTAGAAGCATTGGCACACGCCTATGTACCGTATTCTAACTTTCCTGTGGGCGCTTGCTTAGTGACTGCAGACGGGAAAATGTATCAAGGAGTCAACATTGAAAATGCCTCCTTTGGTTTAACAAATTGTGCAGAAAGAACGGCGATTTTTAAAGCCATTTCAGAAGATGAACGGACCTTCCAACATTTAGTTGTAGCAGGTAATACAGAGGCACCCATTTCTCCATGTGGCGCTTGTCGTCAAGTAATGGCTGAATTCTTTGATCCACAAATGCCGGTCACGCTAGTTGGTAAAGATGGCGCGACTAAAACAATGACAGTTGAGGCATTATTGCCCTATTCATTTACAGATAAAGATTTTTAAAAAAAGGACATAAGGTTTCGTTGGGCTCAAAGTAGATTTCAATAGCATAAATGCGAATGAAATAATAGATAAAATAGTAGGGGGCTTTTCGGAAAGTGAAACAAGCAAAATTTTTAGGTCTAGGATTGGCAGCAGTTGCCTTAACCATTGGGTTAGCTGCATGTGGCGGCAATAGCAAAAAGAACGCCAACACAAAAGGTGATCCACAACATAGTGTCGTAATGGTCACAGATACAGCCGGCATTGATGACAAATCTTTTAACCAATCTGCGTGGGAAGGAATGCAAGAGTGGGGCAAAGAGCACAAACTTCCAGAAGGACCTCAAGGGTATGCGTATATTCAATCAAATGAAGCATCTGATTATACATCAAACATTGACCAAGCCATTTCAAGTCAATTTAAAACGATTTTTGGCATTGGCTATTTACTAAAAAATGCAGTAGTAGATGCAGCGGACGCCAACCCAGAAACGAATTTCGTTCTAATCGACGATACAGTTAATGGGAAAAACAACGTCGCTTCTGCAACATTTAGAGATAATGAATCTGCGTATTTAGCAGGTGTGGCAGCAGCTAACACTACGAAAACCAACAAAGTAGGATTTATCGGCGGGGTTGAAGGACCTGTTATTGGCCGTTTCCAAGCTGGTTTTGAAAAAGGTGTAGCAGACGCTAGCAAAAAATTAGGCAAAGATATTCAAATTACGTCTACTTATGCAGGGACATTTGCAGACGCTTCAAAAGGACGGGCCTTAGCTTCTTCTATGTATCAAGCAGGTGCCGACATTATTTATCACGCAGCGGCGACTACAGGACAAGGAATCTTCCAAGAAGCCAAAGCGCTAAATGAAACAGGTTCAAAAGATAAAGTTTGGGTGATTGGTGTTGACCGTGACCAAAACGAAGACGGTAAATATACAACCAAAGATGGCAAGGATGATAACTTAACGTTAGCTTCAACCATTAAAGGTGTAAATATTGCTGTGAAAAAAATCTCTGATCTTGCATTAGAAGATAAATTCCCTGGCGGCGAACATTTAACTTATGGATTGAAAGATGGCGGTGTTGATTTAACAACAGAAGCCCTAAGCGATCAAGCCAAAACGGCAGTTAAAGAAGCCAAAGAACAAATCATCTCTGGTGACGTAAAAGTCCCAGACCAACCTTAGAAACAACTTAGTTGTTTAAATACATTAAACTATTTTTAGGAGGCTTTACAGAAATGAAAAAAGCAAAATTATTCGGTTTTAGTTTGATTGCATTAGGTTTATCAGTTTCACTTGCAGCATGTGGTGGTGGCAAAGGAAAAACCGCTGAAAGCGGCGGTGGCAAAGGGGATGCAGCGCATAGTGCTGTAATCATTACAGATACAGGCGGCGTGGATGACAAGTCGTTCAACCAATCTTCTTGGGAAGGATTGCAAGCTTGGGGTAAAGAACATGATTTACCAGAAGGTTCAAAAGGGTATGCATATATTCAATCGAATGATGCAGCTGACTATACAACAAATATTGACCAAGCGGTATCAAGTAAATTCAACACAATCTTTGGTATTGGCTACTTGCTAAAAGATGCAATTTCTTCTGCAGCAGATGCCAACCCTGATACAAACTTTGTTTTAATCGATGATCAAATCGATGGCAAAAAGAATGTCGTTTCTGCAACATTTAGAGATAATGAAGCAGCTTACTTAGCCGGTGTTGCTGCTGCAAACGAAACAAAAACGAACAAAGTCGGTTTTGTTGGTGGTGAAGAAGGGGTCGTAATTGACCGTTTCCAAGCTGGTTTTGAAAAAGGTGTGGCTGATGCTGCGAAAGAATTAGGTAAAGAAATTACTGTTGATACAAAATATGCGGCTTCATTTGCTGATCCTGCCAAAGGGAAAGCTTTAGCTGCTGCAATGTACCAAAACGGCGTTGATATCATCTTCCATGCTTCTGGTGCGACTGGACAAGGGGTCTTCCAAGAAGCAAAAGACTTGAATGAATCAGGTTCTGGCGACAAAGTTTGGGTAATCGGTGTTGACCGTGATCAAGATGCTGATGGCAAGTACAAAACAAAAGACGGCAAAGAAGACAACTTCACGTTAACTTCAACACTTAAAGGTGTCGGCACAGCGGTTCAAGATATTGCCAACCGTGCGTTAGAAGACAAATTCCCTGGTGGCGAACATTTAGTTTATGGATTAAAAGATGGTGGCGTTGACTTAACAGACGGCTATTTAAACGACAAAACAAAAGAAGCTGTTAAAACAGCAAAAGATAAAGTAATCTCAGGTGACGTAAAAGTCCCAGAAAAACCAGAATAATTTAAGCTCCTAAATGAAAAAAGAAGGGCTCATTATTGTTCCTTCTAAAAATAAAGTGGTCCTTGGCAGCGACGGCTGCCAAGGAAACCCTTTATGATGTTTGGATTTTTAACTAAATAGTTGAGGTTCTTCAACTACTTAGTTAAGGGTCAAAATTACCCTCTAAAGTATTGCCAATATAATTTTGTTAGGAAGTGAATAGACCTTGTCTCAAGAAGAAAACGTAATTGAGATGCGTAAAATCACCAAAGAATTTGGGACGTTCAAAGCCAACGACCAAATTGATTTACAAGTAAAACCTGGTGAAATCCACGCACTGCTAGGTGAAAATGGTGCAGGCAAGTCGACCTTGATGAATATCTTATCAGGGCTATTGGAACCGACCTCAGGTGAGATTTATATGAATGGCGAAAAAGTCAACATTACAAGTCCTACTGCAGCCAATCGTTTAGGAATCGGAATGGTCCATCAGCATTTTATGTTAGTTGAAGCCTTTACTGTGACTGAAAATATTATCTTAGGTAGCGAACCTACCCATGGCGGTATTTTAGACCGGAAAAAAGCGAAAAAAGAGATTGAAGAAGTGTCTAAGCAATACGGGTTGGATGTAAATCCCAATGCCTATATTCGCGATATTTCTGTAGGTATGCAACAACGGGTTGAAATTTTAAAGACCTTATATCGTGGTGCGAACGTTTTAATTTTTGACGAACCAACCGCAGTATTAACGCCACAAGAAATTGATGAATTAATGATTATTTTGAAAGAACTAACCGATGAAGGCAAATCGATCATTTTAATTACACATAAGTTAGATGAAATTAAAAAAGTAGCAGACCGTTGTACGGTCATTCGCCGGGGGCAAAGTATTGGCACCGTCAATGTGAAAGATGTTTCTTCGCAACAGTTAGCCGATATGATGGTGGGTCGTTCTGTTTCCTTCAAAACAGAGAAAAAACCAGCGCAACCGAAAGAAACAATTTTATCAATTAAAGATTTAGTAGTGAAAGAAAGCCGCGGCTTAGATGCAGTGAAAAATCTTAGCTTAGATGTCCGAGCAGGGGAAGTTGTTGGAATTGCGGGGATTGATGGCAATGGACAAACAGAATTAATCCAAGCCTTAGCAGGATTAACCAAAGTCGAAAACGGGTCCATTCATTTGAATGAAAAAGAGATTACTAATCGCAAACCTCGGGAAATTACGGAAATGGGTGTCGCCCACGTTCCTGAAGACCGACATAAATATGGCTTAGTATTAGAGATGACATTGGCTGAAAATATTGGCCTACAAACGTATTACCAAAAACCATACAGTTCAACAGGTATTTTAAACTATCGAATGATTAACAAACACGCCCGTGAATTAATTGAAGAATATGATGTACGGACTCCTAATGAATTAGTACCAGCTCGGGCGCTTTCAGGTGGGAATCAGCAAAAAGCGATTATTGCCCGAGAAGTTGACCGCGATCCAGATTTGTTGATTGTTTCTCAACCAACACGCGGTTTAGATGTCGGAGCTATTGAATACATTCATCGTCGACTAATTGAACAAAGAGATAAAAATAAAGCTGTTTTATTAGTAAGTTTTGAATTAGATGAAATTTTAAATGTTTCTGATCGTATCGCTGTTATTCATGCGGGGGAAATCGTCGGAATTGTTGATCCGAAAGAAACGACAGAAAATGAATTGGGCTTGTTAATGGCTGGCTACTCATTGGAAGAAGCCCGTGCTGAGTTATCAAAAGTAGAGGCAGGTGAAACTGTTGAATAATCGTTCTGAAAAAATAAGAAATATTTTAGTCCCTGTGTTATCTGTTATTATGGGTTTCCTCTTAGGGGCAATTATTATGGTTATCTTTGGCTATGACCCAGTGGCTGGGTATCAAGCGATGTTTGAAACAGCTTTCCAAGGAAAGAAAAGTATTGGTGAGATTTTTGTCACCGCAGCACCGTTGATTTTTACCGCTTTAGGATTCTCGGTGGCAAATTCGGCTGGATTCTTTAATATCGGGCTTTCTGGACAAGCCTTATGTGGTTGGGTGGCTAGTATTTGGGTCGCTTTATCCATGCCTGATGCACCCCGGATGATTGCGTTGCCGGTGGCGATTATTGTTGGCGCGGTTGCAGGAGCTTTAGCAGCAGCCATTCCAGGTTTCTTGCGTGCCTATTTTGGGACGAGTGAAGTTATTGTTACGATTATGTTGAATTATATTTTATTGTACACAGGAAATCATATTGCTAATAATGTCATGAAACCAAGTATTATGGCGAACAAAGGGATCACCAAAATGATTGGTGCGAATGCATCATTACGCTCACCGTTTTTAACAAATATCAGTGATGGCTCTCGTTTGAACATCGGCATTTTCTTGGCCTTCATTTTCCTTATTCTTGTATGGTTCTTGATGAAAAAAACAACGCTTGGTTTTGAAATTCGGTCGGTGGGGTTAAACCCATTTGCTTCTGAATATGCTGGAATGAGCAGCAAGCGAACGATTATTTTATCCATGATGATTTCAGGAACGCTGGCTGGTTTAGGTGGTGCGGTCCAAGGATTGGGGACTTTCCAAAACTTCTTTATTCAAAACACATCGTTGAGCATTGGGTTCGATGGTATGGCCGTGTCTCTATTAGGAGCAGGTAGCTCAATCGGGATTTTACTTTCCGCATTACTGTTTGGAATGTTAAAACTTGGTGGACAAGGAATGCCGTTGATAGCTGGTGTACCAACCGAATTAGTTGATGTTGTTATTGCAGCAATTATTTTCTTTGTGGGAATTAGTTATTTAATTCGTTTCTTGTTAGCAAAAGCGTCTGGTAGTAAAAAAGAAGTAGCGATTGTAGAAACAATTGAAGCGGCGCCAGACAAAAACAATCAAGAGGGGGGAGACATCTAATGGATTTAGCAACAATTTCCTCAATCATCACGCAAACATTAGTGTATGCAACTCCGCTCATCTTGACAGCATTAGGCGGAACGTTCTCAGAACGAAGTGGTGTGGTTAACGTTGGCTTGGAAGGTATTATGGTAATGGGCGCTTTCAGTTCGGTCGTTTTTAACTTGACGTTTGCTGATACATTTGGCGCGGCGACACCATGGATTGCTTGTTTAGTAGGAGGCGTTGTCGGGATTGTCTTTTCTCTCTTACATGCCGTTGCAACCATTAACTTACGAGCAGATCATATTATCAGTGGTACTGTCATTAACTTGATGGCACCGGCGCTAGGGGTTTTCCTAGTAAAAGTTATTTATCAAAAAGGACAAACAGATATGATTACACAATCATTTGGCTATTTTTCTTTCCCAGGATTGTCAAAAATTCCAGTGATTGGTGAACTATTCTTTGCAAAAACCTCTTTGCCAGCTTTCGTAGCAATTTTGATTGCGATTTTAGCTTGGTTTGTCATTTATAAAACACGTTTTGGCTTACGGTTACGTTCTGTGGGAGAACATCCACAAGCGGCAGATACATTGGGAATCAATGTCTATTTAATGCGTTATTCTGGCGTCTTGCTATCCGGCTTCTTAGGCGGTATGGGCGGAGCTGTCTTTGCTCAAAGTATTGCGGGTCGTTTTGGGATTACCACAATTGCAGGACAAGGGTTTATTTCAATGGCCGCAATGATCTTTGGTAAATGGAATCCACTTGGGGCAATGGGCGCAGCCTTATTCTTTGGCTTTGCACAAAACTTAAGTATTGCTGGGGAAAACTTACCAATTATTTCAGAAATTCCAAAAGTTTATCTACAAGCAGCACCATACGTATTGACCATTTTAGTCCTAGTTGTGTTCTTCGGAAAATCATCGGGACCAAAAGCGAACGGGAAAAATTACGTCAAAACGAAATAAGAAAAGAAATGGGCCCTCCGTCAAAGCGACGGGGGCCATTTCTTTTCTTAGGATAATCAGTTGAACACAAGCGGCATTAGGCACTGCTTCACTGCAAAAAAGCGAGTTGATAAAGGAGACTTAACTTTTTTCCTTTGGCTGTTTTTTACAATTCGAAGGAAGTGTCGAAATTTTGAAAAAAACCAACAGGTCTAGCAGCTTTTTTTCAAAAATCGTTGGTTTTTCTGCTATACTTTTGTTTGTAGTCAGAATAGGAAAAGTGGAGGACGTTCAATGAATAAAACACGTGTAGAAGCATTTAGTGATGCAGTCATTGCCATCATCATGACCATCATGATTTTAGAAATTAAGACTCCTCAAGTGGGTGTTTTGGCAGGTTTGATAGAAAATATCCCATATTTTTTATCGTTTATTGTCAGTTTTATTTTTATCTGTATCGCATGGTACAATCATCATTACATAATATCCGTAACTCATTGGTTTTCTAAAAAAGCGTTTTGGGCAAATAATTTTTGGTTATTCTCCATGGCCTTCATTCCGGTAGCAACTGCTTGGGTGAGTGAATTTTGGTGGATGCGGGCACCCGTTTATTTTTATCTTGTTGTGTATACGGTTTGGGATTTTGCTTACTTCTTGCTAACAAGGATCATTTATGAGGACAATGCAGTGAAAGATCCACAGGGTGCAGCTAAGTTAAGAAAATCGAAATCTTATAGTAAGGCAACAAAAATCATTCATCTTTGTCTTTTCGCAATCGGATATATCGGTATTTATTTTTATCCGCCCATTGGCATTGGTGTGATTTTATCAGAAGCGGTTATCTGGTATTTAAATGTGCCAAAAGAGGGAGACCGCTTGGAGTGTTAAAAGTTTTGATTGTATAAAGAGTCGTGTTCTTTTTAAAGAGCAGGCTATTCGAAAAAAACAATAAAAAAGTTTCCTAATTACGGTGGGAGACTTTTTTTCTTTCAGTTTTTAAGCCCTGCTAAAATCGAAGGAATCAGTGAAAATTTTAATGCTCTTTCAGGCAATAATAGCGGATTCATGGTATAATTGAAGAGCTGAGAATAAATAGATTATTCTGTTTGATTCTCGAGACTATTTAAAAGGCTAGCGTAAAATAATTGTCATTCTTGACGTATTTACGACCTTAGAGGAGGAAGCAAGTGTGTTTAAACGTGTTCATTTAATCGTACTAGATTCAGTCGGTATTGGTGAAGCACCAGATGCTGAAAAATTTGGAGATGTCGGCAGTGATACACTGGGTCATATTGCCAAAGAAGCGGGACTAACCATTCCTCATTTAGAAAAACTTGGATTGGGAACTATTGCTCCTTTAACAGGTGTCAAAGCAGTGGCAGACCACGATGGCTATGCCACCAAATTAGAAGAAATTTCTGTTGGAAAAGATACTATGACCGGTCACTGGGAAATTATGGGCTTGAACATCAAAAAACCTTTTCGGGTATTCCCAAACGGCTTTCCTGAAGAATTGCTGAAACAAATTGAAGATTTTTCTGGGCGAAAAGTTGTTTGTAACAAACCATATAGCGGGACAGCAGTCATTGATGATTATGGCGAACATCAAATGAAAACAGGGGATCTAATCGTTTATACTTCAGCAGATCCTGTTTTACAAATTGCGGCGCATGAAGACATTATTCCATTAGAAGAATTGTATAAAATTTGTCAATATGTTCGTGACATTACGAAAGACGAACCTTATATGATTGGTCGGATTATCGCTCGCCCGTATGTTGGTGAACCAGGTAATTTCACTCGAACCAGTAACCGTCATGACTATGCTCTAGATCCTTTTGGCCATACTGTTTTAGATTCGTTGAAAGAAAACGGCAATGATGTGATCGCTGTTGGGAAAATTAACGACATCTTTAATGGACAAGGAATTACTGAAGCTATCCGCACGAAGAGCAATATGGATGGGGTGGATCAATTATTAACGGTCATGAACAAAGATTTCACAGGTTTAAGTTTTACTAACTTAGTGGATTTCGATGCGCTGTATGGCCACCGTCGTGATGTGAAGGGCTATGCAAAAGCCATCGAAGATTTTGATGGTCGTTTGCCAGAGATTATGGCAGCTATGGCCGAAGATGATTTGCTTTTAATTACAGCAGATCACGGGAATGACCCAACTTTCCCAGGAACAGACCACACACGTGAATATGTGCCTTTATTGGCTTATAGTAAAAAAATGACAAAACAAGGCAGCTTGCCACAAGGATTTTATTCAGATATTTCAGCAACGATTGCTGAAAACTTTGAAGTTCCTGCAACGGAAAACGGTCAAAGCTTTTTAAATCAATTACAATAATTCGAGGAGGCAACACATGACAACGTTAACGAATCATTTAAACGAAACAACTGAGTTTTTGAAAGAAAAAGGGGTGCAACAAGCAGACTTCGGTCTAATCTTAGGTTCAGGGTTAGGTGAATTAGCTAATGAAATAACCGATGCGATTGCTATTCCTTTCTCTGAAATTCCCCATTTTTCTGTTTCAACAGTCGTTGGACATGCTGGACAATTAGTTTACGGAACGCTTTCTGGAAAAAAAGTTTTGGCGATGCAAGGACGTTTTCATTATTATGAAGGACATTCGATGCAAACGGTCACTTATCCTGTTCGTGTGATGGCTGCTTTAGGCATTCATTCAATGATTGTAACCAACGCAGCTGGTGGCGTAAATGAAACATATACACCGGGGAATTTGATGTTAATCAATGACCACATTAATTTTACAGGCGATAATCCGTTAATTGGTGAAAATGATGAAGAAATCGGGCCGCGTTTTCCAGATATGAGTCATGCTTATACGCAAGAATATCGGGAAGTGGCAAAAAAAGTGGCTGCGGAACAAAATATTGATTTAAAAGAAGGCGTGTATATGGGCTTTTCTGGCCCGACATATGAAACGCCTGCAGAAATTCGGATGTCACGGACGATGGGTGCGGATGCAGTTGGCATGTCAACTGTTTCGGAGGTCATTGTAGCTGTGCATAGTGGCATGAAAGTACTAGGCATCTCTTGTATTACGAATTTAGCAGCTGGTATGCAAAGTAGCTTAAATCATGCAGAAGTAGTTGAAACAACTGAACGCGTTAAAGGACAATTCAAAGAGTTAGTGAAAGCAACACTAGCAGCTTTATAAAAAAAGGAGTAAACCAGAATGAGTGTGCATATCGAAGCAAAACCAGGTGAAATTGCCGATAAAATTTTACTACCAGGGGATCCCCTCCGAGCAAAATATATTGCGGAAACTTTTTTAGAGAATCCTGTCTGCTATAATCAAGTTCGTGGGATGTTAGGTTACACAGGAACGTATAAGGGACAGCATGTTTCGGTCCAAGGAACAGGGATGGGTATGCCTTCAGCAGGTATTTATGCCCATGAGTTAATTAACTCTTACAATGTGAAGAAGTTAATTCGTGTTGGTACGTGTGGTTCTATTTCAGAAAAAGTCAACGTTCGTGAATTAGTTATCGCACAAGCAGCAGCGACACCTTCTTCCGCGATTCGCAATGATTTTCCTAAATATGATTTTCCACAAATTGCGAGCTTTGATCTTTTACTCAAATCTTACGAAATTGCTAAAGCAAAAGGCTTTACTACCCATGTTGGTAACGTATTGTCAGATGATGTTTTTTACAAAGATAGCTTAGATGATGTCTTTCGTTTAGGTCGATACGGGGTATTAGCGATTGAAATGGAAGCGGCAATGTTATATTATTTAGCAGCAAAATTTGATGTAGAAGCATTGGCGATTATGACGGTGAGTGATAGCTTGGTGACAGGCGAAGAAACAACGGCAGAAGAACGCCAAACGACGTTTAATGAAATGATTGAAGTTGGTTTAGAAACAGCAATTGCTAATTAAAAAAATGCTTGGATGAAAACAATCATCCAAGCATTTTTTTTAATTTAAGAGCGCTTTTTTTACATCTTCAACAATTTGGGTATTCGCAATAGGTCCGTTGTATAACCAACTACTTTTTTTATCATAGGTATGAACTTGGTTATTTTTCACAGCAGGTAAGTTCTTCCAAATTGCTTCTTGGAAAAGAGGTGCTGATTCATCACTGTTTACAAGGAAAATGTGGTCTGCGTCAAGCTCAGCTAATTTTTCTAAAGAAACTTGATTCCAATCCGCAGTAGCGTTTTTAGAAATTTCTTCCACTAATTTTGGAACTTGGAGGCCTAAGTCTTGATAGAGCACGGTTCCGCTTGAGCGATTATCGCTAACCATAAAGACTTGGTTGTTGGTTACCCATAAGACTGCCGCAGATTTGCCAGCATCTTTTTTGCCAAGGTCTTCTTGGACGCCTTTGGTTAAGGTATCATAATCTTCTAACACTTTTTTCGCTTGTTCTTTTTTATCTAAAACAGTGGCAATATCTTCCAATTGATCACGCCAAGTGACATTTTCGCCGTTTTTGACTACATAAGTTGGCGCAATTTTACTGTATTCTTTGTATTTACCGCCTTCAACTAGAGCAGATGAACTGATTAATAATAAGTCAGGTTCAAATTTTAGAACCGCTTCATATGGCAAGTCATAGGAAATAGTGGGGACATCTTTCAATTCTTTCGCTAAATAATCTTGAATGCTACCTTGTCCAACTGTCCATTGTGCCACTGGTTTTTCTCCTAATGCAACTAGATAATCTTCTAAATAACTCGCAATAATCCGTTTGGGTTTCGCGGGGACGGTTACTTTATTGCCTAAGGTATCTGTTACTTCATGTGTTTTGTCAGCGTTGTTGGCTTCTTTATTCGTATTACCACAAGCTGCGAGTAAGAATGAACCAAGAAGAAGGGTTGTACCAATTAGGACCGTCTTTTTTAAAAGTTTCATTGTGTAACTCCTTTATTTTTAGTTGATAACGATTCTCATTATCAGTTAAAAACGACCGTTTGTCAATCATCGCTTGCTTTTTTGAGCAAATAAGTTGCATTTTTTAGATAATTCGTTTTTTTGATTGGAAGAAACATTGCTTTTTAAGGAAGGGTCTTTTATAATCAAGGAACAATGAGTGAGAACGATTCTCAATAAATGTAAAATAACGACAGAAAAATTAAAGAGGAATGGTTATGAATTATTTAGAGGCAGAGGACTTAACTACAGGATATGGTCGTCAAGTGATTAGTGAAGCGCTGAACTGTTCATTTGAAGCGGGAACTATTACAAGTATTATTGGACCAAATGGTTGTGGCAAATCGACCTTGTTAAAAACACTTGCGCGTATTTTGCCAGCTGAGAAAGGCAAGGTGTTCATTAAGAACCAAGAACTTCAACATTTTTCTTCAAAAGAAGTAGCACAAGAACTAGCGATCTTATCACAAACGCCAGAAAATACAATCGATTTATCTGTTTTTGACCTCGTCTCTTTCGGGCGATATCCTTATCAATCGGGCTGGAAAAGTGTCACCACAGAAGATCAAGAGTACATACAATGGGCATTAGAATTAACAGGCTTAACTGAGTTAGCTAGAGAGTCTGTGGCAATTTTATCAGGTGGGCAACGCCAACGGGTTTGGATTGCTATGGCGCTAGTGCAGGATACAGATATTTTAATTTTAGATGAACCGACCACCTATTTGGATCCAGCGCATCAGCTAGAAATTTTAAATGTGTTAAAACGAATTAATCAAGAACATCAGAAAACTATCGTGATGACGATTCATGATATTAATTTAGCTTCTCGTTTTTCTGATCGCGTGATTGCGATGAAAGAGGGAAAGATTATCAATGAGGGAACACCGCAAGAAGTGATTACTGTTACTGGCTTAGCAGATGTTTTCGCTATTCAAGCAGAAATTAGTTATCATAGTCAGACACAGCGGCCACTAGTGCTTTCTTATGAGTTGATGGAAATGGAGCTGGATGGATGAAAGGCATAAGCGGATTTTATAGACACCAATGGCAAGTGTTACTTGTCTGTCTTTTTTTGCTAATTGGTACAATGCTTCTGTCATTGATGTTTGGTGCGACGTCGGTTTCGATTCAAACGATTATTGAATCATTTACGCACTTCGATGCGACCAATCAAGCGCATCAAGTCATCCAAACGGTTCGGTTGCCGCGGATTTTAGGGGCCGCTTTTGTGGGAGCAAGTTTAGCGGTGAGTGGGGCGTTAGCGCAAGGGATTACGCAAAACCCATTGGCAGATTCTGGCTTGCTGGGTATCAATGCTGGGGCTGGCTTGGGCTTAGCGCTTGTTTTTGCTTTCCTCCCTCAGGCAAGTTATTGGTGGCTTTTAGTTGTTTCTTTTCTTGGTGCTGGCGTGAGTGTGGCACTGATTTATTATCTTTCTAATCATTCAATTCGAGGAGCAAGCCCCATGCGTCTGACCTTAGTGGGAGCTGGTATTAGTGCCCTTTTTTTATCATTTAGTCAATTCTTAGCCATTCAGTTCAATTTGAGTCAAGAGTTAACGTTTTGGTTTCTTGGCGGTGTCAGCGTTATTTCTTGGGCACAATTAAAAATAGTCGTCCCGATCTTTCTGGGCGCATTTGCATTAGCAATTCTGATTAGTCCGTCGGTGACTATTTTACGGTTTGGCGATGATGCAACAATTGGTTTGGGGCGAAATCCGCAGCGTATTCGGTTGTTTGCCAGTATAACGATTTTGCTTTTATCAGGATTGTCTGTGGCGCTAGTTGGCTCGGTCAGTTTTGTTGGTTTGGTGGTGCCTCATGTGATGCGAACAGTTTCTGGAGAAAATTACCGTCGCTTGATTCCGTTCTCGGCGTTAGGCGGTGCGCTCCTCGTTTTGGTGGCAGATTTAATCGCTCGAATGGTGAATCCGCCTTTTGAAACACCATTTGGGATTATCACGGCCTTAATTGGCATCCCATTCTTTCTTTATTTATTTCGTAAAGGAGGGCAACTAGGATGACACAGAAAAAAGTGTCCCGTTGGGTGGCTATCTTAATAGTTGGGATTATCCTAACTGCTTGTATCAGTTTAACGCAAGGGGAATTATCTGTTTCCTTCATGGATTTAAAAGCCCTTCTTTTGGGACAGGGAAGTCAGGCCAAACAACTGTTAGTTTGGGATTTTCGGTTACCACGGATTGTGCTTGCGGTCCTAGCGGGCGCAGCTTTAGGCTTAAGCGGCGCTATTCTTCAAGGGATTACTCGGAATCCGTTAGCAGATACTGGGATTTTAGGCATTAATGCGGGTGCGGGTTTGGCAGTGATTTTGTTTATTAGTTTTATTGAAACGACAAGTATCACGACGTTTGCACTTCCGCTCG
Organism: Enterococcus sp. MSG3299; assembly: GCF_050555765.1. Classification (NCBI taxonomy): domain Bacteria; kingdom Bacillati; phylum Bacillota; class Bacilli; order Lactobacillales; family Enterococcaceae; genus Enterococcus; species Enterococcus sp. MSG3299. The sequence goes on from NZ_CP187869.1 coordinate 197,878, forward strand.
TGGCCTTAGTTGGCGGCTTGCTAGCGGCTGTTGGGATTTTGGTAATTGCGTATCATCATCGTTTAGGATTGACGCCAGTTCGAATGGTCTTAGCGGGTGTCATTTTGAGTACGGGTATTTCAGCACTCACCTTATTAATTACATCAAAAATTGACACTGAAAAGTACCGTTTTGTTACAATGTGGCAAGCAGGCAGTATCTGGGGCAGTAATTGGTTCTTTGTGGGCGCTTTGTTGCCTTGGTTAGTCATCGGGTTCTTTTTTGCGATGAAGCGTCATCGTCTGTTGGATATTTTACAATTGGGGGACGAAACAGCTATTTCTGTAGGTATTGCTGTGAAAAAAGAACGAATCGTTTCGTTGCTGTTAGCGGTGATGTTGGCGGCATCAGCGATTTCCGTTACAGGGGGAATTAATTTTTTAGGTTTACTTGCGCCACATATTGCTCGCAAATGTGGTTTTACGCAACAAAAACAGGTATTGCCGTTGGCGGCGTTGTTTGGGAGTTTACTTTTATTGGTTAGTGATACGATTGGTCGGCTATTGCCTGGCAATGGAGAAATGCCTGCAGGGATTATTGTTGCGATCATCGGTGCGCCTTATTTTCTTTGTTTGTTAATCAAAACAAGCGATTCGTTATAAAAAAGAATCAAAAGCTGGGTCAAGCGATCGTTGTGAAAGCAACTGTCATTTGCTCGGCTTTTTTATTGGCGGATTTTTAAAAAAATAGTATGATAAATGCGTAAGAGCATTGAATGGAGGATGAAAGAATGGAAAACTTTAATTTTTATGTACCAACAGACATCCGTTTTGGGAAAGATCGTTTAGACGAATTACCTGCTGTGTTAGATCAATTTGGCAAAAATGTCTTACTTGTTTATGGTGGCGGTAGTATCAAACGTAATGGCTTGTACCAACAAATTACTGATTTGGCCCAAAAAAACGGGCATACACTGATTGAGTTGAGCGGTGTCGAACCAAACCCGCGCATTGAAACCGTTAGAAAAGGAATTGAGTTGTGTAAAGAAAACCAAGTCGATGTTATTTTAGCAGTTGGCGGTGGTTCAACCATTGATTGTTCCAAAGCAATTGCTGCGGGCTTTTATTCGGAAGAAGATATCTGGACAGTTATTGCAGCCAGAAAAGGGTATACTGGTCCTGCTTTACCAATCGTGACCATCTTGACTTTAGCAGCAACAGGTAGTGAAATGAACGCAGGTGCTGTCATTTCTAACTTAGAAACCAATCAAAAATTAGGCTTTGGTGGTCCGAATATGATTCCAAAAGTTTCGTTCTTGGATCCAACGAATACTTTTACGGTTCCTCAAAATCAAACAGCAGCTGGCTCAGCGGATATTTTCAGTCATTTGATTGAAAACTATTTTAGTATTTCGACAGGCACGGACGTCCAAGATTTTGTGTCAGAAGGCTTAATGCGAACGGTTATCAAAAATTGTCCTATTGCTTTAGAAAATCCAGAAGATTATGATGCACGTGCTAATTTAATGTGGGCAAGTAGTTTAGCCTTAAATGGGTTAACAGGGCGCGGCAAACAAGGTGTTTGGTCTTGTCACCCAATGGAACATGAATTAAGTGCGTTTTATGACATTACGCATGGGATTGGCTTAGCAATTTTAACGCCTCGTTGGATGAATTACGTTTTGTCTGAACAAACCGTAGGCAAGTTTGCACAGTTTGCTCGAAATGTTTGGGGAATAGTCGAACAAGAGGAGGAAGTAGCAGCGAAAAAAGGTATTCAAGCATTGTATGATTACTTTGTGGCTTGTGGCATTCCAATGACATTACCAGAAGTTGGCATCGAAGCAGATAAATTTGAAGAAATGGCACAACAAGCTGTGGCCCATAGTGCAATTGCCGAAAAGGCTTATGTACCATTGGATGTAGCGGACATAGTAGCGATTTATAAAGATTGTTTAACCGAAAGTCAATTTATTTAATCCATAAAAAAGCGGTTTGCCTTGGCAAACCGCTTTTGTTAATAAGAAACAGGTTCTTATAAGTAGTATTTTTCTTTCACAGTTAAATCATCGTTTAATTCATAAACTAATGGTTTACCTGTTGGGATTTCAAGATCCATAATATCTTCATCAGAAATGCCTTCGATGTGTTTAGCTAAAGCACGTAATGAATTACCATGAGCCGCTACTAAGACAGTTTTGTTGTCTTTTAAAGCTGGCGCAATTTCATCTTGCCAAAATGGTAATGCACGTTCCAAAGTAACTTTCAAGTTTTCGCCACCAGGAATATCGCGTTGGTCTAACATTGCATAACGACGGTCGTTTGCTGCAGAACCTTCATCTGTTGCTTCCATTAATGGAGGAAGAGTATCGTAAGAACGACGCCAGATGTGGACTTGTTCGTCTCCGTATTTTTCAGCAGTTTCTTTTTTGTTTAGTCCTTGTAATTTACCATAGTGACGTTCGTTTAAGCGCCAAGATTTGATTTGAGGTACCCATAATTGATCTGAGTATTCTAGTAAATAGTTACAAGTTTTGATGGCACGAGTTAAAACAGAAGTATAAGCAACGTCGAATTCGATGCCTGCTTCTTTAATTTTACGGCCGCCTTCTTTTGCTTCTTCAACACCTTCAGGTGCTAAATCTACGTCAGCCCATCCAGTAAATTGGTTTAAGGCATTCCATTCGCTAAGTCCATGACGAGAAAAAACTAATTTTGGCATGTATAAGCTCTCCTTTGAGTTTAGTTTTCTGAAAATAAGATTTCCACGTTTATTGTACACCGTTTTGCGCAAGATTTCCAATGGAAAATAGTAAAAAAACGTGAAAGTTGCTGAAAAATTAGAGTGAAATCGAATCAAAAAAGAAGCCCCATATGAAGGACTTCTTTTTTATTCTTAGGAATACAGCCGTTCGACATCTGTCTCAGGTAAATTGATGTACTTATAACAAGTGCCCACCGAAACGCCGCATTTATTAGAAATAAACTGGATGGTTTCTTTGTTTTCGTAATATAATGCACGGATTTTGCGGACGGTGCGTCCATCGATTTTTGGACGTCCACCTACTTTTCCGTTTTCACGAGCTTTGTGGAGCCCAACGAGTGTTCGTTCTTTAATTAGTGCACATTCCATCGCAGATAAGCTCTCCATTAATTGGAAATAGGCTTCACCTGTTGGAAGGTGAGTATCAATTCCTTCTGAAATGCTGACAAAATCAACTTGTTTTTCCTTTAACATTTTCATAAAGTCTGTTAATTGGCGGGTTGTTTTACCTAAATGGTGCAATTTACAAACAATAAGTGTATCCCCAGCAGAAAGAAGTTTTTCGACTTCGTCTAAGACACTGATCTCCGCTTGAGGATCAAATGTCTCTTGGAAAATATCATCACAACCAAACGATTGGAGAGTGGTTAGTTGATTTTTTAAATCGTCTTCAATAATAGTTGTGCGTGCATAACCAATTCGTTTCATATATTATCCTTCCTATATAAATAATCTTTTTTCACACATTCTTAACGTGCGGGAACATGTAAGGTTTTCGGTCCATCTTCATAACCGACGATTACCATAGAAACCATATTTAAAAATAAGCCGTGTTCAACGACGCCAACCAAGTTGTCTAAATAAGAACCTAAAGCTTCTGGATCTGTAATTTTTTCTAAATGTAAATCGATGATATGGTGGCCTCCATCTGTTATCAATGTTTCGCCAGCAGCGTTTAAACGAAGTGTTGGGTGATAGCCTTTTTCTTCAAATAAATGCACTAGTTGGCGGCTGCCATAAGGAACAACCTCAACTGGAAGTGGGAAAGCCCCTAAATCGTCCACCATTTTTGATTTATCCACAATCCAAATACATTTCTTTGAATAAGTGGCCACAATTTTTTCAAAAAGTAAGGCAGCGCCACCGCCTTTGATTCCTTGAAAATCAGCGCTGATTTCATCGGCGCCATCAATCGTAAGATCTACATACGGAACCTCATCAATACTTTTTAAAGGAATGCCCAAGGCCAAGGCTTGTTTCTCTGTTTCTTTTGAAGTAGTAACCCCTACGATTGACAATCCTTCTTCTTTTACGCGACGACCAATTTCGTCTACCATAAATTTTGCTGTTGAGCCAGTACCCAAACCGACAATCATGCCGTCTTCTACATATTTTGCAGCTTCGATTCCTACCATTTGTTTCAGATTCATCGCTGTTTTCCGCCCCCTTCAATAGTCAAAGATATTGTACCGTTATTTAACTAAAAAAGATAGAAAGTTTTTGAAAAAGTCATAAAAATTTTTAAAGGAAAAGTACGTTTAAATAGAAGGAAAAGTTTTTTTTCGAAAGGCGAAAGAAGAGGGTTGACAGTTGATACTTATCGTGGTATCCTAACAAAGGTGCTTTATCTACAGGTTCCTTATAGGGACGTGCTGACTGTCTATCAAAGCATATTTGATAAAGAGTGCAGAGATTGCATTATTTTTTATCGCGAAAAAAGAACCACCTGGATGTGTGGAACTAGAAGCGAAGTAAGGAAGGAGGAGAACAAGGAATGCCTACAATTAACCAATTAGTACGTAAACCTCGTAAATCTAAAGTAGAAAAATCTGATTCACCAGCCTTAAACAAAGGATATAACAGTTTTAAGAAAACTCAAACAAACGTTAACTCTCCGCAAAAACGTGGAGTTTGTACACGTGTGGGTACGATGACACCTAAAAAACCGAACTCAGCTTTACGTAAATATGCCCGTGTTCGTTTGTCAAACTTAATCGAAGTTACAGCTTATATCCCAGGTATCGGTCACAACTTACAAGAACACAGCGTGGTATTATTACGTGGTGGACGTGTAAAAGACTTACCAGGGGTACGTTACCATATCGTTCGTGGTGCGCTTGATACTGCCGGTGTTAACGACCGTAAACAAAGCCGCTCTAAATACGGTACAAAACGTCCTAAAGCTTAATTATAATAAGACAATAACAACTTGAAAAATCATATTTCGGAAGGAGGAGTTACGGATGCCTCGTAAAGGTCCTGTTGCAAAACGTGATGTTTTACCAGATCCAATTTATAACTCAAAATTAGTAACTCGCTTAATCAACCGTGTAATGGTTGACGGTAAACGCGGGATTGCTGCTAACATTATCTATAATTCATTTGATATCATCAAAGAATCTACAGGTAACGATCCATTGGAAGTTTTTGAACAAGCAATGAAAAACGTTATGCCTGTTCTTGAAGTTAAAGCACGTCGTGTTGGGGGTTCTAACTACCAAGTACCAGTTGAAGTTCGTCCAGAACGTCGTACAACTTTAGGTTTACGTTGGGTAGTTAACTACGCACGTCTACGTGGTGAACACACAATGGAAGAACGTCTAGCGAAAGAAATCATGGATGCTGCTAACAACACTGGCGCTTCTGTTAAAAAACGCGAAGACACACACAAAATGGCAGACGCAAACCGCGCATTTGCTCATTATCGTTGGTAAGATCCTCTCTGTCTGTCGCGTAAAGTGGCAGCAGAAAGTCAATTTACAATCGATTTAAATAAAGAGAGGAGTAAACATACAAAATGGCAAGAGAATTTTCACTTGAAAAAACTCGTAACATTGGTATCATGGCCCACGTTGATGCTGGTAAAACAACAACAACTGAGCGTATCTTGTACTACACTGGTAAAATCCATAAAATCGGTGAAACCCATGAAGGTGCTTCACAAATGGACTGGATGGAACAAGAACAAGAACGTGGTATCACGATTACATCCGCTGCGACAACTGCACAGTGGAAAGGCTACCGTGTAAATATCATCGATACTCCAGGACACGTGGACTTCACAATTGAAGTACAACGTTCTCTACGCGTATTAGATGGTGCGGTAACAGTTCTTGACTCTCAATCAGGTGTAGAACCTCAAACAGAAACTGTTTGGCGTCAAGCGACTGAATATAAAGTTCCTCGTATTGTATTCTGTAACAAAATGGATAAAATCGGTGCGGACTTCTTCTATTCAGTAGAATCATTACATGATCGTTTACAAGCAAACGCTCATCCAATTCAAATTCCAATCGGAGCTGAAGAAGACTTCACTGGAATCATTGACTTGATTAAAATGAAAGCTGAAATCTACACAAATGATTTGGGAACAGATATTCAAGAAACTGATATTCCTGAAGATTATTTAGAAAAAGCGCAAGAATGGCGCGAAAAATTAGTTGAAGCTGTTGCTGAAACTGACGAAGACTTAATGATGAAATATCTTGAAGGTGAAGAAATCACTGAAGAAGAATTAGTCGCTGGTATCCGTCAAGCAACAATCAACGTTGAGTTCTTCCCTGTATTAGCTGGTTCAGCATTCAAGAATAAAGGGGTTCAATTAATGTTGGACGCTGTTCTTGATTACTTACCATCACCATTAGATATCGATGCTATCAAAGGGATCGATACTAAAACAGACGAAGAAACAACTCGTCCAGCTGATGACGAAGCACCTTTCGCTTCATTAGCATTTAAAGTTATGACTGACCCATTCGTAGGTCGTTTAACTTTCTTCCGTGTTTATTCTGGTGTCCTTGAAAGTGGTTCATACGTATTGAACGCTTCAAAAGGCAAAAAAGAACGTATCGGTCGTATCCTACAAATGCACGCCAACACTCGTCAAGAAATTGACAAAGTGTACTCTGGTGATATCGCTGCTGCTGTTGGTCTAAAAGACACAACAACTGGTGATACATTATGTGCATTAGATGCACCAGTTATTCTTGAATCTATTGAATTCCCTGATCCAGTTATCCAAGTCGCTGTTGAACCTAAATCAAAAGCTGACCAAGATAAAATGGGCGTGGCTCTACAAAAACTTGCTGAAGAAGATCCATCATTCCGCGTTGAAACAAACGTTGAAACTGGTGAAACAGTTATCTCTGGTATGGGTGAATTGCACTTAGACGTTTTAGTAGACCGTATGAAACGTGAATTCAAAGTTGAAGCTAACGTAGGTGCTCCTCAAGTATCTTACCGCGAAACATTCCGTGCTGCGACTAAAGCAGAAGGTAAATTCGTTCGTCAGTCTGGTGGTAAAGGACAATACGGTCACGTATGGGTTGAATTTACACCAAATGAAGAAGGTAAAGGCTTCGAGTTTGAAAACGCAATTGTCGGTGGTGTGGTTCCTCGTGAATACATCCCAGCAGTTGAAAAAGGGTTAGAAGACTCTATGAACAACGGTGTTCTTGCTGGTTATCCATTAGTTGATATCAAAGCAAAACTTTACGATGGTTCATACCACGATGTCGATTCAAATGAAACGGCCTTCCGTGTAGCTGCTTCTATGGCATTGAAAGCTGCGGCTAAAAATGCAAACCCAGTTATTTTAGAACCAATGATGAAAGTTACAATTACTGTTCCTGAAGATTACTTAGGTGATATCATGGGACACGTAACAAGTCGTCGTGGACGTGTTGAAGGTATGGAAGCACACGGTAACTCTCAAATCGTTAATGCGATGGTACCTTTAGCTGAAATGTTTGGTTATGCTACAACATTACGTTCAGCAACACAAGGACGCGGTACATTTATGATGGTATTTGACCACTATGAAGACGTACCTAAGTCTGTTCAAGAAGAAATCATCAAGAAAAACGGCGGCAACGCATAATTTTCCTTGAGAATAAAAGGTTTGTTTTTAGAACTATCCTTTTTTCAAGATTTCGTGTAAAATAGCTTATGATGATCAGACGATTTTTAGTAACGTCTATCACATATAAAACAAACAATAAAATTTATATTTTTAGGAGGAACATTCAAAATGGCAAAAGAAAAATTTGACCGTTCTAAATCCCATGTTAACATTGGTACTATCGGACACGTTGACCATGGTAAAACTACATTAACAGCTGCAATTGCTACTGTATTATCAAAACACGGTGGCGGGGAAGCACAAAGCTACGATTCTATCGATAACGCTCCAGAAGAAAAAGAACGTGGAATCACAATCAACACTTCTCATATCGAATATGAAACTGAAACTCGTCACTATGCACACGTTGACTGCCCAGGACACGCGGACTACGTTAAAAACATGATCACTGGTGCTGCTCAAATGGACGGAGCTATCTTAGTAGTTTCTGCTGCTGATGGTCCTATGCCTCAAACACGTGAACATATCTTATTATCACGTAACGTTGGTGTACCATACATCGTTGTATTCTTAAACAAAATGGATATGGTTGATGACGAAGAATTATTAGAATTAGTAGAAATGGAAGTTCGTGACTTATTATCAGAATACGATTTCCCAGGCGATGATGTTCCAGTTATCGCAGGTTCTGCTTTGAAAGCTTTAGAAGGCGACGAGTCTTATGAAGAAAAAATCTTAGAATTAATGGCTGCAGTTGACGAATATATCCCAACTCCAGAACGTGATACTGACAAACCATTCATGATGCCAGTCGAAGACGTATTCTCAATCACTGGACGTGGTACTGTTGCTACAGGCCGTGTTGAACGTGGTGAAGTTCGCGTTGGTGACGAAGTTGAAATCGTTGGTATTAAAGACGAAACATCTAAAACAACTGTTACAGGTGTTGAAATGTTCCGTAAATTATTAGACTACGCTGAAGCAGGCGACAACATCGGTGCTTTATTACGTGGTGTAGCACGTGAAGATATCGAACGTGGACAAGTATTAGCTAAACCAGCTACAATCACTCCACACACAAAATTCAAAGCTGAAGTATACGTATTATCAAAAGAAGAAGGCGGACGTCACACTCCATTCTTCACTAACTACCGTCCTCAATTCTACTTCCGTACAACAGACGTTACTGGTGTTGTAGAATTGCCAGAAGGTACTGAAATGGTAATGCCTGGTGATAACGTTGCTATGGACGTTGAATTAATTCACCCAATCGCTATCGAAGACGGAACTCGTTTCTCTATTCGTGAAGGCGGACGTACTGTAGGTTCAGGCGTTGTTACTGAAATCGTTAAATAATTAACTTTTTAACTATAGCTTTAACCAGCGTAAAAAACTGGGGTATTCGGACGTAAGACCAGAGAATTTATTCTCTGGTCTTTTTTTGTTTAGAAATTGGCTGGCTAAAAAATAAGCCAATTGGCTGTTTTAGCAGACTTGTTTCTTCCGTATACTTGGAGAAAAAGATTAGGTGATTTAATGGAAAAAGTATTGACGATTGCAGGCTCCGATTCAACTGGAGGGGCAGGAATTCAAGCAGATTTAAAAACATTTGAAGAGTATGGAGTTTTTGGATTTTCAAGTTTAACCTCGATTGTGACGATGGATCCTACAACAGGTTGGTCACATGAAGTAACTGAATTGCCAGAAACGCTCTTAGAAAAACAATTGATTTCGGTTTTTGCAGGCGGCCCAGTAGCGGCCTTGAAAACAGGGATGATGGGCAATGAACAAAATATTAAAATGGCTAGTAAGTACATTAAACAAGAGAAAATTCAAAAAGTCGTGATTGACCCAGTCATTGCTTGTAAGGGAACGGCACAAATTCTGCAACCCAAAAGTGTGGAAGGCCTAAAAAACGATTTACTGCCATTAGCATTAGTTGCCACGCCTAATTTAATTGAAGCGGGCATCTTATCTGGTTTAGGCGAAATTTCTTCCGTGGCGGAGATGGAAGAAGCGGCAAAACGAATTGTACAAATGGGAGCCAAACATGTCGTGGTTAAAGGGGGACATCGCTTAGCTGGGGAAAAAGCACTGGACTTATTTTACGATGGTCACACCGCGCATCTTTTGGAAAATGAATTATATCCTACTGATTATAATCATGGTGCAGGTTGTACTTTTTCAGCGGCAATCACAGCTGGCTTGGCGAAAGGTTATTCGGTGTTAGAAGCAGTAACTTTAGCGAAAAAATTTGTAGCGGCGGCGATTAAACACGGTATTCAAGTTAATCCTTATGTGGGGCACGTATGGCATGGCGCATACACTCATGCGGAACAACGGATGCGTAAGAAAGAATAATATTTAGAACTAGAGGAGTCTGTCAAGGACTGGCTCTAGTTTTTTTGTGATAAAGAATAACAATAGTAGGTATTACGTTAAAAGAATGTTCAAATTTTTAAAAGAGGAGTAGAATAGAACTGTAATTGCAAAAAAGAAGCGGAACATAGAAGGGGTGATAACTTTTCTGTGCTTCAGTTTAGAACGGACTGTGGTGTTTGTTTTGACGAACTACCGGAAAGCGACTTCTTTTTGTTTTGGCTTCAAATGGTATTTAATGGAGGGAATGCAATGTTAGAAAAAGAAACGTACAGTCAACTGTTTAAATGGTCTTTTTCAAAAAAGACACAAGTCACATACTGGGATGGTACCGTCAAAGAGTATGGGCAAGGGTCGGGGGATCCGGTTTTTAAAATTGTATTCAATGAAAAAATTCCTGTGAAGGATTTACTGAATAACGCTTCGTTAACTTTAGGGGAAGCCTACATGGATCGCAAAATTGAAATCGAAGGCGATATCCAAGCGCTGATTTATGATGTGTATAACCAAAAGGATAGCTTTTTACACAATGCTAAATTTATTAAATGGCTTCCTAAAGAAAGTCATTCAAAAAAACGTTCGCAAGAGGATATTCACAGCCATTACGATCTAGGAAATGATTTTTACAAAAAATGGCTTGACCAAACAATGACGTATTCATGTGCTTATTTTAAAACGCCTGAAGATACATTAGAACAAGCGCAAGTGAATAAAGTTCATCATATTTTAGATAAATTGTTTATCAAAGAGGGCGACACTTTACTGGATATTGGCTGCGGCTGGGGCACGTTAATTTTAACTGCGGTGAAAGAATATGGAGCCAAAGCAACTGGGATTACATTAAGTGAAGAGCAATTTCATCATATTCGCCATATTATAGAAAAAGAAGGTCTACAAGATCGAATGACTGTCAAATTGATGGATTATCGTGATTTAAAAGGAGAGTCTTTTGACCATATTACGAGTGTTGGGATGTTTGAACATGTCGGTGCGGAAAATCTACATGAATATTTTGATGTCGTTCAGCGGAATTTAGCGCCTAAAGGTACGGCGTTGATTCATGGGATCAGTCGCCAACAAGGTGGGGCTAAAAATGCTTGGATTAATCGTTATATTTTCCCAGGTGGCTATATTCCTGGTGTCACTGAGCTAGTCGGCCATATGACAGAAAACGACTTGCAAGTGATTGACTTGGAAAGTTTGCGCAGAGATTATCAATTGACGTTGGAACATTGGACAAAAAACTTCCATAATATAGAAACAGAAATTGTTGACGAAAAAGGCGAGCGCTTCTATCGAATGTGGGACTTATATTTGCAAGCATGTGCAGCCTCATTCCAAGCAAGCAATATTGATGTTATTCAATATTTATTGGTTCATCCAGATAACAATGATATTCCAATGCGCCGGATTGGTTAATAGAATAAAAAAGAGAGAATTTGAGATTCTGGTAAAAAAGGAATCTCAAATTCTTTTTTTATAAAAATAGAATGAAAAGAATTGAAAAACAAAACAAATGCTTTTCAAAACAAGAAAAAATTCTTTCAAAAAAACGCAGAAAATCCTTGCTAACACTATCCTTTCATAGTATAATCAAAAAGGTGCTGTTTACAGGAGTGTAAAAAGCATTGGTAGATCAACGATTTGATTTGCCGGCTGTGAAGCGAGAGGTTGCGACACGCTCGGACGCTTTGCCATGAACGAGCATGCCGGATAAATTTTCGTGGAGCTATGTCTACTTTTAAAATAGGCGAAGGAGGGAACAAGATGGCAAAACAAAAAATTCGTATCCGTTTAAAAGCGTATGAACACCGTATTTTAGATCAATCAGCGGATAAAATTGTGGAAACAGCAAAAAGAACTGGAGCTGACGTATCAGGTCCGATTCCATTACCAACAGAACGCTCACTTTACACAGTTATTCGTGCGACTCATAAATACAAAGATTCTCGCGAACAATTCGAAATGCGTACTCACAAACGTCTAATTGACATTGTGAACCCAACACCAAAAACAGTTGACGCTCTAATGAAGCTTGACTTACCGTCTGGTGTTAATATTGAAATCAAACTATAAAATTAAGATGGAGGTGTACTCATGACCAAAGGAATCTTAGGGAAAAAAGTGGGAATGACACAAATCTTTACTGAGTCTGGTGAATTAATTCCAGTAACAGTAGTTGAAGCTACGCCAAACGTAGTTTTACAAGTAAAAACTGTTGAAACTGACGGATACGAAGCTATCCAAGTTGGTTACCAAGACAAACGTGAAGTTTTATCAAACAAACCTGCGAAAGGTCATGTTGCAAAAGCAAACACGGCTCCTAAGCGCTTCATTAAAGAATTCAAGAATGTTGAGCTAGGAGAATATGAAGTAGGTAAAGAAATCAAAGTAGATGTTTTCCAAGCAGGAGACGTTGTTGATGTTACAGGTACTACGAAAGGTAAAGGATTCCAAGGGGCAATCAAACGTCACGGCCAAAGCCGCGGACCTATGTCTCATGGTTCTCGTTATCACCGTCGTCCTGGGTCAATGGGTCCAGTAGCGCCTAACCGTGTATTTAAAAATAAACGACTAGCCGGCCGTATGGGTGGCGACCGCGTAACAATTCAAAACCTTGAAGTTGTTAAAGTGGACGTAGAAAGAAATGTTATCTTAATCAAAGGAAACATTCCTGGAGCGAAAAAATCTTTAATCACAATCAAATCAGCTGTGAAAGCTAAATAAGTGTAGGGAAAGGAGGAACTAAGGAATGCCGAATGTAGCATTATTCAAACAAGATGGAACTCAAAACGGTGAAATCACTTTAAATGAAGAAATCTTCGGAATCGAACCTAATGAAAGTGTTGTCTATGATGCAATCATCATGCAACGTGCTTCATTAAGACAAGGAACACACGCAGTTAAAAACCGTAGCGCTGTTCGTGGCGGTGGCCGCAAACCATGGCGTCAAAAAGGAACTGGTCGTGCTCGTCAAGGTTCAATCCGTTCACCACAATGGCGTGGAGGTGGCGTAGTCTTTGGACCAACACCGCGTTCATACAGCTACAAACTTCCTAAAAAAGTTCGTCGCTTAGCAATGAAATCTGTATTATCAGACAAAGTTGCTGAAAATAACTTGGTAGCAGTAGAAGGTTTAAGCTTCGATGCACCAAAAACAAAAGAATTCAAACAAGTTCTTGCTAACTTGTCTATCGATACTAAAGTATTAGTTGTTTTAGAAAATGGTAACGACTTTGCAGCTTTATCAGCTCGTAACTTACCAAACGTTTCTGTAGTAACTTCTGATAACGTTAGTGTGTTAGATGTTGTGTCAGCTAACAAAGTCTTGGCAACACAAACAGCTCTTACTCAAATTGAGGAGGTGCTTGCATAATGGAATTACTAGACGTAATCAAACGCCCAGTGATCACTGAAAAATCCATGTTAGCTATGGACGAAAAGAAATATACTTTCGAAGTGGACACTCGCGCAAACAAAACTTTAGTAAAACAAGCTGTTGAATCAGCATTCGATGTTAAAGTAGCAAACGTAAACATCTTAAACGTGCGTCCAAAATTCAAACGCATGGGTAAATATGCAGGTTATACAAAAAAACGTCGCAAAGCGATCGTTACATTAACTGAAGATTCAAAAGAAATTCAATTATTCGAAGCTGCTGAATAAGCAGTCCTGAACAATATCAACGTAGGAGGGAAATAAGACGTGGCGATTAAAAAGTACAAACCTACCACAAATGGCCGTCGTAACATGACAAGTTCTGATTTCGCTGAAATCACAACTTCAACACCAGAAAAATCATTGTTACAGCCATTAAAAAACAATGCCGGTCGTAACAACAACGGTCGCATTACGGTTCGTCACCAAGGTGGCGGTCACAAACGTCAATACCGTGTGATTGACTTCAAACGTAATAAAGATAACGTCGCAGCGGTTGTTAAAACGATCGAGTACGATCCAAACCGTTCTGCTAACATCGCGTTAGTTCATTACGAAGACGGGGTTAAGGCATACATCTTAGCACCAAAAGGATTAGAAGTAGGCATGCGCCTAGTATCTGGTCCAGAAGCAGATATTAAAGTAGGTAACGCATTACCATTGGAAAACATTCCAGTTGGTACAGTTATCCACAACATTGAAATGAAACCTGGTAAAGGTGGACAATTAATCCGTTCAGCTGGAACAAGCGCGCAAGTACTTGGTAAAGAAGGCAAATACGTATTAATCCGCTTAAACTCTGGCGAAGTTCGTATGATCTTAGCAACTTGCCGTGCAACAATCGGTTCAGTTGGTAACGAACAACACGAATTAATCAACATTGGTAAAGCTGGCCGCTCTCGTTGGATGCGTAAACGCCCAACTGTTCGTGGTAGCGTAATGAACCCTAACGATCACCCACACGGTGGTGGTGAAGGTAAAACACCAATTGGACGTAAAGCGCCAGTATCTCCATGGGGTCAACCAGCAATTGGATACAAAACACGTAATAAAAAAGCTAAATCAGACAAACTTATCGTTCGTCGTCGTACTAAATAATTTTTTTGACCATGTGTCGTACATTTTGAGAGGAGGTTCACCATGGGTCGTAGTTTAAAAAAAGGACCTTTCGTCGATGATCATTTGATGAAAAAGGTCGAAGCACAACAAGGTGCCGAAAAGAAAAAAGTAATTAAAACTTGGTCTCGCCGCTCTACAATTTTTCCATCATTCGTAGGTTTCACAATCGCTGTATATGATGGACGGAAACATGTCCCTGTTTACATTCAAGAAGACATGGTAGGACATAAATTAGGTGAATTTGCACCAACTAGAACTTATCGTGGCCACGTTGCTGACGATAAAAAAACTAAACGCTAATTTTGAGGGGAGGATATGCAAATGTCAGAACAAATTACATCAGCTAAAGCAACTGCAAAAACAGTTCGCACTTCACCTCGTAAAGCACGTTTAGTAATCGATCTTATCAGAGGGAAAAGCGTTGCGGATGCAATTTCAATCTTGAAATTCACACCGAACAAGTCTGCTGGAATCATTGAAAAAGTTTTAATGTCAGCAGTTGCTAACGCAGAAAACAACTTTGACTTAGACGTTGAAAGCTTAGTCGTATCTGAAGCATTTGTTAACGAAGGACCAACAATGAAACGTTTCCGTCCTCGTGCAAAAGGTTCAGCTTCACCAATCAACAAACGTACTAGTCACATCACAGTAGTTGTAACAGAGAAATAAGTCTCATGAAATAGGCTGTTTTCTTTATGAAAACAGAGCTTAAACATTTAAGAGGAGGGACAATCAGTGGGTCAAAAAGTACATCCAATTGGAATGCGTGTAGGCATCATCCGCGACTGGGATGCGAAATGGTATGCTGAAAAAGAGTATGCTGAATTCTTACACGAAGATTTAAGAATCCGTAAATTTATCGCAACAAAACTTGCTGATGCTGCTGTATCTACAATTGAAATCGAACGCGCTGCAAACCGTGTTAACATTTCAATTCACACAGCTAAACCAGGTATGGTTATCGGTAAAGGCGGATCTGAAGTCGAAAACCTAAGAAAAGAATTAAATAAATTAACTGGCAAACGAGTTCACATCAACATCGTTGAAATCAAAAAACCAGATTTAGATGCAAAATTAGTAGGCGAAGGAATTGCACGTCAATTAGAAAACCGTGTTGCTTTCCGTCGTGCTCAAAAACAAGCTATCCAACGCGCAATGCGTGCTGGCGCTAAAGGAATCAAAACTCAAGTATCAGGTCGTCTAAACGGTGCGGATATCGCTCGTTCAGAAGGATACTCTGAAGGAACTGTACCACTTCACACATTACGTGCGGACATTGATTACGCATGGGAAGAAGCGGACACTACTTACGGAAAACTAGGAGTTAAAGTGTGGATCTATCGTGGAGAAATTCTTCCAACGAAAAAAAACACTGAGAAAGGAGGGAAATAATCATGTTAGTACCTAAACGTGTAAAACACCGTCGTGAATTCCGCGGAAAAATGCGCGGTGAAGCTAAAGGCGGAAAAGAAGTAGCATTTGGTGAATGGGGTTTACAAGCAACTGAATCTCACTGGATTACTAACCGTCAAATCGAAGCAGCCCGTATTGCAATGACTCGTTACATGAAACGTGGCGGGAAAGTATGGATTAAAATTTTCCCTCACAAGTCTTACACAAGTAAAGCTATCGGCGTACGTATGGGTAAAGGTAAAGGGGCACCAGAAGGCTGGGTATCACCAGTTAAACGTGGTAAAATCATGTTTGAAATCGCAGGCGTTCCTGAAGAAGTAGCTCGTGAAGCTCTTCGTCTTGCATCTCACAAATTGCCGGTAAAAACTAAGATCGTAAAACGTGAGGAAATGGGTGGTGAATCGAATGAAGGTTAAAGAAATCAGAGAATTAACCACTGCCGAAATGCTAGATAAAGAAAAACAATTAAAAGAAGAATTGTTCAACTTAAGATTCCAATTAGCAACAGGTCAATTAGAAAACACTGCACGTATTAAAGAAGTACGTCAATCGATTGCACGCATCAAAACAGTATTGCGTGAACAAGCTAACTAATAGTGGAAGGAGGCCAAACGCGTATGACTGAAGAAAGAAATCAACGTAAAGTTTACCAAGGTCGCGTGGTATCAGACAAAATGGATAAAACAATCACAGTTGTCGTTGAAACAAAGAAAAACCACCCTATCTATGGCAAACGTATGAAATATTCTAAAAAATATAAAGCGCATGATGAAAACAACACAGCGAAAGTTGGAGACATCGTAAAAATCATGGAAACTCGTCCATTATCAGCTACAAAACGTTTCCGTTTACTAGAGGTAGTCGAAGAAGCAGTTATTATCTAATAAAACGAGAATTTCCTAATAGATTGAAGCACAAAATCTGAAAGGGGGATACACATCGTGATCCAACAAGAAAGTCGTTTAAGAGTCGCTGACAATTCTGGCGCACGTGAAATTTTAACGATCAAAGTCCTAGGCGGATCTGGTCGTAAAACTGCTAACATCGGTGACGTTATTGTTGCTACTGTCAAACAAGCAACGCCAGGTGGGGTTGTTAAAAAAGGTGAAGTAGTTAAAGCCGTTATCGTTCGTACAAAATCTGGCGCTCGTCGTGCTGACGGTTCTTACATCAAATTTGATGAAAATGCTGCGGTAATTATCCGTGACGATAAAAGCCCACGCGGAACACGTATCTTCGGACCAGTTGCACGTGAATTACGTGAAAACAACTTCATGAAGATCGTTTCTCTAGCACCAGAAGTATTATAATCTCGAGCCCACGTTAAAGGAGGTGCGAAACAGTAATGTTTGTTAAAAAAGGCGATAAAGTAAAAGTTATCACTGGTAAAGATAAAAACAAAGAAGGCGTTGTCTTAGCAGCGTTTCCTAAACAAGATAAAGTTATCGTTGAAGGTGTCAACGTCGTTAAAAAACACCAAAAACCAAACCAAGCAGCCCCACAAGGTGGAATCCTTGAAGTGGAAGCGCCAATTCATGTTTCTAATGTAATGGTGATTGATCCTTCAAACGGAGAAGCTACTAAAGTTGCGTTTAAAGAAGTCGACGGCAAAAAAGTCCGCGTTTCTAAAAAAACAGGTGAAGTTTTAGATAAATAAAAATTGCGGAAGGAGGGCTTACTGAATGAACCGCCTGAAAGAAAAATATATTAAAGAAGTAACACCATCATTGGTGGAAAAATTTAATTACAGCTCAGTTATGCAAACACCTAAAGTTGATAAAATCGTTATCAACATGGGTGTGGGTGATGCAGTATCAAATGCTAAAAACTTAGACAAAGCTGTTGAAGAATTAGCATTAATCACTGGTCAAAAACCACTTATCACAAAAGCTAAAAAATCTATCGCTGGATTCCGTTTACGTGAAGGAATGCCAATCGGTGCGAAAGTAACGCTACGCGGCGAAAGAATGTACGAATTTTTAGATAAATTAGTAACAGTTTCTTTACCTCGTGTACGTGACTTCCACGGTGTCAGCAAAAAAGCTTTCGATGGTCGTGGTAACTATACTTTAGGTATTAAAGAACAATTAATCTTCCCAGAAGTTGATTATGATTTAGTAGATAAAGTACGCGGTATGGACATCGTAATTGTTACAACAGCGAACACTGACGAAGAGTCTCGCGAATTGTTGGCACAATTAGGTATGCCATTCCAAAAATAATATAAGGAGGCGAACTACGTGGCTAAAAAATCAATGATTGCTAAAAACAAACGTCCTGCTAAACATTCAACACAAGCTTATACTCGTTGTGAACGTTGTGGACGTCCACATTCAGTTTATCGTAAATTTCATCTTTGCCGTATTTGCTTCCGCGAACTTGCCTATAAAGGTCAAATTCCCGGCGTGAAGAAAGCTAGCTGGTAAACAAGTAAACTCGCATAAAGGAGGTAAATAGTTCAATGGTCATGACAGATCCAATTGCAGATTTTCTAACTCGCATTCGTAATGCGAACATGGTTAAACATGAAACTTTAGAAGTACCTGCTTCAAAAATCAAACGTGATATCGCAGAAATCCTGAAACGTGAAGGATTTATCCGCGACGTAGAATACATCGAAGATGACAAACAAGGCGTAATCCGTGTTTTCCTAAAATATGGTAAAAACGAAGAACGTGTTATCACAAACTTAAAACGTATTTCTAAACCAGGTTTACGTGCATACGTAAAAGCTGACGAAGTACCAAAAGTATTAAACGGTCTAGGAATTGCAATCATCTCTACATCAGAGGGTGTAATTACTGACAAAGAAGCTAGAGCGAAAAATATCGGCGGCGAAGTAATCGCCTACGTATGGTAATTCTAAAAAATACACAAGGAGGTGTCTCTAAGTGAGCCGTATTGGTAATAAAGTTGTTGTTCTTCCTGCTGGTGTTGAAATCAAGCAAGACGGAAACAACATTACAGTTAAAGGACCTAAAGGTGAATTAACACGCGAATTTTCTTCTGATATCAAAATGAACATCGAAGGAAACGAAGTGACATTCACTCGTCCAAACGATTCAAAAGAAATGAAAACAATCCACGGAACAACTCGTGCAAACTTCAACAACATGGTTGTTGGTGTTTCTGAAGGTTTCCAAAAAGCACTTGAACTTATCGGGGTCGGATACCGTGCCCAAGTACAAGGCAACAAATTAACTTTAAACGTTGGTTATTCTCATCCTGTCGAAATGACAGCACCAGAAGGCGTAACATTTGAAGTACCTGCGAACACACAAGTTATCGTTAAAGGCATCAACAAAGAAGTTGTTGGTGAATTAGCTGCTAACATCCGTGGCGTTCGTCCTCCAGAACCTTATAAAGGCAAAGGGATTCGCTATGTTGGTGAATTTGTACGCCGTAAAGAAGGTAAAACTGGTAAATAATAACAGCTGTGTAGAAAACAGAAGTCAACAACAAGCAACTGTCATTTTATGGGATTTTTCCAATAAAATGCTTTTGTCTTGTCTGCCAGCTTCTCTTTTCCGTAATCTGCTGACTGCTTGAAATATTAGTAGTAAACATTAAATCAAAGAGGTGAAAATTGTGATTACAAAACCAGATAAAAACAAAACACGTCAAAAGAGACATCGTCGTGTACGTAACAAAATCTCTGGTACTGCTGAGTGCCCACGCTTGAACATTTTCCGTTCTAACAAAAACATCTACGCGCAAGTCATTGATGACGTAGCGGGTGTGACGCTAGCAAGTGCCTCTGCCTTGGATAAAGAAATTTCAGGTGGAACAAAAACAGAAACAGCTGCAGCTGTTGGTAAACTAGTTGCTGAACGTGCCGCTGAAAAAGGCATCAAAAAAGTAGTCTTCGACCGTGGTGGATACCTTTACCATGGCCGCGTGCAAGCTTTAGCTGAAGCTGCTCGTGAAAATGGACTAGAATTTTAGGAGAAGGAGGAACACCATTCATGGTTTATATTGATCCAAAACATTTGGAATTAGAAGACCGCGTTGTAGCGATCAACCGTGTAACAAAAGTTGTTAAAGGTGGACGTCGTTTACGTTTCGCAGCTTTAGTTGTTGTCGGTGACAAAAACGGACACGTTGGTTTCGGTACTGGTAAAGCACAAGAAGTACCTGAAGCTATCCGTAAAGCAATCGAAGACGCGAAGAAAAACTTAGTTGAAGTGCCTATGGTTGGTTCTACTATCCCGCACGAAGTAATTGGCGTATTCGGTGGCGGCCGTATCCTTATGAAACCTGCAGTAGAAGGTTCTGGGGTAGCTGCTGGTGGACCAGTTCGTGCCGTATTGGAATTAGCTGGTGTAGCAGATATTACATCTAAATCACTAGGTTCAAACACACCTATTAACGTTGTTCGCGCAACTGTTGAAGGTCTAAAACAATTAAAACGTGCCGAAGAAGTGGCAGCACTTCGCGGTAAATCTGTAGAAGAAATTATCGGTTAAGGAGGACAAAAATAATGGCTGAATTAAAAATTACTTTAAAACGCAGTGTTATCGGACGTCCTCAAAACCAACGTGCTACAGTTAAAGCGTTAGGTTTAGGTAAAGTGAATAGTACTGTTACAAAACCTGCCAATGAAGCAATCAAAGGTATGGTTAACACTATTTCACATTTAGTGGACGTAGAAGAAGTTTAAGATTTATAGATTTGTAATAGAAGATTGCTTAAGGAGGTGCCAAACCTATGAAACTTCATGAATTAAAACCTGCTGAGGGCTCACGCCAAGTACGTAACCGTGTTGGACGTGGTACTTCATCTGGTAATGGTAAAACAGCTGGCCGTGGACAAAAAGGGCAAAAAGCCCGTTCAGGCGGTGGTGTTCGTTTAGGATTTGAAGGGGGTCAAACTCCATTATTCCGTCGTTTACCAAAACGTGGGTTTACAAACATTAATCGTAAAGATTACGCTGTTGTGAACTTAGATACTTTAAACCGTTTTGAAGATGGAACAGAAGTAACTCCTGTTGTCCTAAAAGAAGCAGGAATCGTTAAAAACGAAAAAGCGGGAATCAAAGTTCTTGCAGATGGTGAGTTAACGAAAAAATTAACTGTGAAAGCAGCTAAATTCTCGAAATCAGCACAAGAAGCTATCGAAGCTGCTGGTGGTTCAATCGAGGTGATCTAATTGTTCAAGCTATTAAAGAACGCCTTTAAAGTCAAAGACATTAGATCAAAAATCTTATTTACAGTTTTAATCTTGTTTGTATTTCGCCTAGGTGCGCACATTACTGTGCCCGGGGTGAATGCAAAGGGATTGTCTGATTTAAGTAGCTTACCCTTTTTGAATATGTTGAATATGGTGAGTGGTAGTGCCATGCAAAACTTCTCTATCTTCTCGATGGGGGTTTCGCCATACATTACAGCCTCTATTATTATTCAACTATTGCAAATGGATATTGTACCTAGATTTGTAGAATGGTCAAAACAAGGGGAAGTTGGGCGTAAGAAATTAAATCAAGCAACAAGATATCTAACGATTGTCTTGGGTGTGGCTCAGTCAATGGGGATCACTGCTGGTTTTAATAGCTTAAGTCAAACTGGGATTGTCAACAATCCAACCTTAGGTACCTTTGTGATGATTGCAGTTATTTTAACTGCTGGGACGATGTTTGTGACTTGGATGGGTGAACAAATTACAGAAAAAGGAATCGGAAATGGTGTTTCAATGATTATCTTTGCCGGGATTATTTCTCGTTTGCCAGGAGCAGTCAAAGAAATCTATGAAGATTACTTCGTCAATATCGAGTCTTCTCGTATTTGGCAATCTGTTATTTTCATTGCAATCTTAGTTATTGCTATTTTGGTGATTGTTACAGTCGTAACGTTCTTCCAACAAGCAGAACGTAAGATTCCAATCCAATATACAAAACGTGTTTCTGGTGCACCAACAAGTAGTTATTTACCGTTAAAAGTAAATGCTGCTGGGGTTATTCCAGTTATCTTTGCCAGCTCGTTAATTGCAACACCAAATGCCATTTTACAAGCTTTCTCATCAAAATTCGCTGGTGAAAATTGGTATGACATTATGACAAAAATCTTCAGTTATAACACAGTTCCAGGGGCAATCATCTATACTGTCCTAATCGTTGCGTTTACGTTCTTCTATGCATTTGTTCAAGTAAACCCTGAGAAATTAGCGGAAAACTTACAAAAACAAGGAAGCTACATTCCAAGCGTGCGGCCAGGTAAAGGTACAGAAGAATATGTATCTGGCGTGTTAATGAGATTAAGTGTTGTCGGCTCAATTTTCCTAGGACTTGTTGCTTTACTTCCAATCATTGCGCAAATGGTTTGGAACTTACCTCAATCAATCGGTTTAGGTGGAACAAGTTTACTAATCGTTATCGGGGTTGCATTAGAAACAACGAAACAATTAGAAGGATTAATGATGAAACGTCAATATGTCGGCTTTATCAATAAGTAAGAATCGAGTGTTGAGGTTTTACCTCAGCACCATTCTCACATATGGCTAGCTTCATAAGCCGGTCTTTAAAATTAGGAGGAGAATATATGAACCTCATTTTAATGGGATTACCTGGAGCAGGTAAAGGCACCCAAGCAGAAAAAATCATTGATACGTATGGCATTCCACATATTTCTACTGGAGATATGTTCCGTGCAGCAATGAAAAATGAAACTGCCTTGGGCCTAGAAGCGAAATCTTATATCGATAAAGGTGAACTGGTTCCTGACGAAGTAACAAACGGAATTGTTAAAGAACGCCTTGCTGAACCAGATACAGACAAAGGATTCCTATTAGATGGTTTCCCACGTACACTGGATCAAGCAAAAGCATTAGATACAATGCTTAAAGAATTAAACAAAAAAATTGATGCTGTCATTGACATCCATGTAGAAGAAGATGTATTAATCGAGCGTTTAGCTGGACGATTCATCTGTCGCACATGTGGCGCAACGTATCATAAATTATTCAACCCGCCAAAAGTTGAAGGCACTTGTGATCGCTGTGGCGGACATGAATTCTACCAAAGAGAAGATGATAAGCCCGAAACGGTTAAAAATCGTTTGGCAGTCAACATTGAAAGTAGCGCACCAATCTTAGCTTTCTATAAAGAACAAGGCTTGATGCATACAATCGATGGCAATCGCGAAATCGATACTGTTTTTTCTGATGTGAAAAAAATCATTGACGAAAACTAATTTCCAATTGCCCGCAGTTTAACCCTGTTGTTGTATTCAGTTTCTCTTGCCAAAACATAACTAAATATGGTAGAATATATCAGTCCGACTTCTACAGTTTTGTGACATCAAAATGAATAACGAAGTTAGTTGAGAATTTCTAGGTGGGAGCTGGAGTTTCCGCCGTTTTATCGTGTGAAAACGCGAAACAAGTACAAGGAGGTACTGTGCGTGGCAAAAGAAGATATGATTGAAGTCGAAGGTACAGTCGTCGAAACTTTGCCGAATGCAATGTTTAAAGTCGAACTAGAAAATGGACACCAAGTTCTTGCTACTGTTTCAGGTAAAATCCGTATGCACTACATCCGTATCTTACCTGGTGACAAAGTAACAGTTGAATTATCACCGTATGATTTAACGCGTGGCCGTATTACTTATCGCTTTAAATAATTGTACTCCGTAAAACCACAGGAGGTATTATCATGAAAGTAAGACCATCAGTAAAACCAATGTGTGAACATTGTAAAGTAATTCGCCGTAAAGGACGTGTTATGGTTATTTGCCCAGCAAATCCAAAACATAAACAACGTCAAGGATAATTAGGAGGTGTAACGAATAATGGCTCGTATTGCAGGAGTAGACATCCCTCGTGACAAACGTGTAGTAGTTTCTCTTACTTACATTTATGGTATTGGTAACACTACAGCTAAAAAAGTTTTAGCAAACGTTGGCGTATCTGAAGATGTTCGTGTACGTGATTTAACAAACGAACAAACAGATGCGATTCGTGCGGAAATTGATAAGTTAAAAGTTGAAGGGGATCTTCGTCGTGAAGTGAACTTAAACATCAAACGCTTGATGGAAATCGGTTCATACCGTGGAATCCGTCACCGTCGTGGATTACCAACTCGTGGACAAAACACGAAAAATAATGCACGTACTCGTAAAGGCCCTACTAAAACAGTAGCAGGCAAGAAAAAATAATTCCTAAGTGAAGGAGGTTAGAACTTCATGGCAGCAAAAAAAGTTAGTCGTAAACGCCGTGTCAAAAAGAATATAGAATCAGGTGTAGCACATATCCATTCTACATTCAACAATACAATCGTAATGATTACTGATACACATGGTAATGCATTAGCATGGTCATCAGCAGGATCATTAGGCTTTAAAGGAAGCAAAAAATCAACTCCTTTTGCCGCTCAAATGGCTGCAGAAGCCGCAACTAAAGTGGCAATGGAACATGGACTTAAAACTGTAGACGTAACAGTTAAAGGACCTGGTTCTGGACGTGAAGCAGCAATTCGTTCATTACAAGCAACAGGTTTAGAAGTGACTGCAATTCGTGACGTGACTCCAGTTCCTCATAATGGATGCCGCCCTCCAAAACGCCGTCGTGTTTAATGAGCGCCACTCATTCTGAGTTTGAATTAGGAACGTCATTGAACAAGACACTTTTCGTTTTGAAAGGGGTATAGATAAGAATGATTGAATTTGAAAAACCAAGAATCGAAAAAATTGATGAAAATAGAGATTATGGTAAGTTCGTCGTTGAACCATTAGAACGCGGTTACGGAACTACTTTAGGTAACTCTCTACGTCGTATTTTATTGTCTTCTTTACCAGGAGCTGCAATTACGAATATTCAAATCGATGGTGTTTTACACGAATTCTCAACCATTCCAGGTGTACGAGAAGACGTAACACAAATTATTTTGAATATTAAAGGCTTAGCATTGAAATTATATGCTGAAGAAGAGAAAACCCTTGAGATCGATATTACAGGACCCGCTACCGTGACTGCCGGCGATATTATCGTGGACAGTGATGTTGAGATCCTAAATAAAGATTTAGTTATCTGTAGTGTTGCTGAAGGAGCTACTTTCCATGCTCGCTTAACAGTGAAACCTGGTCGTGGCTATGTTCAAGCAGACGAAAACAAAAAAGAAGATATGCCAATCGGTGTACTTCCAGTTGATTCCATCTACACACCCATTCGTCGTGTTAACTACCAAGTAGAAAATACACGTGTTGGTCGTCGTGATGATTTCGACAAATTAACAATGGAAATATGGACAGATGGTTCAATCATTCCTCAAGAAGCACTAAGTTTAGCTGCGAAAATCATGACTGAGCATTTAGATATCTTTGTAAACCTTACTGACGAAGCGAAAAACGCTGAAATCATGGTGGAAAAAGAAGAAACTCAAAAAGAGAAAATGCTAGAAATGACGATTGAAGAACTTGATTTATCAGTTCGTTCATATAACTGTTTAAAACGTGCAGGCATTAATACTGTACAAGAACTTACAAACAAATCTGAACCAGAAATGATCAAAGTACGTAATTTAGGTCGTAAATCTCTTGAAGAAGTAAAACTTAAATTGCATGATCTAGGATTAGGATTACGTAAGGACGATTAAGACTTTTACGAAGTTTCCAGTCCTGCTTAACAGCAGTGGCTCGTGAGAACAGAAACGAAGGAGGGAACCCAACGTGAGTTACCGTAAATTAGGACGCACATCAAGCCAACGTAAAGCTATGCTACGTGATATTACAACTGATTTAATCATCAACGAACGCATCGTAACTACTGAAGCTCGTGCGAAAGAAGTACGTTCAACTGTAGAAAAAATGATTACTTTAGGTAAACGTGGAGATCTTCATGCACGTCGTCAAGCAGCTACTTTCGTTCGTAATGAAGTTGCTAGTGTTCGTGAAGAAGATGAGTCTATCGTTGTTGAATCAGCTTTACAAAAGCTATTTAACGATTTAGGACCTCGTTTCGCGGAACGCCAAGGTGGTTACACTCGTATCTTGAAGACAGAACCAAGACGCGGCGATGCAGCACCAATGGTAGTTATCGAATTTGTTAAATAATTAATAAACCGATCACTTTATAGATGTTTCTTTTAGAGTGTTATGATGTTGGAGGCGACTCCGAGTCTAGCTCTGCTTTCCCTGCTAAAGATGGCTTTAGCAGGGGAGCACTCATCATATAAAGGTGATTTTTTTTTGCTTTGGGAAAACGCTGTTTTCTCAAAGCTTTTTTGTTTCTTAAAAGCATTGCAGAAGCTTTTCCGGTTTGTTATACTGATTATTAATTGGAATTTTCAGATAATTAAACATCTGAGTTAGTAGAAGGGGGAATTATATGTCGCAAATGTTTGCTTTTTCGTTGCTGATGGTTATTTTATACATTGGTGATGTAGTTTCTATCAAAACAAAAGCTTGGATTCCATCTGTTTTTGTTTGTGGTGTTTTATTTATTCTTGGTTATTGGACTATTTTTCCACAAAATATTGTGGAAGTGGCAGGGATTCCTACAGTGGTTGCCACTTTATTAATGTATCTGTTGATTACTAATATGGGCACTCTGCTCTCTGTTAAAGAATTGGTTAATCAATGGAAAACGATTGTGATTGCTTTGTCAGGCATTCTGGGCATTATTGCCTTGTTGTTAGCTGTAGGGACTTTTGTTTTTGATTTAAAAACAGTTTTAGTTGCAATCCCGCCGTTAGTAGGAGGTTTAGTTTCTTCATTAGTAATGTCAGAAGCGGCTCAATCAGCTGGTTTAGCCTCACTTTCAGTTTTGGCAATTTTAATTTATGTCATTCAAGGGTTTGCAGGTTATCCCTTAACTTCAATTGTTCTAAAAAAAGAAGGAAAGCGGAAGCTTCAAGAATATCGAGCAGGGACATGGCAGCCGGTTCATGAACAAGAGGGGCAAGAAACAGGAGCAGAACCAGATGTGCCTAAACTATTTGAAAAAGTACCCAAACGATATCATACAGATTATTCACGAATTTTACGTTTAGCCTTAGTTGCCACACTCGCTTATTATGTTTCTGTGTGGACGGCACCGTTTGTGACGATTAGTCCTTTTGTGCTGTGTTTATGTTTTGGCGTGATTGCAACGTCTTTAGGCTTTTTAGAAAAGCAACCATTGCAGAAAGCAAATAGCTTTGGTTTTGCGATTTTAGGGTTAATGCTTTTTGTCTTTGATGGCTTAAAACAAGCCACACCTGAAATGTTGATGGATTTATTTTTACCAATGATTGGGATTATTGTGATTGGTGTTATCGGGATGTACATCTTTTCAGCAATTGTTGGTCGTGTATTAGGTGTGAGTAAAGAGATGGCATTCGCTGTTTCGTTGACAGCTTTATATGGCTTTCCAGCCGATTATATTATTACTAATGAAGTGATTCAATCATTGACAGAAGATGAACAAGAACAGGCGGCTTTAACGAGCCATTTAATGCCACCGATGTTAGTGGCAGGTTTCGTAACAGTCACCATTGTTTCGGTTATTTTAGCGGGTATTTTTTCAAGTATTTTATTAAGTTTGTAGAAACGGGGCGTAAGTATGAAAAAAATCAAAGCACTAGTCAAGCAGCATGCACAAGAAATGATTGCTTTTCGACGGGATTTACACCAACATCCAGAATTACAATTTGAAGAATTTCGAACGACAGAAAAAGTCGCGGCAGTTCTTGATCAATTAGGAATTACTTATCGCAAAACAGAACCGACGGGTTTAATTGCTGAAATTGTGGGCGGCAAACCAGGCCGAGTGGTTGCGCTGCGGGCGGATATGGATGCCTTACCTGTACAGGAATTAAATGAAGATTTAGCTTATAAATCTTTAGAAGCTGGCAAGATGCATGCATGTGGGCATGATTCCCATACCGCGATGTTGGTAACAGCAGCTAAAGTATTAAAAGAAATCCAAGAAGAACTTCAGGGAACAGTAAGGTTAATTTTTCAACCATCTGAAGAAAATGCGCAAGGTGCTAAAGCAATGGTTGCGCAAGGCGCAATGATCGGTGTTGATGAAGTATTTGGCTTACATATCTGGTCACAAATGCCTGTAGGAACCGCTTCGTGTCGAGTGGGCTCAAGTTTCGCATCCGCAGATATTTTTTCTGTTGATTTTAAAGGCCGTGGTGGCCATGGTGCCATGCCAAACGCTTGTATTGATGCGGCAGTCATAGCTTCTTCTTTCGTGATGAATCTGCAAACGATTGTTTCTCGGGAGACAGATCCTTTAGATCCAGTAGTTGTCACGATTGGACGGATGGATGTGGGGACCCGTTTTAATGTGATTGCTGAGAATGCACGTTTAGAAGGAACGGTTCGTTGCTTTAGTGTAGCAACGCGTAATCGAGTAGAACAGGCGCTGCAACGCTATGCGGAACAAACAGCCGCTATTTACGGTGGGACGGCTTCGTTAGATTATCAATATGGAACGTTGCCGGTGATTAATGATGAGCAGGATGCCTTGTTTGCCCAAACACTAATTAAGGAAAATTTTGGTGAAGCGGCCTTAAGACAAGAAGAGCCGACAACCGGTGGTGAAGACTTCAGTTATTATACTGAACATGCTTCTGGTTGTTTTGCCTTAGTGGGAAGTGGTAATCCAGAGAAAGATACGGAATGGGCACATCACCATGGTCGTTTTAATATTGATGAAGATGCGATGGCAATGGGTGCTGAGTTATATGCCCAATATGCGTTTGAATATTTGAAGACACATTTTTAAAAGAAAATCAGTAACTTCTTGTTTTATGAGAACAAGAAGTTATTTTTATGAAAAATAGACCTGTCAAGACAGATAAGAGCTCCCATAATGACCGTTCTTTTGGTATAATAAAAAATAGTGTAAAGAATCAGAACAGATGATTGAAAAAACGCTACTTTTTTGGTAGTGTTAGAAAGAATAAATAGATTGAGGGAGTACGCGATGCAACCAATCATTGAACTAAATAATATCCAATTTAATTATCAACCAGAAGATGCTTCTCCCGCTTTAAAAGATGTGTCTTTTTCCATTCAACAAGGCGAATGGGTCGCTATTATTGGCCATAATGGTTCTGGTAAATCAACGTTAGCCAAAACGATCAATGGTCTGTTACTGCCAGCTGCTGGGACTATCAAAGTTGGCGGCAAAGAATTAAATGAAGCAAACGTCTGGGATATCCGGCGTATGGTAGGAATGGTTTTTCAGAATCCAGATAACCAATTTGTCGGTTCAACAGTCGAAGACGATGTGGCTTTTGGTTTAGAAAATCAAGGTATTCCGCGTGATGAAATGGTCGAACGTGTTCACGATGCATTAGAACGGGTTCGTATGTTAGATTTTGCCAAGCGAGAACCTGCTCGGCTATCTGGCGGCCAAAAACAACGAGTAGCTATCGCTGGTGTGGTTGCTTTGCGACCAGATATTATTATTTTAGACGAAGCGACAAGTATGTTAGATCCAGAAGGTCGTGCAGAAGTAATTGCTACCATTCAAAAGATTAAAGAGGAAAGCAATTTAACAGTTATTTCTATTACCCACGATATTGATGAAGCGGCTAATGCGAATCGTATTTTAGTGATGCGCCAAGGACAATTGACAAACGAAGGAACACCAGAAAAGATTTTTTCTGCAGGAGAAGCGCTTGTTGAAATGGGCTTGGATTTACCGTTTCCTGAAAAATTAAAAGTAGCTTTGAAAGAGCGCGGCGTTGTTGTGCCAACGAATTATTTAACAGAAGAAGGGATGGTGGATTGGTTATGGACATCCGTTTTAAACAAGTAGATTTTACTTACCAACCCAATACTCCTTTTGAGCAACGGGCATTATTCGATATTAATTTAACGATTCAAGACGGCTCTTATACAGCGATTGTCGGTCATACTGGCAGTGGCAAATCAACGTTATTACAACATTTGAATGCTTTGGTGAAACCAACTAAAGGCCAAGTGACAATTGGAGAGCGTGTAATTACGCCAGAAACTGATAATAAGAATTTAAAACCAATTCGTAAAAAAGTTGGGATCGTTTTTCAATTTCCAGAAGCACAATTGTTTGAAGAAACAGTGGAGCGAGACATCGCTTTCGGACCGAAAAACTTTGGTGTTTCAGACGAAGAAGCGAAAAAATTAGCTAAGAAAATGCTTGATTTAGTCGGCTTAGATGAAAAATACTTACAACATTCTCCGTTTGAGTTATCAGGTGGTCAAATGCGCCGTGTCGCAATTGCTGGTGTGCTAGCGATGGAACCAGAAGTCTTAGTATTAGACGAACCGACTGCTGGTTTGGATCCTAAGGGTCGTAAAGAAATGATGGAGATGTTTAGTCGTCTGCATAAGGAACATAATATGACCATCGTTTTAGTGACACATTTGATGGATGACGTGGCTAATTACGCAGATCATGTGATTGTTTTAGAAAAAGGACAAATCGTCCGAGCGGGAGCACCACAAGAAGTGTTTCAAGAGACACAATGGCTGAAAGAAAAACAATTAGGCGTGCCAACTGCAGCCGAATTTGCTGAAAAATTAGTGGCAAAAGGCTTTTCTTTTGAGCAATTACCATTAACGGCCGATCAATTAGCCGATCAGCTTCTGAAAAAAATGCAGGAAGCAGGTGAGGCAAAATGATGAATAAATTGATTTTTGGGCGCTATATTCCAGGTGATTCTTTTATCCATCGTTTAGATCCGCGCGCAAAATTATTAGCTAGTTTTTATTTTATTGGGATTATCTTTTTAGCAAATAATTGGCAGAGTTATGTTTTAATAGCAGCTTTTACTGCTTTTGCTATTTCATTATCAAAAATCAGTGCCCGCTTCTTTATCCGCGGTGTTCGGCCATTATTATGGCTAATTCTGTTTACTGTGGCTCTTCAAACCTTGTTTACACAAGGGGGAGAAGTGTACTTTCAGTGGGGAATTATTTCCATTACCCAGTTTGGTGTGACGAATGGGCTATTTATTTTCTGTCGTTTTGTTTTAATTATTTTCATGTCAACGTTATTAACTTTAACGACGGCACCATTAGAGTTATCAGATGCGATTGAATATTTGCTACGCCCACTTCGTGTAGTGAAATTTCCAGTTCATGAAGTTTCATTGATGTTATCAATTGCCTTACGTTTTGTCCCAACATTAATGGATGAAACGGAAAAGATTATGAATGCTCAACGTGCCCGTGGTGTTGATTTTGGTGAAGGAAACTTACTTCAAAAAATGAAAGCTATTGTTCCACTGTTAATTCCGCTTTTCGTAAGTAGTTTTAATCGTGCGGAAGATTTGGCGACTGCCATGGAAGCAAGAGGTTATCAAGGTGGCGAAGGACGGACAAAATACCGCATTCTTCATTGGCACCTACGAGATACAATAGTAATGTTTGGCTTTGTCTTGTTAACCATTGGCTTATTTGTATTAAGAACTTAGAAAAGGTGAAGAAAAATTATGCCCCGCTATAAAGCAATCATTGCCTATGATGGCACTCATTTTCATGGCTTTCAAAAGCAGCCTAATGAGCGTACCGTTCAAGAAGAAATAGAAAAAACGTTAGCACGCATGAATAATGGACGCTCCGTGACGGTTTTTGGTTCAGGACGAACAGATGCAGGGGTTCATGCAATGGGCCAAGTGATTCACTTTGATTATCCGCAGGAACGTCCGTTGGAAAAAATGCGCTTTGCGTTAGACACACAAACACCAGAAGACATTGCTGTGCGCAGCGTGGAACGTGTTTCAGAAGACTTTCATGCACGTTATCACGTGATCGAAAAAACCTATCAATTTAAAGTGGATATTGGCAAACCGCGAAGTCCATTTCGACGTTTTTATGCTAGTTATTTTCCGTATCCCATTGATCTCGAAAAAATCCAACAAGCTTTGCCTGATTTATTAGGCACCCATGATTTTACCTCTTTCTGTGCCTCAGGAAGTTCGGTAGAAGATAAAGTCCGAACCATTCATGAAGCCAGTGTTCATGTCAATGAAACGGGGGATGAATTAACATTCACTTTTCGGGGCGATGGTTTCTTGTACAAAATGATTCGGATTTTAGTTGGTACGCTATTGAAAATCGGCAATGGGCGGCTGGAACCAACCGCGATTCCAGCAATTATCGCAGCCAAAGATCGAAATTTAGCAGGTCCGACTGCTCATCCAGAAGGATTGTATTTAGCAGAAGTGAAATATGAAAACTAAAAAGACGTAGACCTTACAAGAAAAGGTCTGCGTCTTTTTAGTTGCAAAATTTAGATGTATTTAACAGCTGTTCCGTAAGCCACGACAGATTGCATGTCTGTGCCAATTGTGCCAGAATCAAAACGCATCATCACAACGGCATCTGCACCTAATTTAGAGGCTTCTGCTTTTAAACGTTCGATTGCTTGGTCGCGTGCTTCTCGTTGCATATCAGTGTAACCTTTGATTTCACCGCCAACTACGCTTTTTAGTCCAGCACCTAAATCTTTAAACATATTTTTAGAACGTGTGGTTAACCCGAAAACTTCTCCAATAATTTCATATTCTTGACCGCTAATTCTCTCGGTTGTTGTAACTAACATGGGCAATTTCCTCCAGTACTTGTTGGTAACTTCAATTTACCATAGTCAAGAGTTTGGTACAACGAATATACATAAAAACGACACTAGAAAAGATGCGCTTCCGCATTTTTTCTAGTGTCGTTTTGGTAAGAATTAATCAAGAATAGGATCTTTTTTAGAAATCATGACCCAAACCCAACTAATTAGAAAAGCAACCGTTGCTGGAACGACCCAGCCCATGCCAATAGTGAACAATGGTAAGTATTGGCCGGCTTTTTCTAAAAGCGTTGTTACAAACGCCGTATCTTTGATAAAGGCAGGCGCGCTATTTAATGCATCTAAAACAGCAGCAATCAATGTGATATAGGTCGTTGCTTGATAGACTTCCCGTCGATGTTTGAAAATAGGACTGATGATTACCAAAAGCATTAAAGTAATCGCCAATGGATAAAGGAACATCAAGACTGGAACGGCAAATTGAATGATGTTGGTTAAGCCGACATTTGCAAAAATAGCTGGTAAAATAACAACAATTGCCAAGAATTTTTGATAGGAAACTTTCGGAAACATTTCTTCAAAAGTCTCAGAAAAGGCTGTGCTTAAGCCGATACCGGTTTTTAAACAAGCAAGAACTACGATAAAAGCCAGTAAAATACTCCCTGGTAGGCCTAAATAGTAATTGGCAATTTGGGCTAAGGCAATCCCGCCGTTTTCACTGATTGGAAAAGCCCCGATACTCATTGTTCCCATATAAGCAAGTAAGGTATAGATAATCCCCATCAATACAACACTGAAAGCACCTGATTTAATCATTCCTTTAGCGATATCTCCTGGTTTTTCGACGCCCATATTTCGTAAAGTGGAAACGACAACAATCCCAAAAGCTAATGAAGCTAAAGCATCCAACGTATTATAACCTTCTGTAAATCCTTTAAAGAAAGGACTTGAAATATAATTTTCACCAACAGCGGCACTGGCCACATGACCTAATGGTTTTACAAAGGCTAAAACAATCAAAATTCCTAGCAATGCTAAAAATAACGGATTTAAAAATTTACCCACATAATCTAAGATTTTACTTGGCTTTCTAGAGAAGAGCCAAACGGCTAAGAAAAATAATGCGGAAAAACCAGCAAGAACCAGCCATTGCAAGTCTTTAGGAACAAATGGTGCAAGACCAATCTCAAAAGAAGTAGTTGCTAACCTTGGTAAAGCAAAGAAAGGACCAATCGTTAAATATAATAGTAAGGTAAAAATAAGAGCATAACGACGATTAATCCGAGAAGCTAAGTCAAAAACACCTGAACTTTTAGAAACACCCATAGCAATGACACCAAGAAAAGGTAAGCCAATTCCAGTAGCTAAGAAGCCCAAGTTTGCTAAAAAGACGGAAGCCCCCGCTTCTTGTCCCATATGTACAGGGAAAATTAAATTTCCAGCACCGAAAAACAAACCGAATAACATTGAACCAACGTATAGATAATCACGCCAAACTAACTTTTTTTGCATAGATTCACACTCCTTAATATTGTCTTATTATTTAAAATAACAGAAGAAGAAACAGAGAGCAACCAGTTTTTATAGAAAACATTAGTTTTCTTATTTTTCTATGAAATAAGCATACTGATAATCATCACAATAGTGTCCATTTATATAAAATTCTTCTTTAAAATGTGCTTCCTGCACAAAACCATGTTTTTCATAGAATCGAATGGCTTCTTGATTGGTAGCCATTACTCGCAAACTCAGCTTATGAATCCCGCTTATCTGGGCCATATCTTTGACATACGACAGCAAAGAACCGCCAATCCCTTGTCCTTGGAAATCTGGCGAAACGCCAATACTTAGTAGCCATTGCTTTTGATGAGCTGCTAACGAAGTGGGCGGATGGACTTCAATAAATCCAGCGAGTTGTTGTCCGCTGATGGCAACAAAAATCGTTTCATCTTTCATTTTTTCCTGATATGCCGCAAGCGAGAGTGGTTGTATCTCGGCAGGGGTATTCTTTTTTGTCCAAATGATTTGGTCCAAGGCATGTAATGCGGGCCAATCTGCTTCGGCAACTAAGCGAATAGTGAGTGAGGTAGACAAGATAATAGGGCTCCTTTTTCTGAAATTTTAAAATATAAAAAGACTATAGCATTTATTGTCTGAAAATTCAAATACTTTTAAAACGAAAAGAAAAATGGCTGCACCTTTTCGAGAAAATCAAAATATGCTACCATAGCTACCAGAGGATAGATGGTAAAAAAGAATCTATCTAAATGGAGGGTATGTTTGTGAAAAAAATGGCAGTATATTGTGGCGCCAGTCTGGGGAATGAGCCAATCTATCAGCAAGCTGCAGTAGCGTTAGCCGCTTGGATGAAAGAAAATCACTATGATCTAGTTTATGGCGGTGGCAATGTTGGTCTAATGGGCACGGTGGCTGACACGCTTTTAGCAGAAGGTGGAGAGGTAATTGGTGTTATGCCCACTTTTTTAATGGAGCGGGAGATTGCACATAATGGCATTACAAAGATGCATACAGTTAGCGATATGCATGCGCGCAAGAAAAAGATGATTGAATTATCAGATGTGTATTTAGCTTTACCCGGTGGTCCCGGCACACTAGAAGAAATTAGCGAGGTGATCTCTTGGGGCCGAGTCGGTGAACATATGAACCCTTGTATTTTATACAACGTGAATGGTTACTATGATTTATTAGCTGCTTTTTTTGATAAAATGGTAGAAACTAATTTCTTAACAGCGGCGGATCGAGCTAAAATTTTCATTTCAGATTCCTTAGAAGAAATTGGTGCATTTATTGATTCCTATGAACCGCCAATGATTCGTCAATACAAAAAATAACAAAAGAGGCAGTCACTCTAATCAGAATGACTGCCTCTTTTTTACTAGTTTTTCGTTAAAATCCGATGTAAGAACTCTTTTGTCCGAGCTTCTTTTGGATGGACAAAAATATCTTCAGCGGTCCCTTCTTCGGCAATGACACCTTTATCCATGAAAATAACACGATCGGATACGTCCCGCGCAAATTCCATTTCATGTGTTACAATCACCATTGTTAGCCCTGTATGGGCAAGATTTTTCATTGTTTTTAGCACTTCGCCAACCATTTCAGGATCCAATGCAGAAGTTGGTTCATCGAAAAGTAAAACATCTGGATCCATTGATAATGCTCGAGCAATGGCTACCCGTTGCTTTTGTCCACCAGACAATTGAGCAGGTTTGGCATCAATAAAACGAGCCATGCCAACTTTTTCTAAATTTTCTAAGGCAATTTTTTTGGCTTCTTCTTTGTTTCTTTTTAGGACAGTCATCTGACCAGAAGTACAGTTTTCTAAGACATTCATGTTATTAAATAAATTGAATGATTGGAAAACCATGCCTAAATGGGTCCGATATTTGGGCAAACTATAACCACGTTCTAAAACATTTTTACCATTATAGATGATTTTGCCATCTGTTGGTTTTTCTAACAAATTAATACAACGTAATAACGTTGATTTACCAGAACCAGAAGAACCGATAATGGTGACAACTTCTCCTTTATTGACGTTCATATTGATATCTTTTAATACTTCGTTTTCGCCAAAGCTTTTTCGTAAATGTTCAATTTCAATAATTGCACTCATCTGTTTGCCTCCTAGCTTTCTTTTCCTTCTTCAGTTAATTCTTCTACTTTAACGTAAGCAGAAGGGCCATCCATTTTACGTTCCACAACACGTAAGATTCGTGTGATCACAAAAGTCATTACCAAGTACATGATGCCGACAATTGTAAAGGTTTGGAAGAACTGGAAGTTTGCGCCAGAAGCAGCATTCCCTTGGAAGAATAAATCTGCAACACCGATAACACTTAACACGGCCGTATCTTTGATATTAATGACAAATTCATTCCCTGTTGCAGGTAAAATATTACGTAATACTTGGGGAATAACGACTTTACGCATTGTTTGTCCATGGGTCATCCCAATCGCTTGTGCTGCCTCGAATTGTCCTTTATCTACTGCGAAAATACCTCCGCGAACAATTTCAGACATATAGGCACCAGTATTCACAGAAACGATAAATAGTGCGGCCACTGTTCGGTCTAAAGAGATGCCAAAAGCTAGAGCTAAACCATAGAAAATAACCATTGCTTGAACCATCATTGGTGTGCCACGGAAAACTTCAATATAAATAGAAAGAATTAAATTTCCTAATTTTTGGAAGAAACGAGCGACTGGGTTTTCAGAATCTGGAATTGTACGGAAGACACCAATTAGTAAACCAAGGGTTGTTCCGACAACTGTCCCAATTAACGCGATAAATAGCGTTAAACCAGCACCACGTAAAAACATGTCGCCATATTGATTCCAAATATTTTTGAAATCGTTAATAAGTCCTGTTTTTTGTTCATCACTATCTGTTGCTGCAGGTTGATCCTTGATTGCTTGGTCCATAATTTTTGTCCGTTCATCTTGAGAAATACCTGCTAAAATTTTGTTTACTTTTTCAATGTCTGGATCGCCTTTACGCATGCCGACTGCTACTTGCGAGTCTTCAGCGCTAGCATCAAAGCCATTTTCTTTTGGAAATTCTAACATTTTTAATTCTTTATTGACACTAGTTGCTGTTATGCCTTCAGGGCGTTCACTAACATACCCGTCAATCATGCCAGAAGCAAGTGCTGTTCGCATAGCTGAAAAGTTATCCATTGCTTGCTGTTTATTGACATTTGGAATTTGATCAATTAATCCGTAGTGGAATGTATTTAGTTGAGCCGTAATTTTAGCATCAGCTAAATCTTTCAAGCTTTTTGCATTAGCGTATTTGCCATCTTTTTTTACAATTACGACAAATTGTGATTCATAATAAGGGTTTGTAAAAGCAATTTCTTTTTTTCGTTCAGCGGTTGGGCTCATTCCGGCGATAATGGCATCAATTTTTCCAGATTGTAAGGCGGGCGCCAAGCCATCCCATTTGGTTTGGACGATTACTAATTTACGACCTAAACCATCGGCAATTTTTTTAGAAATTTGAACATCATAGCCGCCTGCATAAGAGTTGCCTTGAATAGGCACTGCGCCATGTGCGTCATTTTTCTGTGACCAGTTAAAAGGGGCGTAGCCAGCTTCCATGCCGACACGAAATTCACCATTTTCCTCCGCCGAAGCGTTGGTTGTCATGCCAAGTAACGAAAATAGCGTGACAAGTAGTAGACTGAATGAAAAAACTTTTTTGTTCATCTTTTTCTCTCCTTTAAATTTCTTGTCTGATTGATCGTTTTGTCTTTTTTCAATCAACAAGCTTTGATAATCAGCTGAGCAAAAGCGATTCTGTCTTTTTAAAGGAGAATACTTCTGTCACAACCTATTTTTGAATACAAAAAAACAACCAAACAGATGTAAGGTTGCTAGGTAATGTCGAAAAAAATTCCTCAACGAAACATAGCACAACTTAGCATCACTACTAAGACAGTCCGCAAGCTCTTAACTTACGTCCCAACACACAACAGAAGAGGCTCCGTTATGCATTTCGGCGATTGATCCTAAACTTGCTTCCCAGTGTCCTCTCACTCCACAAGCGTAATAAAAACCGCGACCTCTACCTCTTTTTTGAGGCACTATTCAGTTATTAAATTCAGTTATTAATTTTAGGATAAATCCAGAAGAAAGTCAATATGTTCCAGCAAAGGAATTTATCAAGAGGACACAAACACCATGAAATTAGCGTAACATTTTCCCTACGAAATAGAAACTAATACGAAAAAAGCAACCATTCCTAAAGGAACAGTTGCTTTTTACTTAAGCTTTGACAGCTTTTGGTTCACGACCTAAAATAGCTTGAAGAACAGTCAATACACCTAAAGAAGCTAAAATTGTATAAATTAGACTTGAGTAAGTTAAGATACCGAAATCCCAAGTTTTGTAAACTAATAAA
Organism: Enterococcus sp. MSG3299; assembly: GCF_050555765.1. Classification (NCBI taxonomy): domain Bacteria; kingdom Bacillati; phylum Bacillota; class Bacilli; order Lactobacillales; family Enterococcaceae; genus Enterococcus; species Enterococcus sp. MSG3299. Next base: position 236,247 of record NZ_CP187869.1, read on the forward strand.
ACAATTGCTAAGGCGATAATAGCGATAACGTTGAAGAACGCAAAAGCCCAAAGATTTCCGTTTTCTTTACGAGAAAGATAAAAAACAGAGAACCAAATGCTTAAAACGCCCCAAGCGATGCAGGCAATAATTGCAGCCCAATAAATAATAAATGCGACCATTGTTGTTTCACCTCACTTTTACTCATGCATATTTTACCACGAGTTGAGAAATTTGTCACAAACTCTTTCAAGATAAATCAATATATAGGTAAGAAGTTTTCAAAAAGTGGAAAAACTTTTGGTGCTAATGTTAAAATACGTTATAATATAGAAGATTAGGAGCTGAATCGATATGCAAGATATCACGCAAGCCGAGGCAATTCATTGGTTGGCAACCCAACAAAAAATCACATTTTTAACAGGTGCGGGTATCTCGACAGCCTCAGGTGTGCCAGATTATCGTTCCTTAAAAGGTGTCTATCAAGGAATCCAGCAACCGGAATACTTATTGAGCCGGACTTGCTTAAAAACAGAGCCAGAAAAGTTTTATCAATTCGTTAAAACGCTCTATCATCCAGATGCACAACCTAATATCATTCACCAGAAAATGGCCCAATTAGAGCAAATGAAACGGGGAAAAATTGTTTCACAAAATATTGATGGGCTTCATCGAAAAGCAGGTAGCCAAGAAGTGGTGGACTTTCATGGTAATTTATATGAATGTTATTGCCAAACTTGTGGTGCAACGGTTCCTTGGCAAGACTATTTGCTTAGTGATCGGCACGCTGATTGTCGTGGACAAATCCGTCCAGCTATTACTTTGTATGAAGAAGGGTTATCCGAAGAGGCAATCGAAAAAGCCATTCAGGCCGTTGCTTCTGCCGACTTAATCGTGATTGTCGGCACGAGTTTTCAAGTGCATCCATTTTGCGATTTGATTCATTATAAACAACCAACGGCAGCTATTTTAGCCATTAATCAAACGCCGCTATTTTTACAACAACCTTATTATTTTTTAGAAGCGAAAGCCGAAACGATATTTGCAGAATTAACGATAAAGGAGTAACGGAATGGAAGAATTTAAATCAGAAAAAGAAAAAATGATCGCAGGTGCACTATATTTTGCCTCAGATCCTGAATTAGTGGCTGATCGCAAAAAAGCCCGTGAACAAATGGCGTTAATTAACCAACAACCAGACACATATATTCGTCGTCAATTAATAGAAGAAACGTTTGGAAAAGTGGGTGTCGGGACGTACATCGAACCGATGATTCAATTTGATTACGGCTACAACATTTCTGTGGGGAAAAATTTCTATGCCAATTTTAATAACGTTTTTTTAGATGTTTGTCCAATCGAAATTGGCGATAACTGTATGTTTGGCCCCAATGTGCAACTCTATACAGCCGAGCATCCATTACAAGCGGCCAAGCGTAATAGCGGAATGGAATCAGGGAAACGAATTATCATTGGCAACAATGTTTGGATTGGCGGTGGAGCGATTGTCCTTCCTGGCGTAACATTAGGTGATAATGTAGTGGTAGCAGCAGGCGCTGTTGTGACCAAATCGTTCCCAGAAAACTGTGTGATCGCAGGTAATCCAGCACGGATAATTAAAGAATTGACTGAAGATGACGCCCCAACAACTTCTTTAGAACAACAACGAGCAAAGATTAACCAAATCGATAAGGAACTGGTCCGTTTATTAGAACAGCGGATGGACGTCGTCGCAGAGATTGCTGCAGTGAAAAAGAAAGCAGGTCATGCGGTTTTTGATTCTGAAAGAGAACAACAAGTATTAGAAACTATTCTGAATCATGTTGAAAATGCCGAGTATGAAGAAACATTATCTGAGACTTTCCAGGGAATTATGGACGCCTCTAAACGTTTCCAAGAAAAACATTTAGGAGAGTGAGGCGAAGGTCGTGGATGGAGAAATCAGAAGAAGAGAGATTGTTAAAAGATTAAGAGAGACCGAAAAGCCAATTAGTGCCACTCGTTTTGCAAAAGCTTTTGATGTCAGCAGACAAATTATTGTAGGAGATGTCGCTCTATTACGGGCGACAGGGGTCGAAATTGTCGCAACAGCTCGAGGGTATATGCTGGAACAACCTTTAGAAGGAATTGAACGGAAAATTGCTTGTCAACATACACCTGAACAAACGAGAGAAGAATTGTCAGTCATTGTTGCCAAAGGTGGAGAAGTGGTAGATGTGAGTATTGCACATCCGCTTTATGGGGAATTAATTGGCAGTTTGCGCATTCAATCAGAGAAAGATATTGATAAATTTATGGACAAGTATCAAAAAGAGCATGCTACATTACTATCAGTTTTAACAGGAGGCGTCCATCTGCATACTATTCGCTGTGCAGACGAAGAAACTTTCCAAGAAATCAAAGAGGCACTTCGAAAAAAAAGTATTTTGTTTGAAGGATAATGAGAAAAAGAGAGGACGTTGATGTTTGTTCAAGCCCTTTCTTTTTTTTCTTAGAAAATTACCAAAAAAAGATAGAAGAATTTGTGAATTTTCTTCTATTTTTTTAACTTTTTGCTAGAAATTTTTTATGAAACAGTATACTATTAAAAAAGGAGCCATTTAAACAATAACTATGTCAATTATATATGTTGGTACATAAAAATAAATGGAGAAAAATAAAAAAGGAGAATGAGTATGAAAAAACAATTTGCCCTGTTCTCTACCTTATTACTTTTAGGTTCATCAATGCCAGTAGGTGCATTTGCAGAAGGTAATAACTTGGTAGCTGAAAATAGTTCTGTTGCAGAAACAACCGCAGAAGCAACAACTGCTGAAGACACTGAAACGACAGCGACTACTGAAACAACAGAAGCGACAGAAGAATCAACAACTGAAACAGAAAGTTCAACCGAATCAAGTGAATCTACAACCACGGAGTCCACGGAAACGTCAGGAACCGAAACGACAGATTCCACAACGGATTCAACATCCACAAGTACGACAGAATCGACTACTGACTCCACCTCAATGAGTACAACAGAGTCAACCACAGATTCTACGTCAACAAGTACAACTGAATCAAGTACCACGCCGACGACCACACCAAGTTCTTCTAAAGAACAGCCAAAACCTGGCACGAGTACTTCTGAATCAAAACAGCCGGCGAAACCAGTGACACCAACAGCACCAGCTGAAAAGCCAGTAGAGCAACCAGCAGCGTCAACACCGCAGCCTGAAATAGTCCCACCAGTTACAAATGAAACGGTTGGGTTAGTGGAAGACGATGAGACGTTTACGGTCAGCAAAACGAAGAAGACAGAAGAGTTTATTCAAGAAATCGGTGAATCTGCTCGGAAAGTGGCCAAGGACAAAAACTTATATGCTAGTGTGATGATTGCTCAAGCAATTTTAGAAAGTGGCAGCGGCAATAGTAAATTAAGCCAGAAACCAAACTACAATTTGTTTGGTATTAAAGGCGATTACAAAGGTCAATCTGTTTCTTTTATTACCTATGAAGACAATGGTTTCGGTAACCTATACACAGTAGAAGCAAAATTCCGTCAATATCCAACGTATAAAGAATCAATGGAAGATTATGCGAAATTATTGAAAAATGGTTTAGATTCCAATAAAGATTTCTATCATGGTGTCTGGAAAACGGAAGCCAAATCATACAAAGAAGCGACTCGTTTCCTAACAGGAAAATATGCAACGGACAAAGATTACCATAAGAAATTAAATGCGTTAATTAAAACATACGATTTAACTTATTATGATAAAGAAAAAGCAACCGTTGAACCAATGGAATCAAATTTCCCAGCCTATAATGGCAAAAACTATGACACCTTTAATAGTTATGCTTGGGGCAACTGTACACAATATGTCTACAACCGTATTACGCAATTAGGTAAACGTGTGGACTTAACAATGGGGAATGGTCAAGATTGGGGCGAAACAGGTCGTGCACGCGGGTACAAAGTAAGTCGTACACCAAAAGCAGGTGCAGCGGTTTCCTTCCCAGCTGGTGTTTTAGGCGCAGACAATACTTATGGTCATGTCGCGTTTGTGGAAAAAGTCTTTAAAGATGGTAGCATCTTAATTTCTGAAATGAACGTGAAGGGATTAAACGTTGTTTCGACACGTACAATCTCAGCTGATGAAACACATTTAATGAACTATATCGTTCCAAAAGATAAATAAAAAAATCAGCTCTTTGTCAATAAGAACGGATGAGTTGGAAAAATCAAAGCTAGCACTGAAGAAGCAATTTTAATTCTTCAGTGCTAGCTTTTTTTGTGGCAAAAGTTCTCTCCAATAAAGTTTAATACATTCAGTTATTGCCAGGCAGTTTCAGGTCGGGATGAGTTAGCAACAGTCGCTGATAGCTATATTTTTTTTAGGTAGAATCATTTACTTTTAGGTGAAAGATGTCTTATAATTGTAAGCGGATACAAAAATAAAAAAAGAGGTGGGTAAATGAGTAAAAAAGAAATAAATCAAGTAGTTGCCAGTAGCTATCAATTGTATATTAATGGAGAGTGGACAACAGGTAGTGGTAACAAAATGATTGCTAGTTACAATCCTAGTAATGGCGAAAAATTAGCAGAATTTGTTGATGCCACAAATGCAGATGTAGATCGAGCTGTAGAAGCAGCTCAAGAAGCGTTTCAGACATGGAAAGATGTTGACGTTGTAACAAGAAGCAATCTTTTGTTAAAAATTGCTGATTTGATTGAAGAAAATCAAGAACATTTGGCTATGGTGGAGACTTTAGATAATGGAAAACCGCTTCGGGAAACGCAATCGATTGATGTTCCTGCCAGTGCAGACCATTTTCGGTATTTTGCTAGTGTGATTCGTGGAGAAGAAGGATCTGTCAAAGAATTTGATAAGGATACGTTATCCATTGTTGTGAAAGAACCCATCGGTGTTGTGGGTCAAATTATTCCGTGGAATTTCCCCTTATTAATGGGTGCTTGGAAATTAGCACCAGCGTTGGCAGCAGGTAATACGGTTGTGATTCATCCGTCCTCGAGCACATCATTAAGTTTGTTGGAATTGTTTAAGATTTTTGATCAAGTCTTGCCGAAAGGAGTAGTGAATTTAATCACCGGTCGTGGTTCTGATTCAGGAAATTATATGTTGGCACATCCAGGGTTTGATAAGCTAGCTTTTACAGGTTCAACAGAGGTGGGGTACACTGTCGCTAAAGCGGCGGCCGACCGCCTAATTCCAGCCACTTTAGAACTTGGCGGAAAATCAGCCAACATTATTTTTGAAGATGCCAATTGGGAACGTGCATTAGAAGGCGTGCAGTTAGGGATTTTATTCAATCAAGGGCAAGTTTGTTGTGCTGGGTCGCGTGTGTTCGTTCAGTCAGGTATTTATGATCAATTTGTAGAAGCTTTAAAGGAAAAATTTGAACAAGTGAACGTTGGTTTCCCGTGGGAAAAAGATGTTGAAATGGGCGCTCAGATCAATGAGCATCAATTGGAAGAAATTTTAAAATATGTCGAAATTGGTGTGAAGGAAGGAGCTACACTGATTACTGGTGGGCAACGTTTAACAGAAAATGGGCTAGACAAGGGGGCGTTTTTAGCACCTACGTTATTAGCGAATGGAACGAATACAATGTGCGTGGCCCAAGAAGAAATCTTTGGTCCTGTTGCAACAGTGATTAAATTTGAAACGGAAGAAGAAGTCATTCGTTTAGCTAATGATTCTGAATATGGTCTAGGTGGTGCCGTCTTTTCTCAAGATATCAATGTGGCATTACGGGTTGCTCGTGGTGTACGGACAGGTCGGATGTGGGTCAACACATACAATCAATTGCCTGCGGGCGCGCCATTTGGCGGTTATAAAAAATCAGGAATTGGTCGAGAAACGCATAAATCAATGCTAGATGCTTATACGCAAATGAAAAATATTTACATTGTGACAAAAGAAGAAGCAGATGGACTGTATTAAGTAGTGTAGTGAATTTTAGATAACAAACTTATTTTTTGGCTATTGTTATTTTTCGGGCTAAACAAAACAATAATTTTTTTAAAAAGTTGAGTGATGAGTAAAGTAAAACAGATTAAAAGTAAAGCCTGGTGCAAAAATCACTTTGGATTTTTGTACCAGGCTTTAAAGCGGAGTAACAATAGTGGCCACTCTTGGTTGTTTTAAATTTTCGACTATTATAGAAGGAGTTATTTTGCTTCTTCTGCTTCAAATTTAGCAAAAGCTGTTTCAATAACTTCTTTTAATGCAGAAGCAGAAGCTTCCATTTTTTCTTGTTCAGCATCTGTTAATGGAATTTCAATGACTTGTTTAACTCCTTGGCGGTTGATGATCGCTGGTGCACCGATATAAATATCGTTTTGACCATATTCACCTTCTAAATAAACAGATAATGGTAACACAGAGTTTTCATCGTTTAGGATAGCTTTAGTGATACGCGCTAGTGCAACCGCGATTCCATAGAAAGTAGCTCCTTTTTTCTCGATGATTGTGTAAGCAGCGTCGCGTACGTTGAAGAATAAATTAACCATTGCTTCTTCATCGACGTCAGGATTATTTTTCACCCATTCGTAAATTTGTAAGCCAGCGACATTCGCATGTGACCAAACTGGGAATTCTGTATCTCCGTGTTCCCCTAAGATGTAGGCATGGACATTTCGTGCATCAACATCAACTAATTCGGCAATTGCTTGACGGAAACGAGCAGAATCTAGTGAAGTTCCTGAACCGATTACTCGTTCTTTCGGGAAGCCAGAGAATTTCCAAGTTGAATAAGTCAAAATGTCGACTGGGTTTGCGGCAACTAAGAAGATACCATTAAAACCAGAATCAACAATTGTTGTAACGATTTCTTTATTAATTTTCAAGTTTTTATGAACTAAGTCTAAACGAGTTTCGCCTGGTTTTTGAGGCGCACCAGCTGTTAAGACAACTAAGTCTGCATCATGGCAATCGTCATAAGTAGCAGCATAGATTTTTTTAGGAGAAGTAAATGCTAATGCGTGAGATAAGTCCAACGCGTCTCCTTCAGTTTTTGGTACATTAATATCAATAATCCCAACTTCTTGAGCAATATTCTGAGTTACTAAAGCAAAGGCATAGCTAGAACCTACGGCACCGTCCCCGACTAAAATTACTTTTTGGTGATCTTTATTCCCTGCAGCTGCAGTCATGTGTACCATTCCTTCCTCTACATTCTTTTTCATGAGCAACGAGTTTTTATTTCCTGTTGCTAAAGTGATAGTAACATGGTTTGTAAAAAATGTCACGAACTTTGATTGTAAAAATGATACAGTTTTCAGACCTGTTTCAAAATGGTAGCTCTTACATGTGCGTAATTTCACTATCTTGCGCATATTTAAATTTCTAAAAAATTTTTTTACATCTTTCTTAATCTTCAAAGACTGCGAGTTTTTTTATTTCTATGGTATAATGAATAAAACTGGGTAGCGCATACGCTTCCCAGCCATTTTGTGTTGGCAAGCTTATAATCCAAGGAGAATGAAAGATGAAAGTAATCGTAGGACTGGGAAATCCCGGTAGTAAATACAAAGAAACAAAACACAACATTGGCTTTATTACGCTAGATGAAATTGCGTATCGGCAAAATGTTTCGTTTAATAATAGTAATTTTGAAGCAGATATTGCAGAGTTTTTTATAGGGACTGAGAAAGTATTGTTAGTGAAACCATTAACATTTATGAATGAATCAGGTCGCTCTGTTGGTCCGTTGTTGACCTACTTTGGGGTAGATGAGGAAGACTTGATTGTTATTTATGATGACTTAGACTTAGAGGTCGGTAAAATTCGTTTACGGCAAAAAGGTAGTGCTGGCGGCCACAATGGGATAAAAAGTCTGATTGCCCATTTAGGAACTAATGTCTTTCCTAGAATTAAAATTGGCATTGGTCGGCCCTCAAAAAATGATACAGTTATCCACCATGTACTAAGTACTTTTCCCAAAGAAACACACGAAGAGATGTTACTTGCTGTAAAAAAAGCAGCCGATGCCGCTTTATATGCATGCGAAGGACATACGTTTGTTGAAACAATGAATCAATTTAATGGAAAATAGCAGAAAGGAGGGCCCTTGTTTGAATATTATCGAACGAATTAGCCAAACAGAAATTGCTAAATCATGGCGCAGTCAACTAATGACAACAGGAACGCGCCAACTAATTACTGGGTTATCAGGCTCTGCTAAAACATTACTGATGGCAGGCGCTTTACAAAAGACGCATCAAAAAATTGTTATTGCGGTCCCAAACCTATACTATGCCAATCAATTAGTAGATGATTTTTTAAATATTTTACCTTCAGAACAAGTTCATCTATTTCCAGTAGATGAAGTGTTATCCGCCGAAATGGCCTTTTCTTCACCAGAAGCGCGCGCAGATCGAGTGAGTGCGTTAAATTTCCTGATGACAGCGAATGCAGGAATCGTGGTCGTGCCAGTAGCTGGACTACGAAAGTATTTGCCAACGAAAGAAACGTGGCAAAATGCGCAACTTCATTGGGAAATCGGGACAGAGGTAGAACCTGAAATCCTCGCGCAACGCTTAGTGTTAATGGGCTATGAACGCCAATCGATGGTCGGGAAGCCTGGCGAATTTAGTATTCGCGGAAGCATTATTGATGTCTATCCGCTAAATGCCGAATACCCTGTTCGGGTGGAACTGTTTGATGTTGAAATCGACTCAATCCGTTATTTTGAAGCGGATACTCAACGCTCATTAGAAAATCTTGAAGAAGTAACGATTTCACCAATGACTGATTTAGTATTCTCAAAGGCAGATATGAATCATGGCATGACGAGGTTACAAGATGCTCTAGAAAAACGTTTAGCGACAGCTAAAGATCAAACGGAGACCGATTTTTTAGAAGAATATTTTGGTCAGTTGCTGTCTTCTTGGGAACAAGGGATTCCTACAGAAAATGCTCACTATTATACAGATTTTCTGTACCAACAACAAACTACGCTGTTAGATTATTTACCAGAAAATAGTTTGCTTTTTGTGGATGATTATTCTCGTATGATGGAAACGGAGCGAGAAATCGCTAGAGAGGAAGCGGAATGGCAAACCCTGAAAATTGAAGAAATGCGCGTGTTTTCTGAACAAACTTTTGGCGTAGACTTTCATGATCAATTGCGAAAAACTGCACGAAATACGACCTTCTTTTCACTTTTTCAAAAAGGAATGGGGAATCTTCGTTTCCAAGAAGTCCATAATTTCCAATATCGTTCAATGCAACAATTCTTCGGTCAAATGCCGTTGCTAAAAGCGGAAGTGGACCGTTGGCAAAAGCAAAACCAAACGGTCGTTGTTTTTGTTCCTACGAAAGAACGGATTCAAAAAGTCGAAGAGCTATTTCAGGACTTTGACATACCTAGTGTAGTAAGCAATTGGGATCAGTTGTTAGATGGGCATGTCCAAATTGTCCAAGGGGCATTACAAACAGGGTTTGAATTACCTAAAAACAAGCTCGTGGCGATTACGGAAAAAGAAATTTTTCATACAACGACCAAAAAACGGGCACGTCGTCAAACAATCTCTAATGCGGAACGTTTGAAAAGTTATAGCGACTTAAAAACGGGCGATTATGTCGTTCATGCGAATCACGGGATTGGTAAATATATTGGTATGGAAACCTTAGAAGTTGATGGGGTCCATCAAGATTACATGACTATCTTGTACCAAAATGATGACAAGTTATTTATTCCAGTAACACAATTGAACTTGATTCAAAAGTTCGTTGCTTCCGAGTCTAAAACGCCGAAAATTAACAAGCTAGGCGGCAGTGAATGGACGAAAACCAAACGAAAAGTTGCTTCGAAAATTGAAGATATCGCGGATGATTTAATCTTACTTTATGCGACAAGAGAATCGGAAAAAGGTTATGCTTTTCCGCCAGATGATGCGTATCAAAAAGAATTTGAAGAGGCTTTTCCGTATTCTGAAACAGATGATCAATTACGTAGTGCTGCCGAAATTAAACACGACATGGAAAAATCTCGACCAATGGATCGTTTGTTAGTTGGCGATGTAGGGTTTGGTAAAACAGAAGTGGCTTTACGAGCGGCTTTCAAAGCTGTTAGCAACAATAAACAGGTTGCCTTCTTAGTGCCAACAACTATTTTAGCGCAACAACATTACGAAACGATTCAAGAGCGGTTTGAGGGCTTTCCTGTAGAAATTGGTTTATTAAGTCGTTTCCGCACGAAAAAACAGCAAAATGAAACAATTGAAAAAATTAAACATGGCCAAGTAGATATTGTGATTGGTACCCATCGTTTATTGTCGCAAGATATTAATTTTAGTGATTTAGGCTTGTTGATTATTGATGAGGAACAACGGTTTGGAGTGAAACATAAAGAACGACTAAAACAATTGCGTTCACAAGTGGATGTCTTGACGTTAACAGCAACGCCAATCCCAAGGACCCTTCATATGTCTATGTTAGGTGTCCGTGATTTATCCGTCATCGAAACCCCACCAGAGAATCGTTATCCGATCCAAACGTATGTCATGGAAAATAATCCTGGGGCGATTCGGGAAGCGATTGAGCGAGAAATGGCCCGAGATGGTCAAGTCTTTTATTTATACAATCGAGTAGATACGATTGAACGAAAAGTTGAAGAGTTACAAGCACTAGTTCCAGATGCACGAATTGCGTATGCACATGGTCAAATGACAGAAGTACAACTGGAGAATACTTTGTTTGATTTTATTGAAGGACAATATGATATATTAGTCACTACAACAATTATTGAAACAGGAGTAGATATTCCTAATGCTAATACCTTGTTTGTAGAAAATGCGGACTACATGGGCTTATCTACGTTGTATCAATTACGTGGTCGTGTGGGGCGTAGCAATCGAGTGGCCTATGCTTATTTTATGTACGAACAGCAAAAAATCCTAAACGAAGTTAGCGAGAAACGTTTAGAAGCAATTAAAGACTTTACGGAATTAGGTTCTGGGTTCAAAATTGCGATGCGTGACCTTTCCATTCGAGGGGCCGGAAACCTTCTTGGTGCCCAACAACATGGCTTCATTGATTCGGTTGGGTTTGATATGTACTCACAGATGTTATCTGAGGCAGTTGCTCGTAAACAAGGGAAAAATATCCAAGACCAAAAAACGTCTGTTGAAATTGATTTGGGCATTGATGCTTATATTCCAGGAACGTACATTACAGACGAACGACAAAAAATTGAAATTTATAAACGGATTCGTCAATTAGAAAATATGGATATGTACGAAGAATTAGAAGCGGACTTGTTAGACCGCTTTGGAGAGTATCCTGACGAAGTGGCGCATTTATTAACCACTGGCCGTATCAAAATGGATGGCGACCGTGCCTTGTTAGAAAGTATTCGTAAACGCGATCAAAAAGTCAAGTTTGTGTTAAGTAAAATTGGCACAAAAACATACTCTGTGGAGCAGTTGTTTGAAGCGTTATCGGCCACCAGCTTAAAAGCGGATCTAGCAGTTGAGAAAGAACAAATGACTATTTCCTTGAAGTTGCCGAAAGATTGTAAAGAAGCTGTTTGGATTCAAGAAATTGCTGCTTTTACAACCGCATTACGACAAGAAAAATACAAACATTCGCAAGAAACGGATTCCCTTTAAAAGGAGGCCTAGAAGATGGCACAAAAAGAAATGCAGCGAATGATGCAAGGTGCCGTTGTGTTAACCATTGCTTCCTTCATTGCAAAAGTGTTGAGTGCGTTTTATCGCGTTCCTTTTCAGAACTTTGTAGGGGATGAAGGATTTTACGTGTATCAGCAAGTTTATCCAATCTATGGGATTGCGATGACATTAGCATTGTCAGGCTTACCGCAATTTATTTCCAAAATTGTTGCTGAACAACCAGATATTCGGAGTCAAAAACAAGTGTTGCGCCAACTGTATCCCTATGTGTTATGGTTAGCAATTGCTTGTTGGGCCTTCTTTTTCTTTGGTAGTCAAGAAATTGCTATTAGTATGGGGGATGCTGCACTCCAACCATTAATGGAAGTTGTTTCCTTTACCTTTTTACTCGTTCCAATTCTTTCCTTCTATCGTGGGAATTTTCAAGGGCATTTGTTGATGGTGCCTAGTGGTATTTCACAGGTGATGGAACAGTTTGTGCGTGTCGGGGTTATTCTAGTAGCTGCGTTGTCCTATCATTACTTTGGTGGCTCCATTTACCAAACGGGGACGGTGGCCATGAGTGGTGCGTTGGCTGGCGGTGTCTTAGCGGTACTTGTCTTATGGTACTACAATCGAAAAATTCTTAGTGGAAGTACGGAATACTTGCATCAATGGAAGATTATGCCTCAAACCATAGGACTATTTAAACGTTTAATGATTGAGGGTGGTTTGGTCTCTTTATATAGTGCTTTTCTGATTCTATTTCAATTAATTGATTCCTTTAAAGTAAAAAATGCTCTCATGCTTTTCGGGCTCTCTGATTTAGCTGCGAAAGTTGACAAAGGGGTCTATGATAGAGGACAACCACTAGTTCAATTAGGATTGGTAATTGCTTTAGCTTTAAGCTCGACCTTTTTACCAGGTTTGACAAAATATTTTATGAAAAAAGACCGTCAACAATTTTTACAAGTTGCAAAAATCTTTTTGCGTCTTACCACAACCTTGGCATCGGCGGCTTCGATTGGTCTGATGATGTTATTGCCGTACATGAACTTTACACTTTTTAAAGATTATAAAGGCAATGATGTTTTAGGGGTGTATGTTTTATCCATCGCTTTTATGGCCATTATTCAGGCCTACCAAAGTATTGAACAAAGTCGCAATCGTTTTAAAGGTCCTTTAGTGGCAGCTGGTGTGGGCTTATTAGTGAAGTTACTGACAACGGGCTTTTTCACCATTCGTTGGGGAACATTAGGCGCTAGTTGGTCTACTATTCTTGGGTTACTAGCGACGTTATTCGTTTTAGTCCGACAATCGGATGCAGCGATTAATTGTTTTGTTCGAGAACGAAACTTTTTGAAAAAACTGTTGCTTAGTTTAGCAATCATGATGCTGTCATTACTGGTCTATCAAGGAATTATCTCCATCTTGTTCCAAGGTGTGCATCACCGAAGTCAAGCGTTTTTCGTTACAGTTATAGGTGTTGCAGTGGGCGGTACAGTTTTTATTAGCACCATCATTAAGTTAGAATTATTTACGATACGTGAATGGTTAAGTTTACCGTATGGCGCAAAAATTTTACGGATGAGACAAAAAAAATAAAAGAGGTGAATGTGATGCGGTTAGATAAATTTTTAAAAGTTTCTCGCATTATTAAAAGAAGAACAGTTGCCAAAGAAGTCGCTGATAAAGGTCGGATTCAAATCAACGGAGTCTTAGCCAAATCTTCTAGTACTGTGAAGATTGGTGACCTTGTCAAAATTCAATTTGGGAACAGAATTTTAGAAGTAGAAGTCCTGCAACTGAATGACTCTACGAAAAAAGAAGATGCCACAAAAATGTATGAGATAAAATCAGAAACACGCGTCTCTGAAGAATAAGCAGGTGAGGATGAAGCGCTTGGCAAGTTCATTGAAAAGATGAATATTCCAAGCGCTTCATCCTTTCAGCGTTTTAATGAAACAGACGCGCCGCTTTTGAAAAAAATTAATAAATCAACCGCTGTTATTTCAAAAGCAAAGAATATTTTAGAAAAAAGCTTGATTTTCTTTAACTTCTCTGAAATTAACATTAGACAAGGTTCTTAGATGTTGGTATAATAAAACGGACAATCCAAAGCGAGTGGAGCGAGACGATGGGAAAGAATGAAAAAAACTCGAAGAAAGTTGCGGCATTGGAAAATGACTACACGAAAGAACAGTATGTCGAATTCCAAAAACAACAGAAACAATTGATTTTTAGACGCAGACGCTTGGCAGCGATTTTTCTCGTGGCCTTCATTATTTTTGCCTTTTCTGGCATCCAATTGATGAAAGATTATCATCGCTTAGGTGCTTTCAAACAAGAACGAGCAGATGCAATTGCTGAATCCGTAGCAGTTGATAAGAAGGTCAAGGATCTAAAAAAAGACGTTGCTTTGTTAAAAGATGATGATTATGTGGCAAAATTAGCACGTAGCCGTTTCCTTCTCTCAAAAGAAGGCGAACAGATTTATCCCACACCAGAACAAATGAAAAAAACACAGACTTCTGGAGCGGAAGAAAGCAAGAGCAGTTCAGAAAAAAATAGTCAATCACAGTCTTCAACTGAAACAACTAAGTCTTCAGCTGAATAAACTGCAATTATAATTAGGGAAAAAATAGGAGGAACAATTTTTTTATGTCAATCGAAGTAGGAGCTAAATTGCCAGGAAAAGTGTCAGGGATTACTAACTTTGGTGCATTTATTGATTTAGGAGAAGGAAAAACTGGGTTAGTACACATCAGTGAAGTGTCTAATGGATTCGTTAAAGATATTCATGATGTATTAACAGTAGGTGACGAAGTAACAGTGAAAGTAACCTCAGTTGGTGACGACGGCAAAATTGGCTTATCGATCCGTAAAGCGCAAGAGCCAGCAGAAGGGCAACAACCAAAACGTGAATTTCAACGTCGTGAAAACAATTATGAGAATCGTGACCGTAATCCACGCGCAGGGGGCAAAAAGCCTTTCAATAAACCACAAGCAAATAACAATAACAATAAACAAGATTTTGACTCATTGATGAGCTCTTTCTTGAAAGATAGTGATGACCGTTTATCTTCATTAAAACGTAATACTGAAGGCAAACGTGGCGGACGTGGCGGACGTCGCGGCTAAGCACAAACAAATAGGGGGACTGGGGATAACGAATGGGTTATTTCTCGGTTCCTCTTTTATTCTAAGGAAGAAAGAAGGGCGAACAATGTTTTGGCAGTTTTATAAACGAGGAAAAGAACAAGGATTTTGGCAACCGCATCAAACAATCGTGGTCGCCGTTTCTGGTGGTGTAGACTCCATGGCCCTTTTGACGTTAATGGAACAGGTGGCAGAAAAAGAACAATTACAATTGGTTGTTGCACACGTCAATCATCAATTGCGAGAAGCGTCGGCACAGGAAGCGCAATATCTCGCTACCTATTGTCAGCAGCGAGAGCTGACGTATTATGAAACGCGTTGGGAAGACCCTGAAAAGCAACGGAATTTAGAAGCAAAAGCGCGCACATTTCGTTATGAATTTTTTAAAGAAGTCATGGAAATTGAAGGTGCGGCGGTCTTAATGACGGCACATCATCTAGACGATCAAGCGGAAACGATTTTAATGAAGCTGATTCGAGGAACTAATTTTTCCCATTCCGCAGGCATTAAAGAGAGACGTCCTTTTGCGACAGGGGAATTGATTCGTCCGTTACTCATTTATCCAAAAGAAGAATTGTATCAATTTGCACAGCGCCAAGCATTCGTTTATTTTGAGGACGAAACGAACCAAACCAATGAATATTTGAGAAATCGGCTCCGTAATCAGGTTTTGCCGCTATTAAAGCAGGAAAACCCGCAATTCTTAGATCAGATTGCTTCTTTTAGTAATGAACAACGTTTTGCCCAAGAATTTATTCAAGAACAAATTGAGCCTCAATTATCTGAAGCCGTAGAACCGACCAAACAAGGCTGGCGCATTCCTTTGAAGAGATTATTAAAAGAAACGCCTGCGTACCAGCACTTCTTTTTAACCGCGTTTTTCCAAAAAACATTAGTGCCATTAGGGGTTTCGTTAAACCAACGCCAGATGACACAAATTTTAAAAGTTTTGAATGATGAACGCCAACCGCAAGGCTCGGTTATGTTAGAGCAGCAATGGCAACTAGCTAAAAGTTATGATTGGCTATGCTTAGAACAAAAACAGGTTGCACTGCGAGAAGAAGTTACACATTTATTAGTACCTGGTGCGGGGATTTATTTATCGGAAACCGAATGGCTAGGATTAATTGCGACAGACAAACCGTTTCCTCTTCCTGAAGAGATTAATCAATGGACGGGTCAGTTGTTAGCAATTCCATTGACCACAGCCACACCTTTGACCGTTCGTCATCGCCAAAGTGGTGATCGGATTACATTAAAACCAGGGTTTACGAAAAAATTAAGCAGAGTTTTTATTGATCAAAAAGTGCCAAATGAAGCGAGAGAGAGTGCTTGGGTCATTACGGATGAGCAAGAGGAAATCATTTGGGTACCAAAATTTGCAAATTCCTATTTGAGTATTCCTTTAGAAACTGATAAAATACACTACAGACTCCTTTTTAAGACAAAGGAGTAATGCTGAAAGGAGCGCACTATGATAGAAAAAGATATTGAGAAAGTCCTAATCTCCAAAGAAGAAATTCTTGCGAAGGCTGCAGAGCTTGGCAAGCAACTGACAGAAGAATATCAAGGGAAAAATCCTTTAGTGGTCGGTATTTTAAAAGGTGCAGTACCATTTATGGCTGATTTGACTCGTGAAATCAATACTTATTTAGAATTGGACTTTATGGATGTATCTAGCTACGGCAACGCGACAGTTTCTTCAGGCGAAGTAAAAATTGTCAAAGACTTAGACACAAATGTCGAAGGTAGACATATTTTAATCGTAGAAGATATCATCGATAGTGGTCGTACATTAGCGTATTTAGTAGATTTGTTTAGATACCGTAAAGCTGCATCCGTGAAAATTGTTACCTTATTAGATAAACCAGAAGGCCGTGTAGTAGACATTAAAGCTGACTACGTAGGGTTTGATGTGCCCAATGAGTTTGTGGTCGGTTACGGATTAGACTATGCAGAAACGTACCGCAACTTGCCTTATATTGGCGTTTTAAAACCTGAAGTTTACGAATCAAATTAATATCTATCAAGGAATTAATTGTGTTACAATGTAAAGGTCAGGATTGATAAAAGAATAACATGAATTGTAATGATGAGCATAAGGAGGACAGGCATGAACAAAAAGAATAATGGCATGAAAAATGGTTTATACTACGTCTTAGTAGTACTTGCCATGGTCATGGTTGTCTATTTCATTTTTGGAAATAACAACCAACAATCGCCAGACATCGATTACTCAACCTTCCAACAACAATTGGAAGACGGAAAAGTCAAAGACATGACCATTCAACCAACCAATGGGGTTTATCGGATTGAAGGTCAGTATAAAGAAAAACAAGAAGTGAAAGACACAGGTGGTTTGTCATTGTGGGGCTCAACGCAAGCGTCGTCAAAAGGCTTCACAACAACCGTTTTACCTAGTGATACAACCTTAGCTGGCATTCAAGATGCGGCACAAAATAACAAGGTGAAGCTAGTTGTCAAAGAACAATCAACAAGTGGCGCTTGGTTGTCACTGTTGTTTAGTTTCTTACCATTAGTGATTATTTTCTTCTTCTTCTACATGATGATGAGCCAACAAGGCGGTGGCGGTGGCGGCGGTGGCCGTGTGATGAACTTCGGTAAATCCAAAGCCAAAGAAGCCGATAAAAAAGCTAACCGTGTCCGCTTCTCAGATGTAGCTGGTGCGGAAGAAGAAAAACAAGAATTAGTTGAAGTAGTGGAATTCTTAAAAGATCCACGTCGTTTCGCTGAATTAGGCGCACGGATTCCTGCGGGCGTACTATTAGAAGGACCTCCAGGGACTGGTAAAACGTTACTTGCTAAAGCCGTAGCAGGTGAAGCAGGTGTGCCATTTTACTCAATCTCAGGTTCAGATTTCGTTGAAATGTTTGTCGGGGTCGGTGCTAGCCGTGTCCGGGATTTATTTGAAACAGCGAAGAAAAACGCGCCTGCGATTATCTTTATCGATGAAATCGATGCAGTTGGTCGTCAACGTGGTGCTGGTATGGGTGGCGGACACGACGAACGTGAACAAACCCTTAACCAATTATTAGTTGAGATGGATGGTTTTGATGGCAATGAAGGAGTTATCGTAATTGCTGCAACGAACCGTTCAGACGTGTTAGACCCAGCGTTGTTACGTCCAGGTCGTTTTGACCGCCAAATCTTGGTAGGACGTCCAGATGTCAAAGGTCGTGAAGCGATTTTACGTGTTCATGCGAAAAACAAACCGTTAGCTGATGACGTTGATTTGAAAGTTGTTGCACAACAAACACCAGGTTTTGCTGGTGCTGATTTAGAAAATGTCTTAAACGAAGCAGCCTTAGTTGCCGCTCGTCGTAACAAGAAAAAAATTGATGCTTCTGATGTGGATGAAGCCGAAGACCGCGTAATTGCTGGTCCAGCTAAAAAAGATCGCGTGATTAATAAAAAAGAACGCGAAATGGTGGCTTACCATGAAGCGGGACACACAATCGTTGGTTTAGTCTTAAGCCGTGCCCGTGTTGTCCATAAAGTAACAATTATCCCTCGTGGTCGCGCAGGCGGTTATATGATTGCTTTACCAAAAGAAGATCAATTCTTAATGACTAAAGAAGATATGTTTGAACAAATCGTTGGCTTACTTGGTGGACGTACAGCAGAAGAAATTATCTTTGGCGTTCAATCAACAGGGGCTTCAAATGACTTTGAACAAGCAACAGGGATTGCCCGTAGCATGGTAACGGAATATGGAATGAGTGACAAATTAGGACCTGTTCAATATGAAGGAAACCATCAAGTCTTTGTCGGTCGTGATTATGGTCAAACAAAAGCTTACTCAGAACAAGTGGCGTTTGAAATCGATCAGGAAGTTCGTCGTATCTTAATGGATGCTCATACAAAAGCGCATGAAATTATCGAAGCGCACCGTGAACAACATAAACTAATCGCTGAAAAACTATTAGAATATGAAACATTAGATGCAAAAGCAATCAAATCATTATTTGAAACAGGTAAAATGCCTGAAGGTGCTGACAGCGACTATCCTAGTGAAAAAGAAGCGCAAACATTCGAAGAAGCAAAACGTGCTTTAGAAGAAAAAGAAGCGCAAAAACAAGTTGAAGAAAAGCAAGACTTTGAAGAAGCGAAAAAAGAATTACATGATGAAACAGAAGAAGTCAAAGTAGAAAGCGAACAAACAGAAAAAGAAGTTCAATCTGAAGAGAAAAAAGATTCAGATTCCAATTCTGAATATGATCGCAATAACTACGAAGATCGTTATAAATAACCAATTAGTAGAAGGTGCAGTATTTGTCGAGTTGACGAATACTGCACCTTCTATAATATTAAGATATTCTATAGAAGGAAGATTATTTGGTTGAAAAAACACCTGATTCCTAGTATTATCTGACTAATGGACAAAAAAGCACCAAGAGAAGAGGAAAAAGAATGGAAGATTATTTAGTAAAAGCCCTTTGTTATAAAGGTTCAATACGAGCATATGCCATCAGTGCCACTGAAACTGTTAGCGAAGCGCAAAGAAGACATGATACATGGAGTTCTTCTACTGCAGCGTTAGGGCGCACATTGATTGGAGCCCTTTTACTAGGAGCGACTTTAAAAGGTGACGATAAATTAACTGTAAAAGTACAAGGAAATGGCCCAGCTGGCGCTATTATTGTCGATAGTAATGGCCGTGGAGAAACAAAAGGCTACATTAAAAATCCACATGTCAGCTTAAAGTTGAATGCAACAGGTAAAATTGATGTACGTGGCGCTGTCGGTAACGAAGGAATTTTCACAGTCATTAAAGATTTAGGATTAAAAGAAACCTTTTCTGGACAAACACCTATTGTTTCTGGTGAAATCGGTGAAGACTTTACATATTTTATGGCGGTCTCTGAACAAGTTCCTTCAGCTATCGGTTTAGGTGTATTGGTGGACACGGATGAATCGGTGAAAGCAGCCGGTGGTTTTATGATTCAAGTAATGCCAGGTGCCGATGAAAGTACCATTGATTTTATTGAACAGCGTCTAGCGGAAGTGCCACCAATTTCACAATTACTAGAAAATGGAGAAACACCTGAACAAGTCTTGTATCGGTTATTAGGAGAAGACGAAGTAGAAATTTTAGAAAAAATGCCTGTACAATTTAAATGTGACTGTTCCAAAGAAAAATTTGCGACCGCTTTGATTGCCGTTGGGATCGATGAATTAAATGCGATGATTGATGAAGATCATGGAGCGGAAGCAGTTTGTCAATTCTGTAACAATAAATATCACTATAGTGAAGAAGAATTAATTGAACTTCGCGATGAAGCGATTCGCAATACGAAACAAAAGTAGGAGGAAAGACTATGTGGAAAATTGGAGACGTTGAAATCCCCAACCGTGTTGTCGTAGCTCCGATGGCGGGTATTAGTAACGCCGCTTTTCGTGTGACTGTAAAAGAATTTGGCGCAGGATTAGTCGTTTGTGAAATGATTAGTGATAAAGGAATTAAATTAAGAAACAAAAAAACCTTAGAAATGCTATATATTGATGAGCGAGAATATCCTTTAAGTGTACAAATTTTTGGTGGAGATAAAGAAACATTAGTGGAAGCTGCTAAGTTTGTGGAAGAAAATACGCAAGCGGCGATTATTGATATTAACATGGGTTGCCCTGTCAATAAAATAATTAAAGCTGAAGCTGGTGCGAAATGGTTGCTGGATCCGAATAAAGTGCATGAGATGGTTCACGCAGTCTCTTCGGCAGTTTCTTTGCCTGTCACTGTAAAAATGCGAACAGGCTGGGATGAAGATCATCTATATGCTGTAGACAACGCTTTGGCTGCCGAACAAGCAGGTGCTTCGGCAATTGCTATGCATGGTCGGACACGTGTCCAAATGTACGAAGGGACAGCCAACTGGGACGTTTTAAAGGAAGTGAAAAAGCATTTAACCATTCCTTTTATGGGAAATGGCGATGTCAAAACGCCTGAAGATGCTAAACGCATGTTAGAATATGTTGGAGCGGATGGTGTGATGGTTGGTCGAGCTGCTTTGGGCAATCCTTGGATGATTCAACGGATGAAAGAATACTTGGAAACGGGCGAATTGATGTCTGAGCCTTCACCATCTGAAAAAATTAACATTGCAAAAGTTCATTTACAACGATTAGTGGATTTAAAAGGCGAAAAAATTGCGGTCCGTGAGTTTCGCCAACATGCTTCTTACTATCTAAAAGGAATTTCGCGAGCAGCCAAAGTGAAAGTTGCGATTAACCAAGTTGAAACACAACAAGCAGTTGTCGATTTACTTGATGCCTTTGTAGAGAAGATTTCCAAAGTTGCTGTAACTACTATAGAAGAATAAAAAATTCAAGCCGAAAGTAAAATTCGGCTTGCTTTTTTTCGAATTACTGTGGCATTATTAGGATAGGTTAAAATCAAGAATGGAGGAACAACAGTGGCAGAAGAACAACAAGCGCATTTAGAGGATTTAAATGATCAAATGCTCGTGCGCCGCGAAAAAATGGAAGCTTTACGTGAAGAAGGGATTGATCCTTTCGGTAAACGTTTCGATCGCACTCATAATTCAGCAGAACTTCATGAACAATATGATAATCATACAAAAGAAGAACTTAGTGAAATGAATACAGAAGTCAGCATTGCTGGACGTATGGTGACAAAACGTGGTAAAGGAAAAGCTGGTTTCGCCCATTTGCAAGACCGTGAAGGCCAAATTCAAATTTATGTTCGGAAGGACCAAGTTGGAGACGAAGCCTATGAACTATTTAAACATGCTGACTTAGGCGACTTCTTTGGTGTGACAGGTCAAGTAATGAAAACCAATACGGGGGAAGTTACTGTTAAAGCTCAAACAATTACGTTATTAACTAAAGCTTTGCGTCCATTGCCAGATAAATACCATGGATTAACGAATGTGGAACAACGCTATCGTCAACGCTATTTGGATTTAATCAGTAACAAAGAAAGCTTTGATCGTTTCATGAAACGCAGTCAAATTATTAGCGAAATCCGTCGTTATCTAGATGGCAATGGCTATGTCGAAGTAGAAACGCCTGTCTTGCATAACGAAGCAGGAGGAGCTGCTGCTCGTCCATTTATCACACACCATAATGCATTAGATATGGACTTATACTTACGCATTGCCCTAGAGTTACATTTAAAACGTTTAATTGTCGGTGGCATGGAAAAAGTATATGAAATTGGTCGTGTCTTCCGTAATGAAGGAATCGATACCACTCATAACCCAGAATTTACAATGCTAGAAGCTTATACTGCTTATACTGATTATCAAGATGTGATGGATTTAACAGAGGGAATTATTCGTAATGCTGCGGAAAAAGTCTTAGGAACTACTGATATCACGTACGATGGTCAAGCTGTTGACTTAGGAAGTCCTTTCAAACGTCTACACATGGTAGATGCGGTCAAAGAACAAACGGGCGTAGATTTTTGGCAAGAGATGACGATAGAAGAAGCCCGTGCGTTGGCTAAAGAACATAATGTTGAAATTACAGATGCCATGACAGTCGGTCATATCATTAATGAATTTTTCGAAACATTTGTAGAAGATACGTTGCAACAACCAACATTTATTTATGGTCACCCAGTAGCTGTTTCACCATTAGCGAAGAAAAATCCAGAAGATGGTCGTTTCACTGACCGCTTTGAACTGTTTATTATCGGAAAAGAGTTTGCTAATGCATTTACAGAATTAAATGATCCAATTGACCAACGTGAACGTTTTGAAGAACAAGAAAAAGAACGGGAACAAGGAAATGATGAAGCACACGGAGTAGATGAAGATTTCATCGAAGCCTTAGAATATGGCTTACCACCAACCGGAGGATTAGGTATTGGGATTGATCGACTAGTTATGTTATTAACTGATGCACAATCAATTCGTGATGTATTATTATTCCCAACAATGAGATAAAAAAAGATGCCCTTAAGGGCATCTTTTTTTTGTATTCGCAAAAAATTAAATAAAAAAAGAATAGAAAAACAATTGAAACCAATTCTTTTTTTCTAAAAAAATCGAAGATGAGTAATAAAAAGAATGGGTAATCTGATAAAAAAACGAACTTTATCTAATCGGATAAGAAAGAATAATCGGTATTGAAAAAAATTTTAAAAAAAGTGAAAATAATGATTGACCAATGCTTGAAATCTTGGTATATTATTACATGTCGCAAGGCGAGTCACACAGCTGAGCGATTCAGAAATCAATAATTAAATAACAATTCTTGATTTCAAATATCTCGAAAAAAGTTTGAAAAAACAACAAAAAAGTTGTTGACAAATAACAAACGAGATGATAAGATATAGAAGTTGTCACAACAGACAACAACAACCGAGCAAAACAACTTAAAAAACTTTTTTAAAAAAGTTCTTGACATTCAAACGAAAGTTTGTTATGATATAAAAGTTGCTGCGAGGTAACGTAGACCTTTGAAAACTGAACAAAGAATAGACGAACCAAATGTGTAGGGCGTCTTGATTCAATTCAAGACAACAAACATTTTTAACAAGCAAGCAATATGCTAGCAAACAAATTGAGCTTAACAATCGCAAGATTGTTCTAACTTTTATTATGAGAGTTTGATCCTGGCTCAGGACGAACGCTGGCGGCGTGCCTAATACATGCAAGTCGAACGCTTCTTTCCTCCCGAGTGCTTGCACTCAATTGGAAAGAGGAGTGGCGGACGGGTGAGTAACACGTGGGTAACCTACCCATCAGAGGGGGATAACACTTGGAAACAGGTGCTAATACCGCATAACAGTTTATGCCGCATGGCATAAGAGTGAAAGGCGCTTTCGGGTGTCGCTGATGGATGGACCCGCGGTGCATTAGCTAGTTGGTGAGGTAACGGCTCACCAAGGCCACGATGCATAGCCGACCTGAGAGGGTGATCGGCCACACTGGGACTGAGACACGGCCCAGACTCCTACGGGAGGCAGCAGTAGGGAATCTTCGGCAATGGACGAAAGTCTGACCGAGCAACGCCGCGTGAGTGAAGAAGGTTTTCGGATCGTAAAACTCTGTTGTTAGAGAAGAACAAGGACGTTAGTAACTGAACGTCCCCTGACGGTATCTAACCAGAAAGCCACGGCTAACTACGTGCCAGCAGCCGCGGTAATACGTAGGTGGCAAGCGTTGTCCGGATTTATTGGGCGTAAAGCGAGCGCAGGCGGTTTCTTAAGTCTGATGTGAAAGCCCCCGGCTCAACCGGGGAGGGTCATTGGAAACTGGGAGACTTGAGTGCAGAAGAGGAGAGTGGAATTCCATGTGTAGCGGTGAAATGCGTAGATATATGGAGGAACACCAGTGGCGAAGGCGGCTCTCTGGTCTGTAACTGACGCTGAGGCTCGAAAGCGTGGGGAGCAAACAGGATTAGATACCCTGGTAGTCCACGCCGTAAACGATGAGTGCTAAGTGTTGGAGGGTTTCCGCCCTTCAGTGCTGCAGCAAACGCATTAAGCACTCCGCCTGGGGAGTACGACCGCAAGGTTGAAACTCAAAGGAATTGACGGGGGCCCGCACAAGCGGTGGAGCATGTGGTTTAATTCGAAGCAACGCGAAGAACCTTACCAGGTCTTGACATCCTTTGACCACTCTAGAGATAGAGCTTTCCCTTCGGGGACAAAGTGACAGGTGGTGCATGGTTGTCGTCAGCTCGTGTCGTGAGATGTTGGGTTAAGTCCCGCAACGAGCGCAACCCTTATTGTTAGTTGCCATCATTTAGTTGGGCACTCTAGCGAGACTGCCGGTGACAAACCGGAGGAAGGTGGGGATGACGTCAAATCATCATGCCCCTTATGACCTGGGCTACACACGTGCTACAATGGGAAGTACAACGAGTCGCTAGACCGCGAGGTCATGCAAATCTCTTAAAGCTTCTCTCAGTTCGGATTGCAGGCTGCAACTCGCCTGCATGAAGCCGGAATCGCTAGTAATCGCGGATCAGCACGCCGCGGTGAATACGTTCCCGGGCCTTGTACACACCGCCCGTCACACCACGAGAGTTTGTAACACCCGAAGTCGGTGAGGTAACCTTTTTGGAGCCAGCCGCCTAAGGTGGGATAGATGATTGGGGTGAAGTCGTAACAAGGTAGCCGTATCGGAAGGTGCGGCTGGATCACCTCCTTTCTAAGGAATATTACGGAAATACACATTTCGTCTTTACTTTGTTCAGTTTTGAGAGGTCTACTCTCAAAACATTCGTTCATTGAAAACTGGATATTGAAGTAAAAAGAATCAAAACAAACCGAGAACACCGCGTTGAATGAGTTTTTTAATAAGTTCAATTGCTTATTTATTGATTAACCTTCTATCGCTAGAAGAAGTGATCAAGACCCAACCGTAAGGTTGATAAGGTTAAGTGAATAAGGGCGCACGGTGGATGCCTTGGCACTAGGAGCCGATGAAGGACGGGACTAACACCGATATGCTTTGGGGAGCTGTAAGTAAGCTATGATCCAGAGATTTCCGAATGGGGGAACCCAATATCTTTTATAGGATATTACTTTTCAGTGAATACATAGCTGATTAGAGGTAGACGCAGAGAACTGAAACATCTTAGTACCTGCAGGAAGAGAAAGAAAATTCGATTCCCTGAGTAGCGGCGAGCGAAACGGGAAGAGCCCAAACCAACAAGCTTGCTTGTTGGGGTTGTAGGACTCCAATATGGTAGTCTGTTAGTATAGTTGAAGGATTTGGAAAATTCCGCTAAAGAGGGTGAAAGCCCCGTAGACGAAATGCTGACAACACCTAGGAGGATCCTGAGTACGGCGGAACACGAGAAATTCCGTCGGAATCCGCGGGGACCATCCCGCAAGGCTAAATACTCCCTAGTGACCGATAGTGAACCAGTACCGTGAGGGAAAGGTGAAAAGCACCCCGGAAGGGGAGTGAAATAGATCCTGAAACCGTGTGCCTACAACAAGTCAAAGCTCGTTAATGAGTGATGGCGTGCCTTTTGTAGAATGAACCGGCGAGTTACGATTGCATGCGAGGTTAAGTCGAAGAGACGGAGCCGCAGCGAAAGCGAGTCTGAATAGGGCGAATGAGTATGTAGTCGTAGACCCGAAACCATGTGATCTACCCATGTCCAGGTTGAAGGTGCGGTAAAACGCACTGGAGGACCGAACCCACGTACGTTGAAAAGTGCGGGGATGAGGTGTGGGTAGCGGAGAAATTCCAAACGAACTTGGAGATAGCTGGTTCTCTCCGAAATAGCTTTAGGGCTAGCCTCGGAATTGAGAATGATGGAGGTAGAGCACTGTTTGGACTAGGGGCCCATCTCGGGTTACCGAATTCAGATAAACTCCGAATGCCATTCATTTATATCCGGGAGTCAGACTGCGAGTGATAAGATCCGTAGTCGAAAGGGAAACAGCCCAGACCACCAGCTAAGGTCCCAAAATATATGTTAAGTGGAAAAGGATGTGGGGTTGCACAGACAACTAGGATGTTGGCTTAGAAGCAGCCACCATTTAAAGAGTGCGTAATAGCTCACTAGTCGAGTGACCCTGCGCCGAAAATGTACCGGGGCTAAACATATTACCGAAGCTGTGGACTACACCATTAGGTGTAGTGGTAGGAGAGCGTTCTAAGGGCGTTGAAGGTCGATCGTGAGGACGGCTGGAGCGCTTAGAAGTGAGAATGCCGGTATGAGTAGCGAAAGACAGGTGAGAATCCTGTCCACCGTATGACTAAGGTTTCCTGGGGAAGGCTCGTCCGCCCAGGGTTAGTCGGGACCTAAGCCGAGGCCGATAGGCGTAGGCGATGGACAACAGGTTGATATTCCTGTACCAGTTGTTTTTGTTTGAGCAATGGAGGGACGCAGTAGGCTAAGGAATGCATGCGATTGGAAGTGCATGTCCAAGCAATGAGTCTTGAGTAGAGTTAAATGCTTTACTCTTTAAGGACAAGTTGTGACGGGGAGCGAAATAATAGTAGCGAAGTTCCTGATGTCACACTGCCAAGAAAAGCTTCTAGTGAGAAAACAACTGCCCGTACCGTAAACCGACACAGGTAGTCGAGGAGAGTATCCTAAGGTGAGCGAGCGAACTCTCGTTAAGGAACTCGGCAAAATGACCCCGTAACTTCGGGAGAAGGGGTGCTGACTTCGGTCAGCCGCAGTGAATAGGCCCAAGCGACTGTTTATCAAAAACACAGGTCTCTGCAAAATCGTAAGATGAAGTATAGGGGCTGACGCCTGCCCGGTGCTGGAAGGTTAAGAGGATGGGTTAGCTTCGGCGAAGCTCAGAATTGAAGCCCCAGTAAACGGCGGCCGTAACTATAACGGTCCTAAGGTAGCGAAATTCCTTGTCGGGTAAGTTCCGACCCGCACGAAAGGCGTAACGATTTGGGCACTGTCTCAACGAGAGACTCGGTGAAATTTTAGTACCTGTGAAGATGCAGGTTACCCGCGACAGGACGGAAAGACCCCATGGAGCTTTACTGTAGTTTGATATTGAGTGTTTGTACCACATGTACAGGATAGGTAGGAGCCGATGAGACCGGAACGCTAGTTTCGGAGGAGGCGCTGGTGGGATACTACCCTTGTGTTATGAACCCTCTAACCCGCACCACTAATCGTGGTGGGAGACAGTGTCAGATGGGCAGTTTGACTGGGGCGGTCGCCTCCTAAAAGGTAACGGAGGCGCCCAAAGGTTCCCTCAGAATGGTTGGAAATCATTCGAAGAGTGTAAAGGCAGAAGGGAGCTTGACTGCGAGACCTACAAGTCGAGCAGGGACGAAAGTCGGGCTTAGTGATCCGGTGGTTCCGCATGGAAGGGCCATCGCTCAACGGATAAAAGCTACCCTGGGGATAACAGGCTTATCTCCCCCAAGAGTCCACATCGACGGGGAGGTTTGGCACCTCGATGTCGGCTCGTCGCATCCTGGGGCTGTAGTCGGTCCCAAGGGTTGGGCTGTTCGCCCATTAAAGCGGCACGCGAGCTGGGTTCAGAACGTCGTGAGACAGTTCGGTCCCTATCCGTCGCGGGCGTTGGAAATTTGAGAGGAGCTGTCCTTAGTACGAGAGGACCGGGATGGACTTACCGCTGGTGTACCAGTTGTTCTGCCAAGGGCATTGCTGGGTAGCTATGTAGGGAAGGGATAAACGCTGAAAGCATCTAAGTGTGAAGCCCACCTCAAGATGAGATTTCCCATTTCTTTAAGAAAGTAAGACCCCTGAGAGATGATCAGGTAGATAGGTTGGAAGTGGAAGGCTAGTGATAGTTGGAGCGGACCAATACTAATCGGTCGAGGACTTAACCAAAGAATGGATAAGTAAAAGTAACTTGGTTATTTTGATTCAAACTTCAATCCAGTTTTGAGTGAATGAAGATTCAACTCAATAAGAAACAACACCCAGTGTGGTGGCGATAGCGAGAAGGATACACCTGTTCCCATGCCGAACACAGAAGTTAAGCTTCTTAGCGCCGATTGTAGTGAAGGGTTTCCCTTTGTGAGAGTAGGACGTCGCCACGCGAATTGTTGTTTTTGGAGGTTTAGCTCAGCTGGGAGAGCACCTGCCTTACAAGCAGGGGGTCAGCGGTTCGATCCCGTTAACCTCCATTTTTTGAGCCGTTAGCTCAGTTGGTAGAGCATCTGACTTTTAATCAGAGGGTCACAGGTTCGAGCCCTGTACGGCTCATATTCATATTTCATTTGCGGGTGTGGCGGAATTGGCAGACGCACTAGATTTAGGATCTAGCGCCGCAAGGCGTGGGGGTTCAAGTCCCTTCACCCGCATATTTAGCCGGCTTAGCTCAGTTGGTAGAGCATCTGATTTGTAATCAGAGGGTCGAGGGTTCAAGTCCTTTAGCCGGCACCATTTTGCGGAAATAGCTCAGTGGTAGAGCACCACCTTGCCAAGGTGGGGGTCGCGGGTTCGAACCCCGTTTTCCGCTTAGCCAATTCATTACGCCGGGGTGGCGGAACTGGCAGACGCACAGGACTTAAAATCCTGCGGTGAGTGATCACCGTACCGGTTCGATTCCGGTCCTCGGCATTGTTTTATATTTAGCACCCATAGCTCAACTGGATAGAGTGTTTGACTACGAATCAAAAGGTTAGGGGTTCGACTCCCTTTGGGTGCATTAGTTATATACGGGAAGTAGCTCAGCTTGGTAGAGCACTTGGTTTGGGACCAAGGGGTCGCAGGTTCGAATCCTGTCTTCCCGATAATAATTTTCATGGGGCCTTAGCTCAGCTGGGAGAGCGCCTGCTTTGCACGCAGGAGGTCAGCGGTTCGATCCCGCTAGGCTCCATTCTTATTTTAATATAAGAGTTTCGCGGTGTAGCTCAGCTGGCTAGAGCGTCCGGTTCATACCCGGGAGGTCGGGGGTTCGATCCCCTCCGCCGCGATTATACATTTGGAAGAGCCTGGACCTTTAGCTCAGTTGGTTAGAGCAGACGGCTCATAACCGTCCGGTCGTAGGTTCGAGTCCTACAAGGTCCATTGTGACGTTGTTTATAGTTTTATTTTTATCATGGAGGATTACCCAAGTCCGGCTGAAGGGAACGGTCTTGAAAACCGTCAGGCGGGTAAAACCGTGCAAGGGTTCGAATCCCTTATCCTCCTTTCTTAGGAATTAAATTTCCTTGGTCTAATTATCGCGGGGTGGAGCAGTCAGGTAGCTCGTCGGGCTCATAACCCGAAGGTCGTAGGTTCAAATCCTGCCCCCGCAATTGCTTTTGATTTCAAAAGCACATAAAAAGAAAAGTATGGTTTGGTAGTTCAGCTGGTTAGAATGCCTGCCTGTCACGCAGGAGGTCGCGGGTTCGAGTCCCGTCCAGACCGCCATGCGGGTGTAGTTTAGTGGTAAAACCACAGCCTTCCAAGCTGTTGTCGCGAGTTCGATTCTCGTCACCCGCTTTTCTTTTTGGGCCTATAGCTCAGCTGGTTAGAGCGCACGCCTGATAAGCGTGAGGTCGATGGTTCGAGTCCATTTAGGCCCATAATTTTATAAAATGGCCCGTTGGTCAAGCGGTTAAGACACCGCCCTTTCACGGCGGTAACACGGGTTCGAGTCCCGTACGGGTCATAGTTTTGTTACGGAGGATTACCCAAGTCCGGCTGAAGGGAACGGTCTTGAAAACCGTCAGGCGGGTAAAACCGTGCAAGGGTTCGAATCCCTTATCCTCCTTTCTTAGGAATTAAGTTTCCTTGGTCTAATTATCGCGGGGTGGAGCAGTCAGGTAGCTCGTCGGGCTCATAACCCGAAGGTCGTAGGTTCAAATCCTGCCCCCGCAATTGCTTTTATTTTTTAAAGCATACATTTGCATAAAGCAAAAACGAATTGGTTTGGTAGTTCAGCTGGTTAGAATGCCTGCCTGTCACGCAGGAGGTCGCGGGTTCGAGTCCCGTCCAGACCGTTTTTGGCTCGGTAGCTCAGTTGGTAGAGCAATGGATTGAAGCTCCATGTGTCGGCAGTTCGATTCTGTCCCGCGCCATCCAAGAAAAATTTGCGGGTGTAGTTTAGTGGTAAAACCACAGCCTTCCAAGCTGTTGTCGCGAGTTCGATTCTCGTCACCCGCTTTTTTCTTATTTGGGGCCTATAGCTCAGCTGGTTAGAGCGCACGCCTGATAAGCGTGAGGTCGATGGTTCGAGTCCATTTAGGCCCATTTATTTCTTGGGGAAGTACTCAAGTGGCTGAAGAGGCGCCCCTGCTAAGGGTGTAGGTCGGGAAACCGGCGCGAGGGTTCAAATCCCTCCTTCTCCGTTTTTTCTTTTTAATGGCCCGTTGGTCAAGCGGTTAAGACACCGCCCTTTCACGGCGGTAACACGGGTTCGAGTCCCGTACGGGTCATAGTGAAGCATACAAACATTGTTTGTATGCTTTTTTTATTTTTATTACAAAAAAATGTCGTTGAAAGCGTTGACATTTGTTGTAAATATGTTATTCTTTGGATGTAGGGATAAGTAAATAGATGGATAGTGATTGTTTAAAGACAAGCTAAACCTAATTTTTTCATGAAGCGACAGGCGTGTCGTTCTTTTTGAAGAAATTGGGTTTTTCTTTTTTCAACGAAACACAAAGGAGGTGGGGCATTGATTATTCACAAAATTTTAAACAATAATGTGGTTATTACATTAGATGATGATAAACGAGAGCAAATTGTTATGGGCAAAGGAATTGCTTTTAAGAAACGCATTGGGGATTGGGTTCCTGATGAAAGTATCGATCAAGTTTTTTATTTAGCCAATCAAGAAACATCACTTAAGTTTCAAGAATTGTTAGGAAATATTCCTTTAGAGATGATGAAACTCTCGGATGACATTATTGTTTATGCAAAATCAACGTTGAAAAAGAGTTTGAATGATACCATTTATATTTCTCTGACGGATCATTTGTACACAGCTTTAGAAAGAAAAAAACAAGGAATTGCAATTAAGAATTTATTATTATGGGATATTAAACGTTTTTTTCCTGAAGAGTACGAAGTAGGAGTAAATGCTTTAAAAATGGTACAAAAGCGCGTAGGAATGGAATTGTCAACGGATGAGGCAGGTTTTATCGCATTGCACTTGGTGAATGCGGAGATGGAGGAAGAAGTCGGTAATATTTACGAATTGACAAAGTTGATGCAAGAGATTACAAATATCGTCAAATACTATTTTAAGGTAAGTTTTGATGAAGACTCTGTTTACTTTTATCGATTTAGCACACATTTAAAATTTTTCTGTTATCGCTTATTACACCAACGTGAAGTTGTCGAAAATGATGATGAAGAACTGTATGCGGTAATTAAAAAGAAATATCTCAACGCCTATCGTTGCGTGGAAAAGATCAGCTTGTATTTAAATGAGAACTATGACTATCAAGTCTCAAATGAAGAACGCTTGTACCTAACGATTCACATTGCACGAATTGTACAAACAACGGAACAATAAACGCACCACTTTGGATAGTGACATTCAGTTGGCTAAACCTTCAAATGAAAATAAATTTTTGGAGGAAAAAAAGATGGGAAAATATCATGAACTAGCAGAAAAAATTGTAAAAAATGTCGGTGGGCAAGAGAATATTAATAGTTTGACACATTGTATCACACGTCTTCGCTTCAAATTAAAAGATGAGAGTCAAGCGAATGATGATGTCTTAAAAAATATGGACGGTGTGGTAACTGTTATGAAAAGCGGTGGACAATACCAAGTCGTTATTGGGAACCATGTTCCAGCAGTTTACGAAGAAGTAGTTAGTATTGCAGGCTTGTCAGGAGAACGTGAAGAAGAAGCTTCCAGTGGGAATTTATTTGATCGCTTAATAGATATTTTAAGTGGTTGTTTCCAACCCTTTTTAGGGGCGTTAGCAGCGGCTGGGATGGTTAAAGGGTTAAATGCCTTATTGGTTTTCTTAAAGCTCTATACGGCTACGTCAGGGACTTATACCATGTTAAATGGGATTGGCGATGCAATTTTCTACTTTATGCCAGTTATTTTAGGTTATACAGCAGCTAAGAAATTCCGGTTGCATCCAATGGTAGGGATCGTGATTGGCGCAGCTTTATGTTACCCAACGATTCAAGGAAGTGCATTACAAACGGCCTTTGAAACAACAGCGGGTGCCGGAGCCGCAGCACCGTATAATTTATTCGGCTTACCTGCCTATAATACATTTATGGGGATTCCTTGGGTCGGTGCGAACTATACAAGTAGTGTCGTACCAATCATCTTCATTATTGCTTTTGCGGCACAAGTTCAAAAAGTGTTTAAACGGATTATTCCAGAAGTTGTTCAAACGTTCTTAGTACCGTTTTTCGTCTTGTTGATTGCCTTACCAATTGGTTTCTTAGTAATTGGGCCAATCGTTAGCATGCTAACAGATTTATTAAGCGCTGGCTTTACAGCATTAATGAGTTTCTCACCAGCTTTGTATGGTTTGATTCTTGGTTTCTTCTGGCAAGTCTTAGTTATTTTTGGTTTACATTGGAGCGTTGTGCCATTAGCTATTATGCAAGTGACACAAGAAGGTTCAAGCCAAGTATTAACGGGATCATTTGCAGCTAGTTTTGCGCAAACAGCGGTTGTTTTAGCGATGTTCTTCAAATTGAAAGATAAAAAGTTAAAAGCTTTGTGTCCGCCAGCAATTATCTCTGGTATTTTTGGTGTAACAGAGCCAGCAATTTATGGAATCACTTTACCAAAAAAATGGCCATTTATTTATTCAATGATTGGTGGCGCTGTCGGTGGTTTATATTTGATGATCAACAATGTGACAGCTTATACAATGGGTGGTTTAGGAATTTTCGGTGTGCTAAACTTTATCAATGGTGATGATGCAAGTGGGATGATTCAGTCCTTTATTGCAATTGCCATTGCAGCGGTCGTCGGTTTTGGTCTAACATTCTTCTTCTGGAAAGACAATACAGTTGAGGAAGAAGAAGTGATTATTGATAAAACAACGATTAAAAAAGAAAATATTACAAGTCCAGTCAAAGGACGAGTGTTATCTTTAAAAAATGCAGAGGATCCTGCTTTTGCGAATGGAGCATTAGGAAATGGGGTCGTGATTGAACCAACGGAAGGTAAAGTGGTTGCACCCTTTGATGGAACGATTGTCACACTATTCCCAACAAAACATGCATTAGGTTTGATTTCAGATAATGGCACAGAATTATTGATTCATATTGGGATTGATACAGTTCAATTAGAAGGTGAAGGCTTTGAAGCTTTTGTAAAACAAGGTGACCGCGTGAAAAAAGGTCAAACATTAGTAACCTTTGATTTAGAAGGAATTAAAAAAGCTGGGTTTAGTACACAAATTCCAATCGTTGTGACGAATACAGCGGATTATTTAGATATTTTGGAAGTCGGCAGTAATGAAGTTTCAACAAGTGATGATTTGCTGACCGCTTTAATATAAAAAGATGTGGAGGAAGAGAATTTATGGCATTTAGAAAAGACTTTTTATGGGGTGGCGCAACAGCAGCCAATCAATGTGAAGGTGGCTATAACGAAGGCGGACGCGGTTTGGCAAACGTCGACTTAGCGCCAACTGGTCCAGATCGTTTTCCAGTAATCACTGGTGAAAAGAAAATGTTTAACTTTGATGAGGAACATTTCTATCCTGCACAAGAGGCGATTGATATGTATCATCGCTATAAAGAAGATATCGCCTTGTTTGGTGAAATGGGTTTTAAAACATACCGTTTATCCATTGCTTGGAGTCGAATTTTTCCAATGGGAGATGAAACAGAGCCGAATGAAGAAGGCTTGAAGTTCTATGAAGACTTATTCAAAGAATGTCATAAATATGGGATTGAGCCACTAGTAACGATTACACACTTTGACTGTCCAATGCACTTAGTGGAAGAATATGGCGCTTGGCGTAGTCGTAAGTTAGTAGGTTTCTATGAAAATCTTTGCCGTGTAATTTTCAACCGATATAAAGGATTAGTCAAATATTGGTTAACATTTAACGAAATTAATATGATTTTACATGCACCATTTATGGGAGCAGGTCTATACTTTGAAGAAGGCGAAAACAAAGAACAAGTGAAATACCAAGCGGCTCATCATGAACTACTAGCAAGTGCAATTGCGACAAAAATTGCTCATGAGGTAGATCCTGAAAACCAAGTAGGTTGTATGTTAGCGGCTGGTTCCAACTACGCTTATACTTGTAAACCAGAAGATGTTTTCGCTGCTCGACAAGCAGATCGTGAAAATTATTTCTTTATTGATGTCCAATCACGTGGGGAATACCCTGCGTATGCTTTAAAAGAAATGGCCCGTAAAGGTATTCAAATTGAAATGGAAGAAGGCGACGAAGAACTTTTAAAAGAACATACGGTGGACTTCATTTCGTTCTCTTATTATTCTTCTCGTGTCACATCAACAGATCCAGAAATTAATGAACAAACAGCTGGTAACATCTTTGCCTCTGTGAAAAATCCTTATTTAAAAGCCAGTGAATGGGGTTGGCAAATTGATCCGCTTGGTTTGAGAATTACGATGAATGACTTATATGATCGTTATCAAAAACCACTATTCATTGTTGAAAATGGCTTAGGAGCGGTAGATACACCAGACGAAAATGGTTATGTAGTCGATGATTATCGTATCGATTATTTGGCGGCGCATATTCAAGCGATGAAAGATGCTGTTGAACAAGATGGTGTCGACTTGTTAGGCTATACGACTTGGGGCTGTATTGATTTAGTATCAGCTGGAACAGGTGAAATGAAAAAACGCTATGGCTTTATCTATGTGGATCGCGATAACGAAGGAAATGGTACGTTAAAACGAAGCAAGAAGAAATCGTTTGATTGGTACAAAAAAGTAATCGCAACAAATGGTGAAGATTTAAGTAATTAATAAAATTAGCAACTA
This sequence comes from Enterococcus sp. MSG3299, assembly GCF_050555765.1. Taxonomy (NCBI): domain Bacteria; kingdom Bacillati; phylum Bacillota; class Bacilli; order Lactobacillales; family Enterococcaceae; genus Enterococcus; species Enterococcus sp. MSG3299. Next base: position 271,349 of record NZ_CP187869.1, read on the forward strand.
TTAAAGGGCGTTTGACGTTGGTAGAAAAAACAAGGACTCTTCTGCCAGCGTCAATTCCCTTGATGGTTTCTTTGTTATGCCTAAAAACAGAGGGAAAGAGGGATTTTATGGGATTTCCAGAAAATTTTTTATGGGGCGGCGCAACAGCTGCTAACCAATATGAAGGTGGCTACCTTTCAGGAGGCAAAGGTCTGAGTACATTAGATGCAATTACTGGTGGTAGTCAAACAGAACCGCGACGGATTACGTATTTAACTAAAGAGGGCCAAAAAGCTTCGTGTACGCGCGATCAAGCATTACCCGAAGGAGCGATTGGCTATATCGATGAAGAGTTATACTACCCTAGTCATGTAGCGACGGACTTTTACCATCATTACGAAGAAGATATCGCCTTATTTGTAGAAATGGGTTTCAAATGTTTTCGGCTGTCTATCGCCTGGAGCCGGATTTGCCCAAATGGAACAAAAGAGATTAATGAAGAAGGCTTAGCCTTTTATGATAAAGTTTTTGATACTTTGCTGCGCCATGGAATTGAGCCCGTTGTGACGATTAACCATTTTGATATTCCGATGTATTTGGCCGATGAATATGATGGTTGGAAAAATCGTGAAGTGATTGATTTCTTTGTTTTCTTTTGCGAAACCATTTTTACACGTTATCAGGATAAAGTGAAGTATTGGATGACTTTTAATGAAATTAATTTTTTAAGAAGTTGGACGCAAATTGGGATTCACAATAATGATAAACAAAGTAAATATCAAGCAGCGCATCATCTATTTGTAGCAAGTGCGAAAGCAGTTGAATTAGGACATTCCATCAATCCAGATTTCCAAATTGGTATGATGGTGGCTTATATTCCAAGTTATCCTTTGTCCTGCAAACCTGAGGACGTGATGGCAGCTGTTCAATTTAACCGAGAGCAAGAATTTTATATGGATGTCCAGGCTAAGGGCTATTATTCAGCGCATAAGCTCAAAGAATTTGAGCGTGAAGGAATGACAATTCAAATGGAGTCAGATGATTTAGCGATTATTCAAAAAGGAACAGTTGATTATATCGGGTTTAGTTATTATATGTCGACTGTTTCGACTGCTTATCCCGAAGAAGTAAAATATGTCGGAGGCAACCAAATGCCTGCGGTTAAAAATCCTTATTTGCAAGAATCTGAATGGGGCTGGGCTGTCGATCCTTTAGGGTTAAGAATTTCATTGTGTCAGTTGTCAGATCGTTACAATATGCCATTGTTTGTGGTTGAAAACGGGTTTGGTGCGGTGGATACATTGCAAGAGGATGGCTCGATTGTCGATGATTACCGCATTGATTATTTTAAACAACATATTGAAGCCATGAGAACCGCAGTAGAAGAAGACGGGGTTAACTTAATTGGTTATACGCCATGGGGTTGTATTGACTTAGTTTCAGCAGGGACTGGCGAAATGAAAAAACGTTACGGCTTTATCTACGTAGACATGGATGACGAAGGTCAGGGAACCTTGAAACGAACTAAGAAAAAATCATTTAATTGGTACAAACAAGTTATCGCTAGTAATGGTGAAAACTTAACAACTGAGTAGAAAATGAGGGGAAATAAAAAATGAAAAAACGATTGACGATTGTGGGGATGCTTTTTCTGGCCATTTTAGTAATGGTTGGTTGTGGTAAAAATCAGCAAGCAACGACAAAAGAAAAAGAGACAAAACCTGAAGAACTAACACTTTACATTGTGCGCCATGGAAAAACTATGTTAAATACGACGGACCGCGTACAAGGATGGTCAGATGCGGTCTTAACACCAGAAGGTGAAAAAGTTGTGACCGCAACTGGGATTGGTCTGAAAGATGTTGCCTTTCAAAATGCATATAGTAGTGATAGTGGCCGCGCCTTGCAAACTGCTCAACTTATTTTAGATCAAAATAAAGCAGGCAAAGACCTTGAAGTCGTGCGTGACCCAGATTTACGTGAATTTAATTTTGGTAGCTATGAAGGGGATTTAAATAAGACAATGTGGCAGGATATTGCTGATGATCAAGGTGTTTCCTTAGAAGAATTTATGAAAAACATGACTCCTGAATCCTTTGCCAATAGTGTAGCTAAACTGGATCAACAGCGCGAGGAAAGCAAGAATAACTGGCCTGCAGAAGACTATGCTACAATTACTAAACGTTTGAAAAAAGGCTTAGATAAAATTGTTGCCACAGAATCAGCCAATTCTGGGAATGGCAATGTTTTAGTGGTCTCTCATGGCTTGAGTATTTCAGCGTTGTTAGCAACTTTATTTGATGATTTTAAAGTCCCAGAAGGCGGTTTGAAGAATGCTAGTGTCACAACAATTCATTACAAAAATGGCGAATATACTTTGGATAAAGTCAATGATGTCAGCTACTTAGAAGCAGGCGAAAAAGAATCAAAATAATCTAAGGCATCGAGAAACGGTCTAGTTAGGAGTTGGTGGAGCAACAGAAGGGTTGCTTCACCAACTCCTATTGTTGTGTTCTTTTTTTATTAAAGGTAGAATCAGAAAGAAGAATTTTTTCATTGGGAGGAAATGAGATGAAAAATAGAACAAAATCACGCTGGAAAAAAATTGTCCTAGGAATCGGGCTTTTTTTAGCGGTATTAGTCATCGGTCTGACTATTTTTATTAAAAATAGTACGTATCAAGCAACCGATTCAGCCTTAAAAATAAGCCAAAGTGCCACGCAAGAAAAAAACTATGATTATTATACAAACGGGCAAAAAAATGATACAGCACTGATTTTTTATCCAGGTGCATTGGTTGCGCCCGCTAGTTATAGTGAATGGGCGCAAGAAGTTGCTACGAAAGGTTATGATGTCTATGTTGTTCATTTTCCTTTGAATTTAGCGGTTCTTGCACCAAATGCTGCAGAACAAATTATAAAGGATCATCCACAACAAAACTTCGTTTTGGCTGGGCATTCTCTGGGTGGTGTGATGGCTAGTCGTTTTGTAGCGGAAAATGAGCAACGAATCAAAGGCATGATTTATTTAGCCAGCTATCCTGACGAAAAAGGTGCACTAAACAAGCAAGATCTGCCGGTTCTGTCAATAACAGCCACAAACGATGGTGTTTTAAATTGGACTAGCTACCAAAAAGCCAAACAGTTTTTGCCAAAAGATACGCAGTATGTATCTATCAAAGGTGGTAACCATGCAGGGTTTGGTAATTACGGTGTCCAAAAAGGAGACAACAAAGCGACAATTTCTAATGAGCAACAGCAAACAGAAATCAGTCAATTGATTGTAGCATGGCTACAATCACGCCCCAATAAATAATCCGATGAGCCGAAATGTTATTTTTTCGGCTCATTTTTACTGCGATAAACAGAGGGGGTTACGCCTGTTTCTTTTTTAAAAGTGGTGGCAAAATATGCTGCGGTTTGGAAGCCAACTTTTTTCGCGATTTGTTGAATCGTAAGGGGTGAATGGAGAAGCAATTCTTGGGCTTGCCTAATTCGGACGCTTGTTAAATAAGCTAATGGGGTTTGTTTTGTCTGTTCCTTAAAGGTTCGCTGCAAATGAAAGGGACTACCGTGGCAGGCTTGCGCTAAATAGTCTAAACTTAAAGGTTCCGCTGAATGCAGATCAATAAATTGCTTAATTTGAGCAACCCATTCCTCGTTAGGAACGACTTGCCCGGTTGGTTGACATCTTTTACATGGACGAAAACCAAGTGTTAAAGCTTCCTGAGCCGTTTTGAAGATCAGAACGTGGTTCTTGTTGGGCACACGGGAAGGGCACGAAGGACGACAAAAAATTTTAGTTGTGGTCACACCATAAAAAAATCACCATCAAATTGCGTATTATTATTTTGAATGGCTTCCCAACGTTTCTGAGTAAGTCGATACGTTGTTTTCATTGTAAGCACACCTCCCGTTTTCTTCATTGTAAAAGAATCCCTAATAAAAACAAGTAAAAAGTGATAGGAGCGCAAGATTTTGAAAGCCAAAAGAATTATAATGAAGATAAGAAAACACGAGAAAGAAGTGTAGACATATGGTAAAAAAGATTTATTATGCGCAACAAGAATGGCAGAACGATCACTATTATCTTGGTGTGACAGATGCTGGACTAGCTTTTGTAGGTTCAGCCAATCAATCGATAGAAGAGCTGAAAAACTGGTACCCTCAAGCACAATTAGAAGCTTCTGAAAAGAAAACTGCGCCTTATAAAGAAGCATTAATAAGTTATCTTAACCAACATTCGACAACGTTTGCTTGCCCCATAGACATCGAAGGAACGCCCTTTCAAAAAGAAGTTTGGCAGGCGTTGCAAGAAATACCTTATGGTGAGACAATAACCTATCAAGAAATTTCAGAAAAAATTGGGCGTCCACGTGCGGTTCGAGCAGTTGGCACAGCGATTGGGAAAAATCCTTTATTAATGGTCATTCCTTGCCATCGAGTCATCGGCAGCAAGGGACAATTAACCGGTTACCGTGGTGGTTTAGCAATGAAACAAGCATTATTAACATTTGAACAGTCTTAAAAGGAGGCGGCGATGAACAACTATCAATGGTATACAGAACAATGGGGAAAACCTACAAGAGAGGATGATTTGCTGTTTTTATTGTTGACGGTGGGTGTTTTTCAAGTTGGTTTAAGTTGGAAAGCAGCAGCAGGGAAAAAAGTAGCATTCATGAAAAATTTTTGCCAAATGAAGCCGGAAAAAGTTGCCGCGCTGTTGCCTGACGAAGTCGATCGAATAGTAGCTGATCCAGATATGATTCGCAACCGGCGCAAAATTGAAGCAACCATTAAAAATGCGCAAGCAATTTTAAAAGTACAAGAAGAATTTGGCAGTTTTGCCAATTATCTATGGCAATTTGTAAAAAACGTCCCCGTTTTATCTATTTATGAAGAAGCATACCAAGTCCCACGCACACAGCTTTTGTCAGATAACGTAGCAAAAGACTTAAAAAAAAGAGGATTTTCTTTTGTAGGTCCGATTGTCACCAATATGTTTCTGAAAGCTAGCGGGATTATCCAGGTGGAAATTTTAAATCCAGAATAAAGGAGTGTTAGGATGTTTGAAAATGAATCTCTTAGTTTTGAAGAAAAAACAATTATTCAATCAGCAGCGCGTTATGTTCAACAAGAATTAGCCAACGAAGCAAGTGGCCATGACTGGTGGCATATTTATCGGGTGACACAATTAGCAAAAACAATTGCAGAGAAAGAACAAGCAAATTTATTTTTATGTATATTAACAGCATTGTTACATGATATTGGCGATGAAAAATTTAACGAAAGCGAAGAGGCTGGCTTGCTAAAGGTGCAACAATGGCTGGAAGCAAATAACGTATCAACAGAGCAAACGAATCACATCCTTTCCATTATTGCTAATATGTCCTTTAAAGGAGGAAATACTGGGAAAACAGTTACTACATTAGAAGGAAAAGTGGTCCAGGATGCGGATCGACTAGATGCCATCGGCGCAATTGGAATTGCACGGGTGATGGCTTATTCGGGAAATAAAGGCCGTTTAATTCACGATCCTCACAAACAACCTCGTGAACAGTTAACCCAAGAAGAATACCGGAATGGGGAAGATACTGCCATTATGCATTTTTATGAGAAACTTTTAAAGTTAAAGGAACAAATGAATACAAATTATGGTCGCTTATTGGCGGAAAAGCGTCATCAATTTATGGAACTTTATCTGGAGGAATTTTATCAAGAGTGGGATGGACACCGATAAATGAGGGCCAACTAAAACAGTCAGTACATTTCTTTTTGAATTTTAAGAGAACTCTTTTTTACAAATACCTCAGAAGTGGTAAAATGATGGATGAATAAACGGGTGGTTTATCTTAGTTTTACGTTACATATAGGAGGTAATTATGGAGACAAAAAAATCGAGTGGCATGTTTGCAGTTATTGCCGCACTGATTGCGAATATTTTAGTAGCGATTAGTAAATTTGTTGGTTTTGCTTTAAGTGGTAGTACCGCTATGATGAATGAAAGTATCCACAGTGTCGTGGACTGTAGTAATCAGGTGTTATTACTTTTTGGGAATAAGCGCGCTTCTCGTGGACAAAGTGCGTTACATCAATTTGGAGAAGGCCGTGCAAAATACTTTTTTAGTACAATTGTTGCAACGATGCTCTTTTTTGGTGGGGGCGCGTTAGGCGTAATGGAGGCTATTCAGAAGTTACTGCATCCCTCTCATGAAGTAGAAAATGTGGCTATTGTCATTGGTATTTTAATTTTTGGTTTGCTTGTGGAAGGTAGCTCTTTGCGTGTAGCGATGAAAGAAATCAAAGAATTGAATACAGAGAAGTTATCGCTCTTAAAATTTTTGCGAGAAAGTCGTCACAGTGAAATTTTAATTATTTTTACGGAAGACTTTTGTGCGGTTATTGGTTTGTGTTTAGCTTTGGTGGGGACCCTTTTAACGATGGTAACTGGGATTGCTGCATTTGATGCTATCAGTGGTTTACTGATTGGTTTACTATTAATGTGTGCAGCCATTTTCTTAGCGAAAGAATTTTATAGTTTGATTATAGGCGAAAGTGTGACCGCTACAGATTTAGCAAAAATTAAAACCGCATTTGATCGGGCGGATGTTGAAAAACTAATTGATGTAAAAACCGTTCATTTAGGCCCAACTGAAATTTTAGTAGCGGCAAAAATTGATGTGGTAGAACCAATGGAAGAAGATGCACCTGATGTTGTGAATGCGATTGAACGAGACATTCGCAGTAAAATGCCTGATAAAAAAATCTATATCTATATTGAAGTTGACGATTATGATGTGAATTACGTTCGTAAATAACAAATGAAAGAATAACTTTAAAAAACAATATGGGGGAAGAAACGATGCAAGAGGCAATTATAACAAGTACAGTAGATTTAACCAGTGGTGGTTGCAACGCCTGTGGTTTAGTGGAAGATACCGTCTACACATTAGCAATGAATGGAGTGGACATTCCGTTAGATGGCTTGACAGTTGCTCATCTAGTTTCTGCTGTTGTTGCCAGAAATGGATTTAAACAGGAGCTGCAAATGGATATGCTAGATGACGAATATATCCTTTATCGAAAAGAAGACACAGCAGTAACCTTTAAAGAAGCGTACAATCATTTAAGCTACGATAACGGTTCTGAAAAAATCCAATCTAAAAATAAACTGGAAGATTTACCAGAACTTTTTGAACAAGTCAATCAAATTCTAACAACTGTTTTTGGAATTGAAACTGTCGATTTTATTATAGAATAAAGTAAAAAATAGAACAGAAATTGGACAATCAATGAGTGAAAGAGATTGTCCAATCTCTGTTTTTTAATGTATAAATAGAAAATAAAGACAAAAAATGATTAAGTTAAGTGAACGCCTTTATCGACATAAATGATGTCACCGACCACACCACTAGCTAGTTCACTGACTAAAAAGGCACAAGTGTTTCCGACTTCTTCAATGGTTACACCTGTTTTATCTGGTGTCCGCTCATTAGAAATACTAATCAATTGATCGTAGTCTTTTACACCAGTCACAGCCAATGTTTTAATCGCTCCTGCGGAGATTCCGTTGACACGAATTTTATCTGCAGCTAATTCAAAAGCTAAATATTTCACGGCAGTTTCTAAAGAAGCTTTAGCAATCCCCATCATATTGTAGTTAGGAATCGCACGTTCGGAACCTAAATACGTCAATGTGACAATTCCTGAACCAGGATTTAACAAAGGTTTCGCATAATGAGTAACTGCTAAAAGAGAGTAGCTACTAATATCTTGTGCTAATAGGAAACCATCACGAGTGATGTCACTAACGTTTCCAGACAATTCTTCTTTTTTGGCAAAAGCAATCGCATGGACTAGTCCATCGATCGTGCCCACTTCATTTTTAATTGTTTCAAAGGCTGCTTGAATGGACGCATCAGAAGCAACATCGCATTCCACCAACAAATCATTTTCATCTGCTAATTTAACCACTTGCTTTTTCATGCGTTCGTTTTGATACGTATAAATAACATTGGCCCCTTGATCTTTTAATGCTTTTGCACAGCCCCAAGCAATACTTTTTTTGTTGGCAACACCCATTACGACGACATTCTTATTTTGTAAAAACATATAAAATCTCCTTTAATAAAAAATTTTTGTTGATAGAATAGGCTTTTCTTCATCAAAATGTAAAAGTTACATTTATTGAGTTGACGAATAAAATTTCAACTGGTATTATCTGTGTGAGAATGATAACAAAATCTTCTCAATTTTCTAATCTTGAAAAAAACAGACATTTTTCCTGATGTCTGAATTATTAACCAAAATACTTTGAAAGTCAAACTATTTTTCTTATTTTTTGAGAAAAAGTGCTGGAAACCGCATGAAATAATAGTTTGATAATCAAAATAAACTCGGAGGTACAGTATGAAAAGAGTGGTCATAACCGGCATGGGTGCCGTAACACCATTAGGCAATACCGTAAAAGAATTTTGGCATAATCTAGTGGATGGCAAGCTAGGAATTGGCAAAATTACTAAATTTGATTCTGAAGATACTGGGGTAGCTTTGGCTGGTGAAGTAAAAGAGTTTGACCCAAGTGCTGTTTTAGAACGCAAAGAGCAAAAAAGAATGGACTTATTTTCTCAATATGGCTTGGTCGCTGCTTTAGAAGCGTGGGAAATGAGTGGTTTAACAGAAGCAACGATTGACCCGACTCGTTTAGGTGTGATTGTCGGTAGTGGGATTGGCGGGATGACTACCTTACAAGACCAAGTACGGGTAATGGATAAAAAAGGCGCAAAACGCGTAACACCATTTTTCGTGCCCATGGTAATTGCTAATATGGCAGCGGGAAATATTTCGATTCGTCTAGGTGCAAAAGGACCTTCTCAAACTATCGTGACTGCTTGTGCTTCTGCGACGAATGCGATTGGTGAAGCTTTTCGCACGATTAAATATGGTTTAGCGGACATGATGGTAACTGGGGGGACAGAAGCCACAGTATGTGAAATTGGGATTGCAGGCTTTGCAGCATTGAATGCTTTAAATACAACAGAAGATGCGACTCGGGCTTCGATTCCTTTTGATAAAGAACGAAAAGGTTTTGTGATGGGTGAAGGCGCAGGAATGCTGGTTTTAGAAGAACTCGAGCATGCACAGAAACGTGGCGCAACTATCTACGGCGAAATTGTTGGATATGGCAGCAACTGTGATGCTAGCCACATGACCGCTCCTTTAAAAGACGGTAGTGGCGCGGCGGCTGCGATGGAAATGGCGATTGCGGAAGCAGGGATTACACCGGAACAAATTGGGTATATCAATGCTCATGGTACGTCAACCCCAGCGAATGACGCTGCGGAAACAACGGCCATCAAACGTGTCTTTGGTGAGCGAGCATCGCAAATTCCAATTTCAAGTACAAAGAGTATGACTGGACATTTATTGGGCGCGGCTGGCGGTATCGAAGCGATCGCTTGTGTGCAAACATTGCAAGAAGGAAAAGCTCATCCGACAGTAGGCTACCAAGTTGCTGATCCAGATTGTGATTTAGATTATGTCACAGAAGGTGCACGTGACATTACAGCGGACTATACAATTAGTAATTCGTTTGGCTTTGGTGGCCATAATGGTGTAATTTGCTTGAAGAAATGGGAGGAAAACTAGTATGAAAAAAGTAATGACTGCAACAGAAATTATGGAAATGATTCCTAATCGCTATCCGATTTGTTATATTGATTATGTGGATGAAATTATTCCAAATGAAAAGATTATTGCAACAAAAAATGTAACAATTAACGAAGAATTTTTCCAAGGACATTTCCCTGGAAATCCAACAATGCCAGGCGTTTTGATTATTGAAGCATTGGCACAAGTAGGTTCGATTTTAATCTTAAAAATGGATCAATTTGAAGGTGAAACGGCCTATATTGGCGGTATCAACAAAGCAAAATTCCGTCAAAAAGTGGTCCCTGGTGATGTCTTGAAATTACATTTTGAAATCGTCAAATTACGTGACTTTGTCGGCATCGGCAAAGCGACTGCTTACGTGGAAGATAAAAAGGTCTGCGAATGTGAATTGACGTTTATTGTGGGACGATAAAAAGATAATTAGAAAGAGCAAGCGGTGAAGGCTTGCTCTTTTTTTGTTCTGGTATGATAAAATTAATAAAAAAAGGTGCTGGAGGTAAATTATGTTGAAAAACTTACAACCTCAATTTTTTAAACAAACAGTTATCTATGGTTTGTTATTTGTCTTTTGGGGAACGCTTAACTATTTTTTTGAGAGTATTCCTAAAGGACTAAATCGTATAGTTTTCGGTATTTTGTCGTTTACTTATATTTTTTTGTATATGAAAAATAGAAAGAGTGTTTCAGGGAATAAAGGGGACTTGGCAATATGGATTTTAATTATTTCGGGATTTTTTGCATTGGTAGATGTTACTTATTATTTAAATATACGCGGCAAAATTACGCTATATTTCAGCTTAGTTTATATTTTATCAATAATTCTAATATTTATAGTATATGAACTAAAAAGTGACCCTAAGATTAAATTGAAAAATATTCTAAAAATAAGTGCTGTTGTGTATAGTTTAGGTTTTTTTGATAGAGATTGGTGGACTGTAATACCATTATTTACTGCTTTTGTTTTGTTATTTTACTCTAAAGAAGGAATAGATTACTTTGCTCAAGAAGAACTTACTGAAATAAAAATACCAAATTTTTTACAAAAAAAATGGAGAAGGACAAAATTTTTAATAGTCATATGGTCGGTAATGCTTTATAGTTCATTTGTTATTTCAGATATTTTAGAATCTTGTGGCTGGATTAATAAAATTAGTTTATATTTTTTTCCAGAAGACTCGCTAGAATTTTACATAATCTGGTTTAGTAAAGGGTTAATACGTTTATGTATCTTAGGAATAATATATATTTTAGGAAAAAAATATCTGTTGAAATTTAAACCTGTAAACACATTAATAGAACTTTATAAAGAAGTGGCTAGAACAAATGAAACAGAGTTTAAAAGAAATACAAAAAAACACCAAATACAAAAAATGCTCGTCGCAAATATAAATAACACTAACGCAAAAAAACATGCTATAATCATAAAAAGCTTACGTGAAGGTGGTAAGCTTATGAGTAAAACAATTTACAGGAGGGTTTTTCTTTTGGATATTTCAGTAGAGTTTTCGGGACATAAATTGGCGAATGTGTTAATGAACGCATCAGGCATTCATTGTATGACAATTAAGGAAATGGACGAGTTAGCGGCTTCTCAAGCAGGTGCTTTTGTCGCTAAGACGGCAACACCTAATCCTCGTCAGGGCAATGAGGAGCCTCGGTATTTTGATACACCATTAGGAAGTATTAACTCAATGGGCTTGCCTAATTTAGGGATTGATTATTATTTAGATTATCAGATTGCACGTCAAAAGGAATTTCCCGAGGAGTTACGCTTTTTATCTGTATCTGGTATGAATTATGAGGAAAATATCGCTATTTTAAAAAAAGTGCAAGAAAGTGAATACACAGGAGTGACAGAATTTAATTTGTCTTGTCCCAATTTGCCTGGTAAACCGCAAATTGCTTATGATTTTGAATTAACAGAAAAGCTTTTAACAGAAGTTTTCCAATTTTTTACTAAACCATTAGGTGTAAAATTACCCCCATTTTTTGATATTGCACATTTTGACGCAATGGCTGAAATTTTAAATAAATTCCCTTTAGTTTACGTGAATAGTATTAATAGCATCGGTAATGGTTTATATATTGACAGTGACAAGGAAGAAGTGGTCATTAAACCAAAAGGAGGTTTCGGTGGACTGGGCGGCGAATATGTCAAACCAACAGCGTTAGCCAATGTTCGTGCGTTTGCGCAACGTTTGAAACCAGAAATCAAAATTATTGGAACGGGCGGTATTACATGTGGAAAAGATGTTTTTGAGCATCTTTTATGTGGTGCGACATTAGTACAAGTTGGCACACAATTGCACCAAGAAGGTCCACAAGTTTTTGCGCGTCTAGCCAAAGAATTACAAGAAATCATGGCAGCAAAAGGTTATGAAAGTATTGAAGAATTTCGTGGGAAATTGAAAGAGATGTAACAAAAAAGAGGTCGGGACAGAACCGTTTAGCTCCGAGAAATAAGAAGAAATTTCCGAAAATTGCTCTTTAATTTTTGGAGAATTTCGGCTTATTTCCGAAGGAGTTGGTTCTGTTCCCGCCGTTTATCAGTTTTTGAGCGTGGAGCAAAAATCCAAAGTGATTTTTGTCCCACGCTCTTTTTTGTTATTTCACAGCCTTAACATTTTCCATAAAGGCTTCCAAATATTCAGGTTGTGTTAATTGTTGGTTACAGGTGTCGCTATCATGGCAAATGTAATTGCCTTTTTTCGTGTAGGTTCCGTCGCCGCCTGATTTGGTGGTAGCTAGGAACATAGACACATTCGTGATTGTTTGACAGATGGAGCAAACACCTTTAACAATGGTGGGTGAAAGGGTGCCGTGGACGCCGATTAATTTATTTTCTCGATAAGCTAAGATAAATTTTTTCTGAGTCCCAGCGTCGTTCCAACCGACATAGGTATTGTTCCGTAAATCCATGTTTTCCCACTCAGGAATCTTTAACTTTTTCACTTTGCGAAAGACTTTCGTGACTTGTGGTGTTGAAGGTTCTTTAAAGGGCAACACGGTTTCTTTTAATTCATCTAAATATTTTTCAGCACGTGCGCGTGTTAAACGACGATCCATCACTTTGTCCAACAAAATCGTAACAGCAGGGTGTTCTTCTGGAAATAACCCATTGATTTTTTCGACACATAGGGCCTGGACAGTTTTGACAGTCGTAGCATCGTTAACAGACGTATAGGTATTTAGTAACACAGCGACTTGTTCTTTAATTATGTTAAATTGGTAAGGTTGAATAGTTGGGTTCATGATTTTAAATTCCTTTCAAATAGACCGAGTACATACGCTGAAAGGCAATTTGTCTCACCAACGTATGTTTAGTGACAGACAACCTCATGTGTTTTTGATAAAGATAGCGTTTGACGTATCATATCATCACCCCCTTTAATGATTGATTTTTTCTATGTAAAAAGTGAAAATAATTGATGAAAGCTTGGTAATTCTAACGCAATTCAAGAAAAAAGGCAAGTTAAACTCGTTTTATTTCCCAATTCAATGTCTGGGGAGTGATAAACTTCTAAAAAAGATACGTGATTTCCTAGATTAATCCTAGGTTATTTGCTACAATAATGAAGAATTAACCAGAGAAAAGGAGAAATTACAATGATTGCAGCAAGCGATTTAAAAGCCGGTATGACTTTTGAGCAAGACGGCAAATTAATTAAAGTAATGGAAGCTAGCCACCACAAACCAGGTAAAGGTAACACGGTTATGCGTATGAAATTAAAAGATGTTCGTACGGGTTCAACAACAGATACAACAATGCGCCCAGATGAAAAAGTGAAAAAAGCGCACATCGATACAAAACCGGTTCAATATTTATACAGCCAAGATGATATGGCTATTTTCATGGATTTAGAAACATATGAACAATATGAAGTACCAACTGCTTTAATTGAAGAAGAACTAAAATATTTATTAGAAAATATGGAAGTAAAAATTCAATTTTATGGTGAAGAAGTCATTGGTTTAACTTTACCAACAACGGTAATCTTACGTGTTACTGAAACACAACCTTCAATCAAAGGCGCAACAGTAACTGGTTCTGGTAAACCCGCTACAATGGAAACAGGATTAGTTGTTAACGTTCCAGATTTTGTTGAAGCAGACGAATTATTAGAAATCAATACTGCGGAAGGTACGTATTTAAAACGTGCTAAATAAGTAGCAGAAAAACAGAAGGCTAGCCTTCTGTTTTTTTTGGTCTATTAATTCTTTTGCCTATAAGAAAACCATTGGTGTGATAGGAAATAGCAATCGTTAGAATCGTTGACACTAGAAAATGGGAAATGGTATAGTTTGGTCAACACATGACGAAGGAGGAAATCAACCATGACGAAAAAACAAGCTAGCCCTTTTTTAGAAACGGAAAGCTGTTGTTGTATGGTGCAAAATAGTGCAGCATACTCTTTTGTGATGGGGAAAACCTCCGTTATTTCTGAAAAATTGCCTAACACGATTCCTCTCTGAATCTAGACAACCAGAAATAAACAAAAAAGGTGCTGATGCGATCAGCACCTTTTTGTTTTATGTACATGTATTAGAAGGAGGAATTCGCTATGATTGTTCAGTCAATTTTAGACACAATCGGAGCAACACCATTATTTGAATTTACAAGTGAACAATATCCTATGCCAGAAGGCACTAAAATTTATGCGAAACTAGAATATTTGAATCCAGGTGGCAGTGTCAAAGATCGGCTTGGTGTGCATCTTCTCAAAGAAGCAATGAAAACGGGAAAGATAAATCAAGCCACAACAATTATTGAACCGACAGCTGGGAATACAGGGATTGGACTTGCATTAGCTGCCAGTCAACTGGGCCTCAAGACAATCTTTGTTGTGCCAGAAAAATTTAGTCAGGAAAAACAACAGCTGATGCAAGCGTTAGGTGCTAAAATTGTCCCTTCGCCAACAGAGCAAGGGATTGTCGGAGCGATAACTAGTGCCCAAGACTTAGCCAAGGAAATTCCTAATAGTTACGTGCCGTTACAATTTGAAAATCCGGATAATCCTGCTGCTTACTACGAAGGATTAGGACCTGAAATTGTTCAAGACCTAGGCGGGAAGATTACTAGCTTTGTCGCAGGTTTAGGCAGTGGTGGAACGTTTGCAGGTGTTGGCAGATATCTCAAAGAACAAAATAGTAAGACGCAATTATGGGGCGTGGAGCCAGAAGGTTCGATTTTAAATGGCGGACCTGCACACGGACATGAAATCGAAGGCATTGGCGTGGAGTTCGTGCCGCCTTTTCTTAAACAGATTCCTGTGGACGGCTTTTATACCATTTCAGACGAGGATGGTTTTTTCTGGGTCAAACAATTAGCCAAGAAAAGCGCTTTGCTGGTGGGAAGCTCCAGCGGCGCAGCGTTTGCGGCGGCATTAAGAGAGGCGCGCCGCTTACCAGCAGGCAGCACAATTGTAACTATTTTTCCTGACGGTAGTGACCGTTATTTATCAAAAAATATTTATTCTTAGGAGGAAACCTTTTATGAAATTCAATACCAAATTAATTCATGGCGGCATTAGTAAAGACACAACAACAGGTGCAGTGAGTGTTCCTATTTATCAAACGTCAACCTTTGAACAAAATGGCGTGGGCCAGCCAAAAGAATATGAATATTCTCGTTCAGGTAATCCCACACGTCACGCGTTAGAAACCTTAATCGCTGAGTTAGAAGGTGGGAGCCATGGCTTTGCGTTTAGCTCAGGCTTAGCTGGTATCCATGCAATCATTTCTATGTTTGGACCCGAAGATCATATTTTATTAGGTGACGATGTCTATGGGGGGAGTTTCCGTTTATTGGATAAAGTATTTGTAGCAAATGGGTTAAGCTACACGATTGTAAACGCCAGCGACTTATCAACAATTGAAGCCGCAATTCAGCCAAATACAAAAGCCTTGTTTTTGGAAACACCAAGTAATCCACTGTTAAAAATTACAGATATTGAAGCGGCAGCTAAGCTTGCTAAAAAACATCAGTTGTTAACTATTGTCGATAATACATTTGCGACACCTTATTTTCAACGGCCGTTAGCGTTAGGTGCTGATATTGTGGTTCACAGCGGGACAAAATATTTAGGGGGCCATAGTGATGTAGTCTCTGGTTTAGTCGTAACGAATCATCCAGAAAGCGCAGAAAAGATTGCCTTTTTACAAAATGCGATTGGTGCTGTTCTAGGACCACATGATAGTTGGCTGGTCCAACGTAGTTTAAAAACATTAGGCGTCCGGATGGCAGCGCATGCCCAAAATGCTCAAAAAATCGCAGAATTTTTAGAAGCGCATCCAGCGGTAGCAACGGTGTATTATCCAGGACTAGCGAGTCATCCTGGTCACGAAATTGCGCAAAAACAGATGTCGGGATTTAGTGGCATGATTTCTTTTGAATTAGCCAAGGATGAGCAAGTCGTTCCTTTCGTAGAAGCGTTGGAAATTTTTACTTTAGCGGAAAGTTTAGGTGGCGTAGAAAGTTTAATTGAAGTACCTGCCATTATGACTCACGCATCTATTCCCAAAGAAAATCGTGAAGCTGTGGGAATTAAAGATGGACTCATTCGTTTATCTGTAGGAATTGAAGCAGTCGAAGATTTATTGGCTGATTTAGAAAAGGGATTACAAGCATAAACAAAAGGCCCTCGTCTTTAGACGAAGGCCTTTTGTTTATAATTCTTCCCCATTCGTAGCAATCACTTGTTGATACCAAGCAAACGATTTTTTCTTTCGCCGCTCCAACGTTCCGTGACCATCGTTGTCTTTATCTACATAAATGAAGCCATACCGTTTCTTCATTTCGCCTGTACTAGCGCTCACTAAATCGATGAATCCCCAAGGTGTGTAGCCCATCAAATCAATGCCGTCATACGCAACGGCTTCTTTCATCATCTCAATATGTTCACGTAAATAAGCGATTCGGTAAGTGTCGTTAATCGTTCCGTCTGATTCTAGCTCATCAATAGCACCAAAGCCATTTTCAACAATAAAGAGTGGTAATTCATACCGATCATTGAACCAATTCATTGCATAGCGCAAGCCCATAGGATCGATTTGCCAGCCCCAATCAGATGTTGCTATATAAGGATTTCGCACCAAGTCTTTTGCTTCATTGTAGTCAAAAGTAGGGGCCTTTTCTGCACCTTTCACAGCAAACGACATGTAATAGCTAAAGCCAATATAATCAACACAGCCATTAGCCAAATCAGTTAAATCTTCTTCTGTGACATCTAATGAAATGTTTTTTCGTTTCAAATAGCATTGAATTGCACTTGGATAATGACCGCGGACATGAACATCGGTAAACCAATAACGTTTTTGCATTGCGCTAACACTCATCATCATATCCTCAGGATTACAAGAATAAGGATAAATAGGCACCATCGCAATCATACAGCCAATTTGGAAGTCGGGATTGATAGCGTGGCCAATTTTCACTGCACGTGCGCTAGCGACTAGTTCATAATGAGCAGCCTGATACATAATTGCTTCGCGGTCTTCTCCTTCCTGGTAAGCAATACCAGAGTTAGTAAAAGGTGCAAAATCTTCTTCATAATTGGCTTGGTTGTTAATTTCGTTAAAGGTCATCCAATATTTGACTTTTTTCTGGTAACGAGTGAAACAGACTTCAGCAAATTTGACAAAAAAATCAATGACCTGGCGATTGCGAAAGCCGCCATATTTTGTGACTAAATGATAAGGCATTTCAAAGTGAGACAGTGTCACGACTGGCTCAATGCCATTTTTCAAACACTCGTCAAAAAGTGCATCATAAAAACGAAGGCCTTCTTCATTGGGCGTTTCTTCATCTCCGTTAGGAAAAATTCGTGTCCAAGCAATAGAGGTTCGGAAACAATTTAAACCAAGTTCTTTGAATAGTTGAATATCTTCTTGATAGCGATGGTAAAAATCAATCGCTTCATGGTTAGGATAGTGTTCATCTGGTAAAACGCCTGCGGTAATTTTACGAGGGACGCCATGTGCACCGGCAGTCATTACATCCGCCACGCTCACCCCTTTACCGCCTTGGTCCCAGCCTCCTTCTAATTGATGAGCAGCGACAGCGCCGCCCCAAAGAAAATCATTTTTCAAAATTGACATATCGTTTCAGTCCTTTGTTCAAATTTTTATACGTTTTGTGCTTCGACTTTTTCAAGGGTTTCTTCAGTAATCGGTTGATTGGTTTCTTCTGCGTAGTTAAGTGCATCCATTTTTTTAGCAAACGGTAAATAGATAAAGAAACTCATCGTCAGTACCACTACTTGAAGCAACGCTGCTTGCCAACCACCAACTAAAAGTCCAGAAATGATTGGAGGAGTAGTCCAGGGAACTTGTACCGCAGTAAAGAGAGGAACCAGTCCTGTGTACAAGGCAAAATATGTCACAACAGAAGAAACAATCGGTGTGATAATGAATGGCACAGCCATGATTGGGTTCATCACGATAGGTGTAGCAAAGACAATTGGCTCGTTAATATTGAAAACAGCTGGCCCAATTGAAAGCCGACCTAATTTCTTAAACTGAGCTGATTTGGCAAAGAAAACCATGAACACGACTAACCCGATTGTCATGCCCGCACCAGTGACCGTTAAAAATTGATCTAAAAATTGTTGTGTAACAATATGGCCACCATTAGCCAGTGTTAAGTCTTTTCCAGATTTCAAAATTTCGGTGTTTTCTAAAGAGTTTGCTTGTAAAATAGGACCCATGATGCCGCCAACGATTGTTGACCCGTGAACACCGAAAAACCAAAAGAGCGGAATGACAAAACCTAATAGTAATGCGCCACCTAGTGAATCTGTGACTCCTTGAAGTGGTGATTGTAGCACTTCGTAAATAAAGTCAAAGAATGTCGTATTGAAGACTTTATCTAGAAGAATGAAAATTAGCATTGCACCAGTTACAATGACGCTGGCAGGAATTAACGCAGTAAAGGAATTGGCCACATTTTCTGGTACAGCTTCTGGTAATTTGATACGAATATCATGACGTAAAAACCAACTATATACAACGCCGACTAACAAACCAACAATAATAGCTGTAATCATCCCTTTGCCAGCTGTCCAATCTTTGTTGATGACATTGCCAACTACTGCGCCAGAAACCGCATCTTTGACTTCAGATGACATAAACAAAATGAAAACCACCATGGCAATCATGCCCGCTGGGAGGCCTTCAAATCCCTCGCTTTTTACATACGAGTAGGCAATACCGATGACCGCAAATAACGACATAATCGCAAAAGATGCACCATATGCTTGATTGAAATAAACAGCCAGACCACTTGCGTTAACCCATTCAGAAATAGCTGTAACTGGGAAATTCGCTAATAGAAGAAACACGGAACCAACAATGGTAAAAGGCATCGTGTAAAGCATCCCGTTCCGTAAGGCAGTAATTGCTTTGGTATTGACGAATTTTAGTACTGGAGGTAATAATTTCTCGTTAATCCATTCGTTCATAAAAATCTCTCCTTTGAAGAATAATATAAATGCAAATGTATCCGTTTACATATTTACTATATAAGCTTATTTGAAGAAAAAATAGACTTTTGCTTGAATGAGAAACATGTACCAAGAAAAAAAACAAAAAAGCTCATGCTGTTTTAGACAGCATGAGCTTTTTTGAAAAACAACTAGAAAGGTGTTTCATCTAGTTCCTTTAAAAGTTGACTTGCTTGATGAGCTAGGAGTTCAATTAAAGCAATGACAGGGATTTGAGTGGTTGTATTAACTGATTTATCTGCAAATGGAGAACGTTCGTCGGGCATATAATAGGAGATGTTGTAGTCAGCCAAGCGGGCAATAGTTGAATGTTGATTGTTGGTAATGCTTAGCACTTTGGCACCAGCTGTTTTAAAATCGGTCATTTGTTTAATCATTTCATTGGTTTCCCCAGATACAGACAGAATCAAGGCTAATGTATTTTCAAATCCGCGCTTGGGGATAGGCGTAAAGGGGTCAGCAATACTGTAAGAATTGATATTTAAGTTGGCAAAATAACGACTGCCATAACTACCTAAAATTCCGCTAGTACCAATGCCAGTAAAGGCAACGTGACGTGCTTGAACAATCATTTGAATTGCTGGACGAAGCATTT
This sequence comes from Enterococcus sp. MSG3299, assembly GCF_050555765.1. Classification (NCBI taxonomy): domain Bacteria; kingdom Bacillati; phylum Bacillota; class Bacilli; order Lactobacillales; family Enterococcaceae; genus Enterococcus; species Enterococcus sp. MSG3299. Next base: position 291,094 of record NZ_CP187869.1, read on the forward strand.
CGTAATAGGTTTCTTGGTTTAATTTTTTCAAAAAAGCATCGACGTGAACTGTGGCATCATAAAAATTTTCAAACGTTTGTGTTTGTTTGGCTTCTTCTTTCACTGCATATTTTAATTCGGAAAAACCAGCATAGCCCATTTTGTTACAAAATCGTAGAATCGTTGAGGTGGAGACATGACAGGAAGTAGCCAGTTGGCGAATGGTCTGTTGAGGGATTTGGTGCAGGTGTTCCAATACATAATGGTAAACGAGCATTTCTAATTCATTCAAGGTCTGAACCTTCTCTAAATCAAACAAAGTAATCCTCCTTTATATAAAAACTGAATATGTTATTTTTTTGTGTAAATCAAATAAACCAATTCTTATTTTTCTTGAAAAAAATGTAAAATAACTCAATAAAAAGTTTCTTATTTCCTATTTTACAAAAAGTAGCCCAATTATCCTAGTTTTTCTCTTTTTTCTTTTAAAAATAACAATGCGCACCCCTAGAGTTTTTTGAGAAAACAAGCTAAAATAGATAAGAAGAGAAAAGGAGGCGTTGATGTGGCACGGGAAGTAATTTTATTTATTGCAGCGAGTATTGATGGTTTCATTGCGGATAAAGCGGGCGGTGTTGCTTGGTTAGAAGAAAATATTCGTGGCGATGAAGAAGATCGTAGTTACGATGAAATGTATGAAAAAATAGACACTGTGGTAATGGGGCGGACTACTTATGATCAAGTGACACAAGAATTGTCTCCAGATGTGTATTTTTATGAAGACAAGCATTCTTATATCATTACCTCTCATCCAGAACCATCAACTGCTTCAAGAACTTTTACCAAAGAAGATCCCGTCACATTAATTCGTCGTCTCAAAGAAGAAGACGGCGCGGGAATTTGGATTGTTGGAGGCCCAAAAGTGGTTCAACCGCTTTTGGCAGCTGATTTAATTGATACCTTCATTTTGACGACAATACCACTGTTTCTGGGTGAGGGCATTGCTCTATACGAGACAATGGCTCAATCAATCCCAGTTCGTTTAAAACAGGTTTATCAAAAAAATGAGTTGGTTTATTCGATTTATCAACGTGAAAACAAAAATTAAAAAATAATTATTCGGTTGGGCAAGTTGCTTTCAAGGTTTTGAGTTTCTCATAGGGCGAGAGGAACAAAGCAACAGTTGTCTAGCCGTTTGTGTTGTTTTTGATTAACAAAGAAATGGTAGAGGAGAAAAAAATGAAACATCAGATCAAAAAAAGGTTGTATATTTCACCTGTTCAAACAATTGTCTTAGGCTTTTTTTTATTAATTGTTGTAGGCACAATCTTATTAATGATGCCTTTTTCTGCACAATCTGGACAAAAAACGCAATGGATTGATGCTTTTTTCGTGGCAACTTCCGCCGTCTGTGTTACAGGGCTTTCGCCTTTGAATACGGCGGAACATTGGAGTCCTATCGGGCAAGTTATTATTATGATTTTGATTGAATTAGGCGGCTTAGGCTTTTTAACCGTTGCCACGATTTTCTTTAGTTTGCTGCGGAAAAAAGCGTCACTAAGTGTACGGATGTTGTATCAAGAAGCGTTAAATGTTAGTGAAGTTTCCGGAGTTTTTCGTTTAATGAAATATATTATGAAGTTTGCGGCCATTATTCAATTACTTGGAGCCTTCTTGTTGTCCTTTCAATTTGTGCCAACATTTGGGTGGAAAAAAGGGTTGTTTTTTAGTCTCTTCCATGCCGTTTCGGCATTTTGTAATGCTGGCTTTGATTTGCTAGGGGATAGTATGGTTCCTTATCAAAATTCGCCTTATCTTTTACTAGTCATTAGCTTTTTAATTATAGCTGGCGGCTTAGGATTTATTGTGTGGCGCGATATTTTTGCAATGATTAAAGGCTATAAAAATAAAATTAAGCACCGTGTTAGTATTCATACACGCCTTGCTTTAACGGTGACCGCTACCTTTTTAGTCTTAGGGACCGTTATTTTTTACATTTCAGAATATCGCCATTTTCCAGCTGACATGTCTTTTTGGCAGCGTCTTGTCAACAGTTGGTTCTTGTCGGTTACACCAAGAACGGCTGGCTTTTATTCGGTTGATTATTTGAAAATGAGTAATCCAGGCCTGATTGTCACGATTTTGTGGATGTTTATTGGTGGCACTTCAGGATCAACCGCTGGCGGCTTGAAAACCACTACGTTTGGTGTGTTATTTTTACAATTTCGTGCAATTTTTAAAGGGAAACAGCGAGTGGAATTCCATGAACGCACAATTCCTGAGCGAGTAGTGCTCCAAGCGTTTACTTTGTTCTTCTTGGCAACTTTTTTATGTGTAACTGCTTCGGTTATTCTCTCGTTTACAGAAACATTACCTTTAAAAAACGGGATTGAGTATATTGTTTTTGAAGTGATTTCTGCATTTGGAACGGTCGGTTTAACAATGGGGTTAACACCAGATTTAACTGTTTTTGGTAAACTAGTGATTATTTTTCTAATGTTCGTCGGTCGTGTGGGTGTGTACACGGTGTTATTGTCATTAATTAAGAAAGGCTTGGAAAGTCAGTCGAAAGTTCAATATCCAAAAGAATCAGTGATGATTGGTTAATAGAGAAAGAGGGAAATAGAATGGAATTTTTAGGTATTTTATGTTTGATTTTAATTACAACGACTTTAGCAGGTGTTGCTTGTAAAAGAGTAGGAATTCCTGCGGTAATTGGGCAATTGCTAGTAGGGATTGTGTTAGGTCCAGCGATGTTAAATATTGTGCATCAAGATGTGTTTGTGCATGACTTTTCAGAAATTGGTGTCATTATGCTGATGTTTATTGCTGGAATGGAATGTGAATTGGAATTATTGAAAAAATATGCGAAACCTAGTGTCATGGTCGCTATTTTGGGCATCGTTTTACCGGTTGGTTTTACTATGTTGATTGGTCAGCTGTTTGCTTTTTCTTGGAAAGAAGCTTTTTTCCTTGGGTTAGTTTTAGCAGCAACGTCGGTCAGCATTTCAGTAGAAGTATTAAGAGAGTTGAATGTTTTAAGTAGTAAAGAAGGTGCAACGATTCTTGGGGCTTCCGTCGTTGACGATATCGTGGTCGTGATTATTTTAAGTGTCGCTGTCGGCATGATTGGTGCAAGTACAGGCGGCAATACAGAAGTCAGCTTTATTGTTAAGTTAATTGAACAAGGCTTATTCTTTATTGGGATTTTCTTTTTGGTCCGCTTTATTGCTCCCTATTTACTACGTTTAAGTCAAAAAATGAACATTGGGTCGTCTGTTATTATCATGTCATTGATTATCTGTTTGGGCATGGCTTATTTGGCTGATTTAGTTGGTTTAAGTTCTGTCGTAGGTGCCTTTTTTGCAGGGATTGCTGTGGGACAAACGGATGCAAAAACAGAAATTGATTTCAATATTGAAGCTATTGGCTATGCCGTGTTTATTCCCGTCTTCTTTGCCAGCATTGGCTTATCAGTGACATTTAACACGTTAGGAAAAGATTTACCTTTTATTTTGGTAATGACGATTATGGCGATTTTAACGAAATTACTGGGCGGCGCCTGGGGAGCGAAAATGGTTGGTTTCTCCAATACAAGTTCTTTAATGGTCGGTGCTGGGATGGTTTCGCGTGGGGAAATGGCATTAATCATTGCGCAAATTGGCTACCAATCTAAATTACTTTCAGAAGCGTATTATACGAGCATGATTGTGGTAATTATCTTAACGACCTTAGTTGCACCGTTCTTATTGAAATACTTTGTTAAAAAACAAGAATCTGCGTTGCAATAAAAAAAGATGAGCAGAAGTTGTTGACAAAAAAATAAAATAGCTATATGATGAGTTCAAGATAAACGACTACGTTTGTAGTCGGTAACCTTGAGCTCTTTTTTTATTGATGAAGGAGGAATTTAACGAGTATGGCAAAAGATAAATTAGCGACAATTACTGATGCAGAGTGGGAAGTCATGCGGGTTATTTGGACCCAAGGCAAGACCACGAGTCGTGAAGTGCATACACTTTTAAATGAGAAGAAAGAATGGAAATCAACGACCGTCAAGACGTTACTAAGTCGTTTAACAGATAAAGGGTTAGTTGGAACGGAGAAAGCAGGCAATAAATATATTTATTATCCGCTAGTAGAAGAACGTCAGAGCGTTGAAACGGTGGCAGATGAACTTTTGGCCAAGGTGTGCAGCCGTAAAGTTGGTTCCGTGGTAGAAACAATTTTGACAGAGAGTCAGTTGAGTTATGACGATTTGGATCGATTAGAGGAACTCTTGAAAGAGAAGCGCAAGACGGCGGTTGAATCTGTCCCTTGTAACTGTATTCCTGGTCAATGCCAATGTCATTTAATTTAAAAAGGAGTGAAAAAAATGGAAAGTAAAATGTTTGATATTGAAGGGATGAGCTGTGCTTCCTGTGCCCAAACGATTGAAAAGGCTACGGCGAAGTTACCTGGGATGGCAAAGGCAAGTGTCAATTTAGCTACGGAAAAATTAAGTGTCACGTATGATCAGACGGAAGTCACAGAAGAAGAAATTAAGGAAGCTGTGTCAGATGCTGGCTACAAGGCGATTAGCCCAGCCAAGCAACGAACGTTTACGATTGAAGGAATGAGTTGTGCTTCCTGTGCCCAAACGATTGAAAAAGCTGTGAACCAATTATCTGGTGTTCAACAAGCGATTGTTAATTTAGCCACGGAAAAACTGGTGGTTAGTTATGACGACCATCAAGTAACGAGTGCTGAAATTATCAAAGCAGTTACGGATGCAGGTTATCAGGCGACAGAAGAAGTCGCTGCCGGTGCAACAGCGGACCAAGATCGTGAAAAGAAACAAAAACATATTGCTGAGATGTGGCAACGTTTTTGGATCTCAGCGGTGTTTACAGTGCCACTTCTTTATATTGCGATGGGACACATGGTAGGCTTACCATTGCCGGCTTTTTTGAATCCAATGACACATGCGACGACCTTTGCAATGGTTCAATTGATTTTGACGTTACCCGTTCTATATGTCGGCAGAGAATTTTTCACAGTTGGTTTTAAAGCATTATTTAAAGGGCATCCGAATATGTTTTCTTTGGTAGCTTTAGGAACCAGTGCTGCTTTTGTGTATAGTTTATATGGCACAGTCATGATATTCTTAGGAGATACAAGTTTTACAATGGCTCTTTATTATGAATCAGCGGGTGTTATTTTAACTTTAATTACATTAGGAAAATATTTCGAAGCTGTTTCAAAAGGGAAAACCTCAGATGCGATAAAAAAATTAATGGGTTTGGCGCCGAAAACTGCTCATATTTTACGTGATGGCGCAGAAATTGAAGTGCCAGTTGATGCTGTTCAGTTGGATGACATTGTGATTGTTCGCCCAGGAGATAAAATCCCTGTTGATGGAGTGATTGTTTCAGGCAGTAGTTCTGTGGATGAAGCCATGTTAACGGGCGAAAGTTTGCCTGTTGAAAAGAAAGTCGGTGATGCAGTAATTGGTGCTAGCATCAATAAAAATGGCAGCTTTCAATTCAAGGCGACAAAAGTGGGAAAAGAGACGGCCCTTGCCCAAATCATTCAATTAGTGGAAGATGCGCAAGGCTCAAAAGCGCCGATTGCACAATTAGCTGATAAAATTTCGGGTGTTTTTGTCCCAATCGTCATTGGTTTGGCTGTTCTTTCTGGCTTGGCTTGGTTCTTTTTAGGACAAGAGTCATGGATTTTTGCTTTGACAATTACCATTTCTGTGTTAGTGATTGCTTGTCCTTGTGCGCTCGGCTTGGCAACGCCGACTGCGATTATGGTGGGGACAGGTAAGGGCGCTGAAAATGGCGTTTTAATTAAAAGTGGGGATGCTTTAGAAACCACTCACAAAATTCAAACAATCGTGTTTGATAAAACAGGGACTATTACAGAAGGAAAACCGGTGGTTACAGATATTTTAGTTGCTGATTCAGCACTTTCAGAAGCTGAGTTACTAACATTAGCAGCTTCTGCAGAACAAGGATCAGAACATCCTCTAGGTGAAGCAATTGTGGGGGCGGCTAAAGAACGTCAATTGCCATTAGCAGAAGGAAGCGATTTTTCAGCGATTCCAGGTCACGGCATCCGTGTGACAATCAACAAACGAGTCCTACTTTTGGGTAATATAAAATTAATGAAAGAAGAAGCCATCGAGCTATCAACATTTGTTCAACAAGCGGATCGTTTGGCAGAAGAAGGGAAAACCCCAATGTTTGTGGCAAAAGATGGTTCGTTTGCGGGTATCATTGCGGTAGCAGATACTGTGAAGGATAGCAGTCAAACAGCCATTGCACGTTTGCATAAAATGGGGATCGAAGCCGTGATGATTACAGGAGACAACAAGCGTACTGCCGAGGCGATTGCAAAACAAGTAGGTATCGATCGTGTCTTAAGTGAAGTTTTACCAGAAGATAAAGCGTTAGAAGTGAAAAAACTACAAGCAGAAGGCAAAAAAGTTGCGATGGTGGGTGACGGTATTAATGATGCACCAGCACTTGCCCAAGCGGATGTGGGGATTGCTATTGGTTCAGGTACAGATGTTGCAATGGAATCGGCCGACATTGTGCTAATGCGTAGTGATTTAATGGATGTGCCTACAGCAGTTGAATTAAGTAAAGCGACCATCAAAAACATCAAAGAAAATCTTTTCTGGGCATTTGCTTATAATACATTAGGTATTCCAGTGGCTATGGGTGTGTTACACTTATTTGATGGACCTTTGTTAAGTCCGATGATTGCAGCAGCAGCTATGAGTTTTAGTTCAGTCTCTGTCTTACTAAACGCCTTACGATTGAAAGGATTTAAACCTTCGACGGTGAAAAGAACTAGTGGAAGTCAAAAATAAAATTGAAAAGGATGAAGTGAAATGGAAAAAACAGTAAAAATTGATGGGATGAAATGTGATGGCTGTGTTCAAGCGGTCACTGAAAAATTTAGTGGAATTGACGGCGTAACGAATGTTGCGGTTCACTTGGCAGATCAAACAGCCGTTGTGACAGCAGATCGTGAAGTAAGCCAGGATGAACTGAATACCACGTTGGCAGATACAAAATTCAAGGTTGTCAGCGAATAACAAAAAAACAGGGCCTACCATCATGAGTAGGCCCTGTTTTTTTGTTATGGAAGTTTTGCTTTGATTTCCTGATAAATCTTAGTCGTTTCTTGACCATCACGCGCAGTATAATAATAAACTTTTTCCCGCGTTTCTATTTTCAGAATCGGATGACTTTTTGTATAAATTAGTAAATAAGCAGGTTTTCCCGCGACTTTAAATTCTCCTGTTAAGTAACTATCTGTCGCAGCACCCATTGTGCGGATGCGTTCTTGAGGTAAGTCATCAATCAAAGAAACAGCAGTGATTTGGTTAAAAGGAATTGACCTTGTTTTTGCTAATGGGGCAGATAACTCAATTTGTTTCTTTTCAATAGTTGCTTGAAAGGCATGACTAGAAAAATCATTTATAAACATCGGCACTGTGGCAAAGAACAGCACCGCAATCGTTAAAATACCAGTAGCGGATAGAATAATTTTCCCAGCAGGCCGTCCTAGGTTAATGGATAAATTCATACCAATGCGATCAGGAACCATGATTTTGGGGTCCTTTGGATTGATATAAATCCCATACCGCCAATATTGATCATCATCCCCATAGCGATAATCGCCAGCCTGTAAAACGAATTGATCTTGTTTTTTGCGCATTGAAAATAGGTAGTAGAAGAGAAAGCCTACATAAACAAACAAAAGAATAAAATAACAAAAAGTAAGGGCCATCGCAACCGTATAATCAATTACAATTGTGAAAGTTGGTAAAATGGTTAGCGGTGCAAAAACTAAGGCGGATAAAACCATTAAAACAGACCAATGATGCCGAAATAAATCATTGATTTGCTGATTAATTTTTGAGTCACTAGTTAGCGGTTTGACAGGTAAGCGCGAAATAAAATAATAGCCGCCAATGAACAAACTTAACATCAAAACAGTAATTAAGAAAAGAATCCAGGAACCAATCGCCGTTTGCAAGGAATAAAAGCCCCCAGCAAAAGTAAGAATAATCGCAGGTAAAAACCACCAAAATGAAATAAGTTTCTGGTTTTTATTTAAAACTAATTGCGTATCGATTAAGAGAGGACGCTTAGGTAGCAACCAGCCGTTTTGCATTTTTAAAGCGGCCATTTTGCGAATATAAACGATTTGCAGATAGTAGCCACTGCCAATAAAACTAAATAAAAGTAACAGAAAAAGAAACAACAAAATCGAATCATAAGGAATAAATAACAAAGGTAAACTAAGAACACTAAAAACGGCTGCTAGTTGAACCAAGCGTTTTTTATAACGTTTTCGGATTGCTTGAACGCTAGGATCTTGTAGTTTATCTTCTGGTAAAGTGTTTTCCAAAATAATATTTTTGTGAGGATTTGCATAAATCCCCATAGTAAATGCCATAAAAAAAGCGACAGAAACTAGGATGAAATAAAAGAATACCGCCATTATAATGCACGCCCTTTCGAATCAAAATTTTGATAAATTTTCTGAATAAGTGCTTGGATTTCTGCTTCGGATTGCTGATGTAAAAAACTTTCAGCCAACAGAAGTTCTAAACGCTCATGCAATTGCTGTTGCCAAACAGCGGTAGCAGGTAACTTTGCGGCAATTTTGGTGCCGTTACGACGGTCAGTCACAATATAACCTGATTGTTTTAACTTATTATAAGCTTTTGAAACAGTCATCATATTGACCCCGATTTCGTCCGCCAATTGTCGGATAGAAGGCAAACTTTCATTGGGAACCAGTTCACCTTTGGCAATGCCTACAATGATTTGATCAATGAGTTGCTGATAGATGGGCTGTTCGCTTTGTTCATCTATTTCTAAAAGCATCGAATCACTCCTGTCTTATTTGTGCTATCTGTATTATATATACTAATACAAAAAGAGTTGGAAAGCAAGGAATTTAGAGTAAATGGTTGTTTCTGTTTAAAGAGAAGCATATAATGAAGAAGAACGTAAAATGAAAGGACGATGAAAATATGACAGCAATTGAACCAAAATTAACAGAGAAATTCCATCAAGATTTCTTGAACAATAATAAACAAAATGCCTTACAACGTAGTGTAGTAAAAAATGGTATCAGCGCTTCAGGTGAATCTGTACAAGGAGCCGTGAATAACGTACCCGTCTTTTCAGTCGACTTAGCTACTGGAAAAGTGGCCAATCAAAAACAAAGCGGTCGCTGCTGGATGTTTGCGGCATTAAATACATTTAGACATAGAATGTTAAATGCGTTTCAATTAAAAGATTTTGAATTATCACAAAACTATACATTTTTCTGGGATAAATATGAAAAATCAAACTATTTCTATGAAAATATTATTGCAACAGCCGATCAACCGTTGACTAGTCGTAAAGTGGCCTTTTTATTAGCGACACCACAACAAGATGGTGGGCAATGGGATATGATCGTTTCAATTTTTGATAAATATGGCGTAGTGCCTAAAACGGCAATGCCTGAAAGCAGCAACAGTTCCAATTCACGTGATTTAAACAACTATTTAAATAAAAAATTACGCAAAGATGCAACAATTTTACGTAGTTTAATTGAAAAAGGCGCTTCTGCTGAAGAAGTCCAAAAAAACAAAGAAGCAATGTTACAAGAAATTTATAATTTCTTAGCAATCTCTTTAGGAACGCCGCCAGAAACCTTTGATTTTGAATACCGTGACGAAGAAAAAAATTATCATTTGGATCAAAATCTAACACCGCAAACATTCTTTGAAAAATACGTTGGCATTAATTTACATGATTATGTAAGTATTATTAATGCTCCTACAGAAGATAAACCATTCAACAAAACATACACTGTTGAAATGTTAGGGAATGTTGTCGGCGGCAAAGAAGTTAAATATTTAAATGTAGAAATGGCTGCTTTCAAAAAATTAGCTGCTGCACAATTGGAACAAGGCGAATCTGTTTGGTTTGGTTGTGATGTCGGACAATCTTCAACACGTGACACAGGAATTATGGCATTAGACGTTTACGATATGAACGATCTTTTTGATATTGATTTTACGATGACTAAAGCAGAACGTTTAGACTTTGGTGAAAGCTTAATGACACACGCCATGGTTTTAACAGGTGTTGATATCGTTGATGGTCAAACAACAAAATGGAAAGTGGAAAATAGCTGGGGCGAAAAAGTCGGTGAAAATGGCTTCTTCGTTATGAGCGATGCGTGGATGGACGAATACACTTATCAAATCGTTGTGCACAAAGATTTATTAACTGATGAACAGAAAAAAGCTTGGGAACAAGCGCCAACTGTTTTGGCACCTTGGGATCCAATGGGAGCATTAGCATAAAACAGAAAAAGAAGGCCCCCGCCGTCAGGGCGGGGGCCTTCTTTTTACGTTGGGCGGCGAATTTCACGGATTTCGCCCAATGTTGTATAATCATTGCCTGCTAAACGAGCAATCGGTTGGAGTTTTTCAGGTAAAATGTACTGATGTTCTTCATCGAAAACGGTTGAATCAAAATAGAAATCGGTAATTTCTACAATGAATAAATCCGTAATAATTTGACCTTCATGGTTAGCAATAGGTACATATTGATGTAAGCGAGCTTCCATCCGAATCGGCGCGGCTTTGATTGCTGGAACAGCAACAGTCTGGCTGGCAATGGTTTCAATACCGAATGTGTCAATTTCACTGATCTCTGCTGCTAAAGACGCCGAAGTCTGATTCATTTGAGTAAGAACGTCTTCGTTAACGAAATGGATGACAAGTTCTTTAGTAGCCAAGATGTTTCGTGCCGTATCTTTAGGCTCTTTGTCTGGTCGTAAAATGGATAACGTTGCTAAAGGAATTTCAGCTGCCGCTGCATTAAAGAAACTAAAGGGGGCAGCGTTGACGATACCTGTGGCTGTATCTTGTGTCGTAACCCAAGCGATTGGCCGAGGAATAATACTTCCTGATAAAAATTTATACGCTGTTTTTGCAGATAACTCGTTACTATTGTAATGAATCATAGGAGCCTCCTAGAAAAAATACTAATTTCTTTGAACATTCGCATCTGAAGTATCGAAAGGACGCACAAATTCTTCAATCCCTGCCCGTTTTGGTTCTAAAAATGGCGGTAATGATAATTTTTCGCCAGCGTGTTCATAGGTTTCATCCTCTAAAAATCCAGGACCATCGGTTGCCAGTTCAAATAAAACATGTGTTGCTGCCAAGAAATATTCAGATTTAAAGTAAAAACGTTCCACAAAGCCAGAATTAGGAAATTCCAAACGATTAATTTTTTCAATCCAGAAACGTAGTGCTTCCTCATCGGCAACGCGCAAGGCTAAGTGATGGACATTGCCGTAGCCTTCTTGGGCCGCTGGCAAATCTTCTCGATGCTCTACGATAATGCTGGCACCATTCCCACCTTCGCCAACTTCAAATAAATGGAAACTACCTTCAGCATCAATCAATTTGAACCCTAAAACTTCAGTTAAAACTAGTTGCAGATGTTCGTAATTTTCGACAGTTACAAAGGCTGGTCCTAAGCCGATTAAAGCATGTTCACTAGGAACGTTAGATTTTTTCCAAGGCGTGCCGGCTGCAACACCTTGGTTCTTTTCATCAGAAATAAGTTGGTAACGTTGATTGTCAAAATCTTCAAATTCTAAATACTTTTTACCAAAACGTTCTTGAATTTCTCCATGATCAATTGCATATTCATTAAAGCGTGATACCCAGTAATCCAAAGCAGCATCATCTTTTACACGGAAGGAAGTACGAGAAATTGTATTGGTTCCTTTGGTTCCTTTAGGTAAGCCTGGGAAGTCAAAGAAAGTCATGTCTGTTCCGGGAGAGCCGGCATCATCAGCAAAAAATAAATGATATGTTTCAATATCGTCTTGGTTGACAGTCTTCTTAATTAAACGTAGACCTAAAATATCGGTGAAAAAGTGATAAATTTTTTCAGCACTTGAAGTCATGGCAGTGACGTGGTGTAAACCTAAAATTTGTGTATTCATAATAAAAATCCTCCTAAAAGAAAAATAATTTTTTAATTAACTAACTTACTAAAAGTAAGTTTAAATGATTAGTCCTAAAAATGCAAAAGAAATGTCTCGAATTCGAACTATTATTTTTTAGTTGATTTTTTTTAAAAATAAGAATATAATAGCCTGAGATATTTTAATACATAAACTTTCGTAAACATCGCCGGATGCTTGCGACTAAAGTGTTAATGAACAGTTCTTAGGCCATAGCTGAACTGTTTGTTGGCACTTTTTTTGTTTGGAAGGGAAGGAAAACAAGATGAGTAAAGCTTGGTTAAAAGTTATTTTTGGCGCTTTTTGTGAAGTGATTTGGGTCATTGGCATGAAGCATAGTACAACATGGTGGGAGATTTTAGGGACAGTAATCGCAATCTTTATCAGTTTTTATGCGCTGATTAAAGCAGGAGAGGAATTGCCAGTCGGCACAGCCTATGCTGTATTTGTCGGCTTAGGTAGTGCTGGAACTATTGTAACAGATCATTTTTTATTCCACACACCATTGGGCATAGGAAAAGGTCTTTTTCTGTTGCTGTTATTAATAGGTGTAATTGGCTTAAAAATGGTAACTGGAAATAAAGAGGAGGAAACAAGATGAGTTGGTTATACTTAGTTATTGCAGGCTGTTTTGAAATCTTTGGCGTAGGTTCAATTAAATTATTTACAACAAAAAAAGACTTACGTTCATTGTTAATTTTAATTCTAGCGTTTAGTGGTAGTTTTTTATTTTTATATTTAGGGATGAGACAACTACCGATGGGCGTTTCTTATGCAGTTTGGACAGGAATTGGTACAGCAGGAGGCGCTATTTTAGGAATGCTCTTAGGTGAATCAAAAGACCCACGCCGGATATTTTTTATTTTTTTAATCATTGTTTCTGTGATTGGTTTAAAATTAATTGGTTAGAAAGCGAGAGAACATTGTTTGGATTAATGAAAGATCGGTGAGTAAAATTTAAAAAGAGACAGAACCAAATGCGGTGTTCTGTCTCAAAATAGCTTTTATTTTACGAGGTTACTATAACGTGTCGCAAATTCATTGTTGTAGGACTTGCCGTTGACATCTTGACCAACGTCCCAATTTGCAGACCAAGTCATTAAGCCACGGATAGGATTACCGTCTTTTGCTAACTGATCAAAAGTTTTGGCTACAGGGGTAGCCTCAACGACATAGCCGCTACCAGCCGCATCCCGATTTGCTGGTAAACCAAGGACTAATTTATCGTTTGGTATCTGTAGATAGCCGCGCGTGCCATGGATTAATGAATCAGACATATAATAGAGGAACTCGTATTTTAGAGCATCGTTGCTTTGAGCAACCCAAGTCATGATTTCATCAACCCAGACACCGTCGCCGCCTTGGTTATATAATTGTGGGGCAATGTAATCATAATAACCATTTAGGGAAGTAATGTATGTTTCATAAGCGGCACCAGGTTTTAAATAAGGGAATTCTGGCGCCATCGTAATGATGAAATTTTTTCCTTGTGCTCGATAATGGTCTTTGACTATTTTCAACGCAGCAGGGATGACGGTTTGGTTGTCGCCAGCAGTAATCGCCAATTGCTCTAAGTCGATGTCTAAACCATCAAAGCCGTATGTTTCCACTTGACGAATGATTTCATTCGCAAAGGCTTGTTCATCGCCTTTGACTAATTGGATATGTGCATCTGCTCCACCAAGTGCCAATAAAACTGCGCGACCTTGACTATTTAATTGTGCGACTTCTTGTCGGAAGGCAGTGTCCGTTTGGTTATAAGGTTTGAACGTAGGAATCCGTGTCGTACCATCGCTTTTCATGAAGGAAACCGGTACGACATTGTAGGCTTGATTTACTTCTGAAAGGTTCAGTGATGCTGATGTTCCTTGTTTGTAACCATCGCGTCCTTTTGAGGCCCAGTTATGCCAATATCCAACCAACACTTTTTTGCCAGAGATATCTACCATCGTATCCGCAGCATCTGCAGAAGCTTGAGTAGGCGTTAACCACAAGCCAACTGCAACGGTTGAAAGAAGGAGAAAAGCAGGAATTATTTTTTTTAGCTTCATTTTTTGAGAACTCCTTTAATTTAGTTTAAGATGTGAGTATTTTTACTGAATGTTCACATCAATCGCTTGGTAAAAGGCGTTCACCGTATCACCAATGCCCCAGACAGCGTAAATGACATGATAACCTTTGCGGTCTGTCGGAATATTAATTGTTTGTTTAACAACTTTATTAGGAACTTCTTGTTTGCCGTCAATTGAAGCAATTTTGTCGAAGTTTTTAATGTCTAATGGTTGATTGGGATTCCAGCCATTTTTAGTAATATAGTAATCCCAAGAAGCAGTTCTATGTTGGGCAGTTAAGTTCCAAGTGATGTCAAGGGGACCTGTTGTAATGTTTGTTTTGTGCCAACGAGTAGCTGTTTGTTCATCCAAAGGTTCAAAACCTGAGACACCTGCACTGGCTAATTTACCAGTAATAAACGTATTTTTGGGCGCTTCGATACTTTGAGGTTCCCATTGTGCACGACCAACATTTGTATTTAAGTTACCACCAGCAGAACTACCAAAGAAAGCACGACTTCCAGGACTTGCTACGTAACCATGAGCCTCTGAAACAGTAGGGGCCAATGCAGCGCCACCTAAAACAAAACTAAAAGCCAGGACGATTGTTAATAAACTCTTTTTCACGAAAAAAACCTCCTAAAAAATTATTTTGTATGCGCTTACAGATAGGAATATAACATAATAATCTTTCGGATACAAATAATAAGAAATGTTATTTTTAAAAATAAAACAATATTTTTTAAGTAATATTAAGAATGTTTTTAAATAATATAAATAATAGTGTTTTTCAAAGTTTTGTTAATTTTTCATTCGGAATCGCAATTGAAGAAATCACGTGGTATACTTTTAAGAAGAAACAATGACACGAAAGTAGCCATTGGAAAAAGGAGATTATTTCGTGGGAAAAAAACATACATCCTCTTATGAAGTTGCCTACTATGACGGCGATTTTACTGGTGCAATGAAGATACCGGCTTTGTTAGCGGTTGTCATTAAAGTATCAGAAGAACAAACAGAATTACTAGGAAGAGATGCGGCTTATGTCGCTCAATTTGGCCTAGGCTGGGTCATCACCAATTATGAAATAGAGATTCACCGCTTACCAAAAGTTGGTGAAAAAGTAGCAATTACAACGCAAGCTATGAGTTATAACAAATATTTTTGTTATCGTAACTTTTGGGTTCATGATGAAGAAGGCAATGAATGTGTCTTTGTGAAATCAACCTTTGTCTTAATGGATCAAAAAAATCGGAAAATCAGTAGTGTGCTACCAGAAATTATTGCACCTTTTGATTCTGAAAAAATCACTAAAATTTATCGCCATGAAAAAATTGAAAAAGTCACAGAGGGGAACTTTTTACCTTATCGTGTGCGTTTTTTTGATATTGATGGCAATCAACATGTTAATAATGCGATTTACTTTAATTGGTTATTGGATGTGTTAGGGTATGACTTTTTGACAACGCATCAACCGAAAAAAATTCTTGTGAAATTTGATAAAGAAGTAGAATATGGCCAAGAAGTCGAAAGTCATTACGAAATTGTCGAACAAGAAAATCAGTTGAAAACGCGCCATGAGATTCGGATTGATGGTCAAACCTATTGTGAAGCGAATATCGATTGGACCAACTAAGTTGAGATGACGGTTTAGAAAAATAAAAAGTGACGCAGAGGAGGAAGGACATGATTCGCTTAGGATTAACATCTTTTAGTGAACACGACTATTTAACTGGAAAAAAACGGGCCACGCTTTATGAATATGCCAGTCATTTACCGCTAGTTGAAATGGACACGGCGTATTACGGGATTCCTCCCAAAGAACGAGTAGCTGAATGGGTCAAAGCAGTTCCCGAAAACTTTCGCTTTGTCATGAAAGTTTATAGTGGAATCAGTTGTCAAGGTGAGTGGCAAACCTATTATGCAAGTGAAGAAGAAATGATCACCGCTTTTTTAGAAAGTATGGCCCCATTAATTGAAAGTAAAAAATTATTTGCCTTTCTGGTACAATTTTCAGGAACATTTGGTTGTACGAAAGAAAATGTCGCTTACTTGCAAAAAATTCGTCACTGGTTTAAAGACCTACCTATCGCCATTGAATTACGAAATAATTCATGGTATCAACCAAACTTTGTAAAACAAATGTTGCAATTTATGAAAGAAAATCAATTTTCACTTGTGATTGTAGATGAACCGCAGATTCCTACAAATCCAGTGCCCTTTTATCCGTATGTAACGAATCCTAATCTCGTGCTCTTCCGGTTTCACGGACGTAATGCGGCTGGCTGGTTAGCCAATGATGCAGAGTGGCGTAAAAAAAGAACCCTCTATTATTATAATACGCAGGAAATCGCTGATTTAAGCGAAGCTGTTTTAAAAATGTCGCAAGAAGCTAAAGAAGTGGGCGTAATTTTTAATAATAATTCTGGCGGCGATGCCGCAGAAAACGCTCTACAGATGCAAAAAGTCTTGAATTTGAGTTACGATGATTTGAATCCAAAACAATTAGATTTATTTTGAGAAAGAAGGTAGCTGAATGTCTGAAAAGCAATCCCCTTATGAAATGGCTTGTGCCTTCCACGAGGTTTTTAATCCACAACAACCAGAGCAACCAACTGCTTTTTCGCCAGAGCTAGCCAGTCGACGAGCAGAGTTTAAAGTCGAAGAACTTGTGGAATTTTTATATAGTGCTGCTAATAATGACCAAGTGCTTTTTCAACAATTGGTCAACGGATTAAAAAAATCTGTCGATAAAGCAGAGCAGAAAGTCTTGGCGAAAGGCAAACCAGTATCTGATCCTTTAGTGGAGGAAGTGGATGCACTAGTTGATTTATTGTATTTTACTTATGGTTCGTTTTGCTTAATGGGCGTCAATCCAACAAAAATTATTAAAATCGTTCATCAAGCCAATATGGGAAAATTATTTCCAGATGGACAGCCACATTATGATCCGGAAACAAATAAAGTATTAAAACCTGAAAATTGGGAACAAGATTTTGCGCCAGAAGCTAAAATTAAAGCGGAAATTCAACGCCAATTGAAAATTACTGAGACCAATAAAAAAGACGAATGAGAAAACTCATTCGTCTTTTTTATTAATCATGGAAGAACGTCCGATATAAGGCTTTGATGGCTTTTTCCTCTTGTTCTTTTTTGATACCAAACATAATACTTACTTCCGAAGATCCTTGGTTAATCATTTCTAAGTTGATTTTTTCTTTGGCTAACGCCATTGTACTTTCAGCAGTAACCCCAATTCGTTGGCGCATGCCTTCCCCGACAATCATAATCATGGAAAGGTGATGCGTGATGCGTAACTCATCAGGCGCTAAAACTTCTTGGAGTTGAGCCATCAGTCGATTTTCAATTTCAGTTGTTAACTGGTCTTCTCTTAAAACAATCGTGATGTCATCAATTCCTGAGGGCATATGCTCATAGCTTAAGGCTAATTTTTCTAGTACTTCTAAAAGCCGTCGCCCAAAACCTAACTCTCTATTCATTAAATACTTACTAATGTAAATACTTGCGAACCCTTGATCACTAGCAATTCCTACAACAGGGGCATGCTTCACTTTGCGAGAAGTGGTAATTAGGGTGCCAGGATGATGTGGGTTGTTAGTATTTTTGATAACGACTGGAATATTTGCGCGATAGGCAGGCATTAAGGCTTCGTCGTGGAGGACGGCAAATCCTGCATAAGCTAACTCCCGCATTTCTCTGTAGGTCAATTCTTGAATCGTTTGAGGTTGTTCAATAATTCCAGGATGGGCGACATAAATTCCGTCCACATCGGTAAAGTTTTCATACAAATCTGCTTGAACACCTGCGGCAACAATGGACCCTGTGATATCGGAACCGCCACGAGAAAAAGTACAAATTTCGCCGGCTTCTGTATAACCAAAGAAACCTGGAATAACCAAGATTTGTTGAGTCTCACGATAAACACTAATTTTCTCTAAAGCTTTTGGTAAAATGCGGGCATTGCCTGGCTCAGGTGTCACTAGGAGACCTAATTCTTTTGGACTAATGTAGCGAGCATCTAAGCCATTTTGCTTGAAAAAACTGGCAACAACTTTTGCATTATTGTCCTCGCCGCTAGCTAAAAAATAGTCAAATAAAAAAGCATTGTTTTCTTTTGGTAAAGTGGCTAATTGGCGAATCGAAATAGCAATATCAGCTAAAACTGCTTTATCCAAGTGTAATTCATCGAAAAGATCTTCATAACGACGAATGATGGCAGAGATTGTCGATTCAATTTCCTCATTATTTAAGTAGCGCTGATAGTATTGAATCAATAAATCAGTCACTTTAATATCTTGCGGGGTTCGCTTTCCAGGAGCGGATACAACGACAAACGTTCGGCGCGGCTCTTCCTTGACGATTTGTAAGACTTTCTGTAACTGTGGTGCTGATGCTAGCGAGCTACCGCCGAATTTAACTACGTTCACGTTTATCACTCCTGTTTTTAATTATTTTCTCATTTGTAGATTAGTAAAAGGATACCGAAAAACATTTAGAAAAGCAACCACTTATTTTCAGAAAGTTAGGAAATCATGAAAATATTTGTTCTTCATTTTTCCTTAAAATTTTGTTAAACTGTAAAGATATGAGTCGTAACGAAGGAGTTAAATAGTATGACAGAATCCAAAACTGCCATTATTTTTGATATGGACGGTGTCCTAGTAGATAGCGAAGCTTATTATTATGAGCGACGTAAAGCATTTTTAGCGGAATTTGATTTGACCATTGAGGGCCTAACCTTGCCAGAATTAGTCGGTGCGGATATGCGTTCATTATGGCAAAAGATTGAACAAGTCAACAAAAAAGAGCTAGATATTGCTTTTTTAAATGAACAATACATAGCCTATAAAAAAGCGCATCCGATAGATTATTTAGCTGTGCTTGATGAAAATGCGAAACGTGTTTTACAATTTTTAAAAAGACAAGGCTATAAAATCGGATTAGCTTCTTCTTCCACAAAAGACGCAATTGAAGAGGTTTTGACAGTGGGGCAATTAAGTAGTTATTTTGATGCGGTCGTGAGTGGGGAAGATTTCGAAGAAAGTAAACCGGCGCCGGATATTTATCTGCACACGTTACAAGAATTAGCTGTTGCGCCACAGGAATGTATAGCCATTGAAGATTCAGAAAAAGGCATTGCCTCTGCCAAAGAAGCTGGGCTAGAAGTTTGGGCGATGCGCGATGAACACTTTGGGATGGATCAAAGTCAAGCGGATGCCTTCTTAACACAACTAAGTGATATTTGTAAAAAAATTAGTGAAAATCGGATCGATGAAAGCAGTGAATCAACCCCTTCGTAAGAAGATCGCGGGTTTTCTTAAAAAAGTTTGTTATAACTAGTGAATGAATATACAGTTTGTGCTATAATTTTCTATAGGTATTTCTGCAAGAATGCCCTTTTTCAAGGGTCAGGAACAATAGATAACCGTGTGAAGAGAACAAACAACCTTTCTTTTATTATAGAAAAATTATCGGAGGAGCCAAAATGAAGAATAATTGGATTATCATTTTAGTACTAGTAATCGTTATTATTGCTGCGGTGCTATACTTAATTGGTTATTTTATGCGCAAAAAAAATCAAGAACAATTAGATGAATTAGAAGTTCGTAAAGAAGCCCTGTTTGACTTGCCAGTCTTTGAAGAAATCGATGACATTAAAAAAATGCATCTAGTTGGACAGAGTCAAAATAGTTTCCGTGAATGGAATCAACGCTGGGTAGAACTATCGACGCGTTCTTTCGCCGAACTAGAGAGTCAAATTTATGAAGTCGAAAATCAAAATGAAATTTTCCGTTTCATGAAAGCGAAGAAAGCAGTCGTGGAAGCGAATGAAACGATGACCGAAATGGAAGCCGAAGTGGAAGTCATTCGTAATGGCTTGAAAGAATTACGTGAAAGTGAAGAGCGCAATTCATTAGAAGTTCAAAAAGCTTTGGATGTCTATGAAGAATTAAGTAAATCACTAAAAGATGATAAAGCTAGCTTTGGTCCAGCTTACTCCGAAATCCAAAAACAATTAAGAAACGTCGAAATTGAATTCACACAATTTGTCACACTAAATACATCGGGGGACCCAATTGAGGCTCGAGAAGTCCTAGAAGATGCGGAACGTCATACGTATGAATTGGAAGACTTAATGAAACGGATTCCACCAATGTATGAAGAATTAAATGAAACTTTCCCAGATCAATTAAAAGAAATCGAAGAAGGCTACAACCAATTATTAGCTGACGATTATGTGTTCCCTGAACAAAACTTTGCTGAAGAAATTCAACATGCGAAAAAACGTGTCGAGAATTCAATGGCTGATTTAGAGAAAACAGAGATTGCTGCAGTAGAGGTCGCAAATCGCGACACAGCAACGGCGATTGATGCATTATATGAAGTGATGGAACGTGAAATTGAAGCGAAGAAATATGTCGTGACCAATCAAAAAATTATTGACGATTATATTTCTCATTCCTTAAAAAATAACCGTCAATTAATGATTGAATTGGACCATGTATCACAAAGCTACACCTTAAACAACAACGAGCTAGGACGTAGTCGTGGCTTCCAAACGGAAATTGAAGAAATTATCCGCCGTCAAAAAGACTTGGAACCTCGAATGAAAGAACATACCGTTCCTTACTCTGAAATTCAAGCGTTCTATAAAGAATGCTATAAGATTTTAGATGATATTGAAAATCAACAATTAGAAATCGATGCTTCATTGAAAGAACTAAGAAAAGGCGAAAAAGTCGCCCAAGAAAAAGTCGACGAATACGAATTCCGTTTACGGAGTATCAAACGATATGTTGAAAAGCAACGATTACCAGGTTTGTCTGCTGATTACTTAGAATTTTTCTATGTGGCAACGGATCGAATTGAAGATTTAAGCCGAGCCTTAAATAAAATGCGCATTAACATGGATGAAATCAATCGTTTGTGTGACTTATGCGAAGATGATTTAGAGTTATTAGATAAGAAAACAAAAGATTTAGTCAATGCAGCAGCTCTGACAGAACAAATGATGCAATATGCAAACCGCTATCGTCATACTCACGAGAACATCCGAGCGGCTTTAGATAAAAGCATGTATTTATTCTCGACAGAATTCCGTTATCAAGATGCATTAGATGAAATTGGAACGGCATTGGAAGCTGTTGAGCCAGGAGCGTTCAAACGAATCGAAGATTTTTATTTTAAAAATATCAATAACCCTAATTTAACAGCAATTTAATTAAACAATCACTAAACAGAGGTTTGTCGACAGACAAGCCTCTGTTTTTTATGGCGTGGGGGTGACTTGAAGTGATACTTTAGAAAGTATATAATGGGAAAGAATTTTAAAAAAGAAGGGTGACAAATGATTTATTTTGATAATAGTGCAACTACACCGATTTACTCCCAGGCTTTAGATACATATGTAAAAACCAGTCAGCGGATTATTGGCAATCCGTCTAGCCTACATGACTTAGGCAGCCAAGCGAATCGGCTCTTACAACAAGCACGGAAGCAGATTGCGGAGCTAATCGATGTTTCAGCAAATGAAATCTATTTTACAAGTGGCGGAACTGAAGGAGATAACTGGGTTTTAAAAGGAACGGCAATCGAAAAACGAGAATTTGGTAATCATATTATTATTTCTGCAGTGGAACATCCAGCAGTTACAGAAACAGCGGAACAATTAGTCGAACTAGGTTTTGAACTTTCTTATGCGCCAGTGGATAAAGAAGGTCGTGTAAAAGTCGAGGAATTACAGAAATTAATTAGAAAAGAAACGATTTTGGTTTCTGTTATGGCAGTGAACAATGAAGTGGGAACGATTCAACCAATTAAAGAAATCAGCGAGGTTTTAGCGGAGTTTCCTAAAATTCATTTTCATGTAGACGCGGTTCAAGCAATTGGGAAAGTTAATTACTCAGAGTGGTTAACGGATCGGGTGGATTTTGCAACGTTTTCTGCACATAAATTTCATGGACCACGAGGCATTGGTTTTATGTATTGGAAACAAGGAAAACGTTTAGCGCCGCTTTTAACAGGAGGCGGGCAAGAAAACAACCAACGCAGTGGGACAGAAAACGTACCAGCAATTGTGGCAATGGCCAAAGCGTTACGCTTGCATTTAGAGAACGAACAACAACGGCCGCAACATGTGGCGACATTACGGAGTTATTTATTAAAGGCGCTAGAAGAATTTCAAAATGTGACTGTTTTTTCACAAGATAATGAACATTTTGCGCCACACATTTTATGTTTTGCTTTGAAAGGGATTCGCGGCGAAGTGCTAGTCCATGCATTGGAAGAAAAACAGATTTATATTTCGACTACGAGTGCTTGTTCTAGCCGAAAAAAAATGGCTAGTAGCACCTTGTATGCCATGCATGTGCCTGGGGAATTGGCGACTTCCGCTGTGCGCATTAGTTTAGATGAAAGCAATACAATGGCAGAAATTGAACAATTTATGATTGTTTTTAACCAACTTTATCAAAAATTTTCTCGTGTAAATTAATAAAAAATAAGTTGGAGCCTAGAAATAGGCTCCGACTTATTTTTGCTCTCTTTATCGATTGAAGCGGTAGCCACTACCCCAGAGTGTTTCAATTGGAGAGTCAGAAAGATTGGCTTTTTTTAATTTTTCCCGAATCCGTTTAATATGAACAACGACAGTCGAAACCTCAGTATCTAAGGCATCAAACCCCCAGACACTTTCAAAAAGTTCTTCTTTATTCCACACACGGTTAGGATGTTCCATCAAGAAAACCAGCAATTTGTATTCTTTGCTTGTAAAAATAACTTCATTTTCTAAAACAAACACTTTGTGGGCGGCAGTGTCGACAGCGATTTCATTGATTTTTAGTAATTGTGGTGGTTGTTCTGCTTTGCTTAACAATTGATAACGGTTCATATGGGCTTTTGCTCGAGCGACTAATTCATTGGGACTAAACGGCTTGATTATATAATCATCCGCACCTAAGCCAAGCCCACGAATTTTATCAATATCTTCTTTTTTAGCCGAAACAATCATGATCGGCGTTTGCTTTTTTTTTCGAATTGCACGACAGATTTCAAAACCATCCATAGTTGGCAGCATCACATCTAAAATAATTAAATCAAAGGGCTCATTTAAAGCTGCTTCCAATCCTTTTTTTCCATCATGTTCAATTGTGACAGTCATATCGTTAATTTCTAAATAATCTTTTTGCAAATCAGCAATGCTTGGATCATCTTCAATAATTAATACATGTGGTTTCATTTTTCATCCTCCAACAACGGCAGCGTAATTATCACGTTGGTGCCGTCTCCTTTTTTACTTGTGACAGTGATTGTTCCCTGATGATAGTCAATAATTTGTTTGACAATACTTAATCCCAAGCCGCTTCCTTTAACTGTTGGGGTTCGAGATTTGTCTACACGATAGAAGCGTTCGAATAAATAAGGTAATTCTTTTTTATCGATACCAATGCCGTTATCTGTAATGGTTAAAACTAAGTCTGTTTGATTATGCGTTAAAGAAATCGTAAAGGCTAGTTGTTCTTTAGTGGGATCCGCAAATTTAATGCTATTTTGAATTAGATTGGTAATCACGCGATTCATCTGCGTGGGATCCATTTGAACGTATAAAGCTTCGGTGGGAAGTACAGAAGTGATCACGAGTTCTTGTTCCAAACGGTATTCTTCAAGAATATGTGCAATAAAACGAGTGAAATTGGTCTTTTCCATTGTAAAGACAGCACGATCTAGGTCTAATTTAGAATACAAAAATAATTCTTCAATTAAATCATTGAGGCCTAAACTTTTTTCATGAATGACCGTTAAATAGCGCTGTTTTTTTTCTTCAGTATTGGCAACGCCATCCATCAAACCTTCAACGTAACCAATAATAGAAGTAATTGGTGTTTTTAAGTCATGAGAAATATTTGCAATTAATTCTTTCCGATTAGCTTCATATTTTTCGCGTTCCGCATTGGCTTCTTCTAAATCTTGCCACATTTGTTCAAAACTAAGTTGGAGCTGTTTGACTTCTGTTGAGACGGTTTGGTGGCTAGTTGGTGTAAATGGATTTTCTTTTTGGGCATCCTTACCCAATGTTTTAGTCGCTTTTTCTAATGCTTCTAATGGCTCGATAGTAGTTTTGGTTAAGCGCTTATTAATGAGCCAAGCTGCCGCAATTGCTACAAGGATAATTAACAAAATCATCCAGATAATCCAGCGTGTGAAGAACTCAAAAAGGCTGCTTTCGCGTTTCAAGACAATAAAGCTCCCGTTAGAACCATCTAAATAATGAAAATCGGATTTGATATAATGATATAGACGCCCTGCATTATCCAGTGTGCCAGTTGGCATAATATTATTCATTTCGTAGTTTGGAATATGTACAGACAAAGATTTTTCTACTAAATTATCCGAATAATAAGGAAACCGTGCATTCTTTCGAATAATCACACTTAATCCTTTTGCCTCAATTGTTTGAATCGTTTCCTTTAATTCTTTACTTAAAGGCGTATCTAGTAATTTCGGTGACTTTTTTAACAATTGATCTAAGGCCAAATAACTTTCTTCTTCGTTAGCGGTCAATGGTCGTTGCTTATTCATCATTCGGTAAGCTTGGGGCAAACTGGGGACAGTTCCTAACGTGATGTAAGAAGCTAAGGATAAAACAGCTAAAACAGAGGCTAAAGTAATAATGATGGCACTAATATAAGAAATAAAAAAGCGGCGTTTAATGGTCAAAAGCGTCCCTCCTAGTGGTTTTAATCTATTTCTTACTTATAGTGTATTACAAGTGAACAAAAAAAAGCTAGTATTGTTATTAACTTTTTTTCATTTGTTTATAATTTGTTCATTTTTCGGCAAGTAGGAGTTTATAAGGCTTTGCTATTCTAAATATATCAAAAAGAAAAAGGGGATTACCAATCATGAAAAAGAAAAAAGTTTTTAGTGCGCTTACCTTATTAACCTTTAGTACGTTGTTGATTGCAGGCTGTGCTGGCGGAGCCAACTCTGCAACAGATAAATCAAGTGCAGCTAGCTCAAGCACTGCAGTCTCTAGTTCAGCAGAAGCAGCTAAAGAGCAATCAAAAGGACAAGAATTAACAGAAATTTTATCCAGTACTGATTGGCAAGGCACAAAAGTTTACGACAAAAATAATAATGATTTAACAGCAGAAAATGCTAATTTTATTGGTTTAGCAAAATATGATGGTGAAACAGGTTTTTATGAATTTTTCGACAAAGAAACAGGTGAAACCCGTGGCGATGAAGGCACATTCTTTGTGACAGACGATGGCGAAAAGCGTATCTTAATTTCGGATACACAAAACTATCAAGCGGTGGTCGATTTAACGGAAGTGACGAAAGATAAATTTACCTATAAGCGAATGGGTAAAGATAAAGACGGGAAAGATGTAGAAGTCTTTGTAGAACATATCCCTTATTCTGACGAGAAATTAACCTTTACGAATGGCCGTAAAGATTTAGAAACAGAAACTGGCAAGATTGTTACCAGTGAACCTGGGGATGACATTTTAGGGGCTACATTATGGAATGGCACGAAAGTTTTAGATGAAGACGGTAACGATGTTACTGAAGCAAATAAAATGTTTATTAGTTTAGCGAAATTTGATAATAAAACAAGTAAATATGAATTCTTTGATTTAGAAACGGGTAAAACCCGTGGAGATTTTGGTTACTTCCAAGTAATTGATAATAACAAAATCCGGGCCCACGTTTCAATTGGTGACAATAAATATGGAGCTGCGTTAGAATTAACAGAATTAAATGATAAACGTTTTACGTATACACGAATGGGTAAAGACAACAATGGCAAAGAAATTAAAGTCTTTGTAGAACATGAACCATATGAAGGAGACTTTACGCCAGACTTCACGTTCTAATTGGTCAATCACGAGTGGATGAAGCGGTCAAAAGGAAGTAAAGGATTCTTTTGACCGCTTCATTTTTAACAAAAAAATAGTTTATAGTTGTTTTTAATCGTTTATAAATTGTTCATTTTTCTGACAGTGGTAGTTTAGAATCGTTTGTTAAGATAGGTTTATCAAAGAAAAGGAGCGATGCTTTATGAAAAAGAAAGTATTAAGTTCGATTACTTTAGTAACATTAAGTACGTTACTTATAGCAGGTTATGCAAGTCCAGCATTTGCAGGTCATGCAGCCAATCCAAATAGTGCTACAGCAAATTTAGGCAAACATCAAAACAATGGCCAAACAAAAGGCGATAAGGTGACTAAGATTTTATCTGGCACGGACTGGCAAGGAACCCGAGTTTATGATGCTGCAGGTAATGATTTAACGGCAGAAAATGCTAATTTTATTGGGTTAGCAAAATATGATGGTGAAACCGGTTTTTACGAGTTTTTCGACAAAAACACTGGGGAAACCCGTGGTGACGAAGGAACATTTTTTGTGACAGGTGATGGCACAAAACGAATTTTAATTTCGCGGACACAAAATTATCAAGCCGTAGTGGATTTAACCGAAGTGAGTAAAGACAAATTTACTTACAAGCGTTTAGGGAAAGATAAACTGGGGAATGATGTTGAAGTTTACGTGGAACACATCCCTTATCATGGGAAAAAATTAGCTTTTACAAATGGACGTGAAGCATTAACCAATCAAACTGGCAAAATTGTGACAAATAAATCAGGGGATAAAATTTTAGGAACAACCTTGTGGAATGGCACAAAAGTCGTAGATAAAAACGGTAATGATGTGACAGCGGCCAATCAAAATTTCATTAGTTTAGCGAAATTTGATCCAAACACAAGTAAATATGAATTTTTCAATTTACAAACAGGTGAAACCCGCGGCGATTTTGGGTACTTCCAAGTGGTGGACAATAACAAGATTCGGGCCCATGTATCTATTGGGACGAATCGTTACGGTGCGGCGCTAGAATTAACGGAACTAAACAATGATCGATTTACGTATACTCGAATGGGTAAAGATAATGCTGGGAATGATATTCAAGTGTTCGTGGAACATGAACCTTACCAAGGCACATATCATCCAGCCTTTACTTTCTAAAAGTCTCTTGTCTTCTCTCTTATTTAACAAAAGAACGTCCCCCAACGTTCTTTTGTTTTCTCTTCCTCTATAAATAAATTGTTATTAGTTATAATTAAATATTATTATTAAGATAATTATAATGATTATTATTTAATAATTTGTTCATGTTATGGACAGGTGGAGTTAATAACTACTTGCTATCCTTAAATTATCAAAAGGAAAGGGAGTAGTCGTTTATGAAGAAAAAAATCGTTGGTACAATTACGTTGTTGGCTTTAAGTGCGTTATTAGTTGGTGGAGCAGGAGGGGCTTTGACGGCAGAAGCATACGTTCCTCAAAGCGTAGACAATCCCAATAATTTAGGGGATTTACCTGAGTATTTACGTTCAGTTGGTATTCGGCAAGATGAAATGTTATCGGAAAAAGATTGGGCAGGTCAACGTGTCTATGATAAAAATGGGACCGACTTAACCGCTGAAAATCAGGATTTATTACATGCAATTAAGTTTGATGCAACCACTAGTTTCTATGAATTTTTTGATAAAGAGACTGGAGAATCAACAGGAGATGAAGGAACCTTCTTTATGACCGCTGGTATTACAGATGTTTCCCGTCTTGTAATTATTTCTGAAACCAAAAATTATCAAGGTGTATACCCACTTAGAACTTTATACCAAGATACTTTTACGTATAGACAGATGGGTAAAGATAAAAACGGAAATGATATTGAAGTTTTCGTAGAAAACAAAGCAACCTCAGGTCCAGTTTATGGTCGTCCGCAGCCATACCCCAATAATCGTCCCAGAACACTAGAATTCACGAATGGACGCCGTGCCATGACAGAACAAACAGGCCAGATTGATGTAAATCGACAAGGGGATGAAATTATTGGTAAAACTTCCTTTGATGGGACACCGCAACTTCTTTGGAATGGCACAAAAGTAGTGGATAAAGATGGCAATGACGTAACTTCGGCCAACCAAAACTTTATCAGCTTAGCGAAATTTGACCAAGACAGCAGCAAATATGAATTTTTCAATTTACAAACTGGTGAAACTCGTGGCGACTATGGCTACTTTAAAGTAGGAAATCAAAATAAATTCCGTGCCCATGTGTCCATTGGAACCAATCGCTATGGCGCTGTCTTAGAATTAACAGAATTGAATGATAATCGTTTTACGTACACACGAATGGGTAAAGATAACGAAGGAAACGATATCCAAGTCTATGTGGAACATGAACCATACCAAGGAACTTTTAATCCTGAATTTACCTTTTAAGAACAAAACATACGAATGGAAACCAAAAAAAGTTTCGACTTCTTTTGGTTTCTCTCTTTTTAAAATAGAAAAACAGAGAAAGCGTTTTAATCGACAAATAAAAAAAGATTCGTTAGATTAGAACCACTGGAGAAAAATCTCATATTTCTCTCGAGGAAAGGAAGTTGAGCACAATGAACAAAAAAATTTTAATGGGGCTATTAAGTGTCATGACCATTCCATTACTTGCTGCGTGTCAAGGAGGAGAAACACCCTCCGCAGCGTCAAAAAATAGTCAAACGGTGACTACTCAAAGTAGTGCAAAAACTGAAAGCACCAGTACAACCCGTTCGGTGGCTCAAACAACATCAAAAGAGGAAGTGAAAGAACCGATGAAGACCTATGAAGTGGGTGCGCTTTTAGAAGCAGCCAATCAACGAGATACGAAGAAGGTCAAGGAAATTTTACAAAATACTACTTATCAAGTGGATGAAGTCGACACAGAAGGCAACACACCGCTCAATATCGCTGTTCACAATAATGACATTGAGATTGCAAAAGCGTTGATTGATCGGGGTGCCGATATTAATCTGCAAAATATCATTAGTGATAGTCCCTATCTTTATGCGGGAGCGCAAGGACGTACGGAGATTTTAGCGTATATGTTAAAAAATGCGACCCTAGATTTAAATAAGCATAACCGTTACGGTGGCAATGCGTTAATTCCGGCAGCTGAAAAAGGACATATTGACAATGTGAAGCTCTTGTTAGAAGATGGACGAGAAGACATAGATTTCCAAAATGACTTTGGCTATACAGCATTGATTGAGGCAGTGGGGTTACGTGAAGGGAACCAACTTTACCAAGATATTGTAAAATTGTTAATGGAAAATGGTGCGGATCAATCCATTAAAGACAATTCTGGTCGAACAGCAATGGACTATGCCAATCAAAAAGGTTATACGGAAATTAGTAAAATTTTAGCACAGTACAACTAAGTATTGTGTCCTTTCGGGAAGGAATAAATACAGGTAGGAGTGAAGGAAAGCATGAATTATTGGTTAAAAAATGTTCGAATTGAAACAGGGTATCAAAAAGAAGGTGACTGGTTATCTGGGACAGTAACCAAAGAAGTGGCAATTGAAGTAACAGATGGAGTATTTACGAAAATCATCCCCAATGAAGAATTGGTAGAAGAACCTGGGTTGACAATTATTGATGGTCACCATCAATTGATTTTACCAGGTTTGATTGAAAAACATTGTCACTTTGATAAAAGTAAACTAGGTGTTCCGTGGTATCCGGTGACGCCAGCGAAGTCAATTGTGGAACGTGTCGAAGCAGAAATCCCTTATTTAGATAGTTTAGAACTTTCTTTAACAGAACGCGCCAATCATTTAATTGACTTAGAATTACCACATGGCGCGACAGCCTTCAGAACACATGTCGACGTGGAACCGATGACAGACTTACGTTATTTTGATGAAGTCCAAGCGTTGGCCCAAACGAAACCATTTGCGGTAGAAATTGTCGTCTTTCCACAGCACGGCTTACTACGTTCAGATTCCGTTGAATTAGTTGATCAAGCATTGGCAAAAGGTGCCGATTTTATTGGTGGCGTGGATCCTTATTCACTAGATGGTGATTACAAAAAATCATTGGCTGAAACATTCCGCTTAGCAGATAAACATGGTGTCGGTGTGGATATTCATTTACATGACCGTCACGAAGCTGGGACAACAACGATTAAAGAAATTATCCGTTTAACGAAAGAATATGGCCTACAAGACAAAGTATTTATCAGCCATGCCTTCGGGTTAAATGATTTCATTGGTGAAGAACGTGCCGAAGCTTATGATGCTTTAGCAGCAGAAAAAATTCATATTAATTCCAGCGTGCCAATCACACCTAATACGATTCCGCCAATTATGGAATTGTTACGTCATGGAGTCAATGTCCATCTTGGTTGTGACAATATCTACGATTGCTGGTCTCCCTATGGTGATGGTTCATTACAAGAAAAATTGGCTCGTTTAGGTGAACTTTTTAATGTGAAAGATCAAGATGCTTTAACCCAATTATTGGGCTTAGTGACAGATGGTGTCACAACTTTAGACGAACAAGGGCAAGCAAATTGGCCGCAAGTTGGTGCTGAAGCAACTTACTTACTCACTGAAGCAGAATGTGCGGCGGCTTTTGTCGCTCGTCAGACACCGGTGGAAATCAGTGTGGTAAAAGGAACCACACTTTATCAAAAATAACAAAAAGAAGCGAGATTTCTCGCTTCTTTTTGTTATGCTTATCGTTCCTTCAGCCAGCTATCCAATTGCTCAAATAAAGTGATGACCGAAGGATCTTTGGTTTGTTTTAAAAAATCATGTTCTAAATAGTAAACCGCTTTAAAGGTACTCTTAGGAATGGTCCGTCCGATTTTTTTGCTATAGCGGAACGGCACTTCTTCGTCTGAGCTGCTAGCTGTACTGAAACAAGGTGGAAAAGTTTTTAATGTTTCGTCTGACAGTGCGTAAGCAGACCAGTCCCCATTTTCTGGTAATCCGTAAAAGTGCGGCAATAGCGCTTGCTGAATACTGTAATGATACAGCAGATAGCGAGAAAGAAAAGGATCATCCCAAACAGGCTTCGTTTGGTCGATAGCAGCTATTTCTTTAGCGGAAATGGCTTGCTTTAATAATTTCCGTGGCTCTTTAATAAATTCTAAATCTGTATAGCCGTAAAAATTGACTAAAAATTGTGGCGTCAAATTTAATGTTTGTAATTGTTTGGTTAACTGTAACATTAAATAACCGCCAGCGGAACGTCCGCACAAACCAAAGGGCTGGTTTTGAATAATCGCTTCGTTTAGCAATTGGAAGGTTTCTGTTAGTGTCCCTAAGATGTGATCGATTTTTGTATTTGGAGCCAACAAATAGTCCAGTGCTAAAACGGTATAGCCATTGCTTGTAAACAGCTCCTTCAGTTCTTCTGGTAAATCACTTTTGGTTCCATAAATCATCCCGCCACCGTGTAAATAGACGACATAGTTCGTTGATTCAGTCGTAGCGGGGTAGATAGTAACTGTTGCGCCATTAGCGAGTGTTTGATTGTTTTTCAAGTGCACGTCTCCTCATCTTTATAATGTATGTGGCAATTTCATAATTTAACAATTGCAAGGGATTGGCTAAGTCAATATCAAGAAGTTGTTCCACTTTGTTTAAACGATAACGAATCGTTTTTGAATGAAGGAACATCGCTTCAGAGGTCTGTTTATAATTGCGATTATTTTGGAAAAAACTGTACAAGGTTTCAAACAAATCGTAGTTATTTTCGGCTAATTGATAAAGTGCGCGAGGAATTAATTCGTCTAAATTTTCCAATTGGTCTTCGCGGATAAAATTTTTAAATACCCCGATATCGGCTAAGGTGACAATTGGTCCGTTATAAAAAGTTTCATTAAAGCGCAGAATGTCCAGACATTCAATCAGTAGCTCTTTAATCCCTTCTCGTGATTTTAAACTGCTGACGGCGACGGTAAGCGTGTCGTTTTCTTCTAAAAGTTCAGCTAATAAACGACTTAATTGCAGCTTTGTAATTTTTCCATCACTTTCATTGAAGTTAAAAAGGACCGCCGAATAATTTAGCTGATCAAAGAAGATGGATTTCACACGCAGGGTACGAAGTAAGGCAATAATTCGTTCTTTCATGAGTTGTGTATTGGTGTCTTTGGTAGAAAAAGCAATCGCTTGGTAAGAATCTAGCTCTTGCATTTGCACTTCACGAAGCAAACTGTTTAGCTCGTCAGGATTTTGCGGTGTATTTTGTAAAATAGCATCCGCTAAGTTGTTCAAACGAGTATACCGTTCTTTTTTTAACAAATTTTCGGTATTGAATTTTTCTTGTAAGACATCAATCGCATTTTCGATAATCACTAAATCCGTTTCTTTAACCTTTTCATCTTGTAAATAAACCAGAAGTAAACAATTAGTGGAATAACTATTGAAAATAGAAACTTCTAGTGCCAACTGTTTTTTGGGGTTGGCATGAGAATAAAGTGTTAAAAGAGAGTAATCATTTTTAGTGAACTCACTGTTTTTTAGTTTTTCTCTTGAGAGCACAATCGCATCATGGGGTAAGTCACCATCGCTAATTTCCAGATGTTTATCCAACATTTTTAAAGCGAAGGGTAATTTAATGATGTCATAAAATTCTTGCATAATCGTCTCAACCGTTGGGTAGTGGCGCTCTAATTTGGTGAAACGTTGGCGCACATCGTAATACGTACGTAAGACATGCGACTGATAATTCAACAAAGGCTCGTAAATCGTAAATAGAATTTTTTCATAGCTAATGTCTTGTGTGATTTTAATTAAAGGAATTTCATAATTGAAACATAATTCGATAAACCACTCTGGAATCATTTTAATGAATCGATCTGTTTTCAAAATTAAGCCGCTGATGCCAATTCGGCGCATCTTTACGAAAAAATTTTCCAACTCTTTTTCGGGTAGATCATGCAATGCGTAGAAAGAAGTCAAAATTAACTGATTCTTTCTACTCCAGTTCTCAATGTCAATCGCTTCTAAGACCATTGCCGAGTCAACTTCATTGTCTAAACCAATCTCTTTCGTCAAAATTTTACCTTTTTTTAAGTCACCTATCGATAATAACTCTCTTAATTTCATCGTTTTCTCCTTTTTTCCTCTTATGGATAAAAATTATACCATTTTTTTAGAATTATGTCCGATGAAAACACTTTCTCGTTTCGATACAATAGCATTGTAAGGAATAGATAGGAGGATGAACAATGTTACACACAGTAATTTTGAAAAACAATTACCAAGACTCCATCAACTTAATGTTATTGACCAATAAAATCAATGCATTAGATGGTGTAACCATGAGTCAAATCATGATGGGAACAGATGCCAACAAAGACATCCTTAACAACACAAACTTGTTAACGGATGAGGCCAATAGTGCGTCTGCAAACGACATGATGATTGTGGTTGACAGCGAAAAAGAAAACATCATGGAAGAAGTTATGCCAGCGATTGATGAATTCTTAGATGATTTATCAGCAAAGGGAACTAGTGAAGAAGCACAAGCAGCAACTTCTTGGTCAGAAGCGTTTGATCTTTTACCAGAGGCGAATGTAGCGCTATTCAGTATTCCTGGTGAATATGGTGCGCCAGAAATGGAACGTGCCTTAAAAAATGATTTACACGTGTTCTCTTTCACGGATAATGTGTCAATTGAAGATGAAGTACGTTTGAAAAAATTAGCGCATGAAAAAGGCTTACTAATGATGGGCCCTGACTGTGGAACTGGTATTATCTCAAGTATTCCAATCGCCTTTACAAATGTTGTTTCTCCAGGAAACATTGGCGTTGTTGGTGCTTCAGGAACAGGGATTCAAGAAGTTACAACGATTATTGACCGCTTAGGTGGCGGAGTTGTTCACGCCATTGGTACTGGTGGTCGTGACTTAAGCGACAAAGTAGGCGCTATCACAGTGAAAGATGCTATTGTGGCTTTAGAAAATCACGAACCAACCGATGTGATTACAGTTATTTCTAAACCACCTGCAAAAGAAGTTCGTGATGAAGTGGTTGAATTATTACAAAGTATTTCAAAACCAGTCGTTGCGATTTTCTTAGGAGAAAAACCAACAAGTCACGAAGGCAAAGTTTATCTAGCTCATACATTAGAAGAAACAGCTAAAATTGCTGTTGATTTAGCAAATGATGTGGCCGTGAAGAAAAATTACTTTGAAGCATTAGCAAAACCAGCTGTACCAACATTACCAGAAGATAAAGTTGTAAAAGGCTTATATTCAGGTGGTACATTAGCTTCTGAAGCAGGTATGTTAATTTCTGAAGCTTTAGATCTTGGCGGTTTAGTGAAAGCAGAAGGTTATGTCTTGAAATCTCACGGTTATGAAGTCATTGACTTAGGCGATGATATGTATACACAAGGTCGTCCGCACCCAATGATTGACCCAGATGTTCGTATCGAAAAAATTCGTGAATACGCACAAGATGAAAAAACTGGGATTATCTTATTCGATGTGGTGTTAGGCTACGGTGCTCATGAAGACATGGTTGGTGCATTGTTACCAGCAATTGAAGAAGCGCGTGCCACAGCCAAAGAAGCCGGACGTGATCTTTACTTTGTTGCAACTGTTTGTGGGACTACGAAAGATCCGCAAAATTACCAATCGTCGGTTGATCGTTTGAAAGAAGGCGGCGTTTTAGTTGCAGAAAGCAATGCTAAAGCTGTTCAATTAGCTCTATTGCTAAAAGGAATCGAAATTTCAGAAGACGATAAAGAAGTGGTTGCTTACAACGGACCAACTGTCGATGTACCAAAACCAGGCGAAAAAGTAATGGAACTATTAACAACCAAACCAAGAATTATTAACGTTGGGTTGCAAAGCTTTACAGAATCAATCGTTGATTACGGTGGCGAAACCGTTCAATTTAACTGGCGTCCACGTGCTAACGGCAATAAAAAAATGATTAAAATTTTGGATGCTTTGGAAGATTACAGTGAACAAATCGAAGCTGAAAATCACAAAGTAACAGACAAAATTAAAAATGCACAACCATTCTTAGTAGATGTGGTACCTGCGAAATCAGTGATTCCAGAATTAAATGATGATGCACAAAAAACATTACTTCATGCTGGACCACCAATCCAATGGTCTGAAATGACTGGACCAATGAAAGGTGCTTGTATCGGAGCTGCATTATTCGAACGTTGGGCAGACAATGAAGAAGATGCTTTGAAGATTTTTGAAGCTGGCGAAGTACGTTTCATTCCTTGTCACCATGTAAAAGCAGTTGGACCAATGGGCGGTATTACTTCTGGTAATATGCCAGTCTTTGTTGTAGAAAATCGCTTAGAAGGTAACGAAGCATACTGTATCTTGAATGAAGGTATCGGTAAAGTATTGCGTTTTGGTGCTTATTCACAAGAAGTAGTTGATCGTTTAGATTGGATTAAAGATGTTTTAGGACCAACTATTGCGAAAGCCTTGAAACTTTCTGAAGAAGGCTTGAACTTAAACGTATTGATTGCGCGCTCTATTACAATGGGTGACGAGTTCCACCAAAGAAATATTGCCGCATCTTTGAACTTCTTAAAAGAATTGTCTCCATTAATTATCAAAACAGATATTCCAGAAGATCAAAAATACGAAGTAATCAAATTCTTAGCTGACACAGATCAATTCTTCTTAAATGTCATGATGGCAACTGGAAAAGCAATTGTTGATGGTGCCCGTAAAGATACCAACGGAACGATTGTCACAACTATGACTCGTAACGGCGTGAACTTTGGGGTTCGGATTGCAGAAACAGGCGATCAATGGCATACCGCACCAGTAAATACACCAAAAGGTCTTTACTTCACTGGTTTCAGCGAAGAAGACGGAAATCCTGATGTCGGGGATAGTGCAATTACTGAAACAGTAGGCGTTGGAGCAATGGCTATGGTAGCTGCACCTGGCGTAACACGGTTTGTTGGTGCAGGTGGCTTTGAAGATGCGTTAGCAACCTCAAATGAAATGGCAAAAATCTGTGAAGGACACAACCCAACATTCTCAATTCCAACTTGGGATTTCCAAGGAACTTGTTTAGGAATTGATATCCGTAAAGTGGTGGAATTAGGAATTACACCAATCATCAATACAGGGATTGCACACAAAAATGCCGGTGTTGGTCAAATTGGTGCAGGGACAGTTAGAGCACCTCTAGGCTGTTTTGAAAAAGCCCTAGAAGCGTATGCTGAGAAACTAGGCATTACGGTTGAATAACCAACTAGTCATTAGTGACTACATTTTTCCTATCCACCAATATGGCAAGATGGGAACCATTCACAGTGTTTTTGAACGTTCATTTAATCTGAAAGTCCAGGATCAATTAATCAATGTTGCAAACTTCCATAATTATTTATCAAGCTTTGGTATGTTTTTGCCAGATCAATTGTTTCAAGAAATCTTTCCGTATGTACAACAAGGTAATAAAGTCAAAATCACAGAAAATCAGTTGACCTTTTACAGTACAGTCGGCGTGAAAACGATCCAACTCACACCTGCCGAGGTCGTTTCTTTAAACATTACTCATTTCAAGTTAGAAAAAGACCAATTACGCTTGTTGCGAGACCGCTTATTAGCGAGAAACTTAGAACGTAGAATTGGCCTGCCTTTAGACGAACGAGCAAAGCATATTTTCAAAAAAATGAGCCAAAAACAAAAAGTTTGGACACTATCGGAATGGCAAGAAGTAACGAATTATCTGATTGGTCGGGGCAAAGGGTTAACCCCGAGTGGTGATGACATTTTAGTAGCGTATCAAACAATTCTGTTCATACTTGCTGATGAAAGAGTTGCGGCGTTAGCCGCTACTCTTTCGGCAGCAAATTTATCCACAACAGATGTTAGTAAAGGCTATATTGCAAGCTCGGCTAAAGGATATGTAAATTCATTGTT
This sequence comes from Enterococcus sp. MSG3299, assembly GCF_050555765.1. Taxonomy (NCBI): domain Bacteria; kingdom Bacillati; phylum Bacillota; class Bacilli; order Lactobacillales; family Enterococcaceae; genus Enterococcus; species Enterococcus sp. MSG3299. Next base: position 327,957 of record NZ_CP187869.1, read on the forward strand.
GTATCAGTTACTCTTGGATTTGGAGAACCATCGGGATAATAGAGTTGACGAAAATATTGACAGAATTATACAAATCGGACATTCCTCTGGTAAAGATATGTCATTTGGAATGTTACTAGCTTTACAATCTGTAGAGTTAGATGAGAAGTGAGGAGAAGACATGGAGAATAGTAAAAAAAATCAAGCAGTGCAAGTGAGCAATAGTTACTGGATTAAAGTCGTAGCCATTTTCTTCGTAGGCTGGATTTTAATGTACGCAACACGAACTATTTTTAATCCAGTGATGGGGGTCATTGGAGAACAATTTGGTCTAAGTAACACACAACTTGGTTTAGCCAATAGTATCTTCTTTCTAACCTATGCTGTTGCACAGATTCCTTTTGGGATGATTGGCGATAAAATTGGGCGGAAATTAGTCATTGCTGTTGGGTTTATCGTTCTTGCTATTTCTACTTATTTTAGTGGATTAGCGACAACCTTTGTTATGTTTTTAGTCATTCGTGCAATTGCTGGTATTGGTCAAGGCGCTTACTATGGCCCGCAATATGCGCTATCGACAGAAGCGATTCCAGCAAGTAAACGGACCATCGGTAATGCCATCATCAATAGTGGGATGGCCTTCGGTACATCAGGTGGGTACTTACTTTCAAGTAAGTTGGTTTTAGAAAATGGTGAACATTGGAGCAAACCATTCTTTATCATGGCGATTCCAACGTTTATCGTAGGAATTCTTTTCTATACAATTTTGAAAGAAAAAGTGATTCGTCCTGGTGAAGAAGCTGCACGAGCAGCTGCTGAAGAAGGACCGCAAGAAAAGATCTCATTAAAAGAAATTTTCTCAAATCGTAATTTATTAGCCGCATTTATTTTATGTTTCACAAGTATTTATGCAAACTTTGTCATTATTACTTGGTTGCCACAATTTTTAATTGCTGAACGTGGCTTTACAGGAGCGAGCGTTGGTTTCATTTCATCACTTGTACCATGGGCCTCTATTCCAGGCGCCTTAATCTTCGCTCGTTTGAATGATAAAACAGGTGCGACGAAAAAATTAGTCTTTACATTAGTACCTTTAGCAATCCTATCTGTCTTTGCGATTGCTTTTGTAACAAATCGGACATTGTTAATTTCTGTTTTAATTCTTTATGGGTTAACAGGGAAATTAGCGTTAGATCCAATTATGGTGACTTTTGTTACCAAACATGCACCAAAAGCGGCCTTAGGAACAACGTTAAGTGCCTATAATTTTATCGGGATGTCAGGGTCAATCCTAGCACCGTATGTCACAGGATATTTAGCAGATACAGCAGGCTCAATGCAAGTTGGCTTCTATCTTTCTTGTGTACTATTAGTTATTGGTTTACTAGCTTTTGCTTTCTTAGCTAAAGATGAGAGTAAACCGAAATTAGGTTAATTATCCCTTCGATAATGACTGAAACAATCAAAATGAGCAAGACAAAATCTTTCATTTCGTAAACAAATTATTTCTTATCCGTCGATACTGAAAAGATTTTGTCTTTGCTTTACTAAAAAGGAGCGAATCAATCAATGAGTTTAAACGTAATTGCCCTAGGTGGGAATGCTATTTTAGATACGGATCCAACAGATGAAGGCCAAAAAGCCGTCGTTAATCACGCGGCCAAATATATTGCAGAATTTGTTGCTAAAGGGGAACAAGTCATTGTCTGTCACGGAAACGGACCACAAGTAGGGAATTTGCTTTTACAACAAAAAGCAGGCGAAAGTGAAAAAAATCCAGCGTTGAAATTGGATACTTGTGTTGCGATGACACAAGGAAGCATCGGTTACTGGTTACAAAATGCTTTAACTAATGAGTTTGAAAAACGTAACATTGCTAAACCAGTTATCTCTGTAGTTACGCAAGTACGTGTGGACAAAGAAGATCCTTCGTTTAAAAAACCATCCAAACCAATTGGTCCATTCTATACAAAAGAAGAAGCTGACGCGGAAGCAGCCAAAGATGGCTCTACGTATGTGGAAGATGCTGGCCGTGGCTACCGAAAAGTTGTTCCATCACCAATGCCTAAAGAAATTGTTGAAAAAGAGGCGGTTCGTGCTTTAGTAGAGGCGGACGTTTTAACTATCTGTTCTGGTGGCGGGGGCATTCCGGTCGTAGCAGAAGACGGACAATACGTAGGTGTGGAAGCGGTTAACGACAAAGATTTCTCTGCACGTGTTTTAGCTGAAAACGTTGATGCAGACCGTTTGATTATTTTGACAGGCGTTGATAACATCTACATTAATTACAATCAACCAGATCAAAAAGCATTAGAACAAATCAGTGTAGCCGAAGCAGAAGAATACATTAAAGAAGGTCACTTTGCTGCTGGTAGTATGCTACCAAAAATCGAAGCTGCCTTAGACTTCGTAAAAGGTGATGACAAACGGAAAGCAATCATTACTTCTATCGAAAACTTAGAAAACATCGATAAAGAAGCAGGAACTGTGATCAGTCAAAAGGGGTAGTTTACCATGAAAAAACTGTCCATGATCACCCAAATTGCAATTGCTGTTGTCGTAGGAATCCTCGTAGGACTCTTGATTCCTGCTAGCGGCAATTACTTGAAAATAGTTGGAGATGTCTTTTTGCGACTGATGCAAATGGCTATTCCTATCTTGATCTTAGGGCAAATTGTCCAAGCAGTTGGCAGTATTAATCCAAAAGAATTAACGAGCCTTGGGGGTAGAACAATCGCTGTTTTCGGGATTTCCTCCTTAGCTGCCGCTTTATGGGGCGTCCTAATGGCAGTCATTTTTAATCCAGGATACGGTGTTAAAATGACTGGCTTCCAAGATGCTTCTATTAAAGCGCAAGAAATCTCAATCACTGATACGATTTTAAATTTCGTTCCGAAAAATATTTTTGATTCACTGACTCAAGGATCGATTATTCAAATTATTGTCTTTGCATTATTTTTTGGTTTAGCACTGAATAAATACTTACAAAGCCATCCAGAGACGCAACTCTTCCAAATAATTGTGGACTTTAATGAAGTTATCATTACAGTCATTCGATACGTCATGTATCTAGCACCTCTGGGGATTTTTGCTTTAATTGCTTCAACAATTAGTCACTTAGGCCTTCAAATTATTTTACCGTTAGTGAAGTATCTATTGGTCTATGGATTAGGAACTATTTTATTTTTGGGCATCTGGATTTTGGTTATCACATTGTACTGTAAAGTAAGTCCACTACGTTTAATTACAAACATGAAAAATATGTCTGTGATGGCCTTGGCGACAACTTCTTCAGCAATTACTTTACCAGTAGCTTTGGAAGAAACAGAAACAAAATTAGGTTTAAGTAAGCGAATTACTAACTTAGTGTTGCCGTTAGGTATGTCATTAAACAGTAACGGCTCAGCGATGCATATGGCTTTTACTGTAATGACTATCGCTCAGATGTATCAGCTAGAGTTTGATATTACGAAAATGATTTACTTAGCAATTACAGCAACGTTTGTCTCACTAGCAAACGCAGTTGTTCCCGGTGCGGGCTTAGTCTCACTGGCAGTGATTGTTCCGCAAATGGGTTTACCCATTGAGAGTATTGCAATTTTTGCAGGCGTCGAATGGTTTGTTGGCATGTTACGAACAATTTTAAATGTCAATTCAGATGTTTACTCTGCTATCCTAGTTGCAAAATCAGTGGATGAAATTGACTATACTGTCTTTAACAGTAGCAATAAGTAGTGAAAAAAGGGGAGGAAATGCAAGGACGAAGAAGAAAATCACTTGTTTTCTTTCCCTTTTTTAAGATTAATGATAAAGGAGCAAGCGCAATGGAAGAAATGGTTGTCGTTACACCGGAAAAATTAGAAAAGCTGATGAAACAAAAATTAGAAGCTGCTGGTTTACATTCTGAACATGCCGAAGAAGTTGCTCGACATTTAACTTTTGCAGATGCTAGCGGTATTCATTCACATGGGGCGGTTCGCATGGATTATTATGCGGAACGGATTGCAAAAGGCGGGATCACGATTGATCCCGAATTATCATTTGAAAAAACTGGACCGTCCACTGCCATTTTTCATGGCGATAATGGCGTGGGTCAATTTGTTTGTAACGAAGCATTAGCTGCTGCAGTTGACCTAGCCAAAGAATCAGGGTTAGCATATGTTGGCGTTTCTCAAACGAGTCATAGCGGGACGTTATCGTATTATGTTAAAAAAGCAGCGGAACAAGGCATGGTTGCTCTTTCGATGTGTCAATCTGATCCAATGGTGGTACCGTTTGGTGGTACAAGCAATTATTTTGGAACAAATCCAATCGCTTTTGCAGCACCTAGAGCAGGTCATGAACCAGTCGTGTTTGATATGGCTACGACAGTACAGGCGTGGGGGAAAATTTTAGATGCACGTTCAAGAGATGTTGAAATTCCCGACACGTGGGCAGTAGACGAAAAAGGCCAGCCAACGACTGATCCTTATGAAGTACGAGGTTTATTGCCGATTTCAGGACCAAAAGGATATGGACTAATGATGATGGTCGATGTCTTAGCTGGTTCGTTGTTAGGCTTACCTTTTGGTAAACATGTCAGTTCCATGTATGCGGATTTAACGGAGAAACGGAATCTGGGTCAGATGTTTTTAGTCATTGATCCAAGCCGCTTTACAGATTCTGAACGATTTAAAGAAAATATTAATCAAATGGTGGAAGAACTTCATAGTGTGCCTACAGCAGAAGGGTTTCAACAAGTTTACTATCCAGGAGAATTTGGTCAGCTAAACTATCAAAAAGCCATGTCAGAAGGCATTGAAATTCCACAAAGTATTTATGATTATTTAGTTAGTGAGATTGTACATTACGATAAATATGGCGGGCAAGGTGCCTTTGCCAAATAATGAGGAGCGCAGAGAGTATTCGCTACTGCGTTGCTCTCGCCTTCTTTCTATTGGAGGAAAGTAAAATGAAAAAATCGTCAAAAGTAGCACTTATTTTTGCATTTTTAGTTAGTATTTTTGTGCCAGTTGCGGCCTTTGCTGATGAGATTGGGGATGTAGTTGCCCCGACAGGAATCATGGCATTAGTTGTGATTATTCCATTGATTGTTGTTTTGGTTCTATTGTTTATGAAAGTCGATATGATTATCGCTGGTTTAATTGGTGGCGTCTTAGCGATGCTGATTGGCGGCATTGGACTAGAAGAAGCGAATAAACAGATGTTGGAAGCTATCCCAATGATGTTAGGAATTACCGTTCCCATCATTAATTCAGCTGTTGCGATGGCGGTCTTTAAAGCAGGTAGTTATTCAGCTGCATTAACTTTAGCCAAACGAGGCACAAAAGGAAAAGTCGAGTATGTTTCAGCTTTTATTGTTATCTTATTAGCCGCAGCCACATATATGTCAGGAATTGGTGGCGGAAGTGCGATGGTTATTGCACCATTGGCCTTTGCTGCAGTTGGCGTTGTTCCTGAATTAATTGCAGCAATGTCTTTAGCTGCTGCGGTATCATTTACAACATCACCCGCTTCATTAGAATCAAGTATTGTTTCAAAATTAGGCGATATCAGTGTCGGTTCATATGTTTCAACCATGCGACCTTACTGGTTATTCTTCGTAGCATTAGCGATTGTGTTAGCCTTTTGGGGAACGAAACATAGAAATGTTGGCTTTAAAGAGTCGGCAGATGATGAATTTGATAAAAAGAGCAATGGTGAATTATTTAAAATTACCTTGCCAGCCATTTTCTTATTGTTTGCTGTAATTTTTGGACCAATTGTGAATGATTTAATTGGTTTTGCCTTCTTTACGCCACTTGTATACATGATTTTAACATTAGTTTTAATTTTCTTATGTACAGATTTCTCAATGAACAAATCTGTCGAAGCGATGGTAGATGGGTCTACATATATTTTGACTCGTTTATTCCAAGTAGGGATTTTCTTAGCCTTTATTAATGTTATTGCGGAAACAGGAACGTTTGCTGTAATCGCAGGTGTTGCTGAAAATGCACCAGCCTTTATTGTCGTGCCAGTTGCTATTTTAACAGGGATTTTAATTGGGATTCCAGCTGGGGCCTACGTAGGTTCTGTTTTAACTTTAGTGCTACCAGTTGCTGTATCGTTGAACTTCCCGCCGTTAGCATTAGGTTTTGTAGCAATGGGTGTTGGTTTAGGTAGTCAAATGAGTTTCGTTAATATTACTATGCAAGCTTTATCTTCAGGCTTCCAAATTCCAATTTTGGATGTTGTTAAAGGAAACGTGAAATGGTTAAGTATTGCCTCTGTACTATTATTAGTTATCGGTTTAATCTTTGGATAAAAAACAATTTAGGGAGTGGAAAACATGGATTTATTAATTAAACAAGTTCGTCTTCAAGACGGTGAAGCATTACAAGATGTAGCTATTAAAGAAGGAAAAATCATTGAAATCGCCCCAGTTATTACTGGCGATGCCAAAGAAGTCATCGAAGCAGATGGTCGTGTTTTAATCCCAGGTTTTGTAGAAAGCCATTTACATTTGGACAAGGCATTAATCGCTGATCGTAAACCAAATAAATCAGGTACGTTGAAAGAAGCAATTGAAGTAACCGCAGAATTAAAACCAACATTTACCGAAGAAGACATTTACGACCGTGCCAAACGTGCTTTAGAAATGTTAATCGTTCATGGAACCACGGCGTTAAGAACGCATGCAGAATTTGACCCAGCGCAAGGTTTTACTGGCTTCAAAACAATTATGCGTTTGAAAGAAGAATACAAAGAGTTAATTGACATGCAAGTAGTTGCGTTTCCGCAAGAAGGAATTTTTAAAGCCCCTGGAACAGAACAAATGATGTATGAAGCAATGGATATGGGCGCAGACGTTGTCGGCGGTATTCCTTATAATGATGCACCAGCGAAAGAACATATTGATTTAGTGTTTGAAATTGCTAAAAAATATGATAAAGATGTAGATTTACACCAAGATTTTGCCGATGAAGCTGATGATATGAGTATTGAATATTTATGTGAAAAAACCATCGCTGAAGGCTACCAAGGCCGTGTTTCAGTGGGCCACTTAACGGCATTGCATGCCTTACCTGAAGCAGAATTGGCGCCTATTATTGCAAAAATGGCGGAAGCAAATATTAGCGTGATGGCTTTACCAGCAACGGATTTACATTTAGGGGCTCGTGGTGATCAGTACAATGTTCGACGTGCGGTTACGCCAATCCGTAAATTACGCGATGGTGGCGTGAATGTCTGTATTGCTACAAATAATATTCGCAATGCTTTTACACCATATGGCACAGGGGATATTGTTCAAACAGCGATGCTAGCCATTCCTGTTGGACACCTAGGTGGAGCGGATGACTTAAAAGCAGTGCTACCAATGGTAACAACAAGTCCTGCTCGTGCGATGGGACTAGAAGGATACGGTGTCGCAGTTGGGAATAAAGCAGATTTAGTCCTATTAGATACAAAAGTGGTTGAACATGCGATTATTGATATTCCAGAACGGTTATATGTTATTAAAAACGGCCGTGTTACAGTCAAGACAGACAAAAAAGTCGAAATCATTCGTTAAGAAAAAAAACAAAAAGCTCAAAATGTTAGTTGTCAAAACTAACATTTTGAGCTTTTTTTGATAAAGGTAAAGCTAGGAAGGTGAAAATATGATTAATTTATCCTGTTTTAGCTATGATTCTCTATTGAAAAGTTTATTTTCAGTTTATTTTTGGTCGATTTTCCTTGATATATATAGAATCTTCAGGAAATGCTCCTGTCTGTTTAAAATTCGGAATTTCAGAAATTATTCTTTTTTGCTAAACTAGTTATAACTGGTTAGTAAAAAGAAGTATTGGACGAATAGCGCTGAAACAAGTGAATGATCCAAAGTATAAAGAAAAATGAAACCGATACCACAAGACAAGACTGTTGCTGAAAATGGTAAGTGATCATTCTGCTAAGTTTAGTGTCTTAATGTTTAGTTAAACTAAGAATTGTTGGATTGTTCTTTAGAAAGAAGGGACAATATGAAGCGAAGTAAATGGAAAGAATTGATAGTAACGGGCATCTGCCATATATTAGTATTCCCCATACTAATACAGACAACTGTTTTTGCAGAAACATTACCAAGTACAAAACAAGTAAGAGAAGGAACCAATCATTCATTAACAGCAGAAAAAGCCGAAAGTGAACAACCACAGACAAAGGATAAACTACATGATGAAGAACCACTAGCATTGCCAAAAAGTGAGTTAATCGATAATGGGGCTAATGTTACAAGTCAAACGATTAGAGAAAGAATTGAGACGCCTAACCTAACTTATCGTTATGGATTTATTAATGAAGAGGGGCAGCCAGTAAACGCCAATGAGATCCTTCTACAGTATCATAGTTGGCAAGGCAATTCCCCAAATGGCATAAATGTGTGGGAAGGTGAAAGTCAACCAGTGACAGCATCTACAGTGGCTAATTTAAAAGAAGTGGTAATTCCAAGTGAGAAAGTAGCCGTCTATTCCGACATGTCAACGGTGCTTGCAGCGAGTAATCAAACATTTTTTTTACCAAGATATTATACTTCTTTAAGCTTATACAATAAGAAAGGGGAAATTGATCCCAATTATCCGCTGCCAACTATTTCCGACGCATCAGGAAACCAATATCCAACAACAATTTCGCAATTTGAATTGGAAAAAATGTCTGCACAACAATATAGTCAGAAAACAGGAGTAACGTTTAACATTAGCGAGAGCCAAAAACTAATCGTTCCTTTGTACAACCAAGTGAAGGTTGATTCATCGAATCAATCTGGGCTATTGAATTACTTTAAATTTTCAGGGCCGGTTTATTATCATGTTACCAATCGCATAGTGACAGAACATTTTGTGGATACTCAAGGGAAACCAATCCCTCCACCACCGGGGTTTAGACAAGGAAAGCAAACGCTTATTGAGCGTGACCCTTACGCCTTTAAACAGAAAGGTCTTTTGCCAAGTAGCTATGAAATTGACTCAAAAACGTATCAATTTCAAGGATGGTATAAAGGGAAAACGAAACCTGAAAATTTAGAAAAAAGCGTAACGCCCAGTTATGATATTACCTATGACGACAATGATGATTTAACTGTTGTCTATAAGGAGATACCTCAAAAAAATTATACATTTGAGGATGTCAATGGTGTTGAAATTGCACCACCATCTGATTTTATTCAGGATCACCAACAACCAATAACTACGGATGGCTTTCGCTATTTAGCTGGAAAAAAACTGCCACAACAATACAGCGTTAACGGTAAAACTTATTTATATCAAGGTTGGTATCAAGATAAAACAAAACAAGAGAGCTTAGAAAAAACGAAGCGACCCATAAACTCCCCTGTTTTTAATGAAATGAACGCTATTACAGCAGTGTATAAGGAAATAACTGCAAAAGCTGAAATGCAAATAGAAGGACTAGTCAAAGTCATGCCAAGTGGTTATATACAAATTTGGCAGATTATGCTTACAAAAGTGGGAGAAGTACCGTTAAAAAAATAAACTTAAAGCCAGCAATTGGTTGGTCACCAGGTCTAGCTCGGCCAATCCAAGTCACGATTCGTGTTGGATCTGAACCAAACAAAATTGTTCCTATTACTGATGAAAATTGGCGAGTTGGCATTGCTTTAAATACGGAAGTGCCTATTGGTCAGACAGCAACTATTATGATGACAACAATTGCTACAGGTGAACCAGATCAAGTGTTACAAGCGGCTGTTGAAATGAATGGAAATTTTTCTGCTGTTCACGCAGCTGATACTGTCAGAATCCAACCTAAAAATCAAGAAATTGTGGCACCAGATGAGGAAGGTTTTATCAGCACACCAACTTTTGATTTTGGTAAAGTCGCCATTTCTAGCAACACGCAGCAACATGGTTTAAAGCAAGCAGCAGATTATTATGAAAATGGTCAGGAAAATCCATATTTACGTTTGAAAAAATCACAACCCAATTGGGCACTAACTGCAGAACTATCCCCCTTTGAAGGAAGAGTGGATCAACTATCATCAATGACAAAGTTATTGTTAGGAACAACCAATGTTTCAGGTTTTATTCAGTACAATCAACCAACGGAAACTAAAGTTGCTCTTGGCAAAACAACCGCTATTCAATTAGTTGCCAACGGTGTAGCTAGCCATATTGTTGCCAATGGTCAGTTTGACGAAAGTGATGTTTATCAATTTGATTTTTCTTTTGATCAAATCAAATTAGAAATTCCAGCAAATCAAGGTAGAAAAGATCAAACTTATCAAGCAATGGTGACTTGGAATTTAGTGACAGGCCCATAAGTCCATAAAAAATAAGTTGAATAGTTTGATCAAAAACATTGCATAGAAATAATAAAAGGCGGCTCAACGAAGCGGCCTTTTTCTTGATTCATTACCAAAATATAACGAATTTTGTAACAAAAAAGTTTGCTAAAAAGAAGGAAAAATGATTAATTTTACGAAAAAAAGCATATATCGACAAAAAAGAAGCAAAATTTGAATAAAAAAAGAAAAAATATGAAAAAAAATCGAAGAATTGTTTAACAATTGAAAACACATGAAAACCAGTCATGACAAGGCATAAAAGCCTTACAAAAGGTAAGTTTACCTATTATGGAGAAAGAACGAGTGATCTGAAATGTTTTTGTAACATTTCTATTGCTTAATTGAAATATGGGTGTGGTAGAATGTTTTTGTCGTAAGAAAAGATTAAGATATTTTAAATAAACTTTAGAAATTAATTCGGAGGAATGACAAGTGAAGAAACGTCTATTTGCATCAGTATTACTATGTTCATTAACGCTATCAGCAATTGCTACCCCAAGCATCGCTTTGGCGGACAATGTTGATAAAAAAATTGAAGAAAAAAATCAAGAAATTTCATCATTAAAAGCAAAACAAGGGGATTTAGCTTCACAAGTATCTTCTTTAGAAGCAGAAGTATCTTCAGTATTTGATGAAAGCATGGCTTTACGTGAACAAAAGCAAACACTAAAAGCAAAATCAGAACAATTACAACAAGAAATTACAAACTTGAATCAACGTATTGAAAAACGTAACGAAGCAATCAAAAATCAAGCACGTGATGTTCAAGTTAATGGACAAAGCACAACAATGCTAGATGCAGTTTTAGATGCGGACTCAGTTGCAGATGCAATCAGCCGTGTTCAAGCTGTTTCAACAATCGTAAGTGCCAACAACGACTTAATGCAACAACAAAAAGAAGACAAACAAGCGGTTGTTGATAAAAAAGCTGAAAACGAGAAAAAAGTGAAACAACTTGAAGCAACAGAAGCTGAATTAGAAACAAAACGTCAAGATTTACTTTCTAAACAATCTGAATTAAATGTAATGAAAGCTTCATTAGCATTAGAACAATCATCAGCTGAAAGTTCTAAAGCTGGCTTAGAAAAACAAAAAGCAGCTGCTGAAGCAGAGCAAGCACGCTTAGCTGCTGAACAAAAAGCTGCAGCTGAAAAAGCTAAACAAGCTGCTGCAAAACCAGTTCAAGCTAAAGCTGAAGTAAAAGCAGAAGCACCAGTTGCCTCTTCTTCAACAACAGAAGCGCAAGCACCAGCAAGCTCAAGCTCAGCAACTGAATCAAGCACGCAACAAACAACTGAAACAACTACACCAAGTACAGATAATAGTGCAACAGAAAATACTGGCTCTTCTTCATCAGAACAACCAGTACAACCTACAACACCAAGTGATAATGGAAATAATGGTGGCCAAACTGGTGGTGGAACAGTTACACCACCAACACCAGAACCAGAGCAACCAACACCAGCGCCTTCTGCTGATCCAACAATCAATGCATTGAACGTTCTACGTCAATCATTAGGTTTACGTCCAGTAGTATGGGATGCAGGCTTAGCAGCTTCTGCAACTGCTCGTGCAGCACAAGTTGAAGCAGGTGGTATTCCAAATGATCACTGGTCTCGTGGAGATGAAGTTATCGCAATTATGTGGGCGCCAGGTAACTCAGTAATCATGGCGTGGTACAACGAAACAAACATGGTAACAGCTTCAGGAAGCGGTCACCGTGATTGGGAAATTAACCCAGGTATTACGCGTGTCGGTTTTGGTTACTCAGGTAGCACAATCGTAGGACACTCAGCCTAATCAGCAATGATAAAAATAGACGTAAGCAGCTTCTGAAAAGAAGCTGCTTTTTTCATTACTATTTCATCCATCTCCGTTGACAAATTTGCTAAACGTGGTATTCTAATTATAATCTAATAATTTCCGTTGAATAGGAAAGTAAATACAAGACAGTTGGTAGAGAGACTTTGGTTGGTGAAAAAAGTTAGATGTCTGTATCGAAAAATGGCCTAGGAGGAATTTTTGTCGAAACGTAGGCAAAAACGTAATGTCTTTCGTTAACAAGACCGCTGATTATGATTGTCAGTTGAAGGGAAAGAGTCATCTTTCCGAAAAAAGGTGGTACCGCGATAATAATCGCCCTTTTACTAGTTACGGCTAGTAAAAGGGCGTTTTTTTATAAATAAAAATAGGAAAGAGTGAGGCAAATGAGTAGTCAGATTCCTTTTACAGTTGATCATGTGGGAAGTTTTTTACGTCCGGAAACAATTAAGAAAGCACGGAAAAAGGTCCAAGCAGGTGCTTTATCTCAAGCAGAGCTACGTCTTATTGAAGATGAGGAAATCAAAGCATTAGTAGCAAAACAAAAAGCTGGCGGTTTACGGGGAATCACAGATGGTGAATTTCGTCGCGGTTTTTGGCATATTGATTTCTTAGAAGGATTAAATGGTGTGACAGGCTATATCCCAGAAACGGGGTATAACCAAACCTTTCATGGAAAAGCAGCTCCAGCCTATAATATCCGCGTAGTGGATAAAATATCTTTTCCTGCGCAACATCCATTTTTAGAGGACTTTTCATTTTTAAAAGAGGTGGCGGAAGTTGGTGATGGCACGGTAGCCAAAGCAACGATCCCTAGTCCGACCATGATTTTACGTCAAGAAATTTTATCCAACGACGGCACCTCGCGCATTCAAACAATTTATCCAGAGATTGGTGATTTTTATAAGGATTTAGCACAAACATATAAAGATGCAATTGCGGCCTTTTACGAGAGAGGTTGCCGTTATTTGCAATTTGATGATACAAATTGGGCGTTTCTAGCGGATCAGACAAAACAAGAAGAATTACGAGCAAAAGGAATACAGCCAGAAGAAATTGCACAAGTGTGTACCACGATTATTAATGAAGCCTTAGCTGGTAAGCCAGAAGATTTAACTGTAACCACGCACATTTGCCGTGGGAACCATGCTTCGTCTTGGTTATTTTCAGGTGGTTATGAACCGATAGCAAAAGAATTATTTGCTACGAATTATGATGGTTTCTTCTTGGAATATGACTCAGATCGTGCAGGGGACTTTTCACCATTAAGACATTGGCAAAATAATGGCAGCAAAGTCGTTTTAGGTTTAGTTACTTCTAAGTTTCCTGAATTAGAAGAGACTGAACAAGTGAAAGCACGAATTGAAGAAGCCCAACAGTTTGTTCCTTTAGAAAACTTAAGTATTAGTCCGCAATGCGGTTTTGCTTCAACGGAAGAAGGAAATCGTTTGACGGAGAAAGAACAATGGCGCAAAGTTCAATTACTTCAAGAAATTGCTAGAGAAGTATGGTAAAAAAACTGGGACATAAGTCTAAACGGCTTATGTCCCAGTTTTTTCATTGTATTATTTTAAATATTGATCTTTAGTAAAATTCGTGTGTTCATACTCGCCGTTGTCACCATAAAAGCGGTTATAGCGTTGTTTGAATTTGCGGAATAAATAAATGACTGTCACTTTAACTAGGCAATACATTGGAATCCCGAAGATAACGCCCATTAAACCAAACAGTTCACCCATAACTAACAAGACAAGTAAAATAGTAATCGGATGGACTTTTAATTTATCGCCCATCACACGAGGAATAACAAAATCACCATGAATCAATTGGATGGCAAACCAGACGATAACGAATTTTACTACCATAAATGTGGAATCCTGAAAGGCAATAATCAATCCTGGAATAAAGGCAATAAATGGCCCGATATAAGGAATAATACATAAAATACCCGCAGCTAAAGCTAAAATGCTACCAAATTGTAAACCAATTAATAGAAAAGCTGGCCAATACATAATCCCTAAAACCAACGAAGCAATGACTTGACCTTTTAGATAATCGCCAATTTGAATGTTGGCAATTTGGCTATATTCATCAAAATCAGGACGAAAAGCTGGGGGAATGATGCCTTTTACAAAGCGATAAAACTTTTCTTTGTCTTTTAAAAGGAAAAAGGCGATGATAGGTCCTGTAAACAAGGTTAGGAAAGTAGAAGAGACTGCAGAAAAGACGCTTCCCAGACCTTGTGCGCCTGTTTGTAGGTAATCCCCTGCAAAGTCTTTAAAGGAGTTTGCAAGTTTGCCCCAGAGCTGATTAATCGACTCATTAGCAGATTCTAAATCTTTTGCAAAAGGTGTTTTAGCCATAAATTCTTGTACTGTTTGGAGCGTGCTTTTCCAAAAACTTGGGAATTGTTTGATTAATTCTTCCGTTTGGTCTTGGATAATTGGGAAAAGTTGCAGTCCAGCTAACACTAGTAATGCAATAATTAAGACATAGAGAATCGCAATCGCCCAAACACGGGGAATTTTTTTCTCAAGGCGTTTCACCATTGGATTAAGCAAATAAAATAGAATAATACCAAAAAGTACCGGGCCTAAGACGGCACTAAAAATAACAAAAATTGGTTTAAAGATAAATGAAACAGTGTTGAATAAAAAGATAGTTACAGCAATTAGACAAAGGATAGTTAATGTGTAAAGTAAATTTTTCCCACCTAAAAAGCGGATCCACTTGGTACTTTCTTTATCCATAAGTTGCTCCTTTCGTTAAGCTTTATTTCTAAAATGACCAATAATTTCAATGACACCCATGAAAATCAGGATAAATCCAAAGACTTGCATCAAAACTAAGAGACTTTTGAAGGGATTAAAAACTAAAACGGCTCCAGCGATTAAAACCAGAATACTGTAGATAAGCGCGCCTGTTTGACGAGTATTTAAAGCAAAAGTCAATTGAACGAGGCCGTTTATAACAATGCTAATCCCTAATAAAAACGGCAGAATCGAAACAATCACCGGTGCAAAAAATAAAAAGGCTACTGCTAAGACGACAAAGATTAAACC
Source organism: Enterococcus sp. MSG3299 (assembly GCF_050555765.1). Taxonomy (NCBI): domain Bacteria; kingdom Bacillati; phylum Bacillota; class Bacilli; order Lactobacillales; family Enterococcaceae; genus Enterococcus; species Enterococcus sp. MSG3299. Next base: position 343,140 of record NZ_CP187869.1, read on the forward strand.
TGTTACGAAACCAAGTCCCCAGCTACCCGTTTGTTTTTTTATTTTGTAGTCATCATAAATATTAATTAACCCTAAAAGCATCAAATAACCAGCAATTAAATAACCGACGAACTGGAAGAAAGCACCGGGATTAAAGACAATGGCACTTCCGATAACGATAAAGACGGCGTCGCGCAATAGGGTATGGCGCCGAAAATTTTCTCTAAAAGTTTGGAACATAAAAATCCTCCTCAATGTTATTGTTTCTTTTATTCTAGCGGAAAAAAGAAAAAAGTGCGAGTGGTAGCTCTAAAAAGTGTTGGAAACTGTGTCTTTAGAAAAAATAACATTAAAAATTAAAAAAGTCTTACAAATGAGCGAAAATTGGCATATAATGGAAAGTGAAATTTTATTTTAAGAAGGAGAGATTTGATGGATTTATTACCTTTATTAGGCGTATTGATCGTCATTGTCGGCTTCGCATTGAAATTTGATGCTATCTTGATTGTGATGGTTGCTTTAATAGTGACGGCTTTTACTGGCGGACTTGGTTTGACATCGATGCTAGAAACACTAGGAACAACCTTTGTGAATAATCGAGGCATGGCTATCTTTATTATTATTATGTTAGCAACAGGAACGTTAGAAAGAAATGGCTTGAAAGAGTCAGCGGCTACGTTGATTAAACGATTCAAAAAGGTATCTGCTGGTGTGATTATTGACATTTATGGTGTCTTTCGGATTATCTTCGCCGCTTTTAACGTAAGTTTCGGTGGGGTAGCAGGTTTTGTGCGTCCGATTATTTTGCCAATGGCGTTAGGAACAATTGAATCAAAAAATTTACCAATGGTGCCAGAGTATGAAGAAGAACTAAAAGGGATGGCTTCAGCCATGGAAAATATCTGTTGGTTCTTTGGTCAAGTTCTGTTTGTTGGTGGGGCTGGGGCATTACTTGTTCAATCAACATTAAAAGATTTAGGCTATGAAGTGACATTAGGTAAATTGGCTTTAGTGGAAGTACCAGTCGCCTTAGTTGCCTTAATTTCGGCAAGTATTTACTTTACTTTAAAAGAAAAAAGATTACGTAAAAAATATTATGGACAGGAGGGACTGAAATGAGTTTTTTCACAGATCCAAGTATTGATTTGAGTGCAAAGTTATTGGAAGTCCTTTATATTTTTATGGGGATTATCTTGTTATATACAAGTTTTCGTAGTTTTCGTGATAAAACCAATCAACATGCGTATGGGACTAGTTTATTCTGGGGAATTTTAGGGATCTTAATCGGTTTTGGTCGGTTTATCCCACCAGTTGCCTGTGGCGTACTTATTTTTGTGATGACAATTCCGGCAATTCTTCAAAAAGTGACAAAAGGAGAAAGTCGCTTACCTTCGAAAGAATACATGGAAAAAATGTCTCAAAAATTAGGAATGAAGATTTTTATTCCCGCACTAAGTATCGGGGTTTTTGCAATTCTTTTTGCCACATTGACTACTTTAGGAGCTTTAGTCGGTGTCGGTGTTGGTGTCTTTGTAGCGATTTTCATCATGATGTTCTTTTCTAAAAATAATACGCCGAAAGTATTTTTTGATGATGCGGCGGAAATGTTAGAAACAGTCGGTCCTCTTAGTACGTTGCCAATGCTATTAGCTTGTTTAGGTGCTGTTTTTACTAGCGCTGGTGTTGGTGAGATTATTTCAAAAGGGGTTAGTGCCGTAGTACCAGCAGGAAATGTCAATGTAGGGATTATTATTTATGCTGTGGGAATGGTTATTTTTACGGCTATCATGGGCAATGCCTTTGCAGCAATAACCGTGATGACAGTCGGAATTGGTGTGCCGTTTGTCTTTTCTTTAGGTGCAGATCCCGCATTAGTTGGGATGGTTGCCTTAACATGTGGTTTTTGTGGTACACTGTTAACACCGATGGCTGCGAACTTTAATATCGTACCTGTAGCCATGTTGGAAATGAAAGATAAGTACGGCGTCATTAAAAATCAATTGCCGATTGCACTTTTCATGTTAATTTTCCAAATTGTTTATATGATTCTATTCAAATAAGAAAGGATGATCGAAATGAAAGTTGTCGTTACTGGCTTTGATCCATTTGGAGGAGAAGCAATCAATCCTGCCTTTGAAGCAGTCAAAAAATTACCTGCTGAAATTGCAGGAGCTGAAATTATTAAAGTTGAGGTGCCAACTGTTTTTGGCACTAGTGGTGAAAAAGTGGCTGAAGCAATTGAAACCCATCAACCAGATATGGTGATTTGTGTTGGACAAGCAGGCGGCCGCCAAACAGTCACTGTTGAAAAAGTGGCGATTAATTTAGCGGAAGCGCGTATCCCGGATAATGCAGGACAACAACCAAGCGATGTGCCGTTGGTTGAAGATGGAGCAACAGCCTATTTTACAAATTTACCGATTAAAGCGATGGTAAAAAATTGTCATGACCATCAATTACCTGCAGCGATTTCTTATACAGCAGGAACCTTTGTATGTAATGATATTATGTATCACTTACTACACTTAATTAACACTAAATATCCAACTATTCGTGGCGGATTTATTCATGTTCCGTTCCTACCAGAACAAACAATTGATAAACCAACGTTTGCTTCTATGTCATTAGAAGCAATCACAGATTCTTTGTTCTATATGATTGAAGCAGCAGTAAAAACGCAAGAAGATATTCAACTACAAGGTGGCACAACCCATTAATTAACAGGCGCTTTCGTGAGAACGGAGGCGCTTTTCTATTTTTACAAAAAGAAAAAGTAATTTTTGTTGGCGTGTGAAAAAATTTTTTATACTATTTTCGTTGACAAGTCGGTTTCTTCTTGGTATATTGAGATTCATAAATTATTAGCCCAGTAGGAAATAGATGTTTTGTTCAGAAAGTCGATGGTTGCTGCGAATCGATCAAGTCTATTTGTGAATTACACTAATAAGTAGTAACAATTACATAATACATAAGCGAGAAGCAAGTAAGCTTCTAATTAAGGTGGTACCGCGGAGAGATTCGTCCTTATTCTTTAAGGATGAATCTCTCTTTTTATGTAGCTTTAGGAGGCGTTTTCAATGAGTTGTGGAGGGGTTATTCGTTATCATAAGATCCTTTAATGTCAGAGTATTCAGAAAAAAGATTAGAGGAGAGTAACGAAATGAAAGAAAAACAGAAAAAGAAGACCGTGAGTGTTCGAGAAGCAAGTATCGTTTTATTAATTATTGTGGCAGCTATTGCAACAGGAGTAATTGGCTTAAAGATATCGCCAAATATTACTATTTTGTTTGTGATTGCATTGATTTTAGGCTACGCAATGTTTCGTAAAGTACCATTTGATCAAATGCATAAAGGGATTGTTGATGGCTTGAAGCCAGGGATTATTCCAATTTTTATTTTCATTTTAGTGGGTGCATTGATTGCCGTTTGGATTCAAGCAGGAATTATTCCAACGATTATGGTTTTTGGTTTTAAAATGATTAGTGTTAAATGGTTTGTGCCGTCAGTTTTTATTGTCTGTGCGATTGTCGGCAGTGCAGTAGGTAGTGCTTTTACAGTGATGTCAACAATTGGAATTGCCTTTTTCGGTATTGGCAGTACCTTAGGGTTAAATCCTGCTTTAGTTGTGGGGGCGATTGTTTCTGGTTCAGTTTTTGGTGATAAAATGTCACCTTTATCAGAATCAACAAACTTAGCCGCAGCGATTGTTGAAGCGGATTTGTTTAAACATATAAAAAACTTGATGTGGTCGACTGTACCAGCATTTATCGTCTCTTTAATCTTGTTTATGATTTTAGGACAAACGTACGCGAACACTAGTCTGACAGAAGTAGTTCAAGTTATTCAAGTATTGGAAGACCACTTTACCATTTCCATTTGGTCATTGTTACCATTAGCCTTAATGTTAATCTGTGCCTGGCGCAAAATTCCAGCGATTATCACGATTTTGTTGAACATTATTGTGGCAGTAATTATGATTATTATTCAAAATCCGAAAGTATCGTTGCAGGCATTAGGAAACACGTTGGAAAATGGGTTTGTTTCTCAAACGGGGAACGCACAAATTGATCAATTATTAAGTCGTGGCGGGATTATGAGTATGATGCCGACTGTGGCACTTATTATTCTAACGTTGTCTCTAGGTGGCTTATTAATGGAATTAGGATTGATTTCTGCGGTCATGGAAGTTGTTTCGCAGAAAATGAGCAGTACACCGAAATTGATTTTATCAACGTTATTAACAGGAATTGGCGTAAATATTTTTATTGGTGAACAATTCCTATCGGTTATTTTACCAGGGAATGCCTTTAAAGAAGTTTACAAAAAAGAAGGTTTGGATCCGACTGTTTTAGGCAGAACCTTGGAGGATGGTGGGACGGTTATTAACTACCTCATTCCTTGGGGGATTGCAGGTAGCTTCGTAGCGGGGACCTTTGGCGTACCAACGTTGACTTACTTACCATTTGTTTTCTTTAGCTTATTATCGCCTGTCTTCTCAATGGTCAGTGCATTTACTGGTTTAGGAATTAAGCGGTTATCAGCAGAACCTGTTACCGAAAAATAGATTGATTAAAATAGAACAGTTGATGGGGAATACTGTAGTTTCTCCCTGTCAATTGTTCTATTTTTCTTGTAAAAAAGGTTGCATTTTTAGAAAGAAACAGTTATAGTTGACTAGTCAATTGTTGACGAGTCATCTTTTTAAGGAGGAAACTATGTCGTTATCATTACGGGAAGTCAGCCAATTATTATGTCAGTTAAAGGTATTAGATCAAAAAATTACCAAAGTTTTTGAAGAGCAAGTTGGCTTGAGTTTGACTCGTTATGAGTTGCTGATGATTTTAAAAGAACGTCAGCCGTGTCTTCAAACGGAGATTCAAGAACACTTAAAAATCGATAGTGGTGCGGTCACTCGCCATTTGAAAATTTTAGAAGAGAAACAGTATGTGACGCGACAGCGAAATCCAGAAAATAATCGGGAAGTGCTAGTGCATTTAACAGAAAAAGCACAACAAGAACTACAGCAATGTACAGCCAAGCAACAAACGGTAACAGAAATTATTCCCAGTACATTTACAAAGGACGACTGTCGCCAGTTAAAAGAACTTTTGACAAAACTAGATCAAAGCATTACAACGAAAGAGGTATGATAGAATGACAACATATACAACGAATGATTTTTCAGAGATTGTTTTTGGCCGCAAATCGGTTCGGGTGTACGATGAAACCCATAAAATTTCTCATGAAGAAATGTTAACAATGATTCAAGAAGCGACCACTGCCCCTTCTTCTGTTAACATGCAGCCATGGCGTTTTGTCGTAGTGGAAAGTGAAGCAGGCAAAGAAAAATTAAAACCCTTAATTCGCTTTAATACGCGTCAAAATGAAACATCTTCTGCAATGCTCTTAATTTTTGGTGATCTAAACTGCCATGAGCGAGGAGAGGAAATTTACAATCAAGCCTATGCTAGTGGTAAAATGCCTAAGGAAGTGCGGGACCAACAATTAGCAGCCATTATTCCCCATTATGAAAGTTTAAGTAGAGAACAAATGAATGACATCGTAAAAATTGATGCGAGTTTAGCAGCTATGCAATTTATGTTAGTGGCCCGAGCTCACGGATATGAAACAAATCCAATCGGTGGTTTTGAAGCGGAAAAATTAGCCGAAACATTTGGTTTAGATCAAGAGCGCTATGTCCCAGTAATGATTTTATCTGTGGGTAAGGGCATGGAAACTGGTTATGAATCTGTTCGTTTAGCACCAGAAAAAATCACGACATTTGAATAGGCAATAAAAAATGACGGCGTACGCTTGCATCAACCAACGATCTTAAAGAAAGTTGGCTAATGCAACAGCGATGCCGTCATTGTCGTTGGATAAAGTGACTTCCGTTGCGATGCTTTTAAGCTCGTCAACGGCGTTTTCCATAGCAATCCCCGTGCCGGCCCATTCCAACATTGTATAATCGTTGTGACCATCACCAAAAGCAATTACTTCTTCAGCAGTTATGCCTAACTGTAGGGTTAGTTTTTCTAAAGAACGCGCTTTATCAATATTTTTAGCGGTAAATTCAAAATAGAAAGGAGCGGAAAAAGCAGCGGTGACGGTTTCTTTGAAAGGCGCGTAGATGGCCTCATGATATTTTTGTAAATAGGCGGGTTCACCAGCAATTAAAATTTTGTTCAAGGGAAAGTTTAGTCTGGCGGCTAAATCATGCCACTCACATAATTGAAAGTTGCCGCCCCGTGATTCATATTCAATAATATTAAAATCACCAGTCTCTAAATGTAAGGTGTTATGAAAAACATCATTGACGTACATAAATGTTTCATCATTAATCATTGGAATTACGTCAAATTGTTTCAAATGTTCTAAAATTTGTTGACTCAATGATTTTGAAATTGTCTGGTTAAATAGTTGTTGCTGACTGCCATGATGGGTGACACAAGCGCCGTTATAGGAAAGTAAGTGTCCATTATAATGAGCCATCTCCAATTCATCTGCTAAGGGCCGCATACCGTTAGTCGGGCGGCCAGAAGCCAAAATCAGTGAGAGGCCTTGTTTTTGTGCAGCTACTAATGCTTGTCGCGTTTTTGGTGAAATCTTTTTTTCTGAAGTTAATAAGGTGCCATCAATATCCATTACAATTGCTTTGATTGCCATAATTGGCCTCCAATCCGAAGAGTTTCTTTCTTTTAGTATAAAAGTTTTTTCTATTAATGTAAACGGATTCTCTTGTGAGGTGTATAAAAGAATTATTTTACAAAAATCTATACTATTTTTTTGTGAAATTTCATATAATAGAAGTATTCTAATTATCTACATAGAGAGCGAGGGACAAGGAATATGAAGGAAAAAGAAATGCATTCGCTCTTTTTTAAACATAAGTTTGTGAAAGTAACTCCCTATTTACGTCGTTTTGGTCATCGTTTGAGTGGGATGATTATGCCAAATTTGAGTATTTTTATTGCGTGGAGCTTATTGTCTTTGATGGCTGGCTATACGACAGGGAATCTACGGCTAGCTCTTTCTGAAGTCGAAACGATAATGATTCGAGTTGTTTTACCGATTTTAATTGGTTTTACAGGCGGAAAAATGTTCGAGGAACAACGTGGCGGCGTTGTTGCTGCTATCGCGACAGTGGGCGTGATTGTTTCCACAGATGTTCCACAGTTGTTTGGTGCTATGTTTATTGGCCCTTTAGCAGGATATACTTTCGCCAAAATTGAACAAATTCTCTTACCGAAAGTTAAAGAAGGCTATGAGATGCTGACTAAAAACTTTTTAGCAGGAATTGTGGGAGGACTGCTTTGCTGTTTTGGTATTCTGGTTGTAGCTCCGGCTGTTGAAAGTGCTAGTTTTTGGCTGTATCAATTTTCTTCTTGGTTAATTGAAGCCAATCTTTTACCATTGGTTCACGTTTTCTTAGAGCCCTTAAAAGTGTTATTTTTTAATAATGCGATTAACCATGGCTTATTAACGCCTCTAGGTTTAGAAGGTGCTAGTCAAACAGGTCAGTCCATTTTATTTCTATTGGAAACAAATCCTGGACCAGGCGTGGGCGTTTTGGTTGCTTTTCTGCTGTTTGGTCCTGTAGGACAACGAAAAACAGCAGGAGGTGCCACCATGATTCAACTGATTGGGGGCATTCATGAAATTTATTTTCCGTTTGTTTTGATGGACCCGCGCTTATTTTTAGCAGTAATTGCTGGAGGAATGAGTGGTACGCTTGTTTTTCAAATATTTAATGTGGGGCTAAGTGCTCCAGCTTCGCCAGGTTCATTGGTTGCGATTTTAGCCAATGCCCCGACTGATGCGAGGCTGGCGGTTTTTAGCGGAATTTTTGTTAGCTTTCTGTGCTCTTTTGCAATAGCAAGCTTGTTATTAAAACGTCAACGAGGAATTGAACCAGTTTCAATGATAAAGATGAAGGAGAAGGAGGAAGACCAAGTGGAAACAGTCACACCTAACTATCAGCAAATTTTATTTGTTTGTGATGCAGGAATGGGCTCAAGTGCCATGGGGGCTAGTTTGCTAAGCCGACAATTAAAAGCTGTGGACTTGGAGATACCTGTGACTTACCAGTCCGTTCATCAGATGAAGTGGCAGCCTAAGACATTAGTGGTCATTCAAGCAGAATTGAAACAGTTAGCACAAAAGTACGTCCCAGAAAAGGATATGGTGAGTGTTCAAAATTTTTTAGAAATTAAATCCTATTACCCGCAAGTTTTAGCCAAACTGACTGCTTCTTCTCAAGAGCAATCTTTACTTGGTTCAGAGTCTACTGAAACGAACCCGATAAAACAAATACAGAAGCTTGTTTTTTTATATGCCGAGAATGTTCGAGGATCGCAAACAATGGGAATGGAATTATTGCGGCAACAAGCGGCGAAACAAGGAGTCGCGATTGAAGTATCTAAAGAACCACTGGAAACAGTCTTTTTTACCAAGGAGACAACCTACGTAGTGACTCGTGAACTGGCGCAAGCCTATCATTTAGATCTAACGCAACAAAATTTATACGTAGTTACTAGTTTTTTGAATAAGAAAGAGTATCAAGAATGGATGGAAGGAGGAGCTGATAGATGTTTTTAACGACAAGAGAAACTGTTCTATTAACGGAATTAGTGAATAGTCCTACCCCCGTTTCAGTAAACCGCATGATGAATTTGTTAAAGGTTAGCCGCCGGACGGTATATCGTGAATTAGAAAATTTAGAAACCTCGCTAGCATCGATGGGCGCGACGTTGGAAAAAGTAGCTCGTGGGCGCTTTTCGATTCAAGCAGATGAAGCAGCGATGACGGAAATTCAGGCTGCTATTTTAGGAGAAGAGACACAGGAACTTTCTACTTTGGCGCGGCAACATGCGATTTTATTGACATTACTTCAAACAAAAGAGCCAGTCTCTATGCATTATTTTCTGGAAACGTATTGTATTAGTAATACGACTTTTTATGCCGATATTAAACAATTAGAAACACGGATTGCTCGGATTCCGTTGACGATTTCTCGGAATCAAGGCTATGAAGTGACTGGTTCTGAAAAATATCGCCGTCTTCTAATGGCGAATATTCTAAGTATGGAAATTAATGAGTACCAATTTTTTCATTTTACCGAATTAACAACAAACGACCATTTTTTCTTTCAGTTTATTCATGCAGAACATTTAGCATTTGCACAAAAAATTGTTCAGCCAGAAGTAGAAACTTTATTTCCAGCATTAAGTGATCGCAAATTACAACATTTGATTTTAATGTTAACAATTGCGATGGATCGGGTCACTGCAGGTTTTTATTTAGCTGATGAGACCTATACTGGGCAGATGAATAAGGCCTTTCTAAATTGTTCTAAACGACTTTTTTCAAAAGTCGCTGCTGAAACGAAACAACTATACGCTGTCAGTGAGATTGTTTTTTTTGCTAGCTTATTAAGTGATTTTTCTAATTCTTTTGATGAAGATTTTTTTGATGAACATTTTGACACTCAGCTGGCTTATGAAGTGAAACAACTGATTGAAGCAGTAAGTCAAGAAACGGAAGTTAATTTTTTCGAAGATACCAATTTGTATAAAATGTTGTTGACGCATTTATCAGGTGTTTTTTCTCGGGCGGTTTTACAAGAAGAAGATTTAACGAATCCCATTTTAGAACGGATTATGAATCAATATCAAGAAATAGCTGCGGCTTTACGCCAAGCGTTGCCGCAAATTTTTCCGCAAAAGAATTTATCGGAAGAGGAAATTGCCTACATGGTACTTCATTTTGCCAATTCTTTAGAGCGGAGTCCCAAAATTATGGAAGTTGATATTGCTGGTTTTTCTCCTAGCGGTTTGGCTTCGACAAGTATGCTGGAAATGCGATTACGGCGCTACTTTCCTTTTATCAACCAGATTCATTTTTTTCGGATTGCGGATTTAGGTAAGGTGAATGTTGAGGAAAACTATGACTTAGTGATTTCCACTTCGTTATTACCAGGATACAATGGTAAATATAAATTGATCTCACCGTTACTTTTAGACGATGAAATCCGCCAATTGAAAGAAGAGTTTAAGCGGATTAGTCACGAAAAACGCTCGCTTAGGAAAGCGCCTGTGAAAAAAATAGGTGGCGAAGAAAGCTACGAAACAGTGGTCGCTTTCATGGAAGAAATTAGTAAACTATTAGAAACATTTTTCATAGCAGATTTAAATAATCAAGCGGATTTAGCTGAAACCGTTCAACAAGCTCTCGCGCAACTTTCCGCAGATTTAATCACCGATAGTGCAATCGTCTGTCAGCAATTGATGAAACGTTACGAGCAAGCTCCTATTGGGATTCCTCAGACGGAAATGGCCTTATTCCATACCTCAAGTACAGCAGTGACACAGCCTGTTTTTTGTATTTTTAATCTGGCCCAGCCACTTATGATTGAAGGTATGGATAAAAAGCCGATGCAGTTACAACGTATGTTACTCATGCTAGCGCCGATGCCGATTGATGAAACAATCGGGAAAATTTTAGGGAAAATCAGTGGTGCGATTATTATGAATGATTTAAATACAGAAATTTTTCATTCAGGAAATGAAGCCATTGTTTATCAGTTGCTTTCGTCATTATTAATTGAAGAAATGAAAGGCTAGGTGTTGAGAGATGTTTGAAATTACAGCGGAGCAAATAATGTTGAATCAATCGTATGCTAGTTGGGAGGAAGCACTTGCAGCTTCTGGTGAATTACTGCTAAAAAATCAGTTGGTCACGCCTGACTATGTCAAAGCAATGTATCAACGTCAACAAAAAGTCAGCGTGTATATCGGTAACTTCGTGGCATTGCCTCATGCGGAAGGACAAGATGAACAAGTTTTAAAAGAAGGGATTTGCTTTATTCAAGTGCCTGATGGGGTCAACTTTGGTACGGAAGCAGATCGAAAAATAGCTACTTTGTTATTTGTCGTTGCTCTAAAAAGTCAACGGCAACTAAGCATGCTTCAAGAATTAGCTTTTTTCTGTTCAGATCTCGAAAACATTCAGCGGCTCAGTGATTGTCGAACAATAGATGAAGCGCAAAAAATTCTGGCTCAAGCCTAAAGTTACGTCTGAAAAAAATTGGTAGTAAAAAATCAATTCATTCTGAAATGTTCAATAATTATTGAAATAATTTTATAATAAAAATTAAAATATTTTTATTTAAGAGGTTAAACAAAAAAGATAAGAAGATTCCTTGACAAAAAATAGGCCCTATGATAAATTTAAGGTAACTTGTGACAAAGTCGTGCATGGATGCACTAAAAAGACACCCTATTGCGGTAGGGTGTCTTTTTTTGCTGTTTAGACAGCAGCGGTTGGAAGCAACTTGTTTATTCCTCGTTCTGTTTTTCCAACCAAATGGTTACAAGTTTCAGGACAATCCCGACAAAAATCGGCACAAGAATTTTTGTGACAATCTCGTACATGTGATGCACCTCCTTTCGAGGCAAGTCACCAATTTGAGTATAGCATAAAAAGTCGTTCATTTATTATTGAAATTATTAGAAATGGAATAAGCACGTGTTTTCTGGTTTTCGTAACTAGAGAACACGTGCTTTTTTCTTTCAACTTTTGGCACAATGGTTTGTGCCAAAGTACGACTTTTTCCAGATTCGGAAAGCGGATACAATTTAGTCAACAAGAAAAGTTACTTGAGAGAAGGGGAATAAAAATGGAACAAGTACCAGAAAAAAATAAAGTATCAATTAAAGCGAAAGTCCAAAGACTTGGCAGTACCTTATCTAGCATGGTGATGCCCAATATCGGGGCGTTGATTGCGTGGGGCGTTTTGACAGCGCTATTTATCCCAGATGGATATCTGCCAAATAAAGCTTTTGCCACGATGGTTGGCCCAATGTTGACCTATTTAATTCCATTATTAATTGGCTACACTGGTGGGAAAGTAATTGCAGGTGATCGCGGTGCCGTAGTTGGCGCAATTGCGACAATGGGCGTGATTGTGGGAACCGATATTCCGATGATGCTAGGTGCCATGATTATGGGTCCACTTGGTGGCTTTACAATTAAGAAATTTGATCAGTATTTCCAACATCAGATTAAAGCTGGTTTTGAAATGTTAGTAAACAATTTTTCAGCTGGATTGATTGGTTTTGCATTAGCTTTACTTGGTTTTTCAGCGATTGGCCCAATTGTCGATGCGCTGACTGCTGCAATGGCACGTGGTGTGGAAATCATTTTAAATGCTCATTTGATTCCATTAACGAGTATTTTTATTGAACCGGCAAAAGTGCTCTTTTTAAACAATGCGATTAATCATGGCATTTTAACACCCTTAGGGACAGAACAAGTCTTATCGGCTGGCAAATCAATTCTTTTCCTATTAGAAGCAAACCCTGGTCCTGGGTTAGGTGTCTTATTAGCATTTATGTTTTTTGGAAAAGGTGCGGCAAAATCTTCTGCGCCGGGAGCAATAATTATTCATTTCCTTGGTGGTATCCACGAAATTTACTTCCCATATGTAATGATGAAACCGTTATTATTCTTATCGGTTATTGCAGGTGGCGCGACAGGTAGTTTGGTTTTCCAAACGTTAGATGCTGGTTTACGTGCGCCCGCTTCACCAGGCTCCATTATAGCTATTTTAGCGATGACACCAATGGGTTCTTACTTACCAGTTATTTTAGGTGTTTTGGCAGCAACTGCTGTTTCCTTTGCAGTATCCGCAGTCATTTTAAAAGCAGATGCGAAAGAAGAAAGTGATGAATTTGCCCAAAAAGTGAAAGAAACCCAAGCTGCTAAAGCAGCATCAAAAGGATTAACTGTCGCAAATGGTAGTGCTTCATTGTCAGGAATTCAACAAATTATTTTTGCTTGTGATGCTGGGATGGGCTCTAGTGCAATGGGTGCGTCTATCTTACGGAAAAAGGTCCAAGAGGCTGGTTTAGTACAAACTGTGACGAATCGGGCCATTAATAATTTGACCGATGAGGGAAATACATTGATTGTCACACAAGTGGAATTGCAAGAACGGGCCAAACAGAAAGCACCTAATGCAACCTTTGTAGCAGTTGAAAACTTCTTGAACTCACCACGTTATGATGAAATTGTGGCTGAACTATCAGGTACCAAAGAAAAAAACGACGCACAACCAACAGTCTCCAAAGCAACACCTGCTTCTGAAATTGAGGGAGATTTAGCAAATGTCAATGAGATTCTTTTGGTTCACGATGATCGTGTCGGGTCAGCGACGATGGGAATGAAAGTCTTAGAAGAAATTTTAGATAAAGAGAAAATTTCAATGCCGATTCGAAAAATTAATATTAATGAATTAACTCAACAAACACAGGCTTTAATTGTCACAAAAGCTGAACTAACGGAACAAGCCCGTAAAAAAGCACCGAAAGCGACACACTTATCAGTAAAAAGTATGGTTAATCCCCAAAAATATGAAACAGTGGTTTCGCTCTTAAAAGAAAGTGCCTAGAGAGGAAGAAAACAATGGAAAATCTTACGAATATTTCAATTGAATTAAATCAACAGTTTAATACAAAAGAAGAAGCTATTCGCTTTTGCGGCGAAAAACTAGTCGAGGCAGGCTGTGTTGAGCCCGCTTATATCGAAGCAATGATTGAAAGAGACCAATTGCTATCTGTTTATATGGGGAATTTTATTGCCATTCCTCATGGAACAGAAGAAGCCAAAAAATTAGTGAAAAAATCAGGAATCTGTGTAGTGCAAGTCCCAGAGGGCGTTAATTTTGGCACCGAAGAAGATGAAAAAATTGCTACCGTATTATTTGGGATTGCCGGAGTCGGTGAAGAACATTTGCAATTAGTCCAACAAATTGCACTTTATTGTAGTGATATGGATAACGTAGTGCAACTTGCCGATGCATTAAGTAAAGAAGAAATAACAGAAAATTTAGCCATTGCTTAAAGGAGAGAATAAGAATGAACGCAGTACATTTTGGAGCAGGAAATATTGGACGCGGCTTTATCGGCGAAATTTTAGCTAAAAACGGGTTTCATATTACGTTTGTGGATGTTAATGAAACCATCATTCAAGCGTTAAAAGAACGTAAAAGTTATACAATTGAATTGGCCGATGCCTCACATCAACAAATTAACGTTGAAAATGTGACCGGATTAAATAACATGGCAGAACCAGAAAAAGTAGTAGAAGCAATTGCGGAAGCCGATTTAGTCACGACGGCGATTGGTCCCAATATTTTACCAAGAATTGCTGAATTAATTGCCCAAGGAATTGATGCACGTGCCGAAGCAAATTGTCAAAAGCCGCTGGATATTATCGCTTGTGAAAATATGATTGGTGGTTCAACCTTTTTAGCAGAAGAAGTGGCCAAATATTTGAAAAACCCAGCTTATGCTGAACAATGGATTGGTTTTCCTGATGCGGCAGTTGATCGGATTGTTCCATTACAAAAACATGAAGATCCACTTTTTGTTCAAGTTGAGCCTTTTTGTGAATGGGTCATTGATGATACCAACCGAAAAGCCAAAGAGATTCAGTTAGAAGGCGTTCATTACGTTGCTGATTTAGAGCCGTATATTGAACGAAAATTATTTAGTGTAAACACTGGCCATGCTACAGTTGCCTATACAGGGGCGTTGTTAGGCTATCAAACCATTGACGAAGCGATGCAGGACGCCTTAGTGGTAGCACAACTCAAATCAGTTTTGCAGGAAACTGGTAAACTTTTAGTGGCTAAATGGAATTTTGATGAACAAGAACATGCAGCCTATATTGAAAAAATTATTCAACGTTTCCAAAATAAATATATTTCAGATGCTATTACACGTGTAGCACGGACACCAATCAGAAAATTAGGTGCGCAAGAACGGTTTATTCGACCAATCCGTGAATTACAGGAACGCAATCTAGTGTCGCCGCATTTATTAGCAATGATTGGTATTGTCTTTAATTATCATGATCCAGAAGATGAACAAAGCCGTCAATTACAGGAAATGCTTGACCAAGAAAGCGTTGATACAGTGATCGCTGAAGTAACGGGCATTGAAGATCCAGAAACGGTTAAAAATATTAAACAAAACGTAGAACGCTATGCGCGACCACAAGTAGCATAATAACAAAATCCTTCTATCAAGATACTTCACATTTCTTAATTAAAGGGAAAAAACAACCGCTCACTGATTAAAGTGAGGGGTTGTTTTTTACATATTGACTAAGTGGTTTTTGATAAAGCTCTCCTTTGAAGGCACCTGTATTGAAGTATTCAGCTAATTGGTAACCAATGAATGGGCCAGTAGTGAGTCCTGATGAACCAAGTCCGCTAGCAACCACAAGGTGGGGCATTTCTGGCAAAGGGCCAAAAAACGGAGCGAAATCAGATGTATAAGCACGTGTACCGACACGGTAATGCATGGGTTGCTTAAAAAGCTGCTCTGCTTCTTTTAGAAATGGCGCAGTCCCAGAAGTTAGTTGTTGAAAAGCGCTAGCAGTCTCTTTTAAATCCCAGGCTTGTTCATTTTCGTGGGTGGCACCTAATAAAATTTTTCCTTGATTAAAAGGAATTAAATCGGCTTCGCCATCTAACATAGCAACAGGCCATTGCTGACTGTTTGTAAAAGGGGTCTCGAAAACTAATAATTGTCCTTTTTGGGGACGAATGTCCACAGATAAATTTAAAGTAGCGAGTAATTCCTTTAAATGAGGACCAGGTGTTAAAGCGAGAAAATCAACGCTCTTTTTTTCTGAATTTGTGACAATTTCCCACCCTTGATTCAGTTGTCGAAAGTGCGCCCGTTGTGAACAAAAAGTGACCCCTTTGGCTTCGGCGCGTTTCTGAAGATGGTTTAGATAAGCTGGTCCATCTAGGCGACCGCCGCCAGAAATAAAAAGTGAGGGAGTTTCCTTAAGTAGCGGTAAGAACTTCGCTGTTTGAACCGCTGACAACATCGTGATTTCTCCAATTTCAGGTGCAGTTTGCTTACGCTCTTCTGCCAAATGGGCTAAGTCTGCCAAAGCGGCTGCCGGGCGCAAAATGACTGTCCCTGATTGACGATAAATATCCTCCGTCAGCTGAAAATCTTTGACTAGCTTTGGAAATAGGGCAGCGCCCTCTCGCGCTAATTGGTACCATTTCTTATTCCGACGTTTGGATAGCCAAGGGGAAATAATCCCAGCGCTCGCTTTAGTCGCTTGGCCGAGCCCTTCATCATAAACGGTAATGTCAAATTTTTGTGGATCTAAATAATTAGCTAACGTCATTCCGATAATGCCGCCGCCAATAATGGCAATTTTTTTCATGCTTCTTCTCTCCTTCGAACAGTTGTATTGTAACACAAAAAAACCGCCTCTAGACAGAGACGATTGGGAGATACCTTGTTAACGGGTCCTTCTGTGTGTGTAAATAGAATTGCCGCCTTCTAAAACGTGAACAATTTCTTGTGCCATTTCTGCCACAGGTACGGGATCATAGCCAATAAATAAGTTCTTTAAAAAGGGGATTTTCTTAAAAAAATAAATACATTTACTAAAAAGTATGGTGCCGATACGTTCTTGACCTACAAGTAAACTAGGATAAAAAATTACTGCTTCGGCGACTTCTTGGTGGATTAGTTCCTCCGCTGCCAATTTGGCCTCCATATATTTTCTCAAAGGGAAAGGAACAGTATTGGCTGAAATAAATAAAAACTTAGCTGGCTTTTTTTGTTGTGCTAAAAAAGAGCTGATTTTTTTCACGGGCGTCAGAATTAGCCGTTGATAGGTTTTCTTTTTTCGTGGATTTTCAAATAAAATACCTACTGTATCAATGACCCAGTCAGCACGCTGGACTTGTTCTTGCCAATTCGTGTCACGAGTAACATCGGAGCATACCCACTGCACTTGGTGGCTCCAAGATGCGGAGAGCGTGGCAGGCTTTCCATGACGTGAAACACTGATGACTTGATGTTGGCGTTGGACTAAAATTTTCGCGATTTGTTGACCTAAAAAACCGCTACCGCCAAAAATAATGACTTTCATGGCAAGCCCTCACTTTCAATTGTTTCTTCTAGTGTACCTTAAATAAAAAAAGAAGCAAAAAATCTCGATTGCGCATAGTTTAGTTATAAATAACATAAAAATAACCTTTTTAGATTGTTGAAACACAAAGACCCAACAATGGTTATTTATTGTCGTAAAATAAATAAAAAAATGAACAAAAATGAAATAAATCAGACTAAAGGCCTAGAGAAATGCCCTTGTTTCTTGAATTCAAGCATGGTTAAATAGTTATAAGTGAACGACCGAGCAATTTAGTTTGTTGGGGAAAATAGACAGAATGAGGAGATGAAACGAAGAAAATGAAGAAGAAAACGATAATTATATTGGGGTCAGTTGCGGTAATTGCGGTTGGGGGCATCGTAACTGTAAATGCGTTAAATAAAAATGCACAACAAGTAGCTGTCAAGCAAGCGCCTAAAGATGACTGGGGAATTGACTATTTTGACGTTCCCGACTTGCAACAAATTTATATTAACGGTGTCATCCAACCAGAACAAATGGAAGCCTTTGCGCGCGATCAAAAAATAACAAAGGATCCAGAGATTAAGGTGAAAAACGGCGATGTCGTAGATGCAGGCACAGAATTATTTACTTACGAAGATGAGGCGGTCACAAAAGAAATTGAGGCACAACAAAATAGCTTAGCCAAATTAGAAACGAAGCGGGCGAATATCTATAATAAGTGGAATCGAGCCATTGATAAATTTAATAAAACTAAAGAAGAAGACCGCACGATGTCTGGGGATGATTTAAATGAACAATATCAAACAGAAGTCGATGTAGTAGATGAAGAGATTACCTTCACCAATGAAACCTTAGCGGATTTAGGAGCGAAGCAATATATTTCCACAAAGGCTAATTTCAAAGGTCGCGTATCAATTCCAGAAGTAAAAGATGCCAATTCACCGATTTTACGGTTAACTTCAGAAGATCTTTATTTAGCTGGAAAAGTGAATGAAAAGGACTTGACTAAAATTAGTGTTGGGCAAAAAGCTAAACTAACTTCTGTTTCCAACAATGTGGTTGTGGATGGCTCAATTTCTTATATCGATGATAATCCTCCTGAAGGCAACAGCGATGCCGCGAGTGGCAATCCAGAGGGAGGCACGACGATGTCTAGTTATAGCGTCAAAATTGCGTTGGCCAATTTAGACAAAGTCAAAAATGGCTACCATATGCAAGCAACCATTGATTTAGGCGATTTAGGGGCGATTGAGTTACCGAAAAAAGCGATTCAAAAAGAGGGTGAACAGGCCTACGTTTTAGTGAATGATTTTGGAACCATCATTCGTCGTGATGTCCAAGTCGGGCAAGAAAATGGCGACAAAATGGCGATTGAATCTGGCTTAGAATCAGCCGACCGAGTGGTTATTTCTTCAAAAAAACCAGTAAAAGTCGGTGATATTGTTGAATCAGATGCAGCGATTGCTTCTGATGAATCAGCAACCAACGAATCAATGACAGATGCGTCGAAATAGGAGGGCTTGATGGTGGAAGCAAACAATACAAATCAACCCCTCATTGAATTGCGGGACATTAACAAGTTCTATCCAGTAGGTAAGGAAAAACTACATGTTTTAAAAGAATTGAACTTGACCATCCATCAAGGAGAGTTCATTTTAATCATGGGGAAGTCCGGTAGCGGTAAGACAACGCTGATGAACATTATTGGTTTCTTGGATCGCTTAACAGACGGAAGTTATCATTTCTCAGGAACAGATGTTTCAAAATTGTCTGAAAATAAAAAATCAGCCTTTCGCAATGAATATCTAGGATTTATTTTTCAACAATTTTTCTTGATTAATTCTTTAAATGTTAGTCAAAATGTTCAATTGCCCTGTGTTTATGAAGGAAAAAAAAGCCGCGCTGAGAAAAAAGCGATTGCTGAGAAGTACCTAAAAATTGTCGGTTTGGAAACAAAAGCCAAATCAAAAGTTACTGAACTTTCTGGAGGACAGCAACAAAGAGTAGCCATTGCTCGTTCCTTGGTGAATGATCCATTATTGATTATGGCTGATGAACCGACTGGGGCATTGGATAGTGAAACGGGTACAGAAATTATGGAATTATTGAAAGAATTGAATGAACAGGGCAAAACAATTGTCATGGTGACACATGATGAAGATATGAAAAAATATGCCTCACGAGTGATTCATATGAAAGATGGTCGCTTTTTGGAAGAAGAGGTGATTAGATGATTGCTAATTTATTTGTTAGTACTTTTTTAAGCTTAAAGGCACATAAGTTGCGGGTATTTTTAACGATGGTCGGGATTATTATTGGGATTACATCAGTCGTAACGATTTCTGCGCTAGGTGAAGGGATGAAGCGTCAAGTTGTGAAGGCATCCAGTGCAGTGAACGCGGATGTTTTGAAGATTCATTATACAATGTCGGATGGTAGCAGTGACAATTTTATGTCCTATGAAGAGCCAGATTATACGTTTAGCCGAGTGGACTTGAAAAAATTACAAGACATTCAAGGAATTGAAAGTATTTATCCTCAATATGGTGAATCAATGATGGGGGGCGGAGACAATTTGTTTGTACCAATGGATTATTTTGGGGCGCAGGCGAATTTATCCATTACGTCGACTAAAGGGCAGAATGATATTTTATATGGTCGTGATTTTCAACCGAGCGATGCAAATACAGATGCGATTGTCTTAAATCATGATATCTTTGAAGCGCAAATTCGGCTTGATGATCCTAGCCAACTCATTGGAAAAGCTGTTTCAATTGGTGGTTATATGTACAAGGTGATTGGTATTTTAGCACCAAAAGATTTAGATAGTTTGGGTATGAATGATGATTGGGCAACTGCTATGAGCAGTTTTGTTTCTCGAGAATCATATAATAAATTAGCGAAAACAAAAGCAATTAGTGGCATCAATATTAAGGTTCGTGAGGGAGCGGACCGTGAAGCAATTTTAGGACAGGCAATCACCATTTTAAGTGAAAATCATCCTGAAGTGAAAGGAACGTTTAAAGAAAATGACCAAGACCAACAACTCCAACAACAAATGGAAGAAATGGTCACGGGTATGACGATGTTTCTGATGGCAATTACTGCAATCTCCCTATTAGTCGGGGGAATTGGCGTCATGAACATCATGTATGTGTCTGTCACGGAACGGAAACGAGAAATCGGGATTCGTCGGGCCATTGGTGCTAAACCACGAGTCATTTTATTCCAATTTTTAATGGAAGCAGCGTTTATCACATTGATTGGTGGTTTGATTGGTGTCGGCTGCGGCTACTTATTGGCAACTGTGGTCGGTGGATATATTTCGATTACGCCAATTATTACGCCGTCCATCTTTGCCATTTCAACATTGGTTTCTGTCTTCACAGGTATCTTTTTCGGGATTATTCCAGCAATTGGTGCCTCGAGGATGGATCCGATTAAAGCGATTTATAATTAAAAAGAAGAGCTTGGTAGTCACATCTTGTTTGATGATCCTATCAAGCTCGCTTTTTTATTTCATGTCACTAAGAATTTTCTGAATCAATTCTTGTTGAAACTCTTTGGTATATTGTTCGGTGAGTTTCGCTTGTTCTTCTTGGGACATTGATGGATTCGCCATCATAGCAGCCATCATTTTTTTGCCAACTGTTTCGGTCCCTTCTTTTTTGATATCAGCGGCATGTTGTTCCATATATTCGCCTAATTTTTTGGCTTGATCAGCACTTAAAACTAGCCAGTCACTAGCAACGTTGAAGGTGTTTTCTTGTTTTGCAAATTGGTTATCGTTGTCAGCAAGGCCAAATAGTGTTTTGGCCCAAGACTCTTGATAGGACCATTTCGTCGTTTTTTGGACTAATGTGGCTTTTTGAGCATCTTTTTGAACTGTGTTTGTGACGTTTTCCGTTCCTGTTTTTTGTAGTT
This sequence comes from Enterococcus sp. MSG3299, assembly GCF_050555765.1. Lineage (NCBI taxonomy): Bacteria > Bacillati > Bacillota > Bacilli > Lactobacillales > Enterococcaceae > Enterococcus > Enterococcus sp. MSG3299. The sequence continues at coordinate 363,999 of NZ_CP187869.1, forward strand.
TCTTTTTATCTGGTGTGTTATATAAATAAACTTTTTCGGAACCATCGCCCAACGGCTGGTACAATAACATGTTGGGGCCATCTTTGCTTGAACTACTGCTTTTTAGTTCAAACGTTTTGTCCTGAGTAACTTCGGTCATACCAAAATGATCTTTATCGTTTAAAACGATAAGACTTAACGAAGCTAAGAACCCTAAACCAAAAATAACCATACAGCATTTATGCCAAACTTTTCGGCCAAATACATTTGTGTAGGCAAAGCCTAACACGCAAAGGATTAAAAGGAAAATAATCATTATTTCATTGCACCTACTTCCTTAACAGGCATCGCTTCTTTTTTATTTAAGAAGAAAGTAATCGCCAAGCCGAGAACGCCAAAGATTGTTGCCACGAAGAAGGCTGCGTGATAACCGTTTAGTGTTGCGTTTGTTGCTTGGTCGCGATAAGCGAGTGGGGCTGTTTTTAATAAGTCTGATGCAGGTAAGCCGTCTTTGGTAACATTTGTTAAAACACTAATCAAAACAGCTGTTCCAATTGAGCTAGCTACTTGTCGGAAGGTGTTGTTTACAGCAGTTCCGTGACTTAATAAATTCATTGGTAAAGCATTCATGCCAGAAGTTGTCACAGGCATCATGACCATCGAAATACCAAACATCCGAATCGCATATAGGACAATGATATAAATAATAGGTGTTGCTTTTGTTAAGAAAGCAAACGGTAACGTTGCAGCTGTTAAAATAAACATCCCAGTAATCGCAAGACGACGGGCACCAATTTTATCAAAAATGCGACCAGTTACTGGCATCATAAGTCCCATGACTAACGCTCCTGGTAAAAGCATTAACCCTGAATGGAAGGCAGATTCGCCACGAATATTTTGGATATACAAAGGTAAAACCATTTCGGCACCAATCATTGCCATGTTGGTTACGCCAGATAAAATGGCTGCGACAGTAAAGACTTTTGATTTAAAAACGCGTAATTCTAAGAAAGGTTGTTCTAAATGCAATTGTCGATATGTAAAAAGACATAAAACAATCGCACCAACAATTAAGAATCCATAGACTTGTGGGCTACCCCAACCCTTATCACCAACGCTTGAGAAACCGTAAAGTAAGCTACCAAAGCCGAGAGTAGAAAGAATGACCGATAAGACATCGATACTTGGATTAGATAATTGGATGACATTTTTCATTAAAAATGAAGCTAAAATTAGGACTAAAACGACAATTGGAATGACCATCCCAAAAAGGTCACGCCATGTATAAGAATCAATAATCCAACCAGACAATGTTGGACCTAAAGCGGGTGCTAATCCGATAACAATTCCCGTTGTGCCCATGGCAGCGCCACGTTTTTCAGGCGGGAAAATTGAAAGCATAATTGTTTGTAAAAGAGGCATAGATACGCCGACCCCTGCGGCTTGAACAAGACGTCCAGTCAATAACATGCCGAAGTCTTGCGCTACAAAACAGATGATGGTTCCGATTAAGAACGTTGACATCGCTGTTATGTATAATTTTTTTGAACTAAATTTGTTAATCAACCAAGCACTGATGGGAATCATAATGCCGTTCACAAGTAGGAATCCAGTGGTTAGCCACTGTACACTTGAAGCTGAGATATCAAATTCTTTCATTAATGTAGGTAAGGCCGTCGTTAAAAGTGTTTGGTTTAAAATCGTACAAAATGTTCCGATTAGTAAAACACCGACTAGTAACGACCGGTTATAAGGTTTTCCGTGAATATCCACAGGTTGTTGTGAAGTCACATATATCGCTCCTTTTTCTGTAAGTTTCAAATTAAATTGCATTAACTACTTTACAACTAATTAGAATCTTTGTCAACTTACTTGACAAAGGTGTAAAAAAAACTACAATTAAGGAAAGGATAAGGGAAAGGAAGTTAAACTAATGTGGTCAAAAATGATTCAGCGTTTGTTAAATGAAGAAAATTTGTTGATAGGAATTAGTGAACTAAGTGAAATTGCTGAAGTTTCGCCACGTCAACTTCGTTATTGGGAAGAAAAAGGGTATATTTCTTCCATTGCGAAAGACGCAAACGGTCCACGGAAATATCGGTTACATACAGTCGTCAAAGTACATTGGATCAAGCGTTTTTTAGATGAAGGATATACGTTACAAAGTGCGGTGGAAAAAGCGGAAGAGCAGCATCGTAATGTGGGGATGACGAAAAAAATCTTTAGTCAAATGTTTCATGGTATCTCAGAAGTTTGTCCCAATTACGTAGCGATTGATTTGGGCGATTTCGATGAAGAACAAAAATTATATGTTGTATTTAATGAAACCACAGAAGTCAGTGAGTATCTTTTAATTCCTAAGGATGCAGATGTTTCTGATGAGTTAAAGAAAAGAAAATAAGAATGAAATAGGACTGGGAGAAAGACCTGAAGTGAAAGTAAAACGTTACTGAATGAATCTTCGAGTTCTTTTTTTCTTGCAATTTCTTTATTTTTCTATATAATTTCTTATATGGAAAAGGAGGGTTTCGATGAAAGAAACAAAACCTTACGGAACAGTCTTGTTAAAAGCGGCTAAAATCATGGACTGTCTAAGTTTACAACCCGATCAAACCTTACAGGAAATTGCAAAGAATACCGAAATGACGGCATCAACGGCAATCAAAATTTTAGAAACCTTAACATTAATTGGCTATGTTCAAAAAGACACGAACAAGACGTACCGCTTAGGAACAAAATTGATTCGCTATGCGAATCAAAGTGTGGAGCAAATCGATTTAGCTGAAATTGCGGTACCTTATTTAGAAAACCTTCAAAATACGGTCGATGAAACCATTCATTTAGGGATTTTAAATAATAATGAAATTCTGTATATCAATAAATTAGAACCGAAAAATCAAACGATTCGCATGTCCTCGAAAGTGGGAATTACTCGACCTTTGTATAATTCGGCCATGGGTAAAGCCGTTTTAGCAGAATTTTCGGAAGAACAAGTGCAACAATATTTAGACACGCAGACATTAATTCCCTATACCGAAAATACGATTACCAATCCCTTGCGTTTGAAAAAAGAATTAAAACAAGTGCAACAAACGGGGGTTGCTTACGATGATGAAGAAATTGAACAAGATATTTTCTGTAGCGGAGTATCTTTAATGAAAGATGGCGAAATTGCGGGTGCTTTTAGTGTGAGCATGCCGAAATATCGTTTGACAGAGGAAAATAAAACGACGATTAATCAAGCCCTTTTAGCAACAAAAGCAGCGATTGAAGCGAAATTATAGTAGAAAAAGAAAGCCAAACAAAAGTCGATTGGGATTTTTGTTTGGCTTTCTTTTTTTATTTTTGTAAAAACGTTTGCATTTTCTTTTTTTATCTGTATAATGAAGTTGTGAATTTCTTTATAATAAATATATATTTCTAAATAAGAAATGAGGGAGTCTATTGAAGCGAGTATCAATTTTACAAAAATTAGAAAATGCTGGCGTGATTGCTGTGGTTCGCGGAAAGACAAAAGAGGAAGCACTAAAAGCTAGTCAAGCCATTGTAGTAGGCGGTATGCGGGGGATTGAGTTAACCTTTACTGTTCCTCAAGCAACAGAAGTGATTCAGGAATTAGTTGCGTTATACCAAGAGAATCCTGACGTAGTCATTGGTGCGGGGACAGTTTTGGATGCTACGACTGCTCGTTTAGCTATTGTAGCAGGGGCTGAATATATTGTGAGTCCAAGCTTCGATGAAGAAACCGCTAAAATTTGCAATTTATATCAAGTTCCCTATTTGCCAGGCTGTATGACCATCACAGAAATGAAAGAAGCACTGAAAAGCGGAGCAGATATTATTAAACTATTTCCGGGAAGTGTTTATGGACCGAGTGTTATTTCGGCATTTAAAGCGCCATTGCCTCAGTTAAATATTATGCCAACGGGTGGTGTCAGTTTGGAAAATATGGCCGAGTGGTTCGCTGCAGGTGTGACGGCCGTCGGTGTTGGCGGTAATCTGTTAGCGCCAGCAGCAACTGGGGATTTTGAAAAAGTTCGTGAGGTTGCCCAAGCCTATATGGAAAAATTCCAAGCAATCAAAGGGGTGTAGGCACATGGGGAAAGTCGTAACATTGGGAGAAATCATGTTGCGTTTGTCCACGCCTGTCGGAATACGCGTAGCACAAACAGAAAATTTCGCTGTACATTACGGCGGTGGTGAAGCGAATGTAGCGATTTCGTTAGCGAACTATGGCCACCAAGTGAATTTTGCTAGTAAAGTGCCCGATAATTCATTAGGAGAAGCCGCCAAAAAGCATTTAAGTCGTTATGGGGTTTCAACGGAATTTGTACGAACTGGCGGAACACGTCTAGGAACGTATTACTTGGAAACTGGTACAGGAGAACGAGCAGCCAGTGTTGTCTATGATCGCGCCTATTCAAGCTTTGCTCAAATCGAAGAAATGGAATGGGACTTACATGAGCTGTTTTCAGGAGTAGAGATCTTTCATATTTCAGGGATTACAGCGGCGTTATCAAAAAATTGGCAAAGTATGACGGTTGCGCTAGTTAAAGCAGCGAAGCAAGAAGGGTGCCAAGTAAGTTTTGACATTAATTATCGAGGGAAACTTTGGTCCCAGAAAGAAGCGAGCGTGGCATTGAAGTCCATTCTTCCATTTGTTGATATTTGTTCAGCTGGGGTATTAGATGCTCGTTATTTATTGGAGATTCCAGAACCAGAGGAAGAACTTGAAGACGCATTAACGTGGTACTACCGAAAAATGCAAGAACGTTATCCCAACATTCAAGTATTTTATTCAACCAAACGTCAAGTTCATTCAGCGACAGATAATGAATTAATCGGAACGCTATGGTACAAAGGTGCGTATTATACGTCCAAATGTCATCGATTACAACCGATTGTTGACCGTGTCGGTGCCGGTGATGCGTTTGCTGGTGGGGTTTTACATGGCATATTAGCTGCCTATGATCCACAAACCTGCATTGATTTTGCGACAGCGGCTAGTGCGTTAAAACATACTGTCCATGGTGATTGTAATCAATTTAGTCAAAAAGAAGTCCTTGCTTTTTTGGCAACGGGCTCAGGAAAAATAAATAGATAGGAGATTTTAGTTATGCAAAATATGGAAACACGTTATACACATAGTCCGGCGGATATCCGTCACTATTCAACAGAACAATTGAGAGATGAATTTTTAGTAGAGAAAGTTTTTATTCCAGGTGCAATCAGCTTAACCTACACACATAATGATCGGATGATTTTTGGTGGTGTGACACCGACCACAGAAGAATTAGAAATTATTTTGGACAAAGAATTAGGGGTTGACTATTTCTTAGAACGCCGTGAACTAGGGGTTATTAATATTGGGGGACCAGGCTTTATTGAAATTGATGGCGCCAAAGAAACAATGAAAAAACAAGATGGCTATTATATTGGGAAAGAAACAAAACATGTTCGTTTTTCTTCAGAAAACCCTGATAATCCAGCGAAATTTTACATTAGTTGTGTGCCAGCACATCATAAATATCCCAACGTAAAAATTAGTATTGATGAAATTACCCCAATGGAAACGGGTGATCCATTAACATTGAACCAACGTAAAATTTACCAATACATTCATCCGAACGTTTGTGAAAGTTGCCAGTTACAAATGGGCTACACCATTTTAGAACCAGGTAGCGCTTGGAATACAATGCCTTGTCATACACATGAACGTCGTATGGAAGCGTATGTTTATTTTGATATGGAAGAAGATACGCGGATTTTCCACATGATGGGTAAACCAGACGAAACGAAACATTTAGTAATGAGTAATGAACAAGCAGCCATTTCACCAAGCTGGTCAATTCATTCTGGGGTTGGTACAAGTAATTATTCCTTTATTTGGGCCATGTGCGGAGAAAATATTACGTACACAGACATGGATATGGTTGCAATGGATCAATTAAAATAAACCAAAGAAAGAGGAGAAAACATGGAATTTAAAATGAATGATTTTCAATTAGATGGAAAAGTAGCGTTAATTACAGGTGCTGTCTATGGGATTGGCTTTGAGATTGCGAAATCCCTAGCTGAAGCAGGAGCAACAATTGTTTTTAATAACTTATCTCCTGAATCAGTTGAACAAGGCTTGGAAAATTATCGGGCCGCAGGGATTGAAGCACGTGGTTATGTGTGTGATGTCACTGATGAAGAGCAAGTTCAAGCGATGGTTGCTCAGATTAAAGAAGAAGTCGGCTCTATTGATATTTTAGTCAATAATGCGGGAATTATTAAACGAATTCCAATGGTGGATATGTCAGCAGAAGAGTTCCGTCAAGTGATTGATGTTGACTTGAATGCGCCATTTATTATGGCAAAAGCGGTTATTCCAGATATGATTGAAAAGGGTCATGGCAAAATTATCAATATCTGTTCAATGATGAGTGAACTAGGTCGTGAAACAGTTAGTGCGTACGCGGCAGCAAAAGGCGGACTAAAAATGTTAACGAAAAATATTGCTTCTGAATATGGACAATATAATATTCAATGTAATGGGATTGGACCTGGCTACATTGAAACGCCACAGACGGCGCCATTAAGAGAACCAGGGCATCCATTTAACGAATTCATCTTGGGACGAACACCTGCTAATCGGTGGGGCACACCAGCAGACTTAGCTGGCCCAGCAGTTTTCTTAGCATCTAACGCTTCTGACTTTGTTAATGGACATATCTTATATGTCGATGGTGGAATTTTAGCTTATATTGGAAAACAACCATAATAAATAAGTAAAGGAGCGAGACTAGCAATCTCGCTCCTTTTACTTATGGCTAGCCTTCTACTAAAAACTCACATAAAAGAAAGAAGCAATCGCCACAGCAAATGAAATAATAGCAAACACTAAACTACTCCATAGTCCTAACAGAATAAATGGTGAGGTTCTTTTGCCGCCCTCTTTCTTTAAGTAGGAAAATGTCCGTCCAGTAACAATGAATTGCCAGATACTAATCAATAAAAAAATACCGCCAATTAAGTAACGCATGTCCTCGTCCTCCTTCTATTTAGTATACCACTTTATGAAAACGTTATCAAAACGCTGTATAAAAAAGTTGCCTTTCAAAAAAGAGAAAGGCAACTTTTTGACGGTTTAACGGATGTCACCCATTAAGTTTTGGATTGGTTTTTTCACAATGAATAAGAGAATCCCAGCAACGACAGCTACAAGTCCGACAATCCCAAAATATGCTGACTCTGTTCCAGGTGTATAGAAACGAGCAATTTGAGCGTTAATGGCTTGTGAAGCGGCATCTGCTAATAACCAAATAGCAACGGTTTGAGCTTCGAAAGCTTTCGGTGCTAATTTTGTAGTAATCGATAAGCCAACGGGAGATAAACACATTTCTCCGACAATCATAATGAAGAAACTAAAGAATAACCAAAGTGGACTCACCCGTCCTTCGGTACCATAAAGTAGACCTGGCAACATTAATAAGACGAAGGAAAGACCAGCAAAGACTAGCCCTAGTGAAAACTTCACAACTGTTGATGGTTGACGTTTACCTAGTTTTGTCCATAATGTAACAAAAATAGGGGTCAAAATAACTACGAATACAGGATTTAATGATTGGAACCAGCTAGCGGCAATCGGGAAGCCAAACAAACTCGTTTGCGTCCGTTCATTTGCAAATAGAGCAAGAATAGACGAACCTTGTTCTTCCAATGACCAGAAAACAATTGCTGCTAAGAATAATGGCAAGTAAGCCAGAACTTTTGGTTTTTCTTCAGCAGTGACATCTTTAGACGTTAACATTTTGCTGAAATAATAAACTGGTAACAGGATTCCTAACACGCTGATGGTATTAATAAAGAAATCAATTGTTAAATGTCCTGTGACATAGGCGCCACCAAAAATAAGTAAAGCAACGACAATTGCCAACATAAATGCTTTAGCAAATTTCTTTTGCTCTTCTTTAGACATTGGATTAGTTGGGGCCTGACCAATTCCAGCCAGAGATTTACGTCCTTGGAAATAATATTGTAGTAGCCCGAAGAACATCCCTACTGCGGCAACTGAAAAGCCTAAATGATAATTATATTCTTGTCCTAAAGTTCCGACAACAAGGGGAGCGATTAAGGCTCCGATATTAATCCCCATGTAAAAAATGGAGAAGCCTGCATCTCTACGTAAGTCAGTTTTTGAATAAAGATGGCCAACCATCCCTGAAACGTTTGGTTTTAACATCCCAGTCCCAAATACAATTAACATAATAGAAACGAATAAGGCGGGGACACCAAATGGGGTAGCGAGAACAATATGTCCAGCAATGATTAACAAACCACCAATAAAAACAGTTTTCCTTGAACCTAAGACACGGTCAGAGACCCAACCGCCAATGATACTGGACATGAAAACCATTGATCCATAAATGGACATGATGGCTAAGGCAGTTGCTTTGGGGAGACCTAAACCGCCATTGGCTACGGTATCGTAAATGTAATACATTAGAATAGCACGCATGCCGTAGTAACTGAAACGTTCCCACATTTCTGTGAAGAACAGTGTTGCTAGTCCTTTCGGTTGTCCCAGAAAGGATTTGTCTAATTTCTCAAGTTGTTCTTTGTCACTCATAGATAAAACTCCAATTCTTATAATATTCAGAATATTTGATAATAAAATGACTTAAATGTAGATTCATATATTTTATTACTCATAGATTGGAAAATAGAAAGAGAAAAAACTGATTATGTTTTTAAATAACAAGCGTTCGAGCGGTTGTTTGTTTTTTATTCGTGAATTATGATAAAAATGAATATTTATTCTGCTTTACTTTCAATAATTTGTTTTCACAGTCGTTTTAGCTGTTCTTTTTTTGAATAAGATTAAAATGAATAAATAACAAGCAAAATATAAGATTTTTTTGTTTAACTCTTTTTGTTTCAATAGGAAGTGCTTAGTGTTTTTTCAGAATCGAAAAATGAATAGGACAAAAAATTTATCTATATAATAGAAGGAAAAATAAATATAGTGAATGATAAAAAAATTCAAAGAAAACACCTGTTCTTTTTAGGCGTGAGTTTTTAAAAAAAACATTCTCATGTCTAGTATCTTTAACATTTTGTTACTTTTTGACTGAAACGAATGTAAAAAAACCGACATTTAATGGCTAATCAAGGGTTAGAAAACGGTTTCTCAAAAATAAAATTCTGTTTTTTTAACTTTTTTTTGCAAAATATAAACAGGATAATATCAAGCTTCCGGCAGCTTTTTATTACAAAATGTAACAAAACCGACATTCTAGTAATAAATTGTCACGAGATATTCACCTACGGCCGGCCATTCGATGATAAAGTATGTGAAGTCGTTTCGATAAAGCGAAGCAGACGTGGTTGTTGCCGAGAGCTAAGAGCAACAATCAAATATTTTTAATTACAAAGGAGAAACATACATGAAATCAATCAAAACGATTTTACTTGGAACAACTTTGGCCGCAGGTTTAGGATTATTCTTAGGAACAGACGCAAACGCAGAAAGCTTATATACAGTTAAAGCAGGAGATACTTTATCAACAATTTCTCATCAATTTGCAGGAGACAATAGCTTAATTCAAAAAATTGCTTCTGATAACAAATTGCCAAACCTTGATTTAATTTTTGAAGGAGAACAATTAGTTATTCGTTCAGAAAAAGAAGTTGCTAATACTCCAGCACCAGCTGTAGAAGTTGCACCAGTTCAACAAGTAGTTGAACAACCTGTTGCACAACCAGTACAACAAGAAGTACAACAACCTGTTGCTCAAGAAGTAGCGCAACCAGCAGCACCTGCCGCAAGCAGTGATGCAAAAGAGTGGATCGCACAACGTGAATCTAGTGGTTCTTACGATGCAACAAACGGTCAGTATATCGGTCGTTACCAATTATCTGCCTCTTATTTAAATGGTGACTATTCACCTGCCAACCAAGAACGCGTGGCAGATCAGTACGTAGCAGGTCGCTATGGTTCATGGGATGCAGCTAAATCATTCTGGTTAGCAAATGGTTGGTACTAAAATTAAATAAACGAAGTAATCTAATTACTTATTAAAAACCATAAACAAAAAAACAGTAACCTGTAAAGATTACTGTTTTTTTTGTCGATTTGTTAAGGTACAACGCCCCACGCTCGTCAATTGGTGGTCTGCGTTATAAATTTTTGCTTCCCAAACTTGAAGGGTCTTTCCCGAGTGATTGGGTGTCGCAATCACGGTAAGGATACCATCAGGGACACTACGAAGATGATTTACTTGTAAGTCTATGCCGACAGCAAAAGTGTTTTCAGGAACGTTTTCGTTCGCACCTAAACTACAGGCAGTTTCAATTAAGACGCCGTTTAAGCCCCCGTGGACAAGGCCATAGGGTTGTTTATGCACGTCTTTTACCGTTAAAGTAAGCTGACATTTCTCAGCAGAAACGTGTTGAATCGTGATGCCTAAATACTCTAAAAGATGAATAGTAATCAGTCCTTTCTAATAAAAGAGAGAATAAAAGGTTTTTTATTTATTATACAGGAATGAAGAAAATTTGAAATAGCCATGTTTTTTCTTAAAATTCAAGCGACTTTTTCTCTAAAGTGCCGATTCTTGTGTATAATAGAAAAGATGAGATTAATGAAGGAGGTTTCCTAATGAGAAACTGGACAACAATTAAAGAATATGATGAAATTTTATTTGAACAAGCAGGCAAAGTAGCAAAAATTACTATCAACCGCCCGCATGTTCACAACGCATTCACACCAAAAACAGTCATGGAAATGATTGATGCATTCAACATTAGTCGTGATAAAGAAGATGTCGGGGTTATTATTTTAACAGGCGCAGGTGACCAAGCATTCTGTTCTGGTGGCGATCAAAAAGTTCGAGGTAATGGTGGTTACGTTGGCGAAGACAATATTCCACGTTTAAATGTGTTAGATTTACAACGGTTAATCCGTGTCATTCCCAAACCAGTCATCGCAATGGTGAAAGGCTGGTCCATTGGCGGCGGCAATGTTTTACAATTAGTTTGTGATTTAACAATTGCGGCTGAAAATGCTAAGTTTGGGCAAACAGGACCAAATGTCGGTAGCTTTGATGGTGGATACGGCTCAGGTTACTTGGCGCGCGTTATCGGCCATAAAAAAGCGAAAGAAGTTTGGTTTATGTGTAAACAGTATTCTGCTCAAGAAGCTTTAGATATGGGCTGGATTAATACAGTTGTTCCATTGGAACAAGTAGAAGATGTGACAATGGAGTGGGCAGAAGAAATGTTAACCAAAAGCCCGATTGCTTTACGGATGATTAAAGCCTCTTTAAATGCCGATACAGATGGCTTGGCTGGTGTGCAACAATTAGCTGGTGATGCGACACTTCTTTACTATACAATGGCTGAAGCACAAGAAGGCCGAGATGCATTTAAAGAAAAACGGACACCAGATTTCGATCAATTCCCTAAATTCCCATAAACCAATGACTTGGTTAAATAAACAAGTACAAAAACGTCCCGATCATCCTGCTTTTTATTTTCAGGATGAATCTTGGACGTTTTTAGAAGTGCAACAAGAAGTCAGCCATTGGGTAGCCACATATCAACAGGTGCTTGCACCAGAAGAAAAACGTGTGGCTTTATTCAGTAAGAACAGCAAAGAGTTGTATTTTTCAATTCTAGCCTTATGGGAATTGGGGAAAGAGTTATTATTTTTAAATACGCATTTGACACTTGCTGAACTGACTTTTCAGTTAAAAGATGCGCAAGTTAAAACGATTATTGGTGCGCCTGAAACGCAGGCTTTGTTAGAGGAGATTTCTTTTGTCGACGTTCAGCCAATGGTTAAAAAACAGCATAGTCTTTCACATCAGGAGTTTCAACAGCCAAGTGACTTAGAGTCGGTGGCTTCTATTATGTATACATCTGGAACTACAGGACAGCCTAAAGGGGTCTTGCAACGGTTTAAAAATCATTTGGCCAGTGCTAGAGGCACTCAAGAAAATATGGGGATTACTGCTGAAGATTGTTGGTTGTGTGCAGTCCCATTATTTCACATTAGCGGATTGTCGATTGTTGTTCGACAACTCGTCTTAGGTTGTAGTATTCGCCTTTACGATAAATTTGATGAACAGCAAGTGACACAAGATTTACAAGAAGGCCGTGGAACCGTCATTTCAGTGGTTGCGACAATGTTGCAACAATTATTGTTTGTCTATCCTGAAGCTGGCTACAGCGCCAGCTTTAAAGGAATGCTATTGGGCGGCGGACCGATTGCACCGGATAAATTAGCGCAGTGTGAGGAAAAAGGGATTCCAGTTATTCAATCTTATGGGATGACGGAAACGTGTTCGCAAGTTGTTGCCTTGAAATTTGAAGATGCGGCGCTGAAAATCGGCTCTGCTGGGCAACCGTTAAAAGATATGCAGATCAAAATTGTTGATGAACTAGGACAAGAACAGCCAGAAAAGCAAGTCGGGGAAATTTTACTTAAGGGACCAAACGTTGTTTCAGGTTACCTTAACCAGCGTCAACCTGAAAAATGGACAGCAGATGGTTGGTTTAAAACAGGCGACATGGGCTATTTAGATGCACAAGGTTACCTGTATTTGGTTAGTCGTTTAAGTGAACTCATTATCTCTGGTGGTGAAAATATTTACCCCACTGAGGTTGAACAGGTGTTACAGGCGATAACAGGAATTAAAGCAGCGGCAGTTGTAGGAGAACCAGATGCGCAATGGGGAGCCGTCCCAGTTGCATATGTGATTAGTGACCAAGAAATCACCTTAGCGCAAATTCAAGACCAGTGTTCACGAAAACTGGCAAAATATAAACGACCGAAACGCATTTATTTTTGTCATTCTTTCCCGCAAACAGCAAGTGGAAAGATTGCCAAACATCGTTTCATGACAGAAGAAAGAGAGGCGTTTTTAATCAGATGAAATTGCCTGATGAATTACGACAAGCCTATCAGAAGAATGCCCGTCAGTTCAGTTGGGTTTTTCCATTAGAAACAGAACAAACAGCCTTGGCAATTTTTGCCGCTGGTGAAAAGGCATACCAAGGAGAACGTTTTTTTTGGCAAACGCCGAAAAAAGATTTTGCTTTGGTTGGCTTCGGATATGAAACTATCTTAAAAGGCGCAGAAACAGAAACGCATCAATTGAATAACTTTTTAAAAAAAGAGGCGGCAACTCGTTTTCAAAATATGTCTATTTCTGGTACGGGGGCTCTTCTGTTTGGCGGTTTGCCTTTTGATACAGAACAAACGCCTACTGAGGCCTGGGGAGAGTTAGGGGAAGGTTGGTTTTATCTACCAAGTATTCTATTTACTTTTTCAGGTTCACGTATTTATGGAACGCTGAACTTTTCAGGTTCTAGTGAACAAGAAGTCGAGGAACGTTGGTCGACTTTGGTGGCTCAGTTTGATCGCTTGTTAGCTACCTGTGAGGAATTGCCAGCTGTAGCGGAAACAAAGATTGACAAGGAAGAAGTTGCCGTGACTGAATGGCTACAAGCTGTCAACGAAACAGTAGCAGTCTTAAGAGAAGATGGCCCTTTAAAAAAAGTGGTTTTGGCTCGACAACTTGCTGTGAGCAGTCCTGAAAAAATTCGAAGTAACCAAGTGCTCGTTAATTTAATGGCACAACAACAAAATACGTATTTGTTTGCTTTAGAAGCCAAAGACACAAGTTTCATTGGTGCAACACCAGAACGACTTCTGTTGGGTACTAAAGAAACGTTTGCGACCGCTTGTATTGCAGGAACCATTAAAACGGGTCAAACATCAGAAGAAACGAAAGCTTTAGGAGCACAACTTTTACAAGACCGCAAAAATACCGGAGAACACCAAATTGTGGTGGAACGTTTAGCGAAAGAGTTGGCGAAGATGACGACTTCTGAAAACAGTATTCAAGCACCCATTATTTTGGAAAATCGAGATGTACAACATCTTTATGTGCCAATCTCGGGTCAACGTAAGCCGGGAATTTCGTTCTTGGAAAGTGTGATGCAACTACACCCAACGCCAGCTTTAGGCGGTGAGCCCAAAGAGTTGGCAGTCGAATGGATTCGACAATATGAGCCAGGGAGTCGTGGGTTATATGGTGCGCCAATCGGTTGGATTTCAGGGAATGATGATAGTGGCGAGTTTGCTGTGGCCTTGCGTTCAGGTGTCTTTGCTGGTCAGCAAGGCGTTCTTTATGCAGGTTGTGGTATTGTTGCGGATTCCCAAGCAGAGCTAGAAAGAGAAGAAACGAAAATAAAATTTCAACCGATGTTACGAGGAATTGGAGGGCAGGTTTAATGAATCATCAAGAAACAATGACCGATTATTTAACGGCCTTTATTGAAGGCTTAAAAAATAGTGGGGTTGAACAAGCAGTCATTAGTCCAGGGTCCCGTTCCACACCACTGGCTTTATTACTTCATCGGGAAACCGCAATCCAAACTTTTGTCGATGTCGATGAACGTTCCGCTGCTTTTTTTGCTTTAGGATTAAGTAAAGCGAGTCAAAAACCAGTGGTCTTACTTTGTACCTCTGGAACAGCAGCTGCAAACTATTATCCAGCAATTTGTGAAGCCAATATTAGCCATGTGCCTTTAGTCGTTTTAACAACGGATCGGCCGCATGAGTTACGTCAAGTTGGTGCTCCTCAAGCCATGGACCAATTACAAATGTATCAAAATCATGTGAAATTATTTGTTGAAATGGCTTTGCCAGAAGCAACAGAAGAGATGTTGAATTACGCCTATTGGCAAGGCGCTAAAGGAGCAGCATTCGCGCAACAAACGCCTGCAGCACCTGTTCATTTGAATTTTCCTTTGCGGGAACCATTATTACCTGACTTAGAGAGAAAAACAAAGAGTTCTCAACAAACGGCTTTATTCGCTGGTCAATCAATCCTTTCTACAGAACAAGTGCAACAGCTAGCGGATCAATGGTACCAGAAAAACGGCGTTTTGGTTGTCGGTGGCAGTCATACAGAGGAAGAAGCGGCGTTATTTATTCAATTAGCCGAAGCTTTGCAATGGCCGTTACTAGCGGATCCTTTAGCAAACATTGTGACACATGGGCAAAATAGTGAAGTTGTTATTGCACACAGTGATCTGTTTCTAAATGTGGCGACCTTGCCACAAGAACCAGAAGTGGTAGTGCGTTTTGGTTCGCTGCCAATTTCTAAAAACATCATGTTATGGTTGAAACGCTTAGCAACGACAGAGACTGCTTTTTATTTTGTGGACGAAAATGGGCAATGGCAAGAGCAATTGAAAAAATCACAAACAGTTATTCAGGCAAAGGAAACCACGTTTGTAGAACAACTGCTAACGGTTGTCAAACCAAAAGAAGCGACTTGGTTAGCACAATGGCTCTTGCTGGAAAAAACGGTCTCTGAAGTTCTTCTAGAAACGCTGAACGCGACAGAATTAAATGAAACAACAGCCAGCTTAGCTGTTCACCAAACAATGAAAGAGAACGGTCAGTTATTTGTATCTAATAGTATGGCTATCCGCTACTTAGATCGATTTATGGATAGTCGCCCTTATCGGATGTTTGGAAATCGCGGCATCAACGGGATTGATGGGATTGTTTCAACTGCTTTAGGAATGAGTGCCGTAGCACCGACACAGCAAAACGTTCTACTGATTGGTGATTTAGCGCTATATCATGATATGAATGGTTTATTTTTGGCTAAACGTTATCAGTTGCCGTTAACAATTGTTTTATTAAATAACAATGGTGGCGGGATTTTCTCTTTTCTATCTCAACGAACTTTACGTGAGGACGATTTCGAGCCTTTATTTGGAACACCGCTTGATTTAGATTTTTCGTTAGTTGCTGAACTTTACGGTGCTTCGTACCAAGAAGTCAAAACAATCGCGGAGCTCAAGCAAATTTTACAAGCAGCGGCTGAAGAACCACAATTTCAAGTGATAGAAGTCAAAGGAAATCGCCAAGAGAATGTTCATTTGTACGAATCAATTTTAGCTGAAATTGGTAGACGAGTAGAAAGACAGGGGATTTCATGGAACGGTTAATTCGGGGGATGCAGTACCATTATCAATGGTTAACACCTTTTGATGCAAAGCGAACGACAGTAGTCTGTTTACACGGTTTCACAGGAACGTTAGCCACGTTTGCAGCCGTTTTTCCCAGTCAAACACCTTATAACGTTTTAGGCATTGATTTACCTGGGCATGGCGCGACTGCTAGTTTGGTAGCACCAGAGCGTTATACCATGAAACAGGTTTGCCATGATCTTGCTGAACTAACCGAATCGCTAAATTTGCCTTGCTTTTGTTTATTAGGCTATTCAATGGGCGCTCGAACAGCTTTAGGTTTTGCATTACATTATCCACAAAAGGTACAGCATCTTTTATTGGAAAGTGGATCACCAGGTTTGGCCACCGCCGCAGAACGTCAGGCTCGTATCTGTCAAGATCATCGTTTGGCGGAACGTCTTTTAGAGGAACCGCTGGTGGATTTTATTGATTTTTGGCAAGAATTACCGTTATTTCAAACGCAAAAAGCCTTGTCTGTGGCACAGCAAATGGCCATTCGTCAGGAACGTTTGAGCCAATCGGCCTTTGGATTGGCTAGTAGTTTGTGGTATATGGGCACAGGAGCGCAAGAGAGTTACTGGGAACGTCTAGCAGAATTGCAGCCGATTCCTACCGATTTATTGGTAGGCGGCGAAGATCAAAAATTTATTGGAATTGCGAAAAAAATGCAGGCACGTCAACCGTTGTTGAGGCTGACAATTTTTCCTGAAGCAGGACATTGTATCCATTTAGAACAACCAACGATTTTCTATGAAAAGGTGACAGCGTTATTGGAAGGAGCCATCTGAATGAACATTCAATCAATTGAAACCTATCAGGTTCGTTTGCCTTTAAAAACGCCGTTTGTCACGAGCTATGGTCGCTTGGAAGAAAAAGCGTTTGATCTATTTGTAATAACGGATGAGCAAGGAAATCAAGGGTTTGGCGAATTAGCGGCTTTTGAGCAACCTGATTATGTGCAAGAAACGTTGGTAACCGAACGCTTCATCATCCAACAGCATTTAATTCCGTTACTTTTAACAGAAGCGATTGAACAGCCGCAAGAGGTTTCAACAATTTTTGAAGAAGTTAAAGGACATTGGATGGGAAAAGCTGCGTTAGAAACTGCCATCTGGGATTTATATGCCAAACGGCAACAGAAGAGTTTAACTGAATTTTTTGGACCAACGCGGAGGAAAATTCCTGTAGGGATTAGTTTAGGGATTCAAGAAGACTTACCTCAATTACTTAAACAAGTTCAGTTAGCTGTAGAAAAAGGGTATCAACGAGTGAAGCTGAAAATTCGTCCCGGTTATGATGTGGAACCCGTTGCTTTGATTCGTCAGCATTTTCCTAACTTGCCTTTAATGGTCGATGCCAATTCAGCGTATACATTGGCTGATTTGCCTCAATTACAACGTTTAGATCACTATCAATTAGCGATGATTGAACAGCCTTTTGCTGCAGATGATTTTTTAGATCACGCACAATTACAAAGAGAACTGAAGACAAGAATTTGTTTGGATGAAAATATTCGTAGTCTCAAAGACTGCCAAGTGGCGTTAGCATTGGGCAGTTGCCGTAGTATCAATTTGAAGATTCCTCGTGTAGGTGGGATTCACGAGGCGTTGAAGATTACCACATTTTGCCAAGAAAATGATTTATTGGTTTGGTTAGGTGGTATGTTTGAGTCTGGTGTTGGTCGCGCATTGAATTTGCAATTTGCGTCACAGCCTACCTTTTCCTTTCCAGGTGATATTTCAGCCACGGAACGCTATTTTTATGAAGATATCATCACGGAACCTTTTATTTTAGAGCAAGGGACAATGGCCGTGCCTCAGGGACTTGGTATTGGTGTTACACTTTCCCAGACGAATTTGCTAAAATACAGTCAGTATCAAAAAATCATGTAATGATAACAAAATTGCGCCTATGACTATGCAGAGAAGCATAATCTAGGCGCAATTTTTTATTTTTCTAATTGACTCGCTGCGGCTTCATCCAAGAGAACCGTTAAATTTGGATGGAGTTGAAGAATAGAAGCAGGATACGTTTCTGTGACAGGTCCTTGGAGTACTTGTTTGACCATCTGAGCTTTTTGTTCACCATTTACAATTAGGACAAGATGCTTAACTTTCATGATGCTGGCTGGCCCCATCGTAACAAAGGTCATGCCTGGCTGCATCATTTCAGGAACAAACCAAGGCTCTGAACCAGTGACGGTCACTTGATAGGTTTCATTTTTAAAATGAGTGGTAGTGGGCATGTTCCCACAAAAATGACCATCTGCTCCTAAGCCAATTAACATCAAATCTAAGCCGCCTGCGTCAGCAATCCGTTGATCTTGTTGTTGAAAGTTTTCAACAGTTAATGGATGGATGTTTTGCTCGGATATTTCCGCAGGTGTCAAATACAGCGTCCGCAAATCTGTCAGAGTAATGCCTTCCTTTTGATGAGGAACGGGGATTTCATCAAAGTTATAATAATGAACATTATCAAAGTCAGATAAATTTTTCACAATCGAGGCTAATTTTTGGTAAACAAGTGTTGGCGTTTTGCCAGCGGTAATTGATAAATTCACTCGTTTATCTTGACTCATCGTGCTTAGAAGTAACATTTTTGCCCATTCGCTCATCGTGTCGAAATCTTGTTTAATTAAAATTTTCATACTTGCTCACTCCATTCTTTGAATAAGCTAAGTATAATTTGTGGGAACCATCCCATGTCAAGCTCTTCACAAAAAGGATTTAATTAACGGTATGCAAAAGAAAGAGGAGCAGCCGTCAAAACGACGACTACCCCTCTTTTTAAAGCTTAAGATAACCTACAACGAGTTAACTTTTTAGCTTTCTGCTCCACTTGCTCCAACGCTGGTCTAAACGTTCTTTTGACCAACACTGTTTAACAAAGAATTTTATTTTATTGTTCTTTTAACCATTTTTCTAGTTGTAAACGTTGCACTTTCATAGTAGCTGTGTGAGGGATTTCATCAAAAGCCATAATGATAGGTTCGTTTAAATGTGGTAAATCGGCTACTTGTGTCCACCAAGCGTCCCAATCCATTTCTTCCCCAGGGACAACCGCTAAAATTGGCTGAGGTTCATTTTCTTTGCCACGGACAATAATCACTTCTTCTAAGAAATCTAATGCATCCAATAAATGATCTTCAATAGCTAAATTACTGTCGATGTTTTCAATTAGATCTACTTGGCGATCTTTCAAGAATAAGTGGCCGCGTTCATCTAACATTCCGTAATCGCCGCTGTCCCACCATTCGCCGTAGACATTTTCTGCAAAGCGGGCATCTTCTTTGTAATATGTTAAGGCCCGTCCTTTTGATAAGAATTGGATATGGCCGTCCGTCATCGCAGGTAAAACTTGTCCTTTTTCATCAGTAATTCGAGCTTGTGTTAAATCCTCTAAACCAACACCCATGTCACGAGCATCTGAATCTTTTAGAGATTCTAAAGTATGCGCTCGTAAGATCATTGGCCCGCATTCACTTTGTCCATAAACTTGTAGGAAAATTGGTTCATTGGCAGCAGATGCTTTTAAGAAAGCCACCATTGTAGCGTTGTTAATTGCATCAAAAGTAGAATGATAATAATGGACACTAGCGAAAGCTTCAGGTTTTTCTTTGGCCAAACGAACCCATTGAACGAAGTTATTGGGGTGTGTTTCTACAGCGATTGGTTGATAGGTGCTGAACATTTCAGCGACTTTTTCGCTCGAAGCGTTTGCTAAAGGCATCATAGGGAAGCCCATGGCCATTAAAGAAGACACGCCAATGTTAAAACGAGAATGAACTGGCGAAATATGAAAGCCAACTAATTTCTTTTCAGCAATTTTTGTAAAAATGGTTTTTTGCCATTTTGTACGCCAACCCATAGAGTGATTGGAATGACAGATAAGTTTAGGAATACCTGTTGTTCCAGAGGTGTGGGTCATGTAGGCAATTTCGTCTTTAGTCAGTTCGTCTTGAGGAACTTCCGTGGCATCAGCTTCTAAAAGAGAAGCAACCGAAAGTTTTTTATTGGCAGAGCTGTTACGAACAGCTTGAACTTTTTCAGCAGTCACATCATCAAATAAAATATAAGGATCTTCTAAACGATCAACGAATACTTCAATTGTTTCAAAAGGTAAATGGTATGAAACCATTACAGGAACGGCTGCTAGATATGAGGCTGCAACAGCTAGTAAATACGTGTCGAATTTAGGACTTTTATAAATAATAATTTTGTCGCCTTTTTTTACACCTAAAGCGGCTAATTGATATGCCCGTTTCAAAATTTCTTGATGGCTTTCACCATAAGTTGTTTCTAAGCCAAGTGCAGGAAAAGCAGGCAAAGATTCATCAAAAATAATTGGAACAGTTGGTGTTTTTTCTGCGGCTTCTTGATAGTTTGTGTAGAGGTTTAATGGTTGATAATCAAGTAAGTGTGTCAAGGGAAAGTCTCCTTTGTAAAATAGTTTGTGTACAAATGTACAAGTTCACTTTATCCTATCATAGAATGGGTTCTTTTTCTACGTCAAAAATACAACGTTAAATGTTATTTTTTATTATTCACAAGCACAACGTTTGCTGTATCTGGCAAAGTTTCCTACAATAATTATGTAAGTAACAAGTTCTCAGAAGTGTAAAACTTTACAAAGGAGAGGAATTTACATGAAAAAAATCTATGAAACAACTATCATTAATACAGGTGGACGTGCAGGAGAAGTTCACTCACCGGATAAATCATTTTCTTATGCGGTTGCTTCGCCAGGTGTCAAGAAAGAAAATACAACAAATCCAGAACAATTATTCGCAGCGGCTTACAGTTCTTGCTTTAACGGTGCATTAGAATTAGTGATGGATCAAGAAAAAGTCGAAGGTAAAAGTACAGTAACTGCACGTGTTTCCTTATTCCAAGGAGAAGATGGATTTAGCGTTGGTGCTGAATTAGAAGTTCATATTGATGGGGTAGATCAAGCTAAAGCAGAAGAACTTGTTAAAAAAGCCCACGAAATTTGCCCATATTCTAAAGCAACAAGAAATAATATAGACGTTAAATTAACAGTGATTTAACTAAAAAAAGAAGCGCTTTGTCGTATAGACAAAGCGCTTCTTTTTTTTAGATAACAGTCCACAAATTATACATATTTAACAAAATAACTAAAAAAACAACTAAACTATAAATTTGGGCGACCCGTTGTTGAGATAATTTTTTACTGAAAAGACCGCCGACATAACCACCGAATAAAGCGGCAGGAATAATAGCCCAAAGCATTGTCAAATCAAAAACCGCAAAACCTGTGGTCAAGCCGATATTGCCAAGTTTGGCGAGTTGGGAGAAAAAAATAGTAATGATGGAATAAACAGTTGCTGATTTGATATCCATTCCAAAAAAGAGAATAAGGCAAGCTACATTAATGGGACCGCCACCGATGCCTAAAAAGGTTGATAGAATCCCTAAGCCTAATCCGACAATCAGAAAAATGCTCAATCCGTTGAGGTGTAAGTGCCAGTTGGAAAATTGATTGTAGAGAAGAACCAAAACCAAGGTCAGCAACATGATGATATATTGGATTAGTTGTACTTTTTCTTCATTTGGCGCTAGTGCAATCGCCTGATTAAGAAGTAAATCACCTAACATGCCGCCGACTAAGGAACCAAACGAAATACTCGCGGCTTTTTTCCATTCAATTTGGACACCATTTTGATACTGTTTATAAGTCGAAGAAATGGACATGACAAAAACAGCGACACTTGAATAGAACGCAATACTATTTAACGAATGGAACCCAAGAAAATCCAAAACAGGCTTAATAATGACGCCTCCACCCATCCCAGAGAGCGCCCCAACTGTATTGGATAGAAAAATAGTTATGAAATAAATCAGCAAAAACCGCACATAATCACTCCTAAACCGTTTTCTTTTAGTATAGCACAAAAATTATATAAGAAATGTAATTTCATTTAAAAATATTTTTAAAAAGAACTTGAAATGATATTTCTTTAATGGTATTCTACAAATACAAAAAAGAAAACGCATTCAAGGAGGATGAGAAAGCATGACAGTATCGATTGGTATTATTTTGATTTTATGTCTTTACACAGTTGTTGGTGTACTTGACCAAATTTCTATTCAGATTGGTCCATATACACCATTGTTTGCTGCAACGTTTACTGGCCTAGTCTTAGGAGATGTTCAAACAGGTTTGATGATTGGGGCAACGCTTCAATTGATGACATTAGGCGTAGCGACTTATGGAGGAGCAACAGTCCCAGACTTTCTTTCGGGGGCCATTATGGGAACGGCTTATGCAATCATTTCAGGGAAAGGGGCAGAGTATGGTATCGGAGTTGCGGTTCCGATTGGGTTATTATTAACACAACTAGATATTTTAGGCAGAATGGCTAATACGTTTTTCCAACACAAAGCAGATCGCTATGCGGAAGAAGGAAATTATAAAGGGGTCGAGCGTTGCAATGTTTTAGGAATTTTTCCTTGGACGATTTCTCGTGTCATCCCAGTTTTTATTGGCCTAGCTTTTGGTGAACAAGTTGTAAACGCTATCAATAATTGGATTCCTATTTGGGTGATGAATGGGTTAAAAGCAGCAGGTGCTATTTTACCAGCGATGGGGATTGCTATTTTAATGCGTTACTTGCCAATTAAAACATACTGGCCCTATTTTATTATTGGGTTCGTGTTACTTGCTTATGGGGCCCAATTCTTCTCAGTTTTAGGTGTCGCACTGGTTGGCTTGGCTTTAGCAGCGATTTATGTGATGAATCATAACAAAGGCGGCGCAGCTACAACAAGTGGCACGGTTATTTACGAAGATGATGAGGAGGTTGAGATTGATGACTAACAAATTAACAAAAAAGGATATTAATAAAGTTTACGTCCGTAATCTTTTTGGCTATCAGTGGGGCTGGAACTATGAAAAAATGCAAGGACTTGGTTACGCTTGGGTGATGATGCCTGCATTAAAGCGACTATACAGTGAAGATCCAGTAGCTATGAAGAAAGCCTTGAAGACACATCTTGGCTTTATGAATACAACGCCAGCCATGTCGCATTTAATTGTCGGAGCTGATATGGCTTTGGAAGAAGAAGTCGGCATTGAAGATGAAACGGCCATTACTGGCTTGAAAACAGGTCTAATGGGTCCGTTTGCTGGTGTTGGTGATACCATTTTTATCGCGATTTATCGTGCGATTGTTTTTTCGATTGCAGCTTACATGGCGCAAGGGGGCCAGGTTGTTGGGTTAATGATCCCGTTAATTGCCGGAGCAGTGGTCCTATGGGTTCGCTATAAATTTACTTGGATTGGTTACCATCAAGGGAAAAAAATTGCGACAGAATTTGCGGATAAAATGAAATTGTTTACGCAAGGTGCGGCTATTTTAGGGTTAACGGTGGTCGGCGGTTTGATTCCTTCGGTAATTACTTACAAATTAGATTTAACTTATAAAATGGGAGATGTAACATTATCTGTTCAAGAAATGTTGGATAAAATTTTACCCGCATTAATTCCTTTAGGGATTGTTCTTTTATCCTATTGGTTACTAGGGAAAAAGAAAATGAATTCAACACGGCTAATCTTTGTTTTAATTTTAATTGGCATGGTTTTAGGCAATTTACAACCAATGTTGGCTTGGGTTGGCGGTTTATTTTAAAAAAATAGTATATAATAGGAGAGATTTATTATGACAATTGTACATGCAAGAGTAGATGAGCGTTTAATTCACGGACAAGTTGCAACCGTTTGGACGAATACGGTTGGAGCACAAAGAATCATGGTAGTAAATGATGCCGCTGTCAAAGATCAATTACAAATTGGTGCCTTAAAAATGGCTAAGCCTGCAGGAGTTAAATTATCCATTTTATCAAAACGTAAAGCGATTGAAAAAATTTTAGCAGGCAATTATGATGAAGAAAAAGTCTTTTTAATTACGAAAGACATTGCAGACATGGCGGCTTTAATTGATGGCGGTGTCCCATTACAGAGCTTCAATGTCGGCAATATTTCTCAAAAAGAAGGCAGTCGAGCAATTAAAAAATCTGTTGCATTAACCGATGAAGATATTCAAACCGTTCGTCGTTTAACAGATAATGGGGTGACTATTACCGCACAGATGATCCCTTCTGAACCAAACGAAGCAATTTTAACTTTCATAAAATAGAAATGGAGATGAGAAGATGGAGCCAATCCGTTCAATCAGACAAAAATATAAGGACTTTTCCAAAGTAAATAAGAGAATCGCAGACTATATACTGAAGGATCCGACCCGTCTTCTCTCATTAACAGCAAACGAAATTGCTAGCAATAGCGAAACTTCTCCGGCGTCAGTTACCCGTTTTTCTAAACAATTAGGGTTTGACAGCTGGGAAGAGTTAAAACTATCCATTGCAGCGGTACAAGCTGCCAGTAACGGTAAAAAAGATATTGATCCAATTGTAGCGGCAGATGATTCGGTGGATACCATTTGTATGAAAGTGGAATCTTTATTAAATGCTACGATTGAGGATTTATTTTATACAGTGGATAAACAAGCCTTGGAACGAGCAATCGCGCATGTTAAAAAAGCGGAAAAAATTCATTTGGTTGGAATTGGTGCCTCTTCTTTAACGACTTATAATCTTTATCACAAGTTTAACCGCGCTGGTCGCCAAGCAATTTTTAATTATGATAGTCACATGATGTTGGAGTTTTTAAATTATGCAACGGCACAAGACATTTTGATCACGGTCTCCTATAGTGGTTTGACAAAAGAAGCCTTAATCGCCTGTGAAATTGCCAAAAATAGAGGTGCAACGGTTATTTTTATTACCAGTAACGATGGAGAAAACGTGCGATCATTGAGCGATGAAGTTCTTTTAGTCCCCAATAATGAGCACCTCATTCGAGTTGGGGCTATTTCATCGATTGCTTCGTCAATGGCAATTGGCGATGTTCTGTATTTAGGTTCAATTCAAGATGATTTAGACACAGAAATTGAACGCAATATGATTGAAACGAGTCAACTTGTCAGCCGTCTAAAAGAGAAGTAGGGGTGTGCAAGCAAATGAACTTAGAAGGATTAACGACAGAAGCCAGAAATGAAGCGACTAAAAAGATTGACCAAGTGTCAACATTAGAAATGGTAACTTTAATAAATCAAGAAGACCAAAAGGTAGCACAAGCAATTGAAAAGGTGCTTCCGCAGATCGCTGCAGCAATTGATGCAGCGGCAGAACGATTTAAAAAAGGGGGCCGTTTAATCTATTGTGGTGCAGGAACGTCTGGACGTTTAGGTGCTTTGGATGCGATTGAATTAACGCCCACATATAGTGTGTCGCCAGAACGCGCATTTGGTATTTTAGCTGGTGGTGAAAAAGCAATGTATCAAGCAATTGAAGGCGCTGAAGACTCGAAAGAATTAGCTATCGAAGATTTAACGCAACATCAATTGACCGCCCGAGATGTCGTAATTGCGATTGCTGCTAGTGGTCGGACACCATATGCTGTTTCCGCAATTGAATACGGAAAAAAAGTGGGTGCTCTAACCATTTCAGTTACCTGTAATAATCAAAGTCCGATGAATCAATTGGCGGAAATTGGGATTGCGCCAATTGTAGGACCGGAAGTCATTACAGGGTCAACTAGAATGAAAGCGGGTTCAGCACAGAAAATGGTGTTAAATATGTTTTCAACAGGAATTATGGTTAAAGTAGGGAATATCTATCAAAATTTGATGGTCAATGTACAACCAACGAACGAAAAATTAATTCAACGTGCCACGAATATCATTAAAGAAGCAGCAGAAATCGAGGAATCGCAAGCCAAAGAATACTTGGAGGCAGCACAGCTAGAAGTGGCACCAGCCATTGTAATGGCGAAAGCCCACGTTGATTTTCAAAAAGCCAAACAACTATTAGCAGAACATGACGGACGGATTTCAGAAGTTTTAGCATAGAAGTGGTGAACAATGAATCAAATCGCAATTCAAGAAACAATTCAGAGACTGATTAATCAGCAAGTCGTTCCGGGTGTCGCTTGGGGGACGATCACAGAAGATAGCTTATCAGAACAGTATACGGGCTTTTTAGGTAATACTGGTCCATTTGCAAGACAAAAGATTTCATCAGCTAGCCTGTATGATTTAGCGTCCTTAACGAAAGTTATTGGGACAACAAATCGAATGTTACAATTAATCGATACAAATCAGCTTACTTTTTCAACCACTGTGGGGGAAATCCTACCTGATTATCAAGGACTATCTTGTTCGATTGGGGAGCTTCTACTGCATCAGAGCGGACTGCCAGCTGATGTTGTCGATAAGAAAAATGTCACAAAAAAAAGCTTGCAAGAAATCATTTTAACGCATTCGTTATCTGAACGAGGGAAAACCACTTATTCTGATTTAGGGTATTACTTATTGGGAGAAATTATTCAAGTATTGGATCGCTGCTCATTAGAAGAGAGCTTTCAAACATACGTATTTCAACCAATGAACCTACAGCATACAAGTTTTACGGTCAGCGATTTTGCCCAGGCAGTGCCCACAGAGATTACAAAACAACGCGGCGTTATTCAGGGAGTGGTCCACGATTCGAAAGCCTATCAACTAAAAGCGCCAATTGGCAGTGCAGGTTTATTTGCAACTTTACCAGATTTACTCACTTTTGTTCAGTGTTTTATGAATAATCGCTACCCGTCTGGCAAACCATTATTTTCTGAAAAAATGTTCACTGCTCTCTGGTCTATGAATCAAGGGGGACGTACATTTGGTTGGGAAGTGAAAAAGACGCAAGCTGGGGTAGACTATTTGTATCATACTGGCTTTACTGGAACGGCGATTGGTATGAAAAAAGAGACCAAAGAAGCCCTAATTTTGCTGACGAATCGGATTCATCCCACTCGTGAAGAACGTGGTTTTCTGAAAGCACGAACAAAAATTTATCAGCAGTATTTTTAGGAGGATATGATGAAACCAAAATTAATTTTAATGAGCCATGGACGGATGGCAGAAGAAACCTTAGCTTCTACTCAAATGATTGTCGGGGAATTAGCAGATGCTGCGATTGTGTCAATGACCGCAGAAGATGGCTTGAGCGGCACGCAAGCAAAACTGGCAGCAATCTTAAAAGAAGCTGGCAATGTCCCGACGCTTGTATTAGCTGATTTAAAAGGAGGAACACCTTGTAATGTGGCTATGATGGCCATGGGCACTTATCCGCAATTGCGAGTAGTCGCTGGACTTAATTTAGCAATGGCAATTGAAGCAGCCGTCTCACCTGTGGAAAATGTGGATGAATTAGCTGCATATTTAACGCAAATTGGCCAATCTGCGGTGACCACGATTGACTTACCTGAATTAACAGATGAAGAAGAATTTGAAGAATAGAAAGAGGTCGGGACGGAACCGTTTAGCTCCGAGAAATAAGAAGGAATTTCCGAAAATTGCTTTTTAATTTTTGGAGAATTTCGGCTTATTTCCGAAGGAGTTGGTTCTGTTCCCGCCGTTTATCAGGTTTTGAGCCTGGAACAAAAATCCAAAGTGATTTTTGTCCCAGGCTCTTTTTTTAAGAACCAGGGATATTCCGTGGTTCGTTTTTGGTTGTGACAAAGAAAAAGAACAGACTTAGTAAAATAACTAGGATGCCATCGTTAAACATCGGATTTACGAAGTTTAAAATAGCACTTAAGATGACTGGCACGGTAGCACAATACGTAATAATTTTTAAACAATCAATCAAACGTAAAGAATAAAAACGTAATTTTGAATAGAGAGATGCACCGATAGCGGCAATCAGTAAGTCTAAAACTAAACCGATTAGAACAGGGTAGATAGCCACTAAAAAGACAATAAGTTTTGTCCACCAGGGGATCGCTGCTTCACTTAGCGCAGTCTTGATACTCTGAGCGTTAACGCCATCTAAGGTTCCTTTACTATAGGGGAAGATAAATTGGTCGGTGCCTAGAATTGATTCAGTTGCGCCTGAATTTGGTAAGGCGACTACAAATTCATCTTGTAAAAAAGCCAAACCAAACGCATTACCAATTAAATCTTTTTGGACATCAGCGGCTGTACGCTTTCCATCTGGATCAAACGTAAAAATAATCGAGTCGGTTTGATAAATAAAGCCAGATTCTTTAGCCTTTGTTTGCAACGTGCCATTTTCAATAGAAAAGTCAGGCAACTTTTCTGC
The DNA here is from genome assembly GCF_050555765.1 of Enterococcus sp. MSG3299. Lineage (NCBI taxonomy): Bacteria > Bacillati > Bacillota > Bacilli > Lactobacillales > Enterococcaceae > Enterococcus > Enterococcus sp. MSG3299. The sequence goes on from NZ_CP187869.1 coordinate 392,186, forward strand.
AATTTTTTGGCCATCTTGTTGCACCTCTTGTAGCACAGAAAAGACTTGTTTGGTAATAGGTAGTGCTAAAATAGCACTTAAAAAAACAGCATAGAGAATTACTTTCCAAAACGCCATTTTTTTCGCATGCCGTAATTCTGAAACTGAAAAAAAGGCCTGCTTAAATAATTGCAATGTATTCATTTATTTACTCCTCACATCATTCTTCTACAGGTCATTCTAGCGAATTTATGAGGGAAACACAAGGTAATCTCCCTCTTTTGTAAAACTTTTCTTTTGGCAAGCAAACTATTTTGTAGAAAGCGGTTCACTCTGTTATCATAATAGTTGTATGAAAGACGTATGTTACATACTAAAAAATAGGGGGATTTAAAAAATGACTTACACATTACCAGAATTACCATATGCTTATGATGCATTAGAACCTTACATTGACGTGGAAACAATGCACTTACACCATGATAAACACCACAACACTTATGTGACTAACTTAAACGCAGCGATTGAAAAACATCCAGAATTAGGCGAAAAATCTGTAGAAGACCTAATTTCAGATATGAATGCTATTCCTGAAGATATCCGTACTGCCGTTCGTAACAATGGTGGCGGTCACGCAAACCATACATTCTTCTGGGAAATTATGGCACCAAATGCTGGTGGACAACCAACTGGCGCTATTAAAGAAGCAATCGATGAAACATTTGGTAGCTTTGATGAAATGAAAGCTGCTTTCAAAACAGCTGCAACTGGCCGCTTTGGTTCAGGTTGGGCTTGGTTAGTTGTGAATAACGGTAAATTAGAAATCACTTCAACACCAAACCAAGATTCACCATTAATGGATGGCCAAACACCTGTTTTAGGTCTTGACGTTTGGGAACATGCGTATTACTTAAAATATAAAAACGTTCGTCCAGATTACATTGAAGCATTCTGGAACGTTGTTAACTGGGATAAAGTAAACGAACTTTTTGCAGCAGCAAAATAAGTTTGCCAATTGTGAAGGAAAGAGTCAAATGACGGCTGTCATTTGACTCTTTCCTTTTACAAATCCAGGGTCGAAATAGTTGTTCGTTTATGGCATACTAAAGTAAGTAGGGAAAGATAACGGATACATAAAGAAGGAGCTAAAAAAATGAATGTTATGATGCAAAAAGTACACGGGTCAGAAAATGATTTCTTTTTATTGGATGAAACACAGTTTGAGCGTTCTTTAACCGCTGAGGAAATTGAGCAATTGCGCATCCAGTTATGTTCGCGGGAAACAGGATTATTGGCGGGAGCTGATGGGTTACTTTTGGTAGGAGAAGGGACTCACGGCACGTCCAATGCTAGAATGCGAGTGATTAACAGCGATGGTAGTGAAGCAAGCATGTGCGGGAACGGCTTGCGTACGGTTGCCCGTTATTTAGCTGAAAAAAACCAAGAAAAATCATTTACAGTTGAAACAATGTTTGCAGATTTGAAAGTACGTCAAGCCCCCAATTTAGCTGAAGAAGTAGCGACTTACCAAGTGGAAATTTCACCAGTAAGTTTTGAAGCAGTCACTATCCCAATGCATTTAGGGGTCCAAACATTAATTGATGAAATCGTACCAGCCTTATCTAAAACCATTCGCTTTACAGCGGTAGCAGTGCCTAATCCGCACCTTGTAGCATTTGTGGATCACGAAACCTTAAATGGTCCAGAATTTGAACGAATCGCTACCTATGTAAATAATGAAAATCCATATTTTCCAGAAGGGATAAATGTGAGTTTTGTTGAAATTCTTGGCAAAAATCAACTATTTGTTCGAACGTATGAACGTGGTGTAGGTTTTACAAGTGCTTGTGGGACAGCTATGTGCGCAAGTAGTTTACTTTATACGTTATTGAAAGATGGTGTTTTTTATGAAGAAATAACCGTCAAAAATGCTGGAGGTATGGTGAAAACAGTCGTCCACGAAACGTCTGATGGCAGTTATTGGATGGAATTAATTGGGAATGCCACGATTACGCATTTGATTGAAGGATCACTGACTGATTTACTAAATGGTGCATTTGAGAAAATAACTATCACTGAAACGAATGAACAAAAACATTATCAAGAATTTCTGCAAACACTTTCTCAAAAATAACAATTGTTCCTTGATAAAGCGCTCTTTTATTTTACAATTGTGTTAAGTTCTTGTTCCAAAAAATAAAAAATATTGCTTGAATAAGCAAACTATGAGAAAATAAAGGGCATGAATTAAGAATTATTCTTAGATAAACGAGGAAGTGTCTTATGAAACTATGGAAAAAAGTAGTACTGGGCTTCTTGAGCGTCTTGCTAGTGGTAGTAGCTGGGGTATGTGCTTACGGAATTAAGATGTATTCAGATGCCAATTCAACAATTAATGGGATCTATCAATCAGTTAACCGTAAGTCCAATAAAGGAGCCACGGCCAATATTGATGCGCAAGAACCATTCTCTGTTCTTTTAATGGGGATTGACACAGGCGATTTAGGCCGAACAGAACAAGGTCGTTCAGATACTACAATGGTTGTAACCATCAACCCGAAAGAAAACAAGTCCACAATGATCAGTTTGGATAGAGATATTCTAACAGATATTGTTGGAAATGACACACAAGACAAATTGAACCATGCCTATGCATTTGGTGGCGCCGAAATGGCGATTAATACAGTCCAAGAATTACTGGATATTCCCATCCATCACTATGTATCCATCAATATGAAAGGGTTAAAAGACCTGATTGATGCGGTAGGCGGTATTGAAGTAGATAATACGATTGGTGAATTTACGTTGGACGGTATTACTGTTCCAGCAGGTAAAATCAAGTTAGATGGCACGACAGGTTTGGCTTATGCGCGGATGCGTCACGAAGATCCTGAAGGAGATGTGGGTCGTCAACGCCGCCAACGAGAAGTTGTTGAGAAAATCGTGCGCAAAGTCATGAGTTTTGATGGTGTTTCAAAATATCGAAAAATTCTTGATGCTGTTGAAGCCAATGTAAAAACAGACTTAACTTGGGATGACATGATGGACATCCAATCAAAATATTTGTCTGCCTTTAAAACAATTGACTCTGAACAATTACAAGGATACAGTGCAACCATTGATGATATTTATTATCAAGTCCTAGATCCAAATAGCTTATACAAAACACAAACAACACTCAGAAAACAACTTGGTTTAAAAGAACATGCTTCTGAACGTGAAAAAGATTTAGCCTTTTATAATCAGTTTAGCTATGCTGTTACAGATACTGCACTGATTGGTGAATCTGGTGATTCAAGTGCCAATAGCTCTACTAGTTCGAGTAGCACAGCGGACACCACAGCCGGACAAACAGAATACAACGGCAATACGCAACAAGCAGCAGAAGGAACCTACGATCCGAATACGTACGTTGACCCAAATGCGTACACAGATCCAAACGCTTATGCTGATCCAAATACGTATGTGGATCCCAACGCACCACAATATTAATCTGTTAAACAAGCTCGAAAACTTCTATTTCTGATGGGAAATAGAAGTTTTTTTCTTTTATTCTAGAAATTTTTTTCAGAAGGTGTTATAATTGGACTATACCAAAATAAACCGTAAGGAGCGTGTCAAAATGCAAATTATCCGTGTAGCAAATGCAGAAGAAGGCGGCAAAAAAGCGTTTGAATTAATTAAAGAAGGTATGAACAATGGTGCGAAAGTTTTAGGCTTAGCAACAGGTAGTACACCAGAAACATTATATAAAGAAATGACTGCAAGTGATGTCGACTTTACAGAAATGACTTCTGTAAACTTAGATGAATATGTTGGTTTAGGTGGCGAAGATGAGCAAAGTTACCGTTATTTCATGAACAAACACTTATTCGACAAAAAACCATTTAAAGAAACATTTGTACCAAATGGTAAAGCAGAAGATTTAGATGCTGCTTCCGCAGAATATGAAAAAATTATCGATGCACATCCAGTAGATATCCAAATCTTAGGTATTGGTCAAAATGGACACATTGGTTTCAACGAACCAGGCACACCTCTAGATAGCTTAACACATGTCGTTGAGTTGACTGAATCAACAATCAACGCAAACAAACGTTATTTTGACAAAGTAGAAGATGTCCCAACACGTGCTGTTTCTATGGGGATTGGCTCAATCATGAAAGGTAAAAAAATGATTTTAATGGCTTATGGCGAAGCAAAAGCAGAAGCCATTAAAGGAATGATTGACGGACCAGTAACAACAGACATGCCCGCAAGTGCATTACAAAACCATCAAGATGTTGTTGTAATCATTGATGATGCAGCTGCAAGTAAATTATAATCGTTGATGAAAAAGAACTTGAAACATAAGGATTTCCTTATGTTTCAAGTTCTTTTTTTGTTATACTGGAAGTAATAGAAGAAGAGGTGAAAAGGATGTTACAGCTAACAATTCCAGAAATTATTTTACGGTTAGTCCTAGCGATGGTGATGGGTGGCGCAATTGGTTTTGAAAGACAATATAAGAATCGCCCAGCAGGGATGCGCACTCACATTTTAGTTTGTATGGGCGCGGCTATTATTGCGTTAATTCAGTCGCAAATTGCAATCAATGCATTGAAAGATGCGTTAGCTAATCCGGCTTTGACGGGGGTCATTCGTTCAGATCAAGCAAGGTTGATTGCACAAGTTGTAAGTGGAATCGGCTTTTTAGGTGCTGGAACCATCATTGTAACGAAACAAAGTGTCACCGGATTGACGACAGCAGCGTCACTATGGACCGTTGCTGGTTTAGGGATCGCGGTGGGCATGGGCTACTATACGATTGCCTTAACAAGTTTTATCGGTGTATTATTTGCCTTAACCATTGTCAAACGAATTATTCACGTACCAACAATCAAAAAATTAGAAATTCGCTATCAACATAAACAAGAAACCAAAGAATTTATTAATCAGTATTTTGAAGAAAAACATATTGAAATTTATGATGTGAATTTCAATGTTTCTTGGGTGGATGATACAAAAATCTATACGAATATCTATACTATTGATTTGCCTAAAGGCCTAACGTATGCCGATGTTATCGAAGATCTATCTGTTTCAAATAATGTAACAAAATTACGATTGATTAATGTGTAGAAACATCTATTTATAATTAATGACAACCGCTATAAGTTAAAATGCTTATGGCGGTTTTCTTCTAGGACCTAGGACTGATTTTTTAAGTTTAATATTTCAAAAAGATTACAAAAGAGTTATGATTGTATTACGAGTTAGAAAGAAAGGTGATAAGTAAGATGAATAAAAAAAATAAATTTCTTAGTATTATTGTTGTTGTCATTGTGATTATTGGTGCATTTGTGATGAAAGCTTATAATCAATTGATTACTTTAGATAATAAAGTCGAAGCAGAATGGTCACAAGTAGAGAATGTAATGCAAAGACGTGCTGATTTAATTCCTAATCTTGTCAGTAGTGTTCAAGGCAGTATGACTCAAGAAAAAGAAGTTTTAAAAGAAATAACGGAAGCACGTAAAGCATACGCAGGAGCAAAATCTTCTTCTGAAAAAGGGCAAGCAAATGAGCAAATTGAAAAAGGATTAGGTAATTTTGTTACAGTATTGAATGAAGATTACCCAAAGTTAGCTTCTTCTGAAAATGTCAAAACCTTAATGACTCAATTAGAAGGATCTGAAAATCGAATTTCTGTTGAACGCCGTAACTATATACAAGCCGTTGAAACATATAACCAACAGATTTCAAAATTCCCTGATAAAATAATTGCAAAACTTTTAGGATTTGAGAAGAAAACTAACTATGTTGCGACAGAGCAGGGAAAAGAAGTGCCGCAAGTAAAATTTAAATAAAAATTTATAGAAAATTTGGGTTAAAAAGAAAGAAGTGAGGAAGGTTGGATAAAAAAGTCGAAAAAATTCAAGAAAAAGTTCGTTTGTTTTATAAAAAGCATCAGCGGAATACAACGATTGTTGTGGTAATTAGTTTAAGTATGATTTTAATATTAGGAATGGCTGCTTGGTATGAAGGAAAGGGAATCTCTTATGAAGCAAAACAAACTGCACTGAGAGAGAAGCAACATGCCTTACAAAAAAAGAGAGACGATATCTTAGCAGGGAAAATGACTGAAGCGTCAACCCAGACAACAATAAATAACTTTTCTAAACAAGAAATAACTGGTGAAAATGAATTAGTGACAATTACTGGAACGAATGGGCAGTTGAACATTAATGATGCTAATATCTATGTTTCAGATAATGCAGGTATTGTCTCAAATCAACTTAAACAGAAAATGTTTCAATTGAATCAACAATTGTTGGAAAATGCGAATGGCGCACAATTTATGCTTATTACCGTTCCTGCGTTACCTAGTGGGGAATCTGTTGAATCTTACAGCAATAAGATTGCTAATCAATTAGGTGTAGGGGATCGTGAAAAAAATAATGGTGTGGTTTTTCTAATGGCAATTGAGGATCGCGAGTCTCGCTTGGAAGTTGGATATGGCTTAGAGAGTATTTTAACGGATAGCTATGCGGATGATATTATTAATAATGAAGAAGTAAAAGAGGCTTTTAGAAACGAGGATTATAATACAGGTCTCAATAAAATTATTGATCAAGTATCGGCTGCAATCAATTCAAAAACCGCACAAGTGGATAATGAATTAACAAATATACAAACAGAGTTAAACACTAACACAACGAAAAGAAATGTTCTTTTAATGGCAAGTATTGCTGGGATGCTCATTTGTGCTATTTATATTTTACAAATTTTAAGAACAAGAAAACTTGTTAAAAAAATGTATCAAGATTATTTGAATTGTTTACCAACAAAGGTTGTCCTAAATAACTCAGAACAGACAAAGAAAGTATTAAATAAGATGAAAAAGACTTCTTTTTATTGTTTATATCTTAATGGAGCAACGTTATTTGCCACAAAAGGGAAAATAAGACGTGCCACTAAGCGTGGTTCTTTACTAAGTATATATCCAAATGCAAAAAAACAATCTTTTGGGCGTTTATTAGTAGGAGATACTTTATATAGTTATGATGGTAGTGTTTTGACGTATGCTTATTTAAACTCGCAATACAATCCGTCTAATCATAGTAGTTCTGGTAGCGGCAGTGGTGGTTCATTCGGTGGCGGCTCATTCGGCGGTGGCGGTGCCTCAGGAAGTTGGTAAAATAAAAAGCTAGAAACGTTGATCGTTTCTAGCTTTTTGCTATTTATCTAAACCGTAAAGATAGTCATCATCTTTCATGGCTTCAACTGTTCCTAGTAAATAGCCATTTCCTACTTGGGAGAAGAAGTCATGGTTGCTAGTTCCTGTCGAAATACCATTCATTACAATCGGGTTCACATCATTGGCTGTATCCGCAAATAAGGGATCCATACCTAAGTTCATTAAAGCTTTGTTGGCGTTGTAACGTAAAAAGGTTTTTACTTCTTCGGTCCAACCTAAGTCATCATATAATTCTTCTGTATAACGTTCTTCGTTTTCGTACAATTCGTAAAGTAAATTATACATCCAGTCTTTTAGTTTATCTTGCTCATCTTCTGGTAATTCATTAAATCCTAATTGGAATTTATAGCCAATATACGTGCCGTGCACTGATTCATCACGGATAATCAATTTAATAATTTCAGCGACGTTCGCTAGTTTATTGTTGCCTAAATAGTAAAGAGGAGTGTAAAACCCAGAATAGAATAAAAACGTTTCTAAAAATACACTAGCAATTTTTTTCTCTAACGGAGTACCGTTTTTATAAATTTCGTTAATCCGTTCTGCTTTATATTGCAGATGTTTGTTGGTATTTGTCCACTCAAAAATATCATCAATCTCTTTTTTTGTATTTAATGTACTGAAGATAGAAGAATAACTTTTGGCATGGACAGATTCCATGAATTGGATGTTATTTAAGACGGCTTCTTCATGGGGCGTCCGCACATCATTTCTCAGTTGATCCATGCCGCTTTCTGATTGAACAGTATCTAATAAAGTTAAACCGCCGAAAACGTAGCCGACAGTAGTTTTTTCTAAATCGGAAAGAGTCCGCCAATCATCTAAGTCATTGGATAACGGAATCCGTGTATCTAACCAAAATTGTTCGGTTAATTTTTCCCAAGTGGATTTATCAATGACGTCTTCAATGGCGTTCCAGTTAATTGCTTCATAATACGTTGCCATGGTTATTCCTCCTGTATGCTGGGACAGCAGTCTGTTTGACTAGTTGTCTCGTTTCTTCGCTTAAAACGTTCTACAGAGTCCAAATAGGAGCATGCAGCCGTTCTTCTTTGTCCAGTATATCTGAAAATGTCCTGTTTAAAAAGAGAACATTCCTAAAAAATAAGACGCTCAAGCAGAACGCCTTATTTAAGTGCTTTTCATTAAATCACGCAAGACTCACATTGATTGCTGCCAATTTCTTCAGCATCATCTGTAAATGTACGAATATAGTAAATTGATTTAATCCCTTTGTTGAACGCATAATGACGTAAAATGTTTAAGTCACGGGTTGTTTGTTTTGGTGTTTCTTTCCATTCATACAAGCCTTCAGGGATTTCTGAACGCATAAACAAGGTTAAACTCATTCCTTGATCAACGTGTTGTTGCGCTGTTGCGTAGACATCAATCACTTTGCGCATATCCATGTCGTAAGCAGAAGTATAGTAAGGGATTGTATCATTAGCTAAATAAGGCGCTGGATAGTAAATCTTACCAATTTTCTTCTCTTGACGTTCTTCAATCATGCGAGTAATTGGATGAATGCTGGCACTAGTATCATTAATATATGAAATTGAACCATTTGGCGCTACGGCTAAACGATTTTGATGATAAAGACCATCTTTTTTCACAGCATCGCGTAACGCAGCCCAATCTTCAGCCGTTGGAATCTGAATGTCTTTAAAAATTTCTTTCACTTTATCAAATTTTGGTGTAAAGTTGCCTTCAATATATTTATCGAAGTAAGCACCAGAAGCATAATCTGATTTTTCAAAATTATGGAAGACTTGGTTACGTTCTTTCGCAATTTGGTTACTTTCCATTAAAGTCCAGTAATTTAATAACATGAAATAAATGTCTGTAAAGTCTAATGATTCTTCAGAGCCGTATTCCATATGATTTTTAGCGAAGAAGGTGTGTAAGCCCATTGCGCCTAGTCCGATTGTATGGCTTAAACGATTTCCATTTTGGATAGTTGGCACGACATCAATTTCAGAAGCATCTGTTACAAAAGTTAACGCACGCGTCATAGCGCGGACAGATTTTCCAAAGTCAGGACTTTCCATTAAATTAACAATGTTAGTTGAACCTAAGTTACAACTAATATCTGTTCCTAAAACTTCATATTCTTGTTTCCCATTAATAACAGAAGGCGTTTGAACTTGAAGAATTTCAGAACATAAGTTACTCATGATAATCTTGCCATCAATCGGATTGTTTTTGTTAGCTGTATCAATATTGATGATATAAGGATAGCCAGATTCTTGTTGTAATTTAGAAATTTCATTTTCTAAGTCACGGGCTTTAATTTTACGTTTACGTATGTTTGGATTGGCCACTAGGTTATCATATTCTTTGGTAATATCTACATAGGAATAAGGCACACCATATTCACGTTCCACACTATAAGGACTAAATAAATACATATCTTCGTTGTTACGTGTTAATTCGTAAAATTTATCTGGAACAATAACACCAAGAGACAACGTTTTTACACGGATTTTTTCATCAGCGTTTTCTTTTTTAGCAGATAAGAACATTTCAATATCTGGATGGAAGACGTTTAGATAAACCACACCAGCACCTTGACGTTGACCTAATTGGTTAGAGTAGCTAAAGCTATCTTCAAATAATTTCATAACAGGGACAACACCACTTGCTGCGCCATCATAACCTTTGATTGGTGCGCCCGCTTCACGTAAGTTGGAAAGAGTAATTCCTACGCCGCCGCCGATTCGTGATAATTGAAGGGCAGAATTAATTGAACGCCCAATGCTGTTCATATCATCTGTTACTTGAACTAAGAAACAAGAAACCAATTCACCTCGACGTTTACGCCCAGCGTTTAAGAAAGAAGGTGTGGCTGGTTGATACCGTTGATGGATCATTTCATCCGCCAATGTTAAAGCCAACTCTTCATCGCCATCCGCAAAATACAAGGCATTAAAGGCAACCCGATCTTCATATGTTTCTAAATACTCTGTTCCGGCGTTGTTCTTTAAAGCGTATTGAGAATAAAATTTATAAGCCGCCATGAAAGACTTGAATTGGAAATGTTGTTCATCTAAGAAAGCATATAATTTTTCAATAAAGTCCATTGAATATTTTTTGATGAATTCAGTTTCAATAAAATCTTCTTTCATTAAAAAGTTGATTTTTTCTTCAGCAGAGCTGAATTTACGTGTATTCGGTTCTACATTTTCTTTAAAGAAGGCTGCGAGTGCTTCTTTATCTTTATTTAAAGGGATTTGACCATCAACAGGACGGTTAATCTCGTTATTCAGTTTGAAATAGCTGACATCTTTAATTTCTTTTAGACTCAATTTCTTCCACTACTTTCTTAAAGGTCTCCACGTCTTCGTCTGTTCCGCTAAACTCAAAGGAGTATAGAAGCGGAACGTGGTAATCGCGGGCAATATCTTTGGCGGTATAGACAAATAATTCAGCAAAATTACGGTTGCCCCCACCGGCTACACCAACTAACAGTTCTTGATTACTTTTATAATCAAGAAAGTCATTCACTACCTCTGTAATTTCTGCATCATAGGTAGGAATGACAAGAATAAAAGGCTCATTTATTTCAAAAAAAGGATTCGCTGGCTCAAGTTCATAAGCAGGCAAATCCAATTTTTTAATAAAGCGCCTTGTTTGACCGGTGACTGAAAAATAAACAAGTTTCATCTTAGCTAGCCAATTGTTTTAATTGGTCTGGACGGAAGCCAACAACGGTTGTTGCTTCAGATGTGATTACCGGTACGCTTTGGAACCCTTGTTCTTTTAACCAGTCGATAGCATCTGGTTGTGCGTCGATATTGATTTCTTCAAAAGCGATGTTATTTTCACTTAGGAAACGTTTCGCCATTTTACATTGGATACAGTTATTTTTTGAAAAGATTTTTACGTTCATTGAAAGTTCCTCCTCTTTTTTTCTACATAGACTAGTATAAATCTATGTAGAAAAAAGTCAACACTTTAACACTATATATTGTGGTGCGTTTTTCTCATAATACTAGTTTTTGTGTTTTTGAAAGAAAAATGAAAACACGTGAATCCTCGTTTTTGGGAGAAAAAACACATTGGTCAGTGTTTGACAAACAAAAAAATTAAAATTTTGAAAGAGAACATTTAGTGAAAAAACACTAAATATTGTGTTGACATTTGAGTTAGGCACAAGAAGAAAAAATAAGCGGATTTGTTATTGAATGAGTGAAATTTTATAGTAGCTAGTAACATAAAAAACAAGAGCTGACTTTTTTCAAAAATGGTAACCTGAAAAAAGTGTCTCTATATAGAAGGAAAATAGAAGAAAACAGGAGATACATCCAGAAATTCATTGACTTTCCGTGTAAGCAAGCGTATTCTTTTAATTGAGAACGATTCTCATTTTCGTTTGAAACTTTTTCACATGGAGGAAAGTAAATGATTACGTTAGCGCAGGCAGAAGTTGGGAAAGTCTATACAGTCGAAAGCGTCCAAGCAGATGTTCAGACAAAGAAACATCTGAACAATTTAGGTGTCGTAGCAGGCCAAGCAGTTGTCCTTGTCAATTATCAGAATCAAAATGGTATTGTTTTATTACATAATAGTCGAATTGCGCTGACAGATACGATTTTACAAGCGATTCATGTGGAGGAGCGCTCGGCGAATGAGAAAGTTTGGGTCTCCTTGGATACCTTGAAAGTTGGAGAACGCGCTACAATAGTAGGGATCCACGGACAAGGAGCGGTGAAACGTCGGTTGATGGATATGGGCTTAACAAAAGGAACAGTAATTTTTATTCGCAAAGTAGCTCCTTTAGCCGATCCAATTGAAATCAATGTACGTGGTTACGAACTAACGTTACGAAAAAGTGAAGCGGAACTGATCTTGGTTGAAAAGGAGGAAAGCGAATGACTCAGCAAATTGCACTAGCTGGTAACCCTAATAGCGGTAAAACGACAACGTTCAATATGTTAACAGGAGCCAACCAATATGTTGGAAACTGGCCAGGGGTGACTGTGGAACGCAAAGAGGGGGTGGCAAAGAAAGATAAGACACTCATTATTCAAGATTTGCCAGGGATTTACTCTCTTTCTCCTTATACGCCTGAAGAAATTGTAGCACGAGATTATCTTTTGGAGGACCAACCTTCAGTGATTTTGAATATTCTCGATGTGACCAATTTGGAACGGAATCTTTATTTAACAACACAATTAATTGAAACTGGATTACCGGTTGTTTGTGCGTTAAATATGATGGATTTGTTGGAAAAAAACGGCCAAACATTGAATAGTGAAAAGTTAAGTTATGGCTTAGGCGTGCCTGTCGTTGAGATTAGTGCTTTGAAGAATCGTGGGTTGGATCATGCTTTAAAACAAAGTAAGCAGCGAGCGAATGCCATAGAGACAGAGGTTATTTATCCTTCTTATGATAATCGCTTAGAAGCAGCACTTGCTGAAATTGTTGATATTTTAGGGAATACTGTTCCTGAATCGCAACAGCGTTGGTATAGTTTAAAACTTTTTGAACGAGATGTTCGAACCAAAGAGCAATTATTATTGAGTTCTTTTCAAGAAAAAGAAATTGAAGAAGTCATACAAATTACCGAAAAAATCTTTCAAGATGAAAGTGAAGCGATTATCATTAATGAACGCTATGCCTTTATTGCTCGATTAATTGCTTTGTGTGCGACGAAAAAAACAGAAATGACATTTACTCACAGTGATAAGATTGACCGAGTGGTAACCAATCGGTGGTTGGCGTTGCCAATCTTTGCGTTTGTGATGTGGTTGGTCTATTACTTGTCTATTCAAACGGTTGGTATAATGGGGACAGACTGGTTAAACGATGTCTTTTTCGGGGAATGGGTTCCTCAATTTGTGGGAAATTGGTTGGCGCAATGGCAAGTAGCACCATGGATGCAAAGTTTAATTTTAGATGGGATCATTGCAGGTGTTGGGGCTGTGTTAGGTTTTTTACCACAACTGGCCGTCCTGTTTTTATGTTTAGGTTTTTTAGAAGATTGTGGCTATATGGCACGGATTGCCTTTGTCATGGATCGTTTGTTTCGGAAATTCGGCCTATCTGGTAAGTCGTTTATTCCAATGTTAATTGCGACAGGTTGTGGGGTCCCAGGCGTGATGGCTAGTCGAACGATTGAAAACGAACGCGATCGGCGAATGACTATTATGGTCACGACTTTTATGCCATGTTCGGCGAAGTTGCCAATTATCGCTCTGATTGCAGGTGCATTTTTTCCTAACCAAAGTTGGGTCTCGCCCTCTGCTTATTTCTTAGGGGTTGCTTCCATTGTGTTATCAGGGATTGCTTTAAAAAAGACCAAGCATTTTTCGGGAGATCCAGCACCATTTATTATGGAACTTCCCGCCTATCATTTGCCACAGCTTAGAAGTGTGGTTCGACATGCCTATGAACGATGTCGCTCATTTGTAAAAAAAGCAGGCACGATTATTTTTGTTTCCAGTATTCTCATTTGGTTCATGTCACATTATTCTGTGACGTTTCAACCCGTTCCAGAAAGTCAAAGTATTCTAGCATTTCTAGGTAAAGGGTTGGCGGTGCTATTTATCCCATTAGGCTGGGGTAATTGGCAAGGGGCAGTTGCCACAATTACAGGATTGATAGCGAAAGAAAATATTATTGGTACCTTAGGCATTTTATTTGGCAATGTGAAAGATGTTTCTGAAAATGGGGTAGAAGTCTGGGGCGCACTGCAACACACCTTTACGCCAGTCGCGGCCTATTCGTTCTTAACTTTTAACTTATTATGTGCACCTTGTTTTGCTGCAATTGGCGCAATTCGTCGTGAAATGGGAGACCTCAAATGGACATTAGGAGCCATTGGTTATCAATGCGGTTTGGCTTATATGGTTAGTTTTGTGATTTATCAATTAGGCCATGTGTTAGTCGAAAAAGGCACACTAACTCTGGGGACTTTTTTAGCGATGGGTGTTGTTTTAGCTGGATTTTATTTCCTTATAAGAAAACCAAAGCCAGGCAAAGAAAGTGTCCAAGCAATCACTTCTTTAGAAAGAGGGTAATAACGGATGGCAACAATTATTTTATCCATTTTAATTTTTGGAACAGCAGGAATCATCACCTATCGACGAATCAAAAAAGGGGAAAGTTGTGAAGATTGTCAAACAGCTTGTCCTGTAAAAAAAGAACAATCTTCACAAGAATAACAACTGAAAAAAATTCCCTCTTGTATAAATAATAGCGGAGTGCTACAATATTGAGGTAGCTGAAAAGCTATTTTATACAACGGGGGCATAGCTCAGTTGGTTAGAGCATCTGACTCTTAATCAGAGGGTCTAGGGTTCGAATCCCTATGCCCCCATTGGGTGCCAAACCCACGAGAACGGTATTCTGTCGGCGTCTTAGGACGTTTCGAAGACGGAGTACGCGTTCTCTTTTTTTTACATAAAATGTCGTGTGTCGTGAGAGATACACTAGTTAAATCGCTTAAAGAATGCTACGCTTAGAAGAGCGAGAAAGTACGTTATATAAAAAAAGTTGAAAAATTTTTCAGGCTAAAAAAGCGAATTTAACAAAAAGCGCACTTTTTGGTTCCTATGAAACGAAAAAGTACGTACTATACAGCATGTACGGCACGGTATATGATGATATCAGAAAACGTTAAAGGAGCGAATCAAATGATTACATCACTAGCAGATACAGTAACATTAAACAACGGCACTAAAATTCCAGGAATGGGTCTCGGGGTATTCCAAATACCAGATGAAGAGACAGCAAAAGTGGTCGAAGAAGGGATTGTCAATGGTTATCGTTTAATCGATACAGCGCAAATCTATGGCAATGAATCTGGCACAGGAGCGGGAATTAAAGCAGGCTTAGCGGCAACTGGTTTGAACCGTGAGGACTTATTTGTTACCTCGAAAGTTTGGAACGCGCATATTTCCTATGATGAAACAATTCAAGCTTTCAATGATAGTTTGGAACGTTTAGGTTTAGATTATTTAGATTTGTATTTAATTCATTGGCCAGGAAATAATTCTTACAAAGAATCATGGCAAGCTTTAGAAACTTTATACGCCGAAGGAAAAGTGAAAGCAATTGGTGTCAGCAACTTCCAAGTTCATCATTTAGAAGATTTACTTTCTTATGCAAAAGTTGTTCCGGTAATTAACCAAGTGGAACTACATCCAAAATTGGATCAAAAAGAAGTGCGTAATTTCTGTGAAAAACATGATATCAAAGTCCAAGCTTGGTCACCATTGATGCAAGGCCAATTATTATCTAATGAAACCATTTTGGCGATTGCTGAGAACCATAATAAATCAGCAGCCCAAGTGATTTTACGTTGGGATATTCAACAAGATATCTTATTAGCCGTGAAATCTGTCCACAAAGAACGGATGATTAGCAATGCAGCGGTCTTTGATTTTGAACTAAGTGCAGAAGAAATGGCACAAATCAACCAATTGAATGAATCGTTACGTGTGGGACCAGATCCAGACACGTTTGATTTCTAAAAATTAACTAGGAGGAGATACAATGAGTGAAGCAGTTAAAGGTTTTTCAGTAGTCAACCACGTGGGGATTACAGTCAGTAATTTGGATGAATCAGTGAAGTTTTATGAAGCATTAACAGGAACAAAAATCGCAAATCGTGATGAAATTGGTGGAAAACGGATGGCCCAAACACAAGGGTTAGATGATACATTAATCAAGTATGCCAATGTGCATCTAGAAAACATCAATATTGATTTATTAGAATATGTTAAACCAAAATCAGAAAAAGCTTCTTATTCCAACGAACAAATTAGTGCAATGCATATGTGTTTCGAAGTGGAAGATATTGATGCAGCTGTTGCACGTTTAAGAGCGATTGGCGTAGAACCTGATGGAGAGCCGATTACATTCCAAGAAGAAGATGGCTTGAAGAGCGGTTTTGGTACAGGGGTTGCTTACTTTACCGATCCAGATGGTACAAATTTAGAATTGATTGCTCCTAAAGGTCCATTTACACGAAATTAAGTTAAAAGACTTTCAAACAAACATCAAAAAGACCCCCTCATTCTAGTTACTGGTACTAGAATGAGGGGGTCTTTTTATTTTTTGAGACAGAAGCAGCTAAAGAAAAGATATTCCAAATCCGTAATTGATGGTATACTAAAACGTAACAAATAAAGGAGGAAGACAATTGATTCTTAGCGTCTTAACAGTTATTTATTTTATTAATGCAATTATTGCGGGAATTACCATTTTGTTAAAACCTCGAGATGTAGCAGCAATTTGGGCATGGCTACTCGTACTGATTGCTCTACCCGTTTTTGGTTTTTTCTTATATTTATTCTTTGGTCGCGGTTTAACCGACAAAAAGAAATTTTATTTGCAACAAAGTGATTTGCGGGAATTAGAGAATTTTCAGAATTTCCAAGAAGAAAGTTTTGAACTTTATAGTCAAAAGATGCCGACGGAGGAGCAACAACAGTTTACAGACTTTTTTTCCTCGTTAAATAGGATGCCTCTGACTAAGAAAAATGATGTTGAAATTTTTACGGATGGTACGGAAAAATTCAATGCGTTGATGGCGGATATAAAAAAAGCTCAGCACTCTATTCATATTGAATATTATGCCTTTGTAACGGATCATATCGGTACCAAAATTTTGAACTTATTAGAAGAAAAGGCGGCTGAAGGGGTTGAAGTGCGGTTGCTTTACGATGCCTTTGGCTCAAAGGGCACCAAGGTTCATCATTTGAATGAATTGAAAAAAAACGGTGGTTTTGTCCAAACGTTTATTACTTCTCAAAAAGCACTTTTGAAGTTTCGTTTGAATTATCATGATCACCGGAAAATTGTTGTTATTGACGGAAAAGTAGGCTACATTGGCGGCTTTAATGTTGCCGATCAATATGCTGGAACGACTAAAAAGTTTGGCTATTGGCGGGATACGCATTTACGGATTCAAGGGCCAGCAGCCTCATTACTGCAAATGCGTTTTTTAATGGATTGGAACGTCTCTTCCCCCGAGAAAAATCGTGTGGCGTATCAATTGGATTATTTCTTTAAACTTGAAGCATTGGTGCCAGAGGCAAATACATCCATTCAGATGATTGCCAGTGGTCCTAACAGTGACCGTGAACAAATTAAATTGGCCTTTATTAAATTGATTACTTCTGCCAAGAAAAGAGTCTGGATTCAAACGCCGTATTTAGTTCCTGATGATAGTGTCTTGGCTGCTTTAAAGGTTGCTGCGGCTTCAGGAGTAGATGTTAAAATTATGATTCCAGATAAGCCCGACCATCCGTTTATTTATCGAGCAACACAGTATTACGGCCGCTTATTGATGAAAGAAAATATTGAAATTTTAATTTATAACGGTGGTTTCTTACATGCGAAAACAATGATTATGGATGATGAAGTCTGCACAGTTGGTTCAGCCAATCAAGATATCCGAAGTTACAAATTAAACTTTGAAGCAAATGCTGTGTTATATGATAAAAAAATCATTGATCAATTAGAAGCAATTTTCTTAGAAGATCGAAAAAAATGTACAACAATGACTCCAGAAGTTGTTCGCGACATGTCAAAAT
This sequence comes from Enterococcus sp. MSG3299, assembly GCF_050555765.1. NCBI lineage: Bacteria > Bacillati > Bacillota > Bacilli > Lactobacillales > Enterococcaceae > Enterococcus > Enterococcus sp. MSG3299. The sequence continues at coordinate 409,949 of NZ_CP187869.1, forward strand.
GGTTGATTTTTAAACAGCAAATTTCACGATTATTTTCACCAATTCTTTAAAACTGTTTTTCACAAAATGACGAACTTCTGATCCGAAGTTCGTCATTTTTCTTCGGGAATTTTATAAAAGTATAGAAAATCACAAAAAAAGTCAAAAAAATTTAAAAGAATATTTTTTAATTTTATTCGTTATTTTTTTATCTGTAGTTGCTGTTAAAACAAATAAATATTATTGTTAATTTGTTATTTTATTTTTGCGAAAAAGGGACATCTTTTGTAAAAGTAAAAAAAATTAAGCAAAGAGTGTTGACAAAAAAAACGAAAAGGAATATGCTACATGTACAAGTTAAATACAAAGCAATGACAGAAAAGCAGTAGAGAAATAACCACTGTTACAGAAAGCTAGTGGCGCTGGAAACTAGTACACGTTATTTATCGAATTACATTCTTGAGCTTCTGCCTACAGGGCACGGGTAACAGCGTTATTTGTTAAGAGGTATATAGTATTTTAAATAAACTAAACTATGTATAAATTTGGGTGGTACCACGAGAAATTCGTCCCTAAGTCGTTTCGACGGCTTAGGGATTTTTTGTATTCTTTTTTTGAATACGTGGCAGACCAAAGAAAATTTCGTGAACACGTGTATACATAGAAATAAACACGGGATATCGTGTAAAAACAAGTGTGTTAATCGTTTATTTCTTTAAATGAACGATTTCCTATAAAGAGATAATTATAAATATGGAGGGTGATAACATGAATATCATTGACGAGCTAGCATGGCGTGATGCAATCAATCAACAAACAAACGAAGAAGGACTAAGAGAACTTACAGAAAATACGAGCATTTCGCTATATTGCGGTGTCGATCCAACTGGAGATAGCATGCATATTGGACATTTAATTCCTTTTATGATGATGAAACGATTCCAATTAGCAGGTCATCACCCATACATTTTAATTGGTGGCGGAACTGGAACAATTGGTGACCCAAGTGGACGAACAACCGAACGTGTCTTACAAACGATGGAAGCTGTGCAACATAATGTGGACAGTCTTTCAAACCAAATGAAAAAATTATTTGGTAAAGATGCTGAGGTAACAATGGTGAACAACTACGATTGGTTATCAGAACTATCTTTATTAGATTTTTTAAGAGATTACGGGAAAAACTTTAATGTCAACACGATGTTGGCAAAAGACATTGTCGCTAGTCGTTTAGAAAGTGGCATTTCCTTTACAGAATTCACATACCAAATTCTTCAATCAATTGACTTTTACACATTGCATAAAAAACATAATATTCAATTGCAAATTGGTGGCGCTGATCAATGGGGCAATATCACTGCAGGATTAGATTTGATTCGTAAAAAAGAAGGACCAGAAGCCAAAGTATTCGGGTTAACCATTCCTTTAATGCTAAAAGCAGATGGTACAAAATTTGGGAAAACAGCGGGTGGCGCTATCTGGTTAGATCCTAAGAAAACCTCACCATTTGAATTCTACCAATTCTGGTTAAACCAAGATGATCGTGATGTCATCAAATACTTGAAATTCTTTACTTTCTTAGATAAAGAAGAAATCGATGCGTTAGCTGAAAAAGTTGAAAAAGAACCAGGTAAACGTGAAGCACAAAGACGCTTAGCTGAAGAAGTGACACGATTTGTTCACGATGATGCAGCATTAGAAGAAGCGCAAAAAATTTCAGAAGCTCTTTTCTCAGGCAATATTAAAGACTTAACGATTGAGGAAATCGAGCAAGGGTTAGAACATGTGCCAACTGTTGAAATTACCAAAGATGCTAAAAACATCGTAGATTGGTTAGTTGACACAGAAATCGAACCATCAAAACGTCAAGCTCGCGAAGATGTGAGCGGAGGAGCTATAAGTATTAACGGTGACCGAGTTACCGATTTAGATTTTGCAGTCGATCCAACACAACATTTCGATGGAAAATTCGTTGTTGTACGGAAAGGGAAGAAAAATTACTTTTTAGCAAAAGTAATGGATTAGAAATTGATAATAATTTCACGAAGAGAAGACGTGTGATTATTTGATCAAAGTTAAAATTCTATTTCTCCTTACAGGTAGTGGTGAAACCGTTAATACACCTAATAAGAGTGGGATTGTACACACAATCCCACTCTTATTTTTTTATATAATGGTTCTGACAAGACACCTTGTGAAAAAATTATAAAATTAAAGAGCTATGATAACCATTGTTATTTTTCTTCTTTACACTTTAGCCGTTTGGGTGTAAGTTGTGAATGCAAAATCTAATTCATTAAAATTTGTAAGGAGGAATTTTCGTATGAAAAACGAAAAATTAGCAAAAGGCGAAATGAACCTTAATGCACTATTCATTGGGGACAAAGCCGAAAACGGACAATTATATAAAGACTTGTTGATCGACTTAGTAGATGAACATTTAGGATGGCGTCAAAACTACATGCCACAAGACATGCCAGTTATCTCTTCTCAAGAACGCACATCTGAAAGCTACGAAAAAACTGTCAACCATATGAAAGATGTATTGAATGAAATTTCTTCTCGCATGCGTACACATTCAGTTCCATGGCATACAGCAGGTAGATATTGGGGACATATGAACTCAGAAACATTAATGCCTTCTCTATTAGCTTACAACTTTGCAATGCTATGGAACGGGAACAACGTTGCCTATGAATCTTCTCCAGCAACTTCTCAAATGGAAGAAGAAGTAGGACATGAATTTGCTCACTTAATGAGCTACAAAAATGGTTGGGGACACATCGTTGCTGATGGTTCTTTAGCTAACTTAGAAGGCTTATGGTATGCCCGTAACATTAAATCATTACCATTTGCTATGAAAGAAGTAAAACCAGAATTAGTGGCTGGCAAATCAGATTGGGAACTATTGAACATGCCAACAAAAGAAATTATGGACTTATTAGAATCAGCTGAAGATGAAATTGATGAAATCAAAGCTCATTCAGCTCGTTCAGGTAAACATTTACAAGCAATCGGTAAATGGTTAGTCCCACAAACTAAACACTATTCTTGGTTAAAAGCTGCTGATATTATCGGTATCGGTTTAGATCAAGTTATCCCAGTACCAGTTGACCATAACTACCGTATGGATATCAACGAATTAGAAAAAATCGTTCGTGGCTTAGCAGAAGAACAAATTCCAGTGCTAGGTGTTGTCGGTGTAGTTGGTTCTACTGAAGAAGGTGCCGTTGACTCAATCGATAAAATTATTGCTTTACGCGATGAATTAATGAAAGACGGTATTTACTATTATGTACACGTTGATGCTGCTTATGGTGGTTATGGACGTGCCATCTTCTTAGACGAAGACAACAACTTCATCCCTTACGAAGATTTACAAGATGTTCACGAAGAATACGGTGTCTTCAAAGAGAAAAAAGAACACATTTCAAGAGAAGTGTATGATGCATATAAAGCAATCGAATTAGCAGAATCAGTAACAATTGACCCTCATAAAATGGGTTATATCCCTTATTCAGCTGGTGGTATCGTTATCCAAGATATCCGTATGCGCGACGTTATTTCTTACTTTGCAACTTACGTATTTGAAAAAGGTGCCGATATTCCTGCGTTACTAGGTGCTTATATCCTTGAAGGTTCAAAAGCTGGTGCAACAGCTGCTTCTGTATGGGCTGCACATCACGTTTTACCTTTAAACGTTGCAGGTTATGGTAAATTAATTGGTGCTTCAATTGAAGGCTCACATCATTTCTATAACTTCTTGAATGATTTAACATTCAAAGTTGGCGACAAAGAAATCGAAGTCCACACATTAACTCATCCAGACTTCAACATGGTTGACTATGTGTTTAAAGAAAAAGGCAACGATGATTTAGTAGCAATGAACAAATTAAACCATGATGTATATGACTATGCATCATACGTTAAAGGAAATATTTACAACAACGAATTCATTACTTCACATACTGACTTTGCTATTCCAGATTATGGCAACAGCCCATTAAAATTTGTAAACAGCTTAGGATTTAGTGACGAAGAATGGAACCGTGCAGGTAAAGTAACTGTGTTACGTGCTGCTGTAATGACTCCATACATGAACGATAAAGAAGAATTTGATGTTTACGCTCCTAAGATTCAAGCTGCTTTACAAGAAAAATTAGAACAAATTTACGACGTAAAATAATTGAATCTTAAACGGAAAAAAGAAATGGTAACCGAACGAGGGAACGTTCGTCTGGTTGATTTATTCAAGAGATAAATCAACCAGACGGCTAACCTCTTAACCAATTCTTTGTCTGGGTAAGAGGCAGTCGAATGACTGTTTTACTCAGCGTATAACAGTCATTCATGCTCCTTATCCAAAATCTTATAAGGAGTGTACAAAATTGGATAAACAACAAGTTAAAAAAATTGAATTAGGTACTTTTATCGGTTTAACAATGGCATTGTGTGCAACTGTACGTAGTATCCCAACACTTGCTGCTGTTGGTTGGACATTAATTTCTTACACAATTTTCGCGGTCTTATTCTTTGCTGGTCCAATCGCATTGATATCTGGTGAATTATCTACGATGCTTCCTCAAGAAGGTGGCCCTCAACTTTGGGTTAAAACTGCCTTAGGTAGCAAATGGGGTTTTGTTGTCGCTTGGTTACTATGGGTGCAAATGTTCCCAGGAATGGTAATGGTTGCTTCTACATTAGGCCCTTTGCTAGGTAATACATTTGGTAATGTTCATTTAGGTGAAAATCATTGGTTCGTATTAGGTTGTATCTTAGTGATTTACTGGATTATTACAATCTTGAACTTGAAATTTGACATGGCGAAAGTTGGCGGAAATATTGGTGTTTGGCTAGGTGTTTACATCCCAGTATTAGTTATGTTTGTTTTAGGTCTTCTTTCAATGATTAAAGTAGGCTTAACACCTGGCGGCTATTTAGGTGCCTTCTCTTGGTCAAAAGTTTTACCAAACTTAGAAAATATGGACACATTTAAATATCTAGCAGGGATTGCGTTTATCTTTGTTGGGATTGAAATGTCTTCTGTTTATATTCCTCGTTTGAAAGATGCAACAAAAAATTATACAAAAGGCGTTTTCATTTCATTAATTGGTTTAGTTTTATTAAACGTTATTAATGCAATGTTTGTTGCTAATATTGTTCCAAATGGCAAAATGGAATTGTCTAACATTACACAACCAATTTTGCTTTATTGTGACGTTTTAGGTTTACCAACAATTATTGGTAATATCTTTAGTTTCATGGTCTTCTTAGGTGTGTTATTACAATTATCTGCTTGGGTTACTGGACCATCAAAAACAATTATTCAAGTTGCTCGTGATGGCTTATTGCCACCAAAATTTGGTTTCCATCGCGAAAATAAATATGGCGTTTCTCGTAACGTTGTGTTAACACAATCTGTAGTTATCTCATTATTCGCTTTACTTTATGGGGTAATGGATGATGTCAACGCTGTATTCTTAACTTTAACAAATGCAACAACAATTATTTATAGTATTGTGTATGTATTGATTGCGATTTCCCTAATTAAATTACGTAAATCTCAACCAGATACACTACGTCCTTACCGAATTGGTAAAAAAGGTAATGGCTTAGCTTATTTAGTGGCAGCAATGTTAATTTTTAGTGTTATCATTGTTATTTTCGCCACATTAGGTACAACAACCGTGACTGATGCAGTCTTAGTTGCATTAATCACTATTGTTATGTTTGTGATTCCGTTAATCATTAATCGCTTTAAAAAAGCAAGTTGGGCAACGGAAGTAAAAGAAGATTTAGGTGAATAAAAAGGCTAGCAATTATTTTGCTGAGTGCCTCTTCACCTGATGACTATAGTAAATTGTCGTTTGGAAACTGAAGCAAGTTCGATTATTGCTTCAGTTTTCGCTTTCCATAAAAGGAGGTTTTCATATGAAATCAACGAAACCCACTGTTTCGTTCGCTGAAAGTTTAGGCATTTTGATTGCCTTGTTAGCGATTCTCGGGTACTTAATTATTGGTCAAAAATTAACCCCTCACATACCGATTCTTTTTGTATTCATGTTGTTGTTGCTTTATGGCAAATGGAAAGGATTTTCTTGGGATGAAATCCACGAAGGCATTGTGGAAGGGATTAAACCAGGAATCATTCCGATTATTATTTTCTTGTTGATAGGTGTCTTAGTTGCTACTTGGATCTTGTCTGGGACGATTCCAACAATTATGGTCTATGGTTTTAAAATTATCTCAGTGAAGTTCTTCTTACCAACCGTTTTTGTGGTCTGTGCACTAGTTGGTGTGACAGTAGGGAGCTCCTTTACAACTGTTTCAACTATGGGGATTGCCTTTCTAGGTATTGGACATATTCTTGGATTCGACAATGCGATGACAGCTGGCGCAGTTGTTTCAGGTGCCTTTTTAGGGAACAACATTTCACCGTTATCTGATACAACAAACTTAGCTGCTGGAATTGGTGGCGTGAACCTTTTTGAACATATACTAAACATGATGTACACTGTTATTCCGGCGTTTATTATTTCGATTGTCGGCTATATCTTCTTGGGGCATCAATCTGGTTCAGCGGATTTACAATCGGTTGATGCAATGGTCCAAACGTTACATCAAGGATTCTGGATTTCACCGATTACATTGTTGCCAGTAGCGGTTTTATTCTTATTCGCCTGGAAAAAGGTACCGGCTATTCCAACGTTACTAGTCGGCTCTACAGTGGCGGTCATCTTAGCTTTTATAAATGATCATCACCTAAGTTTAGCGAAAGTTTCTACCATCTTAATGAGTGGTTATGTGGCAGATACAGGGGACCAAAGTATTGATACACTTTTATCTCGTGGTGGGATTGAAAGCATGTTAGGTTCTGCTGCGTTGATTATTTTGGCATTAGGTTTGGGCGGCTTGTTGATTAAGTTTAACATCGTGGCTACTTTAATTGATAAAATTAAAGGCTATGTGAATAATCCAGCTAAATTAATCGCTTTAACTGCTTTAAGTTCTGTGGGAATTAACTTACTAGTTGGCGAACAATATTTGTCAATTATTTTACCAGGGGAAACATTTAAATCCTCATTTACTCGTTTAGGTATTGATAAAAAATATTTAACTCGTACTTTGGCAGATGCTGGGGCGGCAGTCAACTCGTTAATTCCTTGGGGAGTTAGTGGTACCTTCATTATGGGAACGTTAAAAGTTGGTGCACTAGAATACTTACCATATGCCTTTTTCCCATTGCTTTGTCCTATTATCACTGTCATTTTGGGGATATTCTTAAAAAAACAACAAGGGGAAAACAAAAAAGCACCAGGGACTAACGTTGAATTGTGAGTTTTTTCAGATAATTAAACAATTGGTTACGATTGAACCTCAGTGTATCTACTGATTGGTTCAATCGTTTTTTCGTCACAGATTTTTTACAATTCTTCATATAATCTTTGAAGCTCCTTAAAGGCAATTTAATTATTCTAAGTTATGATACAAAGGATCAATCAAATAGGTGGATGAACGTGGTGTTAAACTCATAGAGACTAACAGTAGTTTATTCTTGCTCAATGTTGAGGTGTAGGTTCGAATCCTACCGTCCACTTTCTGTTATTTAAACCAACTTAGAACGAAACACAAACAAGTGACGGATACACATGATTAAGGTACAATAAGGGTAGGGAAAACAAGGAGGAATTCTTATGAAAAAGATAGGGCTTATTTCTAGTGCTTTTCTTTTAACCCTTGCTTTAGCAGCATGTGGCGGCGGAAAAAGTACAGAAAATACGGATAGTCGTTCCAGTGCTGCGGAAAGTACCACAGTCGAGAGTACAAAAGCATCTGCTACAAAAGAATCAAGTAGCAAAGCAGCAACAAAATCTAGTGATGCGAAACCGTCAGGAACAACAACAGCTGATTCGAAAGCAACAGCTTCTTCTACGAAGGAAGCGGCAAATAATGGCTCAGCAGAAAAACAATCACCAGCGAAAAATGCGAATCCAGATGACCAAGCCAAGCAAGTGCTTAACCAGCTAGCAAACATGTTTCCTAGTCAAGGCTTACCGCAGGCAATTTTAACGAGTCAAACGAATAACTTTTTAACTGCAGCGACAACATCACAAGCGGATCAAAACAATTTCCGTGTTTTATATTATGCAGAAAAAGAAGCGATTCCAGTGAATGATGCACGTGTTAATCAGTTAACGCCAATTAGTTCTTTTGAGAAAAAAACATATGGCTCTGATGCTGAAGCAAAAAATGCAGTGAACCAAATCATTGACAATGGCGGTCAACCAGTAGATTTAGGTTACAATATTACTGGGTATAAACAAGGGGCGGCAGGTTCTAGTTACTTATCTTGGCAAGAAGGCAATTGGAGTTTAGTCGTACGGGCCTCAAATATCAATGGGGAATCGCCTGATGATTTAGCGAAAAATGTTGTCAACATTTTGGAACAAGAAACATTACCAGCACCGAATACCGTTGGTCAAATCACACTGAACGTGGCAGGAACCACTGACTATAATCGCAACTCAGTAGTTTGGCAAGCCGGTACAGTCGTTTACTCTATCCACCATTTTGACCCAATTCAAGCAGTGAAGATGGCAACATCGATTTAAATAATAAAAAGAAAGCGTGCGACAATGGACATTGGCGCACGCTTTCTTTTTATTATTTTTGTTCTGTATAACCTTGTGACTCCACCAATTCTTGGCTTTTCTTCATGCTGATTCCCTTAGAAGAATCTCCATCAATCTGGATACCATCCACTTTTTTGGCTTTATCATAATCAAGTTTTTCATAATTAATCGTCAATTTTTCGATGGCTTGTTTGTCCTCATAGGTCAGTTTGTAATCAAGCCCTTTGATGTCCTCATATTGTTTAGAAACGGGTTCCAACGCTGTTTTTGCCTCTTCTTTTGTAATCCCCAATTTGTCATAAGAAACAATGTTTTTAGCCGTTTGCGTTAAGACTTTATCTCCTTGGTACGTATAGGTTAAGGTGGAATCAATCCCATCTTGTGGCGAACCTACAAAGGTTTTTGTCTCTATTTTTGAACCGCAACTTGCAAGAAAGAATACCCCAATAAAAATTAAAAATACGCGTAAAAATTTTTTCATTTCTAGATAACCTCCTTTAGCTGTTTATTCTTGACTGTAACATAACATGGCAAATAATTACTGTTAAGTAGAAAGCTTGTGAGAAGTCCAGCAAATAAAAAACTTGCCTCTTCTCATAAAAATGAAGAGGCAAGTTTTTTATTTAGTAATATCACTTAAATCTGGTTGTGAGTGAGCCAACCGACTGGCAGCTGCAGCCGCAATTGCGCCCACGATATCATCCAAGAATGTGTGGACATGTTCGCCATCATGCGCATTTAACTCTTTTAAAATGCCTGGTTTTACCTTGTCGATATACCCATAGTTCGTAAAACCGATAGATCCATAAACATTTACAATGGAGAGCGCCATAATTTCATCAATGCCATAAAGCCCTTCATCTTCCGTTAAAATTTCTTGTAACGGTGAAAGTAGCTTGTTTTCTTCCGCCAGAATATCCAGTTGGACACCTGTAATAATCGCGTTGTGTACTTCACGCTTTGTTAACACGGCATCAACACTTTCTAAACAAGTATCTAATGTTAAATTGTCAATATAATCTTTTTGTAAAAATAACACAAGTTCAGCTAAATCATTCATTGTTACGCCACGTTCTTGCAATAAACGACGTGCGCTATTTTCTAACGTATCTCCTTGGATTACCATTTTTTGTCCTCCTAATTTCTGCTTTAGTTGAAGTTCTTCTTTCATGGTACCAAAAAGAACGATAAAGGGGAATTAGAATCTATTTTGGTAGAGAATAATTTAGTTGAAGTGTTATTTTTAGTTAAAAATTACTAAGCGTTCGGTTGTAACGATGCCATCACTTGTTTTAATTGTGTCACTGATTTTTGGAAGAGTTCTTTTTCAGCGGCATTCAGATTCAATTCAATAATGTCAGTCACACCTTGATTGCCAACGACTGCAGGAATCCCTGTAAATACATCTTGTTGCCCATATTGCCCATCTAAGTAAGCTGAGACAGGTAAAATAGCTTGTTCATTATTTAAAATGGCTTTAACAATGCGTGCAGTACTCATACCAATCCCATAATAGGTCGCTTGTTTGCGATCGATAATTTCATAAGCTGTATTTTTCACTTTATCAGAAATGATTGGTAAATCGTCACTAGTTAAGCGCTCTGTCGTATCCACAATTTCTAAAATAGGTTTGGTACCAATCATGGTATGAGACCAGACAGCCACTTCAGAATCCCCGTGTTCGCCAATAATATAGCCGTGAACATTGCGTGGATCAATCGCTAAACGTTGAGACAGTTCTTTGCGGAAACGAGTTGTGTCCAAAGTTGTACCAGTTCCAATTACTCTTGAAACAGGTAAACCAGAAGCTTGCCAAGCCACATAAGTCAGTACATCGACAGGATTTGAGGCAATCACTAAAATTCCATCAAAACCAGATTTCATGATATTGTTAACAATTGTTTTCATAATTTCTGCATTGATTGAAACCAAATCTAGACGACTTTGCCCAGGTTTTTGATTAGCACCAGCTGTAATCACGACGATATCGGCATCTTGGCAGTCTTGATAGTCGCCAGCCCAGACGTTTACATTTTCTTGACCCCAAGACACACCATCTAATAAGTCAATTGCTTCGCCTTCAGATTTGGCTTTGTCAATATCAACTAAGATTAATTCATTCGCAATCCCTTGGTTGATCATGGAATAGGCGATACTTGTGCCAACAAAACCAGTACCAATAATTGCGACTTTTTTGTTAAATACTTTCATCGTTCATCTCTTCTTTCTGTAATATTTCTTTCTTAGTGAATTATATCACGAACTTTTTAGGTGTGGTTATACCAATCTGTAATAGTCTTTATTAACAATTTAAATAAGGGAAGCGTGCTTTTTTTGTTATGATAAGAGTAGGAAAATAGAGGAGATAAGGAGGCAAAATGACAACGACAACAGTGTATTATGCAAGCAATAATGAAAAACAGCCGAACCGTTTTCAACTAGTTATCGGTAGCTGTAGCTATGAACTTCCAAAAATAGAAATCTACGAAATTCTGGAATGTATCGCTTCAGCATATGGCTATCAAAAAGAACCATTCATTGAAGAACAAACAGAATGTTTTGTTAAAGGCAACCGTTGTATACATGTTTCCCAACAAGCGACGACGTTGACTTTTGTTGTGAATGATCTGCGTTTAGTAATGGAAAAACAATGCCGAAATCACGAAGAAGTCTTTCAAGAAGTCAATCATATTTTATTGAATATTTTTGAGGAGACCCCTTGTGTTTTTCTCGAAAAGTAGGAAAGAAGGATTAAGATGAAACAGGTGAAAATAACAACTACCTCAGACTTGATTAATGGCGGCTGCAATGCCTGTCCGAATGTGAAGTGTACGAATTATCTTGTTCATGTAGAAGATGAAACAATTGCGTTAGAAACGCTAACCGTTGCAGATTTAGTAACTTTATTAGCACTCAAAGAAGGGTTTCGTCAAAAATTAGTTATGGAAATGTTCGAAGAATATACGATGTTTGAAAGGGAAACTCATCAAGTTGTATTTAAGGAAGAGGAGACGAGAATTCTTTTTCAATCAAAAAAACAGACCATTCAAAGCACTCTTTTGTCTAAAGAGCCACAACAAGTGTTCCAAGAAACCCAGCAAATTTTACACCAACTATTTGAGTTAGAACCTTTTGAATTTGAATTGGTAGAAGAAACTGATGAATAAAAAACAGGAAAACGATTTAGCGAAAGCTAAGTCGTTCTCCTGTTTTTTAGGCTTGTCGTTCACGAATTTTTTCAACGATTCGGTTATAAACTTCAGAGAAGGAAGTATTGGCATGGTGATCGGTCTGGACAATGAAAATTTTTCGAGAAGCAAAGGACTGATCAATTGGTTGCCAAGGGATCTCATCGGAAATAGATAATCGAGAAACAATTGATTGCCCAATGTTATTTTTTAGCAATTGTAACAGGACTTCGTTGTTGTTTAATTCGATAATTGGTAAGTTGATGCTGTGTTCGTTGAGATAAAGCTCATTGAAAAAACGTAAGCCAGAGTTCTTTTCTCTTAAGAGCCAAAATTTTGAAGCGGCATCTCCTGCTAGAACTAGTTGATCTTCATAAACAATTTCTTTGTGTAGATTTTTGGTTTCAATGGGTTTTTCAATTAGTCCAATGTGGGCATGATTATTTTGAACCATATCCACGACTTCGTTTGAATTCATCAGTTGAATCGAAAAGTTGATGAGTGGAAAAGCGGTAACCAAACTCTCCATAATATCTGGCAATAAATAAATAGCAACTGTATTTGAAGAGGCTATAATGCAGTCTTCTTTAAAATTCTCTTTTTCTGCAGCTTGCGCAAAAGAAGTAGTTAAGCTTTCAATAATCGAGAGCATTTTTGGATATAAAAAATCAGCTTCTTTGGTTGGAATAACCGATTGTTTTCCATTACGATAGAACAGCTTGATCGAAAAGTGTTGCTCTAATTTCTTGATTTGCAAAGAAACAGTTGGCTGAGAAATATACAATTGTTTGGCCGCCGCACTAAAATTTTTGGTTTCATACACAGCAATAAATGTTTTGATCCATTCGAACATAAAATCGCCTCTTTCTATTTACTATCTTAATAGTTGGTATTGCAAATATTTATTTTACAAATATAAATATTTCATTTAGTATAATAACATACTTTTGATTAATATCAATAATAATAAATAAAGACGGAGTGTGACTACATAATGGTAGAAAGTGCGAAAAAATTCTTGCGGAAAGTCCCGATTCCCATTTGCGGACTAATTTTAGGGATGGTTTCTTTGGGGAATTTACTTTATTCCTTGGGATATGCAACAATTGGGACCATTTATTGTGTACTTGGCAGTCTCTTAATGATTTTAGTTATTTTAAAAATTATTTTTACAATGAAACATGCATTAAGCACCTTAGATGATCCAATTATTGCTTCGGTATCACCAACATTTACAATGGCTTTAATGGTTATCTGTGTTTTCTTAGATCGGATATTTACCAATGCTGCTTGGATTAACGTGTTGTGGATTGGCGCAGTGATTTTACATTTTATTTTAATGATTTATTTTGTAGCGGTGCATATTTTTCCAACAAAAATCGAACTGGAACATATTTATCCAAGCTGGTTTATTACGTTTGTCGGCATTGGCGTTATTCCTAATACTTCTCAATTGTTTATCAATGAGTTGGGAAAAATTGTTTTTTGGGTAGCGTTGTTCTTTTATTTACTCTTGTTACCAATTTTAATCAAGAGAATTACGAAGTCGAAAGAAATGCCTGAATCGACCATTCCTTTATTGACGATTATGACAGCGCCAGGTTCGTTATGTTTAGCTGGCTATATTTCAATGGGTGGTCATTTGTATATGCCATTAGTTGTTTTCTTGCTAATTTTATCTCAATGTATTTATGGGATTGTAGTAGTAAATCTATATAAAATTATGCAAGTGACATTCTATCCAAGTTATGCTGCCTTTACATTCCCATTAGTGATTTCTGCGACAGCATTAGTCAAAGTTAAACCTTTATTTGCAGAAAAGGTAGGCCTAACGAGTCTGTTAAATATTTTGTCTACTTTTGAACTCTTATTAGCTGTGGCTATTGTAAGTTATGTGTTCATTCGATATTGCATTTTTTTATTCCAAAGAGAAAATAACACGAAAAAAGTGGAATTAAATTAAAAAAGAGAGGAAGCAAAGAGGTGAAGAAACTATTAATTACTGGAGGAGCTGGCTTTATTGGTTCTAATTTGGCTAATTTTTATAGTCAACAGTATCAAGTTTTTGTGATTGATGATTTGTCCATGGGGCGAGTGTCAAATTTGCAACAAACTGAGCAGTTGGTTTTTATTAAAGGAAGTGTGACGGATCAGCAATTATTGGACGAAGTACTTTCAAAGCATTCGTTTGAGTATATCTTTCATCTTGCGGCCGTGGCAAGCGTGGCAAGTTCTGTGGCACAGCCTCTAGAGACACATGAGGTCAATTTTTTAAGTGTATTGAAAATATTGGAATCAATAAAAAAATATCAAAAAGAGCTCAAACGTTTTGTTTTTGCTTCGTCGGCAGCCGTTTACGGTGCAGAGCCAACGTTGCCTAAAAGAGAAACTTCGGTGATTTGCCCTTTGAGTCCCTATGCTATTGATAAGTTTGCTGCTGAACGTTATGTTCTCAATGAATACCATTTACACGGGGTACCCACGAGCGCAGTTCGCTTCTTTAATGTCTATGGTCCCAATCAAAATCCTGCTTCACCCTATTCTGGTGTCCTGTCCATTTTGATGGATCGTTATATCCAGTTAGAACAAGGGCAAGCGAGCCAATTTCAAATATTTGGAGATGGTCAGCAAACACGTGACTTTATCTACATTGATGATGTCTTAACTGCGTTAAATTTAGTAGCAACCAAAAGTGAAGCGTTGGGACATGTTTATAATGTGGGTACCGAAGTTGCCATTTCCCTTAATCAATTAATTGAAGAAATGAACCAATTAGTGGGACTTTCTTTGCCAGTTTCTTATCAAAAGGAACGAGATGGCGATATAAAATATTCTCTTTCAGATAGTTCTGCTTTGAAAGGCTTAGGTTTTTCACCCGTTTATTCAATTCAAGAAGGACTTCAAAAATATCTTAAGTTTACCCATAATACCCAAAATAGATAAAAAAAGACGAGACTTATTTGTTAAGTCTCGCCTTTTTTTGTGCAAATGTTTCGCCCCAATGGCAAAGTGAAGAGAGGGCATCGTAAAGAGCATATCCTTCCGGAGTGAGCGTATATTCCACACGAGGGGGCAGTTCGTTAAAGGATTCTCGATGGACTAGGCCATCTTTTTCCATTTCTCTCAAGCGATCTGTCAGGACGCGCTGAGTGATTCCGTCGAGCGCACGCATCAATTCACCGTTGCGCTTGGTTCCTTGGAATAATTCATCCATTAATGATAATTTCCATTTGCCGTTAATGGTGGAAAGGGCTAAGTTGATACTGGTTTGTTTATCAGTTGTCATAGTTTCTCCTTGTGACACGTAATGGTTACTTTTTTCTTCCTAGGTGAATAAAAAGTGCGTACTTTTTTTCTCCATCATAGTGAGTAATAATAACTATGTCAAGTAAGGTAAGAGGAAGGAAGAAGAAATATGATGTATCAAGATGTTGTTCGCAGCCGCCGCTCAGTTCGGGATTTTATGCCAGATGTTGAGATTCCTAAAGAGGAATTAATGGCCATAATTGAGGAAGCGATGTTCGCGCCAAATAGTACCAATTTAAATTCATGGCGTTTTTTAATTGTCACAGAAAAAGAACAAAAAGAGGCCCTTTACGAAGTTTCGATGCAACAACCAGCAGTTAAAGGGGCAGCGGCGGTGATTATTTTATTAGGTGATTTGACTGCTTATACAGTGGCCAATGCAGATGAAGTCAGTGCTAAAGCTGTCGCACAAGGAACGATGACGGAAGAAATTCGTCAAGGAATTAATGAAAATGTTTCTTGGTACTATGATGTTAGCGAAGAACAAAAAAGAGAGTGGCTAATGTTAGACCAAGGCTTAGTTGCAATGCAGCTGATGCTTTCTGCAAAAGATCGAGGCTATGATACTGTGGCGATGTCTGGTTTTGAAACAGAAGCGGTTCGCAAGTTATTTAATATTGAGGATCATTTAGTGAACGGACTGATTATTCCGATTGGCAAAGCTCAAACACCCGGCTTTGAAACAGTCCGACGAGATGTTTCAGAAGTAGTAACTTGGTTAGATTAAAAAGCTAAACAGTTCTGCAATTGCTGTTTATTAGATTTTGAGCGTGGAACAAACATCCAAAGTGATTGTTGTCCCACGTTCTTTTTTTGTTGATCATCCGCTTTTGAGAATGGCCAGAGAAGACGTTTAGTGAACCAATTTTGAAAGAAAGTGATACACTAGAAGAAAAAGAAGTGGGGCGACCTTATGCGTTATGTCATAATGCAGTCACGAGATATTCGTGAAAATTTAGCAACGGAAGATTATCTATTAAACACTCTCTCTTTTGAAGAGCCCTTAGTGTTGTTCTATATTCAGGAACCCTGTGTTATTTTAGGCCGAAATCAAAATGCTTATGAAGAAATTGACTTAGCTTATGCTAGAGAGAAGGGAATCGTTATTACTCGCCGTTTATCGGGTGGGGGTGCTGTTTATGATGATCTCGGGAATGTCAGCTTTAGTTTTGTTGTTCAGGAAGGACATCAAGCTTTTGGGGATTTTAAAGCGTTCACTAAACCAATTATTGAAGCATTACGTAAAATGGGCGCAACGGGGGCCGAGATTAGCGGTCGCAATGATTTATTAATTGATGGGAAAAAATTTTCTGGCAATGCCATGTATACAAAAAAGGGGAAGATGTATACTCATGGTACCTTGATGTATGATGTTGATTTGGCAGAAGTTCAACGTGTCTTAACTGTTTCTAAGAAAAAAATTGAATCAAAAGGGACAAAATCTGTTCGGGGACGCGTAACCAATTTACGGCCGTACTTAGACGAAAAATATCAACAATTAACCATTGAGGAATTTCGCAATCGTTTACTGATGGAGCTCTTTGATGTCGAATCTCTAACTGAAATTGCGGAGAAAGAATATGTCCTAACTAAAGCAGATCAACAGGAAATTAGGAAATTGGTCGCTGAAGTGTATGGCAATGAAGCTTGGATTTTTGGTGAAGCGCCTAAATTTACGATCAAAAAAGAAGAAAAGTTTAAAGGCGGCATTGTGGATGCACGTTTGACTGTTGAAAAAGGTAAAATAATTGAGTTAACGATTTATGGTGATTACTTTGCCAAAAAAGAAACAGCGGAAATCGTTGCAGCTTTATTAGGTGTGGACTATCAGTATTCATCAATTTGGCAAGCATTAGCAGCGTTTAACTTTGAAGACTACTTTGTAAATATCACCAAAGAAGAATTTGTTCATTTATTGGTGGATTAATAAACGTGCTGGGACAAAAGTTAAAGAATCTTTTGTCCCAGCACGTTTATTTAATGATGGTTGGCTCTTGCTAGAAAAATTTCCCATGAACGTCCCAATTGCCAGTATCTTTGGCTTTTTTCAATGTTTGCATTCGACGGAAGCCAACAGGATGATCGGATAAGAAGTTACTCAACTTAAGCCAGATGGTATCATCATGTAAATCAATACTGTGAAAGTATTCTTCTAAATCCACACGACTGCCCATGTATTTTCCTGAAAATAAATAAATCATGCTTAAAGCACCTTCTTCTGCGTAGTATAAACCTGCGCGATCAGCGGTATATTCTTGCGTTCTTGTAAAACTTTTATCTAACGCAACTGGTTTTAAAATAATGGATAACATTAGCCGCCATAAATTAGTGTGCCCACATTTATGGTGTCCTAGCTCGTGTGCCAAAATAAAGCGAATCAGCGAAAAATCGCCTGTATTGTACGCGATGTCCAACAAATCACTGTGAATGACAACATAGCGTCTGTGTAAAGAGCATTTTGCCGCAAAAGCGTTTAAGACACCATTCCCGTTGATTAAATAAAGACGTGGCATCCTTAATTTTTTAGTGCCAAAGCCCATTTCTTTTGCCAAATCAATATACAAGGAATAAATTTCTGGTAACTGATTTTCTGTAATTTCCACTCCGTTAGAAGCAGTATCCATGTACATATAACGAATGGTAAAAAAAGCAATGACTGGCGCAATTGGTGCAATTAAGACAATTAATAACCAGTCAGGAATCGGCAAATCACTCAATATCAATAAAGCGACTAACCCCAATGCGAAAAACAATAAAACAAAACCAATGATAATCATTGGTAATTCAAAACGATAACGTAACTTAGCAACAGAAATTTCTTTCTTTTTTTCCTGCGGTTGACACATAAACATTCCTCCCCAAACATTTCCCAAACACTTTTTCAAATAAAATGACTTATCTGTTACTTCTAATATACCATTGGTTAATCGATAATGACAATGGTGGGAACTTGAATAAAGGTAATTATATCAAGTGATTAATGAAAGGGACTCGTTGTACGCAGGGAATTGGTCTACCTTGATTAAATAAAATTTTAATAATCTAACTGTTTTAGACGTAATAAAGTAGTTTCTGGAGTTAATTTTTTAATAACATACAAACGCAAAATTGCATGTTCAATTTTTTGTTCTTCTGGCGATAGCGCCGAATTTATATAGGATAACTTCTCGATTAAATAGGTTAAAAATGAGCCAGCACCTTGGCTGCCCACTAAAAAGCCCATTTCTTCCGTTTCGGTTAATTGTTGTTTTTTTAAGTGGTAAATTTCTTGTGCAAGTGCCCCCAAGATAATGATTTCATCCGTTTGCTTGTTCAAATTCGTTAGTAAGTCGCTTTTTGTTGCTACTGTAACAGTTTCCATTGCACTCATCCTTTGCTTTTATATGATACATCTAGTATAACATGGTCTCACTTTTTTTTATTTTTCCTCTTGCTCTGGTACGCGTTTCATAAGGTAATCTAGGTGTATCAAAATATTGGAGGGCATGAAAATGAATGTTATAGTGGAGATAAGCGATAGACTTGGTATGGATTACTATTTTGTCTCGGTGACTACGACGGCCAAAAGTCTGCAGTTAAATAGTCCCAAAAAATACTATAAGATTTGGCATCAAGAAATTCCGTACCATCAGATAACGGAGTGGCACTTGACACAGCAGGAGGATATTCAGGAAATTTCTTTTGCTTGGCAGGAGACCTTTTATCGTTTTGTTGATTACGGGACAGGGATTGTGCCTTATTTAACTCAATTTTGTAAAGTAATGAGGTGAAAGTATGACAACAATTCGAGAAATTGCGCGCCTTTCAGGATCTTCAGTTACGACTGTTTCGCGTGTGATTAATCATCATCCGTATGTTTCTGAAGAAAAACGACTGAAAATCCAAGCAATTATCGATGAGTTGGGCTATAAGCCCAATATATTAGCGAGAAATCTTAGCTTTGGGAAAAGTAATACATTAGGTGTCATGGTTCCTTATACGAATCAACCTTATTTTGATGCTATTTTAAGTGGGATTATCCACCAAGCATTTCAGCAAGGGATGATGGTTAGTTTATTACCAACGGATTATGATAAAGAAGTTGAAAAAAGTTACTTGGAAAAAATGGCCACGGGTGCGTTTGATGGCATGATTGTTTTGTCAAAGGCAAATCCTTTAAGTGTGTTTGCTCCGTATAAAGAGCAAGTTGTTTTTTGTGAAAAAATAGAAGACCCTAGTTATGCTAGTATCTATATCGATCGTTTAACCGTTTATCGGCGGGTTTTCCAAGCGTTGAAACAACAAGGATGTAGTGAAGTGGCAATTACGATTAACCGTGCACCAGAAAAAAGTACAAGCGCACGCTATTTAGTTGACGCATATCAGGAAATTTATGGAGCGATTCCTGAAAATCGGTTATTTAAGGACTGTTTAACCTATGAAGATGGGTGTGAAGTAGGACGACACTGTGGGCAAGATTCAACGCTCCAGGCGGTTGTGACCAACGGTGATGAAATTGCCGCAGGGATTCAAGCCGTTATTGAAAGACCACTCTTTTTAGTGGGACAGGAACAAACTTTATTAAGTGAAATTTTAAATTTTTCAACAATCTGTCATCCATTAATGGAATTAGGGGAAAAAGCCACACATTTATTTCAAGAAAAACGGCCGAAAACGATTCAATTGACTTCTACATTTATTAATCGACAACCAGATTTTTCTTTTTCTTAGAAAAAAGCTGGTTGTTTTTTCTTTGGTAGAATAAGGTTTTTCACTAAAAAATAAAAAAACTTACAAAAAGTAAGGCAAAAAACTTTGCTTACTTTTAGTAAGGTAGTATAGTAAGCATGTAAACAAAATTAAATGAATTTACTGAGGAAATTCGAAAGGATGAACATGTTATGTCAAAATTTACTGAAATGATGAAAAACCGTCGTTCAATCTATGCTTTAGGAGAAAATTTACCAATTTCAAAAGAAGAAGTAACTGCTTTAGTAAAAGAAGTTGTTAGAGAAAGTCCAACAGCTTTTAACTCTCAAACACAACGTGTTGTGTTCTTATTCGGCGATGCTCACAAAAAATTATGGGCAATGACTGAAGATGCCTTAAAACCATTAACTCCAGCAGAAGCATTTCCAAACACACAAGCTAAATTACAAGGTTTTGCAGCTGGTGCGGGCACAATTTTATTCTTTGAAGATACAGATATCGTGAAAAACTTACAAGATAGCTTCCCATTATATGCGGATAACTTTCCTGTTTGGTCTGAACAAGCAACTGGTTTAACACAAGCGAACGTTTGGACTGCCTTAGCGCAAGAAAATATTGGCGCAAACTTACAACACTACAACCCAGTCATTGACGAAGCGGTTGCTGCAGAATGGTCAATTCCTGCAAACTGGAATTTACGTGCACAAATGGTCATTGGTTCCATTGAAGCGCCAGCTGGCGAAAAAGAATACATGGAAGATAGTGCTCGTTTTAAAGAATTCAACTAAATCATTGCTTTAGTAAAATGAAGAGGAGAGGAGTGAAAGCAAATGGTTCAAGCATTACCAAGTAATATTGGGATTCAACAAGTCACTTTGAAAGTGGCTGATTTAGATAAAATGGTAAACTTTTATACGAAAACAATTGGCTTAAAACTTTTAAAACAAGGAGAGGGACGTGCTTGGCTAGCG
Organism: Enterococcus sp. MSG3299; assembly: GCF_050555765.1. Classification (NCBI taxonomy): domain Bacteria; kingdom Bacillati; phylum Bacillota; class Bacilli; order Lactobacillales; family Enterococcaceae; genus Enterococcus; species Enterococcus sp. MSG3299. The sequence continues at coordinate 430,715 of NZ_CP187869.1, forward strand.
CCACAAGGCACCAACGATGCAATTCTTGTCTTAAAAGAACTAACAGCTGGGGAAGAAAATCAGGGTACCACTGGCTTGTACCATATTGCTTTCCTGCTACCAACCCGCAAAGATTTAGGCAATATGTTGCTGTGGCTTTTGCAGGAAAATGTACAAATTGGCGCAGCAGATCATGGCTATAGTGAAGCCCTTTACTTAAGTGATCCAGAAAATAATGGCATCGAAATTTATTGGGATAAACCAGAAGAAGTCTGGGATATTCGTCCAAATGGTGAAATTATCGGTGTGACAGAAGAATTAGACGGTGATAGTTTAGCTGCAGAAGCTGACGGTCACTGGCTAGGAATTTCCGAAGGTTCTAAAATTGGGCACATTCATTTGAAAGTGGCCGATTTAGATACCACTGAAACGTTCTATAAAAACTTAGGGTTTGGCTTAAAGTCTAACTTTGGTCAACAAGCGAAGTTTTTTGCAGCGGGTCAGTACCATCATCATATTGGGACAAATACATGGAGCGGCAAACAGCTGCCAACGATGCAAGAAAATCAATTTGGCTTAGAAAATTACACCTTCCGTTTACCAACTGCGGCAGATTTAGAGATAGTCCAAGCCAATGCGGAAGAAGCAAAGTTACATTTTATTGCCAAAGATCATTTACTTGCGTTAGAAGATCCTAGCGGCATGATTATTCAATTTACCTATTAAAACCACTCTCAAACTAGCCCTTCGTTAGAAAATGAAGGACTAGTTTTTTTGTCTTTTTTTGCATTGTTTTGCATTTATTTGCAAAATTATGCAAAAGGTGCTATCTTTACTTAGAAGAGGTGAGGAAGCATGTTGATTGAAGAACGTTTAGCCAAGATTCAAAAAATAGTGAATGAACAAAAAAGTATTTCCATGGAAGCGTTAGCGGAGCAAGTCTCCGTTTCAAAAGATACTATTCGGCGAGATTTAATTCGTTTAGAAAAGGAAGGACATTTAAAGAGAACGCACGGTGGCGCTATCTCAGTGCAGTCTGAAGCAACTATTTACGATTATGCTCAACGAATAGTGAAGCATCCAGAGAAAAAACAAGCGATTGCCCAAAAAGTTTGGGCAAATATTCCCAAACAAGCGTCCATTTTTTTTGATTCATCAACCACGGTGGAAGCAGCTATTCGAGCGATGGAAAATAGTCCGATTCACGCGATCACGAACTCTCTCAGTCATGCGCTACTTCTAGCGCAAATGGATCAGACAAAAATTACAGTATTACCTGGGCAACTGCATAAACAACAACTCTTTTTGTTTGGGGCAGAAACAGTCGCTAAGGTTGGGGAATTTGCCCCCGACTATACATTATTAGGTGTGTTTGCGTTATCTGAACAAGGATTATTTATTCACACAGAAGAAGAAGGTCAAGTCAAACGGCGAATGATTCAACAAGGCAAACAAGTCATTGCCTTAGCAGACCAAACGAAATTAAACAAAACGGGTTTATTTAAAATTTGCGAATTAACAGAAATTGATTGTTTAGTGACAGATGCACGACCTGATGAAAAATTCTGTGAGCAGTTAGCGCAAGCAGGCGTAACGTTGATTGTCGCAGATGAATAATGGAGGATAATAATGAAGCGAAAAATTAATTATACACATATTGCTGAACCTACTGTTTTTGAGAATGTTTTTCCAACGTATTTGACGAATGAAACGATGATGGCGCGTAAGCAGAAAGTATTACAACGAATGGAAACAGAAAAATTCGATCAATTGGTCTTCTATGCAGACAAAGAGCATGGCAGTAATTTTGAATACTTAACTGGCTTTATTCCAAGGTTTGAAGAAGGACTTCTTGTGTTAAATAAGGATGGTATGGCGACACTTATTTTAGGCAATGAAAATTTAAAACTGTGCCAACATGCACGCATCTCAGCTGATTTAATTCATTATCCAGCTTTTTCACTACCTAATCAACCAATGGCTGGGGAACAAAAGTTGTCGCAGATTTTTGAAACGCTTCTCGATGAAACTGCTCAAAAAATAGGTATCGTTGGTTGGAAAATGTTTACAACACAACAGCAAGAACCTGCTACTATGTTTGATGTGCCACATTTTATTGTCGAAGCACTGAAAAAAGCGCTGCCGAAAGAAGCTCGTTTACTAAATGGGACCCACTTATTGATTGGAGCAAAGGGGGCCCGCACAACAAATAATGCCAACGAATTGGCGCACTATGAATATGGGGCGAATTTGGCTTCTCGCAGTATGTTAAAGGCCTTAAATGCAATTGAAATAGGACAGCGTGAAACGGACATTGGGGCTTTGTTAAATGATGAAGGTCAAACGCCGACGGTAGTAACCATTGCGGCAACTGGTCAACGTTTTGAATATGCAAACATGTATCCGACTGCCAAAGAAATTCAGTTAGGTGATGCCTTATCATTAACTACAGGCTACAAAGGCGGCTTGTCTAGCCGAACAGGTTTTGTTATTGAAAACGAGCAGCAATTGCCAGAAGCGCAACGTGATTATTTAGAGCGCGTAGCAAAACCCTATTTTCAAGCTGTCGTTCACTGGCTTGAAACCATTCGAATCGGACTGTTAGGGCGAGAAATGTACCAAGCGATTGAAGAACAGTTACCAAAAGAAATCTATCACTGGCATTTGAATCCTGGGCATTTAGTTTCGGATGATGAATGGATGTCGTCGCCTATTTATCCAGATTCAGCCATTCGCTTGGAAAGTGGCATGCTCTTTCAAGTGGATATTATTCCTTCTGTACCTGGTTATACAGGGGTGAGTGCAGAAGAATGTGTGGCTTTGGCTGATGAAACACTGCAAAAAGAGATTCAGCAAACTTATCCAGACATGTGGCAACGGATTGCGACACGCAAAGCCTATTTAAAGGAGACATTAAAGATCGATTTACCATCGGAGGTTTTACCAATGTCTAATTTAGTTGGTTACTTACGGCCTTTTTATCTAGCTAAAGACAAAGCTTTGTGTGTAGAAAAACCAGCTCCTAAATGAGTAGGTCCCTTTTTTTGAGTTTCTTTTGGGTCCTATTTATAATCAATATAGCGAAGGAAGAACACCAGAAGAGAGGCGTGATGGTAAATGCACTATCCTGAACATCTGAAAAAAGCAGTTTTAGCTAAAGCGAAAGACTTACCATTAGAAGGTTTTGTGGAAGGGCAAGGCCCGCAACAGCCAAAAGTGATGCTGATTGGGGAAGCACCTGGAAAAGAAGAAATTAAAGAAAACGTACCATTTATAGGGCGTTCAGGTCAATTGTTGATGGAACAATTACAACAAGTTGGCTTAAGTCGTGAAACGGTGTATATCACCAGTGCGGTTAGGAGTCGGCCTTTTTCTGTAAAAACGAAGCAGATTGCAAAAACGGGAGAAAGAGTAACCAAATTTCCTAATCGAACGCCAACCAAAGAAGAAATCAAAATTTTTGCGCCTTTGCTTGATTGGGAAATCGCTGTTTGCCAACCTGAACTAATTTTGACACTGGGGAATATTGGGTTGCAACGACTTTTAGGACCAAAGCCAACAATCACTGCAGTGCACGGAACGGTCATTCAGTCGCCCATTCAAACATTTGATGAGCAATCACAAAACTATCATTGGACGCAGAAAACCTATCAAATCATTCCACTCTTCCATCCAGCGGCTGTCTTTTATAATTATCGTTTAAAAGAAGTCGTGAAAGAAGATTGGCAAGTGGTTCAAAAACAACTGCAACTGCTTAAGAAAGTTTAAAATGAGAAAAATAAAAGGATGGTTGTTTTTTCGAAGAGAGAATGCTACCCTAGAAGTATCAATAAATAGACAGATTATTTAATCGCTGGGTTGAATAATTGAAGGATTCTGATTTTTGCGTAAGCCTTGAAGCAAAAAGAATGAGTCCTTTTTTTGTTAGAAGGAGATTTGGGTATGGAGCAAACACAGCAAAACCATTTTACTGCGTTGTTTTATAAAAATGTTCTGTTAGGAATTTTAAGTATGGCGGCGCAATCAATTTTTATTTTGGCGGACACATTTTTCATTGCAAATGGGATCGGCACCGAGGCGTTGGCGGGGCTTAACATTGTCTTACCACTCGTTAATATTATTAATGGATTAGGTTGGATGTTTGGGGTTGGCGGCGCTACGTTGTTTTCGACCACGGTTGCGCAAAAAGAAATCAAAAAAGCCAATCAGTATTTTAGTTTAACGATTGGGTTAGTTTTCGTTATAGGGAGTCTCTTTACTTTAGTGAGCTTGATTTTTTCCGATCAAATTATTCGGGGACTTCAGGGGACCGGTGTCTTGTTTGGTTTGGCAAAGGAATATTATATGATTTACCTTAGCTGTTCATTATTATTTATTTTAAACAATTGCCTGATTACTTTTTTAAGAAATGACCATAATCCTCGTTTGGCAACGATTGCTTTTGTCAGTGGGGGAATTGTCAATATTATTTTGGACTATGTCTTTATTTATCAATTTGGGTGGGGCATGGCAGGTGCGGCCATTGCAACGGTGATGTCACCTTTAACAAGCTTAATACTGATTACGTTGCATAAGTGGTCGCCGCAACGAGTTTTACGTTTTGAAAAGTTTAAAGTGAAATTTCAGGATGTTCGAGAAATTATGTCGATTGGTTTTTCTTCCTTTTTAAATGAATTTTCTTCGGCCTTTGTCATGTTTTTATTTAATATTGTTTTGTTAAACTTAGTTGGTCATGTGGCGATTTCAGCTTATGCGATTGTTGCCAACCTCAATATTATTGTGATTGCCATTTTTACAGGGATTGGGCAAGGGGCGCAACCATTACTCAGCAGATATTATGGTTTAGGGGAAACGAAGGTGTTGCGTAAATTTGTTAAACTTAGCTTTATTACGTACTTGGTCGCCGGCTTCCTGTTCTTTTTAATCAGCCAAGTGTTTACGGGACAAATTATTGAGGTCTTTAATAGCGAAGGGAACGACCAGTTGGCGCAAATTGCTAGGACAGCCATCCGCTTATATGCGATTTCCTTCTTGTTTACAGGATTGAATTTTATGGGGATTTATTACTTTTCGGCAGTTCGTAAACCGAAAATGGCGCTAATGATTTCCTCTTTGCGTGGATTCTTTTTAATTGTGCCAGTTTTATTTATTTTGGTGAAATTACTAGGATTAACCGGTGTTTGGCTAGCCATGCCCGTAGTTGAATTTGTTACGTTTGGACTAATGCTTGTGGGCTACCTTGCATATCGAAACTATTTGAAAAAAAGAGAAGCAGTAACCTGATGTTGGTTACTGCTTCTTTTTTGCTTAGTTTACATAGTTTTCAGTTAAAGTCATGAATTGTTCCACATCTTTTAGGACTTGATCAATGCCGGCTTGCCAGAAATCAGGTTTTGTTAAGTCAACATTTAAATGTTTTTTCGCTAATTCTTCGCTTGTCATCGAAGCAGTGTCTCTTAATAACGCAATGTATTGGTCTTCAAAAGAGCTGCCTTGTTGATTAGCATACGCATAGATACCCATGCTGAATAGATAGCCAAAAGTATATGGGAAATTATAGAAAGGCACATCATCAATAAAGAAGTGCAATTTGCTCGCCCAGAAATGAGGATGATAACTGCCAAGACTATCTTTGTAGCTTTCTTTTTGCGCCGCTAACATTAATTCAGTAATATCTTCTTCCGCTACTAAACCTTTTTGGCGCGCTTGATAAAAATTATTTTCAAAGATAAAACGCGCATGAATGTTCATAAACATGGCAATGGCATTTTGCATTTTTGTGTCTAAAAGGTTAATCTTTTCAACGTCTGATTTGGCCTCTTTTAAGGTGGCGTCAGCAACAATCAATTCTGCAAAGGTACTAGCCGTTTCTGCTACGTTCATGGCATACTCTCGATTCAATGAAGGTAAATCCCACATCACGCTACTATGGAAAGCGTGACCTAATTCATGGGCTAAAGTAGCTACTTCGTTGATTGAATTGCCAAAGGTCATGAAAATCCGTGACTCTTGTGTTTCAGGTAATTCTGTACAATAACCCCCAGGACGTTTGCCTGGACGATCTTCAGCTTCAATCCAACTTTTTTCAAAAGCCATCTGGGCAAAATCAGCCATTTTCGGACTGAATTTACGGAAATTTTCTAAAATAAAGGCAGCGGCTTGATCAAAGGAATACGTTTTTTCTTCTAAATCACCTAAAATAATTGGTGCATCTTGGTCTTGCCAATCCATTTTTTCTTTGCCGAATAATTGCGCTTTGCGCGTTAGAAAGTCGACGAATGGTTGTTTATTTTTTTGGATGGTTTCCCACATAACCGTTAATGTTTCTTGACTCATTCGATTATAGTTTAAGGGATTTTCTAAATAATCTGTAGTGCCATGCAATTTGTAATCAGATAAACGGAACCCATCTAAGTGATTTAGGGTGTCTGCTAAAATTGAAGCTTTGCCACTCCAAGCTTTCTCCCAGGCTGTAAACAAACGTTGACGAACCTCTTTGTCAGGATCTCCCATCATGCGGTTAAAGGCTTGGCCTGCAGATAGTTCTGTCACAGAGCCATCTTTTTCTTCAAAAGGAATCACAATGGAAGCAACAATCGTATCGTAATGTGTACTCCAAGCATTTAAACCATCTAGAGAAAGCGTATTGATGATATTTTCTTCTTGTTCGGAAAGCAGTTTTTTTCCATCACGGCGTAATTCATTTAAGCGAAAAGCCATTGTTTTAAACGGTTCTTCGGCTAACAGGGCTTGCCAATGTTCTGCTGAAATCTCGGTGATTTTTTTAGTAAAAATGGTTTCAGCTAATTGAATCGCTGGCAACAGATTGTATAAATCGCCTGATAAAATTTTGGCCTTGGTATCATTAGTATTAGCAGAAATTAAAGCAGTTAAAAAACTATTACATTGTGAAAAGCCATTTGAGATTTTCCCTTGTAACGTTAAGATTTCAGCAAATTGTTCTTTGCCTTGGGCACTTTCTGGTGTCCATTCTGTGATTAATTGATGGTACTCTTTCGTTTGTTCGGTTAATTGAGTCATTCGTTGGCTAAGTTCTTTGGACTCGCTCCCATTGGGGAAAATACTGTCTAAATCCCATGTAATAGAATAGGTCATATCCAATCCTTCTTTCATTTTTTTCTTTTCAGTATATCATAAGACCTAAGAGAAGTTGTTTCTTTTTCCCTCGAAACCGACTATAATAAAAAAGAATTTTCCGTGGCAGGCACGGGGCAACTTGAAACCAAGAAAAGAGGATTATATGAAAAATTATTTGAAAGATAGTAATTTATATTTAGTCATTGCGTTTGTTATTATGGCCATTTTATTTTTCAGTTCATCACAGACGTATGAACAGCAATCACAAGTTGGTCTTTTAGATAAACTTCTGAGCAGTCATCCTTTTGAAGAACAATTAAAAAATATTTCTTTTCAATATGCTGGCAGTGAAGTGAGCATTCAAGCTAGTGGTTATAGTAAATTTGTTGAATTTTTTATTCGTAAGGGAGCCCATTTTGGTACGTATTTTCTATTAGGTGGTAGTTGGTTTATTGGATTAGTGCCAAGAATCAAAGGTCTGTTTTTAACAGCTGTTGTTTCCTGGCTAGCTGCTACTGGCTATGCAGGTTTAGATGAATTTCATCAAATGATCACGGGCGGAAGGACCCCTCTTTTTCAAGATGTTATGTTGGATGCCATGGGTGCTTTGACAGCCATCGTTATTTGTTTGGTGGTTCATGGTTTGAAGAAAAATAAAAAAAGAAGACGCTAATTTAGAAGAGCTTCGTTTATTCGTCAGAAAGGTGGATAAGCGAGGGTCTTTTTTTGGTAGCGCTTGTTCCTAACTGAAAAGAAGAGTAGAATAAAGGAGAATAGTAACGAAAAGTCAGGAGGAATCAAGGATGTCAGGACACAGCAAATGGAGCAACATTCAAGGGCGTAAAAATGCGCAAGATGCCAAACGTGGGAAAATTTTCCAAAAAGTTTCAAGGGAAATCTATATGGCGGCAAAAGCAGGTGGCCCTGACCCCGCAATGAATCCTGCTTTACGTTTAGCAGTCGATAAAGCTAAGTCAGCCAATATGCCCAATGATAATATTGCGCGCGCCATAAAAAAAGCCAGTAGTGCTGGGGAAGGGGAACATTATGACGAGGTAACTTATGAAGGATACGGGCCAGGTGGCGTGGCAGTTTTAGTTCATGCACTAACAGATAACCGCAACCGAACGGCCACCAATGTTCGCGTCGCGTTTACTCGAAATGGTGGCTCTTTAGGTGAAACGGGTTCGGTGAATTATATGTTTGATCGTAAAGGCTATATTGTCATTAAGCGAGAAGATCATGCAATTGAGGAAGACGACATGCTAGAAGTCGTTTTGGAAGCAGGCGGCGAGGATTTAGAAACATCACCAGAAGTATTTGAAATTTACACAGCACCAGAAGATTTTACAGCGGTTCGCGATGCTTTAGAACAAGCAGGTTATTCATTAGCACAAGCTGAATTAACAATGGTTCCGCAAACCTTACTAACCTTGAACGATGAACAAAAAGCGCAATTAGAGCGCTTGGTTGACAAGTTAGAAGACGATGATGATGTGTCAGAAGTATTTACCTCTGCAGAAAATCTATAAAATAAAGGGATGCTTGGCATCCTTTTATTCATAAAATGAAAGCGGATACAGAATGGAGGGCATTTTGAAAAAGAGAATTTGTTTACAAGCAATCAGGGAAGAAGCGGAAGCCTATTATCGTAACGGTGATTTTTATTGCTCGGAAGCGATTGTGGCGACCATTCGGCAACACTTCGATGCGGAGATTCCCATTGAAGCTGTGGCCATGGCTTCTGGGTTTCCTGTAGGTGTTGGAGGAGCGAAGTGTATTTGTGGTGCTCTTTCAGGCGGGGTTATGTGTCTGGGCTACTTTTTTGGTCGGACAGAAGCCAAAGGAGAACAAGTAAATAAAACGATGGCTTTAGCCAACGAATTGCATCAAAGTTTTCGACAAAAGCATCGAGTGGTTTGCTGCAGTATTTTGACAAGTAAAATGACGATGGGTTCACCTGAGCATATGGAACAATGCATTGGCTTTACTGGAGAAATCGCTGAAACAACCGCAAAAATTATTGCACGAGAACTTGCTTACGAATTAGTCTAGTAAAAAATGAGAGAGGAGCAACCAGATTCATTCACCTGAATCTGGTTGCTCCTCTCTCATTTAATACGTAATCAATTAACCAAGTACTTTTTCATAAGCTTCCACTTGAGATAAGACACGTTGGAGCTGTAATTCATTTTCAATATAGTTGATTGAATTACCTAAATCTTCTTGGCGGTTTGTTTCTAAACGATCGACTTCTTTTTTTGCTTCGTTCAATAAGTGTAGAACTTCTTCCTTAGATAACATGTACTCACCTCCTTGCGCAGTTCATCTACTATTAGTGTACTCCTTTTTTTCAAAAAAGGGCAATAATAGGATATTAAAAAACAAAAATAGCGGTTAGAACCGCTATTTTTGTTTACTCATGGCGTTGTTGTGCTAAAATCGCTTCGATTCGTTCTCTTTGATCTGCCAAAAAGTGAGGCAAATAAAGGGGGATTTCATCAAAGTTTGAACTTTGATTTTCATAGGCTTCGGCATCTAGCAGGCCTTTTTGTGTGGCTACTTCAAATAATAAGTGGTTCGGTTCTCTAAAATACAATGATTTGAAAAATTCACGGTCTTTAATCCCTGAGTTTGTAAAATTCTTTTCATCCAATAGGCTATCAACTTGCGTTAATTCTTGCGTATCTTCCACCCCAAAGGCGACGTGATGAACGCCACCAATTCCTTCAATGGCAAGCGGATTGGTACGGTCATCAATGATGTGTACCTCTTGATAAAACTGTGGATGATGATTTTCCAGAACGGTTACTTCATGTGCAGTTTCAAAAAAAGGTACTGTTTCTTTTTCATGCCAATGTAAATAATCCACTAAAGGTTGTTTGGTAGCTGCGGCATATTGGACGCGTAATTGAATTGCATCAATGCCTAAAATTGCATGTTCTACTGGAATTTCAGCATGCTCAGCTGGAAAATAATCTTCCGCATTTTCAAATTCACGTAACGGAACAAGCGCCATTTGCGTATTATCGGGCGCTTCAAAACGCAAAATTGGGTGTTGGTTAAATGTTTCCACACCATAGTGGCAGATACCCGCTTGCTCAAGACGTTCTGCCCAAAAATCCAAAGAGGCGCGCGTTGGTACTTTTAAAATAGTTCGTTCAATCGTATTTGTCCCAAAGGATTGATCTTGGCCATCATTCAATTCAAAAAAAGTTAATTCGGTACCTGTTCGTTGCTCATTATCTGAGAAAAATAAGTGATACATGGTGTGATCATCTTGGTTGATCGTTTTCATTAGTAATTTTAATCCCAGTGTATTATGATAGAAGTCAAATGTAGGCTTTATCAATCGATTTAAAATAGAGATATGATGAATTTGTGCATACATAGTAAAATTCCTTTCTTGGAGGTTTATTAAATGAAACAATTTTTTCAAAAAGGGTCGAAACCTAATCAATTAGTTGTCGCTTTCCATGGTACTGGTGGCAATGAATATCAATTATTAACCACCATCGCAACCCTTTATCCAGAAGCGAGTGTTCTAAGTTACTTAGGGACAGAAGGTGTAGGCGAACAGCGACGCTTTTTTGCGCCATTAGTCAATGGAGCATTACCTCGTGCTAACTTTGATGAGCGAGTGACGGCGTTTCTAGAAGAAGTTTGGCAACCGCAAAAGTTATACGATGAAGTTATTTTTATAGGGTACTCTAACGGTGCCAATTTTATTTTAGGCCTGTTAGAAAAGAACCCGACTATTGCTAACACTGTTATTTTACTGCATCCAAGCAATTTAGGCTATCAATATGTATCTGGTGAGTTTGCGACAAAAGTGATTGTCACAACAGGGGCTCAGGATGAGTTGAGTATTCCGGGACAAGTTCTTTCTTTAGCTAACCAATTAAAGAAACATTTTCCAGTCGACTTTTTACTAGTGGATGGCGGTCATGGCTTATCAGAAGAAGAAGTAACGAAAATAAAAGAAGTTCTTTAAAAAACAAGCTGCAACCTTTGTTGATAAGTGGTTGCAGCTTGTTTTTTCATGTGTGTTCAAATGATTTAGTTCTTTTTATTAATGAAAGCTTCCGCAAGGGCAAAGTCTCCTGCGTAAGGTTCATCTACGCCGTTTACTTTTTGATAAAGGTCGGCGCCTTTACCAGCTAAGACAATCGCATCATCAGCCGTTGTGCTTAAAGATAATGCGTGAGCAATTGCTTCGCCACGATCTAAAACGGTGTAAACAGGCATTTCTTTGGTAATATGGGCTTGGATTTCTTGGCAAATTTTTGCTGGATCTTCACTGGCTGGGTCATCGGTTGTTAGGACTGCAACATCAGCCAATTCAGAAAGAACCCTACCAAAGTCTTTGCGGCGAGAAATCGCTTTGTCTCCCGTGCTACCGACAAGAACAATTAAGCGGCCGTCAGGATGTTCTTCACGGACAAAGGTTAAAAGATTCTTCAAACTGTCATAGTTATGAGCGTAATCAACATAGACGGTTGCACCATTGGTATTCGTTAAAGATTCCATCCGGCCAGGGACGGTGGTTGCTGCGATCCCTTGTTGACACTCTTCTTTTGAAGCTCCCACAAGGACACTAGCAATCGCCGCACTTAACGCATTACCTTTGTTAAAATCACCACCTAAACGAAGGTGATAAGAGCCGGCCAATCCTAACGCATCTGCAGGACTTTCAACGATAAAACGTAAGGAATCCTCTGAAGAAACAGCGAATGAATAGTCAACTTCTGAAGCTGGCTGACTGCCATAGACAATGGCAGGGACTTTTTGCTGTTGTGCGGTTTCTTTAAGTAATGGAAAATAATCAGCTTCGTGATTCAACACAATGACTTTAGAATGTGTAATCAATTGACGTTTGCAATAAAAGTAATCGTCAAAGGTTGGATGTTCAATTGGACTGATATGGTCGGGGGTAATGTTTAAAAAAATGCCGACATCAAAAAACAGCTTGTAGACACGATTAGTTTTGTAGGCTTGGGAAGAAACTTCCATAATAAAATGAGTCATCCCGTTAGCAACAGCGGTTGCCATCATTCGATACAAGTCCAAAGATTCGGGTGTAGTCAATGCAGATTTAAAGAATGTTTTGCCATCTAATGTTGAATTCATGGTAGAAAGCAAGGCTGTTTTTTGTTGTGTAGCAACATCTAAAATATATTTGGTGAAATAAGCCGCTGTTGTTTTACCTTTGGTTCCAGTAAAGCCAATCAGTTTTAATTTATTTTGTGGATAATCATAAAAAGCCATGCTTAACACAGCCATTGCTTTTTTAATGTCAGTCACGATAATTCCTAGTTGCGCCGGAACCTCATAAGGCACCTCAGAAACATAGATTTCTAGGCCGTCTTTTACAGCATTTTCTAAATAGATTTCTTTAAAGTTTAATCCTTTACAAAAAAAGAGTGTTTCTGCTGTTACGTCTCTCGAATCGTAAGAAAGAGCCGTTACTTCTCGTTGACCTAACGTGTCGGAAAGGGTCAAGTGCCAGCCTTCTGGTGAAATAAATTCTTTTAATAAATCTTCTTTTTCTAAGCAATCGCGAATTGCGAATAATGAAATCGTCACTTTTTTTGCCTCCAAACGTTTCAACGAAATTTCAAAACTGATGTCATTATAGCATTATTTTTCTTTTAAAAAAACCATCTCGTTAGCGTGAGAAAATCCATGAGAAATGTTAAAATAGGATAATTCTTCGAGAAAGTCGTTGCATATCCCAAGATGAACAATTAAAATAAAGAAAGCATACTCAAAGAATATTGGAGGACAAAATGATCAATCAACCAAATTCAGTTGATCAACCAATCCTGACGAACCAAGAAAAAATGGTCAAAGGCTCAGCTTGGATGACAGCTAGTAATATTATCTCCCGCATGTTAGGGGCGATTTACATCATCCCCTGGTACGCTTGGATGGGCGAGCACGGAAACGAAGCGAACAGTTTGTTTTCAATGGGGTATACGATTTATGCCTTATTCCTAATGATCTCTACCGCCGGAATTCCAGGTGCGATTGCCAAGCAGACCTCGCATTATAATTCATTGAACGAATATAAAATTAGTCGACAGCTCTTTTATCGTGCCTTACAACTAATGGGTGGCTTAGGTGTGGTTTTTGCTATTGTGATGTATTTGGCATCTCCGGCATTAGCAGCTTTGTCTGGCGGAGGACCTGAATTAGTTCCAACGATGCGTTCATTAAGTTTAGCCGTTTTAGTTTTCCCAAGCATGAGTGTCATTCGCGGTTATTTCCAAGGAAATCAAGAAATGATGCCCTTTGCTTTATCACAAATTGTTGAACAAGTAGCACGAGTTTTTTACATGTTATTAACTGCTTTTATTATCATGAAAGTCTTTGAAGGTAATTACGTTACAGCGGTGACCCAAGCCACTTTTGCGGCATTTATTGGGATGCTCGCAAGTTTTGCGGTTTTAGGTTATTACATGTACAAACAAAAACCATTATTTGATTATTTAGAAGAACACAGCGCCAATGAACATGAAATTGCTCCAAAAGAGTTATTGATTGAAACTTTTAAAGAGGCGATTCCTTTTATCGTAGTTGGCTCAGGGGTGACGGTCTTTAAACTTGTCGATCAGTTTACTTTCTCAAACTTTATGCGTTTGTTTACGGATTATTCAGATACCCAATTACGAGAGCTTTTCGGTATTTTTAATGCCAATCCGGACAAATTAACCATGATTGTCGTGGCTTTAGCGACTTCGATTTCGGCTACTGGATTACCGTTGATTACAGAAGCGGTCACCTTAAAAAATCACCGTGAGTTAGCGCGTTTGATTAGTAATAATTTACAACTTTTTGTGTTTGTAATGTTGCCAGCAACGTTCGGTATGATTGTTTTAGCGCAACCACTATACACTGTTTTTTACATGCCAGATGCTTTAGGCACTTCTTTATTAGTGCAAGCTTGTTATGCTAGTTTATTCTTGGGCTTGTATATGTTAGTGTCAAATATGTTAATGGGGATGTATGAAAATCGTGACGCAATGCGTTATTTAGGAATTGGTTTAGCTGTGAAATTAATCGTGCAATTCCCCGCAATCCGTTTATTTGAAGTTTACGGTCCGTTATTAGCAACGATGATTGGCTTTACGGTTTCTTGCGTATTGATTCTAAGAAGAATTCGTCAAGTGACACGTTTTAATTACAAATTAACCTTACGGCGAACATTGTTAATGTTCTGTATTACAGTCATCATGATGATTATCGCTTTGATTTTCCGTCAGTTCTTGTATCTATTTTTAGATCCAACTAGACGTTTCCAAGCCTTCATTATCGTTGTAATTGTGGCTGCTGCAGGAGGCGCTTTTTATGGCTATTCGGTCTTGAAGATTCGCTTAGCTGATCGTTTATTAGGGAAAAATGCCGCAAAATTACGTGCAAAATTCAATATTAAATAATAGCTGATTGAACTCCTTTCAGCAGATTCTCTTAAGAGACAAGGCTTGAGACATCGATCGATTCGATTTATGTCCCAAGCTATTTTTTTAAAGGAAAGAGGAATGACGATGCGTTTAGATAAATTTTTAGTCGATGTTGGTATCGGTAGTCGTAAAGAAATCAAACAATTGTTAAAGAAAAAAGTCGTTACGGTGAATGGTGACGTCGTAAAAGAAGCCAAAATACAAGTAAATGAAGAAACAGATCAAATTGCCTTGATGGGAGAAATTCTTACGTATCAGAAATTCTTTTATTACATGTTGCATAAGCCACAAGGTGTCATTTCTGCGACGGAAGATCAGCGAGATGAAACGGTAATTGACTTGTTAACTGATCAGGATTACCGTGCCGACTTGTTCCCAGTTGGTCGCTTGGATAAAGATACCGAAGGCTTGCTTCTATTAACAAATGATGGCCAGTTAGCGCATCAATTATTATCACCCAAAAAGCATGTGGATAAAGAATATTTAGCTGAAGTTGAGGGACTTGTGACAGCGGAAGATTGTCAACTGTTTGCGCAAGGATTTGCCTTGAAAGATGGAGAAATAGTTAAACCAAGTCGTTTAGTCATTGAGACGATCAATGAGGAAGAAGGGACTTCCGTAGTCCGTTTAGTGATTCAAGAGGGAAAATTCCATCAAGTCAAACGGATGTTAGCCACTGTAGGCAAACCTGTGACGTATTTAAAACGATTACGAATGGGCGAACTATGGTTGGATGAAACGTTAGAACTAGGGGAATATCGGCCCTTAACAGAAGCCGAATTGCAACAACTACAACCTAAACAATCATACCTCAATTAAAATAAACAAAAACCCAGCCCTTTCTGCGGAAAAGATAAAAATTTTCTCGAAAAATAGTGTCGGGTTTCTTTCTTTTTCTGCATAAAATGGTATGATTGACTATGTAGAACTTTATGAATAGGAGTGACAACAAATGACAATTGATTGGACAAAAGAAGTCGAAGCACGTAAAGACGACTTATTAGAAGATTTACAAAACTTATTACGGATCAACAGTGAACGTGATGATGCACAAGCAACACCTGAAGCGCCCTTTGGACCTGGGCCAGTTGCTGGCTTAAAACACATGTTAGCTTATGGTGAACGTGATGGCTTTACGGTGAAAAATGTCGACAATTACGCTGGACATATTGAATATGGCGAAGGCGACGAAACATTAGGAATTTTTGGTCATATGGACGTTGTTCCTGCTGGTGATGGTTGGGAAACAGATCCTTATGAACCAGTCATTAAAGATGGCAAAATTTATGCACGTGGTGCAAGCGATGATAAAGGCCCAAGTATGGCTGCTTATTACGCAATGAAAATTATCAAAGAATTAGGCTTACCCGTGTCTAAAAAAATCCGTTTCGTAGTAGGAAGTGACGAAGAAAGCGGCTGGGGCGATATGGATTACTATTTCCAACATGAAGAAGCGCCAGACTTTGGTTTCTCACCAGATGCTGAGTTCCCAATTATCAATGGGGAAAAAGGAAATGTGACTATTCGTTTAACTTTCCGAGGCGGTAACGGCGCTGATTATAAATTAGAAAGCTTCAAATCTGGCTTACGTGAAAACATGGTTCCGGGAACAGCAGATGCTGTTGTAACGGCTGCTTCAGCAGACGAAGCGGCTTCACTAGCTGCTAGCTTTGAAACATTCATCAAACAAGAAGCAAAAATTTCAGGTAACGCAGAACTTTCAGATAAAACAGTGACTTTCCATGTAGTTGGTAAAGGTGCTCACGGTGCTAGCCCACAATCTGGAATTAACGCAGCGACTTTCTTGGCAACTTTCTTAAATGATTACAGCTTTGCAGAAGGCGCATATAGCTTTATTAATACCATTGCTGAATTTATCCATGAAGATTTTTATGGTGAAAAATTAGGCGTGGCTTTTGAAGACGAAAAAATGGGTAAATTGACAATGAACGCTGGGATTGTTAACTTTGATCCAGAAAATCCTGAAAATAGCTTAGTAACATTAAACTTCCGCTATCCAAAAGGAACTTCAGCAGAAGAATTACAAGCAAAAGTTCAAGCAACAGTCGGTGAAACGGTCACTGCAACACAAGGAGATCGCAACCAAGAACCGCATTATGTACCAGTTGATGATCCATTGGTGGCAACGTTACTACAAGTTTACGAAGACCATACAGGCGAAAAAGGCCAAGAACAAATCATTGGTGGCGGTACTTATGGCCGCTTATTAAAACGTGGTGTTGCCTATGGCGCAATGTTCCCTGGCTACACAGACACAATGCACCAAGCCAACGAATTTATGGAATTAGATGACTTATTCCGAGCAGCTGCTATTTATGCAGATGCGATTTATCGTTTAGCGAAGTAAAGTAAAAAAGCTGTTTTCGATTTTCGAAAACAGCTTTTTTTGCAATTTTTGCCTTTTAAAAACCCAAAATCAGAACCGCTAATTTACTGAAAATTTCTTGCAAATCAAGGGATCCCACGATACGATAAATAGGAGAAAAGGCAATGAGTGAAACACTTATTGTTAACTATTTAATCAAAGGACGTGTGAAGATGAACGTAGAAGAATTAGTTCAAAAAGCAAAAGATTTAATTAGAGAAGGCAACGTGGAACATGCGCAACAATTCATTGAAGAACATAAAGATGAATTAGGCGAACACTATCATAAAATTACAGCGATGTTAGCTGATACAACGACCGATGGTTTGTTTGATAAAATTAAAGGATTGTTTCAATAGTTGGAAAAAATCTGAGATAAAAGTGGAGGCTGAGACAAAAGTGTTTAGCTCCAAGAACCAAGTAGGTACGATGATTTCATCTGTTCATGCTTCACAGTGAAACATTGCAACTCTCGCCGTTTAACAGTTTTTGAGCGTGGAGCAAAAATCCAAAGTGATTTTTGTCCCACGCTCTTCTTTTTTATTTAACTTTTAACCATTGTTTTGGCAACACATACGCAATTGGATTAAAAAGATAATCCGCTCCCCGTTTCACCACAGGCATATTCGTAATAGCTAAAATGAAGAGGGCTAAGAAGAAAAGTGCCAGGATTCGGAAAGTAAACCATTCTTTAAAGAGTGTGTCTAATTGTAAACCACTTTCCAACAGAATAATTAAGGGCATATGCAAGAGATAAGGGTAGAGGGTATCTTTTCCGAGGGCGCTTAAAGGTAACTTTCGTTTCGGCAATAATGCAAACCAAGAAAGAGACACCAATGCTGCAGCAACGTAAAAGAACAGCTGAATGAAACTACTGTATTCAAAGGCCGGACTAATTTCAGCGTAGGAAGCCCAACCAGTTAAGAAGCCCCAAAATTTCGTTGCCAATGACCATTGACTATTTACAAATAAAAAGGAGCTTAAAATTACGCCTATCGCTGCCCATTTGACTTTGCGATGATCTAAAAAGGTTTGTAGCTTTTGAATATCCATTAAGTAGCCACAATAAAAGAAAGGGAAGAAGCCCAGAGTCCGTCCTAAAGACAAGAAACCTTCCACAGGTAAATAGCCTGAGGCGCAGCCGATAACAATGATGATTGGCAACATGATTTTCGGCTGAACGCGCTGAAGAAAGATGGTAATTAAGTAGAAACTTGCTAAGGAAAGTAAGTACCAAGGAACGCCTGTTTCGTTCAGTAAATCAAAATTCATTTTATTTGCAAAGGCGAAATTAGCAAGCGTAATCAACAACTTCGCTAAGAGATAAAGCCAAACAAAGGAAAGTAAGCGGAGATATTTTCGTTGTTTAATTGCATGTTTACTAAAGAGTCCAGAGACAAAAATAAAGGCTGGCATATGGAATGAATAGATCCAAAAGTTGATCGTTTCCATGAGTCGTGAAGGAGAAGCTTCACGATCTAAAATATGCCCAAAAATCACTAAGAAAATTAAAAAAAGTTTCACGTTGTCCCATTTATAAATTCGCTTGTCGTTTTCCATAACGATCACTCCTTTTAGTAGAAAACAGTTCACTTTTGTTTAAGGCAGAAGAGGACAATTTTTCCATTCATTGAGTAGATAATTGTAGATACGAACCGGCAGCCGTTAAATGAGCCCCCACATACTTGCGCTTAAAACAAAAAATTAGGCAGGATGTTAGTCTTAAATTATACTGAAAGAGTGACGATCCTCCAAAGATTTTGTTTATTAAGAAGTGAAAGATGCGGTGAAAATAAATGATAAAATTTCAAAATGTTTCAAAAGTATATCGAGAAAATGCTGTTTTGTCCGATGTGAATTTAACAATCCAACAAGGCGAATTTTTTGTATTAGTAGGGCCGAGTGGTAGTGGAAAAACGACGACTTTGAAAATGATTAATCGGCTCATTGAGCCAACGACAGGTGAAGTGGCTCTCAATGAACAAGCGGTAACCAACTACCCTTTACGTGAATTACGACTAAAAATTGGCTATGTTCTTCAGCAAATTGCCTTATTTCCTAACTTAACCGTGGCGGAAAATATTGAGTTGATTCCTGAAATGAAAAAATGGCCCAAAGAGCAACGCAGAGAGCGAACCATTGAACTATTGAAAAAAGTTCAGCTGGATCCTGAGGAATATCTGCATCGTAAGCCAGCAGCGCTTTCAGGAGGCGAACAACAACGTATCGGGATTTTACGTGCCATTGCAGCTGAACCAGAAGTGATTTTAATGGATGAACCTTTTAGCGCGCTAGATCCAATTTCAAGACATCATCTTCAACGTTTGGTGAAAGAACTTCATCAGGAATTAGCGAGTACCATTGTTTTTGTGACCCATGATATGAATGAAGCTTTATTGTTAGGTGAGCGCATCTGTATTATGGACGCTGGCAAAATTATTCAAGTCGATACGCCAGAAGCCATTCAAAAACATCCGAAAAATAATTTTGTCGGTCAATTTTTCAAACAATCTTCGCCAGAACTAGCGAACTATTGTGGCGCTGACTTGACTGCATTTTTAGAAGCCGCAGATGAGACGATTGAGCCAGTGCCGACTGTTTTCATGGAAACCAATTTAAAAGAGATTGTCCAACTCATTAATGCGCAAGAGAAAGCAAATTTAGTAGAAAAACAACAAGTTTTAGGGTGTATCACCTCAAAAACGATTACTCGTTTTATGGAACAGCTGTTGGAAAGCGAGGAACAGTAGATGCAAGCACTGATTGAAACTTTTTTCGCTCGAAAAGAAGAATATCTGCAAGCGTTAATCGAGCATATGCAATTGTCCTTTATTTCGTTATTATTCGCTGCGTTGATTGCAATTCCTTTAGCCATTTATTTAACGAGTCATCGCAAGTTAGCGGAAAGTCTGTTACAAGTGACTGGGATTTTCCAAACAATCCCTTCTTTAGCTTTGCTAGGCTTATTGATTCCGTTAATTGGTATTGGTCGACCACCGGCAATTGTTGCGCTAGTGATTTATGCCTTATTCCCAATTTTACAAAACACCTATACTGGTTTGACGGAAATTGATCCTTCGTTAGAAGAAGCCGCAGAAGCATTTGGGATGAGTAAAAAAGAAAAATTGTTTAAGTTTGAGTTACAAATGGCGTTACCATTTATTATTTCTGGGATTCGAACGGCTACCGTTTTAATTATTGGTACGGCCACGTTGGCAGCGTTAATTGGAGCAGGCGGTTTAGGGACATTCATTTTATTAGGAATTGATCGAAATAATTTATCGTTGATTTTTATTGGAGCCCTTTCATCGGCTGCACTAGCAGTCTTATTTAATTATGGAATTCATTGGTTGGAAAAAGCGAATGGGCGGCGACTAATCATTGGCGGTACTATTTTAGGCCTTTTGTTAGGTGGTTCATTTTTCTGGAATCAACAAACTTCTTCAAAGGAAAAACAGCTGACAATTGCTGGCAAATTAGGAGCGGAACCAGATATTATTATTAATATGTATAAAGCCTTAATTGAAGAAAATAGCGACATTCAGGTGACGTTAAAGCCAAACTTTGGCAAGACTACTTTTTTATATAATGCCTTGAAATCAGATGAAATCGATCTTTATCCGGAATTTACAGGAACAGTAATCGAAACCTTTTTAAAAAATCCTCCTCAGCTAGACAATCAACCTCAAGTAGTCTATGAAGCGGCACGCGCTGGCTTGAAAAAACAAGAAAACCTTACTTTGTTGAAACCGATGCGCTATGAAAATACGTATGCCGTCGCAGTTAAGCGCTCATTTGCAAAAGCGCATCAATTAAAAACGATTAGTGATTTACAGAAAATCAGCAATCAGTTGAAAGCAGGTTTTACGTTAGAATTTATTGATCGGCAAGATGGTTATAAGGGATTACAAGAAAAATATCATTTAAATCTGAATGTCCAATCGATGGAACCGGCGTTACGCTATCAAGCGATTAATAATGGTGAGGTAAATGTGATTGATGCCTATTCAACGGATAGTGAATTGAGACAATACGATTTAGTAACGTTAGAAGATGATCAAGCGCTATTTCCGCCTTATCAAGGAGCACCACTTATTAAAACAGCAACGTTGGAAAAATATCCAGAATTAGCAGAAATATTGAATAAATTGGCAGGAAAAATTAGCGAAGAAGAAATGAGTGAAATGAATTATCAAGTCAATGTGGAGGGGCAAGACCCTAGCATAGTGGCGAAAGACTATTTAAAAGAAAAGAATCTTCTTAAATAAGTATTTTTTACTGAAAAAGACTGGTATATAAACATTTATCCAGTCTTTTTCAGATAAATAAAGAGTTTAATGTGAAAAGTACCTGTATTTTTGCTCATTTTTGGATATAATAAAAGAAATGAATGGAGAGGAGTGGTCTATATGAAAAAAGCAGAACGTCAACGTTTGATTAAACAATTAATTATGCAACAAGAAATTGAAACACAAGATGAATTAATCACTCGTTTGGAAGAACTTGGCGTCCGAGCCACTCAAGCGACTGTTTCAAGAGATATCCGTGAAATGAGTATTGTTAAAACACATGGTGCAGATGGTCGTGTCAAATATGCAATTTTTTCTCAAGCACAAGGCACAAGCAGTGAAGAGAAATTACGAGAATCAGTAAAAGATTCAGTTGTTCGAATGGAGCGAGTACAATTTATTGTCATCTTGCATACAGAGATGGGAAATGCCGATGTGGTGAGTAACTTTTTAGATGAAGTAGCTTATCCAGAAGTGGCTGGTACAGTGGCTGGTGCGGATACGATTATTGTGATTACACGTTCAGAAGAGGATGCGGAACACTTTATCGAACGCATCGAAAATATGATTTTTTAAAATTGAAAGCATCAATAGAAGGGAGTTTTTTTCTTGGTAGAATTGAAAGCGCTACAAAATGGTTCGGATATTCGGGGAATTGCTTTGGATACGGAAGAGCAAACTGCAACATTAACCGCAACAGCAGTAGCCGAGATTGCGGTGGGCGTGGTTCGTTGGTTACAGGACAAAAAACAGCTGCCACGAAAGGCACAACAGCGCCTGACAATTGCAATCGGACATGATAGTCGTCTAACGGCGGAGCCGATTAAGCAAGCATTAGTAGATACGTTTCTTTCATTAGGTATTCAGGTGATTGACGTTGGTTTAGCTACGACGCCTGCTATGTTTATGGCTACTCAATTTCCAACGCTTCAATGTGATGCAGCGATTATGATTACAGCTAGCCATTTGCCTTATTACTTTAATGGCTTGAAGTTCTTCACAGCAGAAGGTGGAGCAGAGAAAGAAGATATTCGGTATATTTTATCTCATACTGATCCGCTGACGGCCAATGAAAATGGCACACTGATGAAGCAAGAGTTACTGCCAATTTATGCGGAGCATTTGGTGGAAAAAATCCGCCAAGGAATTCATTCGCCAGAAGAGAAACCTTTACAGGGCTTTCGAATTATCGTTGATGCGGGTAATGGGGCTGGGGGCTTCTTTGCGGAGCAGGTTCTTCAAGTTTTGGGCGCTGATACGACGGGATCACAGTTTTTAGAACCAGATGGGCATTTTCCTAATCATGTACCTAATCCAGATAATTCTGAAGCAATGAAAAGTATTCAAACAGCTGTTTTAGCTAATCAGGCAGATTTGGGCATTATTTTTGATACAGATGTAGATCGTTCGGCTGTGGTGGACCAATCAGGTGAGGTACTAAACCGAAATAATTTAATTGCTGTTTTAGCGGCAATTGTTTTAAAAGAAGCGCCTGGTAGTTATATTGTGACAAATTCGCCAACCTCAAGTCATTTAAAAACATTTATTGAAGAAAAAGGCGGCCAACAGATTCGTTATATTTCTGGTTACCGAAATGTCATTAATAAAATGATTGAATTGAATCATGGGGGCTTTCAGACACCGTTAGCCATTGAAACCAGTGGTCATGCAGCGTTTCAAGAAAACTACAATCTGGATGATGGTGCATATGTCGTGGCAAAAATTTTAATGTTGTTACCAGAATTGAAACAAAACAATCAAACGTTAGGTGATCTGATTGCTACATTGAAGCAACCGGCAGAAACCAACGAATTTCGCTTCAAAATTACTGCGGAGGATGTTACTTGTTATGGGCAACAAGTCTTGCGAGACTTTGAATTGTTTGTAGAAAATCAAGCAGACTTTGCTGTGGACCGTGAAAACCAAGAAGGTGTTCGGGGAAACGTGTCTGGTCAATATGGCAGTGGTTGGTTTTTGCTACGCTTAAGTCTGCATGAACCGTTGCTTGTTCTTCAGGTAGAGAATGACCAAAGCGATAAAAATGCGTGTGTCATCGAAAAAATTGCCACTTTTTTACAAAAATATGAGGAAATAGATAGTCAGCAAATAGAAAAATAATCTAGGAAATTAAAGGTGTTCTTATGGAAAATGTCTTAAAAGGAAAACACATTGGCTTTTCTCATTTTAGAGAAGAATATATCGAACATATTGCAAAACAGCAATGGGATAATGAATTGCTTCGGCATTTGAGCTGGGATGCTTTACATCCGTGGGGGCTTGAAGAATGGAAAGATTTCACGATTAATAAAGGAGAAGATGATCGATTTCTATTTGCTATTTTAGAAAATACGACAGAGAAATTTATTGGTTGGGTCTCGTTGTCTGATGTACAGTTGAAAAATAGAGGGGCCAATTTAGGGATTGCTATTTTACAAAAAGAGCAACGAGGTCAAGGATATGGCTTTGAGGCGGTGTCTTTAATTTGTAAATTTGCTTTTTATGAATTGGGCTTGCACAAAATCAGATTAGCTGTCAATAGTAACAATCAAAAAGCGATTCATGTTTATGAAAAAGTAGGCTTCAAAAAAGAAGGAATTGATAGAGAAGCGTTATTTCAAGATGGCCAATGGCTGGATATCTACAATTACGGAATTTTACAAAAAGAGTGGCTACAAATGATTAAGGCTGAGAGTTAGCTCAGGAACTGTTTAACACCAAGACACTGAGCAAACGCAGATATGCCGTTCTCAGCAGTGAATGTGAGGTAAAATAAAAAAACAGAAGAAATCGGCGGTTACCGTCCGATTTCTTCTGTTTTTTTACCATAGGCCAGGCGCTGCAGTCACAACGATTTGTTTTTTTGTAAACGGATGGAGTAAATGAAGTTTTGAAGCATGGAGCATTAAACGAGCTGCCTGCGATTTTGGGTTGTATAACGGATCACCAATAATTGGATGCCCTTCGCTAGCTAAATGGACCCGAATTTGGTGCGTCCGACCTGTTTCTAAAACACAGGTAACTGCAGTTTGATTATTAGAAAGAGCTTGGACCACTTGGACATGTGTAATCGCTGAATCCCCTTTTTGAGGATCAATCCGTCGTTTCCGGCAATCATGTCGATCACGACCGATCGGCTGATTGATTGTCTGCTCTTTTTGGTTAAAGTGACCAGCCACAATCGCTTGATATTGGCGGTAAATTTGTTTTGTTTCTAATAAACGCCCTAAAATAGGTAAGACAAAAGGATTTTTAGCAAAGACAATCGCACCACTGGTTTCTTTATCTAATCGATGAACGACATAAGGGACCTGATTTTTCTCAGCTAAATAGGCAGCAACATGATTTAACAAGGTGTCTGTTTCCTGTGGCTGATTTGGATGGGTTTTAATGCCATAAGGTTTATTTACAATCATTAAATGTTCATCTTCATATAGAACCTTCACACGCGTTGCTTCCCCCAAATGAATAGTGGGACGTACATAATCGGTTTCTTCAAACGTTAAGGTGACACAATCGCCAGCTTGGACTGGAAAATGAAAAGCAGCTGTTTCTCCGTTGATTTTGACATTTTTTCGCGTGCGTAAAAAATGGCGCACTTTTCGAGGGACTAGCCACTCATTTTCTAATAGTTCTTTTACAGTCATTGTTGAAAAATTTTCAGGTAATCTCATTGAATATTCCACCAAATCCCACCTTTCACTGATTCGCTATTTAGTGTAACAAAGCTACTCAAAAGGTCAAGTCAGAACGGAAAAAAAGCTGAAATTTGTTAGAAAGGCAGTTCCTTGAGAGATTCTTAAACAAATTTACATAAAAAACGAAGAAAAGCATGATAGAATAGAGGCTAAATAAAGACTCGTTTCTAAACGTAAGCAATTATTTACCTCTAGTGAAGGCCATATTTCCTTTGCTATAGCGAAAAGACCATTGAAATTGTTTTTCAAGAATTTTTCATGCTTTAGACCTAGGTCGTACCCACAAGAATATGGTAGACTTAGCCAAGAAACGTAAACAGAGGGAGTACTATGGACAATCTTAAACAATTTTTTAGTAAAGTCGGTGTCGGATTACGTCATTTTTGGACGTGGATAAAGCCTTATTTAATACAATTCCATCAAGCCAGAAAGCGGATTTGGAAAAAGTATCAAATCAATAAAATTTTCTTGTTAATTGGTTTGGTAGTCGCTTTAGGTGCCAGTATTTATTTATTTTACTTAGCCAAGTCCGCAAACGTTGAGACCCTAAAATCGGGGCTAAGTGAATCAACACGCGTTTATGATGAATCAGGAAAAGAAGTCGGAAAGTTATTCGGGCAAAAAGGGACTTTTGTGGAACTGGATAATATTTCTCCTTATATTCAAGATGCGGTTATTTCAACTGAAGATCGCGGGTTTTATCAACATAAAGGGTATTCCATCAAAGGGATTGCCCGTGCGGTTGTTGGAAAATTGACCTTCGGGAAAATCGGTGGCGGTGGTGGCGGAAGTACAATTACGCAGCAATTAGCCAAAAATGCTTACTTAACGCAAGAGCAAACGTTAGATAGGAAAGCCAGAGAATTATTCTTAGCGATTGAAATCGAAAAGAAATATTCGAAAAAAGATATCTTGGCAATGTATTTAAATAATTCTTATTTTGGTAATGGTGTCTGGGGCGTGCAAGATGCAGCTCGTAAATACTTTGGCGTGGATGCGTCCCAAGTTACAGTGGGGGAAGCCGCAACGCTAGCGGGCATGTTAAAAGGGCCAGGAATTTATAACCCAATTGATTATATTGACAATGCCACAGCGCGACGGAATACCGTTTTACAACTAATGGTCGACAATAAAAAACTATCTCAAGAAGAAGCCAATCAAGAAGCGAGTGTTAACTTAGCGAGTCTATTAAATGACACCTATGTTGGCGACGAAAATAGTTACAAATATCCATATTATTTTGATGCGGTAATTGATGAAGCGGTCAATCGTTATAAATTTAAAGAAGAAGATATTTTAAATAAAGGATACAAGATTTACACTTCTTTAAATCAGGGGTATCAAGATGCGATGGATGCAACTTATAAAAATGATGCACTATTTCCACCCAATGCAGAAGATGGTGCCATGGTTCAAAGTGGCTCTGTAGCCATTGATCCGAAAACCGGCGGCGTGCAAGCACTGGTGGGCGGTCGAGGAGAACACGTTTATCGAGGCTTTAACTTTGCAACGCAAACAAAACGTTTACCAGGCTCGTCCTTAAAACCAATTTCTGTCTATACACCAGCTTTAGAGGCTGGCTATAAACCAGACTCTGTTTTAGAAGATAAACCACAAGATTATTATCCAGCGCAAAACTATAGCCGAACGTACAGTGGAGAAGTTCCTATGTACCAAGCCTTAGGAGAAAGCTTAAATTTACCAGCGGTATGGTTATTACATCAAATTGGTTTAGATAAAGGCTATGAAAAAACAGAGAAATTTGGCATTCCATTATCAGAAAAAGATCGATATTATGGTTTAGCACTTGGGGGATTACAAACGGGTGTTTCGCCACTAACCATGGCGGGAGCTTATAGTGCCTTTGCCAATGAAGGCTATAAAACTGAAACGCATTTAATTACAAAAATCGTCGACTCAACTGGCGCAATTGTAGTTGATAATACTAAAGTCAAGAAAGAGCAAGTCATTACCAAAGATGTTGCAGATGGGATTACAAGTATGCTACTAGGGGTCTTTAGTTCTGGGAGCGGGGTCAACGCACAACCAGCAGGCTACGTAATGGCTGGTAAAACAGGTACGACAGAAACCAACTTCGATAGTAGTAAAACGAACGATCAGTGGGTGATTGGTTATACACCAGAAGTTGTCATTGCTACTTGGCTAGGCTTCCAAGAAACCAGTAAAACCCATTATTTGGAAGGTAGTAGCGCCACATATGCCTCTCAGGTGTTCAACAGTCAAGCCAGTGGCATCTTGCCACAAGTCAAACAAGCACAATTTCCTGTCGCGGATGCTTATGCCACAGGTGGGAAAGTTGTTGATAGCAACGATAGTTTAACCGGTGGTGCCAATTCTAATTGGCGGGATAACTTAAAAGACTTTGGAAACTCTGTTCAAGATGGCGCTAGCAATTTCGGAGATACATTGAATGAAGTTGGGGGACAAATTAAAGACGGCGCGAAAAAAGTCAAAGACAAGATTGAAGGAATTTTCGGAGGCTTATTAGGAAATTAGTTGGGAAAACCTAAGAGAAATGGTACAATAAAGATGAAACTATTGAGAAAAGAGGGATTCCATTGAGTAACATTTATGATACAGCCAATCAGATTGAACGTGAACTACGTGAGTTAGACGAATTTAAAGCATTACAAGCAGCGTATGAAGAAGTAAAAGCAGACGAAGCAGCTTACACATTGTTTAAAGAATTCCAAGGATTCCAACAAGGACTACAAGAAAAACAAATGCGCGGCGAAGAATTCACGGATGAAGATGCTGAAAAAGCACAAAGCATTGCAACGAAAGTGCAAGAAACAGCAGTTATCAACGAATTAATGCAAAAAGAACAAGCGTTTAGCTTAGTTGTCAATGATTTAAACCGAATTATCATGACTCCTGTGCGTGATATGTATAACGATTAATTTATGTAATTGAACTCTGACAAGTTGTCTATAAGACAATTTGTCAGAGTTTTTCTTTTACTGAAAATAAAAAAACGAACAAATTTTCGTATGTTTTTACTGACCAAGCTGGCAGAAAATGATATGATAAAGGAAGGAGAAAAGGAGGGGAAACGATGAAACTATTGCATACAGCTGATTTACACATGGATCGGTCTTTTGAAGGGTTAACTGGGATCCCGACAGCCTTAGCGAAGCGCTTAAGAGAAGCTAATCAACAATTGTTAATGAACATCGTAACAGTTGCCATTCGAGAAGCGGTGGACTTGGTTATTTTTGCAGGAGATACGTTTCATCAAAGTCAGACCTCTATTTCAATGCAAGCCCAATTGATGGCCGCATTAGAACAGTTGAAACAAGCAGAAATCCCTGTGATTCTAACATTTGGGAATCATGATTACTATAAAAAAGACCGCTATTGGTTTTCTTTTCCAGACAATGTTTTTTTATTTGAAAAAGAAATGGTTGAGACACTGTATTTTGAAACGAAAGCGGGCGAACAAGTGGCTGTTTCGGGGTTTAGTTATGAGCATCCCTGGATTGATGAAAATAAAGCACTAGAATTTCCTATCAAACAAGCAGATTCTGACATTCATATTGGGATTTATCATGGAGACACCAGTCGGAAAGCGCAACAAAATTATGCTCCGTTTACATGGAAGGATTTAAAAGCCACTGGCTATAATTATTGGGCATTGGGCCACATTCATCAGCCGCAAATTGTTAGTGAACAACCGCTAATTGTTTATCCTGGAACACCTCAAGGACACACGAAAAAAGAACAGTCTTTACAAGGGGTTGCAGTGGTCACACTTTCCCAAAATCAAGCGACTGTTCAATTTGAAAAAGTCGCAGAAATAGATTGGACGAATGAAGAAGTATCGCTTGCGCAATGCCGTGACACCCAAAGCGTTTTGTCTTATCTTGAAACCAGTTTGCTGACGAAGTGGCATGCGCATCAGCAACAGCAATTGATGGCGTTGACACTGAAAGAAACGCAACATTTGGATGTGACCGTGGTGCAAGCCATTGTCAATGGTGAACTATTAAGCTACTTACAGCAGCAGCTTTTACAAAAAACGCAAGGTGATTTTTTTGTTTATCGCCTAATATTGCAAGCAGAGGAACCAACGAAAGAACCGATCTATTTAGCCGCTAGTCCCAACTTATTAACGGCATTAGAAAAAACATACTTAGATCCAGTTATTTTTGAAGATACCACCAAGGAATTGTTACGTTATCCAGAATTTGCTGGAATTTTTTCAATGGATGAGCAGTGGCGATTAGAGAGCTTGCGCCTAGCACATGAGCAAATTAATGAAGACTTTACTATTCAGGAGGACCCACTATGAAATTACTCGCAGTAGAGATTGTGGGCTTTGGAAAATGGCAACAACAGAAAATTACATTTGAATCTGGTAATCAATTGCTGTACGGCGCAAATGAAGTTGGCAAGTCCACATTGTATCAATTCATTCAAGCAATGCTGTTTGGGTTTTCCACAAAGGGCAAAAGAAAACGCGATTACGCACCTAAAAATGGTGGCTCGTATGGTGGTCGTTTGTGGTTGGAACATCCTGTGTTTGGGGAAGTTCAAGTCGAGCGTTTTAAAGAAAAAAATAAAGGGCAAGCAATCATTTATTATCAACAACAAATGGGGGATGAAAAAACCTTACAGCAAATGTTACATCCGCTAACGAAAAAGTTATTTCAAGAGGTTTTTACTTTCCAACAAGAACAATTAATTACGAGTGACAAGTTAACAGAAGAGGAACTGCAAACATCCTTGTTAGCCATTGGTGTTTCTGGTAGTCAACAACTTTTGACTTACCGAAATGCGTACTTTAAAGAAGCACAAAAAATCTTTAAAGGTAAAGGACAGCAGCCATTACTCAATCAGAAGTTGGCGGCGTATCAAGAACTAAAAGAGCAAATTCAAGAGAAAGAAGCGCAGCAACAAACTTTTCAACAATTAGAAGAAACGATTCGCGAAACAGAACAACAGCGAGTGACACTGCAACAGCAATTAAAAGAAACGCAACAGGGCTTGTTACAGGTTGCGGAACAGCAACGTCACTTTCCCTTGTACGAAGAATGGCAGTCGCTACCTGAAGAAACAGAGAACGTTGTTTTAGTAAAAGAAGACCAAGTGCAATTAGAAGAAACCTTTCAAGAATATATGTACCTAGACAAAGAACGACAACGTTTGACCAAAGAGTTATCTCTTCAGTCAGAAGCGCTCGATGTTCCAGAAGGCTATGCTTTTTACCTAGAACAAGAAGCATTAATTCAACAATTGTTGAATCAACGCTATGATATGCAACAATTGATGACGGAATCGGAATGGATGACCCAAACCTTTGAGCAAAATCGTCAAGAAATGGTCCTTTTAGAGAACGAATGGTCATGGTCGCCTGAACGACCACCACAGCTTTTTTATGACAACGAAACCGTTCAAAAGTGGCGCCAACAACAAGTTGCGTATACGCAAGCTCTTCAAAAAGGCCAAGAACAAAAAGCATTCTTGGCTTCTCAAATTGAAAATCTGGAAGCCCAGTTAACGGATTTTGAAAAAGCGCATGCCGCATTTTTTGGTGAAGCGACACGTGCTCAAAAAGCGCAGAAAACAAGTCAACCACTTTGGTTATTGCTAGGAAGTATCCTTGCATTACTCGGGTTCTTTTTGCCAAGCCCTTTAAAATGGGGCCTAGTTCTCGTGGGAGTTAGTTTTATCGCGAAAGAAGTGCTTAGCTACGCCACTAGAAAAGAAGCTTCCTCTGATGAAGTGAAAGAAGAATGGCAGACGAAACTTTCGCAACTAGATTATCTAAATGAACAGTTCCAACAAGCGCTGAATCAAGAACGTGAGGTACAACTGCAAGTGGAACAACTTGAACAAGCAGTAGCGGAGCAAGCCCAACTCCATCAATTAGGAAAAATGAATCAAATTGATACTTTAATGAATCAGCGGGAATTGATTACGCGCTATTTATTGCTTGTTCAAACAAATGAAGAACTCATGAGTCAATTGAAGGAAAATCAACAAAAACGCCAAGTATTTGAAGAACAAGTCTTCCCATTGATGACGCATTTACCCTTACAAGGAAAAAGTCTTTCCGAAAAATTACACTTTTTAGAAGGATTTGCTGAAGAAATGGAGAAGGTTCGCTTTGCTCAGGAATATCAAGCAGATGGCTATCTCAAACAGCAGTTACGAGAGTTGAAAACTAAACAGCAAGAAGCATTAACACGAATTCAGCCTTTACTAATTCGTTATCGGATTCTATCAATCGCTGATGTTCCAAGTAGGATTCAACAGCTGACCACTCAGCAAGCTCAAGTTGGTCGTGGGCAAGAATTAGCGACACAATTAGGCAATCTGTTTCCAGAAGCGGTAACAGAAGCAGCGTTAAAAGACCGTTCTTTACAACTGGCGCAGCAACAAGCACTGAAAGAAAGTCAGTTAAATAAAATACAAGAACAGTATCAAGCGCTGATTTATGAAAAACAACAATTAATGACGGATGGTACCTTAGATGAGTTGTATCAACGACAAGCAATTTTAAAAGCGGAAATCAAAGAACTAGCTCAACGTTGGTCTGGGTATCAACTAGCGGGACAACTGTTAATGGACCTATTAACAGAGCTTTCGGAACAACAATTGCCCAGCTTATTACAGTATGCATCAAGCTACTTTGCACTTTTAACAAATCAGCGTTATCAATCAATCCAAGTAGCCGAAGGTCAACTAGTTGCGGTGACGAAAGAACAAGAAATGTTTTATTTACATGAATTATCAACTGGCACTAAAGATCAATTGATGATGGCTGTTCGTTTTGCCTTTTTAGCAGTCCAAGGCGAGCAACTGATTTGTCCAATTATCATTGATGATGGCTGGTTACACTATGATCATCAAAGAAAAGCCCAATTAGCTGAATTATTTACTAAATTTGGTCAAAAACAGCAAGTCATTTGTTTTTCTTCTGACCAAGAAATGGTAATCTATTATCAGGACTTACAACAAAGAGTAATTGCGTTAGAAGGAGGAAGCGTCAAGTGAAAAAATTACGTGAATTAACAGTAGAAGAACTTTTTGAATCATTTGTTCTAATTAAAAATGCCGATGTACGTGTAGCTAAAAATGGGAAAAAGTTTATTGCCTTTACCTTTCAAGACACATCTGGCACGATTGACGGAAAATATTGGGACGCCTCTGAGGATGAAATTACACGATTTACTGCGGGGAACGTTGTTTTACTGAATGGGAAACGAGAAGTTTATCAAAACAAACCCCAAGTAAAAATTTTACACATGCGTTTAGCGACAGCAGAGGAACCAAGCCAGCCAAGTTTATATATGGAACGAGCGCCTTTGAAAAAAGAAGAGATGGTCGAGGAAATCAATCAAGTGATTTTTGAGATTACCAATGCTCATTGGAATCGTATTGTGCGCTATCTCATGACGAAATACCAACAAGAATTTTATGAATTTCCTGCAGCCAAACGGAACCATCATGCTTTTGCGAATGGCTTAGCTTACCACACTGTCTCAATGTTACGCCTAGGCAAAGCAATTGCTAAGGAATATCCTGAAATTAACACGTCACTATTATACGCGGGGATTATTTTACATGACTTAGGAAAAGTTTTAGAATTATCTGGCGCTATTACGACAGAATATACGGTGGCAGGGAACTTAATTGGTCATTTAGTTTTGGTGGATGAGGAAATTACCAAGGCGTGTTTGGCTTTGAAAATTGATGATCGAGAAGAAGACGTTGTCGTTCTTCGGCACATGGTCTTAGCCCACCATGGATTGTTGGAATATGGCTCACCTGTGCGACCAAGAATTATGGAAGCGGAAATCTTACATCAAATTGATACCATGGATGCGTCCATTCAAATGATGCTAGGGGCAATTCGTCAAACACAGCCTGGGGAGTATACGGAACGAATCTTTGGTTTAGATAACCGCAGTTTCTATGTGCCAAAAGATAAATAAAAAAAGGGGGTGGTCAATTGACCACTCCCTTTTGTATGTTTATTTAGAAGAAGATTCTGTTGTTTTACTTGAAGAATCTGTTGCTTTTTCAGAGTCGCTTGTTTTGGTATCACTTGTTTTAGAATCACTTGATTTTGATTCTTTTTTCTCTGAAGAAGCGCTTGAAGATTCAGTTTGCATGTAGCCTGCTAAAGCATTCTTGAAGGCATCATCTTTAATTTTCACATTGGCCGCTTTTAATTCGTCACTAATAACTTTTGCTTGGAATGTTTGATCGGCTAATTTTGTCTCTTCAGCAATTTTCTTGATCTCTTTTTCATAAGGTTTCATGTCATTGCCTTTTGCTTTGTTTTTCGTCATTTTCACTACATAGTAAGTTGTTTGGTACGTTTGTGCGTTTGTTGCAGCAATTGGTTCTGATACTTCGCCATCTTTTAGTTTGAAGGCTGCTTCTTTAACTTCGGCAGGAACAGTTGTTGATTGTGAATCAAATTTAATTTTACCGCCGTCTTTTTTCGTTGCAGCATCGGTTGATTTGTCTTTGGCAATTTTTGCGAAATCGCCGCCGTCAGTGATTTCTTTCTTGACAGCTTTTGCATCATCTTCTGAAGCAACTTGGATAATTTGTGCTTCTACTTCTGGATGGAAGCTTGCCCAAGCTGTTTTTAAGTCTTCATCTGTAATTTTCAAGTGATCTTTCAAACCTACTTGCATTGCTTCGGCTTGTTTTAATTGTTTCTTGAATGATTTTTCAGTTAAACCAGCTTGTGTTAGTGCATCAGAGAATTTTCCGCCTTGCGCTTCCACTTGTTTTTTAGCGTCATCAAATTTCTTTTGAATGGCTTTGTCAGTTACTTTGTCGCCATATTTTTCTTCAAAGACTTTATAAATAACCATTTGGCTAAACGCTTGTTGGCTCGTACTTTGTTCTTTAATTTGGTTATAAAAATCATCAACAGTAATTGTTGAACCTTTCATTGTTGCGATATCTTTTGAACCGCTTGAACACGCTGCTAAACTAAAAACGGCCATTGCGCCCGCTGCAGCTAAGATTAGTTTTTTCTTCATTCTCTTATGCACTCCTGTTTTTTTTAGTTTTATTTCTGTTATAACTATACCATACCTCATTTTGAAAAAGAAAGAGTCTCAGGCATAGTTTCAAACAAAATTCGTATTTACGTCACACTTTTTATTTTTTTAATAACAAAAGAAATAATTAACATCAAAGACTTTACTTTTGCTTGTTGGTTTGTGTGTCAGGTAATTCAGCCGTAATTTTGGCAATTTGTTCTTTAATTTGAGCAATCCGAGGTTCCGCTTGGAATTTGAAATCAGTAATTTCTTGTTGCAAATCTTTTGAAAATTCAGTTGCCAGTGGAACGTTTTCTTCGACAACTGCCAAGTTTCGTTGCACCTGATCCCAGTCATTCGTGACTTGATTTTTCAGTGAACGATAATCTTCTAGCTCATTGATTAAATGTTGGCGTGTTTCTTTCCCGCTTCTTGGAGCAGCCAACAAACCGCCAATGGTACCGGCAGCTGCGCCAAAAAAGAGGCCTTTAATAAATTTTTTCATTTAGTTCACCTGCTTTGCAATAGTCTCAGCAATTTCTTGCATCGCTTCGGCGGAATAGTCCTCTTGATGGTTGCCAAAATGAATAGAGAAATCATCTTCTTTTGAATAACGGGGAATCAAATGAACGTGGGAATGGAAAACGGATTGATAAGCCACTTCCTTATTGTTATTTAAAATGTTTAATCCTTCCATTTCTGGAAAAGCTTTTTCTAATGCTCGTGCTACTTTAGGAATACGTGCAAAGACGTCACTTGCTAAAACGTCATTATATTCAAAAATATCAGCAACGTGTTGTTTTGGAATCATTAAGGTATGTCCTTTGGTCACTTGTGTGATATCTAAAAACGCATAGACTTTCTCGTCTTCATAGACTTTATAACTTGGGATTTCGCCGTTGATAATTTTACAAAAAATACAATCATTCATGAAAAATTCCTCTTTTCTCTAGGTTCTTTCCTTTACTTTACCACAAGTTGATTTCTCTGTGGATGAAAAAGTACGTGAGTTCGCTAAAAAGTTCGTTTCATTTCGTGTATAATAAGAGAAAGAAAAAAATCCATTTAATTAAGGGAGTAATTTTTGAATTCTTGGTTCGCTTAGGGTTTAATAATGGTAGAGAGAAAAGGTTGGAGGCAAAAGAAATGAGCTTAACAATTGAACATTTAACAGGAGGTTACGGCCATATTCCTGTCTTAAAAGATATTAATTTTGACGTCAAGTCTGGTGAAATGGTTGGTTTAATCGGCTTGAATGGTGCGGGGAAAAGCACCACCATCAAAAATATTATTGGGTTACTTACGCCGCAAAAAGGCAAAATTATGATTGACGGGGAAACATTGCAACAAGCCCCTGAAGAATATCGTAAAAAAATCGGGTATATTCCGGAAACACCTTCTTTATATGAAGAATTAACATTGAAAGAGCATATCGAAGTAACGGCCTTGGCTTATGATATTCCATTAGAAGAAGCATTCAAACGAGCGGAACCATTACTAAAAACGTTCCGCTTAGACAATAAATTGGAATGGTTTCCTGCTAATTTTTCAAAAGGCATGAAACAAAAAGTCATGGTACTTTGTGCATTCTTAATTGAACCGAGTTTATATATTATTGATGAACCTTTTCTAGGCTTAGATCCTTTAGCAATTCATGCTTTATTAGAATTAATGGATACGATGCGTAAGCAAGGGGCAGCGATTTTAATGTCCACGCATATTTTAGCAACAGCTGAAAAATATTGTGATCGCTTTGTGGTGCTACACGAAGGGAAATTACGGGCAAACGGTACAATGGCTGAATTACGTGCAGAATTTAATTTACCAGAGTCTTCTTTAGATGATATTTATCTTGCCTTGACGAAGGAAGAAAAGGTGGGGTAACATGGGCGAATTTTTTAGTCAACGTTTGTCACGGCATTTCAAAAAAATGTCCAAGTACTTGCGCTATATTTTAAATGATCATTTTGTTTTAGTCTGTATGTTTTTATTAGGCGGATTAGGTCTGTACTATTCCCAGTTGTTAAAAGAATTACCTCGTGATTTTGTTTGGGGCAGACCGTTAATTCTGTTGGGCTGGCTGCTACTCATTCAAGTTGGTAAGTTGGCTACTCTGACAGAAGAGCCAGACAAGGTTTTTTTATTACCAAAAGAAAAACAATTCGCTGCTTATCTGAAACGAGCGCTGCGCTACTCTTTACTTTTACCGATTGTGGTCAGCTTTCTAGGAAGTGGCCTATTGATGCCGTTGATTGTAGTCACAACAGGTTGGTCGTTTCAAACCTTCTTTTTATTTTTGGTCATGCTAGTTTGTATGATTTATACACATCTTAGTTTACAAAGCTATGGGCTCTATCATCTTTCGTCAACCACTTACCGTAGTTGGTGGTTTGTTTGGTTGATCAGTAGTCTCTTGATTATGACGGGAGCTATTTACTGGACGCCTTGGGTTGGTGTGATTGGTGGCATCATCCTGGCCGTTTGTTTATCGAGTATTTGGCAAAATAAGATGAAACAGAGTTTCTTGGATTGGGAAAAAATGATCCAAAAAGAACAAAACAGAATGCATAGAATTTATAAATTCATTCAGCTGTTTACAGATATTCCTGAAGTGAGTAGTACAGTGAAACGCCGTAAATACTTAGATCCTCTCCTCGGAGTAGTCAAAAAAACATCTGAGAACACGTATGCTTACTTATTCATTCGGAGCTTTTTACGAGGTAGCGAATATAGCGGCTTATTGTTTCGTTTGATTTTGGTTGGTGGCGTGCTACTCTTCTTTTTACAAGAATTCTGGATTGCGTTGGTAGTTGCTTTATTGTTTGTCTATTTAATCGGGTTCCAGTTGATTCCCATGTACACGCAATTTGATTATATGGTGATGACACAGTTATATCCAATTTCAATAGAAAAAAAACAAGCAGCGATTCGCCGGTTAATTAGCGGCGCATTATCTGTTGCGGCCATTATTTTTGGTGGGATTGTCTGCCTTCGTTTAGGCAGTTTGCAAAATAGCTTGATCATTCTGGGTGCCTTAATTGTAGAAGTTGTGATTTTCACTAAAATGTATGTTCCAATGCGCTTGAATAAGTTATAAAGATGAGAAAACCCAGCAAAATTTACAAAAGAACCACATAGAAGCTTGACGAAGCAAGGTTTGGCGACTAAAATGGTAATTGCTGTAAAAATTGCAATAAAATTGTGTTGAGATAGGAGATAATTTCCATGGAATTTCAGTTGGATAAAGACTGGCGTCTGCAGCCGATAAAGGGCGCAACTGGTCAAACATACATGGGAATAAAAGAAACAGAGAAAGTGTTCATTAAACGAAACACTTCTCCACTTCTTGCAGCATTGTCTAAAGAAGGGTTAGCCCCGAAGATGATTTGGACAAAGCGGACAGCGAATGGCGACGTACTAACAGCCCAAGAATGGCTGGAAGGACGTTTATTACATGCGGACGAAATTGGCAAACGCAATGACGTGATTGACGTGTTATACCAATTGCATCATTCCAATTTGCTGAAAGACATGTTGAAAAAAATTGGTGGCGAAGTTTGTACCCCGCTAACAATGTTGAAAGAGTATAAGCGTCAACTACCTAAAGAATTAAAACGAAACAGTTATTTAAAAGAAGTAATCACTTATTTATATAATCATTTACCAGAATATCCAGAAACTAGCTATGTGGCTGTCCACGGCGATGTGAATCATCGGAATTGGTTAGTCTC
Organism: Enterococcus sp. MSG3299; assembly: GCF_050555765.1. Classification (NCBI taxonomy): domain Bacteria; kingdom Bacillati; phylum Bacillota; class Bacilli; order Lactobacillales; family Enterococcaceae; genus Enterococcus; species Enterococcus sp. MSG3299. The sequence continues at coordinate 468,388 of NZ_CP187869.1, forward strand.
GAATAATTATCTCTATTTAGTAGATTGGGATTCTGTGATGGTCGCGGACCCAGCGGTAGATTTAGGAATGATTTTGAGTCATTATGTCCCTCGTTCTGGCTGGAATCAATGGTTACTATCTTATGGTTTAATCCCGAATGAAAGTACGGTTCAACGAATTTATTGGTATGGTTTATTTAGCTTTTTACAAGAGATTGTTCGTCATCACCAAGAGGGCGAAAGAAGAGCAATGACTGCAGAAATTTTACAATTAAAACGAATGTTTAGTAGTTAAACTAATTCATTTAACATCCACACAGGCTGGCGAATTTCACCAGTCTGTTTTTAAAAGAAAGGAATTTTAAATATGCGTGTAAGAAATAGACCCGGAGCAGCAGAATATATGGCAAAATATCCACAATATGTGGTAGAAGGTCCTGAAAAATGGCAAGGGAAATGGCAAGAACGTTTTGGCAATAATCATCCCATCCACATTGAAATTGGTTCAGGTAAAGGTCGTTTTATTTATGAAATGGCTAAAGCACATCCTGAAATTAATTATATTGGTATCGATATGCAATTAAGTATTTTATCGATTGCATTAGATAAGCTAGTGGCCGAGCCGTTACCTAATCTACAGTTATTGCGAGTAGACGGCGAAGCATTAACAGAATATTTTGCTGAAAATGAAGTAGATTTAATCTATTTAAATTTTTCAGATCCTTGGCCAAAGAAAAAACATGAAAAACGTCGTTTAACGTATAAAAACTTTTTAGCGACAGATGAAATTATTTTAAAACCAAATGGAGAAATTCATTTTAAAACGGATAATCAAGGGCTCTTCGAATACTCATTAAGTAGCTTTTCTAAATATGGCATGATTATTGAACGTGTATGGCTAGATTTGCATAATAGCGAGTTTGAAGGCAACATTATGACAGAATACGAAGAAAAATTTTCTAGTCTTGGTCAACGAATTTATCGAGTAGAAGCACGTTTTGTTGCAAAATAAAAACAAGCATTCCTTTATTTTAAGTGAAGGAATGCTTGTTTTTTATTATTTAAGAAAGCCTAAGTTGTCGTTCTTAGAGCATAGGCATCCAATAAAATTCTTGCCAGAATGGATAGTGGTAACCGTGAACGCACTTCATAATCGGGGAAAAAGGAGCCTTCTGATTTGAAACCCACGAACGGAATTTCAATATATTTCATTAAACTAGAGTGTTTGCTTGCAGTTAAAAGGATAGTCCCAATTTCTGAGTCGTAACAGTTTTTACCAGCGACAACTAATTCTTGAGTTTCTCCATTTAAGGAAACAAAAAGAGCCACATCTTTTTTTGATAATTTTTTACTAATATTTTTAATAATTTCTGGGTCCGTATGCAGTTCACAGTATTTGCCAGCCAATTGAAACTTAACCATCATTTCCTGAGCAATTAATTCTGAAAAACCTCTAGCAAAGATAATAATCCGTCGAGAAGCCTTGATTTTTTGGATCGCATCTTCGATATTACCAATTTCAATCATGTTAATCGTACGAGTTACTTCTTCTTCATTCTTTAAAATGGCCGTCCGAATTCCTCGGTCTACTTTTTCTAATGCTGAAAAATTTATATTTTGGTTTTCTTTATCTTTCAAATGATGCTTGAAGGATGTGAAACCTTCATAACCTTTCTTTTTCATGGTTCTTACAATCGTCGCAGTTGATACGTTGGCTCGTTCGCTTAATTTTACAATGGAATAATCAGGGATTTCTAAAATATGTGTTTCGATAAAATGCCAGAGATATTGCTCTGACTCACTCAATTTTTGTTCCATAATGGCTAGCCCTTCTTTCTTTCACTAAAAAAACATTTATAAGCCTATTTTTAATGAAAAAAAATAAAAAAGCTAGAGAAATTATGAAATTGTAAATGTTTTCTATATTTTTGCGAAAGAATGAAAACCTTTACATGGTATTTTGAGACATAATAAAGAGGAGAAAGGAGGAACTACAGTGACTATTTATACATGTACATTAAATTTAGCCATTGATTTATTTATCGAAACAGAAGAGCTAGTTCCTTTTGTCGTGAATCGCACGAAGGAAGATGATATTCAAGCAAACGGGAAAGGAGTCAATGTTTCCCTAATTTTAAAGATGTTAGGGATTGATAATACCGCTTTGGGAGTCAAAGCTGGTTTCACTGGGAACTATGTCGAGGATTATTTAAAAGAAAAAGAGATAACCACTGATTTTATCGAAGTCGCTGGCACAACGAGAATCAATGTGTTTACAAAAGTTACCCAAGATCAAAAGGAATACAAATTAGTCAATAAAGGACCAAAATTATCTGAAGAACATGTACAACGTTTTTTGAAAAAAATTTCAGAGTTACGTAAAGGGGATTATTTGTGCGTATCAGGAAGTTTACCACAAGGGGTTTCGCCAAGTATTTTGATTGAAATTAGCCGAATTTGTTTTGAAAAGCAGGTGTTCTTAATCTTAGACAGTAGTTATGAAGAAATTTTAGATTGTTTGCCTTATCAACCATTTTTATTGAAACCAAATGAAGAAGAACTTCAAGAATGGTTTCATACAGAAGTGCAGACTAAGGATGATTACATTTTTTACGGACAAGAATTACTGAAGCGGGGAGCCAAAAATATTTTACTTTCTTTAGGTAGTGAAGGGGCTTTATTTATGAATAATGAAAAGGTTCTTTCAGGTAATTCACCAACTGGAATGGTTGTGAATACAGCTTGTTCAGGGGATGCAATGTTAGGTACCTTTTTAGCTGGTTGGCATCAAGGACTATCATTGGAAAAAAATTTAAAAAGAAGTATTGCAGCAGGTAGTTCAACAGCATTTCGCAAAGGATTGACAGATTTTTCAGATGTTCAGGAGTTAGAGCAACAAATAAAGATTCAAGAGGAGGAATAAACAGATGGCTACGTATCAATTAATAGCTGCTACAGGTTGTCCAACGGGAATAGCGCACACGTATATGGCACAGGAGGCATTGGAACAAGCTGCGAAACGTAAAGGTATTACGATTAAGGTTGAAACACATGGTCAGATTGGTATAGAAAACGAGTTAACACCTGCAGAAATCCAAGGAGCGGAGGCAGTCATTATTGCCGCCGATAAAGACGTTCAAGCAGAACGTTTTGCTGGGAAACGAATCATTGATGTCCCTGTCAGTGTGGGGATTAAAGAAGCAGATCGCTTAATTGAAGAAGCACTCGCAGGCAAAGGATCGATTGCGGCCGAAAACCAAGCAGTGGACGAACTTGAACAGGAGACACAAATTTCTTCAGGAAATGTTGGACATAGTATTTATAAAAACTTAATGAATGGCGTCTCTCACATGTTGCCGTTTGTAGTAGCAGGCGGCGTTTTAATTGCTCTTTCTTTTGCTATTTGGGGCATTTATTCATTTGATCCAGAAAGTAGTCAGTATAATGCTACCGCTGCTATGTTAAAAAGTATTGGTGATGCCTCAATGGGCATGATGGTGCCAATCTTATCTGCGTATATCGCAGAGGGGATTGCAAAACGACCTGGTTTGGTTGTGGGCTTTGTCGGTGGTTTGATTGCTAACACGGGTGGCACTGGCTTTTTAGGAGGGATATTATCTGGTTTCCTTGCTGGGTATTTCATTCTTTTATTACAAAGAGTATTTAAAGGTTTGCCTAAATCATTAGATGGTTTAAAAGCAATTTTCCTTTATCCAGTCATTGGCGTTGCAGTTATTGGTATCACTATGTCTTTACTAGCAGATCCGATGAAAGCTGTTAACGAAGGAATGATGAGCTTTTTAGCTAGTTTCCAAAACTCCAGTCCGTTGGTTTTAGGAATTATTGTGGGTTGTATGTGTGCCTTTGATATGGGAGGTCCAGTTAATAAAGCGGCCTATGTTACTGGGACGGCACTCTTAGCTCAAGGAAATACTTCTTTTATGGCAGGAGTTTCTGCTGCCTGCATAGCGCCACCTTTAATTACAGGCTTTGCTACATTATTCTTTGGAAAATACTTTGACACAAATGAACGCAATGCGGGGCTAGTGAACTTTATTTTAGGCTCCACACATATTACAGAAGGCGCTATTCCGTTTGCGGCAAAAGACCCCTTGAAGGTTTTACCAATTATGATGCTCGGATCTTCAATTGCGGCAGTCCTAACGTATATGTTTGGGGTACAAGTGCCAGCACCTCATGGAGGATTTCTTGTTTTACCAGTTGTTACTCACGCTGTTCAATGGGTTCTGGCAATTTTAGCTGGTTCATTGGTAGGCGGTTTATTGCTAGGTTTTGTACAAAAAAGTAGAATCGCCAAACAAGAGCAATCGTTATCAAAAAAATGAAATAACAGGAATTAGGAGTGGATGGAATGGCTTTTATTAAAGAAAATCATATTTTTTTAAATCAACAGTTACAAACGCAAGAGGATGTTTTTCACTTTTTAGCAAAAAAATCAACAGAATTGGAAGTTGCTCAGGACGCACAGGAAGTTTTCGATAAACTGAACGAGCGAGAACAAGAAGGAACAACGGGGATGATGAATGGATTTGCGATACCTCATGCAAAAGCAGCAACGATTCAACAAGCGGCCATTATCATCGTTACCTTGGACCAAGGTGTTGAGTGGCAGAGCCTTGACAACCAATTAACGGAGTTTGTGATTGCGCTGTTTATTCCAGATGCCGAAGCTGGCACGACACATTTGAAATTACTCTCTTCCGTTGCGCGCCTCCTATTAAGAGAAGAAGTTACTTCTGGACTGAAACAAGCAAGTTCGCCAGCTGAAATTGCTACGTTACTAAATAATCAATTAGGAGAGGGAACAGAATGAAAAAAATTAGTGAACAAAAACGTAAACATTTAGAAAATCTGGTAGATGATCAAGGGATTATTGGAGCACTAGCCATTGATCAACGTGGGGCCTTAAAACGCATGATGGGAAAATACAAAGAGGTGACTGCTCAAGAAATCAGTGACTTTAAAGTATTAGTATCTCGTTGCTTAACACCAGAGACTTCAGCAATTTTGCTGGATCCAGAATATGGCCTAGCTGCTGCTGAAAATCGAGCACAGACTTCAGGTTTGTTACTTGCGTATGAAAAAACGGGCTACGATGCTTCGACACCAGGACGGTTACCCGATAGTCTTGATGTTTGGTCGGTTAAGCGTTTAAAAGAAGCGGGCGCAGACGCGTGTAAATTTTTACTTTACTACGATGTTGACGAAAGTGAAGCAATCAATGAACGAAAGAAAGCTTATATAGAACGGATTGGTTCAGAATGTTTAGCCGAAGAAATTCCATTCTTTTTAGAAATTGTCTCTTATGATGCAAACAATTCGGATAGTGCTTCAAAAGAATACGCTAAAGTAAAACCGCACAAAGTAATTGAAGCGATGAAAGAATTTTCAAAGGATCGCTATAATGTTGATGTTTTAAAAGTAGAAGTCCCTGTGAACATGAATTTTGTAGAAGGTTTTGGCACTGAAAGTCTTTATAGCCAAGATGAAGCGCAGGCCTTTTTCAACATGCAAAGTGAAGCAACACAACTTCCATTTATTTTCTTGAGTGCAGGGGTTAGTGCTACGATGTTTCAGGAAACATTGAAATTTGCAAAAAAAGCAGGTTCCTCGTTTAATGGAGTCTTATGTGGTCGCGCAACTTGGGCAGACGGCGTGCTTCCATTTGTTCAACAAGGTTCTGAAGCAGCCGTTGCGTGGCTTGAAACAACTGGTAAAACAAATGTTGAAGAATTGAATCAGGTTTTAAGAGAGAGCGCAGTATCAGTCTTTGAAAAAATACAGTAATTAAGCTGAAAATATATACTGAATTTAAACTATTTGGTCATCTGAATTAAATTTTTTCAGAAATCGTCTTCTTTAAGTGAACTCAATGTACGCAAACTCAAAAGATATGATATAATTATTTCGATATCGATGTATGAACACCCAAAAAGTAACATTGCTTTACTTTATTTGGGGAAAGTTGGGGTATTATGGGAATTCCTAAAGAAGGCGAGTTTGTAACCATTCAGAGTTATAAACATGACGGACATTTACATCGAACGTGGCGTGATACGATGGTACTAAAAACGAGCGAGTATTCTTTAATTGGTGTGAACGATCACACGTTAGTAACGGAATCCGACGGACGTCGGTGGGTGACTCGTGAACCAGCCATTGTTTATTTTCACAAGAAATATTGGTTCAATATAATAGCAATGATTAGAGAAAAGGGGGTTTCGTATTACTGCAATCTGGCTTCGCCATATGTTTTAGATGACGAAGCGTTGAAGTATATTGATTATGATTTAGATATCAAGGTTTTTCCAGATGGTGAAAAACGTTTACTAGACGTTGATGAATATGAATTTCATAGCAAACTAATGGATTATCCAGAAGATATTGACTTCATTTTAAAAGAAAATGTCAAGACTTTAGTGGATTGGATTAATAACGAAAAAGGCCCCTTCTCGCCCGAATATGTAGATATCTGGTATCAACGTTATCAACAGCTATCAAAAAAATAGCCGATGTAAACAGCCCACAAAAGGAGCTTGGAGCATTAGCCAAAATGGCTAATGCTCCAAGCTCTAAATTTTCCGATTTAATTGGTGTTATAGTTCTTTATTCATTTCGTAGTGTTCAATGCCAGCATCCATAAAAGGTGCTCCTGTTTTTTGATAACCTAAACGTTCATAGAAGCCTACAGCGGTGACTTGTGCTCCTAGAGTAATCTTGTGGTAGCCTTGTTCTTTGGCAAAATTTTCCGCCGCTTCCATAATCATTCGTCCATAGTCGGCGCCACGGTAAGCTTTTTCAACGGCCATTCGTTGTAATTTCATAACGCCATTTTCTAGTGGAAGCAAGCGACAAGTTGCGACAGCTACATGATCCGTGTACAAAACAAAGTGAATACAACGTGCTTCATATTCATCGATTTCCATCTCTTCTGGTACCCCTTGTTCCGCTACGAATACGCGTTGACGAAGCCGGACAGCATCTAAATAAAGATCACTCATGGTATCTTTTGTTTGAGCTACATGCATAGAAAAACCCCCAAGTTCAGAATCTGTTTCTATTTTATTATACCACGAAAAAGTTCTAGCAATGAAGTATTCTCAATGACTGAGGGGGGAAGGTGTGATAAAATAAAACAGCAACAATTGAATAAAAATAAAGGAGGAGCCGCTGTGATTAATCGATTTAAAGAATCGAAATTATTTTTCTGGTCAGTTGAATTACTTGTCGTGGCCATGCTATTATTTATTGCTTCGAAAATTAATTTCTTATTTGCACCGATTGGGACATTCTTTTCAACGTTGTTTGCCCCAGTCTTAGTAGCAGGCTTTTTGTATTATTTACTAAATCCTGTGGTCAATCTACTAATGAAGACGAAAATGAAACGAATTTATGCCGTCTTACTGGTATTTTTATTACTAATCATCGCATTAGTTCTGATCTTATTAACAATTATCCCTAAGTTGGCAGATCAGCTAGCTAGTTTAGCATCAAGTATGCCAGATTTCTTTAAACAAGTGGAGACCTGGATTTATGAGATTGCGGAGTTACCTATTTTTAAACAAATTGATTTAACAAGCTATATTGAAAAAATGGATATTTCTTATGCCAATATTATCCAACAATTTTTAAGTAGTTTATCAAGTAGCTTAGGTTCAATCGTATCAACGGTGGCGTCAACCACCATTGTTTTGGTCACTGCGCCATTTATTTTATTTTATATGTTAAAAGATGGAGATAAGCTAGTACCAGCGATTCAACGCTTTTTACCTGAGAAAAGAAAAGATGATATTGTGGATCTTTTAGGACAATTGAACCAAACCTTATCCAGTTATATTAGTGGACAAGCGATTGAATGTTTATTTGTCGGTACATTTACGATTATTGGGTATTCATTGCTTGGCGTTCGTTATGCCTTTTTATTTGGTGTCATTGCCGGCTTTACGAATTTGATTCCCTATCTAGGACCTTATCTAGGATTAGCGCCCGCTGTCTTAGTGACTATCTTTAATGAACCCGTCAAAGCAGCCTTATGTTGTTTAGTGGTGCTAGTGGTTCAACAATTGGACGGAAATATTATTTATCCAAACGTTATCGGAAAATCTCTAAAAATCCATCCATTAACGATTATTTTAATTTTATTGGTAGCAGGAAATTTAGCAGGTTTGCTAGGTATTTTCCTCGGCGTCCCATTTTACGCAATCTGCCGGACCATTATCTACTATGTTATTGATATGGTCAAAGCGGGTCGTAGTGAAAAAGTTACCAATGCCGTTCTTTTAGGGAATGAAACAAATACGAAAGAAAATAACGGTTAATGATTGAATCCGCTAATCTTTCGTGCTATGATTTTATGGATTAGGATAGAAAATAACCTGTCATAATACTGATTGTGTCTGTTTCTAAGCCTAACCATAAAAAGAGGAAGAACATTAAAAGAGTACGAAAGTACAGCCTCGGAATTATCAACAATTAAGGAGAGAGAGAACATTATGAATAATGCTGACCCTGAGAGTCAGTCGCTAATTGCGCAACTTCTATTATTAGTCGTGTTGACGTTTATCAATGCCTTTTTGGCAGCGGCGGAAATTGCAGTCGTATCTGTTAACAAGAATCGTGTGGAACAAAAAGCGGAAGACGGCGACGCAAAAGCTCAAAAATTGCTTAAGGTATTGCAAGACCCCAATAACTTTTTATCCACAATCCAAGTAGGGATTACTTTGGTTAATATCCTATCTGGTGCTTCATTAGCAGAGACTTTATCTAGTCGTTTGGCCCCTGTATTAGGTGGCGGCGCCGCAGCTAAGAGTCTTGCCAGTATCATTATCTTAGCGTTGTTAACGTACGTTTCTATTGTATTTGGTGAATTATACCCTAAACGAATTGCTATGAATAAATCAGAAGAAGTCGCTCAATTGACTTCTGGTGCAGTCCGCTTTTTAGGAGTTATCGCGCGTCCCTTCGTTTGGTTGCTATCGGCTTCGACCGATTTATTATCCAAAATCACACCAATGACTTTCGATGATGCTGATTCGAAGATGACACGAGATGAAATGCGCTATATGCTTGAAACAGAAGGTGTTTTGGAAAACGAAGAACTAGAAATGCTACAAGGTGTCTTTTCATTAGATACAAAAGTGGCACGAGAAGTAATGGTTCCTCGGACAGACGCATTCATGGTTGACATCCAAGATGATGTCCAAGAAAACATCAATTTAATTTTAGGAGAAAATTATTCTCGGATTCCTGTTTATAGTGAAGACAAAGATAAAATTGTTGGTATTTTACATACCAAAACGTTACTAAAAGCTGCACGTAATTTAGGCTTTGAAAACATTGAATTAGGCGCGATTATCCAAGAACCATTATTTGTCCCAGAAACCATTTTTATTGATGATTTACTTTATGAGTTAAAACGAACACAAAACCAAATGGCGATTTTACTAGATGAATATGGCGGTGTTGTCGGTTTAGCAACACTGGAAGATTTACTAGAAGAAATCGTTGGTGAAATTGACGATGAAACAGATGAAGTAGAAAATTTATATACACAAGTGGCTGACAATGAATATTTGGTTCAAGGACGCATGTTAATTGACGAATTTAATGAAGTATTTGAAACAGATTTACACATGAGCGATGTTGATACAATGGCAGGTTACTTAATTACAGCATTAGGAACCATTCCTGATGAAGGGGAAAAACCTTCTTTTGAAGTGGGCAATATTAAGTTAACTGCTGAAGAAATGGAAGGCACACGTTTGCTAGTCTTACGCGTTCATTTCTACGATGAAGAAACTGTCGATGAAGAACCAGAAGAAAATCGTCGTTTTTTCCGTAAAGAAATGGAAGATGACGAACCAAGACGTTAAAAATAACCTGTGACATCAGTCGTTTTGACTAATGTCGCAGGTTTTCCTTTTAAAAAACAGCCAACAGCAGCTCTTTATTCTCAAGGCTTGACATGATATACTAGCAAAGGTTAATCAAAAATTATGCTGAAGAAAATAAATAAATAAACATCACAAGTGATAAGGAGATTTTTATGACGATCAATCAAAAAGAAGCAGTCGATAGTCGCCGTACGTTTGCGATTATTTCCCATCCGGATGCTGGGAAAACAACGATTACTGAACAATTATTATTATTTGGGGGCGCCATCCGCCAAGCTGGAACAGTCAAAGGGAAAAAAACAGGGAACTTTGCCAAATCTGACTGGATGGAAATTGAAAAACAACGGGGAATTTCGGTAACGAGTTCTGTGATGCAATTTGACTATCAAGACAAACGGATTAATATCTTGGACACCCCAGGGCATGAGGATTTCTCAGAGGATACGTATCGGACCTTAATGGCCGTGGATAGTGCTGTGATGGTTATTGACAGTGCCAAAGGGATTGAAGCACAAACGAAAAAACTTTTCCAAGTTGTTAAAAAACGTGGTATTCCAATTTTTACTTTTATTAACAAATTGGACCGTGACGGACGGGAACCATTGGAACTTTTAGAAGAATTGGAAGAACTATTGGATATTGAATCTTATCCAATGAACTGGCCAATTGGTATGGGAAAAGGCCTAGAAGGTCTATACGATATTTATAATGAACGTGTGGAATTATATCGTCCAGAAAATAATGGCGGGGAGCGTTTTATTCCTTTAAAAGATGGCGATATCCCAAGCGATTTACCATTGCACAATAACAGCGTTTATCAACAAGTGTTGGAAGATGTTGAGTTATTGGTAGAAGCAGGCGATGAATTTAGCGAGGAAAAAATCGCTCGTGGTGATCAAACGCCAGTCTTCTTCGGTTCTGCTTTGACAAACTTTGGGGTTCAAACATTTTTAGAAACCTTCTTACAATTTGCGCCTGCGCCACATGCGCATAAAACAGAAGAGGGTGGCGAAGTAAGTCCTTATGAAAAAGAATTTTCAGGCTTTGTCTTTAAAATTCAAGCGAATATGAACCCAGCCCATCGTGATCGAATTGCCTTTGTTCGAATTTGTTCAGGTGTTTTTGAAAGAGGCATGGACGTGACCTTAGGTAGAACAGGCAAAAAAGTCAAATTAAGTAACGTGACACAATTTATGGCGGATGCCCGCGAAAACGTCACAGAAGCTGTTGCAGGCGATATTATCGGCGTGTATGACACAGGAAATTACCAAATTGGCGATACTTTGTATGAAGGGAAAATGAATGTTCAATATGAAGAGTTGCCGTCATTTACCCCTGAATTATTCATGAAAGTGACTGCCAAAAACGTAATGAAACAAAAATCTTTCCATAAAGGAATTTACCAACTGGTTCAAGAAGGAGCCATTCAATTATACAAAACATATTTAACGGAAGAATATATCATTGGCGCAGTAGGTCAATTGCAGTTTGAAGTTTTCCAATACCGAATGTCCAATGAATACAATGCTGAAGTGGTAATGACGCCAATGGGTTCTAAAATTGCCCGCTGGATTAATCCAGAAGATTTAGATGAACGCATGAGCTCTAGCCGAAACATTTTGGCACGGGACCGCTTCGACCAACCATTGTTCTTATTTGAAAACCAATTTGCGGAACGCTGGTTTGCTGATAAATATCCAGATGTTGAACTGAAAAGTTTGATGTAAAATTAATTTGTAATCAATCAGTAGCTGAATCTTTAGAAGATTGAAGCTCGGCGCAGTCATTCTCAAGATGATTGCGCTGAGCTTTTTCTTGTTATAAGGTATTAAAGCAGGCGTGATTGTTTTTTTTGAGATAGAATACTTATTATAACGAACCTATCAAGGAGTGGACAAGAACATGAATTTTTATGGCATCGAGTATTTAAAAAGCCAATCTAATTTAAATGATTACTTAAAGTATTTTTTTATTTTTGCTTTGTTAATCGGGCTAGTCATTGTATTTAGTTTTTATGTGCGACATCAAATTCAAACGAAATATCGTGAATTAAGTATTATTATTTTTTTATCATTATTATTTGTTTTAGGGGTTCAATATTCCAATTATCAACTGAACCAAAATCAGCATTCACAATCTTCACAAATGGTACATTTTGTCGAACAAGTGGCACAGGAAAAAAAGGTTTCTCCAGAAAAAGTTTATGTCAATGGTACACAATTGGCTGACGGAACCATAGTTAAAATTGACGAAGTGTTTTATAAAATGAGTTTAAGTACGGATCAGCAGTCTTATACGTTACAAGAAACGTATTTATTAACACCAACGATTGAAATCATAAAGTAAAGTGAGGGAAAATTAATGCAGTTTTATAGTCCAATTATTATTAAATTTGCTTTAGGTATTATTTGTTTAATTGTCCAAATTAATTTGATGGGAAAAGGCAATTTGGCGCCCACATCGGCTATGGACCAAGTGCAAAACTATGTATTGGGGGGCATTATTGGTGGTGTTATTTATAATGATTCAATTACGGTGCTCCAATTTGTATTAGTGTTAATTTTGTGGACATTATTAGTCTTAATTTTAAAATTTGCAAAAGAACACAATCGCTATGTGAAGCAAATTGTGGATGGTAAACCCATTACTTTAATCAAGGATGGACAGGTTGTGGTGAAGGAATGTTTGAAAAATGGTATTTCTGCAAATGATCTAATGTTTAAATTACGAGCAAATGGTATTTATGAAGTCCAGCTTGTTAAACGGGCGGTTTTAGAACAAAATGGTCAATTAACAATCGTCGAATATGGCGATGAAAGTATTCGTTATCCGATTATTGTGGACGGTCAAGCCAACATGGATGTCCTAGAGTTAATCAAAAAAGATGAGCACTGGCTATTAACGCAAATCCAAGAACAAGGATTTCAAAGATTACAGGAAATCTATTTAGGTGAGTATTTATCTGGACAGTTAAGTTTATCGCCGTATGAAGAAAAAACGATTGCTTAGCTATACTTTTCATTCTACTTATATTAAAATTAAATGGTAATTCAATGAATTTTAAAAGGAGGAAAAATGAAAACTAAAAAGATAGTTGTCGGGTTATTTTGTTCAATGATTGTTTTAATGGGGTGCCAACCAAATCAACGAACTGAAAAAATGAAAGAAAGTACTGAAGAAGAAGCAGGCCAAGTAACGAGTGGTGCCTCGGAAGCCACTAATGACACTTCTGTAAAGCAGGAGGAGCAGGCAAACACGAATAATCAATCGAAAGAGAGTGCTGCCAAAGTGAGTTATGAGCGTAATGGACATACCTTTGAAGTTGATGCTGTTTCTGGCGCTACAGTAGAAGCTAATAATGGACAATCAGGAATTAGTCCAGAAGAAAAAGCTCAGAAGATGTATTGGTCAGGTCGTCCAGAAATCGGGGAAGTTCAAGGGGATTATTATCATCATGAAGTCGTGTTTGATGGCGGCTATACGGCTTTAATTGATGTCGTTGTTAAGGATCAACAAATTCAGTTAGTGGAATTTGATGAACGTGGACCTAAAAACTATTATTCTGAAGAATGGGCAGGAGTGACAAAACGTTTATCCGGCTATGCAAATTTTCAAGCGAACAACGCCCGAACTGATCAATCGTTAGTGACCGTTGTTAATACGATGACTTTTCTAGAAAATCAAATGGTTGCTGAAAATCGTCTAGATGGCGCCTTCCAGACAGCCAAAGGTCAATCCAATAGCGCTAATAATGGTTATCTTCCTGCTGCTAGGGCTTTAGCCAAGGAAATCAAAGAACCCTCAAAAGAACATTATACAAGTCTAACAGAAGATTTTGGAGAGGGGCTTTCTGGACGTTTAACTGTTATTACGTTAAAAGATTCAGGGAAAATAACCGATCTTCGTTATGATGAATATTTTGCAGATACAGAAGAAGAGATTAAAGATGCGAAACTGAAGGCTTATTCGCGCCAATCAAAATATTTTTCTAAAGATTATGCTCAAAAATCGGGAGAAAATTTCAAAAAAGAAGTGGATGACTTAAGAAAAAAAGCAATCGAGGAAAACAAATTAGTCAGTCCGACAAATGAGGAAGCCTGGTCGGAAAATTATCAAAGGCTTGTAAAAAAAATAACGTCACAATAAATTAAAAAACTGCCGAAGTGGGGAAACTTCGGCAGTTTTTTTAGTTTTCCATGAGGGAAACTTTTAATGGAACAGACACTTCGGTCACATGGTTTAACTCAATGATAGAAATTTCATCTGGGTCATAAGCCTCTTTAGGTAATCGTTTTAACAGTTTTGCTAAAATTTCTTTTACTTCTGTCGGACGAATGCGACGATTTTTATTCATAATCAGAACTTCCACATGGTGAGCTGCTTCTGAATAGACAGCGGTCGTGTTTCCTGCTGAGTAGACTTTTACAAAGTAAGCATCCGTGTTTTCCAATTGTTTATTTACTAATTGTTTGTAGCTATTGGTCACATTCACTAATTTCATTTTATCACCTCATTATAGTTGTGTGCTGCAAAAGAGCGTTTCCAATTATGTACAGGAGTTCCAGATTGAATTTTTTCTATGAGGAACAAGTATACGAATATCTTTCTTCTATTATAGTTTTTTTTGATGAAAATAAAAAGTGAAAAGCATAAAAAAATCCGCACGCATTGTTATTAATGCGTGTGGATTTTTGATTATTCTGCTTGGTCAGATGTTGAAGTTTCTGTTTTAGTCACTTCTTGTGCGCCAGTTACGATAATTTTACCTTCGTTATCTAACGCTGCGACTAATTGATGATTTTCAGGATGATCTAGATAGTATTCAGCAATGCCGTCTTCAATTTGTTCTTGAATTGTTCGACGTAAAGGACGAGCGCCCATTGCAGGATCATAACCTAAATCAACGAGTTTCTCTTTGACTTCTGTTGGAACCTCAATGTGTAATTTTTGTTTAGCTAATAAGCCATTTACTTCTTCTAACATCAAGCTGACAATGTTCATCAGGTTTTCTTTGCTTAATGCTTTGAATTCGATAATACCATCGAAACGGTTAAGGAATTCGGGGGTGAAGAAGTTGTTCAATTGACCTAAAACAGATTTAGTCACACCTTCACGGGCAGCACCGAAGCCAACGTTGGCTTCCACAGCTCCTGTTCCAGCATTACTTGTCATGATAATGATGGTGTCTTTAAAGCTGACTGTACGACCTTGTGCATCTGTTAAACGACCATCGTCGAGAATTTGTAAAAACATGTGTAAAACATCAGGATGCGCTTTTTCAATTTCATCCAATAAAATTAAACTATAAGGATTACGACGGACTTTTTCTGTGAGTTGTCCAGCTTCGTCATACCCAACATAGCCTGGAGGAGAACCAATCAGTTTAGAAACACTGTGTTTTTCCATGTACTCACTCATATCAAAACGAACCATCGAATCTTCTGAACCGAATAGCTCAAAAGCTAATTGTTTTGCTAATTCTGTTTTACCAACGCCTGTTGGCCCAACAAATAAGAAGGAACCAATTGGGCGGTTTTGTTTGCCTAGGCCTACACGATTGCGACGAATCGCTTTAGCTACTTTATCGACAGCATCATCTTGTCCGACAACGTGAGCTTTTAAGTCAACAGCTAAATTTTTCAATTGGGTTTGTTCTTTTTCTTTTAAGTCACCGACAGGAATGCCAGTTTTTTGTTCCACAATGGCTTCAATATCTTTTTCAGTGATGACGGGTGTTTCTTCATCGCTGATTTGTTTTTCTTTCATTGCTTGTAATTTATTGATTTGATCACGATAGTAAGCCGCTTTTTCAAAATCTTCTTCTGCGGAAGCTTGTTGTTTTTGTTGTTCCGCTTCTGCTAATTTTTTATCAATTGTTTTTGGATCGACGAGTTGGATAGTTAGATTCATTTTTGAACCAGATTCATCTAACAAGTCAATCGCTTTATCTGGTAAAAAGCGATCTTGAATGTAACGGTTGGATAAGTTTGCTGCTGCGTTAATCGCTTCATCTGTATATTTAACATGATGATAATCTTCATAACGTTTTTGCAGACCATGTAAAATCGTTATGGTTTCGGCAACGGTTGGCTCATCTACTTGGACTGGTTGCATCCGACGTTCTAAGGCAGCATCTTTTTCAATAATACGGTACTCATTTAAAGTTGTGGCACCGACTAATTGTAATTCACCACGTGCTAAGGCTGGTTTTAAAATATTGCCAGCATCCATATTGCCATCACCAGCAGCACCAGCACCCACAATTTCATGGACTTCATCAATAAATAAAATGACATTTTCAGCTTCAGTGATTTCTTCAATCAATTTTTGCATCCGTTCTTCAAATTGTCCGCGAATACCAGTTCCTTGAACAAGTGAAACCACATCTAAACGAATGACTTCTTTGTCCAATAATTTTTGTGGCACATCGCCATCGACAATTTTTTGGGCTAAACCTTCGACAACGGCTGTTTTACCAACACCTGGTTCACCGATTAAAACGGGGTTGTTTTTTGTACGGCGATTTAAGATTTCAATGACACGCTTAATTTCTTGGTCACGTCCTACCACAGGATCGATATCTCCTTGGCGTGCCGCTTCGGTGATGTTAATCCCATACTCGCCTAGCAAACCTTGACCAGCGCCAGCACCTCCGCGAGGGGGTTGACCTCCATTACCACCATCACCAAATTGAGTGGGTGGTGTTTGTTGTTCATAAGGATTCCCTTGTTGCATTTGGCGAGAAAGAGAACGATATAAATCGTCTAAACTCCCAAAGCCAAAAGGGTCTTGTCCCATATTTTGAGGGGAATTATTTGCTTGATTTTTTAATTTTTGATAGCAGCTTTGGCAATAGTCCAGTTGTTTTCTTTGACCATTCACATTTGCATATAAATGAATTGTTGCTTCATTTTGTTGACAATTTTGACAAATCATTGAATGAAACACATCCTTTCAAAATAACTGAGGCCAGAAAAATAGCTGTTTGCTCTATTATTTCTAGTAAACAGACCATTTTTCCTCAAACCAGCCAAGTACTAGATAGCAAGAATAAATTCTGTCTATAAAACCACTTGACCATTTTTGACCTTTGAGGTTATTATAGCATTTTTTGTAAGAGAATCAAGTAAAAGACCTTGTTTAAAAAAAGGCAAAGATTCGATTTTTTTACAGACAATTGCGCCATTTTCAAGTAAACTATAAGAGTTGATATTTAAGAGAAAGAGTGGTGAAATCAATGGCTGAAAATCCTTTTGTAGAAAAAATTGCTTCATTAAAAGCTGGAGAAATCTCTGAATTAATCGTGGAGCAAAATGAATTTTTCCAATTTCGTGATGCTTGGATTTCTTTACCTGACCGCGCGGAAATTGTTGGAGAAGCGGGGTTAAATGGACGAATCATTTATCGTTACCAAAAAGAGGAAGAATAGTCAGTGCAAAACATCACGAAATTTAAGCAAAAAGTGTTGTGTAAGATAGAAAAAAATGGTAATCTTAGAAACTGAAAGGGTCTTTTTTCGAGTAGACGTTTGATTTTAGCGTATCAAGAAAGGAAAACCCTAACATAAAAATTTTTTATTTACGAAGGAGACCGATTTATATGGAAAAGAAAGAATTTCACATTGTAGCAGAAACAGGAATTCACGCACGTCCAGCTACTTTATTAGTACAAACTGCAAGCAAATTTAACTCAGATATTAACTTAGAATACAAAGGTAAATCTGTTAACTTAAAATCAATCATGGGCGTTATGTCTTTAGGCGTTGGTCAAGGTTCTGACGTAACAATCACTGTTGATGGTGCTGACGAAGCTGAAGGAATGGCAGCAATCGTTGAAACATTACAAAAAGAAGGATTGGCTGAATAATGTCTGAGATGCTAAAAGGGATTGCCGCAAGTGATGGCGTTGCTGTTGCTAAAGCTTACCTGCTAGTTCAACCTGACTTGTCTTTCAACAAAACTTCCGTAGAAGATACTGATGCAGAAGCAACTCGCTTAGACGATGCTTTAGCAAAATCTACTGAAGAGTTGCAAGCAATTCGCGACAAAGCAGCTCAAAGCCTTGGTGAAGCAGAAGCGCAAGTTTTCGATGCTCATTTAATGGTTTTATCTGACCCAGAAATGGTTGGTCAAATCAAACAAAATATCCAAGACAACAAAGTCAATGCAGAAGCTGCCTTGAAAGAAGTTACGGATATGTATATTGGTATGTTTGAAGCAATGGACGACAATGCTTACATGCAAGAGCGTGCAGCAGATATTCGTGACGTTGCCAAACGTATCTTAGCACATTTATTAGGTGTGACTCTTCCAAATCCTTCAATGATTAACGAAGAAGTAATCGTGGTTGCCCATGACTTAACACCTAGTGATACTGCACAATTAGACCGTACGTATGTTAAAGCCTTTGTTACAGACATCGGCGGACGTACTTCTCACTCAGCAATCATGGCTCGTTCGTTAGAAATCCCTGCAATCGTTGGTACAAAAGAAATTACTGACAAAGTAAAAGCAGGCGATATTTTAGCAGTGAACGGAATCATTGGGGATGTTATTATTGACCCAACAGATGCTGAAAAATCTGAATTTGAAGCAGAAGCAAAAGCTTATGCAGATCAAAAAGCAGAATGGGATAAACTAAAAAATGCAGAAACAGTGACAGCTGACGGCAAACATGTTGAGTTAGCTGCAAACATTGGTACACCAAAAGATTTAGAAGGCGTACACAAAAACGGCGGCGAAGCTGTTGGTTTATATCGTACAGAATTCTTATACATGGATTCATCTGACTTTCCAACTGAAGAGGACCAATACCAAGCGTATAAAGCAGTTCTTGAAGGAATGGAAGGAAAACCAGTTGTGGTTCGTACAATGGATATTGGTGGGGACAAAGAGCTTCCTTACCTAACATTACCACACGAAATGAACCCATTCTTAGGTTACCGTGCATTACGTATTAGCTTATCAGAACTAGGTGACGGCATGTTCCGTACACAAATGCGTGCATTATTACGTGCGTCTGTTCATGGTAACTTACGTATCATGTTCCCGATGGTTGCTACTTTGAAAGAATTTAGAGCAGCGAAAGCAATCTTTGAAGACGAAAAACAAAAATTAGTCAACGAAGGTGTTGAAGTTTCAAACGATATCCAAGTAGGTATTATGATTGAAATTCCAGCAGCTGCCGTATTAGCTGATAAATTTGCCAAAGAAGTAGACTTCTTTAGTGTTGGAACCAACGACTTAATCCAATACACAATGGCGGCAGACCGTATGAATGAACGCGTTTCTTACTTATACCAACCATACAACCCATCAATCTTACGTTTAATTAAAAATGTAATTGATGCAGCACACGCTGAAGGTAAATGGGCTGGTATGTGTGGTGAAATGGCGGGCGATCAAACAGCTGTTCCATTACTATTGGGTATGGGCTTAGATGAGTTTTCAATGAGTGCTACATCTATCCTTAAAACACGTAGCTTGATGAAACGTCTAGATACAACTAAAATGGCTGAACTTGCTGACCGCGCATTAAAAGAATGCGACACGATGGAAGAAGTCGTTGCATTAGTTGAAGAATATACAAAATAATTAAGTGATTATGAAAGCACATCGACAATTGTCGATGTGCTTTTTTATTGTTGCGATTCACGTATTTTTTTCTTGAAATAATAAATCGTGCTTCCCAAAATGAATAGAAAAACCAGCGTGATACTACTCACCAGTTTCCAAGGGAAATTGGTGTGTTTTTCAGGTGGGAGGTTGACGGCGGTAGCATTGTATTTTTTAGCTTCTTTTTCTTGGATGACTAAGTGTTTTTCCCACGAATAGTCTTGATAGCCATCGTTTACTTTGATTTTTACAGTATAATTTCCAGGAACAAAAGGTTGTTCCTTTAAGTCAATCCGATAATTAAAATTTGTATTAGGGGCCATTGTTAACGACTCTTGGTGATTTTCGTAGCGAGGTTTAGCTTCTTTTTCATAATATAAAGAGGCATCGACTTGTAATTTTTTAATCATAGCCGCTTGTTTGTTTTGGAGATTCATTAATACGCGGTTACGACCGTTAGCTTGATCGGTTTTTACTTCATTTAAAGATAATTCTGGCTGAACAGGTTCATCTGTTTCACTAAGTAAGACGCCGACTACATAAGAAAAACGATTATTGATGGCCACACCGTTTTCTGAGTGAGCAGGTTGTTCATCTGACTTTTGTTCAAAGTAGAGTCCTCCTAAAACATACCCATTAAATGGTTTTTCCGGTAAAATAAGCTGACATTCAACAGTCTTGGTTGAGTGTTTAGGTAGTTGGATTTCTTTTGGTAATTGCGCAATCTCATTAAAAGTAAAAGGTGCAGATGGGTCTTTTTTTGTTTCAGCATGAGAATAATCTGCCAAGCCATTATCATTAGTAATCGCTGCATTGGCTGAAGCTAGCACGGTAATGTCGTTGGCTGTTTGATTCGTTAGTTCGATTTGTAGCTTTTGTGTTTGGTTTGGAGCGACACGTAAATCAAAATAACTTGTTTCTTTGGTTCGTTGATTGTCGGGTAAAATGGCTTTTACAGAAAAAGTCATTTCGCTTGCTTCTACAGAATAAGAGCCAATAAAAAATAAAAAAATGATGACGCTAATAGCATGGAGCCATTTAAAAAGCTGCTGATTCATAGTGTGCACTCCTTTTTGACAATTTTTTATAACAAGGTATTGCATGAAGTTGTTTCATGCAATACCTTGTTTGTTTTCTTTTAAAGTGGTGTATCATCCAAAATCCAAGTAAGCGTTGTTTTATATTGTTTAGCTGCAACTTTTTTCGTTGTCGCAGGAACAGTTAATTGAATGCCTTGAGCAGCAGTCGCTCCGCTACCAAAAGCTAATGTCCAAGTGCCCATTCCTGTTGAAAGAGCGGCAGTCGCCACAGGAGAAGTGGCGGCACCAGTTGGATCCAAGGTTACTGGGACCGTTAATGGCGCCAAAGAAAGTAACTGTGTTGAATTGGGTGTTGCTGCTAAAAAGGTCAAGGATGCATTATCCAAAACAGCGGGTGTTGAATCACTTGTAGCAAATTGCGCACTCTGTTTAACTGATAATTTCCAGCCAAGATTTAGACCACGTTTGTCAGTTACTTGAACATAGTTTGGCACGCTAATTAAATCGCCAGTACTATTTTGTACTTGGTCCAGTTGTGCCGAATAGATTGCTGTTCCGGCTTGAATTTGTTTTGATCCAAAATGGATATTTGAAACATAGTCAATACTAAGGGGTCCGGCTGTACCAGGTTGATGAGGATCAGCAGGATTAGGTGTCACAGGCTGAGAAGGGTTCGTCGGGTTGACAGGTGGCGTGACAGTATTATCAAGAGCAAACGTAATATCAGCGTTGGATTGAATAGAAGCGACTTGAGCTGCTTCAACTTTTGGACTATTTAAAAGCATAAGAGGCGTAGCAACGAACAAAATGCTTGAAATGCGCACGATCTTTTTCATTTTTTATTCCTTCTTTCTTGTTTATTTTTAACTTTTAAAAAAGCTAAATCCTAATTAGAGGGGTGTATCAGAAAGAATCCATTGTAATTCGGCAGTGTAAGATTCTTTGACCGTTAAATTAAGGTCAGGAGCAACGCTTAAAAAAAGTCCATTTTGTTGGTTCCAAGGAATTTCTACATTGTTATCGTCCGTTGCGGTGTATTGATAAACTTCGGTTGCTAAAGAGGAGAGAGGAAAATCACTGCCATTTTTTCGATAAATGAAAGCTTGCTGGATCGTTTTATTTGTAGAAGTTGAATGCATGGGCTGACTCTCTCTTACCAACAAATGCCATGGTGTTTTTGCAACTCGACCATCGGCAATGAGGAAAGGAGCGCTGATGGTCGATGGTGAGTATATAGTTCGTTTGCTGGGAAAAGGTAAATTTTTAAAGGAAACTGTAGTTGGCATCTGCACAAAACGGAGGGTACCGTTTTTGGTAGGTAAAGACTGTTCCTTAGTGATTGGCGTAATTGGCGTTCCGCCACCATCATTGCCAGTAACCGTGCTAGAAAATAAAAGAAATTGGTTTATCCATTCTTCTGTAACCGTTGCTGTATATTGTAAGGTGAATTGTGTATTGGCTTCTGTAAAATTATCTGCTGGCAGCGAATTGTGATAACTCCAATACGGCAAACCAGTGGAACTATCAGTTAAAAGTTGAAGCCCAGCTATTGGCGTACTTAAACCTGCTGCTGATTGTTTTGTTAATGTAGCAGCTGAAAGTTGGGACAGTCCTTTAGGCACCGTTGCTCGTAATTGTTGATTCATCCACGTTGCTGGTTGATTGGTTAAACGTGTGGTTAACGTAAAACGAATGATTTGACCACTTACGACAGAGTTTGCAGCTTCCCAGAGCCCTTGTGCATTTTTCCGCTCAATGATTTGCGTGACCGTTAGTTGAGGCACAGAATAAGCAACTGTTTGAGAAACAGTAGAACTGGTTAGCAAAGGCAGGCCAGTGCGATTGCTGAGCCCTTGGACCCACAAGCTGACCGTTTCTCCTCCTTGGAAAGTGGGTAAATTAGCAAATTGAAAATGGCCATTGGAATCTAAGGACGTTGTGTAAATAGAACCACCATTTATTTGTACTTTAACTTGATAGGTTCCGTTAGATACTTGAGAAGCTTTACCTGAAAGTTGAGTTGAGCCGGCATTGGCGACTACGTTTGTGACTGGTTGGATTGACCAATTGACACTTTGGTCAGCTGAGGGGCTGCTTTGAATATAGTCGGTTGACGTTTTGGAACGAGCAAAGACAATTGTAGAGAGCGTGTCGCCATATTCTAATGGTGAAGCTAACGATGTCGAGAAATTTCCGGCTGCATCGACAGAAATCCCTTTCACCACAATGGGGGCAGTGGTGCCATCATGGCGGTTCAAGGTTAATTGAACAGAGTAGTTATAGTTTGGGTCTTGTACTTGTTGAATGGTCCCTGTTACAGTAGTGTCCAGATGATTTGGTTGAGTTAGTTTGGCTGGTGTGACTTGAGGAACGGGGTAATTACCTAAACTAAGTTGAGCTTTGCTAATTACGCCTGTTTTTGTATTGTTCCCAATAATAATATTAATTGCACCTAATCCAGTGCCGACATCTGTAAAGGTTCCTCGAATCGGATAGTCTTTGCCGTTAAGAGCAGGAGGGATTGAAATTCCTCGTTTATAAAGTGCGCCCACATCAAACGAAATGGCGGCAGACCATTTGGTTCCGGGAAGTAACACCAAGGTGCTACTTGGAAAAGTCAGATAAACAGAATGATAAGTGCTACTATAAGAGAGGCTGACGCTGTTAGTTGAACTGTGAATATCTTGAGTGGCTGTTCCTGGATAACTGACAGTCCCTGTTAAAAGAGTCAGAAAATCTTGTTGCTTTAGAGTGTCGTTATCTAACTGGCTTGAAATTTCTGTAGGAAGTTGAATAGCAATAATCGGTCGATCATTAATTGCTAAGCCGATAAGTGTCACACTGTATTCATACGAAAGTGTGATAATATCTTGGTTATACGTTCCCGTGCTTAAGGTACTTTTTAAGGTGCTATTACCAACAGAAACACTAGCTGGCGTAGGTGCCATAGGTTCATCGTTTTCAGAGGAAGCATGGGTTTGCTCGGTTTCTTGTTCCACGATATCGGTTGCTTGAGTTGTTTGTTGTTCTGTTGAAACTGAAGTAAATGTTTCACTAAAAGTAGAGGCGTGAGTTGTAGGGTTCAGTGTTTCAGAATGAGCTATCAAAGGTTGAGTCAGCGATAAAAAAAGCCATGATATGATGCAAGAAAAGATTCCCCAGACGAACTTATTCAAAACCATCCTCTCCTTTTTTTGATATTATATGTATAATGACGAAAATATATAATGTGTAAATATTGAGTACATACATTCTATAATGGGCCATTCATAAAGTAAAGCGATTACATCCGATGGTGAACAAGATATTTTGTTCACAATCTTTTAGTGTTTTAAGAAGGAAATTTCTCGAAATTCTATGCTTTTTTAATCCGAAAAAATTAAAAAACTGATAGTTTGCTAAAAATCGAGTCTTTCTTTCACTTCTTAGCACTTAAAATATTTACATTTTCCTAGGGATAGTGTACTATTTAAAGGTATGCATAAATAAAGTTTGATGTATAAAATTAAATGTTATTCGGAGGGAAACAAATGTCTGCGAAATGGGAAAAAAAAGGCACTAATGATGGTGTATTAACTTTTTCAATCGAACAAGCAGTAATCGAAAAAGGATTAACGCAAGCGTTCAATAAAGTGAAAAAAAACTTAAACGTACCTGGTTTCCGTAAAGGAAAAGTATCACGTACTGTTTTTAACCGTATGTATGGAGAAGAAGCGTTATACGAAGATGCGTTAAACGCTGTTTTACCAGAAGCATATGAAGCGGCTGTATTAGAAGCAGGAATTGAACCAGTAGCACAACCAAAAATTGATGTTGAAAGCATGAATAAAGGGGAAGACTGGGTTATCACTGCTGAAGTAACTGTAAAACCTGAAGTAAAATTAGGCGAATACAAAAACTTAACAGTGTCTAAACAAGACCGTGAAGTAACAGATGAAGACGTGGAAGCACGTTTGAAAAGCGAACAAGAATCTCAAGCTGAATTAGTAATCAAAGAAGATGCCGCTGCTGAAAATGGCGACACTGTAGTTATCGACTTTGAAGGCTTCTTAGGCGACGAAGCATTTGAAGGCGGCAAAGGCGAAAATTACTCATTAGAATTAGGTTCTAATTCATTTATTCCAGGCTTTGAAGACCAATTAGTTGGCAAAAAAGCTGGCGAAGAAGTAGAAGTAAACGTTACTTTCCCTGAAGATTACCAAGCAGAAGATTTAGCTGGTAAAGAAGCAGTTTTCAAAGTAACTGTTCATGAAGTAAAAGCAAAAGAATTACCAGAATTGGATGATGAATTTGCAAAAGACGTTGACGATTCAGTAGAATCATTAGACGAATTAAAAGAAAAATTCCGTAAAGAATTGACAGAAGCAAAAGAAGCAGCAGCTGAAGAAGCAAAAGACGAAGAAGCAATTCGTTTAGCTGTTGAAAATGCTGAAATCGTTGAATTACCACACGTAATGGTTCACGACGAAGTTCACCGTTCAATGGATGAATTCTTAAACAACATGCAACGCCAAGGAATTTCTCCTGAAATGTACTACCAATTAACTGGTTCTACAGAAGAAGATTTACACAAACAATTTGAAGGCGAAGCAGAAACACGCACAAAAACAAACTTAGTGATTGAAGCAGTTGCCAAAGCTGAAAACATCGAAGTAACACAAGAAGACATCGATGCTGAAGTGAAAGATTTAGCAGAACAATACAACATGCCTGAAGCGCAAGTACGCAAAGTATTAAACAACGACATGTTAGAACACGATATTCGTATGAAACGTGCTGTTGAAACAATTACTGAAACAGCTGTTGAAAAATAAACATTTTTAATAAGCTCTTCATTTGATAGAGTTTTCTAAAACTGTAGATGGAAGGTGTCTTTCATCTACAGTTTTTTTCATATAAAATAACTTTTGAAAGGGTGTGTCAAAATGGATAAAAATTATTCGAAAATTAAATATGGATTAGTGGTGTTTGGCATCTTATGCTTGACGTACAATCTCTGGGAATTTTTTACGGCTAAGTATTCAACAAAACAAGGTGTGACGTTCGTTATCGAATGTTTACTTGGAATTGGTCTAATCTTTTTACCAGATCTTGTCAATAAATTTTTAAAAATTATTATGCCACCGACTATCGTTTATTTTTACTGGTTTTTCTTATTTATTTCAGTATTCCTAGGAACCTCGTTGCATATGATCTCAATCATTTCGTTCTGGGATAAAATTTTACATTTTGTTAGTCCGATGCTTTTAACTGCTGTGGGTTATGGTATTGCTGCTTTCCTATTGAAGAAAACGAAGTACGCCGATGTTTCCCCGTGGTTATTTTTATTATTTGGGTTTGCATTTGCAGGGCTTTGTGGCGTCTTCTGGGAATTCTGGGAATTTATCTGCGATTCATTAGGGAACATGAACTTACAACGCTATAATATGTCCAACGGCCAACCATTTATTGGGCGTGCTGCTTTGATGGATACGATGGGGGATTTATTTACCAATACCCTTGGGGCCTTTGTGATGGGCGTGTACACGTATATCAGAAGCAAAGGAAATCCTGAGTATTTAGAAAATTATGCGATAAAGAGAAAATAATAAAAAAGCGATTCAACCATGGTTGAATCGCTTTTTTGCTGTTTTTTTAAGCAGGTACTTCGACAGGTTTTTTCAAAAGTCCGTAGACAATTCCTGAAATAATCGCCCCAATTAAGATGAACAATAGATATAGTAATGGATTACTTAATAGGAAGACGACGAAGATTCCTCCATGTGGTGCCAATAATTTGATACCAAACGCACCAACCAACGCACCAGTAAAGGCAGAACCTACCACGAAACTTGGAATCACACGTAATGGGTCAGCTGCTGCAAAAGGAATTGCCCCTTCAGTGACAAAAGAAAGTCCCATTACAATATTGGTTAAGCCGGCATCTTGTTGATCTTTTGTAAATTTATTTTTAAATAAACGAGTTGCTACGAAAATTGCTAATGGAGGAACCATTCCGCCAGCCATTACAGAAGCCATGACCACGCTGCCACCTTCTGCAACAGTACTTGCTAGCGTAGCTGTACCGAAAACATAAGCAGCTTTGTTAACTGGTCCACCTAAGTCGATGGCCATCATACCAGCTAATAAAGCACCAAGTAAAGCTGCATTTGTGCCATCTAAGCCAAGTAGGAAATGATTTAACGCATCATTAATTGCTTTCATTGGGATGTTAATGACTAACATTAATAAGCCCGTAATAATCAAACCAAAAACTGGATAGAATAAAATGGTTTTAATTCCATCTAATGATTTTGGCAAGCCTTTGAAGACTTTACGTAAAAGAACCACTACATAACCAGCTAAGAAACCACCGATTAGGGCACCAAGGAATCCAGCTCCGCCAGCATTTGCTAATGCACCAGCGGCGAAACCAGCAACTAAGCCTGGACGATCCCCAATACTAGAAGCAATAAAACCAGCTAAGACAGGTAACATAAAGCCAAATGCTGCGCCACCAATTTGGTTAAACCAGCTAGCTACGTCATTGTAATTACCTAAGTTGGCTAACTGATCTTGAGGAACCCCGATAAATTGATCAATCATAAAGGAAAGAGCAATGGCAATTCCGCCACCAATAACGAAAGGTAACATATGAGAAACACCATTCATTAAATCTTTATAGATACGAGAACCGATTGAACCTTCCGCTGAATCCTCTTGATCGCTTGCAGCCGAGTCACTGCCATGGAAAGTAGGAGCTTCACCACTAATGGCTAAGTTAATTAGTTCTTCGGTTTTACGAATTCCATCACTGACGGGACGATTGACTAATTTTTTACCATCAAATCGATTCATTTCTACTTTTTTATCGGCTGCGACAATCACGCCATCAGCACGAGCAATATCTTCAGCAGTTAAACGATTTTTAATTCCTTCTGAACCGTTTGTTTCTACTTTAATGTCTACGCCCATTTCTTTTGCTTTTTTCTTCAGTGCATCTTCGGCCATGTAAGTATGAGCAATTCCTGTAGGACAAGCAGTCACAGCAATAATATATTTACGATTGCTTTCTGGTGCTGGCGTTGTTTGTTCTTGTTCTGCTTTTTCTTCCGCTTCTTTTTGATCTTCTGCTGCTTGGAAAAGAGCTTGTACTGCTTCTGGAGTTTCCGCTTCTTTCAATTTACCAACAAATTCTGGATCGATAAGTAATCGAGAAAGGGCCGCAAGCGCTTGGAGATGTGTATCATTGGCGCCTTCTGGAGCAGCAATCATGAAGAATAGATAAGTAGGTTGTCCATCTAGTGCTTCATAATCAACACCTTTTTTACTTTTAGCGAAAAGAACTGTCGGTTCTTTTACGGCACTGTTTTTTGCGTGAGGCATAGCGATGCCGTCGCCTAAACCAGTCGATGTTTGTGCTTCGCGTTTTAAAATTCCTTCTTTGTAAGTGTCAATGTCAGAGATGCGGCCACCATCGTATAATTTTTGGACCATTTCATCAATCGCGCCTTTTTTATCAGTAGCTTGTAAATCCATAATCATGACATCTTTTATTAATAAATCATTAATGTTCACTCTATTTTCCTCCCTTAGTGGATTTATTCTGAAATTTTTTCAATTGTTACTTCGTGAATAAGTTCTTGGATAAAATCTTCTGAGGCTAAATCATCAGAAAAAGCAGTCGCGCTACCGCAAGCGACACCCCATTTGAAAGCCTCTAAAGGATCTTGTGTTTTTGAAAAGTTGCCAATAAAACCAGCAATCATTGAGTCGCCAGCGCCGACAGAATTTTTCAGTGGACGTTTTAAAACGTTGGAACGATAAACACCTTCTGTTGTGAAAAGTAATGCACCATCACCAGCCATTGAGATAATTACGTGTTGCGCTCCTTCTTCTAGTAACCGATGTCCATAAGGTAAAATGTCTTCAACACTTGTAAAGGTTGTATGATATAATTCTGCCAACTCATGATTATTTGGCTTGACCAATAAAGGCTTTTGTGACAAAGCGTTCATTAAATCTTCACCTGTCGTATCAATAACAAATTCTGCGCCTTTTTCCTTCACAATTTGGATTAATTCTTCGTAAAATCCTTTGCGTAGAGAAGCAGGTGTACTTCCTGAAAGAACAACAATATCACCAGCCTGAACACGACTAACTGCTTGTTTTAGTTCTTGAATTTCTTCGTTTGTTAGAGCAGGTCCTAAGCCGTTAATTTCTGTTTCAGTATCTGATTTCAATTTAATGTTGATTCGTGTATCAGCAGACACGGGAGTGAAATTCGTTTGGATTTCTTCTTTTTTCAACCAATCGGCAATGAATGAGCCTGTAAAACCACCTAAAAAACCTAAGGCAGTGGATTCTGTTTCCATACGTTTTAAAATACGTGAAACGTTGATTCCTTTGCCGCCAGGTAATTTAAAATCATTCGTCATCCGATTTAAATCACCAATTTGTAGATGATCGACATGAACGATAAAGTCGATAGAAGGGTTTAAAGTCACTGTGTAAATCATTTGTTTGCCTCCATTAAAATAGTTTTTTGCTGGAATCCTTGAAGCGATTCAGCAGGGCAGTAGTCAGTTAGTAAAGTAACTGACTCTAATTCTTCCACTTTGGTAAACGTTACTTCATTAAATTTTGTATGATCCAGTAAAACATAGGCTGTTTCTGCTTGATGAATAGCCAAGGCTTTTAGCGCTGCTTCTTCGGGATCAGGCGTCGTTAAACCAAACTCTAAATGTGCGCCGTTAGTTCCTAAAAAAGCTTTGTTAAAACGAAAATGTTGTAGCTGTTCCATACTAGTGGCACCAATGATTGCTTTAGTGGAGAGCTTCAAAGTACCACCAAGCATAATAGTGGGAATTTCCATATCGCTAAGTTTTGCAGCGTGATGCACGGAATTCGTCACTACATGGATTTGTTTCCCAACTAAAAAAGGGATCATTTCTAACGTGGTTGAACCAGCATCTAAATAGATCATATCGCCATCTTGTACACAACTAGCGGCTAAAGAAGCAATCTTTTGCTTTTCGTGCGTGTTTTTGATTGATTTTTCCGTCATGTTTTGTTCAAAGCCTAAATTAAGAATACGCTTAGCGCCGCCGTGAATGCGTTCTAACAAATTGGCGTCTTCTAATTCTTGTAAATCGCGGCGGATTGTGGATTCTGAAGCATTGAACAAGCTAGCAAGTTCTTGCGATTTGACGACTGATTTTTGATCTAACAATTGTAAAATTTTTTGATGTCGTTCTTCCGTAAGCATTTTCATCCCTCATTTCATGGATATAATAGCACAAATGAAAACGCTAATCAATCTAAAACGGTCAAAAACATTCAAAAAAATTAAAAAACAGTCATAAGAAAAAAAGAAAGCTGCTGAACTCAGGTTCAGCAGCTTTCTTTAATTCACTAAATCATTCGGTAAAGTTTTTTGATAAATCTCTTTTTTGACTTGGTAAGCGAGTTTTTCATCGGTCAAAATAATGAGCACATCGCCAACATGCATAACAGTATCACCATGTGTTAAAATTTCCGATTCGCCACGGCGAATGGAAGTGAGCAACATTTGTTTAGGCCAGACAAAATCACGTACCATCGTATCATCTAAGGAACTTTCTGCAGTGATAGGTAATTCAATAATCGTTTTGTGGCCACGAATATTACTTACTTTAGAAGGAACCAAACGTTCTAATAAGCTTTCATAAATTGGCTTGCCGCCAAGACTATCGATGGTAATATAACTAACTAAAGCGACAACTCCTAAAGACATTAAATGAGAAAAATTGCCGACCATTTCTGTTACTAAAATAATCGCTGTTAACGGTGCTTTACCAATCGCAGTAAAATAACCAGCCATGGCAAAAATTAAAAAGTTTTTCACAAAAATTGGATCCATCCCTACGTATTGGACAAGTAGACTGCCATACAATGTTCCGATAATGGCACCTAAAGTTAGAATAGGCAAGAAAATACCACCAGGGAGATTCGAACCGTAAGAAACCATTGAAAAAACAAAACGTAAAACCAGTAAGCCGACTAAAGCCCAAATAGTGGCCGGTTGATTGCCTAAAGCTAAAACAATTTGATTCCCACCGCCAAGTAAATGTGGAAAGAAATAACCAATCGGTAAAATCAAAATAAAAGGAATAAAACCATAATAATTAGAAGAAAGGCCTTTGATTTTTCCATATACTTTTGGTAAGGACAACAATGTTTTTTGATATATCCAACCTAATAATCCTAGCAAAACGCCCAGCAGGACTAATGTCCAATAGTACTCTAAAGGCAAAGATTTAACCGGACCAATATAAAGAACTGGTTGCAATCCGAAGAAATGCAAAGAAACAAAGTTAGCGGAAATGGCCGCAGAAAAAGAGGTTAACCAAACTAAAGGTGAAAAGGAATGGTGAACCTCTTCTAGAACAAATAAAAGTCCTGCGATTGGTGCATTAAAAGCGGCGGCTAAACCAGCACTGGCACCACTACTGATTAAAATTTTTTCTTCAGACTTGGTGCTTTGCCGCCATTGACTATAGCCTTGTCCAACCACTGCACCTAGTTGAATTGAAGGACCTTCACGTCCCAAAAATAGCCCAGGACTAATCGCTAAGATCCCACCGATAAATTTTTTCCAAAGCACTGGAAACCAGTGAATTTCTAATTGACCTTGAAGTTGTCCTTCCACTTGGGGAATGCCACTGCCTTTAATTGCTGGTTCGCTTTTGATCAGTCGTCCTAATAAATAAGCAAGCACGAGAGAAAATAAGAACCAAGGAATCATCCAAAAGGGTTTTTCGTGAAACGTTTGATACAGATGCACGACTTGTTCGCCAATTTTTTCAATGCCTAAGCGAAATAAGCTGACAACAAAGCCGACCAGGATTCCGACGACGATGCCTTTAAGGATAAAGCCGATTCGGGTACCATCTAATTGTTTAATTTCATGTACATCATTATTCATTTCATTTTTAGCCTCCATCACTACTTACTAATGTACTGCGGTTTGACTTGATTTACAAGAAAATTTCATATAAAAAGAAAAAGATTTTTTGTTCTTTTCTAAAGAACTTCAAAGGGATTTTTGGTATACTGTATAAGATTGAAAAAAGAGAGAGGACGTTTAATATGACACAAAAACATGCCTTGGTTCAGGGAATGAATCCTCGACAAGAAGAAGCCGTTTTGCATACAGAAGGACCACTGTTAGTCATGGCTGGTGCTGGTAGTGGAAAAACGCGGGTTTTAACACACCGAATTGCCTATCTAATTGAGGAAAAAGAAGTAAATCCATGGAATATTTTGGCGATTACGTTTACCAATAAAGCTGCTAAAGAAATGAAAGAGCGTGTAAATAAATTACTGGAAACGGGTGGCGAAGATGTATGGGTCTCCACTTTTCACTCCATGTGTGTAAGAATTTTACGTCGTGATGTGGATCAGATTGGTTACAACCGTAATTTTACAATTATTGACCCATCGGAACAAAAAACATTAATGAAACGCATCTTAAACGACTTAAATATTGATTCAAAAAAATATGATCCTCGCTCAATTTTAGGTACGATTAGCAATGCCAAAAATGAATTACAAACGCCTGAAAAAGTTGCTGAAATGCAAGGTTCCTTATATGAAGAAATTGTCGCAAAATGCTATGAAGCCTATCAAAAAGAATTACGCAAAAACCAATGTATGGATTTTGATGATTTGATTATGAATACGATTCGTTTATTTAATGAACAACCAGATACGTTGGCTTTCTACCAAAATAAATTTCACTATATTCATGTGGATGAATACCAAGATACCAATCATGCACAATATACCTTAGTCAATTTATTGGCTGCACGTTTCAAAAATCTGTGTGTCGTAGGTGATGCCGACCAAAGTATCTATGGTTGGCGCGGGGCGGATATGCAAAATATCTTGGATTTTGAAAAAGATTATCCAGATGCAAGTGTAATTTTGCTAGAACAAAATTATCGATCCACCAAAAACATTTTGGCGGCTGCGAATGATGTCATCAAAAATAACCGTAACCGCCGTGAGAAAGAACTGTGGACAGAAAATATAGACGGTGAAAAAATTGTCTATTATCGCGGGGACACAGAACGGGATGAAACACAATTTATTGTGAGCCAAATCCAAAAAGAAATGCGGGAAAATGACCGAATTTATGGTGATTTTGCGGTATTATATCGGACCAATGCTCAATCCCGTGTAGTGGAAGAAATGCTCTTGAAATCTAATATTCCGTATACCATGGTGGGCGGACATAAATTCTACGACCGTAAAGAAATTAAAGATATTTTGGCTTATTTAAGTTTGATTGCCAATCCAGATGATTCGATTAGTTTTGAACGAATTGTCAATGAACCAAAACGAGGAATCGGTAAAAGTTCAATTGAAAAATTACGACTATTTGCGGATACGCATGGTTGGGCTTTGCTGGAAGCTGCCCAAAATGTTGATTTGGCAAATATTTCAGGAAAAGCGGGTAAAGAGCTTGGTAATTTTGGCATGATGATTCAAGACTTAACGAAAACAGTGCCCTATTTAACGATTACAGAATTGGTGAAAGAAACTTTACAACGTAGTGGTTATCGGGAAGCTTTGATGGCGCAAAATAATTTAGAGTCTCAAGCTCGCTTAGAAAACTTAGACGAATTTTTATCTGTGACACAAGAATTTGATAAACGTTTTGAAGCGCAAAATAACGACGATCCAAATGGCGAAGAAACAAAATTGGCGGATTTCTTAACAGATTTAGCCTTGGTTTCTGATTTAGATAATTTAGAAGAAAGCTCTTCACAAGTAACCTTAATGACGTTGCATGCGGCCAAAGGGCTGGAATTTCCAGTGGTCTTTTTAATGGGCTTAGAAGAAGGGGTTTTCCCATTATCACGTGCCATGCTAGAAGAAAGTGAACTGGAAGAAGAACGGCGCTTGGCTTATGTTGGTATCACACGAGCGGAAGAAGCCTTGTTCTTAACGAATGCTTATTCGAGAACATTATATGGTCGCACGCAATATAATCGACCAAGTCGCTTTTTAGAAGAAATTGAGGCGGAGCGTTTAATGAAACAAGGGGCGGCGGCCAATTTACAGAAAGCTCCAGCGCGCACCTTTGATCCTAAAGTATTTAAGCCCAGCGCAAGTAAACCAGCTTATACACAGCCAGCTACAAAATCAGTTAGCAACAAAGTGGCAAGTGGTGGCGAAAAAGTTTCTTGGCAAGCAGGTGATAAGGTCCAACATAAAGCATGGGGCGTTGGTACAGTCGTTCGTGTAGGCGGTTCGGCCAAAGACTTAGAGTTGGACATTGCTTTCCCAGAAAAAGGCATAAAACGGTTGTTAGCGGCATTTGCACCAATTGAAAAAATTTAACATGCAAAATAGGTCAGCGATTTAATGAGAAATCATCATTAGATAAATTCTTTTTATTTTCTATCTTAGTGTAAATGTGTTAAAAAGACGATAAGAGCATTACACTTATGAGGAGGAGTTCTACGATGGAAAAACAACCATTAACATTAACGGCGGCGACAACTCGTGCGCAAGAATTAAGAAAACAACTCAATCAATATTCCCATGAATATTATGTCAAAGATCAACCATCCGTAGAAGATTATGTTTACGATCGTTTGTATAAAGAGTTAGTCGATATTGAAACGGAGTTTCCTGATTTAATCACGCCTGATTCGCCGACACAACGTGTAGGTGGCAAAGTTTTATCTGGTTTTGAAAAAGCTCCGCATGACATTCCAATGTATAGTTTAAATGATGGGTTTAGCAAGGAAGACATTTTTGCTTTCGATGAACGTGTTCGTAAGGCGATTGGTAAACCCGTTGCCTACTGTTGCGAGTTAAAAATTGATGGGTTAGCAATTTCATTACGTTATGAAAACGGGGTGTTTGTACGCGGAGCAACACGAGGCGATGGAACGGTTGGTGAAAACATTACAGAGAACTTACGAACGGTTCGCTCTGTACCGATGCGTTTAACGGAGCCCATTTCAGTGGAAGTTCGTGGCGAGTGCTACATGCCTAAACAATCCTTTGTCGCGTTGAATGAAGAACGTGAAGAAAATGGCCAAGATATTTTTGCCAATCCTCGGAATGCAGCGGCGGGAAGCTTGCGCCAATTAGACACAAAAATTGTGGCAAAACGGAACTTAAATACGTTTTTATACACAGTTGCTGACTTTGGACCAATGAAAGCGAAGACGCAGTTTGAGGCATTAGAAGAGCTTTCTGCAATTGGTTTTAGAACCAATCCCGAACGGCAATTATGTCAGTCAATTGATGAAGTTTGGGCCTACATTGAAGAATACCATGAAAAGCGGAGCACTTTGCCATACGAAATCGATGGAATTGTGATTAAAGTGAACGAATTTGCGTTGCAAGATGAATTAGGTTTCACTGTCAAAGCACCTCGCTGGGCGATTGCCTACAAATTTCCACCAGAAGAAGCAGAAACAGTAGTGGAAGATATTGAATGGACAATTGGGCGCACGGGGGTGGTCACTCCTACTGCGGTCATGGTTCCTGTACGAGTCGCGGGAACCACGGTTAGTCGGGCAAGTTTGCATAATGCAGATTTTATTCAAATGAAAGATATCCGTTTAAATGATCATGTTATTATTTACAAAGCCGGAGATATTATCCCAGAAGTAGCGCAAGTGCTAGTTGAAAAACGTGCAGCCGATAGTCAGCCTTATGAAATGCCGACACATTGTCCAATTTGTCATAGTGAGTTGGTGCATTTAGATGAGGAAGTGGCTTTACGTTGTATTAATCCCAAATGCCCTGCGCAAATTAAAGAAGGGCTGAATCACTTTGTCTCACGAAATGCAATGAACATTGATGGCTTGGGGCCAAGAGTGTTAGCACAAATGTATGACAAAGGATTAGTGAAAGACGTAGCGGATCTGTATTTCTTAACAGAAGAACAATTAATGACTTTGGATAAAATCAAAGAAAAATCAGCAAACAACATTTATACTGCCATTCAAGGGAGTAAAGAAAACTCTGTCGAACGTTTGATTTTTGGCTTAGGGATTCGCCATGTGGGTGCGAAAGCGGCGAAAATTTTAGCGGAGCATTTTGGTGATTTACCAACCTTAAGTCGTGCAACTGCGGAAGAAATTGTGGCTTTGGATTCAATTGGCGAAACAATCGCAGACAGCGTTGTGACGTATTTTGAAAATGAGGAAGTTCATGAATTAATGGCTGAACTGGAAAAAGCCCAAGTGAACTTGACATATAAAGGTCTCCGGACAGAACAATTAGCAGAAGTGGAGTCACCTTTCAAAGACAAAACAGTTGTTTTAACAGGAAAATTAACGCAGTACACTCGCGAAGAAGCCAAAGAAAAAATTGAAAATCTTGGTGGAAAAGTTACAGGGAGTGTTTCGAAAAAAACTGACATTGTGGTTGCTGGCGAAGATGCAGGCAGTAAATTAACCAAAGCTGAAAGCTTAGGCGTGAGCGTTTGGAATGAACAAGAAATGGTCGATGCGTTAGATGCAAGTCATTTTTAAGAAGAAAAATTAACGTTGTCAGATTTTATGTAGTAATTTGATGGTATGCTTATTTTAGTCATAAAAGTTATATGAACGAGGAATTTCTGAGTTGAGAAAGGAGGTTGATGTTTATGCGCAATTCTTCTTACTTTAACGAAAGGAGCAATGTTTTTGTCCGTTGAAGCAGCGCTAGGACTGATGATTGGTTTTGCAACACTTGTTGTGACCATTATCTTCGGTATCTTAGCGCTTGTCTTAGACAACAAAAATAACCGTTCATAAGCTTTGAGGAGCTGAACGGTTAAGCGTTTGAAATAAAACCAATAACTCAGTAAGCCGCTAGTTCTTATAACTAGTAGTGGCTATTAGAGAGGTATGTTCCTGCATATCTCTCTTTTCATTTTCATAATAACATATTTCCGTCATTTTTGCGAGCGACAAATTATCAATGAAATTCAAGGTTTCATCTAAAATATCCGACCATTTTATGGTAGAATAGGAACAGAGTGAACAGCTGTGCTAAGCTGTTTAAAGAAATACAATCCAATTGATTAATCTGAAAATGAAAATTTCAGTAAATGATAGAAAGAAGGGTATCTATGGCAATTACAGAAGAACAAGTCAAACATGTCGCTAAATTATCAAAATTATCTTTCTCCGAAGAAGAATTAGCGGACTTTACCAATCAACTAGATAAAATTATTGATATGGTGGAATTACTAGAAGAAGTAGATACAACAGGGGTTCCTTTTACTTCAAATGTGAATGAATCAATCAATGTCATGCGTGAAGACGTAGCGACACCAGGAATGGACCGTAAAGAATTAATGCGGAATGTTCCGGAATCAGAGAATGGTTACATTAAAGTGCCTGCAATTATGGATAACGGGGAGGCAGGAGCCTAATGGAAAAATTATACGACAAATCGTTAACAGAGTTACATGATTTATTGGTCTCAAAAGAAATCACTGCAGTTGATTTAACCGAAGAAACATTAAATCGTATTCAAAATACAGAAGAACAACTAGGTTCTTTTATCACAGTTAGTGAAGAAAAAGCAATGGCATTAGCCAAAGCGATTGACTTAAAAGGCATCACTGAAAGTAATCCATTAGCTGGGATTCCAATTGGGATTAAAGACAACATTGTCACAAAAGATATTTTAACAACAGCTGGCTCAAAAATGTTACACAATTTTGACCCAATTTATGATGCGACCGTGATGGATAAAGTCTATCAAGCGGATATGATTCCAGTCGGAAAATTGAACATGGATGAATTTGCCATGGGCGGAAGTACGGAAACGTCTTACTTCAAGAAAACAAAAAATGCTTGGGATCAAACGAAAGTCCCTGGTGGTTCTTCTGGTGGTTCAGCTTCTGCTGTCGCAGCCGGACAAGTCCCAGTTTCTTTAGGGAGTGATACAGGTGGTAGTATCCGCCAACCAGCCGCATTCAACGGTATTGTGGGCCTAAAACCAACTTATGGACGTGTGTCTCGTTTTGGTTTGATTGCTTTTGCTTCAAGTTTAGACCAAATTGGTCCATTGGCACGAAATGTTAAAGACAATGCCTTAGCTTTAAACGCAATTAGTGGTTATGACGAAAAAGACGGCACTTCTGCAGGCGTTTCTGTTCCTGATTTTACGGCAGATTTAACTGGCGACATCAAAGGCATGAAAATTGCTTTACCAAAAGAATACTTAGGTGAAGGGGTACACCCAGATGTTCGCGAAGCGGTATTAAAAGCAGCAGAAACATTTAAATCTTTAGGAGCAACGGTGGAAGAAGTTAGTTTGCCACATTCCAAATACGGCGTAGCGGTTTATTATATTATTGCCTCTTCAGAAGCAAGTTCAAACTTACAACGCTTTGATGGTATTCGTTATGGTTACCGTTCCGAAAATGTCCAAAATCTAGAAGATGTCTATGTTAATTCACGTTCTGAAGGTTTCGGAACAGAAGTTAAACGTCGGATTATGTTAGGAACCTTCTCTTTAAGTGCTGGTTATTATGATGCGCACTTTAAAAAGGCTGGTCAAGTCCGTACACTAATCAAACAAGATTTTGAGAATGTCTTTGCGGATTATGACTTAATCATTGGCCCATCCACACCAACAGTTGCCTTTGGTCTAGGGGAAAACATCAATGATCCAATCACAATGTATATGAATGATATTTTAACCATTCCTGTCAACTTAGCAGGACTACCAGGCATGTCCATTCCAGCAGGCTTCTCAGAAGGCTTGCCAGTTGGTTTACAAATTATTGGAAAACATTTTGACGAACATACAATGTATAAAGCAGCCTATGCTTTTGAACAAGCGACAGATTTCCATACGAAAAAACCAGTCATTTTAGGGGGGAACGATTAATGAACTTTGAAACTGTCATTGGATTAGAAGTCCACGTAGAATTGAAAACCAACTCTAAAATTTTCTCCTCTGCGCCAGCGCATTTCGGAGCAGAACCAAACAGCAACACAAATGTGGTTGACTGGAGTTACCCAGGTGTTTTGCCTGTCATGAATAAAGGTGCCTTAGAATTTGGCATGAAAGCAGCACTTGCCTTGAACTGTGAAATTTCAAAAGAAACACATTTTGACCGTAAAAACTATTTTTACCCAGATAACCCGAAAGCATACCAAATTTCTCAATTTGATCAACCAATCG
Organism: Enterococcus sp. MSG3299; assembly: GCF_050555765.1. Lineage (NCBI taxonomy): Bacteria > Bacillati > Bacillota > Bacilli > Lactobacillales > Enterococcaceae > Enterococcus > Enterococcus sp. MSG3299. Next base: position 507,112 of record NZ_CP187869.1, read on the forward strand.
GACATGATGGTTGGATTGAAATTGAAGTCGAAGGCAAAAAGAAAAAAATCCGGATTGAACGTGTGCATTTAGAAGAAGATGCTGGGAAAAATATTCACGGCACAGATGGCTATTCTTATGTAGACTTGAATCGTCAAGGCACGCCTTTAATTGAAATCGTTTCTGAAGCAGACATGCGTTCACCAGAAGAAGCGTATGCTTACTTAGAAGCGTTGCGTTCAATTATCCAATTTACAGAAGTTTCTGATGTGAAAATGGAAGAAGGTTCTATGCGTTGTGATGCCAATATTTCTTTACGTCCGTATGGTCAAGAAGAATTTGGTACTAAAGCGGAATTAAAGAACTTGAACTCTATGAACTTTGTAAAAAAAGGTTTAGCTTATGAAGAAAAACGCCAAGCCAAAGTCCTATTATCTGGTGGCGAAATTCAACAAGAAACACGCCGCTTTGATGAAGCAACTAGTACAACGTTGCTTATGCGTGTTAAAGAAGGCTCAAGTGACTACCGTTACTTCCCAGAGCCAGATGTTCCTCGTTTTTCAATTGATGATGAATGGATTGAAAAAGTTCGCGCTAGTTTGCCAGAAATGCCAGCCTCACGTCGTGCCCGTTATATCAGTGAATTAGGTTTACCTGAATACGACGCAATGGTCTTGACTTTAACGAAAGAAATGTCAGATTTCTTTGAAGCAACTTTAGCAAACGGTGCAGATGCGAAACAAGCATCAAACTGGTTAATGGGCGAAGTTTCTGCTTACTTAAACAGTGAAAAAGTTGAATTAGCCGATACTAAACTGACACCAGAAAATCTAGCGGGTATGATTACTTTGATTAACGATGGCACAATCAGCTCGAAAATTGCGAAGAAAGTGTTCAAAGAGTTAATTGAAAATGGTGGAGACGCTAAAGAAGTTGTCGAAGCAAAAGGCCTTGTTCAATTATCTGATCCAGCGCAATTATTACCAATGATTAACGAAGTATTAGACAACAACCAACAATCAATTGATGACTTTAAAAACGGCAAAGACCGTGCAGTTGGTTTCCTTGTTGGACAAATTATGAAAGCAACTCGTGGACAAGCAAACCCAGGTGTGGTTAACAAGTTATTGCAAGAAGAGCTTTCAAAACGATAAGAAAGTAGCAGGCAAACCATGAAAAAAGCTAGAGTGATTTATAATCCAACGTCAGGAAAAGAGTTAATCAAAAAGAACTTAGCCGATATTTTATCTATTTTAGAAGAATGTGGTTATGAAGCCAGTGCATTTGCGACCACACCAGAAGAAAATTCAGCACGCAATGAAGCACATCGTGCTGCGCGGGCAGGATTTGATTTACTAGTAGCTGCAGGTGGAGATGGGACCATTAATGAAGTCGTGAATGGGATTGCTCCGTTGAAGCGGCGCCCTAAAATGGCTATTATTCCTGCTGGAACGACGAATGACTATGCACGGGCCTTGAAGATTCCTCGTGATAATATCGTTAAGGCAGCAGAAGTGATTAAAAAAAATCAAACTGTCAAAATGGATATTGGCCAAGCCGGCAAAAATTACTTTATCAATATTGCGGCGGGTGGTCATTTAACGGAACTGACTTATGAAGTTCCGTCAGAGTTGAAAAGTATTTTTGGTTACTTAGCGTACTTAGCCAAAGGAGCCGAAATGTTGCCGCGAGTGAAGCCGATTAAAATGCGCATGACGTATGATGAAGGTGTATACGAAGGCAACGCCTCAATGTTTTTCCTAGGGCTGACTAACTCGGTGGGTGGCTTCGAGCAAATCGTACCAGATGCTAAATTAGATGATGGTAAGTTTTCATTAATCATTGTAAAAACAGCCAATATTTTTGAGATTCTTCATTTAGTTGCATTAATGTTAAATGGTGGAAAGCATGTTGAAGATCATCGACTAATCTATACAAAGACCAGCTATTTACATGCAGAAACGTTAGAAAAGAACAATAAAATGATGATTAATTTAGATGGTGAATATGGAGGCGATGCTCCAATGACCTTTAAAAATATGCATCAACACATTGAAATTTTTGCAAATGGTGATGCACTGCCGTCCAATGCAATTATGGGTTCTGTCTTAACTGGTAGCGATGAGATTGTCGTAGAATCAGAAGACGAAGAGGAAGAAGCATATAACGAAGCCAGCAAAGAATTTGTCAAAGAAGTTGAACGACTAACAGACGAAGATATTGATGGCGATGGAAAGATTGCCGAAAAAGAAAAGCACTAGGTAGTCCGTGAATAGCTAATGAAAGATTTAGTTGATAAGATCTTTCATTGGCTATTTTTTGACTAAGGGGAAGGGTCTCATTCTTTTATTTACCAAAAAAGCTCAAACGGAATTGCTAAATCGCTATGAAAATTCGTTGTTGCTTTTCTTAGGTATTTTCATTAGAATGAGTGAAGTGTATAAAAAGAAGGAGCGACTTATGAAAAATTATCCAGTAAAGAAAAATGACGTCATTGAAGTAGAAATCATTGACTTGACGCATGAAGGTTTAGGCGTGGCAAAAGTGGACCATTATCCATTGTTTATTGAAAATGCCTTACCAGGTGAAAAACTTGAAATCAAAGTCTTAAAAACAGGCAAAAGTTTTGGTTATGGGAAAGTATTGACTGTCCTAAAAAGCAGTGAACAGCGTGTGCCCGTGAAAGATGAAAACTTTACAAAAGTCGGGATTAGTCCGTTGCAACATTTAGCGTACGGCGCCCAACTATCATTTAAAACGCAACAAGTCGAAAATGTTATGCAACGTGTCGCTAAATTGCCAGAAGTCCCTGTTTTACCAACAATTGGGATGAACGATCCGTGGCATTACCGGAACAAAGCACAAATTCCCGTGCGTAAAATTGACAACCAACTACAAACAGGTTTTTTCCGGAAAAATAGCCATGATTTAATTCCGATGGAACATTTCTATATTCAAGACCCCGAAATTGATGCAGCAATTGTTAAAATCCGTGACATTATGCGTAAATATAGCGTAAAACCTTATAACGAATCTGATAATACAGGGAACTTACGCCATATTGTCGTTCGTCGTGGCTACCATACTGGGGAGATGATGGTTGTTCTAATTACGAGAACACCGAAATTATTCCCAATTAGTAAAATTGTGCCAGATATTTTGGAAGCTATTCCGGAAGTAGTCAGCATTGTACAAAATGTTAATCCCAAACGAACCAATGTCATTTTTGGCGACGAAACCATCTTATTACATGGGTCTGAAAAAATTACAGATACTATTTTTGATTTGAAATTTGAAATTTCCGCGCGTTCATTTTATCAAGTAAATCCACAACAAACAGAAGTGATGTATCAAAAAGTCAAAGAGTATGCGGCTTTAACAGGCAATGAAATTGTGGTGGATGGCTATTGTGGGATTGGGACGATTGGCTTAACTTTAGCCCAAGATGCAAAGCAAGTTTACGGTATTGAAGTAATTGAAGAAGCGGTCAAAGATGCAGAAAATAATGCTAAATTAAACAATATTGAGAATGCCACTTTCACGGCTGGTTTAGCGGAAGAATTATTGCCAAAATTAGTTGAAAATGGCTTGCAACCAGATGTTGTGGTGGTGGATCCACCACGGAAAGGGTTAGATGGTCAATTAGTAAACACATTAATTGAAACGCAACCTGAACGAATTGTTTATGTCAGCTGTAATCCAGCCACACTCGCTCGCGACATTGCATTATTAACAGAAGGTGGCTATGAAGCAAAAGAAATTCAACCAGTGGATAATTTCCCACAAACGACCCACATTGAATCTGTCACGTTATTAACAAAGGCGGTGGATTAAATGAATGAAAAAGAAAAAATGTTAGAATTAATTAAAAAGAAACAAGGTGGTGGCCGTTCTAAAAAAATGGAAACTCCCAAAAATGATCGTAAAAACATGCGCAAAGGGCCTAAAATTTTTAATAAATAAGCGGTTATCAGTAAAAAGTTGAGGTCGGGACAGAAGCGTTTAACTCCGAGAAATAAGAAGGAATTTCCGAAAATTGTTCTGTAATTTTTGGAGAATTCCGGCTTATTTCCGAAGGAGTTGCTTTTGTTCCCGCCGTTTATCAGTTTTTGAGCGTGGAGCAAAAATCCAAAGTGATTTTTGTCCCACGCTCAACTTTTTTGTTAAAGCATTCCTAGCCAAACAAATAAGTTGTTATTTTGCTAGTAAATCTGTTATTTTAGACAAAAGACAAGGAGGGCTATTCAGTGGAATATGTAACAACATTAGAAGAATTAGAAGAAAAAATTACAGACAATCGTCTACAAGCCGTCTTTTTGACAGCAAAAAATTGTAGTGTTTGTACAGTTGATAAACCGATTGTCGAAAAAATTGCAACAAAATATGAATTTCCTACATACATTGCAGAAGCTGATAAAAGTCCAGAAATAATTGGACAATTAAATGCTTTTTCTGCACCGACCATTATCTTATACTATGAAGGAAAAGAAATTCATCGCCAAGCTAAAATTATTAACTTTCAAGAAATTGAAAAGAGAGTTCGACAAGTACAAGAAAATAGTTAATCAAAAAGGAAGCCACCGATCACGGAGGCTTCCTTTTTAATTATCTCGCTAAATGTTCAGTTTGTTGTTGAGAAAAAAGTTGATAACTGACAAAAACTTCTGCTCTTTTGTTTACTTCTAATTTAACGAAAATATTGTGGATATGTGTTTTTACTGTCCCGATTGATAGGAATAGTTCGTTGGCTATATCTTGATTTGTTTTGCACTCTAAAAGTAACGAAAGCACTTCTCGTTCTCGCTGCGTTAATTGATAGGCATCACAAAAAGGCGCCAAAAGTACGGGTTCATCTGATTGATTTTCTTCCAATTTAGCAGCGTCTTTTTCAAGCACCGACAGAGGAAAATCACGATTACAGAAGTAGATAATGGCGATCGAGAGAATGATTGTATAAATATCTTCAGAAACGTTTCGGTTGTTAATTTTAAAGACAATATCAGAATATTGGTCAATGTTAAAAATAACGAAGGTATCTTCCAAAAGAATCGCCACACCGAAACCAATGCTTAGCCAACCAATAAAACGAAGATATTTTTTCGCAAGGGCTGATAAAGGATCTATTCGTAATTGATAGAGCGCATAGCATCCAAGGTAAATTAAAAATAGCTGATTGGGTAAATAGTACAACCAAACTTTTAAGGCGGAATTTTGTGAAAATGGAATAGCTAGCATCCATAAACCAATTAAAAATAACCAGACAAATTGATAATTTTTAAAAGGACGCCCACTAATAGTATTGATAATAGCCAGATAGGCAAAATTACAACAAATAAAAATGATGGTCTTTAAAAAAGGTGCGGTCATAAAGGTCTGATTATATTCGGTTGCAAACGAATTAATGAACTCAGTCATATAAACAATCACATTGTCACAAATAAAAATAACCATTAAAAAGAGAAGCAATAAAAAAATCGGTTGTTTATTTTTCAAGTAAAGATTTAAGGTAAAGGTTGAAGTAAACGAATATAAAATAATCAACAAGATGTTATAAATAAAAACAAATGTCACGATTGGAAACCCCTTTCATCTTTTATTTTAAGTGAATGATTTTTCAAAATAATTATACCATTTTCAAATCTATGATTGGTCAGAAATTAGAGAGAAATCCGCCTAAACTTTTATAAACCCCTGGTGTACCAACGGTTTATAACCATAAATAAACTTTTTTTAATGAAAAATCACGCCAAAAAAGAAAGCGTTTTCTAACTTTTGGCGGATAGTAAACTCTTCGCTAAACTTGGTAAAGTCAATGTGTAAACAAAAACAACTTTTAGGAGGAACACATCATGAAAAGAGATTACGTTACAACAGAAACATATACGAAAGAGGAAATGCACTACTTAGTCGATTTATCATTAAAAATTAAAGAAGCGATTAAAAATGGGTATTATCCGCAACTGTTAAAAAACAAATCTTTAGGAATGATTTTCCAACAATCTTCAACTCGAACACGAGTATCTTTTGAAACTGCAATGGAACAATTAGGTGGACATGGCGAATATTTAGCACCTGGTCAAATTCAATTAGGGGGACATGAAACGATTGAAGATACCAGCCGTGTATTGTCACGTTTAGTAGATATTTTGATGGCTCGTGTGGAACGTCACCATAGTATTGTTGATTTAGCTAATTGTGCTACCATCCCAGTCATTAACGGTATGTCTGATTACAATCATCCAACCCAAGAATTAGGTGATTTGTGTACCATGGTTGAGCATTTACCAGAAGGCAAAAAATTAGAAGATTGTAAAGTTGTCTTTGTCGGAGATGCAACACAAGTTTGTTTTTCTTTAGGATTAATCACAACAAAAATGGGCATGAATTTTGTTCACTTCGGTCCAGAAGGCTTCCAATTAAATGAAGAGCATCAAGCGAAATTAGCAAAAAATTGTGAAGTTTCAGGCGGTAGCTTTTTGGTCACAGATGATGCAAGTTCTGTTGAAGGCGCTGATTTCTTGTACACGGATGTTTGGTATGGCTTGTACGAAGCGGAATTATCTGAAGAAGAACGTATGAAGGTTTTCTATCCAAAATATCAAGTGAATCAAGAAATGATGGATCGGGCAGGTGCCAATTGTAAATTCATGCACTGTTTACCAGCAACACGTGGGGAAGAAGTAACTGATGAAGTGATTGACGGTAAAAATTCTATTTGTTTCGATGAAGCAGAAAACCGTTTAACATCTATTCGTGGCTTATTAGTATATCTTATGAATGATTATGAAGCAAAAAATCCTTATGATTTAATCAAGCAAGCAGAAGCGAAAAAAGAACTAGAAGTTTTCTTAGACACTCAAAGCATTTAACGGCCAACTGTCCACTGATTGAAAAAATGAATCAGTGGACAGTTTATAAAGAGAGGAAGAGTCTTCATGGAGGGGAAAAAGAAATTTAGTTTAACGAGTGCCATTTTATCAGTCATCTGTGTGGTTTTCGTTGCTGAAGCAGCGGCGCCTGTTGCTGCAATTGGTAATTCTCAGTTTTTTTGGTGGATTTTCTTATTAATTGCATTCCTATTGCCATATGGGTTAATTTCATCAGAATTAGGAACAACTTATATTGGTGAAGGGGGCATCTATGATTGGGTGACCAAAGCATATGGTCATCGTTGGGGTGCCAGAGTTTCTTGGTATTATTGGATTAATTATCCATTGTGGCTAGCTTCATTAGCCGTTATGACGCCAGAACTATTAACGACAATTACAGGTATTAAGTTTTCAACACCGATGATGATTATTGTTGAATTAATTTTTACTTGGATTGTGGTTTGGATTAGTTTTTATCCAGTCAGCGACAGTATCTGGATTTTAAATGGAGCTGCAGTAATCAAGATGGTTTTAGCAGTCTTAATTGGTGGGCTAGGATTGTATGTAGCCTTGACGAAAGGTGTTGCCAATGAATTTACCTTGAAATCAATGCTACCAACGTTTGACTTAAGGAGTTTATCTTTTATTTCTGTAATCATTTTTAATTTGTTAGGGTTTGAAGTCATCTGTACGTTTGCAGATGATATGGAAAATCCTAAGAAGCAAATTCCACAAGCTATTGTAGCAGCGGGGTTAGTCATTGCGGCCATTTATATTTTTTCAGCCTTTGGAATTGGGGTAGCGATTCCCACCGATCAAATTAGTACCGGCAGTGGTATGATGGATAGCTTTAAACTATTGACAGGCTCGACAGAAGGTTGGTTCATTATGTTGATGGCTTTCCTATTCCTTCTTACGTTGTTCGGAAACATGATTTCTTGGTCATTAGGAGTCAATAATACAGCTTGTTATGCTGCTGAAAATGGTGACATGCCTAAATTTTTTGAAAAACGTAGTAAGAAAAATGACATGCCAATTGGGGCTGCTTTGATGAATGGCATTGTGGCATCGGTGGTCATTGTATTAGCACCAATTTTACCTAATCAAGATTTATTCTGGGCCTTTTTCTCCTTGAATGTCGTCCTATTCTTGTTATCGTATATCCCAGTTTTCCCAGCTTTTTATAAGCTTAGAAAAATTGATCCCGATACACCACGTCCGTTTAAAGTTAACGGAAAACCAGGATTTTTAAAAGTTTTAGTGGTTTTGCCAATGATTATGATTATTATTTCACTGATTTTCACAGCAGTGCCTTTAGATTTTAGTCCCGCAGCATTAAATGAAAAATTACCAATCACAATTGGGGCAATCATTTTTATTCTGTTTGGTGAAGTAATTATTTACGTGAAAAAAATTAAGAAGGGAACGAAAGAAAATGGCTAAACGAATTGTAGGAAGTACCCCTAAACAAGATGGCTTTAGAATGCCAGGAGAATTTGAACCACAAGAGAAAGTTTGGATGATTTGGCCAGAAAGACCGGATAATTGGCGTGATGGTGGTAAACCTGTCCAAGAAGCTTTTACTAATGTGGCCAAAGCAATTAGTCAGTTTACACCGATGAATGTGGTGGTTTCTCAACAACAATTTCAAAATTGCCGTCGCCAATTGCCGCCAGAAATTACGGTTTACGAAATGTCAAACAATGACGCCTGGGTCCGTGATTGTGGACCATCATTTGTCATTAACGACCATGGAGAAATCCGTGGTGTGGATTGGACATTCAATGCTTGGGGGGGATTAGTAGATGGTTTATATTTCCCTTGGGACCAAGACGATTTGGTTGCACAAAAAATTTGTGAAATTGAGCATGTAGATTCTTATCGTACAGATGATTTTGTTTTAGAAGGCGGTTCATTCCACGTAGATGGACAAGGAACAGTCTTGACTACAGAAATGTGCTTATTAAGTGAAGGTCGAAATCCACAACTTTCAAAAGAAGCAATCGAACAAAAATTATGCGACTATTTAAATGTTGAAAAAGTTCTTTGGCTAGGTGATGGAATTGACCCAGAAGAAACCAATGGTCACGTGGATGATGTAGCTTGTTTTATTGCACCTGGTGAAGTGGCTTGTATTTACACCGAAGATCAAAATAGCCCATTTTATGAAGCGGCACAAGATGCGTATCAACGTTTGCTTAAAATGACTGATGCTAAAGGACGCCAATTAAAAGTCCACAAATTATGCTGTCCTGTCAAAAATGTAACCATTCAAGGCTCCTTCAAAATTGATTTCGTGGAAGGAACCATGCCACGAGAAGACGGCGATATTTGTATTGCATCCTATATGAACTTTTTAATTACAAATGATGGTGTGATTGTGCCACAGTATGGTGATGAAAATGATCGTTTGGCTTTAGAGCAAGTTCAAACGATGTTCCCAGATAAAAAAATTGTCGGCGTTAATACGGTAGAAGTTGTTTATGGGGGCGGCAATATTCACTGTATCACACAACAAGAACCAAAGCGCTAGGAGGGAAACAGATGTCAAAAATAGTGATTGCATTAGGTGGAAATGCGTTAGGAAATTCTTCGAAAGAACAATTGGCAAAAGCACAAACCGCTGCAAAATCCATTGTTGATTTAATTGAACAAGGCCATCAAGTGGTGATTGCTCATGGCAACGGGCCACAAGTTGGCAAAATTCGCTTAGCTTTTGAGGAAACGAGTCAATCTCCAGAAGATGTCGTGCCGTTTCCTGAATGCACAGCAATGAGCCAAGGCTATATTGGCTATCATTTACAACAAGCAATTGATGAAGAACTAGTAGCCAGAAATTTAGGGGAACAACCAGTTGTTACGTTAATTACACAAGTCGTGGTGGATCCAAAAGATCCAGCGTTTACAAAACCAACAAAACCAATTGGTGGTTATTATGACGAAGAAACAGCCAAACAGTTGATGGCGGAAACTGGGAACGTCTATCAAGAAGATGCGGGTCGAGGCTGGCGACGGGTAGTTCCTTCACCAAAACCAATTGATATTTACGAAAAAGTTAGCTTGCGAACACTTGTTGATGCAGGACAGATCGTAATTGCTTGTGGTGGTGGCGGGGTTCCTATTGCCTATGATGGTCCAGTCTATCATGGTGTAGATGCAGTCATTGATAAAGACTTTGCGGCAGCAAAAATGGCTGAACTCATTGAAGCAGATGTTTTTGTGGTATTAACTGCAGTAGAACATGTTTTTGTTAACTTTGGTCAAGCAAATCAACAAGCTTTGACCGATGTTACGGTTACGGCAATGCAACAATATATAGAAGAAAATCAATTTGCGCCAGGTAGTATGTTACCTAAGGTAGAAGCGGCCATCAGTTTTGCAGAAAGTAAACCAAACCGCCAGGCGATTATCGGGCTTTTAGAATTAGCTTCGGAAGCAATCAAAGGAGAAAGTGGTACACGAATTACACAATAAATTCTCAGTATTTAACTTTCACAAAAGACTAAAACAAACGCATTTAGCGGACTAACTTAATCGTTAGAGAGTAGGACATCGGTCGTTTTGACGGATGTCCTACTCTTTATTTTGTCTTTTTAACGAACAAAACTGTTAGTTGTCATGCAAAAATAAACATAGTAAGATAATCTTTAAATGGTATAGGAGGATAAAAATGTCTAAATTTTTAAAAGTAATCGGAATAATTGCTGTTTTGTTAGTCATAATAGGCGCTGCAGCGTATTGGTTTATACTCAAAAAGTTCACTCCTGAGGCAGAAACCCCAGCAATGTACAATCAAGAGAGAATCGTTAAAACGATTGAAGACCAATTAAAAGAAACGGATGTACAAAAAGCTCGGACCAAAGCACCATTGATTATTGAAAAAAATATCACTGAATTACAGCAAGCGATTGCCAACGGAGCATTGACCTATGAAGAACTTACGGCGTTTTATTTGGACCGTATTTTACAGTTCGATCAAATAGATAATGGCATGAACAGCATCTCTGAAATCAATCCGCAAGCAATTAAGGAAGCAAAGGCATTTGACCAGCAAGCCTCTCAAACACCGAAGAAGCCTTTGTATGGTATTCCTGTGACTTTGAAAGAAAATATAAATACGACCAACATGATTTCGAGTGCAGGAGCTTATGCCTTACGCACGTTCAAGCCTAAGGAAGATGCGGAAGTAGTTAAGAAGTTAACAGAGGCGCAAGCTTTGGTTTTAGGAAAAGTAAACTTATCTGAACTAGCGAATTATATGTCAATGAAAGCACCAAGTGGCTATAGTTCCAAGCATGGACAAACACTTAATCCTTATGGGCCGCTCAAAATAACACCTTCAGGTTCAAGTTCTGGGAGTGCGGCTAGTGTGACGATGAATATCGGCGCCTTCTCTTTAGGCACTGAGACGATGGGATCGATTGTTTCCCCCGCTTCTCATCAATCAGTGGTTGGTTTTAAACCGACCCACAGTTCAGTAAGTGGCGAAGGTGTTTTGCCATTGGCACCGTCATTAGATACAGTTGGCCCGATTGCCCGAAGTGTCGTTGATGCTGCGCAAGGCTATAATGCGTTTAAGAAAGACACGGTTCCGAGCATTGATTCAACGAAATTTACTAAAAATAACTTACAAGGTCAACGCATTGGGTTGCTAGAAATGCCAAGTGCTGAAGAAGAATTTACGGCTGCTAAAAAGGCCCTCCAAAAAGCAGGAGCAGAAGTGATTCCGGTAACACCAGATATGGAAGGGATTGATGGCGGGGCAGTTATTTCCAATGAATTTAAGTTTGCATTGGAAGAATTTGCGAAACGTTATGATTTACCATTTAAAACACTGGAGGAACTAATTGCGTATAATCAACAAGATAAAAAGGTTCGTGCCAAGTATGGGCAAGATTTATTAGAAGCAGATGTTAAAAAGAAACAACCAGATAAAGAAATCATTCAAACAACCATTAAAAAAGCACAGCAAACGTTTGATGCGTTGCTAAAAAAACAACAATTAGACGGATATGCCTTTATTGATTCTGAAGGTACGGGTTTAAGTGCCGTGGCAGGATATCCTGAATTGACTGTTCCTTTGGCGAAAAACAGTGAAGGACAACCTTATGGGCTGACTTTTACACAAACTGCCAATAAAGAGCAAACGTTATTTGAGCAAGCTTACAGCTTTGAACAAAGTACCAAAGGACGGATAGTACTTTCAGACAACGAGCTGTTGGCAAACAGTAAAAAAATAAATAGAGATGAGCAGTAAAGGGAAACTAGGAATGGCGAAACATCTGTATCAAACCTAATAAAGATAATCGACCTACAAATGAAAGAAATTGTTTGTAGGTCGATTATTTAGGTTAGTCGTTTTTTTTTTTGCTTTTTTAGGCGAATGTTTTCATGTAATAAGTTAATAAGTGGCCAGATTCGAGAAATAAGTCCATCAATTTTTAAGCATTTCAATAAAAAGAGTGAACGATGGCTGTGTTTGAAGCATAAATATGTACGGTTGCTTCCGCTTTCGCAACATTAATTTGGAGCGCTACCGTCGTAAAGGGTTCTGCTGCAGGAATTATTAGATGGAAACAAACCCATGACTACATAGAAGATTAAAACAAGATGAAGAAAATATTGTGGCAATAAAGGATATCAGAAAGCTTACAAAATAACTATATGTAGTGTCTTTTTATTTTTTTAATCAATATATAGTATTAAAATCTTCTTTTTATTCCGAAATCTGATTGACTTGTTTTTTAAAACGGAGTACTCTTATTGAGACGTCAACAGAGAAAAGTTTGGTTTTAGGAAGGTCGGAAATTTGTCGTGAATAAGAATTTTTTGGTGAATGATTTTAAAGGTTGGGAAACGAGAAGTTACTTGTTTTTAGCTTTGATGGTGGGGGTACAGTTGATTGCATTTGCTATCAATCCATCGAATTGGATTACGTTAGTAGGTGGTTTAGCCGGCATCATTTGTGTGAATTTAATTGCCCAAGGAAAAGTCAGCAATTACATTTTTGGGTTAATCAGTGCAGTGATTATTGGTTATTTTGGGTTAGTGACACGGGTATATGCCGAAGTTCTTTTACAAAGCTTCTATATTATTATGGACATTACAGGGCTTTATGCTTGGCTTCGGGCTAGCGAGGATGGCTCAGGTCAAGTAACCGACGTAAAAGTTTTAAAAGGTATTCAGTGGTTGTATGCCTTTTTAACGTGGCTGCTCATTGGCGTAGCTGCATATATTTTGTTAGGTTTTGTAAATGATGCGCAACAAACATTAGATGCAATCACGTTTAGTGTTTCAGCGACAGGGATGTTATTGATGATTAAACGTTATCAATCGCAATTCGTGTTTTGGCTACTAGGAAATATTTTTTCAATTTTGTTATGGTTCCGAGCAGGGACGCACGCTGGTGGTGATTATGCGATATTTGTTATGTATTGTATGTATACTTTTAACTCAATTTTTGGTATGTTTAATTGGTTGAAGATAAAAAATAAAATGGAAAAAAATAGGTAGGGAGTTCGATGGCAGTGATTGTTTTAGCAGGTACGATTGGCGCTGGTAAATCTAGTTTAACAGCTTTAATTGCAAACCGTTTAGGTTCAGAAGCCTTTTACGAATCAGTTGATGATAATGAGGTATTACCTTTATTTTATGCAGAACCGGAAAAGTACGCATTTTTATTACAAATTTATTTTTTAAATAAACGTTTTGATAGTATTAAACAAGCATTAACACATGAAAATAATGTATTGGATCGCTCGATTTATGAAGATTCATTACTTTTTCATTTAAATGCAGATTTAGGTCGTGCAAACGAAACAGAGGTCAAAGTGTACGATGACTTATTACAAAACATGCTCCAAGAATTGCCTTATGCTGCGCATAAAAAAAGACCTGATTTGTTAGTTCACATTCGTATTTCATTTCCCAAAATGTTGGAACGCATCAAAAAACGTGGCCGTCCTTATGAACAAATTGAGACAGATCCAACGTTGTATGATTACTATCAAATGTTGAACGAGCGTTATGATCAATGGTATGAAGACTATGATGAAAGTCCTAAAATTCAAATTGATGGCGATAAATATGATTTTGTCGAAGATCCTGAAGCGTGTCAATATGTCTTGGCGTTAATTGAGAAGAAAATTGAAGAATTAGAAAGATAAATAAAAAGAAGCAAGTCCGGACTTGCTTCTTTTTGACTTAAAATGTGGATAGATAGGCTAAAGTTGCTACTAAATAAAGGAGTGTAGTGCTAAATTATAGAATCGGATTTTAACCTTCCCCTAAGTTAAAATCGGATAATCTATCCATCGACAGTTTAAGTTTGTATAAAATAGCGGTAGCTATTATCAACGAAGTCATTCATCGGTTGACCTGACTTCTCTAGAAGTATACCATCGAAAATAACCAACAGTTGTTCAAAATTTGGACTTAGTAAGTGTAAATTTTGATTGAAAGTTTCTGTAAATCAATCATTTATTCAAAAAATAATGCTCGAAAGAAGGAAGATAAATGGGCCAAATTTGGTTTGAACGCATTCTACGTTGGCGCAAAAAAGCGCAACGATTTTTACAAGGACGTTATGCCCGGTTCGATGAATTGAATCGCACGCTGTTGCTAACAAGTGTTGTGCTGGCGCTTATCAATATTTTTACTGGCTATCTTTGGGTTCGATTATTGATTTTAATCACAGTTGCCTACGTGTATTATCGCTTTTTTTCAAAACATATTCATCCGCGATTGAATGAAAATCAACGGTTTATTCTTCGAAAACAACGCCTAATGCAAAAGGTTCATGCTTTTCGCAAGCGACACCTGACTCAGAAAGAGTATCGTTATTTTAAATGTCCAAAATGTCAGCAGTCATTACGTGCGCCGAAAGGACGAGGAACAATCAAAGTCACTTGTTCAAACTGCCAAAATCAATTTATCAAAAAAGTCTGACCTTCTGTGTTTTTTGGTCTAGGCAACTTTCGGACTTGTGGTATACTTGAGAAAAGAAACCATTGGATATTCTAAAAGGGGAATATCTTGTTAAAAAAGGAGAGAAAAAACAATGGAAATTAAACGCCAACAAGAAATTGTTGAAGCGTATCACTATGATATGCGAGTACCTGATTCAGAAGTAGAGACAGATTTACGTGTCAGCTTTTCACCAATTGAAGTAGAAGAAGAAAATTATCCAGAAAACAGCTCAGCACTTGTTGCTCGCTTAGAATTTCGAAT
Organism: Enterococcus sp. MSG3299; assembly: GCF_050555765.1. Classification (NCBI taxonomy): domain Bacteria; kingdom Bacillati; phylum Bacillota; class Bacilli; order Lactobacillales; family Enterococcaceae; genus Enterococcus; species Enterococcus sp. MSG3299. Next base: position 522,189 of record NZ_CP187869.1, read on the forward strand.
TGTCTTTGACGAATTTGTTTTATCAGGGGCGATTAGCCAAATTAATCACATTATTGATCGTAAAATTGAAAAACAAGAAGATATTTCGCAAGAAGAAGTCGATGAACTTGTGCGTCCTTTATTTAGCATCGTCGAACGTTTATCTTATGAAGTAACTGAAATTGCTCTGGATCGTCCAGGTGTTCAATTGAATTTTCAACAATCAGAAGAAGCTTAAACTTTAAAAACAGCGTTTATAACGGATTCCGTTATAAACGCTGTTTTTATTCTTGTGAAGATTTAGCAACCAAAGCTTTTTTAAACTGTTCATAATTTTTTGTAGCGATATCCACATAAGCAATCGGCTGACCAACTTTGGTGATTTTTTCGGGAAGATAGGGAGCGAGCATTTCATTGTACAAAATGAACGCAGCTTCTGGTACTTCCTCTGAAAGAACATCATAACTGATAAAGTCAATTTCATAGGTTGGTTGAAAAAAGGCTTTGATGTTTTGCTGCTCTTTATTTGAAAAGAGCCAAGGACCTCCATTTGCAGGGCTCCCCACAAACAACGTCGCTCCATCACGGTTGACAGAAAGGATCCAACAAATTTTTTGCATACGCTTACACCTCCTAGAACTAAGTATACCACGTCAGCTTAAAAGAAAGAGGACAAAAAACAAATTATTTTTACAGTGACTAGTAAAACAACGCTTGGTGATAGTTTTAAACTATCACAACGGTTATTTTCTATCAAAAAGTAAGCAAATTATCCCACTATTTGCTATAAAATAAGGTACAATAGAACTATCACTGGAAACAGTTTGCTGTTTTCAGGGTATTTACTGGAGAGTGAGTACCGGGAACCTTTACTTCCTTTGATGTACTTGTCATTAAAAACATAGGGAGGAACTAAAATGACAACATTCATCACTGTATTAGTGATCCTTGCATTTATTGCTGTGTTATTCGGTTTCTACCAAATGCAAAAGAAACATTTAAAATTCTCAACACGTGTCTTTTCAGCATTGGGCGTGGGGATTGTTTTAGGTGCAATTATTCAATTTGCTTTTGGTACAGACAGTAAAATTACTACGCAATCAATGGAATGGATCGGGATTGTAGGTAATGGTTATGTAGCGTTTCTACAAATGCTCGTAATTCCGTTAGTATTTGTATCTATTGTAGGTGCATTTACAAAAATGAAAGAATCCAATAAATTAGGAAAAATTAGCTTTAATGTGTTAGCCACCTTACTAGGAACAACAGCAGTAGCTGCCTTGGTGGGGATTGGAACAACCTTAGCGTTTGGCCTTCAAGGGGCAAAATTCACGCAAGGTGCTGCAGAAACGTCAAGAATTGCCGAGTTAGCGACGCGTCAAGATGCGATTCAAGATTTGACGATTCCACAACAAATCGTTTCATTTATTCCTAAAAATGTCTTTGCTGACTTTGCGGGAACACGACCAATGAGTACCATTGGGGTGGTAATCTTTGCTGCGTTTGTTGGTGTCGCTTATTTAGGCGTTCGTCGTAAAGCGCCAAAAGAAGCTGAATTTTTTGCAAATTTAATTGATAGTTTATATAAAATTACCATGCGAATTGTTACCTTAGTTTTACGCTTGACCCCTTATGGCGTGTTAGCGTTAATGATTAATGTTGTAGCAACAAGTGATTTTGTTGCGATTATTAACTTAGGTAAATTTGTGTTGGCATCGTATGTGGCCTTAATCATTGTTTTTGCCATTCACATGTTGATTTTAATTACTTTAAAAGTCAATCCAGTTACGTATCTAAAAAAAGTTTTTCCAGTCTTGAGCTTTGCTTTTACTTCTCGTTCAAGTGCAGGAGCTTTACCATTAAATATTGAAACACAAACCAAAGCATTAGGTGTCGATGATGCCACAGCAAACTTTGCTGGTAGTTTCGGTTTATCTATTGGACAAAATGGTTGTGCCGGCGTTTATCCAGCTATGTTAGCAACCATCGTTGCACCAACTGTTGGAATTGATGTCTTTAGTTTACAATTTATTTTAATGTTAGTAGCAGTTGTCACAATCAGTTCATTTGGCGTAGCCGGTGTCGGCGGCGGAGCAACCTTTGCTTCTCTAATCGTTTTAGGTGCAATGAACTTGCCGGTTGCAATTGTTGGTTTAGTAATTTCGGTTGAACCACTTATTGACATGGCGCGGACAGCTGTTAACGTTAACGATAGTATGGTTGCAGGCGTGTTAACAAGTGCTCGTATTCATGAATTAGATCGTGATGTCTTAAATGATCGCGACGTTGTCTTAGATGCAAATATCTAAATCAATAAAACGAAAAGTGTTTGAGCAATGTCTTGCTCAAACACTTTTTTTGGATTTTAAGCGAAAGTGCAGTAATTATTTAAAAGAACGTATATAATAAGTTGTTAACTAAATTCAAAAGGACGTGAAGGAATGTTTTCAAACCAAGTAAAGATTATGTTATATGTGAATAATGTTGAGGAATCTAGTCAATTTTGGCAAACGTTTGGCTTTGTTGAAAAGGAAAGAGAGGAAGTTGACGGTACATTGGTGGTAGAAATTGCACCAAGTGAATCAGCAGAGACGATTATTGTTTTATATGATTTGGCCTTTATTCAAAAACATTCACCAGAAGTGGCGGGGAATACCCCTTCTCTAATGTTTGCTAGCGATGATATCATTGGTCTTTATAAAAAAATGCAAGAGGCTGGCGTTACTGTCGGTGAAATGGTTCAATTGCCAACAGGCTTAGTTTTTAATTTTGCAGATAACGATGATAATTACTTTGCTGTGATGGGGCAAGAAAGTAAATAAAAAACAGCTTGGCACCAGAATCAATCTAGATTCTGGTGCCAAGCTGTTTTTTATAAAAGTTGAAAGTTTTATAAATTTTACTAAAATCTGTAATTTTCATGAAAATATAGCGTATGATAATGCTGTTAATAGAATAGGCGGAGGTAAGCGGTATGCGTAAACGACATGCAAAGAAAAGACATGGAGGAGTGAATTGGCTTTTTATAGTGTGTTTGTTGGTGGTGATTGGTGGTAGTGGTTATTTAATAAAAACGTTCTTTTTCACTAGAGATTCACAAGTTAGTCAAGAATCGAAAGTGGTCTTGGAAGAAGATCGCCGAAGTGATAATTATGCGAATTTAACGAAAGAAATAGTTGCACCAGATAGTGGCGAACTTGATCAAAAAATTCAAGAAACAAATTATATTGGTTCGGCTTTGATCATTAAAGATGATCAGGTTTTAGTAAATAAAGGATATGGCTTTGCCAATTTTGAAAAGCAACAAGCCAACACGCCAAACACAAGGTTTCAGATTGGTTCAATTCAAAAATCTTTTACCACAACCTTGATCTTAAAAGCGATTGAAGAAGGTAAACTTACATTAGATACAAAACTCGCTACGTTTTATCCACAAGTACAAGGTGCTGAGGACATTACGATTAGCGATATGTTGAATATGACAAGCGGTTTAAAGTTATCAGCAATGCCTAATAATATCGTTACCGATGAAGAAATTATTCAATTTGTTAAACAAAATACCATTCAAGTCAATAAAGGAAAATACAATTATTCCCCAGTAAATTTTGTCCTTTTAGCAGGAATGTTAGAGAAAATGTATCAACGTACCTATCAAGAATTATTTAATAATTTTTATCACAAAACGGCTGGTTTAAAGAATTTTGGCTTCTATGAAACCTTATTGGAACAGCCCAATAATTCAACAAGTTATAAATGGACAGAAGACAATTCATATAACCAAGTGCTCTCAATTCCTGCAGCTAGTTTTGCCCATGAATTTGGGACTGGTAATGTGGATATGACGACAGGTGATTTGTATTGGTACTTACATCAATTAACGAGTGGACATTTAGTTTCCACCGCACTTTTGCAAAAATTATGGACGTCTTCTCAGCAAAGCTCTTATCATGGCGGCATCTATGTTCATGATAATTATTTACGTTTACACGGCGTTGAAGCGGGTCAACAAGCCCTAGCTTTATTTTCAAAAGATATGAAAACTGGGATCATATTGCTAACTAATTGTGTGAATCCAGCGAAATACAAAGAATTAATTGGTTCGTTGTTCCATGATGTAACCAATTTAACTGTTAAATTTTAAAGCAGAAGTAACAACGATCACTCCCAAAGCCTTTTTAGGTTTCTTCTGAGAGACTTTATATTAAAATAAAGGGAAGAACGATCAAAGGGAGTGACGAAGATGAAACAATCAAAAAATAAACAAGTTGTTATTGGTGAACCAACGAAAAAAAACATTTATCTTCAAGATATAGAACAGGAAACGCAAGCTTTTATTCTCCAAAACAATCCACAATTGACAGCTGAATCGATGATTACATTGGCGGAGTTACTTAATTATCGTTTGGATTACATGAAACAATTGGTCGCAAATGATTCTGAAAAAATCCAACAACTGAATGAATTGGTGGTTCAACATATCAAAGAAGATAAGCTGATTTCCAATAATATGAATGAAAAGATGGAAAAGAAATTAACCTTTGGCCAACGAGCAGCGGATACCATTGCTAAATTTGGCGGTAGCTGGGTGTTTATTGGCTTCTTTTGCTTCGTGTTGATTGCTTGGATCGTGATTAACTCTACCACTTTATTGGGACAACCATTTGACAAATATCCTTATATTTTGCTAAATCTCGCCTTATCTTGTTTAGCAGCTATCCAAGCACCGATTATTATGATGAGTCAAAACAGACAAGAAGCCCGTGATAGAGAACAAGCGAATAATGATTATAAAATTAACTTAAAAGCAGAAGTAGAAATTAATTTATTACATGAGAAAATGGATTATATTATCAATAATCAACTAGAAAATTTGGTGAAAATCCAAAATATTCAAATTGAACTTTTAGGTGAATTGCAAGAACAACTCGCCGCGACTTCTGAAAAGGAGTAGTATATAGAAGAGGTCGGGACAGAACCGTTTAGCTCCGAAGGAGTTGGTTCTGTTCCCGCCGTTTATCAGGCTTTTTTTATTGTGTGTAAATACACAAGCAAAATAATCGCTTTCCCTTTTTTATTCACCGTATAATGGGATAGAATGAATTTATACAAAAGGGGAAAACAAGATGAAATACCAAGTATTACTTTATTACAAATATACAACAATTGAAGATCCAGAAGCTTTTGCGAAAGAGCATCTAGCTTTTTGCAAATCATTAAATTTAAAAGGCCGTATTTTAGTAGCGACAGAAGGGATTAACGGAACGTTATCTGGTACTGTCGAAGAAACAGAAAAGTACATGGAAGCAATGCAAGCAGATGAGCGCTTTAAGGATACATTCTTTAAAATTGATTCAGCAGAAGAAATGGCCTTCCGCAAAATGTTTGTTCGCCCACGTTCTGAATTAGTGGCGTTGAATTTAGAAGAAGACGTTGATCCATTAGAAACGACAGGGAAATATTTGGAACCTGCAGAATTTAAAGAAGCCTTATTAGACGAAGACACTGTTGTAATCGATGCTCGTAACGATTATGAATATGATTTAGGTCATTTCCGTGGTGCCGTGCGCCCAGATATCCGTAGCTTCCGTGAGTTACCACAATGGATTCGCGAGAACAAAGAACAATTTATGGATAAAAAAATTGTTACCTATTGTACTGGCGGGATTCGCTGTGAAAAATTTTCTGGCTGGTTATTAAAAGAAGGATTTGAAGATGTTGCTCAATTGCATGGTGGTATCGCCAATTATGGGAAAAATCCAGAAACACGTGGCGAACTTTGGGACGGCAAAATGTATGTCTTTGATGACCGAATCAGTGTCGAAATTAATCATGTTGATAAAAAAGTTATTGGGAAAGACTGGTTCGATGGAACACCTTGCGAACGCTACATTAACTGTGCAAACCCAGAATGTAATCGTCAAATCTTAACTTCAGAAGAAAATGAACATAAACATTTAGGTGGCTGCTCATTAGAATGTAGCCAGCATCCTGCCAACCGTTATGTAAAAAAACATAATTTAACAGAAGCAGAAGTTGCTGAACGTTTAGCTTTGTTAGAAGCGGTTGAAGTATAAAAATAATAAAAAATAAACAAAAAAACTTCGAAAATTATTTTTCGAAGTTTTTTTTGTTTATTTTTTGTCTTTAAAAGTGTTGATTTTAAAGCTTTCTTAGCTAAAACCATTTTATTTTTTAAAAGCGTCTGAAAAAAATAAAAAAATCTAATAAATATTTCTTTTATATAATGTTTATTGGCTGGGCCAGTCAATGTTGAAAATGGGGAAGGAGGAATTCAGATGAAAATTATAAAAAGGTTTAGTTTGGTATGTTTAGGGCTATTGATCATTGGGTTGCAAACAAAAAGCGTTATGGCTGAAGAAAATAATTATGAATCAAATGGTCAAGCAAGCTTCTATGGCACCTACGTTTATGAGAATGAAAAAGAGTCAAATGACGTAGCGGATACCCAACAATCAGAAGAACAGGGAAGAAACAATTTAGCTGCTTCTGGACAAGCAGTTTTACCTAAAACAGGCGAGTCTGAAAATCCGCTGTATTCCTTGATAGGAGTTAGTTTGTTGGGGGTAGTCATTTATTTAATTAATAAAATGAAACGAGAAAAGGAGTTTATTTAATGAAAAAAACTGTTTTACTTACATCGGCAACCATACTTTTAGGCGTAGGGTTTCAAGCAATAAACGCATCAGCAGCAGAAACTTTTCCGAAAGAATACAATACAGAAGGCACAATTACTTTTGAAGCAGGTGATAATGAAATCACACCGCCTGTTGATCCAGAAAATCCCGATCCTACTGATCCAGTAGACCCAATTGATCCTCCAGGGCCAGGAACGGGTGGTGCCTTATCAATTGATTATGGGTCAAAATTTAAATTTGGTACACAAAAGATTTCTACGGCAGATCAAACGTATTATGCTGCGCCAGATGAAATGAAAGATGGTTCAAAAAAACCAACCTATGTACAAGTAACTGATAAAAGAGGAACGTTAGCAGGATGGAAACTAACGCTTTCCCAACCTGAACAATTTAAAACAGCTACTGGAGAAGAACTAGTCGGCGCTCAATTGACGTTTACAAAGGCAGAAGCTGCCTCAATGGTGGATGAAAAATATAAACCTACTGAAGTCAGTAGTACTATTTCCTTAACACCTGGTGTAAATAATAATCTAGCGATGAACGCTAAAAAAGAAACAGGTGTTGGGACTTGGGTTTATCGCTTTGGTTCAAATGAAGCAACAAATAAAGAAGCTGTCCAACTATTCGTTCCCGGAAAATCTGTAAAGCTTGCACAACAATATTCAACGAAGTTAGTTTGGGCATTAGAAGATACTCCCGCTAATAATTAAATAAAGGAGAAAAGCAATGAAAAAACAATTCACAGGAATCGTTCTATGCAGTACATTTGCAGTTGCTGGTTGGTCCTTACAAGCGAAGGCAGAGGAGCCAAAAGAGTATCGTTCGAATGGTTTAGTAGAATTTATTCCGAACGTAGATCCGACAGAGCCGGTTGATCCAGAAAATCCCGATCCAGAAAAGCCAGTCAAACCAATTGATCCGACAGACCCAGAAGGTCCCAATCCTGGTACCCAAGGACCGCTGTCTATTGATTATGCTTCAAGTTTTGACTTTGGGAAAAATCGTATTTCGAATAAAGACCAAGTATATTTTGCAAGAGCACAGCAATATCAAGAAAATCAAAAAGAAACACCAAATTTTGTGCAAATTTCTGATAATAGAGGAACCAATAGCGGTTGGTCTTTAACCGTTACGCAAAAGGAGCAATTTAAAGCAACAAAGGCTACTTTAAATAGTCAGTTGACAGGTGCGCAAATTTCTTTAGCTAACCCGACCGTTAATAGTAATGCGCAAAATGTTGTGAAACCAGAGGCAACAAATAAGATTGCCCTTGTTCCAGGTACCGCATCGCTAGTGGCAGCTGCGAAGCAAGGAACCGGTGCAGGAACTTGGGCTACTTATTGGGGTAAAGTAGAAGTGGTTGCAGAACGCGATGAAACCAATACGGTACACAATGTTAATGTTACAAAAGATGTTGCGCTATCAGTACCAGGGTCAACCCCTAAAGATGCCGTGAAATATCAAACAAAATTATTGTGGACGTTGACGGATGTACCAGGAATTTAAAAAGTAGAGGTGAAGAGAGATGCGAAACAAACAAAGCCTAGTCTTTTTGGCAAGTAGTTTATTCTTACTAATCCTTGCGCCTATTACTAGCGAAGCGATTAGTAATCCTTCGACAAATATCAACGAAGTCAATCGGGAAATAGTGGAGGAATCGGCCAATGATCAGGCAACTAGCGCTCCTTCTCACTCGGAAACATTAGAGCAAGAATCTTCCCTAGAAACGACAACAACAACCGATAATCATCCAGCAGAAACAGACCAATCAACGGCTACTTTAGAACCTAGCGAACAACAAAAGGATGACGATAACAGTGCAACGGAATCGACGATAGTTGAACCACAGCCGCGCATGTTGGCTGCGCCATACGCTACTTCATTGCCTGATGATCCTAATATCATTCCAATCGACAAGGTGTTTCAAGAGCCAATTGGAAATGCAACAAGTATTTTAGAAGGTGGGAAGTTATTACAACTAAACCCAGCTGTTAAATCACAAAAAGGAGCTATTTGGTCAAAAAAACCAATCAGTTTATTGTCGGATTTTACCTTTAAAAGTTATTTGTATTTAGGAAACGAGTATGCAAATGCTGGTGATGGTATGACCTTTACCTTAACGAATGATCCTAGAATGTCCACAACGCCTCAAGAAGTCATTGGTTCACCTGGGATGGGAATCGGTGCATACTCCACGAAAGCTGGTCAACCTTATGTTAGAAATGCCTTATCGATTGAGTTTGATACCTATAAAAATACTGGTAGTTCCAACCGAATGGACCGAGAAATTTCACAAGATAAGGGAAATGGACATTTAGCTTTTGTCACTCCGAAAGCTAATAACAACAGCTATACAGGGGAGCATTCAGGCGTCACTGTTGCGCCAACCTATCTATCTAATGGAACCTGGCGCATGTTGACTGTTCATTGGAATGCCGCAACCAAAGCATTAACATATGATTTAGAAGGTGTGGGCACGAATACGTATGTAGTTTCAGATTTAAATGCACAATTTGGCGCAACAACGGTTTATTGGGGCTTTACATCATCCACAGGAGGCAAATACCAAGAGAATGCTTTAGCAATGACACAAATTCCTACCAACGTTACGTCACAAGCAGCCCTTAGCGTGAATGGTCAGGAATTTAGCTCAGCTGTTGAAGCAGTGAAAAATGATCAGGTGATACTACGGAATACATTGAATATTGACAATGACTTTATCGAAGATCGTCAACCGCAAGTAAGCATTGACTTACCTGATGAATTAGCATATGAAGAAAATTCATTAACGATTGATGGTAAAAAGGTAGCAGCCAAAGATCTGACACAAACAGGGAATCACTTAACAATTGCTTTAAATGACTACCTAGTTTTAAAGAAGGACATGATTATTGAATTAAAAACAACCCTTCAAGATAATACGCCCGAAAAAGTTTTAACTATGAACTTTGACTATTATGAAGAAGGAACCTTACTGCAAAAGTCAAATAATGTAACGATTACTATTCCTAAACCAACAGAAAAAACAGTAACCGTTTTTTATAAAGACGCGGAAGGTAAAGATATTGCTCCACCTAAAAGTGTAACAGGGAAAATTGGTGCACCCTATCAAGAAAAACCCCTAGATATTTCTGGCTATGTTTTTACAAAAGACTCAGGCAATGCGGAAGGAACAATGACAGAGGAAACAAAAGATATTTATTTTTACTATCGTTTAGGGGAACTATATTTTAAAGAGGCACCAAAACAGATTACTTTTGGTACGGAAAAGATACGTAATCAACCACTAATTAAACTTGGGCATCCCACCGAAGGACTCAAAGTTGTGGATGAACGTAACGCAAATAATTGGCGCTTGCAACTAAAGCAAACGCAACCGTTAACGAATGATTCAATTGTAATGCCAGATGTTTTTTCTTTCGTTTCAACTGCTGGAAGCTCTCAGATTACAAATGAGGCAATTACGCTTTTAGAAAGTAATCAGAAAGGTGAAACAGATTTAACAGCATTACTTGATGAATCAAAACAACAAGGAATTCAAATCAATGTTCCTGTAGCTTATCAAAGAGTTGGAACATTTAAAGCTCGTTTATCTTGGGCGTTAGAAGACGTACCAGGGAATTAAAGAAAAGAATGGAGAAAAGAAAATGAAAAAAGTAACAACAGTATGTTTATCCACATTTATTTTAGGGAGCTTAGGCATGACTTCTCAAGCCTTTGCAGAAGATGGCGGTAGTTATACATCTAATGGTATCGTAGAATTTACACCAAGTGAAGATCCAACTAATCCGGTTGACCCAACGGATCCAACTAATCCAGTTGATCCTATTGACCCAACAGATCCTGAAGGTCCTAATCCAGGAACAAACGGTCCGTTGTCAATTGATTATGCGTCAAGTCTAGACTTCGGTGTTCAAAAAATCACGTCGAAGGATCAGACTTATTTTGCTGCTACCCAAAAATACAAGACAGTAGGCGCAACCGATGAAGTCAAAGAAGGGCCTAACTATGTCCAAGTAACAGATAACCGTGGAACCGAAGCTGGCTGGTCATTAAAAGTGAAACAAGAAGGACAATTTAAATCAACTTCTGGTAAAGAATTGACTGGGGCAGCTATCACGTTTAAAAACGGAAATGTAGTGACTGCTTCAGATTCAGGCAAACCAACAGGCCCAGCCACAATCACGCTAAATTCAGATGGTAGTCAATCAGATGTAATGAGTGCAGCGAAAGGAAACGGTGCAGGAACTTATTTATTTGATTGGGGAACAGATGCAACTACAGCTGCTAAAAGTATTGAGTTAACTGTTCCAGGTTCTACAACCAAATACGCTGAAAAATACGCCACAAAATTAACATGGACGTTGACAGACGCTCCAGGAAATTAAACGAGTTTTAAAAAGAAGAATAGCAGGAAACATGGTTACCTGCTATTCACTACATATAGAAAAGGAGTAAATAATTTGAACAGAAAAAAACAACGATTTCTTTTTTTTCCGATACTACTAATTCTTTTAGCGTTAGTACCTAGCAATGGTTATGCCAGTGAATTTAATTTTGCGGTTACGCCTATTCCATCAGAAAAACAAGTAGATAAAGAAAAAACTTACTTTGATTTATTACTAGCACCAAATGAAGAAACTGAGTTGAAAGTGAACTTGCGCAATGATACAGATAAAGAAGTAAAGGTAGGTATTTCCATCAATAGTGCCATTACCAATTCAAATGTAATCGTGGAGTATGGTGAAAATAAGGGGAAAAAAGATCAAAGTTTAGCGTTTGATATAAAAGACTACGTTCAATACCCTAGCTCAGTTCGTTTAAAACCGAAAAGTGAACAAACGGTTTCTATTAACGTCAAAATGCCTAATACACCCTTTGATGGAGTGTTAGCTAGTGGTATCACTTTTAAAGAAGAAACGTCGGATGAAGGCAAACGCCAAGACGATAAGAGTCAAGGGTTATCCATTAAAAATGAATATTCGTATGTCGTTGCATTATTGATGCAACAAAATAAAAAAAAGGTTGAGCCGAATTTACTTTTGAAAAAAGCCTCACCAGGACAGATTAATGCTAGAAATGTGATTTTAGTCAATCTACAAAATGATCAAAAAACATATATTAACCAAGTTGCATTTTCAGCAGAGATTACCAAAAAGGGACATGAAGAAGTTTTATATAAAGAAGAAAAAGCAAACATGCAAATTGCACCAAATACCAATTTTTCTGTTCCCATTGCGCTAAAAGGGCAACCGCTTAAGCCAGGAGATTATCATTTGTCTATGACCGTTGTTGGGAATAAAGATGCTGCAGGCTCATTTAAAAAATCAATAAACAATGAATCGATATCTTTTAGAAATCAATGGCAATTTGAAAAAGACTTTACAATTAATGGTGAAGTTGCCAAAGAATTAAATGAAAAAGATGTCACCTTAAAAGAAAATCATTCGAATTTATATTTGATGATTGGCTTACTACTATTATTGATAGTGATTTTAATCATTGCCTGGTTGATTTGGCGAAAAAAGAAACAGGAAAAAAACGAAAGAGAAATATAAAGAGTAGTTAATTTTTGATTTGATCATCGGCAACGTTTTTGTTTGTTTTTGCTTATCAAACATGCAGTTTATTCAACAAACCTAACTCAAAAAAAGAAATAATAAGAAGGAGTATTGTTAAATATCGTCTGATACCACTTTACTAGTTATATTTTTTGTTTTGTTATGTAGCTAAAGTATTTGGCAATATATGTGAGAAAAATGGATAAATACAAACATTTACTATTATGGAGTACATTGTTACTCTCGTTTTTTCAAGTAACCACTGTGCAAGCAGCAGAAGAACGGAATCCAATTTATAATCCGACCAATCCAACAGAAGAAATTTATCCGATTGAGAATACTGGCACACCAGAAAAAATGGAAGAAACAAATGAAAGTACTATTACTAGCGAAACGCAAGCGGAAGAAAGTAGCGAAGACGTTAGTAAAAAAGAAGTGACAACCAATAATCCAAAAACAAATGAAGAAAGGCCTTCTTCCAAGAAAAGTCAGCATCAAGTATTTTTCACGGATGAATTATTTGATGCTAGCCATATCACCATTGTACCAAATAGCACAGGCGGTGCTGGAACGGAGGGGCAAAACACTTTTTACTTGAATTTCATACGGGAATTAGTAGGAACGGCTATTTATGGGAGAAAGAATTGATAAATGATGAATTATGAAATTTTTTTAAATAAAGAAGATCAACGAAGTTATTCCTTGCTAAGGCATTTAGAAGAAAGTCCCACGCTATCAGGTACTTTTATTGCACTTCGCGAAGAATTATCAATGTCGAATTTTTTAGTCAAAAAAACATTAGAAAAATTAAAAGCAGATATTGACAATCTAAAGTTAAGCGATAGCTTAACTTTAGTCGTTTCTGATGTAGATGTTACACTTGAAATTGATGGAAACTATTCAAGTAAACTTTTGCTCACGAAATACTTAACAGAATCGCTCTCTTTTAAATTAGTGTTGTCTTACTTTAGAGGAAATTATAGTTTGACAAAGTTTGCTGAATGTAATCATGTCAGCACCTCTGTGGCGTATAGTACCTTACAGCGGCTAAAAAAAGCCTTAAAGGAGTATCAGATCTATTTTAGTAAGCGGGAAATTGTCGGCAATCAAAAAGCAATTTCATTTTTTTTGTATAAATTGTTCACGCTTTCCAATCAACCAATTTCCGAATTATATTCGGTAAAAGTCTATAATGAAGCGAAACGTGTATTACAGTCTGTTGAGTTAAACTATACTTTCACCACCTATGAGCGACGCAATTTTTTCCATTATTTAGCTATTATGATTAACAACGAAGGACGTGCGGTGGAAGGGATCGATACGCGTGCACTGAATACATTTTCAGAGGAACTAATAAAAAAATCGCAAGTGGCATGGGCATTGGCCTCAAAATCATTAACGTATACGATTGTTTTTTTCTTGTATTTGCATGGCAAACTAGAGAAAAAATATGTCATTCACGAAGATCCTACGATTGAAAGCCTAACTCGTGTTTTCATTGGAAGTTTTGAAAAAGCATTTAATTGTTTAGAGGAGTCAACAAGGAATACTCTAGAAGAAGGGTTAGCAATTATTCATTTCAATGTTATTTACTTTCCGATTAATATGTTTGACGATTTTGAAATGGATTTACAGTTTTTTAAGCAAACATATCCGGAATTTTATTTTTATTTAATTGAATATATTCGTTGGTTAACAGCAAAACATAAAAAAATTGCGAAAGCCAATCACTGTTTGTTTTTTAACTATCTATTGTTGCTAATTAATCATGTTCCGGTTCATTTAATTGCAGAGCCAGCCAAGGTCCTAATTGATTTTTCTTATGGAAAAGAGTATAACCAATTCATCAAAAAAAATTTATCCGTCTATGTGAATTTAAATGTAGAAATTATTGATCCGTTATCAGATACCTTACCAGATGTGGTGATTACCAATTTAAATAACTTGTATCAAGAAGAACAGAGTAAAGTTATGGTTTGGCTGGATCCACCTCGTTCGATTGATTGGGTCAATTTAACGCAATCATTATTGACTATTCAAGAAGAAAAATATCAACAACAAAAAGAATCGACAAAGACAAGCGGTGATCCTATCGAATAGAATCATCGCTTGTCTTTGTGTTTAAGTCTTTACAAAACCACCCAAGTGTTTTATAATATGAATAAACATTCATATGAATAGAAAAACATTAATGAGGAGGCGCATAACAATGTCAAAACAAACAGGTGCACACACACATGAAGAAAAAGGTAAAAACGTTCCAGTTATTCTCTTTTTTACAGGATTGGCTCTTTTCTTTATCGGTTTATTTTTAGGGAACATGCTCTTAGTGAAAAATATTCTTTTCTCGTTAGCTGCTATTTTAGCTGGTTATCATATTATTGGTGAAGGCTTTGGAGATACGTATCGGGATACGAAAAACAATCGAAAGTTTTCGCCTAATATTCATTTGTTAATGACCTTAGCTGCAGTTGGTTCAGCATTAATGGGAAGTTTTGAAGAATCAGCATTGTTGATTTTGATTTTTGCGGCGGCGCATTTCCTTGAAGATTACGCTCAAGGCAAAAGCCAACGTGAAATTACAAAACTATTAAATTTAAATCCAACAGAAGCTCGCTTGATAACAGACGATGGCTCAATTCAAACTGTGTCAGTTGAACAATTGAAGATTGGTGACCGCGTGCAAGTCCTCAATGGTGCGCAAATTCCGACAGATGGCGTCGTGATTGAAGGAAGTACCGCTGTGGATGAATCATCTATTAATGGGGAAAGTATTCCCAAAGAAAAAAATAGCGGGGACGCAGTTTTTGGTAGTACCATGAACGGTTCAGGCACAATTGTTGTTGAAGTAACGAAAGATAGTTCAGAAACAGTTTTTGCAAAAATCGTACAGCTCGTGAACCAATCACAAGAAAATCAATCAGAAATTGCAAGCAAAATTAAACGATTTGAACCGAAATATGTCACACTAGTTTTAGCAGTTTTTCCACTAATTGTTTTAGGTGGCGCATTACTTTTCCAATTGACTTGGGCTGAAAGTTTTTACAGAGGCTTGGTCTTCTTAATTGCTGCCTCCCCTTGTGCATTAGCAGCGAGTGCCGTTCCGGCAACTTTATCAGGAATTTCCAATTTAGCGAAACAAGGCGTTTTGTTTAAAGGTGGCTCATTCTTATCAAATTTAGCTGAAGTGAAAGCACTCGCTTTTGATAAAACAGGCACACTAACAAAAGGCAAACCTGAGGTCACAGATTATCTTTTTGTTGATGGCTTAGAAGATCGCCAAGACGAATTAGTAGCTGTTTTAACAAATATGGAGAAAAAATCCAATCATCCATTGGCGACGGCGATTGTTAATCGCTTTGAAGCAGAAACAACGGCTTTAAATTTAGAAGTAGAAAATATTGTCGGGGTGGGTTTAGTAACGACCATTGCAGACACAACTTTTAGAATTGGTAAACCATCTAGTTTCGAACAAGTGCCAACAATCATTGAGAAACAAACAACGAAATTAGCGAGTGAAGGCAAAACGGTAGTGTACTTTGCCGAAAATGAACAAGTGATTGGTTTAGTGGCATTGATGGATGTTCCTAATGAAGAAGCAATGAACGCCATTCACTATTTCAAGTCACAAAATATTGAAACAACAATGATTACAGGAGATGCAAAACTTACGGGTGAAGCAGTTGGTCGCTTAGTAGGCGTGGACCAAGTTTTTGCTAATGTTTTACCTGAGGAAAAATCAGCGATTGTTGATCAATTAAAACGCGAAGTAGGAATGACAGGGATGGTTGGTGATGGCATTAACGATGCGCCCGCTTTAGTGAATGCTGACATCGGAGTGGCGATGGGGGATGGTACAGACATTGCTATCGATGTTGCAGACGTGGTAGTGATGAAAAATGATCTTTCTAAATTAGGCTATGCTCACCGTGTCTCAAAACGCTTGAATAAAATTGTGCAGCAAAATATTATTTTTTCAATGTTAGTGGTAGCAACGTTAATTATCTTGAACTTTTTAGGTATTGCGAATATCGCATTTAGCGTACTTATTCATGAAGGAAGTACCTTAGTGGTCATTTTTAATGGCTTGCGTTTATTAGTTAATACAAAATAAGTCAAATAGTCACTTGCAAGAAAGGAGAGAAAGCGATGAATTCTTTAAAAATGATTGAACTTTCTCTCACCGACGTTGTCATTCGGATGGCTCTAGCCGTGGTTTTTGGAGCATTGATTGGGTTAGAAAGAAGTATTAAAAGAAAAGGCTTCGGTATCAGTAGTAATGCCATTTTATGTTTGGCCTCTTGTACGATTTCCATTTTACAGATTCAATCGGTGGATATTTTAGTCGATGTGGTGAAACAAAATAGCGCCTTGGCATCCATTATTTCTATGGATATTACACGATATGGCGCCCAAGTGATTAGTGGTGTAGGCTTTCTCGGTGCGGGGATTATCGTTTTTAGAGAAAGGAAAGTTTCTGGGTTAACGACAGCAGTAATGATGTGGAATGTTACTATTATTGGTTTAGTCATTGGGATGGGCTTTTTAACCATTGCATTTATCAATCTCGTGGCAACTTTGCTAGTATTAGCTCTGGTCCATTTTAAACGAAAAACTCCTTTAAAACGATTGCAGCTTATCGTAAAAATGAAGGAACCCATGATTAAAGAAAGCCGACTGCATGAACAACTTCAAGCTTCTTTAGAAAAAGGGGAGCGCTTAGTAGAATTGACTTTGGAATCCGAACAAGAGGCAGTGACAGCAAAGATTTCTTATGTAGGCAAAGAAGATTTCTGGCATTCCAACTTGCACCATCTCTTAAAAGAAAAAGGGCACGTTCAATCTGTCTCTGTCACGGAAACAATTTAACCATAAAATAAAGCACTTGGGCGCTAGCGCGCGCCAAGTGCTTTTGTTTAAATATTTAATACTTTATCTAAGAAATCTTTTGTTCGAGGGTTTTGAGGATTTTCAAAGACTTGCTCTGGCGAACCATCTTCTAGGAAGTTACCGCCATCAATGAACATTACTCGATTAGCCACTTCTTTTGCAAAGCCCATTTCGTGAGTAACGATGACCATTGTCATTCCTTGTTTTGCTAAATCTTTCATTACACCAAGAACATCGCCAACCATTTCTGGATCAAGGGCTGATGTTGGCTCATCGAAAAGCATGATATCAGGATTCATCGCTAACGCACGTGCAATTGCGACACGTTGTTTTTGACCACCAGATAAAGAATCTGGATAGGCATCTTTTTTATCTGCCAACCCAACACGTTCTAAAAGTTCTAACGCTTTTTTCTCCGCTTCGTCTTTTGACAAGCGACCTAAATCGGTTGGTGCTAAAACAATATTTTCTAAAATAGATAAATGTGGAAACAAATTGAAATGTTGGAAAACCATGCCGATATGTTGACGGACTTGGTTGATGTCCGTATTTTTATCTGTCAAGTTCGCACCATCAATAATAATGTCTCCGCTAGAAGCTTCTTCTAATTGATTCAAGCAACGTAAAAAAGTACTTTTACCAGAACCAGAAGGACCGATGACGCAGACTACATCGCCTTCGTTAATAGAAACATTAATGTCGTTTAAGACCGTGTTGTCACCATATTTTTTTACTAAATGTTCAACTAAGATTTTTTCAGTCATATTAGTTCACCTTCTTTTCAAGGTTTTTCGCTAATTTAGTTAAGCTAGTAATTAAAATTAAGTAGATTAACGCAATAACGAAGTAAACCATTGTACTTTGTAATGTCCGAGCAACAATAATTTTTCCTGTTTGTAGTAGTTCGATTAAGCCAATTGCTGAAAGGATAGTTGTATCTTTCAATGAAATAACAAATTGGTTAATGAATGAAGGAATCATAATGCGAATCGCTTGTGGTAAAATAATTTTTTGCATTGTCCGATTATAGGAAAGACCTAAACTTCTTGAAGCTTCCATTTGGCCAACTGGAACAGCTTTGATTCCGCCGCGCACAATTTCAGAAATATAGGCACTGGCATTTAAAGTTAATGTGATAATCCCAGCAATGAAGACCGGGATATTAAAGCCAAGCACACCAGGTAATCCGAAATAGATGAAGAACGCTAAGACCATCAAAGGAATTCCGCGAATTAAATCAACATAAATGGTTGAAAGTACACGTAATGCTTTGATTGGTGAAACGCTGAATAATCCGAAAATAACGCCGACAATTAAAGCAAGTACGAAGGAAATCAACGTTAATAGAATCGTCATCCATAAACCGTGTAACAATTGTTTCCAGTTGTTTTGCATGAAGCCAACAAACGTAGATTCGTCAGCTGTTTCTTCTTTGGCTTCGTTGCCATCTTTCACGTAAGTGCCGATAATTTTATCGTATTCACCTGTACGTTTCATTTCTTTTAAGCCTTCGTTAAACATTTCAAGTAGTTCAGGATTTTGCCCTTTTTTAACAGCAAAACCGTAAGAACCACCTTTTTCACGAGGAATTGGTGTCGCTAGTGGTTGATTTTGCGCAACCCCATAGCCAATGACAGGATAATCATCCATCATGGCATCAACTTCGCCAATTTCTAATGCACTGTATAATGCATCAGTTGTGTCTAAATACTTAATTGAGTAATCATATTTCTTTTTATTTTTTTCTAAGAAATCAGCACTTTCAGTACCAATTTTTACGCCGACTTTTTTGCCTTTTAAATCATCATACGATTTAATTTTGTCATTGCCTTTTTTGACCGCAATTTGAATACCGCTATCAAAGTAAGGAACAGAGAAGTCGAAGGCTTTTTTACGATCATCCGTAATCGTCATGCCTGCAACCATCCCATCTGCTTGACCAGATTCAACAGCTTGGACAGCAGAACTAAAACCAATAAATTTAAATTCAACAGTAAAACCTTGCAATTCAGCTGCACGTTTGACTAAATCTACATCAATTCCGACATAATCGCCTTGGGCATTTTGAAACTCAAACGGAGCAAACGTAGAATCACTAGCAATCACATATTTCTCTTTTTTAGGAGTGATTTTTTTCATCTGTTCGCCAGCGTCTTGTGTGTTTGTTTCATCACCTGTCGCTAAGTAGTTGTTTAAAATTTTATCATAAGTACCATTGTCTTTAAGATTTTTCAAACCAGTGTTGAACTTTTTGATTAATTCAGGGTTTTGGCCTTTTTTCACTGCGAAACCATAAGAACTGCCTGTTTCTTTATCACCAACTAATTGTAATTTTTGCCCATTTTTAACTGCGTAACCCAATACAGGATAATCATCAACGATTGCATCCGCTTCGCCGTTTTCTAAGGCTTTATAAAGACCCGTTGCATCGTCAAAATTTTTGATGGTGTAGTCATATTTCTCTTTATTTTTTTCAAGGAAGTTGGCACTTTCAGTTCCAACTTTAGCCGCAACCGTTTTGCCTTTTAAATCATCATATGATTTAATTTTGTCGTTTCCTTTTTTAACCGCTAATTGTAAACCGCTATCGAAGTATGGATCTGAAAAATCAAAGGATTTTTTTCGCTCATCCGTAATACTCATTCCAGCAATCATGCCATCAATTTGTTTAGATTGAATCGCTTGGACTGCACTATCGAAGCCTAATGGTTTTAAATCCACTTCAAAATCTTGATCTTTGGCAATCGCATCTAATAAATCAACGTCAATACCAATGTATTTTCCTTTTGAGTCTTGGAATTCAAAAGGGGCGAATGTTAAATCCGTTCCAATTGTATATTTCTTTACTTCTGCATGTGCTGAAGTGCCACTAATGAATGTTAGCAGAGTTACCATCATCACAAAGAAAGAAAGTAAAAAGTGTTTCCTTTTCATAAAATACCTCCTAGTTTTGCATATTGAACAATTATATAGTAAGAAATAGGAAGCTGACAAGTATTTGAACGCTAAAAAGAGAAAAAAACTCTAATTTCCTTACATTGCATGTTATAAAATATGACATATAAATTAAGAACAAAAGATTAAGATCAGTTGAAGTCCGAAACAGCAAAAGTGGCGAAAATATGTTCGGTATGTTAAACTAATAAGTGGACATTCTGCCAGAATGGGCCGATAATTTAAGAGAAATTAGACACTTTGAGGGGGAGTTATAAATGATCGAAAGAGAAACTTCCAATACCTTTCATTTGGCTTCTAAATATGAGCCTGCCGGAGATCAGCCAGCCGCTATTGCTGAACTAGTTGACGGTGTCAAAGGTGGAGAAAAAGCTCAAATTTTACTTGGAGCGACCGGAACAGGTAAAACATTTACAATCTCTAATGTGATTCAAGAAGTGAACAAACCAACATTAGTGATTGCACATAATAAAACACTAGCTGGACAATTATACGGGGAATTTAAAGAATTTTTCCCAGATAATGCGGTCGAGTATTTTGTCAGTTACTATGATTATTATCAACCAGAAGCATATGTACCCTCAAGTGATACATATATTGAAAAAGATTCCAGTATTAATGATGAAATTGATAAACTACGCCATTCAGCGACAAGTTCTTTATTGGAACGAAACGATGTCATCGTGGTAGCATCAGTTTCTTGTATTTTTGGTTTAGGGGATCCGCGGGAATACAGTCAACAAGTTGTTTCATTACGTGTGGGAATGGAAATGGATCGTAATGAGTTACTAAAAAGCTTAGTCGATATTCAATTCGAACGAAATGATATTGATTTTCAACGGGGGCGTTTTCGTGTCCGCGGTGATGTGGTTGAGATATTCCCAGCTTCACGGGATGAGCATGCGCTACGTGTTGAATTTTTCGGAGACGAAATTGATCGAATTCGTGAAGTAGATGCGTTAACTGGTGAAATTGTCGGCGAAACAGAGCATGTCGCTATTTTTCCGGCAACACACTTTGTGACGAACGAAGAACATATGGAACATGCCATATCGCAGATCCAAGAAGAATTAGAGGCACGTTTGAAAGTGCTTCGCAGTGAAAACAAATTATTGGAAGCTCAACGTTTGGAACAGCGAACTAACTATGATATTGAGATGATGAGAGAGATGGGCTATACGTCAGGGATTGAGAATTACTCTCGACATATGGACGGTCGCCAAGAGGGAGAGCCGCCGTATACGCTGTTGGACTTTTTCCCAGAGGACTTCTTACTTGTAATCGATGAGTCTCATGTAACAATGCCGCAAATTAGAGGAATGTATAATGGCGACCGAGCACGGAAACAAATGTTAGTGGACTATGGTTTCCGTTTACCAAGTGCACTTGATAACCGACCGCTTCGTTTAGAAGAATTTGAACAACATGTAAACCAAATTGTTTATGTATCGGCAACACCAGGCCCTTATGAAATGGAACAAACAGAGACGGTTGTTCAACAAATCATTCGGCCAACAGGTTTACTAGATCCAGAAGTAGAAATCCGCCCAATTATGGGTCAAATTGATGACTTGGTGGGCGAAATTAATGAACGGATCGAAAAAGATCAGCGGGTGTTTGTCACAACCTTAACGAAGAAAATGGCCGAAGATTTAACCGACTATTTCAAAGAATTAGGCTTAAAAGTTAAATATTTGCATAGTGATATAAAAACACTGGAAAGAACGGAGATTATTCGCGATTTACGATTAGGCGAATTTGATATTCTAATTGGTATTAACTTATTACGTGAAGGAATCGATGTGCCAGAAGTTTCCTTAATTGCGATTCTAGATGCGGATAAAGAAGGCTTCTTACGTAGTGAACGCTCGTTAGTGCAAACGATGGGACGGGCTGCCCGGAACGCCGAAGGAAAAGTCATTATGTATGCAGATAAAATCACCGATTCGATGCAACGAGCTATGGATGAAACGGCACGACGTCGGGCAATCCAAGAAGCATATAATGAAGAACATGGCATTGAACCAAAAACAATTATTAAAGAAATTCGTGATTTGATTTCTATTTCCAAAACAGCTGATAAAGATGAAACAGTGGTTCAATTGGATAAATCATATGAAGATTTATCAAGACAAGAAAAAGCTGATTTATTAATGAAACTTGAAAGAGAAATGAAAGATGCGGCCAAAGCGTTAGACTTCGAAACTGCAGCCACATTACGAGATACCATTCTTGAATTGAAAGCTGCCAAATAAGTCAACCAACGGATTAAGTAAAAGATACGATGAACCATCGTATCTTTTACTAATCTTTTCTCTATAGAATGACTTGAAATGATTTGACGTAAGAGATTTAGTAAAAGGAGAACATATATGGCAAATGATAAAATTGTGATTCATGGTGCACGCGCCCATAACTTAAAAAATATTGATGTCACGATTCCTCGTGACAAAATGGTTGTTGTAACTGGACTATCTGGTTCTGGCAAAAGTTCATTAGCGTTTGATACGCTTTACGCAGAAGGGCAACGACGTTATGTAGAGAGTCTCTCTGCTTATGCGCGACAATTTTTGGGACAGATGGATAAACCAGATGTTGACAGCATCGATGGTTTAAGTCCAGCTATTTCAATTGATCAAAAGACGACAAGTAAAAACCCACGCTCAACGGTGGGGACGGTCACGGAAATCAATGATTATTTACGATTGTTATTTGCTCGGGTAGGTCATCCAATTTGTCCTAACGATCATATTGAAATTACCAGTCAGTCTGTTGAACAGATGGTTGATAAAGTCTTAGAGCTACCAGAGCGAACAAAAATTCAAATTTTGGCGCCTGTTGTGGTCAAGAAAAAAGGCCAACATAAAAAAGTGTTTGAAATGATCCAACGTGAAGGGTATGTCAGAATGCGGGTGGATGGTGAAACCTATGATGTTAGTGAGGCACCAGAACTTGAAAAAAATAAAAAACATGATATTGCGATTGTGATTGACCGTATCGTTGTGAAAGAAGGTATTCGCTCTCGCTTGTTTGATTCGTTTGAAGCGGCTTTGCGTTTAGCTGAAGGTTACGCAATTGTTGATGTGATTGGTCAAGAAGAGATGTTGTTTAGTGAACATTATGCTTGTCCTTATTGTGGGTTTACAGTCGGTGAATTGGAACCGCGCTTGTTTTCATTTAATGCACCATTTGGCGCTTGTCCCGATTGTGATGGTTTAGGTGTTAAATTAGAAGTGGACAAAGACTTAGTGATTCCAGATCCCACTAAAACCTTGAGAGAAGGAGCCATTGTTCCGTGGAACCCTATTAGTTCCCAATATTATCCACAAATGTTGGAACAAGCAGCCACCAGTTTTGGGATTGATATGGATACGCCGTTTGAAGAATTACCTGCAGACCAACAAGAAATTATTTTAAATGGTTCTGGCGAGAAAAACTTTCATTTTCATTATGAAAATGACTTTGGTGGTGTTCGTGATGTGGAAGTGCCATTTGAAGGGATTTTAAAAAATATTAAACGACGTTATCATGAAACAAATAGCGATTTTACACGAGATCAAATGCGGTTATACATGACAGAATTGACTTGTCGAAGCTGTCAAGGGTATCGTTTGAATCCGCAAGCTTTAGCTGTAAAAATCAATGGCACGCACATTGGTGAAGTCAGTGAATTAGCAATAAAAAATGCGGTCCAATTTTTTGAAGGTGTGTCTTTATCTGAACAAGAAACAACGATTGCTCGGCCAATTTTAAAAGAAGTCGAAGATCGGTTAACCTTCTTAAAAAATGTCGGGTTAGATTACTTAACCTTAAGTCGAGCTGCCGGCACACTTTCTGGCGGAGAAGCACAAAGAATTCGCTTAGCAACACAAATTGGCTCAAACTTATCAGGCGTCCTTTACATTTTAGATGAACCATCAATTGGTTTGCATCAACGAGATAACGACCGCTTGATTGACTCATTGAAAAAAATGCGGGACTTAGGCAATACATTAATTGTGGTGGAACATGATGAAGATACAATGATGGCTTCGGATTACTTGATTGATGTGGGACCTGGCGCTGGACATCTGGGCGGTGAAATTGTAGCCGCTGGTACGCCGGAAGAGGTTGCTAAAAATCCGCATTCATTGACTGGACAATATCTTTCTGGGAAAAAAGTGATTCCTGTGCCAAAAGAACGTCGCAAAGGTAATGGCAAAGCGATCAAAGTCACTGGTGCCAGTGAAAATAATTTAAAAAATGTCAGTGTTGAATTTCCGCTAGGTGAATTTGTTGCTGTCACAGGCGTTTCAGGTTCAGGGAAAAGTACTTTAGTCAATCAAATTTTGAAAAAAGCACTGGCCCAAAAATTAAATCGTAATTCCAATAAACCTGGGAAACACAAAAGTATCACTGGTTATGAAGCCATTGAAAAGATTGTTGACATTGATCAAAGTCCAATTGGTCGAACACCAAGAAGTAATCCAGCGACTTATACTAGTGTTTTTGATGACATTCGCGATTTGTTTGCCCAAACAAATGAAGCCAAGGTTCGTGGCTATAAAAAAGGCCGCTTTAGTTTTAACGTCAAAGGTGGCCGTTGTGAAGCTTGTCGCGGGGATGGTATCATCAAAATTGAAATGCACTTTTTACCTGATGTCTATGTGCCTTGCGAAGTTTGTCATGGCAAACGTTATAATTCTGAGACGTTAGAAGTTCATTATAAAGGCAAAAACATTTCTGATATTTTAGATATGACGGTGGAAGATGCCGTAGAATTTTTCAAACATATCCCTAAAATTCATCGTAAATTGCAAACAATTGTGGATGTAGGCTTAGGCTATGTGACATTGGGGCAGCCAGCAACTACTTTATCTGGTGGAGAAGCACAGCGGATGAAGCTAGCGAGTGAACTTCATAAAAATTCTAATGGAAAAAACTTTTATATTCTGGATGAACCAACAACAGGCTTGCATACCGATGATATTGCGCGGTTGCTTCTAGTATTAGAGCGTTTAGTGGAAGCGGGCAATACCGTTTTAGTGATTGAACATAACTTGGATGTCATCAAATCTGCGGATCATGTGATTGATTTAGGGCCAGAAGGTGGCGACGGTGGTGGGACGATCGTGGCGACAGGAACACCAGAAGAAGTTGCTAAAGTCAAAGACAGTTACACAGGATATTATTTAAAACGTGTTCTGAAATAAACATTAATGATTAGATAAAGAACCTTGTTTTTATGGGAAACAAGGTTCTTTTATTATAAAATAACAAATATTTTTTAATAAAAATTAAAAATAAATGTTGACTTAATGTGTAATTAAAAGATATACTATGTTTGTTAACAAAATAACAATGAACACGAAGGGAAGTCTTAAATGAAAAACAAAAAAATAACAACAAGTTTATTAACAGCAGGAATGGTCTTAGCTATCGGAATCACACCTTTTGTACATAGTAACACAATGGAAGCAGCTACTTTAATTTCACAATCAGACCATGAAAAAGTAATGAGTTTTACCAAGAAAGACTTAAAAGAAGCAACGGGCATTCAATTGGAGCCGGCGACAGTACAAGCCGTTCATCAGGAATTAAAGCAACAAATCACCTGGGAAACATTAGGCTATTCCACAATTGATGCGCAAAATATTGCGACACGTTTTACACAAAATACATATCAGGCTCTGGGGATTTTAACAGATATCGCCAACCATTCAGACCTTCAATTGAAAGTCATTACCATTAATAATCCCTATCTAGCAACAGCTAAAATTGGTACCTTTAAGTGGGAAACCGTAACTCCTGAAGTTGGTGGGGACCATGAAACAGCAGACAATGAACTAACCACACCGACACCAACTGTTGTCAGTCTTCAAGAGATTGACGTAGAAATCGAATACGACGAAAATGAAATTGAGTTCACCTATGAAATAAAATCGAACGGAACAATTGAAGCAACGTATGAAGATGAATCTGCTATTTTAGAATTAGAAGGTAAGGCAGCACAAGACAAAATCATGACTCTTTTAGATGGATTGTCAATCAAAACAGCTACAAATGAACAAATTAAAGAACACATTACGAAAAAGTTAGCCGTGAATGAACAAGTAAAACAATTTGAGTTTGAAGCTAATTTTACTGATAAAACAGAAATTGAGTTTGTATTAAAATAACACACAGTTATATAGTATAATTCAGCAATTAAAACAGCATTGACAAAAATGTCAATGCTGTTTTTCTATGAAAGAATAGAAATCTTTATAAGAATGATTGAAAAGCTTTCTTTGATACGCCCGGGGTGTTATAATATAGTGATGCAAGTGAAGGGAGTGTTGAATATGCCAGAAAATTTACAACTGGTTATTATTACAGGAATGAGTGGCGCTGGAAAAACAGTCGCTGTTCAAAGCTTTGAAGACATGGGCTATTTCTGTATCGACAATTTACCACCAAGCTTAATCCCAAAATTTTGGGAATTAATTAAAGAATCTGGAAAAGTTACCAAGATTGCGTTAGTGATCGATTTACGTTCACGGACCTTCTTTAGAGAAATTCAGGATATGTTAGTCGAACTTGAAAATACTAATTTTATTGATACAACGATTTTATTTTTAGATGCCACCGATGAAGAGTTAGTTTCTCGTTATAAAGAGACACGGCGTGCGCATCCAATGGCGATGGATGGTTTAGTGACAGAAGGTATTCGTAAAGAACGTGCAATGCTGGAAGAAATCAAGGCGGATGCTCAGTTGGTTATTGATACCACGGACTTGTCCCCTCGTCAATTGCGGGAACGTTTGAATAAAGAACTAGCAACGAGAGAGACACACGAATTTCGAGTGGAAATGGTGTCCTTCGGCTTTAAATATGGGTTGCCGATTGATGCAGATATCGTTATGGATGTTCGCTTTTTACCTAACCCCCATTATATTGATGAACTACGGCCGTTAACTGGAATGGATCAACCTGTTTATGATTATGTGATGGGCTTCCCAGAAACAGATGAATTTTATACAAAATTTATCGATTTACTGCGAACAGTCTTACCGGGATATAAAAAAGAAGGTAAAAGTAGCGTCACCATTGCAATTGGCTGTACTGGCGGACAACATCGCTCTGTTGCATTGACAGAACGTGTTGGCGCTGAATTAAAAGAGGAAGATTACCATGTAAATATTACCCACCGCGACCGCTTAAAAAGAAAAGAAACGGTTAATCGATCTTAATGAAAACCTATCGAATTCGTAAACCGAAGATCGTGGTTGTTGGTGGTGGAACAGGCTTACCAGTAATTTTAAAAAGTTTAAGAAATCAAAGTGTTGATATTACTGCCGTCGTAACGGTCGCTGATGATGGCGGTAGTAGTGGCGAGCTTCGTTCCTCTATTAATAACATGACACCTCCGGGAGATTTAAGAAATGTTTTAGTGGCATTGTCAGATATGCCACAATTATATGAAGATATTTTTCAATATCGTTTTGATAAATCAGATAGTCATTTTGCCAATCATGCAATCGGTAATTTAATCATTGCTGCTGTCTCAGAAATGAGAGGAAGTACGTATGAAGCGATTCAATTACTTTCAAAAATGATGCATGTTGATGGACGGATTTATCCATCATCAGAACGGCCATTAACGTTACATGCCGTATTTAAAGATGGCTCAGTGGCGGTGGGAGAATCAAAAATTGCACTGGATCGCAAGACGATTGACCATGTGTTTGTAACAAATACACACGGAGAAGACCAGCCAAGAGCTGCGCGTAAAGTCGTCAAAGCAATTGAAGAAGCAGACATGGTCGTGTTAGGACCAGGGAGTCTTTTTACAAGTATTTTACCTAATTTAGTTATTACAGAAATTGGTGAAGCCATCAAACAAACAGCTGCGGAAGTAGTCTATATTTGTAACATCATGACCCAAAAAGGGGAAACGGAACATTTTACGGATGCAGATCATGTTCGTGTCTTAAACGAGCATCTACAAGCGCAGTTTGTTGATACAGTGCTGGTTAATACAGAAAAAGTACCAGAAAATTACATGGATCCTGAAATTTATGATGAATATTTAGTTCAAGTGAAGCATGATTTTCAAGGATTACGTGAAGAAGGTTGCCGAGTCATTTCGACAGACTTTTTAGAATTAAGAGATGGCGGAGTTTTTCATGATGGGGAAAAAGTTGTTGAAGAACTTTTCCGTATCGTATTTGGAACGAAATATTAATTAATCAAAAGAATCAAGAGAGGAGGAGCTTAGATGTCTTTTGCCTCGGATGTCAAAAAAGAGTTGACTGGTTTAGAAGTCCATCGAGAACACGCGAAAGCAGAATTAGCAGCATTAATTCGGATGAACGGCTCACTTAGCTTAGTTAATCAACAGTTTGTCTTGAATGTACAAACGGAAAATGCTGCAATTGCTCGTCGAATGTATTCATTACTGAAAGATCATTACCATGCACAAGCAGAATTATTAGTTCGTAAAAAAATGAAACTAAAGAAAAATAATGTTTACATTGTGCGTCTAAAACAAGATACACAAAAAATTCTAGCTGATTTGGATATTATGGATGGGGTCGTTTTTAATGGCAATGTGTCAAATGAAATCATGGGTAACGCGCAAAAAATGCGTTCCTATTTACGTGGAGCCTTCATGGCTTCTGGATCAGTTAATAATCCGGAAACAAGTCGCTATCATTTAGAAATTTTTTCAATTTATGAAGAACACAATAATGATATTTGTAAGATGTTGAATTACTATGACTTAAACGCTCGAACATTGGGACGCCGAAATGGGTATATTTGTTATTTAAAAGGTGCTGAAAAAATTGCCGACTTTTTAACGTTAATTGGTGCCACGAACTCTATGTTGAAATTTGAAGATGTCCGGATTGTCCGTGATATGCGGAATTCAGTAAATCGTTTAGTAAATTGCGAAACAGCGAATTTAAATAAAACCATTGATGCGGCTTCAAAACAAATTGAAAATATTCAATTTATTGAAAGTACAGTAGGGCTGACATCATTACCGGAGAAACTTCAGGAAATCGCAGAATTACGGTTAGAGTATCCGGAAGTTAGTCTCAAAGAACTAGGGGAAATGATTCCTTCAGGAGCTATTTCTAAGTCAGGTATTAATCATCGTATTCGAAAAATTAATGAATTTGCAGAAAAATTACGAGAAAAAAGTGCGTAATTGTTCTGCTCCAGAAGTGAAGAATAACATTTCCGTTTGAAGTGCTATCCTTCACTTTTTCTTTAAGCGTGTAAAAAAAATAAAGTGTGCAAAAAGTGTGTAGTACTGAAATGTAGTGTTTACCTGTGGTTTAAAGAAACGACGTTGGCACGAATGTTGCATGTAATAAAATGCAAGCGATTACTTATTGCTGTTTTTAACTAAAACATTAAAAACTATTGGAGGGGTCAAAATGGTTCAACGATTAATTAGTGCAAATGCATCAGAAATCAAACGGATGTCAAAAGAAGAGCTGTTTCAGAGTATTAAAGCGAGCGAAGGGCGCGTAATTTTATCGGAAAATGTGGTAGTTCATCCATCCGTAGCAGGTGATATCACTTGTGCGGAAATGTCAAAAGCATATGGCGCAGACATGATTTTATTGAATGTTTTCGATGTTAATAAACCGATTGTAGTAGCCGCTTATGAAGGGCAATATACTGCGGAAACATGTGTCCCTAATGATGAGGTTGTTCATCGTTTGAAAGAACTAGTCGGTTTACCGATTGGCATGAATGTCGAACCTGTTGATGAAAATTTAGACTTAGCTTCAACGAGAGTTTCGATTGAACCAGGTAGAAAAGCATCAGCAGCTACTTTCAAAAAAGCCAATGAACTGGGTTTGGATTTTATCTTATTGACAGGTAATCCAGGAACTGGCGTGACCAACGACTTGATTGCTAAGAACGTGGCCTTAGCCAAAAAACATTTTGATGGCATCATTATTGCCGGAAAAATGCACAGTTCAGGCGTAGATGAACCAGTGGTCAGTTTAAAATCAGCTGAACAATTTATTGAAGCGGGCGCTGATATTGTCTTAGTCCCAGCAGTCGGCACGGTTTGGGGCATCGATGATCAACAAGTCAAAGAAGTTGTGGATTTTGCACATTCAAAAGGAAAATTAGTTATGAGTGCCATTGGAACTTCACAAGAAAGTGCTCAACCTGAAGTTATCCAAGCAATCGGCATTAGAAATAAAATTTTAGGCGTAGATATTCAACATATTGGCGATGCCAATATGGGCTTAGTTGGTATTGAAAATATTAAAGAGCTTTCTGATGCGATACGTGGGAAAAGACATACTGTTGCTAGAATGGCTCGTTCGATTAATCGTTAAAAAAGTGAACAGAGGCACGAATTCAGAAAATTTGAATTCGTGTCTTATGATTTTTTTATTGAAAAACGGTATACTAAAAGAGAAATAAAGGTTTGAAAGGATGAGGTTTTTTTATGGATATTTCAGTAATTGATGCAACAAAAGTTAACACAGAAACAGGGCTTCACATTGGTGAGAGCAATGCCCCTGTCAAAATGATAGAATTTATCAATGTTCGCTGTCCTTATTGCAGAAAATGGTTTGAAGAGTCTGAGGAACTGTTAGCACAATCTGTCAAAAGTGGTAAAGTTGAACGTATCATTAAGTTGTTTGATAAAGAAAAAGAAAGTTTACAACGCGGCAATGTGATGCATCACTACATTGACTATTCAGCGCCTGAACAAGCACTGTCAGCATTGCATAAAATGTTTGCTACGCAAGATGAATGGGGAAACTTAACCTTAGAAGAAGTAGCGACGTATGCTGAAAAAAATCTGGGCTTAAAAGAACAAAAAGATGCAACGCTTGTTTCCGCAGTGATTGCTGAAGCCAATGCGGCGCACATTCAATTTGTACCAACGATCATCATTGGTGAGCATATCTTTGACGAAAGTGTCACTGAAGAAGAATTACGTGGATACATTGAAAAATAAAAAAATGGAAACAGCGACTGTCGCTGTTTCCATTTTTTTTATTTTTAATTTAAGGCGCTACTATTTTCCATTACTTCATCGATTAAACCATATTCTTTTGCTTGTTCGGCAGTCATATAGTTATCACGATCGGTATCACGTTCAATCACTTCAATTGGTTGGCCAGTTCGTTCAGCTAAAATTGAATTTAAACGTTGACGAGTGTCTAAAATGTGACGAGCAGCAATTTCAATTTCTGTTGCTTGCCCTTGAGCGCCACCAAGTGGTTGGTGAATCATGATTTCCGCATTTGGTAAAGCGAAACGTTTGCCTTTTTGACCAGCTGTTAATAAGAAGCTACCCATTGAAGCCGCCATTCCTAATACGATCGTTTGGACATCCGCTTTAACGAAATTCATGGTATCGAAAATCGCTAAGCCTGCAGAAACGCTACCACCAGGAGAGTTAATGTACAAGTAAATGTCTTTTTCTGAATCTTGGGCATCTAAGAATAATAACTGTGCAATCACTGAGTTTGCCACATTATCATCGATAGGGCCGCTTAGCATAATGATGCGGTCTTTTAATAAACGAGAGTAAATGTCATAAGCACGTTCACCGCGAGATGATTGTTCAATAACTGTTGGAATTAAATTCATAAGTAAATCCTCCTATATAAAGAAACTTTTAAAGTCATTCTATCACAAAGCACTTTGAATGCCTATGAAAAGTATACCTCTTTGGTCAATAAAGGTCAACGAAGTCGCTTGAAAAATTTTGTGTCATTTTTTATCCGAAACTTTTGGATTATGTTATACTAAAATGGAAAATTAGAAAAGAGCGAGGGGAAAAATATGTTTGTTTTTATCGCCGGAATGGTCGGTGTAATCGTCGGTGCGCTAATAGTCACAGTAAGTGCCGCCTTACATTCATCTTACAAAGAGCGAAAAGAAGTACGTTATCGTGAACTAGAACATTTGGTTAAAGAAATTGAATCATTGAATTTATTAAATAAAAAAGTCAAAGAAATTTTACAAAAGCGTGAATTATATATAGACAGATCAATTGAATACTTATCGATGGATGATTGTTTCATCAGCATCGATGATTTTATTTATTTGGAATCATTTTCTGCTCAAAATAATTTTTACTTACCGACGTACTTAATTGAAGAATTTTTCAAAAAAATTGCGCATCGTAAAGTCATTTTGACGGCCAGCGAAGTTGCTGAAATGGGTGGTCACACCTATAAAGGCGGCCGTGTTATTTTGGAAAATTTTTCAGACGAGATTTTAGCAATTATTGAAGATAAAAAACGTAAAATGCAGCATTTGTCTAACGAACCACTTCATTATTTTAAAGCGATTAAATAAAAAAAGAACCAGCGTACCCGCTAATTTTTTGGGGTATCTGGTTCTTTTTCTTGTTGTTCCATATCGGTCATAGTGTCTTCAATTTCTTTATGTAAGAAATAAGAAATAACTGTACGGATGATCACCAAGGTTGCCAATTTCAAAATATCTTGAAAAGTTGGTTTGACAATGGATTCAATAATATCAGCAGCAATTAAAATTTCTAAACTTAACAGAATGTAGCTACCAAGGAAGTTTTTGATGAACGTATTCATTTTGGTTAAGGTAAAGCGGCTTTGATTTTGTCGTTCACTTTTAATGAAATCTTTTCCTGCTAAACAAACACCCCAAACTAAAACAATAATCGAAAAAACATTCAGTCCTAAAATACATAGCTCAAAAAGTGGGGTTAAAAGCGTCATTAACTGATGGGGCCACTCATTCATCGTATTCACTCCTACCAAAAAGCCTTTTCTTTAACTATAACGAAACGGCTGACTAACGTCAAATATTGTTGAAATAAACAGGCTAAACTATTCAGCTTATAGAACAAAACTAAGAAAATTATGAATAGCATCTAACAATTAAGTAAAAGGACTGTAAAGGTTCTTTTACTTTTTTTGTGTAAAAAAGACCATTAAAAGGAATCAAGTAGCAAAAAGTAAGTGAAAACCAACTTTGTCAGTGGATAGTCTTTTCATTAATTTTTAAAAGACAAATTTTACGTTTTCAAGAGCCGAATACTGCCAAGTTTTAGCCTTTAAAGGTGATAGAATCAGAAATTGAGTAAGAGATGTGTCACAAAAGCAAGGAGACACATCGACTTGATGAAAGATTTAAGGAGCTGTAGTTGAAGTAAAGAGAAGCAAGTGTCCCAAACACTAGCGAAAGAAAATAGGGAGGATTAAAATGTTTAAGAAAGCAACGAAATTATTATCGACAATGGTGATTGTCGCTGGAACAGTTGTGGGAAATTTCAGTCCCACGTTGGCTTTAGCCGAAGGAGTGGTTAAAGCAGGAGATAAAGAAGGAATGACCAAGGTAGTTTTTCAGATAATTTTCCACATGTAAGACAAGCGATTGATGAAGTGGTTCAAGGTTTATCTGATCAAGACCGCGTGATGCTGGCTTCGTATCGTGGCGGAAAACAATTTATATTTCCTGATGGAAAAGTAAAAATTAATTCAGCTGATTATGATATGAATGTGCGTGTTGATACTCAATTAACCCATGATAAAAGCCAATTTGTCTCTGGATTTGGAGATGTTCGGACGTATGGTGGTACACCAACTGCCTCAGGATTGAAACTTGCTTTAGATACGTACAATCAAACACACGGAGATTTAACGAATCGAAAAACATATTTCTTATTAGTGACAGATGGGGTCGCTAATACACGTTTAGATGGTTACTTGCATAAAACCAACACCAATGATTCAATCAATGAATATCCAGATCCAAGACATCCTTTTCAAGTTTCGGTTGAGTATAGTAATGACTATCAAGGTGCAGCAGCAGAAGTTTTAGCGTTAAACCAAGAAATTACTAACCAAGGCTATGAAATGATTAATGCGTATTGGGAAAGTGT
The DNA here is from genome assembly GCF_050555765.1 of Enterococcus sp. MSG3299. NCBI lineage: Bacteria > Bacillati > Bacillota > Bacilli > Lactobacillales > Enterococcaceae > Enterococcus > Enterococcus sp. MSG3299. The sequence continues at coordinate 556,112 of NZ_CP187869.1, forward strand.
TGAATCTTTAAGTTCAGTAAATTCATATTTTGATAAGTATAAAACAGAAGTGGGTCCTTTTGTAAAACAAGAGTTGCAACAAGGATCTAGCACACCAGAAGATTTTATTACAAGCCAATCTATTGATGATTTTACAACCCAATTAAAACAAATTGTCAAAGATCGTCTGGCGCAATCGACACCAGCAACAGCTTCATTAACAATTGCTGATCAATTTGATATTCAATCTGCGACCGCTACGGACGATGCTGGAAATGATGTGCCTGTTCAAATTAACGGACAAACCATTTCAGCAACTAGTACAGAAGGTTACGTAGGAAACATAACGATTCACTACGAAGTCAAAGAAAATACAGCGATTGATGCAGCAACCCTTGTAAGTAGTGGGACAATGAATCAAGGAACAATTGCTAAGGAATTTCCAGAAGCGACGATTCCTAAAAATGACAATGCGCATGCGTGTGACGTGACGCCAGAAGATCCAACGATTACAAAAGATATCGAAAATCAAGAGCACTTAGATTTAACCAATCGTGAAGATAGTTTCGATTGGCATGTCAAAACAGCTTTCGGTAACGAAACAAGTACTTGGCAACAAGCCAGTTTAGTAGATGATATTAACCAATTATTAGATATCCAAAAAGTCGTTGTCACAGATGAAAATGGCAAAGATGTTACAGGTAATGGCAAAGTAACACAAGAAAATAACAAAGTAACTTTTGAAATGAACAAACAAGCAGACAGCTATGACTATTTGAGTGGTCATACGTACACAATGACCATTACTACTAAAATCAAAGCTGACGCAACGGACGAAGAATTAGCGCCTTATATTGAACAAGGCGGGATTCCCAACCAAGCCGACTTGAACTTTGGCAACGAAGGTGACGTGTTACATTCCAACAAGCCAACCGTAACACCGCCTGCACCAACGCCAGAAGATCCAACGATTACAAAAGATATCGAAGGCCAAGAACATTTAGATTTAACCAACCGCGATCAAGAATTTAAATGGAACGTCAAAACAGCTTTCGGTAACGAAACAAGCACTTGGACCCAAGCCAGCATGGTGGATGACATTAATAAAGTGCTAGATATCACTGATGTAAAAATCACAGATGAAAATGGCAAAGATGTTACAGCTAACGGCAAAGTAACACAAGAAAATAACAAAGTAACTTTTGAAATGAACAAACAAGCAGACAGCTACTCATACTTAGCTGGACATACGTACACAATGACTATTACCACTAAAATTAAAGACGGCGCAACCGATGAAGAATTAGTGCCTTATATTGAACAAGGTGGGATTCCCAACCAAGCCGACTTAAACTTTGGCAATGAAGGTGACGTGTTACATTCCAACAAGCCAACCGTAACACCGCCTGCACCAACGCCAGAAGATCCAACGATTACAAAAGATATCGAAGGCCAAGAACATTTAGACTTAACTAATCGTGACCAAGAATTTAAATGGAACGTCAAAACAGCCTTTGGCAACGAAACAAGCACGTGGACCCAAGCTAGCATGGTAGATGACATTAATAAAGTGTTAGACATCATTGATGTGAAAGTCACAGATGAAAATGGCAAAGATGTTACAGCTAACGGCACAGTAACACAAGAAAATAACAAAGTAACTTTTGAAATGAACAAAAAAGACGATAGTTATGCCTATTTGAGTGGTCATACATACACAATGACTATTACTACTAAAATCAAAGCTAGCGCAACCGATGAAGAATTAGCGCCTTATATTGAACAAGGCGGGATTCCCAACCAAGCCGACTTAAACTTTGGCAACGAAGGTGACGTGTTGCATTCCAACAAGCCAACCGTAACACCGCCTGCACCAACGCCAGAAGACCCAAAAAAACCTGAACCTAAACAACCGCTAAAACCGAAAAAACCGTTGACGCCTACAAATCATCAAGCACCAACGAACCCAGTCAATTTTGGAAAATCAGCAAGTAAAGGAATTCATTTACCAATGACTAATACAACAGTAAATCCACTTTACATGATTGCAGGTTTAATTGTCCTTATAGTGGCTATTAGCTTTGGCATAACAAAAAATAAAAAAAGAAAAAATTAGACAAACTAAAAAGGAAGAAAAAACATGAATAAAAAAATTTCGTTCAGTCTGTTAATTTTGTTACTTAGTTTGTTGGTAGGTTTTACATTTATTCCGCATAAAAAGGAATTAAGTTTCAATGAGTATCAAGAAAAAAAACACTCTGGCGAAACATTTTATGTTGTTTTAAAAAAGAAAAACTGTTCAGATTGTCAGGATTTCGAGAAACTATTACAAGCACCTAAACAGGTTTACTATGTAGAATTAACCAACAAAGAGACCATGAAGGAATGGTCAACATTTATCCGAGAAAATAAAGTTTTACATGTGCCATCTATGTTTAAAATAGATAACGGCCATCTCAAGAAAATTGATGGAGAAGGAGATGCGAATCAATTATTCGCAAACTATCAAAAAATAACGAAGTAAAAAGAATAAAAAGACAAGCCAAGTTTCCTAAATAAAGGAAACTTGGCTTGTCTTTTTTCTAGTAATAGTCGTTTATTAAATAACATGTGAAATGTTTTACAAATCCATTTTAGTTTGATAAAATAAACGCGAACATATGAATTTGTTTTCATTTGTTTTGGGAGGAGGAACGAATGATTGAATTGATTTTACTTTTGTCGGTGATTCTTTTAGGTTTATTGATTGGAAATAAAAGAGTTGATAAGTGGCTTTTTCTTAAGGCATTACTTTTGTTTTCTGTTATGCTAAGTGTGAGCATCTTAATTTCGGTAGCTATGTATTTATTATTAACAATAGGCGTTGCAAACGTAATAGGGCAGCGGTTAGAGTCGTTATTTCTTTTAGGGATAGTCGTTATCATCAGTACGAGTCTTTTGTTATATTTTTTATTGAATTTAACGACGAAAAAAATTGTTTTACCCATCGCTTTAATGAAAATAATTGAATATTATATTCAATGGGTATTGATTTATGTTACTATTTATCAAGTGATTTTTGATCAGTTTATTGTTTCTTCAGAAGTAAAAAATACGTTACAAGGGACTATTGATGAGCCAGTCGCAATCATTATTGTTATTTTGCCATCATTTATTTCAATTTGGATTGCCGTTGTTTTATTTAGGATTCGTATGGAAGAACTTTAATCAGATACTTTTAGAATGGAGGAGTTTGTATGTCTGCTTGGCAAACATTTAAAAATGGAACAAGGCAATTTTTTAAAGACATCTTGCAGTACTTATGGTTATTTTTTACTTTAAATGCCTTATTATTATTGGTGGGTGGGGCTTTTAGTTGGGCTACTTCCAACGCACTAAAAACTCAAGGTATTCCTTATCTTTCGTTTAATAACCTGAATTTATTGTTAGAAAAGCCGCTTGCTCTGGTGTTATTAATTCTCTTGTTGTTACTTTTTTTAGGTGCAGTTTTTTATCAGTTTACCTTTTTATTATTAGGGATTTTTCAAATACGGCAAGACCATCGCTTTCATTTTAAAGGAGTTACCAAGGCATCTTTTAAGGTTCTTAAAAAGCAAGGTGCCCGTTCGTGGTTATTCTTTTTCGGTTATTTTGTTGTCATTGTCCCTTTTGGTAACCTGATTTTCCAAAGTAATCTATTGACGAAATTTGTGATTCCAGATTTTATTGTTGAATTTTTGTCCCAACGAATTCCTTACTTGGTTGGGTTACTGGCCTTTGGGCTATTAGTCTGGTATTTAGCTATTCGTTTCATTTACACGCTTCCATTAATGATTCTGGAGAGAAAAAAAGCGGGCGAGGCAGTTAAGGCTAGTTGGTCAATGACAAACAAACGATTATGGTTCATTATTCGTAATATTGCATTTGTGACGATCGCGGTATTTGTTTCAACGTATGTTATTTATGTGTTACTTTATCTTCTACAGTTGAAGTTAGATACCTTGAGCGATACCATTAGCTTACTAGGTGGTATTTTAAATTTAACCGTTGTCCAATTTTTACAGTTTGTCTCTAATGCTTGGCTTTCAGTATTACTGATTAATTTCTTATATACACAATTAAATGTTCAAGCAGAAACGACGACAAAAGTTGCCTTTGACAAAGAAACGAAACGTAATAAATTAGTGACTATCGGAATGGGCCTAGGACTATTCACCATTTTTGGCGGCTATATAATTTTCAACGCTGTTTACTTAACAGGGCTATTAGAATCAAAACCTTTGATTATTTCGCATCGAGGGGTCACCAATAGTAATGGCGTACAAAATACTATTCCTGCTATGGAAAGAACCATTAAATTTAAACCAGATTATATTGAAATTGATGTTCAAGAAACCAAAGACCATCAATTTGTTGTGATGCATGATGCAAACCTTCAAGAACTCGCCGGCGTTGATGGCACGCCGCAAGAATTTACGTTGGCTGAATTAACAAAAATGACCGTTAAAGAAAATGGCCAAGAAGCACCAATTGCCAGTTTTGATGATTATTTAGCGAAAGCAAACCAAGCCAAACAAAAATTACTAGTAGAAATTAAAACGTCTAAACAAGATAGTCAAGGTGCGCTTTCTAACTTTATTGAAAAATATGAACGTCCTTTGATAAAGAATAACCATCAGGTTCAATCTCTCGACTACAATGTGATCAAAGCGTTTAAAAAAGCCAAATCAAAAGTAAAAGTTAGTTTTATTTTGCCCTATAATTTCACTTTTCCAGAAACACAAGCTGATTTGTATACAATGGAAGCTACTACGTTGAATGATACCTTCATTTTAAAAGCTGACCAACAGAAAAAAGCAGTTTATGCTTGGACAGTTAATGACTCAGAGGTATTGAGTAAAATGCTCTTTATGGACGTTGCTGGAGTGATTACCGATGATTTGGAGTTAGTCAATGAAGAAGTCAATGACTTTGAAAAAAATCCATCGTACGCGGATCGTATTTTGCATTATATTTTTATGCTGCCAAGTGTGGCTTCTCAATAAAAAATGAAGAAGAGGGTTAAACGAAATGAAAAAAGAATTTTCGCGAGTACTTCTTAAAAATCAATCTGATGAAATTCTTATTTTAAAAGATCGGCCAGACACATGGAATTTCCCTGGCGGAAAACAAGAACTTGGTGAATCAGCGCTGGAATGTGCGATTCGTGAAATGAAAGAAGAATTAGCAGTGGAAATTACTGAACTTGAAGAAATTTTTACTGGACCACTCGTTTTTGATTCAATCGTTTGGCAAGGACATTTTTATTTTGCTAAACAAGCCCAAGGAAAAGTTACGCTGAACGAACCAAATAAAATTAAAGGCGTACAATTTATTAAGCGGTTTGAGGAAGTAAATTTTTCACCAGGATTAGCTCCGCTATTTGATTATTTGGCGCGTAGCGATTATTTAAAGTTAAACAAAACTAACTGGAAATAGAAAGAATAGGAGTGTCTTTTGCTAGGTCTTTGTCAAGCGCATCTTTGATTATTTTAGAAAGTCCAAGGAAAAGTCGTGGGCATTGTTTATTCCTAGTAAATATGTTATAGTAATTAAGTAATCAATTTTGATAAGTAATTTGAGTTATATATTTAAAAACTATACTTCTCCTTTTGCCACTCAACATTTTTTGCAATAACTTGCATATTTTTATGCACTAGGAGGAAATATATATGAACAACGGTACAGTAAAATGGTTTAACGCAGACAAAGGTTTTGGATTTATTACAGGTGAAGATGGCAATGATGTATTTGCACATTTTTCAGCTATTCAATCAGATGGATTTAAAACTTTAGACGAAGGCCAAGCAGTAACTTTTGATACTGAAGAAGGTCCACGCGGCTTACAAGCAACGAACATCGTAAAAGCTTAATAATGAATGAAAACGGACCACGTGTTGGTCCGTTTTTTTGATAGCTGTTGTCTGATCTCGCCATCAATTACATAGCAAAACAAAGCAGATGCCATTTAAAGGAGGAGAATCTGAAGATGACCTTAACTGAGCTGTTACTTGTAAGTGGATTATTTTGGCTAGTAATCGTAATCGGTGTGATTGCGGGTAGCATATTTCTAATTAAGTATTTTAGAGGTCGAAGCTGAACGGTTCTGTTCCCGCCAATTATCAGGTTTTAAGCCTGGGACAAAAATCCAAAGTGATTTTTGCCCCAGGTTCTTTATTTAATTAGGGTATCAAGTTTTAGGTAAAATAATTAACAAATTAAAAGCAATTTACTATATAATCAGAAAGGGATCTTTAAGAGAGAAGCAGGTGTTTGCTTGTCGTAATACTTTGTTTAGCAGATAGAAAAAGGAAACGTTATGCGTTACAATAGGAACGGAGGAATTTTAACCTTATTGGATTTGTAGCTGAAGCAGAACAAATGTTGTCGCGTTAAGTGCGATTGAGCTTGCCACAAGCAACATTTGAAAAAACTACGGATAGAAAAATCATTCCTAAACATGAAAAAACACTCTTTAGATGAATAAAGAGTGTCCAGAAACGTTGATAAATCAACATATTTAAATAACGCGCCCTGAGGGAATCGAACCCCCGTCTCAAGAACCGGAATCTTACGTGATATCCACTACACTAAGGGCGCGGCACGAATACTAGTTTAGCTGATATTGACAAAAATTACAAGAGGGAGGACGAAAATAATGAAATTTGAGCAACGAATGTACCAACAACAAAAACAAGTCCAGAAGTTGGCCATGACTCAACAGCTTCAACAATCTATTCAAATTTTACAATTTAATACGGAAGAACTCGCTGCCTTTGTTGAAGCGAAAGCACTAGAGAATCCATTAATTGATTTACAAGTAGACACGCAGTACACCACAGATTTTCCGATACCTAGTCGTTCTTACACCAACCAAGACGAAGAAAATAATTATATGAATCAAATTCCAGACTATCATTTATCATTATTTGAGTCTTTAATTGATCAAATTCATTTGAATTACCGCGATACATACTTGCGAACATTGGTATTGTTTTTAGTAGAATATATAGACGTGAATGGTTATTTAACGATTTCGTTAGAAGAAGCGGCAGTGAAAACCGAAGCAAGCGCCATTCAAATGCTAGATGCATTAACTTTGTTACAACAGCTAGATCCAGCAGGTGTGGGGGCACGCAATTTACAAGAATGTTTGATGCTACAAACAGAACGAGACGATACCGCGCCTAATTTAGCGTATATTTTATTGGAGGAAGAGTTTGATGCCTTAGTGAGTCGTAAATGGGGCCCGTTAGCTAAAAAATTTGGGATTGAATTAGCAGAAATTCAATTGATCTTTGATTATATACAAACGTTATCGCCAGCGCCAGGGAATATTTTTGATGCGACCGAGGAATTGTATATTCGACCAGATTTAACTGTCCGAATCAAGGAAGATCGAATAGTGGTGATTTCCAACAAAGCTGGTCGACCGACATTAAATTTTCAAGAAAATTATTTCAAACGAATGCAAGAGACTGACGACAAAGAAGTCCAAGAATATATTAAGGATAAGAAAAACGAATTTGAATGGTTAGAGCGCGCAGTGAATCAGCGGGGGGATACAATTTTACGTGTAGGGCAAGAAATTGTGCGCCGTCAAGAAGCCTTCTTTTTAGAAGCAGATCGGCCATTAAAACCAATGACTTTAAAAGAAATTGCGGATGCTTTGTCTATTCATGAATCGACAGTTAGTCGTGCGGTCAATGGAAAATATCTAGAAACCACGTTTGGTGTCTTTGAATTGCGCTCATTCTTCTCCACAAGTATTCTTTCATCAGAAGAAGATGGCGAGGATGTCTCAACAACGATGGTTAAAAAGCAACTACAAAAATTAATTGATCAAGAAGTAAAAAGTAAACCGTTATCTGATCAAAAATTAGTCGAGCGATTAAAAGATTCAGGCATGGAAATATCCCGGCGAACGGTGGCAAAATATCGTGAAGCCCTAGGGATTCCATCTTCATCTAAACGAAAACGATATGAGTAAACAACCAAAGCTTATGAGTGATTTTCATAAGCTTTGGTTGTTTTTTGTGATTTAAAAAATGTTGGTTTTTTGAATTGTAAAAAAACCCTAAAGGAGGCAAAGTTTGCTTGCCATTTCCTAGGAAAAAACGTATATTAAAGTTACTTGCTTCTTTAAATAAAGGAAAAGAATAATTTTATAGAAAAGTTGGAAAGCACAAATGAATCAGACAGCAAATAGCAAGAAAAAACGCTATATTACAGGTTTTGATGGCATTCGGACGATCGCTGTAATTGGCGTGATTTTGTATCACCTTTTTCCCCAAGTCATGCGAGGTGGCTACTTAGGTGTTCCGATTTTCTTTGTTGTTTCAGGTTATCTTATTAACGACTTGTTGCGGCAAGAATGGGCAGAAAATCAGACCATTGATTTAAAAGGATTTTATGTGCGAAGGATGAAACGGCTGTATCCAGCATTAATTGTGATGCTTTTAAGTGCAGTTAGTTATATTACACTCTTTCAGCAGGATTTATTAAACAATATTCGCAGCGTTGTCGCTAGTAGTGTTTTTTATTACAACAACTGGTGGCAAATTTTTAAAGGGTTTTCTTATTTTGATGGATTTGCGACACAATCGCCATTTGTACATATTTGGTCATTGGCAGTTGAAGCGCAAAATTATTTAATTTGGCCATTACTTTTTATTCTTCTGGAACGCTTTGTTCGTAAGCGCGGTCGAATTTTCAGTTTAGTTTTAATCGGCGCCTTAATTTCGGTGACGCTGATGGCCGTTTTATATGTTCCTGGCGCAGATCCTACACGTGTCTATTATGGAACAGACACACGTGTTTTTTCTATTTTACTAGGTAGTGCATTGGCGTATGTTTGGCCAAGCACACGTTTGAAAGAAGAAATTCCAGAAGCCTCTAAAAAAATCTTAAATGGCGCTGGTTTAAGTGCCTTAATTCTTTTAGTGTTAGCCTTTTTAACATTATCAGATCATACAAATTTTGTTTATTATGGCGGCATGTTTTTAATTAGTTTGGCAGCCACTGTCTTAGTGGCCGTCACTGCACATCCAGGGGCAGATATGAATCGTTGGTTAACGAATCCAGTCTTTACGTGGATAGGTAAACGGAGTTATGGCATTTACTTGTATCAATTCCCAATCATGATTTTTTATGAGGCCAAAATTAAGACCTTATCGGACCATGTTTTTCTACATTCATTGGTTGAAATAGCATTAATTTTAGTAGTGAGCGAATTGTCATATCGTTTTATCGAACATCCACTGACACGATTGTCTTATAAGGATGTCTGGACTCAATTCACTGAATTCTTACGGAAACCGTGGGACCTTCGTGAAAAAGGGACAATGGCCTTTATGACAGTGATTAGCGTGATTGCAGTATTCGGTTTAATTGTGGCTCCAGCAAACGCTAAAAGTGCGCAACAAGAGCAACTAGAAAAAAATATTGCGAAAAATCAGCAAAAAATTGAAGAACGTAAAAAAGAAGTTCAAGAAAGTGGCACGAAAAATAGTAGCACGTCCACAGAAAGTAGTACAAAACCGAGTGAAAGCCAAGACGTTCTACCCACACAACTCACACCAGAGCAAGTAAAAAAAGCGCAGAATTTAGAAATCACAACTATTGGTGATTCTGTTATTCTAGATGGTGCTAGCGGGTTACAAGATATTTTCCCTAAAATGATTATCGATGGGGAAGTGGGCCGTCAATTGTATAGTAGCATTTCACTAATTGGTGAACTAGACAAAAAGAAAATGCTCAAAGATACTGTTTTAGTGAGTTTAGGTACGAATGGTCCTTTTACAGAGGCACAATTTGATGAATTTATGAAAGCGTTAGGTAATCGAAAAGTTTATTGGATTAATGTTCGCGTCCCAACTAGAAGATGGCAAAATCAAGTGAATAGTTTACTTAGTCAAATGGACAAAAAATACGATAACTTAACGGTCATTGACTGGTTTAATTATAGTAACGCCCATGATGATTGGTTTTATGATGACCGAGTTCATCCAAATGTGGCAGGTGGCGAGCAATATACACACTTTATCGCGGAGAAAATTTTACAGTAGCAAGAAACTTCCAGCTCAGATGAAAGGGGCTGGAAGTTTTTTGTTATAGGAAAAGCAAATATAGGTAATTTAATGATTTTCTTGAAAACCTAAGCTTTTTTTTTAGATATCTGGTATACTGTTTTTGTTACAAGTTCCCGAAAGGATTTAGCAAGTAATTGTCGTTACTTACTAAAGATGCCTTGTAACCGAAACTATTTAGGGGGAATAACATTATGACAGAAAGACATTTATTTACATCAGAATCCGTTTCAGAAGGACATCCAGATAAGGTAGCTGACCAAGTCAGTGATGCAATTTTAGATGCGATTTTGGAGAAAGATCCGATGGCCCGCGTGGCATGTGAAACATCCGTAACAACTGGTTTAGTCCTAGTATTTGGAGAAATTTCTACAACAGCTTATGTAGATATCCAAAAAATTGTTCGTCAAACTGTGAAAGATATTGGTTATACACGAGCAAAATATGGATTTGATGGAGAGACTGTCGCAGTTCTTGTAGCAATCGATGAGCAATCACCTGATATCGCTCAAGGGGTTGACGCAGCCTTAGAAGTGCGTGATCAAGATGAAAAAGACGATATTGGCGCTGGTGACCAAGGCTTAATGTTTGGTTTTGCCGTTGACGAAACACCAGAATTAATGCCATTACCGATCGCGTTAAGTCATCGTTTGGTTCGCCGTTTAGCAGAATTGCGGAAGGAAAAAGTCTTACCTTACTTACGTCCTGATGCAAAATCTCAAGTAACAGTGGAATATGATGATCAAGGTCAACCACAACGTGTGGATACGATTGTCATCAGTACACAACATGATGATGAAACAACCTTAGAACAAATCGAAAAAGACATTAAAGAACAAGTAATCAATGAGGTGATTCCTCATGAACTTTTAGATGATGAAACAAAATACTTTATCAACCCAACTGGTCGCTTTGTAATCGGTGGCCCTCAAGGAGATGCCGGCTTAACTGGTCGTAAAATTATCGTTGATACTTATGGCGGTTATGCTCGTCATGGCGGCGGTGCTTTTTCTGGAAAAGATGCAACCAAAGTTGACCGCTCTGCTAGTTATGCTGCGCGTTATATCGCGAAAAACATTGTTGCTGCTGGTTTGGCGAAAAAAGTAGAAGTCCAATTAGCTTATGCAATTGGTGTGGCGCAACCAGTGTCTATTTCTATTAATACGTTTGGTACGAGTGATCTTCCAGAAAGTAAATTAATCGAAGCAGTTCGTAAAAACTTTGATTTACGTCCAGCAGGTATTATTGAAATGCTAGATTTACGTCGCCCAATTTATAAACAAACTGCGGCTTATGGTCATTTTGGTCGAACAGATATTGATTTACCTTGGGAACAAACAGATAAAGTTGAAGCGTTAAAAGCTAGTTTAGCTGAATAATTAAATAAAAAAAACAAGAAGTCAGCCAATACTTGGCTGACTTCTTGTTTTTTTTTGCAATAATTTTTTTATGAAAAAGCATTTTTTTAAGACATTTTGTTCTTTTTTGTATAGAATAGCTATGGAGCAATTTAGAAAATTGACAATTGAATAGAAAAGGATGTGAACAAATGGCAAAAGAAACAAATGTTAAGTTAGTCACGGTGAGTGTTTTTGTGGCAACATTTATGACAGCCATTGAAGGGACCATTGTGTCTACTGCGATGCCAACGATTGTCGGCTCGTTACATGGTATGGAAATTATGAACTGGGTATTTTCAATTTATTTATTAACGAATGCGATGTTAACACCGATTTATGGGAAACTTGCGGATAAAATTGGTCGTAAACCTGTCTTCATGATTGGTATTATCATTTTTATTTTGGGCTCCTCGTTGTGTGGCTTTGCCCAAGATATGTTGACTTTAATTATTGCCCGCGCAATTCAAGGTGTGGGGGCAGGTGCAATTTTACCAGTTGCATTAACGATTATTGCCGATATGTATTCATTGGACAAGCGAGCGAAAATTTTAGGTTTAAACAGCGCCGCCTGGGGAATTGCTAGTATTTTTGGTCCGTTAGCAGGTGGTTTTATTGTAGATACAGTCGGTTGGCATTGGATTTTCTTCATTAATGTTCCTATTGGACTTGTTTTATTGGGCTTGATTAGTATTTTCTTAGTTGAACCAAAGCGGGAACGGACCAAGATGCCAATGGATATTTTGGGCAGCGTTACTTTGATGGCAGTGCTGCTAACGTTATTGCTAGGTTTTCAAATGATTAGCGATAATGGTTTTACATTAGTAACATTTGGTTGTTTGAGTTTGAGTGTGCTCTTTTTTGTAGCGTTTGTGATGATAGAAAAACGCGCGCAAGACCCAGTGATTGATTTGCATTTATTTAATCAACCAACGTTTGTTTTAGTAAATCTTATTGCGGCGCTTATTAGCGGTTTCTTAATGGGGATTGATGTCTACATTCCGATGTGGATGCAAGGTGTCTTAGGAAAAAGTGCAGGAATTGGTGGCTTAGTTTTAGCGCCTATGTCGTTACTTTGGATGGCTGGATCATTTATAGCAAGTAGCTTTATGGAAAAATATGCTATGAAAAAAGTTTTAACGATTGGGTTATCGATTCTATTAGTCGGGGCCATCTTTTTAGTGGTAATGCCAATGGCCGTTCCGTTTTGGCTTTTCTTTGTAGTGTCTTCTGTCTTAGGAGTTGGTTTTGGGATTACTATCACAACGACTACGGTGACCGCACAAAGTACAGTGGAGCCTGAAAAAATGGGGGTTGCAACATCGTTTAATACGTTGGTGCGTACAATTGGGCAGACTGTGATGGTGTCAATTTTTGGTGTGATTTTAAATGCAGGAATGTTTGCGAAATTGGAAGCGAGCGCGTTAAACGTCGATGCAGATGTCATGAATCAATTAGTGAATCCACATACTGCAAATTTAATTCCAGCTGCGTTGTTAAAACCATTACGTGGTATCCTCTATGCAGGTCTGCATAATGTTTACTTAGTCGGTGCGGGCTTAGTTGTTGTCGCTCTTTTGTTAAATATTTTCGCAAAAGCGCAACGAGCGAAGGTTTAGTGGTACACTAATAGAAAGAGTATTGGAGGGAAAAGTAGATGGCCTTTTTACAAGCAAATATTTATTCAAATGTATTGGAAATGGAAGTGAATGTGAACGTAATTTTACCACAAGAAACGGTAAAAAAAGTGGGCACAAGTACCCAAGCAGCATTAACAGATATTCCCGTGTTGTATTTATTACATGGGATGGGAGGGAATCACAGCGTCTGGGCTCGCAGAACCTCTATTGAGCGGTATGTCGCTGATTTAAGGATTGCTGTCATTATGCCGTCCACGGATTTAGCTTGGTATACGGACACGCAATACGATATGAACTATTGGACGTTTATCTCAGAAGAATTACCGAAAATTTGTCATCAACTCTTTCCACAGTTAAGTACAAAACGAGAAAAAACCTTTGCCGCTGGTTTGTCAATGGGTGGTTATGGCGCCTTGAAATTAGGATTAGCGAAACCAGAATCTTTTGCAGCCGTTGCTTCTTTGTCTGGGGCAGTTAGTTTATCATCCACTAGTTTTGGGGAATTATTAAAAGTCCGTAAGCGAAGCTATTGGGAAGGTATTTTTGGCCCGTTAGATCAAATTGAAGGTTCCATTCACGATCCGCTGTATTTATTACAACAATTAGTAGAAAGCCAAACAGAAATGCCCCAATTTTACCTTTGTTGTGGGGAGCAAGATATGTTACTTTCTGCTAATCAACAGATGGCTCAAGCGTTGGAACAGGCACAGGCAAGTTATACTTTTGAAACTGGACCAGGAGAACATGACTGGGAGTTCTGGGATGAATGGATTCAAAAAGCCTTGGCTTGGCTACCAATACCAAAATAGAGAAAGTAGTTTTCGCAATTTATTTTAAAAGTTAACCCTTGGTCCGTCAGTCGAAATGACTGACGGACCAAGGGCTTTTTTTATTTAGATGAAGATGTGTTGTCTGCTTGCAAACCATCTAAGTAGGTTTTAACGGCTTGAATAAAGGCGGATTTTTGGTGGATGGAGTGTCGAAATTGAATGCTTTCCTCCATGTACGTTAACTCATTGTCGGAGACATATTGTTTCATGTGCAGCACTTGTTCTTTTAAATAGTCATCTCCGTTCAACACTTGCGAAACGAGCTGTTTTTCCTCCGTTGCGTCCATAATCATCCCAAATAAAAGATGTTGTAAAGACGTTACTGCTAAATGAGTCATTTCTGGTGAAAAACCTGCTTCTCTTAAAATGCCCATCATTTGATTTAAATGGCGTAATCGTTGGGGATAGGCAGGGACGGTTTGGATTTCGATAGCTACGGCACAGGGAAATTGTTGATAGAGATCATAATAGTTTTCCATGAAGGCCAGTAAGTCAGAATACCATTCACCACATAATGCAGGTTCTTGAAAGTGCTCTTCAATCGCTTCAGCCATACTTTGAAGTAAGGCTTGCTTATTTTTAAAATACCAATAAATTGCGGGCGCCTGTACACCAAGCTGTTTGGCGACTTTACGCATAGAAAGTTGTTCTAAAGTGGGACTTTTTTCTAACAAAGAAAATGCGGCTGCAATAATCGTGTCTTTTGATAATTTTGGTTCCATGATTTTAGCTCCTATTAAACGTTATCTTCGTAAGTTTATCAAAAAGAAGGTACACTTTATGATAGGAAAAACTTGTGAAAAATTAACTTGTTCGCTTGTATTTTACCACTAAAAATGGTAAATTATGAATCGGCCTTATTTTACAGTGTTAAATTGGTGAAGTCAATGAGCAAATTGATTTTTTTGTAATGGGGAAGAATTCGCAGACCAACACTGAAGAAGCAGGGAACTATTTTAAGAAAGTAGGGATAAGATGGACCTTATTATTCAACACGCCAAAAAATACAAAGGCTCGGTAGTTATTGCCTTGTTGGCGGTGATCGTAATGGTTGTCTCAGCACTTTGGCAACCAAAATTGTTACAACAAGTGTTGGAAGCAATTATGAATGACGATAGCGACAAAATGAAAAATTTAGGGATTCAATTAATTGCCATTGCAGGATTAGGACTCGTTGCAGGGGTTATTAATACAATTTTTTCTGCCAAAGTTGCCCAAGGTGTCAGTGCTGACATTCGTGAAGCAACTTTCCGCAAAATCCAAACCTTTTCATTTGGCAATATCGAAAAATTTTCAGCAGGTAACTTAGTTGTTCGTTTAACAAATGACGTTACTCAAATTCAAAATGTCATTATGATTGCGTTGCAGACACTTTTTAGAATTCCTTTTTTATTTATCGGGAGTTTTATTTTAGCGATGCTAACCTTGCCACAACTATGGTGGGTGATTGTTGCACTTGTCATCGCAGTTATTTTGATTTCTATGCTGTCCTTTTCGCAAATGGGCAAGCATTTCATGATTATTCAAAACTTGATTGATAAGATTAATGGTATCGCAAAAGAAAATTTGTTAGGCATTCGTGTCGTCAAATCATTTGTTCAAGAAAAAAATCAATTGTCACGTTTTACAAAAGTGAGTGAAGAATTAACCACCCATAACTTAATCGTAGGTAGCTTATTTGCTGTGATGATTCCAGCGTTTATGTTGGTGGCGAACTTAGCCGTTGTAGGCTCGATTTTCTTTGTGAGTAACTTAGTCAAGGATGATCCAACTTTAATTGGTGGTGTCGCTTCCTTTATGAACTATTTAATGCAAATCATGATGGCGATTATTATCGGCGGAATGATGATGATGATGACTTCTCGTGCCGCTGTTTCCATTAAGCGGATTAAAGAAGTGATGGAAACAGAACCAGATGTTACCTACAAAAAAGTCCCAGAACAAGAGTTAATTGGTAGTGTTGAGTTTGATCACGTATCTTTCCGTTATCCTGGGGATGAAGAAGATACCTTGAAAGACATCTCTTTCTCTATTCAGCCAGGTGAAATGATTGGGATTGTGGGCGCAACTGGCGCTGGTAAATCTACGTTGGCACAATTAATTCCACGTTTATTTGATCCGACAGAAGGAAAGATTGAAGTTGGTGGTGTCGATTTACGAGAAGTGAACGAACACAGTTTACGAAAAACAGTTTCCTTTGTGTTGCAAAAAGCAATCCTGTTCTCTGGAACGATTGCGCAAAATCTACGCCATGGTAAACGTGACGCTTCTGAAGCGGACATGGAACGGGCTTCAGGCATCGCCCAAGCCAAGGAATTTATTGAAAAATTAGCAGAAGGTTATGATGCGCCCGTCGAAGAACGGAGTAATAACTTTTCTGGTGGACAAAAACAACGGTTATCAATTACTAGAGGTGTGATTGGTGAGCCTAAAATTTTGATTTTAGATGATAGCACCAGCGCGTTGGATGCTCGTTCGGAGCGGTTAGTCCGAGAAGCGTTGGATAAAGAGTTAAAAGAGACTACCACGATCGTTATTGCCCAAAAAATTTCTTCTGTTGTCCATGCAGATCGTATTTTAGTATTGGATAATGGACGTTTAGTCGGGGAAGGCACGCATGAAGAATTAGCAGCTACGAACCCCGTGTATCAAGAAATTTATGAAACTCAAAAAGGAAAGGAGGAAGCTTAATGACTGATTTAATAAAAGCTGGTAAATTTTTCTATCATTATTTAAAACGTTACAAAGTTTCTTTCCTCTTTATTTTCTTAGCAATTTTCGCAGCGACTTATTTACAAGTCAAAGCGCCGCAATTCGTTGGGGAAGCTATTCAGGAATTAGCGAAATATGCGGTTAATGTGATGCAAGGAAAAGATGATAAAAGTGCGTTCGTTTCTGTCATTTGGAAACTACTCATTTTTTATGTCTTAACTAGTGCCGCTAGTTTCATTTACAGTATTCTCTTTACACAAGTCGTGGGGAAATCAACAAACCGCATGCGGATTGGTTTGTTTAACAAATTAGAAAAATTGACGATTCGTTTCTTTGATTCTCATCAAGATGGTGAAATTTTAAGTCGTTTTACTAGTGACTTAGACAACATCCAAAACAGTTTAAACCAAGCGTTGCTACAAGTATTAACCAATATTGCCTTATTGGTTGGTGTCTTAATCATGATGTTCCGTCAAAATGTGGAACTGGCATGGGCCACAATTGCTTCTACGCCGATTGCGATTTTAATTGCGGTCTTTGTGATTAGCAAGGCGCGCAAATATGTCGATTTACAGCAAGATGAAGTGGGTAAATTAAATGGCTATATGGATGAAAAAATTAGTGGGCAACGTGTGATCATCACTAATGGCTTACAAGAAGAAACCATTGACGGCTTTTTAGAGCAAAATGAAAAAGTTCGTGCAGCTACGTATAAAGGTCAAGTGTATTCAGGATTACTTTTCCCAATGATGCAAGGAATGTCATTAGTCAATACGGCAATTGTTATTTTCTTTGGTGGTTGGTTAGCAATCAATGGTTCTGTTGATCGTGCCGCTGCGTTAGGTTTAGTCGTTATGTTTGTCCAATATTCCCAACAATATTATCAACCATTGATGCAAATTTCTTCAGGTTATAGCATGATTCAATTAGCTGTTACAGGCGCTCGTCGTTTAAATGAGATGTTTGATGAACCAGATGAAATTCGTCCCGAAAATGGCGGAAAATTAGAAGAGATTAACAAAGCTGTGGCTTTAAATCATGTTGTTTTTGGCTATAATCCAGAAACGCCTGTGTTGAAAGATGTTTCTATTCATGTGGATAAAGGTGAAATGGTCGCTTTAGTCGGACCGACAGGCTCAGGAAAAACAACGATTATGAATTTAATGAATCGCTTTTATGATGTGAATGAAGGCGCCGTGACGTTTGATGGTGTGGACATTCGTGAAATGGATTTAGATAGCTTGCGTTCACATGTAGGCATTGTTTTGCAAGAGTCCGTTCTATTTTCAGGAACAATTCGTGAGAATATTGCTTTTGGTAAGCCAGAGGCCACGGATGAAGAAATTGTTCAAGCAGCGAAACAAGCGAATATCCATGAATTTATTGTAAATCTTGAGCAAGGCTATGATACTGAGATTACGGAAGAGAATAACCTTTTCAGTACGGGGCAAAAGCAATTAGTAAGTATTGCACGAACGATTATTACCAATCCAGAATTATTAATTTTGGATGAAGCAACAAGTAATGTTGATACAGTAACAGAAGCTAAAATCCAAAAAGCGATGGACGAAGCAATTAAAGGGCGCACCAGTTTTGTGATTGCCCATCGTTTGAAAACGATTCTAAATGCGGATCGGATTATTGTTTTACGAGACGGTGAAGTCATTGAAGAAGGCAACCACCATGAACTAGTTGAACAAGATGGATTCTATGCGGAACTTTATAAAAATCAATTTGTTTTTGAATAAGTTGAAAAAGAAGCAAAATGAGTCATTCTCATTTGCTTCTTTTTTTGCTATGCTAAATAGAAAAAGGAGATATATCAATGGGGAAAATGAGGAATGTACGGCAATTACGGCGCACGTTTTTGGTGCTAAATACTTTATTTGTACTGAGTGTATTCAGAGAGAATCGATGGACAAAATCGGCACTGCTTTTTTGGTTGTTGGCTAATAGTTTTTTTATGGACTGCAGTAGTTGATTTATCTTGGGGGCGAAAAAGGCTGGCTGATACATCTGCAGCGGTGGTATTATTGCGCGGTTCTTCTCCAAATAGTAGGCACATTGATTGTATATTTTTCGTTTTTTGTATAAAGGTCTCTCGTTTCTTGCCGGAGAATATGCTAAAATAAAAAGCAGCAGGGGGCGAGAAAACCATGGAAAAGCCAAATAAACGCAAAGCTGATTTAGAACGTACACGGCAAATTATTTTGTCTGTCGCTTCTGAATTATTCATGACAAAGGGGTTCAAAAATACCTCCACTCGTGAAATTGCTTTAAAAGCGAACATTACCCAACCGAATCTCTATCACCATTTTAAAAATAAAAAAGAACTGTATTTAGCTGTGATTGAAGAATTAACGTCCCGTGTTCAGGAAGAATTAGTCCCAATTGTTTCTGGAAATGCATCAGTAGAAGAAAAACTTTATCAATTAATCAAAGTTTTGTTAGATGAACATCCGACCAATCTTTTCTTAATGTTGAACGACATGTTTCAAGAAATGGGCCCTGATTACAATCGTACGCTGTATCAAATTTTCAAAAAAACCTATATCAATAATATTGCGGCTATTTTTGAAAGTGAACCTGAAACCAATTGCTTACAAGAGGGCATCAGTGTAGATGATGCAACTCGGTTTATTTTATATAACGTTAGTGCATTATTAAGTATTGAAAAAACGTACCAGCGAAAAACAGTGGATGACGATGTCAAAAAATTCATTCAATTTATGCTACATGGCGTTCTGAAAAGTCACAAATAAAAAATAGAGAAGCCCTGTTGGAAAACAGACTTCTCTATTTTTTTGTAAAATTCACTTATCAATCGATAAATAATTATTGATTTATCGATTGATAAGTGATATAGTTTATTTCGAAAAGAAGAAAGAGGTGAACCATTCATGTTTTTAGGATTTAATGAAATGAAGTATTCAAAAGGACGGTACGTCCTTGTAGTCTTAGTAATGGTCTTGATTGCTTGGTTAATTTTTATTTTGTCAGGTTTAGCGAACGGTTTAGCTCAAGGAAATCGTTTAGCCGTAGATCAATGGCAAGCGAATCAAGTGGTTTTATCAAAAGAGGCCAATAGTAATTTAAATGTATCAGTGTTAGATGAAAACGTGAAAGAGACGATTTCAGGAGGCAAAATTGCACCGATTGGTCAACAGTCGTTAGCCATCCGCCCAGCAGATGATAAAAAGGCTGAATTAACGAATGTTAGCTTATTTGGGATTGAAAAAGAAAGTTTTTTAATGCCAAAAGTGATTGAAGGAAACGCATTTACTGATAAAAATCAAGTGATTGCTTCAGAATCATTGAAAAATCAAGGATTTAAAATTGGCGACAAATTAACTGCAGGGAAATATGATGAGCAATTAGAAATTGTCGGCTTTATTTCTAAAAGTAGCTATAACATTGTGCCAGTTATTTACACTTCTCTGGATACTTGGCGGTCAATTAAATATGGTGACAATCCAGCAATGGCCAAAATGGTTAATGGTTTCATTGTTCGCAGCAAGGACAACGCGGAAGTTAAAACGACTAATAAAGACAGCCAAGTTCTTTCAATTTCAGATTTTATTGAAAAACTGCCAGGATACAGCGCTCAAAACTTGACCTTGGATGGCATGATTTATTTCTTGATTGTGATTGCAGCGTTCATTATCGGTATTTTTATCTTTGTGATGACTTTACAGAAAACAGCAATGTTCGGTGTCTTAAAAGTTCAAGGGGTGCCGACTAGTTTCTTAGCAAAGGCAGTCATGCTACAAACCGCTTTATTGGCTGTTCTAGGAGTGGCGATTGGTCTTGCTTTAACGGGAATTACCGTGCTCTTTTTACCAGAAGCGATGCCTTATGCAACTAATGGACCACGCATGATTTTGTTTAGTGTACTATTGATTTTATCTGCATTAATTGGCGGGGCATTTTCAATTCGAACGATTGCTAAAATTGATCCGTTAATCGCGATTGGAGGTTAAAGACATGGCAAATGTTTTAGAAATGAAAAATATTTATAAAAAATATGGTGAAAAACATACAGAAGTGATCGCGTTAAAAGAATTATCTTTTGCGGTTCAGCCAGGTGAATTTGTCGCAGTAATTGGTCCTTCTGGTTCTGGTAAAAGTACCTTTTTAACGATTGCAGCTGGTTTACAGGCACCGACAAGTGGTGAAGTCATTGTTGGCGGGCAATCACTAAATAAGTTAACGAAGAAGCAACGTTTGGCGCAACGTTTTCAAAAAATCGGCTTTATTTTACAAAGCTCTAATTTGGTGCCATTTTTAACAGTGGAAGATCAATTTCACTTAATTGAAAAAGTTGATAAATCACGTAAAAATAGTGAATTAAAAGAGCAATTGTTAGAGACGTTGGGTTTAAAAGAATTACGAAATAGTTATCCTCGTGATCTCTCTGGTGGGGAAAGACAACGGGTAGCCATTGCGTGTGCATTGTATCATGAGCCAGACGTAATTTTGGCAGATGAACCAACGGCTAGTTTAGATACAGAAAAGGCATTTGATGTTGTCCAATTACTAGCGAAAGAGGCCAAAGAGAAAGATAAAGGGATTATCATGGTGACACATGATGAGCGTTTGTTGAAATACTGTGATCGAGTGGTTCGTATTCGTGATGGTGAATTGACAGAGTAACAAAACAAATAAAAGAGAACATGATCGGATTGCTGGAGACAATCCGACCATGTTCTCTTATTTCTTTTCAATACAGAAAAGAACAGGTGGCTGATTTTTTTGATTGATAAACTCATAACGTAAGACACTGTAAACATCTTGTGGTAAGGCTTGCGTGTAATTAGTGACCAAATCAAGTTCCTCTGAACCACCTTCGTGGCCATAATAAACGACTAAAATAATGCGACTTCCTTTTACCAAATGAGGCAGTAACCCATCTAACGCCTGTTTAGTCGTAGCGGGTTTTGTAATAATTTCCTTATTACTTTTAGGTAAATAGCCTAAGTTAAAAATAGCGGCAGTGATTTCTGTTTCTTCATCTAGGACAGCATGAAGATGTTCATGTCCTAATGGAAATAACGTAGTTTGTGGGAGTAAATTAAGTTCTGTTAACTTTTGTTCTGTATTGATCAACGCTTCTTTTTGGATATCAAAGGCGAAAACTTCACCAGAAGGGCCAACCAGCTCTGCTAAGAATGCTGTATCATGACCATTTCCCATTGTTGCATCAATGACGAAGTCGCCAGGTTCCACCACTTCTTTTAAAAGTTGGTGACTAAAATGTAGGGCTGTTTGTAGCATTAATTGAAAACTTCCTTTCCTGAAATGACAGTATATTTTCCTTGATAACTGTTGCGGCGTTTCATTTCCGCATCAATCGCATTGAGAACTTCCCATTTTTTCAAGCTCCACATCGGTCCGATAATTGTTTCAAAGGGAGCATCGCCTGTCAAGCGATGAATAACAATTTCGGGTGGAATCATTTCTAACTGATCACAAATCACTGAAACATAGGCTTCTTTGCTCATCAATTGTAAGCGTCCTTCATTATAATCCCGCATCATTTTGGTATTTGTCATTAAATGAAGTAAGTGCAGTTTAATCCCTTGGATATCTGAATCCTGAATAGTTCGCCGCACATTTTCGCGCATCATGGCAGGTGTTTCCCCAGGTAGCCCGTTAATTAAATGTGTACAGACCCGAATCCCGTGTTTCCGTAATTTAGCTACACCATCTAGATATGTTTGATAATCATGAGCACGATTAATGGCAGCGCTAGTTTCCTCAAACGTGGTTTGCAAACCCAACTCTACCCATAAATAAAAGCGTTCATTTAATTCGGCTAAATAGTTCACTACCTCATCAGGCAAACAATCAGGACGGGTACCAATGGATAAACCAACGACGCCTTTTTCATTGACTACTTGTTCAAACCGATGACGAATAACGTCAACTGGCGCATGTGTATTGGTGAAATTTTGGAAGTAAACAATGTATTGATCGACAGTTGGCCATTTTTGATGCATCAATTGGATTTCTTTTTGAAATTGAAGCGGCAGGGGATCGCTAGGTGCAACAATCATGTCGCCTGAGCCAGAAACACTACAGAACGTACAACCACCTTTGGCAACGGTCCCATCACGATTGGGGCAATCAAAGCCACCATCAATTGGCACTTTAAAAATTTTTTCACCAAACTGTTGACGAAGTGCATAGTTCCAAGTGTGATAGCGTTTATTTGGATCATCTGAATAAGGAAAAATTTGCATAATCAAGACTTCTTTCTAGCGTTGTTTGCTTTGAAATCGCCAAACAAAGCGTTTTTCTAAATAAATAGGGTAACTTAATAACAACCAAGCTAAACCAAGACAAAAACCACCTAAGATATCGCTAGGGAAATGAACACCTAAATAGATTCGACTAACCCCAATCATGAAAATCCCAATACCTAGTAAAATTTGCACACAAAGGCGGACCGTTTTATTTTTAATGAAAATTGGCAGAATCAATAAAATAGTGCCGTAGAACAAGGTACTTCCTACAGCATGTCCGCTAGGAAAACTATACGTATGTTCAGTTACTAAATGCTCCAAAGTAGGACGTTGGCGCATAAAGAATAATTTTAATAAAGAATTACCTACGCCAGCAATTAAGGCAGTATTAATAAAGAGCCATAATGCTTCAGCATAATATTTCCAAACAATAAACAGAGCAATGACAACGATTGCTAAGATGATAATCGTCAATGAATTGGCAAATTTGGTGTACCAAATAAAAAAGTTATTTAGCTGTGGAAAAGGACGACGAACAAAAGAAGTAATCGTTTGATCAAAGCCTTTGAGCCAGGTTGGATAAAAACGAACAACATAGCCTAAAAACATAAATACTAAAAGAAAACAACTACCTGCAAATTGATAATAAAGTTTGTTTTTCATAAAAAATCCTTTCAAAATTTAATCGCAACAATCCGTATTATACCATCAAAAGAGTAAAAAATTAAAAGATAATTTCATTGCCTGATTTGGAGGGGATACAGATATTAAAAAAGTTCTGGCACCACAATCTCTCATTGTGGTGCCAGAACTTTTTTAAATGGTGCATGGTTATTGATTATCATCATCAGGAGTATCAACGGTAATATCGCCGAATTCGCTAGAAAGGTTAAACTCTGTATCCGCACGACCATTCTTATAAGATGTTCGCTCTTTGTTTAAAAGTTGAACATCGCCTAATTTTGATTCACCTTTGATTGAAATGTTACGCAAAATTTCTCCAGAATTTACATAAATGTCTCCATGGACAAGAGCGACAGTTAATTTTTTAGGCACAGCAGGCATGTCTAAAGAAAAATCACCATTTTCACTTGAAAAGTTAGCTTCTCCTTTGAAATCATAGACGCTAATATCGCCATCTGTCGTTGTTGCTTGGATGTTTCCACGAGCATTTTGCACTCGAATATCACCAGAAGTAGTAGTATTTTTGATTTCATCGAAATAGGCTGAATCCAACGTTATATCGCCGTCAGTGGTTTCAACTGTTGCTTTTTTAGCGGAAGTATCCGCTGAAAGGTAGATACCATCTGAAGAGTTAAGCGTCATTTTTTTTGCTTTAACACCCGATAGACTAACATAAGAATTTGGTAGATTAGTTGTTAATTCGTCTACGTTAAAAGCATTCAATGAAACTGGTGAATGGGTTGAGCCATCAATTACTAACTTTTTCACATTATTAGGAATCTGGACACTCACGTTCGGTGTGAAGTCACTAAAAATACCAATATTAAAGAATGACAATTCGGGTTGGTTTTGTGTACGAGTGGTATTGATGGTTGCTGTTATTTTATTTTTTTCTTCTTTGACATCTAAGGTGCCTTCAGCTTTTGAATAAAAGGCATTATTCGGTGATCGTAATCCCATTTTGTTACTATCAGTTTTATAAATGGTATAAGGGCCTTTGCCTTTTAAGGATAAGTGAAGTTCTTCGCCTGCTTGTTTATTTTTTAGTGTATAACTTTCTTTTAATGGCGTGACTGATTTTTCCGCTTGTTTGTAAAAATAGACGGCGCCAGATCCACCAATTAGCATCGCTAAGACAGCAATGGATAAGAGAATCCCTGTTGTTTTTTTCATTAGATATCACCTCGTAAAACAGCAATGTTCCATTGGAAATAACGCTTAAAGACATGTGCTGAAAATTTTAAAATTGGTAGAAACAGTAACCAACCAATGATTGATGCACCAAATAAAAAGAGACTCATAGATAATTGGAAAAAGGAAGCGGCATTTGCTTGGGTAATGACACTATAAATACCATAAATTGGTGAAAATAAAGTTGCAGCTCCGGCAATGCCACAACCGACGTACATTAAGGCAATCCCTAAAATAACCCAAAACATGAAGAAAAAATTTAAACAGAAAATACCAAGCACTTGGAAAAATCGGGTTAGTGGCCGATGCTGTGGTCGTCGATAGTATGGAGAATCATTATCATAGTAAAATTCAGATTCTTCTTCATAGGGATGATCATAAGCAGGTGTAGCCGCTGGAATTTCTTGCCAACCATTATTTTCAATTTTTCGTTCCGTCAATTCGATGCCTTGTTCTTTTAAAATTTCTTCTGCGATAACTCGTGGTTTCCCCAATGATTTTGCCACTTGTTCTTCTGTTTCGCCTTCCGCAACACGAGCATCAAATAACGCCTTGTATTTCGCAAGAATAATAGCTTGATCTTTTGGATTTAATGCTTTTAAATAAATTTTCAGCTCAATAATAAAATGTTCTTTATTCATTCCGCTCCCTCTTTCTACACGATTCATTTCTCATCTTAAACTATAATTTCTTTTTGGGCGAATAACAAGAGGAATTAAAAAAATCAGACTAAGGTAAAGAAGCGTCTACAACTAAAGTCGCAGTTTTTTTCCGAGTAGTAACAAGAGAGGAAATCCATGTTAAAAAACATTACTTCTTTACAATCTAGTTACAGTAATATGAAATTTTGTTGAAGTGTTTTTAATTCGCCAGAAAAAAAGGTATACTTGTTATAATAACAAAACTAAAAAATTACATTTACATATAAGTTAAAAAAGGAAAGTTGGGGACGTATCAATGAAGAAAGAATCAATGTCACGTATCGAAAGAAGGAAAGCACAACAAAGAAAGAAAACGCCAGTACAATGGAAGAAGAGCACTACTTTATTCAGCTCGGCGTTAATTGTTTCATCTGTAGGAACGCCCGTTGCGTTACTACCAGTGACTGCTGAGGCAACAGAAGAGCAGCCAACAAATGCGGAAGTTGCCCAAGCACCTACTACAGAAACTGGCTTAGTAGAGACACCAACCACAGAAACTACGCCAGGAATTACGGAACAACCGACAACGGATTCGTCAACAACGACTGAATCGACAACTGAATCATCAAAAGAAACACCAACAACACCAAGTACCGAGCAACCAACAGTTGATTCAACTACACCTGTGGAATCAGGAACGACTGATTCTTCAGTAGCAGAAATCACGCCAGTAGCTCCTTCAACAACCGAGTCTGAAGCAGCGCCTGCGGTTACACCCGATGATGAAGTAAAAGTACCAGAAGCTAGAGTAGCTTCTGCGCAAACTTTTTCAGCGTTATCACCGACGCAAAGTCCTTCAGAATTTATTGCCGAGTTAGCTCGTTGTGCACAACCTATTGCGCAAGCCAATGATTTATATGCATCAGTGATGATGGCTCAAGCAATCGTTGAAAGTGGTTGGGGGGCAAGTACGTTATCTAAGGCACCAAACTATAACTTATTTGGGATTAAAGGCAGCTACAATGGACAATCTGTCTATATGGATACATGGGAATATTTAAACGGCAAATGGTTAGTGAAAAAAGAACCTTTCCGTAAATATCCTTCTTATATGGAATCATTCCAAGATAATGCGCACGTGCTAAAAACAACTTCTTTCCAAGCGGGCGTTTACTATTATGCTGGGGCTTGGAAAAGCAATACAAGCTCGTATCGCGATGCAACTGCTTGGTTAACAGGTCGTTATGCGACAGATCCTAGCTACAATGCTAAATTAAATAATGTCATTACCGCATATAACTTAACTCAATATGATACACCATCTTCTGGTGGAAATACTGGGGGCGGAACAGTTAATCCAGGAACAGGCGGTTCTAACAATCAATCAGGAACGAACACGTACTATACTGTAAAATCAGGAGATACCTTGAATAAAATTGCCGCGCAATATGGTGTGAGCGTTGCTAATTTACGCTCATGGAACGGCATCTCTGGCGATTTAATTTTCGTTGGTCAAAAGCTCATCGTGAAAAAAGGTGCTTCAGGTAATACTGGTGGCTCAGGCAACGGTGGTTCTAACAATAATCAATCAGGAACGAACACGTACTATACTGTAAAATCAGGGGATACCTTGAATAAAATTGCCGCGCAATATGGCGTGAGCGTTGCTAATTTACGCTCATGGAACGGCATCTCTGGCGATTTAATTTTCGTTGGTCAAAAGCTCATCGTGAAAAAAGGTGCTTCAGGTAATACTGGTGGCTCAGGCAACGGTGGTTCTAACAATAATCAATCAGGAACGAACACGTACTATACTGTAAAATCAGGGGATACCTTGAATAAAATTGCCGCGCAATATGGCGTGAGCGTTGCTAATTTACGCTCATGGAATGGCATCTCTGGCGATTTAATTTTCGTTGGTCAAAAACTCATCGTGAAAAAAGGTACTTCAGGTAACACCGGTGGCTCAAGTAATGGTGGCTCTAACAATAATCAATCAGGAACGAATACGTACTACACAATTAAATCAGGCGATACCTTGAACAAAATTGCTGCGCAATATGGCGTGAGTGTTGCTAATTTACGCTCATGGAATGGCATTTCTGGCGATTTAATCTTCGCTGGTCAAAAAATTATTGTGAAAAAAGGTACTTCAGGTAACACCGGTGGCTCAAGTAATGGTGGCTCTAACAATAATCAATCAGGAACGAATACGTACTACACGATTAAATCAGGCGATACCTTGAACAAAATTTCTGCACAATTCGGTGTTAGTGTTGCTAATCTACGTTCATGGAACGGGATCAAAGGCGATTTAATTTTTGCTGGTCAAACAATCATCGTGAAAAAAGGCGCTTCTGCAGGTGGCAATGCTTCTTCAACAAATAGTGCATCAGGCAAACGCCATACAGTTAAAAGCGGTGATTCACTTTGGGGCTTATCAATGCAATACGGAATCAGCATCCAAAAAATCAAACAATTAAATGGCTTAAGCGGGGATACAATTTATATTGGTCAAACTTTAAAAGTTGGTTAATTTAAGATTGAAAAAAATAGCTATCTTTGGTAACATGAGTCTTATAATAAAAAAAAACAATGAGAAGGAATAGTAGAAAGAACCATGTGATAGAGAGCGTATGGCTGGTGGAAATACGTACAGAAGCTTTTGAACTCGCCTTTAAGTTACTTTTTTGAACAAACCAAGTAGGAAAAGTCGGTGACGATCGTTAAGACGTTTGAGGTTAAGGTGACGGTGACTGACCGTTTCTTTGACGAATTTAGGTGGTACCACGTTGCATTTGTATGTTCACGTCCTATAGGAATTTTTCCTATAGGACTTTTTTTTTTATCACTAAGTGGCTAGTTTAAGTCAGAATAGTGACAATGGCTGCAGGTGGCAAATTTTAAGAATGAAAAATTTTATATTACTAGGAGGAATAACATGAGCTACAATCACAAAGAGATTGAGAAAAAATGGCAAAAATATTGGGCTAAGAACAATTGTTTCAATACATTGGACGACCCAAATAAAGAAAAATTTTATGCACTAGATATGTTTCCCTATCCATCTGGACAAGGCTTACACGTAGGTCACCCGGAAGGCTATACAGCAACCGATATTCTTTCACGTATGAAACGTGCGCAAGGCTATAATGTGTTGCATCCAATGGGCTGGGATGCGTTTGGTTTGCCAGCAGAGCAATATGCGTTAGATACAGGAAATGACCCAGCTGAATTTACTAAGAAAAATATCGAAACATTCCGTCGCCAAATTAATTCACTAGGATTCAGCTATGATTGGAATCGTGAAATTAATACCACTGATCCTGAATATTACAAATGGACACAATGGATATTTACAAAATTATATGAAAAAGGGTTAGCTTATGAAGCAGAAGTTGCGGTTAACTGGGTCCCTGAATTAGGAACTGTTATTTCAAATGAAGAAGTCATTGATGGAAAAAGTGAACGTGGTGGTTATGATGTGGTTCGCCGACCAATGCGTCAATGGATGCTGAAAATTACTGCTTATGCAGATCGCTTATTAGAAGATTTAGAGCTTGTTGATTGGCCAGAGAGTATTAAAGATATGCAACGAAATTGGATTGGACGTTCTGAAGGAGCCAATGTGACCTTTAAAGTCGCTGGCACAGAAGAAAGTTTCACGGTGTTTACAACCCGTCCTGATACCTTGTTTGGTGCAACCTATACTGTTCTAGCTCCTGAACTAGAACTAGTTAAAAAAATTACGACACCTGAACAAACAGCAGCTGTAGAAGCATATATTGAAGAAACCTCAAAAAAATCTGATTTAAATAGAACGGATTTAGCAAAAGAAAAAACAGGTGTTTTCACAGGTGCGTATGCTATAAATCCAGTCAATGGCCAAGAAATTCCAATTTGGATTGGCGATTATGTTTTAGCAAGCTATGGCACAGGCGCAATCATGGCGGTCCCAGCGCATGATGAACGGGATTACGAATTTGCGAAAACATTTGGCATTGATATCCTACCAGTAATCGCAGGTGGCGACATTACAACAGAAGCCTATACAGGGGATGGACCGCATATCAATTCTGATTTCTTAAATGGATTAAACAAAGCAGAAGCCATCGCTAAAATGAATGAGTGGCTAGAAGAAAATCACGTAGGGAAAAAAGAAGTATCTTATCGTTTACGTGACTGGTTATTCTCTCGTCAACGCTACTGGGGTGAACCAATTCCTGTGATCCATTGGGAAGATGGAACAACCACAACGGTTCCTGAATCTGAGTTACCTCTACGTTTACCAGTAACATCGGATATTCGCCCAAGTGGAACTGGGGAATCGCCATTAGCAAACATTGATGAATGGGTCAATGTCGTCGACCCTGAAACTGGCATGAAGGGAAAACGTGAAACGAATACTATGCCACAATGGGCTGGAAGCTCTTGGTATTACTTACGATTCATTGATCCTCATAATAAAAATGAAATTGCTGATTTTGAAAAATTAAAACGTTGGTTACCAGTTGATATCTATATTGGTGGTGCCGAACATGCGGTGCTGCATTTACTTTATGCTCGTTTTTGGCATAAATTCTTATATGATATTGGTGTGGTTCCTACCAAAGAACCTTTCCAAAAATTATACAACCAAGGTATGATTTTAGGAGAAAACAACGAAAAAATGTCTAAATCACGTGGCAATGTTGTAAATCCCGATGATGTGGTGGCTAAATATGGTGCGGATACGTTACGTCTTTATGAAATGTTCATGGGCCCATTAGATGCTTCCATTGCTTGGAATGAAAATGGATTAGAAGGAAGTCGTAAATTCTTAGATCGCGTTTGGCGTCTGATTGTTGATGAAGAAGGCAAAATGCGTGACCGAATTACCACAATTAATGATGGCCGTTTAACGAAAGTTTATCATCAAACGGTTAAAAAAGTGACAGAAGATATGGCAAACTTGCACTTTAATACAGCGATTTCTCAATTAATGGTTTTTGTGAATGAAGCCAATAAAGTGGATGCCTTACCTTATGAATATGTGGAAGGATTTGTCCAATTACTTGCGCCAATCGCGCCACATATTGGTGAAGAACTATGGCAAATTTTAGGTAACGAGGAAAGTTTAACTTATGTCCCTTGGCCAACCTATGATGAAGCGGCCTTGGTAGAAGATGAAGTGGAAGTAGTTTTCCAAGTGAACGGAAAATTACGTGGCAAACAAAATGTCGCTCGTGGGTTAAGCAAAGAAGAATTAGAAA
Organism: Enterococcus sp. MSG3299; assembly: GCF_050555765.1. Taxonomy (NCBI): domain Bacteria; kingdom Bacillati; phylum Bacillota; class Bacilli; order Lactobacillales; family Enterococcaceae; genus Enterococcus; species Enterococcus sp. MSG3299. Next base: position 586,789 of record NZ_CP187869.1, read on the forward strand.
AAATTGCAATGAACCATGAAGTTGTTAAAGAATTTATTGAAGGAAAAACAGTGCGCAAAGTGATTGCTGTTCCAGATAAATTAGTAAATATTGTTGCAAATTAAGTTATATATTTTTATTAAAAAAAGAGCCGGACGTATCAAAACGTCAGGCTCTTTTTAAGGTTGTTTTGTTTTACCTTTTTGATTCATATGTTCTTTACATGTGATTGTTATAACCGAAAGCAAGGCGATGAAGAGAAAAAAGTAACCGAGCGGCGTACAGAAAAAGGCGGGTTCTTTTAAAAGTCCATCGCTAGATAATGTTGATCCAACTAAAATAGAGGTCATAAATAATAAAAGACTAATCAAGCCAAGAAATAAGCTAATACGATATTTTTTCAACTTCAGTTCCTCCTTCAATGAACTATCACTAAGATAAATCAAAAAGGTTAACTTTTTTTTAGGCAACTGTTAAAACTTAGATAAGAAATCTATTTTCTAAGTTTGTCGTTGTTGGTAATTGGTTAAGATCATACGTGAAAAGGGACCGACAATCAGCAATTGATAAGGAAGGGCAACAATAAAGTTCAGACCCCAAGCTTGGAAATACGCACTTAGTGACAACGTCTGGCCTTCCATTAATAAGCCAAATAAAGACATACAAGTCACCATGCCGATAATCATGAGACTCGAAATGGTCAGAATAAGTAATAGCCGTTTTTCTTTATTAAAGGGTAAAGAAAAAGCGATTTTCTTAGCTAAGACACCAACGATGAAAACGTCTAAAATAAAAGCAACGATAAATCCAGGAAGCAAACCTTTTGATAAGGCGTACAATGAAAATTCTCCATGCAATAATAAATTATAGGTGCTCATTCCGAAAACCATCAGAAAGCACATTAACGTAGTAAAAAGCATTCCTTCTTTTTTATTAGTAGGCATTTTTTTCTCCTTTCATTTATTGAGAGTAATGATTGTTCTAGGCAGAAAAGGACAAATTCTCTCGACTTTTACTAGTGTAGCAAAAATAAAAGTTCTTCATAAGTTAGAATTTGCTAAATTTTCTATGTAAATTTAAAATTATAAAATAGTTGAATTTTGTAATTTTGAATGTTAAATTTAAGTGAAAGGTATTCTAAATTACAAAAAAACGTTTTTTTGTAATTTAGAATAAGAAAAGAGGGGTATAATGACATATAAATTACTAAAAGTAGATTTTTATAAAAATAGAGATTCTTTTGAAAAGAAATATCAAGAACGTTTAAATTTTGACTCTACTTTACAAACTAAGTTATTTATCCACCCCTTTGACAAAGAAGAACGGAAAACAAAAGAAACCTATGAGTTATTCTACGTTCCTTTACTTCAACACAGCGTATTACAAGAAAAAATTATGAAAAATTCTCAAGAAATAATGAGATATATACATAAATTACCAAAAATTGTACAAAAAAATATTTTTTTTTATCAATTGATTGAAGAGATACAAAGTACGAATGAAATTGAAGGGGTTAAAAGTTCAAGAAAAGATATTAGCAAAGTTTTACACAAATTAAATGCTAATTCAACTGAAAGATTTCAGGGCATTGTAAACATGTATAAAGGTATCGTAACTGATAAAATACTAAAAATAGAAACATTAGGTCAATTTAGAGAAATCTATGATGAACTCTTTAAAGCTGATATCCAAGAAGAAGACTATCCAGACGGTTTATTATTTAGGAAATCTGTTGTATATATCAGTGATAAAGACAAAGTTGTTCATCAGGGGAGTTCCAACGAAGAAAGTATTATAGCTGATCTAGAAAAACTTATCCTTTTTATGAATCAAACAGCACTACCAAGCTTACTTAAATGTTGTATCAGTCATTACTATTTTGAGTATATTCATCCCTTCTATGATGGGAATGGACGAATGGGCCGTTTTTTGATGTCTAACTATCTCTCTAGAAAATTGGATCCACTGACAGGATTGACTGTTTCCAATGCCGTAATCCATAATAAGAGAAAATATGAAAAAGCTTTTTCCGAAGTCACAAATCCAAGAAATAGAGGAGAAGTAACTCTTTTTGTTCAGACGATGTATGAATTTATCTTATTAGGACAAACGGAAATTTTAGAAGAGCTGAGAACATGGACTAATCAGTTGAAAAGAGCCACGCAATGGTTAAAACATTCAGAGTTACCTGAAGATGAATGCAGTGTTCTGTTTTTATTAATTCAAGCACATATGTTTAGAAATGGCACCGAAAGTGTGTCGATTAAAGAGATTCAAGAAAATCAAAACTGGTCCTACGGAAAAGTTAAGCGAATAACGGAAACATTAGAAAAACAAGCGTACATTCAAGTTCAAGGGAAGAAACCGAAAACGTATCGAATCACTCAACAATTTGAAGAAACAATTGGATAAAAAAATCCTGAATCTCTTGATTTTGAGAGTTTCAGGATTTTTTATTGGTCAACTTTTAATGATTTGTAACGTCCTCTCCAAACCATTTTTGAGAAATTTTACTAAGGGTGCCATCTTTTCGTAACGTTTCAAAGGCAGTATTGATTTTTTGGACTAATTGATTGTCTGATTTGCGGACGCCCACAGCAAAATCTTCATTGTCATAGCCGACATGAGAAATAGTATAGTTTTTTAAATTATCTTCGTGGGAAAGATAGTAGTTGGCGTAGACGCGATCAATTAGGAGCCCATCAATTCGGCCAGATTTTAAATCTAAGAAAGCTTCATTAAAGCCGTCATATAAAATAGGCGTTTGGTCTTTAACAAATTTTTTCAAAACGTCGGGCTGACTTTCGAAGCCATCATAGCCAGAAGAGCCGTTTTGAACCCCTAAAATTTTGCCTTGCATGTCGCTCGCTGTTGCAATGTTTTTTTCTTTTAAAGAAACAAGTACTTGGTCGTTCGTCATGTAAGGTTGTGTGAATTGAACTTTTTCGGCCCGTTCGCTCGTTTTAGTGTAGCCGTTCCAAATAAGATCAATGGTTTGATTTTGTAATTCTGTTTCTTTCATAGACCAATCAATCGGTTGGAAGTCAACGGAAATGCCATAAAGTTTAAAAACCGCTTTGGCTAAGTCGACATCAAAGCCGACAATTTTGCCTGATTTATCTTGAAAACCCATGGGCACAAAGGAGTCATCTAAGCCAATAATAATCCGTTTTTCTTCATTAATCCGTGTCCATTGATCTTCGTTGCTTTTTCTTTTACCACAACCTGCAAATAGGAGTAAACTACAACAGATAACCAGCAAGGCTAAAGAATATTTCTTTTTCATCATAAACTCCTTTCTATTGGACGGGGGCAACCGTCAAAAGATTGTCTGCAATTTTTTCAGCGAAAGCCATATCGTGGGTCACGACAATCTGTGTCATGCCTTGTTTCCGTAAATCTAAAATAACTTCTTCCACTTGTTGGCGTAAAGCTGGATCTAGCGCGCTCGTTGGTTCATCGTACCCAAGAACTTTTGGCTTCATTGCTAAGGCACGAGCAAGTGCAACTCGTTGTTTTTGTCCACCGGAAAGTTGGTACGGATAGAGTTTTTCTTTACCAGCCAAGCCCAATTTTTCCAGTAATTCTAAAGCTTCTTGCTGACTTTTTGCTTTTTCTTCTTTTAGTACTAATGTAGGTGCTAAGGTAATGTTTTCTAAAACTGATAAGTGAGGGAAAAGTTGGAAATCCTGGAAAACGACCCCAACCACTTGATCGGCATTGTCCATTTCAGCAGGATTGAAAGGAACACCATCCAACAAAAGCTCACCAGAATCAATGGTTTCTAAACCAGCCAAACAACGAAGTAAAGTGGTTTTTCCGCCGCCTGAAGGACCAACAATCGTTAAAATTTTACCCTCTGGAATTTCTAAATTTAAGTGATCAATAATGGTCCGGTTGTCAAAATGTTTGGTTAAATTTTTAATAGTTAACATGGTAGAGTCCTCCTATTTATAATATTGATAGAATTTTTCAATTTTCTTAGAAGCAACAGTCAAAATTGCCGTAAAGAGTAAATAAATCACTCCCACTAAAGCTAATGGCACTAATGTAACATCGCGGCTCATCGCAATTTTACCAGCACGTAAAAGATCGCCTAAGCCAAGAACATAAATAAGAGAAGTATCCTTGACCAAATTGATAATTTCATTTCCTACGGAAGGCAGCACGATTTTAACAACTTGTGGCAAAATAATCCGCGTGACTGTTTGAAAACGTGTTAAACGTAAAACCTTAGCAGCTTCATATTGACCTTGGGGAATTGCTTGAATCCCCCCGCGGAAAATTTCAGCAAAGTACGCAGCATAATTTAAAATAAATGCGAATAAGGCCGCATCATAACGTTCAAAGACAATACCAATTAATGGTAAGCCGTAAAAAACAAAAATTAATTGTAACAATAGCGGAGTGCCGCGCATTAACCAAATGTAGAGGTTAATTAAGTAACGTAAAGGTTTAAACGAACTTTGTAAAATAAAGGCAATGATGATCCCCAGTGGAATCGAGCCAAGGAGCGTAAAGAAAAAGACTTTCAGTGTCATGCCAGCTCCGCTAACTAAAGCAGGTAAAATTTCTAAAATATAATCCATCATTTTTTCCTCCAACAATTTTTATTAAAAAAACAAAAAAGCCTCTTGGCTGTGAGCCAAGAGGACGAATCGTATTCGTGGTGCCACCTCAATTTACTTATCTTTCACAAGATAAGCCTTATGTAGTTGCGTTGACAACTACTCTCTGTTAACGATAGAGTCACCGGTTTTTCTTACTAAAGGATTCAGAAAAACATCTTTTAGGTGTGAGTAAAGAAGAATCCATCTTTTTCTTTCAGCCAATGAAAAAGTCTCTGTAAAGGAAGAGCTAAATTACTATGTCCTAAGCCTTGATTGTAAGTATGAAATTGTTCGAACGGAACAGAAAACCTGTTGCTTTTCTAGCTTATCCCATTAAGCATATAGAAAAGAGGACAACAGACTTGAGCAGTTGAGGCACTCTCTCAGGTTGAAAAGCGCATCTAAAAAAACAAAAAAGTCCTTTGGCTGAATAGCCAAAGGACGAATAATCAATTATCGTGGTTCCACCTTAGTTTATTCGTGTTTCGCAACACGAACCTTATGAAGTTCATAACTTCGCCTGTTAACGAGTGGTCCCGGACTTTCCTACTAAGGGTTCAAAAAGTCAACTCCCAGATGTGGTTCGCTGTTTCTTTACGTCTTTTTCCACCAACCAAAGACTCTCTTCACTAAAGGAAACAGTTACTCTTCTGTTCTCTGTTTTTCAATACTTTACCACCAGAAAAAATATCTGTCAACTCTTATTCTTAAAAAAATATTTTTCTTTCAAAAAGTAAGTGCTGAAAAAGGACAAATGTATGGAAAATCATGTAAAATGTAGGTAAGTTGTTTGAACAGAAGGAGGAGTTTTGGTATGAAACAGAAAAAGTGGTTAATCGGACTTGTTGCACTGGGCTTGGTTTTAGCAGCATGTGGAAGTGGCGGTTCGAAAACGACCTCAAACGAACCAGCTACACAGAAAATTAACGTCGCATCTGGTGGTGAACTCTCGACATTAGACAGCGCTCATTATACAGATGTCTATAGTTCCGATATGATTGGTCAAGTAGTTGAAGGCTTGTATCGACAAGATAAAAACGGAGATCCTGAGCTAGCTATGGCGAAAGCAGAGCCACAAGTTAGTGAAGACGGGTTAGTCTATACATTCAAGTTACGAGAAGCAAAATGGACAAACGGGGATCCAGTTAAAGCAGGGGATTTTGTAGTTGCGTTTAGAAACGTGGTCGATCCAGCGTATGGTTCAAGTAGCAGTAATCAAATGGATATTTTTAAAAATGGGCGTGCGGTGCGGGAAGGACAAGCCACGATGGAAGAATTTGGTGTCAAAGCAATCGATGACCAGACACTAGAACTAACATTGGAAAATCCAATTCCTTATTTAGCCCAAGTCTTGGTTGGGACACCTTTTATGCCTAAAAATGAAGCCTTTGCCAAAGAAAAAGGTACTGCCTATGGGACTTCTGCAGATAATTTTGTTGGCAATGGGCCGTTTGTAATTTCAGGTTGGGATGGCAATCCGAAACTTGGAAATTGAAGAAGAATGATCATTATTGGGATAAAGAACACGTAAAATTGAATGAAATTGATGTTCAAGTAGTGAAAGAAATTGGCACAGGAGCCAATCTTTTTGATAATGGCGACTTAGATTACACTGTTTTAGCAGATACTTATGCACTTCAGTATAAAGAGTCAAAACAAGCGCATTTTGTACCTAAAGCCATGGTGGGTTATTTAAGCCCCAATCATCGCCGTGAAATTACCGGCAACGAACATGTTCGAAAAGCTTTTTTACAAGCGATTGACAAAGAAACTTTTGCAAAAGAAATTTTAGGAGATGGCTCGACAGCTTTAAATGGTTTTGTACCAGCTAATTTTGCAAAAAATCCAGACACAGGTGAAGATTTCCGCAAAGAAAATGGTGATTTGTTGCCATATAATATTAAAGAAGCCCAAGCTAACTGGACCAAAGCGAAAGAAGAGTTGGGCAAAGATAAAATTGAATTGGAACTAATCTCAGCGGACTCAGCGATTGCCAAGAAAACCATTGAATTTGTTCAAGGGCAATTGCAACAAAATTTACCAGGTTTAACAATCAAATTAAAATCACTGCCTTTGCAAAATCGTTTGGATTTACAAACAGCAGGTAATTACGATTTAGCCTTTGGAACATGGACACCTGACTATGCTGATCCCATTAATTTTTTAGAATTTTATGACTCAAAAAGTGGCTTAAATACTTCTGGTTATAACGATTCAGCGTATGATGCGGGTCTCCAAAAAGTTAGAAAAGATTACGCCAATGAACCTGAAAAACGCTGGAATGAATTACTAAGTCTAGAAAAAACATTAATTGAAAAAGATGCTGGTGTTTTACCACTATTCCAAGGAGCCATTGGTTACTTGAAATCAGATCGCTTACAAGGTTTGCAAGTATTTTCTTTTGGTCGCACAGTATCCTATCGTTTAGCTTATGTAGAAGAATAAATTGACTTCTGAAAAGTCCTATCTTTTGAAAAAGTCTGCTTTCTGTTTTATCCTTAAAGTAGGAAAATTAACTAAAAAAATCAACTATGAAAGGTAGGTTTTTCAAATGTTTAGCTTTCTATGGGCATTAATTGTCGGAGGAATTATTGGCGCAATTGCTGGCGCAATTTTAGGAAAAGACGTGCCAGGTGGCATTATTGGAAATATTATCGTGGGCTTTTTAGGGAGTTGGGTAGCATCACTCTTGTTGCCTTCTTTAGGACCAGTCATCGGCGGTTTTCCGATTATCTCAGCGTTGCTAGGAGCGATTATCTGTATCGCTATTTACTCTTTTATTGTAAACCGCAAGGCGTAAAATTGTATCAAAATGATATCTTGAAAAGCATCATAAAACTTGTGAAGGTTGATCAAACCATTACTTTTGATGTCTTTTCTCTCATATTTTAAGTCTATGACAAAAATCTCTTTGGATTTTTGTCATAGACTCTTTTTTTTAAAAATATTTATTATGAGAATTTCCTGCGTTAGACTGCTTATTTTTCATTTATTATTCATTTTTGATAATGGAAGTTTTGTTGGATAAAGTGAATAGCTCAAGGTTCAACAAAAATAAAGAAAAAATTAATATGTTAAGTTTGGGGAAGGTGAAATGCTGCTCTCATAATACGCCGTTTTATTCATTAAACGATAGTTGAAAAAAATAAGTGCCCTTGTTATTCTTTGAATTAAACTAATGGGGGCGAAAAGCATGGAATCGTTAAAAAGTAATCTTTTTTTGACCAGAGAAGCATATTTGGAAGCTTTTGAAACAATCATGACACCTTTAAAAACGGCTATTTTAACATCAGAAAAACCTGGCGTAAATTTTGGGTCCAGTGGTGCTGTCTATGATCAGCAACATGCTGAAATGGAAGCGCTCATTCGACCATTATGGGGAATTGGACCGTATTGGGTTACTTGTAAAGATGATGTTTTAAGAGATGCTTATGTGGAAAAATTAATCGCAGGAACTGATCCGTCATCCCCAGACTATTGGGGCGATATTGTTGATTATGATCAATATATTGTGGAAGCAGCAGCATTATCTTTAACTTTATTGCTTCATAAGACATATTTTTGGTCCTGTTTTTCTGAGAAACAGCAAGAAAATATCATGGTTTGGTTAAATAAGGCACTTGGTTGTAAAATTCCTAAAAATAATTGGACGTTTTTCAAAGTGCTCATTCGTTTAGCACTCGAGGGATGTGGACAAGTGATTAACCAAACGGAACTAGAGGAAGAATTGGCGTTGATTGAACGCATGTATTTAGGTGATGGTTGGTATATGGATGGTAAAACTACGCAAAGAGATTATTATATTTCGTTTGCTTTTCATTATTATAGTTTGATTTATGTCAAATTTATGCGAGAAAGAGATCCTGTTCGTGCGAAACGTTTTACAGAACGAGCCGTTATGTTCGCGCAGGACTATCTGTACTATTTTGATGAGGAGGGCGAAGCGTTACCTTACGGACGTAGTCAAACGTATCGGTTTGCTCAAGGAGCGTTTTTCGCAGCTTTGATATTTGCAGAAGTAGAGGCGTTACCTTGGGGACAAATAAAAACGCTGTTAGCAAAACATTTACACTGTTGGATGCAACAGACTATTTTCACTTATGATGGTCGGTTGTCCATTGGCTATCATTACGAAAATTTAGTAATGGCAGAAGGTTATAATGCACCAGGCTCTCCGTATTGGGCTTTTAAAACATTTTTGTTGCTCGCAGTGGATCAAGACCATCCGTTTTGGCGTGCTGAACCGCTGGCGATAAAACGAGAAGAAAAGCGTTTGATAGAAAAGGGAAACATGTTATTAATCCATCCTAAAATGAAAACGCATGTCCTCGGCTATCCTGCAGGACTATGGCTTGAAAATCAAGCGCATGCTGCGGCTAAATATAGTAAATTTGTCTATTCTAGCCGCTTTGGTTTTAGCGTTCCCAAAGCTGAAACGTGTTATGAGGAGGGGGCTTTTGATAACGTACTGGCTGTTTCTCGTGATGGTGAATATTTTCGTGTTAAAGGGAAAGTTCATGATTTTTATTTAACAGAGGAGCAAGTTTATTATAAATGGCTACCTTTTCAAGAAGTAGAAATTGAAACAACCATTTATCCTTTTGGAGAATGGCATGTTAGAGTACATGAAATAGTGACATCGGTTCCATTAAAAGTGCGCGAAGGAGGATTCAGTCTACCGTTACTTGGAAAATTTTCAGAAAAAGAACTTGGTAAAGAGTGGGCTAGAGTCGATTCAGGAGAATTGGGTTCGCAAATAGTTGCAATTGAAGGGTATGACCACGCAGGTATTCTTCAACCTGAACCCAATACATCGTTGTTTTTCCCAAGAACAAGTTTACCTTATTTGCAAAAAGAGCTACCAATAGGAACACATCGCCTGATTTGTTTGGTAGGCGGTGTGACAAGGGAGGAATAAAAAATGATAAAAATCGAATTGAAAAATAAAGACAATCAGATTATTACTGGCCGAATCGATCACGAGAAGCCAGAAGCGCCATTCATGGCGGAGGGAGACACGTTAGCGGTATTAGCAATTAAACAGTACCTTTATCAAGTTGGCGATAAAATTGTAGTGACTTATACAGGGGCTACCCCTTATTTGATGGTTCAATTAGATGAAACTTTGGCTCCTTCATTGATTTATTTGAAAGAAAAAGTTTGGGAATATCAAATTCCATTAGAAGAATCTGCTCGAAAAGCTTTTGTTGATACGGCCTTTCATTCAGCAAGGCACCAAATAATGGTTCGACAAGCGCACACGTTTGAAAAAGACAATTATCAAAATCTTTCTATGAATACACATGACCAAAAAGAATATTCAGGAGCCTATCCCCATGCGTATGCAAACGTTGAAACGAGAGACGATGCTGTTTTCTTTGCGAAAAATGCTATTGATTCTAAGTTTGGTAACCTTTCTCATGGCTCGTATCCATTTGCTTCTTGGGGAATTAACCAACAAAAGGAGGCACAGTTAACGATTGACTTTGGCAGGCCTGTAGAAACGGACTGGATCCGCTTGCTATTTCGGGCGGATTACCCACATGATAGCTATTGGGAGGAAGTCACTTTAGCTTTTTCAGATGGAGAGGAACGAGTAGTTGCCACAACGAATACCGCCTGTTTTCAAGAAATAAAGTTCCCAATGAAAACAACACAAACTTTGACATTAAAATGCTTACGAAAAGCGCTGGACTCTTCTCCATTTCCAGCGTTGACCCAAATTGAAGTATTCGGTCGGAATAAATAACAAGAGGTCGGGACAGAACCGTTTAGCTCCGAGAAATAAGAAGAAATTTCCGAAAATTGATCTTTGATTTTTGGAGAATTTCGGCTTATTTCCGAAGGAGTTGGTTCTTTTCCCGCCGTTTATCAGTTTTTGAGCGTGGAGCAAAAATCCAAAGTGATTTTTGTCCCACGCTCTTGTTTTTAAGATAAATAATCAAGAAAGGTCGCTTTTTATTTTCTTTTACGTTATAATACAATAAGTTAATATGTTAACAAGTTAAGGAGTGATGGAGATGTGTAGTCAAGAAAATAAACAAAGACTGATCTCTCTAGGAGAAAATGTCACAGATGAATGGATTCAAACGCAATTAAATGAATGCGTTTCAAAAATTGCTAAAAATATGCAGCGTTTCGGAACACAGTTTCCTTCAGCTTGTGCTACGAATGGTCGATATCGTCTCAAAGCTAACGATGATTGGACCAATGGCTTTTGGACAGGCATGCTTTGGCTGGCATATGAGTGGTCTCACCAAGAAAAATTTCGTTTACTGGCAATGGAAAATATTGACAGCTTTCAACAACGATTAGAGGAGCATTTTGTTTTGGACCACCATGACATTGGTTTTTTATATAGTCTATCGGCGGGTGCTGGGTATAAAATTACCGGTGATGAGCGCTGTAAACAAGAAGTGCTAGCTGCCGCTGAAGTATTGTCAGCACGATTCCAAGAAAATGGCTCCTTCATCCAAGCGTGGGGCCATTATGGTGATCCCAAAGAATATCGATTAATTATCGACTCATTAATGAATTTACCGCTTTTATTTGAAGCAACTAAATTATCTGGAAATAGGGTTTATGAGGAAATTGCCTCACGTCACTATCATACGTTAATGAAAACGGTGATTAAATCCGATGCGACAACTTATCATACCTATTATTTTGATCCAGAAACAGGCAAACCAAAACATGGAGCTACGCATCAAGGACATAGTGATACTTCCATTTGGGCACGAGGCCAAAGTTGGGCAATTTTAGGGATTCCCCTAAACGAAACATTTCTCCATTCCCAACCATTTCCAGAAATGTATCCACAAATAGTGGAGGTTTTTCTAGCTCATTTGCCAGCAGATTTAATTCCCTATTGGGATTTTGATTTTAATGACCAAATGCCATCTGACAAAGATAGCTCGGCACTGGCAATTGCGACATGTGGTTTATTGGAAGCAGACAAACTACAGGCTTTTCCTCAAGCAAAAGAGCTTGCCAAAGGAATGATTTATCAATTAGGAGAATATTATCGTACGAAAAATGATTCCGAAAATGAAGGACTGCTACTCCATGGTGTTTACGCACATGCAGAAGGAAAAGGGATTGATGAACCCAACTTATGGGGCGATTATTTTTACATGGAAGCCTTAATACGTTTAGCAAAACCATCATGGCAAAGATACTGGTAAAGGGGAAAAATGATGCAAACGTTTGAGATTAAAGAAGACTTTTTATTAAATGGACAACCAATAAAAATTATTAGCGGGGCGATTCATTACTTTCGAATGACACCTAGACAATGGGAAGATAGCCTCTATAATCTGAAAGCTTTAGGAGCTAATACAGTAGAAACCTACATTCCTTGGAATATTCATGAACCAGAAGAAGGCGTATACGATTTTGAAGGAATGAAAAACATTGAAGCATTTGTCCGCTTGGCAGAAAAACTGAATTTACTAGTTATTCTGCGTCCTTCGGCTTATATTTGTGCAGAATGGGAGTTTGGTGGCTTACCAGCATGGCTTTTGAAAGAAAAAGGCGTACGATTACGTTCGACAGATCCTATTTTTATGACTAAAGTTCGTAACTATTTTCAAGTATTATTGCCTAAACTAGCACCGCTGCAGATAACACAAGGTGGACCAGTGATCATGATGCAGGTTGAAAATGAATATGGGTCCTATGGCATGGAGAAAGCGTACTTGCGACAAACCAAGCAGATAATGGAAGAACTGGGGATTGAGGTTCCTCTTTTTACATCTGATGGCGCTTGGGAAGAGGTTTTGGATGCGGGTACGTTAATTGAAGAGGATGTTTTTGTGACAGGAAATTTTGGTAGTCATTCGAAAGAAAATGCTGCCGTTTTGAAAAAATTTATGACTCGTCATGGTAAAAAATGGCCGTTGATGTGCATGGAATACTGGGATGGGTGGTTCAATCGTTGGGGCGAACCAGTGATTCAGCGGGAAGGTACCGACTTGGCGAAAGAAGTAAAAGATATGCTGGCAGTGGGTTCTTTAAATCTCTATATGTTTCATGGAGGAACAAATTTCGGCTTTTATAACGGGTGTTCGGCGCGAGGTGCAAAAGATTTACCTCAAGTCACTAGCTATGATTATGATGCTTTATTAACAGAAGCAGGAGAACCAACAGAAAAATATTATGCCGTTCAAAAAGCAATTAAAGAAGTATGTCCAGAAGTTTGGCAAGCACAACCACGCACGAAAAAACTGGGGAATTTAGGAAGCTTTCCAGTAACTGCTAGCGTATCCTTATTCGCAGTAAAAGATCAAATGATGACACCGAAGACCACCACGTATCCATTAAGTATGGAAGAAGCTGGCTCAGGCTATGGCTACTTGCTTTATTCGTTTGATTTAAAAAATTATCATCATGAAAATAAACTAAAAGTGGTCGAGGCCAGTGATCGTTTACACATTTATGTAGATGGAGATTTAGCTGCTACCCAATATCAAGAGACAGTGGGAGAAGAGCTACTGATTTTAGGACAAACTGAAAAAGACACACTTGCGTTAGATATCTTAGTGGAAAACTTAGGTCGCGTTAATTATGGCTTTAAATTAAATAATCCGACACAAAGTAAAGGAATTCGAGGTGGAGTGATGCAAGACATTCATTTTCACCAAGGCTATCAACACTATCCCTTAACTTTTTCACAAGAGCAATTAGCCAAGATTGATTACACAGCTGGAAAAAATCCATTGCAGCCTTCATTTTATCAAGTAACATTTGAATTAGAACAGCTAGCAGACACGTATATTGACTGTCGAGGCTACGGCAAAGGATTCGTTGTGGTCAATGGTCATCATCTAGGTCGTTATTGGGAAATAGGACCCATTCATTCGCTGTATTGTCCCAAAGAATTTTTACAGCAAGGACAAAATGAAGTAGTAATTTTTGAAACAGAGGGAATTGACATTGAGTACTTGAAATTTACGAATCAAGTAATCATAGACTAAAAAAATAGAAGTAGAAGCTGAAATTTATTCGGCTTCTACTTCTATTTTGGTTTTGAAATATTTCCAATGTTTATAACTAATAATATATTCAGCAACACTACCATCTGCGAGATAGGAATGTTTAACTTGTTTAACAGCGGGTTCACGAAAACTTAATTGAAGTAAGTTCAATAACTCAGCATCTTCGGGAAAGACAATTTCATTTGTTTCTACAGAAGCTAACGAGAAGAGGTCTACTGAAAAATCTTTACGGACTCGTTCATACACACTTGCATAAGCTGTGAGGTCCTTTGAGAGCGGCTCTTTAACAAGCTTTTTGGGAAGATGTGTGATATGTACGAGAAAGGGTGTATCTTCAGAATAGCGTACACGCTTGATTCTATAATAAGAAGCGTTAGCTGGTAAGCCTAATTCCTTTAAAATTTCGGCTTGATTTTCTTCTTCAATTGAAAGGACTTTAACTTTTTCAGAGTCTAAAGAATGCAACTCGATATCAGAAAATTTTACATTTTGCGAAACTTTTGATTTCGAAACAAAGGTCCCTTTTCCTTGGATACGATACAAGTAACCTGCACTGGTCAGCTCATTCAGTGCTTTGACAGCTGTGATAGAACTAACAGCATATTTTCGTTTAATATCGGCTTCAGAATAAAATTTATCACCAGGAATAAAGGTATGATTTTTTATTTCACGTAAAAGGTCTTGTTTAATTTGTTCATATTTAGGTAACATGCGATTGCCTCCATTCTAGTAATCGAATGAATTAAGCATAACATGTTAACTAGCCTTTAGCAAACACTTTGAAAAAGAGGAAAGACAATTTTTATTTAAAGAATTCAAAAAAATAAATTCAATATATTAAGATATTAGGTTTACGGATAACTTAGTATGTGTTATAGTAAGTTCGTAGAGAACATAACATGTTAAGTAGGGTCACCTACATCTAGGGAGGGAAACTCGTGGAAAACATTGTACTAATTAGTCATGGTAGCATGGCTGAAGGCGTCAAAGTTAGCTTAGAAATGATCGTTGGTCGGCAAGAACACGTGCATACAGTCTCATTACGACCAGATAGCGACAATCTTCAATTTGAGAAAGAGCTAAATGAAAAAATGAAAGCCCTTAACGGTACGACACTGATTATTGCTGATTTACTAGGAGGAACGCCATGTAACGTGGCAACTAAGAATTATTTGAACGTTGACGGAGTGGAAATTATTGCAGGGATGACGCTATCTGTTGTGATTGAAGCAGTGGTTAATCAACAGGCTTCGATTAAAGAATTAGTTTGTTTAGCACAAGAAAATATTGTTGATGTAAAGGCTGGAATGAATCAAGCAGAACAAGAGATTTCAGAAGCCAGAAAAGAAAAAGAATTAAGTAACTATAGTCAATATGCTGGAAAAGAAAATATTGTAAACACACGGATTGATGAACGGTTAATTCATGGACAAGTAGCGGGAATTTGGTCGACAAGTCTTAGTACACAGCGAATAATTGTAGCCAATGATGAGGCTGCTACAGATCCTTTACAAAAATCATCTTTGAGAATGGCAGCGCCTTCTTCGATGCGTTTATCTGTTCTTGGAGTAGAAGCTGCTGCTAAAAATATTCAATCAGGAAAATATGGTAAACAGCGTTTATTTTTATTATTTAAAAATCCGAAAGATGTACTCCGCTTTATCGAAGCGCAAGGACCTATCAAAACTGTAAATGTTGGGAATATGAGTTACAAAGAAGGAGCACGCGAAGTAACAAAAAGTATTCAAGTTTTACCAGAAGAAGAACAAATTTTTGAAACAATCGCTTCAAAAGGCGTCACTGTGACAGCCCAATTAGTTCCAAACGATCCAGTCGTTGATTTTATGAAAAAATTACGCGGCTAAAACTGTCAGACTAAGAAAGAATATTTTTAAATTTAGGAGGAAATTTCAATGCATTTAGCAGCGTATCAAATTATTTTAATTACTATTTATGCGTTTATTGCTATTAATGACTCACTTATTTCAAATACGTTGACGCAACCAGCTATTGCTGGAATGATTTCTGGAATGATTATGGGAGATTTAAAAACTGGTTTAATGGTTGGCGGCACTCTTCAATTAATGCGTTTAGGAATTGCTGCTTTTGGTGGAGCATCGGTACCTGATTATTTCACAGGGGCTGTTTTAGGAACCGCTTTCGCTGTAATCTCTGGAAAAGGAGCGGAGTATGGCATTGGTTTAGCTGTTCCTGTTTCTCTGTTGATGTTGCAACTAGATGTAGTCGCCCGTTTTTGTAATGTCTTTTTACTTCATAGTGTCGATAAAGCGATTGATAAGATGCAAGTAAAACGGATTCCACGCTTAGTTTTATCTGGTTCTGTTCTGTGGGGACTGTCTCGTGCCATTCCGATTTTATTAATGTTATTAGCGGGGGATGCTGTAGTAACAACGATTACCGATAACATGCCAGAATGGCTAATGACGGGCTTAAAAACAGCTGGAGGGGTATTACCTGTTGTCGGTGTAGGAATTTTATTACGTTACTTGCCAACGAAGCAATATATCCCCTATTTACTATTAGGCTTTTTCTTAGCGGCTTATTTAAAAGTTCCAATGTTAGGTGTTTCGATAGTTGGGATGGTAGCAGCGATGCTTGTATTTAAACGTGATGGGGCAAAAAGCACGACACAAGCAACAACAGGAAATGGTGATTTTGAAGGAGGATATGACGGCGATGAGTAAGCATAAACTGACAAAAAAAGAATTAAATGCAATTAGCTGGCGTTATATTTTAGGAAGCCAATTAAACTGGAACTATGAACGTATGATGAGTTCAGGATATTTATACGGCATCTTGCCTGTTTTAAAAAAATTCTATGGTCATGATGAAGCACAATTTCAAGATATGATGCGCACACACAATCAATTTTTTAACACCAATGCTATTTTTGGGAATTTAATTATGGGGATTGATGTTGCGATTGAAGAGCAAGATGGCTATAAAGCGAAAGAAACAATTATTGCGCTAAAAACAGCTCTGATGGGTTCTTTGGCAGGCGTTGGGGACTCTTTATTCCACGTTATTTGGGGGACGATTTTCGGCTCTGTTGCAGGGACACTGGCTCAAAATGGTTCGGTGGTTGGCTGTGTTATTTGGATTATTGCAAATATTGCACTATTGTTTGGTCGGGCCGCGCTCTTACCACTTGGTTATAAGCAAGGGGTCAAACTAGTGACGACCTTAAAAGACAAGTTATCTGCCTTTACGAATGCAGCAACTGTTCTTGGTGTGACTGTGATTGGTGCCTTAATTCCTTCAGTTATCAAGGCGACAGTTCCTTTTGTTTATAAAAAGAACGGGGTCGAATTAGTTATTCAAGATACGTTAGATGCGATTTTGCCTTCCTTAGTTCCAATCTTACTTGTTCTTTTGACTTATTGGATGTTAGGTCAAAAGAAACTAAATTCCACACGAGTGATTTGGATTATTTTAATTTTATCGATTGTTTTGAGTGCCTTTGGTATTTTGGCGTAAAAAGTATATTAAGTGATTTTCAGAGAGTCGGAGAGTGTAGAAAGTATTTTTCTTCACTCTTTTTCTCTGATTTGTATGTAAGCGTTTTACGATAATTTTTTAGGAGGAGAAAGAATGAAAAACAGGAAAATATGGGTAATGCTGGTCGGACTGTTTACTGCTTTGACGAGTGGATTTATGGGAACCACCCTTACCTTTGCAGAAGAAAACGAAGCGAGCCAAACGATTGAGCAACCCTCTTACATTTCAGATTTCCCCAATCAAGTTGGGCATTGGCAAGATTTGGTGGGAACAGCAGAAAAAAAGAATGATTCTGCTGGTTTATGGATCGCAAACACGAAGCAAGGGACAAACCTCGAATCTGTCTCTATCAATCTTGATGCACGCGAACAATCTTCAGGAGATCTTGAACTAACCTTTTTATATGAAGGACAAAGTAACTTCGGATTGGTTTTTCGCGGAGATAAACAAAAGACGAGTCAATGGCAATCTTTTGCTTATAATCGTGACGGCCGCTGGCAATTAGGACAACCAGGCGGTAAATGGCTAACTAATATTCCGGGGCCAACATTGCTAAGTGGCCAACAATATAAACTGCTGGTTCGCTATGACGGAAAAAAAATTCAGACATTCCTGAATGATCAATTATTTTATGAAAATGAAGAGGTTCATTATCCTGATGGTACGTCCATTAATGATGACTGGACGGGCGCTGTAGGAATTAGACTATTTGGTAATCTATCAAAGCTGAATATCATTTCTATGAAAAGTGGCTCCGTTGGTAGCATTCCTGTTATCGATTCATCTGCAGAATACCGAGAATAAAAAGAAAAATGGCGAAATCAGCTTGTTTCCAAAGAATATGATTCAACTAACCAAGCGCTTGTAGACTACGTCCAAAAAATCTCCAATGAAGCAACAGAACTCGATCAAACGATGAATAAAGAGCCGAACCGCAGCTATTTATGGCCACTAGAGCCTGGCAATACGCCATCGGCTGATTTAACGACTCAATTTACCAAATTGCAAAAATTAGCGTTAGCCTATGGAACGAAGGGGAGTACGCTTTACCAAGATGACAAATTGGCAGCAACCATTATTGATGGCTTAGATTTTATGGTGACGCAAAAAGGATATGATGGGAAAAAGTACCACGGAAATTGGTGGGACTGGCAAATTGGTGTGCCACAGAAGTTTCTTAATATTCTAATGATTTTAGAGGATAAAGTTTCTCCGGAAAAGCAACAAATCTATACAAATGCGCTGAGCAGTTATGTCCCAGATCCGTTTAAACAGTTGTATACAAAACCACAAGGAACGTTTGTGGATTTAGCTTTTATCCCAAATTTTGTGACATCAGGAGCGAACCGAACGGACTTAGCTTTAACTGTTTTGGGGTTAGGAATTTTACAAAAGGATAGCGGGAAAATTAACCAAGCATCCAGTAGTATCGTCGATGTATTTAAATTAGTCACAAAAGGTGATGGTTTTTACCAAGATGGTTCTTTTATCCAGCACAATAACATTCCTTATACAGGTTCGTATGGCAATGTTTTGGTGAAAGGGGTTGGACAAATTTTGGCCATTACAGCAGATTCATCTTTTCAAATGGATGCAACTCTTGTGACAGAATTTGTTGAAAATGTTGATCGTGCCTTTCTTCCTTTGATTTATAAAGGTGAAATGCTACCAACCGTGAATGGCCGTTCCATCTCAAGAGCCCCAGCAGTTGGAAAAACAGGCTATGGCTCAACTACCATGTATAATTTATTAATTGTGGCTAAATTTGCCCCTAATAATTATCAAAAGAAATTTCAAGAAGCCGTTAAATATTGGATGAAGGAGAACCCAGATTATTATTTGACGAATGCTCGTGATTTTAATGATTTACAGATGACTATGCAACTTTTAACTAATCCAGAAATTACGGGAGGGCAACTTCCTTTTACAGGCACGAAACTTTATGCTTCGATGGATCGATTTGTCCAACGCACACCTAGTTATATGTTTGGGCTAGGCTTGTATTCAAAGCGCACTGCATCTTTTGAAGCAGGGAATAAAGAAAATAAACGTGGCTGGCACACTGGTGACGGAATGATGTACGTATATAATGATGACGAGGTTCAATTTAATTCCAGCTATTGGCCAACTGTAGATCCCTATCGACTACCAGGAACAACGGTAGATACCATTTCTTTGGCAGATGAAGTTTCAGCATTTACAATAATCACATCGAAAGAGCAATGGGTTGGTGGAGTAACGTCAGACAATCAGGCAGTAGTAGGGATGGCTCTTAATAAAGACGGGACCAAAAATAATGGGAAACTTTTACCTATGAACCTACAAGCTAAAAAATCTTGGTTTGTATTAAATGGGCAAATTATCGCATTAGGCGCAGGAATTAAAGGGGATACAGAAGCTTCGATTGAGACAGTTGTTGATAATCGTTTGTTAAATGATGCGTATCAGTATCAAGTGCTATCAAATATTGGGGAGATTCATGAGAAAAATGAAACGAGTAAAAAACAATGGTTATTACTAAAGTCGGATCATTCCAATGCTAATATGGGTTATTATTTTCCAGAAGAAACAACGGTAAATGTTAAAAGTGAAACTAGAAAAGGAACCTATAAAGCAATTAATGAAGCATTTCCAAGTGATAAAGAATATGTAGGTGATTATCGAACATTTACGATTCAACATGGTCAACACCCAACGAACGAGCATTATGCTTATGTAGTTTTACCAGGAATCGATGAAACTGATTTAAAAACATATGCTGCCAAAAAAACAGTAGAAGTTCTCTCAAATACAGAAGAAATTCAAGCAGTTAATCAAGAAGAAGAAGGCTATCTTGGGGTTAACATTTGGTCAGAAACTGGCGGTACAATAGCAGGGATTACCTCAAATAAAGCTATTTCTTTAATGAGAAAGACACAACAACACCAAAAAACGTATACTTTCTCTAATCCCACACAAACAACTAAGACACTGACTTTAAAAATACCAAAAGATTACAGCACAGTAATTAGTCAAAGTGACGGAATCACTTATGATGATGCAACAGAAACCTTTACTATTAATTTTGAAAATGCTGCAGGAAGTAGTAAACAAATTATTGTAGAATAACTAAAAGAAATTAAAGTAGCCTCAAATTCCAGTTTAATCGGAATTTGAGGCTACTTTGTTGAAATTATTTAAGATTCTAACATTTCTGCAGGTAATAAAATCGTTTCACGATGGCCATCATCAAAAGCAAAAATTCGCGACGGATATGCCGTAGAATAACTAAATGGTAAGTCGATGGCCATTTCTACTGAACTATTTTCTTGAGAAAAATGGACAGTCACTTTGCCATTATTGTTCAACAAATCAAAGTGAAGTAAGTCGTTTAAAGGGATAACCCCTTTTAGATTTAAGTCAATAATCAACCAAATACTATCAATTAAGCCACTAGGTAAGCTAGAAACAACACCTAATGAAGCATAGCGGCTACGGTCACTATCAAAACGTTCAAACATATGGATGACCTCCTTTTTGTTTACTTACTTTTAGTATACTGCAAATTTAAAAAAAAGAAATTGTTTCGTTTGAAAATATTGCGTAGATTAGCAAAAATTTAATATTCCTCTGTAGCTTCCTAGCTTTGCAGGTGTCATCATTTATGTGAAGAAATCACGACATGCAGTAAAAAGAAAATGGGACGTACGTTGTTTCAACGTACATCCCATTTCTAAAACTTAAGAGAATCAGCTGAACAAAAGTGTACTCTTTATTCGGCTAATTCTGGTTCAGTCGTTTCAGCAGCTGTTCCTTCTTCTTCTTCAGGAGCAGTTTGTGCTTCAACAATAGCAACTAGTTGTTCTTCTGGATCAGTTAAAATTTCATAGTCTTTGTGTTCAGGTAAATCAGCGATTGTAAGAGCATCACCAATTTCTAAGTTTGTAATATCTACTTCAATTGATTCTGGCAATTTATCTGGTGTGGCTGCCACTAAAACAGTGTACAAGTTTTGAGCTAAGGTACCCCCAGCTTTCACACCTGCAGATTCACCAATTAATTGAACTTCTGCTTCGACTTCTGTTGTTTCTTTCATATTTACAGATAAGAATTCAACATGAAGCATTTGACCAGTAAAGGTATCTAATTGTGCTTTCGACATTAATGTGTTGATGTTTTTGCCATCAACTGTCATTTTAATAACGGTGTTAGCACCATGTTCGCGTAAAATTTTTGATAAGTCTTTTTCTTCAAAATAGATTGGTGTACTTTCAATTTGGTAACCGTAAACAATGGCAGGTACTTTCCCTTCGTGACGTAGCTGATTTCTTAGTGAACGTGGACGGATAGCTCTTTCTTTAACTTCTAATTGTACTGACATAACCTAATTCCTCCTTGAAATAATGAGTGATTTGGTTAAACTCAGAAACAAAACATAATGGAAAAAAGAAACTCTTTTTTCAGTTGTTCTTGTCTAGAAAAATGCTAACAATAATCAAAAAATCCCCACAAATATTGCCAGGCAACACTCATGGGAATGGTTCATTGTTATCGTTGTTCTCTCCCAGGTCATTACGCTGTTTTTGAGAAACCTTTATTTACTTTACTTATTAACCGTAACACTTATATTTTTATACGTCAAGGAATTACCTTTTTCTACTTTTCATCTTTAACGGATTCCACTATACTAATACCAGAATGGAGCGGAACAATGCGATTAGATAAATTACTAGAAGAACTTCAGTTTGGATCACGCAAAACGGTGAAACGAATAATCAGAGGCAAGCAGGTCACTGTGGATGGCATCGTGACTTTAAATGAAAGCCAAAATGTCGATGCGCAATTACAAATGATTAAAGTAAAAGGACAATTAATTTCGCATAAGACCCATGTGTACTATATGTTGAATAAGCCAAAAGGTGTGGTTAGCGCTGTCTCAGATGCATCTAAAAAAACAGTTATTGATTTGATTGCGCCACAAGACAGACGCCCTGGTCTTTATCCAGTGGGCAGACTCGATGGCGATACGGAAGGGTTACTTCTATTAACAGATAATGGACAATTAGGGTATCAATTAATTCGGCCAAATAAAGAAGTAGCGAAATGTTATGAAGTGAAAGTCAATGGTTTGGTCTCTGCAGAAGATTGTGCTAAATTTAAAGATGGGATTGTTTTGCAAGGAGGCATTCAATGTAAGCCAGCAAAAATAACTGTTCTTGCAGCGACTGAAACGGAGAGTCATGTTTTCCTGACTATTCAAGAAGGAAAATTTCACCAAGTGAAAAAAATGTTTTTATCCGTGGGGAAAAAAGTGACTGCTTTAAAACGCCAAACTATGGGGCCGTTGCGGCTAGATCCGCAATTACCTTTAGGTGCTTATCGTTCATTAACAAGAGAAGAGTTACAATTGCTATTGCCTTATTTTTTTATTGAAAAACAACAAACAAGCAAAGCGTTACCGAGTAATTTGAAAAGAGAAGAGGAACGGAAATGAAAACATTGCTTTTTGATGTTGATGATACATTGTTAGATTTTAAATTGGCTGAAAAGAAGGCGCTCCATGCCTTATTTGAAGAAGAAAATGTACCATTTACATCTGAAGTCGAGTCAACGTACCACCGAATTAATCAAGGATTATGGCGTTCATTTGAAGAAGGAAAAATAACAAAAGATGTTCTCCTTGATACACGGTTTGGTTTATTGTTTGACGCGTTTAATCGAGAAGTTGATAGCGTTAAAATGGGAGAAAACTACCGAGAATATTTAAGTCAAGGACATGACTTGCTTGGCAATAGTCAACGTATCTTGGAAAAATTAGCACCCCATTATGATTTATATATTGTGACAAACGGAGTGGCAAAAACACAGTATCGTCGGTTGGAAGATTCGAAATTAATGCCTTATTTCAAAGATATTTTTGTTTCAGAAGAAGTGGGTTATCAAAAACCGATGAAAGAGTATTTTGATTTTGTTTTTGAACGGATTCCTAATTTTAGTAGAGAAAAAACAATGATTATTGGCGATTCTTTGCATTCAGATATTCAAGGAGGCCAACAAGCGAAAATTCAAACTGTTTGGCTCAATCCGACCTCCGCTCCAGCAACACCAACAATTCAACCCAATTATACGATTCAACAGCTAGATGAGTTGTTACCAATTCTTGGGCATTAAAAAACAACATTTCCTGTACAGGAAATGTTGTTTTTTAACTTAAATGTAACCGTAAGCGAACCATATCTTTTAAAGGCAAGCCGTTTTCCATAATGGGCTCATCATAATGATGGATAAAAAAATCTGGTTCAATATGTGTCATTCGAAAACCGACTTTTTGGTAGAGATATAGCTGTTGAAAGCCTGTGCTCCCAGTCCCAATCTCCAAGTAATCATACTTTTCTTTTTTGGCAAAATCAATGGCAAAATGTAATAACTCTTGTCCGATGCCCCGCCCTCGGCTTTCTTCTGAGACAGCGATGTTTACGATTTCCAATGTCCGTGGGTGAGTCGGCAACAGGACTAAAATTCCTTGAAGTTCTTCAGTCTGATAGTCAAAGCAAATGCCGCGGGTAATGTAATCTTCCACCATTTTTTTTGAGGGATCTGCCTCATAAAGAAGAGCGTAATGCGCAGTTGTAAGTGCTTCTTTTTTGACTTTTTTAATCATAGGTAGGATTCTCCTTTTATTGATAAGTATACTGTAATTGAAAGAAGTGTGGGCAGATTTTTCATAAGAAGATAAAAATCACATGAAAAGTCTTGGAAAAGGTCTGGCATTCTTCAGAGTTTTCATTATAATAGTAAAAGACAATGAAGTTTTTGAAAAGAAAGAGGTTTATACATGAAAGATAGTCAGCCAATTATCATTGGTGTTACTGGCGGATCAGGAAGCGGAAAAACCAGTGTTAGCCGTGCGATTTTTAATAATTTTCCCGATCATTCAATTATGATGTTAGAACAGGATTCTTATTATAAAGATCAGAGCCATTTGAGTTTTGAAGAACGTTTAAATACCAATTATGATCATCCTTTTGCGTTTGATACAGATTTATTGATTCAACATGTTGAACAACTGTTAAATTATCAAGCCATTGAAAAGCCAGTTTATGACTACGTTGCGCATACAAGAAGTACAGAAACGGTGATACAAGAACCGAAAGAAGTAATTATTCTTGAAGGGATTTTAATTTTAGAAGATCGCCGCTTAAGGGATTTAATGGATATTAAAGTGTATGTGGATACAGATGATGACATCCGTATTATTCGTCGAATCAAGCGTGATATGGAAGAACGTGGCCGTACGTTGGATTCTGTGATTGAACAATATTTGACAGTCGTCAAGCCCATGTATCACCAATTTATTGAACCTACGAAACGTTATGCAGATATCATTGTGCCAGAAGGTGGCGAAAACCACGTCGCTATTGATTTAATTAATACAAAAGTGGATAGTATTTTAACAAAAATGTAATAGTCAGCTTAAATAGCCGTCTCTATATCAGAGTCGACTGTTTAAGCTTTTTTTGACTTTTAAAGGGTGGTTTTATCAAATATTTTAAGGGATAGCTAAAAAGTTGAAAATATTGCAAGAAACAATATGCTATAATTTTTTAAAGGAAAAGGAGGGAAGGGAATCTGAATGATAAAAAGAGGTGAGGTTTTTTATGCGAATCTCTCACCAGTTGTTGGTTCTGAACAAGGTGGGATTCGACCTGTCCTGATTATTCAAAATAACAAAGGTAACTTATTTAGTCCAACGTTGATTGTTGCACCGATTACCCGTAACGTAAGCAAGCGGCTGCAACCAACGCAAGTCCTCATCGAAATTCCCCATAACGAGTGCAGGACGCCATCACTTATTTTGTTAGAACAAATTCGAACATTGGATAAAGAACGAATGCTACACAAGGTTTGTCAACTTTCTCGTGAAGAGATGGAACAGGTCAATCAAGCTTTAAAAGTTAGCGTTGGTATCCGTTAATTTACATATAAAGAAATCGTTTTGGGGAAACGGTTTCTTTTTTTGTTGAAATGGTTTCCAAATATTCGTTTTTCTCGTATAGTGAAAGAGGAGGCGATCACATGGATAAAATTCGTTATGGAATTATGAGTACTGCCCAAATTGTCCCAAGATTTGTATCAGGGCTTCGAGAAAGCGCGCAAGCTGAAGTGCGCGGGATTGCATCAAGGCGTTTAGAGAATGCTCAAAAAATGTCTAAAGAATTAGCGATTCCGGTGGCTTATGGCAGTTATGAAGAGTTATGTAAGGATGAAACAATTGATATTATTTATATTCCCACCTACAATCAAGGACATTACTCAGCAGCTAAGCTTGCGTTATCACAAGGAAAACCCGTCCTACTGGAAAAACCATTTACATTAAATGCTGCTGAAGCAGAAGAACTCTTCGCAATCGCACAGGAGCAAGGGGTTTTTCTAATGGAAGCTCAGAAGTCTGTCTTTTTACCAATTACCCAAAAAGTAAAGGCGACAATTCAAGAAGGGAGATTGGGAGAGATTTTATGGGTTCAGTCAGTTACTGCCTATCCCAATGTGGATCATATTCCCTGGTTTTACTCGAGAGAAGCGGGTGGTGGAGCGCTTCATGGCTCAGGAAGTTATCCATTACAATACTTACAATACGTATTAGGGAAAGAGATTCAAGTGGTTACGGGAACCGCAACGTATCAGCAAGGGGCGACGGATAGTCAATGTAATTTAGCTTTGAAATTTGCTGAAGGGACGCTGGGCAATATTTTTATTAATGTTGGTTTAAAGATACCTAGTGAAATGACCATCTGTGGGACAAAAGGGCAAATCGTTATTCCTAATTTCTGGAAAACAGATTGTGCTTATTATACAGATACTCAAGGCAACACTGTCAAATGGTCTGAACAATTCACTAGTGAATTTACGTATGAAATCAATCATGTGAATCAATGTTTACAAGACAAAAAGTTAACTAGCCCCGTAATGACGAAGGAATTAACGATAGCAACCGTTAAAATTGTTGAAAGTTTTTATCAAGAATGGTTCGATAACGAATAATTACCATCACTTGCTATCCAAACTATTCTGTGTTAAAGTGTGTTTTATGCGACGAGTTGACTCAATCAGATAGCTTCGGCTATTCCGTTTTGACGGCTAGTGATTGTCAAACACAACGACACCAGATAGTACGGCTATCAGTTACCGGATTTGTAACGTGTCGGACAGAATACTTTTGTGGAGAAGGTTTCTGTCTATTTATGCAAATAAATAGTGTGGTATCCCTTAACAGTAGTAACTGTTAAGGGATTTTTTTGTATGAAAAGAGAAGTGTTGCACTTTTATAAGTGCAACTTTTTTGTGTTGTGGAACAGATAAAATAACGCTATAGTTTTAAGTGTAAAGGGAAAAGAAAAGAGGTGACAAGGCATGACCGTGTTGTTGTCCAAAAGAGCGATAAATATTTTATTGATGCTTTTGGATTTGGAAGGGAGTATTACCACGCAAGAATTAGCTGAGAACTTTACTGTCAGCGTTCGAACAATTAAGTATGATTTAGAAGATATTCGTGCTTGGTTTGAACAGCACGATGAGACACTTTATTCAAAACGAAATAAGGGAATCTGGCTAGATTTACCTGACTCTAAACGCTTACTGTTAAAAAATGAAATTATCGATGTCGATCGATTTGAAACCTATCCTGATCAAAAAAGACGAGTCAATGTATTGATTTTTCAGTTATTGTCAGTCAAAGGGTACTTAACGGCACAGCAGCTAGCAGATGAATTATTAGTGAGTCGAAACACAATTGTCAGTGATTTGGAACAGGTCGAACGGTTGCTGCAAGCATATGATTTAACCTTAATTCGCCAAGCGCGGCAAGGGTTTACAATCAGTGGTGAAGAAAGCAATGTACGCTTACTGATGGAATTTATCACTCAAAAAGAACTTACAGAATACGATATTTACCAAATTATGAACTATGTGACAAAGACAAAAGGGGCTGAAAAAATCCCTAAAATTAAATTTGGGTCAGGGACATTGTTTCAAGGTTGTTATCGTAGTGCATTGAAAAAAATGCGAAATTTAATTAATCCACTCGATCAAAATCAATTTGATTATGCCGAAATATTATCTATTACGTTGAGAGTGGCAATTGCCGCAGCACGTATGCAGATGGCACATACAATTGGGACTTACCGAGTGTTATCGCAAAAAACACGCTTTGAACAACGGAACGAAGTACCACTTTTACTTTTACAAGAGGTGTTTGAACGGTATGACTTGCCTTTATTAGCGGATGAATATTTTTATATTTATAGTGATTTATTCGGAACCCATCAACGGCAAGATATGGTTCAATTAACAAAGCAAGTGATTGAAAGCGTTTCAAAAGAGCTGAATTATCCTTTTGTAAATGATCGCCAATTATTTACGAACTTGTTTGCACACCTGTCCTTACGTTTTACAAAGAAACATTTATTTATTAATGAATACAATCCGTTTTCTGAAGAAATCAAAGGAAAACACCCAGCGTTATTTTTAGCTATTCAAAGTGCCTGTAAACAATTAATTCAACGTTCTGTTTTGTTAGTCAACGATTCTTTCTGCGCATATATTGCGTTGCATTTTTTGGCAGCTCAGGAACGACAACAGCAGGAAGCTAAAGTTGTTAGGATTGTGTATGTTTGCTCGACGGGCTTAGGTGTGACCAGTTTAATTGAACAAAAAATTTTAGAGGAAGTACCAAACGTTGAACTCGCAGGATTTGCTTCTGTTTTAAATGCAACTGAAGTGATTCAAGCAGAAAAGCCCGATTTGGTATTGAGTATTTTCCCAATTGAAGAAATGACATACCCATTTATTAAAGTTAGTCCATTGTTGACGGACACAGACTTAAGTTTGATTCGGGAAGAGGTCGATAAAATTTTATTAGGGAAACGTCAAGGGAAAGGTACCGCTCGCTCCACGAAATCTGATGTAATTGAAAAAAATGAACGGATACAAAGCCAAGATTTATTAGTAAAAGCGTATATTATTTATGAAGAGTTAAAACGAATGTTTCAAACAAAGTTACTGAGCGAATATCAAGAAGCCTTTTTACTTCACGTTTTATTAATGACACATCGGATTACGTTTAATAAACAATACGAAGAGATTCCTTGTAATAGAGAAGTATCTCATGAACGGCAAGAAGAAATTCGGCAAATTGAATGTTTATTTGCTAAAAATGAGTTACCTGTCAATCATGCTGAAATTTCAGCATTACTTAATTATTTAGAACAACCAAAGGAGGAAGAGGATGGAACTAGCAATGGAAGCACAGGAGATCATTCGACAAAGTGCTGAACCAGAAAAGCTACAATCGATTATCAAACAAACCAGTGCGCGATTAGCAGAAGCACAAATTGAACCAACGGAATTACAGTGGACGGTTTTGATTAACCATCTCAATGAGATGCTGAATCGTTCAAGAGAAGAAACGACATTAGCTGGTGTTGATCGGACGTTATTTACGGAACTAACACCAGAAACGTTGAAAATTGCACAAGAAACAACAGAAGCAATTGGTCAGTTATCAGAAGATGAATGGTATGTTTTAGCTGTTCATTTTGAAGTTGCTAAACAAAACAATTAATAGGAGGAAAAGTTATGATTACAGTAGTTATCGCAGATCGTTTAGGAAAAGGACAAAATGTTGCAAAAGGAGTGGAGCAAGCCGGTGGTCGCGCGGTTGTTGTTCCAGGAATGGGCGCTGATATGCGTTTAGGAGATGTGATGCAACAAGAAAAGGCAGATTTAGGCATTTCTTTCTGTGGCAGTGGTGGTGCAGGAGCGTTAACGGCTGCTACTAAATACGGGTATCCCGAAAGACATGGCATGCGATCAATCGAAGAAGGGGTAACAGCAATTAACGATGGGAAAACTGTTCTTGGATTTGGTTTTATGGATCAGGAAGAACTTGGTAAACGAGTAACTGAAGCATTTATTAAGAAACACGGAGCATAGAAAGTAGTAACTTAGAAAGGAGCGGTAATTATGGATGCCACAAAACGGTCAACACAAACCGTGATTGTTTCTGGAAAAGGTAATAAGAAGAATGAAGCTTTTGCAAGTGCGTTGAATGATGTTTCAAAAAAAGTATTAAAAGAAACAACAGAGGTCCTCATCCGGATTGAACCGAAAGAAGTAACTATTCGTCAGGCAAAAGAACAAGTTTATACAGAAAAATTTCTGTTCTTCTTCTTTCCTAGAAAGAGAGTGATTTATCATGTCGAACTAGCTGTAGAAGTGGAAATCCAAGCCATTGCAGTCGAAGAAGTTGATTTTTTAACGGAAACAATTAAAGAACCGAA
This sequence comes from Enterococcus sp. MSG3299, assembly GCF_050555765.1. Taxonomy (NCBI): domain Bacteria; kingdom Bacillati; phylum Bacillota; class Bacilli; order Lactobacillales; family Enterococcaceae; genus Enterococcus; species Enterococcus sp. MSG3299. The sequence goes on from NZ_CP187869.1 coordinate 616,210, forward strand.
CGCAGTAGTAGTTCCGTTTCTTTCAAAAAGAGGCGTATAAAGGGAGGAAGAAGGAATGGAATTTGTAATCATTTTGCTGAAGTCATTGCTTATTGGTGGTTTACTAGGTTTTGCAGCTGGCGCAGGCGCTGCTCGGATGTTTCATGCACCACAAACGCAAGGGTTAGGGGCATTTAGAACATTAGGAGAAATGAACGCGGCACAAGGAGATCCAGCATCACACTTTTCTTTTGGTTTAGGTTTTTTCTTTAATGCTTGGGCTTCGGCCGTCGGAGCAGGGGCCTTTACACAAGATGTGACCCACCGGATTGTGCCTAACTGGGCTGCAGCAATTTTATTGGTAAAGGATAAAGATGTCACTAAAACGATGCATAATCCCAAAAAAATGGGGATTGTCGGGGCCTTTGTAGGAATGGCGACTGTGGCTTTCTTAAATAGTACAGCTGCAGCAATTCCAGAATCGCTACAAGTAACAGCGGTTGCGGTGTTGGTACCTGCAGCAACGATTTTAATCAATACTGTGATGCCCGTTTTATTCTGGCTAGCGGCTTTAGATGCAGGAAAACGGACGGGTTTCTGGGGAACGTTATTTGGCGGATTATCTCAATTAGTCATGGGCAATGCTGTCCCAGGAGTTGTATTAGGGATTTTAATCGGTAAAGGTGTCGATGATTTAGGGTGGACCCGAATGACACGCGGCATGCTTGGTGCCATTATCTTATTATTTATTTTAAGTGGCTTCTTCCGAGGGTTCGACTTAGAAATAATCGAAAGTTTCCGCTTGTCTATTCCTCAATGGTTAAATAATTTACACAATGTCTTCACCGTTAAATAGAAAAAAGGAGGTCTCATAGATGGAACAGCAAGAAAAAAATGAATGGGCACAACAAGAACAAGAAATTCAAGAAGGTTTAAAAGGCAAAAGTTTTTGGTATGCTGATTGGGGCTTTCCCATTTTAGTCGGGATTATGTCAGCGGCAATTTTTGCAGGAACACATATGTATGTAGTTTATGGTGTGGGCGCCTTTAATGAAGTTTCAATTGTTGCGATGCTAAAAGCTGGTTTAGATGGTGGTTCTTATGGCGCTGCCGCAGCATTTGGTGCAAGTTTCCTGTTTGCACGAATTTTAGAAGGTTCTTTAGTCGGGATTTTAGATTTAGGTGGCTCAATTTTAACGGGGATCGGGATTGGCGTACCTGCAATTTTCCTCAGCATGGGTATTAAAGCACCTGTAGAAAACTTTGGCTTAGCCCTTTTAACAGGTGCGCTACTAGGGTTAGCAGTTGGTGGCGTAATTGTGTTGATTCGGAAATTTACTATCAATCAAGGAAATTCCACTTTTGGTGCGGATGTGATGATGGGGGCTGGTAATGCCTCAGGACGTTTCTTAGGCCCGTTAATTATTTTGAGTGCGGCGGGTGCTTCGATTCCTATTGGGATTGGTGCCACATTAGGCGCTTTAGGTTTTTACATTTGGAAAAAGCCAATCGCTGGGGGCGCAATTTTAGGCGCAATGATTTTTGGTGCAATATTCCCGGTTTCTTTACAATAAGAAAAAGCCTTTTGTTTTGCACTTTCTCTGTCACAAATAAGAATAATCGTTTACATTATAATGTTACTATGTTATTATAAATGCGAAATAATTATTATTTTTATTAGTTGAACGGAGGAATTAACAAATGAATGGTTTTGTACAGTGGATGGAAGTTAAGTTAATGCCGATTGCGAATAAATTTGGTTCGCAACGCCATATGACAGCGATTAGAAAAGGATTAATTGCAACGATGCCTTTAACAATTGTGGGCTCATTCTTTACAATTTTTCAAAATATTCCAATTGAGGCATACACAAAATTGATTGAACCTTATCAAGCAATTTTAGATATTCCTTCCCGCTATACGATGGGGTTACTTGCACTTTATGCAACATTTGGGATTGCTTCATCATTGGCCAAAAGTTATAAGCTTGACTCTTTGACGTGCGGAATTTTAGCATTAATGGCCTTTTTAGTAACAGCGGCACCACCAACACGTGTCTTTGAAGATGTTGACAACGTCATTACAGCAGGGCGCTATATTAATTTAGCAAATTTAGGTTCAGCTTCTTTATTTGGTGCGATTGTAACAGCGCTGTTATCTGTTGAAATTTATCGCTTCTTTATTGAAAAAGATATTATGATTAAGATGCCAGATGGCGTACCGCCTGAAGTGTCAAATTCATTTATTGCGTTAATTCCAGGAGCAGTTATTCTTTTATTATTCTGGGTTATTCGCCACGTAATTGGTTTTGATTTGAATGGTTTCTTGAGTACGTTATTAATGCCACTTAAAGGTATCCTTGCTGGTAACAGTTTATTTGGTGGCTTACTAACAGTCTTCTTAATCTGTTTCTTCTGGGTTTTAGGGATTCATGGTCCAGCGATTATGGGCCCAGTTATTCGTCCTTTCTGGGATATGTCGATTGCAGAAAACCTTGAAGCTTTTACCAATGGTGCAAACGTTCATCAGTTACCTAATATTTTTACAGAACAGTTTTTACAATGGTTTATCTGGATTGGTGGCGCTGGAACTACGCTTTCTTTAGTTGTTTTAATGATGTTTTCTAAATCAACGTATCTGAAAAGTCTTGGCCGTTTATCGTTCTTACCAGGCTTGTTTAATATTAATGAACCAGTTATTTTCGGAACGCCGATCGTAATGAATCCTATTTTAGGTATTCCGTTTATCGTGGCACCGTTAATTACCACAACGTTATCTTATTTCTTAACAGTCGCTAATATAATTCCGATGATGGCTGCACGCTTAGCGTTTGCAATTCCAGCACCAATTGCTGCTTGGATGAGTACCAATTGGAGTTTTTCGGCCGCAGTATTAGTGATTGTTAACTTCTTAATTACAATGGCTATCTACTATCCATTTTTCAAAGTTTATGAAAAACAACAATTGGATAAAGAAGCAGAAGAATTAGCAGCTGAACAAGCAGCAAAAAATTAAAAAATGTTAGGGCGGGTGTTCTGATATGAATATCCTGCCCCTTCTAAGTCAGAGAAGAAAGTCAGGAGCGTATAAGATGATTATTTGGTTCATTTTCTTTTTTATCGTTAGTCAAATTATTATAGAAAAAGGGCAGTTGCCTACTGTTGTTTATCAACTTGGTTTAGTAAAGACGTTGGTTTTTACGGCAGTTTGTATTACTCTTTCCATGATAATTGGCGGATTTCTAAATCAACCAGTATTGTTCGTTGGCTCTACAACAATCCTGTGTAGCTCGGTGATTGCTTGGAAATTTCGAAATAAATTTGAAAATAGCGGAGTGTGAGAACGAAGATGAAAAGAGCATTAGGTGTATCAGTTTATCCAGATCATAGTGATATCAATCAAGATAAAGCGTATTTAAAAAAAGCCAGCGAATGTGGGTTTACTCGCATTTTTATGAGTATGTTAGAAGTGACCGATGGCAAAGAAGCGGTTCAGAAAAAATTTAAAGAATTAATTAGTTATGCGAAAAATTTAGGATTTGAAACAATTTTAGATGTCGTTCCAAGTATCTTTGATGAATTGGAAATTTCATATGATGATTTGACTTTTTTCAGCGAATTAGGAGCTGATGGGATTCGGTTGGATACAGGTTTTGATGGAAATAAAGAAGCCATGTTGACGTTTAATCCATTCGGCGTGGCTATTGAGTTGAATATGAGTAATGATGTCGCTTATCTTGATAACATTTTGACGTATGAAGCGAATCGACCTTTCTTATATGGTTGTCATAACTTTTATCCACAAGCGGGAACTGCATTGCCGTATGATTTCTTTGAAAAATGTAGCATCCGTTTTAAAAAGGAAGGTATTCGGACAGCTGCTTTTATTTCATCACAGGTAGGTGAAATTGGTCCTTGGGATGTGAATGATGGGCTACCTACTTTAGAAATGCATAGACAGTTGCCAGTCACTGTTCAAGCTAAACATTTATTTGCAACAAATTTAATTGATGATGTTGTTATTGGAAATGCTTATGCTTCCAACGAAGAATTAGAAGCATTGGGTCAGTTGAATCGTTATCAAACAGAATTGACCATTGTTTTTGAAGAAGCGACTTCTGAAATTGAAAAAGAAATCGTAACAAAAAATCAACATTTTCGCCGTGGAGATATCACTCAGCAGATGATTCGTTCCACAGAAGTGCGTAAAAAATATAAAAATGAAGCTAATCCCCCACATGATAATCAAGCAATGCTACAACCTGGAGATGTTGTTGTGGGAAATGATGCATTTGGAAAATACAAAAATGAATTACAAGTCGTTTTAGAACCACATCAAGACTCACGCAAAAATCGAGTAGGGCGTATTATAGAAGAAGAACTTGTATTATTAGAATTCATTAAGCCTTGGACAAAATTTAGATTTATAGAAAAGTAGGGAAGAATATGGACTACGATTTACTTATAAAAAATGGACAGACAGTAGATGGTATGCCTGTTGAAATTGCAATTAAAGAGAAAAAAATAGCTGCTGTTGCAGCAACTATTTCAGGTTCTGCAAAAGAAACTATCCACTTAGAACCAGGTACTTATGTATCCGCAGGCTGGATAGATGATCACGTTCATTGTTTTGAAAAAATGGCTCTTTATTATGATTATCCAGATGAAATTGGGGTCAAAAAGGGTGTTACGACAGTGATTGATGCTGGGACAACAGGTGCTGAAAACATTCATGAATTTTATGACTTAGCGCAGCAAGCAAAAACAAATGTTTTTGGATTAGTCAATATTTCTAAATGGGGCATCGTTGCTCAGGACGAACTCGCAGATTTAAGTAAAGTACAAGCGAGTTTGGTCAAAAAAGCGATTCAAGAATTACCAGATTTTGTTGTAGGGATTAAAGCCCGTATGAGTAGAACCGTTATTGGCGATAACGGCATTACGCCTTTAGAATTGGCCAAACAGATTCAGCAAGAAAACCAAGAAATTCCCTTAATGGTTCACATTGGATCAGCACCGCCTCATTTAGATGAAATTTTAGCCTTGATGGAAAAAGGGGATGTCCTAACCCATTGTTTTAATGGGAAAGAAAATGGCATCTTAGACCAAGCAACGGATAAAATAAAAGACTTCGCTTGGCAAGCGTACAACAAAGGGGTCGTATTTGATATCGGGCATGGTACGGATAGTTTCAATTTTCACGTAGCTGAAACAGCGTTGCGCGAGGGAATGAAAGCTGCATCAATTAGCACAGATATCTACATCCGTAACCGAGAAAATGGTCCTGTTTATGATTTAGCCACAACGATGGAAAAACTCCGTGTGGTCGGCTATGATTGGCCAGAAATTATTGAGAAGGTAACCAAGACTCCTGCTGAGAATTTCCATTTAACGCAAAAAGGCACGTTGGAAATAGGTAAAGATGCTGATTTAACGATTTTCACGATTCAAGCAGAAGAAAAAACATTGACTGATTCTAATGGATTGACACGAGTAGCCAAAGAGCAAATTCGCCCAATCAAAACAATTATTGGAGGACAAATCTATGACAATTAGTTACGAAAAATTTCACTTAAAAGAAGTCATCAACGCTTCTGGGAAAATGACCATTCTAGGTGTCTCCAAAGTTTCGGAGGCAGTCCTAGCAGCGCAACGATTCGGCGGCGAACATTTCTTTGAAATGAGTGAACTTAGTGTGCAAACAGGGGCCTTTTTAGCCAACTTGTTGAAGGCAGAAGATGCCCAAATCGTTTCCTCGGCTTCGGCGGGGATTGCCCAATCGGTGGCTGCCTTGATTGGAAAAGGCAGCTTGTACCACGCGTATCATCCTTATACAGAAAAAATCGAACAGCGAGAGATTGTTTTACCTAAAGGGCACAACGTGGACTATGGCACGCCTGTAGAAGTTATGGTAGCGCAAGGCGGCGGCCAAGTGGTGGAAGCTGGCTACGCCAACATGTGCAGTCCAGAACACGTGGAAATGATGATTTCTGAAAAAACAGCGGCCATTCTATACATCAAAAGCCACCATACTGTGCAAAAAAGTATGCTGACGGTGGCCGAAGCGGCCAAAGTGGCGCAACGCCGCAAGGTGCCGCTGATTGTTGACGCGGCAGCAGAAGAAGATCTTTTCAAATACACTGAAGCAGGCGCTGATTTGGTGATTTACAGCGGCGCCAAAGCCATTGAAGGGCCAAGTGCCGGTTTAGTGGTCGGGAAAAAAGAATACATTGACTGGGTGCGCCTACAAGGCAAAGGCATTGGTCGAGCAATGAAAATTGGCAAAGACAATATCCTGGGCTTTACGCAAGCAGTGGAAGAATACTTGGCACATGGCAGTGAATCAGGGGCTTCGATGCAAGAACGCTTAAAACCGTTTGTTGAAGCCATCAACAACCTGTCAGATTTAACCGCCAAAATTGTCCAAGATGGCGCTGGCCGAGACATTTATCGCGCCAGTGTCAAAGTGGACGGCAGAAAAAACGCTAAGGAAGTCATCCAAGCGTTAAAAGCAGAAAGTCCAGCCATTTATACGCGTGAATATCAAGCCAACAATGGCATCATTGAATTTGACATTCGTTCTGTCAATCAGGAAGAAATGAACAAAATCGTGCAACGATTACAAGAAATTATGGACACAAAGGAGAAATAAGTCATGTCATTAAAACCTAATTATTTAGAAGAACGCATTTGTTTAAATGTTTTAGCCAATTCAGTAGAAAATGCCCAAGCCTGTTATGAAGCAGCAGAAGGGCATGTTGTGTTAGGCGTCCTTTCAAAAAACTATGAAACCGATGAAGCAGCCATTGACGATATGAAAAAATACCAAGCAGCAACCAACAACGCTTTATCTGTCGGCTTAGGGGCTGGCGATCCTAATCAAAGTCAAATGGTGGCTCGCTTATCAGAAGTTTTACAACCGCAACACGTGAACCAAGTCTTCACAGGTGTCGGCGCTTCGCGGGCCTTACTTCGTCAAGACGAAACAGTGATTAATGGCTTGGTTTCACCCACAGGCAAAGTTGGCTATGTCAACATTGCGACAGGTCCGTTAAGCTCTGGTGCGCCAGCGGCGGAAGTGCCTATCGAAACCGCCATCAAATTGTTGAAAGACATGGGGGGCAGTTCCATTAAATATTTCCCGATGAAAGGCTTGGCTCACAAAGAAGAATACCAAGCAGTAGCAGCAGCTTGTGCCAAGTATGACTTTTATTTAGAACCAACAGGGGGCATTGATTTAGCAAACTTTGAAGAAATTGTTCAAATTGCGGTGGATGCCGGCGTTAAAAAAATCATTCCTCATGTCTACAGCTCAATTATCGATCAAGAAACAGGGGACACTAGAACAGAAGACGTGAAAACGTTACTAACCATGATGAAAAACACATTGAATAAGTAGGTGGCAAAGATGAAAATTGCTGCGTTTGGTGAAGTCATGCTTCGTTTCACTCCGCCAGAGTATCTAATGTTAGAACAAACAGAGCAGTTAAGAATGAACTTTGTAGGGACTGGCGTAAATCTCTTAGCAAATTTGGCTCATTTTCAACTAGAAACAGCATTGATTACGAAATTACCTGCCAATCGTCTTGGTGAAGCTGGCAAAGCAGCGCTAAGGAAGTTAGGAATTTCAGATCAATGGGTAGGAGAAAAGGGCGATCATATTGGTAGTTTTTTTGCAGAAATGGGTTATGGAATCCGACCCACACAAGTAACTTATCAAAATCGCCATCAGAGTGCTTTTGGCATCAGCGAGGCGAAGGACTACGATTTTGAGGCCTTTTTAGCGGAAGTAGATATGGTGCATATTTGTGGTATTTCGTTAAGTTTAACTGAAAAAACTCGTGATGCTGCTTTGATACTTGCTCAAAAGGCGCATACCTGTCAAAAGAAAGTTTGTTTTGACTTTAATTATCGACCTAGTTTGAATACAGCAAATAGCGCACTCTTTATGCGTCAACAGTACGAACGCATTTTACCTTATTGTGATATTGTTTTTGGCAGTCGACGTGATTTGGTCGAACTATTAGGTTTCATTCCGCGAGAAGATTTAGAAGGTGAGGCACAAGAAACTGAACTGATTCAGCGTTTCATGTCTCAATACAATTTGGAATGGTTTGCTGGGACAACGAGAAGTCATTCCCAAAATCAAAACTACTTAAGTGGATATTTATATACTCAAAATGAGTACCAACAGAGTGAAAAAAGACCGCTTCTTAATCTTGATCGAATTGGCGCTGGTGATGCTTATGCGGCGGGGATTTTATATGGCTATAGCCAAAATTGGTCGTTAGAAAAGGCAGTTACCTTTGCCACAGTCAATGGGGTCCTTGCACATACGATTCAAGGAGATATTCCTTTGACAACGGTCAAACAAGTGAATCACGTTCTTGAGCATCCGAATATTGATTTAATTCGTTAAAGAAGAAAACCAGAAGAAAAGTCGTGTGTGGCTTTTCTTCTGGTCTTTTTTTCATTATAATTAAAAGAAACAGATTGCAAAGGAGGCAGCAGGATGAGTGTTGCACATCTTTTAACAGTTTTAGAAAATGATGAATTTATTGAACGGATTCAAAAACGACCAGAAGCGTTCATTGGAACGACTGGCTTAGTCGGCTTAGAGAATTTACTTGTTCAGACAATTAATGGTTTATTAGAGTTTTTCATTGAAAAGAATCAAGGGAAAATTGCTATACAGTTATCGCGTCAACAAATCTCTTTTCAGGTATCTTCCACACGACCGCTTGTTTTTGAACAAAAGCAAGTCGATTTAGAACCACCTTTTCTGTATTTATCTGTTTTACAAGCCTTCTCAAAACAAGTAGGAATCAGTATCGATCAAGAAAAACAGCGGACTATTTTTATTTACCATCAAGGGCAATTGAAAAAACGATTATTATTACCTATTGAAGAAACCCAGGAACGAATTGAAGTCTTGGTTTGGCCAGATACGCAAATTTTTGGTACAGAATCACTTTCTTATATGCGTGTTTTACAACAATGTCAACAGATTGCCATGTTGAATCCAGGCTTAAAGATTCTCTTAACACAAGAAGAGGAACAAAAAAATCTTTGTTATTACCCTAAAGGTTTAAGTAATTATTTATTTGAAAAAGATAACCCATTAACTAGAAAAGCTGCACCGATTATTCAAGCCAAGCAAACAGAATTGGCCCTTGTTCAATTTATTTTGAGTAAAAATCATGCGCCGCAAGTGCAAAAAACATTTGTTAATGGGCATTATCCCAGTCTTGGTGGAACCCACTATGAGGGCTTTCTTGATGGCGTAGTGGCCGCCTTCAATCAATTTTTAGAGGAGCAACATTACTCATTATCTGTGACAGCAGATAGTTTTTTAGCAGAATTTGATTTTGTTTTAGCCATTACGATACCAAAGCCCCGCTACACGGATGCAACGAAAACCATTTTAAGAAATACAGAGTTATATGAAGTGGTTAAAGAAGTCGTTTTTGACGAATTACAACACTACTTTCAACGTCATACCAAATGGTTAGAGCAAGGAAGAAGCGAGGGAAATGAATGAAAATTTTTGTCGATGGCGATGGTTCACCTGTGAAAGAGACGGTTATTGAAGTCGCTGTAGAGAAAGCTTTGGATGTGGTGATTGTTACTAGTGTAGATCATTATTCCTTAAAAGATTATCCAGAAAATGTCTCTTTTGTGTATGTTGATAAAGGAGCGGATGCTGCTGATTTTAAAATTGTGCAGTTAATAAAAAAAGGGGATCTTTTAATTACACAAGATTATGGCTTAGCTTCCTTGGTTTTGCCAAAGGGAGTGTCAGTTTTACATCAACTAGGTTATCAATATACGAAAGAAAATATTGATGGATTGTTAGAACAACGCTATTTTAGTGGCCAAATTCGGCGAAAAGGTGGCCGAACGAAAGGACCTAAACCTTTTACAGACAAAGATAGAACAACGTTTAAACAAGCCCTTATTGAGCTGGTGGAACGGAGTCTTTAGTAAGGAAAAGGCAAGTAAAGAATTTTTCCTTCACTAAATTTGCTTCTATTATGAAACTGGGTTTTATGCTAAAATAAGTAAGGATAATTTGAAAAATAATTTTTTCTAAAAGACAGGAAAGAAACTAGGAGGACAAGCATTTGAAGATTATTTTGTTGTATGGCGGCAGAAGTGAAGAGCACGATGTGTCTGTTTTGTCTGCATATTCCGTTTTAAATGCAATCTATTATAAATATTATCAAGTACAGTTAGTCTTTATTAGTAAAGATGGTCAATGGGTAAAAGGCCCTCTCTTATCTGAACGACCACAAAATAAAGAAGTTTTACATTTAACTTGGGCACAAACACCTGAAGAAACAGGCGGATTTTCAGGAAAACGAATCAGTCCTTCGGAAATTTATGAAGAAGAAGCGATTGTTTTCCCTGTTTTACATGGGCCAAATGGCGAAGATGGAACAATTCAAGGATTCATGGAAACCATTAATATGCCTTATGTGGGCGCAGGTGTCTTAGCTAGTGCTAACGCAATGGACAAAATCATGACGAAATATCTTTTACAAACTGTTGGCATTCCACAAGTACCATTCGTGCCAGTTTTAAGAAGTGACTGGAAAGGAAATCCGAAAGAAGTCTTTGAAAAATGTGAAGGTTCTTTAATCTATCCGGTCTTTGTTAAACCTGCCAATATGGGTTCTAGTGTAGGAATTAGCAAAGCGGAAAATCGTGAAGAATTGCAAGAAGCATTGGAAGAAGCTTTCCGTTATGATGCCCGAGCAATTGTTGAACAAGGGATTGAAGCACGTGAAATTGAAGTAGCCATTTTAGGAAATGAAGATGTCCGTACGACTTTACCTGGTGAAGTGGTGAAAGATGTCGCTTTCTATGATTATGATGCAAAATACATCAATAACACGATTGAAATGCAAATCCCAGCGCATGTTCCAGAAGAAGTAGCCCATCAAGCGCAAGAATACGCTAAAAAAGCGTATATTATGTTAGATGGAAGTGGCTTAAGTCGCTGTGATTTCTTCTTAACAAGCAAAAACGAATTATTCCTGAATGAATTGAACACCATGCCTGGTTTTACTGACTTTAGTATGTATCCTTTACTATGGGAAAATATGGGCTTGAAATACAGTGATTTAATTGAGGAACTGATTCAGTTAGCTTTGAATCGTTTTAAACAACGCCAAGAATTTTATAATAACTAAGAAGAAAAAATCACACAAGACTGGGACATGACAAGACTTTGGCATGTCCCAGTCCCTGTGTCAGAGGAGCAAAACATAATGAAATTAACCTTCTGGGAAGTAGCGCAAGCGGTTGAAGCCAGTAATGATTGGCAACAATGGCCTGATTTTCCTTTAACAGGCATTGAATTTGATAGTCGTAAAATTGTGAAAGGAAACCTCTTTGTTCCTTTACAAGGTGAAAATGATGGTCATCGTTTTATTGAGAGTGCCATGGCTAATGGCTGTCAGGCCGCTTTTTGGGGACAGGATTTAGTCGATGCGCCGCAACAACTGCCTGTTTTGCATGTTACTGATCCACTGGTTGCTATGCAAAAATTAGCTACCTATTATTTAAATAAAATGCAACCGAATGTCATCGCTGTGACTGGCAGTAATGGAAAAACCACCACTAAAGATTTAATTGCTGCTGTGTTATCTGAAAAGTTTGTGACTTACAAAACGCAAGGCAATTACAATAATCAAATTGGCTTACCCTATACTATTTTACACATGCCTGATGAAACAGAAAAACTGATTTTAGAAATGGGCATGGACCATGCTCAGGAAATTTCTTTCCTTTCCAATCTGGCTCAGCCAGAAGTTGCTGCCATCACAATGATTGGCGAAGCCCATGTGGAAAATTTAGGCTCACGAGCAGGCATTGCACAAGCAAAAATGGAAATCGTAGATGGTTTAGCCAAAGACGGTAGTTTATTTGTGCCAAGCGACGAACCTTTGCTAGAACCATTGGTGGAAAAAGTCACGCAACAAGTGATTACTTTTGGTTTTAGCCAGGAAAGTCAACTTCAAGGAATCGTCACAAATGAAGCCAAAGAGCAAACCTCATTCAAAATCAGTGATACACAAATGACGTTTACGATTCCAGTGCCAGGAACCTATAATGTCACCAATGCATTAATCGCAATTGGCATTGGTCGGTATTTCCAATTAACGGATAGTGAGATTCAAAAAGGGTTGGCTACAGCGGAACTAACAAAGAATCGGACAGAATGGCTGAAAGCAGCGAATGGTGCCGAAATTTTAAGTGATGTGTACAATGCCAATCCGACAGCTATGGGTCTTGTTCTAGACAGTTTTAGCAAAATGTCCAAAGTAGGAAAACGAATTGCTGTTTTAGGAGACATGCTGGAATTAGGTCCTGATTCTGCTGCCATGCATCAAGCAATGGCGCAGCATTTAGCCCCAGATGCGATTGAAGAAGTCTTTTTATATGGTTCTGAAATGGCTTATTTAGCTGATAAATTGCAAGAAACCTATGCACCAGCTAACATTCATTCTTTTAAAAAAGAAGAAAAAAATGAGTTGATTGAAGCTGTCAAAAAAGTCTTACAACCAGAAGATATGGTGGTTTTAAAGGGAAGTAACGGGATGGGACTTCGTGAAGTCATCGATGCACTTTTAGAAAAGTAAATAAGTTTCATAAAACTTGCTGAAAATAGGATTCTATGATAGAATGACCTATTGCCGGAAGATGACGAGAAAAATTGAATCGTAGTAAATAAAATAGATCTATTTCTATGTTTAATAATAAATGTGAAGCTGAACGACCACGTTTGGCTTTTCTAATGCCATAAGGTGAATTTTTCGGTGAAATCAGGAAAGAAGAAATAGTTGGCACACTATAATGGATTTCTTTTTAACAACTGAAAGTGAAGACACCTGAAACTAGGAAGAAATCGTTCTTTCCGAAACAAAATCTAGGAGGATATCATTTGAAATTTAAAGAACTTGGTTTAGCGCCAGAATTATTATCAGCGGTAGAACGCGCAGGCTTCGAGGAAGCAACCCCTATTCAATCAGAAACAATTCCGTTAGCGTTAGCAGGAAAAGACGTAATCGGACAAGCACAAACAGGAACAGGGAAAACCGCTGCTTTTGGCTTACCAATGCTTAACAAAATTGACGCAGACAACCGCGTTATTCAAGGATTAGTCATTGCACCAACCCGTGAGTTGGCTATCCAAACACAAGAAGAGTTATTCCGTTTAGGCCGCGATAAAAAGATTCGCGTCCAAGCCGTTTACGGTGGGGCTGATATCGGTCGCCAAATCCGTGGACTAAAAGATCGTCCACATATCGTTGTAGGTACACCAGGACGTTTACTAGACCATATTAACCGTCGTACCTTGAAATTAGAAACTGTTGAAACATTAGTTTTAGACGAAGCAGATGAAATGTTAAACATGGGCTTCTTGGAAGACATTGAAAAAATCATCTCACAAGTGCCAGAACAACGTCAAACACTTCTATTTTCAGCAACTATGCCGCCAGCAATCAAGAATATTGGCGTGAAATTCATGAAACAACCAGAACATGTGAAGATTAAAGCCAAAGAAATGACGGCTGATTTAATTGATCAATATTATGTACGTTCAAAAGACTTTGAAAAATTTGACATTATGACACGTTTACTAGACGTGCAAACCCCAGAATTGACCATTGTCTTTGGTCGGACAAAACGCCGTGTTGATGAACTTGCCCGCGGGTTAGAAGCGCGTGGTTACAAAGCAGAAGGCATCCATGGCGACCTATCACAACAAAAACGGATGAGCGTTTTACGTTCATTCAAAAATGGTAACTTAGATATCTTAGTGGCAACAGATGTAGCAGCACGTGGGTTAGATATTTCAGGTGTCACTCATGTCTATAACTACGATATTCCACAAGATCCAGAAAGTTATGTTCACCGTATTGGTCGGACAGGTCGTGCTGGTAAAGGCGGTATGTCTGTGACGTTTGTAACACCAAACGAAATGGGTTACTTACATGTCATCGAAAACCTAACGAAAAAACGGATGACACCATTACGTCCACCAACCGAAAAAGAAGCATTTAAAGGACAATTAAGTGCAGCTGTTGAAACCATCGAAAGTGATCTAGAAGAAAATGGTTTAGACAAATATCTAGAATCTGCTGAAGCGTTATTAGAAAAATATTCAGCGACAGACTTAGCTGCGTTATTATTAAAAACAGTAGCGAAAGATCCAGCAGATGCGGTTCCTGTAAAAATTACCCCAGAACGACCATTGCCTTCAAATAAAAAAGGCTTTAACAAAAATGGCCGTGGTGGTGGCGGTGGGAACAACCGTAATCGCAACCGTGGTGGCAATGGTAAAGGTGGCAGCTATCGTGGCAACAAAAACCATAAAGATGGCGACCGTAATTACAAAAATAGCGACCGCAAAAATAAAGATCAACGTGGCGGCAAACGTCATAACGATAAAAAACGTGGTTTCGTCATTCGCGAAAACGCCAAATAATCAAAAGAGCGAGTGTTCCGTCTATGAACGGAACACTCGCTCTTTTTTGGTAGATAATCGTTAAATAGAAAAACTTAAAAAAAGTAAAAAAGGCATCAAAATGATATAGAAAAAGAAAAACGCCAAAATTATCCAAGTTTTCAACGGGGAAGTTAGATTGAAAAGCTTCAGTTTTTGTTGTAGCAAATGAATGGTTAGAATCCAAACCAGTTGCAAGAGAAAAAATAGGCTGGGATTTTTAAAGAAGATTGGAAATATGTAGAGCAACAAAGTAAAAATAAATAGGGCGCAACGAAGTAACTTTTTTTGCCGAGAAGTTAAAGTCATACATTTTTCTCCTTTTTCTTTTTATTCTCCCATAAGTAGCCAAAATTTGCTATAAAATATCAGAACATCCGCTTAGTTTCCTGATTTTTTTCCGATACTTCTTAGTTGTTGTCTTACTTTTATAAAAATTCAGAAAAATTTTATAAAAATGTAAATAGGAAGAAAACGTATGGTACTTCAATTTGTGTGAGGATCTTGTAAAACATTCTTTATTTTTTTAGCGAATCAGTGGAAAAATTTTGAAATTTTGTTAAAATGAAAGGTAATTCGGAGTAACTATATTAAATAGGAAGTAAGGCGGAAAATGATAAAGGGAATTGGTATTGACGCAGTAGAATTAAGTCGGATAAAACCGATTGTTGAAAAACAAGGATCGTTTATTCAACGGGTTTTAACACCTAACGAATTGACCCTTTTTGAAAAGTTATCTACAAAACGTCAAATAGAATTTTTAGCTGGTCGTTTTGCTTGTAAAGAAGCGTTTTCTAAAGCATGGGGCACAGGGATTGGCAAGGTTGGTTTACAAGATATTGAGGTGCTGACTGAAAAAACAGGTGCACCATACGTAGCAAACTCGCCCCATAATGGTAAAGTGTTTGTCTCGATTACGCACACAGAAACTATGGCGATTGCACAAATTATTTTAGAAAGCGAATAATAGAAGCAACGAAGAAAGAAGGATGTACAATGGTCGTTGGATGGCATCGTCCTACACGGTTACATATCGATACGCAAGCAATTACTGAAAATGTCCAAAAGGAATGTCAACGTTTGCCAGAAGGAACCGCTTTATTTGCAGTTGTAAAAGCGAACGGCTATGGGCATGGCGCCGTAGAATCCGCCAAAGCGGCGAAAAAAGGTGGCGCGACAGGTTTTTGTGTCGCCTTATTGGATGAAGCAATTGAATTGAGAGAAGCAGGTGTTCAGGACCCCATTTTAATTTTGAGTGTGGTAGACTTAGCTTATGTGCCTTTGTTGATTCAATATGATTTGTCTGTAACGGTAGCTACACAAGAATGGTTAGAAGCTGCTCTTCAACAACTAACGCCTGAGAGTAACACGCCATTACGTGTTCACTTAAAAGTCGATACTGGCATGGGACGGATTGGTTTTTTAACCCCGGAAGAGACCAAGCAAGCAGTGCGGTTTGTTCAATCCCACAAAGAATTTTTATGGGAAGGGATTTTTACTCATTTTTCAACAGCTGATGAAATCGATACAAGCTATTTTGAAAAACAAGCAGGGCGTTTTAAGGCTGTTCTAGCAGTTTTAGAAGAGTTACCTCGGTATGTCCATGTTAGCAATAGTGCGACAGCGTTATGGCATCCTGATGTGCCAGGAAACATGATTCGCTATGGGGTAGCCATGTATGGATTGAACCCTTCAGGTAATAAGCTGGCCCCAAGCTATGCGTTAAAGCCGGCCTTACGGTTGACCAGTGAACTTATCCATGTAAAACGCTTAGCGGCTGGTGAAGGGATTGGCTATGGCGAAACCTACGTAACTGAAGCTGAAGAATGGATTGGGACAGTGCCAATCGGCTATGCAGATGGCTGGTTGCGTCATCTCCAAGGATTTACAGTGCTCGTGAATGGTAAGCGTTGCGAAATCGTCGGACGAGTGTGTATGGATCAATGTATGATTCGTTTAGCAGAAGAAGTTCCTGTCGGCTCAGTCGTTACATTAGTTGGAAAAGATGGCAATGAAGAAAATACGTTACAAATGGTAGCCGAAAAATTAGAAACCATTCATTATGAAGTTGCATGTACTTTCTCACAAAGAATCCCCAGAGAATATAACTAGATAGGAGGTTCCACTATGGTCAAACGCGGAGATATTTATTTTGCAGACCTTTCCCCAGTAGTGGGCTCGGAACAAGGTGGCGTCAGACCTGTCCTTGTTGTCCAAAATAACTTAGGTAATCATTTTAGCCCAACGATTATCGTTGCGGCGATTACAGCCAAAATGGCAAAGCCAAAATTGCCAACACATATCGGGATTAATTCTGATGAAACAGGCATTGAAAAAGATTCAGTGATTCTTTTAGAGCAGATTCGAACAATCGATAAGGGTCGCTTGAAAGAAAAAGTTTGTCATTTGAGACTTGATATTATGGAAGAAGTTGATCGTGCCTTAGGCATCAGTGTTGGACTTAGTAGCGATTCAGCCCCAGCAAAAGCAAATTCAGCTACATAAAGAACGATAGCTACTATGAAATCAACAAAGACTAATTGGATTTTTTTAAAAGCGACTGATCTAGTTCGGTTCGCTAAACATAGTTTGAGTAAAAGCGAGAGAGATGGCCAAGTGGCATCTCTCTTTTTTTGTTTTATATTTTAAAAATTAAAATATAAATATAAAATATAAAATTTTATCATTGTATTTTAAATAAAGTTGTTGGCAAGGCTCAAACGGAATGTTACAATCAATACTATATAGAGTTTTTAAAGAGCGTAACAGGTGATTTTACAAGTTTTGATTGTCGAGCGATGACATAAAGGAGATTATATTTGTATGATGATTGTTGTACTTTTAATGAGTAGTTGCTTATTTTTATTTGTAAGCTATCAATTGTATTTGCGATTACTTGTCGAAAAACTGGATTCAGAGGACCGGACATTAAAGAGGAAAATAAATTTCTATAAGTATCAGAAAAATAGTCGTTTAATGATTTATTTATTGTTTAGTGTTTGTCTACTTAGCGTATTATTGTTAGGAATTGTTTATACATATTATCAATTAAATCAACGAAATATCCGCATGGAACAACGGATCGAGCGTTTGGCACAAGGCCAAGCTACTCAAGGTGACAAAATAAAAAAACAAGCGATTAAAAAAACAGCCTTAAATCAGTTTCCCTGGAAGCAAGCTGTTTCGGCAGAATCGGCCGCTGTCTTGACTAATTATGAATTACAATTAGCGCGTGAATGGCGTCCTTACTTCGGAGAGACGAGTATCACAATAATTAGAAGTGAAAAAACACAAACCTTGACACTGTCTGTTTTTTCAGTTGGCTTAAGTTACCATGAATTTCAAACAGGCCAAGACAATATTGTAGCACTTATTGCAGCGTTGAATTCAGTTAAAGAAATTACCATGATTGATTTTAATTTTACTTATCGAGATCAAGAGCAAACCCTTGTCAAATCCATTGATACGTATGCTCGTGAGACGTTGGAAACAAATTTGGAGCCTGTCGTGATTAGTTAAAAGGACGAGAGAAAGGACATATAGATGACAAAAAGACGTTTAATCAAAAAAATTAAAGATATTTCGGATGATACGCTTGAAAAAGAAGTCTTTTTTCAGCCAGGATTCGAACCAGAAAAAATAATTAGCGGAATCAAACCAGAACAACAGGAAAAAGAAATGGCGACGTTAAGAGAAAGGCTCGCCTACTATCAGAAAAAAGAAACAGCCTTTAAAAAACTTCAAGAAGAAAATGAGCAATTAAAGAACCAACAAGAAACGGAAAAACAAGCATTAGAAGAAAAAAATCAGTCATTACTTGAAATACTAAATCAAAAGGAACATGAAATTTTTGAATTGGAAGAGCAACTGGAAACAAACAGTGAAACCACGACAGAGGCTACCACTCTTCAAACAAATCTGCAAAATGCAGAAAAACAATTAACCACTGTACATAATCAAATGGAACGTTTAGAAAGTGAATTAACGCAGCAAGTGGCAGAATTAGAAAAAGAATCGGCTGAACAGCAACAACATATCCAGACATTACACAACCAGTTAGCAGAAGAAAAAGGAAAGTTGGAGAAAAAAGGAGATATTACAGGAATGGAAAAGCAAGTAGAAACGTTAACGACAGAATTAGAAGAAAGCACAACGACTCAACAAGCATTGCAGGAACAAATTGAAAAACTAACTGTACAATTACAAAAAGTAGAAGCCGAAAAACAAGCCTTACAAGAGGCTGTCCAACAAGAAGTGATTGTGAAACAACGCATGGAGGAGTTAAAGAATGAGCTTCAAAATAGTTTACAGCAAAAAAATGAAGCAGAAGTAAAACTAGGTCGACTACAAGGTGTCAATGACAAACATCTTGCTGAAAAGCAAGTTTACGAAGGAGAATTAGCTGCTCTA
This sequence comes from Enterococcus sp. MSG3299, assembly GCF_050555765.1. Lineage (NCBI taxonomy): Bacteria > Bacillati > Bacillota > Bacilli > Lactobacillales > Enterococcaceae > Enterococcus > Enterococcus sp. MSG3299. The sequence goes on from NZ_CP187869.1 coordinate 635,113, forward strand.
AGAAAAGAAGTAGAGGCCAAAGAAGACAGTTTAGAACAAGTTCAAAAAGAATTGAAGACACTACAAGCCGTTTCAAAAAATATTGAACCGAGTAGTGAGCAGTTAACAGAACTGCTACGCGCAAAACAGCAAATTAACGATTTATTAATGAAAAATCAGCAATTACAAGAAGAGGCTTTAAAATCGCAACAAGAAATTGGCGAAGTGATGGTTTCTGCCAAAAAAGAAGCCAATCGGATTGTTAATGAAGCGAAAGTAGAAGCAAAACACCTAATCAATTCTGCAGAATTAGAAATGTTAAATATTGGTAATCGAGCGAAAAGTATTTCGAATGAAGTCGAAGCGTCAAAAGTAGAAGTACTTGAGATTTATCGCGAATTAGAGGAACGCTTAACTAAACTGACACGTCTTGAACAAGATAACTATTAATAAAATGGTCAGTAAAAAGTTAATGGGAGCAAGGAAACTACATTGTCTTGGGGTCCTTTTTTTAGCTGTTACATTAAGTAGCTCCGCAGAAAGATTACAGGCTGCTGCTGTCTCAAAGGAAGAGCAGTCGCTAAGGCAACCGCTTATCAGGAAAAACATCGTAACAGAGAAGAGCGAATATCTTGTAGAAGCAAATCAAAGTATTTGGGAGCTGGCACAAGATGCGCAGAAACCATTGAATCAGTTTATGAAGGAAAACCAGTTACGTAGTAGTTATATAAAAAAAGGAACGCAATTAGTTAAATAGAAAAAAGGAGCAAGAAAGGAAAAGTTTATTTAAGAAGCTTTTCCTTTTAAGAAAACGATGAAAGAATGGATAAAGCCCGTTATGCGAACAATTCGCCACATTAAGCGCGCCTTCTTGAAGCAAAAGTTGCCTGCGACATATCAGCTAAAAAAGCAAAAGGCTAACACAGCAATGGAATATTTGCTTGAGCAAACAGATAACCATCAATCAATAAGAGGACCGAAAAGAAAAATGACCGCTGAAGAGATTAAAAAAAAACGGCAAGCCTACCAAAAGAAACAACGCGTCCAAGTCGTTAAATTTTTTATGCCAGCTATTCTTTTCGCCATTTTTGTGTTCTTTTTTGTGTTAAAGACATCTAGCTACCCAATTGCTGGGCAATCCATGAAGCCGACACTTAACGCAGGGGAACGAGTCTTAGTACAACGGACGAAGCAAGTAGCAAGGTACGATGTGATTGCATTTAAAGCACCGCTAGCTAGCAAAGGTACGTACGTCAAGCGAATCATCGGGGTTCCTGGTGATCGAATTTGGGTAAACGAGGGAAAACTTTATCTTTCAGAAGAACCTATAGCAAGCGATAATGAGGCACTGCCTGAGAATGCCAGTCGTTTTGACTTATCAGAAGAAGCGGCAGCCCAACTTCGCCTGTTTCAGAAGATTCCAGCTGGTCATTACTTTGTCTTAGGGGACAATCGTACGCATTCAAGTGATAGTCGTACGTTCGGCTTTGTCGAGATACAAGCGATTGAAGGAATCGTGGTATTTAAAATGGCGCCGTTTAAAGAAATAGGGAAAGTAAAATAAAAAGCTTAAGTCAGCCATCTGAGAGTAGGGCACTTAAGCTTTTTTTATTAGAGATTATTTGCCCAATAACAATTGAATGATTTTTTCAATTGATTGTAGGTCGTAACGATTACTAATATCCGAAAAAATATAGTAATGGTCATACTGGGCAACGAGCTGTTCATTATTGGTATTCATTAAAAGCAAATCATAATGGTTTTCTGCGTTGTAAGGCTCAATTTTCAGCGGATATTTTCCAGCGATACTCTGTTGTATTTTTTGTGCTACCAACTCGCTATAAGCACTGCTCAGTGAGTGATAAACACCAATCGTTATTTTTTTTTCATTTAATTCAGCAATGTGATTCAAAATAAGTGTATAATTAATTTCAGTAAATTGATTTTGGTACTTAGAAGCAGTGGCTTTTGTGGCAAAGTTCGTTGTAGCGATCTCCACTAATTCGTAAACTTCACTTTCGCTAAAAGGATGACGTAAGACTTTCAAAAGTGACTGAATTGTCCAATAATCAAAGGATAAAATAAATCCTGAAAAATAATAGAGTTGCGCATGTAATTGGAAAAGTAAATTTTCAATATAAAGTAGCCGAATAGGCAGCACGTAATGGGATAAATAACCACGTGCTTTAAGGTACGTTAAAATGACCCGGTTCATTTCGTTAAGATACGTTTTTTCAATTCGTTGTTGTTTTGCTAAACGAAAGGCGAAAGCAGCATTCGCAGAATAATTATGCATGGAACAAAAAAAGTCATAAAACATATAGGATTCGTTGATTGTATATGGACGGTCGATTCTTTTCATATATGTATGTATAGATAAATTAATTTCTTCAAATAAAGGTCGATCGAGTTGGACATCATGTGGACTAATCGTTGGCAGGGGTTCTAAAACCATGCGACGAAAAGAAATTTTCATCCAAAGTTTAATTTGGAGAATTTCTGTATGGTCAAAGGTAATTCTGGGGATTTCTTGTAGTATCTCGATTAATCCTAGGTATTGATTGGCCAGTTCTTTTTCTAAATCTGTTTTTTCTTCAAAGATAAACCAGAAAAAATTAAAAAAGAAAAAGCGAATTTGTTTTTCTTCGCCGACAAGTTTTCCTCGTTTGATACGTAAATTAAACTCATTGAGTAAGTCATTTAATTCAACAATTTTTCGATAATAGGTAGCAGAGCTAATGGCATAATTCTGTTGGAAATACCCGCCATTTATTTCATTTTTATGGAAGAGTTGCTGGACCATGTGAAACTTAATAGATTTATCTAAGAACAACATGATCATTGCTTTCATGGAAAAGGTAGGCGCTTTATTTAGATATAGAGTGTCACCTAATACTGTTAAGGTGAGGTTTTCTTGAAGTTGCTCTTCTTTCAAAAATTGCTCTAAAAAAGAAAGATACTCATTCAATGTTGGTAAACTAATATTGAAAAAATCTACTAATTCATTTCGTGTCGCTTGGCCTTTATTATTATATAGGAACAATAAAATATCATTCATATAATCATAAGGCTTTTCTAAAAAATCTCGTTTTAGCATCGTTACTCACCTCTCTTTTAAGAATACTGTATCTATGATAAAATGGCAATAAACAACTGATAAAAAGATTGTTTTTTGAGGTGTTTTTTATTATTGTTGAGAAAAAGAAATAAAAAGAAAAAACAAAGTATTTAAATGATAACAAAATAATTAAAATGAAGGAGCGATAGAACATGAACAGCGTGGTGAACTTTAGAGATATTGGAGGATTTCCAACGCAACAAGGCACAGTTGTCAAGACAGGGCATTTTTTTCGGAGTGGTGAACTCGTCAATGTTGCACAAGCGGATCAACAGAAACTGGTAGAGGACTATCAAATTAAACGAATCTATGATTTTAGAAGTGCAGCGGAAACGCAAGAACGACCAGATGATTCAATTCAAGGAACCAACTATCTACATATAGATATTTTGGCCGATATTCAGGCGCAGACTGCTTCATTAGAAGGAATGCTTAAAACGGTTGGTTCACCCGATGAAGCAATGGACATGGCTTATAAGGAAATGGTTCTTTCCAATTCGGGGCGCAAAGGTTACCAAACATTTTTTGAAAACTTTTTAAGTTATCCACAAGAAGCTATTTTATTTCATTGTTTCGCAGGAAAAGATCGAACAGGAATCGGCGCAGCCTTGATATTAAGTGCTTTAGGTGTGGAACATTCTTATATTTTAGAAGATTATTTAAAGACGAACGAGCAAAGAAAAACCGCTAACGAGCAAATTATTGCGCAATATCAAGCAAATGGAACGCCTCCAGCAGAAATTCAACAATTAGAAACGCTGCTTTATGTGAAAAAAGAGTACTTAGCGACCGCTTTACAGGCGATTGAAAAAGAATTTGGTTCGGTAGAGGGCTATTTAAAAGAGGGACTCGGCTTACCTTTATCCGCCAAAAAAGACATGCTAAGTCTGTACACAAAATCATAGATCCTAAAAAAAGGACTATCCTTTCTAAAAAAGAAGTTTTATAATAGAAAAGAATCTGTTTGTAAGGAGGGATAGGGAATGAAAGAAGGACAAGAACAATTCTTAACGTTCATACTAGATCGAACAAAAGAAGATAAAAAAGAAAAAATGCAAGCGCTACTTGCAGAAATGTTTGAACGCCAACAAACAGGCAAATTAGATAAAATGTACTTGATGACAAAAGCACCAAAACTTTTGGCTTATTTAAAACCAGAAGCCATTGATGAAGTTAAACAAGTCGTTTCGGAATTTTCTAAAAATATGAAATAAACAATCTTAGCTTGAACTTACGACATTTTAAAAATGTGTCGTAACATTCAAGCTTTTGTTTGTTATTCTCTTGTATTTTATGCTAAAGTTATTCAGGCACAAAAAAAAGCAGGTGATTTTATGAAACATATAAAAAATACATGGGAACTATTTATTTTAGATTGGAAAAGAATTTTTAAAAACCCAGTAGCAACATTTTTGATTGTTGCCTTAATGATTATTCCATCATTATATGCATGGTTTAACATTAAAGCACTATGGGATCCGTATTCAAATACAGGAGAGTTACCAATAGCGGTCTATAGTGATGACCAAACAGCAACTTTTCAAGATAAATCGGTCAATATTGGTGATGAAGTCTTGAAAAACTTGAAGAAAAACAAGCAATTAGGTTGGCGTTTTGTTGATTCGAAAAAGGAATTAGACAAAGGAGTCCAATCAGGAAAATATTTTGCCGGGATTTATTTACCTAAAGATTTTTCCAAGGATTTGCTAAGTTTTACTTCTGGTGATATCAATAAACCTAAAATTGAATACTCAATTAACGAAAAAATTAATGCAATTGCGCCGAAAATTACGTCAAAAGGCGCTTCTTCCATTCAGTCACAAATTTCGGAAGAATTCATCAAAACGGCAAGTAGTACGTTAATCAAAACATTCAATGATATTGGCTATGATATTGATAAAAACATGGTTAGCATTCAAAAAGTTAAGAGCATGATTTTAGATACAGATGCCAACATTGGAACCATTGATACGTACGCAAAACAAGTCACAGACTTACATGGTAAGATGCCTGAGCTAAAAGAAAAATTAGCGAAAGCCAACGATGCGATGAAATATTTACCTGAAGTTGATGCTTTAGGAGAGAAGATTGTTGAGCTAAATGGCAAAATGCCAAGCATCAAAGAACAAGCTAGTGTTATTTTGACGTTACAAGAAAAAATTCCAGAAATTCAAAACGCTGGCCGACAAATTGCTATGATTGATGAAGACTTTGCCTCTGTGGAACAAACAATGAGCGAAGGAATCCAAGAAGCAAAACAAGGATTAGAAATCATTCAACAAGTTCAAACGGCGTTACCAGATATTCGTAAACTAGGTGATCAAGCCAATGATTTAGGGAATGTTACATTAGATGGCGCCAATAAATTGCAAGAGGCGTTACCAAGCATTACGAATAGCGTTGAAGTGACTTTGAAATCTATCCAGCAAGTTGCTACAACAACAACTTCTGTAGTCGCGACTATTCGTCAAGCGTTAGATGATGGACAGTTAACGCCAGAAGAAAAACAACATATTAATGAAGTAGTACAAGATTTCACAACTAATATCCAACGGCAACAGCAAGCAATTAACGACATTATTGCGTTTATGAAACAACTCCAAGAAAATGCCGGTAATCATGACTTAGATGGTGCGATTGCTCAATTAAGCCATGTAAATGATTTATTAACAGATTTTAGCAATCGCTTGAATCAATTAAATGCTTTAGTCCAAGCGGGTGATATCTCTGGAGTACAAAATTATTTAAATGAGATTGACGAAATGGCAACTAATATTTCTAATATTGTGGGCAGTGTTGATGTAAACGGAATTAGTAATACCGTTTCAACCATTTTAAACAAACTAACTAGTACCATCCAAAACGCTCAAGGTCAACTAAACAAAGCGCAACAAATTGACTTTGAAGGGTTATTGAGCTCAACAAGTCAAACGGTCACTAATGCGATTTCTTTATTAGAAAAATATCAAGCCGAAATGCCGGCAATTAAACAAGAAATTCATGATGCGAATACGATGTTGAATGGCAATATGGAAACCATTGTCAATGGCATTAATCGTGGTGCTGATTTGTATAAAAACGATTTACCAGTCATTCAAGACAAAGTCAGCAAAGCGGCAGCCTTTATGCAAAATGACTATCCAGGTATCCGAAAAGATTTAACGAATACCTTGAAAACAGTCAATGAGAAAATGCCAGATGTTGAAGCGGCCTTAGACAAAGCCAACGAGCTGATTATTAATGATTGGCCAAATATCAAAACAGGATTACACAAAGCAGCGAATGCAATCCGTAAAGGTGAAAAAGAAGTTGATTTAGGTGAAATTCTTAAATTACTAAAATTAGATGCCAATAAAGAAAGTGACTTCTTTACACAACCAGTTGAAGTCAAAGAACATGCTGTTTATCCGATTGCTAATAATGGTTCGGCAAGTACCCCATTCTATACAGCTTTGTGTTTATGGGTTGGCGCTGTGTTATTCTCAAGTGTTGCGACAACGGATGTTTATCTTGAAGGAAAAGATAAAAAACGCTTCTCTAAACGGGAACAATTTTCAGCACGGATGTTTACCTTCATTGTCATGGGGATTGGTCAAGCACTGATTGTAACCTTAGGTAATTACTTTGCGTTAGGCGTAGATGTTCGTAATCCAGCGTATAGTGTCTGGTTTGCGGTATTGATTGCCATTACGTTTATGATAATGGTTTATGTGCTCGTTGCTCTCTTTGGCAATGTAGGGAAAGGAATTGCGATAATAATCTTGGTACTATCCATCTCTGGTGGGGGTGGGAACTACCCAATTCAAGTCTCAGGTAAATTCTTCCAAATGATTAATCCGTTCTTGCCGTTTACGCATGCCGTGAACTTGCTAAGGGAATCAGCAGGAGGCATTTACTGGCCAAATGCTTGGTTTGCAATTTGGATTATGGTGGGGATTTCAGTCGTCTTTAGTATTGGCGGCGCAATTCTTTATCCACATCTGGAACACAGATCGAAAAAATTTGCGGCTTTAGCACAAAAGAGCCATTTATTCCATTAAAAAACAAAAAGCTGAAAACGTCTCTAGCGTTTTCGGCTTTTTGTTTTTCTTTATTTTCAAGGCAACCCTAACAAAGAAGTTTTGGGGGCTCTTGCTTTTGACTTTTTGGCAATGCTAAATAATAAAATCTCCCTCAGAAAGTGAGGTTTTTTGTGTACAAATACATAAAAAGGTTTTATAGTATTTTTTTAAGAAATAAAAAGTGGGTAGGGGTTGTAAAATGATTCAAGCATTGCTTCAACGATATGAGAAAAAAATTGAACGTCGTAAATTGGAAAAACGAACAGCATTCGGTGCTTTTGCCGGGCGGATTGGGCTTGTTTCTAATTTATTTTTATTCGTTAGTAAATTTATGATTGGCTTGCTTTCAGGTAGTGTTTCAATCATGGCAGATGCCATTAATAGCTTGTCCGATACTATTTCTTCAGTTTTAACATTAGTCGGTTTTTATATTGCTGGTAAGCCAGCGGATAAAGAACATCCCTATGGCCATGAACGTTTTGAATATATTAGTGGAATGCTTGTATCATTAGTGATTACGTTTATTGGGTTTGAGTTTCTAACGACCTCCGTGGATCGCATCCTGCATCCAGAATCAATCAAGGTGACACCAATTTTATTTGCTGTTTTAGCTTTGTCAATTGGGATTAAAATTTGGCAAGGGCTGTTTTACAAAAAAGTATCAGCAAAAATTGATTCTCAAGCATTAGTTGCTTCTGCTAAGGATAGCTTTAATGATGTTTATACTACATTAGCTGTTTTGGTTTCTGCATTTATTGAAGGCGTCACTGGTTTGCGAATTGATGGATATATTGGTTTTTTAATTGCTGCATATATTATTTATAGTGGCTTGCAGTTAATTCGCGAATTTATTAATGAGTTGATGGGCATGCGTCCGAGCCAAACAGAAATTGATGAAATGAAAGATGTCTTATCAAAAATGGAAACAATTGTAGGGTATCACGATTTACTGATTCATAATTATGGTCCCAGCCAAACGTTTGCGTCTGTTCACATTGAAATTGATGATCGCTGGGATTTAAATAAAGCCCATCAGACAATTGATGCGATTGAAGCGAAGTTTAAAGAAGAATTGGATGTTAACCTTGTTTGTCATATTGATCCAGTGAATTTATATGACCCAACACAACAATTTGTTCATCAAACAATCAAAAAGATTATTCGTTCTTTTGATGCGTCTTTAAAAGTCCATGATATCCGCTTAGTTACCCATGGCGAAGAGCCAAAGATTTTGTTCGACTTGGTTTTGCCTACAGAATCAAAATTATCTGAATTTGAACTGGGTGTGGAAATTCAGCGGCAAGTTTATGAAAAAATTGGTCGTTATAAAGTGGAAATTACCTTCGATCATACGTACTTGTTACAATAAAAGGGAATAATTACCTAAGTTTTTAAGCGTGAGCCAAAAGGTCAAATAGACTTTTAGCTCTCGCTTTTTTGTTTAGAAAATGCAAATCCTTTTGTTATCTGGATTCTCTTGATAAGATAAAAGAAGCGGGGGACTGTAAATGAGTGTCTGATTAAAAAAAGATGGTGATTTTTTTATCTTTTTCAGTAACAAAAATCAATTGACTTTTCATTGTGAGAAGCGTAGCATATGGATTTGTTTGATAAAAAATAATGAAAAAAGTGAGCGGGTCACTCTAGAGAAAAGGAGTAGAAAAAAATGGCGGATTTAAAACGACTGTTCATTGGGAAACCATTGAAATCAGCCGAAAATGATGAACATAAATTAAGCAGATTTGCAGCGCTTGCGTTGTTATCTTCTGATGCACTTTCATCCATTGCGTATGGTACAGAACAAATAGTGGTGGTTCTGGTTACTTTGTCGGCGGCTGCGATTTGGTATTCATTGCCAATTGCTGCATTTGTTATTATTTTACTTATTTCTTTAACATTGTCGTACCGACAAATTATTCATGCGTATCCGCATGGCGGCGGCGCATACGTTGTTAGTAGTGAAAACCTCGGCAGAAATGCCGGTTTATTGGCTGGTGGTTCGTTGTTAGTCGATTATATGCTAACAGTAGCCGTTTCAGTTTCAGCGGGTGCAGAGGCGATTATATCGGCGATTCCAGCGTTATATGGTCATCAAGTAGCAATTTCTATTGGGATTGTGATATTGATTACCTTAATGAACTTGAGAGGCCTGCGAGAATCTGCCTCGTTCTTAATGTTGCCAGTGTATAGTTTTATCGCAATTATTACCTTACTGATTGTTGTTGGACTATTTAAAATTGTGACTGGCGCACAGCCATTAAATGCGACAGCTTTACCAGGAGCCGTGGTTCCAGGAATTTCTATTGCCTTAGTTTTACGGGCTTTTTCATCTGGTTCTTCTTCCTTAACAGGGGTCGAAGCAATCAGTAATGCAGTGCCATTCTTTAAGAAACCACGAGCAAAAAATGCTGCTGGGACGTTAGCGTTAATGGCAACGATTTTAGGGTTCTTCTTCGTGGGGATTACGTTTATTAACTATTGGTATGGGATTGTGCCCAAAGAAGAAGTGACAGTTCTTTCACAAATTGGGAAAGCGGTCTTTGGTCAAAATATTTTATATTATTTATTACAGTTTGCGACAGCCTTAATTTTAGCGGTTGCCGCTAACACAGGATTCTCAGCCTTTCCAGTTTTGGCTTATAACTTAGCTAAAGATAAGTTTATGCCGCATATGTATATGGATCGTGGCGACCGTTTAGGCTATTCAAATGGTATTTTAACTTTAGCTGCTGGTTCCATTGTTTTATTATTGATTTTCCAAGGTTCCACAGAACGTTTAATCCCATTGTATTCCATTGGTGTGTTTATTCCGTTTGCTTTGTCTCAATCGGGCATGGTTGTAAAATGGCGAAAAGAAACTAAAAATTGGTTGCCAAAATCAATTGCTAATATTGTCGGCGCCTTTATCTCTTTCGCGATTATCGCCATTTTGTTTATTTATCGATTAGGGGACATCTGGCCGTTCTTTATTATTATGCCGGTGTTGATTTATGCATTTTATCGGGTCAATACTCACTATAAAAATGTGGCGGAACAGCTACGTTTAGAAGATGGGGCACAGTTGCATGAGTTTGACGGGAATACAGTTATTGTTTTAGTAGGGAACGTAACCAAGGCAAATGTCGGCGCCTTGAACTATGCGCGTTCCATTGGTGATTATGTTGTTGCCATGCATGTCTCAATGGATGAAAACGTTGAGAAGGAAAAAGAAATTCAGGAAGAGTTTAAAAAACACTTCCCAGACGTTCGTCTATCAATTGTCCACTCTTCGTATCGTTCACTGCAAAACCCTATCTTACGTTATGTTGATTTGGTTAGTAAAAATGCCACGAAGCATAACTACAGTACAACAGTTTTAGTACCACAATTTGTACCAAATAAACGTTGGCAAAATATTTTGCATAACCAAACAAGTTTACGCTTACGGATTCGTTTAGCGTGGCGGGAAAATATTATTGTGGCTACCTATAGTTATCACTTGAAAAAATAAAAAAAAGTCTGCCATCTTTTGATGGCAGATTTTTTTATTGACGTAATTGTTTTTGATAAATTCTAGCGCAAGACTGCTCTTCGGTGGTTACCATGGTCAAAAATTCCCAGTCATATCTTTCATAAAAAGTAGTATGGTCTGTAAGCAGATAAAGCTTTTTAAATCCAGAATTAGCAAGAAAATCACCAACTGTTGTTAAAAGAATTCCTGCTAAGCCTTGGTGACGAAATGTTGGTTCGACATACAATGCACAAAGGTTTGGCGTAAGGTCTGCACGATTGTGGAAGTCATTATCAATTACGCCCACGCCTGCAACGATGTCCTGCTGTTTATTCAAGCAGACCCACCAATGTGGTACGTGGTTTTCGCTAGTTAGCATTTCCTGCATACTTCCTTGATACGCTTCAGCGGGGATTTGCCACTTTTGGCTAAACCATTGAGCAGCTGACGGAATTAAGTGTGGTTGTTGGTTTAAATCGATAATAGTATAGTTAGACATTATTAATCTCCTAGATAAAAGAACAGATCCCATTGAAAAGAAACAATGTTGGATCTGCTCTGCATTTTTTATTAATTGGAATGTTTGCTAGCTGGGTCTAAACGCCGTTCAATAATCCCTAGAACCCAATCTGTGATAATCGCCATAAAGGCCGTTGGTAAGGCACCGACTAAAATGATAGAAGCACCATCTGTGGCATTGGTTCCACGAATAATAATATCCCCTAAACCACCAGCACCAACGAAAGCACCAATCGCAGTAATCCCGATTGCGACGACTAACGCATTTCGAATACCTGCCATGATTACTGAAACAGATAAAGGTAACTCGACCATATAAAGAAGTTGTACTTTTGTCATACCCATTCCTTTACCAACATCTAAAATATTGCGATCCACTTGAATCATGCCAGTGTACGTATTCTTGATAATTGGCAGGAGAGAATAAAGGAAGACCGTTACAACCACCGTGTTGACACCTAAGCCCATCCCCAACATTAAAATCGAAAGCATTGCCAAAGCTGGTACTGTTTGGATAATGTTCGCTAAACGGATAATCCAGTTGGCTAAGCTACGTTTACGTGAAATCATAATCCCGATAGGAATCCCGACAATTGCAGCAAAGATTACGCCATAAATCGAAATTAAAAAGTGACGTAAAAATTGTTGAAAGACGTAGCCGCCATTTTGTTGGAAATAGTAGATAAATTGTTGGAATAAATTCATATTATTCATCTGTTACTCCCCCTCAAAATAGTTATTTTCTTTTAAGAAACGTTCGGCTACGACAGCAGGTTCAATTAAATCATTATCTGCTTGATAGTTCAATTCTTGCATTTTTTTGGTAGAAATTTTACCATCTAAGCGATTTAAGACATCTTTAATTTCCGGCGTTTCTTTTAATAATTTGTCACTAACCACAGGAGCGGCATCATAAGGCGGGAAGAAGCGCTTGTCATCTTTTAACATGACTAAATCGTAACTACCAATCCGGCCATCTGTTGAGTAACCTAAGATAACGTCCATTTTTCCAGCGTTGACTGCATCGTACACCAAGCCAATTTGCATTGGTAAAATAGATTTAAATTGGAAGTTGTATTCCTTTTTAAAGCCTTCATAACCGTCGCCTTCACGTGTGATCCACGCAGTATCGACACCAGCAACTAATTTGTCTGCGACTTTCCCTAAATCACTGACTGTTTTTAAATTGTATTTCTCAGCCGTTTCTTTTGTAACTAAGAATACATAAGTATTTTCAAATCCATATGAAGGGAACCAAGTTTGTTGATAACGTTTTTCAAATTCTGATTGAACTAGGTTAAACGCTTTTTTAGGGTCTTTTTCCGCTGGTAAACCAAGCGTAGTAGTCACGTCAGTACCAGTATAACGAGCTGCAGAAATTGAGGCATCTCCGTTTAACATTGCTTGGTGATTTATGGTAGTAGTGGCTAAGTTGTTAATCACATTTGTTTTTTTATCTGTGTAATGCTCAACCATATCCGCTACAATGCTCCCTAAAATCTGCGCTTCTGAAGTAATCCCACCTGTAATGGCAACAGTGTTATCATCAGAAGTTGAAGCGAGACCAGGTAAAGAACAACCTGCCAATAAAAGTAAACTGCTTAAGAAGAGTAAGCTTAACTTGAGTTTCTTTTTCATCATTATTCGCCCTCCCTTAAAGCTTTTGGCGTTAAACGATTTTCTAATAATCCAAGAAGAACATCTGCTAAAAGCGCTAAAATAGTTACCGGAATAGTCCCGCCAAAGATTAATTCTGGCTGATAGTTATTTAATCCACTGAAAATCATATCACCAAGACCACCTGCACCAATATAAGAAGCCAGTGTAGCCCAAGCAATGACATAGACAGCAGCTAAACGAATGCCGGCCATAATTGTTGGCATGGCAATGGGTAATTCAACACTAAAAATAGACTGTAAATTGGTCATGCCCATGCCTTTAGCAACATCTCGGTAATTTTCATCGACATTTTTCATTCCGATATACGTGTTTCTTAAAATAGGTAGAAGGGAATAGATGAATAGCGCGATAATAGCGGGTGTTTTGCCGACACCAAAAATTGGAATCATCAAAGCTAATAAAGCCAACGAAGGAACCGTTTGTAAGGCACTTGTTAAACCAATGACAATATTGGCTACTTTGGGCAAACGTGTTAACCAAACGCCAACGGGTACAGCGATAGCGACCCCTAATAAAAGTGCAAAGAATGAAATATAAATATGTTCAATACTTTTTGAAATCATTTCTGATCCATATTCTTGAAAGAAGCTACTCATTGCTTACGCCTCCTCTTTATCAGTTTCGGACTCGCTTTGTTTTGCTTCTACAGCTTCACTAATCGTTGTTTCATCGCCCCAGATAACATCATAAACAATGTCAACAAGGGAAGCACGTGTTAAGATGCCCACCACTCGTTTTTGTTCATCAACGACTGGCACATATTTTAAGCCGCGTTTTAAGATTCTTTGTAAAGCATCACGTAAAAGAGCGGTTTTTTGAACAAAGAAGACATCTTTATTCAAGATATCACCAACACTAGAAGCTTTGCCACGTTGCTGATCTAATGTTTCAACATCGATAAAGCCTTTAAGCACATGGGAATTATCAACAACTAATAAGGTATCAACCCGTTTTTCACGCATCAATTTAATCGCTTCTTGTAAAGATTTTTCCGGCGTGATAGTAATTGCTGAATTTAACATGACTTCATCAACAGTGGTGAAATCAGGTTTAGCTTGTAATAAGCGATCTTCTCCGATGAGTTCTTCTACAAATTCATTGGCTGGATGACGTAAGATATTATCTGGTGTGTCAAATTGAATTACTTTGCCTTCGCTCATAATGGCAATTTTATTTGCTAATTTCAACGCTTCATCCATATCATGGGTAACAAAGACAATAGTTTTTCCTAAACGTTCTTGCAAATCTTTCACTAAATCTTGTAATGAATCACGGGTGATAGGATCTAAAGCACCAAAAGGTTCATCCATTAGAATAATATCTTGATTGGCAGCTAAAGCCCGCACAACGCCGATTCTTTGTTGTTGTCCCCCAGAAAGTTCATTGGGATAGCGGTCTAACATTTCTCGTGGTAACTCAACCAAATCAATCATTTTTTCGGCTATCTTATTGCGTTCTTCTACAGGTACTTTTAATAATTTAGGCACTAAAACGATATTTTCACGAATGGTCATGTGAGGCATCAAGCCGATATTTTGAATGACATAGCCAATTTGGCGACGTAGCTCTACAGGATTGATTTTTTGAATATCTTGGCCATCAATTAAAATTTTTCCTTTTGAAGGGTCGGTCATGCGGTTAAGCATCCGCATTGATGTTGTTTTTCCACTACCACTTGTTCCGATGAAGCAGATAAATTCACCTTTATCGAAAGACAAATTAATGTCATCAACGGCGACTTTTCCGCCTTTATAAAATTTTGATACATGCTGAAATTCTATCAACTTACTCACCTCAACTAAATATTTTGAAAATGTATCTTATTACTAGTATGCTATAAAAATGCGATTTCGACAAATGTAATCTATTTTTAATGGGAAAAAGAAGGCGGTAAAATTTTTTTAATTCGTTCTAAAAAAAAGAAAAGATAACTATTGTTTAGTAAAAGTTATCTGAACGAAACAAGATGTTAAAAAGAGTATTCTGAGAAGGAAGAAAAGCCGCTATAACAAAGAAAAGTGTCCTTTGTAGCAAGTTGACGGGAGCTGAGTTTTTCATTAGAATGGAAAGAGAACAAGGGAATAAAATAAAAAAAGGCGCTTCATGATTTAGCGGCAACTAAATCACGAAGCCTTGAATAGTCACCTGTGCAAGTGGACCATCAAGTTGCCCGTTCAATCAATGGAAACCATTGATCACTTTTATTTTACTGAATTTTTGAAAAAATTACCAGTTTTTTTAAGAAGTAAGAAGTGGAAGAACGAAGGATGCTTTTTATGGAATGTGCAATGACGTTCAGAAAAATCTGAAGGTCATTTTTTATTCTCTTGTTCAAACATTCAAACATAGGGGAAGAGAGACGGACGTAATTTTGTCACCGATTATTACGTCCGTCTTCCGTTGTTTTCTAAAGCGTTGGTTACATGTCTTTGTAGAGGTTGGCTTCAATTGCAGTCCGTTTTGGTTCTAAAAAAGGCGGTAAAGCCAACGTTTCCCCTAAATGTTCCAGAGGCTCATCCAATGTAAAGCCAGGAGTCAAAGTAGCAAATTCAACCCGATTCCCGCCTGGTTCACGAATGTATAAACTTTTAAAATATCCACGACTTACATACATTTCAATTTTCCAGCCTTGTGCTAAAGCGCGCGTGTGTAGTTCTTGTAATGCTTCATCATCAGCCACAGAAAAAGCAATATGATCCATACTGCCACGCCCCATTCGGCTTGTTTTATCCGACGTTGTTTGATGAACAGAAAAGCTTTCCGTCTCACTTAAAATAATCGTATTGCCAACTGCTTGCCAACCAAGAAATGTTTCAAAAAAGGCCAAGGTTTTTTCAGAATCTGGCACATGAAATTCAGTAGAGGCCAAACCGATAATTTGAACCGCTGCTGGAATGTCGTTAGAAACAACGAGTGTTTCTTTTAATGGATTTTCAGGAACTTCTGTCAGGATAATATGCGTATCATCTGGATCACTGAAATGTAGGCTCTTTTCTTTTTTGTTAAATGGAATTTTGTTTTCTGTTAAACGTTGTTCCCAAAAGGAAAGGCTATTTT
Source organism: Enterococcus sp. MSG3299 (assembly GCF_050555765.1). Taxonomy (NCBI): domain Bacteria; kingdom Bacillati; phylum Bacillota; class Bacilli; order Lactobacillales; family Enterococcaceae; genus Enterococcus; species Enterococcus sp. MSG3299. The sequence continues at coordinate 651,017 of NZ_CP187869.1, forward strand.
GGGGAATTTTTAAGCCAATCGTGGCTAAATAATTTTTTTCTTCATAGCGGTTGCCTAATAAGGGCACGATAAAAAAAGTTACTAAGCTTCCCGGTGTGCCTTGATAATCGCCATAAAAATAATGAGGCATGCGATTATTGTCTTGATTTACGGTATTTTTGACAAAACGTAAGCCTAACAATTTTGTATAGAATGATTGGTTTTCTTGGCCATGACGCGCTAATAGTGAAACATGATGAAATTGAGCATGCATTTTGAGTTCCTCCTCTAAATAACTATGTATACTTACTTAAAGTAAGTATAGTGCTTCTGACATTTTTTGACAACTATTTAGTTTGATTCAGAAGGCTGACATAGCCAGAAACAAGAAAAAGTGTTAGAATAACCAAGATAAAAACTAGTAGAAAGAGTGACGGAAATGCTAAGTACAGAAGATTTTGATTTTGATTTACCAGAAGAATTAATTGCTCAAACCCCACTAAAAGATCGCGCTAGTTCACGATTATTAGTTGTAAATAAAGAAACAGGGGACATGGAGGATAAACATTTCCATGATATTCTTGATGAATTACAGCCTGGGGATGCATTAGTCATGAATAATACACGGGTACTGCCGGCCCGTTTATATGGAGAAAAACCTGAAACAGGCGGTCATTTGGAAGTTTTACTTTTAACAAATACAGAAGGCGATACATGGGAAACCTTGATTAAACCCGCGAAACGTGCAAAAGTCGGCACGGAAATTCAATTTGGCGATGGTCGCCTAAAAGCGGTGGTTAAAGAAGAGTTGGAACATGGTGGTCGAATCATTGAATTTAAATATGATGGTATTTTCTTAGAAATTTTAGAATCGTTAGGAGAAATGCCATTGCCGCCATATATCAAAGAACGTCTAGATGACCCAGATCGTTATCAAACGGTTTATGCTGAAGAAAATGGTTCAGCTGCAGCACCAACAGCGGGTTTGCATTTTACAAAAGAACTATTAGAAGAGATCAAAGCAAAAGGTGTTCATCTCGTTTATTTAACGTTACATGTCGGTTTAGGAACATTCCGTCCCGTGAGCGTTGATAATATAGAAGAACATCATATGCATAGCGAATTCTATCGTTTAACTGAAGAAGCGGCTAAGCAATTAAATGAAGTGCGCCAAGCAGGCGGTCGGATTGTTGCCGTTGGAACAACTTCTATTCGTACGTTGGAAACAATTGGCACAAAATTTAATGGTGAAATCCAGGCTGACAGTGGCTGGACCGATATTTTTATCACACCAGGGTATCAATTTAAAGTCGTAGAGGCTTTTTCAACGAACTTCCATTTACCAAAGTCTACGTTAGTGATGCTTGTGAGTGCTTTTGCAGGAAAAGACTTAACATTGGCTGCTTATCAACATGCTATTGAGGAAAAATATCGTTTCTTTAGTTTTGGCGATGCAATGTTTATTAAATAAGCGACACTTTGTGAGCAGAATACTTGGGATTGAAACAAAAATATATTATGATAAACACGTGATTTTTGGAATCACAGTAAAGGTGTGCTTTATTTTTTCTTCCCCTGTAAATAATAAAGTTAGAAACCAAAACGCTACTAGAGCAAAAATGCTTAGTAGACAATCTTAGAATAAAAAGAACGACGCAACCACGGTTGCGCCGTTCTTTTTTTATGTAAGAAAAGATTAATTATTGAAACAACAATACGAAGAAATGCTTTCTTCGTATTGCCGGTACTAAGTTGTACCTCGGCAACTCCAAGTACAATCAGAAAAATTGTCTTGTTAAGTACAGCTTATACTGTTTAGGCTTCTTGTTCTACATCGTCATTCAGTGTTTCTTTGAAGGTGAACACATCATCAATGGTTACGCCAAAGACGTTCGCGATGTCATGCGCAAGAAGTAATGAAGGATTGTACTTGTTTCGTTCCAGCTGAATAATTGTTTGTCGAGAGACACCGACTCGATTGGCCAAATCTTGCTGGGTCATACGAGCCATAGCACGATAAACATGAATTGAACTTTCAAACGAAGATTTTTTCTTTTTTCGCATAGCATTCCCTCCTTTAAAAGAAGATAAAATAGAATGTGCACCTTGAATATAACACATATGATTATTTGATACAAATATATTTTATTGCCTAAAAGAAAAAACCGAGCTTAAATTTAAGCTCGGCCTTGTTAACGGGAGGACATCAATTGGTTGAATAAGTGTTTACATTTCGCGATACATGTAAAGCAAAAGGTGAACGTGATGTGGTGAAACTAAAACCTTGTTTTCATACAGTTTCGACGCTTGGATGGTGGATAACTTGCGTTAGGTGATAACAGATAGGGTAAATGCTTTATAGAAACTCCATCCTTCTATAACCTTTCCCTATTTTCCGATACGAGTTATCACTAACAATTACTCTACACGTATTGTTTACAGGTGAATCTTGCAATTCTAACAACTTTGAGTTTACCGATTTTTATCTACTGAGAAAATCTTCAACCAATTGATTTGCATGTCCTCCTTACACTTAAAGAATAGCACTTTTTGGAAGCGTTTGCAAGTTATAACACTTATTAATAAGATTAAATATAATATTTTTCTGGTTATTTTATAACATGTAAAATAAATAATCGTGCGAACCAAATAACATTGTATTTTTTTGTTGTTTTGTTTTGAATATATAGAAATAAACTATTTTTTTATCAGACAAAATGAAAAAAATGTCCATTGCTTTTTGGCTGAATTCGTTTCCTTTTTCATAAAATTCCCATAATTAAATAGAAACATTGCTGTAGCAACAACGAAAATACCAGTTTTTTCTGGACATATGAGAGAACGCTAAGCCAAAGATGAAAAAAGTTGCGTGTTCAAAAAAAATCATGTTATATTTAATAGAGACACTATTATATAGGAAGAAAAAATTAGAGGGGGAATAGGATGGAAGCTTACAAGCAATCTGTCGATACTGTCACAAAAGAAGTTTCAGTCAATACTGAAACTGGTTTAACACAACAAGAGGCCCAACAACGGCTGAAAGAAAATGGCCGCAATCAATTTGAAGAGGCTAAGAAGGATTCTGTGTTAAAGAAATTTATTCACAGTTTATCTGATTTTACGACGATTATTTTATTAGTTGCTGCGGCAATTTCGTTTTATACAGCAATCGTAACAGAACATGGCGAATATTTTGAAGGAATCTTAATTATTGCAATTGTGATTATCAATGCTGTTTTAGCCATTGTTCAAGAAGGAAATGCTGAAAAATCTCTGGCGGCTTTACAAGACATGAACAAGCAAAGTAGTGCAGTCTTACGAGATGGCAAGGTAATCGAAGTCGATGCTGAAGAACTAGTAGTAGGAGATGTTCTAGTTCTTGAAGCTGGTTCAATGATTACAGCCGATGCACGACTTATTCAAGCTTCTCAAATGCGCGTAGAAGAGTCAGCACTAACAGGTGAAAGTGAACCTGTTGAAAAAGATCCTACATACGTGGGGCATGACGATGATGGCTTAGGAGATCAAATAAATATGATTTTCAAAGGCTGTACCGTTGTGAATGGCCGCGGACGAGCAGTAGTAACTGCAACAGGAATGAATACGGAAATGGGTAAAATTGCTGGGTTACTGAATAACAGCGATCAGCAAAAAACACCATTACAAAAACGCTTGAATCAATTAGGCAAACGTATTAGTTTGTTAGCCTTAGGGGCTGCAGCAATTGTTTTCATTATTGGTGAACTGCAAGGAGAACCGCTTCTTGAAATGTTTATGACAGCCGTTTCCTTAGCGGTGGCAGCTGTACCAGAAACACTAACCGTGATTGTAACGTTAACCTTAGCATATGGTGTTCAAAAAATGGCTAAGAAACATGCGATTATTCGTCGATTGCCAGCAGTAGAAACGCTAGGAACTGCGAATGTTATCTGTTCTGATAAGACAGGAACACTGACACAAAATAAAATGCGCGTCCGCCGAGTATGGCATCGTGGTGATGAAGTAACGGATACGGAAGATGCCATGACCGATGAAGCCATGGAAGTACTGAAAATGGCTGCTTTATGTACAGATGTCATTGTGGAAAAAGAAGGCGATGAATTAACTGTTACAGGAAATCCGACAGAAGCGGCAATTGTTCGTGCTGTCGAAGAAAATTATCATACGAAAGAAGAACTTGAAGAAAAATATCCTCGTATTGGTGAAATTCCCTTTGATTCAGAACGAAAAATGATGACTACGGTCCATCAATGGGGGAAAAAGTACATCTCAATTACTAAAGGAGCCTTTGATGTGTTACTACCTCGTTTTGGTTTCGGAGATGTCGATCAAGCGGCTATTGTTAATGATCGTTTCGGAAAACGAGCGTTACGAGTTATTGCTGTCGGTTATGCCGTATATGATGAACCACCCAAGGAAATTACATCGGAGGCTTTAGAAAAAAATCTTCGCTTGTTAGGCTTAATTGGCATGATTGATCCACCACGTCCAGAAAGTAAGGGCGCCATTGCTCGTGCGAAAAAAGCTGGAATTAAAACAGTCATGATTACTGGTGATCACGTGGTAACAGCCAGTGCAATTGCTAAAGAATTAGGAATTTTAAAAGATAAAAGTGAAGCCTTATCTGGTTCAGAACTGAAAAAAATGAGTGATGAAGAATTAGATAAACGGGTTAAAGATTTATCCGTTTATGCACGTGTAACCCCTGAAGATAAAATTCGAATTGTTCAATCATGGCAACGTTCTGGCGCTGTTGTAGCAATGACCGGAGATGGCGTGAATGATGCGCCAGCCTTGAAAGCTAGTGATGTCGGTTGCGCAATGGGGATTACTGGAACAGATGTGGCCCAAGGCGCTTCAGATATGATTTTGACGGACGATAACTTTGCAACTATTGTTGATGCGGTTGCGCAAGGACGTGCCGTGTACCGAAATATTCGTAAAGCCATTAACTTCTTGTTAAGCTGTAATATTTCTGAGATTTTTATTGTTTTAATTGCCATGTTACTTGGTTGGGGTGCGCCATTTACTGCAGTTCAACTGTTGTTTGTTAACGTGGTCGCAGATGGGTTACCTGGTTTTGCATTAGGAAAAGAACCAGCGGAAAAAGGAATTATGGATGAGGCACCAATCCCTAAAAACGAAGGGATTTTTGCACGAGGCTTATGGCAAAAGATTGGGATTAATGCAGCAGTGTTCACAGTCATTACTTTGTTTGGTTTTTACCTAGGTGCCTTTGTACCAGGTGTTTCAGCCTATGTTTCAAACAGCTATGAAGTTGGACAAACAGTGGCATTTTTAATCTTAGCTTATTCCTCTATCTTACATGTCTTTAATGTTCGTAGTGCGAACTCTGTTTTCCGTGTAAAATTATCAAGCAACAAGTCGCTCTTTGAAATGGTCGTTTTAGCATTACTAATTACCACAACCATTGCTTTATTACCATTCACACAAGAACTATTTGGATTAGTGCATATTAGTTTAAATCATTGGATGTTAGCAATTTTCCTATCCTTTGTGCCAATTTTCGTCAATGAAATGATTAAGTTCCATTTCTCTGAAGTCGAAGAGGAAGAAGAAGTGATTTAAATTTAACAGGAATAAAAGGAGCTACCTTTGTTCAGAAAATTATCTTAATAGTTAGCAAGTGGGGCAGCAGTCGTTTCGACTGCTGCCCCACTTATTTTTGATTTTTCTTTTTTCAAAATAGGTGGGTTTCTTATCTAAGATGAACATTCTCTAATAAAAAGACTTGCTAAACGATTTAAAACGTATTATAGTGAGTAGCATCGTTAGTCAAAAAGCGCTTTTTGACTAATGAAAAAGATATATAAAACGTTATATAATAAAGAGTTTTAAAAGTTTTTATGGAGCTGTTGGTTAAACTAAACGAAGTCATTTCTTTTGTAGGAGGAAAGTATTGTGTTACACAAAACAGAGGGGTTTGATCGTCGGAAATTTACGATGGCAGGAATCTTAGTTGCCATGGGCGTTGTCTATGGAGATATTGGAACGAGCCCTTTATATGTAATGAAAGCCATTGTAGGAGATAATGGTGGCTTGGCACGGGTCTCTGAATCGTTTATTTTAGGTTCGGTCTCATTAATTTTTTGGACATTGACTATCTTAACCACGATTAAATATGTTGTTATTGCTTTAAATGCTGATAACCATGGAGAAGGTGGGATTTTCTCTCTTTATACATTGGTTCGTAAAAAAAGTAAGTATTTGATTATTCCCGCAATGATTGGAGGAGCCGCTTTACTGGCTGATGGCGTTTTGACCCCAGCTGTGACAGTGACGACAGCGATTGAAGGCTTACGGGGGATTCCAGCATTTTTTGAACGTTTTGGCAATGACCAAACGATTATAGTGGTTATTACGTTGACGATTATTTTAATTCTTTTTTCTGTTCAACGATTTGGAACAGAATTGGTCGGGAAAGCTTTTGGGCCGATTATGTTCTTGTGGTTTACTTTTTTAGGCATCATTGGTTTAATGAATTTTAGCCAAGATTGGACGGTTATTCGTGCATTAAATCCATATTATGCTTTGCAATTACTAGTCAGTCCAGAAAATAAATTAGGTCTATTTATTTTAGGGAATATTTTCTTGGCTACAACTGGTGCTGAAGCTTTATATTCTGATTTAGGGCATGTAGGAAAAATGAATATCCGCATTAGCTGGCCGTATATTAAGATTTGTTTGATTCTTAATTATTTAGGGCAAGCTGCGTGGTTGTTAACGGTCAAAGAAAACCCTGAAATGCAGGCATTAGCTGAAATTAACCCATTTTTCCAAATGATTCCACGAGGTATTCTCGTATTTGGCGTTGTTTTTGCAACAATCGCCGCAGTGATTGCTTCGCAAGCGTTAATATCAGGTTCGTATACTTTAGTTTCTGAAGCGATTAAATTGAAGTTATTACCAAGACTTAAAATTATTTATCCTGGGAGCAATATCGGTCAAATGTATATTCCAGCGGTAAATTTAATTTTGTGGTTAGCTTGTTCAGCAATCGTGCTGGCTTTTAGAACATCGACACACATGGAAGCTGCGTATGGTCTATCGATTACGATTACGATGTTAATGACAACCATTTTATTGTTGTTTTATCTTTTGGATAAAATTCCAGCTTGGTCTGCGTATCTAATTTCCTTGTTCTTTGCTGCCATTGAAGTTGTCTTTTTCTTTTCAAGTGCTGCGAAGTTTTTCCATGGTGGATATGTTGCTGTGGGAATGGCAGTCTTCTTGTTATGCATCATGATTATTTGGGAACGCGGCAACGAGATTAAAGAAGCAACGGCGGAACAAGTGTCGTTGGAAAAATATGTACCACAACTTAAAGCTTTGAAAGAAGATACATCTGTACCTATGTATCAAACCAACGTGGTCTTTTTAACCTCTGATCGAGTGGACGGCGAAATTAATCGTAATATTATTTATTCGATTTTAGACAAACAACCAAAACGAGCGAATGTTTATTGGTTTGTTAATGTTCAGGTAACAGATGAACCCTTTACTCAAGAGTATTCTGTTGACATGCTAGGAACTGATTTTATTGTGCAAGTTCAGCTATATTTAGGCTTCCATATTTCTCAAGAAGTGAATGTATATTTAAGACAAATTGTTCATGACTTGATGAAAACAGGGCGCTTGCCAAAACAGCCACAACGTTATTCATTAACGCCAGGGAGAGAAGTTGGCGATTTCCAATTTGTATTAATTCAAGAAGAATTATCTAACGTTTCTGAACTGAAAAAATGGGATCGACAAATTATGCAGGCAAAATTAGCTATCAAAAACTTAACTACCTCTCCTGAAAGTTGGTTTGGCTTGGAATACAGTGAAGTCAAATATGAATCCGTTCCTTTAATCATTGGCCCACAACGGAAAACGCACTTAGTCGAACGAAAGAATCGTTCATAAATAGAAGAAATTTAACTAAAAGATTGAGCCTAAGTCCTTGAGATACATGGCTCAATCTTTTTTGTAGAATCAGAGTAAATACTGTAATTCCACAAAGAATTCATTTAAAAGCGTTTGGTCTTTAAAGGAATTCATCCGCTTAAAGATGGCCAGTAAGACTTCTTTTTGAGGTTCAGTTAATTGATCTACTTTTAACAAAGGAAGAAAAGCGATAATCAGAGAATAATCTAATTCTGGATTTTGAGAATGTGTAAATAATTCATGGAGTTCTGACAAAATAAACGGATGATAATAAGATTGGTCAGACTGTTCTTCTGCAGTTGTTGGTTCATAAATAGAAATACTCTCTTGGGAATGAGAGGGGGCTTCTACTGTTAACGGAAAAGCATAAAAGGACTGCTGTAACTTTTGCGTTTGAATCATAATTTTTAAGGAATCGTGATAGGATAGCTGTTCTTCAGATAAACGTACCATCAACTGAGTAAAAAAAGGTGGTTTTAGCAGTTGTTTATTTTGAAAATTTTCTTTTAATAGCTGGCGCACAAATCGATCGAAATCACCATAAAGTAGCCAATCTACTGTTGTATCGCAGGCTTTAGCGATTTTTTTTAAGTATCGTTTATTGGGTAAATTCAAACCTAGTTCCCAGTTACTAATTGTACTTCCACTAGATAAACCAATTTTATTGGCTAAATAACGTAAAGTGTACTTCTTCTTTTTTCGAGCTTCACGCATGCGTGCCCCGACTTGCTTTGTAGTAATTTTCATTGAAACACTCCTTTTGTAATAAATATGAGGATAAGGTGTTCTTAAAATATACATACGCAAAATTCGGCTCTTTTTTTTTCTAAACTAAAAAAAGTAATTATTTCTAACAATTTTCATCTTGTGCTATGCTTAAGATGAAAATACTTAAGAAGAGAAGGGATCATATGTCAGCAAAACATAATCATGAACAACACCAGGAAAAACAGCCAACAATGTCCCACGATAAAATGAATTACATGAATCATGATATGGCGCATGAACAAATGGCTATGTCACACCAACATGAAGGAATGAAGGGAATGGATCATTCAATGCATATGGGGAATTTTAAACAAAAATTCTGGCTGTCATTGATTTTAGCTATTCCGATTATTGTTCTTTCACCAATGATGGGTTTTCAATTACCTTTTCAATTTACTTTTCCAGGTTCTGATTGGTTGGTCTTAATTTTAGCAACTGTGCTATTTTTTTATGGTGGACAACCATTTTTAAGTGGCGCTAAAATGGAACTACAGCAAAAGAGTCCAGCAATGATGACGTTAATTGCGATGGGGATTTCGGTATCATATTTTTACAGCCTATATGCGTTTTACATGAATCATTTTACGAATCAGGCCCACGTGATGGACTTTTTCTGGGAATTAGCCACTCTGATTGTTATTATGCTTTTAGGCCATTGGATTGAAATGAATGCTATTTCTAATGCTGGTGATGCCTTGAAAAAAATGGCTGAACTGTTACCTGACACAGTCAAACGAATGACTGAACATGGGGAAGAAGAAATTCCTTTGCAAGATGTTCAAGAAGGCGATCGCTTGATTGTTCGTTCGGGAGATAAAATTCCGACAGACGGTAAAATTTTGAAAGGAAGCACAACAGTCGACGAATCGATGGTTACAGGGGAATCAAAAACAGTAGAAAAAAACATTGGCGACTCCGTGATTGGTGGAGCTGTCAATGGCAACGGAATGATTGAAATTTCGGTAACTGGCACGGGTGAAAATAGTTACCTGTCAAAAGTTATGGAGATGGTTAAACAAGCGCAATCGGAAAAATCAAAACTAGAATCCATTTCAGACCGTGTAGCCAAGTGGTTATTCTATATTGCCTTATTCGTAGGTGTGTTAGCATTTATCGGTTGGTTACTCGTAACGAAAGATTTGTCGCTAGCATTTGAACGAATGGTTACAGTTTTTATTATTGCCTGTCCCCATGCGTTAGGCTTAGCAATTCCTTTAGTGATTGCTAGAAGTACCTCCATTGCTGCTAAAAATGGCTTACTTTTAAAAAATCGGAACGCATTAGAACAAGCCAATAAGGTTGAATATGTGTTGCTGGATAAAACTGGAACTTTAACAGAAGGACAATTTACAGTTACTGGCTTAGAATTAATGAGTAAGCAGTTTACTAGAGAAGAAGCACTTAAATATATTGGGGCATTGGAAAAAAATGCAAATCATCCGTTGGCAATTGGGATCATGAACTATTTAAATAAACAAGCCGTTCAACCTTATGAAGCCCATAATCTGCAAGCTTTATCAGGCGTAGGACTGGTTGCTACTGTTCAAAACCAAGAAGTCAAAATAGTCAATGAAAAAGAAGTTGCACGGTTACAGTTAACCTTTGATGAAACAATTAAAACAAACTATCAAGAGCAAGGAAATACCTTGAGCTATTTAATCATCGCTGGTCAATTAGTCGCACTGCTTGCTTTAGGAGATAAAGTCAAACCAGAAGCTAAAACATTTATTGCAGAGTTACAAGCGCAAGGAATTACGCCAGTCATGTTAACAGGGGATAATCAAACAGCCGCCAGTGCAGTTGCTAATTATTTAGGAATGAAGGAATACTACGCAGAGCTCTTACCAGAAGATAAAGAAAAAATTGTGCAACAATATCTTACTGAGGGACATCAGGTCATGATGGTAGGAGACGGTATTAACGATGCACCAAGTTTAGCCCGTGCTTCAATTGGCATTGCGATAGGCGCTGGTACAGATGTAGCGATTGATTCGGCAGATGTTGTACTGACGGATAGTGATCCTAAAGATATTTTAAGGTTCTTAGATTTAGCCAAACAAACACGACGTAAAATGATCCAAAATCTTTGGTGGGGAGCTGGGTACAATATTGTCGCCATTCCTTTAGCGGCTGGGGTTCTTGCACCAATTGGGATTGTTTTAAATCCAGCTGTAGGTGCTGTCTTGATGTCATTAAGTACAATTATTGTAGCAGCAAATGCTATGACACTGCATATTTCAAAAAAATAATTCGATATAATTGTAGAGAGCGGAAAGTAATCAATACTTTTTGTTCTCTATTTTTTTCTTCTTAAAAAAATTTTTGCCTTATTTGACGTATTCTTATAACAAGGGAGTGAAAGGGGACGATATATGGATTTCAAGGAATTATTGTCTTTTGAACATAAAAATATGTTGGAATTGTTGGATTTACTGCAACAAGAGCAGACATTTTCTGTTTTGATGGCTGCAGAAAAACTAAAGGTGAGCGACAAAACAATCCATTGTTACATTCAACGTTTTGAAAAAAAGCAGGAAACGTTTAAGATAGAAGGGCTTTGTAAGATTTATACAACGACCAAAGGAATTGTAAAATATCGTGAATTATGCGTTTGTGGCTTGGCTCGATTTAGACAAAAATTTTGTTATTTTATTCCCGAATTTTATATTTTACGTTGTCTAATTGAAGAGCGAATCAATTATGCGCAATTGACCCAGGTATTGGGATTACAGGAATCAACTCTTCGGAAGAAACTTTCTAATATTCGACGTTGGCTAGTTAATTTTGATATTATTGTACGTCAAAAACATTACGATTTAACTGGCAATGAATGGCAAATTCGACAGTTAATCCTTTGTTTTTATTTGTTTTTTCAAGAAAGCTGTCTGGAAGAAAACAGAGAAATGACTCGGAAAATCATTACCTTTTTTGAGTTGGATTTAAATGTAGCACAACAGAATCATCTTAGTTGGCTAATTTATATTTGGGAGAGACGATACAGAGGCGGGCATGAAATTTCAGTGCCAAATGCTAATTTATTTCAACAAACAAGTGCTTTTTTTTATTTATTTCGTGTGGAAGTGTTGAGCACTTCTTTTATGTCTCTTAAAGAACAAAAAGCGTTATTTGTGATTCTTGAAGCACATTTTGGTGGTTGTTTTGGCAAGAGAGCGCGAAAGTATTTTATTCATGAGCAAATGAAAATAGAAAGTTTATGCTTAAAAACAGCTATTTTTATTATGAAAGAAATTAGGAGAAATTTTACACAACATCATTTTAATTATCAAGAAATTCATTTATGTCGATTTTTAAGTACGCATATGAATAGTTTATTAGACGGACAAGCATGGTTGCCAGCTCATAAACAGGAACAAACACTCGCTGTACGTTATCATCAAACTTGGCACAGATTACAGAAACTAATTAGGCTTTTAAAGCGCCTGTATCCAGTCTTTACTTCAGTAAAAGAAAGGGAATTGACGAGTTGCTATTTTTATCACATCCTAGATTTATTTGACCCGATTTTATATGAAAAAAAATATATTATTTGCCTATTGACGGACTTTCCTCCAGAAAAGGAACAAGCGTTGGGGCAATCTATAAAAAGCTATTTCAGTGAAAAAAAGAATATTACAATTATTCATGGAAAACCAGCGTATCAACTTCACCAAGCACACCTCTTAATTGTCAATCATTTGTTTCAGATGAACGTAGCGCTTTCTTCTGAGACAGTTGTTTATTTGCCAGAGGAATTATCTCCTGCTTTTTTTGAAAAAGTCGAAGCGAATCTATCGTAAGAAGTCCAATTTTGTCTAAATAGTGTTAAAATGAAGAAGTAAGAGGAATGGATGAGGAGGATATTAAAATGAAACAACTGCAATTTGGTACAAGTGACGAAACAGTTTCTTCGGTTATCTTAGGATGTATGCGCTTAAATGGTGCTGAAAATCCTCAACAGGTAATTGAAACTGCTTATGATCATGGCATTACATTTTTTGATCACGCCGACATTTATGGTGGCGGCGACTGCGAAACCATTTTTGGTAAGGCCTTAAAAGAAAGTACCATTCGTCGTGAAGATATTTTTATACAAACGAAATGTGGGATTCGTCAGGGCTTTTTTGACTTTTCAAAAGCACATATTTTAGAAGCGGTCGAAGGGAGTTTACAGCGTTTAGGTGTAGATTCAGTCGATGCATTATTGTTGCATCGTCCAGATACTTTAGTGGAACCAGAAGAAGTAGCTGAAGCTTTTCATTTATTAGAAAAACAAGGGAAAGTTCGCTATTTTGGTGTAAGTAACCAAACGCCAGGACAAATTGAACTTTTAAAAACAGCTGTTAAACAACCGTTATTAGCCAATCAATTACAATTTGGCATCAAGCATACTGGCATGGTGGATCAAGGCTTACAAACAAATATGGAAATATCAGGAAGCATTGATTATGATCATGGTATTTTAGATTATTCACGTTTGAAACAAATGACTATTCAAGCATGGTCACCGTACCAATATGGTTATTTTGAAGGTGTCTTTATTGGAAATGAAAAATTCCCTGAGTTAAATCAAAAATTAAGCGAATTGGCTGAAAAATATCAAACAACGCCAACTGGCTTAGCCAGCAGCTGGATTCTGCGCCACCCTGCTAATATGCAAGTCATCGCAGGAAGTATGAATCTTGGTAGAATTGAAGAAATTGCTAAAGCAGCAGACATTGTGATTAGTCGCGAAGATTGGTACGATATTTATCGTGCAGCGGGAAATGTTTTGCCGTAAAAAGATTCTCATACTTGTGAAGATCCAGCGTGTATTGCTGATTGATTTTGGTATTTGATATAGTTGTCACTAAGGAACTATGTCAAATACCTTTTTCTTTCATTCTGCAATCGCCGTCTACTGCAAATTCTGTAGTTTTTTGTTAAAATAGAAAGGAAACTAGTTTGCTAAAGATGAGGGGAAAAAAATGACCAAAAAAAAATTATTACTCGTTGATGGAAACAGTGTAGCCTTTCGTGCATTTTTTGCGCTACATAACTCATTAGAACGATTCAAAAATAAGAACGGCTTGCATACAAATGCTATTTATGCATTTAACAATATGTTTGAAAATGTAATGCAAAAAGAAATGCCTACTCATGTTTTAGTCGCTTTTGATGCAGGGAAAACCACATTCAGAACAGAATTTTATTCAGAATATAAAGCCGGACGTTCAAAAACACCTGGGGAATTTAAAGAACAAATGCCGTATATTCGTGAACTTTTAGAAGGTTTAGGCGTAAAATATTATGAACTACCTAACTATGAAGCAGATGATATTATTGGTACATTAGCCAACAAAGTTGATAAAGATGAATTTGATGTTGTCGTGTTATCAGGGGACCGAGATTTGACACAATTAGCGACGGACACTGTCAAAGTAGATATCACTGTTAAAGGAGTTAGCGATATTGAATCATATACGCCTGAGCATATTGCTGAAAAATATGATGGGTTAACGCCTAAGCAAATTATTGATATGAAAGGGTTGGCTGGCGACACGTCGGATAACATTCCAGGTGTAACGAAAATCGGTGAGAAAACCGCGATTAAGCTGTTAAAACAATATGGCTCAGTTGAAGGGGTTTATGAGAATATTGATGAAATGAAAAAAAGCAAAATGAAAGAAAACTTGATTAATGATAAAGAGCAAGCCTTTCTTTCTAAACGTTTAGCGACAATTGAAGTCAATGCACCAGTCGAAGTCAATGTGGAAGAATTGGCATATGAAGGAAAAAACTTAGAAAAATTGGTTCCTTTTTATAAAGAAATGGACTTTAAACAATTTTTAGCTAAGTTGGACATTACAGAAGAACCTGTTGAAATGGAAGATATTTTATTTGAAGTAGTTGAAGATCAGTTAACCAATGAAATGTTTACAGACGATATGGCTCTTTATGTTGAGATGATGGAAGATAACTATCATACGTCACCGATTGTCGGCCTTGCTTGGGGCAATAACAAGAAGATTTATACCACGAATAATTTAGCTGTTTTTGAAAGTCAGCCATTTATCGACTGGTTGATGGATGAGACACGTAAAAAAAATGTCTATGATGCAAAACGGACGTACGTTGCACTAAATCGCTATGTAGGAAAAATGACAGGGATTGCCTTTGATGTTTTATTGGCTGCTTATTTACTTGATACCAATGACAATAACGCGGATATTGAAGGCGTAGCACAACATTACGGATATGATGCGATTCAATCTGATGAAGCCATTTATGGAAAAGGGGCCAAAAAAGGCTTGCCAGAGGACGAAGAAGTTTTCTTTGGTCATTTAGCACGTAAGATTAAAGCAATTCAATTTTTAACAAGCAAATTAGATAGCGAATTAACAGAAAAAAATCAAGCTGATTTATTCTATAAAATGGAATTACCACTTTCTCGTATTTTAGGCGATATGGAAATAACTGGGATCCGTGTTGATGCCACGCGCTTAAAAGAAATGCAAGTAGAATTTTCAGAACGCTTGAAAGAAATCGAAGAAAAAATCTATGCAGAAGCTGGCGAAGAATTTAATTTGAATTCACCTAAACAATTAGGCGTTATTTTATTTGAAAAAATGGGCTTACCTGTGATCAAAAAGACGAAAACTGGCTATTCAACAGCGGTAGATGTTTTAGAACAACTAAAAGAACAAGCACCAATTGTGGCAGATATTTTAACTTATCGTCAAATTGCCAAAATTCAATCGACCTATGTTGAAGGACTCTTAAAAGTAATTCAGCCAGATAATAAAATTCATACTCGGTATGTACAAACACTGACACAAACAGGACGATTAAGCTCAGTAGATCCCAATTTACAAAACATTCCTATCCGTTTAGAAGAAGGCCGAAAAATTAGAGAAGCCTTCGTACCAAGAGAGGATAATTGGTTGATTTTCTCTTCTGACTACTCTCAAATTGAGTTACGTGTGCTCGCGCATATTTCTAATGACGAGCATTTAAAAGAAGCATTTGTGGAAGGACAAGATATCCATGCCAGCACTGCAATGCGAGTTTTCGGTGTTGAAAAAGCAGAAGATGTCACACCTAACATGCGTCGTCAAGCTAAAGCGGTGAATTTTGGAATTGTCTATGGTATCAGTGATTATGGCTTGTCTCAAAACTTAGGCATTACTAGAAAGCAAGCGCAACAATATATTGACACCTATTTTGAAAAATATCCAGGCGTGAAACAGTACATGGAAGAGATTGTCCGCGATGCCAAAGACAAAGGCTATGTGGAAACATTGTATCATCGCCGTCGTTATTTAAGTGATATTAATTCAAGAAACTTTAATCTACGTTCGTTCGCTGAACGTACAGCGATTAATACACCGATTCAGGGAAGTGCCGCAGATATTTTAAAAATTGCGATGATTGAAATGGCGCGTCGTTTAAAAGAAGAAAAATTACAAGCGACAATGTTATTACAAGTGCACGATGAATTAGTTTTTGAAGTACCAGAATCAGAATTAGAACAATTAAATCAACTCGTCAAAGAAGTGATGGAGCACGCAGTTTCCTTACATGTGCCACTTATCACCGATAGCAGTTGGGGAAAAACATGGTATGAAGCAAAATAATAGCTTACCCATTAAGAACGATGAATAAAATAAGGATAAGTAGGATCTGGACGTTGATATCTAAGCGTTCAGACCTCTTTATATAAAGGAGCAAAAATAATGCCAGAATTACCAGAAGTAGAAACAGTGCGAAAAGGACTTGAAAAACTTGTTGTAGGAAAAACCATTCAAGAAGTCATTGTTTTTTGGCCAAGAATTATTGAATCACCAGAAGTTGATGTATTTCAAGGTCAATTAGCTGGTCAAACGATTGAAGGGATTGAGCGAAGAGGAAAATTTCTGATTTTTAAATTGTCTGATAATGATATGATTTCTCACTTACGGATGGAAGGAAAATATGAGTTTCATCAGGCTGATGATGAAATTGCCAAACATACCCATGTAATGTTTACTTTTACAGATGGCACGCAATTACGTTATTTAGATGTACGGAAATTTGGGCGTATGACATTGGTTCCTAAGAATCAAGGTCATCAATATAAAGGGATTTTAGCTTTGGGCCCAGAGCCAACACCAGATGTTTTCCAATTAGCTACTTTTCAACAAGGCTTGAAAAAGCATCATAAAGCAATTAAGCCATTGCTGTTAGATCAAAAGCTAGTGACGGGCTTGGGGAATATTTATGTAGATGAAGCACTTTGGCAAGCGCAAATCCATCCAGAACAACCAGCAGATTCCTTAAAACCTGCGGAAGTTGCTACGTTGTATCAAGCAATCATTGACGTCTTGGCACGCGCTGTTGAAGCAGGTGGAACCACCATCCGCACCTATCTAAACGCGTTAGGAGAAGCAGGGACTTTTCAAGTAGCGTTGAATGTCTACGGGCAAACAGGCTTACCTTGCAATCGTTGTGGTACGCCAATTGTTAAAACAAAAGTGGCACAACGTGGTACGCATTATTGTCCACAATGCCAACAATTGAAAGGTCGTCGATTGAAATGACAAAAGTTTTAGGCATTACAGGAGGGATTGCGACAGGTAAAAGTACGGTTGTTGCTCTTTTTAAAAAAGCGGGTTATCCAATTGTTGACGGCGACATTATCGCCCGCGAAATTGTTGCAAAAGGGCAACCAGCCTTAGCCGCAATCGTTGAAACTTTCGGACCAGAAATAGTATTAACAACTGGTGAATTGGATCGGAAAAAATTAGGACAATTAATTTTCGCTAGTCCTCAAAAAAGAGAGCTGTTAAATGAAACGCTGAAACCTTTTTTAAGAAAAGAAATTTTACGTCAAATTGAAGAAGCTAAAAAGAAAGCCTCCCTGGTTATTGTTGATATTCCTCTGCTTTATGAAGCTCATTATGAGGCGATCATGGATCAAGTTGCTGTGGTATATGTACCAGAAAAGATTCAAAAAGAGCGTCTGATGGCCCGAAACCAATTAACAGAAGAAGAAGCGCAACAACGAATTGCTAGCCAATGGCCGATTGAAATGAAAAAAGAACGAGCAGATATCGTGTTTGATAATCAAGGAACTAGAGAAGAAACGGAACAACAAGTGAAGAAGTGGCTAGAGGAACAAACTGGAAAGAAGTGAATATTTTTTAAATGGCGTAAAATGTTTTGAAAATTTCAGAAAAAACAGTGAAAGTCTTTGTTTTTATTAAAGAATGGCAAAGATTCAACTAAGAACCAGTTCTAAAGACCTAGTAATAGCGCAATTTCATGTTATAATATAGGCAACAAAAATTATACAGAATAGAAGAGGTGAACGTTATGCGTTGTCCAAGATGTCATCATAATAATTCCCGTGTTATTGATAGCCGTCAAGCAGATGATGGACGTGCAATTCGCCGTCGTCGTGAATGTGAAAATTGCAGTTATCGGTTCACTACATTTGAAAGAATTGAAGCGGCGCCATTACTTGTAATCAAGAAAAATGGGGATCGTGAAGAATTTAATCGTGATAAAATTTTGCGTGGGCTCATTCGCTCTGCGGAAAAAAGACCCGTTGCTATGGAACAAATGGTTCAAATTGTCGATAATGTTGAAAATCGAGTGCGTAGTTTAGGGGAAAATGAAGTCTCTACAACGCTTATCGGTGAATATGTGATGGAAGATTTAGTCAATCTAGATGAAATTGCCTACATCCGCTTTGCGAGTGTTTATCGACAATTCAAAGATATGAGCGTGTTTTTGAAAGAGTTACAGGACATTGTCGACAAAGCAAAATCTTCTTCTCCTGACTCAGAAAATTAAAAAGGAGGTCTTTCTTTGAAAGGAAATCGGCAAAGAATCCAACCAAAAAATATTTTTCAAGCGGTTATTGATTCACCGCTTTCTGATCAAGAGAAAGAGGTTTTAACCTTTTTATATCAACCAATTGTTGGCGCCAATGCGTTTAGTTTATATTGGCTTTTGTTATCTGAAACAACAGACTCAGAGGAGGATGGCTCGCTGTTTCATGCAGATTTAATTAGTTTGCTGGACTTGAGTTGCCAACAATTAGAAGAAGCTTGCTACAAATTAGAAGGCATTGGGTTGCTAGAAACGTATAAAAAAACAGATCGGGAATTAGGAGATTGTTATTTATATTATTTAAAAGCACCTGAAACAGCCGCTCGTTTTTTTAAAGATGAAGTGTTAGCTTTAGTGTTATTTAATCGGGTTGGACAACGGAAATTTGATCAATTAGTGCAAAAGTTCCAACCGCATCCTACTAAAACAGAGGGCTATCAAAATGTTTCCGCTAGCTTTCAAGAGGTTTATGCCTTTAAAGAAGAACAAATTGTTTCCGAAGCGAACCGATTGACAACGATTCAAGAAACTTTTTCTCAACAAGAAAAATCGAAGAAAATTTCTGTATCAACGGATTCTTTTGATTGGCTCTATTTTGTGGAAGGTTTGCACCGCTTAGGTTTACAACTGCCTGAAGATGAGGCTAGTTTTCAAGAAGAAGTCTATGTTTTTCATCAATTATATGGCATCAATGAGTTAGATATGGTAGACTTTGCTTCGAAATCATTTGACTATTATACAAGTCGAATTTTGCCTAAGGAATTAGTGCGAACGATTCATCAAGCGTTTGATCCTGATAAAAAACCACAACCAACAAACGTAGTGACAAACAAGCAAGCACAATTGACGGTGGAAGAGCAACAAACGTATCGATATAACGCATTAAAAATGAATGGTTTTTCTGAACTGGATATTCAAATGATTATGGATAGTGAAAAGAATCCGCCTATTCAATATTTAAAAGCTTTAAAAAATAGTCGAGGCGGCTATACGACACCACAAGAACGTTCATTAGTGAAATATTTGGTTGCCAAATCAGGCTTACCGACTAGTGTGATTAATATTTTGATTAACTATGTTTACAATATTCAACAACAACCGACTTTAAAAGCGGAGTATGTGAATCGAATTGCGAATGAATGGGGACAAAGTGGCATTCATTCACCAGAAAAAGCAATTGAACATGTCAGAGAATTGGCAAAACAAAGCCAAACCAAACAAAAACAGCGACAACAAAATTATTCAGGGAAACGCCAAACTGTTCGACAAGAGCGATTGCCAGAATGGGCAGATCAGCCAAACGATGAAACAAAACTTTCCCCAGAAGAACAAGCCGAGTTAGATCGACAAATTCAAGAATTTTTAAACCAAGGAGGTGACCAATGATGGAAGACGTAGGAAAAGAAATGTCAAAAATTATCCAGAAGCGTGACATCAATGAACGATATGAAGAGCTGGTTAACGAAGTATTGAAAGATCAAGATGTTCAAGCCTTTATACAAGCAAACCGAGAGCGTTTAAGCGATGAAGATATTCGTAAAAGTTATGCTAAGCTGTATGAATTTGTTCAAGAAAAAAAGAAATTTCAAGTAAACGATCCGGCAATGATTGCCCCCGGCTATGAGCCAAGATTAATGTTGAATTTTCATTACATTGATGTAACATATGTCCCAACGGCTGATTTAATCGCCCGTCAGAAGGAAGAAGAAATTCGCAATCGAGTAAGGGCAATGGACATGCCAAAAGATGTCCGAGAAGCAAATTTACGAGATTTCGATCCATCTTCTCAAGGTCGAGCCAAAGCGTTAGCAGAAGCAATGCAATTTTTAAGAGAGTATCCTGCGACACCAAAAGAATTTCATAAAGGGCTCTATTTACAAGGCCCATTCGGTGTAGGAAAATCTTTCTTATTAGGTGCGATGGCTAATGCTTTAGCAGAACGTGGATTTACTACGACAATTGTTCATTTTCCAACATTTACAGTAGAAATGAAGCAAGCCATTGGTCGCGATCAAGTTGGTGAAAAGCTCGATGCAGTAAAAAAATCCCCTATATTAATGATTGATGACATTGGTGCGGAATCCATGACTAGTTGGATTCGTGACGACGTTTTAAGCGTAATCTTGCAATACCGAATGCAAGAACAATTAGTTACTTTTTTCTCTTCCAATCTAGATTTAAAAGCTTTAGAAGAGCATTTAACCGTGACGCAACGAGGAGAACAAGAGCCGCTAAAAGCCAGACGAATTATGGAACGTGTGCGTTATCTGTCAAAAGAGATTACGATGACAGGAAATGATCGACGAAACGGTTAAAGCAATCCTTTTATTTTTATGGATTGCTTTTTTTCTTGCGTTTGAAGAGGTAGCGTAAGTTTCGCAAAAACAAGTACTTTTGTGTACACTGACAATAAAGAAGTGAGGAAAAGAGGCGTAACAATGAAGAGAAAACTTTGGATTTTTATTGGGGTATTCGTGGTGCTTCTGGGAGGATATTTTCTTTTGTTTAGAGAAAAATCCTATAAAGTAGAGGTGGAAAAAGTGAATCCAAAAATTCAACGCTTAATATCGACAGACAAACAACATTTTTTAACAAAACATGAATTTCACACAAAAGAAACCGCTGAACGCAAAGATTTGTTGAAGTTTTTTATTGAAACCCGGCTCAAAACAGACGGCGGCTTTTTAACCAATTATTTACCAGATGCTGAACGCAAAGATGTCGCCACAGGACATGAGCTGCTAAGTGAGTCTTCGGGTCTATATTTGCGTAATTTAGCTTTTGATACGCAGGGACGTTTTGATAATTTTTACAAGCAGACGAAAGACACCTTTTACGACGGCGTCCAATTTAGTTACCGAATTGACGAGCAAGGCAATAAGTACAATGTCAATGCCTCGATTGATGATTTACGGATCATTCGTTCATTAATTGAAGCAGGGGGGCATTTTAAAACAGATCAGTACGATCAAGAAATTAAAAAATTAGGCAAGAGTTTTATGAAAACCTCTATGAAAGATAATATTCTAATTGATTTTTATGATAGTAAATCAAAACAACAGTCTTCAGAAACTTCTTTGTTTTATATTGACTTAATTACGCTGGGTTATTTATACAAAGAATTTGGGATTTCAGCAGACTACTTGCAGTATCATTACCAATTAATAGACGATGGCTATATTTCTGATGATTTACCTCTTTATCAAACGAAGTTTAATCATCAAACAAATAAATACGAAAACAACGGAACACTTAATATTATTGAATCTTTATTAACGATTGTCCATTTAAGTGAAGTGGGTATGGCGAAGCAGACTAGTATTGATTTTGTGCGAAAACAAGTTCAGCAAGGGACGCTTTTTAACTCGTATGATTTAAATGGATCACCTGTGGACAAAAATCAATCTGCAGCCAGTTATGCGATAGCGGCTTTAATTGGTGTTGCCGAAAATGACAAAGAGTTGTATCGTGCGGCAATCACAGTACTTAATAATTTTCAAATTATGGATTCAAGCAGTCCGATTTATGGAGGATTTGGTGATAAAGTTACGAAACAAGTCTATTCCTATAATAACTTAATGGCTCTTTTGGCCTATGATTTCTAGATGAGGTGAAAGCATGGAAAAGATCAAAAAACACATGAACTCGGCTTTTAAATGGTTGAGTCGTTATATTTCTCCAAGTCTTTTGGCCGTTTTAGGGATTGGGTTAGTGACAAGCATTTTGTTATTTGTTTATCCGATTAATGGCTTGGGAGATAATGGCGAGTATTTTCGTGTGTTAAATTCAAATAGTCTTTATCGTGTCAATGGTGATAGCTACGACAATGTGGCCTATTTTGTTAAGGACTTTTCAATTATGCGTTATTTTAATGAAACAACGACGCACTTTGTTTCCACTCAACAATTTTTCATCACCATTGCCATTTGGCTTAATAAACTTTTTTATAGTCAAACACTTTTCGATATTCGTTTCTTAGGTTTCGTTTATCTTAGTTGTTTTTTAGTGTCAATTTATATTCTGGTACGAGGCTTAACCGAAGGCGTATCTTTGAAAAAAAGTTATCTTATCTCCTTGTTGGTTATTTTCATCTTGGGGGATACCTCCTATACGATTTATTTTAATTCCTTTTATACAGAAGCGACGAGTTTTTTACTTTCTGTGAGTGTCTTAGCATTTTCAGTCTATTTTTATCGGGTGACGAAACCACGAACTTGGCTCAGAAGAATAGTTTTGGTTATCTTGGCACAAGCAGTAGTACTTTTAATAGGAACAACACGCCAAGAATATTTGCTGATTATTGGCGTAATTATTGCTGGATTAGGATTTTTTGTCTACTTGTCACAACGTTATCAACGATTGTCAATGACGGCCTTTTTAATTGCGTTGATTGGTTTTACAACGTTAGCAGCTTTTATCGTTCCTAACGATATCTATGAACGTGATGTCTACCACAGTATGACGCGCGGTGTAATGAAGGATAGTAAGGTTCCAGATAAACGGATGTCAGAGGGCGGAATCAACCCGCAATATGGGTTGCAAAAGGGACGTTCCTACTTTGAAGAATACAGTCCTGTATCACCAACTTCTGAACAAATGAAAAAAGATTTTTTTGATAAAACGAGTTTTGGATGGGTGTTATTGAATTATTTAAATTATCCATCTGAATTATGGCAAGGACTGAATTCAGCGGTACCAAATGTTTACTTAGTAAAGCCTAATAATGTGGGGAATTTTGAGAAAACGACGGGGCGTGCACCGCTGGAACAATCTAAATTTTTTATGGTGTATAACCGTATTAAAGCCAGTTTTTTTCCTAAAAACTTTGCTTTCTATCTATTATTAGGCGTGATTCTGTTTGGTTTATATGGCGTTGGTTTATACAGAGGAATCAAGAGAAACGAACCCAGATTAGTTTTTCGCTTCTTTTTAATGACAGGAATTTATCTAAATTTATTAGTTGTTTTCATTTCAACAATTATTATTGATGGGGATAGTGACTTAGTACGTCATTTGTTTTTAGTCTCAGTATTTTTAGATTTTCTCTTGTTACAAATTGTTTCTGATGTTATTGGTAAACGAATGTGGCAAGATACAACACCACAAGTCATTGGGGAGGTAGAGGGAATTGAAAAATAAACAATATCTTATTGGCTGGGTGTGTTTCTTACTCTTTTTCGTTTTTTGTGGCTTTGCCAAACCGGCGCTGGCTGCACCAAGTAAACATGTCTTACTTGTCTATGACAGTTTGAATATTGCTGGGAAAAAAGAAAATGATGTGGATGCTTTACAACGAGTGTTGACGAGTTTTGGGGTAGAAGTTCAGAGTGTGGCGGTGTCAGACTATGTGCCTGGCGAATTGCTAAATGATGGCTATGACAGTTTGATTTCTATGGTGAATTGGCCTGAACAAGCCGGCGTTATTGCCTCTGATTTTCTAGCGGATCGAGTTCATTTTAAAGGCAAACAATTACACATTGGTCGAAACATGCGTGACGATGAAAAACAATATTTTAGCGGTACGTGGAAAGAATTAAGTCATCGTCAATATCGGTTAGAAGATGAAAAAAACCGTTTTTCTCAAGTATTGCCTTTTCAAGATCAATCAGTTGTGCTGGAAAATACGCAAGGTCAGACGGTTGGCCGATTAAAAACACAAGAATTAGCACCAGAAGAATATCCATTTGGTGTAATTGAGAATGGGCATGCTTTTCTACCAATGTTTGAACGCAAAGGCGCTGTTTTTTTAGAAAGCTTAGACGTAATTAGTCAATGGCTGGAAAGTGAAAAAATGTCACGGCCGTTTTTGACGATTTCTGATTTTAACCCGTTAAGAGATATGTCTGTGGCAACCTATTTGCAAGAAGAATTAGTTAAAACCACGTATCCTTATATTTTATCCAGTACGAGCGTTTCACAAAACAATACGATTTTACCTTATAAACTATTTACGAATGCGTTACGTGCGTTTGCTTCGACGGGGGTTATTTTCTTAGAAACACCGGTCGTTAACAATGTTGATTTAAATGACCAACGTGCCTTGAAACAATTGATGGAGCAGCAGATTAGTTTATTGGTCGACAGACATGTCTATCCAGTAGGCATTTCTGCTCCAGGATACTGGAATCAAGACCTTCAATACCAAGAGGATGGTCTAGCAATTAGTGATACAGTGATTCTAAGAGAAAATCCGCCGATTGAACGCGTTTTTTATCGGAACCAAACGGGAGAATCAATCACTTATAAGAATGCTTTGTTTGATTTACCGTATGATTATTTATCGGGGATTGAATGGACGGATAAAGATAATCCGAATGACTATCGATTTCCAATGCCGACCACCATTAGTTTTTCATTTCCAAATTCTAAAAAAGAAGTGGATCATCTAATTCAAGAAGTCAAGGAAGCACCAATAGTGTTTAGTGTTTCAGAAGCGGATCAACATTTCACTGTTCAAACACAAACGCAGAAAATCGAATTTCGGAATAATCGGTTCTTCTTAAACAATCAAATTGTCAATGGTTTGGCTGATACAGGGGCCTCAACAGTTGAAAAACAACGATTTACAGGGTTATTTTCATTCTTTTTCAGTATTACAAACAATATTTTGATTGGCGTTGTCACGCTGACTTTAATCATCCTGATTATTTTGTTTATGATTGGACGAAAGAATTATCGGTCGAAATATATTAATAAGGAGGAAGACAAATGACCATTGCTGACATTGTAATGTTAACAGCAACTATCATTATTTGGAGTCTACTAATTGTAAATATTCTCTTAGTTATTTTTGGCTATGTTTATTATTTAAAAACAGATCCTGTCGCACCACCACCTGTAGAGGACGAAGACGCGCCGTTTGTTTCAATTATGGTGCCGGCCCATAATGAAGGAATTGTCATTGTGCGGACAGTTGAAGCGTTATTGAATTTTAATTATCCGCAAGATCGCTATGAAATTATTGTGATTAATGACAACTCAAGTGATAATAGTGCTGAGCTTTTAGCGAACGTCCAAAAAAAGGCGGTTAATCGAAATTTGCAGATTATTAATACAGACAATATAACAGGTGGGAAAGGTAAGTCTAATGCCTTAAACATTGGTTTCAAGCAAGCCAAGGGGGACGTGATTGCCATTTATGATGCGGACAATACACCTGAACCGAATGCACTCCGTTATTTAGTTGGAGAATTAATCGCTAGTGAGGAATACGGCGCGGTTATTGGTAAATTTAGGACGAGAAATCGCAATGCAAGCTTGTTGACACGCTTTATTAATATCGAAACACTGGCCTTTCAATGGATGGCACAAGCCGGTCGTTTTCAATTATTTAAGTTATGCACGATTCCTGGCACAAATTTCATTGTTCGTCGTAGTATTATTGAAGCCATTGGCGGCTGGGATGACAAAGCGTTAGCCGAAGATACAGAAATCAGTTTCCGCATCTATATGATGGGCTATAAAATTAAGTTTCAACCAAAAGCAGTGACGTGGGAGCAAGAGCCACAAACTTTGTCAGTTTGGTTCCGACAACGGACGCGATGGGTCAAAGGCAATATTTATGTTATTGTTAAAAATGCTAAATTATTGTTTAATCCTAAAGCGAGTCGGATTCGTTTTGATATTTTATATTTCTTGTCCATTTATTTTCTCTTAATGACATCGCTCGTTTTGTCAGACATCATGTTAGTTTTATCAATGTCTGGTTACTTAACAACGACCCTGCAAGGATTTAGCAATTCCTTGTGGTTGTTAGCGATTTTGTTATTTATTTTCAGTACTTTTGTCAGTATTACGACCGAAAAAGGCGAAATGACTTTAGAGAATATCTTAATTATTGCCTTGATGTATATTACATACAGTCAGATGTGGCTAGTAGTCGCCGCTTATGGCATGGTGATGTATATTAAAGAAAATGTTTTTCATAAACAAACACAAACAAAATGGTACAAAACTGAACGATTTAAATAAGGAGGAAACGTGCAATGAAACAAAAAACAGTCACTTTAATAGGGTTGTTCTTTCTGACAATTCTGATTGGTGTCGCAAGTCCGACCGTATACGCCGAAAATAAAGAACAAGACAACCATACTTTTACACAACCTTTTCAAAATAAAACAATCTCTTTAACAGGTACTTCTGTCCGTAGCACCATGTATTTTACAAAAATTGATTATTGGGACGTAAAAAAAGCATCATTCAATATGACCTACCAAATCACACAATTAAAAAATAATCAGACCTCAGATTTAACTGTGGCAGTTAATGGTGTGAAGTTTTATTCTTGGCGTCCTGAAAATACGACTGGTATTCAACAAAAGACGATTGAAATCCCTTTGGAACTGATTAAAGAGACAAATACATTGACTGTTGAGGGCCAAATTATTAATCAGGCAGGAAACGACATGTATAATTTAATTGAAACTCCAGCAAATTGGTTAACGATGTATGAAGGATCTAACGTAAACTTCCAATACGATTTACAATTACCAGAGAATACAATTCATTCTTTTTATAATCATTTTGTGGGAGCAGACACGATTGCAAATAAACACAGTGTTATTTTGACACCAGAAAATGCATCGGAAAAAGAATTAGCTGCAGCGACCCATGCGTTAGCTGGTGCTGCTCGTTTGATTACTACCTCAGAAGAATTGTTGCCAATGGCTTCTTTGAACAAAGAACAGTCAGCACCCTATCAGTTGATTATTGCCAGCTATGATAAATTACCAGATCAGTATAAAAGTCAAATTGATAGCAAACGTGTGGCGGACCAGGCTGTCTTAAAATTTTTCAATCAATCAGATAAGCATGTTTTAGTAGCTACTTCTAAAGATGAGGACTTACTTGTTCGTGCAGGACGTTATTTAGCAAACTATGAATTAATGACCCAAACAGATAAAGAAGAGACAACAGTTGATGAGAATACCGATACGTTTAGTTCAACTTTAGAATTTGATGGAAATTATCCATTAACCTCAACGGGGGACAAACTAGAAGGGGCCTATCACCAAGAACAAACGTACTTTGTCAATTTACCAGTGGATCGAAACAATGCCAATGGAAGTCGCGTGCATTTACATTTTAAATACGCTGAAAACTTAGATTTTGATTCTTCTTTAGTGACGGTCTATGCCAATGATAAACCAATTGGCAGCAAGAAATTAACCGCTGCTCGTGCGAACGGTGATGAATTAAATCTCGAATTTCCAAAGAACTTAGAAATTGCTGATAGTTTTGTTTTAAAAGTTGCTTTTGATTTGAATGTTAAATCACCAGAAGTTTTGCGAAATGGTCAGACTCCATGGGCCTTTATTGAAAATAATTCGAATGCGTTTATTCAAACAGAAGAACTGAATGACATATTATTTAACAACTATCCGAACATTTTTATCAGAAGCCGTTCTTTTGCTGATTTAGCGATTTTATTACCAGAAAAAATGGACGACAACTATTTTAAAGTGTTGACCAATTTATTTAACTTAATTGGTAATTATGCCGAAAGTAATGTCGGTGAGATTACGTATTATAAAAAAGCGCCTAAAAATGCGGCATTAGAAAATCATAACTTGATTATTTTTGGTACGCCTAAGGATAATCCGATGATTCGTAAGTTAAACGATCAGTTATATTTCCATTATGATAAGGACTTCACACGTTTTGTTTCAAACGAGAAACTGAGCATTGAAAAAGATTATGGTAAACAAATCGGTACGGCGCAGTTAATGTTTTCTCCATATAATGCGAAAGCCGCGGCGTTAATCTTAACAGGAGCTAAATCACAAGGTGTCTTTTTAGCCTCTACACAAGTGAATACAGAGAAGAATACTTCTATGTACAAAGGAGATGCCATTGTGGTCGATCCGAACTATCGTCGCTATGATTATCGTTTCAAAAAACGTGTAAGCAACGTTAGCAACGAATCATTAGGTAAACGAATTGTCAATAATCATAAATTAATGATTTATCTATTTGTCTTCTTAATTGGTATGACTATTATTGGATTAAGTGCGTTCTTCATCGTGAAGAAGAATTTGAAAGGTGGGGAATAGAGTGAATCAAAAACGAGTGACCTTACTTTTGGATTTAACTTTGTTAGTAGGAATTGTTTTGGTTGTCGGCACAACCATCTTTATGGCCTTAGGAACGAATGATTTCTTTGTGGACTTAAGTTGTCTATTAATTTCAGTTATCTTAATTATCGTTACCTATTTTGTAGGAATTACAGCGGGGTTAACATTTTCGCTTATATTTATTTTTCTACAATTGACTTATGTTGTATATCAGTATGTCTATCATGATTTGTTTAGCTATGGCTCATTATTTTGGCTAATCATGCCGCCGCTCTACTGTTTAACAATCTATGCAGTGACTTATCAAATTCGTACGATTGAAGAAGAAAATATTCGCTTACGTAAAGAAACTTCACGGTTAAATGCGTTAGATGCAGTAACTAATTTAAGAACAGCAAAAATGTACGAGGAAGGATTCGATTTATTTTCTGACATTTCTACACGTTATGAAGCGCCGTTATATTTAGTCGTGATCCGAGTGGCCTATTGGGAAAGTATTCGTAACTTATTAAGTCCTGAACAAAAGAATGAATTGCTACAAATCGTGACAGCGGCGATTAAAGAGACAACGGATGATCGCTTATTACCATACTTTATCGACGGCACACCGCCGACTTGGGCGTTATTAATTTTCCGCGATGGGGATGATGGATATACTACTAGAAAAGAATTCAAACAACAAGCTCAAGAGAAATTTGCCCATTCTGAAACCTTAAGGAATATTACTTTGACATTACAAGTTTCCTATACCAAATATGATCCTGCCGAATTTAACAACGCTTCAGAATTTTTAGGGGATGGAATTAATTCTCTTCAATATGATGTTTAAAAAGGAGGCAAACAAATGACTGAAAAACTTGCTGTTTTTACAGGGAAATTAGCAGAGGCTGGTGTGTTAAATGAGACGCAGCCATTGTCAATGCGATTACATTTAGAAAATATCCAAGCAGAAAGTGATCCAGAATCCATTGTGCCCTTATTTTCTCATGGGGTAATTTTAAACATACTTGTTGAACAGTTAGAGGAAAGTATCCCGCTGTCTCACTTGAAAAAAGGGACCAAAGTCCGTTTCACAGTCGTGGGCTTGCCGCCGATGACTATGTCGATTCCACCGCATGTTGGTGGGCAAGCGATTGAATTGATAGAAGAAATCTAAAAAGCTTCTGCATTAGCTATGATTATTAGCTAATGCAGAAGCTTTTTTATTCAAAGGTCATTCTTTCAATTCGATCGAACGCTTCCTTTAATAAATCTAAATTTTGTGTTGCGGCTAAACGAATGTACTCATCGCCCGTTGTTTCACCAAATGCTTTTCCAGGAATCACTAATACCTGTGTCTCTTTTAAAAGCTTTTCCACAAAAGGAACGGAAGTTAGTCCGGTTTTTTGAATGTTAATGAAGGCGTAAATACTTCCTTTGACTGGATGAAGCGAAAGGAAAGGGATCTTTGCTACTCGTTGGGCCACATACTCTAAACGTGTTTGGAACACTTCAACGATTGGGTCTACAAATTCGTCAAAATGTTGTAACGCATAGATTCCTGCTTGCTGTGACAACGTAGGCGCAGAATACGTAACGCCTTCATTAATTAATTTGGCTACTTCGTTAATATAGTCTGGGGCAATCATATAACCAATACGCCAACCAGTCATTGCAAAGGCTTTTGAAAAGCTACCAAAAGTGATAGTATTTTCTGGAGCAAACGTAGCCATGGGAGTAAACGTTTCTTGGAAACAAAAGGCTTCATAAACTTCATCTGAAAGAATGTATAAGTTGTGTTCAATCGCTACCTGTGCGATTTCTCTGAAAGTTTCTTCAGAGAAAACAGCGCCTGTCGGGTTATTCGGTGAATTTAGAATAATCGCTTTGGTTTTAGGCGTGATTTTTTCTTTCAAAAGAGCTACATCAATTTGGAAACCATCTTCTTCATAGGTTGGTAAAAAGACCGGAACGCCATCTGCTAAAAGGACTTGGTCTTTATAAGGAGAGAAATAAGGTTCATGAATAATCACTTCATCTCCAGGATTTAGAATCACTTGTAAGGCAAGGTACATTCCGTGCAGAGCGCCAACTGTGGCCCGGACTTGATTCGGTTGAAAAGATAATTGATAATGTGACTGATAAAACTGAATGACCGCCTCAATGAATGCCTCGCTACCATCAGAAGCGGTATATTTTGTATGCCCATTTTTGGCATCGTTAGCTGCTTGTTCGATAATCCGCTCATCGGTAATTAAGTCAGGGTCACCAATCGATAAATCGATTAAATTTGGGGTCTTTTTCGCCAATGTTGCAATATCCATGAGTAAATTTTCAGTAGGTTGTTGGTAACGTGTTGCGATATTCTTGCGATCCATACCAGGTGCTCCTTTTTATAAAACTTTTCTTAGAAAATCTTGTGTTCTTGGGTTTTGTGGCGCATCAAAAATTTCTTCAGGTGTGCCTTCTTCTTGAATAATTCCTGCATCCATAAAAATGACACGGTCCGCAACTTCTTTTGCGAAGCCCATTTCGTGGGTAACCACCACCATTGTCATCCCTTCAATAGCTAAATTTTTCATAACGGATAGCACTTCACCCACCATTTCAGGGTCTAAGGCAGAAGTTGGTTCATCGAACAGCATTACGTCAGGGCGCATGGCTAAAGCACGAGCAATCGCTACCCGTTGTTGTTGCCCACCAGAAAGTTGAGCGGGATAATTTTCTTTTTTATCTGATAAACCAACTTGTTCCAGTAAGGAAAGAGCATGTTCTGTGGCTTCGGCAGCGGCTTCTTTTTTTACTTTAACAGGACTAATCGTTAAGTTTTCCAAGACATTTTTATGCGGGAAAAGATTGAAATTTTGGAATACCATTCCCATTTTTTGACGAAGTTGATCAATGTTGGTATTTTTATCTAATAAATTTTTTCCTTCAAATTCAACGCTGCCACCAGTTGGTGTTTCTAATAAGTTCAGGCAACGTAAAAAAGTACTTTTACCACTACCAGAAGGGCCAATAATTACGACAACTTCACCAGCTTCAATTTCTAAGTCAATTCCTTTAAGTACTTCATTTTTTCCGAATGTTTTCTGTAAGTTTTTAATGTTAATCACTAGTACTCATTCTCCTTTCAGCAACACCTAATAGACGCGAGATAGTAAAGGTTAGGACGAAATAAATTAACGATACAATTAAGTAAGGTAAGAAGGGTTTAAAACTTGCTCCTTGAACGTTGCCAGCTTGGAAAATTAGTTCTGAAACACCAATGACTGAAACAACGGAAGATTCTTTAATTACTGTAACAAATTCGTTGCCTAACGCTGGTAAAATATTTTTAATAGCTTGTGGGAAAATGATGTATCGCATTGCTTGGTTTTGATTCATTCCCAAAGAACGAGCAGCTTCCAATTGTCCTTTATTAACCGCCTGAATACCAGCGCGAATAATTTCTGCTACATATGCACCACTGTTTAAAGAAAGAGCAATACAACCAGCTGCTACTTTTGATAAGTCTAAACCAAGAACGCCTGTCCCGAAATAGACAATAAAAATTTGAACAAGCAAAGGAGTGCCACGAACATATTCAATATAAGCAATGGCAATGCCACGTAAAATTTTGGAATTGGCTAACTTCATTAAGGCAAGTAATGCCCCTAAAATGGCACCAAACAAAACACCAATGAAAGCTAGGAAAATGGTATAGCCTGCACCGTTAAGGTAGAACTTTCCATACTTTTGTAAAAAGCTTTGATCTTTTTGGAACATTAATTGATTGGCTTCTTTTTTATAACCGTCCATTAATTTTTGATCATTAATTTGTTTAATAGAGGCATTTACTTTCTCCGTCAAAACGGGCGCATCTTTAGGAAAAGCAACGGCAGTATCTTTTGAGCCTTTTTCAAAGGTAACATCAGCAAAAGCTAAATCCTCATTTTGAGAAACATAGGCTTCGCCAACCGGTTCTTCCATAACGACTGCATCTAATTTATTATTTTTTAGATTCATAATTAAATCTGGAATTTTTTGAAGAGAAGTAGGGACAGCACCGGTTAATTCGGTTTTAATTAATTCTTCTTGTGTCGTTTGCTTTTGGGCACCTGCACGAACGCCTTCGAAATCTTTAGTGGAATGAAATTTATCTTTGTCTTCTTTCCGAACAATGACTCTTTGTTGAACATTCATATATGGTTGAGAAAAAGCTACTTCTTTTAATCGTTCAGGCGTTGGCGACATGCCTGAGATGACCATGTCAATCTTGCCAGTTTTTAAGGCCCCTAACAGAGCATCGAAGCCTAGTTCTTCGATTTTTAATTTAACGCCTAAATCGTCGGCAATTTTTTGAGCAATAGAAATATCAAAACCGACAATTTTATCTTCACCATCTACTTTTGCATGAAATTCATAAGGGGCATAGTCTGCGGATAAGCCGACAACTAGTTCTCCCTTTTGGATGATTTTGTCATAGACTGGATCGTTTTCGGCTGCAAAAGTTTCTTTAATAGGTAATAATGAGAGCAACAAGAATAAAATTGGTAAAATCGTCTGTAGCCATTTTTTACATTTGGTCATTTGCGTAAACTCCTTTTTGTATTATTTTTATAAATATTCAAAAAAAGCGAATAAATGTATAAAAATTTATTGTGTTATGATGTGGTTTATCATATCATAGAATATGTAAAAGGAAAAGTAGTAGAGTTGAAAAAATACAACTTTTTCAAAAAAAATTTCAAAAGTCAAAAATGAAGGGGATTTTCAAGATGGAACAATCATTAATTGTGAGAGGGACACCACAAGAGTATCTTTGCGAAATTGGTTCGTGGGAATTATTAGAAGGACAACTATTATGCAGAAATATTCATCGTGTATTCATTTTACACGGGACTGAGTCATGGCAAGCGGCAAAACCGTATTTTCCGACGTTTCAAAAAGTAACAGCTGTTTTTGAAAACTATGGAGGTGTTTGTACAGATCAACGTGTGCAAGAGTTAGAAGCGCAAGTGCTGGACAATCATTTAGAGGCCATCGTCGCTGTTGGTGGAGGAAAAGTGGCCGACTTGGGCAAAGCCTTAGCACACAAAATGGCGTTACCGGTAATTATTTTACCCACTTTAGCAGCTACTTGTGCACCGTGCACGCCATTGAGCGTAATGTATCGAGAAGATGGAGCAATGGAACGGTATGACGTTTTTCCGCAAGCAAACGCTTTGGTGTTGGTAGAACCAAGAGTGTTATTGCATTCGCCTCGGTCCTTAATGGTGGCAGGTATTGGGGATACATTAGCTAAATGGTATGAAGCAGATGCGATTATTTCGCAGTTAGACGTCCAAGTGTTACCTATTCAAGTTTCTCATTTTGCCGCGGAAAAATGTCGCGATGTTTTGTTAAATGAAAGTATCAATGCTTTAAAAGCGATGGAAGAGCAACAATTAAATCAATCGTTTATTGATGTCATCGAAACGAATTTAATTATTGGTGGAATGGTGGGTGGCTTTGGCGATGATTATGGTCGGACAGCGGGTGCCCATTCCATTCATGATGCACTAACTTTGCTGCCAGCTAGCCATCGACAATTGCATGGAAACAAAGTGGCGTATGGTGTGTTTGTTCAATTAGCCATTGAAGAGAAATGGCAAGAAGTCGATGAATTGATTCCTTTCTATCACCAACTAGGTTTGCCTATTTCTTTAAAAGAAATGGAGATGGACTTAACTGAAGCCGAGTATCAAGAAGTAGCAGAACGTGCTTGTATAGAAGGCGAAACGATTCATTATATGAAACAAAAAATTACCCCTGAAATTGTGAAAACAGCGATGCAAGATTTAGAAAAATATACAGCGACAAAATAAGTGCCAAACAGCAACTAGCTCATTTGAATTATTTGAACTAGTTGCTGTTTTTTAAGGATCCTTTTTTGAAAAAAGAAACCTTGAGAAATCCTTGCAAATTCAATAAAAAAAAAGTATGATGATGGGAGGACAAATTATAGTAGAAAGTAGGGAAATGAATGACGGAACCAGCCATTCGTTATCGTTTAATCAAAAAAGATAAACACACAGGTGCGCGTTTAGGTGAATTAATTACTCCTCACGGCACATTTCCAACACCAATGTTTATGCCGGTAGGTACACTTGCGACAGTTAAAACAATGTCACCAGAAGAATTAAAAGAAATGGGTGCCGGTGTTATTTTAAGTAATACTTACCATTTATGGTTACGTCCAGGTGAAGATTTAGTCGAAGAAGCAGGCGGT
The DNA here is from genome assembly GCF_050555765.1 of Enterococcus sp. MSG3299. Lineage (NCBI taxonomy): Bacteria > Bacillati > Bacillota > Bacilli > Lactobacillales > Enterococcaceae > Enterococcus > Enterococcus sp. MSG3299. The sequence goes on from NZ_CP187869.1 coordinate 685,871, forward strand.
TTACACAAATTTATGAACTGGGATCAACCTATTTTAACTGATTCAGGTGGCTTCCAAGTCTTCTCATTAAGTGATATGCGGAAAATCGAAGAAGAAGGTGTGCATTTTAGAAATCATTTAAATGGTTCAAAAATGTTCCTTTCTCCAGAAAAAGCGATCAATATTCAAAATAAATTAGGATCAGATATTATGATGAGCTTTGATGAATGTCCACCATTTGATGAAAGCTATGAGTATGTCAAACGCTCGATTGAACGGACTTCTCGTTGGGCCGAGCGTGGCTTAAAAGCCCATGCGAATCCTGATAGACAGGGATTATTCGGTATTGTTCAAGGTGCGGGATTTGAAGATTTACGTCGTCAAAGTGCTAAAGATTTAGTGAGTATGGATTTTCCTGGCTATTCGATTGGTGGCTTATCTGTTGGTGAGTCTAAGGAAGAAATGAACCGAGTCTTAGACTTTACGACACCGTTAATTCCTGAAAATAAACCACGTTACTTAATGGGTGTGGGTGCCCCTGATTCATTAATTGATGGAGTGATTCGTGGGATTGACATGTTTGATTGTGTGCTACCAACACGTATTGCGCGCAATGGTACTTGTATGACTTCACAAGGTCGCTTGGTTGTTAAAAATGCCCAATATGCAAGAGATTTTCGTCCGCTTGATGAAAAATGTGATTGTTATGTTTGTCGTAATTATACGCGGGCCTATATTCGTCATTTGATTAAATGTGATGAAACATTCGGAATCCGTTTAACATCGTATCATAATTTATACTTCTTGTTAGACTTAATGAAAAATGTCCGTCAAGCAATTATGGACGACAATTTATTAGAATTCCGACAAGCGTTTTTTGAAGAATATGGCTTTAATAAAGCGAATGCAAAAAGTTTCTAAAAATTAGAGGAAAAAACTAGTTCTTCAAGCATTTTTTTGATACAGTTAGTAGTGTGAATAATGCAGAGTGAGGTGAAACAAATGGGTGGCGGATTTACAATGATTTTTACATTAGTCCTTTTAGGAGGAATGATGTTTTTCATGACACGTTCTCAAAAGAAACAACAGCAAGAACGTCAAAAACAACTAAACGCAATGAAAATTGGCGATGGTGTTGTCACAATTGGTGGTTTACATGGTGTTTTAAGTGAAATCAACGAAAAAACAGTTTTAATCGATTGCGAAGGTATTGTCTTAGAATTTGACCGTGCAGCAATTCGAACTGTAACACCTGGAACTGCTGTTACAAATGATTCAGCAGTAACTAGTGTACCAGTCACAGAAGTTGAAGAGACAGTCACAGAAGAAGTAACTGAAGTTCCTGAAACATCAGATCCTTCAAAAGAAAAGAAAGACTAAACGATTCAACTGATTCATTTAATGGTTAAAGAGAGCGGAACAGGCTTTTCAAAGGCGAAACTGTGACCAGTAGTCACACGAGAAAGCCAATAAGAAGAGATAATTCCTATTCCGCTCGTGTCGTTTATCTTAAAATGTAGGACTAGGAAGGTAGGTCATTTGGACTTACGTCCTAAGTCCTTTTTAACTATTAAGTTTACAAAAAAGGTTCCTTTTTATAGTGTTGGAAGATAGTTAAAAAGTGAGCAATCTTTCGCTTGGTTGGAAGGAGAAGAGCCCATGACAAAGGAAAAATTAAGTTGGTTACAACAAAAAATGCTCAATAAAAGTATTAAAAAGAAGTGCCAAAATTTTCGTGAACTAGGTTATTCTTCCATCAACGAAGAAGATTTATTGACTTATTTACTCACCTATCGTTGGAAAAAGCAAGCCCGTTTATCTGTCAAAGACTGTCGCAAAGACATTCAGAAGGTTAAGCCGAATGAATTTTTTGACTATCAACAATTATTGGCACAGACATCAAAAAATCCTTTAAGGGACTGGCATGATATTGAAGACTTATTCTAGAAAAAAGAATAGGTCTTTTTTTTTTGAGATAAAAAAAATTATAAATAGTTGTGAAAAATATCACAAAAACTATTTACAAGATTCATTTTATGTTGTATGATGTGAATGTGAAATAGTTAACAAAGTTTTTTTAAAATGAAACTCTTAGGAGGATGAACATGGTTAAAACAGTAAAAAAAGAAAAGACAGAAACAGTTGATGTTTCATCAATGATTGATGAATTAGCAACAAAAGCGAATGTCGCTTTAAAAGCAATGGAAGATTTTACACAAGAACAAGTAGATCACATTGTCCATCAAATGGCGATGGCGGCGTTAGACCAACATATGCCTTTAGCAAAAATGGCTGTCGAAGAAACTGGCCGTGGAATCTATGAAGATAAAGCAATCAAAAATATGTATGCATCTGAATACATTTGGAATAATATTAAACATGATAAAACAGTGGGTGTAATTAACAAAGACGAACAAACCGGTTTAATGGAAATTGCTGAGCCAGTTGGCGTGGTATGTGGGGTCACACCAACAACAAACCCAACGTCAACAACTATTTTTAAATCACTAATCGCCTTAAAAACAAGAAATCCAATTGTTTTTGCTTTCCATCCTAGCGCACAAAAATGTTCGGCAGAAGCGGCACGTATTGTACGGGATGCGGCGATTGCAGCAGGTGCACCAGAAAATTGTATTCAATGGATTGAACAACCATCGATTGATGCAACATCTGCTTTGATGAATCATCCAGGAATTGCCATTGTTTTAGCAACTGGTGGCGCAGGCATGGTAAAATCTGCATACTCAACAGGTAAACCAGCACTAGGCGTTGGTCCTGGGAACGTACCAGCTTATATTGAAAAAACGGCTAAAGTAAAACGTGCGGTTAATGATTTAATTGTTTCAAAATCATTTGATAATGGAATGATTTGTGCTTCTGAGCAAGCGGTCATTGTGGATAAAGAAATTTATGCTTCTGTCAAAGCTGAGTTTGAAGCACACAATGTTTACTTCGTGAAACCGAATGAATTACAAAAACTAGAAGATGCAGTGATGAATGAAGGCAAATACGCAGTAAATCCAGCGATTGTCGGTAACTCTGCAGAAAAAATTGCTGAATTAGCAGGAATTAGCGTACCAAAAGGCACAAAAATTTTAGTCGCTGAATTAGAAGGTGCAGGTCCAGAATATCCATTATCAAGAGAAAAATTATCGCCAGTTTTAGCAATGATGAAATCAAACAACGCAGAGCATGCTTTTGAACTATGTGAAGCGATGTTAAACTTAGGTGGTTTAGGACATACAGCAGTAATTCATACAGAAGATGAAGAGTTACAAGTTGCTTTTGGTTTACGTATGAAAGCTTGTCGTATTTTAGTGAATACTCCATCAGCAGAAGGCGGTATCGGCAACATTTATAACGAAATGATTCCATCCTTAACACTTGGTTGTGGTTCATACGGGAAAAACTCTGTTTCTAAAAACGTATCAGCCATTAACTTAATTAATATTAAAACGGTAGCGAAACGGAGAAATAATATGCAATGGTTTAAATTACCTCCAAAAATTTTCTTTGAAAAAAATTCTTTACAATATCTACAAAAAATGGAAAATGTTGAACGTGTCATGTTAGTTTGTGACCCAGGTATGGTTCAATTTGGCTATGCAGATATCGTACGTAAAGAGCTACAAAAACGTAAAAATGATGTGAAAATCGAAGTATTTTCTGATGTTGAACCAAACCCATCAACAAATACTGTTTATGCAGGTACCAAAATGATGGTTGATTTCCAACCAGATACAGTGATTGCCTTGGGTGGCGGTTCTGCAATGGATGCGGCGAAAGGCATGTGGATGTTCTATGAACACCCAGATACAGAGTTCTTTGGTGCAAAACAAAAATTCTTAGATATCCGCAAACGGACATATAAAATTGCCAAACCAGAAAAAACACAATTTGTTTGTATCCCAACTACTTCAGGAACTGGTTCAGAAGTTACACCATTTGCCGTTATTACTGATAGTGAAACACACGTGAAATATCCGTTAGCAGACTATGCGTTAACACCAGATGTAGCGATTGTTGATCCACAGTTCGTAATGTCTGTGCCAGCTTCAGTCACTGCAGACACAGGTATGGATGTTTTAACACATGCTATTGAATCTTATGTTTCCGTGATGGCTTCAGATTACACACGTGGTTTAAGTTTACAAGCAATCAAGTTAGTTTTCGATCATTTAGAAAATTCAGTGAAACGTCCAGATATGGAATCTCGCGAAAAAATGCATAATGCATCAACCATGGCAGGGATGGCATTTGCCAATGCATTCTTAGGTATTTGTCACTCTATTGCTCATAAAATTGGTGGGGAATATGGCATTCCACATGGTCGTACAAATGCGATTTTATTACCACATATTATTCGTTACAATGCGAAAGATCCATCAAAACACGCAATGTTCCCTAAATATGATTACTTCCGCGCCGATACTGATTATGCAGACATTGCAAAATTCTTAGGCTTAAAAGGAAATACTACCGCAGAATTAGTAGAAGCTTTAGCAACAGCAGTAGCAGACTTAGGTAAATCAGTCGGAATTGACATGAACTTGAAAGCCCAAGGTGTCTCACAAGAAACATTAGACACAACGGTTGATCGTATGGCAGAACTTGCATATGAAGACCAATGTACAACTGCAAATCCGAAAGAACCATTAATTAGTGAACTAAAACAAATTATCTTAGATGCTTATGTAGGATAAAAGAACTCAAATAAAGAGACCAGAACATTAATGTTCTGGTCTCTTTAACGTTTTGCGAAAACAGTGCTGTCGATACCACGGTTATGACACCAATTAACTAAAACTGGATCGAGGATAAGTGCGGTACTCGTCAATTCTTCTGTCGTCTTTTTTCCTAAAAGAGTATAAAGCATTTTCACTTCTTCTTGCCATTGCTGTACAAGAGCTAGGGTATTTTCTAAACCATTTTTACTCATAAGGGAAGCTAAGATAGTCCCAGCAACTCCCATGCTTTTGGCACCTAAAGCGAGTCCTTTGACAATATCAAGAGAGTTACGCACACCGCCAGAGCCGAGAATAGTTAGTTTCTTTTGCCAATTTTGTGATTCCAGAAGAGAGATGACCGTTGATTGCCCCCAATCATCTAAGAAAGAAAGTTCTCGTTTCTTCCGCCGGGCATTTTCAATTTGTGTAAAACTCGTTCCGCCTTGGCCGCTCACATCCGCTGCTTGAACGCCGATAGAGGTAAGTTTTTCTAAGGTTTCTTGGCTCATGCCAAAGCCAACCTCTTTGACAATGACAGGCACTTCTACGGCCTGTACGATAGCTTCAATCTTGGTTAGCCAATTAGTAAAATCACGATCTCCTTCAGGCATGACCAATTCTTGGGGCACATTTACATGGATTTGTAAGGCATTCGCTTGAAATAAATCAAGCGCTCGCTTTGCTTCTTCCACACCCAAGCCTGCACCAATATTGGCAAAAATGAGTCCATCTGGGTTTTCTTTTCGCATAATTTGATACGTATCCGCTAAACTAGCATCTTTTAACGCTGCCGAGACAGATCCTGTCGCAACTAATAGGCCAGTTTCTTTGGCAATAATGCCTAATTGCTGATTAATTTCTTTTGCACGCTGACTACCACCTGTCATTGCATTGACATAAAAAGGTTGGGGAAGCTGAAAAGAAAGAAACGAAGTGGAAATATCCACTTCGTTAACAGCGGATTCAGCAAACGATTGGTGAACAAAACGCACACGATCAAAGTCATTACTTTTTTCTTTGTGGAACGCTTTAGCTAATGATAGATGTTCATCTTTTCGATTCATGCTTCTCCTTACACTCCCTTTGACCATAGGTATAGACGTGAAGTGGCAGTGGGGTAATTCCGTCTTTTTCCCAAGCAGTCATTAATGGTAAAATCCCAGATTTTTGGCGGAAAATTACAATCCCACAATCGCCCCCGCCAGCGCCAGAAGATTTCGCAGCTCCTGTATAAGATTCAGCCAAATCACAAAGATTTTTCAAGGCTTCTGTTTCGATTACCACACCAGTCAGTGAAGATAATTCGGCGAGCAATTGGCGATTTTTAGTAATTTGTTTTTGAATAACAGAAATTTTTCCTGTATTAAAGCCATTAATCATTGTTTCGACACAAAGCCGACTTTTCATTAAGAACTGCTCATAAGCTGCTTGTTTTTCTTCTTTTGATTGATGGACTCGATCAACTAAGTCTGAAGTGGACGCAGGGCTACCTGTCCAACCAATTAGTAAACGTAGTTGTTTCGGTACTTTTAACGGAAAAATCATTAATTCAGGCCAGTCCATTGCTAACAAATCAGTTAATGTTTCAGTGGCTGCTTTTTGATTGACCCAATCATGATCGAAGGTTGAAAAGGCAATCCAGCCCCCGTAACAGCTGGCGGCGATATCTCCGCAAGAACCATTTCCTTGAACGGCTAAGTGAGCTAATGCTGATAATTTAAAAATTTCCTCATTTTCCAAACCTAAGTCATAAAAAATATTCAAGGCTTTGACAGTTCCAACGGTTACTGCACCGCTTGAACCAAGACCGTATTTTCGTCCATTTGAACTATCTAATTCACTCGTCACTTTTAAATGATAAAATGACAATTCTTTGTTTTGCTCTTGCGCATATTTTTCAGTTAGATGGATCGCCGCTAGAACATAATGGAAGGGATTTTCGCGAATATCTAATACAAGCTCACCATTTCGGCGTGTCCAGCGAATAGGTAAAGAGCTGTATTGTGCAGATTGAATACTGCCTTCATCTGTTGTTTCTTCGACAGTTACAGTTACGAATTGATCCACAGCAACGATAATGGCAGGGTGGCCAGGTTCAACAACGGCATATTCTCCTGCAATAAATAACTTTCCTGGCGTAGTAACTTCAATCATGCTTATTTATCCATTCCTTTCGTTTCAAACAATTCAATTCCGGGACCAGCAAAAGCTGGGACTAACTGCTCTTTTGAAAAATGTTCACTTAAAAATGTTTTTAATGCTTCTAAGTTTTTCTTTTCGACTAAGACCTTGACATTCGGACCTGCATCCATTGTAAAGTAGCAAGGAATTCCTTTGGCCCGTGCTTGGCGAACTAAAGCCATCGCTTGTAAGCTGCCTGGGGACCAGTAAGTAAATGGAGGGACAGCGCCTAAGGTGGTTCCATGCATCCTTAACCCATTGGCTTCAATGATTTCTCCTAAACGAGGGAAGTCTTTTGTTTTAATTGCTTCATGAACTTGGGATAAATCTTTTTCCACATTGTCCAACCAACCTTGATAAAAGCTAGAAGTTTCTACTGTTCGTTTCATTCCATCACGGCTGGAAACATCTTTTTCTCCATCATTAATTAAGATAAAGAGCATGGCCAATTCGTTTTCCCAATTATTGGCTGGAATATTTTCAGCAAACGACGTTTCATCAGAGTGGCCTTTGTTCCATTGAGCAAAACCACCAAAAATACTACGACAAGCAGAACCTGAACCACGTCGCGCTAAACGTGATAAGTCTTTTGCTGAAAGATTTAATCCTAAGGCTACGTTACAGGCCCCTGCTAAAGCAGCTAGACCACTCGCTGAAGAAGCCAAACCAGCTGCAGTAGGCACAAAATTTTGACTTTCTACTTTTGCAAACCAAGTACAATCGGCTTGTTGACGAACAAGGTTCAAAAATTCTTTGACTTTTTTTGTTTGTTTTTCGTTTTGCAAGATACCATCTAAAATAAATACATCTTCTGAATAATGGGCATCAAATGTCACAGTTGTTTCTGTGTAAAAGGCATCTAATGTTAATGATAAACTACTATTCATTGGTAAAATGTATTCTTCATTGGCTTTTCCCCAATATTTAATCAGAGCAATATTTGTATGCGCTCGTGCTTTTCCTGAAAGCATTACTTTTTCACCTCTAATGATTGAATCCATGTAGCAACAGCTCCATTTTCTTCTAAATTCTGTGCAATGGTTTGTGCGGTCTTTTTATTATCTGTTAAGGCAATCATACAGCCACCGCGACCGCCGCCGGTTAATTTTGCTCCTAGAGCGCCATGTTCTAGAGAGAGAGCCACTAGTCGATCCAGCATATCGTTGCTGACGGTTAATTGCTGGAGTTGCTCTTGCGCTAACGTCATTAGCTGACCTAATTTTTGTTTATCATCTTGTAAAATTGCCTGCTTCGCTTCTTTAGTAAAAGAACCTAATTGTTTCATTGTTTCAGCGATTGCTGTGGGATTATTTTGAGCTAGCTGCGCAATGTCTTTCACTGCTTCACGTGTTTGACCTTTAATTCCCGTATCAGCTACTACTAAGTAGGCATTAGATAAATTCATCGAGAAATGTGTGGGCGGAAATCCTCTAGTAAAAAATAAGGGATCAGCGCCGCTTGTTGCTGCGGCATCGATACCACTAGGATTGCCATGAGCAATTTTCTCACTTAAGGAAACAAGCTCAAACAATTCTTGATATGTATAAGCGTAATCAAAATAATCAAAAAGGCTTCGAACGATGGCCACAGCGGTTGCTGCGCTTGAGCCCATTCCTCGTTCAGCGGGAATCGTACTTGTTAAGGTCAAAGTGCCTTTAAACGTATCTTCCTTTAAAAAATGTAAGGTTTGCTGAACAACTTCCTTGATATTTGCTAGCTCTTGGGGCACGTCTTCAAGCAATCCTGTAAAATATGCACAATCAATCTGCATATTTTTTGCCGGGGTAAAGACGGCTGTGATTTCTGTCGCTTGAAAAGGAAAGGCGATTGCTGGTTCGCCGTAAACAACGGCGTGTTCCCCCATTAAAATGATTTTTCCCGTCGCTTGACCGAGGCCTTGTTTTTTTATATTCATTCACTGACATTCCTTTTGAGTAGAATCGAGTATAGGACAAAAGACGTTCTTGGATTAGAAGAACGTTTGTCATAATCTCTTCATGATTTATAGGAAATGATTCCAAAAGTTTCTCTTGTTCCAAAAAAAGAGATTGCTTAACCTAAGATAGTTTACCTAAAAATAAGGCACAAGTAAAATGGTTCCGTTGGTTTTTCCAAAAAATTAATAACAATTTAATAAGAAAGAACCGACAGAACCAGTTATTCGGCTATTTTTTTAAAATTTTCTTAGGTAATCACCAAACCAAGGGCACTTGCTAAATAAATGGCTTGTTCAGGGGTGACTTTAAGACCTGATAAATAGTTTGGTGAGAAAGTCAAGCGTTCAAAGGTGTTTTGGGAAAAATCCAATCCTTTTAAAGAAGTATTTAGCCAATTACTTTCGGTTAAATCGCAAGCTTCTAGAAGGAGTTTCTTCCAGGTGACCTCGAAAAATTCACTTTCGACTAAACGAGTCTGATTAAAGTGAACAAGATTAAAATTTGCAAAACGAAAAGAAGCATAATCGGCTTTGCAATCCTCAAATAGACAATCTTTTAAATAGCTATCTGCAAAATTCGTTCCTGTCAAATTACAACGAAGGAAAGTCACTCGATGAAAACTGCCAGACAGCCATTCGATGTTAGAAAAATCGCAAGCTTCAAAACGCACATTACTACAATCAAAAGAAGCAAACTGGCCATTTGCTAATGAAAGATGATCGAAAACAGCATCCCGAAAGACTAAGTTACGAACTTCTTGATTCGGTAAATCAATCTGCTGATACAAATGATTTTCTAAGATTGCCTCATCTTCTAATTGACAGTTCGTTAATAGAGGAAGTTGTTCTGGTAGATTTGGTGGCAAGGGATAAGTTATTTTCATAAAACGCCTCTTTCTTCTTGTTGATTTTCAAAGGTTTCATCAATTGAGTAGGCCCGATTATAGAAACGTAGCGCAGTTGTGAAAACATAAGCGCCAGCAAAACCAAGTAAACTACCTAACACAATCCCGACTAATCGATAGTTTAAAAGATTGCTAATGACTTGCTGTCGTGCAAGATTTGATAATAATAAGGACATCGGGGTAATAAAAAAGCTGGCAATCGCATAGTTTCTGTTAATGAATCCTTCAAAAGCTGCATATAGAATACTAATGATACCGATTGTTTGTAAAGGTGTAAAGGGAATCATTAATAAAATTGCAGAAAGCAACAAACCAAGACTCGTACCTAGAATCCGTTGCACATTTCGCTGCATCACAGAATGTAAATTTTCCCCTTGTAAAATGGCTGCGCAAGTAAACGTCATCCAATAGGCGTTGACTAAATGAAGCGATTGACTTAAATAAGCCGCTAAAAATAAAATGGCCGCATAATGCAAAGCATCTAATAAAGAAGCGGGATCGATATAAAGTCGTTCTTGAAGAGACATCCGTTTTTGAAAAACGTAGGGGCGCTTGTCGATGAAATGAAGCACAATGCCCATGATAATGCCGGTCACTACTCCTAAAAGAACAAAACTGGCCATGATAGGAATCTTATGTAAAGGAAAATTGTTGCTTGTTCCCATTGCGGTTGACATGATAACTAACAAAGCACCAGGCTTCTCAATGCCATACAATCTAAAAAGTAAGCGTGCAAGAAAAGCGACGATGGCAATTGTAATGGGAATCAACCAAGGTACATGGTGACTTAGCATTCCTAAGCTGTTGCCCAGAACAATAAAAAAGCCAACAATATTCAGTCTGCGCAATAATTGGGGCAAAGGAAGCGGCTGATAATAAATAAACGTATAAATGCCCATCGAGCCAAAGGTCCCAATGAGTAAATTATTGGAAAAATAACCAATTAATAATGGAATTGCCATACAAATTGCGACACCAACTAACCGAAATAATTCGTCATTTGCTTTATCAATAGCAAACAAATCCTTTAAAAACGTAGAATTTTTCATATTTTGTCACTCCTTTACTTCCTAATTTACCATAATGTTTAGAAAACTGACAAAAGAATTGCAATAAAAGACAGGAAGAAAAAGAGTGGTTTCTGATAGGAAGAGAAGAAAAATTAAAAAAAGTTAACATTTTGACTTGCAATTTTAATATGAAAAATGTAAGATATATTCCATAGCAATAAATAATTATTAAATTCTGATTTTTCAGAAAATACAGATTGTATTATTTTAGGAGGCAACACTATGAAATTGAAAAAGTCATTAACATTCGGTGTGATTACATTATTTAGCGTAACAACTTTAGCGGCTTGTGGAGGCGGCGGAACGTCAGATAGCTCAAGCGCGTCTGGTGGCGGTAAGGCAAGTGGCGAACAAGTTTTACGTGTCACAGAACAACAAGAAATGCCAACAGCTGATTTATCACTAGCAACAGACAGAATTAGTTTTATTGCATTAAATAATGTATATGAAGGAATTTATCGTTTAGACAAAGATAACAAAGTCCAACCTGCAGGTGCAGCGGAAAAAGCAGAAGTTTCTGAAGATGGACTAACATACAAAATTAAATTAAATAAAGATGCAAAATGGTCAGACGGTAAACCAGTGACTGCTAATGACTATGTTTACGGATGGCAACGAACAGTTGATCCAGCGACAGCTTCTGAATATGCTTATCTGTATGCCTCTGTAAAAAATGGTGATGCCATTGCTAAAGGGGAAAAAGATAAATCAGAATTAGGAATTAAAGCAGTCAGTGATACAGAATTAGAAATCACTTTAGAAAAAGCAACACCATACTTTGATTACTTATTAGCTTTCCCATCGTTCTTCCCACAACGTCAAGATATTGTGGAAAAATATGGTAAAAATTATGCATCAAACAGCGAAAGTGCTGTCTACAATGGTCCATTCGTCTTAGACGGCTTTGATGGTCCTGGTACAGATACAAAATGGTCATTCAAGAAAAACGATCAATATTGGGATAAAGACACAGTGAAACTGGACTCAGTAGATGTGAATGTCGTGAAAGAATCACCAACCGCGTTGAACTTGTTCCAAGATGGACAAACAGACGATGTCGTTCTTTCTGGTGAATTAGCCCAACAAATGGCCAATGACCCAGCTTTTGTTAGTCAAAAAGAAGCATCAACACAATATATGGAACTAAATCAACGTGATGAAAAATCACCATTTAGAAATGCAAACTTACGTAAAGCAATTTCTTACTCAATCGACCGTAAAGCGTTAGTTGAATCAATCTTAGGGGATGGTTCTATCGAGCCAAACGGTTTAGTACCAGCAGATATGGCAAAAGACCCAAGTGGCGGCAAAGACTTTGCTAAAGAAGCAGGTAGTCAAATTGAATATGATACGAAAAAAGCTAAAGAATACTGGGAAAAAGCGAAAAAAGAATTGGGGATTTCAACCTTAACAATGGATATTCTTTCTTCAGATGCAGATTCTTCTAAGAAAACAGTTGAATTTGTTCAAGGGTCAATTCAAGATGCTTTAGATGGTGTGAAGGTAACGGTTAGTCCGGTTCCATTCTCTGTTCGTTTAGATCGTTCAAACAAAGGCGACTTTGATGCAGTAATCGGTGGTTGGAGTGCTGACTATGCTGATCCAAGTAGTTTCTTAGACTTATTTGCTTCAGATAACTCATATAACCGTGGACGTTATAACAATCCAGAGTTTGACAAGTTAGTGAAAGCAGCAAGTAGCGCAGATGCGACAAATCCTGAAAAACGTTGGGATGATATGTTAAATGCAGAGAAAACGATTATGGGAGACATGGGTGTGGTACCATTATTCCAAAAATCAGAAGCGCATTTACGTGCTGAAAAAGTCAAAGATGTCGCAGTTCATCCTGCTGGCGCAACGTATGACTACAAATGGGCATACATTTCAGAATAACCTGACAAAAGATCGATAGCAAACAAAAAAGGACCTTTGCCATGGAATAAAAGGCAACGGTCCTCTTGCTATCTTGTCTTAGACCAAGTAAAATAGTAGAAAGCCTAAAGACAGAATCAGTAAGATGCCCCCAGTTTTTAGCCAGAAAGAGCGATGTGCATCGCCAATGACTGAAAGCGGGATAAACTCTTTCGGTTCATTTTTCTTTTTAAAACGAAACACGTTTTTCATTGAGCGCTGAAAGTTATCGAAAAAGCCAGAGGACATAATCCATAAAGCAATGCCGATAATTAAAAAGAAAAGCGAAACGATAAAGAAGGTATCTGATAATGAGGAGGTAGTGATAGGTTCTTTACTTATTAATAAGTAAAGAAAAATGCCGATACTGGAAATAACGGCTGTAATAATTGGCCATTTAAAAGTTTTCATGTGTTCACCCTATCTATTATTGTGGTCTATCTAGTCATTACTTTAACGAAAATAACTGAGGAAGTCAAAAAAATCTCGGAGGTGTCATTATTGAATAGTTTTGGAAAATATTTTCTTAAACGGATCTTTTTCATGATTATCACTTTGTGGTTAATCGCAACGATTACGTTTTTCTTAATGCAATTATTACCAGGTACGCCTTATACCAACCAAGAAAAACTTAGTCCAGAAACAATCGCTATGTTGAATAAACAATCTGGCTTAGATAAACCAGTGATTGTTCAATACGGAATTTACTTAAAGAACCTGGTAACAGGAGACTTTGGTATTTCATTCCAATTTAAAAACCAACCTGTTGCTAAGTTATTAGCTGGTCGAATTGGGCCGTCCCTTCAACTGGGAGGACAAGCGATTATCTTTGGTACGTTAGTCGGTATTTTATTGGGGATTATCGCAGCGATGCGTCAAAATACTTGGGTAGATACGTTGGCAACATTGTTAGCCATTTTAGGTCGTTCTATTCCAAACTTTGTTTTCGCGGTATTATTACAATACATTTTTGCAATGAAATTAAGAATCTTACCAATTGCTATGTGGAATGGTTTTGCATACACAATCTTGCCAACTATTGCCTTGGCAATGAGTCCAATGGCCGATTCGGCTAGGTTTATTCGAACCGAGATGGTAGAGGTCTTGCATAGTGATTATGTCGAATTAGCCAAAGCAAAAGGCTTGAGTCGCTGGCAAGTTGCATTCCGCCACGGGTTAAGAAACAGTTTAATTCCATTGATTACCTTATTAGGACCTTTAGCCGTTGGTTTAATGACAGGTTCTTTAGTAGTAGAAAATATTTTTGCCATCCCTGGAATTGGGGAACAGTTTGTAAAATCAATTATGACAAACGACTATCCAACAATTATGGCAGTAACTATTTTGTATTCAACAATGTTAGTTGTTGTAATTCTGATTGTTGACTTACTTTATGGTTTAATTGATCCAAGAATTCGCGTATCAGGAGGTGCAAAAGGCTAATGGAAACAGTCAATAAAAATAATCTACCACAAGCGATTAAAGATATTCCGGCAGATGAGTTTCAGCCTCTAAACACTTCAACTCTAAAAGAAAGAGAGCGTATTGCCACACCGTCTTTAAGTTTCTTACAAGACTCATGGCGTCGTTTGAAAAAGAATAAAGCTGCAGTTATCTCAATGAGTTTCTTAGCAGTTATTATCTTTATCTCTATTATTACCATTTGGGTTTCACCACATAACCCAACGAAACAAAATGTTTCTTACATTAACTTACCACCACGAATTCCTGGCTTGGAAAGCGTGAATGGTTTAAATGGTAAAACAACAGTTGCTGGTCAATTAGTTGATAAATATGCACAAGCAAACGTTCCAGATAACGTAAACTTTTATCTAGGAACAGATGGTTTAGGTCGTGATGTCCTAAGTCGTTTATTTATGGGAACACGTATTTCCTTATTAATTGCGTTTATCGCGGCGATTCTAGATATTACGATTGGGGTAACGTATGGACTGATTTCCGGGTTAGTCGGCGGTCGTGTCGATACAGTGATGCAACGTATTTTAGAAGTTCTTTCTGGTATTCCTAACTTAGTTGTTATGATCTTGATGCTAACAGTCTTTGATCCAGGGATTGTTTCGATTGTTTTAGCCATGGTTATTACAAACTGGATATCAATGGCCAGGATTGTGCGAGCCCAGACCATGAAACTAAAAGACCAAGAGTTTGTCATGGCAGCAGAAACATTGGGCGAATCTCGTTGGAAAATTGCTATTAAACATATTTTACCGAATATCTCAAGTGTCATTATTGTCCAAATGATGTTCAGTATCCCATCGGCAATTTTCTTTGAAGCGTTCCTAAGTTTTATTGGGTTAGGCTTACGTCCACCAACCGCATCTTTAGGAACCTTGTTAAACGAAGGATACAAAACTTTCCGTTTCCTTCCATATTTAATGTGGATTCCAGCGGCAACACTTTCAGTTATCATGATTTGTTTCAACTTGTTAGCTGATGGTTTACGTGACGCATTTGATCCTAAGATGAAAGAGTAAGAGTGGTGAATGACTATGGAAAAAGTATTAGAAGTTAAAGACTTAAGAATCTCCTTTGATACGTTTGCAGGTAAAGTCAACGCCATTCGTGGTGTGAGTTTTGATCTTTATAAAGGTGAAACGTTAGCCATCGTAGGTGAATCAGGGAGTGGTAAATCTGTTACAACTCGCAGTATTATGCGTTTGTTGAGCAGTAATGCCAATATTGATAACGGGGAAATTTTGTTTAAAGGGCAAGATATTGTTCATAAAACAGAAAAACAAATGCAAGCCATTCGTGGTAAAGAAATCGCAATGATTTTCCAAGATCCGATGACTTCATTAGACCCAACGATGCCAATTGGCAAACAAGTGGCGGAATCATTAATCAAACATAATAAAGTCTCAAAAAAAGAAGGCTTAGCGCAAGCATTAGAATTACTAAAATTAGTCGGCATTCCTAATGCTGAAAAACGTTTGAAAAACTATCCGCACCAATTTTCTGGTGGACAACGTCAACGGATTGTCATTGCAATTGCTTTAATTTGTTATCCAGAAGTTCTAATTGCAGATGAACCAACTACAGCGTTGGATGTAACCATCCAAGCACAAATTTTAGAGTTATTAAAAGACTTACAAGAAAAAATTAGCACTTCGATTATTTTCATTACCCATGATTTAGGGGTAGTAGCGAACGTGGCTGACCGTGTCGCTGTCATGTACGGTGGACGTCTGGTTGAAGTGGGAACAGCAGAAGAAATTTTCTATAATCCACAACATCCATATACTTGGGGACTTTTAGGGTCAATGCCAACGATGGAAGGAACAGAAGACAAACTTTATGCGATTCCAGGTTCACCTCCAGATTTATTAGATCCACCAACTGGAGATGCCTTCTATCCACGGAATGAGTTTGCTTTAAAAATTGATACAGAAAAAGAACCACCTTATTTTGAAGTATCACCGACACACAAAGCAGCAACGTGGTTATTAGCACCACAAGCACCAAAAGTTACGCCTCCAGCAGAGATTGTTCGTCGTTGGGCAATTTATGCAGAGCGTCAAAAAAATCCAGGAGGTAGTAATTAATGGCAGAAGAGAAAAAAGTCCTATTAGAAGTCACTGGTTTGAAACAGTATTTCAATGTTGGTCGTAAAGACGAAGTAAAAGCCATTGATGACATTAGTTTTCATATTTTTGAAGGCGAAACCTTTGGATTAGTTGGCGAATCAGGAAGTGGAAAATCAACAACTGGTCGCAGTGTCATTCGTTTATATGATCCAACTGCTGGTGAAATTCTTTTCGATGGAAAAGACATTAGCAAAATTAAATCAAAAGCGGACATGCAAGCATTCCGCCGCGATGTTCAAATGATCTTCCAAGATCCATATGCTTCATTGAATCCAAGAATGAAAGTCAATGATATTATTGCTGAAGGAATCGATGTCAATGGATTAGCTAAAACACCAAAAGAGCGGGAAGAAAAAGTCAATGAACTTTTAAAAACGGTGGGATTAAATCCAAGTCACAGTACGCGTTATCCTCATGAGTTTTCTGGTGGGCAACGTCAACGGATCGGGATTGCTCGTGCTTTAGCGGTTAATCCACGTTTCATTATCTGTGATGAGCCAATTTCGGCTTTGGATGTGTCGATTCAAGCCCAAGTAGTAAACTTATTACAAGATTTACAAAAAGAACAAGGCTTAACTTACTTGTTTATCGCACATGACTTATCGATGGTAAAACATATTAGTGACCGAATTGGCGTAATGCACAGTGGGAAATTATTGGAAATGGGCACAAGTGATGATGTCTATAATTTCGGCGTTCATCCTTATACAGAAAGTTTACTTTCTGCGATTCCATTACCAGATCCAGACTATGAACGCACACGTAAACGGATCGTTTACCAGCCTGCAGCGGCAGATGGGAAAGATCGTGAGCTCCGTGAAATTCTCAATGGACACTATGTTTATTGTGCTGAAGACGAAGTTGCAATGTACCGTGAAAAAATTGAAGAGAAGAAAAGAAAAGCTGGTTTATAACCAGCTTCTTTTCTAACTATCTTGGTAGGGTGGTTATGAGATGAAGGCTCTGAAAGCTTATAAATACAGACTTTATCCAACCTCAAAACAAGAAGAGTTTATTCAAAAAACATTTTCTTGTGTTCGCTTGGTGTATAATTTAATGTTACAAGACCGGATTGATATCTACAAAGAGATGCGAAAAAATCCTCAACAAACGTTTAAAATGCCAACGCCAGCTAAATATAAGAAACATTACCCTGTCCTCAGAGAAGTTGATAGTTTAGCCTTGGCAAATGCACAAGTTTATTTGGATCGAGCCTTTAAAAATTTTTATCGGGAAAAAGGGATGGGCTTTCCAAAAAAGAAAAAGAAAGAAACCGTGCATTCCTACACTACGAACAATCAACATGGCACGGTCAAAATTTTGGATAATCGTTATTTGAAAGTACCTAAATTGAAATCTTTAATTAAAATGAAGGTACACCGCCAACCGCTGGGGGAGATAAAATCTGTAACTATTTCTATGAGTGCGAGTCACAATTATTATGTTTCCATTTTGTGTGAAGCGCCGATTGAAACGAAAACAAAGCAACAAAAAATGGTGGGAATTTGTAGCAGTAGGGAAAAATTTGCGCTGCTTTCGAATGGTGAAAGCTTCGAAAAAAGCTATTGTTCAAAGCATTTAAAGCAAAAACTACGTCAAGAAGAACGAAAATTAAACAAGCGTAAAATGATTGCTTTAGAAAAAGGTGTCGATCTTTCGCAAGCAAAAAATTATCAAAAACAAAAAATAAAAGTCGCAAAAATTCGCGAAAAAATAGCCAACCAACGAACGGATATTTTAAACAAAATTACAACGGAATTGGTTTCAAGTTACGATGTTATTTGTATTGAAAAAGCCCATCACAGTAATGAGCGGCCGCCAAAACATGATCGTTCTGAACTGGCTTGGTCTTTATTTTTAGCTAAACTGTTGTATAAAGCACAATGGTATGGCAAAGAACTCATTTGTATTGAGTCAGAGGAGATCGAAACAGAGTTGTCTTTTTCTGAAAGTACAGAAAATTCAGAGTATCTTAGAAGCCAAAAAATCTTAGAACGTGGCTTGTCTAAACGAGAAACCTTATAAATAGAAGAACTGTAGGGACTACAGGGATCGCCTAGGGGATAGAAAATGTACACCATGTGTTGAACCATTTGTTTCTAGGAAGTCACATTGGGACAGTCCACTAATTATTAATAATCAAAATACGAGTTCAAACGAATCTAGTGCTAGATTCGTTTTTTTTGAGGAAATATATTGACAACTAGGATAAACTAAGGTAAACTAGTGAAGTTGAGAAATGAAAGCAGAAGCACCCGCTTCTCGCCTTAGTTGAGTATATCGCTGGGCTAGATAAAGTATTCCTTATTTTTTTAAGTAAGGCAGACTGTTGGCGGGTTCTGGATAGGAACCTGTTTTTTTATTGCATTTAGCAAACAAAGCAGACTTCCGTTAGGATTTTCTCTTAAAAATTTTGGAGGTGAATGACCATAGCAAAGGATATGATGGTTAACGACGGCATTCGTGCACGCGAGTTACGTTTGATCGGACAAGATGGTGAACAATTAGGTGTAAAAACCAAAGCAGAAGCATTACAAATCGCTGAATCTGCAAACTTGGATTTAGTACTTGTAGCGCCAGGAGCGAAACCACCAGTTGCGCGAATTATGGATTATGGAAAATTCCGTTTCGAACAACAAAAGAAAGAGCGTGAAGCTCGCAAGAAACAAAAAGTGATCAACGTCAAAGAAGTTCGTTTAAGTCCAACAATTGACGTAAATGACTTCAATACAAAACTTCGTAATGCGCGTAAGTTCTTAGAAAAAGGAGACAAAGTGAAAGCTTCTATCCGTTTCAAAGGCCGTGCCATTACCCATAAAGAGATTGGTCAGAAAGTTCTTGATCGCTTAGCTGAAGAAACTGCGGACATCGCCACAGTGGAACAAAAAGCGAAAATGGACGGACGCAGCATGTTTCTAACGCTGGCACCGAAAAACGACAAGTAAACGAAGAGACCGAGCATTCGGACTTTTGGTAATTTCTACAAGAAGGATATTCGACAGTTGTGACTGTTAGAGTCTTTCACTTGAAGCAAAGATTTTGAGGAGGAAAATTAGTCATGCCAAAACAAAAAACACACCGCGGATTAGCAAAACGTGTAAAACGTACTGGTGGAGGCGGCTTAAAACGTGGCCGTGCCTTTACATCTCACCGTTTCCACGGTAAAACTAAAAAACAACGCCGTCAATTGCGTAAAGCAAGCATGGTTGCAAAAGGCGATTACAAACGTATCCGCCAACAATTAGCAAGAATGAAATAAAACAACTCGGTGACTTTTAGATTACCGTCAAGAGAAACAAGATATTAGGAGGAATTCAACATGGCACGTGTTAAAGGTGGAACAGTAACCCGTAAACGTCGTAAAAAAGTCCTTAAGTTAGCGAAAGGCTACTACGGATCAAAACATACTTTATTTAAATCAGCAAAAGAACAAGTAATGAACTCTTATTACTATGCATTCAGAGACCGTCGTCAAAAGAAACGTGACTTCCGTAAATTATGGATTGCACGTATCAACGCGGCAGCTCGCATGAATGGCTTAAGCTATTCTAAATTAATGCACGGTTTGAAATTGGCAGAGATTGATATCAACCGCAAAATGTTAGCTGACTTAGCCGTTAACGATGCAGCAGCATTTACAGCGTTAGCTGAACAAGCAAAAGACGCTTTAAGCAAATAAGCTTAAACAATCTTTCACACCCTACTCCTTGAGTAGGGTGTTTTTTTTAATAACTCCGTTGGTAACTTTCATCTATAAATGAAAAAATTTGTGAGAGCGGAATTTCTTCAGAAAGACTTAACCAATGCTCTTTATTCATATGATAGGCAGGAAAATAGCCAGGTTGGTTCTTTAATAAGGCAATCAATTCAGGCGCAAGTTTAACGGTTAAAATAGTGAGCTGCTTATTCTCGGTAGCGCCGAGCAGTTGTGCATCCAGTGGCATAATTAAAGCAAACCATTTTGCATTTCTAGGATGACGAAAGACGAGATAGTCTGGGTGTTTTTCAAAAGGGAAATCGGGCGTTATCTGATAACGTTCTTGGATATAGGCGCTAATAGTTTCTTGAAAAGTCATAGGTTTCTTCCTTTCGTTAAGGCTAGGCATATCTATTTACATCATAGCAAAAATTACATAAAATTACTTCGTTCAAAGGAATGGGAGGAGGGAGCAGATGACATTAATTTCAACAATTTTAGTAACCTTGGTGGCTGTAGAATTTTTCTACATTATGTATTTAGAAACGATTGTACCAACATCTGAGACAACAAGCCGTGTTTTTAAAATGGATAAGCAAGAGTTACAAAGAAAATCAGTGACTACATTGTTTAAAAATCAAGGAATCTATAATGGACTAATCGGTGCAGGACTTATTTATAGTGTCTATTTTGCGCAAGCAACGATGGAGATGACAAAATTTTTATTGATTTATATTATTTTAGTGGCGGCGTACGGTAGCTTAAGTAGTGATAAAAAAATTATTTTAACACAAGGCGGTTTAGCTATCGTGGCTTTGATTAGTTTACTCGTTTAGCCATCAGAGTTAATAGAGAGAGACAGTCAAATCGACAGAAAAAACACGGTTGATTTGACTATTTTTTATGGAATTGAGAGAGACAAAATGTGGTATACTTTGTTTATTAGATAGGGAGGAATTAAAAATGCTGAACCAAAAAGAAGTAAAAAAAACCGATTATCCTCAATTAATTTCTCTATGGCGTTCTTCAGTAGAAGCTACCCATTTGTTTTTGAGTCAGGTAGATATTGATAAAATCGAAGTAGTTTTACCTGATTATTTTCAACAAGTTCAATTAAGTATGTGGTTAAATGAAGAACAGAAATGCGTGGGCTTTAGTGGAACAAACCAACAAACATTGGAAATGTTATTTATTGACCCAGTCCATTTTCGTAAAGGCTATGGTGGAGAAATTATCAAAAAATTAATAGAGCAAGAATCAATTGTCTTTGTTGATGCCAATAAACAAAATGAAGGGGCTGTGAAGTTCTATCAATCTCAAGGGTTTCAAGTAATTGGTGAATCAAAGGAAGATCCTCAAGGAAATCCGTTTCCTATTTTACATATGAAACGGATATAGAAAAGAGGGAAGAATTCATGCGGGTAATCGTTACTGAATACCAACCAGCCTGGGTGGAACAGTTTGAAGAAGAAGCCCAAGCGTTGAAACAGATTCTAAAGGAAAATTGTCTTAAAGTTGAACATATCGGTAGCACATCTGTGCCTAATTTAGCAGCCAAACCAATTATTGATTTTTTGGTCATTGTTGAAGAAATTGAAAAAGTAGACCTGTTACAAGGGGAATTTGAAAGAATCGGTTATGAATATATGGGGGAATTTGGACTATCAGGACGTCGTTATTTACGAAAAGGCCCGATAAAAAGAACACATCATGTGCATATTTATCAGTTTAACAATACGCAAGAAATTTTGCGCCATCTTGCTTTTCGAAATTATTTACGAGAAAATCCGGCAATTGCTACAACCTATGGTACATTAAAAAAGCAATTGGCCCAAGCACACCCCGATAGCATTGATAAATATATGGATGGCAAAGATGCGTTTATTAAGAAAATAGAAAAAGAAGCGTTGAAGAAATATTGGGAAAAATAAAAAAAGTTGCTAAAGCTAGCAACTTTTTTTTGGTTCTTTTTTGAAAAAATGATAAAGAAGACCACTTAAAAGAACACCTAGAATAATTCCAATCGCTAAATTATGCGTGTAGACGATCACACTCACTGTCACGAGTAAAATAACAATTTCAGTAATTTCAAAAGTTCGGAAAAGCTGCAAACTTTCCCAATCAAAGGTGTCGACTGCCACTGTCATCATAATCCCAATCAATGCAGCTGTAGGAATGACTACCATCACGGATTTAAAAACAAAAATGAATAGAAGGAGGGTAATACCTGAAATCAAAGTAGAAAGCCGTTTTCGTCCTCCAGATTTAACATTAATGACCGCTTGCCCGATCATCGCACAGCCAGCTTGGCCACCAAAAAAGCCGGTAATTATATTAGCGAATCCTTGCGCCTTAACTTCTCGTTGGCTATCACTTTGGCTCGCTGTCATTTTGTCCACAATGGGGATCGTCAATAAAGATTCAATTAACCCGACCATTGCTAAGGCAACAGAGCTAGGTAAAATAATCCACAACGTTTCTAAGTTGACGGGTACATTAGGCCAACGGATCGCTGGATGAAACTGACTCATTTCACCAAGATCACCTACCGTTTGCAAATGACCTTTTAAAAAATAGGAAAGGATAGTCATGAATAAAATAACAATTAAAGCAGGAGGCACAATTGTAATAAACTTAGGTAATAGATAAATAAGTAAGATACTACAGATAATCATACCGTAGGACCACAGTGTTTGATGGGGCAATTGTTGTACTTGCGCCATGAAAATTAAAATGGCTAACGCATTGACGAATCCGTACATCACTGTCTTGGGAATAAAGCGCATTAATTTATGGATACCTAAATAACCTAAAATAAATTGTAGAAAGCCTGTTAAAATAGTCGCAGCAAGCATGTATGACAAACCGTGTGCTTGAATTAAGCCTGCAAGGACTAAGGCCATTGAACCAGCAGACGCCGAGACCATTGCCGGACGGCCGCCCGTAAAAGTAATCACAAGTAAAGTAACTGCTGAAGCAAACACTGCAGAAAGCGGGTGAACACCAGCAATAATCGCAAACCCGATTACTTCTGGTAAAATGGCGACAGAAGAAACGAGACCGGCAAATAGATCATTTCGTTCATTGCCTAACCATTCGTTTTTTTTAAAACTAAATAACATCGAAAAACTCCTTTAAGTTAATAAAACCTTATTCATAATAGCATGAATAAGCTGAAATAAAAAAGTTTGACGTGTTAACGTCAAACTTTTTTATTAGAACTGTAGCAGTGCCAACAACAAAATGGCTAGGACGACTTGAACAGTTCCTACTGATAAACCATAGATTAAGAAACGTTTGCCTTCTTGGAAAAACTTTTTAAAATCGAGTCGTAACCCGATTGCTGCCAAGGCAGTAATTTCAAACCAAGAACTAAAGAAATGAGCAGTCTCACTGATCACGACGGGGAAATGAATCAAACTATTAAAGACACAGGCAATGAAAAAGCCAACTACATACCAAGGTAGGGCGCTACTTTTTTTGGTGACTTCTACCAACTCAGCCTCAGATTCTACCGTCTTACTTTGCTTGAAACGTCCAAATAAATAGACAACTGCTACGAGTAGGACAATTCGCATAATTTTAAAGAGCATCGCAAGTTGAACTGCGTTCTCATTGACCATATTGGCACTGGCGACAACCTGACCAACTGATTGTAAAGTCCCTCCGATTAGTGCGCTACGAGCCAACAAATTGGTACCATAGAGAATCCCACTTAAAATGGGTAAGGTCAACATTAAAACGGTACCTAATAAGTTTACTAAAGTAATGATTTGGCCTTTTTCTTCCTCATCTGCTTGAATTGCTGGAGCAATCGAAGCAATGGCAGAAGACCCACAAACGGCATTACCACCAGCCATCAATAAAGACATATTATCAGAAAAAGCCAGTTTTTTACCGATCAAATAGGCAAAAATAATGGTCAGCGACATTTGAATGAGAATAAATGCGACACCTTGTAAGCCAATTTGGGCAATCGTTTGAAAGGTCACGGTGGTTCCCAATAAAACAACAGAAAATTCTAGTAATTTACTTTCGGCTACTTTGGTTCCGCGATTTAAATTGGCACCGCGAACAAAGGTATTTCCCAAAAAGATTCCTAGTAAAATAGCTATCGTTGCGGCGCCTAAGCTAGGTAACCAGATGGCAAGAAACTTGCTAAGGCAGGCGACAAGGAAAGCTGTTAGCAAGCCGGGAAGAATTTGGAATAAAGATTGGATATAATCATTTTCTGAATTTTTCATTGAAAAAATCTCTCTTTCTTGTTCATTACTTCCAGTATAACGAAATTTTTTACATTTGAGAAATAAATAGTTAAAATAATATTTATAATAGAAAGTTATCGAAAGGATACCTATGTTTAAATTATTAAAGACTTTTCAAATTGTGTATGAGCAAATGAACTTTTCCAAAGCAGCTACCTGCCTATATATCTCACAACCAGCCGTTTCTAATCAAATCAAACAATTAGAAGAAGAATTAGGCTGTTCATTGTTTTTAAGAAATGGTCGACAAGATGTAGTCCCTACTAGGCAAGCGGAAGTCTTGTATAATCGTTTGCTAAATTTAGCTGATGATTGGCAAGAAACATTAACAGCTCTTCATCAGGCGAGATTACCTAAAGAAACTTGCCGAATTGCTGCGTCTAATACTTTTGCAGTTTATTATTTGCCGCAACTGATGCAGCATTTACAGACACAGTATGCAACGATCAATTTTGTTTTAGAAATGAACAATTCAGAAGAAGTAGTGGAAAAAGTTGAGAAACATCAAGTTGATTTTGGCTTTATCGAAAAACCATTAATTACGAAAGGCGCCTCTCGTGAAGAAATTATTCAGGATCAATTGGTTTTAGCTGGGGACCCTGCCAATCAGAATTGGTTGGTACGTGAAAAGGATTCTGGGGTCTTTCATTATACCCAACAGTATTTAGAAGAAAGTAATCAAAGCCCAACACTCATGACGGTTAAAAACAATGAAATGATTGTTAAAATGTTGGAATTGGGCATGGGGCAATCGTTGCTTTCAAGAAAGGCGATTACTGAAAAAATCCCCTTCCAAACGTTAGGTGAAAAGTACTGGCGTTCCTTTTATTTTTTGACACGGGGACATTTAAAATCCTCCTTGCTTCAAGAAGTAAAACAAGCAATTTATCGATTCTATCAGACGGAAATGAATAAATACTAAAACGTTCTCTTTGTTTATTTATCAATCTTTGACTACACTAAAGAAAACGAAGGAGGGAACCACAATGCCTAAATTTTCACCTTGTTTATGGTTTGACACACAAGCGGAAGAAGCTGCTAACTTCTATACAACAATCTTTGAAAAAGGTGCGATTCTAAGTAAAACGAACTACGTTAATGAGGAGCATCAACCTCAAGGAACATCATTAATGACCATTGAATTTACCTTGGCGAACCAAACAATCATTGGTTTAAATGGCGGACCAGAATTTTCCTTTACGCCAGCTAGTTCATTTTTTGTTGAATGTAAAACATTATCACAAACAGAAACGTTGTGGAAAAATTTAACAGCAGACGGACAGATTTTGATGCCTTTTGGGGAATATACTTTTAGTCCTTTATATGGTTGGGTAGTGGACAAATTTGGTGTCTCTTGGCAAGTGTCTTTTTCAGGAAAAGAACAAACAATTGTACCAACCTTTATGTTTGCTAATGAAAAATATGGCGAAGCAGCCAAAGCTCTATCAGAATGGTTGGCGATTTTCGGTCCAGGCGAAATAATTGAAAAAGTTGAATATGAAGATGGGAACATTGCGCAAGCACTTTTCACATTACAGGAGCAACCGTTTCGAGTAATGGATGCACGAGATAAACATGATTTTGATTTTACCATGGCCTTCTCCATTTATATTGATTGTGAAAATCAGGAGGAAATAGATCGGCTATGGCAACAAGTGACTGCTAAAGGGAAAGAATGGCCGTGTGGCTGGATGGAAGATCAATTTGGGGTCAGTTGGCAAACAGGCAATCCTGAACTGAAACGTTATTTATCTGACTCAAATCCAGCTAGAGCAAATGAAGTGACCAAAAAATTGTACCAAATGAAAAAAATAGATTTAAACCAGTTAAAAGAAGTGTATGACAAATATAATCATTAGAAAAACTGAGGTTGTCTGATCGACTACACTTCGTTACGTTGGTATCAATTCCAATACATGGAACATACTAGAGTTGAAGGACTTGTCTTTTAAGGATCAAGACCTTCAACTCTTAAAAAAGGCTCGATTCTTGCGAGTTCCAAAGAGGCTACTTCTATTTTGTTGTTTACTTAATGGTTAGGACTCTGCCGATTTTTTTATAAGATTATGCTATAATTAAGAGTAGTAAATTATTGAAGGAAAAATGAAAAGTCCAAAATAGGAAGTGGTAAAATGATTGAGTTAATTGTGTTGTTAACAGTTTTTACTTATGGAACGAACTTTGTTTTATATCTTATTTTGAAAAATAAAAAGTCCATGCCAATTGTCGAAAAAGCTTCTATTGTATTAGGAATTAATATGTCTGTGTTATTATTAGATGGTATTTTTGCTTTTGTTGGTAAATTCATCATGTTATCAGAATGGGAATTATTAGCGCCTATTTTTGAAATAGTGTAAAAATCATCATAAAGTCCTATATCCAAAAAGAATGAAGTTTGTTAGGATAAGAAAGATGAAAATTTAGAAATAAAAGAGGTGGGATTGCATGGCTAAAATCATGATTGTCGAAGATGAAACAACCATTCGAGAATTAATTAGCGAGGAATTACAAAAATGGCAATTTGAAACGATTGGAACAACCGATTTTAATGATGTATTGGATGATTTTCAAGAGGAGAATCCCCAATTAGTCTTGATGGATATTAATTTACCTGTTTACGATGGGTACTATTGGTGTCAAAAAATTCGTGAAGTTTCTAAAGTACCAATTATTTTTATTTCGAGTCGTAGTACCAATATGGATATGATTATGGCGATGAACATGGGCGCGGATGATTTTGTTACAAAACCGTTCCAGATAGATGTTTTAATTGCTAAAATCAATGCTTTGTTGCGCCGCTCTTATAACTATTCCGATACGGATAGTGAAGTGCTTTCACATAATGGCATTACTTTAAATGTGGACAATGGACGAATGGAAATCAAAGGCGAAATGATCGATTTAAGTAAAAATGAATACCGATTACTGTATCTTTTAATGAAAAAGCACGGAAAAATTTTAACACGTGAAAAACTATTGCGCGCTTTATGGGACGATGAACGTTTTGTGGATGACAATACGTTGACGGTAAATATCAATCGTTTACGAAAAAAAATTGAGCAAGCAGGGATTGCTGGCTATATTGAAACCAAAGTGGGCGTCGGTTATATGGTGCCCTAGATAGGAGTAGACAATGACCATTCTAAAGTATTTAAAAGATCGCTGGTTATTACTAATTGGTTGGTTATTTTTTCTGTTCTTAACTTGTTTTATTTTATGGTTGGCTCCTAATGTCCGCTTAGATTGGACAGTGGTTGGCTATATCTTTTTACTGCAAAGTGTTTTTTTATCGCTATTTTTAACAATTGATTATTATTTAAAACGTAAGTGGTGGCTTTCGTTGGCAACGGAAAAAGAGCCGCCTTCTTTACAAGAATATTTGAATACAGCAGAAAAAGAAGAAGAACTACTTGTCCAAACGTATATTAACGGTTTATTGCAAGAGCACCAACAAACCATGCAGCAAGCAATTAACAACCAACAGGACCAAAAAGATTACATTGACTCTTGGGTTCATGAAATCAAAGTCCCCCTAGCGGCTATCACGTTACTGGTACAATCTGTCGAAGATGATATTCCAGAGAAAAAATATTATCTATTGGAAAATGAGTTAGGTAAAATTGATGAATATGTCGAGCAAGTCCTATATTATGCTAGATTGGACAGCTTTTCTCGAGATTATTTACTTCAAGAATATTCTTTAAAAGAAATTGTGCAATCTGTTGTTCGTACGCAAGCAAATTATTTTATCCAAAAAAGATTGCAATTCTCAATTGAAGGAGAAGATGAAGCGGTTTTAACCGACCGAAAATGGGTCATTTTTATTTTCCGCCAATTATTAAGTAATGCAGTCAAGTATACGCCAGAAGGCGGCACGATTACGGTTCTAATTTCCAAAAATAAACAAGGTATTTATTTATCTTTAAAAGATTCTGGGATTGGCATTCCGATGCAAGATCAACGACGCATTTTCGATAAAGGATTTACTGGTGAAAACGGGCGGAAAAGTGAACAGCATTCGACTGGTCTTGGCCTGTATTTGGCCCATAGCTTAGCGAAAAAGTTAGGTCATGATTTAACAGTCGAATCGACAGAAGGGCAAGGTACGACGATGACATTGTTTTTCCCTTCCCTCAGTTATTATAATGAAGTGAAATAAAAAGTAGGTCTATCAGCAAACTAAAGAGGTGATAGGCCTTTTTTTATTTATTAAAACTTTCTTGCTAACTTCTCTTACTCTTCTTAGTTGTTTAGAAAACGTTTTTATTGTTAGAATGAAATGAAATAAATTTGTTAGGAGAATATTATGAGTTTACTTATCGCTTTAGTGCCCATGATTGCGTGGGGCAGTATTGGTTTAGTCAGCGGTAAAATTGGTGGAAGCGCCAATCAACAAACGTTAGGTATGACAATCGGCGCATTACTATTTTCAATTGTTGTCTTTTTTGTCATCCAGCCTACGTTGACGACAGCCACATTAATTGTTGGATTTATATCTGGTTTATTCTGGAGTTTGGGACAGAATCAACAATTTCATAGCATGAAATATATGGGCGTTTCAGTTGGCTTACCAATTTCAACTGGGATGCAGTTAGTTGTTAATACCGTTGCAGGGGCTGTTTTTTTCCATGAATGGACAAAAACAAAAGACTTTGTTGTGGGCTTTATCGCTTTAGCCTTTTTAGTTTTTGGGGTGTATTTAACAGCTCGACAAGATGATGATAGTCAACCGAAAACCTCAAACAGTATGTTAGATTTTAATAAAGGGATTCGGGCGTTGATTTTCTCAACAGTTGGGTATGGTGTCTATACCATCATTATTAATGCCACTGGTTTAGATCCGTGGGGAATTATTTTGCCACAAAGTATTGGTATGTTAGTGGGGGCTAGTTTCTTTGCCTTCAAAAAAGTCAAGGTTGATCGTTTTGTTTGGATGAATATGACGACGGGTCTGCTTTGGGGCTTAGGAAATATTTGTATGTTATTAACCATGCGTGAAATTGGCTTAGCTATTAGCTTCTCTTTATCACAAATGGGGATTATTATTTCGACTCTTGGGGGCATCTTCCTTTTAGGGGAAAGAAAATCAAAAAAAGAAATGTTTTATGTTATTTTTGGTTGCATTTTTGTTATTCTAGGTGGTATTCTTTTAGGGTATATGAAAGCGTAAATAGTTTATTTACGCTTATTTTTTTTACGGGGGTAAACACATGTCTATTTTCAGAAAAAAAGAAATCACTGTGCCTGTCAATGACAGTGGTGGGATGAAAAAAAATCTTAAGACGATGGACTTAATTTTTCTAGGAATTGGGGCTGTAGTAGGAACAGGGATTTTTGTTGTGACAGGTGTCGCAGCGGAACGCTATGCAGGTCCAGGGCTCGTCTTATCATTTCTGGTAGCAGCAGCCGCGATTATTTTATCTGGTTTATGCTATGCAGAATTTGCATCACGTATTCCGGTCATTGGCGGGCCGTATGCCTACATGTATGTGGTCTTTGGAGAAATTGTGGCTTGGATGACTGGTTGGATGATTATTTGTGAGTTTTTCTTGGCGGTTTCATCCGTTGCTTCAGGTTGGTCAGGCTATGTCCATGGCTTTTTGGATAGCTTAGGTTTTTCTTTGCCGCAAGCGTTAAGTGGCGCTTATAATCCAACAAATGGTACATATATTGATTTGATTGCCATGTTGGTCGTTGTAGCTGTAACTTTTTGGGTATCCTTAGAAGCGAAAACAGCGTTACGTTTAAATAACTTAATGGTTTTCGTGAAGTTTGGGATTATTTTATTATTTGTTCTCGTTGGGATCTTTTATGTGAAACCAATGAACTGGCAACCATTTATTCCTTATGGTTTTTCAGGCGTTTTCAGTGGTGCTGCTTTAGTTTTCTTTGCCTTTCTAGGGTTTGATGCGGTTAGCATGGCCGCGGAGGAAGTGAAGAATCCGAAAAAAGATATTCCAAAAGGGATTATTGGTTCCATTATTATTTCAACATTATTATATATTGTTGTTACGTTAGTTTTAACTGGGATTGTTCCATTTACGGATTTAGGGGTCAAGGATCCGGTGGCTTTTGCGATGCGCTTCATTAATCATGGCGCAATTGCGACAATCATTTCAGTTGGTGCTATTTTAACCTTATTAACAGTGACGATTGCGATGATGTACAGTTTAGCCCGTGTGATTTATGCGATTAGTAAAGATGGATTATTGCCGCAGTTTATGAGCAAAATCGATGAGAAGCGGCACACACCTAAGAATGCAACCTATGTAGCTGGATTTTTAGCAATGGTTTTTGCTGGGATTGTTCCAATGGAGATGTTGGCTGAACTTACAAATATCGTGACACTCTTTTATCTGATGTTTCTCGCTTTAGGAATTATCAAATTACGGACAATGAAAGGAGAACCGCAAGCAGGTGAATTTAAAGTGCCTCTTGTGCCGGTTCTACCATTAATTTCAATCGTGGTTTGTGCGGCTCTGATGTTCCAATTGTCTTTAGCTACTTGGCAAGTATTTGGCATAGCCGTAGTGATTGGTTTGGCTATTTATTTCTTTTATGGACGACACCATAGTATCGTTCGTTTCGAGACAAAAGAATAAAAATGAACAAAAAAAGAGAGGAATACTTGTCAATTAGACAGGTCTTTCTCTCTTTTCTTTCTGGCATTTTCTTCATTTTCAAGAGAAAACCGACAAGAAATATAGTTTAATAATGTCTAATTATGGTATACTGTTTAGGAGTAAATCCTGAGGGTTTAGGAAAATGACTAAAGGAGGTTTTTTCTGTATGTCACAGAAAGAAACATTTTATATTACCACCCCAATTTATTACCCAAGTGGGAAGTTACATATTGGGAATTCATATACAACAATCGCCTGCGATGCAATGGCGCGTTACAAGCGTTTAATGGGTTTTGATGTATTTTATTTAACAGGTGTGGATGAACATGGCCAAAAAATTGAAAAAAAAGCTGCTGAGTTAAATGTGACACCAAAAGAGTACGTTGATAAAATGGCAGCAGATGTTCAAAAATTATGGAAAACATTAGATATCAGCTATGATAAATTTATTCGGACAACGGATGATTATCACATGGCAGCCGTGCAACAAATTTTTGATCGTTTAGTAGAACAAGGAGATATCTACCTTGGAGAATATGAAGGTTGGTATTCAGTTTCTGATGAAGAATTTTTCACTGAAACACAATTAGCTGAAGTATATCGTGACGATGAAGGCAATGTCATTGGTGGGAAAGCACCAAGTGGTCACGAAGTCGAATTAGTTAAAGAAGAATCCTATTTCTTCCGCATGAGTAAATATGCGGATCGCTTGGTACAATATTACGAAGAACATCCAGAATTTATTCAACCAGAATCTCGTAAAAATGAGATGCTAAATAACTTCATCAAACCAGGATTGGAAGATTTAGCCGTTTCAAGAACGACTTTCTCTTGGGGAATTCCATTAAAAAATGATCCAAAACATGTGGTTTACGTATGGATTGATGCGTTATCAAACTATATTACAGCACTAGGTTATGGCTCAGAAGATGATTCATTATTCCAAAAATATTGGCCTGCGAACGTGCAAATGGTTGGGAAAGAAATCGTGCGTTTCCATACGATTTATTGGCCAATTATGTTAATGGCCTTGGATTTACCATTACCGAAAAAAGTCTTTGGACATGGTTGGTTATTGATGAAAGACGGAAAAATGTCTAAATCTAAAGGAAATGTTGTTTACCCTGAAATGTTAGTAGAACGCTACGGTCTAGATGCGTTACGTTACTATTTATTACGAGCAATTCCATTTGGTAGTGACGGCGTCTTTACACCAGAAGATTTCGTTTCTCGCTTAAATTATGATTTAGCTAATGACTTAGGAAACTTGTTGAATCGAACAATTGCGATGATTAATAAATATTGTGATGGCAAAGTACCAGCCTATGCTTCAAAAGTTACCCCATTTGATAGTGAACTATCGACAACTGCGGCGAATGTTATTGGAAAATATCATGAAGCAATGGAAAAAATGGAATTTAACACGGCCATTGCAGAAATCTGGACGCTAGTTTCTCGTGCCAATAAATATATTGATGAAACAGCGCCTTGGGTATTAGCTAAAGAAGAAGAGAAACGCAACGAATTAGAAAGTGTCATGATCCATTTAGCGGAAAGCTTACGAATTGTGGCAATCTTATTGCAACCAGTCATGACAGAAACACCAGGGAAAATTTTCGAACAATTAGGCTTAGATCCAGAAACAATGAACATGGAAAATATTCATTTTGGTGAGTTCCCAACAGACGTAACAGTAACAAGTAAAGGAACACCTATTTTCCCACGTTTAGAAATTGAAACAGAAGTAACGTATATTCAAAAGAAAATGTCCCAAAGCGAAAGTGCTACAGAAGAGGATATTAAATGGAATCCAGAAGAAACAACTTTGGTTTCAACGAAAGAAAAACAAATTAAGTACGATGATTTCGATAAAGTGGAATTAAAAGTTGCCGAAGTTATTGACTGTAAAAAAGTCAAAGGAGCAGATAAATTATTGCAATTCCGTTTAGATGCTGGAGATGAAAACCATCGTCAAATTCTTTCAGGTATTGCTGAATTTTATCCAGATCCAGCTGCGCTAATTGGCAAAAAAGTAGTCATTGTGGCTAACTTAAAACCAAGAAAAATGCGTGGTCAAATTAGCCAAGGAATGATTCTTTCAGCTGAATCACCAGAAGGGAAACTTCAAATTGTTGAAGCACCAAAAGAAATGCCAAATGGTGCAGGAATCGCATAAAAGCATAAGTAGTAAAGATAAAAGGTAAATTGTAACCTTTTATCTTTACTACTTTTTTTGTATACTAGAAGAAAAGTGATTTGATGTGGGGGAAGTTTGATGGCTTATCATAAATTTAAGTTTTATGAGCAACGAAAAAATGATCCTAAATGGCGTCCGTATTATTTAGAAGCTATGAGAGTAAGGGAACAAGCACGGCTAACAGTTCAACGTAGAAAAAGAAGGGCAAGAATTAGAACCTTTTTAGTGGTTGCGATACTGGTTATTTTAGTTTTTCTGTTATTGGCTCATTGGACATATTCACAAACAAATGAACTCTCTTTCTCCAGTTTTATCGACGTCCTAAAATCGAAAATCAACGAATTTTTAAATTAAAAGAATCGAAGAAAAGCCTAGAAAAAATCATTTGCGATTTTTCCTAGGCTTTTCTATTTTAGAGTTTCACTTTTTTAGGTATTCGTTTTTTACCAAAACGGCCTTTCGTTAGGCGACTTGGTAAAATAATCAGTAAGAGTGAAAAAGGGACACTAATAATTTGCCACGTGAGTAAACGGCCTAAGCTATTATTTTTATAGAGCCACTCTAATATAAAATGCAGTCCTAAAATACTTAACAAAGCCAAGCCTGTCAGGAAATAAGGCGTTGATACCCAGTCGGTCGTTTTCAAGAGACTAAAACCTAAAGGAATTAGATAAAAGTAAGCACTTGTTAAAGTAATCCGCCAACTTTTCATAACGGTGCCTAAATTAATTATAAAAAAAAGTAAAGATAGGACTAAAGCAAAAGGTGGAAACAAAGCCACTAACGCCGAATAGATGGTTCCCCAGACGAGCATTAAGGGACCTTTAACAATAGCGGCAATAAGTGTAAACAAGCCAATTAGGAGTAACTGCTGTGTCAGTGAGCCAAAAGTTAGTAAGCCAAATAAAATAAGCAGTAGCCAGTGCCAAATGGTTTGGTTTTGTTGTTTTCGCTCAATAGTTACATTTTTTTGGATAGAGGTTTTTAAAAAATTTTCTAAATCAGGTGATTGTTTCACCTTCTCACGCTCCTCTCAACTTAAGAGACAACAAACGAGTAGGTCTGCTAATTAAAAAGCAGTGCCTACTCGTCTATTATAAGTGGTTTTTCTAAAAATAAAATCCGCCTTAAGTCTCAGTTACTGGGCTGCCAAGTAAGGTGTAAACCATTCAGAAAGTGTGCCGGTATAAGGTAAAACGACCCGTTTCATTCCACGAGAAATAGCAGTATACAGGATTTTTTTATCTCGTTTATTGTCGGAATAACGATTAACATTTGGGTTATGAAGAATTACATTATCAAATTCTAGACCTTTTGCCATATCAATTGATAAAACTTGCAGTGACGGATGTTCTTCCAATGAAAGAGAAGCACTAAGTTCTTTTGTTAATTGTTCTTTTTCTGCAAAAGTTTTAGTAATAATGGCGGTGCTTTCTTTCGGATCAAAAGTTGCAATGGAAGTGACGATTGCTTTAAGATAGTCAGACGCAGAGTCACAAGGAATAAATGTCGGCTTTTCTCCATCATGCCGGATGGGCACAATGGTTAATTGCTCTGGTTGAGTGCCTAAGGTTTGGAAGAGTCGTGTAATTTCTTTACTTGAACGATAGCTGTTTAATAATTGATAGGTTCCAACAGAACGGCTGGTTTCGTTAACCAATAAATCATGGGCTTCAGAAAATTCAATGGCTGTATTAAAAATGGCTTGATTTTCATCACCAGCTAAAGTAAAACTAGCTTTAGGGAAAAGTGTCAGCAGTAATAATAATTGGGCTTCTGTATAATCTTGGACTTCATCGACTAGGATAAAAGCCATTTGCTGGTTGGCGAGGTTTTCAATAAATGCATGTTTCACCAAAATAAGGGCCACAATTTCATCGGCTGTGAAAACAGCTGTCTCTTTTTGATACGATTTTTCAGTGAATAAAGAATAAAACGTTTCAAAAAAGGCCCATTGATCTAGCCAAGCATCATTTTTAATAGCGGCAGTGATAGAGCGATATTTTTTCTTCAAACGTTTTAAAGCAAAATCAGCCAGATGTTTTTCATTATCTTCGGTAATCACTGTGCCAAAATAACGAACTTGTTCAGCTTCTGTTAAATCTTGGAATTGATCCAACATTTTTTTAGAATGGGCTTGTTTTAATAAGTACCGTGTCCAAAGACTGGTTAATTTTTCTTTTGTGGCTGAAATTCGTTGGCGAATACTCAAGTCAGCTGGTGTTTCTTGATAAAGTTTAAAAATTGTTTCTGAAGTAAATAAGGTCTGCTTTTTAAAAGTTAAAGGACGGAAAAAATGTGGCTGCACAACCGCTTTTTCAGGATTGCTTAAAAGAAACGTTGCAAATTCTTTTGAACGAATAACGTGCTCTTGCTCCGTTGCCTCAGAGCGAGTAATGCGTTCGAAATAGTCCGTTTCT
The DNA here is from genome assembly GCF_050555765.1 of Enterococcus sp. MSG3299. Lineage (NCBI taxonomy): Bacteria > Bacillati > Bacillota > Bacilli > Lactobacillales > Enterococcaceae > Enterococcus > Enterococcus sp. MSG3299. Next base: position 721,387 of record NZ_CP187869.1, read on the forward strand.
TCTTCCATTGGCCATGCTTCTTTGGTAGTGAAGCGTAAAAATTGTAAAAGAGTCAAATTCAAGGGATTTCGTTCGCCTAAATTCGGTAAAACTTGAGAAATATAATCAATAAATGTTGAATTTGGTGAAAGTAATAAAATATTATCCGCTGTAATTTCTGCTCGATGTTGATAAAGTAAATAAGCAATCCGTTGCATAATCGCAGACGTTTTCCCACTACCAGCAATCCCGTTGACTAGTAGGAGTGGCTGCGTTTCGTCACGAATTATTTGATTTTGTTCTTGTTGAATGGTTGTCGTAATGTCCTTCATATAAGGAGAAGCATCTTCTTCTAAAGAATGCAATAACACATCATCTTGAATCGCAATGGTTGTGTCAAAATAGTTGATTAATTGATCTTTTTCAATAATTAACTGTCTTTTCAAATCAAGTTGTACAGGAATGGTTTGTTGATGTGCCGTGTAGGCTGTTTTCCCTAAAACATTATCATAAAATAACGAAGCAATCGGTGAGCGCCAATCGTGAATGCGCGTTTCTTCTTCTAAAGAAGTAAAATCGTTTACGCCAATATAAAAGTTTTCTGGCTCTTCAGGGCTGTCTTCAAAAGTCACGCCAATTTTGCCAAAATAAGGAACTTGTAATAGGCGTTTCACTTTGTCTAAATTTTTAGCCGTTGCTTCATTTTTTAAGTTCCACTGATCAATTTCACGGTTCTTCATTTCCAACATGGCAAACGTTTCTAGATTATCGGCATAACTATCAAAATTCAGCTTAGAATCGCGACCAAATTCCTCTAGCATATGTTTGCCATCTTTCATTGTGTTCGCCAATTGCTCTTCGTAAACTTTTTTAGCCGCTTGCAGCTCATGATAAACCGTTGTTAAATGCTGTTGTTCATAAATTTTTTCATCGGTCATGGAGATTCCTCCTTTTAATAACATGACTGAATAGTATACGTTACTTTTAGCATAAATGCAAGCGCTGTTTATGAGGAAATGGCGAATCTTGTCGCCTAGTCATTCAGATTTTTCAAGAAATATGATAAAGTAGAGAGGAGATAAAGGAGGCAATCATAATGATTTTTGATACACATACACATTTGAATGCAGAACAATTTAATGATGATATTCCAGAAACGATTGCACATGCCCAAGAATTGGGTGTTACAGAGATGGCCGTGGTCGGTTTTGATGAACCAACGATTGAAAAATCTCTTTTACTTAGTCAGGAATATGCCAATATTTATAGTATCATTGGTTGGCATCCAACAGAAGCGGGTAGCTATACGCCAGAGGTTGAACGACGATTACAAGAACAATTAACGTTGCCAAAAATTGTCGCATTAGGTGAAATCGGTCTTGATTATTACTGGATGGAGGATCCTAAAGAGGTGCAAGAAAAAGTCTTTCGCCGTCAAATTGCGATTGCTCGGGAAATGAATTTACCGTTTAGTGTGCATACGAGAGAGGCATTAGAAGATACCTATCGAATTTTAAAAGATGAAAAAATTTCAGATATTGGTGGAATCATGCATAGTTTCAGTGGTGATGCCGAGTGGATGAAGAAATTTTTAGATTTAGGTCTGCATATTTCTTTTAGTGGGGTCGTGACGTTTAAAAAAGCGTTGGATGTTCAAGAAGCGGCGATGGCGGTACCACTTGAACGAATGTTGGTGGAAACAGATGCACCCTATTTAGCCCCGGTTCCTTATCGTGGTAAACGGAATGAACCAGGCTATACACGATACGTAGTGGAAAAAATTGCTGAATTACGACAACTAACCTTTGAAGAAGTGGCAGAACAAACGAGAGTCAACGCTCATCGCTTGTTTCGGATAGATAAATGAAAGAAAAAATGAAAGTTGCAGAAATCATTGTCGTTGAAGGGAAAGACGACACACGCCACATTCAAGAGGTAGTTGAAGCGGATACGATTGAAACGATTGGTTCTGCTATCAATGATGAAATTTTGACACAAATTGAACACGCACAAGAAACGAGAGGCGTGATTATTTTTACAGATCCAGATTATTCGGGCGAAAAAATTCGTAAAACAATAATGGAAGTCGTTCCTGATGCAAAGCATGCTTTTCTATCAAGAAAAGTTGCAGTGCCTAAAAAAAATGGCGGTAGCCTAGGGGTTGAACATGCTAGTGATGAAGCAATTATTGAAGCCTTAAAAAAAGTCGTAACACCTGTTCAAGCTGGTGAGGACTATCAAGAAATTCCTAGACAAACACTAGTTGAATATGGTTTAATAGCGGGAGCAAATGCAAAAAAATACCGTGAATTATTAGGAGATGACCTAAGAATTGGCTATACAAATAGCAAACAGTTAGTCAAACGGTTAAGCATGTTTCGGATTACAGAAGCAGAATTGAAAGAAAGCATGACACGTATTTTAAAAGAACTTGCAAACGAAGAATAACTACATGGAGGAACAAGCGTGACGGACTATAAAGAAATTGCCACACCATCCAGAACCAAAGAAATACTAAAAAAGCATGGATTTTCATTTAAAAAGAGTTTAGGTCAAAATTTTTTGACAGAGCCTAATATTTTAAGAAAAATTGTAGAAACAGCGGGAATTAATCAGCAGACAAATGTTGTCGAAGTCGGGCCTGGAATTGGTGCATTAACAGAGCAATTAGCGATGAACGCGGCACAAGTTGTGGCTTTTGAGATTGATGATCGCTTGATTCCTGTCTTAGCAGATACCTTAAGTCGCTATGATAATGTAACAGTGGTGCATCAAGATGTTTTAAAAGCTGATTTGGTCGAGACAACCAACCAAGTTTTTCAAGAGAAGTATCCGATTAAAGTGGTGGCTAACCTACCTTACTATATTACTACGCCAATTATGATGCATTTTTTAGAATCTTCTTTAGATGTAGCTGAAATGGTTGTGATGATGCAAAAAGAGGTCGCTGATCGAATTGCTGCTAAACCAGGAACGAAAGCTTATGGCTCATTATCAATTGCTGTCCAATATTTTATGGAAGCAAGTGTCGCCTTTATTGTGCCAAAAACAGTTTTTGTGCCGCAGCCCAATGTTGACTCGGCGATTATTAAATTGACGCGCCGTGCTACACCAGCAGTGACAGTGACCAATGAAAAAGAATTTTTCAAATTAACCAAAGCCAGTTTCCAATTAAGACGTAAAACATTGTGGAATAACTTAACGCATTTTTATGGGAAAGATGAACAAACGGTGGCTTGGCTAAAAGAGAGCCTAGCTGAAGCAGAAATTGATCCTTCTAGACGTGGTGAAACATTGTCTTTAGAAGAATTCGCTCGTTTAAGTAATGCTTTAGAAAAAAATAAACCAGTATAAAAAAGAACTTTCTGTTATTTATGAGAAATAACAGAAAGTTCTTTTATGTGTCTTGACACATTGCGGCTGTTCAGCTACACTTGAGAAAAACAAAAGGTGTCATGACACCTTTAGGAGGCAGTTTTAATGAAAACAAACTCAGTAAAACGTTTAACAATTTCAGCACTTTTAATTGCAATGGGGATTATCATTCCAATGGTTATGCCAAGAATTACCATTGGTCCAGCCAGTTTTACGTTAGCAAGTCACGTCCCAGTTTTTATTGCCATGTTTATTTCTCCAGTGGTGGCAATTGCGGTTAGTCTAGGAACAGGTTTTGGTTTTTTCTTATCCGCAACACCGATTATTGCTTTGCGGGCCTTATCTCATTTGATTTTTGCAGTCATTGGCGCAGTGATTTTACAAAAGCATCCAGAAATTTTAATCAATAAAGAGGGGAAATTCACTTTATTAAATGGGAAATTACAGTTGTTTAACGTGGGAATTGGAGTGATTCATTCCGCTGCCGAGCTAGTGGTTGTTTCTGTATTTTACACAATGGGCAACTTGCCAGGAACCTATTATACAGCTGGCTTCATGTATTCTATTTTTCTTTTGATGGGCGTTGGTGGATTAATTCATAGTTTGGTGGATTTCAGTATTGCCTACTTTTTAGCAAGTACCTTAAGTAAACATGTAGATATTCCAACTTTTACAGAAGCGAAACAACCCAAAGTGATAAAGAAGAAGGTTAAATTAGCATAAAGAGAAACAATCGAGGCATCCGTCATTGTGACGGATGCCTCGAGATTTTTTATTTAATGACTTCTTCTGTTTGAGGGTCGAAGAAATGTCCTTTGTTAATATCAAAAGCTAAGTCAATCATTTCACCAGGATGGTGGAAGTCACGAGCATCTACTTTTGAGATAAACTCTGTATCACCAATTTTTGTATAAAGCATGGATTCAGCCCCTAATAATTCAGAAACAACGACTTCAGATTTAATCACCGCATCTTTCATTGCCGTTAAAGCCACTTGTTCGCTATGAATATCTTCTGGACGAATACCGAAAATTAATTCTTTGCCTTCATAACCATGTTCAACAAGCTCTTTGTTTCTTCCTTCAGGAATTGCTAGTTTTAAGCCATGTTGGTTAGAAATAACCCCATTGTTTAAGGTAACTTTGAAGAAATTCATGGCAGGTGAGCCGATGAACCCAGCTACGAACATATTTTTAGGTGTATTGTAAACTTCTTTTGGTGAACCAATTTGTTGAATAAAGCCATCTTTCATAATTACGATTCGGTCAGCCATGGTCATCGCTTCGGTTTGGTCATGTGTCACATAAATTGTCGTAGTTTCTAAACGTTGGTGTAGTTTAGCGATTTCAGCACGCATGGCTACACGTAATTTTGCATCCAAGTTTGATAAAGGTTCATCCATTAAAAAGACTTTGGCATCACGGACAATTGCCCGGCCAAGTGCAACACGTTGGCGTTGTCCACCAGAAAGCGCCGCAGGTTTACGCTGTAAGTACTCTGTTAAGCCCAGAATATCCGCAGCATTTTCCACCCGTTTTTTAATTTCAGCTTTATCATATTTTCTTAGTTTTAAACCAAAAGCCATGTTATCAAAAACAGTCATATGCGGATAAAGCGCATAGTTTTGGAAAACCATGGCAATATCACGATCTTTCGGTGCAACGTCATTCATGACTTTGTCCCCAATTGATAATTCACCTTCAGTAATATCTTCTAAGCCAGCAATCATGCGCAATGTTGTTGATTTACCGCAACCAGAAGGTCCGACAAAGACGATAAATTCACGGTCTGTAATTTCTAAGTTAAAATCTGTAACAGAATAATGTTCTGCATTGTCATATTTTTTATACACATTTCTAAGCGCCATTTCCACCATTTGATAAGTCACTCTTTTCTTTTTGATTTGTTACTCATAGTTTAAATGAAAACGCTATCTTTCAGCAAGGGAGAGTTGCACAAGAAAAAGAAGACTTTTTCGTCAAGGTGACAAAGGGCAAACACTCTCAGCGGATTTATCGATAAACTTTTGTTATAATATAACAAAGACAGGAGTTGGATAACATGAAAATCGCTTTAATCGCTCATGATCGTAAAAAAACATTAATGATCAAACTAGCAACCGCTTATAAACATATTTTAGAAAAACATGAATTGTATGCAACAGGGACGACAGGCATGAAAGTGATGGAAGCAACTGGCTTACCCGTGCATTGCTTTAAATCGGGGCCATTAGGTGGGGATCAACAGATTGGCGCAATGATATCAGAAGACAACATTGATTTAGTTATTTTTTTAAGAGATCCTCTTTCCGCGCAACCGCATGAACCAGACGTGACGGCTTTGATTCGTCTAAGTGATGTCTATGAAATTCCTTTAGCGACCAATATCGGCAGTGCTGAAATTCTTTTGAGAGGTGTCGAGGCGGGGTTTGCGGACTTCCGTGAGGTCATCCATGAAGGGGATCGTCGACCGTTAGCTTTTTAGAGAACCTTAATGGTTATTTTGACTATTTTGTGGTATATTTTATGAGGACTTTTGTCCAAATAAAATAACAGAGTAGGAGACAAAGCGTTAAGTGCTAAAAGGATGGGATGTTGCCTTTTGGACGAAGAACATAAACAGTGTGTTGCTAGAAAGTAAAGGTTCTTACTTTGCTTATCATCAGAACAACACGTTCAGCTTTTTAATGTTCGCGGTTTTGTTTTCGCATTCGCTGCATGGTTCGTCATGTAGCAGCTCTTAGAGGAGATGCTAAAAATGACAAAGAAAAAATTTGGCACAAAATCCATTGCGTTAATGGGCGTACTCATTGCGGTGGTCGTTGTCTTTTCACGCTTTTTTGCGTATGAAACAACGTTTTTAAAAATCAGTTTCACGTTTATCCCAGAATCATTGATTGGGATGATTTTCGGACCTTTTTGGGCTGGAATCGGCACGGCGGTGGCTGATGTGGTAGGAATGTTGCTTTTTCCAAAGGCAGGCTATTTTCCTGGGTTTACTTTAAATGCCTTTTTGGCTGGTGCTATTTATGGTTATTTCTATTATAAGAAAGAAATGACATGGCAACGAGTGATTTTGGCGACATTGTTGGTCACCGTTTTAATTAATATCATTTTAACTCCTTTGTGGTTAAGTTTAATGTATGGCGTCAATCTAGCAAATTTTGCTTGGTGGGTGCCACGCTTAATTAAAACAGTTATTTTCTTTCCTATTCAAGTAATTGCCACTTATTATTTAGGCAATAAAATTCCCTTTAAACGTTTATTTGGAAAGCCATTATCTGAATTAGATCAATAAATTTAAAATTAAAAGAGTCACTTTTCATCATCCCAGAAAAGTGACTCTTTTTTATTGTGCTTTTTGATTAAACTGTGCTTCGTAAAGGTCACGATAATAACCCTGTTCTTTTTGCAATAATTCGTCATGGGTGCCAATTTCAACTACTTGACCATTGTCCATAACTAGAATTTTTTCAGCACTTTTGATTGTTGCTAAGCGATGGGCAATAACAAAACTGGTCCGGCCAGTCATCATTTGTAAAAAAGCATCCTGAATTTTTTGCTCGGTCAACGTATCAACTGAACTGGTCGCTTCATCTAAAATAAGCATTGGCGGATTACTAATCATCGTGCGTGCAATAGTCATTAATTGTCGTTGTCCTTCAGAAATTTTAACGCCTTGGGAACCAATCTCGGTATCTAGTCCTTGAGGTAAACGCATGACGAAATCAAAAATATGGGCTTTTTTCATGGCTTCTATAATTTCTTCGTCAGAGGCTTCAGGATTTCCGTACGTTAAATTTTCCCGAATGGAGCTATCGAATAGCCAAGTATCTTGGAGAACCATACCAAAACTTTTTCGCAAGCTGTCCCGAGTAATTTGAGTAATGTCGTGAGTATCAACCGTAATTTGACCATGGTCGACCTCGTAAAAGCGCATTAACAAATTCACTAATGTTGATTTACCCGCACCGGTTCGCCCAACAATGGCAATTGTTTCTCCTGGTTCAGCAATTAAATTAAAGTTTTCGATTAAAGGTCGCGTCGGCGTGTAAGAAAAATCAACGTCTTTAAATTCAACACGGCCTCGCGCTTCTTTCAAAACAATTGCGTTCGGGGCATCAGGACGTTCAACTGGTTGATCCATCATATCAAAAGTACGTTCCAATCCAGCTAAGGCTGCTTGGATTTGGTTGGTGATTCCTGAGAGTTCAATAAAAGGTTTAGAAAACTGACTAGAGTAAATGGTGAAACTGGAAATAACACCAACTGTGACTAAAGGATTGCCACTTAAAACTAACAAGCCACCGACTAATCCAATCGATAAGTAAGATAAATGGTCGATAAATCGAGAAAGTGGGTTGGTTAAGGAGGAAGAAAACTGAGCCTTCTGTCCTTTTTCATACAACGTTTGATTCAATGCTTCAAATGTTTCTTGTGTAGCTTGTTCTTGTTGAAAGGCTTTAACAATTTTTTGGTTGCCAACCATTTCTGAAACGAAGCCGGAAATTTCACCAACAATCGTTTGTTGTGCAGCAAAGTTTTTTTGTGAAGCTTTTGCAACAAGCCAGTTTACAATAAAAATAATCGGCGTACTGATAAGAACCACTAATGTGAGCAGGGGACTTAGCCGAATCATAAAGAGCAAAGCAACAACGACGGTGGCCATGCCAGAAAATAATTGGTTGAAGACAGCCGAGCAAGCCATTGAAATATTGTCAATATCGTTGGTAAAGCGACTGACGATATTTCCGTGTGACGTTTGGTCATAATAACTTAACGGTAATTGATTTAAATGGGCAAAGGCATCTTTTCTCAGCTGTGTGGTCGATAAATAAGACACGCGATTACCGAGACGTTGAATCAGCCATTGACTTAGAACGGTTACGAGTAAAATTCCTGCTAATAAACCTAAAATTTTGATGAGTTGCGCAGCATTGACTTGTCCTTTACCAACCATTGTATCAACGGATTTACCTATATAATAAGTCATGAGGACAGTCGAAAAACCACTGAGAATTCCTAGGATTAAGGCGCCGATAATTTCTTTTGGATAGTGTAGTAAGTACGGCTTAAAACGTGAGAAGGCGCCAAAATGAATTTTTTTAGTTTGCATGGGTATCCTCCTCCTGTGACGCAACGATTTCTTGATACTCTTTAGAAGAAGTAAGTAATTCTTCGTGGGTGCCAAGGCCAGCGACTTTTCCACTATCTAGGACTAAAATTTGATTCGCCGTAGCAATCGAGCTCACGCGTTGTGAAATTAAAATAACGGTTGTCTCTGCTCGTTCTTTTTGTAAAGCACGGCGCAGATTCAAATCTGTTTGATAGTCGAGGGCACTCAAGGAATCATCTAAAATAAGTAAATGCGGTTTCCTAATCAAGGCACGGGCAATGGTCAACCGTTGTCTTTGTCCACCAGAAAAGTTTTTTCCGCCTTCGTTAACAGGCGTGTCTAACCCTTGGTCTAATTGTTCAACAAATTCTTTACATTGGGCGATAGCTAATGCTTCCCAACAGTCTTCATCAGTTGCATTTGGTTTGCCCCATTGTAAGTTTTCTCGAATAGTCCCTGTAAATAAGACGGCAGTTTGTGGGACACTTGCCACTTGTTGGCGTAAAGTAAAGAGCGGCCAATCGCGCACATTTATACCATTAATAAAAAGGTTTCCTGCACTCACATCATAAAATCTGGGAATGAGTTGGGTTAAGGTACTTTTCCCGCTGCCGGTAGGTCCTGTGATGCCGAGAATTGAGCCTTTAGGAATCGTGAAATTGATATTTTCCAAAGCCAAACCGGCCTCTGGTTCATAGCGAAAATCTACATGGTCAAAGGTAATATCACCAAATTGTGGAGATGTTTTTGCTGATTCTGGTGTATCTGTTAACTGGCTTTCTACAGTTAAAACCTCATTGACACGGTTTGCGGAAGCGGCGGCTCGCGTAAAAATTACCACGAGATTAGAAGCAACAATTAAAGCGAGCATCATTTGATTCATATAATTGATCAATGCTAAAACTTCCCCTTGTTGCAGGGAACCGAAAGAAACTTTTAAGCCACTAAAATAAAGTAAAAATAAAATTCCAACATTCATAATCAAAGTGGTTAAAGGTGTTAATAAAGCAGAGACATTCGATACGCGAATGTAAATATCGCCTAAATCATCGGAAGCCTTATCAACATGTCGTTGCTCTGTTTCCTTTCTAGCAAACGCACGGATTACACGGACACCGCTTAAATTTTGACTAATTTGACGGTTTAACCGATCCAAATATTCTTGGACTTTTTGATATAAAGGCACAGTCACTTTAATGATAATAAAGAGAATAAGGCTAAAAATTGGTAAAAGTAATAGGAAAAGAAAGCCCATCTGCACGTCAATGTAAAAAGCCATGACCACAGAACCGATACTTAAAAAAGGTGTCCGAATGACCAACCGAATAAACATCGCTAAAGCCAATTGAAGCTGATTGATATCGTTTGTGATCCGGGTGATGAGGGTATCTGTACCAAAACTATTCAATTCTTTGTGTGAAAGCTGATTAATTTTCTTCATTAATTGATTTCTTAGCTCCGTCCCAAAACCTTGCGAAGCGACTGAAGCATAATATTGACAAATCATGACAAAAAATAAACCAACTAACGACATAACAAGCATCCAGAGGGCCATTTCTATGACAGTCTGTCGGTCGTTTTGACGAATACCGACATCGACTAAGTGAGCCATGAATAAGGGCAAGACTAACTCGAAACAAGCTTCTAAAAATTTGAAGACTGGACCGAGGATAATTTGTTTTCGATAATTTTTTGCGTATTTCAATAAACCAAACATAAGATTCCTCCCTTTGCTGCTCTCATTGTAGCCTAATCTTTCAATGAAAGAAAGTTGTTCGCTACATTTTCTCAACTTCTGGTAAAATAGAAGAAAAGCGCAAAGAAGTGGAGTGTGACAGAAACGTGGAAAAAATGAGTCAGGTTATTTTGTTATTTTTTATTTATTCCTTTATCGGTTGGTTATGGGAAACGGTGTATTGTTCATTAAAAGCTAAAAAATTTGTTTATCGAGGATTTTTGGTAGGGCCCTATTGTCCTATTTATGGATTTGGGGTCTTAAGCGTTCTCTATTTTGTGGAACCCTTTGAGAACAATCTCTTGGTATTGTATGTCGGATCGGCTGTTTTAGTGACGATTTTAGAATATGTCACTAGTTATGGCTTGGAAAAACTGTTCCATGCCTCTTGGTGGGATTATCATGATGTACCTTTTAATTTAAACGGTCGCGTGGCTTTACCAGTTTCTCTTTTTTGGGGATTGGGGTGTGTCTTGATTGTCAAAGTTATTCAACCAGAAATCGCCAAAGTTGTCAGCTTTTTACAAGCAACCTTTGGCAACTACTTAGCACTTTGCATAGTGATTGTAATGGGGCTTGACTTAATTTATACGTTGCTGAACATGCAAGGTTTCAAAAAACTTATTACCGAGATGGGCCAAACGTTGGAAACGAACCAACAAGAATTTAAGCAACGGTTGAACACAAAAATGGAAATCGCTACAGCTGATTGGCAGAAGTTAAAAGAACGAACCAAAAAAGAGCATTTCCAAAATCGGTTAAATTTCCAACAACGTCGTTTTATTAACAATTACCCAAAACTAACTTTAAAAAACATTAAAAATTCCAAAGAAGTTCGGCATCTCTTAGAAGATTTGAAGAAAAAGGGCCAATAATTAACAAAAAATATTACAAAATATTTCAATCAATGGTCTAATGGGATGAAAAAAAGAAAAATCGTCAAAAGCTAGTTTTTAAGGCGTCTTAAGAAATTCTTAAAGAATTGAGATAGAAATGGACTAATGAATAAACGCAGGATAAAAAAAGAGTTGCATTTAAATTGTAACAAATTGTAACATGATTGAAATAAAACAAGCCCTCCTGACTAGTATAATGAGTAGGTGTTTTAGATAAGTTAGGAAAGGTGTTGGATTTAGTGAAGGTTAAAAAGTTGATACCATTTTTAACAACAATGATGCTTATCAATTTTGGACTTCCAGTCGCTGCGGCAGCAGAATCACTTGATTCGTTGCAAGAAAAAGAAGCGCAAGCGAAACAATCTGGGGAGTTAATTAGTAAAGAAATCAATTCAGCCTTAGACGATGTAAATGCTAAATATGCGGAAATCGAACGTTTAAAAACGCAAATTTCAAAAGCGGAAGATACGTTGAAAACTTCGAAAGAGGAAATAGAAAAAACAGAAAAAAATATTTCTCGTCGTAAAGAAGCTGTTGGCGATCGTATGAAGGATATTCAATTAAATGGCGACCAACGTACTTGGCAAGCCTTATTAGATGCAGAAAATTTATCAGATTTCTTTAATCGGGCCTACGCCATGACCGTTTTACAAAACTTTGAACGGGAAAAGATTGAAAGCTTAACTAGCGAAAAAGAAAAATTAGCTGCATTACAAGAAAAAGTTGAAAATACGCAAACAACTTTAAAACAAAATGAAGAGAAATTACAAGTTGAAGCTTCTTCAATGAATAATAAAGTCTCTGAGTTAAAAGAAAAAATGGCGAATAATGAAGAATTATTGGCTCAAATTTCGACAGACAAACAAAAAGAGCAACAACGCTTAGTCAGCGAAAAAGCAGCAGCTGAGGCACAGAAAAAACGTGCGGCAGAAACTGCCAAAGCAGAAGCAGCGAAGAAACAAGCAGCTGCCGACAAACAAGCGCAAGCAGATGCGGCGGCTAAACTAGAAGCCGAAGCTGCTGAAAAGTCAAGCAGTCAAGCATCAAGCTCTTCTACAAGTACGGAAAGCAGTAGCACTGAATCTTCAAGTTCTGCTAGTTCATCCGAATCGTCATCAACGCCAGAATCATCGACAGGTGAATCATCAACACCAGGAACTGGCTCTGGTCGTGTGCTTCAGATGGAATCGACTGCTTATTCTTGGCGCGAAGCTGGTGCGAGTAATCTAAGTGCTACTGGTATTGACTTAAGTAAACAAAGCAATGTAGTTGCAGTCGATCCAAGTGTAATTCCTCTAGGTTCATTAGTGAAAGTCTCTGGTTATGGCTTTGCTATTGCTGGGGATACAGGTGGCGCTATTCAAGGAAATATTATTGATGTTCATTTTGATTCAGTAGACCAATGCCGTCTTTGGGGACGACGTCAGGTTACAGTAGAAATTCAATAATAAATTTGTTATACTAAAGACAAGATAAAAGGAATTGGCTAAGTCAGTAATGATAGTAGCCAGTTCTTTTTTAGTTAAATGTAAAGGAGAATTACAATGATTCGCTCGGCAACAAAAGAAGACGGTCAAGCGATTGCTCGGCTGGTCTTAGTTATTTTAAAAGATATGGAGTTACCAATTTTAGAAGAAGTCTCAGAAGAACAAATGATTGACCTATTAGCAGAGGCAACGGCGTATCCAACCTATCGCTATGGCTATCAACGAATTTTAGTTTATGAACATGCAGGTGAAGTTGCAGGGATTGCTGTCGGCTATCCTGCAGAAGATGAAAAGATTATTGATGAACCTTTAAGAGAAGTCTTTAAAAAACATGGCTTAGCAGAAGATGTTCGGCTATTTATTGAAGAAGAAACCTTGCCTAATGAATGGTATTTAGACACGATCTCTGTGGATGAACGTTTCCGTGGAATGGGAATTGGTTCTAAGTTATTAGATGCTTTACCTGAAGTAGCCAAAGCTAGCGGGAAGCAAGCCTTGGGTCTAAATGTTGATTTTGACAATCCAGGGGCGAGAAAGTTATACGCAAGTAAAGGCTTTAAAGATGTCACAACAATGACTATTAGTGGTCACTTATACAATCATATGCAAAAAGAAGTGTAAAAATAACGAAGCTAAAGTCAATCACTTTAGCTTCGTTATTTTTCATTAATCCGTTAAAGGATCAAAATCTAATCCAAAATCATCGGAAGTTTTTTGTTTTTTCTTATTATATAACCAGTAGTCAAGGACAGCTGCTATACAGATGCACAACGGTGCGTCCTCATCATTGGCAACAGTTAAAACAAAATAGTCGCCTGTACAAAGCATGGTTTTATCCATTGACATAATTTTTTTATGGACTTGATAAATTGAATATTGATGCGCTTTGATATCACCAACAACTGCCCAGTGAAGGCCTTGAACATAATAGAAATCAGCATTCAAATTGAACAGTTTTCGTAGAGTACCCACTTTTTCAAAACGCTGATATAACTCAAATCGTGTACCAAAAGTCCAAGAAACTTGTTTAATACTGGCTAAAATTTCTCCGTTCATTGCATATAAAGAAAGCGCATCTCCTCGTGTACCCCAGCGCCCCACCAATAGAAAAAGTGAACGGCCTGCTTGGTCTTTCACGATGGTTCGCGTAACTTTTCCTAACTGTTGTTCTTGAATAAAAAATTCAGACACGACACAATCTCCTTTCTATATATAAATGAGTGCTGTAACTGGTAGTGCTTATTACAAATCTTCTCTTATTGCACGCAGGATGGCTTCGCCAACACCATTTTCTAAATTAGTGGCTGTTTCATATTTAGCGTATTCTTTTAATTCCAGTTCGGCATTGCCCATTGCAAAACTTACTCCGGCCCATTGAATCATGCTGACATCATTTAAATTATCACCAATAGTCATGACTTGTTCAGCGGGAATCCCACGTTCTTTAGCGACGCGCGCAACCGCAATCCCTTTTTGTGCTAGGCGGTGGTTAATTTCAATATTATTAAGCGCAGAAGAAGTAACAACCAAATCATCTAGTTCTTCTACTTCCATCCCAGCAGGACCTAATACTTTCGGCCCATCCATACTGAAGCCAATAATTTTAAGGACTTCAATCGAATCATCTTTTAAAATGTCGTCTAAACGATCAACATAGGTAATATGCAATAAAGATAGGTGTGCTGAAGCCATGGCAATCGCCACTTTATAAGTTAAATGGGGCATGGATTCTGCAATATGAGCGGCAAAGTTTTCAATTCTTTTTTCTTGATGTTCAGAAAAAATACCTTTATTTGTAGAGATTTCATAGTAAACATTGTGTTGACTCAAAATAGTTAGTACTTCTGTTACTGTTTCTTTTTCGATCCCAGCCGTGAAAAGTGAGTGTCCATCTTTGTCGAACACTTGGGCGCCGTTTAAAGTAATCATGGCGCAGTCAATTCCAGCTTCTTCTAACGCGGGTTTCGCTTCGGTATATGCGCGGCCAGTAGCAACCATAAATTCGATTCCTAAACGTTCCGCTTCGCGAATTGCTGAAGCGTTATCATTTGTGATGCTCATTTTTGCATCTAAAAGTGTTCCATCCATATCTGAAGCAATTAATTTAATCATCGATTCTCTACACCTCATTATCTATTTAAAGCTTACCTATAGTTTACCACGTTTTTCCAAGAGAAAGTACCCAGAAATTTCTTGTCAGGTTTGGAGAAATTCGTTATGCTTAGAGAGCGAAGGAGTGAGCATTATGAAAGAAATTATTCACAATAGTTGGCAAACCGTTTTATCTGCTGAATTTGAAAAACCGTATTATCAAGAATTGCGGGAATTTTTGAAAAAAGAATATCAGACACAAACGATTTATCCAGATATGTATCATTTATTTTCAGCGTTAGAACTAACCCCTTTTGAAGAAGTAAAAGTAGTAATTTTGGGACAAGATCCATATCATGGACCCAATCAAGCACACGGACTAAGTTTCTCTGTCCAGCCAGGTGTGAAAGTGCCGCCATCTCTTGCGAATATTTACAAAGAATTACAAGCTGATTTAGGGTACCAACCCGTCAACCATGGCTTTTTAGAAAGCTGGGCCAAACAAGGCGTGTTATTATTAAATACTGTGTTGACCGTTCGGGCAGGTCAAGCCTATTCCCATCGAGGTAAAGGGTGGGAGCAACTGACAGATGTCATTATCGAAAAGTTGAATGAGCGTGAAAAACCCGTTGTTTTCATTTTATGGGGACGTCCTGCTCAAGAAAAAATTAAAATGATTGATACGACTCGGCATGTGATTATCAAATCGCCACACCCAAGTCCATTGTCAGCACATCGTGGTTTTTTTGGCTCACGTCCGTTTTCTCAAGCGAATGCCGCTCTAGAACGTTTAGGGGAAACGCCGATTGATTGGCAACTTCCTGAAACAGTGTAATGTAACAGTGTATGCTGTTATAGTGTAGAAGAGTTAGTTTGTGAAAAGTTTATCGGATTATTGGTTTTTTTGACTAATACAGCTAGAAAAAACTGTTATTTTCTTTGAGAATAGTGTATGATGGATTTTGTAAATATAAAACTGGAGGGTTTATCGTGGAATTATTCGATAGCTTAAAATTTAAAGTCGTACGCCGTAATATCAAAATTGTTTTCCCTGAAGCAACAGATCCTAGAATCTTAGGTGCTGCTGCCCGCTTAAAATCTGATGAATTAGTAGAACCAATCTTAATTGGTGATCCAACAGATATCGCAAATGCTGCTATGGCTCGTGGAATCAACACATCAAACTTTATTATTATCAACCCAAATGATTATGAAAAATGGGATGAAATGGTCGAAGCATTTGTTGAACGCCGTAATGGAAAAGCTACTAAAGAAGATGCTGAAAAAATCTTAAAAGATGTCAACTATTTCGGTACTATGTTAACTTACATGGGTATTGCTGATGGTATGGTTAGTGGTGCTATCCACTCAACAGGTGATACAGTTCGTCCTGCGTTACAAATCATTAAAACAAAACCAGGCGTAAGCCGTACAAGTGGTGCCTTCTTAATGATTCGTGGTCGTGACCAAGAAAGATATTTATTCTCAGACTGCGCGATTAACGTGAACCCAACTGCACAAGAATTAGCTGAAATTGCTGTTGATAGTGCCAAAACAGCTGAATTATTTGACATTGAACCAAAAGTTTCATTGTTAAGTTTTTCAACAAAAGGTTCTGCAAAAGCACCAGAAGTAACAAAAGTTGCTGAAGCTACAAAAATTGCGCAAGAATTAGCACCTGAATATGCGATTGATGGTGAATTACAATTTGATGCTTCTTATGTATCTTCTGTTGCACAATTAAAAGCGCCCAACTCAAAAGTTGCTGGAGAAGCAACAGTCTTTGTATTCCCAGATTTACAATCAGGAAATATTGGCTACAAAATTGCTCAACGTTTAGGTAACTTTGAAGCAATTGGCCCAATCTTACAAGGATTGAACAAACCAGTTTCTGACTTATCACGTGGTGCAAACGAAGAAGATGTTTATAAATTATCAATCATTACAGCTGCTCAAACATTAATGAACGACTAATTAACTATGTCGAAGCATGATAAATAAGCAAAGTAGAAGTTGAGGTTCCCAGGACACTTGGGCCTCAACTTTATTTTTTTGAAGCTGCCACTAGTCAACTTATTGAATTTTCGGTATACTTTCATACATAGATTCTTGCAGATGGGAGGCAAAAAAATGAACATTGTCCTGAACAATCCATTGGAAACAGAAGCGATTGCTAAAATCATTGGACAAAAGGCACAAGCTGGTGATGTAATTGTCCTGACTGGTGATTTAGGGGCCGGTAAGACGACAATGACGAAAGGGATTGCTTTAGGATTAGGCATTTCCCAAATGATTAAAAGTCCCACCTATACGATTATCCGCGAATATCCACAAGGACGACTTCCGTTATACCATATGGATGTCTATCGTGTTGAAGAGGGTGCGGATGAATTAGGGTTAGATGAGTATTTTGAAGGAGATGGGCTATCCGTTGTAGAATGGGGCAGCTTGATTGAAGAAGAATTGCCAGAAGATTATTTAGAAATTATTTTAAATAAAGATTCTCAAGAAGCGGACAAGAGAGTTCTTGAATTCCGCGGAACTGGTCCATTGGCAGAAGAAAGAATAGCAGAGATTCTGAAAACGTGGGAGGCTCGCGAATATGACTGAACAAACATTTTCTATTCGAGAAGCAGTGCCTACTGATGCGGATCAATTACTATCTGTGATGTCAAAAATTGGGAGTGAAACGCCCTATTTGGTGATGGATGAGCGAGGAATGGCCATGTCGACAACAGAATTGGCTGAAAATCTAGCAACACTCTATGAATCGCCAAATAATGTTTTATTGGTGGCATTAGCGGGAGAAGCGATCATTGGCACCGCTTCTGTGTCTGCTTCTTCTAAAAAGCGGATGGAGCATATTGGTGAAATTGGCATTAGTATTTTAAAAGAATACTGGGGCTATGGACTAGGCAGTATCCTAATGGAAGAACTTATTCGCTGGGCGCATGAAAGTCATGTTATTCGTCGCTTGGAATTAACGGTACAGGATCGCAATCAACGAGCGATTCATGTCTATAAAAAATTAGGGTTTGAAACAGAGGCAATTATGCCTCGGGGTGCCAAAACAGACCAAGGTGAATTTTTAGATGTTCATTTAATGCGTTTGCTGATTGATTAATTATTGGTTAATAATTTTAATTTCTTAAATAATCGAACGATAATTGCATGAAAAAACAAAATTTTCGCAATTATCGTTTGTTTCATATTTATTTTTCTGATATTTTTGTTATAATTATAGAAGAATTTAACGAAAAAATGAAAATTTATTTTGGGAAGGAATGTAAGAAATGGCGAAGGCAACGAAAATGAATGTTAACTATCGAGAGTCGATCTTGGATCGTGCGTATCGTTTAGAGCTAATAAAAAAAGATGAGTATGCAAAACATCAAGAAAAATTATCATTATTAAATGAAAAATTGTCTGACGGGGAACCAGCTCAATTTGATGCAAAAGAAGAAACGTTTTGGAAAAAAATTTCGCAAAAAGTTATTTTATAAAAGTAATACATACGAATAAGAGCGTACACATAGAAAGAAGCGTAAGCAGTGTTAAACTGCTTACGCTTCTTTTTTAATGAATAGGAATAACTGTTTCACGCTTAATTAATTTGTGAGGAATAACGAGACGGACACCATTCGTCAATTCTTCGTGGATTAATTCATATAATTTTTTCATCGCCATTCGACCTAATTCTGACGTGTCGATGTCAATGCTTGTTAGATAAGGATGTGTCAATGTTGAAAAGATTGAGTTGTTAAAACTAATAATGGATAACGTTTCAGGAACTTGATAACCATAGATTTGCGCAAGTTGCATCGTCCGCAAAGCAAAGATATCATCAATCACCACCAACGCCGTGGCATTATTTTGATGAAGAATGTCATCGAAAGCCATGTAATCTTCAGGTTTTTCTAACGCAACGCTTGGTAAAACAGTTAATCCTTGCATCATAATTGCTTTTTGATAACCAAAGTAACGTTCAAAGTACAAACTTTCATGCGTTGTATTGGTCACAAATAAAATATTTTTATGACCGTTTTCAATTAAAAATTCCGTCGCTTGTTTCCCTAATAATTGATTATCATTATCCACGTAAACTATTTCCGTTTCATGTTGGTAAGGTTGACCAATTAAAGTAAAGGGAATGTTGTTTTCATATAAGTAATCAATGACGGGGTCCTTACTATCTGAATACACAAGAATAAAACCGTCCACTTGTTTTTGAAGATGCATTCTTTTAACGTTTTCCAATAGTACATCAAAACTTTTGGCAGTTGCAATAGCAGTAGTCATATCGTAAAGACGGGCTTCCTCGTTGATGGCTTCCATAATTTCTAAATAAAATGGATTCCCTAACCGTTCTTTCGAATCTAAAGGAGGTAAAATTACGCCAATGGCACTTGAAATTCGTTTACCCAAATTCCGTGCCGTCATATTTGGCACATAGCCTAAGTCATCCATGACTTTTCGAACTTTCTTTTTTGTCGATTCAGAAATACTTGGATGATCGTTAATGACACGCGAAACGGTTGAAGTTGCAACCCCCGCTTTCTTAGCGACATCTTTTACTGTAATTGCCATTTTTGCCACGCCTTTCTTAGTAATTATAGAAGGTTAAATTGATAAACCGTTTGGTAGGTTTGCTTTTTATTAGCTGGTAATAAAATAGAGCCCCACTGAGGATGATGAACAATGTCTGGATACTCTTGTGGTTCAATTGCTAAGCCATAGTTTGAATGCATCGCTTGTCCATTAATAGAAAATGGAGCCTCAAAACCAGTCGTAGAAAATAATACCATACTTTGGTTCGTTGTTGCTATCGTCATTTTTCTTCCAGAAGTAGGCTCTTGTAAGCATAATTGTGACTGTCTTAAGTCAGAGCCAACTAAGGGGAAAACATCATCTAACCCAGTTGGATAGCGTTGGAGGATTGTTTCGATAGGTGTCAGTTCATTAAAACGTATGGATAGTTCAGAAGCTGGTAAGATTCGTCCAGTAGGCAGCTTATTATCGTCTAATTCTAACATACCTTGACAGTTCAAAGATAGCAAATGTGACAGAATGTCTAACTTTCCATCGCCAGATAAATTAAAGTAGGCGTGGTTTGTAGGATTAAAAAGTGTTTCCTGTTTACTCCGTCCAGTACTGATCATTCGTAAATGATTATCCTCTAGCTGGTAGGTGATGGTGGCCTCAATTGGTCCAGGATAGCCAGAAGTGGTGTCGGTTAAATGAAAGGTAACGCCAATGATATCCTTTTTTTCAAAGGGTTCGACTGTCCAATATTGAAAAGACCATCCCTTTGAGCCACCATGGATATGATGACCGTCGCTATTTTGTTCTAATATTCCATTTTGCCAATGGCCATTACGAATGCGTCCAGCAACTGGTCCAACAGTGGCGCCAAAAAAGCTTTGATCCTTTAATACATCTTGATACGAATCATACGATAAAAGGATATTTTCCCAATGATTATTTTTATTTGGCATCAAAAGTTTATGGAGGCGCGCGCCATAATTGAGAAGAACGACTTCTAAAAAGTCGTTCTTCAAAGTAATTTTTTTTAAGTTTGTGTTTGGAATATCGGTTACGGTGATACGATTATCCTTCATGATCAAGCCACACTTTTTTTAAGTAATCAAACGTTAAAGCGCTCGTCTCTGGCACGATGGGCAACCCTTCGCCTAACTCTTCTTTGCGGCCAACGCCAACAGGTTGCGCTCCGCTAGCAAGAATCGCTTGAATCCCAGCTTTGGCATCTTCAATGCCAAGACATTCTGCTGGTGTCAAATCAATTTCTTTCGCAGCTAAAATGAAAATATCTGGAGCGGGTTTACCTGCCTGGACGTCTGCTGGATTAGCAATGGCATCAAAAAGGGGTGTCAATTGCATTTTTTCTAAAAGAAAAGGCCCATTTTTACTTGCAGAAGCCAAGGCGATTTTAATATTGGCTTCACGTAATTCCGTTAATAAAGAAAGAATTCCTGGATAGACATCTTCAGGCGTAATTGCTTGGATCATTTCCAAGTAATAATCGTTTTTCCGTTGCGCTAACTGGGCAAATTCTTCAGAAGAAAACGTGCCTTCTTTTTTTCCGTATTTTAACAGTAACTGCAGAGAATCTTCACGGCTTACACCTTTCAATTGTTCGTTGAAAACACGGTCAATGGAAATTCCAATTTCGTTCCCTAATTTTTTCCAAGCGTGGTAATGAAATTCTGCTGTATCAGTAATAACGCCATCTAAATCAAACAAAACGCCTTTAAACATGAACTTCTTCCTTTCTGATCGGTAAAACTAATCGATCTTTTAATGTGTATTTTTGATCGTAAACAGTTAATGGAATTGCAGGGCCGTCGAGTAAAGTGAAGGCCACTTGGTCTGCTGCAACTTCAACAAATAGTAAACGATTCCGATAATTAATGTGGAATGAGTAGGCTGTCCATGTCGCTGGTAAAAAGGGTGCAAATTTTAGTTGTTGATGGTCCGTTTTCATTTGGGCAAAACCTTGAACAATCGCTAGCCAACTACCAGTCATTGAGGTAATGTGTAAGCCATCTTCTGTATCATTATTGTAATTATCTAAGTCAAGGCGCGCTGTTCGTTGATACATTTCCACTGCTTTTTCTTCCATGCCTAATTCAGCAGCTAACACAGCATGAATGCTTGGTGAAAGGGAAGATTCATGGACAGTCATTGGTTCGTAAAAGTTAAAGTTCCGGCGTTTTTCTTCTAAAGAAAAGGCGTCATTGAAGAAATAAATTCCTTGAAGAACATCGGCTTGTTTAATGAAACAAGACCGTAAAATTTTATCCCATGACCAATGTTGATTTAAAGGCAGCTCACTAAGTGGTAAATCAGAAACAGGCATTAAATCTTTATCTAAGAAAGTGTCATGTTGTACAAAAATGCCTAATTCGTTATCCACTGGGAAGTACATATTTTCTACAATGTCTGCCCATTTAGCTAATTCGTCGTCTGCAATTTTGAGCGTTGTTTCTTCTTGGAATTTTAAATAAGACTCACGGGTGTAACGTAGAACCCACGCAGCGATTGTATTGGTATACCAGTTATTGTTGATATTATTTTCATATTCATTTGGCCCCGTTACGCCATGAATCATATATTGGTTATGACGTTGGGAGAAGTGGACCCGATCCGCCCAAAAACGAGCAATTGCCACAAGCACTTCTAGACCAGCATCTTTGAGATAGTCTTCGTCTCCTGTATAGTTGACATAATTATAAATCGCATAAGCAATCGCACCATTTCTGTGAATCTCTTCAAAAGTGATTTCCCACTCATTATGACATTCGACACCAGTAAAAGTAACCATTGGGTAAAGCGCACCCTTTAACCCTTGTTGTTGGGCATTATGAATGGCTTGAGGCAATTGATTGTGGCGATATTTCAGTAGATTTTTAGTAACTTCGGGCTTAGCCAACGCCAAGTAAAGTGGGACAGCATATGCTTCGGTATCCCAGTATGTGGCACCGCCATATTTTTCGCCAGTAAAGCCTTTTGGTCCGATATTTAAACGATCGTCTTCACCATAGTAGGTTGAGAAAAGTTGGAACAGATTAAAACGGATGCCTTGTTGGGCTTCGTCATCTCCTTCAATAACAACATCAGCTAATTGCCAACGTTTTGCCCAAGCGGCAGCTTGCCCAGCTTTTGCTTCAGGGTACAAGGTAGTCATTTCTGCAAATAATTCGTTTACTCGTGTGATTTGTTGCGTTTCTGGCACATCACGACTGGTAACGACAAGCACTTCTTTTGTGATGGCGGTCGTTTCGCCTTCGTTTAAAGACACTGTCAATTCTGCGGTTAAAGCCAAGGGCTGTTGTGTATATGTAGGCACAACAGAGGCTCCATCGATGAAATGGCGCATGCCTGCAGTCACTGTAAAACGCTCTATTTCAAAGTTGTTAGGAATGGTCTTAGTCGTAACAAAGCCAAGTGTTTCTTGTGTTTCAATAGCCATTTCTTCCCAAAAATGTTCTTCATAATTGCTGTCTTCATTTTGAACATCGCCATCCAATTTTGAGTGAAGAGTGATTGTGCCTGTACCTTCCAACATTTCAATTGTTAAGTGGATGTAAGCTGCTTCTTTTTTTTCTAAGCTTAAAAAACGTTCAAAAGAGAAGCGCACTTTGTTCTTCGGTGTTTGGATGGTGAATTGCCGAGAAAGGACCCCATTTTGCATGTCTAATTCTAAAGAAAAATCTTCGTAAGGTGTAGTGGCTAAATCAATTGTTTGTCCATCAATTTGTAAGTCCATTGCGATGAAATTAATTGCGTTAATCACTTTGCCAAAATATTCAGGATAACCATTTTTCCACCAACCAACACGTGTTTTGT
This sequence comes from Enterococcus sp. MSG3299, assembly GCF_050555765.1. Lineage (NCBI taxonomy): Bacteria > Bacillati > Bacillota > Bacilli > Lactobacillales > Enterococcaceae > Enterococcus > Enterococcus sp. MSG3299. The sequence goes on from NZ_CP187869.1 coordinate 744,432, forward strand.
CTGGATACCAAACACCTGCTAAATAGGTTCCTTGATGATGGTCGCCAGAATAGTGTTCTTCAAAATTTCCCCGCATCCCCATATAGCCGTTGCCAATGCTTGTTAATGATTCTTGTAACCGTAAATTTTCTTTATCTAAGTGTGTAGTACGGATTTTCCAAGGATCAATTTGGAATAAACGTTTGATTTGTTTCATGAGAATCCCCCTCAGTGATTTTATTGATAGGTCTATCATAAACGCAACCGATTGCATTAGTCAATAGTCAATGCTTAAAAAGTGTAATCTTATGAATAAAAACTGAAACAAAGGTAGGATAGAAGGAACTTTATTTGCTTTATTAAAAGACAAAATAAAAAAAGATTAAGTAGTAGGGAGTTGTTTTCCACAATATTTTTGAAATTAAAGCATTTACAAAAAGGAAACAGGAGTATATAATGGCAACATAACGAAACCGATTGCGTAAGGAGTGGCAGGAATGAAAAAAATGTTTAGTTTTGAGTTTTGGCAAAAATTCGGGAAAGCTTTAATGGTCGTTGTGGCAGTAATGCCCGCAGCGGGTTTAATGATTAGTATTGGGAAATCGCTTCCCTTAATCGATTCTAATTTAGGCTTGTTAGTAACAACAGGCGGAGTTCTGGAGAGTATCGGTTGGGCAATTATTGGCAACTTACATTTACTATTTGCGTTAGCAATAGGTGGCAGTTGGGCCAAAGATCGTGCAGGTGGCGCATTTGCAGCGGGGATTTCTTTTGTTTTAATCAACCGTATTACTGGAGCCATTTTTGGTGTAACAAATGAAATGTTGGCAGATGAACAAGCTTTCACGCATACCTTATTTGGCACCAAGATTATGGTGAAGGGATTCTTTACAAGTGTCTTAGAAGCTCCGGCATTAAATATGGGTGTCTTTGTAGGGATTATTGCTGGTTTTGTCGGTGCGATGGCTTACAACAAGTATTACAATTATCGGAAATTACCAGATGCGCTATCATTTTTTAATGGTAAACGGTTTGTCCCATTTGTCGTTATTTTGTGGTCAACAATTGTCTCAATTGCATTAGCACTTATTTGGCCAAATATTCAAGCGGGAATTAATAATTTTGGGTTATGGATTGCGCAATCTCAAGACAGTGCACCTATTTTAGCGCCATTCTTATATGGAACGTTGGAACGTTTGTTATTACCTTTTGGGTTACATCATATGTTGACGATTCCAATCAACTATACACAATTAGGTGGAACGTATGAAATTTTATCTGGCGCACAAGCTGGAACCCAAGTCTTTGGTCAAGATCCTTTATGGTTGGCTTGGGCAACAGACTTAGTGAATCTTAAAGGCGCTGGTGATATGAGCAAGTATCAGTTTGTCTTAGAAAATTGGACACCAGCTCGATTCAAAGTAGGCCAAATGATTGGTTCTTCAGGGATTTTAATGGGGATGGCTTTGGCGATGTATCGTAATGTCGATGCAGATAAAAAAGCTAAATATAAATCAATGTATTTTTCTGCTGCTTTAGCTGTTTTCTTAACTGGTGTGACAGAGCCGTTAGAATTCATGTTTATGTTTGCTGCAGTGCCGCTTTATGTGATTTATGCCGTGATCCAAGGTGCTGCTTTTGCAATGGCTGATATTTTACCATTGCGTGTGCATTCGTTTGGAAATATTGAATTGTTAACAAGAACACCGCTAGCAATAAAAGCTGGTTTAGGTGGCGATTTAATCAATTTTGTTTTAATGGTCATCATTTTTGGTGTTGTCACTTATTTCTTAGCCAATTTCTTAATTAAAAAATTTAATTACGCAACACCTGGAAGAAATGGAAACTACGACAATGATAACGGCGAAGAAATCGCATCTGGCGCGGCTGGTTCAGGTGTCGTCGATCAGCAAATCGCGCAAATTGTCTACTTACTTGGTGGTAAACAAAATATCAAAGAAGTTGATGCGTGTATGACACGCTTACGTGTCAGTGTAAAGGATCGAGAAAAAGTCGGTTCGGAAGAGGCGTGGAAACGGGCAGGCGCAATGGGCTTGATTGTGAAAGATAATGGCGTTCAAGCCGTTTATGGACCAAAAGCTGATGTTTTAAAATCCGATATTGAAGATTTATTAGCTTCCGGCGTTGACATTCCAGAACCAGTTATAGCAGAAAGTACAGCAGGAGTGCCAACAACGAATTTCTTAGGCAAGAAAAAAGATTTCGTGGCTGTGGCGACAGGGGAAGTTATTCCAATGGCGCAAGTCAATGATCCTGTCTTTTCACAAAAAATGATGGGGGATGGATTTGCAGTTAAGCCTCTAGAAGGAGAGGTGGTGGCACCAATTTCGGGGAAAGTCCTAAGTGTTTTCCCAAGCAAACATGCGATTGGGCTACAAACAGAAGAAGGCATCGAAGTACTTGTCCATATGGGGATTGATACAGTCGAAATGGCAACTCCTGCTTTTGAATCTTTTGTTAAAGAAGGACAATCATTGAAAGCTGGGACGAAACTAGCTAAAATGAATTTGGATGTGATTGAACAAGCTGGCAAAGAAACAACGATTATTGTCGCCTTTACAAACAGCGACAAAGTGGAACAAGTAGTTATTAATCAACTAGGAACCACCACTGCGGAGACTGTGATCGGACAGATTGAAATTTAAATGATTAGGTCGGGCACAATCAATAATTGTGCCCGACCTAATAACATGTAAGAGAAGGGGAAAAGATGAATCTTTTAACAATCAATACTCATAGCTGGTTAGAAGAAGAACCATTAAAAAAATTAGAGGAGATTGCCAAGGTGATTTTATCTTCTGAAAGTGAAATAATTGCCTTACAAGAAGTGAATCAGAAAGTCGCTTACAAGAAAGTGCCGTTAGAACAGTTAACTACTTTTTGTCCCGTGGCGACCCAAACACCGGTCCATGAAGATAATTTTGCATATCTAATCGTTCAATATCTAGCTGAAAAAGGCCAACACTATTATTGGAGTTGGGAAATGAGCCACATTGGTTACGCTATTTATGAAGAAGGGAACGCACTACTTTCGAAATGTCCGTTGACTAGTGAAGCTCTCCTTATTTCAGAAAGCCAAGAACCAACGAATTATCGAACAAGAAAAATCTTAGTAGCGGAGACAGAGAGTTCAAAAGGTACGCTTACTGTTGTCTCTGGTCACTTTTCTTGGTGGGAAACACCCTGTACAGGTTTTGCCTATGAATGGCTACAATTAGAGAAATACTTAGCGACGGGGCAACAACCGTTAGTCATTTTAGGCGATTTAAACAACCCAGCTGGTACAACTGGCTATCAATTAGTGGAAAATAGTTACTTGCCGATTCAAGATGCATTTGTTGTAGCGGAAGAGACAAGCGGTGAAGCGACAGTAGAGAAAAAAATAGATGGCTGGGAAGAAAATGAAGCAGCCTTGCGGATTGACTACGCATTTGTTCCAAAACAGTGGCACGTACGAAAATATGAAGTAATTTTTGATGGTAGGAAAACACCGATAGTCAGTGATCATTTTGGCTTACTCATTCAATTAAAATAAGAAAAAGCGCTGAATTTTCAGCGCTTTTTCTTATTTACTCGCTCATGTAACTATTCTTCTCAGTCTTGTTTGGCTAATTCTTGATCCCGAAGGATGGTGGCCTCAATCCCTTTGATGACTGTTGAAATAAACGCATTGTTTTCTAATTCGACAATCCCAGCAACCGTGGTTCCACCAGGAGAACTGACCTGGTCGATTAAAGTCCAAGGATTCTCTGTACTATTTGCCAAAGTTTGAGCGCTGCCTAGTACAGCTTGTGTGGCAATTTCTAAGGCTAAATCTTTCTTCATACCATTTTTAACGGCTGCTCGGGCAATCGAATCAATAAATAAGAAAGCATACGCAGGAGTGCTACCTGCAATAGCAGTAAAAATCGAAAAATACTGTTCCTCTAATTCCCAGGCTTGGCCAACTGCTCGAAACAACGATAAAACAGTCTGGATGTCTTCAGTGGATGTAAAGGCATTGCCACAAACAGCGGCTGCACCTGCGCCAATCAATGCATTCATATTGGGCATCACACGAACAAGACGAAGCGGTTGGGTAGTCTCAAACAGTTGATACAATTCTGCAATAGTCGTACCTGCTGCAATGGAAACAATTAGCGGTTGCTTGTCTAAAATTGCTTCTTTTGCTTCAAGTAAAGCCGCTTGAACGAATTGCGGTTTCACCGCTAAAATAACTAAGTCAGCTACTGCAATAGCTTCTTGTGGTGAAGCAACCGCGTGTGCACCAATTTCTTGTGCAAAAGCGGCGGTTTTTTCGACTTGAATATCATAAAAATAAAGGTTTTCTGCGGAAATAAATTGTTTTTTTAGCGTACCTTTGGCAATGGCGGATGCCATATTTCCAGCACCGATAAAACTAATTTTCATAAAAAATTCCTCCTAAAACTGTTGAATCTCTTTTTTCGTGTTACCATGTATCTAGTATAGAAGGAAACGCCAAAGAAAAAAATAGAGGAAGTAAAGTAAAAAGTGTTGGATTATGAGGTGATTAATTGGCAAGCAAAGAAGAGCAATATGCAGCATTTTATCAGTTTTTAGAGACCTTAGATTGTTATTTAACCACTACCAATGCTCTTGAGAATGAAGTAGCGCAATTTAAGGAAAATCCACATCGAGAAATTGCGGGCTTTATGCTGGCATCTTCGGAAACCATTGACGTTCCGAAAGGATTTATTCGGATGCTCTATTGTTTAGAGCAAGATGGCAATGCTTATTTGGATCAACAAAGGTGTTCGTTTTCGGCTGGCCAAGTCATGATTGTCAATGAGGCCACCTCGGTTAGCTATCGGGGGCAAGGAATGTCTATGATTATATTTTATTTTAAAAAGCACTATTTTCTTGATACGCTCTTAAATCAGCTGGCGGAAGAGCCAGTCATGTATCGTTTTTTTACAGAAATTGCTAGCAGTGAATTTGAAAACATTCCTCGATATTTCGTTTTTGCCAGCCCGCCAAATTCGGATGTTCACGTCTATTCGCTATTATTACTGAAACAAATTGTGAAAATGGCATATTTTAATAATAAAGTGACCAAAGCGGCCTTTGTTTTGCTGATGGTGGAACTAGGTCAACTGCCTAGAGAAGCTTTAAAGATGCAAGATAATTATTTGTCGAATCATCAACGTGTTGAGGTGATTTTAGCGTATATTGAGCAACAGATTGCACATGTCACTTTAGCAGAAGTCGCCGCTAAATTTCATTTTCATCCGAATTACTTATCGAATTTTTTAAAAGAAAAAACAAACAAAACGTTTACGGAAATTGTCTTAGCCTACCGAATCCAATTGGCGAAAAACTACTTGAAGCAAACAGATTTATCGATTCAAACGATTGTTGAACGAATCGGCTATCAAGACAAAGCCTTTTTTTATAAACGTTTTAAAGAAGAAATGGGCATGACCCCAAAACAATATCGACAGAAAGAGGGAATGGCAGATGTATGAAGAAGTCTTTGAAGAATTCCAGTTAACTGTAGTAGAATTACCAATCGAATTTGTTGATGATTTGCCTGTCTATCGCGGACACTTAAAAGAATTAACGTTTCTTTCAGCGGAAGCCTCTTCACGAAAAAAACTCTACCAACAGCTTTTACAGGCTTATTTGTTATATAGAGAAGAGAATCAAGCAGTTGTTGAAGAGGAAGAAATAACTTCCTCGTTATTGTCTACAGAACAGTTATTAAAATACTATGATGGTGAAACGTTCGATGGGTTTCAGTTGCCATCAAATGAATAAGAAAGCAGGAGAACAGATGGATACAATGGCAAAAATTAATCAATTTCGTGATGAAAGAAATTGGCGCCCCCACCATAATGAAAAAGATTTGGCGCTCTCAATTTGTTTAGAAGCAGCAGAATTGTTAGAACTTTTTCAATGGAAAACAGCAGAAGAAGGCATCAAACAAGAAGAACGAATCAAAGAAGAATTGGCTGATGTTCTCATTTACTCCTACATGATGGCTGATAATTTAGGGTTTGATTTGGACGAAATTATCGAAGAAAAGTTGAAGAAAAATGCGGTGAAATATCCAGTGCCACACTAAGAAGCTTGTATTTTGATTACACGCCCCAAAGTTTAGAAAAATATCAGTTTGGGGCGTATCAAAATTGATACTTTTTTAGTTTCAACTAGTTGTATTTGATTTAATCTATTGTCTCGAATAAGTAGATGAATCCTATCTGCGAAGTGGGTGTCGTTTATACTCCTAGTCTTAGCCAACGTTTATTATTTACCCTTGCAATAGCCAGCGCGATGACTGTTAGAACTATAATATACAAGATAATCAATAAATTGTGGTCAAAACTAATTGAGTTTTCTGAGCCTTCTAAAAAATTCTGGACGTTTAGATATAATTCGTTTGAAGCATCAAATATTGCAAAAAAACGTAAAAATCCACCAATTGCAACAAAAAGTACTGTTGTAATCCAATAGAGTATGCTAAAACCGATAGATAAAAGAACGTTAGCAGATAAAAAACTGATCAACGCAACAATTAAAATATACTGAATTGAAATCATCGATAATAAAAAAAACATTTGCAGAATTACAGAAAAATCCATAAAAATAAAGGAAACGATAAATAACAGAACTAGAATACTGCCTAGGGTCTCTACCGTAAGTGTCAAAACTTTTTTTATATAAAAAGTAAGGCTATTGGTATTCATCATACGATAAAATAAAATTGTTTTTCCTGAGTACTCTTTATTAATAAAGAAAGAGACTAGAAACGAAAACATTAGAAAGCCAAATTGTGTAAATACAGTATATGTACTAAATAAGTATTCTCGGTAACTTAACCTAGTTACTTTATCGATGCCAATAGGTAGAATCCATCCCATTGCAAAGATTGCAACGATAATTGCAATTAAAATAATCATTATTTTGTTGGAAATCGTTTTTTTTAATTCCAAAATTTCACCCCTCAATATACTTCTGAATAACTTCAGTTTGATTAGTAAAACGAATCATTTTGAAATCTTCAATTAAGTAATAGTTGCCTTTTAAATTTTTTAAATCTGATAAATTGTGTGTGATGTTTAGAATAATTTTTTTAGGATGATTTTTTATATATGCAAGTAGAAATAGATAGATTTCATTAATTGTCTGTTTATCTAAGGCGTTGGTAATTTCATCTAATACAATAATTGATTTATCTTCCAGAAAAAAAGAAAGTAATTTTAGTTTTTGTTTTTGTCCATCACTTAATTGTCCAATTAAGGAAGTTTTAGAAATATTTGTAGCGTGCAAAGAATGAGCCAAGTGTGCGACTGAATCTAAACCAAATCTTTTCTCTAGAAGAATAAATAATTCGCAGACTTTTAAATCGTTAGGGACATTAGAAAAGCTTGAAATAATCGTAACATTTTTACTTATTTCAGAAGGGATTAAACCACTTCGGTTTAACAATAAATCCTTAGCAAATTGTGATTTCCCTACACCGTTTTTCCCTAAGATATGATTAATCACCCCTTTTCTAAATGAAACTTTTGTATGTTCTAAAAGTAATTTATTATTTATTTTCAATGTGTAATCATTTAGTTCTAACAACTTAGTCACCTCACACAAACCAACTAATGACTGTTTCAATGACCAATAACAAACTAATTGCTTGTATTAGCTTTACAATCAAGTGATTTTTTCTTTTATTTTCTAATTCATCTACACTGAATAACGTGATTAAAACTTTATAACCATCAGAGTTTAACACAGGAACTAGATTCCATAACAACGCATATGAAAAAAATGAATGAACTGTCGAGTATTTTATTTTTTAAAAATAAGAGATTGATGACCTGAATAAAGTTAATGGTTAGATGATTTCATTTCGATTGCTTTTTAGTAAATTAAAGATTATAAAACTCTAATTTTAAGAAGGTATACTAATCGTATCAACTGTTTTGGTAAATGTAAAGGAGATTTTTAGAAAATAACAAGAGAAAGATCACGGTAATATCCAAATAAAATAGAAATGTATGAATAGAAACTTTTTCATTGACTTTCACATGGTGTCAAGGTTTATGATAAGAATATCAATTGAATGAAAAGGAGACTCTATGTATCAAATTGGGCAATTTGCCAAGTTAATGGATATTTCCCCACGGATGCTGCGTCATTATGAAAAAGCAGGAATTTTTGTTCCAAATGAAATTGATAAAAAAACAGGATATCGCTATTATAGCGCACATCAAATTCCTTTATTGAAACAAATTTTACTGTTAAGAGATTCAGGGTTTAAAGTTGAAGAGATGGCAGAAACTTTGAGAAAACTTAAGGATGCTTCTTTTTTGGAAACTATTTTGTTAAGAAAACGAGATCAATCGCGACATTTAATTCAAATGGAGGAGCAAAAGATTAAAAAAATTAATCAACAGTTAGTAGCTTTGAAGGAGGAAAAACAAATGATTAAAGGGACAGAAATCGATTTTATTGTTAGTGATAGCCTTAAGGCGCTTGCCTTATATAAAAAGGTGTTTGAAATAGAGGTAGTAGAAGCAACTGAGTATCCTGTCGGAATGAATGAAGCGGTTTTTCAACTTTATGGCACGAGGTTTCACATGTTAGATGCCAATGAAGAATATGGTTTAAAATCACCAACCCAAGAACATCCCAATACTATCTGGTTTAATATAACAGTAGAAAATATTGAAGAGACACATCAACTGGCAATGGAAAACGGTTGTCAAGAAGTACAGCCTATTACTGAAATGATGGAAGGAGCGCTCAAAAATTCATTGTTTATTGATCCGTATGGGTACATGTGGATGCTCCACCAAATCTATCAAGAGTTGAGTTTTGATGAGCGGATTGAGATTTTAGAAAACGAGCTGTAAAAATCAATATTCTTGTGTTTGTTTAACTAATTATCTGAAAAGAACGTAACGCTTATCAACTAAGCGTTACGTTCTTTTTATGTGTGTTAGCAGAAATTAGTTAAAAAGATAGAGATTTGAACGTCTATATTCGGTATACTAACTATTAAGAAAATAAATTTTTAATACAAAAAAATTTATTTAGCTCTGTGGAAAATCAGAGCTAGAACATTCGGTAGGAGTGGAAGGGAGAAAAAATCAGTGTATGGGAAAAATAAAGTAGGGATAGAATTACAAATTAGCGTGGGGGAGTATCGAAAAATAAAAGTAAAAAGTATTGTAATGAAGAATTTAGTTTATCTAGCTGTTCTTTTAATAGGGATCTATTTGGGTATGAGTTTCTTAAAACGATTTGAAAGGACTTATTCAGCTCCAACAGACGATGTCGTAGTAAAAATTAATCAAAATCATCTTTTTGTTTCAGATAATGCACAAATTTTGAACGAAGAAGTCATTAATAATGTACAAAAAATTAATCAAGAACTTAGTAAGACGGAAACGAAACCACAACTAATGGTTATCACAGTTGAGCAAGTTCCTGAAAATGAAACGATTGAAAGTTTTACTAATCAAATAGGTAATAAATTAGGTATCGGAAATAAACTTTATAATAATGGAGTGATTTACTTAGTATCTGTGAAAGACAGGCAAGCAAGACTTGAAGTAGGCTATGGGCTTGAAGAGATAATCCCAGATAGTTTAACCGACGAAATAACAGATAGTACCGTGAAAGATTTTTATAAATTAAAGGATTTTAATGCAGGAATACATATTGTCACCACTCGAATTAAGGAACTACTTACTACTGATACTATGTCTAAAACGACCTCGCTACCTAAGATTAGTTTTTTGCAGAAAATTTGGTTATATTTATTAGGAATAGGAAGGTCGTTAAAGCCTTGGCTAATTATAGTTTTTATTATTGTTATGTTGTATTTTTTATGGGAATTACGTAATGCGGGGAAAGAACTTAGTGCCCGCTTGGCTCTAGTTGACATGGCAAATCGCTATAAGGAAGATGTAGCTATGTTTTATAATGGCGGTATTTCCTCTAAGGCAATTGTTTTAGGAGAACAATCAGTTGAATTTAAAGCTGCCAAGGCGCGTTTGGAGAAAAATATTTTATATCCTGAAAATTCGAAAAAAGAGATAATAATTCCCGCATACTATGATATGGATTTTGCATTTGGCGAGGTGACACCAAAGAAATTTATTTATAATTATGTTGCACAGTGGAAAGATTTAAGAAGCTCTTCTATGTGTGCTTGTTTTTGGAAGGTGAATCAACCATGGATCTACTTACCGTGTTTTTGGATAGGTGAAGTATATTGGGAAAAAGTTCCAGAAACGAAACTGCCTGCGTGTCGGATTAGTGGAATTAATGATAACTTAATATCTGCTTACCTAAAAATTATTTTGTTTCCTCTTTCGATTTTATTAAAACATCCTTTTTTGGTATCCGTGACTCTGATTATTTATGTTCAAGTTAGTTTATCAGAGCAGTCGTTTCCTTCGACAGTTTTCACACTAATCACAGAGATTCTGACATTTTTAGAAGACGAAGACTCTTTAGTACCCATGGTTAGTCTGGTCTATTTTTTGATTCCGGTCTTTTTCTTATTTGGTTATATAAAATCAATAGGTGTTGGCTTACAAAATAGATTGCACCTGGATTCTATAATCCGTAGGTTTTTAAAAGATATCCAGCAAGTAAGTTCAGAAAAATCAAAATCATTAAAACAATTAGCAAACGATTTAGACAACCAGCAATATAAAATTGAAAAAAAATTATTGCGGAAAAAAATTAGAGAAAAAAAGATTACCAACAAAAAAGCTTCAAAATCCTTCTACCCGATAAGATTTATTAAGACTACGTATCCTGAATACTATGATATGCGTTTTGCTTATGGAAATGTGTCTATTGCTAAATTTCTAGCAAGTTCACGTTCTGACAGGCAACTAAAAAAGACTAGTATGTATGCGAATCGTCATGATTGGTGGGTTACAAGCAACGAGGGTTCTTCTGATGATGGCTCCAGTGACAGTTTCGGAGGTGGTAGTTTTGGTGGAGGTGGAGGTACTTCAAGTTGGTAGAAAGTTAAACTAGGTTAGGATGAACTTGGAATAACAAAAGCGCCTCTTAGAAACCCTTGTTTCTAAGAGGCGCTTTTGTTATCGTTACGTCACAGGAGGGATTCGAACCCCCGACCGTCCGCTTAGAAGGCGGATGCTCTATCCTGCTGAGCTACTATGACAATAGTTGTAACACAACAAAGCTAATTATAATGGAAGTAGTGTTAGAAAGTCAATCGGAAATTTAAATAACAGAAGAAGTTTTTTTGGAGAGAGAAAGTGAAGAAAATATAGAGTTTATATTGACGAGGTTTTCTGGTTCTGTTATTATAGTTAGTGTTGTAATTGTGGTCTCCACAGCTACAACCGCACAGAACAAGTTTTTAAGCATGAGCAATCATCACTTGGGATGGCGAGTCTAAGTCTAGAAGAAGGAGGTGCTGTATAGCATGTACGCAATTATCAAAACTGGTGGTAAACAAGTGAAAGTTGAAGTAGGTCAAGCAATCTACGTTGAAAAATTAAACGTTGAGGCTGGCGAGAAAGTTGTTTTTGACGAAGTTATCTTAGTAGGTGGCGAATCTACAAAAGTTGGTGCGCCAACTGTTGCAGGCGCAACTGTTGAAGGAACTGTTGAAAAACACGGCAAACAAAAGAAAGTCGTGACTTTCCAATACAAACCTAAAAAACACTCTCACCGTAAACAAGGTCACCGTCAACCGTATACAAAAGTTATGATCGAAGCAATCAACGCTTAATCTCTCTTGTTGACAGGAAAGAAGGCCTATCAATGATTAAAGGTTCTTTTAAACGAACAGGCTCCGGCCGAATCGTTTCATTCGAATTAACCGGGCATGCTGAAGCAGGTCCTTATGGCAGCGATGTGGTTTGCGCGGCAGTTTCTGCCTTAGCAATTAGCACAGTCAATGGGATTGATGCCTTAGCAGGTTTTGAACCGATTGTGGAAGTTGACGATGTAGAAGGTGGCTACCTTTATGTCGAGATGTTAACAACTGTCAATCAGGAACAAAAAAATATTGCCCAAATTCTATTAGAAAATCTTTTATTAGGTTTACAATCAATAGAGAACGAAAATACTGAATTTATTCAAATAAAAACAATCACTGAGAAATAGGAGGTGCAGACTATGTTATTGACTATGAATTTACAATTATTTGCCCATAAAAAAGGTGGCGGTTCTACATCAAACGGCCGTGACTCTGAATCTAAACGATTAGGCGCTAAAAGTGCTGATGGCCAAACAGTTACAGGTGGTTCAATTTTATACCGTCAACGCGGAACTAAAATTTATCCAGGTGTGAACGTTGGAATCGGTGGCGACGATACGTTATTTGCAAAAGTTGACGGTGTGGTACGTTTCGAACGTAAAGGCCGCGACAAAAAACAAGTATCAGTTTATCCAGTAGCTAACTAATACGATTAAAAAGCTGAATCTCCGGATTCAGCTTTTTTTGTCTTGCATAAAGGGTTAGCCGGAAAATAAAGAAACATCTCAAAATAAAAAAAATCTCACATTGGGTTTAACTGCTTGTCTGACAAGGTTAATTGATGATATATTTAATGTAATAACAAGCTTGTTATAAAATAATTGAGTCAAAAGAAAGAAGGGTATTATGCAGAAGAATTTTAGTGTAGTAAAGAAGTACGTGAATTTGATTTTGGATATTGTATTAGGGATTTTAGGAGTTTTCTTATTAGTATTTATGGCTAGTTATTTAGTTGACCTCGCTACATATCTCATGAAGCCAATGACGCCGGATAATTTTTCAGTTATCATGCAAGAAATTATTTCATTCTTTATGTTATTTGAGTTTATTATGATGATTCTTCGCTATATTCAAGAAGGACACCATATTCCGATTCGTTATTTGATTTTAATTTGTTTAACCGCAATTTTACGTCAATTAATGGTTGCACATGGCGATGGCTTGCAGACTTTATTGTTATCTTTATCAATTCTTTTACTAGTGGTTGTGCTATTTATTCTCGGGTTAAATGGCAGCAAATTTTATACGCTAGGAAAAGCGAAAGTAGAAGAAGATCACGAGCAAGATTTTCATCATTAATCGAACATAATCAAAGACCGTCCAACGTGAGAATTTTTCTCTAACGTGGGGCGGTCTTTTTAATGCATAGTTAAATAGTTAACTCAATCAGTTCAATTGTTGGTAAGACACCAAAGCGTGCGCTGATTTTAGTGGTTCCGATTCCTGGGTGAACAATTAGCGGCGTTTCATCTTCTAAATGATAAAGCCCATGTGTATATTTTTTAGCAAGCTGATTTTTGTAAGTGAAAAAAGGCAAGCGAATCTGTCCGCCGTGACTATGTCCTGCTAAAATAAGGTCAATGTTTTTGTTGACTGCTGAGTCTGCGACATCTGGCTCATGGGTTAGTAGCAGTGTGGGCGTTCCAGTAGGGCGGTTGACCAAAGCCGCAGCTAAGTCGGTTTGTCCATATAACGAATCTTCTAAACCAGCGACGTACAAGGAGATACGGTGTGAGAGAGGCAATAATTTGCCCGTGTTTTTTAGTACGGTAAAGTCAGCAGCTTCTAAGATTGTTTCGTAAAAATTGGTATCTAACCCGCTATACTCGTGGTTGCCATAAATAGCGAATTTGCCATATGGGGCGTTAATTTTACGGAAAAGTTGACTCACTTCATCCTGAATTTCGATACCGAAACGGGCATAATCGTCGAACAAGTCTCCTGTAAAAACGACTATGTCTGGTTGTAATGTATTTGTTTTTTCAACAATCTGTTTTAAGGCTTTCACAGAATAATTCTTTTTTAAATGAATATCAGAGAGTTGAACAATCCGTAAGGTTTTCCCTGATTCTGTTACTTTAATTTGATTTTTGTGTATGACTAAGCAGTTAGGTTCAATAAAAAAACTATAGCTTAAAATGCCGATAATAATGAAAAATAGTGCCAGAAATAAATAAACGTTCATAATTTCCTCCTTGAAATCGCTAAATTAGTTTACTACAAAAGTGTTAAGCAAAAAATAAGGAAAGGTAAAATTTTCAGTAAACTTTCTCGATGAAGTTTTTTGGTGATTCATGCTTTTCTGAAGCAAATTTGCTATAATGAAAAATGAGAAAAAAGAAAGAAGGTCGAACCAATGATGGCAAGAGTCGAAAAGCTACGGGAGTTAATGAAAGAAAATAATTTACAAGGATTTTTAGTGACAAGTCCGTATAATTTACGTTATTTAACCAATTTTACTGGGACAACAGGCTTGGCAATGATTACATTAGATAAAGCTTTTTTTGTAACGGATTTTCGTTATACGGAACAAGCTGCGGAACAAGCAACTGGTTTTACTATCGTTAAAAACACAGGACATATTTTTGACGAAGTAGCAGATTTAGCTGAACGTTTGCAATTAGATAATTTAGCTTTTGAAGAAACGCAAGTTAGTTTCGCTGATTATAGCTTATTGGAAGAAATTTTACCATGTGAATTAGTTCCTGTAATGGGTTTGATTGAAGAATTAAGAGAAGTGAAAGATGAAGAAGAAGTAGCGATTATTGAAAAAGCGTGTGCCATCGCGGATCAAGGATTTGCCTTTGTCTTAGAGATGATTAAACCTGGAATGACAGAGATTGAAGTGGCTAATCAATTAGATTTCTTCATGCGTTCAAAAGGAGCCAGTGGTGTTTCTTTTGAGACAATTGTGGCCAGCGGTCTACGTTCGGCGATGCCACATGGCGTTGCTAGCCATAAAGTCATCGAAAAAGGTGATTTAATCACTTTGGATTTTGGCTGTTATTATGAAGGCTATGTTTCTGATATGACACGGACATTTGCCATTGGTAGTATTCAGCCAAAACTAAAAGAAATTTATGATATTGTTTTAGAAGCACAATTAAAAGTGTTAGCAGAAGCTAAACCTGGGTTGACGGGCATTCAATTAGATGCGATTGCACGGGATCATATTGCTTCCTATGGCTATGGCGATGCGTTTGGTCACAGCACTGGTCATGGCATTGGGTTAGAAATTCATGAAGGACCAAATGTTTCATTCCGAGCAGATAAACAGTTTGTACCAGGGAATGTGATTACGGACGAACCTGGAATTTATTTGCCAGGAATTGGTGGCGTGCGTATTGAGGACGATTTATTGATTACTGCTGAAGGTAATCGTGTATTGACACACGCGCCAAAAGAATTAATCATTTTATAAAGGTTGGGAGAACATGGATATCCAAGAGTATCAGCGGTTTATTAGCGCGTTTTATAAAAAACGTAACTGGTATCAATATGATCCGTTTATTCGTTCCAACTTTTTAACAGAAGAAGTCGGCGAAGTGTGTCGAGCCATTCGGACAATTGAAATTGGCCGTGATCGACCGGATGAAACAGTTTTGGCGGATGAAGAGAATCTGGAAAACTTAACGGAAGAGTTAGGCGATGTGTTGGATAATTTATTTATTTTAGCGGATAAATATGACATCTCTTTAGAAATGATTATGCAAAAGCATCGGACGAAACTAATGGAACGTTATCCTGAAGAATAAAGACGTAAAAATAAGAAAGCCAAAATTACTTGGTCTTTCTTATTTTTACGTCTAAAGGCTTGAATTAGAAATTTATGACAAGAAATTATCTGTTCTTTTAGTCAGAACTTAGCTTTTCTGGTAGCGAAATAGGCTAATTAATGATAAACTAAGAACGAGTATTGATAAGCAAAATTTGGACGTTCTTTCACAACTAACTGAAGAAACCAGTGTTGTTTTAATTTTTAAGAATCATCCGTTGCTTAAAAGAGAATCCTTAAGAGACTTAGTGATTCATCAAATAAATCGTTTATTTAACGATTTTGTGCGTAATAGATAAGGAGGACAACCAAATGTCAGAAGAAAAAAATCTTGTAATCAATGCAAACGATTCTTTAGGAGAAATCGTGATCGCTCCTGAAGTCATTGAAGTAATTATCGGAATCGCTGCTTCAAAAGTAGAGGGCGTTTATGGGATGCGTGGCACGTTCGCCAATAATGTGAATGAATTATTAGGCCGTGCAGCACACGGCAAAGGTGTATATTTACGAACAGAAGAAGAAGGCTTAAAAGTCGATATCTATTGTTACTTGAACTACGGTGTTTCTGTGCCAAAAGTTGCATTAGAAATGCAAGACCGTGTGAAACAACAAGTCTTATTTATGACAGATATTGATTTAGTTGAAGTGAATATTCATGTTGTAGCGGTAGTACCTGAAAAAATCCCTCAACCAGACTTAAATGAATTATTCCCAGAAGATGAAGATGGAGAAGAGAATGAGTAAAACAGAATTAACCCGTCACGAGATTCGTGAAAAAGCGCTCCAAGCCCTTTTTCCTTTAGATTTTAATGCTGATTTAACCAAACAAGATGCCATTGATTATGCATTGGCTTATGATAATCGGGAAATCGTTAGTGAAGATGGCGAAGACCTAGTCCCTACGTATTTAGATTTACTTGTTGGCGGTGTGTGTAGCCGCAAAGCAGAACTAGACGAAGTGATTACGAACCATTTAGGTAATAACTGGTCTATGCAACGCTTAGCCAAAATAGATATTGTTATTTTACGCTTAGCTATTTTTGAAATGCTATACGTTTCAGATGTGCCAAACATTGTGGCATTAAATGAAGCCGTTGAGTTAAGTAAAAAATACAGCGACGACCGTTCACGTAAATTTGTTAATGGTGTGTTATCAAATGTAATGAAAGAAATTGATTCAGAGGCGTAAGCTCTGAATCTTTTTTTACTATCTAACTGGTGTTAAGATACTGGGTTATATGCTAAAATAAATACTATTAAAGAAGTAAAGAAACAATAGAGGGAGCGAAGGAATGAGTACAATAATTAACGGTCGTGAATTAGCAGATCAAATGCAAGCAGAGATTCAAAAAGATGTAGAAAAGATGACACAACAAGGCATCCAACCAGGATTAGTTGTTTTATTAGTTGGGGAAAATCCTGCCAGCCAAACGTATGTGAGAAATAAAGAACGTGCAGCAGCCAAAATTGGCATTCTGTCAAAGGTCGAAAAACTGCCAGAAACTATTTCAGAAGAAGAATTATTGGCTGAGATTGACAAATATAATCAAGATTCACGCTTTCATGGCATTCTTGTACAATTACCTTTGCCAAAACATATTGATGAAGAAAAGATTTTATTAGCAATTGATCCCAAAAAAGATGTAGATGGGTTCCATCCAATGAATTTAGGCCGTTTGTTTGTAGGCAAACCTGAAATGATTCCTTGTACACCGTATGGAATTATGAAGATGTTTGAAGCCTATGATATTGATTTAACAGGTAAACGTGCGGTGGTTATTGGTCGAAGTAATATTGTTGGCAAGCCAATGGCACAATTATTGTTAATGAAAAATGCGACCGTGACGATTGCCCATTCTAAAACTGAACATTTAGCAGAAGTTGCAAAAGAAGCGGATATTTTAGTTGTAGCAATTGGACGCGGGCATTTTGTCACCAAAGAGTTCGTGAAACCAGGTGCGGTAGTGATTGATGTGGGTATGAATCGCAATCAAGAAGGAAAATTGATTGGTGATGTAGCATTCGATGAAGTTTCTGAAATTGCAAGCTATATCACACCAGTACCCAAAGGTGTTGGCCCAATGACGATTACCATGTTAATGTATCAAACAGTCGAGGCAGCAAAAAAACAAAAGTAAGGTGAAAAAATGACGCAACAGTATTTAACAGTAACAGCCTTAACGAAGTATTTAAAACGTAAATTTGATGCAGACCCTTACTTAGGACGTGTCTATTTAACAGGTGAAATTTCGAACTTTCGCTTCCGAGCGAACGCGCATCAGTACTTCAGTTTAAAAGATGATCATGCGAAGATTTCTGCAATTATGTTTAAATCAGCCTTTCAAAAATTGAAGTTTCAACCAAAAGAAGGCATGAAAGTCATGGTGGTGGGGCGGATTTCGCTTTATGAAAACAGCGGCTCCTATCAAATTTATATTGAACATATGGAACCAGATGGTGTAGGTGCACTTTATCAAGCATTGGCAGAATTAAGAGAAAAACTAGGAAAAGAAGGACTTTTTGAAGGGCCTAAACAACAGTTGCCTCGTTATCCCAAACGAATCGCTGTGGTTACAAGTCCTAGTGGTGCTGTTATTCGGGATATCATTACGACAGTCAAAAGACGGTATCCGATTGCACAACTGGTCCTTTTTCCAACCTTGGTCCAAGGCGAGCAGGCGGCGGATGACATTGTGCGGAACATTCAGCGAGCCGATGCGCAAGGCGATTTTGATACGATGATCATCGGCCGTGGCGGTGGTTCAATCGAGGATTTATGGCCATTTAATGAAGAAAAAGTGGCTCGGGCCATTCATGCTGCCACCACACCGATTATTTCATCGGTTGGTCACGAAACAGATGTGACAATTGCCGATATGGTAGCAGATGTTCGTGCAGCAACGCCAACGGCAGCAGCGGAACTAGCGGTACCAGTTTTAAATGAAGAACTATTAAGAATTAGTGAACGGCGTAGTCGTTTAGAACAAAGCTTTTTATATCTCTTACAACAACGAACAGAACGTTTCCAACGACTACAAAATTCTTATGTGTTTAAGCAACCTGAGCGGCTTTATGAAGGTCAAACGATTAAATTAGATCGAATGACGCAACGTCTTTTCCAAGCAATGACAACAATTCATCACCAAAAACAACGTCAAGCCCAAGGAATTATCGCTCAATTGCAACAACAGACACCAAAGGGACAATTAAGAGAAAGTCAGCAACAATTGGCATTTTTACAACGAAACTTGCAAACACAAATGACACAATTGTTCCTAAACAAACAAAAGCAATTCACGTCTGCTGTTCAACAATTAGACTTACTCAGCCCACTCAAAATTATGGGTCGAGGATATAGTTATACTACAAAAGAGGACCGTGTCGTTAAAACTGTTACCGAGTTACAGCCAGCAGATCAATTAACGATTCATTATGCTGACGGTACAGTTCAAGCAAACGTCGAAACAATAACAGCGAAAAAAGAGGAGTTTTAACATGCCAGCAAAAGAAAAAACGTTTGAAGAATCATTAAATGCCTTAGAAGAAATCGTTCAGCGCTTAGAACGAGGAGATGTTCCTTTGGAAGAAGCCTTAGTTGCCTTTCAAGAGGGCATGGCATTAAGTAAACAATGTCAAGATACATTGGAAAAAGCGGAAAAAACTTTAACGAAAATGATGACAGAAAACAATGAAGAAATTGTTTTTGAAGAGAGCGAGGAAGCGTAATGACGAATTTTAGTCAACAGCATTTACCGTTGGTTGAAAAAGTCATGGTCGATTTTATCGCAGAATATACTGAAAATGAGCGTTTGAAAGAAGCAATGCTCTACTCAATACACGCAGGTGGCAAACGATTACGCCCGCTATTAGTGCTAACAACAGTGGCCGCTTTTCAAAAAGAGATGGAAACACAAGACTATCAAGTGGCTGCCTCTTTAGAGATGATTCATACGTATTCATTAATTCATGATGATTTACCAGCAATGGATGATGATGATTTACGTCGTGGCAAACCAACCAATCACAAAGTGTTTGGTGAAGCGACTGCCATTTTAGCAGGGGATGGCTTATTAACAGGCGCATTTCAGTTACTTTCTTTGAGCCAATTAGGCTTAAGTGAAAAAGTTTTACTGATGCAACAACTGGCAAAGGCAGCGGGGAATCAAGGCATGGTTGCCGGCCAAATGGGTGATATTGAAGGAGAAAAAGTCAGCTTGACTTTAGAAGAGTTAGCGGCTGTTCATGAAAAGAAAACCGGAGCGCTAATTGAATTCGCCTTAATTGCTGGGGGCGTATTAGCCAATCAAACAGAAGAAGTCATTGGTTTACTGACACAGTTTGCGCATCACTATGGCTTGGCTTTTCAAATTCGTGATGACTTATTAGATGCCACAAGTACAGAAGCAGATTTAGGTAAAAAAGTAGGCCGAGATGAAGCGTTGAATAAAAGTACGTATCCAGCTCTTTTAGGGATTGCCGGTGCGAAAGATGCGCTAACACATCAATTAGCAGAGGGCAGCGCTGTTTTAGAAAAAATCAAAGCAAATGTTCCCAACTTTTCAGAAGAACATTTAGCAAACTTGTTAACTCAGTTACAATTGAGATAGAAAGAAGGCACTTATGAAAAAAGA
Source organism: Enterococcus sp. MSG3299 (assembly GCF_050555765.1). NCBI lineage: Bacteria > Bacillati > Bacillota > Bacilli > Lactobacillales > Enterococcaceae > Enterococcus > Enterococcus sp. MSG3299. The sequence continues at coordinate 764,611 of NZ_CP187869.1, forward strand.
ACGCGTCGATGTCTTAGCGTTTAATCAAGGACTATTTGAAACACGAGAAAAAGCAAAACGCAGCGTGATGGCTGGTTTGGTTTACAATGATAAAAATGAACGTTTAGATAAACCAGGGGAAAAAATTTCTGTGGAGACACCCTTACATACTAAGGGCCAAATAATGCCTTATGTTTCTCGTGGGGGCTTAAAACTAGAGAAGGCACTAAATGTTTTTGCAATCAACGTTCAAGGCAAAACAATGCTAGATATTGGTTCCTCCACAGGTGGTTTTACCGATGTCGCTTTACAAAATGGGGCTCGTTTGAGTTACGCTTTAGATGTTGGCTATAACCAACTAGCATGGAAAATTCGGCAAGATGAACGCGTGGTGGTAATGGAACGTACCAATTTTCGCTATAGTAAACCTGAAGATTTCACTGAAGGGGTGCCGGATATTGCAACGATTGATGTTTCCTTTATTTCATTACGCTTAATTTTGCCACCTCTCCATGATATTTTGAAAAAAGGTGGTAGTGTGGTGGCGTTAATTAAGCCACAATTCGAAGCTGGCAAAGAGTTTGTTGGGAAAAAAGGAATCGTGCGTGATCCAGAAACCCATCAAATGGTTGTGGAGGAAATCACGCGCTTTGCCATGAATAATGGTTATGATGTGAAAAACTTGGATTTTTCACCAATCACTGGTGGCGAAGGAAACATTGAATTTTTGGCACATTTAGTTTCTGTTGAGGGAGAAGGATCCTATCAAGCAACAGAATCTATCGAAGAAGTTGTCGCGCATGCGCATCAAAAATTAGCGGAATGATGAGAAAAGTTAGAAGAAAGAAGTGGACGCCTATAGGTGAAAGCTTCTTTTTTGTATAAATCTAGTAATTCATCTTTTAAAATGCATAAAAATAAGCTATGATGAGGGCAAGAGTAAACTGAAAAGGAGAGCGGCGCCATGAGAAAGCAAGATAGACACCGTTTAATTACACGTTTATTGACTGAAAAAAATATTCAAAAGCAAGAAGATTTTGTCCACTATTTACAAGAAAAGGGCGTAGCTGTTACACAAGCAACAATTTCTCGCGACATTAAAGATATGAAACTGATTAAAGTTCCTTCTGCAGAAGGGGGTTATCGATATAGCCTTCCATTAGAAACACAAGCTAATACGAGTGCTAAACTTGCAAAGCTTTTAAAAGATGCCTTTGTAGCTGCAGAACAAATGGAAAAATATGTCGTATTACGAACCATTCCTGGCAATGCGGCGGCGTGTGGTAGTTTAATCGAAAAGAATTACCAAGAGAAACTTTTTGCCGTCATCAACGATGATGATAGTGTCCTCATGATTGCACGAACTGAGGAGGCGGCAGAAAAACTTCATAAAGAGCTGTTAAGCTATCTATAAAGAATGAGGTGAACAAGATGTTACAAGAACTTTCCGTGAAAAATTTTGCGATTATCTCTTCGTTACAATTAGAGTTTCAAATGGGTATGACCGTTTTAACGGGAGAAACGGGTGCGGGGAAATCCATCATTATTGATGCAATGGGATTACTCACAGGCGGACGCGGCTCCAGTGATTATATTCGTCAAGGAGCAAATAAATGCACCTTAGAAGGACTTTTTTCAATGCCGAAAAGTCAAGAATTAAAGCAATTATTAGAAGAATTAGGTATTGAAACAGAAGAAGATTCTTTAGTGATTCAACGAGATATTTCCGCTTCTGGTAAAAATGTTTGCCGTGTCAACGGACGGATTGTCAATATTACTAATTTAAAAAGAATTGGGGAATATTTAGTAGATATTCATGGCCAAAACGAACATCAAGAATTGATGCAAAGTGAACGCCATATTGATATGTTAGATGAATTTGGTGGGAAAAAACTTTTAGCAGTCAAAGAAAAATATACACAGGCGTATCAAGAGTATCGCGCACTCGAAGCCAAAGTCAGAAAGCGACAAAAAAATGAAAAAGAATTTGCCCAAAGAATGGACATGCTTCATTTTCAAAGTGATGAAATTGCTAGTGCACAGTTAGTCGCTGGCGAAGAAGAACAATTGCTAGAAGAACGCAATAAACTGAACAATTTTCAAAAGATTGCTGATGCACTGACGATTAGTTATGCCGCGCTAAATGGTGAAGACGATAGTAGTTTGGATAAAATCGGAACAAGTATGAATGAACTCGCTTCGATTGAATCCCTTGATCCAGAATATAAAACATTGTCAGATACTGTTCAAAATGCCTACTACTTACTACAAGAAGCTAGTGGAGATCTTTCTAGGTTGATTGATGGCTTAGAACTAGATGAAGGTCGCTTGAATGAAGTAGAAAATCGTTTGGAATTAATCCGTCAAATGAAGCGTAAATATGGCGATTCGATTGAAACGATTTTATCTTACTATGAAGAAATCACCAAAGAGTTAGCAGAGGCTGATTTTTTGGAAGGTGGTACAGGCGACTTAGAAGCGTTGCTTGCAAAGAAACAACAAGCCGCTCATCAACAAGCATTAGCTTTACGAAAAGAACGAAAGCGCCTAGCCAAAGAGCTTGAACAACAAATTTTAACCGAATTAAAAGAACTATATTTGGAGCGAACTGAATTTGAAGTCCGCTTTACAGAACTTGAGCATTTACAAGAAAATGGCTTAGACGGAGTAGAATTTTATATTACTACTAACCCAGGGGAACCATTAAAACCGTTAGTTCGGGTGGCTTCTGGCGGAGAACTTTCGCGAGTGATGCTGGCTATGAAAACAATCTTTTCTCAAACGCAAGGGATTACTAGTATTGTTTTTGATGAAGTGGACACAGGAGTCAGTGGTCGAGTAGCACAGGCGATTGCCGATAAAATTTATCAAATTTCAGAAAATTCGCAGGTGTTGTGTATCACGCACTTACCACAAGTGGCGGCCGTTGCTGATGAACATTATTTTATTGAAAAAGAAATCGTGGCGGGTCGGACAGAAACAAGCGTCCGAATTTTATCTGAAAAAGAGCGAGTAAACGAAATTGCGCGTATGCTCGCAGGAAGTGAAATTACGAAATTAACCATTGAACATGCACAAGAGCTGTTGGCGATGGCGAAAAAATAGCCGCTCTATTTGAGCAAGTAAAAAAAACAGCCCCTTCTATCAATTGAAGGGGCTGTTTTTTTACTTTTAATGTGTGAAAAAGTTCTCCAGTTTAAAGACTAAGAATTGCTGTTAAAACAGTTGAACCTACAATTGCGATCAGCATTAGCCAAACCACGACTTTCGTGATTTTTGAAAAGCGACTTTGTTCTTTGTCGTTCATAAATGACACGTCCTTTTTAATTTCTGCTAATAGTGTACAACCTTTTCCTGAAAACAGCAACCTAAAGTTATAAGAGATTCTTTTTCTTTAAAATTCGAATACTAATTACGCAGATTAAGGTAGTGATGGCAAAAATAATCCAAAAGGAATATTCATGCTCTGCAAAAGGGAGTTTCACATTCATGCCGTAAATTCCTCCGATGATGGTCGGAATGGTCAAGACAATTGTTAAGGATGTTAAAATTTTCATGACATTATTTAAGTTATTTGAAACGATTGCTGAAAAGGTATTACTAATGTTATCAACTAATTTTAGTTGTATTTTAGTCGTATTCAGTCCTTGTTCTAGTTCAATCAGAATATCCCTTAAAAATGGCAAATGTTTTTCTGGATGATTAAAAATTTCAGCGCTATATAAACGTTTTAATACTTTTAAATTATCCGTTAAAGCTGCTTCAAAATAGACTAGACTTTTTTGAATGTCCATAATCTGATACAATTGACTATTTTCTGTGGCTACTTGGAGCTCTCCTTCAAGTTTGTTGGTTTGTTGGATAAGTGCTTGTAAGTTTTTATTGAAGGAAAGGGCCATCTTCCATGAAAGGGCTAAAATTAAGGCCTTCTCAATAGAAAGATCTTGATGGGTGAACGCCTCTTTTTGAATCCCATGAACGATGTCGTTAGGCCCCTTGCTAACAGTAATTAGTTTGTTATCGATGGTTGCGATTAAAGCAATCGGCACCGTTTCTACTTGCAGATAGCCACTAGGACTGATACTAGCTTTGGGATAACGAAATAAAAGTAACGTAGGCGTTTGTAATTTTTCGTGGCGGAAACCTTCCACTCGAGCATTTTCTTCATCATCTAAAACGCCGGTAAGATAATCTGTTGGTAAGTGGTATTGATTGACGAGACGCTCGATTTCTTCTTCTGTAGGAGATTCTACCGAAATCCAACTTAGGGATTCATCGTCTGGTGAACAAGGTTCAAAATAGTCATTTTTCAATAATAAATAATTAATCAAAAGATTCACCCCGAATCAACATTTTTTGTTCTAAATCCATTATAATAGAAGTATGACACAATACGAGAAGAAAAGCTTATAAAAAACATTCAAAAATAAGTGGCCGCGATAGGTGAGGCCTCGTTTTGAAAATGGTTTGATAAGTAATCCGTTTTTTATATGAAAAAGCAAGCAAAAAGGGCTTTTAGCACATATATTTAAACGAAATGAAACATCTGTGTAACGTTGATGAAGTATAGTTATAGCAGGTGGAATGAAAGGATTTGTTGAGAGAATGGTGTCGTTTTCGGCAATAATGTTATTTTGGTATATTTTTCCGGTAATTGTGCTCTTTGCGTGCAATTTTCTCGTGTCCACTTTTTCCCTAACGGAACGTTGGAAAATAAAAGCACCGGATTTGGCCATTCCGTTTTTATTCATAGGGATCCATGAGTTATCCAAAGATAGTTATGATGAATCGATTATGCCGTATTTTGTGATTTCTATTTTGTTATTAGGAGTCGCTGTTGCCCTGTTTCAAGCTTATTATTATGGAGAGATTTTATATAGACGATATTTCAAGATGTTTTGGCGGTTGACGTTTTTACTAACGTTTGTGTTGTATGTGTTGCTTATCTTGCTAAATATCAGTCATTATCTACTGTAATAAAGCGTGGAGACAATAGGGGAAATACGCTGTGGGAAAATGTCCCCCACAACTCCCCACTCCGTGGGGTTTTTTTGTTATTTGTGGGGTTATTTGATAAAAAACATAGTAAAAACCTTGTTATAATAATGTTTTTTGTTGGGTGATGCTTGTTACATAAAACCCTGTAAATATTACAGAAATTTTAAATAACAGTTAAAAAATAGAAGTTTTTAGATTTATAGTGGTAGAAAGTGGTGGGATGTGGTAGACTTGTTCTATCAAGTGGAAAAGCGGGTGTATTGGCTATGCTTATGGGTGAATACCAACATAATATCGATGCCAAAGGCCGCCTAATCGTTCCATCAAAGTTTCGTGAGGAACTTGGTGAAAAATTTGTGGTAACGAGAGGGATGGATGGCTGTTTATTTGGTTATCCTTTAAATGAATGGTCACAACTTGAAGCGAAACTTCAAGAAATGCCCTTAGCTAAGAAAGATGCACGTACCTTTGTACGATTCTTTTATTCCGCTGCAACAGAATGTGAGATTGATAAGCAAGGTCGTATCAATATTCCGGCGAATTTACGAACACATGCCAGTTTAGAAAAAGGCTGTGTTGTTATCGGCGTCTCTAACCGAATTGAAATTTGGAGCGACGAACGTTGGCATGCATTCTCTGATGAAGCTGAAGAGAACTTTGATGAATTAGCAGAAACAATGATTGATTTTGGATTTTAGGAATGAGGCAAATGATGACTGAAGAATTTCGCCATTACACTGTTCTTTTAAAAGAAACAGTGGATGGATTACAAGTGAAGCCGGATGGCGTATACGTAGATTGCACACTCGGTGGTGCCGGACATAGTGAATACTTACTGACACAATTGAATGAGCACGGTCATTTATATGCCTTTGATCAAGACCAAAAAGCGTTGGCACATGCTAAGACTCGTTTGCAGAAATATGTAGACAAAGGTCAAGTGACCTTCATCAAATCAAATTTTAGAAATATTAAAGAAGAATTGGCAGAACACGGGGTGTTCCATGTTGATGGGATTCTATACGATCTAGGTGTTTCTTCACCACAATTAGATGAAGCGGAACGTGGTTTTAGCTATCATCAAGACGCACCCTTAGATATGCGCATGGATCAAGACGCACCCTTGACGGCTCGCGAAGTGGTGAATACGTATAGCTATAGTGAGTTAGTAAAAATTTTCTTTCGTTATGGGGAAGAGAAATTTTCGAAACAGATTGCTCGAGAAATTGAACGTGTTCGTGAAAAGCAGCCAATTGAAACAACAGGTGAACTTGTTGAGATTATTAAGACGGCGATTCCAGCTCCAGCAAGACGCAAAGGTGGACATCCTGCAAAACGAATTTTCCAAGCAATTCGCATTGCCGTTAATGATGAATTAGGGGCAGTTGAAGAGTCGCTAGAACAAGCAATTGATTTGCTAGCGAAAAATGGCAGAATCAGTGTGATTACGTTCCATTCGTTAGAAGATCGTATCGTTAAAACAATGTTTAAAGAATACAGTACGGTACAAGATTTGCCACCAGGCATTCCAGTGGTACCAGAAGAATTTCAACCAGAATTAAAAGTAATTACCAGAAAACCAATTTTACCAAGTGACAGTGAGTTATCTGAGAATAATCGTTCACGAAGTGCGAAGTTACGCATTGCCGAAAAAATAAAATCTAGATAGAGAGGGGTAGACACATGGCTGAATTGAAGAAAGTAAATGATTTCCATTATGAAGCACCAGAAATGGATCAGCCAACTGTGGCAACAGAGCAAGACAGAAAAATGCAAGAGGAAACACTACCTGTCCCCACTCTATTACCCAAAAAGAAACTAAAAAATGTCTCTTTACTAGAAAAATTAATCGGTGTTGTATTAGTTTGTGCAACGATTGGTATTGCAATTGCGACAATTCAAGTAAGAACGACAATTGTCCAAACCATGAACGATATTACAGAAACACAAGCAGTCATTAAAGAAAAGGAAGATAACGCTTTGAAATTGGAACAAGAAAGAAGCGAACTTTCTAAATCAGATCGAATCAAAGATGTCGCTAAAAAACAAGGACTAGAAAATAACGGCGACAATGTTAGGACTGTTAAATAATGAGTAAAAGACATAAATTTAAACAATTCATGAAAAAGAAAAACTTAAATCCGATGAACAATCGTAAAAAAGTAGGCATCATTTTATTCGCTACGAGTATTGGATTGTTCTTTTTATTTGCCTTTAGAACGACATACATTGTGGCAACAGGCAAAGTAGCCGGTGTATCACTAAAGGAAAAAACAGCTTCTCTATATGAAGGAAGCCAAGTGGTAAAAGCTAAGCGAGGATCAATTTTAGATCGATATGGTAATCCAATCGCAGAAGATGCTACTTCCTATTCGTTATATGTCGTATTATCAAAAAAATATACGGGACAAAATAATGAAAAGCTATATGCGGAGAAAAAAGACTTCGATGATATTGCTGAAATTTTAGCGAAATATACCAAACTAGACAAAAAAACAGCATTGAAATACTTGAATAATGGGATTCATGAAGATGGGTCAACACAATATCAAGTGGAGTTTGGTACGGGTGGTCAAAATATTACCTTGGAAACACGCCAAAAAATTGAAGCAGATTTGAAAAAGAAAAAAATCTCAGGCGTTTATTTCAATGAACATCCAGCCAGATTATATCCCAATGGGCAGTTTGCTTCTCACTTTATTGGCTATACAAAAGCAGCCAATCCAGATGATGATAAAGAAGGCTTAGTAGGCGCGATGGGACTAGAACAGGCCTATAATGATATTTTAAGTGGAACCGATGGCCGTGTGTATTTTGAAAAAGATATTTACGGTAATGCCTTACCAGGAACTGTGGCGGAAGAGAAAAAAGCAGTGGATGGTCAAGATATTTACACAACGCTAGATAGTCGCTTGCAAAATACCTTAGAAGATTTAATGACGCAAGTTAATGAAAAATATGAACCAGTTTCTATGACTGCCATGTTAATGGAAGCAAAAACAGGCGAAATTGTTGCCATGTCTCAACGGCCAACATTTAATCCTGAAACGAAACAAGGATTAGACAATAATGGCACGTGGCAGAACCTATTAGTTGAAAGTCCGTATGAACCTGGCTCAACGCTTAAATTATTTACGTCGGCGGCGGCCATCGAGCAAGGGGTCTTTAATCCAAATGAATCATTTAACCGCGTAGGTGGTATCACTATTGGAGGTATCCCAATTAACGACCATGATGTCGGCAATTTAAAAGACAAAACGTCTTTAACTTATCGTCAAGCTATTTCTTGGTCTAGTAATATCGGAATGGTGAACTTGGAACAACGAATGGGTGGCGACAAGTGGGTCGAATATTTGAAAAAATTTGGGTTTGGTTCAAGCACGCATTCAGGTTTAACGTCAGAACATACCGGGAAACTTCCAGATAATAATATTGTTGATCGGGCCAATTCAGCTTTTGGTCAAGGGATTACAGTTACTAATTTCCAAATGATGAAAGGTTTCTCAGCTATTGCAAATGACGGTTCAATGTTGCAACCTCATTACATCAGCAAAATTGTTGACAAAAATACAGGAAAAGAAACGATTACGGAACCACAAATCGTAGGAACCCCAATCAAAGCGCAAACAGCTCAACAGATTCGTACGTACATGATTGATACTGTTGAAGACCCGACTTACGGGATTGCGTATGATATTTATAAAGTACCAGGCTATCATGTTGCTGCCAAAACAGGAACTGCCCAGATTTCAGATGGTAAAGGGTACGTTGATGGAGCAAGTCAAGTCTTGTCTTCTGTAGTGGAAATGGTCCCAGCGGATAATCCTGAATATGTTTTGTATATTACACTTAGACAAGCAAAATCAGGTTCGCCTTCAGAAGCAATGGCGGCAATTGCAAACCCATTAATGAAATTAGCGTTAGACATTAAAGAGACAGATCCGGAAACAACGAAAGTAGCTTCTGATAAAGTCACAGTTGCTGATTATAAAAACATGACACCAGTGGAAGCGTTGGCCAATGCCAAAGTGAACGGGGTGGATCCTGTGATTATCGGTGATGGTGAAAAAATCAAGAAACAATCAACACCGTCTGGTCAAACATTAATGCCTAATCAGAAATTGATTTTGATCACAAATGGAACGAACTATATGCCTGATTTAACCGGCTGGTCGAAGAGCGATGTTACCAAGTTTGGCGATCTATTAGGTTTGACTGTCGAGTTTAAAGGTGAAGGCTATGTGACGAAACAAAGTATCGCTGCTGAAACTGAAATTACGGAGAAAAAATTAACCGTGACTTTAGAAGGCACAGAATAATAACGTAGAATAATTAGGAGAGATAACATGGAGTGGACACAGATTTTTATTCCCATAGTGGTGAGTTTTGCCATTACAGTGAGCGTAATGCCACTATTCATTGGCTATTTTCAAATGAAAAAACAAGGGCAGGTTACTCGTGAAGATGGCCCGACTTGGCATAGCGTGAAAACAGGTACCCCTACAATGGGGGGAGTCGTTTTCCTTGTAGCCAGCTTGATTACTTCATTAGCAATGGGGTTGTTTTTCCACCAATTTACGCCGTCTCTACTAATTATTCTATTTATTTTAGTATTATACGGTTTGCTAGGTTATTTAGATGATTTCATTAAAGTCTTTAAAAAACGGAACATGGGCTTGAATTCTCGTCAAAAATTAATTGGCCAAATTTTTGGTGGGTTGGTTTTCTACTTTGTTTATCGAAGTGAAGGATTTTCAGACACCTTAGATTTGTTTGGAGTAGCAGAAGTTCCGTTAGGTATTTTTTATGGCGTGTTTATTATTTTTTGGTTAGTCGGTTTTTCTAATGCCGTGAATTTGACAGATGGGATTGATGGCTTAGTTGCTGGTTTAGGAACAATTTCATTTGGTACTTATGCAATTATTGCCTGGAAACAACAACAATTTGATGTTGTGATTATCTGCCTAAGTGTGATTGGTGGGCTGATTGGCTTTTTCCCTTATAATAGAAAACCAGCAAAAATCTTCATGGGTGATGTTGGTTCATTAGCATTAGGTGGATTGTTAGCAGCAATTTCAATTATTTTGCATCAAGAATGGACGCTACTTTTAATTGGACTTGTCTACGTTTGTGAAACAGCAAGTGTTATTTTACAAGTTGCTTCATTTAAATTATTTGGTCGACGGATTTTTAAAATGTCACCAATTCATCACCATTTTGAAATGTGTGGTTGGTCTGAATGGAAAATTGATTTTGTCTTTTGGTCTGTCGGTTTAATCTGTTCAGGAATCACATTATGGATTCTTTTCTAATCTATCAAAGGGGAAATTGACAATGAAAAAAATAACAACCTATCAAAACAAAAAAGTGTTGGTTTTAGGACTAGCTAAAAGTGGTGTCAGCGCAGCGAAACTCTTACATGAGTTAGGTGCGCTCGTTACCGTTAATGACGCAAAACAATTTGATCAAAACCCTGACGCCCAAGATTTATTAACCTTGGGTATTCGTGTTGTTACAGGGGGGCATCCAATTGAATTGTTGGATGAAGAATTTGAACTAATCGTTAAAAATCCTGGTATTCCTTATACAAATCCACTTGTGGCAGAAGCACTAACTCGGAAAATTCCTATCATAACTGAGGTGGAATTAGCAGGTCAAATTGCCGAATGTCCAATTGTCGGCATTACGGGCACCAATGGCAAAACAACCACGACCACGATGATTGGTTTATTGCTAAACGCTGACAGAACGGCTGGTGAGGCACGTTTGGCGGGAAATATTGGTTTTCCAGCGAGTACGGTGGCTCAAGAAGTAACAGCCAAGGATGATCTTGTGATGGAACTTTCTAGTTTTCAGTTAATGGGAATTGAGACGTTTCACCCACAAATTGCAGTAATTACAAATATTTTTGAAGCACACTTGGATTATCATGGTTCGCGGAAAGAATATGTTGCTGCAAAATGGGCCATTCAAAAAAACATGACCGCAGAGGACACCTTGATTTTAAATTGGAATCAAGTAGAGCTTCAAACGTTAGCCAAAACCACAGCTGCCAACGTATTGCCTTTTTCAACGAAAGAAGCAGTAGAAGGGGCTTATCTTTTAGATGGGAAATTATATTTCAATGAAGAATATATTATGCCCGCCGATGAGCTAGGGATTCCTGGCAGTCACAATATTGAAAATGCACTCGCAGCGATTTGTGTAGCTAAATTAAAAAATGTATCGAATGCTCAGATTAGACAAACTTTGACAAACTTTTCAGGCGTTCCCCATCGAACGCAATTTGTTGGCGAAGTTCAGCAAAGACGTTTTTATAACGATTCAAAAGCAACCAATATTTTAGCTACAGAGATGGCGTTAAGTGGGTTTGACAACCAAAAGCTACTTTTACTTGCGGGTGGCTTGGATCGCGGTAACTCATTTGATGAATTGGTTCCTGCCCTGTTGGGACTCAAAGCAATTGTTTTGTTTGGAGAAACCAAAGAAAAATTGGCGGAAGCTGCTAAAAAAGCGAACATTGAAACAATTTTATTTGCTGAAAATGTTCAAACGGCGGTTACCATTGCCTTTGATTATTCGGAAAAAGATGATACTATTTTACTATCACCTGCTTGCGCAAGTTGGGATCAATACCCGAATTTCGAAGTACGCGGGGAAGCCTTTATGCAAGCTGTTCAACAATTAAAAGAAAGTGAAATGTGAGAAAATGAAGATACTAGTAACTGGTGGTGGCACAGGTGGGCATATCTATCCTGCGTTATCCTTCGTCGAACACGTCAAAAAAGAAGCACCTGCAACAGAATTCTTGTATGTGGGAACAGAAAATGGTCTAGAAAGTCAAATTGTGCCAAAGGCGAAAATTCCATTTAAAACGATTAAAATTCAAGGATTCAAGCGTTCGCTAAGTCCTCAAAATTTTAAAACAATTTATTTATTTTTAACAAGCATTAATAAAGCAAAAAAAATTATTCGTGAATTTCAACCAGATGTGGTCATTGGTACAGGCGGTTATGTTTCTGGTGCAGTAGTTTATGCGGCCCACCAATTAAAAATACCGACAATTATTCATGAACAAAATAGTATCCCTGGAATGACAAATAAATTTTTAAGTCGTTATGTGGATAAAATTGCGATTTGTTTTCCGGATGTCGCTAGTTTTTTCCCGAAAGAAAAAACAATTTTAACAGGGAACCCGCGGGGACAAGAAGTCGTAACGGTGGAAAAGTCAGCTATTTTATCAGAGTTTGGCTTGGATCCAGCAAAGAAAACGGTGGTTTTATTTGGCGGAAGTCGTGGTGCCTTGAAAATCAATCAAGCGTTTGAACAGGCCTTTCCTTTGTTTGAAGAGAGAGAGTATCAAGTTTTATACGCTTCAGGAGAAAGATATTATCAGGAACTTCAAGAAAGTCTAAAGCTTTCTGAAAAGAAATTGACAAACATAAGTGTGCAACCGTATATTGATAAAATGGTTGAAGTGATGGCTAATACCGATTTAATGGTGGGACGTGCAGGAGCAACCTCAATTGCGGAGTTCACCGCATTAGGATTACCAGCAATTTTAATTCCGAGTCCTTACGTCACGAATGATCATCAAACGAAAAACGCGCAAAGCTTAGTAAAAGTTGGTGCTGTTGAAATGATTCCAGATGCAGAATTGACCGGCGCTCGTTTAGTTGCGGCAATAGATGATATTTTATTAAACAATGAAAAAAGACAACAGATGGCAACGGCGTCCAAAGGGGAAGGCATCCCAGATGCAAGTGATCGTTTGTATCAAGTTGTGAAAACGTTAGTCTGAGATAGGAGGTGTGGAAGATTAGTAACGAGAACGATATATTCAAAAAAAGAAAACCATTACCTCCAAAAAAATCGGAAGAGTCTCAACCTGAACTGACACCTTGGCAAAAACAAAACCAAGAATATTTGAAGAAGCAAGCGGAAGAAGCTGCTTTAAAAGGTGAAAACGAACAAGCAGAAGTCACCATCACTTTACAAGAACAAAGTCAAGAAGAGCCTCAACAACATCTTCCACAAGAAACAGTGGAAGAAGAGGAGCATTTTGCAGATCGTTTACCGAACGTTAAGAAAACACGGAACAAGCGCTTATACAGGCGTTTAGCCTTTATTTTAACTTGTTTAGGGACAGCCATTTTAGTGGCATTGTATTTTGTTTCGCCTCTTAGTCGATTGAGTGAAGTAACAGTTTCAGGTAACAAAAGTGTGGAGAGCCAAGCAATTATTCAGCAGTCAAAACTTGAAACGGGCAGTGGCTTATGGGAGCAGTATTCAAATAGAAATTATTTTTCTGCAAATATTCAGAAAAAGTTTCCAATTATAAAAAAGGCGAACATTAAGTTAAATGGTATTAATTCATTTAAAATTGATATTCAAGAGTATCAAATTGTCGCTCTTGCTGCGACTAAAGGCGGCTATCATCCGATTTTAGAGAATGGTAAAACTTTGGCGGAAACCACCAAGGCTGCTGAAAGTGGCAAACCAATTTTTGAGAATTTCAAAGAGGATAAATTAATCCCTGAATTAATGGCCTCTTACAACAAATTACCTCAAGAAATTAAACAAGGAATTTCAGAAATTAAATATGCACCATCAAAAACTAATAAAGACTTGATTAATGTCTATATGAATGATGGAAATCGAGTGATTGTTAATATTTCTGATTTAAGTGAAAAAATGGCTTATTATTCACAAGTAGCCGAGCAAATGGACAAACCTGGAATCGTTGATATGGAAGTCGGCATTTTTTCTTATCCGTATGAAAAAGAAAGTGAAGAAACGGGCAGTGAAGTTTCCGAAGATTCAGCGGTTGAAAATCAAGAAGTTGAGGACCAAAATGCAGGCGTAGCAACGGATGAAGCGAATAACGGTACGCCTACAAATGGAGAAAATCAAGAAGTGCAACAAGCAGAATAAGTTTTTTACAAAAATGTTTCAAAAATTAACGAACAAATTCGTATAATCTGCTTTCTAAAACCCCCATTTTTATGGTAAAATTGGAAGAAGTGAATAATACTAAAAAAGAGATAGTTAAACGGACGCCTTTGTCCGCTTAGATATTGGAATTAATAGGAGGAGGAATTCCGTTCATGGCAAAAACAGGAATGTATGTAGGCCTCGATATTGGTACAACTTCTGTCAAAGTAGTTGTCGCTGAATATATTGAAGGTCAAATGAACATCATCGGCGTTGGAAATGCAAAATCAGACGGTTTGAATCGAGGGATTGTCGTCGATATTGATCAAACAGTTCAAGCAATCCAACGGGCCGTTCGACAAGCCGAAGAAAAAGCCGGCATTCAAATTAAAAGCGTAAATGTTGGATTACCAGCGAATTTATTAGAAGTAGAAAGCTGTCAAGGAATGATAGCTGTTAGCAGTGAATCAAAAGAAATTACAGATGAGGATGTGCGCAACGTCGCATCTGCAGCTTTGGTTCGTTCAACTCCTCCTGAACGTCAAATTGTTGCAATCTTACCGCAAGACTTTACCGTCGACGGCTTTGAAGGCATCAAAGACCCACGTGGAATGCTTGGCGTTCGCATGGAGATGTTTGGCGTTGTCTATACTGGACCAAAAACAATCATCCATAACATCCGTAAATGTGTTGAAAAAGCTGGCTTAGGAATTAACGAATTAGTGATTACACCGCTTGCTTTAACGGAAACAATTTTAACAGATGGCGAAAAAGACTTTGGAACAATTGTCATTGATATGGGTGGCGGTCAAACAACGACATCTGTTATCCACGACAAACAATTGAAATTTACTCATGTTAACCAAGAAGGCGGCGAGTTCATCACGAAAGATATCTCAATCGTATTGAATACTTCTTTTAACAACGCCGAAGCCTTAAAAATTAATTATGGGGATGCTTATCCAGAAAGAACTTCAGCAAACGAAGAGTTTCCTGTTGATGTTATCGGTAAGTCAGAGCCTGTAAGAGTGGACGAACGTTACCTTTCAGAAATTATTGAAGCGCGTGTGGAACAAATTTTGAGAAAATCAAAAGAAGTTCTGGATGAAATTGATGCGTTTGAATTACCTGGAGGCGTTGTGTTAACTGGTGGCGCCGCTAGTATGCCAGGTATTGTCGATTTGGCGCAAGAAATTTTTGAAGCCAACGTAAAACTATACGTACCAAATCACATGGGCTTACGTAACCCAGTCTTTGCTAATGTCATTAGCATTGTGGAATATTCAGCGCAACTAAACGATATTTATCACATTGCCAAATATGCAATCCCTGGTGAAAAATCGAAACCAGCACAATCAGTCGCTGTCCAACAAGAAGTTCGCTATGACACATATGCTGAACAGCCTCAAGAAGAATACGAAGAATTCAACGAACGTGAGTCTGGTGAAAAAGTGACAGGCAAAATCAAAGACTTCTTCTCGAACATTTTCGACTAATCACACAAACAGGAGGATACGATATCATGGAATTTTCATTAGACAATAACATTAACAACGGTGCAGTCATTAAAGTTATCGGTGTAGGTGGCGGCGGCGGAAACGCTGTAAACCGTATGATCGAAGAAAACGTTAAAGGCGTGGAATTTATCACAGCCAATACAGACGTTCAAGCATTAAAACATTCAAAAGCAGAAACAGTGATTCAATTAGGCCCTAAATACACTCGTGGTTTAGGTGCCGGTTCACAACCTGAAGTTGGCCAAAAAGCTGCAGAAGAAAGTGAACAAGTGATTTCAGAATCATTACAAGGCGCGGATATGATTTTCATTACTGCTGGTATGGGTGGCGGAACTGGTACAGGTGCTGCCCCAGTAGTTGCAAAAATCGCTAAAGAATTAGGCGCTTTAACAGTTGGTGTAGTAACTCGTCCATTTAGTTTTGAAGGTCCAAAACGTGGTCGTTTTGCCGCTGAAGGAATTGCCTTATTAAAAGAAAACGTTGATACACTACTAATTATCTCAAACAACCGCTTATTAGAAGTCGTTGACAAGAAAACGCCAATGCTTGAAGCATTTAGAGAAGCTGATAATGTATTACGTCAAGGTGTTCAAGGAATTTCAGATTTAATCACTGCGCCAGGTTACGTAAACTTGGACTTTGCTGACGTGAAAACAGTGATGGAAAACCAAGGAACAGCTTTAATGGGAATTGGTGTAGCGAGCGGCGAAGAACGCGTAATTGAAGCAACGAAAAAAGCTATTTCTTCACCATTGTTAGAAACATCAATCGATGGTGCGGAACAAGTCTTATTAAACATTACTGGTGGCTTAGATATGACCTTGTTTGAAGCGCAAGATGCTTCAGATATCGTTACAAATGCTGCTTCAGGTGATGTGAACATCATCCTAGGTACATCAATCAATGAAGATTTAGGCGACGAAATTCGTGTAACAGTAATCGCTACAGGTATTGATGAATCAAAAAAGGATAGAAAACCGCACCGTCAAACAAGACAAGCGGTTCAACCAATGCAACAAACAACTCAATCTGTGGAAATGGATCAACCAAAATCACAAGAAGAAGCAAGTGCTTTTGGCGATTGGGATATTCGCAGAGAACAAAATACACGTCCAAAAGTTGATGAATCTTCATTAGAACAAGTAGACAAAAAAGAATTTGACACATTCCACCGTGAAGAACCAAATCACAATGATGACGAATTAAGTACGCCACCATTTTTCCGCAGAAAACGATAAGGAGCATCGATTAGAAATGATAGCTGAAAACTTAACAAATATTAATAATCAACTTCAGCTAGCATGCAAAAGCTCACAGCGCTCTGTTGCTGATGTGACAATGATTGGCGTCACTAAATCAGTAGGAATTGAGGAAGCAGCAGAGCTTGTTCAGCTTGGTGTCCAGAATTTAGCTGAAAACCGAGTAGATAAGTTACTAGAAAAGAAAGCTGGATTGGAAAAATTTAATGATATTCAGTGGCATTTAATTGGTAATTTACAACGTAGGAAGGTAAAATTAATTATTAATGAGATAGATTATTTTCATGCATTAGATAGTCTGAGTCTAGCCAAAGAAATTCAAAAAAGAGCAACGAAAGTTATTCGTTGTTTTGTTGAAGTGAATATAACTGGGGAAGAAAGCAAGCACGGCTTTCGTAAAGAAGACGTCTTACCTTTCATTCAAGAACTTGCTGATTTGGACAAAATTCAAATCGTCGGTCTAATGACTATGGCACCTTTTGGGGCAAGTGAAGAAGTATTACATGCAACATTTAGAGAATTAAAAGAGCTGCAAATGACCGTAAATGAGAAACATTTATCTTTTGCTCCTTGTACAGAACTTAGCATGGGAATGAGTAACGATTTCCCAATCGCAGTTGAAGAAGGTGCAACTTTTATACGAATCGGAACAGCGTTATTCAGAGATGCGTAAAGGAGAGGAATTTATGTCAATTTTTAACAAGGATGCGTTATCGAGCTTTTTTGGCTTATCTGGCGAAGAAGATGATTATTATGATAACTACGAAGAATATGAAGAGCGCAAAGCAGTTAATGAACCACCGCGTCGTGCAGCTCGGCCTAAACCACAACGCCCTGTTCAACAACAGGAAAGTTACAGTCAGCCAGCTTATACACAACAAAGTGAGCCTGTAGTTGAAAAAACTTCTGCACGCTATCGTTCTGCTGAAGCGCATCAAGAAAGAGACACACAACAAGCTGCTTACACAGAGAAAAAAGTGGTTTCTATGCGTAGTTCTAATCAATCAGCGACTACGAATACAAGACGAGCACAAGAAAGCACCGCCAATGCAAAAACACATAAAATTACTATTATTGAACCACGTGTGTATTCAGAAGCAATGAGCATTGCGAAACATTTATTTGCTGAAGAAGCTGTGCTAGTTAATTTTACATTAGTAGAAGAAGACCAAGCACGACGCATCGTTGATTTCTTAACTGGTACTGTGTATGCTTTAGACGGAGATATTCAGCGCGTTGGCAATGAAATCTTCTTATGCACACCAGCGAATATGGAAATTGATAGTGCGACAGCACAATCTTTAGCCAACAAACAATTCTTTGATTTCTAAGCCTTAGGGAGGTGTTATTATCGCAACACTGATTACTCTATTATACAAAGGCGTTCAAATCTATTCAGGATTACTAGTGATTTACGCGCTACTTTCATGGTTTCCAGGAGCATATGATTCTGCTTTCGGGCGTTTGCTCTCTAGAATTTGTGAACCATACTTAAGTTTGTTTGACCGTTTGAATTTAAGGATTGGAATGGTTGGATTTAACGTAATGGTAGGGATTATTGTCCTTAACCTAGCAGCGGGTGGCTTAGCAGTCATTTTACGAGCTATTGTTTATTAATAACTTTTAGAAAGGATGATTTATCTATGAACGCAAATGTGTATCAACATTTCCGCAAAGATGAACATCCTTTTATTGACACTGTCGGGGATTGGCTAGAGCAAGTGGAGATGCAATACGCGCCTTATTTGACAGACTTTCTTGATCCTAGACAGGCGTATATTTTGGAAACGTTGATTCGACAAAACAGTGATTTATCGTTTACTTTTTATGGTGGTTATGAGCAAGCAGAACGAAAACGCTGCTTGATTTATCCAGCGTATTACATACCAGAAGAGACAGATTTTGGTGTTGTATTATTTGAAATTATTTATCCATCTAAATTTGCGACATTATCTCATGGGAAAATTTTAGGCACCTTGATGAATGTTGGGGTTCGTAGGGAAGCCTTTGGAGATATTATTTCCGATGGTGATAAGTGGCAGGTTTTTATAGCACAAGAAGTAGCTGGCTTCGTTGTTAACCAAGTCGACAAAATTGGTAAAATTACTGTTCGTTTAGAAGAGCGTGATTATACACAAATTTTGATACCGAAGGATGGTTGGCAGGAAGAGCGAACGACTATGAGCTCTTTGCGGCTGGATAGTGTGATTTCCGCCGTATTTAATATTTCAAGGCAGCGATCAAAACAATTGATCGAATCTGGTAAAGTAAAAGTCAATTGGACAGAAACGACACGACCAGATTTTGCTTTAGACTTATTAGATATTGTTTCGATACGGGGATTTGGGCGCCTTCAGATTCAAGAATTAGAAGGAAAAACAAAGAAAGAAAAATTTCGTGTCCTCTTAGGGGTATTGAGAAAATAATCTCGAACTTTTGTTTAAGAAAACCATTTTGGCTGTTCATTCAGACGAAGTTGTGTATAATAAAAAAAGTAAGATATTTGCTATTTCAGGATTAGTATGAGAATGTGTTCATAAGGGGTTTTACAAAAATAATCCAAAGAGGTGAAGGAATATGGCATTAACTCCATTAGATATTCAAAACAAAGACTTCTCAACAAAAATGAGAGGCTATAACCAAGACGATGTAGATGACTTTTTAGATCAAGTCACACGTGATTATGAAGATGCATTACAAAAAAATCGTGAACTTGAGAAATCATTAAAACACGCAGAAGAAAAATTACAATACTTCAATGAATTAAAAGATGCATTGAACCAATCAATTATTGTTGCACAAGATACCGCTGATAAAGTGAAATCAAGTGCCAATAAAGAATCAGAAATGATTATCACTTCGGCAGATAACCAAGCCAAAGAAACCTTGGTAGAAGCTGAACGTAAATCAAATGCAATGATTGCAGATGCTGAAGCGAAATCAACACAAATCTTAGCAGAAGCAATTGAACGTGCCCGTCAATTAGCTGGGGAAACAGAAGACTTGAAGAAGAAAACACGTGTCTTCCATCAACGCTTAAGCTTAATGCTTGAAACTCAATTAGAGCAAGTAAAGAGTGAAGAGTGGGAAGAGATTTTAAAGCCTTTTTCTAGTTATGTCGGAGACAAACATACAGCAGTTAAGGAAATTCTTGATGAACAAGACCTTGACAACGAAAATGAAACTGTTGTAAACTCTGAAGAGAACACAGATGCTGTAGTAGAAAAAAAGCCTGTAATTGAAGTCACTGAAGAAACAATTGAAGAAGAATCAAAATAGATAGAACAGAACGTTTAATGTTTATTCTTAGCAGCGAGTCAATGATAGTGAAAGTTTGACAGACACTGGCATTAAACAGATCCTCTATCCTAGATGCAGTTCTGAACACTTGAGTAGGAACTGCCGGATAATTACCGTTATCAATTTCAGAGAAAGTAGGGGCAACTCTACTTTGAATTTGGGTGGTAACACGAGTACTTCGTCCCTTGGGATGGAGTACTCTTTTTTTATCTACTTTTATCAGCTATCGTTCATCTTTAGTATGAACTAACACAATTAAATCGATAAAATGAAAGCGAGGCAAATGCATATGAAAATGAAAGAAACATTGCAATTAGGAAAAACAGCTTTTCCAATGCGTGGGAACTTGCCAAACCGTGAAGCAGAATGGCAAAAAGACTGGGAAGAAAAAGGCTTATATGAACAACGTCAAAAATTAAACGAAGGAAAACCAACCTTTGTTTTACATGATGGCCCTCCGTATGCAAACGGAAATATTCATTTAGGACATTCTTTGAATAAAATCAGTAAAGATATTATTATTCGTTCAAAATCAATGTCTGGTTTCCGTTCTCCTTATGTGCCTGGTTGGGATACCCATGGTTTACCAATTGAGCAAGTGTTAACCAATAAAGGGGTTAAACGTAAAGAAATGACTGTCGCTGAGTATCGCGAAAAATGTAAAGAGTATGCCTTATCACAAGTCGATAAACAACGTAACGATTTTAAACGTTTAGGTGTGTCAGGCGATTGGGAACATCCATACATTACGTTAGATCCAGAGTATGAAGCAGCAGAAATTCGTGTTTTTGGTAAGATGGCAGAAAAAGGCTATATTTATAAAGGCTTAAAACCAATTTATTGGTCTCCTTCAAGTGAATCTTCTTTAGCAGAAGCAGAAATTGAATACAAAGATGTAAAATCACCTTCTATTTACGTAGCTTTTAATGTGGTCGATGGTAAAGGTCTTTTAGATAACGAGACAGCCTTTGTAATCTGGACGACAACTCCTTGGACATTACCAGCCAACTTAGGTATTTCAGTTAATCCTGATTTTACGTATGTTGAAGTGAAGGCAGACGGTCGTAAATTTGTAATTGCTAAAGATTTATTAGCAACAGTTAAAGAAGCGATTGGTTGGGAAGAAGTAGAAGTCTTGCGAGAATTTTCTGGTGAAAAATTAGATCGTATGACAGCTCAACATCCATTCTATGATCGAACATCACTTGTTATGCTAGGCGACCACGTGACGCTAGATGCCGGGACTGGCTTAGTTCATACCGCACCAGGACATGGGGAAGATGACTATATTGTTAGCCGTAAATATGATTTACCTGTTATTTCTCCTGTTGACAGCCGTGGGGTCTTTACAGATGAAGCACCTGGTTTTGAAGGAATTTTCTATGACAAAGCGAATCCAATGATTACTGAGTTATTAGAAGAAAAAGGCGCGTTATTAAAATTAGATTTCTTTACGCATAGTTATCCACATGACTGGCGTACCAAAAAACCAGTTATCTACCGTGCAACGCCACAATGGTTTGCTTCAATCTCTAAATTCCGTCAAGATATTTTAGATGAAGTTGAGAAAGTTGACTGGCTAATTCCTTGGGGAAAAACACGTTTGTATAATATGATTCGTGACCGTGGTGATTGGGTAATTTCTCGCCAAAGAGCGTGGGGTGTACCATTACCGATCTTCTATGCTGAAAATGGGGAAGCCATCATTACGCCAGAAACAATTGAACATGTAGCGAATTTATTTGCAGAACATGGATCAAATATCTGGTTTATGCGTGAAGCAAAAGAGTTACTACCAGCAGGCTTTACACATCCAGGTTCACCAAATGGCGAGTTTACCAAAGAAACAGATATCATGGACGTTTGGTTTGACTCAGGTTCTTCACATGAAGGAGTTTTACGAGAAAGAGAAGAGTTAACTTTCCCAGCAGATATGTATTTAGAAGGTTCTGACCAATATCGTGGTTGGTTTAACTCAAGTATTACAACAAGTGTCGCTATCAATGGAGTAGCGCCTTATAAATCAATTATTTCTCAAGGGATGGTTCTCGATGGCGAAGGACGTAAGATGAGTAAATCGTTAGGCAATACCATCTTACCTGAAAAAGTTATTAACCAAATGGGGGCAGATATCTTACGCTTGTGGGTAAGTAGTGTTGACGCGGAAGCTGATGTGCGTGTCTCAATGGATATCTTAAACCAAGTATCTGAAGTGTACCGGAAAATCCGTAATACTATGCGTTTCTTGTTAGCGAATACGAGTGATTTTAATCCAGCTGAGCATACTGTAGCTTATGCTGATTTACGTTCTGTAGATAAATACATGACGGTTCGTTTAAATCAAGTCATTCAAGAAATCCGTGAAAATGGTTATGAAAAATATAATTTTATGCATATTTATCGGACAGTTATGAACTTCTTAACGGTAGATTTATCTTCTTTCTATTTAGACTTTGCGAAAGATGTCGTTTATATTGAAGCTGAAAACGATTATCAACGTCGTTGTATGCAGACTGTTTTCTATCAAACATTGGTTTCATTAACAAAATTATTGACACCAATTATTCCACATACAGCGGAAGAAATTTGGAGTTTCTTACAAGAAGAAGAAGAGTATGTGCAATTAGCTGAATTCCCAGGTTACGAAACGTTTACTAATGAAGAAGAATTGATGGATACATGGGCAGCCTTTATGGATTTCCGTGACAATGTCTTAAAAGCGTTGGAAGAAGCTCGTCATTCTAAATTAATCGGTAAATCGTTAGAAGCTAAAGTGACCGTTTATCCAAATGAACAAATTCGTCAATTAATGACAGCTGTTGATGCAGATATTGCTCAATTACTAATTGTTTCCGACTTTGAAGTATCAAAAGAAGTAGCACCTAGTGAAGCTGTTCAATTTGAAGACATGGCTATTTTAGTTGAAAAAGCAGAAGGCGAAACGTGTGACCGTTGTCGTTCCGTTCGTCAAGATGTCGGCTCAGATGAAAAATTACCAACACTTTGTGGCCGTTGCGCACACATTGTTGAAGAAAATTATCCAGAAGCGGTTGCTGAAGGATTCGAATAAACAAGAAAAAAGATCCGCTAGTCGTTAACTAGCGGATCTTTTTTGGCTTATTTATTGCTCAAGTTGCCCGCGGTCACGGTACCAGTTATCTGGTTGCCATTCCCAAGTAAAGCCATCTTTTTCTAATAAGTCGAAGGCAGCTTGCGGGCCCATTGTGCCAGCGGCATAATTAGGGAAAGAAACGTCTGTTTTATCCCAAGCATGTCGAATAATGTCAACAATGCGCCAAGATTGGGCAACTTCGTCCCAATGAGAGAAGTTTGTACTATCGCCATTTAGGCAGTCTAATAGAAGTTTTTCATATGCTTCTGGACTATTTTCAGTCATTTCAGCACTTTGACGGAAATCAAGTTTCACTGGAGTTGTATTAAACCCTTGACCGATTTCTTTTCCATTTAAGGTTAATGAAAATCCTTCAGTTGGTTGGATATAGATAGTTAAAACATTCGGTGGTAAATCGGTTTTATCGCATTCTTCACACGTATCATCTTTGAAGACATTAATAGGTACTTGTTTAAAGACGATGTTAATGCGTGTACCTTTTTCAGTTAATCGTTTACCTGTGCGAACATAGAAAGGGACGCCAGACCAACGGAAATTATCAATTAAAAATTTACCAGCAACAAAAGTTTCAGTGGATGAAGTTTCTGCCACATTCGGTTCATCACGATAGGCTGCAAATGTTTGATCAGCTAGCTGACCTTCGCCGTATTGTCCACGCACGAAATTTTGAAGGGCTTCTTCTTCAGAATAAAGGCGGATGGCACGTAAAGCTTTTACTTTTTCAGTCCGAATTTCTTTTTCAGAAAAGGCAACAGGAGGCTCCATAGAAAGCAATGCAACGACTTGTAAAATATGATTTTGAACCATATCTTTTAGTGCGCCACTGTGGTCATAATAGCCGCCACGATCCTCGACACCTAAGCTTTCAGCGAAGGTGATTTGGACATTATCAATGTAACGATTGTTCCATTGTGATTCAAAAATATTATTGGCAAAACGAATGGCTGAAATATTTTGGATCATTTCTTTGCCTAAGTAATGGTCAATTCGGAAAATATCTTGTTCAGGAAATGCAGCACGAATTTCTTCATTTAATTCGTAGGCAGATTCATAATCAGAACCAAATGGCTTTTCGATAATTAGACGATCAAAGCCTTCTTCCGAAATAATATGTTGTGATTTCAAGTGATTAACAATGGTTCCAAAGAATTGAGGGGCCATAGCTAAATAGTAAACGTGATTGCCTTCTAAGTGGTATTGTTCATTTAGGCGATCAGATAATTCTTTTAAGGTATTATAATGTTCCGTATCATTCACATTATGTGATTGGTAATAGAAATGACTAGAAAATTCAGTCGCCTCTTCGGCCGTGGGATTTAAGTCTTGAATGGTTTCACGAACGATTTCACGATAGTATTCGTCTGTCCATTCCCGACGTGCGGTACCAATCACCGCAAAACGCTCAGCTAATAATCCTTTTTTATATAAGCGGAACAGGGAAGGATACAATTTGCGTTTGGCAAGATCACCTGTCCCCCCGAAAATAGTAAATAATGCTACTTTTTCATTCATTAGTTTTCCTCACTTTCTCTAATCAACGGCTCAACAAAAATTGTGTTTGCTGCTTTAAAGCTGACGGATAATTCTTTGTTTTCATTATAAATGGTGATCGGTCCTTCATATGCAGCAATTTCTTTAATCGTATATTCTTCTTGAATATTTAAATCAATGGAAACTAAATAATCCAGTAATTCTTTTTCGTCTAAGACACGTGCAATCCGAATTTTTGTGCCAACAGGGTAGTCTGTTAACGTTTGGCGTTTCTCCTCATGAATGGGTTGATTATCTTCGGGAATAACACCACCGTGTGGACAAAATTCTGGATGATTTAAATAATCCGCTAAACGGTTCACAAGCGTCTGTGAAGTAACATGTTCTAAAACTTCTGCCTCTTCGTGCACATCATTCCAAGTGTAATTTAAGTGCTCTACTAAAAAGACTTCCCAGATTCGGTGTTTGCGAATTAACGTACTCGCTTTTTTTAAGCCTTTTTCAGTTAATTGTACCCCTTGATAAGGAGAATGCTCAACCAAATCTTCTTTTACTAACTTTGAAATCATCTCACTAACCGAAGCTGCCGAAACATCGAGTCCAGAAACAATTTGTTTATTATTCACTTTAACTTCGTCGCCACCTAATTCAAAAATTAATTTTAAATAGTCTTCGCGATTTGGTGTCATAGGGGCTCATCCTTTCAAAAAAACATCATCCTAAGTTTATCAGAAAAAGGCGCATTTGACTATTTAATAATATTCAAGTTGTAAGAAAACTTTCTGAATGCTTTTGCAAGGGATGTAAAAAAATAAATCACCCACCGCACATACTTCATTTTATGTGTCGTGGGTGATTTATTAATTGTAAATGGCCCGTTCTAGTGTGTAGGTTTCGTCGTCGGCTTCATCGTAAAGCGTCGCAGGGACACCATTTTCACATTGAATGATTAAATGGTAACCTAACTTGTCTAAGATAACTAAGCGTTTAGGGGTTAATTCAACAAGCAAGGCATGCGTTTGTTTGCCATCAATGAAAACATTGAAAGATGAGGTGATTTCTAAGGTGTGTTGCGTGGCTTTCTTCACGTCCACAAACCACCAATGCCCAGTATAGTTGTGTTGAAGCTCCTGTGGGGAAGGGAGCTGTTTATTTTTTTTCCAGAGGATAGAGCCTGCTAATCCAGTAAGTAAAGATGCACCAACCAAGAAAGTCCAATGTTTTTTCAAAGAAATTCCTCCTAACCTTCATTTTCATTTATTCGTCTTCGTTACCTTTATTATATAGAACTTGTCTAAAATATTCGATTAAATCGCTGAGAATTGACAAATATTTAATGATTGACACAAGATAGTAAAATTGTTGGTTTTGGTCTATACTTTTCCTTGTTTTTTTATGGTATAGTGTGTAAGAAAGGAAGTCTGTGTATGAAGTACCCGAATGTCCAACTTGCTTATTTTATCGAACGACCCAATCGGTTTATTGTACACTGTCGTTTAATGGAAACGAATGAAGAAGTGGTCACACATGTCAAAAATACTGGCAGAGGGAAAGAAGTTTTTTTACCAGGTGCTATTGTGGCGCTTAGTTATCAACCATCGCCTAAAAGAAAAACAGATTACGATTTGATTGCAGTAAAAAAAGGTTCTTTTTGGATTAATATTGATAGCCAAGTACCGAATACATTAGTCAATGAAGCGTTAAAAAATGGTCAAATTGTGCTTCCTGGTTTAGTTGGTACGATCCAAACTGTTAAACGTGAGCAACGATTTGCACATTCAAAATTTGATTTTCTAGTGGAAACGGATGCGGACGAACAAGCTTTTGTCGAAGTGAAAGGCATGACTTTAGAAAATAAAGGCATCGGTGCTTTTCCTGACGCGCCAACACTTCGTGGCTTGAAGCATGTCACTGAACTAATGGCTGCAACTAAAGCGGGTTACCGCTGTTACATTTTGTTTGTGGTCCAATTTGAAGAAATTAAGCAAG
Organism: Enterococcus sp. MSG3299; assembly: GCF_050555765.1. Lineage (NCBI taxonomy): Bacteria > Bacillati > Bacillota > Bacilli > Lactobacillales > Enterococcaceae > Enterococcus > Enterococcus sp. MSG3299. The sequence goes on from NZ_CP187869.1 coordinate 791,211, forward strand.
CAACGATTCACCAAGAGATGCAACCTGCCTTTGCTGAAAATCTGGGTGCTGCAATTGATCAAGGTGTGCAAGTCCTTGCTTACAATTGCCACGTAACACCAGCAACGATTGAACTTAAGTCACAGGTAACCTTTGATTTATTACAGGCATTTGATGATCCTAATAAATAACTTGAAGAACTCCTAGCGCTTTAAGGCAGGGTAATTACGTGACTTTTGTACGAGAGATTACTATTATAAAGAGAGTAAATAAACAAAAAATGGAGGTTTTTGATTATGATACATTTAGGCGTAATTGGTACCAATTGGATTAGTCATCAATTTGTTGCAGCAGCTTTAGAAACGGGTGCGTACGATTTAACGGCTGTTTATTCTCGGAAACTAGCAACGGCACAAGAATTTGGTTCTCGCTATGGGGATGTGGAATATGCAATTGATTTAGAGACGTTTTTTGGTATTGCACATATGGATACGGTTTATATTGCCTCACCAAATTCATTACATTTTGAACAAGCGAAACAAGCAATTTTAGCGAAAAAAAATGTAATTGTTGAAAAACCAGCTTTTTCAACACCTGATGAGATGGCAGAAATTATTGAATTAGCGAATAAAAATCGTGTGTATTTCTTTGAAGCGGCCCGTAATATTCATGAGCAAAGTTTCCAAAAAATTGCTGAATTATTGCCATTAAAAAACCAAATTTTAGGTGCGAATTTTACGTATATGAAATATTCTTCTCGCTATGATCAAGTATTAGAAGGCAAAGAGCCAAATATTTTTTCTCCTCATTTTTCTGGGGGAGCCTTAGCGGATTTAGGCGTTTATTTAGTTTATGCAGCCTTAGGTTGGTTTGGCGTACCAAAGGAAAGCCATTATTTTGCTAATAAAATTGCGACAGGTGTCGATGGCTTAGGAACAATTATTTTACGTTATGATCAGTTTGACGTGACGTTAAATACTGGGAAAATTAGTGATTCTTTTGCGCCATCCGAAATTTACTTTGAAAACGGGACCTTGATTTTAGACAGTGTCAATGCTATTTCTTCGGCTGAGTACCATGATCGCGCACATGAAGAACGTGATGTCTTAGATATTCAAGTAGCCGATAATCCAATGATTGAAGAAGCTCGTGATTTTGCAGCAGTTTTAAATAACCCAACAGATAAGTATTGGGGCACCAAGTATGAAGAATGGGTTGAGCTTGCTCGAAATGTCAATAAAGTAGTCACTGATTTACGTCATAGTGCCGGCATTATTTTTGATGCTGATAAATAAGAATTAAGCGATAGGAAAGGAACAATATGAGATTTTTAGAACAACTTCCAGAGGCTTGGCAAGAACAGTGGCAAGCTTCTGGCTTTAACGAACCATCAACAATTCAAGAAAAAAGTTTTACGCCCCTTCGCGAAGGAGAAAATGTTTTAGGAATTTCGCCGACAGGAACTGGAAAAACACTTGCTTACATGCTGCCTTTACTCTTAACTGTTGAAAAAGGACAGGGAAATCAATTGTTGATTATTGCTCCGTCTCAAGAATTAGCTATGCAAATTGCTGAAGTTGCTCGGACTTGGGCTAAGCCACTTCAATTAACGGTTCAAACGTTAATCGGCGGGGCAAATGTTTCACGCCAGATTGACAAGTTAAAAAAACGTCCCGAAGTGTTAATCGGAACACCAGGTCGAATTTTAGAGTTAATGAAGAATAAAAAAGTCAAAGCTCAGTTGGTAAAAACAATTGTAATGGATGAAGTTGATCAACTTTTCCAAGAGGAAGAGCTAAGTTTAACCAAGCAAATTTTGACACACACACCAACCGAATACCAACTTGTTTTTTATTCAGCGACTGCTGATCGTGTCGTGAATCAAGCGCAATCTTTAAGCCAAAAATTACAGGTGATTGATGTGACGGAAGAAGATACTTCAGCAGGTCAAGTCGCCCACTACTTTATTCGGTTAGCACCAAGAAAAAAAGCTGATTACTTACGTCGTTTGGCCCATACAGAAGCATTCAGAAGCATGGTCTTTTTCAATCAAGTTGCTGATTTAGGTGCAGCAGAAGAAAAATTAGTTTATGAGAATGTGCCAGCTATTGGTCTGGCTTCAGATCAAAGTAAACAGTTGCGTAAATTGGCGATCGATCAATTTAAAGCAGAACGAGTGAAGTTGTTATTAACCACGGATATTGCGGCACGGGGCTTAGATTTCACAGGGGTCCCTTACGTCGTAAACGTAGATGTTCCTTTAACCGAAGAGAGCTATATTCATCGTTCTGGTCGCGTTGGCCGGATGGGTGCACAAGGGGCAGTGATTACGTTTATCAACGACGGCACCAAAAGAGATTATCAACGTTTGATGAAACAATTGGCCATTCCTTATCAGGAAATCTTTTTATATGATGGTGCACTTCATGAGCAGCCAAAAGCCAAAGATGAACTAGAAAAAAAGAATGTAGCCAAAGATACGTATTCAGAAAAAAAGAGTACGAAAGAAAGAAAACCAGAAACAGTAAATTCTGTTGTCAAAGAACCACAAGAAACACGCAAAAAGAAGAAAAACAAAAAGAAAAACACGAAAAACAAAGGAGCTCGTAAAGCGAAGAAATAACGCTTTACGAGCTTCAAGCAGAACGTTGTATCGAGGAGGATTCCATGAAATCTCGGAAGGAAGAAATCTTAGCGTTACTTCAAAAAAATGAAACTGGCTTAACGGCAGGAGCGGTAGCAGAACAGTTAATGATTGATCGCAGTAATGCCAGCCGTTATTTAAATGAATTATTCAAAGAAAAGAAAATTACTAGAAGTACTGGACGTCCTGTTATCTATTCAGTGCCAACAATCAATGAAGGAGAACAAGTCCATGTAGATGAGTCCACCTCTGTTAGTTTTGACACATTAGTAGGTGCCAATGATTCTTTAAAAGTGAGTATTCAGCAGGCCAAGGCGGCTATTTTATATCCACCAAGAGGTTTGCATACGATTATTTTTGGGAAAACAGGAACAGGGAAATCTCTTTTTGCTGAATGTATGTACCGTTTTGCCATTGATTCAAAAACCTTAGATGAAGATGCTCCTTTTGTCTCTTTTAATTGTGCTGATTATGCACAAAACCCACAATTATTATTTGGTCATATCTTTGGCGTAAAAAAAGGTGCCTATACTGGTGCGAATGAAGATAGTCCAGGCTTAATGGCAAAAGCAGATGGCGGGATTCTCTTTTTAGATGAAATTCATCGCTTACCGCCAGAAGGTCAAGAAATGCTCTTTACGTTTATTGATAAAGGCGTGTACCGTCCATTAGGAGAAAGTGGTCAAACCTATGAAGCCTCTGTTCAAATTATTGGTGCGACAACGGAATCCTCAGAAAACTTTTTAACCACTTTTAATCGGCGGATTCCGATGTCGATTACATTACCATCTTTAGATGCACGGACGCTAGATGAGCGTTATGCCATCATTTCGTTATTTATTCAGCAAGAGGCAACACGTTTGGGCCAACAAATTGATATCGAACGCGAAGCAGTTTTGGCGTTCATGTTATACGATGCAGAAGGAAATATTGGTCAGGTGAAGCGGGACTTAAAATTAGTTTGTGCTAAGTCATTTCTTTATTATCGGACGCACAATTTAGAACATTTGGTTATCCGTAAACGGGATTTGTCGTTACCTGTCCAAAAAGGATTATTAAAAATTAAAGAAGTACCTGAGCGCTTGGATCAATTTGTCGATAGTAAAAGTAATTATTTATCTTTCCAGCCAGGCACCAACAAAATTGTTTGGTCACAAGATCCAGCTAGAGACATGCAAGTTTACAATGAAATCGAAGAAAAAGTCGCTGACTTGTCCGAAGCTGACTTAGAAAATGTTGATTTAGAAGAATTGATTTCCAAAGATATGAATGCGTATTTTAAAAATTATGTCGAAGAATTAACCCAACATTCTTTACATAAGGAGTTATTACCAGAAGCTATTTGGGACTTAACGAATCGTCTTTATGATATCGCAGAAGAGCGTTTGGAACACACGTACAACGAAACAGCACGCTTTGCCTTTGCGCTTCATTTACAAAGTACGATTGAACGTGTCAAAGAAGGTCACGTGATTGTCCATCCTGATTTAAATAATGTCCGTAAAAACATGAAAAAAGAATTTCAAGTAGCCTTAGATTTATCTTCTATTATTGAAGAAGAGAACAACATAGAGATTCCTTTCGATGAAATTGGCTTTATTAGTATGTTTTTATCTATTAATGTCGGTAAAGAAGAAAGAACTCCAGAAAATAATGTTGGTGTGTTCGTCTTAATGCATGGGGATTCTACTGCCTCAAGTATGTTGAAAACCGCCCAAGAACTTTTAGGAACGTCAATCGGAACAGCGATGAATATGCCGTTAACGATGGAAGTTCAAACAATGTATGAACAATTACGAAACCAAGTAATTACGCAAAAAGAATCGTTAAATAATGGGATTTTATTACTGACGGATATGGGTTCATTAAATTCGTTTGGAAATATGTTGTTTGAAGAAACAGGTATCCGAACAAAGGCGATTACAATGACGAGCACAATGATTGTCTTAGAAGCTATTCGAATGGCAAGCGTGGGACGAAGTTTAGAGGACATTTACCAAAATATTCAACTTTCTTTTGAAAGCGTTGTGAGAGAACAATTTCGCTCTAGTCTGCAAAAACGTCAAAATGTTAAAAAAGCAGTAATCGTGACGTGCTTTACTGGAGAAGGGGTTGCCGCAAAACTATACCAACGAATCTTACCCGTTATTGATGAAACAAAAGTGGAACTGATTCAAATGCAATTTATTGAACGAGAAACGTTTAAAAAGCATATCGACAACTTGATGGAAGAATATGAAATTAAGGCCATTGCGGGAACTGTGGATGTTGAATATCAAAATATTCCCTTCTTTTCCGTCTATGATATTTTTGATGATGAAAAATTAAATGTATTGAAACGGATTGCTAGTGATGAAGTGGCAATTGATACAATTGTTCATTCACTAAGTGGCGTCATTACTTCTGTGGACTCCTTACAAAAATTAATTCTCATGTTACAAAAAACAGTTCATCAAATACAAACAGACATGCATATTATTGTTGAACCAGGGGTGGATGCCGGAATCATGATTCATTTGGCTTTTCTGGTAGATGCTTTAATTAAAGGAGAAGAAGCAAGAACTTTTCCAAACTTAGCGGAATATGTTAAAACACATCGTTTAGAAATCGATGTCGTACGCACGAATTTTATGTTAATTGAACGGGCGTATCGTGTGACGATCCCGGAAGCAGAAGTTGCGCATGTTACCCAAATGTTTTTAGAAAATGAAATTAAAAGTAAACAATAATAAATAAAAAAAACATCAAGAAATGAGAAAACGCTCTCTTTTTTCTTGATGTTTTCTTTTTGTAAGTTACACACAATTTCATGTGTGTAAGCGTTTTCTTCTAGTGTGTGCACGCTTTTTTCGATGACAAAAGCTGTTATATCAGTATTTTAATGAGGAAAAAACTTGGCACAATTATTGCTATAAATAAAGTGTATAACGTCATAACTTTTAAGGAGATGAAGAAAAAATGGCAAAAAAAACAATTATGTTAGTTTGTTCCGCAGGAATGAGCACAAGTTTATTAGTAACAAAAATGCAAAAAGCAGCAGAAGATCGTGGCATGGAAGCAGACATCTTTGCAGTATCGGCTTCTGAAGCAGATACAAACTTGGAAAATAAAGAGGTGAATGTTTTACTTTTAGGTCCACAAGTTCGTTTCATGAAAGGGCAATTTGAACAAAAATTACAACCAAAAGGGATTCCTTTAGATGTAATTAACATGGCAGATTATGGCATGATGAATGGCGAAAAAGTTTTAGATCAAGCAATCTCATTAATGGGATAAGGAATTAAAACGTTTAGGAAAAGTGAATAGCAAACAAGGATAGTGCATGTTACCAAAGGTTTTGTTTTGTACGCTCGATTCATTCGTTTAATGTACTGCCTTTTTAATAAATATAAATGGATACAGGAGGAATAAAAATGAACGGATTAATGGCATGGATGGAAAAATATATCTTACCAACTGCCGCAAAAATTGGTGCACAGAAACATCTGGTGGCACTAAGGGATGCTTTTATTGGTACATTACCTGCGACAATGGCTGGATCAGTCGCCGTAATGATTAACGCAATTATTCGAGATCTTCCCCAAGAGTTTGTCTCAACTTATGCGGCAAGTTTGGAAGCAGACAAAGGTATTTTTGCAGTATTGAATGTCATCATTGGGATTAATGGTTTTGTTTGGAATGGTACATTGGCTATCGCTGGTTTGATTTTCGCTTTTTCTTGGGGCTATAACTTAGCGAAAGCATACAATGTGAATGAGCTAGCTGGTGGGATTGTCAGTTTAGCTACCTTAATTTCAGGTGTTGCTTTTGCACCAAATAACACAGCTGAATTAGCTGTAAAAGTGCCAGAAAAGATTGCCAACGCAATTAATGGGGCAGAAATTGGTGCGTCAATTGCTAATAATCAATTGACTGTCAATCCATGGGGTTGGTTAAATCTCAATCATTTAAATGGTAACGCTTTCTTTACAGTGATGATTATGGGGGCTTTATCAACCATTATTTTTTGTAAATTAATGCAAGCGGATTTAACAATAAAAATGCCTGATTCTGTACCACCAGCAGTTTCAAAAGCGTTTGCGGCAATTTTACCAGCAACAATCGCATTGTATGTCGTAGCAATTATTAACTTTACGGTGTCAAAACTTTCAGGCGGTCAATTATTAATTGACTTAATTCAAAAATATATCGCGGAACCGTTCCTTGGGTTATCACAAGGACTAGGCGCTGTGTTAATCGTAACAGTTTTTGTTCAAATTTTCTGGTTCTTTGGTATTCATGGGCCAAACGTTTTGGCACCAGTTCTTGAAGGAATTTGGGGACAAGCACAATTAATCAATATTGATATTTTCCAAAAAGGTTATGAAGGAAAAACAGGAACAGCTGCGGTTTTAGCCGCTATTGACGACGGTAAAGCCTACATGTGGGTCCGTGGTTCGTTTGATGCTTTTGCTTGGTTTGGTGGTTCAGGCGGTACAATTGTCCTAATTATTGCAATCTTGTTATTCTCCAAACGAGCAGATTATTTAACAGTCGGTAAATTATCATTAGGACCTGGGATCTTTAATATCAATGAACCGATTATGTTTGGTTTACCAGTTGTTCTTAATCCAATTATGTTTATTCCATTTGTAATTGCGCCATTAGTTGCTACTACAATTGGCTGGGTTGCAACGTATCTTGGGCTAGTCGCCCCAGTTTCTCAACAAGTCGCATGGGTGACACCGCCGTTGCTATTATCTTTCTTGGCGACAGGTGCTGACTGGCGCGCACCAATCGTAGCGTTGGTATGTATGGTAGTCACTTTCTTGATTTGGACACCGTTTGTTATCGCTGCTAACAAAATGGATCCTGCATTAGGCGAAAGTGAGCAATAGGCAATAAAAACAGCAATTACTTGTATAGAAAGGAGCGAGCGGCATGATTTCGATTGCAAGTGCAATGAAGCAAGAGGAAATTATTACTTTACTAGAGGCATATCAAGGGGAAAATGAAACATTTACTTTTAAAGAAAAGAATGGTATTAAGTTATTTTTTGAAGTTGAAGGAGACCCTGAAACTGCTGCACAAGTTGCAAAACAGCTGATTAAGGAACAACCTTGGGGTGGCGTTTTATATTTCCAAGCAACGGTAGTCTAAAAAGATAGGATGGATGAAAATGATTAGAAATGGATTATTTTTATGTAGTATTGGCTTCTTGATTGTTTTGTATTCGTTGAATCCGAGCTCCTTAAACTATGATTTATTAAGTCTGACAACCGGGATTTTTTTCATTGGACTTGGTGGTTACCTGTTTTTTAAAGGAAAAAAAGTTGCTGAAGAAGAGGCGACAAAGGATGAGGTGAAACGGTAATGGAAATTACGAAAACATTAACTATTTCAGCAGATGAATTTTACACGCAATTAATGAATTCTGTTATTTTTGATATCCGTAAGCAAACAGGCAAAACTCTTACAAGAAAGCAGTTACGTAAGTTTGAATATATCAAAGAATATAGTAAAAATAGTCGCGCGAAAATAGTTATTGAAGAAGCTGTAGAAAATAAGACCTATCAATTTCGAACATCCACAACTAAAAATGATTTCTCGGTGCGGTATGAGCTCCAGCCAATTGATGAAAAAAGCTGTGAACTGCGTTATACAGAAACAATGGTTTCTTATGGGGCGTTACAAAAACTGAATGATGCAGTATTAGGTATCTTTTTAAGTTATTTTAAAAAGAAACAGTTTTATAAAATGCTTAAAATGATGGAAACTGCTTAAAGGGAAAAAGTAGCTTTTGTCCAGTTGATTCTCTTCAGCTTTAGAAAGTGAGCGATGAGTCGTTTCGACTTATCGCTCACTTTTTTTTGTTGCCCTATTATTTTGGAAACGCACACAAAAAAGCTGTGTGTAATCGTTTTATTTTTAGTGTGTACACGCTTTCCATGTTGAAAAACGTTGTCATATCAAGGTTTCTAATGTGTTAAAACTTGGCACGCTTCTTGCTTATATAAAGGTGTAAAGCAAAACAAAGAGAATTTAGGAGATGAAGGAAAATGGCAAAAAAAACAATTATGTTAGTTTGTTCCGCAGGAATGAGCACAAGTTTATTAGTAACAAAAATGCAAAAAGCAGCAGAAGATCGTGGCATGGAAGCAGACATCTTTGCAGTATCGGCTTCTGAAGCAGATACAAACTTGGAAAATAAAGAGGTAAATGTTTTATTATTAGGCCCACAAGTTCGTTTCATGAAAGGGCAATTTGAACAAAAATTACAACCAAAAGGGATTCCTTTAGATGTAATTAACATGGCGGACTATGGCATGATGAATGGCGAAAAAGTTTTAGATCAAGCAATTTCATTAATGGGATCATCAAACTAGAGCAGAAAATGGGGTAGAGGTAATGGACGGACAACAGAACTTAGAAGCAATCATGGGTTTAATCATGTATGGCGGAAATGCTAAAAGCGATGCAATGGAAGCGATTGCCGCAGCAAAATCGGGGGATTTTGAATTAGCAGACAAAAAAATTGCAGATGCAGAAGAATCACTTGTACATGCACATCATTCGCAAACAGGAATGTTAACAGAAGAAGCAAAAGGCAATAACATGCAAGTAACATTGTTAACAGTGCACAGTCAAGATCATTTAATGACTGCGATTGCATTTACAGATTTAGCAAAAGAAATTATCGATCTTTATCGCCGTATTGATAACGAGTAATCTCGTTGTCAATGCGTCTTATAAGAAAAACGCGCTTGAGAAAGCGTTAATTAGGAGGAATAACAATGGACGGATTTGTTCAATGGATGGAGAAACACTTTATGCCGAAAGCGTCAGTTATCGCAGCGCAACGGCACTTGGTAGCAATTCGTGACGCGTTTGTCGTAACGATGCCATTAATGATTTTAGGGGCTTTGGCGGTATTAATTAATAATATTCCAATTCCAGGATATGAGGACTTTTTAAACAAAATTTTCCCAATGATGTATAACGATGCACCAATTTGGAAAAGCTTTGGTGGCAACATTTGGAACGGTACATTCGCAATCTTTGCCGTTTTAGTAGCCTTTTTAGTAGCACACAATTTAGTTAAATCTTATGGAAAAGACGGCATTGCAGCCGGTACAGTTTCTGTAGCTTCATTCTTCGCAGTTGGCGGCTTAGAAGGCATGGGCGCAACTGGATTATTTATTGCTTTGATTATTGCACTTATTTCAGGAGAACTATTCCAACGTTTATCTGGCAATCCTAAATTAGTTATCAAAATGCCTGATGGTGTACCACCAGCAGTAGCAAAATCATTTGCGGCATTATTACCAGCAATGATTACAATCAGTTTATTTAGTTTAATTACATCAATTCTATTTGCTTTAGGAATTGACAATATCGTTATTTCATTCTATGAAGCAGTTCAACAACCATTTATGGGACTTGCAAACAGCTACCCATCAGCATTATTGTTAGCTTTCATTACACCATTCTTATGGTTCTTTGGTTTACATGGTGCCAACATGGTTGACCCATTAATGCAAACAATCAACGTACCAGCGATTGATGCGAACATTAAAGCTTTAGAAGCAGGTAAAGCAATTCCTTATATTGTAAACAAACCTTTCTTTGATTCATTTGTAAACTTAGGTGGAACAGGAGCAACATTAGGTCTGTTAATTGCTATCTTTATCGTTGGTCGTCGTAACAAACCATACAAAGTCATTACAAACTTAAGTTTAGCACCAGGACTATTTAATATTAATGAACCAGTCATGTTCGGTTTACCAATTGTTTTAAACCCAATTATGTTTATCCCATTCATTTTAGTCCCAATGGTTCTTGTAACTGTTGCGTATGTGGCGACAGCAACTGGTTTAGTACCAGCTGCAACCTTTATGCCACCTTGGGTAACACCACCAATTATTGGCGGATTTTTAGCAACGAAGAGTATCGCCGGCGGAGTTTTAGCAGCTGTTAACTTATTGATTTCTATTTTGATCTACATGCCTTTCGTAAAAGTAGCAACAGATCAATACTTGAAACAAGAAGCAGCCGCAGAAGCAGCTGAGTAAAAAATCGAAGGATTGAATCGTCCGGACTCTTACGGAGGGTTCAATCCTTTTTTTTAATGATTAAATCGTAAAGGAGCAAATAACATGAAATATCAATTTCCAGAAAATTTTTGGTGGGGTTCTGCAGCCAGCGGTCCTCAAACAGAAGGCGTTTTTGAAGGTGATGGTAAAGGTCAAAATATTTGGGATTTTTGGTATCAAGAAGCGCCAGAAAAATTTTTTCAACAAGTCGGTCCAGATAAGACCTCACAATTTTATAAAAAATACCAAGAAGATATTCAGTTAATGAAAGAAACGGGACATAACTCTTTTCGAACATCCATTCAATGGAGCCGTTTAATTCCAGATCCTACAACAGGAAAAGTCAATCAAACAGCAGTTGATTTTTATAATCAAGTGATTGATGATTTATTAGAACAAGGGATTGAGCCCTTTATGAACTTGTATCATTTTGATATGCCGATGGTACTTCAAGAAAAAGGTGGTTGGGAAAGCCGTGAAGTGGTTGATTTGTATGTTGACTTTGCCAAAACCTGTTTTGAATTGTTTGGCGATCGCGTGAAAAAATGGTTTACGCACAATGAACCAATTGTACCAGTTGAAGGTGGTTATCTCTATGGCTGGCATTATCCTGATAAAGTGAATCTAAAAGAAGGGATTCAAGTACTCTATCATGAAGCTTTAGCTAGTGCCAAAGCGATTGCCGTCTATCATTCTATGAACTTATCAGGTGAAATTGGCATTATTTTAAACTTAACGCCGACTTATCCTCGTGATGAGCACAACGAAGCCGATGTAAATGCGGCTAAATTTGTCGATGGTTTCTTTAACCGTTCGTTTTTAGACCCGGCTGTTAAAGGTCATTTTCCAGAAGATATGGTTGCTTGGGTGAAAGCAAATGACTTGTTGCCAGAAACAACACCAGAAGATTTAGCAATAATTGCTGAAAATACTGTGGACTTATTAGGAGTAAACTACTATCAACCACGTCGTGCCAAAGCAAAAGAAACACCTGTTGAAACACGACCAGAAGGCTTACTTCCAGAAGATTTTTATGATGTCTACGATATGCCTGGCAAAAAAATGAATCCTTACCGTGGCTGGGAAATCTACGAAAAAGGCATTTATGATACATTAATGAATTTAAAAGAAAATTATGGCAACATTCGCTGCTACATTTCAGAAAATGGCATGGGCGTAGAAGGAGAAGAACGCTTTGTCAATGAACTAGGAGTCATTGAAGATGATTATCGGATTGAATTCGTGCAGGATCACTTGAAATGGGTGCACCAAGCGATTCAAGAAGGTAGTAATGTTCAAGGATATCATATGTGGACGTGTATGGATAACTGGTCTTGGCTCAATGCCTATAAAAATCGTTATGGCTTCATCGCTGTGGATTTAGATGATGATGCGAAACGGACCATTAAGAAAAGCGGTCGTTGGTTCAAAGAAATGACAGCAAATAACGGCTTTTAGAAAGAGAATCGTTTCTGTGATAAAATGAATTGATACAATGTGCGAGGAGGAAAGAAAATGACAACTAAAAGAGTCAAAAAAATGGGCAAAGAAGAAATGAAAGAGATGTTTGATCTTGTCATCTATGCTTTTAATCAGGAACCCACGGCGGAACGCCAAGAACGTTTTGAAAAATTGTTGTCACATACGCAAAGCTATGGCTTCCTAATTGATGAGCAATTAACAAGTCAAGTGATGGCGACACCTTTTCAAGTGAATTTCCATGGTGTCCGCTATCCCATGGCTGGAATTGGCTATGTGGCTTCTTATCCAGAATATCGTGGTGAAGGCGGCATCTCTGCTATTATGAAAGAAATGTTGGCTGATTTAGCGAAACAAAAGGTTGCCCTTTCTTACTTAGCACCGTTTTCATATCCATTTTATCGTCAATATGGTTATGAACAAACATTTGAACAAGCGGAGTATACAATTAAAACGGAAGATTGGCCACGTGTTAAACGAGTTCCAGGTACCATTAAACGAGTTTCTTGGGCTGACGGTAAAGAGGTCATTAAAGACGTATACCTTGAAAATCAAAGAGCGCACTCTGGTGGTGTGATCCGTGAAACTTGGTGGCTGGATTATACGCTGAATCGTGCCAGTAAACCAAATAATCAAGCGATATATTATTCGTCAGAAGGGAAAGCAGAAGGCTATGTGATTTATCGGATAGCTGCTGGCACCTTTGAAATCGTAGAATGGAACTATTTAACTAATACAGCTTTTAAAGCTTTAGCTGGGTTTATTGGCTCACATAGTGGTTCCGTTCAATCGTTCCATTGGATTAATGGTTTTGCTGGAAAAGATTTAAATGATTTAATGCCAACGCCAGCAGCTTCTGTAAAAATTTTACCTTACATGATGGCACGAATCGTTGAGTTACAAACATTTCTGGAAAAGTATCCATTTCAATCAGGAGAAAAAGAAACGTATTCTTTAGAGATTGAAGATTCCTATGGGCCATGGAATGAAGGTATTTGGACAATCACAATTGACGAACAAGGAAAAGCGACAGTGACTAAAGGTGCTGTGGAAAAAGAAGGGACTGCTGCTTTGAAAGCAGATATCCAAACGTGGACACAACTATTCTTGGGCTATCGTTCAGCAGAAACGTTATCTTTTTATGAACGCTTGCAAGGAGACGCAACGACAGTTCAACGTTTAGGCCAACGTTTAGTCAAAGGCATGCCAATTTTAGAAGATTATTTTTAAAAGTGTGTTTATTCGCAAAAAATGACAGAACCTACTATAATAAAAATGTAAAAAGAATTATTTTAGAAAGGTGATGGGGACAATGGCGAAAACGAAACAAGAAAAAGTTGCACGCAATAATAAAATTGGGCAATATATAGCTATTGCGACAGGACTTTATTATTTAGGAAAAATGATTCTTGATCGGCGGCAAAAAAAATAATAGATAAAAGAACGACGTGTTTCACTGAAAGAAAGTATCACGCATAATTGTTTATGCGTGATACTTTCTTTTTGTCTATTGACAGATGTAGTGAAGACTTCTAAAATTAAAACAGATTGTTCTCGTAGCTCAGTAGGATAGAGCAACCGCCTCCTAAGCGGTAGGTCGCTGGTTCAATTCCAGTCGGGAACGTAAAAAGGCAAGTAAATTTAGGGGGGAAGACAGATGGCGATTACTATAAATATTTATTATAGTGGGACAAATGGAGGTGCAAGAGAATTTGCCAAAGAAATGATTGCTAGCGGAATTGTAGAGGCGATTCGTGCAGAAAAAGGGAATAGTCGCTATGAATACTTTTTTCCAATGGACGATGAAGAAACAGTTCTGCTGATTGATAGTTGGACAGATCAGGAAGCATTAGACAAACACCACGCTTCTCCAATGATGACCCGTATTACGGAACTTAGAGAAAAATATGATTTGCATATGAAAGTAGAAAGATATGTATCAGATGTAACAGACCCCTTGACAAAAGATGCCGCGTTTATAAGAAAATAACCAGAGTGCAATCATTGATCTTAAAATTTAGTGCTAGGAACATCAGCCGTTTCGACTGATGTTCCTAGCACTTTTTATCTTGTAAGGATGAATCATTTGTTACACACGTTAAATTAAAGAAGGACCATTTGTTCTTCAGTCACAGCCGGTTCGGTTAAAATTTTGGCTTGGGCAGCTGCGAGTTTCGCAATAGGTACCCGATAAGGTGAGCAAGAGATGTAGTTTAGGCCAAGTGTTTGGAAAAACGTGATGGATTGCGGATCACCACCGACTTCTCCACATACGCCAATACTCATGTTTGGTTTAGTGCGACGCGCTTTCTCTACAGCTAATTGAATCAGTTGACCAACACCTGTTTGATCTAGTGATTGAAACGGATCTTGGGTAATGATTTTCTTTTCCCGATACGTATTAATGAATTTACCGATATCATCACGAGAAAAACCATAGGTCATTTGTGTTAAATCATTTGTTCCAAAGCTGAAAAAGTCTGCTTCTTCTGCTAACTGATCCGCAATCAGACAAGCTCTAGGTAGTTCAATCATTGTCCCGATTTCGTAAGGGAAAGGAGTCATTTTATGTTCTTCAAAGAGACCGTCAATCGTTTCTTTTAAAATGCGTTTGAGATAGAGAAGTTCTTCTTTTTCGGCGATTAGAGGAATCATCACTTCTGGATAAACAGTAATTCCTTCTTTGACTAATCGAATGGCACTAGTAAATAAGGCTGTAACTTGCATTTTGTATATTTGTGGTTGGGTCACACCTAAGCGACAACCACGATGGCCCAACATTGGATTGGTTTCTTGTAACCGTTCAATTTGTTTGGCGATGGTCACTGGGAACCGTTGTAGTTGCTTCGCCAATAATTGAATATCATTCTTTTCATGAGGCAAAAACTCATGCATCGGCGGATCTAACAAGCGGACCACCATGGGCTTGTCTTGAACTACTTTCAGCATTTGATAAAAGTCTTCCTGTTGAAAATGAAGAAGTTGCTCCAACGCATAGGTTGCTTCCTTTTCAGACTCTGCTAAAATCAGGCGACGCATTTCCAAGACACGCTCTTCACCGAAAAACATATGCTCTGTTCGCGCTAAACCAATCCCCGCTGCGCCAAAACGGATAGCAGTCTCTAAATCTTGTGTAGTTTCTGCATTGGCACGAACAGTTAAATCAGCATACGCATCTGCCAAAGACAAGAGCTCTTGAAGGTCATCGTTATTATCAGCAGAAATTGTAGGAATTTCGCCAAGATAAATTTCCCCCGTTGAGCCATCGACGGAAATGATTGTTCCTTCTAAGATGACTTGTGGCCCGCAGTGTAGTTGCTTGGTTTCTTCATTGACGGTTAAACTTTCACAACCAGTCACACAGCAAGTTCCCATTCCTCGTGCGACCACAGCGGCATGAGAAGTCATTCCGCCACGACTGGTCACAATTGCTTCGCTTACAACCATGCCTTCAATATCTTCTGGTGAAGTTTCTTGACGAACAAGAATGACTTTCTTTCCTAGATTGGTCAGTTCTTTGGCTTTTTCTGCTGTAAAAACAATTTGGCCACTTGCTGCACCAGGACTAGCAGGAAGTCCCATAGCTAAACGTTCCATGTGTTGTCGTTTCTCTTGATCAAACACGGGATGAATTAATTGATCAATCGTATCAGGTGTCACACGCAACAGTGCTTCTTGTTTAGTAATGCGATTTTCTTTGGCTAAGTCTAAAGCAATTTTAACCGTAGCTGCGGCGGTTCGTTTCCCGTTTCTTGTTTGTAAAATATATAATTTTTCATTTTCAATGGTAAATTCAATATCTTGCATGTCACGATAATGATATTCTAAAAGTTCTGCGTAATGGCGAAAATCTTGATAAACTTTTGGCATAGTCAAACGTAAACGACGAATGGGTTCTGGCGTCCGAATACCAGCCACTACATCTTCTCCTTGCGCGTTCAAAAGAAACTCTCCAAACAGTTGATTTTCCCCTGTGACCGGATTTCTAGTGAAAACAACGCCAGTGCCACTGTCTAGTCCACGATTGCCGAAAACCATTTCTTGAATATTGACAGCTGTACCTAAATCATGTGCAATATGATGTAAGTTTCGATAAACCACCGCACGTTGATTATTCCATGAATCAAAAACAGCTTTGATTGCTTCAAAAAGTTGTGCGACAGGGTCTTGCGGGAAGACCACATGATGTTGTTCGAAAACTTCTTGGTAGCGGACAATCAAGGCAAAATGATCTGCTTCTTGAAAAGCGGTGATTTTTTTGTTTAGCTCTTGTTCCAAGCGCTCTTTTTGTTGGTCAAATAATTCTTTGGGAATGTGATAGACGACGTCTCCAAACATTTGAATAAGTCGGCGATAACAGTCAAAAGCAAAACTAGGAGAGGTTAAGGTCGCAAATTTTTTCACACGTTGATCATTTAAACCTAAATTTAAAATAGTATCCATCATACCAGGCATCGAGAAGGCAGCACCGCTGCGAACGGAAACTAAGAGAATCTCATTGTCCGCGGTAAAAGATTTGCCTGTTTCAGTTTCTAGATTTTTAACCGCTTTCAAAATTTCTGATTGTAAGTGTTCTTCAAAGAAAGTAGCATCTGCCAAATAGTCCATACAGCAACGGGTTGTAATCGTGAATCCTTGTGGAATTGGCAAACCTAAGCGTGTCATTTCTGCCAAGTTTGCCCCTTTACCACCAAGAGTCTCTTTACCTTCATTGTGTGTTTCGTTAAAAGAATAAATAAACTTTTTCATGCGTGACCTCCGTTTAATATGTGTCTTATATGTTCAATAAACATCATAATAGACAGGAATAAGTTTGTCAATAGAAAAAAATTCTTGTCAATATGTTGAAAAAACAATAAATATGTGTATAATTGTAAGCGAATGCACAATTTGTTTAAGAGGAATTGAGGAGGAAATGATGAAATTAAGTAAACGACAAGAGCAAATTATCGCTGTTGTAAAAGAGCATCAGCCAGTTAGTGGTGAACGCATTTCGGACATACTAGCCGTTTCACGTGCGACATTGCGTTCTGATTTGTCTTTTTTAACACTTTCAGGAATTTTAAAAGCAAGTCCGAAAGTTGGGTATACTTACGAAAGTGATAATATGGAGGCTTTTTTCTTTTTTGATGTTTTTCAAACAAAAGTTCAGGAGATCATGAGTCCACCATTGATGGTTGCCCAAGACACCTCAATTCGAGATGCGATTACCAACTTGTTTATGTATGATGTCGGTTCTCTTTATGTCATGGATGAAGCAAAAGAATTATTAGGGGTTTTGTCACGAAAAGATTTATTACGGGCCTCTTTAAATACAAATATTGATGGCACACCTGTTGCTGTTTGTATGACAAGAGTGCCACATGTGAAAACCTGCACACCAGAATTTACTATTCTTGAAGCTGCTGACACTTTGCAAAAATACGAAGTGGATTCTTTGCCAGTCGTTGAAAAAGAAAATCCTAAAAAAGTTATTGGAAAAATTACGAAAACGAAAATTTTAACCTATATTACGCAACAAGCGAAAGAAGCCGCACAAAACAGATAAGGGAGCTTAATTATGAAAAAAGAGATCATTGTTTATACTATTTCCGATTCACTTGGAGAAACATCACAAAAATTGTTAGCTGCAGCAAGCGCACAATATCCAGATATTTCTTTTCTTAATCGATACAATTTTTCTTTTGTCACAACAGAAGAAGAATTATTAGAGATTTTAAAAGACGCCTTAAAAGATAAAGCCTTAGTTGTCAGTACATTAGTCAGTAAACAACTAATCACAGCGGCGAAAGAATTTAGTGAACGAACAGGGTTGTTATATTTAGATTTAATGGCGCCATTTTTTGAATTAATTCAAGCGAAAGCCGGAGTAGATCCTATTGAAGAGCCTGGACGACGCCACCAACTAGATCGTGCTTACTTTGATAAAATCTCAGCGATTGAATTTGCTGTAAAATATGATGATGGCAAAAATCCTCAAGGGTTTCTTGATTCTGATATATTGTTGTTAGGCGTTTCGCGGACCTCAAAAACGCCAGTCAGTATGTATTTAGCAAATCAAGGCTACCGCGTTTCTAACTTACCATTAATTCCAGAAGTTCCATTGCCGCCAATTTTGGAAGAAATGGATCCACAAAAAATGATTGGTTTAGTTTGTTCGCCAGAAACATTAGGACAGATTCGTAGCAGTCGGTTGGCTTCCTTAGGTTTAGGTAATGAGACCAGTTATACCAATGTTGAACGGATTGAACAAGAATTAGCTTATGCTGAAGAAATTTTTGCGAAGTATGGTATCCCAGTGATTGATGTAACCGCAAAATCTGTCGAAGAAACAGCCTTTTTAATTAAAGAAAAACTAGATGAAAGAAATTAAAAAGCTTGGCAACCTCACTAAATTTCAGTGAAGTTGCCAAGCTTTTTATACTTAATTGGGCTTCTTTTTGTTAGTCAATATTTTTTTGATCGACAATGAGTAAAGCAATCATCACGTAGACAATCCAGCTGCTTTTAGAATAAAGTGTATAGCGGGGTTGCCATTTGCTAGCAAATTTTTCCTTGTATTCGCGTAATCCTTGGAAGGAGTAGATTTCTGAACCAAATTCATAAATTAACGCAGCAATCCGTTCTTGAATAAAACTTTTTCTTGATTGACCAACGTTGGCTAACGGAGCCATCCCTAAATTGAAATAATGAATATTTTCTGTTTTCATATATTCAAATAAATGAATAAATAAGAAATCCATACTTCCAGAAGGGGCTTTTTCTTTATGGTGACGCATCAAGTCGATGGTACCAACTTCATTTGTGTAACTAGGAATGATATTAGCGAAAGAGACCATTTCTCCTTCAGCATTTCGGACAACAGCAATTGGGTTTCTTTGAAGATACGCTTCATCGAAAAATCCTAGTGAAAAGCCTTTTTCTTTTCGATTGTCTAACCAACTATCCGAAATAGCTTTTAATTCGTGCATTTGTTCGGCACTAAAAGGAGGTTGGAGTACGTCAAATGAATAGCCAGCTTTGGTAATTTTATTAAACACTGCGCGGGTACCTTTGAATTTTTTCCCAGACATCGTAAATGTTTCTAGATTAACTAAGGCTTCTTCGCCCATTTTGATAAATTCGTAGCCGTATTCGTGTAGCAACATCACGCTGTCCTCATTGGTTTCGTAAAAGACGGGTACATAGCCGAAACGATCTGTTTCTTTAAGGAATGCATCGATCGCCGCAGGAAAATCTTCTTTGTTCCCAGAAGGGTTGCCCATCACAACGCATTTATTATTAATGGTGTTGAATTGTAAAAAGACAGTCGGTTCTTCTTTGGGATATAAGAAAACCTGTTTATCATGAAGAAAGACAAGTTCACTGTCAATATTCCCGCCATAAGTTGTTAAGATATTATGCAAGATACTATCTTCTGGAAACTCACCCACTTGGTGTTTTTTCCCTTGGAGGTAGCGAACAAATAGAAAGTTAAAACTCATAACTAAGAGGATAGCGATAAATCCTGACAACCAGATCCGTTCGGAAGGGAACAAGAAAAATTCCACAAAATGATGACGATGGTGTGGGAAGTTCGGTAAATTATAAACACCAATTACCAGGTATAACAAAGTCAACAAGCCAAAGATAAAGCCATCAATCGTCATCCACTCCCAAGAGTAAACCAGTTGTTCACGGTACAATTCTGATTTTGAAAAAATAACGATAAATAATAAAATAGCTAAATAGAAAATGGAAAACATACTAAAGTCAACAACAAATGAATACAAGATAGCACCAATTAATAAAATAATCGTTGGATAATAGGCTCTTTTAACACGATCAGCAATCCCACGTCCCATAATTAATAATGCAAAGCCTAAAACAATACTCGGAATTTGAATAATAATATGTGAACGGAAGGGGTTAATATCTCTTAACCAATGCACTTGAGTGAAGGCTTCTGGAATAGTGGCTAGGAGCACCATCATAATTCCTGAAAAATAAAGTAAAACCACTTCCAGCTTGTGGGCAATTTCCAAAGTAATTTGTTTTAGCAATTGACGATAATGAGTATCCAACTTTTGGCTTAAGTGTTTTGTAAAGAACAAACAGCCAATTAAGAAAGGAATAATATAATAGAATAAACGATAGAGCAATAACCACAAAACAATAATTTCACGATCAACACCTAAGTTGCTTAGTCCTAAAATCATCATGACATCAAAACTACCTAAAGCCCCTGGAATCATCGAAGCAATCCCAATAATCGAAGCTGCTACATATAAAGGAACAATATCAATTAAAGGAATCGGTACATCTAATAAGTAACCAATACTGATAAAGGTAATTAAAACACCTGTCCATTCTAAAAACGAAGAAACAACTAAAGATAAGCGATTTTTTGCATCGAGGTTACCAAAGGAACTATTTTTTTGGAAATGTAAAATAAGATAAAGTAACGGGAAATAAAGACCGCCACCTAATAACCAAATCCAATATTGCTGTAAATAAGCCATCTTTGGATCAAACTGAACAAGGAAAAAGCAAAGAATACTATAAATAGATAGACCGGATAACACAAAAAGTAAAATATGGGTTAACGCAGGTAAAATTTTCTTTTCCTCTGTTTTATTTCCATAAAATTCAGAACGAAGTCCCATGCTGACCAAACCACCGAATCCACCAATATTATTGATGGTATTGACAATCCAGCTAGATTCAAGGAGTTCCCGTTTTGAGACTTTCAAGTTTAAAATGCGATTTAATGTTAAGTCATAATTTAGCATCGGAGTAACGGAAACTAAACCGATAACCATCATCAATAACAATTTCCATAGCGGAATCTCATCAAAAATCTGTTTTAACTGTTCAAATGAGATCGTTTTACCAATTGATAAAAGTTGGGCAACAACAATAATTGAGACCGCAATAACAAACAGTGTTTTTAGTAATCCTGTATGCGTTTTGATCCAATGAATAATTTGTTTCATTTAGACACCTTCATTTCCTTTAAGAATTTTTCGATTGTTTTATTAAAAATATCTGGTGAGTTTTTGGCAAATAAATGACCCTGTTTATTTACCAAGACCAATTTGCCAGCAGGAATGGCATCAGCAATCGCCCGTGAATGGGAAAGCGCAATTAAATCTCGACTGCCAGTAATAACAAGAGTAGGACAGGGGATGTGTTCTAAATCTTGTTTTGTCAGTCCAGTATCTTCAAATAACAGAGCCACGATAGGGAGCCGTGCGCGCAATTTTTTTGAAAAAAAGGCGCCAATACGACAAAACCAATATTGAAAATAAGTGGCAATCGTTACATATTTTTTCAGACCAGACATGGTGACATTTCCAGAATTTAAGACGAGTTTGTTGACGAAATCAGGATATAAATGGGTAAAAACCATGGCAATATTTGCTCCGTCACTAAAGCCCAATAAATTAATTTTTGTTAAGTGTTCTTGTTGAATAATACCAGCTAAATCTTCTGCCAAAAGCGGAAAAGTTAATTGACTTTGTGTATTGGTGGAACGTCCATGTCCGCGGGTATCCACCGCAATAACTTGATACTCCTTGGAGAAATAAGAAATTTGATAATTAAAAAAAGTATGATCATTGCCATTACCATGAAGTAACACAAGGGGGTAATTTGTTTCTTTGCCAAAAATTTGATAAAAAATTTGACTGCCATCTATTGTTTGAAAATATTTTTCTATTGCCATTCTCCGTCACCTATCTCATCTATAATCAATCGAGTCCTCTCTCATTATAGAGTCTTTTGTCTTTTTTTTGTAATAAAAAACAGAAAATTTTCCGAACAGTTTTGTAAGGTGTTGTAATATAGTGTGATATAGTAGAAGATAGCCACCTAAAAATTAGACTAGAGGAGGGAAAGTTGATGTCTTTAATCGTTTTAATTGGTGCCCAAGCTGTCGGGAAAATGACCGTTGGCAAGGCTTTAGAAAAGCAGTTAGATGCTAAATTACTATTTAATCATCAAACCATTGACTTATTTGCAAACTATCTTGGGTATACGGAACGTGCATTTCAATTGTCTGATTCCGTTAGAAAGGAACTTTTTCATGCCTTTGTAGAAAATCCAGCCACAAATACAACAAAAAACATTATTTTTACAGTGGTGATTGCTTTTGATCAAGAACAGGATTTTCAATTTTTAGAAGAAATATCAGAAATTTTTCTTAATAAACATGAGGCCGTTTATTTCGTCGAACTCGTCTCTTCAACATCAATCCGCCTAGAACGAAATGTTCATCCAGAGCGGCTAGAGGCAAAACCTTCAAAACGCGATGTCGACTTTTCTCGAAAAGAATTACTCAATACCTTTAAAGAACATCGATTAGTAAGCCACGAAGGTGAACTAGAAAGTACATTTCCAAATGTAAAAATAACGAAAATAAATAATTCAAACATGACACCAGAAGAAGTAGCAACGAAGATAATTACTACTTTTGGTTTGACATAATGTGAAAGGAACATCGGAATCAATGAAAAAGTTTTTTAAATATCTCGGTAGCTTGATGGTCCTTCTTCTAAGCATAGCTTTAATTTTGATAGGATATTTAACCTTCCGAGAGTTTCGACCACGAGCGGTTGAACCAGTTGCTATAAATAAACAATTTTCAGAGCAAACCATCGAAAAAAAGCAATCCATTTCTTTAGTCACGTATAACATAGGCTATGCCGGCCTAGGACAAACAGAAGATTTTTTTATGGACGGTGGCAAAACTGTCCAACCAGTTAATAAGGCAATGGTCCAACAGAATTTAACAGGCATTGAAGGAACCTTAAAAGAATTACCAGCGATGATTTACTTATTTCAAGAAGTTGATCGTCGCTCGCAACGTTCTTATGAAGTCAATCAAGAGGAAGAATTACAAAAACAGCTACAGCTGAACAGCGCATTTGCTTATAATTTTAAGGTAGATTATGTGCCCATTCCTTGGCCGCCGATTGGACGAGTAGAAAGTGGTTTATTAACATTATCAAATGAAAAAATAACAGAGGCCAAACGTATTGCTTTACCCAATCCCTTTCGTTGGCCCGTTAGCATTAGTAACTTAAAACGAGCGCTTCTAGAAACGCGCTTTCCAATTAAAGGCACAGACAAAGAATTAGTGGTTTTTAACTTACATTTGGAAGCCTATGACAATGGGGAAGGGAAGATTGCTCAAAGCAAAAAGTTAGCTGACGTATTATCCCAAGAATACGCTAAAGGAAACTATGTAATTGCTGGAGGTGACTTTAATCAAGTTTTCAAAGGCAGTCATCGATATCCTGACCTAGGTGAAGCTGGTTGGGCACCAGGAGAAATTGATCCAGCAGACTTACCTAAACATTTTTCACTTGCTTATGATGACCAACAACCGACTGTGCGGGTGCTTAATAAGCCTTACACTGGCTCTTATGAAACATCCCAAGTGTATGTAATTGATGGTTTTATTGTTTCTGATAATGTGGCTGTTCATAGCGTGAAAACAAAGGACGAACAATTTAAATATACAGATCACCAACCTGTGAAGATGGAAGTGGGGTTGAAATAGAAAAAGTACAAACGGTGCTTGTTGCTTGCACCGTTTGTACTTTTTATTTTACAGATAGCCTTTAGTAATAGAGTGAGTGGAATTTAACATATTTGCTGGGGTTCCTGTAAAAAGAAGCTGTCCGCCATTTTCTCCACCTTCGGGACCTAGTTCAATCAACCAGTCGGCACTTTTAATCACATCAATGTGATGTTCTAATAAAATCAAGCTGTTTCCTTCTTCTACCATTCGATTGAAAAGTTGAAGACTTTGTTGGATATCAATTAAGTGTAAGCCATCTGTAGGTTCATCCATTAAATAGATAGCTTTTTTTTGGTGAAGTGTGTCTGCTAATTTTACCCTTTGCAATTCGCCACCAGATAATGTTGAGAGCGATTGATTGAGTTTAAGGTAGCCTAAGCCAACTTCCAGTAAATTTTTTAATGAAAGAGCAAAAGGCTGGTCTTTGAAAAAATCATAGCCATCTTTAACGCTTAAAGCTAATACTTCAACGATATTTTTTCCGTTATACAGATAATGAAGCACCTCTTCTTTGTAACGCGTTCCGTGACAGGTTTCGCAAATACTAGTAACATCCTCCATAAAAGACATATCGGAGACAATTATGCCTTTCCCCTTGCAAGTAGGACAGGCGCCTTTGGAATTATAGCTAAATAAAGCTGGACTAACATGATTTTCTTCCGCAAACAGTTTGCGGACCTTATCAAAAATATTAAGATAGGTCATAGGTGTGGATCGTAAATTTGCGGTAATGCTTTTTTGTGAAAGATGAATAATTTCTTGGTTATCAGCCTGGGCTTTTTGATAAATTTCTTCCGCTAATGATGATTTACCTGAACCAGCGACCCCACAAATAACAGTCAAAACTCCTAACGGAACTTCGACAGATAGATTGTTTAAATTATGCAGTGTCGCATGTTCGATTGTTAAAGACTTCCTTGCTTTTCTTGGTTGGACGTTTAAAAGGAGCGGCTCTTGAAGCGCTTGACTAGTCAAGGTTTTGGAGGCTAAAAATGCGTCATACGTTCCTGAAAACTGGACATGGCCACCATTTTCGCCTGCGAAAGGTCCTATATCGATGATAAAATCAGCTTCTCTAATTAATTGTGGATTATGTTCCACGAGAACCACGGTGTTTCCTTTATTTTTTAAATTGAGCAATGCACGACTGATCCGTTCGATGTCCTTTGGATGTAAGCCAGCACTTGGTTCATCTAAAATATACATAATATCATTTAAGGCGCTGTTTACATACTTAGCAATTTTAATCCGCTGTGCTTCACCACCAGAAAGTGTTTCAGTTGCTCGTCCTAATGTGAGGTAGGAGAGACCGATATTAATTAATGCTTCTAGACGTACAAGTAGCTCTTCTTGAATAGTTTTTATTAAGGATAGGTCCATTGAACGAATAAAAGAATGTAATTCAGTGAGTGGCATGTCAACAGCATCAGCAATACTTTTCTGATTAATTTTGCAGCTACGAACACGTTCATTGACTCTACTTCCTAAACAATCAGGACATCTTTTTACGGTAACAAAGTGATTAAGGTATTTTTGATGACGTTTGCCTTCGTCTGTATGCAATATGCTACGTTGCATACGCGGGACGATTCCTTCATACAAAGCTGTATGAGGCCACTCTTTGGGTGGATTAGCTAGTTTTTGTTGTGGAGCATATAAAAATAATGCTAACTCTTCAGGAGAATAGTCCTTGATTTTTTTATCCAAATCAAATAGACCACTATGGGCATAACGCTTCCACCGCCAGTTGCCAACTGTAAATGTGGGGAAATCGATAGGCCCTTCGTTTAATGATTTGTCATAATCAACTAGCTGATGAAGATTGATTTCGGTAATCTTTCCTAAGCCATCGCATGTTGGACATTTTCCATCCGGATGATTAAACGAAAAAGTATCTGAATAACCAACAAATGGAGAACCTACTCGTGAAAACAGCAAACGTAAAAACGTATAAATATCTGTGTACGTTCCCACTGTCGAACGAGAATTACCTGCTACTTTTTTCTGGTCAATGACAATTGCAACAGGAAGATTCTCGATTTTTTCAACTTCTGGACGACCATATTTGGGTAAGTAATTTTGAACAAACGAACTAAATGTATCATTTAGTTCACGACGTGATTCAGCGGCTAATGTGTCAAATACTAAGGAGGACTTTCCTGAACCCGAAAGTCCAGTAACAACAGTTAGTTGCTTTTTAGGGATATTGACAGAGATATTCTTCAAATTATTTTGTGATGCGTGCTTAATTTCAATCCATTCCATTAAAAAACCTCCGTTTCTATTCTATTTTAGCATATAAAAAGAACCTAGCCTAAAAGTTGAACATGGGAATTTTCAAGAGAACTTTACTTTTTAATCGCTTTCATTTATGCTATAAGTAATACAGATTTTTTAACTGTATTAATAGATAAAGGATGTGACTTATGAAGAAGTCGATTTTGTTCAAAAAGTTAGGGATTATTTTATTAATTAGCCAAACACTGGTAGGGGTACCAATGTTGGCACAAGAAAGTATACTAGAAACAACCGTTCAAACAGAGACGGAATCAGTAACAACAGAAACCAGTCAGACTGTAGCTAACTTGGAATCTGAAACTACTAGCCAAACGGTGATGCAGGAAAAAGAATCCTCTTCGGCAATCGCCGAAAGCAGTAGCCGAAATGTGGTTGCAGTAACCACTGAAACCACAAATGAGATACAAAATAGTGATACAGATGGAAAAGCTGTTTCTGCAGAGAGTGTTTTTTCAGAAGCAGATTATAAACAAGCAACTGCACTGGAGTTAGCAACTTTAGTAAGAGAAAAAAAGGTGACGAGCGAAGAATTAGTAAAAATTGCGTTGGCCATCACTAAACGTGAAAATCCTACATTAAATGCGGTCATTACTTTACGAGAAGAAGCGGCTTTGACAGAAGCAAAAGCTTTACAAGATACAGGTCAACCATTTCTAGGTGTGCCGCTCTTACTAAAAGGGTTAGGACAATCCTTGAAAGGTGAAAGCAACACGAACGGTTTTGGTTTTCTCCGAGATCAAGTAGCTGGTGGGACATCGACCTTTGTCAAAGCACTACAAAATGCCGGATTCATAATCATTGGTCAAACGAATTATCCAGAATTAGGTTGGAAGAATATTTCAGATTCAAAGTTATATGGCGTTTCCGTCAATCCATGGAATCCTAACCATTATTCAGGTGGTTCTTCAGGCGGAGCGGGTGCTAGTGTCGCCGCGGCATTTGTTCCCATTGCTTCTGGAAGTGATGCTGGTGGCTCTATCCGCATCCCTGCTTCTTGGACAGGCACCGTAGGTTTGAAACCTTCTAGAGGAGTAATCATTGGCAATTCTAATAGTGCAAAAGGTCAAACTGTTCACTTTGGTTTAAGTCGAACCGTGGCGGATACAAATGCATTATTTGAAACCTTATTAACCAAAAAAGATCTTCCTACGGGACATTTAAGTCAAGCGCAACCCATTGCTTATACAACAGAATCTCCTGCCGGAACGCCTGTAAGTGCCGAAGCAAAAGAGGCGGTCGCTGAAGCTGTTGCTTTTTTAAAAGACCAAGGGTACACATTGGTTGAAGTGAAGCACCCTGTTGATGGGGAACGTCTAATGAAAAATTATTATACTGTAGCTGCTGGCTCAGCAGGAATTGCCGATTTTATGGCGCGGCAGAAATTGAAAAGACCGCTTGAACGAAATGATGTAGAACTGTTAACATGGGCGCTTTTTCAAACAGGAAAAAATATAACGAGTGAAGAGACAACTGCGGCTTGGACAGATATTGCTTTACAAGCACAAGCGATGGACGAATTTTATCAACAGTATCCTATCTTATTAACACCAACGACAGCTGCCACGGCACCTAGTATTGATAATCCGTTACTAAAACCAGAACATGCAGCACAGATGGAAAAAATTGACCAATTGTCACCAGCAGAACAAAAACAATTGATTTATGACCAATGGCTGACGGCGTTCACATATACACCGTTTACACAACAAGCAAATTTATTTGGACATCCAGCATTAAGTGTACCAACTTACGTTTCAAAAGAAGGACTGCCTTTGGGGATTCAATTTAATAGTGCATTAAATGAAGACCGAACATTGCTACAATTAGGTGCTTTATTTGAAAATAACCACAAGATAAATCAACCACATGTAGAAGAACCAGACAAAGACAAAGAGCCAGATGCAAGTGGCGAACCAGAAAAAGACAAAGACCCAAATGCAAGCGGCGAACCAGACAAAGACAAAGAGCCAGATGCAAGTGGCAAGCCAGATAAAGACAAAGAAACAAAAACAAGTGAAGAACCAATCGAAGGAAAAAACCAAAACCCAGACAAATCTGGAAAAACTACTAGTGAGTCATCCTTAGATAATTCGCTGAATTCATCAGCAAATCAGGGAACCAAATCAACAGAAAGTACGCATGCTTTTTCTAATAAAAGTATGATTGGGAAACAAGAACAGCTTCCCAAAAAAGTATTACCAAAAGCAGGTGCAGAAGTACCTAGTACTTTCTGGATTGTTTTAGGAGGAGCTTTCTTATTAACGAGTGGAACGATTTATATAAGGAAAACTAGAAAATGATAACCAGTGAAGGCTAGAGACAATTTATCCCCAATTGTCTCCAGCCTTTTTTCTTTGGTATACTAAAACCAATAGGGAAATGGAGGCGAAAGTAATGAGGGCGTTTGAGAAGATTCCAGCGTTTCAGCAATGGCAAAAAGTTGAAGCTATTCACCGTGGTTGGTCAACTGATTTAAAGTTTAAAGTTACCAAAAATCAAGAAATCTTTTTATTGCGAATTTTTCAACAAGAAGAGTTATTAGCCAAACAACAAGAATATCAATTTATCAAAAAAGTAGCGGCGTTAGGATTTCCCAGTTCTAAACCTTTTTTATGTGCACCTATTCCTGAAAGTGAACAAGGATATATGTTATTAACGTATCTAGAAGGTGAAGACTTAAGCGATGTTTTACCCGCTCTTTCTCCCAAAAGACAACTGAACTTAGGCGTAGAGGCAGGCCGCTATTTAAACAAAATCCATAAGCTTTTGTTGCCTGAAAGGATTAGTCAAAGAGAGATTGCGCGAAATTTATACGAAAAAAAGCAGAGCCAACTAAATAAGTATAAGGAATCTCAATTTTGTATGCCGTACCAACAGCCAATAATTTCATATTTAGAAAAACAATTACCGTTATTGCAACAACGGCCTGTGGTTTATCAGCATGGAGATTTCCATGTGGGAAATTTTATTTACTTGCCAACTAGGCAGGTCGGTGTGATTGATTTTAATCGATGGGATTTTGGGGATCCTTATGAAGAATTTTACAAGTTACAATTTTTTTCAAGAAATGTTTCGCCATTGTTTGCTTATGGTCAATTACAAGGTTATTTTGCTGGGAAAGTTCCTACCTTATTTTGGCGGTTTCAAAAGCTTTATACTTTTCACGCAGGACTCTATTCTTTAGTTTGGGCACTGAGCTTTGGTGAAAAAGAAATCAGGACTATGGAACAGCAATACCAACAATTACTAGAGGACTATAATTGTGGAGAATTACTAGTTCCCAAATGGTTTTCAACTATCCAAAGAAAGGGATTGAGATTTTAGGTTTATTTCGATAGAATAAAAATAAAAACAGGAGTTTAAGGAATGAAACTAAACGGGATTATTATGATAGCGGTTGTTGGAAGCGTTTTATCTAGCTGTGGTTGGCAAAAATCGAAAGAGGAATCACAGAAAGTACAAACCGTACAAACAAACAATGTAAATACTGAAGAAACAAGAGCAATTTCAGCAACCGAAGTTAGTCAAACCACGGCGTTGGAATTAGAGCAAACAACGCAAACACAAGAATTAACTGAATTAGTTACAGAAGAAGGGACGATTTGGAATCAGCAAAAAGCAAAACAGTTAGGACAATACATGGAAACCTGGGGTCAAGAACGCAATCAGAACTATCAAGCGTACCAACCAGGTCACTCTGTAGCTTTTTACACGATTCAAGTGCCTGATGATTTATTGAGTTATGAACCTAAAATACAACCAGCTATTGGGAACAATCCCATTTGGTTAAATTGGTCAGAAACAGGCAGCGAAGGGGGTTATTGTCTGGTGGCAGTATACTCTGACAGTGCGACACAAGTTGCCCAGAAGCATGTCTATTTATTTACTTTAGTGAATGGTGAAGCCAAAGTTTATGTGAGTAAAGAACAGCCAGTAGAGGAGCAACCTTATTTGTTTTTAAAAGAAACAAGCAATACAGAACTGAAAGAACAATTCACAAACCTTGTGAATAATCTTTAATTTTTTATTTAATCAAAAGGAAAAGAAAATTTATCATTGACAAAGTATCCGCTTTCATTTTATTCTGTAGCTACCCCTTGGGAAAGGGCAAAAGGAAGTTTTGAAAGGGATGGAAAAAATGAAGGAAACAAGTTTAGTAATTATTAAGCCAGATGGCGTTGAACGGAAGTTAGTTGGCAAAATCATTCAACGTTTTGAAGATAAAGGTATTGACTTATTGCACCTTAAATTCGAACGACTAACAGTAGAAACAGTGAAGGAACACTATGAGCATTTAAAAGATGAACTATTTTTCCCTGAATTATTAGCCTATATGACAAGTGGCCCAGTGGTTGTGATGGTCGTTGTAGGGGACAATGTGGTTAAAAAAGTGCGTAAATTAGTTGGAGCAACGAATCCGTTAGATGCTGAAAGTGGCTCCTTACGAGCGGATTATGGGTTGTCTGTCACCAAAAATTTAATCCATGCTTCTGATTCTGTCCAATCAGCAAAAATTGAGATGCAACGGTTCTTTGGTTAATCAGCGAAAAAGAAGCAATCCTTTATTTTTTATAAAGGATTGTTTCTTTTTTATTAATTGTCAGAATATTCCGCTTAAATGGTTGACATCTGGAGGTAGAAGAGTAGTATAGACTACATACTAAATACTAAATGACCGCGTGTGCTTCAGGAGGATAAAATGATAACAAGTGATGAATTGACAGAAAATCTTAGTCCGTTTGAATTAAGTCTATTTTTAGAGAAGAAATTACATGAAGAAAATCATAATTTAGAAACATTGTTAAATGCAGGGCGAGGCAATCCTAATTGGACGGCGCCAACACCAAGGGAAGCCTTTTTTTTATTAGGTCAATTTGCTACAAAAGAAACGTTAAGAGAGGGGAGCGAACAAACGGCTGGTATGATTCAGCCAAGTTTTGGTAGAACGCAACGCTTCTTAAACTTTTTAGCAGAAAATCCAAGCAAAGGGGCAACCTTCTTACAAGAAATTTGGACAGCAGAGCATAACTATTTTGGGATGGATAAGGAAATGTGGTTAGATGCCATGTTAGACTATGTGATTGGGGATAATTATCCGAATCCTGTGCGTTGCTTGAAGGCGTGTGAACAACCGATTAAAGCATATTTAAATCAAGAATTATTTTCCAGTGAAGCACAACCGTTTGATATTTTTGCCGTTGAAGGTGGTACAGCAGGGATCTGTTACTTGTTTGATACGTTGGCAAATAATTATTTACTAGAAAAAGGTGATCGTATTGCGTTGTTATTACCAACGTTTGCTCCTTATCTAGAAATTCCAGAACTACCACGTTATGATTTTGACGTGGTTAAAATCAAAGCAGAGCAAATGATTATTGATGGAAAAACGACGTATCAATACTCAAACAAGGAAATTGATAAACTAAAAGACCCGTCCATCAAAGCGGTTTTTGTCGTAAATCCCAGCAATCCAACTGCTAATGCTATGGGAAAACCTACCATTGAACAAATCAAACAAATCGTTGCAGTGGATAACCCTAAGTTAATGATTTTAACAGATGACGTTTACGGAACCTTTGTGCCAGCTTTCCGTTCACTATTTACGGAGTTACCTTACAATACAGCCTGTATCTATTCTTATTCTAAATACTTTGGCGCTACCGGTTGGCGTGTGGGGACTATTGCGGTCAGTCAAGAGAACATCTTTGATCAATTATTAAAAGAATTGCCAGTGGCTCGAAAAATGGAATTACAGGCACGTTATGCTACATTGAATGCAGACACAAGCCAAATTAACTTTATCAGCCGCTTAGTCGCAGACAGCCGCGATATTGCGTTGAACCATGCAGCGGGACTTTCTTCTATTCAGCAAGCGATGATGGCTTTATTTAGTTTGTATGCTTTGTTAAAAGACGGTCAAGCATATAAAGACGAAGTGATGGATATTTGTCATACGCGTGAAAAGCTCTTGTTCCGCACCTTAGGCATTGAAGAGCCTTTAGCAAGTTTAAATACAGCATACTATTGTGAAATTAACTTTAGAGATTGGACAGAAAAACGTTATGGCCCAGAATTTTCAAGTTATTTAACGAAATCGTGGACGATCACAAAAGTATTAACCTCTTTAGCAGAAAAAGAAAAATTAATGCTTTTAAAAGCGGATGCTTTCGGGAGTGACAAATGGTCAGTTCGAATTTCTTTAGCCAATTTAGCTACTAACCAATATAGTGAAGTTGGTAAACGAATGATTCGCCTATCTGAACACATTAAAGAAGAGTGGTTGCGCCAAAAGCGCCAAGCAATTAAATAAAAAAACGCTAAGTCTCTCAAGCTGCAGGAGGCTTAGCGTTTTTGTTTATTATTTATTCATTTTTCCGTCAGTTTTGGTTTATAAATGTTTGCTACACTGGAGATAAGAGGAAATTAAGCGTTTATAAAAAGGAGAGAAGTGAATGAAACATATTAAAGGAATGTTGGTTTTTATCGGATTATTTATTTTGGTTGGTTGTGCGCCAGATCAAGAGCCAACGAAACAAACAACAAGTGGTCCGCAAGAGACAAAGCAAGTGAAGGAAGTTACCGTCACCAATCAAACGACTTCTGCGGTGGAAAAACAAGCGCCGACTAAAAATGACGAACTGATTGCTAATCAATTGACTTTTGATTCTCATGAATACACGTACGAAGTGGTTACAGGGGCCACACAAACGACATTTGGGACAACCCCACCAGCAAAATATACACCAGAAGAAAAAAAGGAAAAAATGTTTTGGTCCAATCAACCGCCTTTGGGATTAATGACGGGTAACTATTATAAAAATGAAGGTGTATTTACTGGCGGAAATTACGGCATTGTAGAGATTATTACGGAACCTGAAACGCAACGGATTCTGAATGTTGAGTTTACAGAGTTTGCTAGTGATCCTTATTACGATACACGATATTCGGGTGTCAACAAACGCCTGTCGGATTATCCTGAATTTCAAGCAAGCAACACGCGCACAGACGATACGTTAGTCACCGTTGTTAATGGTATTACTTATGTAGAAAAACAAATGCGTGACGAAAATCGTGTCACAGGTAATTTTTATACGGTACGCGGTTCATCAACTTCTGCGCGTGAAGGTTTAATGCCTTTAGCAGCAGAGATGGACACTTGGCTAAAAGAGCCATCGAAAGAAACGTATATCGGTTACGCAGAAGATTTAGGCAATGGCCTAATCGCTCGACTTCAAGTGATAACAGAAGAGCAGAAAATAAAACATGTCAGCTATGATGAATACTTTTCAGATGAACAGGAAAAAATCACAGAAACAGCCCTGCGGCCTTTTTATCGTCAATCGAAATATTATTCACCAGGATACAATAAACAAACCAACAATTCTTTTATTCATTTTGTAGATGCACTAACAAAGGCCATTACGACACAACAAACTTTATCCGTTAACGAAGAACAAGAGCTACAGCATCCGTCTTTTACTACTTATCAAAGATTGGCTGAAAAAATCAGCACGTTTCAAAATTCATTGAAGGAATAAAAAAACGGAAGTGGGGCATAAGTCGTTTCGACTTATGCCCTACTTTTGTAATCTTAAGATTATCAGCTAAACCAAAGTGAGTTCTTTTTAAAGAAATACTTTTATTTTAGCCTTTTATAGATCTAAATAATTTTCTAAGTAATCTGCTAAACCATCTTGATCATTTGTTTTTTCAGTGACATCGTTGGCTACGGATTTAATTTTATCCGTGGCATTGTTCATAGCAACACCCCAACCAGCATAACTTAACATTTCTTCGTCATTATGTTCATCGCCAAAAGCAATGATATCAGCTGGTTTGACAGATAAAAAGTTCGCCACTTGATCAACGCCATGGGCCTTTTGAATTCCTTTTGCGACCATTTCTAAAATAGGCATTGGACCGCCCCAAGTGCGGACATCAATATAATCACCATATTGTTTTGTCAATGTATCAGCAACTTTTTCAGCTTGGTTTGGTGTGGTCCGAACCATCATTGAGGTAGGATTTGTTCGTAAATTTTTAGCAGTAAGTAAATTATCTAAGGTTGCTTTGGAAGCAAAAAATTTCGGATCGAACCCATCTAACGTATCGATATAAAATGTTTCTTTGTTTTCAGCAGCAACAAAATCTAATTGTAATTCTTTTTTCTGTGCCAAAATGTCAAAGACTAGGTCACGCTCAATATTGGCTTCGCTTTCCAAGTCCCATTTTTTCTCTGGAATGTGGACTAAAGCGCCGTTAAAGTTAACCATAGGGGTCGTTAGGCCAAGTTGTTGGTAAAATTGATGACTCATTCTATAGGGACGTCCAGTGGCAATACTGACGTAATGACCGTTGTCAATCGCTTTTTTTAGTGTTTGTTCGGTTTTTGGACTGATTAAAGACTGTGCATTTAATGTTGTGCCGTCTAAATCAATAGCAATTAATTTTTTCAAGTAAAAATTCCTCCTAAATGCCTTTTACTCAGTCTAGCATAAAACCGAAGATTATCAAGGGGAGAAGCATGTTCATTTATAAGGTTTAAAAAAAAGCTTAAGAAGTATGCTACACTAAAATAAACCGTTTGAAAAAGGAGCGCAGAGCATCTTGAAAAATTCTAGAAATTATTTACGAGTGATCACCTTAATCTATTGTATCTATATGTGGTTATTTGCTACGCATTTTCATTTTATGGCGTTGAACGTGTTGTTAGCCTATATTCCAATTGAACTTAGTTATCTTTTAAACGCAGAAAAACGTAAAAGGGATTGGTTGATAGGTTTTGCTTGGTTAATTTTTTATCCTAATGCGCCGTACCTATTTACGGATTTTTTTCATTTAGAAACGCTATCTATTTATCGAGGCTTTAATACGATTTTTGCAAACCAAATTGGTGATTGGTGGGCGTTTGTTTGCTTAACTAGCGGGATTGTTATATATGGACTTTTAGGGATGAAAACAGTAACAACTGTTAGTCAGAAATTGCAAAGTTATTGTGACTATAGAACAATTGTAGTCTTTCAAGCCAGCCTTCATTTCTTGTCTGCTTTGGCGATTTATGTTGGACGTTTTGATCGATTACACAGTGTCTATCTTTTTATGAGTCCAATTGAAACAGTGAAAATTATCTTTTTTGACTGGTCCCTTCAAAAATTAATGTTTATTTTATTAATGATGTTTCTACAGATGCTGTTGTTTGGGCTAATCCAATTATTAGGAAAAGAAGAAGCAATGTAAAGCTTTTTCTTTTTTTATACCCACAAAACACGAACGTTATATAGAAAAATATATATAATAGTTAATATTTTGTTGTAAAAAGATAGCGATTCTCTTATAATCAAAGAGTAATTATTCGAAAACATGGATTTTAAGGGAGAGAAGTGCAATTATGAATACGTTTTTCAAATTAAAGGAAAACAAGACAACGGTATCAACTGAAATAATGGCGGGGGTCACGACCTTTTTTGCAATGAGTTATATTTTATTTGTTAATCCGTCCATTCTTTCAGAAACAGGGATGCCTTTTCAGGCTGTTTTTTTAGCGACCATTATTGCTTCAATCATCGGTACATTAATTATGGGGCTGTTTGCTAATGTACCTTACGCTCAAGCACCGGGGATGGGACTCAATGCTTTCTTCACGTTTACGGTCGTTTTTGGGATGGGGTATACATGGCAACAAGCATTAGCAATGGTTTTTATTTGTGGTTTGATTAATATTTTAATTACAGTGACAAAAATTCGCAAAATGATTATTAAAGCAATTCCAGAGAGTTTACAACATGCTATTGGTGGTGGGATTGGAATTTTTGTCGCTTATGTAGGGTTGAAAAATGCTGGCTTACTAAGTTTCACAGTACAAGCAGAACCTCAAAATGGTGTTGTGAATGGTTCGAGTATCGTGCCCGCTTTAGGAAATTTTGATAATCCAGCCATTATTTTGGCGGTAATTGGGTTAGTTTTAACAACGATTTTAGTTGTCACGAATGTTCGTGGGGCTATTTTAATTGGCATTGTGGTTACTACGTTAGTCGCAATTCCAATGGGGGTGGTAGACACTGCTTCGGTTGATTGGCATGCTAATTCGTTGGGCAATTCATTTAAAGAATTAGGTACAACTTTTGGCGCTGCTTTTGGTGCTGAGGGCTTACAGTCATTGTTTAGTGATTCTTCAAAAATTCCTCAAGTCTTAATGACCATTATTGCCTTCAGTTTATCAGATACGTTTGATACAATTGGAACATTTATCGGTACGGGACGTCGAACAGGGATTTTCTCTAAAGAAGATGAATTAGCTTTAGAAGATAGTAAGGGTTTCAGCACTAAAATGGACAAAGCTCTATTTGCAGATGCTATTGCAACATCTATCGGTGCGATTTTTGGTACATCGAATACGACAACTTATGTAGAAAGTGCAGCAGGAATCGGTGCGGGTGGTCGAACAGGTTTGACATCGGTAGTGGTAGCAATTCTATTTGCCTTAAGTAGTCTTTTTTCACCACTTATTGCTATTGTACCAGCACAAGCTACGGCTCCAGCGTTAATTTTAGTGGGAATTATGATGTTAGCTTCTTTCAAAGACATCAATTGGACGGATTTAGAAGATGCGATTCCAGCATTTTTTGCTTCAATTTTCATGGGATTATGTTATAGCATCTCTTATGGGATTGCTGCTGGGTTCATCTTTTATGCAGTGGTGAAAGTAGTCAAAGGAAAAGCCAAAGAAGTTTCACCAATTATTTGGGTCATTGATGCGTTGTTTATCTTAAACTTTGTAATCTTAGCTATTTTATAGTAAATAGAAGTGAGGCTGAGATAACAGCGGTTAGCTTTGAAGGTGTTGCGTTTATTCAGCTATTTATCTTAAGCCCAAGTGTTAAGAAGTCTGGCAGATTGGTCGTTTTGACCGGTCTGTCAGACTTTTTTTTAAAGAATTTTCTTTTGAGAGATTCACTCTTTTAGAGTATAGTGGTAGGTGAAGAGGTGATAAGGTGGATAAAAGTATGAAAATAAAATGGAAGCAGAATTTGTTAGTCGCATGGATTGGTTGCTTTTTTACAGGGGCGAGTATTAGCTTAGTTATGCCGTTTATTCCAGTATACGTTGAACAATTAGGGACGCCTAAGAGTCAAGTAGAGTTGTTTTCTGGATTGGCAATTTCCGTCACGGCGTTTGCTGCTGCGATTGTTGCACCGATTTGGGGAAATTTAGCTGATCGAAAAGGTCGGAAAATTATGATGATTCGGGCTGCAGCAGGAATGACGATCACGATGGGGGCGTTAGCATTTGTCCCTAATGTATACTGGCTGTTGATTATGCGTTTTATGAACGGGATTTTATCCGGCTATATTCCTAACGCAACAGCGATGATTGCGTCGCAGGCGCCAAAAGAGAAAAATGGCTGGGCTCTAGGAACATTATCAACAGGTGCAATTGCTGGGACGTTAATTGCGCCATCGATTGGCGGTGCGTTGGCACAGTGGTTTGGAATGGAAAATGTCTTTATTATTACCGGCGTTATTTTATTCATTACAACGTTGTTGACTATCTTTTTAGTTAAAGAAGATTTTCAACCAGTTGAGAAAAAGGATTTATTAACGACTAAAGAAATTTTTAGTAAGATGGATCATGTTTCAGTATTGATTGGTTTGTTTGTGACTACGTTAATTTTACAATTAGGAATTACAAGTATCAGCCCAATCTTAACGCTATATATTCGATCTTTAAGTGGCGATACAGAGAATGTATTATTTGTTAGTGGTTTGATTGTTTCGATTGCCGGCGTTTCAGCAATTATTTCTTCTCCAACTTTGGGAAAAATTGGGGACCGCATTGGGAACCAAAAAGTTTTATTAGGCGGATTAATTCTTTCTTTTATTTGTTACATTCCCATGGCGTTTGTGCAAACACCTTTTCAGTTAGGTGTTTTACGATTCCTTTTAGGTTTTTCAACAGGTGCTTTAATGCCATCAATTAATACGTTAATTAGTAAAATAACGCCAACAGAGGGCGTAAGTAGAGTTTATAGTTACAATCAGATGTGTAGTAATTTCGGTCAAGTTTTAGGACCGATGGTAGGGTCGACAGTTGCCCATGGTTTTGGCTATTCTTCTGTTTTTCTGGTAACCGCTTGTTTCGTTTTAGGAAACATTGGGTTGTCCTTCTTTAATTTCCGAAAAGTTTTAAATAAAAAGCTCTAAACAGTTGAAAAGATAAAAAAACCAGTTACAATAACTTTAGTAACTGGTTTTTTCTTATTTAACAGGTTTGGTTTCTTTCGGTACTGCAAAGTGTGCAATTAATAAAATAATAACGGCTGTTGCCAACGATAGAATCGTTGTCATTTTAAAGTCGTATGAACCACCAGATAATGCACCGCCGATATATCCAACGACTTGGCCTAATGCGAAGGTCCAGAAAAATACAACAAGATAACGCATATGAGCACCTCTTTTCTAGCTCTTAGTTTAGCATATTTTCTTTAAAAGTAAAGAATCCGCGATAGGAAAATAAGAGAAGAGGCAAAAAATAGCAAGGATTCAAAAAGGAGCTGTCCAATGTCATTTCCACAATTACATACCGTTACTTCCTATTCGCTTTTATCTAGTACGGTTAGGATTCGTTCCTATGTAAAACAAGCGAAAGCGTTAGGTTATCAAACATTAGCGATTACCGATATCAATGTCTTGCATGGGGCGGTTGAATTTTATGAAGCATGCCAAGAAGCGGGAATTCAACCAATTATCGGTTTAAGATTAGAATATACCCCAGCAGAAAAAGAAGGGCATTCCGAATTGCTTTTATTTGCTAAAAATTTAAAAGGGTATCAGCAATTAATGCAACTATCTAGCAGCAAAATGACGACAGAGGGTCCCTTTTACTTAGCGGAACATCAATCCTTATTAAGTGATTTATTTGCCGTGACTTTGTCAGCCAAAGGAGAAGTCGCCCAAACATTTTTTGAAGATGAACAACAAGCGGTTCACGCTTTCCAACAACTTGCTTCATATTTTGATCCCCAGTCGTTATTTGTTGAACATTCTTTTTCAATGAATCAACAACGTAATCCAGCGCTCTTTTCTTTTTACCAAAGAGAACAATTACCTGGCGTGGCTTTGCAAGAGGTACGTCATTTAACAAGGGAAGAAGGCTTTGCCGTAACTGTTCTTGAGAGCATCAAAGAAAATAATCAATTGAATATTACAAGTCAAACACCGGAAATAGAAGGTCTGAATTACTTGCGTGAAGCAGAGACGACGATGGAACAAATGCTTCAAATAGCTGGTGCAGAAGTGGTCCAGAATACGATTCAGCTAGCTGAAAATTGCCGAGTTGACATTCCTTTACATCAAAAATTATTACCGCATTTTCCTGTGCCTGATAATCAAACGGCTGGTTCTTATTTACGCACATTGTGTTTAGAAAAATTACCAGAAAGAGTGCCTCATCTAAATGAAGTTTACCAAAAACGATTAGAAAAAGAGTTAACCATCATTCACAATATGGGCTTTGATGATTACTTTTTAATCGTTTGGGATGTGATGGACTTCTGTCATAACAATCAAATTGTTACAGGCGCTGGCCGAGGTTCAGCTGCAGGCTCTTTAGTGTCCTATGTGCTATCAATTACAGATGTAGATCCAATCAAATATGATTTGCTCTTTGAACGTTTTTTGAATCCGGAACGCTACACGATGCCCGATATTGATTTAGATATTCCTGATAATCGGCGGGAGGAAGTTTTAGCTTATGTCAGTCAAAAATATGGTCATTATCACATGGCGCAAATTGCCACGTTTGGTACGATGGCTGCGAAAATGGTTTTACGGGACGTTGCACGTGTTTTCGGGTTGTCCCAGAGTGAAGCGAATCGTTGGTCGGCAGCTGTCCCCAACAAGCTGAAAATTACGTTAGAAGAAGCGTACCAAGAGTCGAAACGGATGCAAGAATTGGTCAATTTTTCACCAAATAATCAATTGCTCTATAAAACAGCTGTTCAGCTAGAAGGATTGCCTCGCCATGTTTCTACGCACGCAGCAGGTGTGGTAATTAGTGATGAAAATCTTTTGAATTTGGTTCCGTTACAACTAGGATCGAATGAAATTTTATTGACCCAATTTACTATGAATGATGTTGAAAAAATTGGTCTTCTGAAAATGGATTTCTTGGGCTTAAGAAATTTATCCATCATTGATGATACCCTCACAGCTGTTAAACGCGTCTATAATCAAACCATTCGTTTGAATCAGATTCCATTAGATGACGAAACGACGCTGGCTTTATTTAGAAAAGGGGAAACAAGTGGTGTTTTTCAGTTTGAATCTGCTGGAATTCGGAATGTATTAAGAAAATTAGGGCCGACTAGCATTGAAGATATTGCTGCTGTCAATGCCCTGTATCGTCCTGGTCCGATGCAAAATATTGATGTTTTCATCCGCCGGAAAAAAGGCTTGGAACAAATTAGTTATCCAGAGCCTAGTCTCGCCCCCATTTTGGAAAATACGTACGGAATTATTGTTTACCAAGAGCAGATTATGCAAGTTGCTGCGAAAATGGCAGGCTTCTCTTTAGGGCAAGCTGACATTTTACGTCGGGCCATTAGTAAAAAGAAAAAAGATGTGCTAGATGAAGAACGAAATCATTTTGTTAATGGTGCGTTACAACAAGGCTATCCCCAAGAAACAGCTAACCAAGTGTACGATTATATTGAGCGCTTTGCTAATTATGGCTTTAACCGCTCGCATGCATTTGCCTATTCCTTTATTGGTTTTCAAATGGCTTACTTGAAGGTTCATTATCCGAGTGCTTTTTATGTCGCATTGTTGCATTCTGTTCGTCATAATCCAACAAAAATTAAAGAATATATTGGCGAAGCTAGAAAAAACAAGCAGACGATTTTGCAGCCGTCAATTAACCAAAGTCACTACAGCTTTTACCTAAATCAGCAACAGCAAATTTTATTTGGTTTTAGTTCTTTAAAAGGAATCCGCCGAGACTTCATTCAAAATATTTTAAATGAACGCCGAGAAAATGGACCGTACAAAACGTTCGATGAGTTTCTTTTGCGAATTGACCGTAAGTGGTTGAAAGTTGAAAATATCGAACCATTGATTGCCATCGGTGCATTTGACGAAATTGCGCCTAATCGCCGTCAATTAGCAGTAGGTTTAGAGAGTAATATCCAAAGTATTCTTCTCAGCGGTGGTAGTATGGATTTGTTAGAAACATTGAAGCCCAAGGAAGAAGAAATTGCCGATTATCCGCTAGAAGAGCGACTAGAACAAGAAGAACAATATTTAGGGGTCTATTTATCAGGACATCCGACAGAAGAGTTCAAAAAAACACGCTTAGCCAAGCAAACGCAACTTGTTCATGAACTTGTTGAAAATCAGCCCACGAAATTATTGATTTATGTCAAAAACATTCGGACGATTCGGACCAAAAAGGGAGAACAAATGGCCTTTGTTGATGGGGATGATACAACAGGAAGTATTTCACTAACGTTGTTCCCAACCGTTTTTCGCCAGTTAAGACAGAGTGTCGAGAAAGGGCAAGTTTATTATGTGGAAGGAAAAGTGGAACGCAGTACTTACAATCAAGAATTGCAAATATTGGTTCAACGAATAGAAAAAGCGCAACAAGTAGAAACATCAATTAGTGACGAAACGTGTTTTATCAGAATTACAAAAGATGTCGAACAAACGGACGTTTTTCAGAAAATGAAAGAGGTACTCAGTCGTCACGCTGGACATATTCCAGTGATTGTCTATTTTGAAAAAACAGGAAAGAAAATAGTATTAAATGAAGAAAATTGGGTCGCTCATACAAGCGCTAGTCAGCAACAATTAGCTTACGTTTTAGGCGAGCAAAACGTCATTTTCAAATGATTTACGGTAAAAAATACTAGTTGTTTTCAACTTTTTTCATTTTTTTCTTCTTAACTCAAGACATTTTGGTTCTTTAATGGTAAAATGAATGACGTAATATTTTTGTATATCAATTTTTGCGAAAAGGTTTCTTTTGGCAGTTGAAAGTATATTATATGAGGTGAAATAGCGAATGAAACGCATTGGTATTTTAACCAGCGGGGGAGATGCCCCTGGAATGAACGCTGCAATTCGTGCAGTCGTACGCAAAAGTATTTTTGATGGAATCGAAGTTTACGGTATTAACTATGGATTTGCCGGTTTAGTCGCAGGCGACATCCGTCGTTTAGATGTTGCTGACGTTGGCGATAAGATTCAACGTGGTGGAACATTCTTGTACTCTGCTCGTTATCCTGAATTTGCTACTGAAGAAGGGCAATTAAAAGGAATCGAACAATTGAAAAAATTCGGTATTGAAGGCTTAGTTGTTATTGGTGGAGACGGTTCTTATCATGGCGCAATGGCTTTGACAAAACGTGGTTTCCCCGCTGTTGGAATTCCTGGAACAATTGATAATGATATTCCTGGAACAGATTTCACAATCGGTTTTGATACAGCGATTAACACTGTTTTGGAATCAATTGACCGAATTCGTGATACAGCAACTTCTCATGTTCGTACATTCGTTATCGAAGTAATGGGACGTAACGCTGGTGATATCGCATTGTGGTCAGGCGTGGCAGGCGGAGCAGATGAAATCATTATTCCTGAACATGATTTTGATATGAAAAACGTTGCCAAACGTATTCAAGAAGGCCGCGACCGCGGGAAAAAACATTGCTTAATCATTTTAGCAGAAGGCGTAATGGGTGGAAATGAATTTGCTGATAAACTTTCTGAATACGGTGATTTCCATACGCGTGTATCAATTTTAGGACACGTGGTTCGTGGGGGCTCGCCAAGTGCTCGTGACCGTGTATTAGCAAGTAAATTTGGGTCATATGCTGTTGAACTTCTAAAAGAAGGCAAAGGCGGTTTATGTATCGGTATGTTAGATAACCAAGTAGTTGCAGCTGATATTATTGATACGTTAGAAAACAATAAACACAAACCAGATTTATCTCTTTATGAGTTAAATCATGAAATTTCTTTTTAATCTTGTATATTAGCTAATCTTATTAGCTTTGTATAAACAAATTTGGAATAGGAGCGTTTTAGTAATGAAAAAAACGAAAATCGTATGTACGATTGGACCAGCTAGTGAATCCGTTGATATGCTAGTAAACTTAATTAATGCAGGTATGAATGTTTGCCGTTTGAACTTTTCACATGGTGACTACGAAGAGCATGGTGCTCGTATTAAAAACATTCGTGAAGCTGTAAAAATTACAGGGAAACGCGTAGCGATCTTACTAGATACAAAAGGTCCTGAAATCCGCACAAATGACATGGAAAATGGCGCAATCACAATGAAAATTGGTGACTCAGTACGTATTTCTATGACAGAAGTTTTAGGAACAAATGAAAAA
Source organism: Enterococcus sp. MSG3299 (assembly GCF_050555765.1). Taxonomy (NCBI): domain Bacteria; kingdom Bacillati; phylum Bacillota; class Bacilli; order Lactobacillales; family Enterococcaceae; genus Enterococcus; species Enterococcus sp. MSG3299. The sequence continues at coordinate 834,644 of NZ_CP187869.1, forward strand.
TTCTCAATCACTTATCCAGAATTAATCAATGATGTAAACGTAGGTTCACACATTCTTTTAGATGATGGTTTAATCGATTTAGAAGTAACTGATATCGACCGTGATGCAAACGAAATCGTAACAGTTGTTAAAAACGAAGGCGTCTTGAAAAACAAAAAAGGCGTTAACGTACCAGGCGTTTCTGTAAACTTACCAGGGATCACTGAAAAAGATGCTAACGATATCCGTTTCGGAATTGGTCAAGGAATTGACTTTATCGCAGCTAGCTTCGTTCGTCGTGCTTCTGACATTTTAGAAATCACTAAAATTTTAGAAGAAGAAAACGCAACACACATCCAAATCATTCCTAAAATCGAAAACCAAGAAGGTATCGATAATATCGATGAAATCTTAAAAGTTTCTGATGGTTTAATGGTTGCTCGTGGTGACATGGGTGTTGAAATTCCAACAGAAGATGTTCCAGTTGTCCAAAAAGCTTTAATTAAAAAATGTAATGCTTTAGGTAAACCAGTTATCACTGCAACACAAATGTTAGATTCAATGCAACGTAACCCACGTCCAACACGTGCGGAAGCAAATGACGTAGCAAACGCAATCTACGATGGAACAGATGCAGTAATGTTATCAGGCGAAACTGCAGCAGGGGATTACCCATTAGAAGCTGTTCAAACAATGGCTCGTATTGCAGTTCGTACAGAAGAAACATTAGTTAACCAAGATTCATTCGCATTGAAATTATATAGCAAAACAGATATGACTGAAGCAATCGGACAATCTGTTGGCCATACAGCACGTAACTTGGGTATCCAAACAATCGTTGCGGCAACAGAATCAGGCCATACAGCACGTATGATCTCTAAATACCGTCCAAAAGCACATATCGTTGCAATTACGTTCTCAGAACAAAAAGCACGTAGCTTATCATTATCATGGGGTGTTTACGCAACAGTTGCTGACAAACCATCAAGCACAGATGAAATGTTTAATTTAGCTTCAAAAGTATCACAAGAAGAAGGTTATGCTTCAGAAGGTGATTTAATCATTATCACTGCTGGTGTTCCAGTTGGCGAAAAAGGCACAACAAACTTAATGAAAATTCAAATGATCGGTTCTAAATTAGTTCAAGGTCAAGGTGTCGGCGAAGAAGCAATTATTGCAAAAGCCGTTGTTGCAGGAACTGCTGAAGAAGCAGTTGCTAAAGCGACTGAAGGAGCTATTTTAGTTACAAAAACAACAGATAAAGAATACATGCCTGCAATTGAAAAAGCATCAGCATTAGTTGTTGAAGAAGGTGGTTTAACTTCTCATGCAGCTGTTGTAGCGATTGCGCAAAATATTCCAGTTATCGTAGGTGCTGCAGATGCAACATCATTAATTAATAATGACGAAGTGATTACTGTTGATCCTCGTCGTGGTATTGTTTACCGCGGAGCAACAACAGCTATCTAAGTCTAATTAATTCAATCATTTGATTTTAAGCAATATGTACTCGGACGCAAAGCTGGGACAAACCGATTCGTCAGTTTGTCTCAGCTTTTTTTACAAGGAAGACAGTGGTATGAAATGTTCAGAAAACACGTATTCAGTAAATAAAGAGTTGGGCGCAAATAGTAAAATTATGTCTGAGTTTTAAATTATTTATGTTATTTCACACAAAAATTTTGTTATTTAATTAAATAAGCGCTAAGTTATCTTCAACAGAAAAACAATTATAAAAAAAACGAAAGAAAAACAGGAAATAAGAAAGGGCTGTCAAGAAAATTTCATTGACAAAGCTTTCATACCCCTGTATAATAGCTTTTGTTGCTTAGGAGTGATAATTATGAAGTGGTCTTTGTTAGAATTAAATAAATACAAAGAAGAGCCGCTAGTGTTTTCAGAAACATTGCATCTTAAAGAAGAGCTTCTTCAACGAGATGATACCTTGTTGGATGTTAGTCCAATCAAAGTAGAAGGCTTATTAGCAGTCAATAAATCAGAATATTTACTTCATTACACTATTCAGGTAACTGTAACCGTTCCTTCATCCCGTTCTTTAGAACCTGTGGCTTTGCCAATGCAAATCACGGTCGATGAAGTCTTTATGACAAAAGAACAAATGGATACAAGAGATGAACGATTTGCAGCTGAAGAGATTATTTTATTGGACAAGCCAACAATTGATTTAGATGAATCTGTCGAAGACAACATTCTATTGTCCATTCCAATTCAAGTGCTTACGGAAGAAGAACAAAACAGTCAAGAAATGCCAAGTGGCAATGACTGGGAAGTGATTTCAGAAGAAGCATATTTGGAAAGTAAGCAGAAAGCAGCAGAACAAACAGTGGATCCTCGTCTGGCTAAACTATCAGAATTACTCAGCGATAATGCTGAAGAGGAAGATAACAGCTAGGTTGGAATATATTGTGTATGTAAATACACGCATCTTTACAAGGAGGTGGAACAACAATGGCAGTACCAGCTAGAAGAACTTCTAAAGCGAAAAAAGCAAAACGTCGCACACACTACAAATTAACAATCAAAGGCTTAAATGCATGCTCAAACTGTGGTGAAATGAAAAAAAGCCATCACGTATGTCCAGCATGTGGTCACTACGATGGAAAAGACGTAATGTCTAAAGAAGCATAAGCATAAAAACATTTTTTGAAATGTTGAATCCCCTAGGCTAACCATGGAGCCTAGGGGATTTGTATTTTTTTAAGAAAATATGAAGAAATTGGAAATTTATTGGCACTATATTGTTTTCATATGAAAGATAGTGCGTTATAATAGTGAGGATTATAAGAGAATGCTCATAGAATTTTCGTTGATTATAATATAGGAGGTCATAAAATGACAAAACAACAATTTGGCGTAGTCGGCATGGCTGTCATGGGAAAAAATCTTGCTTTAAACATTGAAAGCAGAGGCTATACAGTTGCGCTGTATAACCGTACAGGATCAAAAACAACAGAAGTGGTTGAAGAACATCCTGACAAAAACTTTCAAGCAACATACTCAATTGAGGAATTTGTGAATGCAATTGAAAAACCTCGTCGAATTATGTTGATGGTTAAAGCTGGACCTGCAACAGATGCGACAATCCAAGAATTGTTACCACACCTTGATAAAGGCGACATCTTAATTGATGGCGGTAATACGTTCTTCAAAGACACAATGCGACGTAATGAAGAACTAGCAAACTCAGGAATTAACTTTATTGGTACTGGCGTTTCTGGCGGAGAAGAAGGAGCCTTGAAAGGACCGTCTATCATGCCTGGCGGACAAAAAGAAGCGTATGAGTTAGTTGCGCCAATTCTTGAAAAAATTTCAGCTAAAGCAGAAGACGGTGAACCATGTGTGACTTACATTGGCCCAAATGGTGCTGGACATTATGTAAAAATGGTTCATAATGGGATTGAATATGGGGACATGCAATTAATTGCTGAATCCTACGATTTAATGAAACAAATCTTAGGTTTATCTGTTGATGAAATGGCAGAGATTTTCAAAGAATGGAACGAAGGCGAATTAGACAGTTACCTTATCGAGATCACGGCTGACATTTTGACACGTAAAGATGATGAAGGAACCGACCAACCAATCGTTGATGTTATTCTTGATGCAGCAGGCAACAAAGGAACAGGTAAATGGACAAGCCAAAGTGCGTTAGATCTTGGCGTACCATTACCATTAATTACAGAATCAGTATTTGCACGTTTTATTTCGGCTTACAAAGAAGAACGCGTAAAAGCAAGTGGCATTTTATCAAAACCTGCAGCCTTTAACTTTGCAGGCGATAAAAAAGAATTGATTGAAAAAATTCGCGAAGCATTATACTTTAGTAAATTAATGAGTTATGCGCAAGGTTTTGCACAACTCCGTGCAGCTTCTGAAGAATACGGATGGGATTTACCATTTGGTGAAATTGCAAAAATCTGGCGAGCAGGTTGCATTATCCGTGCACAATTCTTACAAAAAATTACCGATGCATATGAAAAAAATCCAGCACTTGAAAACTTGTTGTTAGATGAATACTTCGTAGAAATTACGAAAAAATATCAACAAGCCGTTCGTGAAGTTGTTGCGATTGCTGTTCAAGCAGGTGTTCCTGTACCAACATTCTCATCTGCAATTGCTTATTACGATTCTTATCGTTCAGATCGCTTACCAGCGAATTTAATTCAAGCACAACGTGATTACTTCGGTGCTCATACGTACGAACGCACAGACAAAGAAGGAATCTACCATTACAGCTGGTACAACGAAGAATAAACACGCTGGAGACCATGAGTGTGGCTCACCATGCTCATGGTTTTACTGTGGCTTAAAAAAGAACCAGACAGATTGAGTAGTAATTCTCTAATAAGTAGTAAGGAATAAAAAGGTTGAGCTTGAGTATAGCTTTTAAAGAGAAAGGACAATTAATCAAATGAGCAACATTTTAATTATTGAAGATGAAAAGAACTTAGCGAGATTCGTTGAGCTTGAATTAAAACATGAGGGGTATACGACAGAAGTACACTACAATGGTCGTACAGGATTGGAAGCCGCTCTTAACAACGAATGGGATGCTATCCTTCTTGATTTGATGTTACCAGAATTAAATGGATTAGAAGTATGTCGCCGTGTTCGCCAAGTGAAAAATACACCAATTATTATGATGACTGCGCGTGATTCAGTAATTGACCGTGTTTCTGGCTTAGACCATGGAGCGGATGATTATATTGTTAAACCATTTGCAATTGAAGAATTGTTAGCTCGTTTACGTGCGTTACTTCGTCGTATTGATATTGAGGGCGATAAAAACGTTGCAAAACAAACAACGATTACATATCGTGACTTAACAATTGAAAAAGAAAATCGTGTCGTTCGTCGTAATTCTGAAATGATTGAATTAACAAAACGCGAATACGAATTACTATTAACGCTAATGGAAAACGTGAACGTTGTCTTGGCACGTGATGTGTTACTAAATAAAGTTTGGGGCTATGAAACAGAAGTAGAAACAAACGTTGTGGATGTATATATCCGCTACTTGCGAAATAAAATTGACGTACCTGGAGAAGAAAGCTACATCCAAACTGTCCGTGGAACTGGCTACGTTATGCGTTCGTGAGAACTAATTAATGAAAAGAACGATTAAAAAAGAACTGGAAGGCCCATCTTTAACTATAAAGTGGGCTTTCGCAAGTTCTTTCTTTATATTTGTAGTTTTTACCATTTTTGCGGTGATTACCTATAAGTCTTCTGTCAGTCTTATTGTTGCCAAAGAAAAGGAAAATGTCGAAGCAACGATTGCAGAAGTAACAAATCGATTAGCTAATGCCAATGAAAATTTAACGGTAACAGACGTTTTTGACTATTTAAAAACGCCGAGTGAAAGAGATGAAAACTACTATAATAAGCATACAGCAGTAGAAGGTTCGTTTATGGAAATGGACAGTTTCATATCTGAACTAGGACAACCAGAACTTTATTTATCTGTGTATGACACAAACCAAAAGCTAGTTTTTAAAACACAAAATGAATATGATAAGTTATTACAATTGGATCGACAATTACCTGTTGTTCGAACCGTTTTTGATAAAACCGGTTTTTATTCCGTGGAACCTATTTTTTCAAAAGAAACACGAGAAAAGATTGGCTATATTCAAGCGTTTTATGAACTTTCTTCTTTTTATGAAATTCGTAATCATTTATTATTAACACTTGTAGTTTTAGAAGTGATTTCTCTGATTGTAAGTAGTGTCTTAGGCTTTATCCTCTCTTCTTATTTCTTAAAACCATTAAAAGTATTGAGAGACACGATGGATACAATCCGCAAAGACCCGCAATCAGATGTCCACATGCCGGAGATTAATACGAGAGATGAGTTAGCAGATATCTCGGAAATCTTTAATGAAATGTTAGATCGTATGAGACGCTATATCGAACAACAAGAGCAGTTTGTTGAAGATGTTTCCCATGAATTAAGAACGCCCGTTGCGATTATGGAAGGCCATTTAAACCTTTTAAATCGTTGGGGGAAAGACGATCCTGAAATTTTAGATGAATCATTAAAGGCCAGTTTACAAGAAATTAGTCGTATGAAGAGTTTGGTCCAAGAAATGCTTGACCTTTCACGCGCTGAACAAGTGGACACCCAATATGCAAATGAACGAACAGATGCTAAACAAGTAGTCTACCAAGTATTTAATAACTTCCAATTGGTTTATCCTGAGTTTCATATCACATTAGATGACGATTTACCAACCGAAGTTGAACTGAAAATCTATCGTAATCACTTTGAACAATTGCTAATTATTCTATTAGATAATGCTATTAAATATTCAACAGATCGAAAAGAAGTGCATATTTCCATTTCTCGAACGATGAATGAATTTGAAATAGCTGTGCAAGATTTTGGTGAAGGAATCACTGAAGAAGACTTGGAGAAAATATTTGATCGATTCTATCGAGTAGATAAAGCCCGTGCAAGAAATAAAGGCGGTAATGGCTTAGGACTATCGATTGCAAAACAATTAGTCGAAAACTATAAAGGACGTATTGATGCAGAAAGCGTATTGCATCAAGGAACGATCTTTAGAATTTTTATTCCAATCGCTGGAATAAAAGAAGAGAGCAACGTACAATAAAGTACGTTGCTTTTTTTACGAATGATTAACGAACATTTCAGTAAGAGAAAAGGGATTATAAGATAAAGAAACGAATGTTTTCTTTGCAGAAAATATTCATCGTTCGAAATTGAAAAAAATGTTATTTTTCTGCAAAATAATAGTTGCGTTTTAGAAAAATCCTTGGTATATTAATATCTGTTCTGACAAACAGTTCGTTAAGAAAAAAGTTTTAAAAAGTTAAAAATTTTTCTTGACGAAAAGATAAATAACATGTTAGAATAACAAAGTCGTTAAAGAGATTGCTTTTAAATCAATCATTTGATCAAAAAAACTTGTTATAAAATAACAAAAAAGTTTTAAAAAGTTGTTGACAAACAACTGAGATAATGATAAGATATAGAAGTTGTCACAACAGACAACAACAACCGAGCAAAACAACTTAAAAAAACTTTTTCAAAAAAGTTCTTGACATTCAAATGAAAGTTTGTTATGATATAAAAGTTGCTGCGAGGTAACGTAGACCTTTGAAAACTGAACAAAGAATAGACGAACCAAATGTGTAGGGCGTCTTGATTCAATTCAAGACAACAAACATTTTTAACAAGCAAGCAATATGCTAGCAAACAAATTGAGCTTAACAATCGCAAGATTGTTCTAACTTTTATTATGAGAGTTTGATCCTGGCTCAGGACGAACGCTGGCGGCGTGCCTAATACATGCAAGTCGAACGCTTCTTTCCTCCCGAGTGCTTGCACTCAATTGGAAAGAGGAGTGGCGGACGGGTGAGTAACACGTGGGTAACCTACCCATCAGAGGGGGATAACACTTGGAAACAGGTGCTAATACCGCATAACAGTTTATGCCGCATGGCATAAGAGTGAAAGGCGCTTTCGGGTGTCGCTGATGGATGGACCCGCGGTGCATTAGCTAGTTGGTGAGGTAACGGCTCACCAAGGCCACGATGCATAGCCGACCTGAGAGGGTGATCGGCCACACTGGGACTGAGACACGGCCCAGACTCCTACGGGAGGCAGCAGTAGGGAATCTTCGGCAATGGACGAAAGTCTGACCGAGCAACGCCGCGTGAGTGAAGAAGGTTTTCGGATCGTAAAACTCTGTTGTTAGAGAAGAACAAGGACGTTAGTAACTGAACGTCCCCTGACGGTATCTAACCAGAAAGCCACGGCTAACTACGTGCCAGCAGCCGCGGTAATACGTAGGTGGCAAGCGTTGTCCGGATTTATTGGGCGTAAAGCGAGCGCAGGCGGTTTCTTAAGTCTGATGTGAAAGCCCCCGGCTCAACCGGGGAGGGTCATTGGAAACTGGGAGACTTGAGTGCAGAAGAGGAGAGTGGAATTCCATGTGTAGCGGTGAAATGCGTAGATATATGGAGGAACACCAGTGGCGAAGGCGGCTCTCTGGTCTGTAACTGACGCTGAGGCTCGAAAGCGTGGGGAGCAAACAGGATTAGATACCCTGGTAGTCCACGCCGTAAACGATGAGTGCTAAGTGTTGGAGGGTTTCCGCCCTTCAGTGCTGCAGCAAACGCATTAAGCACTCCGCCTGGGGAGTACGACCGCAAGGTTGAAACTCAAAGGAATTGACGGGGGCCCGCACAAGCGGTGGAGCATGTGGTTTAATTCGAAGCAACGCGAAGAACCTTACCAGGTCTTGACATCCTTTGACCACTCTAGAGATAGAGCTTTCCCTTCGGGGACAAAGTGACAGGTGGTGCATGGTTGTCGTCAGCTCGTGTCGTGAGATGTTGGGTTAAGTCCCGCAACGAGCGCAACCCTTATTGTTAGTTGCCATCATTTAGTTGGGCACTCTAGCGAGACTGCCGGTGACAAACCGGAGGAAGGTGGGGATGACGTCAAATCATCATGCCCCTTATGACCTGGGCTACACACGTGCTACAATGGGAAGTACAACGAGTCGCTAGACCGCGAGGTCATGCAAATCTCTTAAAGCTTCTCTCAGTTCGGATTGCAGGCTGCAACTCGCCTGCATGAAGCCGGAATCGCTAGTAATCGCGGATCAGCACGCCGCGGTGAATACGTTCCCGGGCCTTGTACACACCGCCCGTCACACCACGAGAGTTTGTAACACCCGAAGTCGGTGAGGTAACCTTTTTGGAGCCAGCCGCCTAAGGTGGGATAGATGATTGGGGTGAAGTCGTAACAAGGTAGCCGTATCGGAAGGTGCGGCTGGATCACCTCCTTTCTAAGGAATATTACGGAAATACACATTTCGTCTTTACTTTGTTCAGTTTTGAGAGGTCTACTCTTAATCAAATAAGTTCGGGGCCTTAGCTCAGCTGGGAGAGCGCCTGCTTTGCACGCAGGAGGTCAGCGGTTCGATCCCGCTAGGCTCCATTGATAGCTTTTGCTATCAGATTCGTTCATTGAAAACTGGATATTGAAGTAAAAAGAATCAAAACAAACCGAGAACACCGCGTTGAATGAGTTTTTTAATAAGTTCAATTGCTTATTTATTGATTAACCTTCTATCGCTAGAAGAAGTGATTAAGACCCAACCGTAAGGTTGATAAGGTTAAGTGAATAAGGGCGCACGGTGGATGCCTTGGCACTAGGAGCCGATGAAGGACGGGACTAACACCGATATGCTTTGGGGAGCTGTAAGTAAGCTATGATCCAGAGATTTCCGAATGGGGGAACCCAATATCTTTTATAGGATATTACTTTTCAGTGAATACATAGCTGATTAGAGGTAGACGCAGAGAACTGAAACATCTTAGTACCTGCAGGAAGAGAAAGAAAATTCGATTCCCTGAGTAGCGGCGAGCGAAACGGGAAGAGCCCAAACCAACAAGCTTGCTTGTTGGGGTTGTAGGACTCCAATATGGTAGTCTGTTAGTATAGTTGAAGGATTTGGAAAATTCCGCTAAAGAGGGTGAAAGCCCCGTAGACGAAATGCTGACAACACCTAGGAGGATCCTGAGTACGGCGGAACACGAGAAATTCCGTCGGAATCCGCGGGGACCATCCCGCAAGGCTAAATACTCCCTAGTGACCGATAGTGAACCAGTACCGTGAGGGAAAGGTGAAAAGCACCCCGGAAGGGGAGTGAAATAGATCCTGAAACCGTGTGCCTACAACAAGTCAAAGCTCGTTAATGAGTGATGGCGTGCCTTTTGTAGAATGAACCGGCGAGTTACGATTGCATGCGAGGTTAAGTCGAAGAGACGGAGCCGCAGCGAAAGCGAGTCTGAATAGGGCGAATGAGTATGTAGTCGTAGACCCGAAACCATGTGATCTACCCATGTCCAGGTTGAAGGTGCGGTAAAACGCACTGGAGGACCGAACCCACGTACGTTGAAAAGTGCGGGGATGAGGTGTGGGTAGCGGAGAAATTCCAAACGAACTTGGAGATAGCTGGTTCTCTCCGAAATAGCTTTAGGGCTAGCCTCGGAATTGAGAATGATGGAGGTAGAGCACTGTTTGGACTAGGGGCCCATCTCGGGTTACCGAATTCAGATAAACTCCGAATGCCATTCATTTATATCCGGGAGTCAGACTGCGAGTGATAAGATCCGTAGTCGAAAGGGAAACAGCCCAGACCACCAGCTAAGGTCCCAAAATATATGTTAAGTGGAAAAGGATGTGGGGTTGCACAGACAACTAGGATGTTGGCTTAGAAGCAGCCACCATTTAAAGAGTGCGTAATAGCTCACTAGTCGAGTGACCCTGCGCCGAAAATGTACCGGGGCTAAACATATTACCGAAGCTGTGGACTACACCATTAGGTGTAGTGGTAGGAGAGCGTTCTAAGGGCGTTGAAGGTCGATCGTGAGGACGGCTGGAGCGCTTAGAAGTGAGAATGCCGGTATGAGTAGCGAAAGACAGGTGAGAATCCTGTCCACCGTATGACTAAGGTTTCCTGGGGAAGGCTCGTCCGCCCAGGGTTAGTCGGGACCTAAGCCGAGGCCGATAGGCGTAGGCGATGGACAACAGGTTGATATTCCTGTACCAGTTGTTTTTGTTTGAGCAATGGAGGGACGCAGTAGGCTAAGGAATGCATGCGATTGGAAGTGCATGTCCAAGCAATGAGTCTTGAGTAGAGTTAAATGCTTTACTCTCTAAGGACAAGTTGTGACGGGGAGCGAAATAATAGTAGCGAAGTTCCTGATGTCACACTGCCAAGAAAAGCTTCTAGTGAGAAAACAACTGCCCGTACCGTAAACCGACACAGGTAGTCGAGGAGAGTATCCTAAGGTGAGCGAGCGAACTCTCGTTAAGGAACTCGGCAAAATGACCCCGTAACTTCGGGAGAAGGGGTGCTGACTTCGGTCAGCCGCAGTGAATAGGCCCAAGCGACTGTTTATCAAAAACACAGGTCTCTGCAAAATCGTAAGATGAAGTATAGGGGCTGACGCCTGCCCGGTGCTGGAAGGTTAAGAGGATGGGTTAGCTTCGGCGAAGCTCAGAATTGAAGCCCCAGTAAACGGCGGCCGTAACTATAACGGTCCTAAGGTAGCGAAATTCCTTGTCGGGTAAGTTCCGACCCGCACGAAAGGCGTAACGATTTGGGCACTGTCTCAACGAGAGACTCGGTGAAATTTTAGTACCTGTGAAGATGCAGGTTACCCGCGACAGGACGGAAAGACCCCATGGAGCTTTACTGTAGTTTGATATTGAGTGTTTGTACCACATGTACAGGATAGGTAGGAGCCGATGAGACCGGAACGCTAGTTTCGGAGGAGGCGCTGGTGGGATACTACCCTTGTGTTATGAACCCTCTAACCCGCACCACTAATCGTGGTGGGAGACAGTGTCAGATGGGCAGTTTGACTGGGGCGGTCGCCTCCTAAAAGGTAACGGAGGCGCCCAAAGGTTCCCTCAGAATGGTTGGAAATCATTCGAAGAGTGTAAAGGCAGAAGGGAGCTTGACTGCGAGACCTACAAGTCGAGCAGGGACGAAAGTCGGGCTTAGTGATCCGGTGGTTCCGCATGGAAGGGCCATCGCTCAACGGATAAAAGCTACCCTGGGGATAACAGGCTTATCTCCCCCAAGAGTCCACATCGACGGGGAGGTTTGGCACCTCGATGTCGGCTCGTCGCATCCTGGGGCTGTAGTCGGTCCCAAGGGTTGGGCTGTTCGCCCATTAAAGCGGCACGCGAGCTGGGTTCAGAACGTCGTGAGACAGTTCGGTCCCTATCCGTCGCGGGCGTTGGAAATTTGAGAGGAGCTGTCCTTAGTACGAGAGGACCGGGATGGACTTACCGCTGGTGTACCAGTTGTTCTGCCAAGGGCATTGCTGGGTAGCTATGTAGGGAAGGGATAAACGCTGAAAGCATCTAAGTGTGAAGCCCACCTCAAGATGAGATTTCCCATTTCTTTAAGAAAGTAAGACCCCTGAGAGATGATCAGGTAGATAGGTTGGAAGTGGAAGGCTAGTGATAGTTGGAGCGGACCAATACTAATCGGTCGAGGACTTAACCAAAGAATGGATAAGTAAAAGCAACTTGGTTATTTTGATTCAAACTTCAATCCAGTTTTGAGTGAATGAAGATTCAACTCAATAAGAAACAACACCCAGTGTGGTGGCGATAGCGAGAAGGATACACCTGTTCCCATGCCGAACACAGAAGTTAAGCTTCTTAGCGCCGATTGTAGTGAAGGGTTTCCCTTTGTGAGAGTAGGACGTCGCCACGCGATTATTCCGGCATAGCTCAGTTGGTAGTAGCGCATGACTGTTAATCATGATGTCGTAGGTTCGAGTCCTACTGCCGGAGTTTAACATATGAAATATCACGAGTATGTGCTTCTTTCAGCTATGGAGAGTTGTCCGAGAGGCCGAAGGAGCATGATTGGAAATCATGTAGGCGGTAAACACTGTCTCAAGGGTTCGAATCCCTTACTCTCCGTTTCATATTTACAAACTGGCCCGTTGGTCAAGCGGTTAAGACACCGCCCTTTCACGGCGGTAACACGGGTTCGAGTCCCGTACGGGTCATTTATTTTAATAGTAACATTCCTTTTTGGAGGTTTAGCTCAGCTGGGAGAGCACCTGCCTTACAAGCAGGGGGTCAGCGGTTCGATCCCGTTAACCTCCATTACTCGGTTGGTTCCGTGGTGTAGGGGTTAACATGCCTGCCTGTCACGCAGGAGATCGCGGGTTCAAATCCCGTCGGAACCGCCATTTAATGTTGTTACTTGAAAATTATTTGAACAAGCTTTTGTTTTAGGCGTGGTAGCTCAGTTGGTAGAGCAACGGATTGAAGCTCCGTGTGTCGGCAGTTCGACTCTGTCTCACGCCATTTATGGAGGAATAGCGAAGTGGCTAAACGCGACGGACTGTAAATCCGTTCCTTAGGGTTCAGTGGTTCGAATCCACTTTCCTCCATTTTAGGGGCATAGTTTAAAGGTAGAACAACGGTCTCCAAAACCGTTGGTGTGGGTTCAATTCCTGCTGCCCCTGCCATTTAATTATTTAATAGATACACTTTTTAAAATTACGGCGATCGTGGTGAAGTGGTTAACACACCAGATTGTGGCTCTGGCATTCGTGGGTTCGATTCCCATCGGTCGCCCTTTGTAATTTTATTGGGGTATAGCCAAGCGGTAAGGCAACGGACTTTGACTCCGTCATGCGTTGGTTCGAATCCAGCTACCCCAGTTTTTTTGTAACAAAAATGGAATATGGCGGTATAGCCAAGTGGTAAGGCAGAGGTCTGCAAAACCTTCATCACCGGTTCAAATCCGGTTACCGCCTTCCAAAATATCTTGCCGGCGTGGCGGAATTGGCAGACGCGCTGGACTCAAAATCCAGTTCCTTCACGGGAGTGCCGGTTCGACCCCGGCCGCCGGTATACTAAAGACTGTTAAATCATTGATTTAACAGTCTTTTTTGTTTATTATTTTCTCGAATACATAAAAAAACCATCTCAAAAAAATGAGATGGAAAGTTAAGTGAGAGAGTGATAAGTATAGTGCGAATAAATACAAGGATTACAGAAGAATGTGGGGGTTCTGCATCATCGTCATTAAATGTTCCTGCAGTAGGAATATGAATTTCTGTCATATTATATTCAATAACTTGAACTGTGATGATTGCAACAGTTCCAATGATTGCTAACATAGTAGTCATACTTTCACTCCTCTCTTAATTTTAAATAAAAGTACTTAACTGATTGACTAGAGACTAAAAAGATACATCAACATGAACGTTGAGCTTTAGCACTATACAACGTAAAGATCACTCTTAGCTATTTTGAGAAAAGCCTTCTCCTCGACCAGTCTTGTTCTACTCATTGGTGTCTCTCGACATTTCTGAGCAATAGCCTATGTTTGTATAGGAGCCTCACCTAACTTATTACAAAGAAATAATAATCTTTTAAGTAACTCTTTGTCAAGACATAAGCAGAAGTCAAAACAGTTCTATTTACAAATGAATGCGACGAACCATTTCTTCTGTTATTTGTTCTACAATATCAATGGTTGTTTTTGGCGAACGTTGATTTCTGGGGATATCGATTGAGTAAATTTTGGCAATACGACCAGGATTTGCATCCATTAATACAACCCGATCAGAAAGTTGGACTGCTTGTTGAACGTCATGCGTGATCATTACAATTGATTTAGTCGCAATTTGATTGTTTAACCAAATTTCTAATAAATCGTTAGATAATTGGCTGGCTGTAATGATATCTAAAGCTGAAAAAGGTTCGTCTAAGAGCAATAAGCTAGGTTCGATGGCTAAAGCACGAGCAAAGCCTACACGCTGTTTCATTCCACCAGATAACTCTCTAGGATAAGCTTTTTCAAAACCAGTTAAACCAATCATTTCAATGAGATTACTGACTCTTTTATTTATTTGTTCGCGAGAAATTTCTTTACGGTTTTCTAAGCCAAAGCTGATATTTTTTTCAACTGTCAACCAAGGAAAAAGGGCAAAATGTTGAAAAACCATGCCGATATTGGCATCAGGCTCATTAATGATTTTATCTTCAAAAGTAATTTCACCTCTAGTTGTACGAAGAAGTCCAGCAATACTTCTGAGCAACGTTGATTTTCCTGTTCCTGATTGTCCGATAATACTTAAAAATTCATTCGTTTTAACTGTTAAATCAATATTTTCAAGGACTTTTAAATGTTCTGAATGTCCTTCAATTTCAAATTCTTTATATACTGATTTTATGCTTAATAATTCTTTATTTTCCATCGTCTTATTAGATAGGTAAAGGGAAATCACCTATCGTTCTCCTCTCTAGTTTATCTTAAAAATTTAGTCGAGTTGAGTCGTCCAGCTATTAATAGTGAAATTTTTGTTTTGCTGCTCGATATAAAGGTTGCCAAACAAAGGCGATACATAAACCAACAACGAAACACATCGCTAAGGTTCCTAAGGCAGATTTATCTTTTACGCCATCGTTTGCCGCAATATATTGTCCTAGGCCAGTAACATCTATTGATTTTTTTCCCCATTGAATGCTTTCTGCTGCGATATCAGCGTTCCAAGCAGCACCAGCAGCGTTAATAATTGCTGTAATGAGGTAAGGTAAGATAGAAGGGATCAAAAATTTTGTCCACCATTGCCATTTAGATAATTTAAAAAGTTTGGTTACGTCACGAATATCATCAGGGATGGCTAAGTAGCCAGCAATTACATTAAAGAAAAAATACCATTGGCAACCAACCATGATGAGTGGTAAAATCCACCATTCTAATTTGTTGAAGCCCATACTAATAATCAACACAATGAATGGAGTATAAACATTTGACGGAATGGAGCCTAAAATTTGTCCAATCGGTTGAACGATACTTAAGCGCCGATTATCATTCGCAACCCAGATTGCTAAGGGAGTAAAGATAATGCCAGCAACGACCATAGCCAAGGTAACCCGTAGCGTAGTATAAAGTGTTAATCTAGGAATCATGCTGAAATCTTGATGGGGCAAAAAATGATAGAGCTTAATAGAACAATAAACCCCAATAATGGTTAGGCTGACATACCATAATGTTTTGAAGAAATGGCGTAATTTTGCTAGTAATCGATAGAGATAGTCTAGCTTGAAAAAGTACCAAACTTTTGGTAAATCGTAAATCCAAAAATGACTGAATTTCACAAAAGCTTTTGAAAAGTATTTTGTTAAAGTTGCTTTTTTTAATAAATGATAAATGATGGATTTAGGTGGCGTTGTACTTTCGACATCTGTTTCATATTTAAAATAATAAGTGGCTCTAACTAAAGGTTGAAAGACTAAAAAGTTTAAAATCACCACATTGATTAATAAGGCAAAAACAGCCCATAAACAGGATTTAAAGTCGGCTCGATTTAATGCTACTTGGATATAAGAACCAATTCCTGGTAAATAAAGGTTGGTTTCTTTAGGAAAGGCAACAGAAGCTTGCTCACTAGCCACCAAGGCAAACCAAGCCGCAGTTTGAGAAATAATAACGTTCCAAAGTAAGCCAGGAATTGAGTAAACAAATTCAAGACGCCAAAATTTTTCCCAAGCATTGTACTTGAACTGATCGGTCACATTGACTAAATCTGAAGGAATAACTTCCATTATTTGATAAAGGGTCAACATGATGTTCCAAGCTTGACCTGTGAAGATGGCAAAAATAGCAACCGCTTCTGCGCCCATCACATTTCCTGGAAATAAACCAAGTAACCAAGCAGTTGTAAAGGTCAAAAAGCCTAGTAATGGAACAGATTCAAGGAAATTAACTAATGGTAAAATGACTCTTCGTGCCGTTTTATATTTTACGGCTAAAATACCAAAAACAAAGGAAAACAGGAAGGACCAAGCCATCCCCACAATCATTCGAAACATGGTTCGAATTGAAAAGTAAAAAAGATTTGATGGAGATAAGAAATCATCTGTTTTACTTGGTGTTGCGAGGAATTCTTCTGAGGGAAGGGTGTGGAGAGGGCGATTCATTTTTAGCCAAGAGAAGACGATGATAAAAATGAAAATGCCTAAAATGATGAGCAAGGTAAGATTCCCGATACTTTTAGCAAGTAGGGTATTTTTCTTAGATGATGCAGTGACAGCTTTCAATTTAAAAACCTCCAATTAATCATATTAAAGAGGTCGCCGAATAAAAGAAGATTATAGGGTAATCACAATAATTGAGCTTTGGCTTTCTGAGACGTAAGAAAAAAATTCTAGTTATCTTAGGAAAGCCTTAATTCGACAATCCCTGCTTTACTCGTTACTGTCTCTCGACATTTCCGAGCGATAACCTGTGTTCTTCAGAGTAACCTCACCTAATATGATTCTATTTGATTTACATGCTTATCATACTCGTGACTAAAAATAAAACAATTTCTAGCTGGTTATACCTGAATTACTGTTTGTTGTTATTCTATTCAATGATTCTTAAAAAGATTGCCCACATTCTGTTTTTTTAGGGAGAAATTATCAGATGAGTATGTTTATAACCCGAGGTTAATAGCGTAGGATGTTGTATTTTTAGTTTGTCTCGTTTACTGTTAAAGATGTAAGTAGTAACTATACGTGAATGGCTAAAAAAATTAAAAGTAATCTAGCACCTAAATTAAACAACAAAGAAATTTGTTCAGAAGAAAGGAAATTATGATGATTATTTGGGTAAACGGTGCGTTTGGAGCCGGGAAAACGACCATTGCACATGAGTTACAACAAAAACTTCCCAATGCAATCATTTATGATACAGAAATTATTGGTAGTGCATTGATGGAGTTAGTTCCCGAAGAAATGAAAGAAAATGATTTTCAGGAGTATCAGGAATGGCGTTGCTGGAATGCTCATTTATTAAAACGAATGTCCAAAGAGTCTGGACGGCCGATTATTGTTCCAATGACCCTTTATAAAAATGAATATGAAGAAGAGCTGATTGGATATCTGAGACGAGCAGGCATTGACGTTTATCATTTTTTGTTAGCGGTCGAGAAAGAAGAAATTTTACAGAGATTATTGAAAAGAAATGATGGAACTTTTGAATGGGGGAAAAATAAGTTGCCCGAAGTACTTGAAGGTTTTCGTCAGATTCAGTTTACCGAGATTTTTAGAAATCATTCAGCTGACACGACAGAAATTGTAGCAACCATTCTTAATAGAATAACCGAATAAAAATAAAATAAGGGACCTAAGCCGAAATGACTTAGGTCCCTTATTTTCTACTTCTTAAGATAATCAACTACCAGCTACCCTGATTTCTTCAAACTTTAAGACCGCACATTTACGACAATCTATTTTTACACTGTCAAAATTTTCTTTCAAGTCTTGCATTTTGTTATTTTTAGCAGTATATTTTAGGTGTACCTAAAATATATTAGAGGTTAACCTTCTGACGGGAAGGGCCTTTTAAAATTATTGCAAAACGAAAGAAGGAATTGAATTGAAAAATTCAGAAGAACATGAACCAAAGCAAAGACATCATTTGATTGAATATGCAAATGGTCCTTCGCTTGAAGAAATTAATGGCACCATCGACGTGCCTAAAAATATGAGTTTTTGGAAAACGTTATTTGCTTACTCAGGTCCAGGAGCATTGGTAGCAGTGGGGTATATGGATCCAGGAAACTGGTCTACTTCAATTACTGGGGGACAAAATTTTCAATATTTATTGATGTCGATTATTTTAATTTCCAGTTTGATTGCAATGTTGCTCCAATATATGGCTGCTAAATTAGGCATTGTTTCACAGATGGATTTAGCACAAGCAATCCGTGCTAGAACTAGTAAGACGTTAGGTATTGTATTATGGATTTTAACAGAGTTAGCAATTATGGCTACAGATATCGCTGAAGTTATCGGGGGCGCAATTGCCTTATATTTATTATTTCATATTCCTTTAGGTCTGGCTGTCTTCATTACGGTATTTGATGTTTTACTTTTGTTGTTATTGACAAAAATTGGTTTTAGAAAAATTGAAGCTATTGTTGTTGCTTTAATTGTTGTAATTTTTGTAATTTTTGCTTATCAAGTGGCATTGTCAAATCCAGTATGGGGAGATGTAATTAAAGGGCTGGTTCCTAGCGCAGAAGCTTTTTCTACATCACATGCGGTGAATGGGCAAACGCCACTGACAGGTGCATTGGGGATTATTGGTGCAACAGTGATGCCTCATAATTTGTATTTACATTCTTCTGTTGTACAAAGTCGTAAAATTGATCGTAAAGATAAAACCGATATTCAACGCGCTTTACGCTTTTCAACTTGGGATTCTAATATTCAATTAACGATGGCATTTTTTGTTAACTCTTTGTTATTGATTATGGGTGTGGCCGTTTTTAAATCCGGTAGTGTCAAAGATCCTTCATTCTTTGGTTTGTTTGATGCTTTATCAAATCCAGCGGTTATGAGTAATTCTATTTTAGCGCATATTGCAGGTTCTGGAATTTTATCGATTTTATTTGCGGTAGCCTTATTGGCATCAGGACAAAATTCAACAATTACAGGAACGTTAACTGGTCAAATCATTATGGAAGGGTTTATTCATATGCGTGTGCCAATTTGGTTACGTCGGATGGTCACACGTTTGTTATCTGTTATTCCTGTCTTAATCTGTGTTTTAATGACCAGCGGGAAAAGTACAGTGGAGGAGCATATCGCGATTAATAATTTAATGAACAATTCACAAGTTTTTCTAGCATTTGCTTTGCCATTTTCGATGTTGCCTTTACTGATGTTTACAGATAGCCGTGTTGAAATGGGTGAACATTTTAAAAACTCGTGGTTAATTAAATTGTTAGGCTGGGTTTCTGTCATTGGCTTAATTTACCTCAATATGAAAGGCTTACCTGATCAAATTGAAGGATTCTTCGGTGATAATCCGACAGCGAGTCAAATTACGTTAGCCGATAATATTGCTTATGTCATCATAGCACTCGTCATCCTCTTGTTAGTTTGGACGGTTGTGGAATTATATAAAGGCGATAAACGATATGCACAGCAGCTTGCAGCTATGGAGCAACAAGTAGAGGAGGTTAAATAATGAAATTTTCAAAAATTATGGTTGGTGTTGAAGAGTCGCCAGATGCGTTAAAAGCATTTCATTATGCTATCCAAAAAGCAAAAGAAGAACAAGCTGAATTGGTTATTGTTTCGATTTTAGAAGAGAAAGAGATTAATGTTTACCAATCGTTAGATAAAAATTATTGGCAAGAACAGTTGGCGAAATTAGAGAAACAAACGGAAAAATATCAACAAGAAGCGTTAGCGAATGGCATCGATAAAGTAAGTGTAATTGTCAATGAAGGGAACCCAGGAGAATTAATTATTAATAAGCTTATTCCTTTGAATAAACCAGATTTGTTAATTATTGGCTCTAAGTCAACTAGCAAATTAAAAAGCTTTTTTGGTAGCCAAGCAGCTTATATGGCTCGATATGCCCCAATTTCTGTAATAATTATTCGCTAACAAAATTGAAACAGTTAAAAAAGCCGCCACGATTTACTATTCGTGGTGGACTTTTTATAGTAATTTTTGTTTATATAAATAAACAGCCAAACTTAGTTGTAGCGAACTATCAGGAAATTCTAAAGTTAAGTGAAGAATCTCTTCTATTTTTTTTAAGCGGTAAATAATTGTATTACGATGTACATACATATTTGTGGCAGTCAACGAAATATTTTTATTCGATTGAAAGTAGGTATTGATGGTTTCTAGTAGGGAACTTTCATGTTTTTGATCTTCTTTTTCTAATGGTTCAATCAATCGTTGATATATTTTTTGTTTGGCTTGTTTGGTCAGGGTTTCGATCATTAAACGATAAAAAAAGAGGTCGTCATAATTCAAAATAGTTCGTTGTTGTAATTCTTGACTTGCTTGTGCTAAGTGGAATGTTTCTTGTGCTAATTTATAAGAATCACACAGATTGGTGATTTTCTTGACAGTTGGACCAATCGCTAATTTAAATGATAATTTTGGATTCAGTTTCATTAGTTGCTCTAGTAAATTCTTGGCAAGATGAGTGGTTTGTGCAAGGTAGGTGGCTTCCTCTTGTGCTGGATTTTCTAGTAATAAAATAAAGCCAGTTTGTGTAGGAAAGGCAGTAATTTTTTGTCGATATCCTTCTAAAATATGATTCAATTGATGGCCAATGCTATTCATTTGAATAGTCGGATTAAACAGTTGTTCCAATTGTTCAATGGCTACAAGCAAGAGACTAAATGTATCTTTTTCATTTAATTGCAGATAATTACTAAATTCTTGCCAAGCTTGAGGATTGGTATTTTTTTCTTGGATAAGGTCTTGAAACAGCGCCCCAATCTTTTGCCTCGTTGTTAAATTTTCCGAAGATTCTAATTGAAGTTGTGGTAAAAGGTAGTGAGCACAGACCTCCACAGATAATAAATCAATCGTCTGTAATTTTTTGGTAGTTTGCCAAATCACTAAGTAAGATAAGCTGAGATTTTTCTTTTTGATGGGTAAAATTCGCAAAGATAACTGATGGTTCGCTAAGGAAAATTCAACAGTCAATGGTTCTTTATAAAATAATAGTAGCTCATTGTTCTGGGCTTTTAAAGCTGTCTCAAACTGTTTTTTGAGAGTCGCGTTGTTTAAAATACTGGTGATTCTTGTTGGTGCATCAGGTAAATCAAAATGATTCATAATCTGAAAACGCTCGTCTAAAAGCATTACAGGCGCTTGAATCGCGGCACTTAATACTTCCAGTAATTGGGTACTTTTTCCGCCAGCTTTGATAATTGTATAAAATTTATTATGCATATGAACAGAATGTTGGCTAATCGTTTCGTCAGGTTGATTGACTCGGCGATTGACCAATGAAATAATTTGAGAAAAGTTGTAATTATAAGGGATTGAGAGAATTGGTAATCCGACGTCATTCGCTAATTGGATCATCTCTTGTGGAACTTCATTGAAATAACGTTGGACTTTAAAGCCTAGAGCAGCGCAGTTCATATTTGCTAGTTCTTGAATAAGACGTTTTTGCAAGCAAGGCTGATCTTTGAAAATATAGCCGGTAGTTAATAAAATTTCTCCTGGCGTTAACCAGTCAAAAGCATCAGGATTTTCTAAAATATTTGCTTGTAGAATTGGCGCATCTAAATTGGTCTCGTGCGTTAATAAGGTTAAACCAGGTAGTTCTTCTGCATGGAGTAGATCATTGACCGTCATCATTAGCAAGGCCTCCTTTTGTATGAATTATCTAAAAATTAAGTGTATTTATTGTAAGATGTTACAAAACTATTTTAGGGAAAATAAGGTATCCTTATACTAATAGAAAAAAGTTCCAAGTCATCACGTGATTGGTAGTCACAAGTGACCAAATAAGAACAATCAGCGCTTACAACCTATAGAAACGCATCGTTTAAAGATATAGCAATAGTATACTTAATTTTTAATGCTTTTACTATTGTTTCAGCTACTTTAAATTTCTCAAGTATTTCTATAATCTGTAAGTTTTTGAGACTCTTATCAGATATGCTTCTTTTTCTATATTTTATCAGAAAATTCTGGTAACTTTGAAGGTTATAGTTTGTAAAATGGAGGGATCGGTATGAAAAAATTAAAAATGTTAGGATGCGTCGGTTTGCTTTTAGCTTTAACGGCTTGTCAGGCGGGAACGGGAAACTCGGCTGATAGTAACAAAGCAGCGGAACAAAAAATTGCAATTAGTTCTGAAGCGGCTATTTCGACAATGGAACCACACACAGCGGGGGATACGACCTCGACTTTAGTCATGAATCAAGTTTATGAAGGACTCTATGTTTTAGGTAAAGAAGATGAATTAGAGTTGGGGGTCGCTGCCGAAGAACCAGCGATTTCTGAAGATGAAACCGTTTATACATTTAAGATTAGAGAAGATGCCAAATGGTCGAATGATGATCCAGTAACAGCAAACGACTTTGTTTATGCATGGCAACAAGTTGCTTCCCCTAAATCAGGATCGATTCATCAAGCTTTATTTTTTGATGTCATTAAAAATGCTAAGGAAATTGCTTTAGAAGGCGCTGATGTGAATACTCTTGGGGTTAAGGCGCTAGATGATAAAACGTTAGAAATAACTTTAGAGCGGCCTACCCCTTATTTGAAATCATTACTTTCGTTTCCTGTTTTGTTTCCACAAAATGAAAAATATATCAAAGAACAAGGGGATAAATATGCCACTGATGCAGAACATTTGATTTATAATGGTCCTTTTAAATTGAAAGAATGGGATAATGCCTCTTCCGATGACTGGACCTACGAAAAAAATGATACGTATTGGGATGCTGAAAAAGTTAAATTAACAGAAGCAAAAGTTTCAGTAATTAAGAGCCCAACGACAGCGGTGAATTTGTTTGACTCGAATGAATTGGATGTAGTGAATAAGCTAAGTGGTGAATTTATTCCTGGTTATGTTGATAATCCAGCCTTTCTTTCAATTCCTCAATTCGTCACATACTTTTTAAAAATGAACAGCGTTCGTGATGGAAAAGAAAATCCGGCTTTAGCGAACAACAATATTCGTAAAGCGTTGGCACAAGCTTTTGATAAAGAAAGTTTTGTAAAAGAAGTCTTGCAAGATCAATCAACGGCTACAGATCAAGTAATTCCGCCGGGACAAACGATTGCGCCAGATGGAACAGATTTCACAAAACTAGCTGCTAAGAAAAATAACTATTTAACCTACGATACAGCGAAAGCAAAAGAATTCTGGGAAAAAGGGAAAAAAGAAATTGGGCTGGATAAAATCAAATTAGAATTTTTAACAGATGATACAGACAGCGCCAAAAAAGCTGCTGAGTTTTTCCAATTTCAATTGGAAGAAAATCTAGACGGATTAGAAGTGAATGTTACTCAAGTTCCTTTTACTATTCGTGTTGATCGTGATCAAACGAGAGACTATGATTTAGAATTATCTGGTTGGGGAACCGATTATCGTGATCCATTAACAGTTATGCGCATCTTTACTTCGGATAGTACCTTGGGCGGCGTAACGTTCAAGAGTGATACGTATGATCAATTAATCCAAGAGACTAGAACAACACATGCGGCTAATCAAGAGGCTCGTTTAAATGACTTTGCTCAAGCACAAGATATTTTGGTGAATCAGGAAACGGTTTTAGCACCAATCTACAATCGAAGCATTTCTGTATTAGCTAATCAAAAAATCAAGGATCTGTATTGGCATTCATTTGGACCTACGTACAGTTTAAAATGGGCTTATGTTAACTAATTGAATGAAGGTAGGAAGGGGTTTGTCATGCTTTTAAAAAACTGTAAATTAGAAACAGGATTTTCTACTGTGAATCAGCGAATTGTTGCGACAGAAACAGCTAGCTATGATATTCGAATTGAAAACGAGGTCTGTACTGCGGTCGCACCGCAGTTAAGGCCTTTAGAGAACGAAACAGTTATCGATATGAATCAGCAACTCGTTTTACCTGCTCTAAGAGAAATGCATATTCATATTGATAAAACGTATTTTGGGGGACCTTGGAAGGCCTGTCGTCCACTAACGAAAGGAATTTTAACACGTATTGAAGAAGAAACTTGGCTGTTACCTGAACAATTACCAACTAGTTTAGAACGTGCTTGCCAAGTTATTGAGCAGTATATTCAACAAGGCCATTATCATATTCGCAGTCATTGTAATGTAGATCCATCTATTGGAACGAAACATATTGAAATTACTAAAGAAGCATTTAGTCGATATGAACAATACATTACTCATGAAATTGTGGCTTTTCCTCAACACGGATTACTCCGCTCACAAGTCGAACCTTTGATGCGCGAAGCCTTACGCATGGGGGCAACTCATGTCGGCGGCGTTGATCCAGCCCTTGTGGATCGTCATGTGGATCATTCAATCGCAAAAATATTTGAATTAGCTACCACATTTAATAAAAAAATTGATGTTCATTTACACGCCCGTGATACTTTGGGACTTTATGAATTTAATAAATTTGTTGATTATACAGAACAAGCAAAGATGTTTGGCAAAGTCACTTTAAGTCATGCTTTAGCCTTAGGGAGCTTAGAAGAAGCAGCAATTAGAGACATTGCGCAAAAATTCATCGAAACAGGTATTGATTTGACTTCGACTGTACCAATTGGAATGCCCACCATGCCGATTCCAACCTTGGTTGAACAAGGTGTTAAGATTTCCGTTGCTCATGACAGTTTGACGGATCATTGGTCGCCTTTTGGCAGTGGCAATACAATAGAAAAATTAAATACAGCCGCTCAAAGATTTAAAATTAGCGATGAGTATCGCTTGAATCGTTTATGGGGCTTAGCGAGTAATTTTGTAACGCCTCTTGATCCTAACGGGCAGCAAGTTTGGCCTAACGTCGGCGATTCTGCAGATTTCCTACTATTTAATGCTGAGAGCACTGCTCACGTGATTGCACGCCAACAGCCAATCCAACAACTGATACTAAAAGGACAACTGGTTGAAGCCGTTCAAAAGGGGGAAAAAGAATGACAGCATCCATTGTTTATTTGAATAATGTTCGTTTAGAAACTGGTTTTGCTAAAGACCACCACGAATTAACGTATACTAAAACCGCACGCTATACTTTAGCGATTCAAGAAGGCAAAATCCAAGCGATTATTCCGCAAAATCAAGTCACTGAAAAGCAACAAGGCACTGATTTAAACGGACAACTGGCTATTCCCGCTTTTCAAGAGAGCCATAATCACTTAGATAAAACCTACCTTTCATTAGGCTGGCGTGCTAGCCAACCTGTTAAAAATTTAAAAGAGCGTTTAGCAGACGAAGCCAGTGAACTTAAATTGTTAGCTCCGTCAACAGAACAACGAGCGACGGCCATGATTGAAAAATTGATTGGTTATGGAGCCTCTTATATTCGGACACATGTCAACATTGATCCTTATGTAGAACTAGAAAACTTCTGGGGCGTCAAAAGAGCCTTAGAAAAATATGCGCATGTGATTGATTATGATATTGTTGTCTTTCCACAGCATGGATTATTAAAAAATCCCCACACGGTTTTACTCATGAGAGAAGCCCTAAAAAATGGTGGAACAATGGTTGGCGGTTTAGATCCTGCAGGCATTGATTATGCAATTGAAGAATCTTTAGAAACTATTTTCGATCTGGCAGAAGAATTTCAAGTAGGAATCGATATCCACTTGCATGATACGGGGGAAGTTGGCGTTTATACAATTGATAAATTTTTAGACATTTTAGAAGAACGAAAATTTACTCAGCGAACCGCTATCAGTCACGCCTTTGCGCTGCTAGATGTACGACCAGCAGAAAAAGAAAAACTATACCAACGCTTGGCAACGCATCAAACGGCGATTATGTCTACAATTCCCTATGATCCTCGTTATTTATTGCCACCAATTGATGTGTTACGCCAAGCTGGTGTATCGGTTCATTTAGGTAGTGATGGCTTTTTTGACTCTTGGAGTTCTAATGTTTCAGGTGATTTATTTGAAAAATTACGTAATTTTTGTGAAATGACAGGAAAGATTACAGAAGAGCAACTTACTCAAGCTTACGTCCATGGCTGTGGCAAAGAAGCACCTTTTTCATTTGAAGAAGAACGTCTTTGGTTTACAGAAGGCGACGAAGCAAACTTTATCTTTACAGAAGCAGCTTCTACATCAGAAGTGATTGCTAGAAAACCACAGAAACGCCAGATTATGTTGAAAGGACAATGGGTTTAACTTGCTTTAAAATTAGGTAGAAATAGAATGCTAAAAAGCCAAACAGAGGAAACGGGGTTCAGCTCTGAGCAACGCACAGTGTTTAGTCCTGCGGTTACTCGTCACAGTTTAATGCGTATAAAGTGCTTCTGCTCACAACGTGGATCAGCTTTTCAAGTTTGTTTGACTCACTTTAACATAGCACTTTTGCGTATCTTCCTTTATAATAAGACAAAATGAAGGAGATGAACCAAGCATGACTGAACAAACGAGAGAAAACAAAAAAGCAGCCTACGAATTGTGCTTACAACAATTGAGCGGTTTGTTAGAAATAGAAACGGATGCTATTGCAAATTTAGCAAACTCGTCTGCGTTACTTGCGCAAACGTTACCAGACACTGTTTTTGCTGGGTATTATTTATATAAAAATGAAGAATTAGTTTTGGGTCCTTTTCAAGGGAAAGTCTCTTGTACCAGAATTAAAATGGGCAAAGGTGTCTGTGGTGAGTCCGCGGAAAAACAAGCTACATTGATTGTTGATAACGTGAAGACACACGCCAATTATATTTCTTGTGACTCAGCTGCGATGTCTGAAATCGTTGTACCGATGGTAAAAAATCATCAATTGGTCGGTGTTTTAGATATTGATAGTGGTGTAACAAATAGCTATGATGCGGTTGACCAACTGTATTTGGAAAAATTTGTTACCTTGTTACTAGAAAAATCAGATTTTTAAGCAGACTATTTTTGCTTTCTGACAAATCATGAGAAAATAAAGTATAAAATTTGATCATGAAAGAAGGTGAGTCATTTGTTAGAGCTGTATATAAATTTTAAAGGTGAAGCAAAAGAAGCAATTGCGTTCTATGAAGATGTTTTTGATACAAAATGTCAAAATTTAATGACTTTTGGCGAAGCACCTGAAGATCCTGAGCATCCTATAAACGACGAGATGAAGGATTTAGTGATGAACGCAAGTATCATTATTGAAGGAACCTATGTAATGATTTCAGATGTTCCTGATATGTTTGGTTTTGAAGTTACGGAAGGAAATAACCTTTCGCTCGTGGTTAGCACAGATGATGATGAAAAAATTGATCGCTTATTTAAACGATTATCTGAAGGTGGCACTGTTACAATGCCATTATCTGAAACTTTTTGGTCCAAAAAGTATGGTTCCCTAAAAGATCAGTTTGGCATCCATTGGATGTTTAATTATTATGAAGAAGATTAAAAAAATCCCCAATCCGTTATTTTCATTGGATTGGGGATTTTTTATTCATGAAAGAATTGCTTCTTAGCGATTTGATACTGCCGTTGCTTTTCTGTCCAAAATTGCTGATCTTTTTCATCAATTTTGCGAATGACTTTTGCTGGATTACCCCCAACAATCGTGTTGGCAGGAACGTCTTTTGTAACCACAGCACCAGCAGCAACAATAGCATTTTTTCCAATTGTAACGCCAGGTAAAATGGTGGCACTTCCGCCAATCCACACGTTATCTTCAACAGTAATTGGCGTACCGAATTCTAATTCTGCAGTTCGAATCGTTGGATCAATTGGATGGCCGGCAGTATAAAAACTAGCACGAGGGCCAACCATGACATTATCACCGAAGATGATTTTGTTTACATCTAAAAAAATGCAATCCATATTTGCATAAAAATTTTCTCCTACCTCAATATGGCGACCGTAATCTACATGGAGGGGTGGGGTGATATATAACTCATTGCCAGTTTTTCCTAATAATTCTTTTTCTAGGGCCACAATTTCTTTCACATTATCGATAGGAAGTTGATTGATTTTTTGAGCTAACACCTTGCCTTTTGTTGATTTGTTTTCGGGTAAAATGGTGGGGGCGTAATATAATTCACCTTTTAACATTTGCATATAATCAAAGTCATTTTGTTTCATGTAAGCGCTCCTTTAGGCTTTTTCTCTATTGTATCAAATCAATACAATAAGTCGAGGAATATGTAAAATAAAAAAGGATAGATAGCAAAATAGCCTTGCTTATCTATCCTTTACCTAAGGTTATCCAATTTTTTTAACTCTCCCGCCAATTTTATCTGCTAATTTTTGTGCTTCTTTTTCAGAGTGGTAAACTAAACAACCTGATTTATCTCGCGTACGTTTACCATCTGCAGTTAAATAGCCATGAAAAAATTTGATTGCATACATAGACATCACCGCCTTTCTAATTGAAAATAGTGTAATTGGAGCGATTAAA
Source organism: Enterococcus sp. MSG3299 (assembly GCF_050555765.1). Taxonomy (NCBI): domain Bacteria; kingdom Bacillati; phylum Bacillota; class Bacilli; order Lactobacillales; family Enterococcaceae; genus Enterococcus; species Enterococcus sp. MSG3299. The sequence continues at coordinate 863,059 of NZ_CP187869.1, forward strand.
AATGTCAAATAATAGAAGTGCTCTTAACCATTCTTATCTTTTTTAGTTCGAAGATAAGCTTGGTTAAGAGCATCTTTTCACTTAATAAATTAGTTTGAAACGGGTCGTTGAGTGAAATTCCTGTTCAGGTGAGAGGGTGATAGAACCGAACAACGGAAATCTTTCAGCACCAGGACAGACTTGGGTTTCAAATGTGAGCGCTCCGTGATTGACTAATTTTTGCCCTTGAATATCGGGACCGCTATCAGCAAAATTTGCTGAAAAAATAACAACTGAAGGTTGATCAGTGAACATTTCTAAGGTGATATCTTTAGTAGGACTTTTTAAGATAACATCTGGGTTAATTAAATCATGATTGGTTAAGATGAAAGGGTGATCGAAGCCGTTCATCTTTTGGATTTGTTCATCGTTACTTGAAAAAACCTCAGCTAATTTTTTAGGTTTTTGTAAATCAAAAGCTGTCTGGTCGACGGAAGCTAATTCTCCAAGCGGTAAAACTCTTTCATCAAGCGGGACAAACTTTTGGGCATTTATTTGTAACTCATGCGCATCAATGGGGATTGCAGGATTTCCAGTTAAATTAAAGTAGACATGATTGGTTGGATTAAAAAGTGTTTGTTCATCTGTAGTTGCCTGATACTCAATTTGCCATTCATTTTCTTCAGTCAATGTATACGTGACTGAAACAGTGAGATTTCCAGGAAAACCATTTTCACCAGCAGGACTCTCTAGCCAAAATTTCACAGAAGGATTCACTTGTGCCTCTTGGATTTCGCTGTGCCATTTTTTACTTTCAAACCCAGGTGTGCCGCCGTGAAGTGTTGTTTGAGTAGGAGTATTAATCATCGTTTGATACGTTTTACCCGCTAGTTCAAAGGATCCATCGGCAATTCGGCCAGCTGTTCGACCAATTGTTGCACCAAAATATACGTCTTTAGACAAATATTCATCTGCTGAGGGAAAGCCTAGCACGAGTGATCGGGATTCATTTTTTGTAAGAGGAACGTCGAGCGCAACAATTCGCGCACCAAAATCTGTTGCTTTTAAAGTCACACCATTTTTATTTGTCAGTGTGTAAAGAAGCATTCCTTGTCCAAATGATTCAGTTGAAATAGTCAAAATAATCAATCCTTCCTTCAAGTAAATATTTAGTAAATTTAACTTTGTTGTTTAGATTATTTAAATAGTCAAAAAGAAATGCTAAGAAAATAAATCTGTATTTAATTGTATTGTACACGTTTTCAATTGAAATGACAATTAAGAAAATATTAAGTAAACATTTGCAAAAGTTTAGTAAATATTATACAATTTGTTTACTAGTGAAAGGAGCGATTAGTGATGGAAGAACTGTTAATGAATCGATTTGTAGAAATATTTGGTGAGAAAGGGACAGCCTGTTATTTTGCCCCTGGAAGAATTAATTTGATTGGTGAACATACAGATTACAATGGCGGTCATGTTTTCCCAGCGGCTATTACTTTAGGGACATTTGGTGTGGCAAGAAAAAGAGACGACCAAAAAATTCGGATGTTTTCTGATAATTTTAAAGAGGTTGGTCTCATCGAATTTTCATTAGAAGATTTAACCTATTCAGATTCAGATGATTGGGCAAATTATCCTAAAGGCGTTTTAAATTACTTGATTGAAAGCGGACACAATATTGATTCTGGCTTAGATGTGCTCTTCTACGGTACGATTCCTAATGGTGCTGGCTTGTCTTCTTCTGCTTCTATTGAACTTTTAATGGGAACGATCTGTAATGATTTATATGCCTTACACTGTCCAATGCTTGAATTGGTGCAAATCGGTAAAAAAGTGGAGAATGAATTTATTGGCGTTAATTCAGGAATTATGGACCAATTTGCCGTAGGGATGGGAGAAAAAGATCAAGCTATTCTACTAGATACCAATAATATGCACTATGAAATGGTTCCCGCCAAATTAGGTGAGTATACGATTGTCATTATGAATACTAACAAACGCCGTGAATTAGCAGATTCAAAATATAATGAACGTCGTGCAGAATGCGAAGAAGCCGTTCGTTTGCTTCAAAAAGAGTTATCTATTGAATTTTTAGGTGAATTAGACAGCGAGACATTTGAACAATATCAAGCATTGATTGGAGATCCAGCGTTGATTAAACGAGCGCGTCATGCCGTCACAGAAAATGAACGAACTTTATTGGCAAAACAAGCGCTAACTGAAGGGGATTTGGAAGAATTTGGCTTATTATTAAATGCCTCACATCGTTCGCTAAAAGAAGATTACGAAGTAACTGGCATTGAGTTAGATACCTTAGTGGCTTGTGCGCAAGAACAACCAGGCGTTTTGGGCGCACGGATGACTGGTGCAGGGTTTGGCGGTTGTAGTATTGCTTTGGTACCAAAGCAAAATATAGATGCATTTATTGAAGCTGTTGGCCAGAGTTATCAAGATAAAATTGGCTATGCTGCTGATTTTTATCCTGCATCAATTGATGATGGTGCCAGAAAGTTATTTTAGAAAGGAAGGCTTTAAATGTCTATTTTAGTATTAGGTGGCGCAGGCTACATTGGCTCACATGCCGTCGATCAATTAATTTCAAAAGGATATGCCGTTGTTGTTGTTGATAATTTATTAACGGGGCATCGTTCAGCAGTTCATGAACAAGCGGCTTTCTATGAAGGCGATATTCGTGATAAAGCTTTTTTACGTAGTGTCTTTGAAAAAGAATCAATTGAAGGGGTGTTGCACTTTGCGGCCAATTCTTTAGTAGGAGAATCCGTGGAGAAACCGTTAATGTATTTCAATAACAATGTTCACGGCACTCAAATTGCCTTGGAAGTCATGCAAGAATTTGGAGTGAAACATATTGTTTTTTCTTCCACAGCGGCCACTTATGGCGAACCAAAAGCAATGCCTATTACAGAAGAAACCCCAACGAATCCTAAAAATCCGTATGGGGAAAGTAAATTAATGATGGAAAAAATCATGAAATGGTGCGACAACGCTTATGGAATGAAATATGTTGCTTTGCGTTATTTTAATGTTGCGGGAGCAAAAAAAGATGCCTCAATTGGTGAGGATCACACGCCAGAAACGCATATTGTGCCAATTATTTTACAAGTGGCATTAGGCCAACGAGCAGAGCTAAGTATTTTTGGGGATGATTATGATACACCAGATGGTACGTGCATTCGAGATTATGTTTACATTGAAGACTTGATTGCAGCACATATTTTGGCTTTAGAATACTTGAAAAATGGCGGCGAAAGTGACGTCTTTAACCTGGGTAGCAACAACGGCTATTCTGTTAAAGAAATGTTAGATGCTGCTCGCGAAGTGACAGGCCAAGAAATTCCTGCGACAATCGCGCCACGCCGAGCAGGGGATCCTAGTACGTTAATTGCTTCTAGTGAAAAAGCCAAACGAGTTTTAGGCTGGCAACCAGAAGTAACTGAGGTCAAGGACATTATCGCCACCGCTTGGCAATGGCATGTGAAACATCCTCAAGGCTATAATGAATAGGAGAACATCAGATGATGAAAGAAAGTAGTAAATGGATTGCTGCATTTGTAGAGATAATCATAGAAAATGGCGATTGGACGGAAACAGACCGTTATTATTTGACGAATCGGATTGCCAAACTAGTTGGCTGTGATTTTTTTGAACAACCAGAAGCAGTTGCTTGTGAACAAGAGCCGTTGCATGTGGTGGAACAGCTTTTAAACATTGCACAAGCCAATCACCAAATCGATGACTCAATTACGGAAGCAGAACAACTAGAAGCGGAGTTAATGGATTTTATTACGCCGACCCCAACCATCATTAATCGGAAGTTTATGGATTATTATCAAGAGTCTCCACGAAAAGCAACGGATTATTTTTATCAGTTATGTAAAACGAATAACTACATTAAAACGAAAGCAATCGCCAAAAATATTATTTTCCCAATGGACTCACCCTATGGTAAACTAGAAATTACCATTAACTTATCGAAGCCAGAAAAGGATGCTCGAAAAATTTTGGCTGAAAAGAAAATGAGTCAAAAAAAATATCCAGCGTGTATGTTATGTATGGAGAATGAAGGCTATTATGGTCGTGTGAATTATCCAGCACGGACAAACCATCGGATTATCCGACTAAATTTAGAGGACGAAGCTTGGGGCTTTCAATATTCGCCATATGCTTACTATAATGAGCATGCGATTTTCTTGGACCAACAACATCGAGAAATGAAAATCGAGAAAAAAACGTTCCAGCGGCTCCTTAAAATTACGGAGTTATTCCCTGAATATTTTGTGGGCTCTAATGCAGATTTGCCAATTGTTGGTGGTTCTATTTTATCTCATGATCATTACCAAGCAGGACGTCATACATTTCCAATGGATTTAGCACCAATGGAAAAAAGATTTTCTTTGAAAAAATATCCTGAGATAACTGCGGGTATTTTAAAATGGCCGATGTCTGTGATTCGTCTTCAAAGTGATCATCAAGAGGAACTCGTTGAGGCGGCCGAATTAATTTTGACCAAATGGCGCAATTATTCTGATGAACGTGTCTCAGTTCGGGCCTATTCAGAAGATGGCACACCGCATCATACGATTACGCCAATTGCCCGACGCAAAGGGTCATTATTTGAATTGGATTTAGTTTTACGAGATAATAATGTTTCGGAGGAATTTCCAGATGGCATTTTTCATCCACATCCAGAAGTACAACATATTAAGCAAGAAAATATTGGCTTAATTGAAGTAATGGGACTAGCTATTTTGCCACCAAGGCTGGCACAAGAATTAAGAGAAGTCGAAAAGTATTTATTAAAGCAACCCAATCAAATTGCTGAAAGTCATCGAGCTTGGGCGGATGAACTCAGTCAGCAAACCATCACTGAAGCCAATGTCAAAGAAGTGATCCAACAAGGAATTGGGACAATTTTTGTTCAAATTTTAACAGATGCCGGCGTCTTTAAACGTGACGAAGAAGGTCGTCGTGCTTTTGAACGATTTATTCAATGTATAGAAAATGATTAGTTTGAGGTGAGGAACATCGTAACCATTAAAGATATAGCAGAGCAAGTCGGTGTTTCTTCAGCGACAGTTTCGAGAGTTTTGAACTATGATGAAACATTATCAGTTAGTGATGAAACGAAGAAGAAAATATTTGAAACAGCAGAAACGTTAAATTATAAAAAGCGAGCCAGAAAAAAACAAGCAGGCAAAAAGAAAATTCGGTTTGTCCAATGGTTCAGCGATCCAGAAGAACTGGATGATATTTACTATTTATCGATTCGTTTAGGTGTTGAAAAGCGGGCAGAGGAATTGGGTTTTCTTTTAGTCAAAGAATCTCTGACAAACCTGTCTCAAAAAAGATTTGATGGGACAATTGCCCTAGGAAAATTTGATGAAAAGCAAGTGGCGGCCTTAGCCGCCTTAGGCGCACCTCTTCTATTTGTAGACTTTGATGCAATGGCTTTTGGCCAAAACTCCATTGTTGTTGATTTTGCTGGAAGTGTTAAAACAATTGTGCAAGAATTTTTGGCGCAAGGGCATCAGAAAATCGGTATGCTTTCTGGGCAAGAATATACGAAAGAGTCCCGCGTGGCATTGGTTGATCCACGTTTTGTCGCTTTTAAAGAAACCTTAAAAGATTTGGACCTTTATCATCAAGAATGGGTTGTCGAAGCAGCTTTTTCTGTTGAAGAAGGCTATCAAGCGATGAAAGACTTTATTGAAAAAGCGGACACTCGTCCAACCGCTTTTTTCGCTGCAAGTGATACGTTGGCCATTGGTGCAATGCGGGCGTTACAAGAAGCAGCCATTCGTGTGCCAGAAGATATTTCTATCATTGGTTTTAATGATATTAGTGTCGCAAAATATGTTTCACCAACATTAACAACAGTTAAAGTTCATACTGAATGGATGGGTGAGCTAGCCGTTGAGACAATGAAAGAGTTATGCTTGAATACCCCACCAGTTCCTAGAAAAATTATTGTCGGAACGGAATTCATTCAGCGAGATTCAACGAAACATTCATCAAAATAACAGCAAAACTTGGAGAGTTTTTTCCAAGTTTTTTGCTCTTTTCTGCTGGTTTTCAACAATCAAGAAAATGGAGGGAAACAGATGCAACCGAAATTAATTATTTTACGTGGTAATTCTGGTAGTGGTAAAACAACGATAGCTAAAGCGCTTCATCAGTGTCTTAAAGAACAATCGTTATTGATTTCTCAAGATGTGGTGCGCAGAGAAATGCTTCGTGTTAAAGATGAAACAGGTAATCTAAGTATTGCTTTGTTAAAACAGTTGGTAGCTTTTGGTTATCAAGAATGCCAGTATGTGATTGTTGAAGGGATTTTTCAAAAAGCCATTTATCATTCCTTTTTTCAGGAAATAATCCATCTCTTTGAAGGAAACGTTCAGGTTTATTATTTTGATCTTTCTTTTGAAGAAACACTGAAAAGACATAGCCAGAGAAACAAGAATCAAGAATTTGGTGTCGTGGAAATGAAACGTTGGTGGCTACCAGAAGATTATTTAGGGCTTCCGGGAGAACAGCGGTTATCTGAACAACTGTCTGAAAAGCAGATTATCAGGCAAATTTTAGCAGATATTCAGTAGTGAGTGCTGCGCTTTTTAGAGAAATGGATGTTGTGGTATGATAAAAAAGAAGGAGTGGTTTCAATGGATTACCAAGAACGATTAAAAAATTTACCACCTGAAGTCATGACAGCTTTTTCAGAATCATTTATTTTTTTAATCAGTAACGATAAAGTTCAACATTTTCCTGCACGAGACTTAACGCAAGCTGAAATGATTCAACGAGTGAAAGAGAAATTAGGTGAAACGGTGACGTGGTCCTTATGGCAAGGGTTCGTTATTGCTGTTAATTCAGAAGAAACATGTGTTGCTGTTTTGCCCAAATATCATCAACTCGATGGTTTTTGAAAATGAATAAGGGAGCGAAGAATTATTCGCTTCGTTGTATAAAATGAAAACGTTTTTTTGGAGGAAATGCTGATGTTTGAGCTAGTGGTTATTAGAGAAATGCAAGAGAAAGATATCTTAGCGCTGGATACTCAATTTGTCCAACAAGGTTGGCCAAGTCGCCAAGAGATTTTAATGAACTATTTAGAAGAACAATTAGTCAAGCAACGAACGGTTTTTGTAGCGGAGAAAAAGGCAACGCTGTTAGGTTATGTGACGTTACTGCCATTAGCTAAGGAAGGACCTTTTAAAAATTTATATCCTGAAATAGCTGATTTCAATGTATTCTTACCATTTCAAAAACAAGGAGTGGGGCGGTTATTATTAAATCGTGCAGAAAATGTTGCCAAAAGTTATGCAGATACTGTTTCTTTGGGAGTAGGCCTGCATCCTGGTTATGGTGCAGCGCAAAGATTATATATCAAACAGGGATATGTGCCAGATGGTTCAGGAGTCTGGTTTCAAAATAAGCAGCTGAAACCAAACGATCGGTGTGTTAATGATGATGCGTTAGTTCTTTATTTATCGAAAAAACTATAGAGTAGCCAAAGTAATACTCTATAAATATCATTTAGGAGGTTGTTACCCTTGATCAGAAAAATGAAGCCAACAGATGCAGCGGCGTTAACTATCATTAATAAAGAACAATTGGGCTATGAAGTTCCCGTTGACGTGACCTGTAAACAGATTGAGAAATTACTACTAGCCAGTGACAGAGAGTTTTTATATGTTTATGAAGAAACGAAGACAGGGAAGATTTTAGGCTATGTGCATGCGCAACTGTATGAAACAATTTATTCCCAAACGTTATTGAACGTTCTGGGGTTAGCAGTGGCAAAAGAAGCAGAAGGCCGTGGAATTGGCAAACAATTAATGACGAAACTAGAAACGGAAGCTAAAAAGTGTAACTTGTCTGCGATTCGCTTAAATTCAGGGGAACAGCGTACAGCAGCACATCAATTTTATGAACACATTGGCTATGTTTCTGATAAAAAACAAAAGCGATTCATTAAATACTTGGATACTTAAGTTATGTCTTTAAAAAATAACAATTTCCTTTAAAAAAATAAGTAAAAACTAGTGAAATTTTCAGCGAATTAGTGTAAAATGTATCTCAATGACTCAACGAGTGTTTCAGCCGAAACACTGTCAAAGAAAGTACATACAAAGAAACAGAAATAGCCATTTTTGATGGCTGTTTTTTTATGGAGGAGGCAAATTATGACGAAAAAAAATAGTATGATGTACTTAGCAATTTCTAACTTATTTCTTGTTTTTCTAGGCGTAGGCCTAGTCATTCCCGTAATTCCCCAATTAAAAGAAGAAATGCATTTTTCTGGTACCACAATGGGAATGATGATTTCTATTTTTGCGATTGCCCAATTAATCACATCGCCAATCGCAGGTGTCCTTTCGGATAAAATTGGTCGGAAAAAAATGATTGCGACGGGCATGTTGGTGTTTTCAATTTCTGAGTTATTATTTGGTTTAGCCCAAGCGAAAAGCGGTTTTTATATTTCTCGTGGTTTAGGTGGGATTGCCGCCGCTTTATTAATGCCGTCAGTGACAGCTTTTGTGGCAGATATGACCACGATTTCTGAACGTCCGAAAGCGATGGGGCTTGTGTCAGCTGCAATTAGTGGTGGTTTTATTATCGGACCAGGAGTTGGTGGTTTTATTGCTTATTTAGGCATTCGCGCTCCATTTTTTGCGGCCGCATTTTTAGCGTTTATTGGTTTTATTTTGACATTAACTGTTTTGAAGGAGCCGGAGAAACGAATTTTAGCCGCTGTTGAAGCGAAAAAAGGTTCATTTATGGATATTTTAAGAAATCCAATGTTTACCTCATTATTTGTGATTATCTTAATTTCCTCTTTTGGCCTGCAAGCGTTCGAATCTATTTATAGTATTATGGCGACTATTAATTTTGGCTTTACCACAAGTGAAATAGCAATCGTGATTACGGTTAGTGGTATTTTAGCGTTGATTTGTCAGTTGTTTTTCTTTGATGCAATCGTCCAAAAAATAGGTGAAATGGGTTTAATCCAATTAACCTTTTTTGCAAGTGCCATTTTTATTGCCGTGATTGCTTTTACAAAAAATAATTTAGTTGTTGTATTTTCAACGTTTATTGTCTTTTTAGCGTTTGACTTGTTTAGACCAGCAGTAACTACTTATTTATCCAAACATGCTGGAGATCAACAAGGAACCATCAACGGACTAAATTCGACATTTACAAGTTTTGGTAATATTTTAGGACCAATGGCAGCAGGAGCTTTATTTGATATCAATCACTTTTTCCCTTATTATGTTTCAGCAGTAATTCTGTTAGGAACGGGCTTTTTATCGTTATTTTTAAATCGAAATAAGATGTAAAATAAAAAATAAGTATTTGGAATATAATAATTCCGAATACTTATTTTTTTTTGATCACCAACCGTTCTTGAAAAAAACAAAAAAATAAACAGTGTTCGCTTGATTAATCGAACATTTGTTCGTATAATGATTTTGCAAGTGAGGTGATGTTTATGAAATTTGATTATGAAAAAGAACCTAGTCGCGATATTCTTTGTATTGATTGCAAAAGTTTTTACGCTAGTGTAGAATGCGCAGAACGTGGGTTAGATCCGTTGAAAACGATGTTAGTAGTGATGAGTAATGCCGAAAATGCGGGGGGATTAGTTTTATCAGCATCGCCAATGGCAAAAAAAGTTTTAGGTGTTTCAAATGTTACGCGTAAAAATCAAGTGCCCGCTCATCCTGATTTATATGTGGTTCCGCCACGAATGAATTTGTACATGAAAAAAAATCAAGAAATCAATAATTTATATAAAAAGTTTGTCGCAGATGAAGATCACTCTGTGTTTAGTGTAGATGAATCATTTCTTGATGTAACGGCTTCTTTAAGTTATTTTCATTGTGAAACCGCCTATAAGATGGCTCGGATTATCCAAAGAGTCGTTTATAATCATGTGGGTATTTATGTGACCGTTGGGATAGGGGACAATCCGTTACTGGCTAAATTGGCGTTGGACAATGGCGCCAAACATTCGCCAGATTTTATTGCAGAATGGCGGTATGATCGTGTACCAGATACTGTCTGGCAGTTGCCTTCTTTGACAGATTTTTGTGGGATTGGTCGCAGAATGGCTAAACGACTGAATCGCTTAGGAATTGATTCTGTATATGAGTTAGCGCAAGCGAATCCGCATCTTTTACAAGAAACATTTGGCGTGATGGGGCTTCAATTGTATGCTCATTCATGGGGGATTGATCGTACCTTTTTAGGGAAAAAAGCGCAACATAAAGCTGAAAAATCATTTGGAAATAGTCAGATTTTACCGAGAGATTATGCGCGAAGAGATCAGATTGAACTAGTCTTAAAGGAACTGACAGAACAAGTGGCTGCTCGTTTAAGAAAAGCGCATTGTCAAACGGAATGTATCACAGTCTACGTTGGTTATTCCAAAGGTCAAATTGACCGTGAAGGACGAACTGGTTGGCGAAAACAACAAACGATTCCTGCAACAAACAATACAAAAGTTTTGATTACCTATGTATTAGCCCTTTTTAGAGAACATTATCTAGCGGGAACCGATGTCCGGCAATTAGGGCTTTCTTATGGAAAATTAGTTTGGAATGAATCTTTACAATTAGATTTATTTTCGGAACCAGAAGAGCAAATTAGTGAAATGGAGTTAAACTATCTGATTGATAAAATCCGACAAAAATTTGGCTTTCAAGCTTTAATTCACGCCTCTTCTTTGTTGGAAGGTGCGACGGCAATTCATCGTTCAGGATTAGTCGGTGGACATGCTGGAGGAAATGTCGGTTTAGGAGGATAACATCATGAAACGAACAAAAAAAGAATTTACACCTTATAATGAGTACCATGATCGGCCCTTTGAACTGAAATGGGCGACCGCTTTTGCATTGGGGGAGTTACAAGAAGGAATCGAAGCTTCTGACGAATATTCTAAGAGAGCGTTTGAACGCTTACCGCAACAGACAACAGAAGAAATTGAAGAATACTTAGAGCAGTCTTTAAAAAATAACCAGGTTTTAGAAATCCAATTGAATACATTGGATGATTTTGGCCGTGTTCAACCGCCAATTGTTGGTGTTTTTGAAGGGATGAGTTCAATGGAGTATGCAAAAGTTGGACATACACATATTTTATTTGAAGAGATTCGGCATATTAAAAGTCATGAGTTTACAAAGTGGTCGAGCCTTGATTAAAAAACTATTGTTATACGTGCGTTTTGTGAAAACATATGAGATAATGTTCATAGGTAATAGAAATAAAAATTATGGAGGTGGCTAGGATGGGACATCATTTAAAAGGACACCATGGCAAAAAAACAAACGCAAATGGCGGCTTTTTAACAAAGTTATTGGCAGGCGGCGCCTTAGTGGGCGTAGGAAAAAAGTTATACGACAATCGTGAAAAAATTAAAGAGCTGTTAAGTGACGACAAAGAAAAAAGCAACGACACTGAAAACAAATAAAGGACTGGATTGACGGAATGGTAAAAGATGCAGCGTATATTATTGAAGAGATTACCACGATTTTAGAAGGAACCTATTTTGTGATAACCAAGAAAGCGAATAAGCGCCGCATGTGTTTACATGTTTCAGATACCGCGAAAGAATTTTTACGTTGTCGACGGGAGTATGAAACATTCTTAGAGCAACAGTTTGATTATGCCACAATGTTTTTAGAAACATGTACGGAAGATGTTTCTGTTGAAATTCAAACGGGACTACTTGAAGAAACAAATTATCAAGCATTAACCGTGGAAAAATTACAACAGATAGCCACTAAAATGTAACACAGCTGTTGTGTTAGTTTTGATTCTTAATTTGGTTAAGGAGGCGGATAAAATGTCAGTATATCAACATATTTTGGTTGCTCTTGATGGCTCAGATCAATCTGAAAAAGCTTTTCATGAAGCTGTCAGGATTGCCAAAGAGGAACAAGCCACTCTTTATTTAGCTACAATTATTAATGATGCTGAATTTACGACGAGTCCATTTTCTTTTGAAGAATTGTATGATTTAGAAAAACACAAGTCAGAAGAGATGCTCACTGAAAAGGCAAAACAAGCGAGTGAAATTGGTGTAAAAACAGTCAAAAAAATTGTTGAGCTTGGGAGCCCAAAACGTTATCTTGCCAACACGATTTCTGAAAATTATGCCATAGATTTAATTGTGCTAGGTGCCACGGGAAGAGGTGCTATTCAACGAACCTTGATTGGTTCTACTACAGATTATGTGGTTAACCATGCTTTGTGCAATGTCTTAGTCGTTCGCTAATTGTGAGTAAATAATCAAGGGAACAATGTTTTATCGGGACGTTTTTTTAAATTAAACGAGAGGTGAGTTTATGAAAACAAAAATCGGAAAAACAGTTATCTTGTCAGCGTTTTTATTCACAAGTTTCCTTTTACTGAGTGGTTGTACCTCGGCTGGCGAAGAGATGGAAAAAACAATTGATTGACAGAAAGAAAAAGTCGATAAAACGGTCGATAAGCAGAAACATAAAAATGAAAATTCCATGGAAAGTTACGACGAAAAAGTTGACCGTTCTTTAGATAGTCAAGAAGACAAAATCGATACTACTGAGTAACGGGAAAGTTTTCAACTATCGGCTAGTAAATAAATAATATACAAAAGGGAGCATCCACTGCAGTTATTTCTCACAGCGGATCCTCTCTTTTGTGGTTAAAAAGAAAAAGTTAACTGCTCCCCAACAGTTAACTTTTAATCATGTTGCACATAGTTAAAACACTCTATATATCATTTATATCATTTGAAACGGGTGGTGTAAAAAGAAATCTCTTGAAAAGAGTCTCCATTTATAGGGAAGATTTCCCATAAAAAAGAGAAAAGTATAATCACAGAGAGTTAGAGAAAGCAAAGGGAAATAAGTATGTTAAAATAAGAAGCAAGAAAGAATACAAGTATGCAGAAAATAACAACTAATTAGGTGAAAACAATGGAAATACATTTTGAAAAAGTAACAAGCGATAATCGTAAAGCAGTGGAAAACCTACAAGTTTTTGCTGAACAACAAACCTTCATTGAATCAATGGCAGAAAATCTAAAAGAATCAGACCAATTTCCAGAATGGGAATCGGCAGGTATTTATGACAGCAATCAATTAATCGGCTATGCCATGTATGGACGTTGGCAAGATGGGCGCGTTTGGCTAGACCGCTTTTTAATTGATCAACGGTTCCAAGGACAAGGTTATGGGAAAGCAGCCTGTCGACTTTTAATGTTAATGCTAATAGAAAAATACCAAACAAACAAGCTATACTTGAGTGTTTATGATACGAACAGCTCAGCAATTCGGTTGTATCAACAACTTGGTTTTGTATTTAATGGTGAATTAGATACGAATGGTGAGCGGGTAATGGAATGGACACATCAGAATAAGTAGATAGAACAGGTGAGACAAAAGCCATAGCGCATTTTGTTTCATCTTTTTCTTTTAATTGGCTTCATTTGTTTACTTTTAGTAAGTAAAATGGTAAATTTAGTTCAATCTGTTTTGAAAAAAGAGTTACTGGAGGGTAAGGATGAAAATAGAATTTTTCCATGATGTTATTTGTAGTTTTTGTTTTCCAATGTCTGACCGCATGCATGAGATTCAACAAGAATTTCCTGAAATTGAATTGATTCATCGGTCGTTTGCTTTGGGATGGTCAGCAAACGATTTTGAAACAATGTTTGGCTCACGAGCAGTAGTAAAAGAAGAAGTTTTGACGCATTGGGTGCATGCCAATCAAAACGATTCAAAGCATCGTTTTAATATTGAAGGGATGAGGAAGCAACGATTTGATTTTCCAACATCAAAGAATGCATTATTAGCAGCAAAAGCAGCTGGATACATTGGCAACCAAGACACTTATTGGTTACTGTTTGATAAGTTACAAGAAGGTTTATTTATGAGAAGTTTAAATATTGAAGAGCCAGAAGTAATTGAGGAGCTAGTAAAAGAGACAACGATTGATTTTGCTTTATGGAAAGAAGCTGTTGCTTCCGAGGCTGTTTGGACGGCGGTTCAAGAAGATTTCGCGCTAGCTTCTGCTTATGGTTTACAAGGAGTTCCCGCACTAATCATTAATCAAAAATATCTAATTAATGGTGCAGTACCGAAACAGCAAATCAGCCAAACGATTCAAAAAATTCTCGCAGAAGAAAAACAACAGCAACCGTTAGTTTCATTAACTCCTTCTTCTGAAGAGTCCGCTTCGTGTGAGTTTAAGGAAGGCACATGGACGTGTCATTAAGCAGCTTAAAATAACGTTATTCTTTGACAAAACGAAAGACTTCTGTAATAGTTAATGCGGGGGTGATAATATGTTTAACGCGTATAGAGAATACTGGAATAATATTACAACAATGAATGCGTCAGCAACACGAGCACAATATTGGTGGCCACAATTAATTAATTATTTGGTGTTAGGGATTTATTCAGCAATTACGGGCGTTTACAGATATATTGAAGTAACACCCAATGATGGAACAATCATTAAAGAATGGAATACGGTGACCATTATCTTTTTCTTGCTGACTGCTTTAATTTGGTTGGCAAACTTTACTGTTCGAGCAAGAAGATTGCATGATCGCGACCACAGTAACTGGTGGATTTTATTCTATTTACTTCCTTTTATCGGTACTTTAGTGATCTTCATTACATTAATTTTGCCAAGTAAAAGTCACACAAGATGGCCAGTGAATCAATCAGAAATTTAATTTGCTGGTTTAGCTGATTATCTTAAGAGTGAAAATAGGACATAAGTCATTTCGACTTATGTCCTATTTTCTTTTTTATTTCAGAAAAATAAAAATATCTTCTGTATGATGGCACCTCACATTACGCGGTTCTTGCTAAAAGGGCTATCTTTTTGGTAGATAGGGAAAACCATTAAGACGTTAAAAGTTTAATAAATCGAGCAATTCTCTTTTGTTAGAAAATAAGATAGCATCATTAATTAAAATACTTGGAACGCTGGTTTCAATAATTGGTTGATTGGTAATAATCAAGTCAAATTCTTCGAGTCGATGGTCACCTAATTGTTCTTCCGTAATTGCTAACGTATTTGAACGAATCCGATGCAAAGCTAAAATATCGTGGACATAGTTTCCAATATATTGACTATGATTCAGGCCCATGTCGCTAATAATCAAAATCTTTTTTGAGTCGAAACTCTGATTAATTTCTGGAAAAGTATTAAGCAACCAAAAAATATAAGAAGATGAATAGTTTAATAGATTTGTTTCTAAAAGAGCGGAAAAGAAATGCAATTCTGCTTTTAATCGTGCATATAAGTGAAGCTGAGTAAAATGAATTTGTCGAGTGAAAAAGGTGGCCCTTTGTGTCAATTCGGAGGTGTCAAAAGGCACTAATTGAGAAAACAAATAAAGACAGGTTAACAAGTGAACAGCGAAGTCGACGACTTCTTCTGTTAATTGTTCAATCTGTGAAAAAGCATTAAATTTTAAATTTTCACGTATTCTTTGACTGATGACTTCTTGGTCTTCGGAGTAGTATTGCTGAAAAGCGCCTCTTTGAAAATACCGGAGAACTTCTCGATAGGTTTCACGGCTGAGCCCAGTAAAATGACGACTGAGTAAAAGATAATCTTCCATTTTGATTGGACTCTTTTTATCTGTTTTTTTCTGGAAACGTTGTTGAAAGCCTTGATGCTCTCTTAATAAATCAACAATAAAATACATAATAAAGAAATCGTGTTCATAACTGTTATCCATACTAATAATATTTAATTGGCATTGATTACGACGCATTAATTGTTTGATTTCCTGCTTATCTAATTGATAAGGCAATTCATAATGACCATAATACATTAAAAAGAAAAAGGTTGTAAAAATACGTAAAGGCAATTCTTCTGTTTGGCTAGTTAATTGATAGCCTTGATCAACGATAACGCGAAGAGAGTAAGTTTCCAAGACCTGATTACACTGCTTCAATTTTCGAGCAAAAGAAGAGCGACTAATATTAATGGTATCGCAATAATATTCGATGGTTTTGCCAGGATTTTGGATAAATTCATGGAGCAATTGGGTGGTCGTTGACGTTTTTGCCATATCCGTCAGCACGTTTAAATATAAGGACACATTAAAGTTTTCTAAACGATAGCCTAATTTATGCGATGTTTTAATGGTTAAACTTTCGCCCCAACGCTGTTTAATCTCCTCAATATAACGAATAAAAGTAGACTCAGAACTACCAATATATTTTGCAAGTTCTTTTTTAGTCATCCATTTATCAGAAATGGATAAGACACGAATGATTTCTTCCATTTTCCGATAATTTTTTTCTAAAAACCTAATCATATTGTTTCCTCCCAAGTCCTTTACTTTAATGAAACAATCATCGAAACAATAACGCAATTTCAGAAATGAAACCGCTTGGTATGAAAGCTGGTGTGATTTAATGAGCTCCTTCTCTGTATAATAATTATCAGATTAGAATAATGAAATTTTACGTGCTAGGCAATTCTAATTTAACTGTTAATTCATAAAAGAAAGGAGAGAACAGACATTAAATTACTAAAGAAATTTGGGGTTTTCGGCGTAGTCTTTTTACTTGTCTCATCCTATTTCATACCGCTCATTGGCTATGCAGAAACAGCCAAAGAAGTTGAAATTACATCCGCTCAAATGATAACAGATGAGAATGATAAAACGAATATTAATATCGAGTTAAATCTTCTCAACCAAACAGAGCAGCCATTACAACGAGAAATTCAATTGAAAAATGCACAGTTCATGGATACTGCTGTAATTGAAAAAGACGGATATTCTTACCAAGTGACTAATGGTACGCTTTATCTGACTTTGGACGCACAAGTAAAAAAGCCGGTACAGCTTTCGTTAGCTGTTGAGCAAAGTTCGCTTCAAACAGCTCAGCCACCTAAGTTATTGTATGAAAACAACGAATATGATGTTTCAGTTACTTATGAAAAAATAACAGTAGAGGATTCTGCTAAAGAATCAACTGAACCAGAAAAAATAACTGTACCAGAAAATACGAAAGAAACTAACAAAAATGATTCGGCTCCAGAAAAAACAGAACAGCCGACCGCAACAGAAGAGGTAACCAATCCATTTGCAGAAGCAAGAATGGCGCCAGCTACTTTGAGAGCGAATCTGGCACTGCCTTTAATTGCACCACAATACACGACGGATAATTCTGGGACTTATCCGACAGCTAATTGGCAGCCCACAGGCAATCAAAATGTGTTAAACCATCAAGGGAATAAAGATGGTGGTGCCCAATGGGATGGCCAAACGAGTTGGAATGGGGACCCTACTAATCGCACAAATTCTTATATTGAGTATGGCGGTACAGGAGACCAAGCCGATTATGCCATCCGAAAATATGCTAGAGAAACAACAACACCAGGGCTTTTTGATGTATATCTTAATGTGCGTGGAAATGTTCAAAAAGAAATCACGCCATTGGATTTGGTCTTAGTCGTTGACTGGTCCGGAAGTATGAATGAAAACAATCGGATTGGTGAAGTTCAAAAAGGAGTGAACCGTTTTGTTGATACATTGGCAGATAGCGGTATTACCAATAACATCAACATGGGCTATGTTGGCTACTCAAGTGACGGTTATAATAACAACGCCATTCAAATGGGGCCGTTTGATACAGTCAAAAATCCAATTAAAAATATTACGCCAAGTAGCACTAGAGGAGGAACTTTCACTCAAAAAGCATTAAGAGATGCTGGTGATATGTTAGCAACGCCAAATGGACATAAGAAAGTTATTGTACTTTTAACGGATGGCGTCCCAACCTTCTCTTATAAAGTGAGTCGAGTTCAAACAGAGGCGGATGGTCGCTTTTACGGGACACAATTTACGAATCGACAAGATCAACCAGGTAGCACTTCTTATATCTCTGGTAGCTATAATGCGCCAGATCAAAACAATATCAATAAACGAATTAACAGTACGTTTATCGCCACGATAGGTGAGGCAATGGCCTTAAAACAACGTGGGATTGAAATACATGGATTGGGCATTCAATTGCAAAGCGATCCACGAGCTAATTTATCTAAACAACAAGTTGAAGATAAAATGCGTGAGATGGTGTCAGCCGATGAAAATGGAGACCTTTATTATGAATCCGCGGATTATGCACCAGACATTTCTGATTATTTAGCGAAAAAAGCCGTTCAGATTTCAGGAACGGTTGTAAACGGAAAAGTAGTTGATCCAATTGCTGAACCTTTTAAATACGAGCCAAATACATTATCAATGAAAAGTGTGGGTCCTGTTCAGGTTCAAACATTACCAGAAGTGTCGCTAACAGGCGCTACAATTAATAGTAATGAGATTTATTTGGGTAAAGGGCAAGAAATTCAAATTCATTATCAAGTACGTATTCAAACAGAGTCAGAAAACTTCAAACCTGATTTTTGGTATCAAATGAATGGTCGGACAACGTTTCAGCCATTAGCCACGGCCCCTGAAAAAGTTGATTTTGGGGTTCCTTCTGGAAAAGCACCTGGCGTGAAGTTAAACGTGAAAAAAATCTGGGAAGAGTATGATCAAGACCCAACAAGTCGGCCAGATAATGTGATTTATGAAATTAGTAGAAAGCAAGTAACTGACACAGCCAACTGGCAAACTGGGTATATTAAATTATCAAAACCAGAAAATGATACCAGCAATAGTTGGGAGCGCAAAAATGTAACCCAACTTTCCAAAACCGCGGATGAAAGCTATCAAGAAGTTCTTGGGCTTCCCCAATACAACAATCAAGGACAAGCTTTCAATTACCAAACAACCCGTGAATTAGCAGTTCCTGGTTACAGTCAAGAAAAAATCGACGATACTACTTGGAAAAACACGAAGCAGTTCAAGCCATTAGATTTAAAAGTAATCAAAAATTCTTCCTCAGGTGAGAAAAACTTAGTGGGAGCCGTCTTTGAATTGAGTGGTAAAAATGTTCAGACAACATTAGTGGACAATAAAGATGGGAGCTATTCCTTGCCAAAAGATGTGCGCCTACAAAAAGGGGAACGCTATACATTAACTGAAGTAAAAGCACCTGAAGGACATGAGTTAGGTAAGAAAACGACTTGGCAAATTGAGGTGAGTGAGCAAGGCAAAGTAAGCATCGATGGACAAGAAGTGACCACCACAAATCAAGTTATTCCATTGGAAATTGAAAATAAATTTTCTTCTTTGCCAATCAGAATTAGAAAATACACCATGCAAAATGGCAAACAAGTGAACTTAGCAGAGGCGACTTTTGCGTTGCAAAGAAAAAATGCTCAAGGAAGTTACCAAACTGTGGCAACTCAAAAAACAGATACTGCAGGATTGAGCTATTTTAAAATTAGTGAACCTGGTGAGTATCGAATGGTGGAACAATCAGGACCATTAGGCTACGACACTCTTGCTGGAAATTATGAATTTACTGTTGATAAATATGGGGAAATTCACTATGCAGGCAAAAATATTGAAGAAAATGCGCCAGAATGGACATTGACACATCAAAATCATTTGAAACCTTTTGACTTAACGGTTCATAAAAAAGCCGATAATCAGACGCCACTTAAAGGAGCGAAATTCCGTTTAACAGGACCAGATACGGATATTGAATTACCAAAAGATGGCAAAGAAACGGATACTTTTGTTTTTGAAAACTTAAAACCAGGGAAATATGTCCTAACAGAAACCTTTACGCCAGAAGGATATCAGGGGTTAAAAGAACCAATCGAATTAATAATTCGCGAAGATGGTTCAGTCACGATAGATGGGGAAAAAGTAGCAGATGTTTTAATTTCTGGAGAGAAGAATAATCAAATTACTTTAGATGTTACGAACCAAGCAAAGGTTCCTTTACCTGAAACTGGCGGCATAGGACGCTTGTGGTTTTACTTGATAGCGATTAGTACATTCGTGATAGCGGGTGTTTATCTCTTTATTAGACGACCAGAAGGGAGTGTGTAATCGATGAAAAACGCACGTTGGTTAAGTATTTGCGTCATGCTACTCGCTCTTTTCGGGTTTTCACAGCAAGCATTAGCAGAGGCATCGCAAGCAAGCGTTCAAGTTACGTTGCACAAATTATTGTTCCCTGATGGTCAATTACCAGAACAGCAGCAAAACACAGGGGAAGAGGGAACGCTGCTTCAAAATTATCGGGGCTTAAATAACGTCATTTATCAAGTCTATGATGTGACGGATCCGTTTTATCAGCTTCGTTCTGAAGGAAAAACGGTCCAAGAGGCACAGCGTCAATTAGCAGAAACCGGTGCAATGAATAGAAAACCGATCGCAGAAGATAAAACACAGACAATAAATGGAGAAGATGGAGTGGTTTCTTTTTCATTAGCTAGCAAAGATTCGCAGCAACGAGATAAAGCCTATTTATTTGTTGAAGCGGAAGCACCGGAAGTGGTAAAGGAAAAAGCTAGCAACCTAGTAGTGATTTTGCCTGTTCAAGATCCACAAGGGCAATCGTTAACGCATATTCATTTATATCCAAAAAATGAAGAAAATGCCTATGACTTACCACCACTTGAAAAAACGGTACTCGATAAGCAACAAGGCTTTAATCAAGG
Organism: Enterococcus sp. MSG3299; assembly: GCF_050555765.1. Classification (NCBI taxonomy): domain Bacteria; kingdom Bacillati; phylum Bacillota; class Bacilli; order Lactobacillales; family Enterococcaceae; genus Enterococcus; species Enterococcus sp. MSG3299. Next base: position 883,642 of record NZ_CP187869.1, read on the forward strand.
AGAGCACATTAACTATCAGTTAACGACTCAGATTCCAGCGAATATTTTAGGATATCAGGAATTCCGTTTGTCAGATAAGGCGGATACAACGTTGACACTTTTACCAGAATCAATTGAGGTAAAAGTGGCTGGAAAAACAGTTACTACAGGTTACACATTGACGACGCAAAAGCATGGATTTACGCTTGATTTTTCAATTAAAGACTTACAAAACTCTGCAAATCAAACAATGACTGTGTCGTATCAAATGCGTTTAGAAAAGACCGCTGAACCAGACACTGCGATTAACAACGAAGGACAATTAGTCACGGACAAGCATACCTTGACTAAAAGAGCCGCAGTTCGTACAGGCGGCAAGTCTTTTGTCAAAGTTGATAGTGAAAATGCGAAAATCACCTTGCCAGAGGCTGTTTTTATCGTCAAAAATCAAGCGGGGGAATACCTCAATGAAACAGCAAACGGGTATCGTTGGCAAAAAGAAAAAGCATTAGCTAAAAAAATCACGTCTAATCAAACCGGTGAATTTTCAGTTAAAGGCTTAAAAGATGGCCAGTACTTCTTGGAAGAAATCTCTGCACCAAGAGGTTATCTTCTGAATCAAACAGAAATTCCTTTTACGGTGGAAAAAAATTCTTATGCAACGAACGGACAACGAACAGCACCGTTACATGTAATCAATAAAAAAGTAAAAGAGTCAGGCTTCTTACCAAAAACAAATGAAGAACGTTCTATTTGGTTGACGATTGCAGGCCTGCTAATCATTGGGCTGGTAGTCATTTGGCTATTTTACCAAAAACAAAAAAGAGGAGAGAGAAAATGAAGCAATTAAAAAAAGTTTGGTACACCGTTAGTACCTTGTTACTAATTTTGCCACTTTTCACGAGTGTATTAGGGACAACAACTGCATTTGCAGAAGAAAATGGGGAGAGCGCACAGCTCGTGATTCACAAAAAGAAAATGACGGATTTACCAGATCCGCTTATTCAAAATAGCGGGAAAGAAATGAGCGAGTTTGATAAATATCAAGGACTGGCAGATGTGACGTTTAGTATTTATAACGTGACGAGCGAATTTTACGAGCAACGAGCGGCAGGCGCAAGCGTTGATGCAGCTAAACAAGCTGTCCAAAGTTTAACTCCTGGGAAACCTGTTGCTCAAGGAACCACCGATGCAAATGGGAATGTCACTGTTCAGTTACCTAAAAAACAAAATGGTAAAGATGCAGTGTATACCATTAAAGAAGAACCAAAAGAGGGTGTAGTTGCTGCTACGAATATGGTGGTGGCGTTCCCAGTTTACGAAATGATCAAGCAAACAGATGGTTCCTATAAATATGGAACAGAAGAATTAGCGATTGTTCATATTTATCCTAAAAATGTGGTAGCCAATGATGGTAGTTTACATGTGAAAAAAGTAGGAACTGCTGAAAATGAAGGATTAAATGGCGCAGAATTTGTTATTTCCAAAAGCGAAGGCTCACCAGGCACAGTAAAATATATCCAAGGAGTCAAAGATGGATTATATACATGGACAACGGATAAAAAACAAGCAAAACGCTTTATTACTGGGAAAAGTTATGAAATTGGCGAAAATGATTTCACAGAAGCAGAGAATGGAACGGGAGAATTAACAGTTAAAAATCTTGAGGTTGGTTCGTATATTTTAGAAGAAGTAAAAGCTCCAAATAATGCAGAATTAATTGAAAATCAAACAAAAACACCATTTACAATTGAAGCAAACAATCAAACACCTGTTGAAAAAACAGTCAAAAATGATACCTCTAAAGTTGATAAAACAACACCAAACTTAGATGGTAAAGATGTGGCAATTGGCGAAAAAATTAAATATCAAATTTCTGTAAATATTCCATTGGGGATTGCAGACAAAGAAGGCGACGCTAATAAATACGTCAAATTCAATTTAGTTGATAAACATGATGCAGCCTTAACTTTTGATAACGTGACTTCTGGAGAGTATGCCTATGCGTTATATGATGGGGATACAATGATCGATCCTGAAAATTACCAAGTGACTGAACAAGCAAATGGCTTCACTGTCGCCGTTAATCCAGCGTATATTCCTACGCTAACACCAGGCGGCACACTAAAATTCGTTTACTTTATGCATTTAAATGAAAAAGCAGATCCTACGAAAGGCTTTAAAAATGAGGCGAATGTTGATAACGGTCATACCGACGACCAAACACCACCAACTGTTGAAGTTGTGACAGGTGGGAAACGTTTCATTAAAGTCGATGGCGATGTGACAGCGACACAAGCCTTGGCGGGAGCTTCCTTTGTCGTTCGTGATCAAAACAGCGACACAGCAAATTATTTGAAAATCGATGAAACAACGAAAGCAGCAACTTGGGTGAAAACAAAAGCCGAAGCAACTACTTTTACAACAACGGCTGATGGATTAGTTGATATCACAGGGCTTAAATACGGCACCTATTATTTAGAAGAAACTGTAGCTCCTGATGATTATGTCTTGTTAACAAATCGGATTGAATTTGTGGTCAATGAACAATCATATGGCACAACAGAAAACCTAGTTTCACCAGAAAAAGTACCAAACAAACACAAAGGTACCTTACCTTCAACAGGTGGCAAAGGAATCTACGTTTACTTAGGAAGTGGCGCAGTCTTGCTACTTATTGCAGGAGTCTACTTTGCTAGACGTAGAAAAGAAAATGCTTAATTTCTAGCATCACCGAAGAAATTTTTAGAAAAACAAAGAGCCTGGGCAAATCACTGTCCCAGGCTCTCATGCTTTATTTTTAAGGAGGAAGCAATGAAGTCAAAAAAGAAACGTCGTATCATTGATGGTTTTATGATTCTTTTACTGATTATTGGAATAGGTGCATTTGCGTATCCTTTTGTTAGCGATGCATTAAATAACTATCTGGATCAACAAATTATCGCTCATTATCAAGCAAAAGCAAGCCAAGAAAACACCAAAGAAATGGCTGAACTTCAAGAAAAAATGGAAAAGAAAAACCAAGAATTAGCGAAAAAAGGCAGCAATCCTGGATTAGATCCTTTTTCCGAAACGCAAAAAACAACGAAAAAACCAGACAAATCCTATTTTGAAAGTCATACGATTGGTGTTTTAACCATCCCAAAAATAAATGTCCGTTTACCAATTTTTGATAAAACGAATGCATTACTATTGGAAAAAGGAAGCTCCTTGTTAGAAGGAACCTCCTATCCTACAGGTGGTGCGAATACACATGCGGTCATTTCAGGACATCGTGGTCTCCCTCAAGCCAAATTATTTACAGATTTGCCAGAATTAAAAAAAGGCGATGAATTTTATATCGAAGTCAATGGGAAGACGCTCGCTTATCAAGTGGATCAAATAAAAACCGTTGAACCAACTGATACAAAAGATTTACACATTGAGTCTGGCCAAGATTTCGTCACTTTATTAACTTGCACACCGTATATGATAAACAGTCATCGGTTATTAGTTCGAGGACATCGTATCCCATATCAACCAGAAAAAGCAGCAGCAGGAATGAAAAAAGTGACACAACAACAAAATTTACTATTATGGACATTACTTTTAATTGCCTGTGCGTTAATTATTAGCGGCTTCATTATCTGGTACAAGCGACGGAAAAAGACGACCAGAAAGCATGGAAATTAACGATTCGTATAATAAAAGTGACTATGTTTTTATTTTTTTAAACCCTTTACGTAGTAAATCAATGACCAAACCTAAGCAAAAATAAGTACAAAAATGAAGCCCAGAAGAAATCAACATTCTGGTTGTTAAAGGCTGCTGGGAATAATAAGTATCCAGCACAGGCGTTTGGTGAATAATAGAAAAACCTAGAAAATCTGTAAGGGCCAATAGAAATCCCTTACTATCATATCCAGAAAACCAAAGTAGTATGACGAAAAGGCTAAACATACTAAAAAAAAGAGTAAAAAAATAGCTTTTCAATTTTTAATCCTCCTTATCGTGCATAATTGAACCAGAGAAACAGAAGTATTAACGAAATAACTAAAAGAGCAAGCCCTGAATAAAAAGCGACAAAGGGCCAATCAATCGACTGTTTAAATTCTTGCCAAGTTTGGATTTTTCTGTTTTTTTTCGCGCTATCTTCAAGCGTGAGTAAATAATTTAATAGTAAGAGGAGCAGCAACACCGTGAAATCATTTGTGTTAAAAAACACATGTAAAAATAGAATGACAAAGACAACACGGGATAACACTCGATTCCGCAAAATTAAAAATAACTTAGCACGCATAATAAACCACCATTTCTTATCAGAGATAATGAATCTGTTTTTGTCTACTCTTTAGTTATATCATAAAATTCTTAATAATGAAAAAATTATTCGAGAAAATAATTGAAAAAAGTTTTTTTCCTGAATCATTATTTTCGTAAATAAAGAATAAACGTGTTACTCTTGGCTTATCAAATTTGGAAGGAGTGTTAAAAATGAAATATCTGGATATTATTGCTTTAATTTTATTGATTGTCGGAGGTTTAAACTGGTTATTAGTCGGTGCATTTAATTTTGATTTAGTTGCAACAATTAGTGGCGGTGCAACCACACCATTAGCAAAAATTATCTATATTATTGTCGGAATTTGTGCGATTTATTCTATTAAGTTTTTAGCTCCTTTGTTCCGCGAACCATAGGATTGATTTAAAAGATTTAGATAACGGGAAGTTATTTTAACTTAGTAATTGAGAGTTTCCTTGAGAAAGGGGACTCTTTTTTTATTTTCTATATTCGTTTCAGAAGGTTTAGACAAGCTCAAAAAATATTTCAAGAGAGCAGCGTTGTTTTCAAAATAGAACCTAGCATTACCTCGAATGTACCTCAAATAACCTGTGTCTTTTTTTGAATCATTAGTTCAAATTGATGTGATCACTAGTGAGAAAAATCAGCTCTAGGATATATAGGAAAATATAAGCATCAAATAGGGATTTTGATGATAAATTATCTTTTTCCTTGTTATGATTATAACAAGGAAAAGAAAGTAGGGATTTATGTATGGAATTACAGGTGACAAAAAAGGCTAAATTTTTTTGTTTGGCGATGGCATTACTAATGACATTAGGTATTTTTATCAGCGCTGGTACAAGTGTTTATGCATCTGACCAGCTAGAGGATTCAGAAGTTGAGGCTGTAGCAAAAGGACTGGAAGAAATGTATGCGAATGGAGTGACGGAAGATAACTTTAAAAACTATGTCAAAAATAATTTTGCTCAACAAGAGATTTCTTCAGTTGAGAAGGAGTTAAATGTAAATATTTCTGATGCTTCAACAGTAGTTCAAGCGCGTTTTAATTGGAATGCATTAGGAAGTTGCGTTGCTAACAAAATCAAAGATGAGTTTTTTTGCAATGATTAGTATCAGCGCAATTGTAAAAGCTGCACAAAAGAAAGCCTGGAAAGAATTAGCAGTGACTGTATTACGCTTCGCTAAAGCCAATGGGTTAAAGACGAATGCTATTATTGTAGCTGGACAACTAGCTTTATGGGCAGTTCAATGTGGGCTAAGCTAATGAATTTAAAAGATCATGTTACGGAAATAGTAATTACTTTTATAATCGCTTTTGTGTATACTTGGATAGATTCAGGAGAAATTGAAATCTTAAAAACTCTTTTGATAACAATAATATTTTTAGCCATGTTCTATGCAATACCCAAAATCACCAATAGAAAAAGAAAATGAAGTGGTTTTAGAAAGATAATGTGATAGGAAGTGTAAGAGGAGGTAACGAGCCTTCTCTTTATTTTTTTATTGACTTGCTATGTAGATGGTTCAAGATAGCTAAAAAGCCTACCAAACCGTTAAAATGAAGTTTGGTTCACGACAACCACATTAACAGTTTAAGAGGTAATACTTATAAAAAAGCCATAGAAATTTCATTACACTTAAGGTAGAAATATAAGTATCCTATATAACATTCAGGTTTAAACTATTCAATGTTTCTTTGATAAGCTTAGCATAACTTGATTCCTACTTAGAATGGGTTCAGTAACTTTAATTCTACAGAATTTTGGGGGGTCTTTTTTTGTGAATCAAAAAAGATGTTGAAAAAAATATTGATATTAGAAATATAGAAGCTAAAAACTACATCATATCAAGATATGTTTTTTTCTAAATCATCAAAATACTTTACTAATATTTCCGCTTTTCCAAGTCCAATATTTTCAATAGCTGTTTTTCCACTTCTGATTTTGTCAATGTATTGCGTGCTGATTCCAGTTTCTTTTGCAATACGATAGCTCGTTAAATCTAGGTCTATTAATTTTTCGATTTTTTCAGTGTAAGTCATTTAATCAACTACTTTCTTTTGCTTAATATGCCTACAATTAACAAAATCACTGAGTAAGTAATCCAATTAATTACAGTAAAAAGTGTCAGTACTAAACCGACTAACACGATAGTTAATAATAGTAATACATAATTTTTATTATTCATGTTATTCTTGCTAGAATTATTCTATAGAGAAGGGAATACTAGCAAGAATAATAGGGTTAGTTTATTTCTATACTATCTAGATTTGATATAAAACATAGTTATTAGTAATTGAAAAGATGGCTAAAAAGATAAGTTTTGTAGCAGTCTTTTTCTTAATTCTTCCTTCCTATCTGTATACATTTGGATGAATTCATTCTTTTTATAAACTTTATTTAGTAAATTCCTATTTAGATAATAATCCAGTTCCTCGTTAGAATTATATCTTTTTAATACCCAATCATCGAAATACTTATTATTTTTTTCTGTATTAGGAATGCCTTCTAGTAATTGTAAATTTACAATTGTATCGATGTGTTCAACAATAAATGTTATTTCTTCTTCTGAATAACCTATTTCTCTTAAATTCTTTTTATTTTTATATTTGCTTGAAGGGAATATATGATCTTGGTGAAACTTATTTTTTAAATCTATGGCTGGAAAAATTACCGATAAAAGTGTGAAAGAGTACTTTCCAATTTTTGTATCTAGTAAATAATCAATGTCTTCATCCGTTAGGATTAAAGATTTGTTTGTATCTCTAACTTTAAGAAGTTTTGACAATGGGAACCCTTCGGATAAATCCTGCATATTTTCTCTCATTTTAAGTAATATTGAGTCTGGAGTTCCTCCAAAGATTCTTTTTAACAAAGAAATCTGAACAAAATATTTTATTTTATTCCTATCATTTAAGTATCTATCAGCTTCTAAATAGTTATTTGGGCAATCAATTTTGTATAGGTAATAAACAACAGGGATGATTACACTATTAGCAATTAAAGTATCTCCATTAAACCCAAAATTTGAAAGTAAATTCACTGCTAAAGATATTGCTTTTTTTGTCTTTTCCCAGTTAGTTTCGATTAGGTTTGTGGTTTGTTTGTCAAAATTGGAAGCTCTAAATTTAATATTCTTTTTATCAGTTAACACTAAAGCAGCCTTTAAAATATTATCTTTGTTAAAATTGAAACCGTTTCCTATCATATTTAGTTCATCAACTAATGAATAAATTTCTTCTCGAGCATTCAGATTTTGCCATTTAGCAGTCGCTAAAGAAAGCAAAAGGTCAGAATAAGTTAGCGTAGTACCACCGCTATTCATTCTGATAAAGATATCTAAAACCTTATCAATTTCTTGTGAGTTTTCTTCATAATATGCCAATATATCTTTTTCCATCATTTGATGTAAAGTTCCTAAAGAATTCATAATATAACTTGTTTTTTCAACGGATTCATTAGGAAAATTTTTCCGATAAAGCTCTTGATATCTAGCAATCACAGTAAACATTTCACCTACTTCAAATTGCAAAATATCGGAGACAGGGTACCAAAGAGTATCTTCGGTAAAATCTTCTGCTTCCTCATTAGTTAAAAATCTAAAATCAAATTGAACATCTTTGTTGGTATCTAAATTTGGAGAAACGATATTTAAATAAAGCTGTCTCGAAGGATAAGCATTGTCATTATTTTTCCATGCTCCTTTTATTTTGTAGCTGTAGGTACCTTTCAAAGCTATATAGATAGATGTTATTCTTTGTTGCCCATCTAGTATTGCTGTAACACTATCTTTATGTGAAATATTGATTTTTGTATTATGTCTAGCATCTCTTTGATGGTATTCTTTTAATATGTTATAAAATTCATATTTATTTATATTTTCATTTTGGACGTTCCAAAATAAGAACGAGCCGATGGGATATCCTTTCATAATGGAATCGAATAATCTTTCAATTTGTTCTGGTTTCCATACAAATTCTCTTTGAAGCGCAGGTAGTACATATTCATTGTTATCTATTTTCTTAATTAAATTTTTTATAGTGAAATTTACGTAACCCATTTTGAGAATCTCCTTTGACATTATTTAATTAATTTTACCACATAAAATACAAAAATATTGAATCTATTTTTATTATACAAATTTGTTATCTGGATTCTATAAGGTAATATAAATCGAAATTTCTACAGGTTTATCCATTAGAATATCTATTCATAAATATGAAATAATTACAATGGAGATTCATTTTAGAAAAAGTGGATATCCATGTGAAGCTAATCGAATCAAGTATAATTTAAATAAATTGAAATTATTCAGCAGAAAATTGGTTCGTTATGTAAAAGATTACCTTTTTAATAATGTTTTCTTGAAAGTATTCACCAAATTTTGATTATTAGTTGATACCTTTTTCTATTTTCTTTATGATTTTTCTCAAAAGTCCGAGTTCAGTCCAACTCCCAAGAAAATAAGGAACTTACTAAATCGTTGATTTAACAACGTTTAGCAAGTTCCTTTTTAATGGAGACGGCGGGAGTCGAACCCGCGTCCAAACATATTGCCACTTAAATCTCTACGTTCATAGACACTCATTTAAAGGTTCGCTTTACAGCGTGCCGAGTGACAGGCATTCTGTATTGCTAGTCTGGTAAGCTCTTCTAAATTTTACAGACGGAAAAATTTAGCGTATCCCACTTCGATTAGGACCCTGACCCGAGCACATGGGCGATGCCGGGAGGATCTTCGCTAGCTGGTTTTTAGGCAGCTAAAGCGAAAGAATTGTTTTCGTTTTTAGCAGTTATATTTAACTGTAACGTTTTAACGTAGCCGTAACCTACGAAACGCAATTCAAGCTCAACTATGCCTGTCGAATCCGTAACGCCCCCGAAATAACATAAGTATCCCTTGATACTTATCAAAGTATAGCATAAATTCCTTGTTTTTTCAAAGAGTAGGATAACACTCTGTTAGATATTCATAAAAAGAGGAAGGATGGACCGTAACTCAGTTCATCCTTCCTCTTTTTATGAAAGTGTGTGGGTATGTTTTGTAATCCATTGTTGCAAACGGATATTCAACCAAAAACCATAAATTCCTAAAGTAATTATAGTTAATAAAAGCCATTTAATCCAATGACCGAATAATTGCATAGCTGTACCGTCAAAATAAAGGCGTTTACCATCAATAACGGTATGCTTGATTTTCCAGTTGTACATCATACAAATTCCCCAAGGTGCGCAAATGCCTAATGTAAAGACAGTAATCAAGGTTGCTAAAATTGAAGTCCCGATATACGTGGCTAAACCACCGTCAAAATATGAATTTTTCATTCTTTTCCTCCTTATCTCATAACTTTTATTATAACAAGAATAAATGGCCTGGGAAACAAAATGAGGATGAAATAAGTATTTTTATTCATTATTGGTTCGAAATATGTTATTTATGCAACTCAAACTTGGCAGCATTAGATATTTTGTAACAAATGTTATCTAATGTAACTACCATAATAAAACGTTTTCCTTAGGAAGTGAATTAGAAATTTAAAAAAAAGGCTACTTAAATGAGCATTAATATTGTACGAGACATATCTTTTTGCTATTGTCAACTTCTGAAAAAGACCACTAAGTGGAAAAAATAAGAGAAAAGAAGGGTGAATAATTTTTTATGACAAAAAGTGTAAAATTTTTAGTGTTACTGTTGGTAATGATTCTACCAATTGCGGGGGCGTTATTGATTGGTCCAATTTCGTTTGGCGCCGAATTGAGCAAAAGTCCAATCGTTGACAAAGTAGAATTGGATCATACTACTTTATATCAAGGAGAGATGACCTCCATTAAAGTATCTTTTAGTGACAAAGAGAATCAGAAAATAAAACCTGGCGATACTATTACTTTAACTTTACCAAATGCATTAGTTGGAATGACCGAGAACGATGGCTCACCACGAAAAATCAATTTAAATGGTTTAGGGGAAGTTTTTATCTATAAAGATCATGTTGTAGCAACATTTAACGAAAAAGTTGAATCTTTACATAATGTGAACGGGCATTTTTCTTTCGGGATTAAAACGCTTATCACCAATAGTTCGCAACCGAATGTGATAGAAACGGATTTCGGAACAGCAACGGCGACTCAACGTTTGACGATTGAAGGAGTGACTAACGCAGAGACTGGCCAAATTGAGCGAGACTATCCGTTTTTTTATAAAGTAGGCGATTTGGCTGGAGAGTCAAATCAAGTACGTTGGTTTTTAAATGTGAACCTCAATAAATCCGATGTCACAGAAGATATTTCAATTGCGGATCGACAAGGAAGTGGTCAACAATTAAATAAAGAGAGTTTTACATTTGATATTGTGAATGACAAAGAAACTAAATATATTTCACTTGCCGAGTTTGAGCAACAAGGTTATGGCAAAATTGACTTCGTAACAGATAATGACTTTAATTTACGTTTTTATCGGGATAAAGCACGCTTTACTTCCTTTATCGTCCGTTACACTTCGACAATCACAGAAGCAGGCCAACATCAAGCAACATTTGAAAATAGTTATGACATCAATTATCAACTAAACAATCAAGACGCAACGAATGAAAAAAATACATCACAGGTTAAAAATGTTTTTGTAGACGGTGAGGCAAGCGGCAATCAAAATGTGGAAATGCCAACAGAAGGAAGTCTAGACATTCCTTTAGAGACAATAGAAGAATGGGAACCAAAGACACCTACTTCGGAACAGGCAACAGAAACAAGTGAAAAGACAGACACAACAGAAACCGTAGAAAGCAGCCAACCAGAAGTTCATGTCTCGCCGACAGAAGAAAAAAATCCAGATGAAAGTGAAACACTAGGCACGATTGAGCCAATCATACCTGAAAAACCAAGCGTAACAATTGAAGAGAATGGCACAACGGAAACTGCAGAAAGCAGTCAACCAGAAGTCCATGTGTCGCCAACGGAAGAAGAAAATCCAGATGAAAGTGAAACGTTAGGTACCATTTCACCAATCATACCTGAAAAACCAAGCGTAACAATTGAAGAGAATGGCACAACAGAAACTGCAGAAAGCAGTCAACCAGAAGTCCATGTGTCGCCAACGGAAGAAGAAAATCCAGATGAAAGTGAAACGTTAGGTACCATTTCACCAATCATACCTGAAAAACCAAGCGTAACAACTGAAGAGAATGGCGCAACAGAAACGGCAGAAAGCAGCCAACCAGAAGTTCATGTCTCACCAACGGAAGAAGAAAATCCAGATGAAAGTGAAACGTTAGGTACAATTTCACCAATTATTCCTGAAAAACCAAGTGTGACAACTGAAGAGAACGGCACAACAGAAACCGCAGAAAGCAGTCAACCAGAAGTCCATGTCTCACCAACAAAAGAAATTACTACAACTGAGAAAAAACAGCCATCCACAGAAACAACTGTGGAGATAAATAAAACTATTACATCAAAAAATCAACCACAAATACTAAACGCTCCATTAAATACATTGAAAAACGAAGGAAGCCCACAATTGGTTCCCCAACTGCTTAGTGAACCAATTCAAAAATTAAATGAAGCAAACGGGCAACGAGGACTTCCCAAAACAGGCACAACAAAAACACCGTTTATGTTAATAGCAGGAATACTGGCAAGTACATTTGCCGTTTTAGGTGTAAGTTATCTACAAATCAGAAAGAATTAACAATAGAAAAGCCATCCAGCTTTCGCTGGGGGGCTTTTCTATTATCTGGAGATAAATTGTTGATAGGCGCCAATCAAAAACTATGCTACAGTAAGGTATATAATGCTCGAAAAGGAGGGAGTAAATGACTAAAAAAATATGGTCGCACTTTCGGAAAAGCTTCACTTGGTACATTTTGATTGGCGTGATTGTTTCATTATGTAGTGCTTTAGCAATTTATTTTTTTCAACAGTTGTTAGATCATTATCAAAAAAGTTTCCAACTAGGGTTGTTAGTAGCGTATGGAACGACAATTATTTTAATTCCGCTATTGTCTTATTGTGAACAGAAACCAAAAGCTTACTTAACTAATGGCATCTATTTCTATTTGAAGAAATTAAGTTTAATAAAAATGAGCAAGATTTCCTATGAAGAATATCTAAAATTGGGAGCGGGAGCTTTACTACAAAAAGTAGAAGTTGGTGCAGCAGCTGGGAGAAATATTCACTTGAATTTTTATGGACGCTTATTTCGAGAGCTAATTCCAGAGACGTTATTTAATTTGTTTTTCATAGCATTGATTGATAAAAAATTACTGCCAGCAATTCTAATTGGTTATGTGATTGTATTTATTTTAACCAAAATACTTTTGAAAACGCTACAAAAAATGAAAGAAAAAACACTTATTTCTGAAGAAGCAATGAATGCTACTTTGATACGAGGGATGACCGAACTAGTAACTTTTAGAATTAATCGAAAATATAAAAAAGAGATTGAAAATTACGCGTTAATGGCAGAGGAAAATAGTCAAAATATAACAAAAATGACTATGATCCATGAATTTTTCTTTGGCTTTTTTGCCTTGTTAGTCGCACTTATCAAAGTAAGCATTGTCGTACTTAGTTTTACTAACGTTGTGACATTGAGTTTAGGTGGACTTGTAGCGATAGTGATGTATATCGATCGAATTTATACGCCGATAGCCATATTTAATGTTTTATTTGTTCAATATAATTTGGATAAAGTAGCCTATCAGCGCTTGGAAGATTTTTATAAAAAAGAAGATGATCCTGACTTAGCGGTTTCCGGCAAAGCGTTACCTGAAATTCAAACAATTTCATTAAAAGATGTGTGTTTTAGCGTAGATAGTCAAACGATTATGTCCCAACAAAATCGACAATTTTCAATGAATAAAACCTATGGCTTGATTGGAAAAAGTGGGACAGGTAAATCTACCCTGATTAAATTGATTTTAGGATTATTGAAGCCGACAGAGGGGACAGTTTATGTGAATCAATTTCCTCTAACACAATTTAATTTGGAAGATTATTATGAAAAAGTTTTTTATTTATCTCAAGATGTGCCAATATTTCAAGGAACGTTGAAAGAAAATATTGTATTGAATCAAGAAATTTCTGATGAACAAGTAATTGAAGCTATGTATCGTTTTCAGTTGGGGGAACTTTATGAACGGTTGCCGGAAGGTTTAAATACTATTGTGAGTGAAAAAGGAATGAATTTTTCTGGTGGTGAAAAACAACGGATTGCTTTTACGCGCTTAGCATTTACACAAGCAGAGATTCTTATTTTAGATGAGGCGACTTCCGCATTAGACGAAAAGACCGAAGAAAAAGTGTTACAAGAAGTACAAAAATTTACCCACAATAAGTTGACTATTTTGGTTACTCATCGACCTAAAACCCTACGATTTGTAGATGAAATTATTGATTTAAATGAGTGAACTTGTTAGCTGTTTGGCACATCTTTTGCTACACTTTTTATAAGAATTGAGAGAAAGGGGCAACTGTTGATGAATAATAATGAGCAAGAATTAGCGGAATTTTGGGATGAATTTGCAGAAGAATATGAAGAAATTCAACAAGAATCGCCATTTCCAATTGCCCGAGAATTACGTGATTTCTTGGTCCAAGAAGGCATTTTTCCGTGTCAGACATTTCTGGATATCGCAGGTGGGACGGGACGATATTTGCCTTTTTTTCAAGAGCAAGTCACGGAGTACACGCTAGCCGATATTTCTCAGAGAATGTTGGAGATTGCGGAAGCAAAAGCACAAAGCAACGTTGTTTTTCTTCACCAAAGCCAAGAAAGACTGATTGAGACTGGGAAAAAATTTCAAGTCGTTTTTTCAGCGATGAACCCTGCTTTGGATACGCCGGAAAAAGTTAATGCATTGTGCCAATTAAGTGAGAAATGGTGTCTTATATTTCGGCTAGTGGAAGAGCAAGATTTGTTATTTTCTCCTTTTGAGCAAGAGAGCAACCCGCAGTTAAATTGGATGGCAAAATACAAAGCATTTCTAAAAAAAGAACAGCGACCCTTTTTCACAAAAAAATTTTTCTTTGAAGCATCAGAAACTATTTCAAAAGACTTTTTCCGCAGCTATTTTGAAGAACAATGGTCAGTTCCAATTTTAGAACAACGCGTACAAGAAATTTTTGGTTCTCATGAAATTAAGCAAAATCAGCATACCGTTATTTATGAATTAATTGTTATTTCATGTAAAAAAACAACCAGCGATTACTAATTATCGCTGGTTGTTTTTCGGTTATTTAATTGTGCGAAAGCTTTTTCTGGTATCTCTTTTTTATCAATTTTGACAGGAGATTGGATGATTCTTTTTTTACTAATGGTTGCTTCTATGTAAGCATTCGGTTCCAAAGGTTGCGGATTTTTGTCTGTCCGTTCGTAATCCATGACTTGGGTTTTTCCATTACTTTTAACAAAAGTTAGTCGATAGTGTAAAGAATATTGGCCATCTATGCTTTTTTGATTGTCATCTACTGTTTGTTTTCGTTCAGGAATTTCTAGAGGAACTTGTGCATAGGCTTTTTCACCCTTATATGTATCTGCATAATAACGATAGCCTGTATAACCACCAACAATCAATAAGCCAATAAATAAAATAGCGCCGATTTTTTTCATTTTTTCTCCTCCTAACAATTTACAAAAATAGCATAGCAAAAGAAGAAGGAGATGGAACATCGAAAAAACGAACAGTTCTCTTACAAAACTGTTCGTTTTTTCAGTCTATTTAGCTTTCATCAGAGAGTAGAAAGGAATCATTTTTCTTACGATAACTAAAGAAAATAACAAAGTACAATAGGCCTGTTAAAAGAGTAACGCCTAACGAATTTGTAAATAAGATGCCAATAAAGATGAGGCCTAAAATGATTAAAGCAAGGAGATTAATACTTTTTTCAAAGAGAGACCCTCGTTTTAAAGACAGAACAAACGCCGCAGCGCTAATTAAAATCCAAATTAGCAAGACAGTGTAAGAGAGAGAACCGGCTAAGTAACCAAATAATTCATCGCCAACAAAATAAGAAAGAATAACGCCCAGATATAAAACACTTGCGCAGAAGAAAACTGAACGTTGAGGTACTTGGTGCTTGTTTAAAACCGCTAGTTTACTCATGGGTCCTTTTTTATCTTTTAAGCGAAAATATAAAAGGCGAGAAGAGGCGTATACCCCAGAATTAATAGAAGAAAACAAGGCTAAAATAATCACAAAATTTACGATGTCAGCAGCAAAAGGAATATTCATTTTTTCAAAAACCATAACAAATGGACTCACCGTTGTGCCTGCTAATGTATTCCAAGGGAAAATAATCAAAAGTAAGAATAATGGAATGATATAGAAGGAAATAATCCGTCCCATCACACCACGAATCGCTTTAGGAATGGCTTTTTTAGGATCATCTGCTTCACTGACAGTGATCGCGATTAATTCTGAACCGCCATAAGAATAAATAACTACTAATAAAGAATTAACAATACCTTTCATGCCATGTGGGGCGAAGCCACCATGCTTAGTGATGCTTTGTAAAGTAGGGAAGACACCACTGCCTAGCATTTGTTGTCCCACTAGATAAACACCAAAAATAATTAACAAAATGATGACACTAATTTTAGCAAACGCCAACCAATATTCTGTTTCTGCAAATAAACGAACCGAGTAAAGATTAATGAGCGTCGTTAAAATAGCTAAAATAAAAACAAAAAACCAAGCAGGAATATTAGGAAACCAAAGTTGTAAAAAGGAAGCTGCGGCAACCGCTTCTGCGATAATATTAATTGTCCACATGGAATAATAAACCCAATCAATAAAGTCAGCAGAATGTGCACCTAAAAATGGTCGAACTAAGCCAGACAAACCATGATGTGTGTCTCCGCCATCTAAAACGAGTTTTCCTAAACCACTCATGACGATGAAGAGAACAGCACCGCCAATTAGAAAGGCGATTAAAACAGAAGGACCAGCAATACCAATTGCTTCGCCACTTCCTTTAAAAAGACCTGCGCCAATCGCTCCCCCTAAGGCTAACATCGTAATGTGGCGCGAGCTTAATTGTTTTTTTAAGGTTGTTTGTTGTGTTTCACTCATAGGATTCTCCTTTAATTGAAAAAAATAATATGAAAATAACTTTCTTTATTATATACAATTTTCTGACAATTACAACTATTCTGTCAATGAAAATGAAAAAATAAGTGAAAAATATTATGAAAATAAAAAAATTGAGCAATTTAAGTGATTAAAATCGCTCAATTTTTTTATTAATTTTTATTTTTTAATAGGGTCATAATTGTTAATGGAACAGTAATGACTACATAGCCGATGATACTAGCCACTACTAAATAAGCTATAGGACTCGAGAAATTAAATAAGTCCGTTAAAAGTATTGCGACAATCATTGAAATAGCATAACAAATGAATAATTGAATAAACCGCTTTGCAGACAAAAAATCACCTCTTCCTAATTAGTAAAAGTCTCTTTTCAATCATTTAGTATACACCTGAAAAGAAGAATAAACTATTATTAATTAAAAGAAAAAGTAAAATAACTAGTGGATTTTTTGTTCAGCTGATTATCTTAAGAATTAGAAAATGGGACATAAGTCATCTCGACTTATGTCCCATTTTCATTTATGACGTTGGCTTCGTGTAAATTGAGAAGTCTCGTCCTCTCTAGTGGTTGGTTGCTGTGTTCGTTGTACGGTTTGCTTTTCCGGCTCGCTCTTTTTTGCAACATCAGTCACAACATTTGGCTTCTGAGAAGGGGGAACAGTTGTTTTTTTGTTTAAAGTTGGCGTAGTTCTTTTTGTTTCTTTCTTTTGTTTCTTTTTATTATTTTTATCATTTCCAGTGACTGTCAAATAGATAATCAGAAAAATCATTAGGATCGTTGCAACAATTAATAGAATAAACATGTTAAATGAAATGAACATGCATGGCCCTCGTTTCTCGTTTTTTCTTAGTTTACCAAAATTTCAAAATTTCGTCACTCTTTTCTTCAGAAAAAACGAATTTCAAAGGGGTTAAAAGAAACTTTTATAAAAAAGCCTCCTTTTTTGTGTGAAAATGCACAAAATTTCTGGAATCGTTTGCTGTTAAAACCAGATACTGGTAAAATAATTATTGTATAAGAATCATTTTAAAAAACGATTTTTGTTACAAATAACGTATTTGTTGAAAAGGCACTGTGAAGTAGTTAGAGACGACAGCCAAGTGACTTTTAATGACAGCCGCCCAATTAATTTCATGGAGCCTTTTCGTAGAAAACGAGGAGGTTATTTTGCGTGAAAGTGAGTATATTTTCGACATGCGTGGTGGATTTACTTTTTCCAAATGTAGGGCAAGCAATGGTAGAGGTTTTGGAACGGTATGGCTGTGAAACGGTTTTACCAACAAGCCAAACGTGTTGTGGTCAGCCAACGTATAATAGTGGCTATGTGACAGAGAGCACGACAACGCTTAAGAATCAAATTGATAGTTTTGACGGTGCCGATTATGTGGTGGGACCTGCGGGGTCTTGTGTCGGCATGATGAAAGAATACCACAAATTTTTAGCAGATGATCCTATTTATGGGCCAAAAGCACAACGTTTAGCTGAGCGAACTTACGAGTTTAGTCAGTTTCTTTATCGTGTCTTAGGGGTCAAAGATGTTGGCGCAACGCTACATGGGAAAGCAACTTATCATCGTTCTTGTCATATGACGAGAATTTTAAATGAACGAGAATCGCCTTTTGTTTTGTTGGATCATGTGAAAGGATTAGAAATGATTCCTTTAGGACATCTTGAAAATTGTTGCGGATTTGGCGGAACGTTTTCAGTGAAAATGTCAGCTATTTCTGAACAAATGGTGACGGAAAAAATGAACGATGTGATTGATACGGGCGCAGAAATTTTAATTAGTGCGGATATGGGTTGCCTGATGAATATCGGGGGTAAATTCAATCGTGATGGGAAAAAGATTAAGATTATGCATATTGCAGAAGTCCTTAATCACGAAGTGGATGAAGCACGCATGGACCAACCACAAATCATATCGGTAGGGTAAGGGGGAAGAACTGTGGGATTATCAACGAGCAATAAGCCGTTAAGTGAACGAATTGAAGAAAGTAAAAAAGATGTGTTTATGCAAAAGGCTGTCGCCAAAGCACAAGATGCCCAATGGGAGAAACGAGAAGGTGCGCGGGAAGCTTTAGGCAATTGGCCACAATGGCGTGAACTGGGAGAACAAATTCGCCAACATACAATTCAGTATCTGCCTGACTATTTAGAAGAGTTCAGTGATAACGTCGCCAAACGAGGTGGCAAAGTCTTTTTTGCTCAAACCGCCGAAGAGGCCAATGAATATGTGAAACAAGTGGTTCTAGAAAAAAAGGCGAAAAAAATTGTGAAATCTAAATCAATGGTGACGACCGAAGTCGATATTGATCCAATGTTATTGGGATTAGACGATGTCAGTGTGATGGAAACAGACTTGGCGGAATTCATTTTACAAATGGATGACTGGGATGAGCCGTCACATATTGTTTTCCCAAGTATTCATAAAAATCGCGAACAGATTCGTCAGGTTTTTGCGAAAAAATTAGGGTATCAAGGAGATAATGACCCGGTAAATTTGGCACGCTGTGCACGAGAAGTGATGCGCAAATTCTTTTTGGAAGCGGAGATTGGCATTACAGGTTGTAATTTCGCTATTGCGGATAGCGGCTTAATTAACTTAAATACAAATGAAGGAAATGCTGATTTGACCATCAGTATTCCTAAGACACAAATCGTGTTAATGGGAATGGAAAGAATCGTACCAACAATGCGTGAAGCAGAGGTTTTAGATAACCTTTTAGCCAGAAGTGCCGTTGGTCAAAATTTAACAACGTATGTGACGTTTGCCGGGCAAAAAAATGCGGATGAATCCGATGGTCCAGAAGAATTTCACGTGGTCATTTTGGATAACGGACGTTCAAAAGCGTTAGGAACAGCCTTTCAGCCAGTCTTACAGTGTATTCGTTGTGGGTCTTGTCTGAATGTTTGCCCGGTCTATCGCCATATTGGAGGGCACGGTTATGGCTCTATTTATCCAGGACCAATTGGTGCTGTGCTTTCTCCAATTTTAGGTGGATATAAACAGTTTGGGGAATTGCCTTATGCGTCTAGTCTTTGTGGGGCATGTACGGAAACGTGTCCTGTGAAAATTCCATTGCACGAATTATTAATTGAACATCGTAAAGTGATGACCGATGATCTGAAAATGAAACATGGATTTGAAGATTTCCAAATGCGTATGGTAGGTAAAGCCACTGGTTCACCAGCAATGTTTAAAGCAGCCATGAAAGTCGATCATGCTGCAGCGGGCATTTTAAGTAAACAAAAAGACATTACTGTTGAAAACATGTACAATCATGGGGGCTACCTTGATAAAGGACCAGGGTTAGTAAAAGGTTGGACCGATGTTCGTGATTTGCCAAGACCACCAAAATCTTCAGAAAACTTCAGAAGTTGGTTCAAAAAACATCAAGAAGGTGAAAAAAATGACTAACGAAGCGATTCAAAATCGAGAACCTTTTTTACAAAATCTACGAGAAAAATTAGGCGTAGAAAAACAGCCTGTTTCGGCCCATCCATTTGAGCCAGTTAATCATTTACCAGAAGAACAGTTGGCAGATAAAACACCAGCAGAGCTATTAACGATTGTGAAAGAACGTGTGGAAACGATTCACACGAACTTAGTGGAAACCACACAAGAAAATTTACTGACGACGATTCAGCAAATTGTTGCTGAGTTTGGTGGAGGCAATCTTTTATTGCCAACAGATGCACGTTTTGAAGCCTATGGATTAGCTGATTTAGCTAAGTCATTAGAGGCTGTTTCTGTTAAGCAATGGCAACCTGGAAGTGAGCAACGAGAAGCGAATATTCAAACAGCTGCTCAGGCAAATATCGCGATTGCCTTTGCTGAGTTTTTACTAGCTGAATCAGGAACGATTGTGGTGGAGTCCAATGCGGGACAAGGCAGAGCCTTACATTTTTTACCGAAGCATTACATTTCAATTATACCGTTTAGCAAACTCGTTCCACGTTCGACTCAGCCAGCAGCTTTTTATACAGAAAAAATAGAAAAAGGCGAAAAAATCGGCTCAGCGATTCACTTTATTTCAGGGCCTTCTAATTCAGGAGATATTGAAATGCAACTGGTTGTCGGGTTGCATGGTCCTTTAGAAGTTTGTTACGTGGTTGTGATGGATCGCTAAAACGCTAGAAGCATAATCAATTCAGCCCTTTTTAGAATTGATTATGCTTTTTTTATGAGCAGGATCAAAAAAGTAAGAATCAAATTTGAAAGAAATACGTTTTTTTTCTGACCATTTTGTAAAAAAAGCGTACATAAAAATTAATTGGGTGTTAAGCACTATAGGATTGATTTACTTTGTGGTAGAATATGAGACATAAGATAATAAGGTTTTTGGAGGAATGAGTTTGAAATCAAAAGAATTAATTAAAACAGTCGTCTTTTTTGCCTGTTTAGCTTTGGGTCTGTTTTTACTGAGACAATTTGTATTTACGCCTGTCGTAGTGAGAGGTCATTCAATGGATCCAACGTTAGCAGATGGTGAACGGGTAATTACGTTAAAAAACACAGAAATTAATCGTTTCGATATTATTACTTTTCCAGCGCCAGATGAACCAGATAAAAATTATATTAAACGTGTGATTGGTTTACCTGGAGATACAATTGCGTACAAGGATGATACGTTGTACATCAATGGAAAAGAAGTTGACGAACCCTATTTAGATGAATTTAAAAAAGCCTTAACAGATGGTCAACCTTTGACAGGCGATTTTTCATTAAAAGAAAAAGTACCAGCAGATAGCTACTTTGTTTTAGGTGATAATCGACGGAATTCAAAAGACGGTCGTGTCATTGGTTTTATTCATAAAAAAGATATTTTGGGTGAAGTGAAATTTGTGATGTGGCCATTCTCACGGTTTGGTCCAATACCAGAAGTGTCAAAACAATAAAAGAGACAATGAGTAAAAGAGAAGGACGGAAATGTGTAAAAACAAACACATGTTTCCGTCCTTCTTTTGTGGTAAAATAAAGGCAGTGCAAAGGAAAAGGATGTGAAACCATGAGTGTGCAGTTTATTAGAGGAACCGCCGTGGCAGACTTAGAAGCGCCACTTATAAAGGCGACAAAACAATGGCTAGAGGAAGACGCACAGCATGAAGTATTCTATTTAGTCCCGAACCATATTAAGTTTGAGCAAGAAATTCAAGTCTTGCAAAAGTTACGTCAATTACAGACAACTACGTCTGATTCAATAACCAGTACCCGTCTGCAGGTTTTTAGTTTTTATCGTTTGGCTTGGTACTATTTACAACATACACCTTTTTACTCGGCAGATGTTTTATCTGACGCAGGTGCTGCCATGATTTTTCGCAAAATTTTAGTAGAAGCAGAAGAAGAGTTACAAATTTTTAGAGGTGAAATTAATAAGCCTGGCTTTATTCAGCAACTATTTCAGCTTTATCAAGAAATGCGCGAAGGCAATATTGAGATTGCGGAGCTTTATCCATTTTTAGAAAAACAAACGGAGAACCCTAAAGGACAAGATTTACAACTTAAGTTTCAAGATTTAACGTTGATTTTTACGCGATTCCAATTACAAATGAGTCAGTATGGCTATGAATCAGCGGAGATTATTCAACATTTAAGCGAGTATTTACAAACGGTTGATTTGTCGAATGTTCAATTCGTTATTTCAGGCTATCAGCAGTTTACCGCCAGAGAATTAAAGTTGATTGAAGTGCTAATGGCGCAAGCAGGTTCTGTGAAAGTAGCCCTCGTATTGGACAAACAATATCCGCATGACTTACCTGATCCGCGGTCGTTATTTTATGAAGCGGGACAAACCTATCATCAGCTTTATCAACTAGCAAGACAGAAGCAAATTCCGATTCTTTCAGATTATGTGGAAAAGAAAGAGGTATTAATTACAAATCCAGACTTGCAAGGATTAAATGATTATTGGATTCAATCGCAAGAACACCTGCCTCCATTAAGCACAACTGACTGGAGAGGCGATGGCTTATTTCTGTGGCGTGCTGAAAACATTAAAGAAGAATTAACACATGTTGCAACCGAAATTCGCCGTTTAGTGGTGGAAGAAGGGTATCGGTACAAAGAAATTCAGGTGTTGACTCGTGATTTAGATTGTTATGAAAATTTATTAGAACCGATTTTTGCGGAACACGAGATTCCTGTTTATGTCGACCGAGATATGGCTATGGATCGGCATCCTTTAGTCGAATGGATTGAATCTTTATTTGCTATTCATTCGTACAATTATCGTTATCGCGATGTGCTCCGTTTTTTGAGAACGGAATTATTTATGCCAATGAATCAACTCGCTACTTCTGAAGAAAGCTTGACTGATTGGTTAAACCAACGGAACGCTTGGCGCAGAAAAGTTGATATTACCGAAAATGTAGTCCTGGCATACGGCTATGAAGGTTATTATTGGTCACAAGAAAAAGATTGGGAATTTATTCGGTATGATTTTGAAGCGGAAGAGCAAGAAGATGTCGCTACGATGGAAGAAGAGTCAAATGCGATTCGTCAATCGCTTCAACGGCTGTTACCTAGTTACTTTCAAGCAATGATAAGTGCTAAAACTGGTTTGGAAGCAGCGACCGTCTTCTATCACTTTTTACTGCAAAGTGGTGTGGCAACACAATTAAAAATGTGGCGCTTACAAGCTATCGAAGCAGGTCAACTAGAAACAGCTCGTAACCATGAACAGACTTGGGATGCATTGATGTCGTTACTAGATGAATATGTCACTGTTTACGGAGAAAGTTCGTTTGATTTTACAACGTTTCAAGAAATATTTGTTAGTGGCTTGGAAGGTTTGCACTATAGTAAAGTGCCGACAGCGATTGACCAAGTACAAGTTCGCGCAATGGATTTAACTCGACCTGGCGCTGCCAAGATTACTTTTGCTATTGGGATGACGGAAGAAATTTTTCCACAAAAGATTGAAAATAAAACACTATTGTCTGATGAAGAACGTCAGACAATCAATGATACTTTAACGGAAAACCAATATTTACGTGGGACAACCGGACGCAAAATTGCGCAAGAACCTTATGTTGCGTATCTTGTCTTTTCTTCAGCGCGAGAAAGGTTATATTTAACCTATCCAAGTGTTAAAGATACCGCTCAAGAAGTCAAACCATCTCCTTATTTTAAAAATATCCAAAAAGATTTAAACTTGCCCGTTTTTGAAAAAAATGAAACAACCATTTTCGATGATGAAACGACCAGTTTAGCCCATATTAGTACGTATCGGACGTTAATCGGTGAATTAACGCGTTTGAAAAGACAACGGAAAGAAACACAAGAAGGATTGTTGCCTTTCTGGTTAAATATGGAAAAAGCGCTAATGAACCAATCAATTGCGCCGCTAGCCAAGCAAGTTTTCGAAAGTTTAACGCATCAAAATATTCCTGAAAAGATTGATGAGGTCTTAGCAGAACCTTTATATGGTAAAGATATTTATACATCCGTTTCTCGGATGGAGAGTTTTTATCGGTGTCAATATCAATACTTTTCTCGCTATGGCTTACGTTTGAAAGAAAGAGATGTCTTTGGGCTTTCGCCAGCAGCTACAGGGGAATTTTTCCATGAAGCATTGGATCAGTTCTTTAAATTATTGATTATGAATCAACGGAACTTATCTGAATTAACCGATCAGGAAGTCAATTTATTGGCGGAGGAAGTGCTAAATAGTATTTTAGGGGATGCGCGTTTTTCTGTATTAACGACCTCTAGTCGCATGAACTATATTCGCTATCAATTGAGTCAAACAATTAAAAAAGTCAGTTGGGCGCTGAAACGTCAAAGCCAACGAAGTGGCATGACGACTGTTCAAACGGAAGTGTTATTTGGCCAAATTGCCGCTAAAAAAGGAATTTCTGGTTTGGAATTACCATTAAAAAATCAAGGGAAAATTCATGTTCGGGGAAAAATCGACCGGATTGATCAATTGGTTACACCCGAATCAACCTATTTAGGTGTGATTGATTATAAATCGAGTCACCGTAAATTTAATATGACAGAAGCGTATTACGGCTTAGCCATGCAAATGCTGACGTACTTGGATGTGGCTTTAATGGATGCTGTGCAATTAGTTGGTCAAGAAGCTAAACCTGCTGGCTCACTTTATCTGCATGTACACAATCCTACGTTATCTTATGAAGGCAAAGACGACATTGAACAACAAATGCTTAAAAAATATCAGTTTGATGGTCTTTTGATGAAAGACCCAGATTTATTGGATCATTTAGATACGAGTCTGCAAGCTAAACAAAGTTCGTTGCTGTTTCCGATTGAAGAATCCGCCAAAGAACAAATTAAACCTGGTCGTCGCCAAGAAGATAAATTTGTGACAGAACCAGAATTAGGCGCGTTGCTTTCCCATAACCGAAATAAATTTATTGAAGCGGGGAATCAAATTATTGGCGGCGAAGTTCAACTTAATCCCGCTTATCAAGGCAAGGAACGGATTGCTTGTCGCTATTGTCCGTTTCGAAGTGTCTGTGATTTTGATGTGATGTTAAAAGAAAATAATTATCATCGTATTGAGAATTTATCCAAAGAGGAAATTATGGCGCGCTTGTTAAACAAAGATGAGGAAGGAGCAACCGAAGATGAGTAAAACAATTCCACTACGTCCAGCTAATGAGCAATTCACCGACAGTCAATGGCAAGCGGTGTTTGATGGCGATGAAAATATCTTAGTTTCTGCTTCGGCTGGCTCAGGAAAAACCACTGTTTTAGTCCGCCGTGTCATTGAAAAAGTCAAAAGCGGCGTCGATATCGATCGTCTCTTGATTGTGACGTACACTGAAGCCGCCGCCCATGAGATGAAAGAACGTATCCAAGTGGCTTTACAAAAGGCAATGAATGAAGAACAAGATCCAGAAAGAAGACGGCATTTTTCTCGTCAAATTGCTCTTTTGCCAACAGCCAATATCAGCACGTTACATGCCTTTTGTTTAACTGTTATTCGTCGTTTTTATTATTTAATTGACATAGATCCAGTTTTTCGGATGTTAACAGATGAAACAGAAACATTGTTATTAAAAGAAGATGTTTGGGATGCATTACGTGAACAATTTTATGCGGAAAATCAAGAAGCGTTTTACCAATTAACAGCGAATTTTTCCAATGACCGTAGTGATGACGGACTCACTAACTTAATTTTTTCTTTTTATGAATTTGCCAAAGCCAATCCTGATCCAGAGGCGTGGATTAATGGCTTAACACAAGCCTACGAAGTAGGGGATCAGCTAGGCGAATCAACGTTATTTCAGACGTATTTAAAACCGCTAGCCGTTGAGACGTTACAACGAACTCTTCAGCGTTACGAAGAAATGGTGACCTTAACAGAGGGCGAAGAGAAACTTCAAAAGATTTGGTATTTAGCTCAAAATGAAAAGGAACAAACAAAACAATTTTTACAATTTTTAGAGAGAAATGATTTAGAGAGCGCCTATAATTTGACTGAATTGTTGAGCTTTGACCGCTACCCAACGGTTCGTGCCGAAGAGTTGAAACCAACCGCGGAACAAGCCAAACAGTTACGAGAACAAAATAAAAAAGCGTTAAATGATTTGAAAAAGCAACTGTTTACACTTTCCCCAGATGCCATGAAACAAGTCTTGAAAGAGGCCACGCCCATTGTTCAAGAAATGGCTCACGTGGGGAAACAATTTATGGAGGCCTATGGCGCAGAAAAACGGCTTAAAAATTTAGTGGATTTTAACGATTTAGAACATTATACGTTAGCTATTTTAGCGAAAAATCAGGCAGATGGCTGGCATGCATCAGAAGCCTCGGTTTACTATCGCGAAAAATTTGATGAAGTGTTAGTCGATGAATACCAGGATATCAATCAATTACAAGAATCTATTTTGTATTGGTTGCGCCGTCCGCTTAGCACAGAAGGAAACCTTTTTATGGTAGGAGATGTGAAACAGTCTATTTATTCTTTCCGCTTGGCAGATCCTACATTGTTTATTGAAAAATACAATCAGTATGGGCAAGGCAAAGAGGGCAAACGAATTATTCTAGCTGAAAATTTTCGTTCTCGCAAAGACGTTTTAGACTTTACGAATTTAGTATTTAGTCAATTAATGGATGAGCGAGTGGGCCAAATTGCTTACGATGAGTCAGCTGCTTTGGTTCATGGTTTTGATCAATTTTCGGAGGCGGCTGATTATTCAACTGAATTGCTAATTTATGAAAAAAAAGCAACAGAATCAGTTGAATTTCCAGAATTACAATCCCCTGAGTTGTTGATTGAAGATAAGACAGAAGGGGAACTTTACGTTACTGCTTTGAAAATTCGTGAATTAATTGACCAAAATTTCTTAATTTATGATAAAAAGCTGAAAACGGATCGACCGATTACTTATCAAGATATTGTCTTATTAACGCCTACGAAGAAAAATAATTTAACTATTTTAGATGTTTTTAAATCATTAGAAATTCCAGTTCAAGTCAATGATGCTCAAAATTATTTCCAAGCAACGGAAATTCGTACAATGATTGCCTTGCTTCAATTGATTGATAATCCCTATCAAGACATTCCTTTGGCAGCTGTGTTACGTTCACCAATTGTTGGATTAAAAGAAAACGAATTAGTGCTTATTCGTTTGGCTAATAAGGAAACCAGTTACTACGAAGCATTTTTAACGTTTAATCAAAAGATGGAACCAACCATGGAGGAAGCAGTTGTTCAGGAAAAAACTATACGTTTTGCTGAATCATTAGAAAAATGGCGGGAACAGGCTCGACGCAACCAGATTAGCAACTTGCTGTGGACGATTTATCGGGAAACGGCCTATCTTGATTATGTTGGCGGGTTGCCTGTTGGCAAACAACGCCAAGCCAATTTATATGCGTTGGTCGATCGGGCCGCGGCGTATGAAAAAACAACCTTCCGCGGATTATTTCAATTTGTTCGCTTCATCGAAAAAATGCAAGAAAAAGACAAAGATTTAGCAGAACCAGTCGTTTTAAGTGAAGAGAATGCCGTACGCGTCATGACGATTCACGCTAGTAAAGGGTTAGAATTTCCGGTGGTATTCGTTTTAGATATGACCAAAGAATTTAATGTCAGTGATTTGAATGAACGCTATATCTTTGAAGAAAATTTAGGGGTAGGCATTCGTTATTTACAACCTGAAGAACGAGTTATGTACGATACTTTACCATTTTTGGCGATTAAACAAGTACGATTAAGAAAATTACTATCCGAAGAAATGCGGAAGTTATATGTGGCGTTGACACGTGCAGAACAGAAACTTTTTCTGGTAGGCTCCTATAAAGACCAAGCGGCGATGTGGAAAGAGTGGCTGAAAGTTGGCGATGTAGAAACACTGGTGCTACCAGCTGAAAATCGCTTGCAAAGTAAAAGTAGTTTAATGAATTGGGTTGGGATGACATTGGTACGTCATCAAAAAGCCGATGAATATCAGCAAGAAGTAGTAGTAAGTAACGTTCCGCAAGTCAAAAAGCACCCAGCTAATTTTCATATTCAGTGGTTCAACGAAGAACAACTACGAGCAGCCATTCAGCAATTACAATTGCCAGAAAGACAAGCAGAGGATTTAGCCGAAAAAGCGCAATTATCTGCTGACAAAATCAATCGTGGCCTTGCACGGTTAAGTTTCAATTATCCGTTTGAAGTGGCTACTCGGACCACCAGTTATCAGTCTGTTTCTGAAATCAAGCGAGTATTTGATGACCCCGATAACAAAGAAATTGGTAAAATTGAGGTTCGGGAAGACAATACTATTCAAGCGCAACCGTTGATTGTCAATCGAATGATTGAAGGAGATTTAAGTAAGCCTAAATTTTTAGATACGGTTCAAGCGCCCTCAGCAGCTGAAATTGGGACAGCAACCCATTATTTATTACAACTAATTGATTTAAGTAAGCAACCTTCTTACGAGGAAGTGCGAGCTGTTCAAGAACGCTTAGTGGAAAATAAATTGATTTTACCAGCAATTGCTGAAAAAATGAATCTGGAACAAATCGTGGCCTTCTTTGACACCGCCTTAGGAAAACAATTGATTCAACACCATCAAACCGTTAGAAGGGAACAACCTTTTTCTATGCTGATTGAAGCAGAAGAGCTCATTCAAAATTATCCAGAAACGACACAAGATGATTTATTAATTCATGGGATTATTGATGGCTATATCGAATTAGACAATCAATGCATTTTGTATGACTATAAAACCGATCATGTAAAAGGCACCTCTCCCCAAGCAATTTCTGAAATTGTCGAACGGTATCGCGGACAGATGAATCTTTATCGTAGAGCGCTACAAGAGGCAACGCATAAAGAGGTGTCGCACGTCTATTTAATTTTATTAAATGGAGGAGTAATTATTGACATGCAGACAGGAAATGTTGTAGATTTTATAAAGTAGAAAAAATTAGAAGCAGAAACACTTACATTTTGTAAGGGATGTGCTATACTCATTGAAGAGGTGAGGAAGATGGAAAAAGTAAAAACAGAATCGTTTGTACTTTGTCCCAAATTTGAAAAATCATTTTCAATACTTGGTAAAAAATGGAATGGTTTAATTATTGATGTTTTATTAGAACGAGGTCCTCAACGTTTTGGCGAATTAAAAGAAAAAATTCCAATGTTAAGTGATCGTGTCTTAGTAGAGCGATTGAAGGAACTAGAAGCTGAAGGAATTATCACCAAAGCTGTTCGTTGCGGTGAAGGAAATCGCTTAGAATATTTCCTAACCGAAAAAGGCGAAGACTTGCAATTAGCAATGGAACAAATTCAACATTGGGCAGAAAAATGGGTAAAAGACGAAGAATGCAGTTGACCGCAAGCAAAACTTCTTGTAAACTAAACGTAATTAAATAACTAAAAAAACAGTGATGGAAACAAGTAGTTTGAATTGACGTGTTTTAGGGAGAGTCAGCCAGAGACTGGAAGCTGATTTACACAGTCACCAAGCGAAATTCACTTCCTGAGTTTGTTTGTTTTCAAGAAGAAAGCAAACCGGTAATTGCCGTTAAATGAAATGAGTGCATGACAACAATTTGTTATGAATTAGGATGGTAACACGATAGCTCGTTCCTTTGAAAGGAATGGGTTATCGTTTTTTTTAGTTTAAATAAAAGATAGAGGGGAACGCATAATGACATTACAAGCGCAATTAGAAGCTCTTAGAGACAATACGCTCAAAGAAATCGCACAAGTTGCTACTTTAAAAGAATTAAACCAAATTCGCGTAGAAACATTAGGAAAAAAAGGGCCAATCACCGAAGTATTAAGAGGCATGAAAAACCTTTCGCCAGAAGAACGACCAGTGGTGGGGGGCTTTGCAAATGAAATTCGTGATTTATTAACAGAAGCAATTGAAGCGCGCAAAGTTGTTTTAGAAAACGAAGCGTTAAATGCGGCACTAAAAGAAGAAAGTTTAGATGTAACTTTACCTGGAAAACAAATGCCTCAAGGCACACGTCATATTTTGACACAAGTTATGGAAGAGATTGAAGATATTTTCTTAGGCATGGGTTATCAAGTAGTGGAAGGATACGAAGTAGAATCCGATCATTATAATTTCGAACGCATGAATCTACCAAAAGATCATCCGGCACGCGACATGCAAGATACGTTTTATATTTCAGATGAGATGTTAATTCGTACGCATACTTCACCAGTTCAAGCTCGAACAATGGAAAAACACGATTTTTCAAAAGGTGCATTACGAATGATTTCTCCTGGGAAAGTATTCCGTCGTGATACAGATGATGCGACACATAGTCACCAATTCCATCAGATTGAAGGCCTTGTTGTCGATAAAAATGTCACATTGGGTGATTTAAAAGGGACGTTAGAAGTCATGATGAAAAAAATGTTTGGTGAAGATCGTAAAATTCGTTTACGTCCTAGCTATTTCCCTTTTACAGAACCTTCAGTCGAAGTAGATGTTAGCTGTTTTAAATGTGGCGGCGCAGGTTGTAACGTCTGCAAACATACAGGTTGGATTGAAATTTTAGGTGCGGGGATGGTTCATCCAGATGTGTTACAAATGTCAGGGATTGATCCAACAGAGTACTCAGGATTTGCCTTTGGCTTAGGACCAGATCGCGTTGCTATGTTACGTTATGGTGTAAATGATATCCGTAATTTTTATCAAAATGATTTACGTTTCTTAAATCAATTCAAGGTAAAGGAGTAGTTGAAAAATGTTAGTTTCTTATAAATGGTTAAATGAATATGTTAATCTTTCAAACGTTACTCCGCAAGAATTAGCGGACAAAATGTCTGTGACAGGTATCGAAGTTGAGGGCGTTGCTGTACCTGAAGAAGGATTAAAGAAAATTGTTGTCGGTGAAGTAAAAGAATGTGTTCCTCATCCAAACTCTGACCACTTATCAATTTGCCAAGTAGACATCGGTGAAGAAGAATTGTCACAAATTGTTTGTGGAGCACCAAATGTAAAAGCCGGAATTAAAGTCATCGTAGCGTTACCTGGTTCAAGAATTGCAGGAAATCAAAAAATTAAAAAAGGTAAAATGCGTGGCGAAGTCTCTAACGGAATGATTTGTTCGTTAGAAGAGCTAGGATATTCAGACAATGTCGTACCAAAAGCCTATGCTGAAGGGATTTATTATTTACCTCAAGAAGCAGTGAATGGGACACCTGTTTTCCCTTATTTAGACATGGATGATGCGATTATTGAATTATCAATTACACCAAACCGTGCAGATGCATTAAGTATGAGAGGGGTAGCCTATGAAGTTGGCGCAATTTATCGTCAAACGCCTCAGTTTAATGATCCTGAACTCAAAGAAGATGCTTCAGATAACGTGGAAAATTACGTAACAGTGACTGTTGAAGATTCACAAGATGCACCAGCGTATCAAATTCGTGTCATTAAAGATGTGACGATTGCAGAAAGTCCTCAGTGGTTGCAAAACCGATTGATGAATGAAGGAATCCGTCCGATTAACAATGTGGTGGACGTGACAAATTATATTTTATTATTATTTGGTCAACCATTGCATGCATTTGATTATCAAAAATTAGATAGTAAAGAAATCTTGGTTCGTCGAGCAACAGCAGCAGAAGAACTAATTACATTAGATGGTGAAACACGTCAATTAACAGAAGAAAATATCGTCATTACGAATGGAAAAACGCCTGTCGGCTTAGCCGGTGTAATGGGTGGAGCTAATTCTGAAATCAGTCAAGAAACAACAACTGTGGCTTTAGAAGCGGCATTGTTCAATCCATTGTCTATTCGCAAAACGTCTAAACAATTCAATTTACGGAGTGAATCTTCAAGTAGATTTGAAAAAGGCATCAACCAAGCGACAGTTGGGCTAGCTTGTGATGTGGCAGCCGCGATGATTGCAGAGTTAGCCAACGGAACAGTGGTCTCAGGCACTGCAATTGGTTCTGAAGTGGCCGTAAAAGAAGCGCAGGTAGCTGTGACTTTAGAACGAATCAACCAATATTTAGGCACTGCATTAGATGAAGCAACGGTGAATGAAATTTTTGAAGCACTCGGTTTTGCTTATGAAGTAAATCAAGGCGCATATGAAATTACGATTCCACCAAGACGTTGGGATATTGCGATTGAAGCAGATATTATTGAAGAAGTGGCGCGCATTTATGGATATGATTATTTACCTTCAACATTGCCAAGTGGAGAAACAGTTGCTGGAAGTCTAACCAAAGCACAACATGTTACGCGCCAATTAAAGAGCTTACTGGAAGGTCATGGTACGAGTGAAGCCATCAGCTATGCGTTGACAACAGAAGAAAAATCCCGTCAATTTATGATGAAAGAAAGTCAAACAACACGTTTGCAATGGCCAATGAGTGAAGAGCGTTCTGTGTTACGTATGAACTTAATTTCTGGTTTATTAGATGATGTCGCATACAATGTGGCGCGTAAAAATAATAATATCGCCTTCTACGAAGTAGGACGCGTTTTCTACCAAACAGAAGATCCAACAAAAAATTTACCTACAGAAGAAAATCACTTAGCACTTGCTTTAACTGGTAATACAATGGTTAAAGATTGGCAAACAAAAGCAACAGCCGTTGATTTTTATACAGTAAAAGGCTTAGTGGAAAGTATTGTAGCTGTTTTAGGATTAACAGAAAAAATCAGTTATCAAGCGACAACGGCGATTCCAGAAATGCATCCAGGCCGGACAGCATGGATTTATTTAGAAGGTGAAGTGGTTGGTTTTGTCGGACAAGTTCACCCAACGACAGCGAAAGCGTACGATATTCCTGAAACATATGTTGCTGAATTAAACTTGCAACAATTAGTAGCCACAGAAGCAGGCGGGGTTACTTATGAAGCAGTTTCTAAATTCCCAGCAGTTTCTCGAGATATTGCTTTATTAGTCGATGAAACAGTTACCAATCAAGAACTAGTTAAAACTATTTCAGATAACGCAGGTAAATATTTGAAAGAGATTCATTTATTTGATGTATATCAAGGTGAAAAACTAGGCGCTGGCAAAAAATCAATGGCGTATAGTTTAACTTTCGTTAATGCAGAAGCGACATTAGTGGATGAAGAAATTAACCGTTCAATGGAAAAGGTTGAAAAAGCGCTAATTGAAAAACATCAAGTAGAAGTAAGATAAAATAAAAACAGGAAAGTGGGGCATAAGTCGAAATGACTTATGCCCCACTTTCTAAATCTTAAGATAATCAGCTGAACAAAAGCAGCTCCTTCGGAAATAAGCCGAAATTCTCCAAAAATTAAAGAACAATTTTCGGAAATTCCTTCTTATTTCTTGGAGCTAAACACTTTTGTCTCAGCCTCCTGTTTTTAACTACATTAATAACTTTTCGCCCAATTTCGTGAAAGCCAACGTGAAAATTGTGAGATACTAAAGTTAATAATGAAATAAATAAGGGCGACGATTCCGTAAATAGTGAATACTTGTCCTGTTTGTGCGTAGCGCCCCATTAAGATATAAGATTTGCCAAAGAGTTCTTGTAAAGCAATCACGGAATACAAGAAACTTGTATCCTTGATGACAGTAACAAACTGAGAAACGATCGCTGGTAAAACATTGCGAATGGCTTGAGGCAAAACAATATGATAAAGAATTTGCCAATTTGAAAACCCTTGAGAACGCGCCGCTTCAATTTGTCCTTTATCAACACCATTTAAACCACCACGAATAATTTCCGCTAAAGCAGCGGTGGTAAACACAGTAAAACTCACAATTCCAGCAGGTGTGGATTTGATTTTGAAAATCAAAAAAATAACATAAATCCACAATAAGTTTGGAATATTACGCACCACTTCTACATAAATACTGGCAAGTAACTTCAGTGGTCCATGGGTTTGATTTCGCAAAACGGCTAGAATGGTGCCAAAAATCGTACTCAAAATAATTGAGACGAAGGAAATATAGAGCGTCAATTTTAAGCCGTTAAATAGAAATTGAAAATTATTTGCTGTCAGTAATTGACGCATTTCTTCTGAAAAAGGCATCTGTTTTCCTCCTATCTACTATATGCTTTCTTATTTTTTTCTTCCATTTTTCTAGCCAAATTCGCTAATGGGAAGCAAAGAATGAAATATAAGAAACCAGCAAGCGCAAAGGCGGGAATATAGTTCAAGTTGACAGACGACCAACTATTGGCAGCAAACATTACGTCTGCGCCAGAAATAATGGCAACTGTTGACGTATTTTTAATTAGATTCACTACTTGATTAGTTAAAGGCGGTAACATAATCCGCCATGCTTGTGGTAAAATCACATACCGCATCGTTTGACCATACGTTAATCCTTGGGAGTAAGCCGCTTCAAATTGCCCTCTTGGGACAGCTCCGATTCCTGAGCGAACCACTTCAGAAATGTAGGCGCCATGATAGAAGCCTACACACAGAATGGCAATCGTAGTAATAGAAAATGAAAGCAGCGGGCTTAGCAGAGGAAAGCCATAATAGACTACGATAAATTGAATTAACAAAGGTGTGTTTTGAAAAAATTCTACATAGACACGACTAATTGCGTGTAAAAGTTTACTTTTGGTCGCTGATAAACTACCAAAGAAAATGCCTAAAGCAAAGGCAACTAAGATCGCTCCTAAAGAAAGCAGAATAGTATAGAGAAATGCCTGACCAAAAATTCGCCAATCTTGAAATAAAGCTTCCCAACGATATAAGGCAAATGGCCCTTCTTCAAGCCAGAAAATATTGGCTAACAAAAACATAAAAATCCCTCCTAAAATTTTTGATTCTTCAAGTCTTAGGAATGATTAATTTTTTAAGCCCCAGTCTTGATAAATTTTTTCTAGTGTGCCGTCTTTTTCCCATTTTTCAATTAAACCATTTAGATAATCATTTAATTCAGTATTTGCTTTCTTTGTGGTAATTCCATATTCTTGTGGCGAAAAACCATCTTTTAAAATTTCTGTCTTGCCATCCACGTAGCCAGATAGGATTGATTTATCCACTGAAAATGCATCAATTCGTTTAGAAGTTAACGCTGTTTTTAATTCAGGATAGGAACCTAATTCTTGATAAGTAAATTTGATTCCTTCCTCTTGCGCTTTTTTCTCTAAGTTTTCTTTTGTCGTAGCAGATTGTGCAACGCCGATTGTTTTTCCGTCTAAATCTTTCATGCTTGAGAAGTTATCCTCTTTGCGCACAAGGAAACCAATCTCATCTGTATAATAAGGAGTTGTAAAATTATAAGTCTTTTTACGTTCATCAGTAATTGTAAATGTAGCAATTACCATATCTAGTTCACCATTGTCTAAAAGGGGACCGCGCGTTTTCGCTGTCACGCCCACAAATTCCACATTCTCTTCGCTGCCGGTAATTTCTTTCGCAATCAAGCGTGCAATATCTGGTTCCATTCCTTCATTTTTGTTTGTATCAGGATTCATATAGCCAAAATTAGGAATGTCTTCTTTGACACCTACTTTAATTTTCCCCGCTTTTTTTAATTGTTCTACTGTGACCGTTTTGTTTGATGAAGCACTTTTGGAAGTTGAGTCATTGTTGCCGCTACCACAGCCCACAATGATGCCTGCTAATACAAGTAAGGAGAGTCCAGCCAGCCATTTATTTTGTTTTTTCATTGTTCATTCCTCCAATTTTTTGTTTTTTTATTCATTACCCGTTATGAATAATTTTGCTTAGAAATTCTTTTGCACGAGGGTTTTCAGTGCTTGTAAAGAAATGTTCAGGCGTTCCTTGTTCAATAATCTGTCCTTGGTCCATGAAGATTACACGGTCAGCCACTTGACGAGCAAAGCCCATCTCATGTGTGACACAAACCATGGTAATATTTTGTTTGGAAAGATCGACCATTACATCTAAAACTTCTTGAATCATTTCTGGATCAAGTGCCGAAGTCGGTTCATCAAAAAGGATAATCTCAGGATGCATATTTAAGGCACGAGCAATAGCGACCCGTTGTTGCTGCCCGCCAGAAAGCTGCGAAGGATAAGCAGAAGCTTTATCAGCCAAACCGACTCGTTCTAAATACTCCATGCCAGTACGAACCGCTTCTTCTTTGGAAACGCCCATCACTTTAATCGGTGCTAACGTTAAATTATCAATAATCGTTTTATGAGCATATAAGTTAAAATTTTGAAAGACCATGGCAACTTTCTGGCGAACCTTTTGAATCGGTGCTTTCGGTTTGGTGATGTCAATGTTATCAATTACGACGGAACCATCATTGACTTTTTCCAATTGGTTCATACACCGAATTAATGTACTTTTGCCAGAGCCAGAGGGTCCAATAATGACAATTTTTTCTCCTTGCTCTACATTCAAAGTAATATCTTTTAAAACGTGATGCTCCCCAAAATACTTATTTACATGTTCTAAAGAAATCATAGGCAGTCTCCTTTGCAATCATTTGGTAGAAAAGATAACAGAGGATTCGGTGAGAAACGTGTTATTTAAATTAAATTAACCAAATGTATTTCTAATTGTATTCTTAATGTTAGGAATTATAACATACAAAAAAATGAATTACTAGTTTTTTAATCGAAAAAGATTTCCTTCAAAAAAAGAAATAAATGAGAGCAAAACAGGAAAAATTGACAATAGTCCTTAAAAAGTAGAAAATAAAGGCAGTGAATAAAAGGCAAAGGTAGGATGAGAATGAGCAATCAAGAAGCCATTGGACTAATTGATTCTGGCGTTGGTGGATTAACTGTTTTAAAGGAAGCGCTAAAACAATTACCAAATGAACGATTAATTTATTTAGGAGATACAGCCCGTTGCCCATATGGTCCACGACCAGCCGAACAAGTCGTTCAGTTTACTTGGAAAATGGCCGATTTTTTATTGAAAAAACGAATAAAAATGCTAGTAATCGCATGTAATACCGCGACGGCTGTCGCATTAGAAGAAATTAAAGCTGCCTTGCCAATTCCAGTTG
Source organism: Enterococcus sp. MSG3299 (assembly GCF_050555765.1). Taxonomy (NCBI): domain Bacteria; kingdom Bacillati; phylum Bacillota; class Bacilli; order Lactobacillales; family Enterococcaceae; genus Enterococcus; species Enterococcus sp. MSG3299. The sequence goes on from NZ_CP187869.1 coordinate 920,369, forward strand.
TTGGTGTTATTTTACCTGGCGCACGAGCAGCCGTTAAAGTCACAAAAAATAACAAAATTGGTGTCATAGGTACGTTAGGGACAATCAAAAGTGCTTCCTATGAAATCGCCATTAAAAGTAAGGCACCAGCAATTGAGGTGACTAGTTTAGCTTGCCCTAAATTTGTCCCCATTGTTGAAAGTAATCAATATCGTTCTTCCGTAGCAAAAAAAATTGTGGCAGAAACACTTCAAGCACTACAATTAAAAGGACTTGATACGTTGATTTTAGGTTGTACCCATTACCCGTTGTTACGTCCGGTGATTCAAAATGTGATGGGGAGTCATGTGACATTAATTGACTCAGGAGCCGAAACAGTTGGCGAAGTCAGCATGCTTCTCGATTATTTTGACATTGCCCACACGCCTGAAGCGCCTACACAGCACCATGAATTTTATACAACTGGTTCTTCAAAAATGTTTGAAGAGATTGCAAGCAGTTGGCTTGGTATAGAGAACTTAAAAGCACAACAGATTCACTTAGGAGGAAACGAAAATGATTAGACATGATAGTCGTGCACCAAAAGAATTGCGAAAGATCACTATTGAAACCAATGTTTTTAAACATCCAGAAGGTTCGGTGGTTATTTCGTTTGGCGATACAAAAGTAATTTGCTCAGCCACTGTCGAAGAAAAGGTTCCCCCATTTTTACGAGGCGGGGGAACAGGTTGGGTAGCAGCTGAATATAGCATGCTCCCTCGCGCGACGAACACAAGAAATATTCGGGAAAGTGCGAAAGGAAAATTAACAGGGCGAACAATGGAGATTCAACGTTTGATTGGGCGGTCATTGCGAGCTGTTGTTGACTTAGAAAAGTTAGGGGAACGGAGCATTGTTGTCGATTGTGATGTGATTCAAGCAGATGGGGGAACCCGTACAGCTAGTATTACAGGCGCTTTTGTTGCTCTACGCTTAGCAGTCAATCATTTATTGATGACTGGTGCGCTAGCGGAAGACCCAATTAAAGAGCATTTAGCTGCTGTCAGCGTGGGTATTTTACCCGATGGTTATTGTGTGCTGGACTTAGATTACGCAGAGGACTCGAATGCTGCAGTGGATATGAACATCGTGATGACCGAATCTGGTGAATTTGTGGAAATTCAAGGAACGGGTGAAGAAGCTACCTTCTCAGGAGATGAGTTAAATGCCATGCTCTTTTATGGAAAAACAGGGATTGAGGAATTAATTGCGTATCAGAAAGAAGCGCTTTATGCTTTAGCCTCTGAAGAAGTCCCTTCGCAAGATTCAGAAGAGAAAGTGATTGTCATTGCGACTAGAAATCCTGGTAAAGCGAAAGAGTTTAGTTCAATTTTTGGTGAAAAAGGATATACAGTTAAGACGTTATTAGATTATCCGAATTTGCCAGATGTAGAAGAAACTGGTCGAACATTTGAAGAAAATGCTCGTCTAAAAGCTGAAACAATTGCAGAAATTTTACAGAAACCAGTACTAGCAGATGATTCAGGATTAATTGTTGATGCCTTAGGAGGAATGCCAGGGATTTATTCTGCTCGTTTTGCTGGTGAGCCAACTAACGATGCTTCAAATAATGCGAAACTACTACATGAGTTAACGGGCGTGCCAAAAGAAAAAAGACAAGCGCGTTTCCATTGTACATTGGTTTTTGCTGAACCAAAGAAAGAAAGTCTGGTGGTCGAAGCTGAATGGCCAGGAGAAGTCGGTACGATTCCTCGTGGTGAAGGAGGCTTTGGGTACGATTCACTTTTCTATGTTCCAGAGCTTGGTAAGACGGCAGCTGAATTGTCTGGAGAAGAGAAAAATAAAGTCAGTCATCGTGGACAAGCAGTGGCAAAATTAAAAGAACAATGGGAAGAATGGCTAAAAAAATAGGAGTTGAAACGTATGAAAATCTTGGTAGTAAGCGATAATCATGGCGACCGTGACTGTTTAGTTGACTTAGTGAATCATTATGAAGGACAAGTCGATGCACTCTTTCACTGTGGTGATTCTGAATTAGAACCGACAGATGAACTTTGGCAAAAATTCATTGTAGTCCAAGGAAATTGTGATTTTTATGATGAATTTCCCAAAACTGTGACTAAAAAAGTGGGAGATCAAGTTATTTATATGACACATGGTCATTTGGCCAATGTTAGAATGGGGCTCACGACACTTGCTTTACAGGCGGAAGAAGCAGGAGCGACAATTGCCTTATTTGGTCACACTCATGTACTCGGTGCAGAGCGACACAATAACATTCTCTTTGTTAATCCGGGAAGTATTCGTTTACCTCGTGGACCAGTTCAAGAGAAAACATATACCATAATTGAAAGTACACCTGAACAATATCTCGTTCAGTATTATAACAAAGAGCACCAACCGTTGGAACGATTAAAGGCAACGTTTACGAAGTAAGTGAATGTTAAGAAATAAGTGCTACTTTTTTATTTATCAGATTTTGAGCGTAGGACAAAAATCCAAAAGAGATTTTTGTCCTACGCTCTTTTTTTAGTCGACTTGGATAACCTTTAAGCCGGTCTTACGAAGTTCTGTAATTAAAGTTGATGAGCAATGTTTGTCTGTAATCAAACAATCAAAAGCGGTAATATCAGCAATTTTAAATTTAGATGTCAAGCCGATTTTTCGATGGTCCGCGACCAGAATTTTTACTTTTGTTGTTTGTTTTATCATAAGCTCATTAATTTTTGCTTCATTGAAAATTTTTGTAGTGACGCCATGTTCTAAACTGACCCCGCTACAGCCAATTACGCAAACATCGGCATGCGTTGCGGTGATTGTGTTAATGGCAATATCTCCTACCAGAACTTCTTTGGGAAAACGTAATTCGCCTCCGGTCAAAATATAATTGTATTGAGAAACATGAGGCTTGGTGGCAATTTTTAAATTATTCGTTACGATGGTCAGATGATCGGCCTTTAAATAATGGAGAATATTCAAAGCAGTGGAACTTGAATTAATGAAAACGGTATCATAATCACTTAGATAGCTACAAGCAACACGAGCAATGGCTTGTTTTAATAACTCCGGTCCTGATTGATCAAAGTCTTTCTGATTTTGGTCGTTGTAAATACAATACCCATATTTTCGAATGATATCATTCTTAGTTTCTAAGACATTTAAATCACGACGAATTGTGCTTAAGGAAACATTTAAAGCATCTGCTAATTTATAGGTAGTCATTTGTTTGTTTTTTTGCAGCAGCGCGAGAATGTTTTGTTGCCTTTTTTCAATGGTTTCTAATGAACTTTTCAAGTAATACAACCTCCTTTAGTTATTTCTTTGGACACGGTCCCCCATGAAATAGTATAACTCATAGGAAAACAAAACACGTAAAAGAATCATTAAAAGTGCAAACAATCATATAAAAGGGTTTTCATTGTGATTTTTTGCGGCTATGATTTTCTTATAAAGCATAACACAATCATTTGAGAAGAGGAGTGGTAGCATGAGCAAATCGATTCATGAAATTACAAAAGAAAGTTGGTTGAAGGCGACATTTCCAGAATGGGGCACTTATTTAAACGAAGAAATTAATCAGACAAATGTGCTTCAAGGAACGGTTGCACTTTGGTGGCTTGGTTGTACAGGCATTTGGCTGAAAACGCATGAGAACACGAATATTTTATGTGATTTATGGTGTGGAACAGGAAAACAAACGCACGGGAACGGCTTAATGAAAAATGGCCATCAAATGATGCGCATGAGTGGTTGCCAAAAAATGCAACCTAATTTAAGAACACAACCTTTTGTGATTGATCCTTTTGAAATAAAAGAGGTAGATGCTTTAGTTGTCACACATATTCATTCAGACCATTTGGATATTCACACAGCTGCTGCTGTTCATCAAAATTGTCCTAAGGCTCTATTTATTGGTCCAAAAGAAGTAGTGAAAACATGGCAGCGTTGGGGTGTTCCGGCAGAAAAAACACGGGTTATAGAGCCTGGTCAAGAAATAAAAGTGAATGATGTGAATGTAGTGGCCTTGGAAGCTTTTGATCGAACCGCGCTAATTACTTCTGATGATCCTGAAAATACATTTAAAGGTAAAATGCCTCAGGACATGAATGAACTAGCTGTCAATTATCTATTTGAAACCTCAGGTGGTACGGTATATCACGCCGGAGACTCTCATTATTCTAACTTGTTTGCGAAACATGGTAATCAATATGCAATTGATGTTTGCTTAGGAGCATATGGCGAAAATCCTCGCGGTATCACAGATAAAATAACTTCTGTTGATATGTTGAGAATGGCCGAATCTTTAAATGCGAAAGTAGTCATTCCCGTTCATTATGATATTTGGTCTAATTTTATGGCGGATCCAAAAGAAATCATGGAAATTTGGAAATTTAAAAAAGATCGTTTACATTATCAATTTAAACCATATATTTGGCAAGTGGGTGGCAAATTTGTTTATCCAGATGACAAAGACAACTTAGAATTTAACTTTGATCGTGGCTTTGATGATGTTTTTGTTAAAGAAAATGATACACCATTTCCTTCATTCTTGTAAGAAAGGCTGGATGTACAATGTTAACTTATTTTTGGGAGCAAGAGCTTATTCATTACCCTGATAAAGAACCGGTTAGTTGGCAAGAGGCGATTCAGGAAAGTTGTTTGATTTTACTCCAAAAACACATCATCGATCAGAGTTACGTCGATGAGATTATCCAGTGTGTCGAAACGTTTGGACCTTATATCATCATTGCTCCTGAAGTAGCCATGCCACATTCATCAGAGGAAAGCGCAGGTGTTTTTGGAACGGCCATTTCTTTTACAAAATTTAAGCAAGCAGTCACTTTTGCTGGCGATCAAGAAGCAAAAACAGCAACCTTATTTTTTACATTGGCAGCCCAAAATCCCGCCGAACATCTTGAAAATATTCAGCAATTGATGGATTTATTGATGACGGATGGCGTGATTGCTGACTTGTTAGAAACAAATACGCCAATGGATTTTAAAGAAGTTATGGAGAAATATCAATTATAGGGGGAAAAATCAATGGGGGAGTTCTTGTTAAATAGTTGGACTTATTTTGCTACGAACGTTTTAACACAGCCAGCATATTTGATTGGTTTCATCGTGTTATTAGGTTATCTCTTGTTACGGAGGCCCTTTTATGAATGTTTAGCAGGTTTTCTGAAAGCGACAGTTGGTTATTTTATTTTGAGTGTTGGTTCTGGTGGTTTGGTTAATAATTTTCGCCCTATTCTAGTAGGCTTGAAAGAGCGATTTAATTTACAGGCGATGGTTACCGATCCATATTTCGGGCAAAATGCAGTCGATGCAGGATTGATGAAAACCTTTGGACGAACCTTTGGTGATGTGATGATTTTGTTATTGATCGCATTTATTATGAATATTTTGTTGGTTCGTTTTCAAAAATATACAAAATTGAGAGCCGTTTTTACAACAGGGAATGTTCAGATTCAACAAGCAGCTACCGCTTTCTGGATTTTACTCTTTTGTTTTCCTAACTTAGGTAGAATCGAAGTACTAATTTTTATGGGCTTAATTCTCGGGTGTTATTGGGCAGTTGCTTCAAATTTAACGGTAGGGATTACGCAGGAACTAACAGAAGGTGCTGGTTTTGCGGTAGCCCATCAACAAATGTTTGGCATATTTATTTTTGCAAAATTAGCAGAATGGTTGAAAAAACGTGATCAAAAAAAACATCGTTCAGAGAAGGTCGATAAAAAATTGGAAGATATCGAATTACCAGGATTTCTATCCATTTTTAATGAAAATATGGTTGCTACGTCCATTTTGATGCTCTTTTTCTTTGGCATTATCTTGCTTGTTTTGGGACAAGATTATTTAATTCAAGCTAAATTTATGCAAGAAGGGCAGAGTTTCTTCTTTTATATCATGACCACTTCATTAAATTTTGCTGTCTATTTAGCTATCTTACAATTAGGCGTTAGAACCTTTGTTGACGAGTTGACGCAGTCATTCCAAGGGATTTCAAATACCATTTTACCAGGCGCTGTTCCTGGGATTGACGTAGCAGCGACTTTCGGGTTTGGTTCGCCCAACGCAGTAACAATTGGGTTCCTCTTTGGCGCATTAGGCCAGTTTTTAATGATTGGCTTACTGATTCTATTAAAGTCTCCGACAATCGTTATTGCGGGTTTTATCCCATTGTTTTTTGATAACGCTGTCATAGCTGTTTATGCAAATAATCGTGGCGGAGTAAAAGCTGCTTGTTTATTCCCATTCCTTTCAGGTTTAATCCAAGTAGGTGGCTCAGCTTTATTTGCTACATGGATTGGATTATCTCAATATGGCGGTTATTTGGGCATGTTCGATTGGGCAACAGCTTGGCCGTTATTTACAATCATTATGAAAGTTCTAGGCTATGTTGGCGTAGCAGTGGTGGTGATTGGGTTACTAATAATTCCGCAACTTCAGTATCGGAGAAATCCAGAAGGTTACTTTATGATTGTCAATGATTATGAACAATATGCTAAAAAATTTCAAGAGAATTAAAGGAGGAATTTAAAATGAGAATACTTGTTTCCTGTGCCAATGGTTCTGGCACGAGTCTAATGATGATGCGGAGTGTTGAAAAAGCAATGAAAGAACTAGGTGTACCGATTACAAAAATTCATCATTGCGCCATTTCAGAAGGAAAAAGCTCTGCTAGCCAATACGACGTTGTTTTTACTCCAGTCAATTTTTTACAAATGTTTCAGCAAGCAGAAAAACGCGGAGTCACAGTGATTGGCATTAAAAATGTAATGTCTGCAAAAGAAATTCAAGAAAAATATATGGCTTCAGATCGTTATCAAAAATCTGAATAAAAGGATGGGAAAGATGAAAAGACCAAACTTACAAATCGCTTTAGATCATAATAGATTAGAAGACGCTTTAGCAGATTGTATGAAAGTCGGAGAAATTGTCGATATTATCGAAGTTGGCACTATTTTGTGTTTACAAGAAGGCCAAAAAGCAATTCGTTGTTTAAAACGCATGTTTCCTAATAAAACAATTGTTGCTGATACAAAATGTGCTGATGCGGGCGGTACAGTTGCTCGTAATGTCGCACAAGCAGGCGCTGATTTCATGACGGTCATTTGTTGCGCCACCTTACCAACGATGGCTGCAGCTCAAAAAGAAGTCCGAGAATTACAAGTAGAACTATATGGAAATTGGACAATGCAACAAGCTCGACAATGGCGAGAATTAGGGATTAATCAGGTGATTTATCATCAAAGTAGAGATGCTCTTTTAGCTGGCGGCAGCTGGGGAGAAAAAGATTTGAATAAAGTTCAAGAACTAATTGACTTAGGCTTTGAAGTGTCCGTCACAGGTGGTTTAACTGTCGAAACGCTTGAATTGTTTCAAACAATGGCAGTTGCAACATTTATTGCGGGCCGTGGGATTACTGAATCAAAAAATCCTGAACAAGCAGCCAAAGATTTTCAAAAAAAAATCGATCAGATTTGGAAGTGATAAAATGGCACGAATTGGACTATATGAAAAAGCACTCCCGCAAAATTTAACTTGGGCAGAACGATTCACATGGGCCAAAAAGTTAGGGTTTGATTTTTTAGAAATGTCAATTGATGAATCCGATGAACGTTTAGCACGATTGGCTTGGACACCAAGCCAGTTACAAGAACTTTCTCAATTAATGGTGAAAGAAGATTTTTTTATCCATTCTTTGTGTTTAAGTGGTCATCGGCGGTTCCCTTTAGGCTCTTTAAATAAAGAAACACGTGAAAAAGGACGGAAAATTTTATCTCAAGCGATTCGTTTGGCTCATCAATTAAACATACGGGTAATTCAAATAGCTGGCTATGACGTCTTTTACGAAGAAAAAACTGCCGAAACAAGGGAATTTTTTCTTCAAGGTCTGAAAAAGGGCGTTGAGGAAGCTGCACAATACGGTGTCATTCTGGCTGTTGAGATTATGGATGACCCTTTTATGAATAGCATACAAAAATTTCTAGAAATTAAGGAACAAATTCCGTCTCCTTTTTTGCATGTTTATCCTGATTTAGGTAATTTGTCTGCTTGGCCGGAAAATAATCCGGCGGTTGAACTTGAAAAGGGAATTGCTGAAATCGCTGCTATTCACTTAAAAGATACCTTCGCTGTAACAGACACATTTGAAGGGAAGTTTCGGGAAGTTACTTTTGGAGAAGGCTGTGTTGATTTTACAGGCTTATTGAAAACACTCAAGCGGTTAAACTATAGTGGTCCTTTTTTAATTGAAATGTGGAATGAAACGGATTTGAATTTTCAAGAAAAAATTCAAGCCGCGCAGCAGTATCTCTATCCCAAATTAGTAGAGGCGGGTTATTATGAACAATAAAGCGATCATCCAAGCAATGAAACAACGTGTTTATGAAGCGAATCTGGCTTTGCCAAAACTGGGCTTAGTCAAATTAACGTGGGGCAATGTTAGTGAAATCAATCGGTCATTAGGGATTATCGTAATTAAACCAAGCGGCGTCAAGTATCAAGAAATGACCAAGGAACAGATGGTAGTGACTGATTTAAAGGGACAACTATTGGAAACCAATGCATTAAAGCCGTCTTCTGATTTACCCACGCATCTTTATCTTTATCAAAAAATGCCAGAAATTGGAGCGATTGCGCACACGCACTCCCTGAATAGTGTTACGTGGGCTCAAGCAGGGCGAGCCTTACCTCCTTACGGTACCACCCATGCGGATGCTTTTTATGGCGCTGTACCTTGCACAAGAGCGCTCTCTGAAAGTGAAATTAAAGAAAATTATGAAGAAGAGACTGGCAAAGTCATTGTTGAAACATTTCATGAACAAGAACTAGATCCTTTAGCAGTTCCAGGAGTGCTAGTTTATGGACATGGCCCATTTACTTGGGGCATGACTCCGGAAAAAGCAGTTGAAAACAGTTTGATTTTAGATGAAATCTGTTCAATGGCACGTTTAACGGAAACAATTAACCCAGCTGTTGAACCAATTGATCATTTTTTATTGGATAAACACTATCTTAGAAAACATGGGATTTCCGCTTATTATGGTCAGTGATGGCTGTGATGAAACGTGTGAAAAAGAAGGATAATTGACTGATTAATTGGTCTTTTATAAAAACTTAGTTGTCTGTTATGGGACAACTAAGTTTTTATTTTTTTAAGAAAGCGTTCTCTTTTTTGGGGGGAGAATAGAACAAAACGTTAATTTTCGTTTGTTAAGTTATGAAGAATTTGCGAATTCCAAGACTTTTTCCGCAGAATTAGGTACAATAAGTTACGTGTTAAAGAATTAGAAATGGAGGCAACCCAATCATGATAGGGACTGCTGTAAAAGAATTATTATTAGAAAAACAAGAAACATTTTTAGTACCCGCTGAAAATGTCGCCAATGTAATGTGTTTAAATCCGTTAAGTCACGCGGCATTAGTCTTATCGCAAGTTCGCTATTCCAAGATTCCTGTGTTAGATAAGGGAGATCGCTTTGTTGGCTTAATCGGCTTGACAGACGTTGTAGATAAAATGTTTGATTTGACTTCAGTGGATTTTGAAAAATTGAATGAATTTACTGTGGCCGATGTAATGGAAGTCAATGTTCCTGTAATTGGTGAATCGTGGGATTTAGAAGAAGTGTTACATTTATTAGTAGATGCTTCTTTTTTACCAGTGGTTGATGATAATCAACGCTTTAAAGGTATCATTACACGCAAAGAAATTTTAAAAGCGGTCAATCATATGGCGCATGAATTAGAAAAACATCATCTTGTTCTGCCTAAATCAGAAGAAGAAATGAAAGTAATTTAAATAAAACGCAAGAAACTCTTTACTTTTTTCTCATAAATGCGTTATTCTGTATGATAACACGAAGTAAAGGAGTGCTGTGATTGGACGCATATGAGATTATTCAGTATATTGGTGATGCCAAAAAGCAAACGCCTGTTAAAGTAACACTGAAAGGGCAATTAAAAGAAGTCACGTTTCCGGAAACAATTAAGGTCTTTAATAATTGTAAAACTGGGACATTGTTTGGCGATTGGGCTGACGTAAAACCTTTTTTAGAAGCAAACAAAGAAAAAATTGAGGATTATGTTGTAGAAAATGATGCACGTAACTCAGCAATTCCTTTTCTTGATCTGAAAGACATTAATGCTCGGATTGAACCAGGTGCTTTGATTCGCGAAAAAGTTGAAATTGGCGATCAAGCGGTGATTATGATGGGGGCTATTCTAAATATTGGCGCCGTCGTTGGTGCAGGGACTATGATTGATATGGGCGCTGTTTTAGGCGGCCGTGCAACTGTAGGAAAACATTGTCATATTGGCGCGGGAACGGTTTTAGCTGGTGTCATTGAACCCCCAAGTGCCGCACCTGTGGTTATTGAAAACGAGGTTGTCATTGGAGCGAATGCGGTCGTACTAGAAGGGGTTCGTGTTGGTGAAGGTGCCGTTGTGGCTGCTGGGGCAGTAGTTGTGGAAGACGTTCCAGCGCATACCGTTGTCGCAGGCGTGCCAGCAAAAGTAATTAAACAAATTGATGATAAAACCAAGAGTAAAACAGAGATTTTAGAAGAATTACGTAAACTCTAAAAATAAATTAGTCAGTCGCGATGAAGAAACTTCTTCATGGCGGCTTTCGATTACCCCAAAAATGAAGGAGTGGCTTTTGTGGAGCAAGAAGAATTAATTACGATTAGACGGCAACTACATCAAATACCTGAAATCGGTTTAGAAGAAAAGGAAACACAAGCCTTTTTACTTAATGAAATTGATAAAATGAAGCAACCTTATCTGCAAGTTCGAACATGGCAAACGGGGATTTTAGTCTTCATAGAAGGCAAAAATCCTCAGAAAACCATCGGTTGGCGTGCTGATATTGATGGTTTGCCTATTCAAGAGGAAGTGGTTTCTGCTTTTCAATCAAAACGACCAGGGTTTATGCATGCCTGTGGGCACGATTTTCACATGACAATCGGTTTAGGGGTTTTGAAAGAATTAAGTCAACAGCAACCAGACAATAACTTTTTATTTTTATTTCAACCTGCTGAAGAAAATGAAGCAGGGGGGATGTTGATGTATGAAGACCATGCGTTTGGTGAGTGGTTACCTGATGAATTTTATGCGCTTCATGTTAATCCTGATTTGCCAGTCGGAACTATTAGTACCAGAGTAGGGACATTGTTTGCTGCCACTTGTGAAGTGAACATTACCTTAAAAGGAAAAGGTGGACATGCGGCTTTTCCGCATCAAGCAAATGATATGGTCTTGGCGGCCACCAATTTAATTCAGCAAGCGCAAACGATCGTTAGTCGAAATGTTGATCCTGTGGTCGGGGCAGTCGTTACTTTTGGGACTTTTCATGCAGGGACTGCCTGCAATGTGATTGCCGAAGAAGCAACTTTATCTGGTACAATTCGCACATTGACAGCAGAAACTAATGAACAAACGCAGCGAAGAATTCGCGAAATTAGTGAAGGTATTGCGCAATCTTTTCAATGTGAAGTAACTGTTCATCTTGATCAAAAAGGGTATTTACCTGTAGTGAATGAGCCAGCATGTACCACGAATTTTATTGAATACATGAGCAAACAAGCAACAGTTCAATTTCAACAAGCACCGGTTGCAATGACAGGTGAAGATTTTGGCTATCTATTGTCTAAAGTCCCAGGCACGATGTTTTGGTTAGGCGTGGCAAGTCCCTATAGCCTTCATTCTGCCAAGTTTGAACCCAATGAAGAGGCGTTATTGTTTGGAGTGGAGGCAGTTAGTGGCTTTTTAAAATCATTGGACAATTAGAAAAACAGCCACCAGATAACTAATAAGTATCTGGTGGCTGTTTTTTATTTTGCAATAATGGGCGTATTGGGAATCGTAAAGCCGGCCTCTGTTAATGCTTTGATATATTGGGCTAGAAATTCTTCTTTGACCGCAAATTGTTTGCCGTTTAGTACATACATGGTCGTTCGCACCGCAAAGTTGCCATTGCCTAAATCGACCATGCCAAAAATATCTGGCCCAGTTTGAATACTTTCGATATACTTTTCTTTTAATGTTTCATTGACTTCTGTAATCACTTCACAAATTTTTTCATAACCTTCTTCAGGATTGATGCGGACATCAATTAACACTTGCATATTGGCACGAGACAGGTTACTGATTGTGGTGATGTTTCGGTTTGGAATAAAATGAACAGTTCCATCAACCGCTTTAATTTGAGTGGTTCGTAATCCGACAGAAGTAACTGTTCCTTCAATATTTAACGCCAATAAGCGAATATAATCGCCTACATCCATTTGTTGTTCTAAAATAATGAAAAATCCGGTAATTAAGTCATTCATGAATCCTTGAGCCCCTAAACCAATGGCAACACCGGCAATTCCCGCTCCGGCTAATAATGAGCCAACAGGCACACCGACAATGGTCAAAAGAGAATAGATGAAGAAAAAGAACAGCGTATATTGAAATGCATTAATGATTAAAGTGTGTAACGTTTTTAAACGGCTTTCACTAAAATGTTGCTTTTTACTATAATTTGCATAGGTGCGATCAATTAAATATTTCCCGATTCGCTGAATGATAAAAAATAGAAAAATTAAAAATAAAATTGATAAACTTTTTTCAATTAAGGTAGCGACAATGGCATCCCAATTAATATTGTTCCAAAAGCGTTGTAGCGCGCTCACTTTTTTTACGGTCGCTTCTGCTAAATCAGGAGCAGAAGAATCGACTGTTTCAGTACTGGATAACCCAAGTATCAACATAAAAATCCAACTTTCTCTAAAATTTCTTCTTTTAGTATACTAAATCTCTCGGCGAAAGGGGAAGAAAATAGAAAGTTTTTTTAAAGACTTAACATGTTTTTTTAGGAATGTTATAATTTTGTAAATAAATAATATATTTTATAATTTTGTTAAAGGTTGTGAGTGCTGCGTGAAAGTTTCAATTGAATGGGCAAAAAATGATTTACTTTCTAAATTACCTGTAACAATTTTTATTGATGAACGATGTGCCACTCGCTTGACGGCTGACAAGCGACGAACATTCATCTTCCATAATCCAGTCGCTTTACGATTAGGGAGTCGTTTTTTTAGTAGTCAGATAATCGAAATTGCGGAATCATGTACATTGAAAGTTTCCTTTAATTGGTCCTGTGTTTATCTCTTTTGTATCTGGTTACTTGCAGTTAAACTGTGGATTGGAAGCGTTAGCGGTCGAACAATTGTAGTTGTGGCACTAATCGGAGTGCTGACTTATTGGCGTCGTTATTTATTAAAAATAAAGAAAATGACCTGACAAGTCGTGATTGTTTCGTGAAAGAAGAATGCGTAGTATACTAAAAGTAATGAAAATGAAGGGACTGAAGAAACACATGACTTTGGATAAAACAAAAAAATTAGCAAACGGCAATGAAATGCCACGCCTAGGTTTAGGTGTTTGGCGTGTAGAAGATGGCTCAGAAGCAACAAATTCAGTAAAATGGGCTTTAAAAGCGGGTTATCGCTTGATTGATACGGCAGCCGTTTATAAAAACGAAGCAGGGGTGGGCGAAGGCATTCGTCAATCGGGTATTCCCCGCGAAGAAATTTTCGTGACGACGAAATTATGGAATGAAGATCAAGGCTATGAAAATGCGATTAAAGCATTTGATAAAAGCTTAGAAAAATTAGGGCTAGACTATGTTGATTTATATTTAATTCACTGGCCTGTTGCTGGTAAATATAAAGAATCATGGAAAGCATTAGAAGAAATTTACGCAAGTGGTCGTGCCAAAGCAATTGGCGTTTCCAATTTTCATCAACATCATTTGGAAGATTTATTAACAGAAGCAAATGTTGTGCCAATGGTGGATCAAATTGAATTACATCCTACGTTAACACAAGAACCGCTACGAAAATATTTAGCCGAAAATAAGATTGCCGTGGAGGCTTGGTCTCCTCTAGGACAAGGTAATTTATTATCTGAACCAGTACTAGTGAAAATTGGTGGAAAATATGGTAAATCAGCGGCCCAAGTGATTATTCGTTGGCACTTACAAAATGATATTATCGTGATTCCCAAATCTGTTCACGAAAAAAGAATTCAGGAAAATTTTGCTGTCTTTGATTTTGAATTAACGCCAGAAGAAATAACCGCAATTAATCAGTTAAATAAGGATCATCGTTTTGGTGCAGATCCAGATAATTTTGATTTTTAAGTATGATAGCAAGTAAAAACGGAGGGGCGAAAGCCGTCCCTCCGTTTTTACTATAATTTTTGAACAAAGTAGTTAAAGAGTGCTTGGGATTTGGCATCACGTGCGTACATTAGTTCAGGATGCCATTGAACAGCTAATAAAGGCTGCTGTTCATTTGTTGATTCCACTGCTTCTGCAAGGCCATCAGAGGACCAAGCAGTAACGCGTAAATCTTTTCCTAAAGTATGTAGTGCTTGGTGATGGTACGAGTTGACTTGACCAGTTGTACCATATATGTTTGATAATTGACTGTCTGGTTCAACATCAATACGATGCGTCGCAAAGATTGGTTGAGTGGGTTGTTGTCCGTGCTTAACTGACCATTGAGGATACATCGATAAATCTTGATATAATGTGCCACCTAAAGCAACATTGACTAATTGCATTCCACGGCAAACCGCAAAAATAGGTTTGTTTTGTTTTAAGGCTTCTTCAATTAGGGCTAACTCAAACTCGTCACGATCACGATTCGTTTCTTCTAATTTTATATGGGGTTCTTGTCCGTAAAATTCAGGGGCAACATCTTGACCGCCTGCTAAAAGTAGTTTATCAATTTGTTGTATATACGTAGCGGCTAATTCTTTGGGGCCAATTGGCAAAACGAGAGGAACGCCACCTGCGGCTTGAACAGCGCTGACAAAACCTTGTGGGGTGTACGTCACTTGGTTACCGTGAAACACTTCAGCTGCCTGCAAAAGTTGATTGCCAGCGATTCCAATAATTTTTTTTGTCATAATAACATCACATCCTCAATAAATTCATACGTTCTATTGTAGCACTTTTTTTGAAAAAAGTGTTTGAGAAGAAGTCGAGACAAGTTTTGTCTCGGACAGCTCTCAAACACAAAAAGCTCAGTAAGTGAACAAGTGAAACTTTTTAACGTTCACGAATGACTTCGATTTTATAACCATCTGGGTCGACAACAAAGTAATAAGATGGTGCAGTTCCAGGTAAGCCTTTTAAGTCAGTGACAGTAAAGCCAGCCGCTTGATGTTTTTCGTGTAATCCTTCTAAATCATCTGTACTGATGGCGATATGACCATAACCGTTTCCTAAATCGTATGCTTCATGATCATAATTATAAGTTAGTTCTAGTTCGTAGTCGTCTCCTGGTAAAGTTAAATAAACCAAAGTAAATTTATTTTCTGGAAAATCACGACGGCGACTTTCTTCAAAATTGAAGGCTTTTTGATAGAAATCTAATGATGCCTCTAAATCTTTTACACGCACACATGTATGAGCCATTTTCATAGTTAAAAACTCCCTTTCAAACTTAATTATATTTCCAACGTTAATAGTAGCATAGATAAACGTGAAATGTAGAGAAAAACGCTTGGTTTCTGACTTGTTCTAAAGGAATTTCTCAGGTAAAATAGATGAAAAGAGAAGAGGTGCGCCAATGAAAACGCCAACGTTTGGAAAAAGAGAAGAGACATTGACCTATCAAACAAGATATGCTGCATACATTATTGTTTCAAAGTCAGAAAATAACACAATGGTTCTGGTACAAGCGCCAAATGGAGCTTATTTTTTACCAGGAGGCGAAATTGAAGGCACCGAAACGAAAGAAGAAGCGATCCATCGAGAAGTGCTAGAAGAATTAGGAATTAGTGTAGAAATTGGCTGTTATTTAGGGGAAGCTGATGAATATTTTTATTCGAACCATCGCCAAACGGCCTATTATAATCCTGGCTATTTTTATGTAGCGAATACTTGGCGGCAACTTAGCGAACCCTTAGAAAGGACCAATACTTTACACTGGGTTGCACCAGAAGAAGCAGTCCGTTTATTAAAAAGAGGAAGCCACCGCTGGGCCGTTGAAAAATGGCTAGCGGCAGCATCATAAAATAACGAATAACCCTCAATCTATGTTGATTAGATTGAGGGTTATTGTTATTGACAAGAATGTTTAAATTAAAACCATTTTTTCAATAATTTGAGCGACACCATCTTCGTCATTACTAGTGGTATGCACATCGGCAATTGTTTTAACATTTTCTGTCGCATTGCCCATCGCAACACCAATCCCAGCGTAATCAATCATGGATAAGTCATTTTCATTGTCACCAATGGCCATCACTTCGTCTTTATTTAAGCCTAAATGGTCTGCCAATTTTGCTAGAGCATTGCCTTTGCTAGCATTTTTATTCATGATTTCATAGTAAAAAGGCGTACTTTTAACAGTCGTATATTTTTCGGTAAAATGTAATGGTAATTTTGCAATGGCAGGATCTAAAACTTCCGGCTCATCAATCATCATCATTTTAATAATGTTCATCTCTGGTGTCATTTCATCCACCGTACGATATTTCAAAGGCATGTTCACTAAAGATGCTTCGTGAATCGTATATTTACCAATATTGCGATTGGCAGTGTAAATAGCGGAATCATCAATTGTGTGCAAGTGAGCGCCGACTTTACGAGAATACATTTCAATTTCTAAAAAATCCTCATAACTCAAGGTATAGCGTGAAATAATCGTATTATCTTTGGTTGCTTGGACAAGCGAACCGTTGTAGGTAATCACGAAATCATTTTCACCATATAAGGCTAATTCATCCAATTGTTCTTTCACGCCTGGCAAAGGACGGCCTGTACATAAAACAATACGAACGCCTTGCTCATTTGCTTTTTGGAGCGCTTCTTTGACCCGTGGGGTAATCTTGTGTTGTGAATTTAGCAATGTTCCGTCGATATCAATAGCAACTAACTTAATTGACATAGAATCCTCCTAGAAAACCTATTTTTTTAAAACTAACGCACCATTATGAATGTAACTTGAAAACTCACGATACGTCTCATCAAATAAATCGTAATGTTTTTTATTTCCTTGGTCAAGCATTTCTTTAGGGAAATAGAAACGTTCATCTCCTTGACTTTGGCCAGCAAGTGCTGCAACTAGGGGACTAACCGTTGCCAATTCCACTAATGAGCCATCTTTTTGCATTAATTCAATTTGTGTACGATGACGGTCTTTATTTGGACGATAAAAATCGTAAGGTAAATCATAGCTTGAATTAATGGCAGTATAATATTTAGGGTTGAAACCAACTTTTTCAATCAATTCCCTTAAATAAGCAATCGTTGCTGCGCTCTCTTTTTCGTTCGTAAAGGTGGCTGACTTCAGAGGCTTACGCATAAGGAAACGTTTGGCTAAATCACCTAGAATTGAATCAGGCACATCCATCCATTGTGTAAAGTACGTAGAGAGGACGCCATCATCCAATTTTAAATATTCTTGTAAGGTGAAGTCCCCTTTAAAGAATGGTACAAGCAGAGAGGCTTGTAAATCATAGTCAAATTCAGGGTTTTCAAATAATTCTTTCGCCCGATGCAATAAATGATCAAGAATCACTTCCATCCCTCGAGAAACAGGGTGGAAATAGACTTGGACATACATTTGGTAACGACTAACGATATAGTCTTCCACCGCATGCATCCCATTCATAGCAAAGGCAATGCCTCCTTTGTATGGTCGAATCACACGTAAGATTCTAGTTAAATCGAAGGTTCCGTATTCCGTCCCTGTAAAGTAAGCATCACGTAACAGATAGTCCATGCGATCGGCATCAATTTGACTAGAAATCATTTGCACCACTTGAGGATTTGGGTATTGTTTAGTAATAACGCTGGCGACTTTTTCAGGAAAATCTGCCGAAACACGATTTAAAATTTGATAGACTTCCGTTTCTGGTGAGGTGATGATTTGGACCGTGATTGCTTCATGGTTTGTATCAAAAATATGCTCGAATGTATGTGAATAAGGACCATGACCGACATCATGTAATAAAGCTGCGCAAAGTGTAATCAGGCGCTCGTCGTCATTCCAGCCGTTTTCACCTAATCGTTCCACAGAGTAGTTACGTTGGAAAATCTCACAAATCCGACGTGTAATTTCGTAAACACCCAAAGAATGGGAAAAACGACTATGTTCGGCACCGTGAAACGTAAAAGAAGAAGTACCTAGTTGCTTAATGCGACGTAATCGTTGCACTTCAGCAGAATTAATAAGGTCTAAAATCACTTGATGTTGGACATGAATATAATTATGGACGGGATCACGAAAAACTTTTTCGATTGGTAATCGTTGCTCTTTGTACGGAATCGTCATACGATCTCTCCTTTAATTAAGGCGTTTCGTTGCGCCATTTTTTCCAGCTGGACAGTTAAATTTGTTTGGAACCATTCTGAGGTTATAATTGGTTCGGTTAAGTTTGGATCAATAGATTTTTCAAATTGTTGAGGTAATGCTTCGATTAAACGGGTTTTTACGGCGTCTATTGTTAATGGAGTCTCAATCAGGGTTTCTAAATTTGCCATCACTGCTTGATCAACGGGTGGATAGCCATTTTCACCAAATTGTTCTTGTAAGCCAGCAAGGTAAAAGTCTCGAACCACTTCTCCACGAGCAAGTTGATTGCCGTTAACGCTGATGTAAATCATGACAGAAATACCGTCTTTGACGCGTCGTTGGGCAATCCCAGCAAACTTTTGACCGCCAATACTTAAATCATAAGTACCAGGACAATAGGATGTAGTAATTTCAAAGGCGTCAATCTCTTTCTCTGGAAAACTCTGACGGAGCCAAGCCCACATTAATTCATAAGCCCCATCGATACTTAATTTGTGTTCAGAATTATTTGGTAAAATAAGTGAAACATTTAAAATACCCGAATCGGCAATCACCCCTAAACCGCCGGCATTGCGAACGACTACAGAATAATCGTTTTCTTGCAGAGAAGCGATGCCTTCTTTTAGATGTGGTACACGGGTATCTTTCATGCCAAGAATCATTGCTTGATCCAATTGCCAGAAATGAATGATTGGTTGGTGCTGCATTCCTGAAAAAGTGGTTAAAACATCGGTCAAGGCAAAAGGTAAAAAATAGTCACTGTTTGTTAAACAACCTGAATCAAGGAGCATAAATGATTCGGTATGAAGGGGAAAAGTTGTGCTCATAAAAAACGTCCTGTCTATTTATAATTACGTCATTTAATACGTTTATTTTCTTACTCTCTCTTATATTATATACAAAAAATGCAAAAAAGCATGTTATATAAACGAATTCTGAAGGAATTCTCTAAAATAGTAAACGGTTTTCTTATTAAATAGATGAAACAAATGCTTGCAACCCGTGAAAAGAGCTTATACAATAAGAAAAGGTACATAAGCAAGGAAAAATTGACTTTAGTTGACAAATACATTGAAAAAGTCAACAATAAGAAAGTTATATTTTGGAAAAGGAGTGACCATTATGGATTTATCAACAGGCGTTCCTGTATCGATTCAACTAAAAACGATTGTCCAACAAGGCAACGAACAAAAAGATTTTTTCTTTGACTTAGAAGGTCAATTAGTAAAAATGGGTGATACATTATACATTCGTTACAAAGAAGAATTATTAGAGGATACAGAACCAACCCCCGTGACCATTAAAATTGAACCAGACGGGCATGTTCAGCTGATTCGTGCTGGCGAATTACGGATGCGTTTAAGATTTGGCTATCAGGAAAAATTAGATACAAGTTATCGAACCCCTTATGGCTTGCTACAGATTAGTACGTTTACACATAATTTGCGTGTTAGTTTAAAAGATCAACCAATGTCTGGTAAGATTTTAGTTGATTATGATTTATACTCTCAAACAGAGCGAATCGGAGAATATCATTTAGAATTAGAATTTACTGCATAAATATTGCAGAATAGAATTGATTTTTTTTCAATGTTTTTGTATGATAAGGAGTAGACTGTGAAAGGACGTGTACCTCTTGGAAATTAATGTATTTGAAGGGTTAAACAAAAAAGAATTATCCATGATTGAAGTAGCACACGCTATTTTAGAACAACATGCAGATGTTATGGATTTTTCTGATTTAGTTAACCAAATCCAAAATTATCTTGGCAAGTCTGATAGTGAAATTCGTGACCAATTAGCACAATTTTATACAGATTTAAACATCGACGGTAGCTTTATCTCATTGGGAGACAATCGTTGGGGCTTACGTTCATGGTATCCAATCGATTCAATCGATGAAGAAGTTACACATGGCTTGGAAGAAGACGAAGAAGATGCACCACGTCGTAGAAAACGTAAAAAAGTAAATGCCTTCATCACTAATCCAAACGATGAAGATGTAATTGACTATAACGATGACGATCCAGAAGATGCTGAATTAACAAATGATGATGAAGAAGACATCTTGTACGATGATGAAGAAGATGAAGATGAAGAAATCAAAGCATACAACTCTGACTTACAAGAGATTGGTGCAGATTCAGACGATGATGAAGAAGACATTCCACAAATCGAAGAAGATTTAACAATCATTGATGACGATGATGTTGAAGATGAAGACGATTTTGATGACGAATATTCTGAAGAGTAAGAAACAAAAAAGCTTGATTCCTAAGAAGGAGTCAAGCTTTTTAGTTGAATGCTTAAGAAAAATGAGAAAATAGAAAAAATTATTTTCTTGAATAGAAGTACTTGACCTGATGTCCGTTTGCTTGTATTATACTACTTGGGCACCTTTAAGAAGGTCAGAAGTTTGAACGAACTTACAAGCTCCCTATTCGTAATGGATAGGGAGCTTTTCTATTTTTGTTTCTTTTTTATTTGGAGAAACGTAAGAGTCTCAAAGTTGTTTTACTTCTCTCTACAAAATATTATCAAAGAAAGGGTTTTTAACTATTATGACAAAATACATCTTTGTTACAGGTGGCGTGGTTTCTTCTATCGGAAAAGGGATTGTCGCAGCATCTTTAGGACGATTATTAAAAAATCGTGGATTAAAAGTAACGATTCAAAAATTCGATCCATATATTAATGTGGATCCGGGGACAATGAGTCCTTACCAACATGGAGAGGTTTTTGTCACAGATGATGGTGCCGAAACAGACTTGGACTTAGGTCACTATGAACGTTTTATTGATATTAACTTAAATAAATACTCAAACGTAACCACTGGGAAAATTTATTCAGAAGTCTTACGTAAAGAACGTAAAGGGGAATACTTAGGTGCAACAGTGCAAGTTATTCCACACATTACCAATGAAATCAAAGAAAAAATCATGCGTGCAGCGAAAATGACAGATGCTGATGTGATTATCACAGAAGTAGGTGGTACTGTCGGCGACATCGAATCATTACCTTTCCTAGAAGCATTGCGTCAAATGAAAGCTGATATGGGTAGTGACAACGTAATGTACATCCATACAACCTTGATTCCTTACTTAAAAGCGGCTGGCGAAATGAAAACTAAACCAACACAACATAGTGTCAAAGAATTAAGAAGTTTAGGGATTCAACCAAATATTTTAGTGGTCCGTACGGAATTACCTGTTTCTCAAAACACTAAAAACAAATTAGCACAATTCTGTGATGTTAATCCGGAAGCGGTAATTGAATCTCGTGATGTTGAAACGTTATACTCCATTCCATTAGCACTTCAAGCACAAAACATGGATCAAATTGTTTGTGATCATTTAAAATTGGACGCACCGGCTGCAGACATGACTGAGTGGCGTGCATTAGAAGAAAAAGTTCTTAACTTGAAAAAGAAAACAAAAATTGCGCTGGTTGGTAAATATGTTGAATTACCAGATGCTTATATTTCTGTTGTAGAAGCATTAAAACATGCTGGGTTTGATTTTGATTCAGATATCGAAATTGATTGGGTTGATTCACAAGAATTAACTGCTGAAAATGTCGCTGAAAGAATTGGTTCAGCAGATGGTATTTTGGTTCCTGGTGGTTTTGGTGATCGTGGAATTGAAGGGAAAATTGAAGCGATTCGTTTTGCTCGCGAAAATGACGTACCATTCCTTGGTATTTGCTTAGGTATGCAAATGGCCTGTGTAGAATTTGGTCGTAACGTTGTGGGCTTAGAAGATGCTGGTTCTGCAGAAACTAATCCTGACGTGACAAATAACATTATTGATTTAATGGCAGATCAAGAAAATATCGAGAATTTAGGTGGCACACTACGTTTAGGTTTATATCCATGTAAATTGAAAAAAGGAACGAAAACTGCGGCAGCATACGGAAATGAAGATGTTGTCCAAGAACGTCACCGTCATCGTTATGAATTTAACAATAAATATCGTCAATTATTTGAAGAAAATGGCTTAGTTTTCTCTGGAGTTTCACCAGATAATCGTTTAGTTGAGATTGTTGAAATTCCTGAAAAACAATTCTTTGTGGCTTGTCAATTCCACCCAGAATTAATTTCTCGTCCAAATCGCCCACAACGCTTAATCAAAGGATTTGTTGGTGCAGCTTTGGCAAATAAAGAAAGTAAATAAGCAAAAATGGACGAAGTGATTCAGTTCACTTCGTCCATTTTTAATCTAAAAAAGAGCGTGGGACAAAAATCACTTTGGATTTTTGCTCCACGCTCAAAAACTGATAAACGGCGGGAACAGAACCAACTCCTTCGGAAATAAGCTGAAATTCTCCAAAAATCAAAGATCAATTTTCGGAAATTTCTTCTTATTTCTCGGAGCTAAACGGTTCTGTCCCGACCTCTTTTTATGCTGCTTTATTTTCATCTGGTTTAGAACTACTTTCAGGTGGTTGCGGTGGTTCTTGTGAACTAGAACTTGAAGGTTCAGGTGGTTGTTCTGATGTTGCCGGTTGCTCTGCTGAGGAAGAGCTTGCCGGTTGTTCGGTTGATGGTGGCGCTTCAGAGGAAGAAGGCGCACTTTCTGAACTAGAACTTGATGAACTTTCCGCTTCTTTTGTGGAAGAGGATTCCACCGTACTGCTAGATTCCGGCTGTGGTGCTGAAGAGGTAGTACTTGGTAAAACTTGTACATTTGGTACCTCATAGGCATCTTTCACGTATAATTCATTACCTACCCGCACAACACTGTCTGGCTGCACCCAGTCATCGTTTGAAACATTTTGAGACAAGTAACTCATTATTTCACGGTAAACATCCGAGGCAATCCCATAGTATTCTTGATAGATTGGTGTATTTCGATCATTGTATCCAGTCCAAACAGAAACGGCATAGTGTGTCGTATAACCAACAAAGGTACTATCCGGGGCAATTCCTTTTTCTGTTGTGCCCATTCGCGCTAAATCTTCATCAGTATAGTTAGAAGTCCCTGTTTTGGCCGCTTGGATTAAGCCTGGAATGGCGCCGTTAAATCCTGTTCCGCCGTTTAAAACATCTTTTAACATATCCGTCATCATATAGGCGGTAGAGTCTTTCATCGCACGTTTACCATCAGGTTGATAATCAACGCTAGTTCCATCATTGAAAACGACTTTGTTTACGTAATACGGTTTGTTATAAATCCCGTTATTGGCGAAAGCCGCATAAGCTGCTGCTAACTTCAATGAGGAAATTCCATATTTATCGCCATCTACATCGCTTGTGTTACTTGAAATGGCATTCGACGCTTCTAATTTTTTATAGTCAATTCCTAGTCCTTTAATGAAAGGCATGATGTTTTCTTTACCAACTTCATCAAACGTCTGGACCGCGGTGGTGTTACGAGAACCCATAATCGCACGGCGCATAGTAATGACGCCTTGATATGTTAAATCAGAGTTGAAAACATCAATGTCGGTACCAGGATATTTCGTTGGTTTATCCACCATGAGACGACCTGTCGAATAATTTAAATTCTCAATTGCGGGACCATAATCCATGATTGGTTTCACAGTTGAACCAACATCACGTTGGGTGTTAACAGCTAAATTGTTTCCTAATTGCACATCATCTGGAATGTGACGACCACCAATTTGTGCTCGGACCTGTCCAGAGGCAACATCAATAACGGTTGAAGCTACTTGCATTTTATCATCTGGAAACGCAACGTATTGATCACTGTTGACAATATCGTAAAGTTGTTTTTGGGCATTCATATCTAAGTTTGTGTAGATATCTAGTCCGTCTGTGTAAACATTTTTACCAGTTTTTGCTTTCACTTCATTGATTACTTCTTTGACGTAATTATCTACGACTTTTCGATTGTCATCACTGGCTTTTAATGGCACTAAGCCTTCATCGATTGGAGTAGCTTTAGCTTTTTCGTACTCTGCTTTCGAGATTTTTTTATTGTCGTACATTGTGTAAAGTACAACATCCCGGCGTTCTTTAGCAGTATCTGGTTTTGTATAGGGATCGTATGAGTTTGGCGCTTGTGGCATTCCTGCCAGTAGGGCCGTTTGTGGTAAATCAAGTTCAGATAAATGTTTACCATAATAATTTTCAGCCGCTGTTTCCATTCCATAAAAACCATTCGCCATGTAGACTTTGTTAATGTAGTAAGTTAAAATTTCTTCTTTTGATTTTTCACGTTCTAAACGAACAGCCATCCATGCTTCTTGTGCTTTCCGTTTCAAGGTTTGGTCAGATTCTTTTGTAGAGAAGTAGGACAATTTAATTAATTGTTGGGTTAAGGTACTTCCGCCTTGTAATCCACCATTTTTGACATTTGAAAGGGCAGAACCGATAATCCGAATCGGATCCACACCAATGTGTTTATAGAAACGACGGTCTTCGACAGAAACAATGGCATCTTTTAATAATTGAGGCACATCATTTGGTTGAATTAATTCACGCTTTTCTGCGCCTAAATCCTCAAAAATTTCATTATTAATATCGTAAAGCTTCGATGAAACTGTCGCATTTAGTTTGTCATCTTCTAATTTTGGGGCTTGTCGTGCATAGAACCAAAAAAGACCAACGCCTGCTAAAAAAGCGACCATCCCAGCGATAAGTAAGCCAAGAAAGATTTTTAAAACAAGCCGTTTTTTCTTTTTCGGCGGTTGTGTCTTTTTCTTGTAACTCGACTTCGATGAGGTGTTGGATGCATGTCTAGCAGCTCGCGAGCCTGAATTTGCGGTTGGCATAAATAGCAACTCCTTTGTTATACTTTCAAAACTTTATGAATCTAGTGTGTCTGAATATATTGTTCCACTGCGTCGAGATAAGGGATTCGCGGTGCGATTCCAAAAGATAATTCAATTCCTTCTTTCTCGATGAGTGCAAGCGGCATAGATTTTTTTCCAGTAACTGCTTGGTTTTTCCAATGCGTTATTAGATTTTCACCACTAAAAAAGAAGCAGCGTTTTAAGCTTGAAAACCATAATAGCACAAAACAAATCCCTTGTTGTGCTATACATTGTTCCATATGATCAATTTGATGTTGATGAAAATTTTTAAAGGGAAAGGACGTGGTATTTTTCGTTTCTTTCGCTTCAAAATCTATGTAACGGCCTTGATATACACCGTTATAATCAGTCGTTGAGGCTTGTCTAAAGTAGGCCTCCTTAATAACAGCCGCACTTCGTTTGGGATAATCTACTTTAACAATTTGAACAGGAGTGGGTTTCTTATGAACGACTGCTTGCTTATTCAATAGATAATATTGATTGCTTTGATTGATCGCTTCTTCGAAATCCATCCCGCGATTACCAAATTCAACGGGGCGTTTCTTTTTTACTTGTTTTTTTGGTGATTGTGCTTCATGATGATTATAAGGTATTCCGTTAGGATAATGGAACGTCACGTTTATCACACTCCTAGCCTGTATTATACCAAAAAAAAGACCTGAAAGAAAAGGGATGACTTATGGAAATGATAAAAACCCTCTATGTCACCGGTTATCGCAGCTTTGAATTGGGGATATTTCAAGGAAAAGACCCGAAAATCACAGTTATTAAAAATGTCTTAAAAAAAGAGTTAGCCAGTTATATTGAAGCGGGAGTAGAATGGATTTTGATTTCTGGCAATTTAGGTGTTGAACTTTGGACAGCTGAAGTAGTTGGGGAATTAAAAACGGAATATCCAGAAGTTCAGCTAGGTTTGCTTTATCCATTTAAAGACTTTGGCAATAATTGGAATGAACAAAATCGAGAACTGTTAACGAAAGCGGAAAGTTTGGCTGATTATATCAACTCAGTAAGTCACCAGCCCTATCAATCGCCAGCACAATTAAAAATGCATACAAAATTTCTTTTGGAACATTCTGGAGGCAGCTTACTTATTTATGACAAAGAGTACCCTGGCAAAACGGAGTATTTTTTAAAGGACGCACAACATTTTTCGGAACGAGAACCCTATGATATTCGCTTAATTACAATGGATGATTTACAAAACTCGGTGATTGATTAGAGAATCTGTTTGATTTTCTAGCTATTTTTCGTTACAATAGTATTTGTGGAACTATGAAATTTTCTATCGTAAATAAACAAATGAGGTGTAAACATGGCAAATTTAGTATATAGTCCTAAAGACATTTTACAAAAAGAATTTAAAACGAAAATGATGAACGGGTATGACCCAATTGAAGTAGACGAATTTTTAGACAATGTTATTAAAGACTACGAAGCTTATAATAAAGAATTATTAAGCTTGCAAGAAGAAAACAGCCGCTTAATGGCAAAATTAGACCAATTATCAAAAGCCCAACCAACGCCTCGTGTTGCTCAAGAAGTACCAAAAAGTGCAGCAGTGACCAACTTTGATATTTTAAAACGTTTATCAAACTTAGAGCGTGAAGTTTTTGGTAAAAAGTTAGATGAAACACCTTCAACACCTGTAACGCCTTCTGCACCGTCAATGCCTGCAGAACCAGCGAATCATGATGTTGATAATGCACAAACACGTCAATTTTAACAAGACAATTTAAGTCAAGTTTTCACGAGGAACAAAAAGCATTTATTAGAATAGCGGACACTTGTTGTAGTGTGTAAATTTTTGCTGTTCGTCTAAACAGATTTGTAATTTTCGGGTGATCGCGGTTTGCTTTTGCAAGCTGAGGAAAGTCCATGCTCGCACAAGCTGAGATGCTTGTAGTGTTCGTGCTTAGCGAAATCATAAGCTAAGGTACTCTTTTAGAGTAACGGCAGGAAAAATGACTAAGGTTTCGACTATGTCAAAGTATCCTTGAAAGTGCCACAGTGACGAAGCGATGTGGGAAACTCCATCGGTGGAACGCGGTAAACCCCTCGAGCGAGCAACCCAAACAATGGTAGGGGCGCTCTTCTAAAGGAAATGAACGAGTAGAAGAGGCAGAGTTTACTCTGCAGATAGATGATGACCGTCACCAATTTTTCCTGAAGAATTGGTGATACAGAACATGGCTTATAGAAAATTACAAGTAATTCAGGAAGACCTTCCAACGTAGTTGTGAAGGCTTTTTTTACGAAAAGAATAAAAAAATGTTAAAATAAAGAAACTGAGACAAAAGTAGTAAGCTGTCTGTTCTAAAGAGGCCGGGACAGGACCGTTTAGTTCAGAGAAAGCGGACAATTACAAAAAACAAGCGGAGCAGTAGTCGGCAGGACTGTTAGCTCCAGACAATAAAAAAGAGTCAAGAAGGAGTTTTTATGACGAAAGAAAAAACATTCAAACTTGTTGCAACGGCTGCTAGTGGCTTAGAAGCATTAGTTGGAAAAGAATTGCGTGATTTAGGGATTCCCTGTGAAGTAGAAAATGGCCGGGCCGTCTTTGAAGGCACTGTTGAAACAATTGCCACTGCCAATTTATGGCTACGAACAGCAGATCGGATTAAAATCGTCGTTGGCGAATTTAACGCCTATAGTTTTGATGAATTATTTGAAAAAGTTAAAGTACTTCCTTGGGAAGATTATTTGCCTTTAGATGCAGAATTTCCAGTTGCAGGTAAATCAATTAAGTCAAAATTGTATAGTGTTCCTGATTGCCAAGCCATCACCAAAAAAGCCATTGTTAACCGTTTAAGAGAAGTTTACCATCGTCCAGCGACGGTGCCTTTAACCGAAACAGGAGCTTTGTTTAAATTAGAAGTGGCTCTTCTAAAAGATAAAGTGACGTTGACGTTGGACACGACTGGACCAAGTTTATTTAAACGAGGCTATCGCATTGAAAAGGGGGGCGCACCTCTTAAGGAAAACATGGCAGCTGCTTTAGTGATGTTGACCAATTGGCGCAAAGATCGTCCTTTTTATGATCCAGTTTGTGGTTCTGGAACAATTTGTATTGAAGCAGCATTAATTGGCCATAACATTGCCCCTGGCTTTAATCGTAGTTTCACTTGTGAAACATGGGATTGGGTTGATCCAGCGATTTTTGAAAAAGTACGTAACGAAGCCGAGGCAAAGGCAGACTACGATGTTGAATTAGATATCTGTGGCTCAGATGTTGATGGGCGAATGATTGAAGTCGCACGAGCGAATGCTGAGGAAGTTGGTTTAGGTGATTCAATTACCTTTAAACAATTGGCATTAAAAGATTTTACAACCGAGAAGGAATATGGTGTAATGGTAGCTAACCCGCCTTATGGTGAGCGTTTAGGAGAAGAGGAAAGTGTTCGTCGTTTGTATAAAGAAATGGGCCATGTTTTCCGTCCGTTAACTACTTGGAGCAAGTATATACTGACGAGTGATCTTGCTTTTGAAGAATATTATGGTGCCAAAGCTACTAAAAAACGGAAGCTTTACAACGGAGCCTTACGAACAGATTTATTCCAATACTGGGGAACACGTCCACCAAGAAAACCACGGGAAGACTAAGAAAGCTGGTGTAAAAAAATGAAGGAAGCTGTATTTTTACAAGAAGTGAAAGAAATTCAATTACTAAAAAATGCCTTGACATTATTAGACTGGGATTCATCAACTGGGATGCCAGAAAAAAGTAGTCCTTTTCGAGGAGAAGTAGAAGGGTATTTAACCGGATTATATTTTGAACGAAGTATTGGCCCAGTTATTCAAGAAGCATTGGCCTATTTTGAGACACGCCCTGAAGAATTATCTGAATTAGGGAAACTGGTTTTTGAAAAAGTAAAAGAAGAATATGCTTTGAATAAAAATGTTCCAGCTGAACGTATGCAAGAATATGTTAAAGTATTAAACCAAGCACATACAGATTGGCTAAAAGCACGCGCTGCACAAGATTTCGGCTTGTTAGAAGAAACCTTAACGAAGGTCGTTGCGTTCCAAAAAGAGTTCATTCCTTATTGGCAAAAAGAAGAAAAAACACCGTACGATGTGTTATTAAATCAATTTGAACCGGGGATGACGGTTGAGAAGCTAGACCAAGTATTCGACCAAGTAAAACAAGGGATTCAAGAAATTCGGACCGTTTTGGCAGAAAAAGGTACGTCGCCTAGAACTGACTTTTTATCTAGAAAAATGACCAAAGAACAACAACGCCGTTTTGTGATTGGTGTGGTTGAGCAATTAGGCTATGATTTTTCAAAAGGCCGATTAGATGATACAGTTCATCCATTTATGACAGCTCTAAATCGAAATGATGCGCGGATTACTACGCGCTGGGAAGAAAATAATTTCTCAATGGCAACATTTGGTGTGATTCATGAAGCGGGTCATGGGATGTATGAACAAAATTTTAATCCTAAATTTGACTTTACGCCACTAAGCGAAGGCGCCTCTATGGGGATTCACGAATCACAATCGCTCTTTAATGAAATTATCATTGGTAGCAACCGAGCTTTTTGGCAAAAACAATACCCGTTTTTCCAAGAATGCGCAGAAGGCACTTTTGATGATATTGCTTTTGAAGATTTCTATGCTTCTTTAAAAGAAACGAAAGCAAGTTTGATACGGATTGATTCCGATAGTCTCACCTATCCTTTGCATATCATTATTCGTTATGAAATTGAAAAAATGTTGTTTAATGGTTCTTTGGAAGTCGCTGATTTGCCAAAAGTGTGGAACGAAAAATACCAAGAGTACTTAGGCGTATCACCTGAAAATGATTTAGAAGGTGCCCTTCAAGATGTTCATTGGTCTGGAGGTAGCTTTGGTTATTTCCCATCTTATGCCTTGGGTTATATGTACGCCGCGCAACTATTTCACGCAATGAAACAAGAATTATCTGTTGATGAAATTTTAGCTTCGGAGGATTATTCTGATATCCGTAAATGGTTAACACAACATATTCATCAGTACGGCGCTTCACGTAAACCAAATCAATTAATTTATGATGCAACGGGAGAAGAATTGAATCCTAGTTATTTAATTGATTATATGAAAGCTATTTATTTTGATGTTTATCAAGTGCAATAAGTGAAACAAGCAAGGGGAAGTGGACAACAACAATGTTATCAATTCGTGAATATTTAGAAGCTGGTGAAACAACAATCTCAAACTTACTATTTGATCATTACCAAAAAATTGGTTTGAAAGATGATGAATTTCTCTTTTTACTGCAACTTTTTCGTTCGCAAAATGCAGGCGATTTATTTCCAGACTTAATGGCGATTGCAGAGACGATGGGCAAAACGCCAGATACGATTTATAAGTTGTTAAATCAATTGGTTTCTCGCGGATTTATTCGAATTGAAACACAACAAAACCAAAAAGGTCAAATGATGGATACGTATGATTTACTGCCTGTTTTTCAAAAGATTCAATTATTTTTACAAACGAGCAAAGAAAAACAAGTTGTCGCAAACCACGAAGATGAAATTAAACAGCTTTACCAAGGCTTTGAAAAAGAATTCGGACGTCCACTTTCACCCATTGAATTAGAAATGATTGGTCAGTGGTTGAACACGGACCATTATTCCCCTGAGTTAATCCGGTTAGCGTTGCGAGAAGCTGTTTTAAATCAGGCGTATAGTTTGAAATATATTGATCGTATTTTACTTGCGTGGGAGCGTAAAAATATTACCACCAAAGAACAAGTGGCTGCTGATCAGAAAAAACGAAAAGATTCTATGATTCAAAATGAGATTGAACAACAAGGTCAGACACAAGAATCGTTACCAAAGGTTACATTACACAATTGGTTAAATCCAGAAGACAGTGAATAAAAAGGAGGTGGGCCATGCTATCAAAAGAGAAAACGATGGAAGCTATTGAAATTATGTATGAGATGTTTCCAAATGCAGAATGTGAATTAAAACATAAGAATCCTTTTGAATTATTAATTGCTGTGATTTTAAGTGCGCAAGCAACCGATGTATCGGTAAATAAAGCGACTCCTGGTTTATTCGCAGCTTTTCCAACACCAGAAGCTTTAGCAGCTGCGCCGGTGGAGGAGATTATTGCTAAAATAAAAACCATTGGCTTATATCGCAATAAAGCAAAAAATATTAAAGCGTGCGCACAACAACTTTTAGAACGTTTCAATGGAGAAGTTCCGCAAACCAGAGATGAACTGGTCAGTTTACCTGGCGTGGGGAGAAAAACAGCCAATGTAGTAATGGGAGATGCTTTCGGCGAACCGGCTTTTGCAGTAGATACACACGTGGAACGAGTGTCCAAGCGCCTTAGAATTTGTAAGCTAAATGCGAATGTTACTGAAGTTGAGCAGACCTTAATGCGTAAAGTTCCGAAAGAACTCTGGGTGAAAACGCACCATACCATGATTTTCTTTGGGCGTTATCACTGCCTAGCAAGAGCGCCTAAATGTGAAGCCTGTCCGCTACTCTATATGTGTCAAGAAGGCAAAGAACGGATGAAAGGGAAATAACATATTTTTTCCTAAAAAAGCGAGCCACAAGTCCAACCGACTTGTGGCTTGCTTTCTTTTTTGATGTTTAAGAAACGCAACAAATGATTGCGGTTTCTTAAAAATTGATTTAGTATAGACATTGTGGTATATACTAGAAAATTTATTTTTTTGAAGAAAGATAGGCGATGAAATGACAGAAAATGCACCCAAATTTAAGCAAATTTCTGCAGAAATTGAAAAGAAGATTCGAGACGGTCTGTATGTAAGTGCACAAAAATTACCTTCAGAATATGATTTAGCTAAAGAATATAACTGCAGTCGCTTGACCATCCGTAAAGCGATTGATGATTTGATCCGCAAAAATATTTTGGTAAAACGACATGGTAAAGGTAGTTATGTGATGTCGCAAGCGAAAATTCAAAGTGGTCGCGCTGGCTTACAAGGTTTTACTGAGGCAGCCAAAGCTTACGGGAAAAAAAGTCAGACAGAAGTCATTTCCTTTGAAGAAGTAGTACATCCCGATGAGAAAATTCGGGAGGCGCTCCAAGTAGGCAAAAATGAGGCGATTTATGAACTGATTCGCCGCCGAATGTTAGACGGCGAGCCAATGACAGTTGAAAAAATTTATTTGCCACAGGCATACGTACAAGGCTATACGAAGCAAGACTTCGAGGGCTCTCTTTTCTGCTTAATCGAGAAGAACGTCGAGATTGCTTATTCGCATCAAGAAATTGAAGCAATCTTAGTTGAAGCGGAAATTTCAGAATTATTGAATGTTCCTGTGGGCCAACCACTTTTACAAGTCCACTCTATCACCTATGCGCTTGATGCAACTCCTATTTTATATGATGTCTCTTTATATCGAGCAGATCGGTACACGTTTAAAAACACACTGACCCGCTATAGCCCGTCTGAAAACAACCAAGTGGAGCTAGGAGGTTCTTGGAACGAATGAAGATAAAAGAAGAAATAGCCGCTCAAAAAGATTTATTTTATGAAGACTTAAACAAAATTATGGCGATTCGAAGTGTGAAAGGGTCGCCTAAAAAAGAGGCACCTTTTGGCGAAGGACCGAAAAGAGCCTTGGAAGAAACGCTGAAACTGGCAGAGCGTTATGGTTTTCAAACTGGGATTGTCAATGACGCAGTTGGCTATGCGCAATGGGGAACAGCGGAAGAATATCTGGGAATTATTGGTCATTTAGATGTAGTACCAGAAGGTTCTGGCTGGTCAGTGCCGCCCTTTCAATTAACGAAAAAAAATCAACGTTTGTATGGTAGAGGAATTCTAGATAATAAAGGTCCTATCTTGGCTTGCCTGTATGGAATGAAATTACTGAAAGAACTTGGTTACCAACCAAAGAAAACCATTCGCTTAATGTTTGGCACGGATGAAGAAAGTGGGAGTGGAGATATCCCCTTATATTTAGAGAAGGAAAACGCACCCGTTTTTGGATTTACTCCAGATTGTAAATATCCAGTAGTTTATGGGGAGCGAGGGATTGTTAATTATGAGATCACAACAACCATCCCAGATGATTCAAGTGAACAAATTGGTCAGATTATAGGTGATCAAGCAAAAGACCACGTACCTGATCAATTAAGTGTGGTGATTGCGGGAAAAACAACAGCAATCACGGGAAAACGCGCCCCTTCCAATGCGCCAGAACTAGGCAAGAACGCGATTACTTTATTGGCACAGAAAATTAGCGAGGAACAGTTAGTCAAAGGAAATTTATTACAGTATTTCGACTGGTTAACCGCTAGTTTTCACGAAAAGCACTATGGCGAAGGAGTAGCTCTGGACTTTAAGGATCAGGATAGTGGGCAATTGATTTTAACGCCCTATGCGTTGGAAAAACGAGGACAGCAATTGGTGTTATCATTGGCCGTGCGTTATCCTGTTTCTATTACAGAAAACGAAGTAACCACGCAGCTAACGAAGGCACTATTTCCAGAAAGTAAAGTGACCGTCATCCGCCGCCTCCCTAGTACGTTGTTTCCAAAAGATGAGCGCAATGTTCAAAAATTAACCAAGGTTTATGAACAAATTACTGGCTTAGATGGGACGCCAGTTACAACTACAGGTGCTACGTATGCTCGCTTTATGCCGAATATCGTTGCTTTTGGTCCGTCATTTCCTGGTCAAAAAGGCATTGCGCATAACCAAGATGAATATATGGATGAAAAAGATTTACTGCTTAATCTGGAAATCTATATGCAAGCGATGATTGCATTAACAGAAGCGTAAAACCAATAGAAGATACACGTATGAGAAGAAACCAATGTGTTTCGTAGAGGTCGCATACGTGTATCTTCTATTTTTCTGTATAAAATTTCATTTTCAGTATATACAAAACAGTATATACTAGTTTATAATGGTGGAGAAATGTAAGCGTTAACGAAAGGGCGGATGGAAAATGACTTGGGGTGCAATTGCGACATGGCGGATGGCACATGATGGGTTACTAAAAGCTACAGAAGAATTACAACAAGGAGGTGCTGCAGGCACAGCTGTGGAACAATTAATTAAAGAAGTAGAAGACTATCCTTTTTATAAGTCAGTGGGCTACGGCGGTTTACCTAATGAGGAAGGGATTTTAGAAATGGATGCTGCCTATATGGATGGAGATACATTTGCAATTGGTGCTGTGGCAGGAATTACAGATGTTAAAAATCCGATTTCAGTGGCTAAAGCATTAAGTAAAGAGAAGTTTAATAGTTTTCGTGTTGGCGCAGGTGCAACGAAATATTCAATGTTGCACGGTTTTGAAAGAAAGAATATGTTGACAGAACGTGCTAATCAATGGTGGCAAAAGCGTTTAAAAGAAATTCAGGAAAATCAGTTGAACCCCTATGATGGGCATGATACTGTCGGCGCTATTACGTTAGACCAAACAGGATCAATGGCAGCTGGCACTTCCAGTTCGGGACTCTTCATGAAAAAAGCAGGACGTGTTGGTGATTCACCACTGTCAGGTTCTGGTTTTTATGTTGATAGCGAAATTGGTGGTGCTGCGGCTACAGGATTAGGTGAAGATTTAATGAAAGGCTGTCTTTCTTATGAAATCGTCCGTTTAATGGGGGAAGGGCGCTCGCCACAACAAGCATGTGATCAAGCGGTCTATGCTTTTCACGAAAAATTGACCCAACGTTATGGGAAAGCAGGAGCTTTTTCACTAGTGGCCATGAACAAACAGGGAGACTGGGGCGTAGCTACGAATGTGGAATTTACTTTTACGGTTGGTACTGATATGCAGCAACCAGAAATCTATATTGCAAATCCAGGCAAGAATCATACCACAGAGATTCAGCCGATTTCACAAGAATGGTTAGCGGCCTATGAAAAAAGAATTAAAGCACCAATTGAATAAATGAGGAGAGTGAAGGAACATGAGTAAAAAACAAATTTATCTTTTTTGTGATGCAGGGATGTCTACAAGTATTATGGTGAATAAAATGATGGAAGTGGTGGAAAAACATCAAATGCCTTTAATGATTACTGCTTTTCCTATTGCAAGAGTACAAGAAGTGGTTGAAGTAGAGAAGCCTGTTGCTATTTTATTAGGACCACAAGTCCGTTTTTTATTAGAAAAAACAAAAGAACAATTTGCTCCTCAAGGGATTCCTGTCGCTGCAATTGCGCCAGAAATTTATGGCATGATGGATGGCGAAAAAGCATTGAAAGAAGCGCTGCGGTTAATTAAGCAAAATAAAAAATAATAGATAGGAGTGACGACCGTGCAAAAATTTTTGGATTGGTTAGAGCGCGTATTGACCCCTTTGGCAAAAGTGATAGGAGAAAATAAGTATTTAGTAGCGATTCGTGATGGCTTCCTTTTATCAACGCCCTTGTTGATTGTTGGTTCGGTCTTCTTATTAATTGCTAATTTTCCTTTGCCGCAATGGGATACTTGGATGTCTCATTTGCTTGGTAAAGACTGGGCGACAATGATGTCTGTTCCAGCTAGTGCTAGTTTTGATGTAATGACCATTCTGGCCGTTGTCGGTATTGCCTATAGTTTAGGGAAACAATTCAATGTGGATGCAATGCAAGCAGGAATTATCGCATTGGTTTCATTTTTTATTGTAACGCCTTATCAAACATTATTTACACCGGAAAATAGTTCAAAGGTTTATGAAGTTACTAGTTTACCTTTAAAATGGATGGGTTCCAGTGGCTTGTTTTTAGGAATGATTGTCGCATTAATTGCGACTCGTTTATTTGTGGCCATTGTTCGTAAAGGGTGGACAATAAAAATGCCAGAAGGAGTGCCACCAACAGTGGTTAAGTCTTTTGAGGCCCTGATTCCGAGTTTTTTAGTTGTTACTCTCATGTTTTTAGTCAATTGGCTGGCTGCTTTAACTCCTTATGGTAATTTACAAGATGTTATTTTTGAATTTCTACAAACGCCCTTATTGAGTCTTGGTAATACCTTAGGTGCAATGAGCATTGCTTATTTATTTTTACACTTCTTTTGGTTCTTTGGCATTAACGGAGGTAGCGTGGTTGGCGCAGTCTTTAATCCTGTTTTGCGGGCATTGTCTGTTGAAAATTTACAAGCATTTAAAGACGGCCATGAAATTCCCAACATCATCACTGGACAATTTCAAGATATGTTTGCAACATTTGGTGGCGCCGGTTCCACACTCTCATTAATCATTGTGATGGTCTTATTCTGTAAAAGTCAACGAATTAAAAAGCTTTCGCAACTTTCACTAATTCCTGGTGTTTTTGGGATTAACGAACCAATCATTTTTGGGTTGCCAATTGTTTTAAATCCAATCCTTTTAATTCCATTTGTCTTAGTACCCGCAATTAATATTATTATTGCCTATTTTGCTATGGATTGGGGCTTAGTTCCATTGACGAATGGTATTCAATTGCCGTGGACGACCCCACCAATTATCTCAGGATTTTTAGTCAGCGGTTGGCAAGGATCAATTCTGCAAGCTCTCTTATTGGTACTAGGAATGTTCATTTATTATCCTTTTATTCGAGTTATGGATGACCAATATTTACGTGAAGAATGGAAAGCACAAGAAGAAGAGAGTGAAGAAATTGATTTTGATTCCTTTGACTTCGATGATTTATAAATAAGGAGGAAATAGGCATGAAAAAAATCCTTTTAGTCTTAAACCACAGTTTAGCAGGATTTGGCAGTGATGAACAAGCTCAGCTGAAACCAAGTGGTAAAAAAGCTCCCTTAGGCCCAGGGGTAACATTGCTACCATTTTTACAGAAGCAAGGAGCGGAAATTGTTGCGACACTTTATTGTGGTGACCAATATTATTTGGAAAACGAGGAAGAGGTAGCAAAGAAATTTATTGGAGTTTCATGCCGATGCGGTTCTTTGCGGACCTGCCATGCATTATCCTAATTTTGGAGAAATGGCCGCTCATCTAGCTTGTAAGTTTAATGCTGCGAGCATTCCTGCAATTGCAGCGATGGCAGAAGAAAATCCAGCAGTTAGTCACTATTATCAGCAAGTACCGATTGTGAAGATGCCCAAAAAGGGCGGCATTGGTTTAAATAATTCGTTTAAACAAATGGCGCAATTGGTCGTGGCAAAAGCAAATGGAAAAGAAACCAAACAGTTAGAAGAAACAAGTTGTTTTTAATTGTTGATAATCTAAAGAGAAATCCAGAATGAACGCATGATTGTGTTCGTTTTGGATTTTTTTCTTTTGTTTAGCGAATGTATGTTCTATAATAGGGAGGCAGATAGGTGGGATTACGTGAAATCAACGAGAAAAATTGCGGTGCGTCAAGTGGTCGAATTTATTTTAAGGCGGGGAAGTATCGATTCTCGCCATGTGAGTGAACATACACCACAAGAAGGTAGTCGCCTTCATCGAATGTTGCAAAAGGAAGCGGGGAGCCTTTATCAAAAGGAAGTATCTTTAAAAATTGAGGTGCCTTTAAATGGACATAATTATTGTGTAGAAGGTCGTGCAGACGGCATTTTTGTGAAAGAAACTGGGCAAGTGGTCATTGATGAAATTAAAACATCCGAGCCAGCGTTTGAAGAATTGCCGCCAGAAAAGGTCGAATTGTTTTGGTATCAAGCGATGTGTTATGGTCACATGTATTGCCAACAAGAACAACTTTCTGAAATAACGCTTCAACTCACTTATTATCAGACCACCACAAAACAAATCACACGACAAGAACGCCATTTTACAGAAGCTGCATTAGCGGAGTTTTTTACTGATTTGATGAAGCGCTATGAACAGTGGGTAATTTTTAAAGAAGAGTGGCGTATTTTGAGAAATAAATCATTAAAAAATCTTAGTTTTCCTTACGGGGAGTATCGCAAAGGGCAACGAGAATTGGCGGTAGCCGTCTATAAAACAATTCTTAGTAAACAGCGGCTCTTCGTGGAAGCACCAACTGGAACAGGCAAGACAATGTCCACTCTTTTTCCAGCGATGAAAGCAATTGGTGAAGAAGAAGGTGAACGGATTTTTTATTTAACAGCTAAGACCATTACGCGTCAAGTGGCTGAAGATGCCGTCAAAGCGCTGTCCGAAAAACAAGCGCAAACTAAGAGTATTACGTTAACAGCAAAAGATAAAATTTGTTTTTTAACTGAACGAAATTGTACACCAGAACATTGCCCGTTTGCTGACGGCTATTATGATCGTTTAAATGAGGGACTGTGGGATTTATTGCAACATGAAAATCATTTAACGAGAGAGGTTATTGAACGGTATGCACAAAAGCACCATTTGTGTCCATTCGAGTTGTCGCTAGATGCAAGTCTTTGGTGTGATTTAATTATTGGCGATTACAATTATCTATTTGATCCAACGGTTTATTTACGGCGCTTCTTTGAAGAACCCCAAAGTGCAGAAGAGAATATTTTTTTAGTGGATGAAACCCATAATTTGGTTAATCGTTCACGGGAGATGTATTCGGCCGCTATTTCTAGGAATGCGGTTTTGCAAATTCAAAAAAGATTGCAAAAAGAATCTGTTCAATTAAAAAGAGCTTGTCAAAAAGTCTTAACTACGTTTGATGATATTGAAGCAATCTGTGAAGAAAAAGACACGGATTTTTTTGCCCAACGTGCGCCAATTGATTCATTAGTTAAACAGATACATCGATTAACAGAAGTAATTGCAGAATGGTTGCCAGAAAATCAACACATTGAGGAATTGGCGTCGATTCTCAGTTTTTATTTTGATTGTTTAAGTTATCTTCGAATCAGCGAGTACTACGACAACGGCTTTTATACGTCTATTTCTTTGCGAAACTATGACTGCGTTGTGAAACAATTTTGTGTCGATCCGGCTTATTTATTGTCACAACGATTAGATAAAGGGAAAGCGAGTATCTTATTTTCGGCAAGTTTAACACCTCTGAATTATTATCAAGAAGTGCTTGGTGGAGGTGAAGAAAGCCTACGTTATCGGATTCCGTATCCTTTTCCAGAAGAAAATCAATTGTTGATGATTGGTAGTCATCTTCAAACAACCTATAAAAACCGTGAAAAAAGTTATCCACAGATTAGTGA
This sequence comes from Enterococcus sp. MSG3299, assembly GCF_050555765.1. NCBI lineage: Bacteria > Bacillati > Bacillota > Bacilli > Lactobacillales > Enterococcaceae > Enterococcus > Enterococcus sp. MSG3299. The sequence continues at coordinate 959,520 of NZ_CP187869.1, forward strand.
ACTTTTAGGGAAGTTAAGTGAAACAAAAACAGGTAATTATTTAATTTTCTTTCCTTCCTACGCCTATATGGATGATGTCTATCAAGTATTTAGCCAACGTTACCCGCAAGTAAAAACTCAAATTCAGGGAACGGACTTAAACGAAAAAGAGCGAGAAGCATTTTTAGCTGAATTTAAAGAGAATCCTCAAGAAACTTTCATCGGTTTTTGTGTTTTAGGTGGTATATTTTCAGAAGGAATTGACTTGAAAGGTACCCGATTGATTGGTACGATAATTGTTAGTGTCGGGCTACCACAAATGAATCCGGAGCAAGAACTGATTCGCACTTTTTATCAAGAAGAGCGAGGGCAAGGGTTTCAATTTGCGTATCAAATTCCAGGTATGAATAAAGTCTTGCAAGCGGCTGGACGTGTCATTCGAGATGCGCAAGATAAAGGCTTTGTGTTGTTATTAGACGAACGATTTGAATTACCAAGTGTCCAGCGTTTCTTTCCGCCGCATTGGTTGGCGCATCGAAAGGCAAACACCAATGAACAACTCATTCAACAAGTGAAACAATTTTGGTTAAAAAATAAAGAAAACAAAGGAGGAAACAAATGAAGACCATTTTAGTCCTTCATACAGGTGGGACCATTTCCATGTCGAAAGTAGCAGGAGGAAGTGTTGCCCCGAATGAAAAAAATCCGTTGATGGAACAAGAAGCATTATTTTCTGGCAAGGTTCATTTAGTTGTCGAAGATATTTTTAATATTCCCTCACCACACATGACCTTAGAACGGATGTTTCAATTAAAAGAAAGGATTCAAAAAGCTTATTCTGAACCAATTGATGGCGTGGTTATTACGCATGGAACAGATACATTAGAAGAAACAGCTTATTTTTTAGATATAACCTTAGAGAAAAAAATCCCCATTGTTTTAACAGGAGCAATGCGGTCAAGTAACGAAATCGGTAGTGATGGCTTGTATAATTTCATCAGTGCTATTTGGACTGCTTGTTCAGACGAATCGTACGATAAAGGTGTTTTAGTCGTGATGAATGATGAAATTCATACGGCGCGTTATGTGACAAAAACACATACAACGAACGTAGCAACGTTTCGGACGCCAACTTTTGGACCAATTGGAACCATTGCGAAAGAACGTGCTTTTTTTGCGAAAGAGGTCTTACCGCAAGAAGTCTGCGATGTTTCTTCTGTGAAAGGAAATGTCCACGTAGTGAAGGCCTATGCGGGGATGGGTGAACGGATGTTTGAATTATTAAACACCCCAGAAACGGATGGGTTAGTAATTGAAGCGCTAGGCGCGGGTAATTTACCGCCAGAAACGCTCCCAGCATTACAAAAAATGCTAGACAACGGGATTCCAGTCGTTTTAGTTTCTCGTTGTTCCAATGGCATTGCTGAAGATATCTATGATTATGCTGGTGGTGGCGTTGGCTTGAAAAAAATGGGGGTCGTTTTTGCCCGTGGTTTAAACGGACCGAAAGCGCGGATTCGTTTAATTGTTGGTTTAAACAGCGAAAAAAATCCTACAGAGTTAAAAGAATTTTTGGAACAGTAACTAATTTTAAGGAGAAAATAAATGAAGCTGTTTGAACGCATTCATCAAGATACTGAAATTCGACAAATTTATGATGCAATTGGTCAAATGGAAGATGAAGAAGCTGGGTGGGCATACCATAATTGGTTTCATGTAAACAATGTCGTAGCCATGACGGAAATGATTTTGAAACAACTTGCTGTTTCAGAGGAGTATTTAGAGGCGGCAAAAATTGCGGCACTGCTCCATGATGTGGGTGCGCTACAAGGAAAAGCAGGACATGCACTTCGTGGGAAACAATTTGCAGAAGCATATTTTCGTAAGCAAAAGATTTGTTTGCCTTATCAAGAAGAAATTTTATCTTCTATAGAAAATCATAGTAATGGCTTTGATTCGGAAGAGTTAATGACACTAGCGCTAATCATTAGTGATAAATTAGATATTACAACCTCTCGTGTTGCAAAGGCTGGTTATTTCGTGCCAGGAATGCGGCAACTTCAATTTTTAAAGAAAATTGAAATTATGCTTTCAGAACAAGAGGTTTGTGTCTCGTTTACGGCAGAAGAAGAACTGGATTTAGAAGAATTAAATGCGTTTTATTTTATGCCAAAGGTTTTTAAAGCAATTACCGCTTTTTCAGAAAAAATCCAACGTCGACCAATCGTTTTATTGAATAATCAAGAATGGCTGGTACCAAAACAAAAAAATCCTTCAACTGTTCATTAACAGTTGAAGGATTTTTTTAGCGATAATTGTTAAACTCAAGAGCCATTGGTAAATCTAATTCTCGTAAAAGAGCCATGACTTTTTGTAAATCATCCCGACTTTTTCCAGTTACCCGAATTTTGTCTTCTTGGATTTGTGACTTAACTTTAATACCAGAGTTTTTGATAGCTGTGTTGATTTTTTTCGCATTTTCTTTATCAATACCACTGATTAAATCACCATATTGGCGAGCGGTACCGCCTAAGGCTTTTTCACTTTCTGAAAAATGAATATTTTTAATCGGAACATTGCGTTTGACTAATTTTCCAAATAAAATATCCTTCACTTGCTCGACTTTATAATCATCTTCAGCTACGACTACTAATTTATCGTTTTCCAATTTAATATCAGCAATTGACCCTTTAAAGTCAAAACGATTTTTCAATTCTTTCAAGGCAATTTGAATCGCGTTTTTGACTTCCTCCATATTGACCTCTGAAACTACATCAAAACTTGCTTCTTTTGCAGCCATGTAAAAACCTCCTAAAATATTCTTTGCTTCATCATATCATGAAATAGTAAAAAAGGTTAGGCTAGAATCATTTTGAATAGAGAAATAAGAAGATCAGTTTTTAGGGATATCTTCCCGCATTCTTTCATGGAAACGTTGCAAAAAAATTTTTTTCAATGTTCGCTTTTAGCCCCTTTTCTTTTAGGATAGAACCTGTTATTCTAAGTCAGAAGAATAGCGAAGGAGCGAAGAAAAATGAGTCGATTGGTTAGTACTTACCAAAGGAATGAATCGATAAAAAAAATAGCAGTGATGGCGATAACCGCTTTGACTTCTGCGGTCGGTTTGAATTTCTTTTTGATTCCGGCAAAAGTTTTTTCGGCAGGGATGAACGGAATTGCGCAAATCATTGCTACATTATTATATACAAATTTAGGAATCCATATTAATACAGGGATTTTCATTTTATTTTTAAACATTCCCGTCTTCATTCTAGGGTTTGTAAAATTAGGGAAACAATCAACGATTCTTAGTTTCATCAATGTTATTGGCATTTCCGTTGTCACTATGTTTGTGCCAATCGTAACAGTCACAACGAATCCTTTGATGAACGCAATTATGGGTGGTGTCTTAGTCGGCGTTGGCGCAGGGCTTTCATTGAAAATGGGCTTTAACACTGGCGGCATGGACATTATTTCACTGATTCTTTCAAAAACAACAGGGAAAACAGTTGGTAATTTTATGTTCTTATTGAATGGTATTATTGTGCTGTTGGCTGGTTTTGTATTTAACTGGGAAAGTGCGTTGTATACTATTATTTCTATTTACTGTTTGAGTCAGGTGGTCGACATGATTCATACCAGTCACCAAAAAGTCACAGCAATGATTGTCACCACGAGACCAGAAGCTGTTGCCTTAGAAGTTTCTCAACAAATCGCTCGTGGCATGACCTTGTTGCCTTCAATCGGCGGCTATTCAGGTGCAGAAGGTCGGATGATTATGATGGTCATTACTCGCTACGAACTCTATGATTTAGAACAAGCAGTTTACAGTATCGATGAGAATGCCTTTGTAAATATTTTACCAACACAATCGGTTTTAGGGCGTTTTGCCAATGAAGATGAACAACGGATTTTTCATAGTACAGGAACATTTCCTGAGCTTCAATCTTACAAGGTGAAACGTTATCCGCCAAAGAAAAAATTAAAATAGCAAGTCGGCCTTCAGATCCCAAAGTGATAACGGGAAAACTGGAGGTTTTTTTATAAAAATGAAGGTTATGTGAAAGAATAGACAAAAATTTTCTGAAAAAGGGAATTTTACTAGAAAAGTGTCAGGAATTCTGCTAAAATAGAACCGTTGGTTAGGGAACACCTAACAAATAAAGTTTTTAAAAACTTAGGAGGAATTTTTTATGCCAGTAGTATCAGGAGCAGAATTCTTAAAAGCAGCACGTAAAGGCGGCTATGCAGTAGGTGGCTATAACACAAATAACTTAGAATGGACACAAGCGATTTTAGAAGCAGCAGAAGCTAAAAAAGCACCAGTTCTAATCCAAACATCAATGGGCGCTGCTAAATACATGGGCGGCTACAAAGTAGCTAAAGACATGATTACTAATTTAGTAGACTCAATGAATATCACAGTTCCAGTAGCAATTCACTTAGACCACGGTGACTACGAAGCTGCTTTAGAATGTATCGAAGTTGGCTATACTTCAATCATGTTTGATGGTTCTCACTTACCATTCGAAGAAAACTTAAAATTAGCGAAAGATGTAGTTGAAAAAGCTCACGCTAAAGGTATTTCTGTCGAATGTGAAGTTGGTTCAATCGGTGGTGAAGAAGACGGAATCATCGGTACTGGCGAATTAGCTGATATCGAAGAATGTAAACAAATGGTTGCTACAGGTATTGACTACTTAGCATGTGGTATCGGTAACATCCATGGTCAATATCCAGAAAACTGGAAAGGTTTAGCATTTGATCACTTACAAGCAATTGCTGAAGCTGTCGGTTCTGATGTACCTCTAGTATTACACGGAGGTTCTGGTATTCCTCAAGAACAAATTGAAAAAGCAATTTCAATGGGTATCTCAAAAGTTAACGTAAATACAGAATTCCAATTATCATTCGCTAAAGCAACGCGCGAATATATTGAAGCTGGTAAAGATTTAGAAGGTAAAGGATTTGACCCTCGTAAATTATTAGCACCAGGTAAAGCTGCAATCATCAAAGATGCAGAAGAACACATTGATTGGTTCGGTTCAGCTAACAAAGCTTAATCAACTAGTTACGTTAAAGACAGCCACAGCACGTGGCTGTCTTTTTTATTTTTTGTTATTTTTTCATTCTATTAAAATACCTGAGAAGTTTTCTTTTTTCTTAAGCTTGATTATGATAGAATGATTGGGTAGTTTATTTAGAAAACGTATATTACAGATAGGTGAGAATATAAATGAAAAAAATCGTAATCAATGGGAATCGTCCATTAAAGGGCGAAGTAACCATTAGCGGCGCCAAAAATAGTGTAGTCGCTTTAATTCCAGCTGCTATTTTAGCAGATTCGCCCGTGACTTTAGATGGCGTTCCTGACATTCAGGATGTTCACTCATTAATTGAAATTTTAGAAATTATGGGTGCTAAAATTACTTTTGAAAATAATACATTAATTATTGATCCAACAGAAGTTGTTTCTGTGCCAATGCCAAAAGGAAAAATCAATAGCTTACGTGCGTCCTATTATTTTATGGGCTCACTTCTTGGTCGATTTGGGGAAGGCGTTGTCGGCTTACCTGGCGGTTGTTACTTAGGACCTCGTCCAATTGATTTACATATCAAAGGATTTGAAGCATTAGGCGCTCATGTAACCAACGAACATGGGGCGATGTACTTGAGAACAGACGAAGCTGGCTTACAAGGAACACGAATTTTTATGGATATGGTATCTATTGGCGCTACAATCAATGTCATGTTAGCCGCAGTTAAAGCCAAAGGCAAAACGATTATTGAAAATGCTGCGCGTGAGCCAGAAATTATTGATATTGCTACATTATTAAATAACATGGGTGCAAAAGTTCGAGGAGCTGGAACGGACGTTATTCGGATTGAAGGTGTCGAAGAATTACATGGTTGTCGTCACTCGATTATTCCAGATCGAATTGAAGCTGGGACTTATTTAGCTATGGCAGCAGCTATGGGTGAAGGAATCAAAGTTCGAAATGTTATTTATGAGCATTTAGAAAGCTTCATTGCGAAATTGCAAGAAATGGGCGTTAAGATGACAATTGAAGAAGACATGATTGAAGTTCATCCATCACATGATCTGAAAATGACGACGGTGAAAACCTATCCGTATCCTGGGTTTGCCACAGACTTACAACAACCGTTAACGCCATTACTTTTAAAAGCGCAAGGAACTGGTGAAATTATTGATACGATATATGCTCAACGAAATAAGCATATCCCTGAGTTAGTGCGGATGGGGGCCGATGCTTCGGTTGAAGGCAATATGATTATTTTAAATGGTCCAAATCAATTGCACGGTGCAGAAGTAGTCGCCTCTGATTTACGGGCAGGCGCTTGCCTAGTCACTGCCGGCTTGATGGCTGAAGGTACGACCACTATTTATAATGTAGAATATATTTTACGTGGGTACGACCACATTATCGAAAAGTTAACTGCTTTAGGCGCTGATATTCAAATGCTAGAAACCGAAGAACAAGAAGGTCCGTTTGAGGTGGATCAATGAGCGACTATTTAACAATGGCTGAATTGGAAAACAGTACGTTAAAAGATATTTATGCGTACGCGAAAGAGTTTAAAATTCCTTATTATAGCCAAATGAACAAAAAAGAATTGTCTTTAGCTGTGATTCGTGCACAAGCTGAGAATCAAGGGTTTTTCTTCATGGAAGGAATTTTAGATATTGTTTCTCAGGATGGTTATGGCTTTTTGCGGCCAATTAATTATGGACCAAGTGCAGAAGACATTTATATTTCTTCTTCTCAAATTCGTCGTTTCGGATTGAGAAATGGGGACAAAGTAGCTGGCAAGGCGCGTCCGCCAAAGGAATCAGAACGTTACTATGGACTCATGCATGTTGAAAGTGTCAATGGGAAAGATCCTGAAGAAGCGAAAGAGCGGCCACATTTTCCAGCGCTAACACCGTTGTATCCTGAAAAACAATTAACGTTAGAAACAACGGCTGGCAGATTATCAACACGAATGATTGATGTATTTGCCCCAATTGGTTTTGGGCAACGTGGTTTAATTGTAGCGCCGCCAAAAGCGGGAAAAACAAGTGTTTTAAAGGAAATTGCTAATGGGATTACAGAAAATCATCCTGATGTGGAATTGATTCTGTTGTTAATTGACGAGCGTCCTGAAGAAGTGACTGATTTAGAGCGAAGCGTTAAAGGCGATGTGGTTTCTTCAACTTTTGATCAACAACCACAAAATCATACGCGAGTTGCTGAATTGGTTCTGGATCGAGCAATGCGCTTAGTTGAAGACAAACGGGACGTAGTTATTTTAATGGACAGCATCACTCGTTTAGCAAGGGCCTATAATTTAGTGGTCCCGCCTAGTGGTCGAACCTTAAGTGGCGGAATAGATCCAGCTGCGTTTTTCAAACCTAAACGATTTTTTGGTGCTGCCAGAAATATCGAAGAAGGGGGCAGTCTAACTATTTTAGCCACAGCATTGGTGGATACAGGTAGCCGAATGGATGATGTCATCTATGAAGAATTCAAAGGCACAGGCAATATGGAGCTCCATTTATCTCGTGAATTAGCAGAGCGCCGTATTTTCCCAGCAATTGATATTAAAAAATCAAGTACGCGAAAAGAAGAGTTGCTAATGACACCAGAACAACTAGAAGAAACGTGGAAATTGAGAAATAATATGTCAGGAGACTCGCTGGAATATACGGATCAATTCATAAAAATGTTGAAACGGACCCAAAATAATCAACAATTATTTGAAGTTTTCCATGATGTTTCGTTTGGCAAACAAATTAAAAGAAATCCAAAAAGATAATTGCATACCAACTGAAAACATGGTAAGATAGCATTGTTGTATACCGACAAAATAACTCTGATACAGCAAATGGATCAGGGCAAAGGAGCGAAAAAAACGTATGAAACAAGATATCCATCCAAATTACCAACCAGTAGTATTCATGGATTCAACAACAGGTTTCAAATTCCTTTCAGGTTCAACTAAAGGATCTTCAGAAACTGTTGAATGGGAAGATGGCAACACTTATCCATTATTACGTGTTGAGGTTACTTCAGACTCACACCCATTCTACACTGGTCGTCAAAAATTCACACAAGCCGACGGACGTGTGGACCGTTTCAACAAAAAATACGGTCTCAAAGACGAAAACGCAAATCCAGACGCATAGTCTTTCAAAACATTGTTATGACAAGGTTTATAGAGGTTTTCCACTGTGGTGGGAAACCTCTTTTTTGCGTTAAATATGTAGTTTTAATTCAGAGAAAAGAAATAAAGCAACTTACCAATCTTTTCCTCTTTCTTTTCAAGATTATCCTTCCCAAAAGTCAAAGATTGATCAGCATTGTTTCGCTGATTTGTTAGACTAGTAGGTACATTCAGCTTTATAAAGGAGATCTTGAAGAAATGAGTAGAAAAAAAAGTCGGTGTTTTCTGTCTATTTCTGTTTTTCACATTTTTTATTATTGTTCCAAAAGTAGAAGCTACAGAAGAAATGAAGACTAAATTTACAGTAACGCCTGTTTTACCAGAAAATCAAGTGTCAGGAACATCTAGTTATTATGATTTAATTCTGGCACCAAAGCAATCTTCCACTATTGTCTTAGACATAAAAAATAAGACAGACGAAAAATTGTCCATTGTATTGACTCTAGCAAATGCATCAACAAATGATAATGGGTTGATTGTGTACAATGATTTTGATAAACCACTTGATTCATCGTTAAAGGTTCCGCTGACAGACTTGGTTACTTTAGAAAATGAGGAAGTGAGTGTGCCGCCTCATCAAACAGTATCAGCAAAGATGAAGGTGAAGGGACTTGATCAGCCTATCAAAGGAGTTGTTTTAGGCGGGGTTTATGCGCATCTCAAAGATGAAAAAACAGAGGAAGAGAACCAAACAATGGGATTAACCAGTCGCTACGGGTTTAATGTTGCGATTGCTATGAGGAGTGCTGAGAATGCTCCTTTAACAGAGGTGAACCAACTGAAATTAGCGAAAGTAACACCTACAATTGCTTTAGGGGCCAAATCACTAAAGGCGGTCATTCAAAATCCGTATGCTGCTATTTTTCCAGAAGTTCGTTTAGAAGGTCAAGTGATAAAAAAAGGGTCCTCTAAAAAAATTGCACAACGGACACTAAAAAATGTTCGCTTTGCCCTAAATAGTTCCATGAATTTTCATCTTGATTTGGGTAAACAACCGCTAGATGCTGGGACTTATATATTTACAGGACGTGCTATTTTACAACAAGATGAACAACAGTCTTGGCCTTTTCAACAAGAATTTACGATTAACACTCGTGAAGCAAAAAAATTGAATCAAGAAGCTACGGTCAAATGGGTCCTACCCACATGGTGGTTACCGACTTTCTACACGTTCTTAGTAATCACAATTGGGGCAATTTATAGTGTCATTTGGCGCAATAATTATCAAAAAACAAGCGAAAAGGAGAGTGAGAATAATGGCTAGTTGGTTTTGGTTGTCTGGCGGTTTAGCGGTCATTTGTTTTATGTTTTTCCTCTTTTCTTTGCTGACTAGTATGAGTTTTATTCAGCATGCAAAAGAACCCAGAAGTATTCTAAAAGAAACGCTTTTAAGTTGGTTAATGCTTTTACTTAGTGGTGGGTGGATTACAATCGGACTATTGTTATATTTTTCGCTAAAGAATCAATAAACAAAAAACGAGCATTCATTGTTAGATAACCGTGAATGCTCGTTTTTTTGTTTTAGAAAAATGCTCTTTAGCAACTTGCCAGATTTCATTGGGCAACCTGACTGAAATTGTTAAATTGTTCTGTCGAAACGACAAAAAAGTGGTAAACTAAACGTGTATGTTAGTTATTTAATCAAAAGTAATGTATCCGCTTACTTATAAAATGGAAACGAAGGAGCATATTGCAATGACAGAAAAACTTTTAGGAAGTATCGAAGCCGGTGGCACAAAATTTGTATGTGGCGTTGGGACAGATGATTTGACCATTGTGGAACGTGTCAGTTTTCCCACAACAACCCCAGAAGAAACAATGAAAAAAGTAATAGAATTTTTCCAACAATATCCTTTAAAAGCGATTGGGATTGGTTCGTTTGGTCCGATTGATATTCACGTTGATTCTCCTACGTATGGTTATATCACTTCTACACCAAAATTAGCTTGGCGTAACTTTGACTTGTTAGGAACTATGAAACAACATTTTGATGTGCCAATGGCTTGGACAACGGATGTGAATGCTGCGGCATATGGTGAGTATGTTGCTGGAAATGGGCAACATACATCTAGTTGTGTATATTATACAATTGGAACTGGTGTTGGCGCTGGAGCGATTCAAAACGGTGAGTTTATTGAAGGCTTTAGCCACCCAGAAATGGGGCATGCGTTAGTCCGTCGTCATCCTGAAGATACGTATGCAGGAAATTGTCCTTATCATGGAGATTGTTTAGAAGGGATTGCAGCAGGACCAGCAGTTGAAGGTCGTTCTGGTAAAAAAGGTCATTTATTGGAAGAGGATCATAAAACTTGGGAACTAGAAGCTTATTATTTAGCGCAAGCAGCGTACAATACTACTTTATTATTAGCGCCAGAAGTGATCATTTTAGGCGGCGGTGTCATGAAACAACGTCATTTGATGCCGAAAGTTCGTGAAAAATTTGCTGAATTAGTCAATGGATACGTGGAAACACCGCCTTTAGAAAAATACTTGGTGACGCCTCTTTTAGAAGATAATCCAGGAACAATTGGTTGCTTTGCCTTGGCAAAAAAAGCTTTAATGGCTCAAAAATAACCATTTATTCGTAGTTCATGCATTATATTTGAAGGAAATGGCTAAGAATGATACTCTTATTATGTAATTAATTATTTAGGAGGGATTAGCATGGCAGATTTAAAAGGACGTTTTGACGATGCAAAAGATAAAGTAGAAGGTACTGCAAAAGAAGCGCAAGGCAAAGTTACGGATGATAAAGGCAAAGAACTTGAAGGAAAAGCTCAATCAACCTTTGCTGACGTAAAAGACAAAGCACGTGATGCCGGCGACGACCTTAAAGAAGGCGCTGAAAAATTAACTGATAAAGTTAAAGAAGGCTTTGAAGACTTAAAAGACAAATTTAGTAAAGATAAATAAAAATTAACAAAAGAGCGTGGGCTTACGTTGAAATAACGTAAGCCCACGCTCTTTTGTTTAGACATCAAATCCTTGTTTTTGCAAGAAAATTTTTACTTCTGGGCGACGATTATAAGAAAAATAGGACAAAGACTTCTGTGACCAATCCGCTGTTTGGGCGTTACTTGAGCGGCTGGCATAATAATCTTTTAATAATTCATCATATGTGTGCATATCTGTCAATTTGTCTGATTGGTAGTGATTTTCGCTTAAAATATTTTCAAAAGGCATCCGTGGTTTTACACCATTTAACGTTTCTGGTACACCGATTGTTAATCCGAAAAGTGGTACAGTTAATTCAGGCAAAGATAAGCGTTTGGCTACTGTGTCTAAGTCATTTCGAATGCCGCCAATATAACAAATCCCTAAATCCATAGATTCAGCCGCAATGGCCATGTTTTGCGCAGCAATCGTTGTATCAACGGCAGCTACTAATAATGATTCTGGTGTCTTTAAGGGTTCTAATGATTGCCCCTCTTTTGACAAAATCGTTGCATGACGATACAAATCAGCAACAAAAACATAGAACACACCAGTGTTAACGACATAGTCTTCACAATTCGCTAAACGTCCCAATTCTCTGCGTAGCTCAGGATCTTTGATTTCTATAATTGTATAAGCTTGTAAAAAATTGGAGCTTGATCCTGCTTGAGCTGCAGTAATTAACTGTTGTTTCTGCTTGTCCGTTAACGCTTGCTTTTTAAAATGACGAACGGAACGGTGACTTAGTAATTGTTCGATTGTTTGATTCATAAAAAACCTCCGTTTAAATTAAGAAAGAGAACAGAAAAACCCACAGCTTAATAGTGGGTTTCTCAGTCGTTAATTGCTAAAGATTACAGAATACGTTCAAATGGATCTAAACTAATTCCTTGGTCTAAGACGATTTTTGCGTATTCTTTCGCTGCAAATAAAGAATGATCTTTGTAGTTTCCGCACTCTTTTGCAGAGACTGCTGGAACAACTTCTGTATTGATTACTTTGTTTAAAACGTTGACTAATGCATCACGGATTTCTTGTGGTGAATGTTGATCCCACATAATCATATAAAAACCAGTGCGGCAACCCATTGGCGAAATGTCAATGATTCCTTTTAATTCATCACGCATGTTAACTGCTAACAAATGTTCCAACGTGTGTAATGCGCCTGTTGGTAGGGCATCTTTGTTTGGTTGTAAGAAACGTAAGTCATATTTTTCGACTAACGCATCACCATTTTGTTCTGTGCCAGCAAGGCGAACATATGGTGCTTTTACTGTGTTGTGATCTAATTCAAAACTTTCTACGCGTGCCATGAAATTTCGCTCCCTTTATAATTAAATTCGTTTTAACTATAACAAATTTAAGTCAAAAGTCAATGGATAGTCCTTTAATGGGTAATAGTTTTAAAATATCATGGGAAAATAAAAAAATCATTTTTTTGACTATGTAGGTTTTTTCAATACTATGGTAAAATAGGACAAGTAGCTTTTACAAGAAGGTAAGAGGGGAGTATGAAAATATGGGAAAAGAATATCATGTTGCCGTGGTAGGAGCAACAGGTGCTGTCGGGACAAGAATGATTGAATTGTTAGCAGAAACAAGTTTGCCAATTGCCAGTGTGAGGTTATTGGCGTCTAAGCGTTCTGCTGGACAAGAGATTCAGTTTAAAGGGCAACCTCTTATCGTGGAAGAATTAGTCCCGGAATCATTTGAAGGAATCGATTTAGCATTATTTAGTGCTGGTGGGAGTATTTCCGAAAAGTTTGCACCAGAAGCAGTTAAGCGCGGAGCTGTTGTTGTTGACAACACTAGCCATTTTAGAATGGCAAAAGATGTTCCTTTAGTTGTTCCAGAAGTGAACCCGGAAGCCTTAAAAAATCATCAGGGAATCATCGCAAATCCCAATTGTTCTACGATTCAAATGATGGTGGCCTTGGAACCAATTCGGCAAGCGTTTGGCTTAGAACGAATCATCGTTTCAACGTATCAAGCTGTGAGTGGCGCAGGTATCCGTGCAATTAATGAGCTAAAAGAACAAGCCGAAGATTTTTTAGAGGGAAAACCTGTCAGCGAATGGTCAGCTGAAATTTTACCAGCTGGCAGTGACGAAAAACATTATCCAATTGCTTTTAATGCGTTGCCTCAAATTGATGTTTTTTCAGAAGCAGGGTATACCTACGAAGAATGGAAAATGATGAATGAAACAAAAAAAATCATGGGAGACAACAAGCTAAAAGTCGTTGCCACCTGTGTCCGTATTCCGGTAATTTCAGGACATTCTGAGTCTGTTTATATAGAAGTGAAACAAGCAGATGCATCGGTCTCAGCCATCCAAGAATTAATGGCGCAAGCTCCAGGTGTAATTTTACAAGATGAGCCAAGTGAACAACTATATCCACAAGCGCTAAATAGCGTCAACCAGAAAGAAACATTTGTCGGCCGTATTCGTCAAGACGTTGACGTGAAGAACGGTTTCCATTTATGGATTGTGTCAGACAACCTATTAAAAGGAGCTGCTTGGAACTCGGTCCAAATTGCTGAAACGCTACACGAAATGAATTTGCTTCGTGTACCTGAAAACGACTAGAAGGTTTGTATTGTATACTCGGGAGGGAATAGGATGGATTTAACGAATGCAACAATTATTACGGCAATGGTTACGCCGTTTCAAGAATCGGGAGAAATAGATTTTGATAAACTACCGCAATTGGTAGACTATTTATTGGCCAATCATACAGAAGGCGTTATTTTAGCAGGAACAACTGGTGAATCACCCACGTTAACTCATGAAGAAGAATTACAATTATTCCAGCGAATGATTGAACTGATCGATGGACGTATTCCGATTATTTGTGGTGTAGGTACGAATGATACACGTGACTCAGTCGCTTTTGTGAAAGAGTTAGCGACAATCGCTGGTATCGATGCTGTTTTGGCGGTTGTTCCTTATTATAATAAACCGAATCAAGAAGGTATGTATCAACATTTTAAAACCATCGCAGAAGCAAGTGAACTGCCAATTATTTTGTACAATGTTCCTGGTAGAACGGCTGCATGTCTAGAAGTGGAAACTACTTTGCGCTTAGCACAATTGGAAAAAATTGTGGCAATTAAAGAATGTGCAGGGTTAGATGCAATTACTGAGTTGATTGAAAGAGCGCCAAAAGACTTTCTAGTGTATACTGGAGAAGACGGGTTGGCTTTTGCCACCAAGGCACTTGGCGGACAAGGGGTTATTTCGGTAGCCAGTCATGTCTTCGGTTCGTCAATGTATGAGATGTATCAAGCGCTGGAGCAGGGGAACTTGCCGGAAGCGGCTAAAATTCAACGACAGTTATTACCAAAAATGAACGCATTGTTTTCAGTGCCTTCACCGGCACCCGTGAAAGCGGCCTTAAATCATTTAGGTATTCCTGTTGGAAATTTACGTTTACCTCTAGTTGCTTGTACACCAGAAGAAGAGCAAAGAATTATTCGCACGTTAGAGATTTAAAGAACGTGTAATCATAGAGAGGTGAAAAGAGTGAGTACAATAAAAATCGTTCCATTAGGCGGCGTTCGTGAAAATGGAAAAAATATGTACGTTGCTGAAGTGGAAGATGAAATTTTTGTACTGGATTGTGGATTACAATATCCAGAGAACGAACTTTTAGGAATTGACGTTGTCATTCCGGATTTTACGTATTTAGAAGAAAATAGTGAACGAATTGCAGGGGTCTTTTTAACACATGGCCATGCAGATGCAATTGGGGCCTTACCGTATTTGCTTTCAAAAATTCAAGTGCCTGTTTTTGGGACAGAATTAACGATTGAACTAGCAAAACTAAGTGTCAACAGTCATGCGGAAACGAAGAAATTTAAAGATTTCCATGTGATTGACCCGCATACAGAAATTGATTTTGGTCAAGCAACGGTGAGCTTCTTTAAAACAACGCACACCATTCCAGATTCGATTGGTGTTAGCATCAAAACAAAAGAAGGTAACATTGTTTATACTGGTGATTTTAAATTTGATCAAAGTGCGATTGAGATGTATCAAACCGATTATGGCCGCTTGGCTGAAATTGGGAAAGAAGGCGTCTTGGCGTTACTTAGTGATTCATCAAATGCTGAAAACCCAGTCCAAGTTGCTTCCGAAGCCCAAATCGCTGATGAAGTGTTCGATACGATTCGCTATTGGGAAGGACGAATCATCGTGGCATGTGTGGCAAGTAATTTGCAACGGGTCCAACAAGTATTGAATGCAGCGGATCGTTCTGGTCGTAAAGTCGTTTTGACAGGCCAAGATTTTGAACGGATTATTCGGACGGCGATGAAATTGGAAAAATTACAATTGCCAAGCGAAGATCTATTAGTGAAACCAAAAGAAATGAAAAAATATGCACCTGAACAGTTATTAATTTTAGAAACAGGCCGGATGGGAGAACCGATTAAGTCACTTCAAAAAATGGCTAATAATACACATGGTGTCGTTCGAATTGAAGAAGGCGATTTAGTTTATATTACGACAACGCCGACAACGGCCATGGAAACAACGGTTGCCAAAACAGAGGATATTGTCTATCGGGCCGGTGCTACGGTGAAGCAAATTTCCGACAATTTACGTGTGTCTGGTCACGCTAATCCGAATGACTTGCAATTGATGCTGAACTTAATGAAACCAAAATATTTCATTCCTGTCCAAGGTGAATACCGCCAGTTAGCTGCGCATGCGGACTTAGCACATGAAATTGGCATGCCTTATAAAGATATCTTTATTACAGGTCGTGGGGACATTCTAGAGTATACAAAAGGTAGAATGTCGGTAGCTGGCAGCACAACGGCCGAAAATATTATGATTGACGGGATTGGTGTCGGCGATATTGGTAATATCGTTTTACGGGATCGTCGTATTCTTTCCGAAGATGGTATTTTTGTGGCTGTTGTGACAATTAATCGTCGAGAAAAACGAATTGTTTCACCAGCTAAAATTACTTCTAGAGGTTTTGTTTACGTTAAAACAAGTAAAGACCTAATGAAAGAAAGTAGCAATATTGTTACAGAAATTGTTGAAAAACATTTAGAAAGTGACGATTTTGAATGGAGCAAACTGAAACAAGAAATCCGCGAAAACTTAAGCCGTTATTTATTTGAACAAACCAAACGTCGTCCTGTGATCTTACCAGTTATCATGGAAGCGACGCAACGCAAGCGTCCCAAAAATAACGCATAGTTCGTCCTGATAAAAGCAGGTGATTTTAGGAGAAATTCTTCTAAAGTCATCTGTTCTTTTTTGTAACTTTCTTCTATAAATATGGTACTATTAATCAGAGCGCTGAATAAAGGAGGCGATTTTAGTGGAAGAGATTGTGTTGTTCCATACCAATGATCTTCATTCTCACTTTGAAAATTGGCCCAAAATACGGCGTCTGGTTAAAGCCAAACGTTCGCTGTACCAAAAAGAGGGCAAAACAGTCGTAACCATTGATTTAGGTGACTTTTCAGATCGGTGTCATCCTTTGGCCGAAGCAACAGATGGTCGAGCAAATGTAGCTATAATGAATACATTAGCGTATGACCTGGTTACAATTGGAAATAATGAAGGAATCGGCAATTCAAAGAAACAATTAGAGCATTTATATGATCAGGCAACATTTGAAGTGGTCTTAGCTAATTTAGAAGATCCAAAAACCCAAACGTTACCAGATTTTTGTCAAGCATATAAAATTATGACAACTAAAGAAGGCACAAAGTTAGGGTTTATTGGCTTAACCGCACCATTTCCTTTAACGTATAATCCCAATGGCTGGACAATCAAACAAGTGGAAGCAGTCCTTCCTCAACTGATTACAGAAGTTGCGTCTCAATGTGATGTTCTCATTTTGCTTAGTCACTTGGGGATAGATACTGATTTTATGATTGCGGCGAATTATCCTGAAATTCAAGTGATTTTAGGTTCCCATACACATCATTTATTTAAAGATGGTGAAAAAATTAATCATGTGCAACTAGCAGCTGCTGGCAAATATGGACAGTATATTGGTGAAGTGCATCTGTTTGTGGATGCCGACACGAAGCAAGTCACAAGTTATGCAAAAACGATGGAAACAGCAAGTTTAGAAGAGCAAGCAACTGATGCCAAGGAAATTGCGGGTTACTTAACGGAAGGTCATCGACTATTGCAAGCGCAGCAAATTGCACAAATCCCTGAAACCTTGTCAACGGACTTACGGCAACCGCATGCCTTTATAACTGTTGCCTTGAAAGCGTTAAAAGAAGCGGGGCAGACCGAAGCGGCTGTGTTAAACAACGGGTTATTTTTAGCAGATTTACCAGAAGGAATAATCAATGCAGACCAATTACATGAGGCCTTGCCTCATCCAATGCATTTAATCAAGGTTACCTTGAAAGGGTCAGACATGAGCCGTTTGATTCGTGAAATGGAAAAAAGTCGTCAATTTCTGCGGAAATTTCCGATTCGCGGGATGGGCTTCCGCGGGAAAATTTTTGGCGAATTATGTTATGATGGGATTCGTTTTGAGCGAAATAGCCAGACCGTTTTTTGGCAAGGGAAACCTATTCAGCCAGAGCAGAAGTATACGCTGACAACAGTGGATCACTTTCAATTTGTTCCGTTTTTCCCAACGATTGAGTTAGTTGGAGAAGTCGAATTTTTATTTCCAGACGTTTTAAGAACTGTCGTGGCGAACTATCTGCATGCCCACTATCCAATCAAATAAAAACAAGGTATAATAAAAACTAGGTGGTGAAAAAATGACAGACAAAAAGACAACCGAAAAAAAAGAAACAGAAACTGCTGCAACCTTTACAGAAGAACTAACAGCAGTTCTTGAAGAAATAAAAGAAGAACCTGTAAAAGAAAAGAAAAAAGGGGAAATTGTCACCATTGTGAATGAAACAGATATTCAAATTGGTGAAAGAGAGTACCGAATTGTTAAAAATCATCGTGATGCCTTTGATTCTGAACGCTTAGGTGAACGGTTTAGTGAAGTATTAGCGCGTTATGATTATATCGTAGGAGACTGGGGCTATGAACAGTTACGCTTGCGTGGCTTTTTTGATACTTCTAATCGTCGGGCAGCGCCGGATCAACGCATTGATACACTAGAAGACTATTTGTATGAATATTGTAATTTTGGCTGTGCCTATTTTGTAATTGAACGAACAGGGGAACGTAAAGAAAAAACAACGCATCGTCGTCGTCGCCATAAAAAGAATAATCGTTCTAACGCGTTTGTCGAGGAAAAGAGTGCGCCCGCTAATAAAAATAGCAAGCCAGTGATTCGTACGCGAAAAGAAGAAAATAAAAAAACGACTACACCCAAACAGCCAAGTCCCAAAAAATCTGGCAAAGGCTTTACGATTCGTCAACGTGAGGAGTAAACAGAGTGAAAAAAGACTATCAAGGATATTTAATTGATTTAGATGGAACGATTTATTTAGGAAAAGAACCAATTCCAGCTGGAAAACGTTTTGTCGAGCAGTTACAGGAAAAAGATTTGCCTTTTTTATTTGTAACGAATAATACCACTAAATCTCCTGAAACAGTGGCACAACGTTTAGCAAATGAATTTGATATTCATGTCCCAGCATCCCTTGTTTATACAGCGACTTTAGCGACGATTGATTACATGAAAGAAACCAATCGGGGCAAGAAAGTCTTTGTCATCGGCGAGGCTGGTTTAATTGACTTAATTTTAGAAGCAGGTTTTGAATGGGATGAAACAAATCCTGATTATGTTGTCGTGGGACTTGATACAGAATTATCTTACGAAAAAGTGGTTTTAGCTACCTTAGCCATTCAAAAAGGGGCGTTGTTTATTGGAACCAATCCAGATAAGAACATTCCGACAGAAAGAGGCTTATTACCTGGTGCAGGTTCAGTTGTGACGTTTGTGGAGACAGCTACTCAAACAAAACCAGTTTATATTGGCAAACCAAAAGCGATTATCATGGAACGAGCGATTGCGCATTTAGGCGTGGAAAAAGAGCAAGTGATTATGGTTGGAGATAATTATGAAACCGATATTCAATCAGGGATTCAAAATGGTATTGATAGCTTGTTAGTTACATCAGGTTTTACCCCTAAGTCAGCTGTTCCAACTTTGCCAACGCCGCCAACCTATGTTGTTGATTCCTTAGATGAATGGACTTTTTGAGTATGATGAGGTCGAAATTGCGTTTAAGGGAAACGCTTGGACTCATTTGTTTGTTTTTAACGATTGTGGCTTTAAGTATCACGATCACGATTAATTTTCGTCCATTGTATCTTTTTGATATCCAACACTTAAATATTTTAAAAGACGTAGAGGTTGATCGTGTGACCTTGATTAAAAATTACGATCATTTAATGATGTACTTAAACAATCCTTTTGAAAAAACATTAGTATTTCCTGATTTTCCAATGTCTGATAGCGCGGCTTTTCATTTTTATGAAGTAAAAAAATTGTTTTTATTGTGCTATGGCGTATTACTAGTTACGTTGTTGCCTAGTATCCTTTATTTAAAATATTTGGTAAAAAATCAGCGTTTATGGACATTGATACGGCCATTTCAGTGGGGAATGTTTTTGCCTGTGCTCTTTGGCTTTTTCATGCTGATTGGCTTTGATCAATTTTTTATTGCGTTTCATGGATTATTTTTTAACAACGATGCTTGGTTATTTAATCCGCTGACTGATCCGATTATCAATGCCTTGCCTGAAGCCTACTTTATGCATTGTTTTATCTTGTTTTTTGTTTTATTAGAAGTCCTGTTTTTGATAGGTGTTTTAATCGGAAAACGTTCTTTAAAAAAATAAAGAGAGAAAAGTGAACAATTCCAAAATTGCTCGCTTTTCTTTTTTATTCAATCTAGTTTTAAAAACTAGATTGAATAATTGTAAAAAGTATGATATTCTTTTTTAGAAATGGTTAGGAGGGTTTTTATGGACGAGATAGAAAAATCACTACAAGATTGGGGCCAACAATTGGAAAACGTTCATTTGCCAAGATGGCATGAGTTACCAGACATTGAATTATATATGGATCAAGTGATTACTCTGATAGAAAAATACTTATCCCCATTGATTACACTGGAAAAACATACTTTGTTAACGTCCTCAATGGTTAATAATTATGTCAAACACGGGTTAATCCCGGCCCCAGTGAAAAAGCGCTACAATCAAAAGCATTTAGCGTTTTTAATTGCGATTACGTTGTTGAAACAAGTGTTAACATTGCCAGAAATTAAGCAAGGCATTTTATTCCAAGGAGCCACGGTTGGTATTCGTGAAGCGTACAATTTATTTTGTCAAGAACAGGAACGAGCGATTTATGTGATTGCTGCTCAAGCGCAAGAAAAAGAAGTTCAGGCCAAATCACAAGAACCTATGGGGATTGAATATTTGGCTGTAAAAGCAGCGACAATGTCTTTTGCTACTAAAATGTTTAGTGAAAAAGTGATTGAATTGGAACAAGAATACTTAAAAGAAATGGATGAGATGACACATGAATAAAGAAAAGATCGCACTACTGGTTGATTCTGGGACAGATGTTCCAGAGGCATTAGTCAAACAATACGGCATGTATGTCTTGCCCTTACAGATTATTTATCCTGAAAAAACCTATACAGATAAGGTAGATATTACACCAGAAGAAGTGTATCAACGTTTAGAGAAAGAAATACCTAGTACTTCATTACCTGATGGTGCAACAATCCAAGCTATTTTTGACAAAATTAAAGAAGCGGGTTACGAAAAAGTCTTAGCGGTGACCATTTCTAGTGGTTTAAGTGGAACCTATAATGTGGTTCGCTTGCTTGGAGAACAAACCGAAGGACTAGATGTATTTGTTTTAGATACAAAGAACATTGGTATCGGGGCTGGCATTCAGGCGATACGAGCAGCAGAATTAATTGAAACAGGATTAGGCTGGCAAGAATTACAACAAAAATTAACAGAAGAAGTAGCCAACGCAAAAGTATTTTTTAATGTAGCCACTTTAGAATATTTACAAAAAGGTGGACGAATTGGTTTAGTCACTTCTATTTTAGGGAATGCGCTAAAATTAAACCCCATTATTTCTTGTAATGAAGAAGGCATTTACTATACGGTGGCTAAGTCTCGCGGCCGTAAAAAAAGTCTTGATAAAACGTTTGAGTTGGTGACGAACTTTATAGGTGAGGCACCCCGTTTTCGTTTGGCAGTCGCTCACGGTGCGGCAGAGGAAGAAGCAAAAGCAATGATGGAACGCTTGAAAGCGGCTTTTCCACAAGCAGAAGAAATTTACTTTGGAACGATTAGTCCGGCATTAGTTGTTCATACAGGACCAGGACTTTTAGGTGTTGGCATACAGTTATTAAATGATTGATTAAATGAAAAATCCTCTCAAATTTTTTTGAGGGGATTTTTCATTTAAGATTTCTCTTTTTCATAGAAATATCATTTTACTGGAAAAACAACGAAAATTATATTGAAAATTTCACGAATGTGTTACAATTCATCTACAAAGGGGGAATTTTTTGTGAAAAAAGCAATAGCAGAATGTTTAGGAACATTTATTCTTGTCTTTTTTGGGACAGGAACAGCCGTTCTAGGAAATGGTATGGAAGGGATTGGAACAACGGGGATTGCCTTAGCATTTGGCTTAACAATCGTTGCTGCTGCCTATAGTATTGGCACAATTTCAGGTGCACATCTAAATCCAGCTGTTTCTTTAGGAATGTGGCTTAATAAACGAATAACAACAATGGAACTAATCTACTATGTAGTGGGACAAATTATTGGTGGCTTGATTGCCTCATTTGCATTATTAAGCATTCTAAAAGGTGCTGGTAAAAGTATTGAGAACTTAGGTCAAAATGGCGTAGGGGAATTAAGTGTTGCTGGTGCATTGACAGTCGAAATTATTTTAACATTTATTTTTGTTTTAGTTGTCATGACAGTTACAAGTGCTAAGAAAGGCAATGCTTCATTAGCAGGAATCGTAATTGGGTTAACACTAACAATGATTCACTTAGTCGGCATTCCTTTGACAGGAACTTCTGTCAACCCAGCTCGTAGCATCGCGCCAGCCGTTTTTGCGGGTGGTTCAGCGTTATCTGAGTTGTGGATTTTTATCGTTGCGCCATTAATTGGTGGATTATTAGCCGCTCTTGTAGCAAAATTCGTCTTAGATACGGAAGAATAGATTAGCGGAAGAAGAATCTTTGATAACAAGCGTCAATTGTTGTCAGAGATTCTTTTTTTGTTATACTAGGAGAACCTGAAGGCGCATTTTTAGCTAAAGATGAAAACATCATCAAAATAAGGTATAATAGGAAAGTATCAAATAAGATTAGAAGGAAAAAGAGGTGTCTCTTTGTGAAGAAAATTTTAGTAGTTGATGACGAGAAGCCAATTTCAGAGATCGTTAAATATAATTTGGTTAAAGAAGGATATGAAGTATTTACTGCTTATGATGGAGAAGAAGCACTTGAAAAAGTGGAAGAAGTGGAACCAGACTTAATTATTTTAGACTTAATGCTCCCTAAAATGGATGGCTTAGAAGTCGCGCGAGAAGTGCGCAAAACACATGACATGCCAATCATTATGGTGACTGCCAAAGATTCTGAAATTGATAAGGTTTTAGGATTAGAATTAGGCGCTGATGACTATGTAACGAAACCATTTTCAAATCGTGAATTAGTTGCTCGTGTAAAAGCCAATTTACGGCGAGGTGCAACCAATGCGAAAGAAGCCGAGGTGACAACGCAATCTGAATTAACGATTGGTGATTTAACCATTCATCCTGATGCATACATGGTCTCAAAACGGGGTGAAAAAATTGAATTAACCCACCGTGAATTTGAGTTACTTTATTACTTAGCAAAACATATCGGACAAGTCATGACTCGTGAACATTTATTACAAACCGTTTGGGGTTATGATTATTTTGGGGATGTGCGGACAGTGGACGTAACCGTACGTCGTTTAAGAGAAAAAATTGAAGATAGTCCAAGTCATCCAACGTATTTAGTTACTCGTCGTGGGGTTGGTTATTATCTAAGAAATCCTGAACAGGAGTAATCAGGTATGAAGAAAAAAGTTCACTTTTTTCAATCTGTTAATTTTAAGATTGCTTTATCATTTATTCTGCTGTTACTGATTGCGATTCAAATCATTGGTGGCTATTTCATTCGTGAATTGGAAGCCACTACGATTTCCGATTTTAAGAAAAATATGGATTCTCAGGTTGTCCAATTGTCAAATACGTTAAGTACGCAGATGAGCAACAAAGATCTCGAACGTAGTGATGTTGATGCAAATTTAAAAAAAGCGTTATCGGATTTTTCAAATGCAGATATTTCTGAAGCGAGAATTGTCGATGATAAAGGGATTATTCGGGCAACCAATGATTTAAATCAACAAAATATTATTGGGAAAAAGAATGATTATCGTGATTTAAATGACTTTACGAGTAAAAAATATCAAGCTTTAGATAATGATAAACGCGTGTATGTGAATGTCCAGCCGATTCAATCGCCTACTGGAGAAACAGTGATTGGTGTCCTTTATGTGAAAAGTAATTTAGAAAATAAATACCAAGAAATTACCAACACAGCAAGTATCTTTTTCACTGCTTCTATTATTGCCGCAGCAATCTCGATTATTGTGACCTTACTGATTGCACGATCAATCACGAAGCCGATTGGGGAAATGCGCGAGCAAGCCCTTCGAATCGCTCGTGGTGATTACGCTGGAAAAGTAGAAGTCCATGGAAAAGATGAATTAGGCCAATTAGCAGAAACATTTAATCAATTATCAGAACGGATTGAAGAAGCACAAGAAACAATGGAAGCAGAAAGAAATCGTTTAGATAGTGTCTTAACGCATATGACAGATGGCGTCATTGCGACGGATCGCCGCGGAAAGGTGATTACGATTAATGAAATGGCTCTTTCATTATTAAATGTAAAAAATGAAAATGTGATTGGGACCTCGTTATTAGAGTTGTTAGATATTGAAGAAGATTACACATTGCGGAAGCTGTTAGAAGAGCCAGATGAACTGCTGATTGATCGCTCAACGTCTGATCGTGAAGAAGACCAAATGATTATCCGGGTAGACTTTACGATGATTCGTCGGGAATCAGGATTTATTACTGGCTTAGTTTGCGTACTTCATGACGTCACAGAACAGGAAAAAAACGAACGGGAAAGACGGGAATTTGTTTCCAATGTCTCTCATGAGTTGCGAACGCCTTTGACAAGTATGCGTAGTTATATAGAGGCTTTAAGTGAAGGGGCTTGGGAAAACCCTGAGATTGCGCCGAATTTCTTAAAAGTTACGTTAGAAGAAACCGACCGGATGATTCGTATGATTAATGATTTGTTGAATTTATCTCGGATGGACTCTGGGAATACACATCTTCAATTAGAATATGTGAATTTTAACGAATTGATTAATTTTGTCTTGGATCGCTTTGATATGATGATTGAAAATGAGCAAAAAAATTACAAAATTCGCCGTGAATTTACTAAACGCGATTTATGGGTAGAGTTAGATACAGACAAAGTAATTCAGGTTTTAGACAACATTTTGAACAATGCAATTAAGTATTCGCCAGATGGCGGCGTCATTACCTGCCGACTAGTTGAAACACATAATAATGTCGTCTTTAGTATCTCGGACCAAGGTTTGGGCATCCCTAAAAAAGATCTCGGGAAAGTCTTCGAGCGTTTTTATCGTGTGGATAAAGCACGTGCACGAGCACAAGGTGGGACTGGTTTAGGTTTAGCAATTTCTAAAGAAGTAATTCGGGCCCATAACGGGAGTATTTGGGTGGAAAGTACAGAAGGTGAAGGATCGACTTTCTATATTTCACTACCATATGAACCTTATGAAGAGGATTGGTGGGAATGATGAAATTATCAGAATGGATTACAAGAATTGGCTTGATTTTAATGGTCATTTTAAGTATATATTTTTCAGTCAATATCTGGCTGAATTCTGCCAAAAAAATACCAGAAATGAAGTCGGGAAGCCAAGTCACAACAGCTGTCAATGAAAAAGCCATTGGCGATGTCTATTTACCTTTGCAATTGATTCGAATAACTGATGGAAAAGCGATGCAAAGTAATCGTGAAACATTAATTAGTAATGTTCAAAATGATATTAAAATGGCTACGTTTGGTAAATTGACACAAGTTGTGACAAAAAATGCAGAGCAACTTAAGCGCTACAACCAAATGGAACAAGGCATTGAACTTCTTTATCAAGGTCCCTTTTTAATCTCGGACTATGCTTCGATTTATAATCTATCCATTAATTTTACTAACTTTAATGAGTTGACGGACCAGTATTTTACGAAAATTCAATTGGATTTTAACGAAAATAAGATACGTTTTTTAGATTATGATCAAGCCAACGTCTATGAAGCGCCCATGACTGTCAATAAGGCGCGCTTAATGGGAATTATCAATAAAGAGGGATTGCAATATCAAGACGTTTCCGAAAATACGCTAACCAAACAAGGACAATGTTATTTAACCAATGATATGAAGTTGAAAAAGTACAGTTATATCTTAGCTTCGCAACCAGTTACTCGTTTTAGGAATGCTTTTTTCAATGAAACGGAAGATATCCAAACCAATGAAGACAGTCAAGACTTAACCTATACGAGTAAAGAAGAACGATTGTTTGCAGAAGAAAAACTGGGAAAAATTGATTTTAAAGGGACCTTGCCAGAAGAGAATAAACGGGATTCAATCTATAATCAAAGCTTTTCTTATGTAAAACGTTTAGGAACCAATATGGGGAATTTACGTTACTTTGATCGAACGAAAGATAGTGTCAATTATCGGACTTTTGTGGAAGGTTTCCCAGTGTTCAGTAATGATTTAAAAGGCCAAGTGGATATTCGCATCACGAACAACGATGGTGCTGCGCCAAGCGTAACCATTAACACAAGTGTGAATACAATCCAAGTACCGATTCCTTCAGAAGAAGAAGTGACGCTGGAAAGCACGGAAAAATTGATTAAGCGTTTAGAAACGGCTGGTGCTAAAAAGGAAAAAATCCAATCGGCTGTTATCGGTTATACGTGGCAGACAATTGAAGAAGTCAAACAAGTCGTTGATTTAAGTCCGGAATGGTATGTCCTTTATAACAACAATTGGTACACTGCAACGGACTTGGTAAAACAATTACCAAGCTTGGAGGTGGGCTAATGGATTTTAAACGAATTGAGTGGATTTTCTTCTTAGCGTTTTTAGGATTAAATATCTTTTTATTTGGAATTTATCGGGAAGGTCAACAAGAGGAGAGCAACGTCTCTTCTTCCAGCCAAACAGAATCGATTGAAAGTCGGTTGGAAAAAGATAACATCTCGTATAAAGGGACACTTTCTTCAGAACGATTGGAAGGTTATTATTTAAGTGGCGAACAAACCAATTTTTCTGCTGCTTTAAAAATCCAACGTGAAAAGAATAAAAATTTTTTGAGAAATGGGCTGCAAATTGCGGATAATACTTTAACGAGTGTACCTAGTAAAAACTATTTTATTGATCCTAAGAAAATTGATAAAGATTTAAGTACCTTTTTAAATGAAAAAAATGCTTTATTATTCGGAGACGAATATCAATACTTACCAGAATTTTCTCATTTAAAAGAGCCGACGGCAGAAATTGTGGCTGCACAATCGTATAAAGGAATTCCTTTTAGAGACGACACGGCAAAATTAAGTATTTTAGCAGATACGTCAGGTGAATTATGGAAAATTAGTAAATATTCGCAAACGCACATTGAAAATATTGAAGAGTTACGGGACAAAACGGATTTATATTCCAATCGTGATGCGATAGACACGCTCTATATGAATAACCGGATTCCTAGTAATTCCAAAATAACATTCATTAAATTGGCCTATTCAAGAATTTATAAAATTCGTGAGAAAAATGTATACGTTCCAGTCTGGTTTGTAGGAATTTCTACTGGTGAAGATTCAGTTGAAATTGAACAGGTGAATGCCGTAAGTAATACCATCATCACAAATAATACTGTGCCAAAGGTGGAAAAACATTAAGGTCCGTTGTATAATGAAACACGTTAATGTTGTAATGTAGAAGGGAAGAGTTTTAAATGGATTCAGAGTTTACTTTTAATATCAGTGTTCTTGCCAGTGGCAGTACAGGCAATTCCCTTTTTATTGAAACCAACCAAAAGAAAGTATTAGTAGATGCGGGTTTAAGTGGCAAAAAAATCACTTCACTGTTAGCAGAAGTCAATCGCAAACCAGAAGATTTAGATGCGATTTTAGTTACACATGAACATCGGGATCACATTCACGGCGTTGGCGTGTTAGCGCGAAAATATAAGTTAGATGTCTATGCTAATGAAAAAACGTGGCAAGCGATGGATCCCATGATTGGCAAAGTCGATGTCGCTCAAAAACATATTTTTGAAATGGGCAAAGTTTTGACCTTGGGAGATATGGACATTGAAAGTTTTGGTGTCTCACATGATGCGATTGCGCCTCAATTTTATCGTTTTCATCGCAATAATCGTTCCTTTGTTGTTCTAACGGATACAGGTTATTGTAGCGATCATATTCGTGGTACGATTGAAAATGCAGATGCTTATTTAGTCGAAAGCAATCATGAAATTGAAATTTTGCGAGCAGGACCTTATCCATGGAGTCTTAAACAACGGATTTTAGGAGATAAAGGCCATTTATCCAATGATGATGGTGCTCTTGTGATGGCGGATGTGTTAGGTGATAAAACAAAACGCATTTATTTAGGTCATCTTAGCAAAGAAAATAATACGAAACTTCATGCGCGAATGGCCATGGAGTCTACTTTGAAGCAAAAGGATTTAGGCGTCGGTGAAGCATTTAAGGTATATGATACAGACCCCGATTCAGCCTCAGAGTTATTTCAAATTTAGAATAATGGTGGTTTATCAGTTTTTGAGCGTGGAGCAAAAATCCAAAGTGATTTTTGTCCCATGCTCATTTTTTTTCTTTTATCCAGCTGGTTTGACAGAGACATCGGTGATAATACTTTTAAACTCTTAGTTAATTTTTTGACAAATACTTGTGTTTGTCTGGTGTTAGGAGTATAGTTAACTAGATTTTTACTAGTGGGAGGTCTATAATGTTTCAATTTTTACCAAACTCTGTTTTACAGATGAGCACTATTTTTCTTTCGATTATTATCGAAGCATTGCCTTTTGTCATGTTAGGTTGCTTGATTTCAGGCGCTTTACATGTTTTTTTAACACCAGAACGAGTAAAAAAAGTGTTACCTAAAAATAAATTTTTATCAATTTGTGTAGGGAGTTTCCTAGGGTTTTTCTTCCCTTCTTGTGAATGCGGGATCGTCCCAATTGTGCATCAATTTGTTAAAAAAGATGTACCAACACATACCGCTTTTGCTTTTATGTTAACGGCACCAATCATTAATCCAATTGTGCTATTTTCAACATACGTAGCCTTTAGTGGCGCAACAAAATTTGTGATTTGGCGAGTTTTAGGTAGTATGATTGTCGCGTGGGTTATCGGCATTTGGTTAGCTTATTTTCGAAAAGAATCAATTTTAACAGAAAAAGAGTTGGCGCAGATTAAAGAAGAGCAGGTTGCTCATACGCATGAACACGTTGATGAAGCTCGTTCATTTTGGAAAAACGGCTGGTCAGCGTTAACCCATAGTATTGATGAATTTTTTGATACGGGTCGTTATTTAATTTTTGGTTCTTTGTTAGCAGCAATCATGCAAACCTATATCCCAACTGGTGCGCTTATGCAATTGGGCCATTCAAAGATTTTAGCGATTCTAGTCATGCTAGTCATCGCTGCCACTCTATCACTTTGTTCAGAAGCAGATGCATTTATTGGTTCTTCTCTTTTGAGTTTATTTGGCACAGGACCAATTGTCGCCTTCTTAGTTTTTGGTCCAATGGTAGATATTAAAAATTTATTGATGATGAAACGTTATTTTAAAATGTCATTCATTGTACAATTTGTTTTGATAGTGGCGCTTGTCGTAACTATTTATGCGGCAGTAGTTTAGAAAGGAGGCCTACAATCGATGATACGATTTATTATTTTAATTGGATATATGGGGTTGATGATGTATCTTCAAATTTCAGGTGAACTGAACCAATATATCAATATTCATTATAATTACTTAGCTGTTTTATCAATGGTTTTAGCTTTTATTATGGCGATTGTCCAATTGATTTTGTGGAACCAAGCAGATCCATCAATGCAAAAAAAACATGAAGACATGCACCAACATGGGGGACATGAACATCATGGCCATCAGCATAATTTGGAAAAACCCAGCCAAAGAGGGCTTGCCTATTTACTACTTTCTTTACCGTTGATTGTTGGCTTATTATTTCCGACAGTTAGTTTAGACACAACAATTGTTGAAGCAAAAGGATTTAACTTTCCAGTAAGTAAAGAATCAGTAGGGGATCCTGATATGCAAACGCAATATTTGAAACCTGATACAAGTATGTATTTCAATAAGACGGATTATGACAAGCAGATGGCAAAAGCCATGAAACAATATGATGGCCAATCTGTGATTTCAATTACGGATGAAAACTATTTGGAAATTATGGAACTAATCTATAATTATCCAAGTCAATTTGCAGGGAAAAGGATTTCTTATAAAGGCTTTGTCTATAATTCAAAACGAGAAGAAAGTGTTGACCAGTTTGTCTTCCGTTTTGGGATTATTCATTGTGTCGCTGATTCTGGCGTTTTTGGCTTGTTGGTTCATTTTCCTGAACATACTCAATTTCAAAACAATGATTGGGTAACGATTACCGGAACCGTTGAGTTGTCCTATTATCCACCGTTTAAACGGCAAATACCAACTGTGCAAGTGGAGAAAGTCAAAGCAGATCAAGCACCAAAAAATCAATATGTCTATCGTTCCTTTTAAAAAAAGTTGGTTGCTTCCTTATCAAATGGAAGCAACCAACTTTTTTGCTGTCTATTTTTTAATTTTGTTGCGCTTACGACGAATAAAACCCAAAGATTCTCTTTTTTCTCGAAAGCTGCGGATATTCTGATTGAAAACCTCAGAAGCGACTAAGCCTAACGCAATTGCCCCAGCAATCATTACAGCTTGCACGGTAAAATAGGCGCCTTTTTCATAATTGCCAATTACGATATTCCGAACAGCTTGATAGGCTAAGCCACCAGGTACCAATGGAACAATACCAGGAATATTAAAAATCGTGACAGGCATTTTTAATATTTTTGAGAATAGATAGCTTACTGCCGCAACACCGACAGCACCGATGAGGGAACCTAATGCCGCATTCCCACTAAAAACTTCAACGATTACCCAATAAAGCATCCAGCTTACACTACCAGTTAGACCACAAGCCACCAGTGATCGTCGAGGAACATTAATAATAACTGCAAACGCCGCAGAAGCTAAAAAACTAAAGATAAATTGTACCAAAACGATTCCTAGCAAGTAAGTCACTCCTTTTAATAGAAAAGTTGAAAGACAAAAGCAATGCCAAAACCAATCATTCCTGAAGTCATTAATGCTTCAGTCCCACGAGAAACACCCGATAAGTAGTGTCCAGCTAGCAAATCGCGAAGAGCATTGGTAATTTGCACACCAGGCACTAAAGGCATGACACAACCAATGATGATTAAATCTTGTGATTGTCCGAGTCCCAATTTGACTGAAAGAATAGCGGCTGCACCAATAAACAGCGAAGCTAAAAATTCAGATAAAAATTTAATCTTGAGAAACTTTAAACTAAAATAATAAAGACTATAGCCGCAACCACCAATCAGAAAAGTCAAGAATAAATCGGACCAGACACCACCAAAAAGAATCATAATTGTAGCGCTGACAACGGCCGCACTAACAATGCGTGCGCTAATTGGAAAATGTCGGTGTTCACTATCTATCACTTTTAGTTTATTCAGTAATTCCTCTAAAGAAAAATCACCAGCCACATAAGCACGAGACAGCTGATTCACACGAGAGATTTTTTCTAAATCAATGCCACGTTTCATTACTTGAACCATACGAATCGTGGAGGTTCCATCTATGCCAACAAATAACCCGGTTTGTGTCACATAGCTAACCATTCGATAGTTGCCAGAAGCAAGCGCAATTCGGCTCATTGTATCTTCAACACGGTACATTTCTGCATCGCTTTCTATCATAATTTTACCAGCTAACAAACAGGTTTCTAAAAGTAAATCCAAATGAGCAGGAGTCATTGAGCAAGCCTCACTTTATGTATTTTCTTCTAGTGTACTACAAACGAACCAAAAAGAGGAAATAAATAACAGCTGCAATCGAAAATTTACATCGTAAACAGATTGTTAGCGAATTGTAACATTAAAAGGCTGATATTATTTAATCCTAGATATTTAAAAGTTTTCAAAAGAAAAACGTCGATTTTTTCGCAAAATGAATTGGAGGGAAAGGTGATATTCTGGCGATTTAGCAGAGCTTTATTCTTGTTTTATAAAGTTGTGTATTTGTTTTTATAATTTTAAAATTATCGATGGCTGTCATTTTTTTACGAAGCCTTTATTAATAAAAGACTAAGAAATAACAAAAAAGAGAGAAGGAGAAGAAATTTTGTTTGTAGTTTCGGTTCTTTTCTAGTAAAATGAAATTGTATAAAAGTAGAAGTGAGGTGTAGTAAAATGGGTTTTACAGACGAAACAGTACGCTTTGATTTTGATGATAATCGAAAAAAAGCAATCAGTGAAACGTTAGAAACCGTATATCGGGCATTAGAAGAAAAGGGATACAATCCTATTAACCAAATAGTAGGGTATTTACTTTCTGGGGACCCGGCTTACATTCCTCGTTATCAAGATGCTCGAAACTTAATTCGTCGTCATGAACGTGATGAAATCATGGAAGAATTAACCAAATATTACTTAGCGAACCACGGAATCGATATCAAATGAGGATCATGGGGCTAGATGTAGGTTCACGGACAGTCGGTGTGGCTGTTAGTGATTTATTAGGTTGGACAGCGCAAGGCATCGAAATTATTCGCATCAATGAAGAGGAAGAGAACTTCGGCTTTGAGCGATTAGGTGAATTGGTGAAAGAATACGAAGTCACGAAATTTGTCGTAGGTTTACCGAAAAACATGAATAATTCCATCGGTCCTAGAGCTGAAGCATCCATGGCATATGGTGATAAGATTCAAGAATTATTTCAATTACCTGTTGACTATCAAGATGAACGATTAACAACTGTCCAAGCAGAGCGTTTCTTGGTGGAGCAAGCAGATGCTTCCAGAGCCAAAAGAAAAAAAGTCATTGATAAACTAGCGGCAGTAATGATTCTACAAAATTATTTAGATGCACATAGCCGATAATTATCGAGCTTTGAATACATCAAGGGAGAGAAGAAGAATGACAGAACACAACCACGATCATGATCACGAAGGACATGAACACATTACTTTAGTAGACGAACAAGGAAATGAAACATTATACGAGATCTTACTAACTGTTGACGGTCAAGAAGAATTCGGTAAAAATTATGTTTTATTATATCCAGCAGGAATTCCTGAGGATGAAGATGTTGAATTGCAAGCTTACTCATATGTGGAAAACGCAGAAGGTACAGAAGGCGATTTACAGCAAATCGAAACAGATGCTGAATGGGATATGATTGAAGAAGTTTTCAATACATTCATGGCTGAAGAAGAAGAGTAAAACTGTAACGAGAGAAGCGCTACTTCTCCTATTGAGAAGTAGCTTTCTTAATAATAATTGTTATAATGTACATGTTGTTTCTATCATAAGATACTATCACTATCATTGAGTGTGGTGGATAAAGAAGGACAGCATTGTCTAGTTTTACAAGATGTTGTAAAAACGTAACATCCTTGTAATGACGTTAATTTGGTAACTATCTAGCATAATTTATAATTTGTGTTATACTAAGTGTGAGGTTTCAGAAATACTGTTAATTTTATAATATTAAATAAAAAAATGGCTCCACCTACTGGCATAGGTAGAGCCGTCAGAAATTCAGTTAAACAAACACGTAATTATTGGTGTGGTGCATTGCCACGAACTGAAATTCCAGTTAATAAAGCAAGTAAATCAAACATATATTTCACCTCCTTTATTATGATAGCTTCATTATAACATTATCTGTAAAATGATGGTATGTTTAATACAAAAAAATAGAAAGATTGGAGTTTTGACTGTGAGAGTAGCGGGAGAAAAAATCAAAACAGCGCGTAAAAAGAAAAAATTATCGCAAGCTGAATTGGCAAAAGGAATTTGTACACAAGCAACAATTAGTAACATTGAAAACAAAAATGTGTGTGACAGTTTAGACATTTTCTCATCTGTATGTCTACGTTTAGACTTACAAGTAGAAGAATGTATCGAAGGTTCTAGTGAGAAAAAACTCGAAAGCTTATTAAATAAAGTAGAAGAATTATGCTTTTACTTTAAGCACGATGAAGCCTATGATTTGTTGAAAGACTATCCAGATGATATCGAAAGTTCAAACAGAATTTTAGAAACAAAATTTTTCTATTATAAAGGAATTACGAGTTTATTAGGTAAGAAAAATAATAGCGAAGCATTGTTCTATTTACATCGTGGTTCTGAAATTAGTCGTGATATTAATATTTATAATATTTTGAGTATGAATGCGATCGGTATTTTATATGAATTAGAAGATGATATTGAAAAAGCAAAAGTTTATTACGATAAATCTTTACAATTGCTAAGCGAATTCAAATTAGATTATCCATTAGAGCAATGCCGTATTTATTATAATACCGCAAAATTCTATTCATTAATTAAAGACTATGCAAAGAGTATTGAATTAAGTGATAAAGGAATCGAAATTAATCGGACGCACAGTTCTATTTACTCTTTAGATTGCTTATTATACGAAAAAGCGTTTAATAAACAAATGCTAGGACTAGATGCTGTTGAAGATTATCGTATTGCGTACTACTTTACACGTTTCTTTGAAAATAAAAAATTACTTACTTATATTGAAAAAGATATGCAAGAGTTTAATATCAGTTTTAAATAATAAATTATTGTTTCAGATTTTAAAAAGAACAACCTAACTCAAGAGGAGTTAGGTTGTTCCTTTTTTTCTCTTTTTAATTTGTTTCTTTGACAGCGTTACGGACGCTTTCGGCGACGACTTTTGCGACTCCTTCTTGGAATGGATCGGGAATAATATTAGTCGGCGTGAGTTCGTTATCGGGAATCAATTTTGCAATACCTTTGGCAGCGGCAATTTGCATTTCAATCGTAATCTTTTTCGCCCGAGCATCTAAGGCACCACGGAAGATGCCAGGGAAGGCTAACACATTATTAATTTGATTCGGAAAGTCACTACGACCAGTTCCGACAATATAAGCGCCTGCCGCTAAAGCTTCATCAGGAAAAATTTCAGGAATCGGGTTAGCCATTGCAAAAATAACTGGCTGCTCATTCATC
This sequence comes from Enterococcus sp. MSG3299, assembly GCF_050555765.1. Classification (NCBI taxonomy): domain Bacteria; kingdom Bacillati; phylum Bacillota; class Bacilli; order Lactobacillales; family Enterococcaceae; genus Enterococcus; species Enterococcus sp. MSG3299. The sequence continues at coordinate 994,115 of NZ_CP187869.1, forward strand.
TGTTGAATCCACTCGGGTTTTAAAACACCTGGTGCCGAAACACCAACAAAGACATCAGCGCCTTCAAGAGCAGTAGCTAAATCACCGGTACGGTGTTCCCGATTGGTTAGCTTCGCAATTTCTGCGTGGTGTGGTGGCAGAGCTGTATCTGTTTCGCTCAGAATCCCTGCACGGTCAACAATGATAATATGTTTTACACCAGCAGCTAAAAATTTTCTTGTGATCGAAAGACCAGCGGAGCCACCGCCGTTGATTACCACATGAATGTCCTCTATTTTCTTGTTGATTAATTTTAAGCTGTTGTACAAAGCCGCTAGAACAACAATCGCTGTCCCGTGTTGATCATCATGGAAAACGGGAATATCTAGTTCATCGATTAAACGCTGTTCAATTTCAAAACAACGAGGAGCGCTGATATCTTCCAAGTTAATTCCCCCAAAGGTTGGAGCCAAAAATTTCACCGTTTGAATAATTTCTTCGGTATCTTGTGTATCTAAAACAAGGGGAATCGAATCCACACCAGCAAAGCGTTTAAACAATGCAGCTTTTCCTTCCATGACAGGCATCGCTGCTTCAGGACCAATGTTACCTAAACCTAAAACTGCTGAACCATCACTGATAACGGCGACGGTGTTTTTCTTTGTTGTTAATTCGTAAGCGCGTTCTTTTTTTTCATGTATGGCAGAAGAAACAGCCGCAACACCTGGTGTGTAGGCAATTCCTAAATCTGCTTTTGTTTCAATCGGAACTTTAGGGCAGACTTCTAATTTTCCCCCAAATTTTTTTGCTTGCTCAATCGCTAATTCTTTTACATCTTTTGTTGACATATCATTTTCCTCCTAAATAATTCACTTATAGTTAAAAAAGCATTCTAAAAATAGCAGTCATTGTTATTACTGTAATGGCACCGCCTAAACGTGTCGCAACTTGTGCAAACGGCATTAAGTTCATTCGATTGGCTGTACTTAAAATAGCCACATCGCCAGTCCCACCCATACCACTCTGACAAGCGGAGACAATGGCAGCCTCAACGGGATTCATATTCATGAAGCGTGAAACGAAAAATCCTGTAGCAATAACAGTGAAAACGACACTAATTACCACAACAAAATATTGCCAGCTAAGCATTCCTACGACATCTTTTAAAGGAATATATAACATACCTAAGCCGACCATTAACGGGAACGTAAAATTGCCAGAGATAAATTTATAAAGCTGTTTTGATCCGCGTTGGGTTTCTTTCGGTACTACGTTTAAGTATTTTAAAAAGGCTGCGACAACAATCATCAAAACAGGACCAGGAAAGCCTGTTAAGTGTTGCAATAAACCGCCTGTAATAAATAAGGTACACGCAATTAAAACACCAGCGCCCATTAATTTTACATCAATTGGTGCTTTGTCTTCTTCTAAAGCATCACTTAAATCATCTGAATTGGTAATTTTAATCAACTGACCTTGTCCAGAAAGTTCAGGGCGTTTTTCTCCTAAACGACTAAGTAAACCAGAACACATAATAGCAAAAAAATTACCAATAATGGTTGCGGGAATTAATTGCCCCACTAATTGTTCACTTGGCAATCCAGTAATGGCACTATAACCAAGGGATAAAGGAAGAATGCCTTCACCAATTCCACCAGCTAAAACAGGAGTGACAATATAGAAAAGGCTATGTTTCCAACCGAGACCTAACAGCGTTCCAACTAGGGTCCCAACACCCATTGCTAAAATCATTCCTAATGCCATCGGGACAATCATGCGCATTAAACCTTGGACTAAAATTTTGCGGTTCATTCCAAGGATACTTCCACAGACCAAACATGCAATATAGAAATAGAGAAAGTTTGCTTGTTTCATTAAAATATCTGTTGAGTCTAAGACATTTTGGTTGAGTAAATTGAAAAAGACCATAATTGATGGTACTAATAAAGATAAAATTGCGGGACCGCCAAAATGTTTCAAAATAGGAATATTTCCACCAATTGTTCCAAGTAACCAACCCATTGTTAAAATTACGGCAAAACCACCTAACATATTGACTGTTAGTTGTTCTAATAGAGCCGTAACAAGAATAATGCTAGCTGTTACAAGATAAACAGGTAACGTAACCGAACCAATCCTCGTTTTGGTTAATTTGTTGCGCCAATCTGTTTCATTAGCAGCTGTTGCGTGCAATTTCTTTTCCATGCTATTTCCTCCTATAACTTTAATCTATATTCATCATAATGTAAACGTTTTCTGTAGAGTAGATTATTTAATTAATTTAACTAAAGAAAAGTTTTTTAACCAAATCTTCCTATGCTATACTTTATTTGAAGAGAAAAGAGGGATGGAATGAAGCGTGGCGGGAAATTATGGTGCTTCTTATCAGTGATTTTTATTGCAACATTAATTATTATGATTACTTTCTTTTACGGAGTAACGACGGTCCAAACAATTAAAGAAGTTCGTAAAAACCAAGAGCAAGCACTTTTAGCCGTCGGGGAACAGTTGGCTATTGAACCGAATGTTATTGAAGCCTTAAAGAATGATCACTATTCAGATGAATTGGAAGCGTATACGGTTCGTTTAGGTGAAATCCATCAGTTGGATTTTATCGTGATTATGAATATGCAGGGGATTCGTTTAACACATCCTGATCGCCAAAAAATAGGTAAGCATTTTGAAGGTGGCGATGAAGTGCGAGCATTAAAAGGGGAGGAACATTTGTCTGTTAGTCAAGGGAGTTTAGGAGAATCATTACGAGGTTTTGTCCCAGTCTATGATCAAGGAAAACAAATTGGGGTTGTGGCAATGGGCATTAAAATGACCTCGCTTTCACAATTGATTGAACGAACAAAAAATGATTACACAGTGAGTGTCCTTTTAAGTGTTGGTTTTGGCTTTATATTAGCCATCGTGGTTTCTTATTATTTAAAAAAACAACTTCACGATTTAGAGCCAAGAGAAATTGCTCGTCTATTAGAAGAGCGAAACGCCATGCTTGAGGAAACGAAAGACGCAATTCTTGTGATTGATACCGATCAAAATATTTTATTAGCAAATATTGAAGCAACTAAAATGTATCATAATATAACAAATAGTGAAGAAAATTTACTAGGAAAGAAACTTTCAGCATTGGTTTTATCTCCTAAAAAATTAATCGTACATTCAAAAACAGAGCAATTCTATCGCCAAAATGGCCAGGATTATTTCGTCTCAATCGCCCCGATTAATGTCCATAAAAAAACAATTGGGCATGTTATCTTTCTGAAAAATGCGACGGAAACGTTTATTGTCGCAGAACAGCTTGTCAGCACAACAACATATGCTTCGGCATTACAAAGTCAATCACACGAATTTATGAATAAGATGCATGTCATTTATGGCTTAGTCGATTTAGAAGATTATGAGGCGCTAAAACATTATCTAGCCGATTTATTGAAACCAGAAAAGGAATTTGCACAGCGCTTAGCTATTTTGGTCAGAAATCCTATTCTAGCAGGTTTTTTAAGTGGGGAAAGAATCAAGTTTGCAGAAATTAAAACACAATTAGCTATTGAAATTTATCCAGAAATTCCACCAAATAAACGAGATGAAGATACGCAAAATTTGATTGCTATCTACCGTTATATTCATCGTTTCCTGATGGAGCAAATGTTGCCAGAAGAGATCATTGAAACCATTGATTATCAGCCAGGAAGTTTGACGACGACTTATTCGTTTGCTTATCCAAAAGAACAACTGGAACGCTTTGAGCAAGAGTTTTTCACTTCTTATTTGGCAAGATTATTAGAGAATGCGGAAGCGACATTGACTTGGGAAAACCAACAAAACAATTGGCTTGTCCTTCGCATAAATGTTCATTACGAAGGAGCAGAGGAAAATGAACCTATTGATTATTGAAGACGATCCTATGGTTGCATATATACATCAAAAATATCTTGAAAAATTAATTCACCAACCGACTATTTTTACGGCGGCAACAATTGCTGAAGGTCTACAACTAACGAAAGAAAAACAACCAGCACTTGTTTTATTAGATGTTCATTTAAAAGATGGCAATGGCTTGACCTATCTGGCAACAATTAGAGATGAAAAAATTGATACAGAAGTTATCCTGATTACGGCTGCCAATGAGTTGGAAAACGTTAAACGAAGCTTACATTTAGGCGTTTTAGACTATTTAGTTAAACCCTTTTCTTTTGAGCGATTTCAACAAAGTATCGAAAACTATCAGAAAAAAGCTGCTCAATTCACGCTGGAAACGAAGGAGCTTTCGCAAACAAAAGTGGACCAATTGTTTCATTCTTCACAGACAAACGCACGTAAAAATGAACAAGATCTTCAAAACCTGTCCTTAGAAAAAGGACTAACACAAGCAACATTACAATTATTGTTAAAAAAAATAGACGAATTTACCGACTATTTTACGATTCAAGAATTATCAGAAGCAAGTCAGCTTTCACATGTTTCTGTTCGCAAATATGTGTTGTTTCTAGAAAAGAATAACCTTTTAGAAAGTAAAAATAGCTATTTAAAAGTGGGGCGTCCCTATCAATCGTATCGGAGAATTTAGTATTTTTTATTTTTTAGTAAATAAAAAAAGTAATTGAAAAGTGGCGAAATACAGAGGATACTCCTTTTTATTCTCATTTAAAGAACTTAATTGAGAATGGAAAAGAGGATATTATTTGTTATTTTTTGAGAATATATGATATTCTTTATTATGTAAGAAATAATATTATATGGGAGGAACGAGCGATGAAAGTTATTGTTTTAGGATCATCACATGGAGGTTATGAAGCGGTAGAGGAATTACTAAATCTTCATCCTGATGCAGAAATTCAATGGTATGAGAAAGGTGATTTTATCTCATTCTTGTCTTGTGGCATGCAGTTGTACCTAGAAGGAAAAGTGAAAGATGTTAATTCTGTTCGCTATATGACTGGCGAAAAAATGGAGAGTCGTGGTGTGAATGTCTTTTCTAATACTGAAATTACAGCGATTCAACCAAAAGAACATCAAGTGACAGTGAAAGATTTAGTGTCAGGTGAAGAACGTGTTGAAAATTATGATAAATTAATCATCAGTCCCGGAGCTGTCCCATTTGAATTAGATATTCCAGGTAAAGATTTGGATAATATTTACTTGATGCGTGGTCGTCAATGGGCCATTAAATTAAAACAAAAAACAGTAGATCCAGAAGTCAATAATGTGGTTGTGATTGGTAGTGGTTATATTGGGATTGAAGCTGCCGAAGCATTTGCAAAAGCCGGCAAAAAGGTTACTGTTATTGACATTTTAGATCGTCCATTAGGGGTATATCTAGATAAAGAATTTACAGATGTTTTAACAGAAGAGATGGAAGCTAATAATATTACCATTGCAACTGGTGAAACAGTTGAACGTTACGAAGGCGACGGTCGTGTGCAAAAAGTCGTTACAGATAAAAATGCGTACGATGCTGATTTGGTCGTTGTAGCGGTTGGTGTCCGTCCAAACACTGCTTGGTTAAAAGGTACCTTGGAATTACATCCGAATGGCCTAATCAAGACGGATGAATACATGCGGACAAGTGAGCCGGATGTATTTGCAGTAGGGGATGCTACGTTAATTAAATACAATCCTGCAGACACAGAAGTAAATATTGCCTTAGCAACGAATGCTCGTAAACAAGGTCGCTTTGCTGTGAAAAACCTAGAGGAACCAGTTAAACCTTTCCCTGGTGTTCAAGGATCTTCTGGCTTGGCCGTCTTTGATTATAAATTTGCTTCAACAGGGATTAACGAAGTCATGGCTCAAAAATTAGGAAAAGAAACAAAAGCGGTGACAGTAGTAGAAGACTACTTGATGGACTTTAATCCAGACAAACAAAAAGCTTGGTTTAAATTAGTGTATGATCCTGAAACAACACAAATTTTAGGCGCTCAATTAATGTCAAAAGCAGATTTAACTGCAAACATTAATGCTATTTCATTAGCGATTCAAGCCAAAATGACGATTGAAGACTTAGCCTATGCGGATTTCTTCTTCCAACCAGCGTTTGACAAACCTTGGAATATTATTAATACAGCGGCTTTAGAAGCGGTGAAACAAGAACGTTAATAAAACAAGACAAGAACGATGCTGAAAAATAGTATCGTTCTTTTTGTATATTTTCAAAAAAATAACAACGCACTTTTACTTTTTTTCTAAAACAAAGAATTTTTTTACTCTTACTAAAATTTCAAAATGATGTAAAAATAAAAGCAGGTCGCAAGTGACCAAGAAATTTTAGGAGGAATTTTAGAATGAAAAAACAAATTTTAGCAAGTGTTGCATTAAGTGCATTAACATTAAGTATTGCAGGACAAGCAGTTTATGCAAATGAAGCAAACTTACAAGACACGCAAGCTGATGTAACTTTAAAAGCAGGTTCTGGGAAAGATGTCAAACCTGTCGTTGATCCAACAGGCGATACAGATGAAGATCCAGCTACGGGCGCAGAAGGCGCGTTATCAATCCCGTACGCTTCAAGTATTAGCTTTGGTGAACAAGAAATCCAACAAGGGGATGCCACTTACTTTGCACAAAATGAAAAACCATTTGTCCAAGTTAATGATACTCGTGGAGGTGCAGAAGGCTGGGCACTATCCGCATCCATATCAGAATTTAAAGGTGTAACAAATCAAAACGTCTTAAAAGGTGCACAATTAACCTTGGCAAATGGTCAAGTAACTACAGAAAGTAACCAATCAGAAGCACCAACAATTGCATCAAATAGTTTAACACTAAATGATTCACTACAACCAGTAATGTCAGCTGAAAAAGGCAAAGGTGCAGGCGCCTGGGCTGCCTTATTCCAAGGGGAAAAAGGTAAAAATGAAAATGTAAAACTTTTTGTACCACGTGCAGGTGTTGAAGCACAAGCCTACACAGCAACGATTACATGGGGTTTATCTGATGCGCCAGCGTAAGACTTTAAAAAGATGGGGAACTTTTATTCCCATCTTTTTTCTTAGTTTAGTTAGCTGGTTGGTTCTGTGGTCTGCACCGGCTTCTGCTGAGGAAAATCAGATTAATTTTGAAGCAGAAGCTATTTTACCAGAAAACCAGCAATCTTCCGTCAGTTATTACGATTTGAAAGTCTCCCCTGGAAGCACACAAGAGTTTAAATTACGCTTGAAAAATGTAAGTGATCAACCGATTAAAGTGCGTGTCGATGCAAATAATGGGCTGACCAATAAAAATGGCGCTTTAGACTATTCGCAACATGGAAAAAAATTATTAGGTAGTCCTACATTTGAAGAATTGATTTCGCCGTCACAAACAGTCGAATTACAAGGAAAAGAAACAAAAGAAGTTTCATTTCAATTAAATGTCCCTAAAAATGGTTTTGAAGGAACGATTTTAGGTGGATTTTATTGTTATGAATTAATAGATGGAAAAGAGAAGGAAATAAAAGGATTTAGTTTAACGAATAAATTTGCTTACACAATCGGAGCAAAACTTGTTGTTGAAAATAAAAAAATGGAACCAGCATTTCAGTTAACAAAGGTGAAACCAGGTTTAGAAAATGGTTATTTAACACTGTTCGCGACAATTGAAAATCCAGAACCAGTTTTAATGAGCCAATTGAAAATGAACGCCTTTGTTACTAAAAAAGGAAAAAGCGAGAAAATTCGTGAGTTATCAAAACAAATTTCTGTGGCACCACGTAGTCAATTTGAACTTCCAATTAGTTGGAATGATGAAGCCTTAAAAAAAGGTTTATATGAGTTGACGATTCAGTTGGAAGATCAAAACAGTAAAAAGTGGACATTGAAAAAAGCGTTTGAAATTAAAGGTGAAGATGAAAAATTGAATGAGGAGGCAGTCAAAGTCACCCGACCTGCTTCGAATATTCTTCTGTATCTTGTGATAGGAAGCTGTATCTTAATTATTTTGGCGTTATTTATTTATATTTTAAAACTACGCCAAAATAAATCATAAATAGGGAGGCTTTAAAATGAAAAAAAGAAGTGGGTATCTTGTGTTCATGCTAGCACTCTTTTTTTTAGCAAGTGCTAATAGTGTACATGCGCAGCAAGTAGATTCAGAAGTAGGCATAACATTTTATCAGAAAAATTATAAGGATCAGGTAGTGCCTTTTGAAAAAATAACCCCAGTTAATGAAGCCAAACAACCCAATCGAGAAACGATTAACTCTGATAAAGGATTAATCAATCAACTTTTACCCAATACGGGAGAAAAACAGCAATTGGAATTACTAACTATCGGTTTACTTCTTATAAGCATCATCCTGTTTGTAGTGGCTCGAAGACGAAAGAAAGGATGGAAAGCAGATGAATAAGATTGCTAAAACCTCATTCGTTTTTATAATCACGTTGATTGGGTTTGCTTTAGGACCGCAAATTGGTGAAGCAACTGAGTTAGTCAAGAAAATTTCAAATCACACAAAATTGTCTGATTATGGTTACTTTAAGGCCTTGCCAGGTGTCTATACGCCAGCTTCCCATACTTTTGTCATGCAATCTGGGGCAGAAACAGAAGTCATTCCACTTGAAGGCAATGTGAACAGTAGTCAATTAACAGTTGATGAAAATTCTCCTGTAGGTAGTGCCATGATTCGTAATGTGGGGTGGTATCAAGGCAAAAAAGTCAGCGTTAAAGTTTCAATGTTGAAAAATTTACCAAGTCGTGCGGGGGGAACAATCTTTTTTGAAAAAGAGCGTTTCTTAACACTATCTCTCCTTGGAGATGTAAAAGTGACGTATGAATTTTTTGACGAAGAAAACCAACCAATACAATTAAAAACCTCTTTTAATACGTATGATTTAAGTAAAAAATACTATTTTGGTATATATTTCCCTTTGGAATTACTATATGCGAGCAAACCGACGAATAACTTTTCTAGAACATGGAATGATGAAAGTGGTGGTTATTGGGTAACTTATCATAACGAAACGGAAACCGATGCCATCAATAGTCAAAAGCAACAGCTACAAATTTTAACTCGACCAAAAGAAAAATTAACCTTTATTTATCGAAATTGGAATAACAATCAGCCATTAGAAATTCCTTATCGTACAGACTTTGTGGCAAAACCTGAGCTTGGCGGGGCCTTAGCAAATTCTTTAACGTTAGAGAAGCCGCAACCTGTTAGTGAATTAAAGGCCCAACAAATCATGCCGAATGTTGCAGAGGATCGTAAATTAAGTAATTTAGAAGTACGTTTTAACTTAACAAATCTCTTGCAATCACAGCAATACGAGCCAGGTAATATCAATATTCAAAACTTTAATGGTGAAGATGTAACGGCTTTGTTCTCACAAGAGATGCAAGGAGAAGAATTAGTATTGACTGCCTTACAACCACAAGATAGCCGGTTAACTGCCACGACTTTACTTTATACAGTCGCCGTGAAATGGCGTGAAGATGCCCCAGCAGTAGATAATCGTTTCATTGATACAGAAGGAAATCTGACATTACCTTATACAATCCAAACAAAGGCCACCAATAGAGATAAAGTGTTTAATCAAGCGACCGAAGGCATGTTGAAAGTGAATTATAACAGCAAAGTGAATCTTCTTTTTGTCGACGAAAATAATCAACCATTGAAAGAGCCAATGAGTCAGCCAGGTATTTTAACACAAGCATTTGATGTATCATCTGAGTATCCTGAAATCCCTGGATATTATCCAGTTAAAAATCCAGTGGAACAAGATCAAGGAACGTTTAAACAAGAAGAACAAACAATCGTTCATCGGTATCGTAAAAATTTGGAATTTCAATTGAAAAATTCAGGAGAGGCAATACCGGTTTCTCGCTTTACTAAAGAAGCTGAGGTGGCGTATTCTTTAAAACACGAAGCAGGAAAAACGATTCGCGTAATGGCACGTTTCGGTGGAGAGGAACAATTAGTAAAAGAGTATCCAACAGCACCAGAGACTGTTGACGATCAAGTGAAAATGAAGATACCAGATAATTGGCTTGACCAAGAAGTTGAATTTTACGCAATGAATGAAACTGGACAAGTTTCAAATAATGAAAAAAAGATAGTCAGTCTGGAAAAGGGGCCGCAATTAAAATTACCTGACGTTCTTTCTTTTGGACAACTAGAAATCCCTGTAAAAGATAGCTATGTCAAGTTGCCACAAGAAGCAGAACTGGCTATCACTGATGAAAGCCAGTTAGATAAAAGTCAATGGAAAGTCAAAGTTAAAATGCAACAAATGATGAAAAATCAAAATAATCAAACATTGTCAAAAGGTTTAAGCTTTATTAAAGAGGGCAAACGGACACCGATTAATGACGTCGAACAAACTATTGCTAGTGGCAGTGGAAGTCAAATGTTGAATTTAGCAAATACACTTGAATTAACTTTAGTTCCAAGCGATGTCGCGGGTAGCTATCAAGGTCAATTAGTTTGGAACTTAGAAGATGCCCCTATTTAAAGCTAGATAAAATTTCCGTTAAACATGACTTAATAATTGAATCAATTGAAATTAAGCACAGGTGCTAAGGAACTTCTTTAGCACCTGTTTTTTTGGGGGCAAAAATTTACCTCTTGCAAAAAGAAAGTCGTATAATTAATATGACTAAGTTATTTATAAAAATTTAGAAATACAGGAGGTTGATAAAGTGCATACATTTTTAACGAAATCTTCTCAAAAGAAAATTCGTCTATTTAACTATCTCTTAGAAAAAAACAAGTGGCGAACCATTGCAGATTTAAAAGACTTACTGAATGTTTCTTCAAAATCTATTCTATTGTATGTAGAAGAATTATCAGACATTTTTAAACAATTTAATGGGAAAATTGTACTGAAAAATGAAAATAATCAACGATTTTATATGTATAAAGATGCTAATTTTCCTATCTATAATGTTTACTTGCATTATTATCGTCAATCTTATAATTTCAATTTGATTGATTATATGTACAAATACCCAGACAGAAATTTAGAAGACTATGCAGATGCGCAATTTACAAGTGTTTCGACTGTTTTTCGGTATGCCAAATTATTAGTAAAATATTTTAAAAGATATCAAATGACCTTTCATACGTTCTCTTTAGAACTAGAGAATCAAGAAAGCATGAGTCGTTCTTTTTATTATTATTTTTATTGGCAATCTTCACGTACAGGTGACTGGCCATTTACGATTTCTGAAAAGTTGATTGAACAATATATTGAACAATTTGAAGAGGTATACGATATTGAATTGTTACGTTTGCCGAAACGAATTTTTTCTTATTGGCTAGCAATTGTATTAGAACGTGCACCACAAAAAAGAGTGGAACTTTTAGATGAAATTAAACAGGTAGCTGATTCTGATAAAGCTTTTCCTTTAGTAAAAATGTGGCTGAAGAAGTGTAACTTATCGCTGCCTGAAGAAGAGATCTATTTTATATATCGAATTATCTACTCGTTTGGAGTGATTGATGATAATCCTCGCTATGAAGTTAGTCATGCATTAGCACATAAATTGCATCATACTACGTCTTACCAAGCTGTATTGCTATTAAATAACCTCACGCAAAAAGACTATCAATTTCAATTGGATTTGTCAGATTCTGAATTAATTTTTAACTTTGTGGCATTCCACGAGCGAAGTCAATTCTTTTTCGGTAATACTGATTTATTTTTCAATCAGTCTTATATTAATGAAATTAAAAGACAAAATACGGAAATAGCCCAACTGATGGAGAACTTTCATCGAGATTTGCAAGAGCAGGCAACAAAAGAGGTCAAAGAAATTTTAAAAAATTGGGAACAACTTTTCTTAAACTATTACTATGTTTTAGATTATTATGATTTGTTGTTAAAGAAATTGACGCCCATTAAGATTTTAATTGCAGACGATTTACATCATACTCATCGATTATGGTTGATGAATAAAATAAAAAATTATTTTGGTAAAGCTTATCCCTTGGCTTTTTATGATTATGAAGTAGATGCATCTGAAGTCGATTTAGTGATTTCTAACTATTATTTTGATACAAAAGGAACGACTTTATTACTGATGAAAAATATACCAACAGAACGCAACTGGCGGAATTTAGAGAAAATTCTTTATAAAATAACCCATTGCAATGATAAATAAAGCTACTTTTTTGCGAGCTTTACATTTTAAATTAATAACATATCGACTACTATTAATTTTGTTTACTTACAAAAGCAACATTGGCTAACAGACAATTTTAGTCAGTTTAGAAACAGCGCTGAAGGATAATTGCCGGCGCTGTTTCTTTTATTTTTTTTCCAAATAGCGGATTTTTTTACACTAAAAAATGATTATTTTTCTTGCTATGCTAGTAATTGAAAGTATAGAAAGGAGCGGGTAGTAATGGTTGCATTTGGTATGGTAGTAATTAGTGTTAAATTAATAGGGATTGGCTTGTTTTGCTATTACGAACTAAAGGCTGAAAAAAATTGTAGTTAAGGAGTGTTGCTAATGCAATTAGAAAATATTTCAAAAACCATTGATAAAAAAGAAATTCTAACAAATATTTCAATTACTGTAGAACCAGGTGAAATTGTAGGTTTAATTGGTCCAAATGGTGCAGGTAAAACGACTACAATGAAAATCATGAGTAGGTTAATTGTTAATTTTCAAGGTAAAGTCGTTGGACAAGAACGGATTGGTGTTTTAATTGATGGACCTAAATATTTTCCAAATAGAACAGCAAGAGAAAATCTTAATTATTTTCGTGCTCTTTCAAAAGAGAGTTATTCAGTTGATTACGTAGAATCACTATTTGATATGAAAAATTATGGGAAAAAGAAAGTCAAAGATTTTTCTTTAGGTATGAAGCAGCGCTTAGGAATGGCGTTAGCTTTAATTAACAAAAATGAGCTGCTTATTTTAGATGAACCAATGAACGGTTTAGATCCAGATGGCGTACAAGCGACCATTCAGACACTAAAGCACTTAGCAAAAGAGTTACATATAGGGATTGTCATTTCCAGTCATATTTTAGGGGATCTAGATAAGTTGTGCAATCGAGCGTATTTTATTAAAAATGGAGCAATTATTCAAACAGTCACTTTAGGAAAAGAAGTATCAGTCTATCAATTTACCTTTGATGAAGAAAACGAAGACAAAGTGAGTGAAATTAGTGCTCTTTTTGATGGCGTAGAACAAAGACATCCTCTTTGGTTAATTTCGGAAGCAGATTATCCGTTGTTCTTGAAAGAGTTGGTTTTAAACGACATCATTCCATTAGAAATGAAAAAACATGCACTAAATTTAGAAGATGTTTATTTTTCATTAGTTGAAGGGGAGTAAGAGATGAAAGTGAAAGCTGTGTTAAAACAAGATATTCAGCGCAGAATTTTTTGGTTTTCTGGAAGCTATCTCATTATGTTTGCCATTTTAGGGTTAGTTCCACCATTTTTAAATTATTTTTTTGGCGATATGTTTGATGTAAATGATTATATCAGTGCGATGAATTTTATTAACAGCTTGCTATTACCGATTTTAGTAGTGTCCTTTGTTGTTGACGATCAAGGTTCACGAATTAGTGATTATTATTTTAAAACGAGGCAAGGTCGCCATCTTTATTTGTTCTCGCTGTTGATTTGTGGACTATGTTTGGGCTTGTTAGCAGGATTTTTATTAATCGGTGTTTGTGCTCTTTTAAGCATGGTTCTTTCAGTAGCTGTTTCATGGAAAGTGTTGACTGTCCTATTAGCTTCTTATATATTGTTGCCGTTATTCTACTTAGTTTTAGGTATAACAATGTATTTATTCTTTCATATACAGGGAGTGACTTTAACGATCTTTAATTTAGTTTTTGTGATGATTGTTCCTATTTTAATAAATATTGGAGCATCAACTATCGGATGGGTCGTTCTTTTGCAGTCTCCTTTTTACATTTTAACATTTTTAGGGATGGGTTCAGGAACGATGGATGAATTATTTTATTGTTTAGTAAGCATACTAGTGTTATACGGAATAAATCATTGGAAAATACTACGAATTGATTTTTGAGTAAGGATAGTTCGATTTAAGATTTTAAAAGCATGTATCAGACGTATTTTATTGTCTGGTACATGCTTTTACTTAGTTATTCAATTGATTTTTCAACTCTTGTTGGACACGAGTTAATTCTTGTTCATCCACACGTTGATAGGAAACACCATCTTGCATAAAACCAGTACCTTGAAGTTGGTCTTGTTTCACTTTACCAAAGGCACTGCGATAATCTAAGGCAATTTTTTTCATGTCATCAAAACTTAAATCTGTCTTCATATTATCAGAAACAGCTGTTAAAATTTCTTGATAGTTGCTCACGCTATTAAGACTTAAGACTTTTTGGACGATGCCTTCAATCACTTTTCTTTGACGTTCTTGGCGGCCGTAGTCACCATTAGGATCTTCGTAACGCATTCTTGAATAGGAGAGTGCTTGTTCACCATCCAATGAAATTTTACCAATCGTAAAATCATATCCGTCTTGAGAAAAAGTCAGATTATTGTTCACTTCGATTCCGCCAACCGCGTTGACTAATTCTTTTAAACCAGCCATATTGATTGAAACATAATGATTAATAGATATGTTTAAATAGTTTTCAACTGTGTCCATTGCTAAAGATGCGCCACCAAAAGCATAGGCGTGATTCAATTTATCTTGTTTTCCTTGACCTGGAATATCAACATAGGTATCGCGAGCAAGACTGACTAAGGTTGTTTGCTTGTCACGAGGATTAACTGTTGCAACAATTGTTGTATCCGAACGACCTTGCTCGACACGCCCATCATCGCCTGTATCAATCCCTAATAATAAAACAGAAAAAGGCTCCTTATTGTTTAAATTGACCTGACTTTTTTTAGATCGTTCTACTGTTTCATAGGTTTTATCCATTGATTTAGAAACATCCCAATAAAGTTTTGCTCCCATTCCAACAACTGCAAGAAATAGAACCAAGATAATTCCAAAGATAATGGCAAAAATTTTCTTCCCTTTTGACATATTTTTCCTCCAATAATTTATCACAGGTTGTGATTTTTTTCTTATAGGTTAATCTTACTAATTTTTAGTGAAGAAGTATATAATAATTGTTGAAAGACTATAAAACTTTAAGGTATTTTGCATTATTTTTGCTTAATCTTTTGAAATATCTCAATTCTATTAAAATATGCGAATTAGTATATTACACGTTTTTAAGGTGTTTCATTGTTGATTAATTAGAATTTTAGTGGTATTTTTGTATTTGTAATTAGTACAGATTTTAATCGGAGGTATAACAGTGAGTAAAAAAGGATCAGATATCATAGTAGAAAGTTTAATCAATCACGAAGTGCCCTATATTTTTGGGATTCCCGGTGCAAAAATTGATGGAGTTTTTGATGCATTAGTTGACAAAGGTCCAGAATTAATTTTAGCTCGACATGAACAAAATGCAGCCTTTATGGCACAAGGGATTGGTCGTTTGACGGGAGAGCCTGGCTTAGTTATTGCAACTAGTGGACCTGGTGCCAGCAATTTAGCAACTGGGTTAGTAACTGCGACTGCAGAAGGGGACCCTGTTTTAGCATTGGCTGGACAGGTGAAACGGTCCGATTTGTCAAAATTAACTCACCAAAGCATGAATAATGCTGCATTATTTAGTCCAATAACAAAATTCAGTACAGAAATTCAAGATCCAGAAACATTATCTGAAAATATTGCCAATGCTTACCGTATCGCCAAAACAGCGAAAAAAGGCGCAACATTCTTATCGATCCCACAAGATGTCACAGATAGTCCGGTGACAGGCGAAGCAATTAAGCCTTTGTCGGCTCCGAAACTGGGCCATGCATCAGCAGAAACAATCGCAGCTTTAGCTGAACGAATCAAGCAAGCGAAATTACCTGTTTTACTTTTAGGAATGCGGGCCTCTGCACGAAAAGTTACCGCAGCCATTCGTGAATTGGTTGCTATAACTGGTTTGCCAGTCGTGGAAACGTTCCAAGGAGCAGGAATTATTTCAAAAGAATTAGAAGAACATTTCTTTGGGCGTGTTGGTTTATTTCGAAACCAACCTGGGGATCGTTTGTTAAAAAGAAGTGATTTAGTGATTGCGATTGGTTATGACCCAATTGAATATGAAGCACGTAATTGGAATGCAGAAAAAGATGCGCGCGTTATTGTTATTGATGAAGTTCAAATGGAAATTGATCAATATATGCAACCGGAAGAAGAGCTAATTGGTGATATGTCTAAAAATATTTTGAAATTATCAGAAGCATTTAGTGAACCAATATTAACAGAAGATGCGCAAGATTATTTAGAAACGCTTCAAGAAAAATTAACGATTAAAGAAGTAAAAACAAGTACAATTGAAAATCGATTACATCCATTAGAAATTGTTCAAACGCTTCAAGAAAAAACCACGAATGAAATGACAGTTACTGTTGACGTAGGGAGTCACTACATTTGGATGGCTCGCCACTTTAGAAGTTATGAACCGCGTCATTTATTATTTAGTAACGGTATGCAAACATTAGGTGTCGCTTTGCCTTGGGCAATCTCGGCTGCGCTGGTTCGTCCGAATACACAAATTATCTCTGTTTCTGGGGACGGCGGTTTCCTATTTTCGGCGCAAGAATTAGAAACAGCGGTTCGTTTAAAGCAAAATATCGTGCATATTATTTGGAATGATGGTAGTTATGATATGGTTAAATTCCAAGAAGAAATGAAATATAATCGATCCTCTGGCGTAGATTTTGGTCCAGTTGATTTTGTGAAATATGCTGAAGCTTTTGGAGCCAAAGGGGTTCGAGTGCATTCACAAGCAGAATTTGCCGCAGCTTTAGAAGAAGGAATGCAAACAGAAGGCCCAGTGATTATTGATGTTCCTGTGGATTATTCAGATAATCAAGAATTAGGTAAAACATTGTTACCAGATCAACTTTATTAGGAGATGGAAAAATGAGCGAACAATATGTTTATCAACATGGTACGCTAGGCGGTTTAATGGAAAGTTTGATGGCAGGAACGGCAGAAATTGGTACGTTACTCACGCAAGGTGATTTTGGAATTGGGACATTAGAAGGATCAAATGGCGAAATTATTTTATTGGACGGTACATTGTATCATGCAAATCAAACTGGCGAAATTGCTATTCTAGAAGGCGAAGAATTAACGCCATATGCCGCAGTTACTCGTTTTCAAGAAGATGGCGCATTCCCTGTATCAACAGAAACCGATGAAAATATTAAAGCACAAATTTTAGAAAAAATTAGTCCTAATTTTTTTGCGGCAATTAAAATTAGCGGTCTTTTTGCGAAGATGCATGTCCGTGTGGCACCTAAACAAGAAAAACCGTATCCACCATTTGTAGAAGCCGCACGCAATCAACCTGAATTTACAGCGGAGAATATTCAGGGAACAGTTGTAGGGTTCTTTACACCTAAATTATTTCATGGTGCCTCTGCCGCAGGGTTTCATTTGCACTTTATCAGTGAGGATCACCAATTTGGTGGGCACATTCTTGATTTTGGCATTAAACAAGGGACTGTTTCGTGGATGGAAGCAGCAGAATTGCGGCAGCATTTTCCAGTTCATGATGCTGATTATCGGAATAAAGAAATTGATATTGCAAAAGCTTTGTCTGCAATTGAAGAAGCGGAATAACTGAATAACAAGGCACATTTCTCCACGCCCATTCAAGTTGACCTAGTTAGTCAACTTGAATGGGCTTATTGCTGTTCGTCGCTTTTTGTTGTTATTTTTCAAAAAAAAATAGTATCCTTTTTATAATAAGCAAATAACAATTGGAAAGGATGGCGTAATGGACACACTTTATAGAAGTTGGCAATTATCTGGTTGGCTCTATCATGATATTTTTGTCATCATTGTAGCAATTATTTTTATAGTAATTAGTGGTATTTTGGTTATTTCCTTAATAAGAAGGCGGAGTACAAGGAGACTGGTTCCCTATGCGTTAATTTTGTTGGTTTATCTTGCAGTGGTACATTTTGCTGGTTTAATCTTTTTCGGAATGTTTCGTTCAGTAACGATTGAAGAGAAAAGTGCGACGTTTTATTCTGAAAAAACGAAAGGATTAACTTCTATCGAGCGAATGATTATCCCAAATGGACGAACGAATGGCATTAGCACTAGTAACTCATTGTTTCAAGTGATTTCTGTTAATAGTCAGACGGGCGAACGAATGTGGAGTAAACGTTTAGGCTGGCGTGATTATTTAATTGGTCAAACAGATCAATATGTGGTTTTGAATAATGCTGATAACGAGGCCATTTACTTACTAGATACAAAAACAGGGAAAAAACAGTTTTCTGAAGCGGATTTAGTGAAGAAATTCCCTGAATTAAAAGACTGTTTAAGCTCTGATTTCGTTGATTATCGTTTTATGGATAATCGCTATCTCTATATTTATGGATTAAACAATCGATATTATCAATTAGATTTGAAAAATTGGCAGTTAAAACAAGACCCAACTTTCAAAGAAGTCTTTCAAACACAAGAAGCGCCTAAATGGACGGTAGATTCAAATGAGAGTCAAATTGGTCAAGAGCTGTCATCGGAAGAGCGTACAACAGTGCAAGGAAAACTAGAAGAGCAACTAATAGCACCAGTTTTATTAGGCAAGAAAGATGAAGCAAATTATTATGTTCTGTCATACAAGAAAAGACAAAGTAATCAAGCGATAGTTGGCTTATACAATTGGCAGAAAAAAACATACGAGTGGCAAACACCGTTGCTTTTAACTAAAGAAAATGTACCTATTGAAGCTTTTCAAGTAGAGGATGCGTTATTCATTAAAGTCCCGCGTTATTTATACAAAATTAACCTGAATAATGGTAATCAAGAGTATCAGTTTGATTACCGTTGGGGCCAAGTGATTCGTTAAACGAAAAGTGGTAAAGCATGCTTAGACAAATAGAAGGAGCAAATAGTCCTTATGATATAAAAAAACGCTTAGAAGAGTAGTGATTCCGCTAGTTTTCTAAGCGTTTTTTTTATTTTATGCAGGTCCAGAGATTAAATTCCAGATAATCGAACCTGTACATGCGCCAGGAAATAATTGTGAAACAGGGGTTTGGATTGCAAGAGAAATATCGGTCATGCGGCCGCTCCACATTCCTTGTCCTTTTCTATCACCAGCGTTACTCATTAAAGTGGCACCGTTACCGATAATAATTGGGTTGGTCGGGAAGTCGGGTGCAGCAGGATCTTCTGAAAAATCCAGTCCATACATTGTATTTGTCATAAAGAAACGCCTTAACGTTTTGTCATAGCGAGCATAGCCGCCTGTTAATTGAAACGTAATGATGCCTAGTAAAGAATGAGCTTCGTTTCGCATGTGTGGGATTTCAGCAGTGACATGCCAACCAGTTAAGGCTCCGCGAACATCCCCCATCCCGAAGTGTCTCATTGTATGAGTATTGCCTTCAGAAGGTCGTATAGGAACTGCCGTTAAATCACCAGAAATCGCTTGGGTTTCAAAAGTAAATTCTTTCGGAATAAAGAGCAAGTCAAAACTAGTGTTAGGATTTTCTAAATCAGGATAAATGGCATCGTCAACCGATTCATCACCAGGCAGCCCTCCAATTTCTAGTTCAACTGAAACGGGCGTTTTTCCAGAACGGGTGGCAAAAGAAACCGATGGGTCAAAACTAAAGAGACTGAATACTAGCAACAAGGCTGCAAGTGATTGATAAGTGAGTAGATTTTTTTGCTTCAAGAAAGTTCCTCCTTTAGGTGCTGATAATATAAGTATACGCAAAAGGAGCTGTTTTTATTTATCAGTAATTTACAGGAAATTCGAAAATATTGAGACAGATGGTTTTTAATATTAGTTGAGAAAGGTGAGTCGACAATTTTTACTTGTTGATTCTGTCTTTTTTGAGCACCATTCGTTATATCAAGCATGCTAAAATATAAAAGAAATCATCAGGTATCACTAATGAAAAGGGAGAGGAGGAGAAAACTTTGAGTAAGTGTTTGGGGTTGTTGGTGATTTTATTTGTATTAACTGGCTGTTCAGGAAGTAGGAATTCGCAACAGGAAGTCGTTATAGAAAAGTCTGCTAATAATGACAAAGCAAGACAATTTGTTGATCAAAAAAATCCGCATTTAGGAACGCAATTAGAAGCAGAATCTTATACTAAACAGGAAGCGATTGAATTTTTACAAAATGGTTTAGGGATACCAACGAATGACTCGGCGTTTCATTATACGTTTAAGCAGTCAAATAAAGGAAGTTATGTTGTTCAAATTATATCTGAAAAGAATAGTGTCTCAAAAGAGAATGAATTGTTCGGATATTATCAGGTGTATCAAGATGGTATTATAGTGAAAATGATGGAAAAGGATCAAACGTTCCAAGAAAATTAAATGATAAATAAAAAAGTTGACAAAAAACACAAACAGTTTTGTTTGTGTTTTTTTGTTTAATGTTCGTGTTTTATTTTTTAATAACCTTTTCCGAAAAAATATACGAACGTTCGGGTTTAAAAACGAACAAAAAGATGAAAATGTGTTGAAATATACGTTTTCCTTGCGTATACTGATGAAGTGAAAAAACGAACGAGGAGTGTACGAATGAACAAGAAAGTTCCTTATTTAATTGTGGCACCGGGGCTAGTACTATTATTATTTTTCTTAATGATTCCATTAATTACTAGCATTTTGCCAACCATTTTTACTGATCATGGCTTGACACTAAATCAGTATGTTACTTTTTTTAAAGATGACTATAATGTTTCAATTTTCTGGCGAACGATAAGAGTTTCGTTAATTGTGACGGGTATTTCAATTGTGTTGGGCATTCCAACGGCATACTTTATTGCTGGAGTTTCCAAAAAATGGCGTGGCTTTTTAATGGCTATGACCTTGTTTCCACTATTAACCAATTCAGTTATTCGAAGTTTTGCTTGGATTAACATTTTAGGAAAAAACGGTGTAGTGAATACGTTGTTATTAAAAACAGGCTTAATTGAGCAACCGCTGAATTTATTGTATACAGAATTTGCAATTATTATCGGTTCAGTGTATTTATTTTTACCAACAATGATTATGACCTTAGTTGGGGTTATGGAAAACATTGAAGGAGAAATGCTAGAAGCGGCTGAGACGCTAGGTGCCAATCCAATGACGGCTTTTCGGAAAATTGTTTTACCTTTATCAATTCCAGGCACCATTGTAGGAAGTATATTAGTGTTTACAGGAACTTTAACGGCTTATACGACGCCACAGCTGTTAGGTGGTAACCAAAAAATGATGATGTCGACCTTCTTATATCAAAAGGCTAATACTTTAGGTGATTGGCAATCGGCGAGTGTTCTTGCATTTATTATGATTTTAACGACATTAATTGTGATGAAAGGCCTAGACATGGTCGCTAAGAAAGTAGATCGGAGAGAAGCAAATCATGCGTAAGCAAAAAGGACTATCTGTTATTGCAATTCTAGTTTTTCTGTTTTTATTTTTACCATTATGTTTGATTGTGGTGACTTCTTTTGGAACAGCCGCAGCGATTCAATTTCCGATTAAAGGATTTACTTTAGATTGGTACGCCAAAGCCTTACAATCGGAAACGTTTATGGACAGTTTTAAGTTAAGCTTGTTGATTGGGGTATTAGCGACTGTTTTAGCATTAATAGTAGGGATTCCGGCTTCCTATGCGCTGGCACGTTATTCCGTTCGTGGGCGCAACTTTATTAAAAGCTTTTTCTTATCCCCAACTGTGATTCCAGGAATTGTGGTCGGGTATACGTTATTTCAATATATTGTTATTAAATTAGGTTTGCCTGTCTTTCAAGGATTATTAATGGGGCATTTTTTAATTAGTTTGCCTTATATTATTCGAGTGGTTGGGTCAAGTATGGAACAACTAGATTATTCAATGGAAGAAGTAGCTTGGACATTAGGTTGTACAAGATTGCGAGCATTCATTCAAATTGTTTTACCCAATGTGTCTTCAGGAATTTTTGCAGCCTTTATGTTAGCATTTGTCAATTCGTTTAACAATGTTCCTGTATCGATGTTTTTATCAGGTCCCGGTGTGACGATGCTGCCTACTTCTTTATTAAGTTATATGGAATACAATTATGATCCAACTGTTTCAGCAATTTCTGTATTGTTGATGCTACTAACAATGGGCTTAATGTTTTTAATTGAAAAAACGTTGGGACTAGCTTCCATTGCCTAAAACATGGAAGAAGCACGAGATAGAAAGAGGAGAAAATTTTGACTTTTGTGGATTTAAAAGATATTCGCGTCAGCTATGACGGAAAACAAGATATTTTAAAAGATTTAAATATTTCAATGGAAAAAGGAGAATTAGTTTCTTTATTAGGACCGAGTGGTTGTGGTAAAACGACTACGCTAAGAGTGATTGCTGGATTAATTAAGCCAAACGACGGACAGTTTTTCGTTGACCAAGAAGAACTAACAAAGGTTCCTGTCCATAAAAGAAACTTCGGGATGGTTTTTCAAAGCTATGCGTTATTTCCCCATTTAACGATTGCAGAAAATGTCGCTTTTGGGTTGAAATTACGCAAAGAAAGCAAACAAACCATGGACCAAAAAGTCACGGAAATGCTAAAAGTATGTGGTTTAGAAAGCTTGGGCGACCGTTATCCAAAACAATTATCTGGTGGTCAAAGACAGCGGGTTGCGCTAGCACGTGCTCTGATTATCGAACCTAAACTATTACTACTAGATGAACCGTTGAGTAATTTAGATGCAAAATTGCGAGTAGCAATGCGGATTGAAATCAAACGGATTCAACAACAATTAGGCATTACGACAGTTTTTGTCACACATGACCAAGAAGAATGTTTTTCTATTTCAGATAAAGTGGCCATTATGAATAATGGCGTGATTGAACAATATGATTCACCAGAAACGATTTATCGTTTGCCTCGTACTAAGTTTGTCGCTGAATTTATCGGTTTTGAAAACTTTTTCTCTGTCGAAAAAATGGAAGCTGGTCATTATCGGACACAAACAAATCAAATAGTGAAAACGACTAATCCTGAACCAAATGTTACAACGACGGTGGCAACGATTCGTCCAGAGGACATTGAGATTGTTTCAGAAGCTGCTACTAATACTGTCGCAGGTACTGTCGCTGTCCGAACATTTTTAGGGAAAAGCTATCAATATGAAGTGGAAACAGCGTTAGGTACATTGCTGGTTAATGGAACAAGTGAACAGTTATATGAAACAAACGAAACCATTCACTTGGCTTTTCCAGCTGAGAAATTAGTTATTTTAGAAAAATAAAAACCATTTTGGAGGAAGATTTAAAAATGAAAAAACGCGTAATTTTAGGGACATTAGTCGCTGCAACGTTATTAATGACTGCTTGTGGAAACAGCGAAGCAACTACGAAAAGCGAGAGCAAAGGTGGAAGTAATGCTTTAGTCGTTTCAACTTTCGGATTAAGTGAAGATATTGTCAAAAAAGACATCATCGCTCCATTTGAAAAAGAGAATGAAGCGAAAGTTACCTTAGAAGTAGGCAATAGTGCAGACCGCTTTACGAAATTAAAAAATAATCCCAATGCGGGAATTGATGTCATTGAATTAGCACAAGCAAATGCAGCACAAGGTGGAAAAGAAGGGTTATTTGAAAAAATTACAGAAAAAGAAGTACCTAATTTAAGTCAGTTAACGCCGGGAGCAAAAGAGGTTTTTGAAAGTGGTGCTGGCGTACCAATCGCTGTAAACAGTATCGGGATTGTTTACAACAAAGAAAAATTAGGCAAAGAAATTAAAAACTGGGATGACTTATGGTCAGCTGATTTGAAAGGTAAAATTTCTGTTCCAGACGTTGCCACGACGGCAGGTCCTTTAATGTTGTACGTTGCTAGTGAACATGCTGGTCAAGATATTACAAAAGATAACGGGAAGGCCGCTTTTGAAGCGATGAAAGAATTAAAACCAAACGTTGTTAAAACGTATTCAAAATCGTCAGACTTAGCTAATATGTTCCAATCTGGTGAAATTGAAGCAGCTGTGGTGGCTGATTTTGCGGTTGATATTATTCAAGGCGCAGCAGAAAACGTGACGTATGTCGTCCCAGAAAGCGGCACGTATGCCAACTATAATACAGTCAATATTCCTAAAAAAGCACAAAACAAAGAAACCGCCTTTAAATTTGTTAACGCACGGATTAGTGAAGAATCACAAAAGGCCAAAGCGATTTCATTAAATGAAGGACCTACAAATCAACAAGTAACGCTAAGCGAAAAAGAAGCGAAAAATAAAACATATGGTGCCATTGCCGAACGTGCCAAAACAGTCGATTTTAATTTTATTAATAGTCAACTAGCGGATTGGATTGATCAATGGAATCGGACGATGAATCAATAGTTTTAGAAAAGAGGGACAAAATGAACGTCGATGTATTACTAAAAAATGTGTGGCTGTATCAAACAGTCACTCAAACATTCGTTCAACGAAATGTTGCGATTAAAAATGATAAATTTTATTACATTTATGAAGAAGAGAACGTCAATTTGCAGCCCAAAAAAACAATTAATGCCGAGAATCAATGGATGATTCCCGGCTTAATTGATGCACACATGCATATTGAAAGTTCCATGACGACACCTACTATTTTTTCCAAAGCAGTAGTGCGTTACGGTGTGACAACGGTGATTGCCGATGCCCATGAAATGGCTAACGTATTTGGCTTAGAAGGCTTAAAAGCTTTTATGGCCGCTGAAACAGAACTAGATATCTTTCACGCAATTCCTTCCTCGGTTCCTTCGACCACTCCCGAATTAGAAACAACTGGTGGGATTATCGGCTTAGCAGAAGTAGCAGAATTACTCAAAGAACCAAAAGTGATTTGTTTAGGGGAAGCCATGAATTTTAAAGGGATTTCCTATGAGCCAGATTCTTTAATTCGTCAAATTATCGATTTGTGTCAAAAACAACGACCAACCATGCCTTTAGAAGGCCACTGTCCTAAAATCGAAGATCAAGAGTTAGCAGATTTTCTATATAGTGGTATCACTTCAGATCATACCCATCAATTTCCTAAAACGTTAAAAGAAAAGATTGAAGCGGGCGTCTTTATTCAATTTCAAAATAAATCAATCACTCCTGAAAACATTCAGGTGATAGTAGACAATGACTTCTACAATTATGCAAGTATTATCACGGATGACGTGATGGCTGATGATTTGCTAAAAGGTCATCTAAATGAAAATGTCAAAAAAGCCGTTCAAGCAGGGTTGCCTATCGAAAAAGCCATTTATATGGCAACTTATACGCCGGCCAAACGAATGGGTCTCCATGATCGTGGCGAAATTGCACCTGGTAAAAAAGCTGACTTTTTGTTATTAAATGACTTAGAAAGTTTTGATATTAATACGGTTTATAAATCTGGAAAGGTCGTTTTTGAAAAAGGTGAGCCCTTCCATTATCCAGAAAAAATTGAAGAGTTTCCAGCCGCTTACCAACAAACCATCCAATGTAAAAAGTTAACAGAAGAAGATTTACTTTTAAAGGTGGCTACAATAAAAGAAACAGTTCGTTGTAATGTGATTCAAAAACAAGAAATTGGTACATTTACAGAGCGAATTACAAAAGAAATTCCTGTTGAAAATGGATTGTTGCAATGGCAAAAAGCCAACTGTGCCTTATTAATTGTGATGGAACGTTACGGAAAAAATGGCAATATTTCTTTTTCTTTAATGGATCAACCCCTTTCCGAGAAAGGAGCCATTGCGACAACCTGGGCCCATGATCATCATAATTTAATGGTGATGGGTAATACGATTGAGGATATTTTATTAGCGCAGAATGAATTATTAGCGATGCAAGGCGGCTATTTGGTTGCTTCGGATCAGCAAGTGATGGCAACTTGTCCTTTACCAATTGGTGGGATTTTATCGCAAGCACCGATTGAACAATTAGGCGCTTCTTTACAAAAAGTTCGACAAGCTATGCAAGCGTTAGGCTATCAAAATATGAATGAAATCATGTCCTTTTCTACACTATCATTGCCTGTCTCGCCAGCCATTAAAGTGACAGATTTTGGGATGATGGATACGAAGTCACAACGTTTCTATCCATTAGTTTTTCCAGAGGATGGAGTTCTTTTGCATGAAAACACTCATTAAAAATGTGCATATACTAACAATGGATGAGCAATTTTCAGAAATCAAAGCCGGCTATTTAGTGATTGAAGAAGACACAATTGTTGAATTAGAACCAATGACCACACTTGATGAAAAGCGAATGGCTGCAAATCAAGTGATCGATGGCCAAAATGGAATTTTAATGCCTGGGATGATTAACACCCATACCCATGTAGGCATGATTCCGTTTCGTTCGTTAGGAGACGATGTGCCAGATCGACTCCGGCGTTTTCTTTTTCCATTAGAACAATTCATGACAAAAGAATTAGTAGGATGCAGTAGTGATTATGCAATTGCTGAAATGTTACTGAGTGGTATTACGAGCTTTTGTGATATGTATTATTTTGAAGATGAAATTGCTAAAAGTTGCGAAAAAATGAGTGTTCGTGCTTTGCTAGGAGAGACGATTATTGATATGCCCACTTGTGATAGTCCAGAACCTTCAGGCGGTCTTTTTTACGCGGAAACCTTTATTCGCAAGTGGCAAGGCCATCCGTTGATTACGCCTATACTTGCGCCACATGCACCGAATACCAACTCACCAGAAGTGTTGGCAAAAATTATTGAACTTAGTCGGCGATACCAAGTTCCTGTGACCATGCACGTTGCTGAAATGACTTATGAAATGGCTGAGTTTGAAAAAGCCTATCAAAAAACACCAATTGCTTTCTTAGAAGAACTGGGTTATTTGAGCGAGCCGTTTATTTTAGCGCATTGTATTTTGGCAACAGATGAAGATCTTGCGAGTTTAGCTGCTACTAATGGAAAAGCGCGTGTCGCTCATTGTATCGGTGCGAATACTAAATCAGCCAAGGGCGTAGCGCCGATTAAGCAAATGCTTGATCAAGGGATTATTGTCGGTTTAGGCACGGATGGACCTAGTAGTGGGAATACATTAGATTTATTCACCCAAATGCGCATGGTTGCGAATTTTCATAAGACAGCACACCAAGATCGCTCCTTGTTTCCTGCTAAAGAAATTGTTTATCTGGCAACGATGGGGGGCGCTAAAACGTTAGGCTTGGCGGAGCAAGTCGGCTCATTGGAAGTGGGCAAAAAAGCGGATATAACATTAATTGAAACGCAATCAGTTAATATGTTTCCGATTTTTGATGCCTATTCAGCGTTGGTCTATTCAGCAAATGCTAGCAATGTTGAAGCCGTTTGGGTGAACGGTCAACAGTTAGTTGCCAATAAAGAATTACAACAAGCTAATCTCAAAGAAATCAAGGAAAAATTATATCAGGCCATGAATACGTTTGTGAAAGAAGCTAAAAAAAGAGCTGCTCTCTAAACAAAGCAAGTAGGACGTATCGGATTGATTAAATAACGCTGGATTGACGTTTAGTGATTCAGGTTCTAATAGAGCGCAGACAAACTTTTAATGAAAGAGTTGTCTGTGTTCTTTTTTGTTATAAACATTTTTCTTTTTCTATATATATTTTTAAGGTAAGTTGTATTATAGTAAGTTTGAGAAGATGAGAATGAGAGGAAAAGCAATGAATATACAACGGTTTATAGAAAAACGCAAAGCACGTGGTTTGTCGCAAAGTGAATTGGCTAAAGGGATTTGTACGCAAGTTACGGTTAGTCGCTTTGAAAAGAATGGTCAAGTCCCAACTTTAAAAATATTGATCCAACTATGCAATCGTTTAGAGCTACCTTTGGGGGAACTCTTCCCGCGTGTAGGAATTAAACAACCTGAAATTCTTGAAAAAATGGAAGAAGCAGAATTCTTCTTGATTACCAGCGAACATGACCAATTGCAAACAATTTTAAAAAATATTCCTTTTGATGAAATCAAAGATTCCCAACTGTTATTAGAATATTATTATTTACAAGGCTTTGTCATGATTTTTCAAAATGCTTCGTTGATGGATTGCTTATTTACCTTTGAAAAACTTCTGTTTGAAGAGCAAAAATACACGAGCGATATTTACCGTTTGTTAGCTTTTACTGGAATTGGCATGGCCTATGCCAAAGAAGGCGAAATTGAGAAAGCCGAATTTTATTTCAATAAGGTCTTCAAGGAAATTTATCTTTATACTATTCAATCAATGGAAGATACTTGGCGAGTATTAAATGTTGTCTTTCACTGTGGTGTTTTTTATGCAGAAAAAGGCGATTTAGAAACAAGTGATGCTTTGTTAGAGTATGCGATTTCCATCTGTTCTGATAATCACGTCACGTATTACTTGGCAAGAGCAGCTTTCCAGCTTGCGAAAAATGCCTTAGCTGAAGAAAAGCCGCAAGAGCAAATTTTAGAACTACTACAAGATGCCCGCGCGTATGCAAAAATCAATAAAAACCGCATCTTGTTGGAAGCAATTCAAACATTGAAAGAAACAATTTTATCTAAGAATAATTAGTTTATATAGAAAATTATATATATTTATTTTCAAAATATAATAAAAAAAGCGTTTTTTTAAAAGAGTTCAAGACGCGTTACGACCTTAAATGAAAATTTTAAGGTCGTTATTTTATATAAAAAAATATATAAACGACTTGACTGGCATCAAATAAAGGCGTATGATTCATTTGTGAATAAATGTGAAATAAAACACAATCTTTCGTGGAGAGGAAGTCTTGAGGTGCAACAAAGTCAAACTATTTATTTGATGGGCACAGTAATAGATGTATTTGTAGACCATGAAGAACCTGAAAAAATTCTAGAAGAAGTGCATCAACGATTGATCACTTATGAACAACGTTTTAGTGCAAATGATTCAACTTCGGAACTGATGGCTGTCAATCAACAAGCTGGGCAAAAACCAGTCAGCGTTCATCCAGAGTTGTATCAATTAATTGCATTAGGGAAAAAACATAGTTGTGATCCAGCTAGTCATTTGAATGTTACCATTGGCCCGTTAGTTCAAACGTGGCGAATCGGTTTTAAAGATGCCCGTGTCCCGTCAGACGAGGAAATTAAAGCCTGTTTGAAAAAAATTAATCCAGAAAAGATTCACTTAAATCCCTTAAAACAAACGGTTTTTTTGGAAGAAGAAGGAATGAAATTAGATCTGGGGGCTTTAGCAAAAGGCTATATCGCTGATTTACTAATTGCCTATTTGAAAGAAGTCCATGTGACGTCTGCTTTGATTAATCTGGGCGGCAATATTGTGACGTTGGGGCCCTCTACGCATCAAAACAAAAAATGGCGAATTGGTATTCGCAATCCGCAAGAATCCAGAGAAACAATCAGCTTACTTGTCGAAGTGGCTAATCAATCGGTTGTGACGTCGGGCATTTATGAAAGAAGTTTAACCGAAGCTGGGCGAGTCTATCACCATCTGTTGGATCCGACAACCGGATACCCATTGGAAACTGAAATGGCCAGCATCACAATTATCTCGGATGCTTCAGTGGATGGTGAGATTTGGACAACGCGTTTATTTGGTTATCCAATTCCAGAAGCGCTTGAAATCCTCAATCAACTAGATGGGATTGAAGGAGTCATCATTACACAAGACCAGCAAATTTTATATAGCAGCGGATTAGCAGATACTCTTCACATTATCCATTCATAGAACCGAAAAAGAAAGGACAGCTCATTATGAAAAAAATTATCGGCTTAGTAGGAACGAACTCAGAGCAATCAACCAATCGTCAACTTTTGCAATTTATGCAACACTATTTTGCGCAGGAGGCTGACATTGAACTAGTTGAAATTGTTGACTTTCCTATGTTTAACAAGCCAGAAGACAAAGTTTTGCCAGAAATAGTTAAAACGGTTGCTGAAAAAATTGAAGCAGCAGATGGCGTCATTATCAGTACGCCTGAATATGACCATGCGGTGCCGGCTTCTTTGATGAATGCCCTAAGTTGGTTATCTTACGGGATTTTTCCGTTTGTTGATAAACCAGTTATGATTACTGGTGCATCCTATGGCACGTTAGGTTCCTCTAGAGCACAAGCGCATCTGCGTCAAATTTTAGATGCTCCTGAATTGAAAGCACGAATTATGCCAAGCTCTGAATTTCTATTAGCGCATTCCTTACAAGCTTTTGATGAAAACAATGCGTTAAAAGATTCAGAACAAATAGATAAACTAGCTGGTTTGTTTGCAGATTTTTGTGTATTTATTGAAATTACAGAACAGCTGAAACATGCGCATGCGCAAAATAAAAAAGAAGCAGAAAATTTCTCATGGGAAACGATTTAACGAAATGGAGTGAATAAAATGAAATTAATTGGGATCGTCGGATCAAACGCTGATTCTTCTTATAATCGGTTACTACTGCAATATATTGGCAAAGAGTTTTATAAAATGTTCGACTTGGAAATTTTAGAAATTAAAGATATTCCAATGTTTAATCAAAGTAAGGATCAAACGAACAGTGTCTTGATTCAGAATATGAATCGCAAAATTTTACAAGCAGACGGCGTAATTATTGCGACGCCCGAACATAACCATACCATTCCTGCCGGTTTGAAAAGTGTGTTAGAATGGTTATCTTTCAAAATTCATCCGCTGGAAAATAAACCAGTAATGATTGTTGGTTGCTCTTATTATGATCAAGGAACCTCACGTGCGCAATTACATCTCCGTCAAATTCTTGATGCACCTGGTGTCAATGCAATCGTGATGCCTGGAAACGAGTTTTTATTAGGAAAAGCTAAAGAAGCATTTGATGAAAACGGCAACTTAATTGCGGAGGGAACACGTCAATTTTTAGAAAGCACATTACAAAAATTCGTGGAATTCATTGATGTGATTTCAAAATTAGAAGGGGCTAAGCCAAAAGACTTACCTGAGGATTTACATGCAAAAGGAACCATTGAAACAACGATCGAAGGGGTTGATATGGCAGCAGATGATTGGGTAGAACAAGCAGCAGAAGCGGTTCAGGCTGTGGAAGGCGACACATACGTAAAATTAGATCGAGGCATTTTAACCGTAGATCAGCTAAATTATTTCTTAAAATCAATGCCAATGGAATTGACTTACGCAGACAGTAATAATCAATTTTTATATTACAATAAAAAAATGGCTGCTGAAGAAATGTTTGCTAAACGGCAACCAGGACAGGTTGGTAATCCATTAGCGAATTGCCATCCGCCAAAAGCATTGAAAAATGTAGAATGGGTGATTCAACAATTACGGTCAGGAAAAACAGATGCTATTCGCGTTCATGTTCCAATGCACGGACCAGATACCTATGTAGTGCATAATTATCAAGCGATGTATGATGATAATGGAAATTACGCTGGAATTAATGAGTATATTTTAGACTTTAAACCAATTGTTGATTGGTATTTAAAACAAACTGGGCAAGAATTAGTCGGTGGAAAAAACGTCGATGCAGTCAGTGGTGCCTCCAAAAAAGAAGCGCCAGAAACGGCAGATAGTGTATCAAGTGCATCAGTCCATGAAGAAGAGTCAGCGACCGAAAAGCCAACAGTTGACAGCGTTTCTAGCGCTTCAATTAAAGAGTAAAATAACAGCAAAAAATAGCGGCAACAAGTAGTCATACTGTATTCAG
This sequence comes from Enterococcus sp. MSG3299, assembly GCF_050555765.1. Lineage (NCBI taxonomy): Bacteria > Bacillati > Bacillota > Bacilli > Lactobacillales > Enterococcaceae > Enterococcus > Enterococcus sp. MSG3299. Next base: position 1,025,672 of record NZ_CP187869.1, read on the forward strand.
ATTAGCAATGCCAAATGAGGACTTTTATTGACAGAAGCTGATACTTAAAAGAGTAAGAACTTTATAGGAAGATAGTATAGAAGACGAACCAAAAGTTTCAATCATTTTTGACGAATAGGCTAGAAAAGAAACAGAAAATTAGTCAAACAAATCAGCTTTTCTTTAAATTTAAAGTAAAAAAATAACAAAAAAAGCCTCCTTGGTGACGCAAGGGGGCTTTTTTTGGTTAAAATAATACTTTTCTATGAAGATTCCTAAATATTGAAAGAATCATTTTTAAATTTGTGGAAAAAATAAGCAAGATTGACACTCACGTCTTGTTAAAAAAATAGATACTTAAGGCGTGATAGTTTGGAGTTGAAAATGTGACTACTTTGTTAGATGAATTATTAGACCAAGAATTCCGAGATAAATTACTTATTTATCAAACTTTTATGAATAGTGAAGGTCCATTATTAAAAGAAGAATTTTATGGATATTTTGATTTATCCACTCAAAAGTTAGAATCGTTGTGCCGTCAAATAAATTATGAATGTACACAGATTTCTTCAAGGAGTCAAATTCTTTTTCCAGCTAAAGGACTGATTAGTGCGCAAAAATTATCGCAAATTGATTATCAAGCCTTAAGAAAATACTATTTTGATCAATCACTTATGGCCAAGTTGCTTCTTGATGTGGGCCTCTATCAAAAGCACACGATTCAAGAATTTTCTCAAATTCATTTTATGAGCAAAAGCAAAATTTATGCCTTCTCGTATAAGCTAAATCTGATTTTAGCTAATTGGCGTATTAAATTAAAGTCAACAGGCTTGGTTGGAGAAGAGAAAAATATCCGAAGTTTTTGTTTTCAATGCTTGTATTATTTTTATGGAAGTAATCAAGAAAGGCTGCCTAACATTTTGATGGAAAATAGTCCTGGCATTAAACGATTTATAAACGATCTACAATTGATGTATCAAAGAACGTTTAGTCTTAATCAAAGCGCACAACTATTTATTCTTTTAACGATCCAACGTTTTCGTGTATTTTCTGATCATGTAGTGGACTCTTTTACGGAAGTTCATGTGCCTAGCTGTTTACAGCATGCGTTTGAAAAAATTTATACAAGCGAAACCCCTCTTTTTAAAGAGGATTTTGGCAAAGAGACTTCATATATTTTTCTTTTTTTAAGTTTAAATGAATACATTGATAGTCCGATTGTTTTTCCAGATAAGTTAACCATGTTAGACGAATTTATTGATCATATGAATAGTGTTATTCCTTTCTTTGAAAAGCGAATTACGGTGGAAACAAAAGAAAAATTAAAGTTGATTTGTTATCGCTGGGACCGCCTATACTTTTCGGTGGCTGCATTTATTCCCGCCAAGCAGAGCAGTTTCTTTGAAGAGCGGTTTCCTCAAATTCATCGCGCCTTAGATGGTTTTATACAAAAGACAGAGTCGCTGCATCAAAAACGATTTTTAATGTATGAACGCGTGCATCTATATTATGATTTTATGTTTTGTTTGTTAAATGATCGGTCTTTTTGCGCAATTGAAAAAACGATTCATGTATTTGTTGATTTTTCTGGTGGGGAGGATTATAACCGCTTTATTGCAAAAATTATTGCTTCTTTCAATTATATGGATGTCATGATTGATCACAAATTAACCTTAGAAACCGATTTGTATTTGTCCGATTTTTATAGTTCGAAAGTACGGTGTCGTCAATTGACATGGCGTCATTTGCCGGAAACAAAAGATTGGCAAGTATTTGCTGAGGTGGTCAGAGAACTAAGAAAGGGAGAGACTCAGAAAAATGAGCACTATGAGAGAGACCCAATCGAGATGTGGCGAGAACAAGAATACGAAGGATAGTCAATTGAGACAAGCAGGTAACTATAAAGATTTAACTGGCCAAAAGTTTGGTGAGTTGACAGTAGTAGCACCAACGGCAAAAAGAAAAGAAGGGCTAATTGTTTGGGCCTGTCGCTGTTCTTGTGGGAGCTATACAGAAGCTTCAAGAAGACAACTAATTCGTGGGTATCGAACCAAATGTGCGCACCATCGCTATCAAACAATGTTGAAAAAAAACTATCATGAATTAGTCGTGGTACGGATTGAAAGTATTCAACAGACAATGAAAGCGTATTGTCTGTGTTCGTGCGGACAATCTTGCTGGGTTCGCTGTGAAAATTTGTTGAATGGCCATACCAAAAGCTGCGGTCATCGTAAAAAGAAGGATTACCGACAAAGAGTTGCTGGCGTAATTCCAGGGAAGTTACAAAGTAAACGCCCCAAAAATAATAGCAGCGGACACAAAGGAGTGAGCCAGACCGCTTCTGGGAAATGGCTGGCTTATATCTCTTTGAAAGGCAAGCGCCATAACTTAGGTATCTTTACGAAAAAAAGTGAAGCAATTTTAGCAAGAAAATTAGCAGAACGTCGTCTATTTCAACCAATTTTACAACAAGAAATAGCGACTACAAATAAGGAAGTTTAGCAGCAGAGAGGATGCGAAAGATGTTAGCAGGCTTATTTTCAGTAACTGGAATGATTTTATTGGGGATTTTATTTTGCTTAATTGGTTATCAAACGTTTCGAAAACATCATCATTAAGAGAAGAATGTTCTAGCTAGATAATTTCATCGACAGATGAAATTATCTAGCTTTTTTTATAAAAAAGCTAAGAAAAGGATAAGAGATTGTGGAAATTCTTTAGGTTGTTTAACAAAGCCTTAATTTCCTTTGTTTTAGATTGTGGTTAAGAAGATTTTTCTCTATACTAAGTCTTCGGAAATCAAAGAAAAGAAAGGAGCGAGTGATGTGGTTAAAAAAATTGGTTTAAGTATAATGCTCTTATTTTTTTTCTTAATTATCGCACTCCCAATCTATGCGTGGAAGATTGAGCCGAATTTAGTTCACGTTAATCAGGTGACTTTGGGAAAGAAAAATCAACGAGAACCATTGAATGTTGTGCAACTTTCGGATATACAAGTTTCAGAATTTTATGAGACGAAGCGGTTAGATAAAGTCATAAAAAAAGTCAATCGTGAAAAACCAGATATTATCGTTTTTACAGGTGATTTATTTGACAATTATGCCAAAAATCCGCAACAAAAAGAACCGATGATTGAAAAATTAAAACAGTTGCAAGCGACAATTGGAAAATATGCAGTTTGGGGAAATCATGATTATGGTGGCGGTGCTTCTGCGGTGTATGATGAAGTCATGGAGGCCAGTGGCTTTACCGTTATGAAAAACCAAGGAGAAACAGTAACCTTAGCAGATGGACGCCGTCTTTTTATTGGTGGTTTAGATGACTCGTTATTAGGAAATCCTTCCGTTTCAGAAACATTATCCTATCGAGAAACGTATGACTATGCGTTATTAATGACCCATGAACCAGATGTCGCGGATGCATTTGTTGGTACGGGTACACAGTTAGTTTTAGCAGGACATAGCCATGGCGGACAAATTTGGATTCCTTTTTATCCAATCACAAATGTTTTAGCAGAAAAGTATACCAGAGGATTGTATCAGTTGGACCAAGAAACGCAACTATATGTTAATACAGGCTTAGGGACGACCGCCATTCATGCCCGTTTTGGGGTGATCCCTGAAATTACACATTTTACTATCTATATTTAAAAAGTCTGGTCAATCCGACCAGACTTTTTTCTGTTATTTAACAGAATTATTTTTAAGAAAAAGATGTTCATATTTTGGTGAAACGTTTCTATAAAATGCTTTAAAATATCTAGAAAAGAGTATTTTTATGGAAAAAGAAGCAGGGAAAATAATTTCTTTATAAATGGTCTATAGCGCTTTTTAATGCTGTTATTTTTAAATAAAACCATAATGTAAGGGTTTACAAATATTTGGAGTGAATGTATAATCTGTTTGTAGAAACGTTTCACTAAAAAGAAAGGAACCCTGCTTATGAAAAAACTAAAAAAGTTTTATGATCAGCGGCAATTGCATTGGATGGTACTTCCGGGTGTAGCATTCATGATTGTCTTTAACTACATTCCAATTTATGGAATTATCATTGCTTTTAAAAATTATACGATTGTTGACACGGTTTCTTCTGCACCATGGGTTGGACTTGAAAATTTTCGAATCATTATGGAAGATAGTTTTTTTTGGGAAGCAGTTCGTAATACCTTAGCGATTAGTTTAATGAAACTTTTTTTAGGATTCGCTATTCCGATTATCTTAGCGGTAATGATTTTTGAAATGAGAGATGGCCATTTAAAAAAAGTGATTCAGACAATTTCTTATATTCCGCACTTTTTTTCTTGGATCGTTTTAGGCGGGATGTTGATTTCGTGGCTTTCAACAAATGGCTTTATCAACCAAGTCATGATGTCGTTAGGCTTAATGAATCAGGGCGTCAATCATTTGTTAGATCCTGATAAGTATTGGTGGATTGCTGTTCTTTCTGATTTGTGGAAAGAAGTAGGTTGGGGCACGATTCTCTATCTTGCTGGCATGTCTCGCATTGATCCAACGTTTTATGAAGCCGCGAGAATTGATGGTGCTTCAAAATTAACACAAATCCGAACGATTACTTTGCCCTTATTAGCGCCGATTATTTCGTTGAACTTAATTTTAAATGTTAGCGGTTTATTGGGATCGAACTTAGATCAAACGTTGGTTTTAATGAATGCTCAAAACCAAAACAAATCAGAAGTAATTAATTCATTTGTTTATCGTATGGGGCTAACGCAAGGGGACTTTTCTTATGCGACGGCAGTTGGTTTAGGGATTTCCGTTATTTCAATTGTTTTATTAGTCATTACAGATCGCATTACTAGAAAAATGAACAATGGTCGGTCGGTTATTTTATAAAGGAGGCAACAGCTGTGATTAAAAGAAAATCAAAAGAAAACAAATGGTTTTACTTTTTCAATACGTTAATTCTTGTGTTGTTTTCTTTATTAATTATCGTGCCAATTTGGAATATTTTAGTTTCCTCAGTTTCGTCAAGTTCGGGTTTAGCTGGTAAAGGCTTGGTTTTATGGCCGAAAGGATTTACGTTAGAAAATTATCGGAAAGTTTTTTCGGATAGTAGCATTCCGCGAGCGTTTTTGATTTCTGTTTTAAAAACAGTCATCGGTGCGTCGACGCATACGCTGTTCTGTGCAATTGTCGCTTATGGACTTAGTAAATCTAGACTAGTCGGGCGTAATATTTATACAACGATGGGTGTCATTACAATGTACTTTGGTGGGGGCATGATTCCCACGTATCTTTTGATTAAGTCATTAGGACTCTTAGATACCTTCTGGGTATATATCATTCCAGCTTTATTTAGCTATTATGATGTAGTTATCTTAATGAACTTTTTCCGAGAAATTCCACCATCTTTAGAAGAATCCGCCAAAATAGACGGCGCCAGTGAGTTTCAAATTTTTTATAAAATCTTTTTACCTTTAACAAAACCGGCATTAGCCACCATTATTTTATTTAATGGGGTAGGTCAATGGAATGACTTTATGACCACGAAATTATATATTACCAAAGAATATCTGTATCCATTGCAGATGAAAATTTATGAAATTATTGTTCAATCAAACTTGAGTACCATGACAGAGAGCGGCAGTACAGATATGGTGGTGCAGGCAACGACACGTGGTGTTCAGCTGGCAACAATTGTCATTACAACGATACCAATTTTAATCATTTATCCATTACTACAAAAACACTTTATCGGCGGTATGATGGCCGGTGCAGTAAAAGAATAAAGAAAGTAGGGAACAATATGAAAAAAGTTTTAGGCGGTTTATTGGTGGCAACGGCGCTCGTTAGTTTAGCGGCCTGTAGCGGAGGGGAAAAGAAAGCTAGCTCAGATGTCTCAATTAAGGATCGGTATGAATTAGATGAAAAGACGCCTGCTTGGAAGTTAGATAAGAAGAAAGAACCGACCAAGATTAAATGGTATATTAACTCAGATTGGACGGCGCTGCCTTTTGGAAAAGACGTGACCACTGCGCAGATTAAAAAAGACTTAAATGTGGATATTGAATTTATTTCCGGCGATGATTCAAAATTAAATGCCATGATTTCAAGTGGAGATATGCCTGATATTGTGACATTAACTGAAAAAACTGGACAAGCAGCATTGAAAGCGGATTCTTGGGCCTATTCTTTAAACGATTTAGCTAAAAAATATGACCCCTATTTAATGAAAGTTGTTAACCAAGATACGTTTAAATGGTATGCCTTAGAGGATGGAAAAACATATGGTTACCCTAATTACTCTAATACAAAAGCAGATTATGAAAGTGGAAATATCCCAGTAAATGATAATTTTGTTATTCGTGAAGATGTCTATAATGCATTAGGCAAGCCAGACGTTTCAACACCAGAAAATTTTGAAAAAGTCATGCAACAGATTAAAGAAAAATATCCTGAGATGACCCCAATGGGCTTCACCACAGTGGGCGATGGTGCAGGACCATTTTTAGACAAATTACAAGACTTCTTAGGTGTTCCTTTAGAGGATAAAAATGGTAAATACTATGATCGAAATTTAGATAAAGAATACTTAGAATGGTTAAAAACATTTAATGATGTTTACCGAGCAGGCAATATTAGTGATGATAGCTTCACAGATGATGGGGCAACGTTTGATGAAAAAGTGAAACAAGGAAATTATGCAACCATGCTCGTTGCTGGAACCAGTGGTCAAGGTGGAAACTTTACAGAATTTATGAAAAAATCTGGCACACGTTATATAGCCATTGATGGACCAAGTAGTACTTCTGGCCGAAAACCAACATTAAATCAAACCGGCATTTCAGGTTGGTTAAGTAATTACATTACGAAAGATGCGAAAGATCCAGCGAAAGTCACTCAACTGTTCACATATTTAATTGATGAACCGGGACAAATTTTAACAAAATATGGCGTTGAAGGAGTTACTTATGCGTACAATGATCAAGGAAAAATTGATTATTTACCAGAAGTGAAAAAATTAGAACAAACAGACAATGATGCCTACAACAAAAAATATGGCATTAGTCGTTTCCTATACTTTAACAATGACCGTGTTAATAAACTAAAAGTGCCAATGGAAAGTGCTTTAACGCAAATGCAAGAATGGGGCAAAGGAAAATTGGTCCCACATTTCGTAATTGAAAATATTAATCCAGATGCAGGAACGCCGGAAGCTCGTGCGAATGAAGCGATTGAAACCAAACTAAATACAACCGTTATTTCAATGATTCGTGCGAAAGATGATAAAGCCTTTGACAAATCTTTAGAAGACTACAAAGCATTCTTAAAATCAAATAAATGGGATGCAATTGAAAAAATAAAATCTGAGAAAATGGCAGAAAACAGAGACAAACTTAAGTAAGAGAGGAGGAGAGAAAAGCGGATAAAGCAACGAGAAATCCGCTTTTCTCTTTTAATATGAATAAGCTATTTGCATATGAAGGTTGGTATTATCGGATTTTTTCTTTTATTGCCAACTTGATCATTATTAATTTTCTCTTTTTAATTACCTGTATAACAGGCATCTTTAGCGGTGTCAGCTTAATTGCGTTGTATCGAACGATCTATCGTTTGTATCGTGAAAAAGATATTCCTGTTTTGCGAACGTTTTGGACAGCATTAAAAAATAACATCATGCGAGGTTTTATTTTAACAGGTGTCTTGTTCGTTGCTTTTTTACTGGGCGGTATTGTCGTAACAAGTTTATTTAAAATAGCCACTAGTTTAGGTTTCTTAGCTATTTTTCTATTAAGTTTTGTTGCATTATTTTTGACGAGTTTTCTTTTTCTCTTTTCCGTTTTTAATTGGTCCGTTAAAAAGACACTAGGTGAGACGGTTTATGTGGTCTTAAGTAATAGTGCAAATGCGATTATTTTGTTTATTTTACCTCTTTTAACGTTTGTTTTTTTCTATAAGCTTAATTTGTTTTTATATATTGCGTTAGGATTCGGGACAACGGCTTTTCTTCAAGTTGCGTTTTTTCAGAAAGTGTTAGGTGTGGAACATGAATGAGTATTTTGAGTTTTGGCAAAAGACTAAAGAAGAACTTCAAAAAATACCGCTAGATATCCATCGACAGGTCATTGACTATCCATTGGAAAATGTTCAAGTGGAACAGGTCGACTTTTTAAGTTTCCTAGGTGAGCGCATCTTTGGCTATTTGTTACTTCCTAAAACGGCGGGGAAACAGCCAATAGTGATTGATTGTTTAGGCTATATGAATCATATTCAAGAACCTTGGCAATTTGCTCATTGGACACAAATTGGTTGTGCTTGTTTTGTCATTGATAATCGAGGTCAAGGGGGATTAACCAAAGATCGCGTGCCATATCAAACAATTTGGCATGAAGCACCAATGGGACGAGGATTTCTAGACAAAGAAGATTGGTACCAACGCCGTTTGTTTGCCGACCATTTACGTAGCGTAGAAGTGGTGCGGACCTTTACTGAAATTAATCAGGACCAAATCATTCTTCGTGGTGGTTCCCAAGGGGGTGGCGTAGTGTTAATGGTGAACAGTTTAGTCGACTTCCCGATTTTAGCTACTTTTGCAGATGTTCCAAGTCATTCTTGTTTAGAAAATCGAGTAGCAGAAGGAACGGGGTCGTATCAAATTATTCATCAGTACTTACAAGAGCATCCTCAAGCGCATGAAAAAATTGCCGCGGTTCTTCCTTATTTTGATAGTCGCCACTTTGTTTCGCAAATTAAAAATCCAGTCTTTGCTTCTGTTGGGAGTCACGATCCGATATGTCCAATGAAAGATTTTTTCCCTTCTTATCATCAGATAAAGGCAAGAAAAGCAGTCAGAGTGTATTGGAAAAAAGGCCATGGTGGTGGTGAAACAACCCAGATTCGTCGTGAAATGCGTCAAATTCAACAACTATTGCAGGAGGTTAAAAATGAAAGTAGCTACGTATAATGTCCGGGTAGATACAGAGTATGACCAAGATTGGCAATGGTCTTTTCGTAAAGAGGCTGTTTGTCAGTTAATCAATTTTCATGATTGGAGCCTTTGTTGTATTCAAGAAGTACGACCGAATCAAGTCAGGGATTTAAAGGCGTATACAACATTCACCTGTCTTTCTGCGGAAAGAGAAGGGGATGGTCAAGGAGAAGGACTAGCGATTCTCTATAACGAACAAAAAATTCAGGCTATTGATACAGGGTATTTTTGGTTATCTGAAACACCTCAGCAGCCAAGTATCCATCCTGAAGCTGGCTGTCCAAGAATTGCTTTGTGGGGACTATTTAAGGAAACGACTCAAAATACGCCTTTTTTAGTCATCAATGTTCATTTGGATCATATTTCAGCTCATGCTCGTTTAGCAGGAATGACCGTTATCTTAGAGGAGTTACATGACAAAATTGCACAGTATCCAACTTTATTAATGGGCGATTTTAATGCAGAGTCGGAGGAAGCGGTTCATCAACTTGTTCAAAAAAAATTTCAAGATAGCAAAAATTTAGCTACTCATTATGGCCCAAAAGGAACATTTCAAAATTTTACTTACACAAAACCTTGGGCGGAATTAGAAGAAATTGATTATATTTATGTAAAAGGTTGGCAAGTACAGCAAACCGCAAGTTTAACAGATAGTATCGATGGACGTTTTCCTTCCGACCATTTTCCTTTAGAAGCAGAAGTATGTATTGAAGAAAGGTGAGAGTATGAAAGAAAATCAACTGATTCAATTAGTCGAAGAAATGACAATTGATGAGAAAATTAATCAATTATTACAATTAGCAGCAGCGTTTTATTCAGATAAAGCAGAAGAAAAGACCGGCCCTATGTCAGAGCTAGGACTAAGTCAAGAAACGATTGATACGGCGGGGACAACACTGGGTGTTTCCGGTGCAAATGAAGCGAAACGTGTTCAAAAAGAATATATGCAAAATCATCGCTTAAATATTCCAACACTTTTAATGGCGGATATTATTCATGGTTTCAGAACCATCTTTCCGATTCCTTTGGCTTTAGGAAGCACTTGGGATGAAGCAGCAGTTGAAAAAATGGCGGAGATTTCAGCAAAAGAAGCTGCTGTTTCAGGATTACATGTAACCTTTTCGCCAATGGTTGATTTAGTGCGCGATCCACGTTGGGGACGTGTCATGGAGTCAACAGGTGAAGATCCATTACTCAACAGCCGCTTAGCTGCTGCAATGGTTAGAGGTTACCAAGGAGAAAATTTAAAAGAAGACAATTGGCGAGTAGCCGCGTGCGTGAAGCACTTTGCGGCATATGGTGGTGCCTTAGCTGGTCGGGATTATAATACGGTAGATATGTCTGAACGGCAGCTAAGAGAAATGTATTTACCTGGCTATAAAGCTGGATTAGATGCGGGTGCAAAACTTGTTATGACGTCCTTCAATACAGTGGATGGGATTCCTGCTACAGGCAACCAATGGCTGTTTAGAGACGTATTACGAAATGAATTTGGCTTTGAAGGAGTTGTGATTTCAGACTGGGGAGCGATTAAAGAATTAATTCTTCATGGCGTTGCCAAAGATGAAAAAGAGGCAGCAGAATTGGCTATCAAAGCTGGTGTAGATATTGAAATGATGACCACGTGTTATCCAGATTATTTAAAAGAATTACTTGAAGAAGGCCGGATTGCTGAAACACTTATTGATGAAGCAGTTATGCGAATTTTAAAACTAAAAAATGAGCTAGGCTTATTTGAAAATCCCTATCGTGGTGCGGATGAACAAGCGGAAGCAGAAGTGATTTTAAGCAAAGAACATCGAGAAATAGCTAAAAAGATTGCTCAAAAATCAATGGTTCTTTTAAAAAATGAAAATATTTTGCCTTTTACACCGCAAGAAAAAATCGCGCTTGTCGGTCCAGGGGCCCAATCACAAGATATTTTAGGGGCTTGGTCATGGCAAGGAAAGAAAGAAGAAGCCATTTCCCTCGTGGCTGGGGCCCAAAAATTAACCACAAATCTTCTAGTTGCCCAAGAACCCTTTGATTACTTTGAACCGACCGCGGCGGCCATTGAAGAGGCTTTAACGTTAGCTAGTCAAGCAGATAAAGTAGTAGTGGCACTAGGCGAAACAGATTGGATGAGTGGGGAAGCTGCCAGTCGCAGTGATATTCGTCTACCCGAAAAACAATTAGCAGTAGTGGCACAAATTATTGAGAAAAATCCCAATGTTGTTGTCACGGTCTACAGTGGTCGGCCCTTAGATTTACAAGGGATAGATGTTGCAAAAGGAATTGTGCAAGCTTGGCAACCTGGAACAGAAGGGGGCAATGCGCTAGCAGAAATTTTGTGGGGACAGTACAATCCAAGTGGTCGCTTAAGTATGTCGTTTCCAGAAACGGTTGGTCAAGTGCCAATTTTTTACAATGTCGACAATACTGGGCGTCCTTATGAGTCAGCACCAGAAGAAAAATATGTTTCTAAATATTTAGATGTCTCTAATTACGCTAAATATCCCTTTGGATTTGGCTTAAGTTATAGTCATTTCTCTTATCAACCAATACAACTAAGTGCATTAACATTTACCAAAGAAGAACCAGTCACTGTCTCTGTTTTAGTAAAAAATGACAGTCCAATCGCTGGAGAGGAAACCGTGCAATTTTATGTACGTGATTTGGTGGGACAAGTGGTTCGCCCAATTAAAGAGTTAAAAGATTTCCAAAAAGTTTGGCTGGAACCAAAGGAAGAAAAAGAAGTTCAGTTTCTTCTTTCAGAGGATATGGTGCGCTATGTTCATTCAGACAATCAGGTAACCAGTGATGCAGGTGAATTTATCGTAATGATTGGTGGAAATAGTCGCGATGTACAAACCGCAACAGTCACGTTAAATGAATAAGATGGGAAGGATAAGTTATGCAGATAAAGAAGCTTAAGCAAGCAGACACAGTTGCTACATTTCTAGAGACAGGTGATTTAAAAGAATTGAATAGCTGTGGCATGATGATTAATCAATTAGAAGGTAATCCTTTAGACGGCAGTATGAACCAACTCTATTTGCGGATAATTACAGGGGACACAATTAATTATCGACCAATGATTGGTTCCAACAGTCAAAGTGATTTTTATCTTTCAGATAATCAATTGACATGGCGGGGTGAATTTGAAGCGGTTCGTTACCAAGTTGACTTTCGTTTGGGGCCAAGCAATCAATGGTTCTGGCGGGTTAATGTCACTGGAACTGGCTTAGTAGATATTGTTTATGGTCAAGATATTGGCTTAGCGACAAAAGGAGCCGTTCAGTCAAATGAAGCGTATGTGTCGCAGTATCTTGATCATCACATTTGGCAAGAGGGCGAAGAGCTTGTTGTTTTATCAAGACAAAATCAACCGCAAAATGAGAAGTTTCCAGCCCTTATTCAAGGGAGTTTTCAAAAATTAGCAGGCTACTCAACGGACGGCTATCAATTTTTCGGACGTTCATTTAAACAAACAAACACACCAGAAGCATTGGGGAAAAGATATTTAGCAAATGAAGTCTATCAATATGAATTTGCTTACACCGCTTTACAAACGGAAGCCGTCCAATTAACGAATGAAAGTAAGGAATTTGTTTTTTATGGTGCGGTAACAGAAACACATCCGCAAGCATTAGCTGAACCTTTTTTATCGAAAGAAGACTTACAAGCTATTTATGAAACTGTGACATTCGATTCATTAGAAGAAACACAGGACTCTCCTCCGAAACTTTTAGGAGAACCTATCACAGGAAATCCATTAACAGAAGAAGAGTTGGCCGCACTTTATCCCTTTCAGACACAAATTGAAAAAGTAGCAGGTCAGACGTATTCCTTTTTCACGGAAAATTACCATCACGTTGTTCTTCAAGAAAAAGAAATTGCCATGGAAAGAGCGCATGGCCACATTTTATTAAGTGGTAAAGGCTTAACGGTTGACGAACCCTTGCTTAGTACGACAGTGTATATGTATGGCGTTTTCAATTCACAAGTAGTTTTAGGAAATACGACCATGAACAAATTAATGAGTAATAGCCGAAACGCTTTAAACGTTATGAAACGCTCTGGTCAACGAATCTACATTTTAGAGAATGGCTTATGGCGCTTACTAACAATGCCTTCTGCTTTTGAAATGGGGTTGAACTCTGCTACGTGGTATTATAAGTTGCCAAAGGATACAATTCGAGTACGCACCTTCACTTCGCCTGATTCAAGAGTGATTCAATTGGAAGTGACCAGTCAAAAGGATGCATATATGTGGGCTGTTTCTAACCATTTGTTATTAGGACCGGAAGAAGTACCAACCTATCAATTAGAACAAACTGGCAAAACGCTTCGAGTGACGGGAAATCATTCTGCTACAGAAAATTATTACCCAGAACTAACCTATGCATTGACAGTTGATAAATCATTTCAAGTAACCGATAGCACATTATTTGGTGGAGCTGAAGCGGACTTATTAGTCTTGGCAATCGAAAAGACCCAAAAATTTTCACTACTTATTACGGGCAGTATAGAGGACCAAGCATTAGTCAATACACCATTAGATTTTGAAAAAGCAGAAAGTCAATATTTAGCATTCATTAATGGCTTGTTACATCATTTTGAGTTAACACACACAGACTCAAGTGTGCAGCAAATGAATCAATTAACTCGTTGGTATACTCATAATATGCTCGTTCATTATTTGTCGCCACATGGCTTAGAACAGTATGGTGGAGCAGCTTGGGGCACACGAGATGTGTCGCAAGGACCGACAGAATTTTTCTTTGCGACGCAACAGCCTAAGATCGTGGCCTCCATTATTCAGCATCTATTTGAAAATCAATTTGAGGACGACGGCAACTGGCCGCAATGGTTTATGTTTGACCGATACGAAGAACAAAAAGCCAGTGAAAGCCATGGCGATATTATCGTCTGGCCATTGAAAGTAGTGACTGATTATTTGGAACAAACCGCAGATTATTCAATCTTAGCTACGGAAATCCCTTATACAAGTCGCAAAGATAATCACAAAACAAAAGAAACAGCATCTTTATTTGAACATTTGAAAAAAGAAATAAATTATATTGAACAACATTTTTTACCAGAAACTTTTCTATCCTGTTATGGTGACGGCGATTGGGATGACACGTTACAACCTTATGATAATCGTCTTAAAGAGCAAATGGCTAGTAGTTGGACCGTTGCCTTAACGTATCAAGTGTTGAAAAAATTTGCGACTTTAATTACGGAAATCGATGCTACTTATAGTCAGCACTTAGCAATTTTAGTCGCAGGAATAAAGAACGATTTTCAAAAATATATGTTGGCGGATGAAACGATTCCAGGGTTTATTTATATGGAAACGCCAGAAACTTTTGAACAAATGATTCACCCAAATGACCAAAAAACAGGGATTCAATATCGATTATTGCCAATGACTCGTAGTATGTTAGCTGAATTATTAACACCGGAACAAGTAAGTCATCATTTAGAAATTATTGAAAAAGAATTAACGTTTCCTGATGGCGTGCGTTTAATGAACAAACCAGCGAACTATCGAGGCGGTGTGAGCACTAATTTTAAACGAGCAGAACAGGCGGCTAATTTTGGTCGCGAAATTGGCTTACAGTATGTTCATGCGCACATTCGCTATACAGAAGCGATGGCGAAAATTGGTCAGCGAGACAAAACCTGGCAAGCATTAATGCAAATCAATCCAGTTCAATTAAAAGAAGTGGTTCACAATGCAGAGTTACGTCAAGCCAATGCCTATTTTAGTAGTTCCGATGGCGATTTTAAAACAAGGTATGAATCACAAGAAAATTTTGGTAAACTAAAAGATGGAAGTATTGGGGTAAAAGGTGGTTGGCGAATTTATTCAAGCGGGCCGGGAATTTATTTAAATCAATTAATTACAGCTGTTTTAGGGATTCGGCAAAAGGCCCAAAGTGTGGTTTTCGATCCCGTGTTACCAGAAAAATTGTCTGGTTTAGCACTAACTTACCAATTGTTTGATAAACCTGTCACATATAAATTTTATCCAAATCAGTCAGCGAAAATAGTTATCGATGGTCAAGAAGTTCCGTTTAAATTTGAAGAAAACCCTTATCGAGAAGGGGGAATGGAAGTTCAAAAAGACGAGGTGCTTTCATTATTAAATGAAGCAAGTGTTATTGAAATTTACCATTAGAAAGGAGAGTAGTCCATGGTAGGAATTAAAGATATTGCAAAAAAAGCAGGCGTATCAATCTCGACCGTTTCTTACGCATTGAATGGTAGTTCAAAGGTAACTGAAGAAACACGAACGCGCATCCAAGCAATTGCTGAAGAGCTAAACTATGTTCCTAACATGGCCGCTCGCACATTAAAACGTCGTCAAACTAATATTATTGGTGTCTATTTGGCCGATTATGGCGGTAGTTTTTATGGTGAATTGTTGGAGGGGATTAAGAAAGGCTTAGCACTGTTTGATTATGAGATGATTGTCTGCAGCGGTAAAAAGTCACATCTTTTCATTCCTGAAAAAATGGTGGATGGGGCAATTATTTTAGATTGGACATTTCCAACAAAAGAAATTGAAAAATTTGCTGAACGAGGCCATTCGATCGTTGTCCTTGATCGAACCACTGAGCATAGGAATATTCGGCAAGTTCTCTTGGATAATCGTGGCGGTGCCACGCAGGCAATTGAGCAATTTGTCAATGTGGGTTCAAAAAAGGTTCTTCTGCTTTCTGGACCAGAAAAAGGTTATGATAGCCAAGAACGATTGGCTGTTAGTACACGAGAATTAACTCGTTTTGGGATACCTTATGAAATTATCCAAGGCGATTTTACCGAACCTTCTGGCTATGCGGCTGCTAAAAAAATTTTGAGTCAACCACAGACAGAACCAGTCGATGTTTTTGCTTTTAATGATGAAATGGCGATCGGTGTCTATAAATATGTTGCAGAAACAAATTACCAAATGGGGAAAGACATTCGGATGATTGGTTTTGATAATTCTGAACTAGGTGCGTTTGTGCAACCGCGATTAGCAACAATTGCCTATTCTAAACATCGATGGGGCATGGTGGCTGCAGAGAAAATTATTCATTTAATGCGGGGAGAAGCTGCTGAGAGCGAACACATTTACACACGTTTTATAGAAGGAGAATCTTTTCCATCTGAATAATAAATAAAAAGTTTGGTCCAATGCTAGCTAAGCTAGCGGACCAAACTTTTTTCTGTAATGGTAATTTCTTCTGATGCAATGGGTTCATCCAGACTGAGAAGGCGATCTCTAAATTTAAAATGGACCGGCTTTTTCTCATTAATAAATTCATACGGGTAAGCACCTTGGATTGTTTCACCAGGATTGATTTCATCTGCTAAACGATCTAGTTTGTCTTGGAAAGGTGAATCTGTTAAGACTGCATATTGTAAATTTTGGGCTTTTCCGTGGACAGTTTGACTAACTTCCATAAAACTTTGAATCATTAGCTGAATATTTTGTGTTTTTTCGGTTGTATTGGTTAATTCAAACAGGACATAAAACATGGGTTTGCCTTGATAATCTTTTCCTTTATGCAAGGTAGTTAAGGATAAACGCCCATCTGGAACCAACAATGTTCGATTTTCATACGTCCCAATACTTGTCGCCAAGACTTCATCAGGTGCGGGCGCACTTTGACTTGCTGGGCTGCCACTTACAGTTGAACAAGCACTTAATAAGGTACTTAGAACGAGTAAGCTCATTAAAATGTAGGGTTTCCTCATATAAAGTCCTCACTTTGGTTAATTGACTATGTAAAAAACAAATTGCTTGTATCTATATAAAAAAGAGTGCTACAAGCAATATTTTAATCGTAGTTCTAGTAAATAGCAATACTTTTATCAAAATTCATGTTTGGAAATATAATTTGAAAAATATTTTTAACTAGTAGAAAAACATTTCTAACAAAAAGTATTGGCTCAAAGTAAAGAGATCATTTTGTTAGAAATGAGAAATGGCAACATAAAAGTTTTCTATTTTTCTGCAATTAAGACAGTTTCAAAAGTGAATTCACTAGGAATATGATTCGCAATTGAGTATTCAAAAATATGCCCATTGCCTAGGTAAGCAATTTGTTCTGCACGCATCAGAAAATCATTATCGGTTAAGTTTAAATATTTTTTTTCCAACGCAGAAGGACGAATCCCAGAAATACTGACCCGCGCACTTTGAATTTTTTGATGCAATTGTTCCGAAATATATTGATAAATGGAGACTTTCAATTCTTTCATTGTCAAGTTCGGAATTAGGGCAACGGGCATCCAAGTATATTCAATAATTGAGGGCACATCTTCGATAATCCGTAAGCGAATAATCTTGTAGACTAACTCTTCTTCTGTAATACTTAATTTTTCAGTCACCCAAGGCTCAGGTACTTCTGTTGCAAAGCCTAAAACCACGGATTCAACTTTTCCATCGTAGGTTGAGTAAGTGCCGGTTAACGGAGAAAATTTAGTAATGGTTCGATTTTGAAAGTCTTGAACAAAGCTGCCCGAGCCACGTCGTCTGACAACATAACCTTCTTGCACAAGCAAATGTAAGGCTTTTGTAATGGTTAGTTCGCTGACTTGATATTTTTCTGCAAGAAGACGACCTTGGGGTAACTTTTGATTAATTGGATAAACACCTGCTTCAATATCCTGTTTTATAGCTGCATAAATTTCTTTATAACGTGTATTTGTCCGCATCAGAGTCCTCCTTTATCACCAGTATTTCTCTCATTATACCATGAATTTAACATGTTGAAACTATATATTTATTTTTAACGTAACCACTTAATAATCAAGTACTTAAATAAAAGTAGTTGACTTATTCTTTTTAAAACTATATAGTTTTAAAAGTAAACAGAAGAACTTATTGATCTGATTGGTACTTTTTGTGAAAACCTTTTACAATAAAAGGGCAGCACAGAAAAGAGGGAGGAATGACAATGGAACATCACCAACTAAAAGCATTTCCGCAAGATTTTTTATGGGGCTCTGCTTCGGCCGCTTATCAAGTAGAAGGTGCTTGGAATGAAGATGGCAAAGGCGCATCTGTTTGGGATGAATTTGTTCGGCTACCAGGAAAAACGTTCAAAGAGACAACTGGTGATTTAGCCGTCGATCATTATCATCGTTTCAAAGAAGATGTGGCTTTAATGAAACAACAAGGTTTAAAAGCATATCGTTTCTCGATTGCATGGACACGAATTTTACCTGAAGGGCGTGGTCAAGTAAATCAAGCGGGACTGAAATTTTATTCAGATTTAATTGATGAGTTATTAGCGGCAGGAATTGAACCAATGGTAACTTTATATCATTGGGATTTGCCAGCTGTTTTGCAAAAAGAATATGGTGGCTGGGAATCAAGAAAAATTATTGCTGATTTTGTGGCCTATGCGAAAATTTTATTTGACGCTTTCCGTGGCAAAGTTCGCTATTGGATTAGTTTAAACGAACAAAATGTGTTTACTTCGTTAGGTTATCAATTAGCCGTGCATCCTCCCGGCGTAACAGACAATAAACGGATGTATGAGGCCAATCATATTGCTAATTTAGCCAATGCAGCAGTGATTAATGCGTTTCATGAATTAGAAATGCCTGGCAAAATTGGCCCTAGCTTTGCTTATACGCCTGTTTATGCCGTTGATGCGCATCCTGCCAATGTTTTAGCGGCTGAAAATGCAGAAGATTTGCTGTCGCATTTTTGGTTAGATGTCTATCTTTGGGGAGAATACCCAATTGCCGCATTAAATTACTTAAAGGAGCAAGGTGTGGCCCCAACGATAAAAGAGGGCGATTTAGCGTTACTACGTTCAGCCAAACCTGATTTTCTAGGTATTAATTATTATCGGACGGATACGGTTGCTGCTAATCCATTAGATGGCGTTGGAATAGGGAAGATGAATACAACGGGTGAAAAGGGGTCTGAAACGGAATCTGGGGTACCGGGTTTATTTAAAAAAGTAAATAATCCATATGTTGAACGAACGAACTGGGATTGGGCCATTGACCCGCAAGGTTTGAGAATTGCCTTACGACGATTAGCTAGTCGCTATCAAGTCCCTATTTTAATTACTGAAAATGGGTTAGGCGAATATGATACCTTAACAGAAGATAAACAAATTCATGATACGTATCGTATTGATTATTTGCGAAGCCATATCCAAGCGATTCAAGAGGCGATTACGGATGGCGTTTCAGTTATTGGTTATTGTACATGGAGTTACACCGATTTACTGTCGTGGCTCAACGGCTATCAAAAGCGTTATGGTTTTGTCTATGTGGATCAAGATGAAACACAAAAAGGTTCCTTAGAAAGAATCCCGAAAGACAGTTATTATTGGTATCAAAAAGTCATTGAAACAAATGGACTTATCTAATTATAAGAAAAGAGTGTGGAAAATATGACAGTAAAAATGGGGTTTATTGGATTTGGTAAAAGTGCCAACCGCTACCATTTACCTTACGTAATGATTCGAGAAACACTAGAAGTGAAAACGATTTTCGATTTACATGTTAATGAAAAAGCAGCAGCGCCCTTTAAAGAAAAAGGCGTAAATTTTACCACTGACCTTAATGAATTATTGACGGATCCAGAAATTGAATTGGTCACAATCTGTACGCCTGCGCATACACATTATGATTTAGCCAAACAAGCCATTTTAGCTGGTAAATCAGTGATTGTGGAAAAACCATTCTGTGATACGTTAGAACATGCAGAGGAATTATTTGCTTTAGGGCAAGAAAAAGGGGTAGTAGTGATGCCTTATCAAAATCGACGTTTCGACGGCGATTACCTAGCGATGAAGCAAGTAGTAGAGCAAGGCTTTTTAGGAGAAATCAATGAAGTGGAAACGCATATTGATTATTATCGACCAGGAAGTATCACGGAACAAGGACCTAAAGAAAATGGTTCGTTTTACGGACTAGGCATTCATTTAATGGATCGCATGATTGCTCTTTTCGGGCGTCCAGATCAAGTCACTTATGATATTCGTAATAATGAAGTGAGCGAGGCAGTCGATAATTATTTTGACGTTGATTTACATTATGGTTCAAAATTAAAAGTAAAAGTTAAAACGAATCATTCTGTCGCTAGTCCGTATCCACGTTTTATTGTTCATGGCAGCAATGGCTCGTTCATCAAATATGGCGAAGATCAACAAGAAAATGATTTAAAAGCCGGAATCATGCCGGATGCACCAGGCTTTGGAGAAGATTCACCAATGTATTATGGAGAAGTGACCTACCGTAATGGCAATGGCGACTGGATTAAAAAACAAATTAAAACGCCTGTAGGTGATTACGGTCGTTATTATGATGCCGTCTATGAAACGTTGAAAAATGGTGCACCGCAACTAGTAACTAAAGAGCAAGCATTAACTAACATCGAAATTTTAGAAGCAGGTTTTCTTAACCCAAGTCCAAGTATTTATCGCTTGAAAGAAAACTAAAGCTTGTTTAAATGACTTGAAAAGCGCCTGCCCCACAGTCCAGACAACTGTGGGGCAGGCGCTTTTATTTATAAAGAGTTGTGAATTTTAATATAAGAAACGTATATCGTTAGTGAAAATAAAAAAAGGAAAGACATCTTAGTAGCACTACTTCCCCAAGAATTGCTACTAAAATGTCTTTTGTGATGCTCGCTCAATTGAAGAGCCTTAAATAGGATATCGAATATCCAGTATAAATGCAAGTAAACTACTTTATAGTTAATATTAGTATACTTCATAAAATAATTTTTCAAAGAGAAAAAGGCTTGTTATGAGAAAAAATTAATTTTTAACTCGTTTTTTCTAAGCAAGATTCGTGTGAAAAAGACAATAATTACTGAAGCTGAATGGTAATTAAAGAGGTTCTTTGCTAAAATAGGAAAGACAAGAAAGTTTGGTTAACGAAAGAACCAAATCAGAAAGGAGGACAACCAGTGGAAAGTTGGCTTTTTTTACTACTGATTGCCTTGATTGCGTTTGTTGCAAAAAATCAAAGTTTATTAATTGCGTCAGTTGTTGTGCTTGCTTTAAAAGCTTTACCAAATAGTGCGAAAATCATGTCGTGGTTGTCAGATAAAGGCATTAATTTAGGGGTCACAATTATTTCAATTACCATTTTAGTCCCGATTGCTACAGGACAAATTGGCTTAAAGGATTTAATCCAATCATTCAAAACACCGATGGGATGGCTGGGGATACTTTGTGGAATTCTGGTAGCTGTTTTATCCTCAAAAGGAGTAGGTTTAATTAATCAATCACCAGAGATTACGGTGGCCTTAGTTTTTGGAACGATTCTTGGCGTCGTTTTTTTAAAAGGAATTGCAGCTGGTCCGATTATTGCATCGGGGATGATGTACGTAATCATTACTACCTTTCAAGCCTTTCAACACTAAAAAAGCAAACAAAACGCGTAAACGTTTTGTTTGCTTTTTTAGTGTTGATAAATGTCCACATTACTATCTAATATGCCACTTTCATTTTTTAAAGTAATGGTTCCCGCATTCGGATGAATCACTAGCTGTAAATGCCCTGTTAAAAACATCTGGTCATACGTCGAAGTATAGACGTGAAAAGAATCATTAGCAATTGTTTCGGTATAAGGCGCTTCTGCTTGATCAACAGGAACGATAATGAAACGATCGCCAATCATACAACAACCTTCTGCGGAAGAATAAGGATTAGAGCCGTCATTTGCTACCAATAAGAAGGTGTTCGTTTCAGTTAAGAAAGGGGCTAAACGTTGTTTTACTTCTTCAGAAATAGTCAGAGACATTTGCCTCACTCCTTTAAATAGTATGTAAAAGGAAGAGGGTAGCTTGTCGCTATGCCGCTCTTCAAAGGTTTTGTTATTTGCTTGTTTCTTTACTGCTTTTTTTGAAAAGAGCAATAGAAAAGGCGACAACTAAGACAACTGTTGCAGCTAAAACAAATGGATTTTTTGTTGCTGATGTGAACCCTAGGACTGTTGAACCAATCGCACCTACGTAAGATAAAATAATCGCTGCTTTCTTTGGTGTTGAAAGTTCTGTAAAGCTATCGCGGAAGGCGACACCTAAACATAAAGCGCCAATAAAGGCAAACATCCCAAAAATAATGTGTAAAAAGACCATGAATTTCACCTCCAACAGTCAGTATAGAGAGAAATAGCTAGTTTGTAAACTAATTGAGCTTACTTGTGTTATTTATCACTTGATAAATGTCTTTGCCAATGCAAAAAAACAACGTACGATCAATCGGCAGTACGTTGTTTTTTAGTTTAATATAATTAGGAAGTAGAATCCTTATTTTGCTGGATTTTTTTGATCGATTCTTCTGTTGGCGTCACATATAACGTTCGTTGGTTTTCATAAATCACATAACCTGGTTTTGCTCCATTGGGTTTATGCACATGTTTTACTTGGACATAGTCGACAGGCACTTGTGAAGAAAGTCGATATTTTGAAAAATAAGCTGCTAGAAGTGCGGCTTCAGTAAGGGTTTCTTCGCTAGGATGTGCGTCACGAATAATTACATGAGATCCAGGAATATCTTTGGCATGGAGCCAATAATCAGTTTTTTTAGCGGTTCGTAAAGTTAATTGATCATTTTGCAAATTGTTTTTTCCAACGAGAATAGGTGTGCCATCTGTGGCATAAAAAAGATCGGGTTGGCTTTTTTTCGGCTGTTTTTGTTTTTTATTTTTTTTACGTTTTAAATAGCCTTGTTCAATCAGTTCTTCACGAATCACTTCAATGTCCATTGGTGTCGCAATTTCAAGTTGTGCCACAACTGACTCTAAATAAGAAATTTCTTGTTGTGTTTGCTGAATTTGTGTCTTAACAACTCGGACAGCATTTTTCAATTTTTGGTATTTTTGAAAATATTTTTGTGCATTTTGATTAGGTGAAAGTGCAGGATTTAGCGAGATACGCAACGGTGCATTTTCTTCATAATAATTTGGTAATTCCACCTCGGTGGCTCCTTTTGGGACTTGTGCCATGAAGGTTGTTAATAGTTCTCCGTCGCGACGGTAATTTTCAGCGTTTTCTGTATCGGCTAAGGTTTGCTGTAATTTTTTAAGTTTCTTTTGATTTCTTTTTAGTTCATTTTCAATTTTGCGAATTAGTTCGCCGCCTTGTTGTTTGACACGGTCTTTCTCTGCTTTACCAGAATAAAAGGCATCTAGTAATTCACTGAGTGTCGGATACGTTGTTTGTTCACCAACTAATGATTGATAAGGAATGGGCGTAAAATATTCTTTTTTTTCAGTGACTGTTAATGTCGGTACAACAGCTTCAGTGACTGAGGACCAAAATTCCGTCCAGATGGCCATTTTTTCATTTGGTTGTGCAAGTAAACGGGCGCTTAATTCGTCTGCTGTATCTTTGCCTAGACCTTGGAAATGTTGTTGTAAATAACGTCCGTTTAATTCAGGAGCTGTAGAAAGAAGCGCAAAGACTTCTTCTTTTGCGGCCGTGAGCGGATTAAGTCCCATTGGTTTTGGCGGTTCAATATAAGTTGTTCCAGGAAGCAACGAACGATAACTATTTTGGCTCATTCCAATGTGTTTTATCGCATCTAAGATTTTTCCAGAAGATTGGTTAACTAAAACGATTGTACTGTGACGTCCCATTAATTCAACAATCAAAACAATATTTTGTAAGTCGCCTAGTTCATCTCTTTTTGAAAAGGTGAAGTGAATCACGCGATCATTTTCTATTTGTTGAATTGTTTCTAAAATGGCACCGTCCAGAAATTTTCGTAACATCATCACAAAATTAGGAGGTGTTTCCGGATTGCTATAGGTAATTGTAGATAGTTGTATGCGCGCATAACTAGGATGTGCTGATAATAATAATTTATGGTTTTTACCTTTCGCACGAATGACTAAAACGACTTCGTTTTCATAAGGCTGATGGATTTTTGAAATCCGGCCACTTACGAGTGTTTCTGTCAACTCATGAACCATGCTATGAGTAAATACGCCATCAAATGACATAATAAATCCCTCGTTTCTTTCCGACTAATAGTTTTATTATAGCGGAGTTTTTGAATTTAAGAAAGAAGCTTGTTAAAAAGGAGTTGGGTTTTCCTTAGAAAGCTGGGGAAGTTTGCTGGTTTTTTTAGTAATTAAAGCGCAAGGGTAGGCAAGAAAGAAAATGATTAGTATAATAGATAAGAACTAAAAGCGAGGAGCGATTAGAAGTTGAATAATTTTATGGAAGAACTAAAAGAGGCACTTTATGAATTAAGACAAAGAAAACTGTTAATGATTACCGCTATTGTAGCATTAGTATTAATAATTGGCTCAATCATTTTTATTCCAACGATGCAAAAAAATATTCGAGCTGCTCAAGTTGAATCGTTAGTCGCAGGACCCATCAAATCAGAGAAAGTCAGTGTCTTAGATTACAAAACAGCAGATAAGAAAATCCAAGAAACAGGAGCCATGTCAGTCATGTTTGCTAAACCATCTGGCAAGCAATACGATCAAATGGTGAAGCTGTTTAATTCAGATAAAATGAATGAATTTCATCGTTCGCTGTATATCTATCCGTTAATTTATAATGCTGGCAAAGCACAAGAGCAATACAATGTTAGCGGCGATGAGATTACGCTTGTTTTCTTTGAAAACGGCAAAGAAAAGACACGGACGGTTGTCGAAAAATCTATGGATTTAAAAACGCAATTAATACCAGAATTAAATCGATTACCGATGGCTGGCGTTTTGAAAGACCAACAAAAGGCAGCCCAAGAAGCTGAAAAAGAAGCAGCAAAGACCGCTGAAACACAGACGACGACCAGCACGACTGGCGTTGCTCAATCTACTGAAACGACGACAGAAAGCACTGATACAGTACCAGAAACTGGTGAATAATAGCTAGCTATGTTAAACTTAGATTGTAGAAAGTTTTAAGGAATTAGAAAGAGGGGATTTTCGATGGCATTAGTAATTTCAATGACGATTTTAGTAAGTTTATGGCTGATTCAATCGCAAAAACAAGCAGTTAAAGTTCCCGTTAGAATTGAAAGAAACCGAAACAATTAAGTGGTAAATATGCTGAAATAAAGAAAAACGAGCCTCTCATAAGAGTGGCTCGTTTTTTAGAAGTAAAAGAAATGCAAGAAAATAAAAACTTTTTCTTGACGAACAAAATCAATATAGTGTAGACTACCTTTAACAACATAACTAGGAGGGAAAATACATGACACAATTATCTAACGTAAAAGAAATGCACCAATCATGGCAAAACTGGCGTAGATAGTTGTATGTATGATTCTTTCATAGATACAACTTTAGAAGACTTATTCTAAAAAGTGTATCTATGCTGGTTATATTCAAGAAGAAAAAACGACCACATAGAGGACCCATCTATGTGGTTTTTGTTTTGCATAAAAACAACGACCACTCCTAAACACTTAGGATAAGTCGTTGTTTTTTTGCTACGAATCACTACGATTGGCACGAAGTGACAGAGTAGATGCAGGCTGCGTATACTCGCCGCAGTTTGGCCTTCAAGAGTGATGAGTAGCACAAGGTGAGCGAAGAGAACGTTGTCCCATTCGTAGAAAAAGTGCTCCTGCGATCCTCGTCGCAGTTAAATCCTGACATTTGTAAAAAAGTGTTCCTAGGATTTTGACTAAGCAGAGGATTACGAATCTCAGTTTCACTTTCAACGGAAGAAACGCCCTATAGATAATGGTTTTATTATTAAAAAGAAAAAGTTGCCAAACAAAAGGGCAGTTAGGAGAATGCAAAATGAAAAATAAACGTTTAACGTTTGTCGTGTCTTTATTAGCTATTTATTTAATTGGTGCTTTTTTTGTGAATCAAAAAGTGACGAATTCTAAGAAAGAAACAGTTACTGTAGGGGTTTTGCAGTTTGTCAGTCACCCCGCCTTGGATGAAATTTATAAAGGTGTTGAGGAAGGGTTAAAGGAAAATGGCTATGACAAAGGCAAAAACTTAGAAATTATTTTTCAAAATGGTCAAGCCGACCAGAGTAAGTTAGCAATCATGAGTCAACAATTAGTACAAAAAAAGGCAGACGTTTTAATTGGCATCGCCACGCCAGCTGCGCAAGCGTTAGCCAACACTACCCAAGAAATCCCAATCATTTTAGGCGCCATTACGGACCCTGTTAGTGCTGGATTGGTGAAAGACAATCAAAAGCCAGGCGGTAACATCACGGGTGTTAGTGATCAATCACCTTTGTCAGCCCAGATGGATTTACTAAAAGAATTGATACCAGCTGCCAAAAAAATAGGTATTCTCTATGCTTCCTCAGAAGAAAACTCTCGATACCAAGTAGCTGAAGCGCAGAAAGCAGCTGAAGCCAAAGGATTGACAATGAAAACATATGCTGTGCCATCAAGTAATGAAATAGCACAAACGGTTCAAGTGATGACTAAGGAAACAGATGTGATTTATATACCAACTGATAATACGATTGCTAATGCTATGCAAACGGTAGTCGGAGAAGCAAATCGAACCAAGACGCCGATTATTCCTTCGGTGGATACAATGGTAGAACAAGGCGGTTTAGCAACTGTTGGGATTAATCAACATGCGTTGGGGGTACAAGCCGGCAAAATGGCAGCAGAGGTTCTGTCTGGGAAAAGTCAACCAGCAACTACACCCATTTATACCTTTAATACAGGCGACACAATTATCAATGAAAAACAAGCGCAAAAGTTAGGGATTACGATTCCCGCAGAGTTAGCAAAAAAATCGAAATTGATTAACTAATTATCAAAGAAAGTAGGAGAAGCGATGATTGTTTCAGCAATTGGACAAGGAATGTTATGGGCCTTGTTAGGACTAGGTATTTTTATGACTTATCGTATTTTAAATTTTCCAGATATGACCACAGAAGGTTCATTTCCGTTAGGAGGGGCGGTTTGTGTAACTGCCATTACAACAGGGGTTTCACCATTTGTAGCGACTCTTTTAGGGGTCGGAGCAGGAATGATTGCCGGTTTAGTGACTGGTTTACTATTTACAAAAGGAAAAATTCCAATTATTTTAGCAGGAATTTTAGTGATGTCTGGTTTAAATTCCGTGATTTTATTTGTGATGAAATCGCCAAATAAGTCTTTATTAAACCAACCGAAGATTCAAGATGTTTTTCAAAAAATGGCCTTACCAGATTATTATGATACTATTTTTTTAGGGATTAGTGTTTTGGCTGTGGTAATGATTTTACTGTTATTTTTCTTTAATACTAGTTTAGGACAAGCCTATATTGCGACAGGTGACAATGAAGAAATGGCTCGCTCAATTGGCATTCAAACGGATCGCATGAAAATTTTAGGATTGGTTTTATCAAATGGCTTGATTGGCTTATCTGGCGCTTTGATTGCCCAAAATGATGGATATGCGGATGTAAGTAAAGGAACCGGTGTCATTGTGATTGGCTTGGCTTCACTCATTATTGGTGAAGTACTGTTTGGAGAATTAACGTTTGGTGAACGGTTGATGGCGATTGTTGTAGGCAGTATTATTTATCAACTATTGATTTTATTAGTGATTAAATTAGGCTTTGATACAACGTATTTGAAAATCTTCTCAGCAGTGATTTTAGCAATCTGTTTAATGATTCCACAATTGAAAAAAGCATTACGACTACACGGCTTTTCTGATAAGGAGGGAACGAAATGAAACCAGTTGTTGAATTAAAAAATGCGACAAAAATCATTGATAATGGGATGAATGAAAAAAAAGTGATTTTGGATCATGTGAACTTAGCCATTTATCCTGGGGACTTCATTACTGTTTTAGGTGGAAATGGCGCAGGCAAGAGTACGCTATTCAATAGTTTAGCAGGAACTTTGACACTAACAGAAGGACAATTTTTAATTGAAGGAGTCAATCGCACCAATCTTTCTGAAGTCAAACGGGCCAATTCTCTAGCGCGTGTTTTTCAAGATCCTAAAATGGGGACAGCACCAAGAATGACTGTGGCAGAAAATTTATTGCTTGCCATGAAACGCGGACAAAAACGTCCCTTAACATTACGGAAGATAAATGAGCAACGCGCCTTGTTTACAAAAATCTGTCAAGAAGTTGGCAATGGCTTGGAAAAACATCTGGATACACCGACAGGTAACCTTTCTGGCGGTCAACGCCAAGCCTTAAGTTTATTAATGGCCACTATCACAAAACCAGAATTATTACTTTTAGATGAACATACTGCTGCCTTAGATCCCAAAACGTCCAAGCAGTTGATGTACTTAACGGAACAACGGATAGAGGAAGGGAACTTAACTTGTTTGATGATTACCCATCGAATGGAAGATGCTTTACGATATGGCAATCGTTTAATTGTTTTACAAAAAGGTAAAATTGTTCAAGATTTAAACGCTGCTGAAAAAGCACAATTAACGCTACAAGATTTGTTGCTGTTCTTTGAAGAAGTAGAATAAAAAAACAAGCTCAGAAAATGAGCTTGTTTTTTTATTTTTTGACCAATCGGAAGAGTCGCTTGGGGAAAAAACGTTTGACAATTCGTTCCAGTAACGATGTCACCATAAAGCCCGCTGCGATGGCTGCAGCAGTAAAGACAACTTTTAAAATCAACTGCAAACCGTCATCAATATTTCCTAATAAAATGCTCCGAACCGCTTGATAGGCAGGGCCTCCTGCCACTAAAGGAACCAAACTTGGAATATAAAAAATAATCATCGGCATTTTTTTGTAACGGGAAAAAAAGATACTAGCGATTCCTAACCCGACCGTTCCTAAAAAGTTTGCAAAGGTTTGACTAGCATCAAAAGTTTGCGTTAAGAGATAATAAATCATCCAGCCTGTCATGCCAGTAATGCCACAAGCCACCAGTGCTTTACGAGGAATGTTCGTAATAATACCAAACGTCACAGTTGCTAAAAAACTAAAGAGAAGATGAAAAATTAGTTCCATTTGAACACTCCTTACATAAATAATTTAAAAATCAAGGCAATTCCCAGGCCAACAGACCCAGCAATAAAAATAGCTTCTGTCCCTCGCGCCGTCCCGCTGATGAGGTGGCCGGCTAAAATGTCGCGAAAAGAGTTCGTAATCGCCACACCTGGAACTAACGGCATCACCGCACCAATAATAATATTATCGATGTTGACTGCTAAGCGAAAATGCACAGCCAAATAGGCCAACAAACCAATGACAAAAGCGGCTGCGAATGAATCGAGGTAAGGAACTTGGAATAACTTTTGGGTAAAAAGATAACTGGCATACCCAATCACGCCAACAAAAAAAGTTGCAATAAAATCTTGCCAAGTGCCACCAAAAATGTACATTAACGTACAACTAACAATCCCGGCTGCTAACAAGCGTAACGAAATTGAAAAAGTGGGGGTATCTGTTTCTAATAGAGTTAAGCGCTGATAAAGCTCTGGCAAAGTAATCTCCTTTTGCGCAAATTCTCT
Organism: Enterococcus sp. MSG3299; assembly: GCF_050555765.1. Taxonomy (NCBI): domain Bacteria; kingdom Bacillati; phylum Bacillota; class Bacilli; order Lactobacillales; family Enterococcaceae; genus Enterococcus; species Enterococcus sp. MSG3299. Next base: position 1,054,987 of record NZ_CP187869.1, read on the forward strand.
TGATAATTGATTGACAAGGCTAACTTTTTCCAAATTAATCGAGCGCTGGGGGATGTTTTCTAATTGCGTATAATTACTGGAACGAAAGCCCACGAAAATCCCTGTAGCCGTCGTGTAACAAACGCTCTCTGGCTCGCCAGCATTTGTAGCAATCCGAGTAATTGTATCTTCGGTTCTATATACTTCAGATCCGCTTTCCAGCATAATTTTTCCAGCTAAAATGCATGTATCAATAATTAATTGTTTTCTTTTTTCGCTATTAACCAAAGGAATGGCTCCTTTCATTTCGAGTTCACTTTTAGTGTATCATTTTTTTTAAGAACTGTACGCAATTTAAAACAGAGATAGAAAAAAAGTGTGATTTTTTACAAAAATGAAATGAATCTTAAGAATAAATGAAAACAAATAAGGAATTAGTAAAAATTATGGGTTAGTTGTAAGAATCTAGGATCTTTCCTTGCATTTTAGTAGGAAACATCCTATCCTAAACATAGAAAAACAAAGGGGTCAATAAAAATGGACAACCAATGGTTACTCTACGGAATTAGCAGTGTTGTATTAATTATTTTAATCAGAAGAACAATCCTATCAGGAAACATCGTATTAAGTTGTTTGTTGGGAGCGATTTTGCTGATTCAAGTAGTGGGAGTAGCTCTCTGTGCACAGCAGAAAAAGAAAAATGAACATACAAAAGAACTACCTTCTTCTAAAGTACATCAATAGAAGAAGGTAGTTTTCTCTTATAGTAAATCAAATTTTTTCAAGCCATTAACAATGCCATTTTCAGTATTTTTAGTTGAAATAAAGGTGGCTTTTTCTTTTAGTTCTTCTCGCGCATTACCCATGGCAATTCCATAATCACAGGCCTCAAACAGCGCCAAATCATTGATGCCATCACCAAAGGCATAAGTGGGAATGCCGTTTAATCCCAAGGTGTTAAAAAGATTTTTGACACCAGAGCCTTTAGAGACCCCTTTACGAACAATATCAATTGAAAAAGGACCATTGCGATAAAAGGTCAATTCAGGAAACCGCTCATAGTAATATTCATCATCATCGCCATGTTGACTTAAGACCAACATCATGTTGACGACATCATTCTCATAACCTGTGGGATCAATTTCTGGAACAGCTGAATGAATATAATCATAGGCTTGTTTCACTGTGCCAGTATGCCCTGTACAAAAAATACGGCGCTCATTGTAAAAAGCCAATTCATGACCACGCTGTTTGACATGTTCATGCAGTGAAACACATTCCTCTGTTGTAAATTCATCTGAATAAATCGTTTTTCCTTCATAATGAATAAATTGCCCGTTCATTACAATCGCTGAGTCAATGCCACTGGCTTTCATAATTGGCTGAATCTCACACAAGGTCCGTCCTGTCGCAATTAAAGGTAAAATTTGATTGTCTTTCAAGGCCGCCACTGCTGCGGTAATCTCAGGAGTTATTTGCGATGTTCCATCTAACAAAGTTCCATCTAAATCAAAAAAAGTAATAGCTTTCATTTTATCCATACCCTAACATCCTCTCTACGCTTGTTATTTTAACAAACTTTTCTGAAAAGACAATGGGTTCCTTTCGTTTTCTTTAAAAGAGCAGGAAAAAAAGTGATTTTTGATGGTTCTGTAAAGGATTTTTGAAGAAATATAGAATCGGTTGGTACAAATTCAATTTTAGAGTATACTACAATAGAGCAGTTTTATGAAAAGTGAATAAGGAGTGAATGAAATGAATATATTAATGATTGAAGACAATGAATCCGTCTCAGAAATGATGCAAATGTTTTTCTTAAATGAAGGGTGGGAAGCTACCTTTAAAGATGATGGCAAAGAAGGATTGGCGACTTTTCTTGCTTCGCCAGAAAAATGGGACATGATTACGTTAGACTTAAACTTACCTAGTATGGATGGGATGGCTGTTTGTCGTGAAATTCGCAAAGTTTCAGCCAATGTTCCCATTATTATGTTGACCGCTCGTGATTCTGAAAGTGACCAAGTAATTGGCCTTGAAATGGGTGCGGATGATTATGTGACAAAACCATTTAGTCCATTAACTTTGATTGCACGGATGAAAGCTCTACATCGTCGTGCCGAGGTGGCAGAGGCTGCGCATGATACGTCTGAGAATACAGATGAAACATTTGATGTGATTACGGATCATTTTAAAATGAATACGAAAACACGAGAAACATATTTAGATAATCAATTAATTGAAGGCTTAACACCTAAAGAATTTGATTTGCTATACACTTTAGCAAAAAAACCACGCCAAGTCTTTTCACGCGAACAACTACTAGAATTGGTTTGGGACTATCAATACTTTGGCGATGAACGGACAGTTGATGCCCATATCAAAAAATTACGACAAAAAATTGAAAAAGTAGGTCCTCAAGTCATCCAAACGGTTTGGGGCGTAGGGTATAAATTCGACGATTCAGGTGTTGCTTAATGAAGTATTTGTATCAACAATTACTTGCTTTTATAGGTGTGATCGCTCTGATTATTCTCATTGTCGGAACGTCTTTCACACAATTGACCAAGCGCACAATGCAAGAAAATAACTATGAACAGCTATATGGTTATGCAGAATCGGCTTTAGAAACACGTGACTTTTTTATTAATGTCGCAGGCGTTTCGGATCGAGATGTTTTATCCTATTCATTTCAGTTGACTGAACGTGTACTCCAGAAGCAAGATGTGCAATTTGTGTTTATTAACAAGGACCGCGAAGTGCAGTACCCACCAGTTGATAGCACAAAAAAATTAGACTTTTCCTTAATCGATAAAAATTGGGATCAAATCATGAAAGGCAATCGTGTTTATGCAACAGAAAACATTGATATTTACGGGGCCCGAAATACTTCGTCCTATGTAATGTTACCGGTGTATGCATCAAATCAGTCTTCTGATAAAAAAGTGATTATTGGTTCACTCGTTATTACACAACCTGCCAAAAACGTTGACCGAAGTGTTCAGTCCGTGACACAAAACTTGATTAAAGGCTTTATTTTTTCTGGTGTGATTGCCTTGTTACTAAGTTATCTATTTGCGACTTTCCAAGTGAAACGAATTAATCGGATGCGTAAAGCCACCAAAGAAATTACTAGTGGAAATTTTGATATTCAATTACCGGTTCATGACAAAGATGAATTTGATGACCTAGCAGAAGATTTTAATAAAATGGCTGCGTCTTTAAAAGAATCACAAGAAGAAATCAATCGGCAAGAAGAGCGTCGTCGTCAATTTATGGCGGATGCCTCTCATGAAATGCGGACGCCTTTAACAACTATTAATGGCTTGTTAGAGGGATTGCAGTATAATGCTATTCCTGAAAATCAAAAAGAGAATGCGATTAAACTGATGCAAAATGAGACCGCTCGCTTGATTCGCTTAGTCAATGAAAATCTTGATTATGAAAAAATTCGGACCAACCAGATTCAAATTGTTGTGAAGAAGTTCAACGGAACAGAAGCTTTAGAAAATATTGTGACTCAACTAACGGCCAAAGCTGAAGCCGCCGGTAATCAATTGTATTTAGACACCACCGAACCAATTGATGTGTATGCCGATTATGATCGTTTCGTTCAAGTGGTTGTCAATATTGTTCAAAATGCGATCCAATTTACTGAAAATGGCGAAATTCATATTGCTTTAGAAAAAGGCTATTTAGAAACTATTGTCCGTATTTCTGATACAGGAATCGGCATGACGGAAGAGCAAATTCTGAATATCTGGGATCGTTATTACAAAGTAGATCCATCCCGTAAAAATACGAAATATGGAGAATCAGGATTAGGCTTACCAATCGTTCAACAATTGGTCCGCTTGCATAAAGGAAAAATCAATGTTGAGAGTGAACTTGGTAAAGGCACCACGTTTATTATTTCATTTCCTGATGTTGAAATCACTGAAAACTAAAGAAAACGTCTGGTCACAATCAGTGCCAGACGTTTTCTTTAATTTAATAACGCATGTAGAGACAGGGGGTGCACATAGGGACTATCAATAATTTGTGGATCTTTTGTCAGAAATAGCAAGCGCTTGTTTCTTTTTTGAACTGCTATTTTTAATTGAGGTAAAATTTCTTGACGTTGTCCAATCGTTAATGAAGAAAAGATGTCATCAATCACTAACGTACTTGTTTTTGAAAGCAAAAGTTGTATTATCCGCATTTTAATTTTTTCAAAAGTCGTAAAAGAAGTAAAGGAACGACCAAGTAAGGCAGGTTCTAATTGGAACATCTGGAAAGCTTCGGCTAGAACTACTTTTCGATCCCGTTCTTTGATTGTACTAGCGATAAATAAATTTTCTTCTAATGGCAAGTAGGGCAGAAAGGTTTCACTAGAAGAAAGCCTAGTAATGGTTAGTTGATTTGTTTGAAAAAAATCGGCCAATGCGAGTTCTTGTTCTGGAGCAGAATAAATGATTCCATAAACTTCTCGCAAAGCTAACGCGTCGAATGAGGATTTTTTTTCGGTTATTTTTTTGAATGATGGTGTGACATTCATAGAAAATCCCTCCCTTATTTCTTATGTGTGCGTAAATAAATCAACGTGAAAGGAGTCCCGCAAACAAGAGGAATGCCAAGCAAGATTAAGCAGTTAACAAAGCAATTACGGATTGTATAAAGCGACTGCATACTTTTAAAATCAAAAGAAAATGCTTGGATCGTTTGAATCCCTAAATGCTGGATATTTGTAATCGTGACATCCTGGTCGGTACTTTTAGCTAAAAATGCTGGAGTTTCCAAATGAGACCACTGTAAAATAGCATCACGAGCAGCCCAAAGAACAGTATTATACGTTTCTTGAAACATTAAAGTGAAAAGTAAAAAACTGAAAATTCCTAATAGAGCCGGTAAACACAACTCTAGTAAGAGCTGTTTGGTGACATACATATTTGAAAAGTGCATGTGATACCATGTATGTATTTCTTCCTTTTTTATGCGTAGTGTCACATACATCAACAGAAGAAAAGTAACACCAAAGAAAATGACACTACCTAGATAGAGGTGCCAATAGTATTGAATCAGTTGGTAATGGTAACTAGTTTGTTTTTCAATATCGACAAAGTCTGGCATCGTTCGTAAAAACTCTTTTTCAAAATCAATCAAGTTAAACAGCCCAGTCAATAAGAAAGAGAACAGGAAGAAGAAGAGTGCAGTGATTAACGTGATTTTTTTATGATAAAAACTACTAGCTGTAGCGTAACGGACACTTCTCATCAACTTTCACCTCTCTAAACTATCTTTAGTATAGTGAAATAATATGAATTAATTATGAAAAAGTAGCAAAAAAGCTTGAGCAATTTGCTCAAGCTTTTTGAAGATTTATTTACCCGTTTTTTGATAGCCTTGATAACTGTCAGTGTGATATTCATCAACGGTTGATTTATTATTGTTTTTACTGTAAACACTCGTTGATTTTTCACCTTTTTCTTTTTCAATTGCTTCCAGTTGTTGCAATTGGTTCTTGTAATCATAGTCTTCTGGGTTAACTGGTTTTAAGCCGCTATTGGTATAGAAACGAAGCAAGTCACCGTTAGTAATTTGGTCAGACGTTTCTAATTGTTTCGTCGCTTTGGCTTTTAAATCAGCGACTTCTTTCTTAACTTCTTCGGTTGGCTCTGTAATTAAAGTGCCTGTTTTAGTATCGTAAATGCTAGAACCTAAAATAGTATATTTAGGTGTTACAACATTGCCGTTGCGGAAAGCAACGATTTGATTGTGTTGTTTAGAGAATAAATCTTGGCCTAACTGAATGTAGTTTTTCGTATCGACACCAAGCAAGTGTAGAAGGGTTGGTAAGGCATCAACTTGGCCGCCATACGTATGGTTCACACCGCCATTTTCTTGACCAGGAACGTGAATCATATAAGGAACACGTTGCATATTGGCGTTGTCAAAATCGTTCCAATCTGCTTTGGTTTTACCTACTAATTCTGCTAAGTTTTGGTTTCTTGAATTAGAAACCCCATAGTGATCGCCATAAAGAACAATGACTGAGTTTTCATAGAGACCTGAAGATTTCAAGTAGTTAAAGAATTCTTCTACCGCTTTGTCTAAATAATTCGCTGTTGCGAAATAACCATTAATTGTTTCGTCAGAGGTTTTTGCAATTGGGAATCCTGCTTCATCGTTTGTAAATTGAGAATAAGGATAATGATTGGATACAGCAATAAATTTAGAATAGAACGGTTGTTGTAAATGTTCTAAATATTGAACGGATTGATTAAAGAATGGTTTATCGTGTAACCCATATTGGAATGAGTTATCTGAATTAACATCATAATAACTAGCATCAAAGAAATAGTCATAGCCTAAACGTTTATAGGTTTCATTTCGATTCCAGAAGTTACCGGCATTTCCGTGGAAAGCAGCGCTAGTGTATCCTTGCGTTTGTTTTAAAATATCGGGTGCTGCTTCAAACGTATTTTTCCCACCAACTTGTGTAAAGAGTGAACCTTGGTCTAAACCAAATAGTGAATTTTCAAGTAACGTTTCGGCATCACTTGTTTTTCCTTGACCAACTTGGTGGAAGAAGTTATCAAAGCTAAAGGTACTTTTACTATTGTAAAGACTATTGATAAATGGTGTGACTTCGTGTTCTACGCCATTTTCATCTTTTAATTTGTAATTAACTAAAAATTGTTGGAAACTTTCTAAATGGATATAAATTACATTTTTGCCTTTTGCAATACCAAACTTACTATCATCTGGTGCCGCATATTGTTGTTTCACGTAATCTTCAACTTGTTTCATATCGTTAGCACTAGCTTCGGCACGGACTTGGTTTGTTTGGTAAGTTGTAATGCCATCGTATACGGTAAAGGCATTTAAGCCTAAGAATTTCACGATATAGTCACGAGAGAATTGACGTCCTAATAATTGGGGACGTTCTGTTTCAGCCATAAATAGATTGAATAAGAAAAAGACAACAGAAAGGAGTGTGACAGAGACTGCTACACGTGCGCGGACTGGACGCGCATCTGTTTTAATTTTTTTCGTTAATAATAATACGCCAATAATAATGAAGTCTAAGAAATAAATGACATCATAAGGTCTAAAGAGACGTAAGGCACTTTCGCCAAGACCGCTAGCTACTTTGCCAGCACCAAGCATCGTATTAACTGTGATGAAGTCAGTAAATTCTCGATAATACACGACATTTGAGAAGAGCAGTAAACTCATCAAGAAGTAAATAATCATCATTGTAATATAAGAAGCTTTTTTACGGCGAACATACAAAGCGATGGCTAATAAAAAGACCGTTGTGGCAATTGGATTAATTAAGAGTATGAAATACTCGTTAATATTTTCCAAACGTAAATGGAAATCAACGGCGTACGCAAAGAGGTTTTTTAGCCACAGTAAGATGGCGATTAGCGAGAATAACCCCAGTCGCGTGTTCAAAATATTTGTTTTAAATAATTTTTTCAAAATAAACGTCCTTTCTAAACGATGATTCTATAAAAGTAAAATTAGGTAAATTTCGTATTTTACAATATCGCTTTAATTTTACTCTTTCACAAATTTTATGTCAATTCTTACCGAAGTGAGGAATGGTGATGTTAAAGAAAACTTACTATTTCCTTAAACTTTTTAGTTCGTTAAATGACGTGAAGCTTGAATCCTTTAAAGACAGATGGGCCTTTTTTTGCTATACTAGATAGGACTTTGAAAAGTAGGTGTACAGAATGAAACTTCAAGTAACTAAAAAAGCAGAACATAAATTTAAAAAAGGATATCCTTTAATTCAGAAAGAAGATTTGCAACAAGTGCCGGCGCCGTTGCCAACAGATTGGCTTACTTTGATTGATAGTAAAGGCCAGCGCTTAGCTGAAGGATATTTAGGCGAACAAAATAAAGGCATTGGTTGGTTGCTGTCATGGCATGGACCAATTAATCAATCTTTTTTTCAACAACTCTTTGAAATAAGTCGTGAGAAGCGGACGTCTTTTGAAAAGGATTCGCTGACAACCGCTTATCGATTATTTAATGGAGAAGGAGATGGCATTGGGGGTCTAATCATCGATCGCTATGCAGATTACGCCGTTTTTTCATGGTATAATGAAACCCTTTATCAGAAAAAAAACGAACTTTTGACGGCGTTTCGCACAGTTTACCCTGACATTATTGGTGCCTACGAAAAGATTCGCTTTTCCACAAAAGATTTACCAGAATCACAGTTTTTATATGGTGAACAAGCACCCGAGCCATTACTTGTCACTGAAAATGGCGTTCAATTTGCTACCTATTTAAACGAAGGATTAATGACAGGCATCTTTTTAGATCAAAAAGAAGTTCGTGGTCGATTAGTAGATGGGTTTGCAGTAGGGAAAACAGTCTTAAATATGTTTAGTTATACAGGTGCTTTTTCAGTAGCTGCCGCTATGGGAGGTGCCGTGGCCACCACTAGTGTGGATTTAGCTAAACGAAGCTTACCGAAAACGACTGAGCAATTTGAAGTCAATCATTTAAATCTTGCCGCGCAAAAGATTATTGTCATGGATGTTTTTGACTACTTTAAATATGCTTCACGTAAAGGCTTGAGTTATGACATGATCATTTTGGATCCGCCAAGTTTTGCTCGCAACAAAAAGAAAGTTTTTTCCGTTGCTAAAAATTATGGGGAGCTAGTGAAAGATTCTATTGATATTTTAACGGATAAGGGAACGCTTATTGCCTCAACCAATGCGGCAAATTTATCCTTAGCCAAATATCAAAAAATGGTGATTACTGCCTTGCAAGAGAAAAATGTTCGTTACAAGATTACGGACACGTATCAATTACCAGCAGACTTTCAAGTGAATCCTAATTTTCCAGAAGGTAATTATTTAAAAGTCCTATTTATCGAAATTGAAAAATAATTTTTACACCAAGCAAAAGTCCCAGCGCCGCTAATCGGCATTGGGACTTTTGCTTGGTGTTTATTTTATAGTAACTTTTGGGCTTTTTGGGTGTTTGCAAAATGCAGCTTCGCGTAGTTCGCTAATAAGTCTAGGCCGCCTTTTTTCAAAATACGGGCGGCTACTTGGTCTGATTTGCTGCCAGCACCAGAGGGCACAGAGAAACCCAATTCTGCAGATTCTTTGTCTAACTCTTCTAAAAAAGCAGCGCGGCTAATAATAGAGGCGGCAGCAACAGCAACATGATACTGCTCTCCTTTAGTGACGAAGAACAATTTTTCAGTGACTTGATTTTTTTCATTACGAACATATTTCCGATAGTTATTTTCAGGGGTGAACTGGTCAATCAAAATCCCTTCTGGCTTTGTGGGAGCCAATTCTTGTAGCAACAGATAAATCGCTTGGTTATGCAAAGCGACTTTCATGTGTACAGCATTGTAGTTTGGTTGGATCTCATTGTATTTTTTTGGTTCAACGATTAATAACTTGTAAGGAATCAGTTCTTTAATGACATGTGACAATTGAATAATTTGTGGGTCGGTTAATTCTTTGGAATCACGAACACCTAATGATTTTAGTTTGCTAATCATGCTTTTGTCAACATAGGCAGCACAGACAGTTACTGGACCAAAATAGCTACCATTACCGACTTCATCGGAACCTATCACAGACCAGTTGCCAAAATCAGCAGGCAGTGTAGTAGTCTGGGCAGAAACTTTTTTCTGTGGTGTGGTACTCGTTCCTTCCCAGCGAGCGGCCTCTTTTTCAGCTTGAGGTCCCTGAAACATGACTTTACCTGATTGATAAGCAGTGATGGTAGTGGTGCCAACCTTGGCCACAAAGACAGTATAAGGGACCGTTTTATTTAAACGATTGGGTTGATAAACAGTGGTCATCTCTGCTAATGTTTTTTTACTAACTTTAATTACGTGATTCTGTGCCATCAATTGTTCCTCATTTCTTGATATTTCTTCTTTACTATAGTAAAGGAAAAACAAGTAAATGAAAAGGTTTTGCGTTAGCTTGTTCCTGAAAATGACAATGTTTAGGAAATGTATAATTTTTTTCTATAGTTGGGCGCTAGTTGTTATCTAAATTTTTATTCAGTGCTATACTGTGGGAGAGAAGGAGACGATGAAAGAGTCGACTAGAACAAGGGGTGATGTGTTTGAGAAGAAAAAAAGAAATGCAAGAAAATGAACCAATAGCAGTGACTGCTAACGCGGAACGCTATTATCCAGAAGATAAACAAGGCTTGACGGCCGCACAAGTTGAAGAAAGACAGCAAAAAGGCTTAGTCAATGCCGCCGTCGATACAGAGTTTATCACAACGAAACAGATTGTTATTAATAACGTATTTACGTATTTCAACTTAATTTTTGTGGTACTAGGCGTGTTATTAATGCTGGTACAATCTTATAAAAATATGACCTTTTTGCCAGTAGTAATCATTAATACGGTCATTGGAATTTACCAAGAAATTAAGTCGAAGAAAGTATTAGATAGCTTAAATATTCTAAACGCTACAAAAGTAACCGTTGTGAGGGATGGCCAAGAACAAGAAATTTCGCCAGATGAACTGGTTTTGGACGATGTGGTGCTCTTTAAATCGGGTGAACAGATTTCTGGGGATGCAATTGTCTTATCTGGTGAAGTCCGTGTGAATGAATCCTTGTTAACTGGGGAATCTGATGAGATTACCAAAGTAGCAGATAGCCAACTTTTGTCAGGTAGCTTTATTGTGTCAGGTTCTTGTTATGCAAGAATTGATAAAATTGGCGCTGAGGCCTATGTTCATCAATTGACGCTTGAAGCGAAATCAATTAAAAAAGGGGAACAATCAGAGATGGTTGGTTCCATTAACCGTTTGGTGAAATGGGTAGGGATTATTATTATCCCGATCGGCTGTGTTCTATTTTTCCAAAGTTATTTCATCAACCATCAAGGGCTTCATGACAGCATTGTCTCCATGGAAGCTGCCTTGATTGGGATGATTCCGGAAGGGTTGTACCTTTTAACAACCGTTGCATTAGCTGCCAGCACAATGCGCTTAGCGAAGCGCGGCGTTTTATTGCACAACATGAAAAGTATCGAATCCTTAGCACGTGTTGATGTGTTATGTGTAGATAAAACAGGAACAATTACTGAAAACACGATGGAAGTCCAAGAGTTGGTTCCTGTGGTGAGTATCGAAAATGATGGTACAGACTTAACCAATGTCGAAAAATTAATTGGCGATTTTTGTCGAACAATGTCAGCTGACAATGATACGATGAAAGCGATGAAAGAATTTTTTGTTACTAATAATCAGAGGGAAGCCGTTAGCTATACCTCGTTTTCGTCTGTCGAAAAATTTAGTAGCGTGACTTTCCCGGAAGCGACGTATATTCTTGGGGCGCCAGAGATGATTTTGAGAGACAATTATGAAATGTATCAATCTGAAGTGGAACATTATACAAGTCAAGGCTATCGCTTATTGGTGTTCGGAAAGTATTTAGGAGAATTTCAGGAAACGTTGACAGCAGAGGTTCAACCTCTAGGCTACATTCTTCTTTGGAATCCGATTCGTAAAGAAGCCAAAGCAACTTTTGAATATTTCGCTGAACAAAATGTGGCCATTAAGGTCATTTCTGGCGATAATCCTTTAACAGTATCCAATGTAGCACAAGCGGCAGGCATTATTGGTGCTGAAAATTATGTGGACGCGCGAACATTAACTACAATGGAAGCCCAGACAGAAGCTTTAGAAAAATACACCGTTTTTGGTCGTGTCACGCCAGAACAAAAGAAACAATTTGTACTATTGTTGAAAAAATTAGATCATACAGTGGCGATGACAGGGGATGGAGTCAATGATATTTTAGCCATGAAAGAAGCAGATTGTAGTATTGCCATGGCTTCAGGAAATCAAGCTACAGCACAAGCCTCGCAAGTTGTGTTGTTGGATTCTGATTTTTCAACGATGCCGGAGGTTGTCTTTGAAGGCCGCCAAGTAGTTAATAACATTGAACGCTCTTCAAGTTTATTCCTTGTAAAAAATATTTTCTCCTTGCTGATGTCTGTCTTTGCTATGATTTTTGCCGTGACATATCCTTTACAACCGACACAAGTCACATTGATTAGTTTATTTACAATTGGGATTCCTTCGACATTTCTAGCTTTGGAACCAAATCATCGTCGCATTGAAGGGAAATTTCTTTTCAATGTGTTATCAAAAGCAATTCCTGGTGGGTTAACGGATATGTTAGTAGTCGGTGCCTTACTAATTTGTGGTGATATTCTTGCACTTCAAAAAACGGACATTTCAACGACTGCAACATTGTTGCTAGTTTCAGTCGGCTTTATGGTTCTTTATAAAATTAGTTCACCAATGAATCGTTACCGCAAGCGCGTAATGATTGGCTGTTTAATCGGAATGGTTATTACAAGTATTTCCATGAAAAACTTGTTCTCGTTAACTTCGGTATCGCCAACAGCCTTGTTACTTTTAGCCATTCTTTTCTTTGCAGCAGACTCAACTTTCCAACATTTATCAACCATTTCTGAAAAAGTTCAATTATGGTTTTATAAGAAAAGACATTAGGAGCAAAACACCGAGCCAAAATTATTTTGGTTCGGTGTTTTTTGTTTTTTATTGTTGGGAAAAATAAAAACACTTGTACCTAGTTAATCCTTGATAGTATAAACCTAACCAATTATTTTAGATAGGAAGGATTGAATAAAAATGAAAAAAAGAAGTTTTGTCTATTGGGGAATGTTTTTCATTCTTTTGTCGACGCTGATAACGCCTTTTCTGAAACTTGAAACAGGATATGCGCAAACGGAACCAACTAGTACCAGTGAAACCAATCAAATTTCTGCTACGCCAAACGTAGTACCGCGTAAACAAGTGGGCAACATTGTGACAGCGATTCAACTAACGGACAAAGAGGGAAACCCACTTGGGACCATTAATCAATATACCGACATCTACCTCCGAATTGAGTTCAACTTACCGGATAATACCGTTAATAGTGGGGATACGAGTGTGATTACTTTGCCCGAAGAGCTACGTCTCGAGAAAAATATGACCTTTAATGTAGTAGATGATACAGGTGCTGTGGTTGCAATCGCACAGACCGATGTAGCAAATAAAACGGTCACGTTAACGTATACAGATTACGTAGAAAACCATGCCAATATTAGTGGGTCTTTATATTTTACAAGTTTGATTGATTTCGAAAATGTCGAAAATGAATCCAAGATTCCTATTTACGTCACGGTTGAAGGGGAAAAAATATTTGCTGGCGATCTTGATTACCAAGGTGAAGGCGATGATGTTAACGAAAAATTTAGCAAGTATTCATGGTTTATCGAAGACGATCCAACCGAAATTTACAATGTACTACGGATTAATCCAACAGGGCAAACGTATACTGATTTAGAAGTGGAAGATGTGCTAAAAACAGCAAGTTTAAGTTATATCAAAGACACTATGAAAATTGAACGAGGACAATGGACACTGGATGGAAATGCTATTTGGCAGTTCACGCCAGAGGAAGATATAACTGATCAGTTGGCTGTCCAGTATGGTCCTGGTGACCGCAATTTTTCGGTGCATTTTGGTAATATTGGGACTAACGAATATCGTATCACCTATAAAACCAAAATCGATCATCTTCCCGAAAAAGGTGAAACCTTCACAAATTATGCAAAATTAACAGAAAATCAAACGGTGGTGGAAGAAGTCGAAGTGAGTCGTGTCTCACAAACGGGTGGTGGAGAAGCCAATGGTGAACAATATGTTGTTGAAATTCATAAAGAAGATGAAGCGGGCCAGCGTTTAGCAGGTGCAGAGTTTGAACTCATTCGAAACTCAACCAATCAAACAGTGGCTAAAATCACAACAGATCAAAACGGAACAGCGATTGTTAAAGGCTTGTTAAAAGATAACTATACTTTAGTAGAAACCAAAGCACCTACCGGTTACCAACTTTCGCAAAACAAGATTCCAATAACACCTGAAGACTTTGGTAAAAACTTAGTTGCACTGAAAACTGTTGTGAATCATAAGATTTCATATCAACCAGTCGCTGCTTCATTTTTAGCTGGAAAAGTTCTTTTAGGAAAACCACTGAAGGATGCTGAATTTCAATTTGAATTGTTAGATGAGAAAGGCACAGTACTAGAAACGGTTAGTAACGATACTTTAGGGAAAATTCAATTTTCACCATTAACCTTTGAAACTCCCGGAAACTATCAATACACCATTCGGGAAGTAAACACGCGACAGGCAGGTGTTTCCTACGATACGCACAACCTTCAAGTTCAAGTAACCGTCGAGGCGCTTTTAGGAAATCTCGTGGCGACTATTCAGTATGATGGAGGTCAAGTATTTACTAATCACTATACGCCAGAAAAACCTATAGAAAGTACCACGCCACCAACGAGTGGGACAACAGATACTACCACGAATTCAACCACAGAAACTACTTCAATAACCATTGAAAAACAGGCGATTCGTAATAAGGAATTGCCAAAAACAGGAGAAACAAAAGAAAACGCGTTTCTTTTCTTAGGTAGCCTTCTTTTGATTCAAGGATTATTTATCTATTTTAAAACGAAAAAATAATCGCTTAGATAGTTTCAGTAATCGAGACAAAATGTGCAAATTTCGAGAGATTTAGCTTGTTCATTTGAGTTTGGAATGGTTCTGTGCTATACTATCTTTAGCGTAATGATACTAGTTGGGAGTGAGCGGATTTCTGCTCACTCTTTTTGATGGAAAAGTCATCAGGACACGGTTCGTTACATCAATCTCGAAGGAGGCGAAAATTTTGAGTAGTGCTGTGGAAACTGTAACAAAGTTAGTCACACCAATCTTAGAAGAACAAAATTTTGAACTTGTGGAAGTAGAGTTTGTTAAGGAAGGAAAAAATTGGTTTTTACGAGTATTTATCGATAAAGAAGGTGGCATTGATATTGAGGAATGTGCCTTTGTCAGCGAAAAATTAAGTGAAAAACTAGATGCAATGGATCCAGATCCAATTCCGCAAGCGTACTTTCTGGAAGTTTCTTCTCCGGGAGCAGAACGTCCGTTAAAGAAAGAAAGCGATTATGAACAAGCGGTAGGCAAGTACATTCATATTTCTCTTTATCAAGCAGTTGATGGAGAAAAACAGATTGAGGGTACCTTAGTCCATCTTGATTCAGAACAATTAACATTAAGTGTAAAAATTAAAACCAGAGTGAAGGAAATGACTTTTGAACGTAAAAATATCGCAAAAGCTCGTTTAGCCATTCAATTTTAATCAACAGACTCGAATGTAAAAAAGGGTCCACTAAAAGTTTTACTTTTAGCTGGGCCTGTGACAAGTTTTAACGAGAAGTTTTTCCCTTGGAAGAAGAACCACTCGTTCAGCTTTAACGAATCCATAGGAGGAAAAGAAAAACAATGAGCAAAGAAATGTTAAATGCATTAGACGTATTAGAAGCTGAAAAAGGGATTCCTAAAGATACGGTGATTGAAGCGTTACAAGCAGCTTTAGTTTCTGCATATAAAAGACATTATGGACAAGCAAGCAACGTCGAAGTTGAATTTGAACCAAAAAAAGGCAATATTCACGTGTATGCTGTCAAAGAAGTAACAGAAGAAGTATTTGATTCACAATTGGAAGTTTCATTAAAAGATGCCGTTGCATTAAATGGTGCATATGAAATCGGCGACAAAATTCGTTTTGAAGTTACGCCAAAAGACTTTGGCCGCATTGCTGCCCAAACAGCAAAGCAAGTAATTTTACAACGTGTCCGTGAAGCAGAAAGAACAATTATTTATAATGAATTTAGCGAATACGAAAATGACATCATGCAAGGAATTGTTGAACGTCAAGATCGCCGTTATATCTATGTAAACTTAGGCAAAATCGAAGCAGTCTTATCAAAACAAGATCAAATGCCAAATGAATTTTACCAACCGCATGATCGGATTAAAGTTTACGTATCACGTGTTGAAAACACATCAAAAGGCCCACAAGTTTTTGTAAGCCGTAGCCATCCAGATTTACTAAAACGTCTTTTTGAACAAGAAATTCCAGAAGTTTATGATGGAATTGTTGAAATCGTAAGCGTCGCTCGTGAAGCTGGCGATCGTTCAAAAGTAGCCGTTCGTTCAACAGATCCTAATATTGACCCAGTGGGTACCTGTGTTGGTCCAAAAGGCCAACGTGTCCAAGCGATTGTGAATGAATTAAAAGGCGAAAATATGGATATTGTGGAATGGAACGAAGATCCAGCTATTTATATTAGTAATGCCTTGAATCCAGCTCAAGTATTAGATGTTATTTTTGATCCAGAAAATAGCAAAGCATGTACAGTTGTTGTACCTGATTATCAATTGTCATTAGCGATTGGTAAACGTGGTCAAAATGCGCGCTTAGCTGCTAAATTAACGGGCCATAAAATTGATATCAAATCAGAATCTGATATGGCTGAATTTTATGAACAACAAGCCAATCAAGAAGTTGCCGAAGTGGCAGAAGAAATGGATGAAGCAATTATCCATTCAGATATGACGGCAGATGATTACGAAAACTTGGCTGCTGAAGAAGCAGTTGTTGAAGCAGAAATTACAGAAGAATTACCTGAACAAGAATAACGTTTTTGGAGGGTGAAAAAATGAAAAAGAGAAAAATTCCAATGCGTAAATCGGTTGTTTCAGGCGAAATGAAACCGAAAAAAGAATTAGTCAGAATCACTCGCTCCAAAGAAGGCGAAGTGGCCTTAGATCCAACTGGTAAATTACCTGGACGTGGCGCTTACGTTGATTTGGATCCTGCGGAAGTCCAAAAAGCTTGGGATAAAAAAATTCTTGATCGTGTCTTAGAAACAAAATTAAGTGATGAATTTTATCAAGAACTATTGGATTATGTAACACATCAAAAAGCCCGCAAAGAGTTGTTTGGCGATGGAAAATAAAACCAAAATTTTGAACCTTTTAGGTTTAGCAATGCGCGCCGGTAAATTAGTCACAGGCGAGGAATTAACCCTTAAAGATATTCGTGCAAACAAAGCGAAATTTGTGTTTGTTGCGCAAGATGCCAGTGAGAATACTAGAAAGAAAATCAAGGACAAAAGTTCTTATTATAATGTTCCTGTTAGCGAACTGTTCAGTCAATTCGAGCTCAGCCAAGCGATTGGGCGACCACGAATGGTTATCGGAGTAACTGATGCAGGATTTGCCACCAAAATCAAGGAATTACTAAAAGGTTAGGAAGGTGATTGCATGGGAAAAAAAAGAATTTATGAACTAGCAAAAGAAATGAATAAAGCAAGCAAAGACGTTGTCGATAAAGCGCATCAATTAGGTATGGATGTTAAAAACCATATGGGCGCAATTAGTTCCGAGCAAGAAACAAAGCTTCGTCAAGCATTCGGAGGAGGAAGTACCGTAAATACTCAATCAAAAGCAACAAACAACCAAAAGCAACAAACAACACAAAATAAACCAGCCAATAAGAAACCAATGAACAATAAACCTGGTGAACAAAGAAATAACCAAAATCGTCCAAACAATCAATCAACGAATGGACAACAAAGAAACAACAACAACCAAAATCGTCACGGCCAAAGCAACACACAAAACCGTAGCAATCAAACAAATACAAACAATCAAAACCGCAATACCCAAAACAATAACGGTTCTACAACGAATCAAAATCGGACCAGCCAAAATAACAATGGCGGGAACAACCAAAACCGTGGCGGCCAAAACCGTAACAACAATTTTGGTGGCGGTCAAAATCGTAATAACCGGAATAACTTTAATAACCAAAACCGCAATCGTTTCAACAAAAAAGGGAAAAAAGGCAAACATCAACAAGAATCAGCGAAGCCAGCAGTACCAGCACGTAAATTCCGTGAATTACCAGATGTTTTAGAATATACAGAAGGTATGAACGTGGCGGATATTGCGAAAAAAATCCACCGCGAACCAGCGGAAATCATCAAAAAATTATTTATGATGGGTGTCATGGTTAACCAAAACCAAGCCCTAGATAAAGATACAATTGAATTATTAGCTGTGGACTATGGCATGGAACCGCAAGAAAAAGTCCAAGTTGATATTGCGGACATTGATAAATTCTTCGAACCAGAAGCAGTTGTTGAAGAAAACTTAACTACACGTCCCCCTGTTGTCACAATCATGGGACACGTAGACCACGGGAAAACAACATTATTAGATACATTGCGCCATTCTCGTGTGACTTCAGGTGAAGCGGGCGGTATCACGCAGCATATTGGTGCCTATCAGTTAGATATTGATGGCAAACCAATTACGTTCTTAGATACACCAGGACATGCGGCCTTTACAAGTATGCGCGCGCGTGGTGCCAGCATCACTGATATTACCATCTTAGTTGTTGCAGCGGACGATGGAGTAATGCCACAAACAATCGAGGCGATTAACCATGCCAAAGCGGCAAAAGTGCCGATTATTGTAGCAGTTAACAAAATTGATAAGCCTGGTGCGAACCCTGATCATGTGAAACAAGAATTAAGTGAACATGAATTAATTCCTGAAGAATGGGGTGGAGATACGATTTTCGTCAATATTTCAGCGAAATTCAATCAAAACATTGATGAGCTATTGGAAAATATTTTATTGATTGCTGAAGTAGAAGACTTAAAAGCTGATCCAACGCAAAAAGCAATTGGAACAGTGATTGAAGCACGCTTAGATAAAGGTAAAGGTCCGGTTGCGACATTACTCGTTCAACAAGGAACTTTACATGTTGGTGATCCAATCGTTGTTGGTAATACTTATGGACGTGTTCGTGTGATGACCAATGACATGGGCCGCCGTGATAAAGAAGCAGGACCAGCAACTCCTGTGGAAATTACCGGATTAAATGATGTTCCTCAAGCGGGTGATCGTTTTGTGGTCTTTGAAGATGAAAAAACAGCACGTCAAGCAGGGGAAGAACGGGCTAAACGTGCGTTGCTTGAACAACGTTCAGCAAGTAGCCGTGTGACATTGGATAACTTATTTGAAAGCCTAAAAGAAGGCGAATTAAAAGAAGTTAATATCATTGTCAAAGCAGACGTACAAGGATCTGCCGAAGCCGTTTCAGCAAGTTTACAAAAAATTGATGTAGAAGGCGTTCGTGTGAAAATTGTTCACGCGGCAGTTGGGGCCATCAATGAAAGCGACGTAACTTTAGCCGCAGCAAGTAATGCGATTATTATCGGATTTAACGTTCGCCCAACACCACAAGCGAAACAACAAGCAGAACAAGAAGAAGTTGATATTCGTTTACACCGTATTATCTATAAAGCCCTAGAAGAAATCGAAACAGCGATGAAAGGGTTATTAGATCCAGAATTTGAAGAAAAAATTACGGGTCAAATGACGGTTCGTGAATTGTACAAAGTATCTAAAGTTGGCACAATCGCTGGCTGTTATGTTACAGAAGGCTTTATTCGCCGCGATAGTGGCGTTCGTGTCATTCGTGATGGTATTGTTATTTATGAAGGTAAATTAGCAAGCTTGAAACGCTTTAAAGATGACGTGAAAGAAGTCAAACTTGGTTTTGAATGTGGTGCTATGATTGAAAACTTCAATGATTTACGTGTAGATGATGCGATTGAAGGCTTCATTATGGAAGAAATCAAACAATAATTTTAGTAATTGGAGGAAGACACTATGGCAAATTATCGTGACCGTCGTGTAGGCCAAGAAATCATGCGTGAAGTGAATGATATCTTGAACAAACGCATCAGAGATCCACGCGTCCAAGGCATCACTATTACAGATGTTCGTGTGACCGGTGATTTACAACAAGCAACGATTTATTACAGCTTGTTATCTGATTTAGCTTCCGAACAACAAAAAGCTCAACAAGGATTAGACAAAGCCAAAGGACTGATTCGTAAAGAATTAGGACAACGGTTAACCTTGTATAAAACACCAGAGTTGATTTTTGAAAGAGACGAATCTGTCCAATACGGAAATCACATTGATGAGTTGATTCGTAAGTTGAATCAAGGTGAATAATTAAAAAGAAAAAGCACACCAGACGAATGGTGTGCTTTTTCTTTTCCTGATTTCTTGATAAAATAGTCATGGAGGTGCAAAAATGAAAAGAATTGTTGGTTTCTATAAAAATGGAGATCGTTATTTAAAAGAAATGGGTTCAGGCAAGAGTTCCCTGTACTTTTTTCTTTTCTTCTTTGTACTACATAGTATGCGGGAACGTATTATTCAGTTCATCGGATTTTGGCCGTCATTTATATTCGTCCTTATACTTGTCCCCAATCTTATGCTTGGCGTTGGACATATTAACCATTGGTACAAAAACCGCTCTTGAATTTTCCAGAATACTTTTAAGCATGGAACAAAATCCTTATTGATTTTGTTCCATGCTTTTTAAGTTAACCCAGTATTTAATACCATCACAGAATAATCCCTAAATTCAAAAATCCGTCCTTTATAAAGATAAGTGGCGCCATACTTTTGTCGATAGTACGTAATCACATTTTTTAATGTTTCAACATCGATTTCCAAAAATTCAGCACAAGAATAATGGTTGCTTAAGCCAGCTTCAGAGCAACGAATTAAATCGTCTAATGTAACTAATTGCTCTAAGGCCACATTGCGGGCTTTCAACTCTTGCTTCCGATTTTCTGTACAATTTTGATTTAAAATAGTGCCAACGGATGTTTGATAATGCCCGTATTCCTCGGCTAAAATATTCTTCTTTTGACGGGTACTCAATGTTTTTTCAATATAAATTTTGCCATTTCGATACAACCCATAACAACCTGTTTGATTGTATAAATCAATTTCTAAAACCGTCACATCCTTTTGAATGGAACTGACGAGTTTTTCATAATCATTCACTTTACCATTCACCTGCCATTACTTAATAAAAAGAGTAGATGGGAAGTTAATCCTCTTTTTTGTCAGAAGAAATCGATTGTTGATATTTGGCATCAATTTCATCCAAGTAATCGTGAATTTTCTCGATCTCTTCTTTTGAAAATATCTTTTCTGGATCCCCAGCGTGGGCAGCCAGTGTCATTTCGTCACGGCGAGGGAATGAGAGAATTTCTGCTTGCGTTTGTTGTTCGTGTAATTGTTGTTCGGCAAATTGATAAACGATGGCTTGTCGTTGAGGCTCTAATTTTTTATAAATGCGGTCGATAGTTGAGGCATTTTTTTCCATGGGAACCTCTTGTCCCATCAACCAGGCCTCATTAATGTCTAATGCATCTGCAATGCGATAAACTTTGTCTTGTTTTGCTTCGTAACGACCAGCTAGCCAATCGCTGATCGAAGATTTACCGATGCCAGTTTTTTTCGCTAATTCACTAGGTTTGATGTTCTTGGCTGTTAAAGCTTCTTTTAAACGGATAGCAAAAATGTTCATATTTCCGAACCTCCTATT
Source organism: Enterococcus sp. MSG3299 (assembly GCF_050555765.1). Classification (NCBI taxonomy): domain Bacteria; kingdom Bacillati; phylum Bacillota; class Bacilli; order Lactobacillales; family Enterococcaceae; genus Enterococcus; species Enterococcus sp. MSG3299. Next base: position 1,076,324 of record NZ_CP187869.1, read on the forward strand.
GCCTCAAAGTATACTATACCTGTTTAGAGAAGGCAAGTAACAATCGCAATTAAAATTAGCGGTTCATAAAACCGAACTTATGAGTTGACAGTGAAAATATTTGGTGCTAAGATAGAGCCATTCAAATGTTCGGTTAACTGAACTGTCTTTTTTTTTGAACATTTTGTTCGGAAAACCGTATTTTTGTAGAAAGGGTGAAGAAATGAGTCGGAATTATAAAAAAACGTTGTCGGATATGTTACTTTTAGCAATTATTTTATTAATAAGCAGTGTCTCAATAAAAATTGGGGCCATCGTGATTGGTATGATTGGCCTCATGGAATTACTAACAGAGTAACAATAATTTAGTCAAAAGGAGAGAAGCGGATTGGCAGAACGACGCATGTTTGCAAAAACGATTATTGATAGTGATGCGTTTTTAGATATGCCCTTATCAAGTCAGGCCCTGTATTTTCATTTAGCGATGCGTGCCGATGATGATGGATTTATCAATAATCCCAAAAAATTGCAGCGAATGGTTGGTTGTGGGGAAGACGATCTAAAATTGCTAATGGTTAAAAAATTTATTCTAGTATTTGAAAGTGGTGTGATCGTTATCAAACATTGGAAAATTCATAATTATATTCGCAGTGATCGTTACAAACCAACCTTGTATCAAGAAGAGAAAAATCAGATTGTTGAAAAAAATAGCAAAGCTTATACGTTTAAAGCAGAATCGTCTGTCGGTGGTCAACCAGCTGACTACCAACGGTTACCACAGGAAAGCATAGTCCAGTCTAAGTTAGGTCAGAGTCAAGGTAGTAGTTCAGAAAACGATTGTTTAAAGATGATTTATCATTTTTATGAGGAAAACGGCTTTGGCACACTGGCCTCAAAAACAAGCCAAGATTTTAAGTATTGGTTGCAAGATTTTATACAAAAAGGGGCTAGCCAAGAGGAAGCATGCCAATTAATCTTGCATGCTTTAGGAATTGCCGTCGATCGAAATAAACGGAATTATGGCTATGTAAATGCTATTTTGAAAAGTTGGGAGCAACAAAATTATTTATCCGTACATGAAGTTCTGGTAAATGATAAAAAACAAGTGTTGGAGCATACGCCGCAAATGACAGAAGAATATCAAGAGTTAGGTTTTTAAAGAAAGGAGGAAATCAGTATGCATGCGACAGATCAAACTTTTCAAATACTATTGAGTCAATTGTTAGAAAAAGTTGAAGACCGTTGTCCTGAATGTGGCAGTGAACAATATGTTTGGCAACAAAAAAATAAAGATGGCACAGAACGTTGTGCCCCAACTTGTTGGTCGTGTGGGTATAAAATGCTAAAAAAACATGAACAAGAAGCCACTCAACAACGTTCTCAAGAGAGTTTTATGGCGCGTACACAAAAATTTTTTCATCAAGGGTCCTTAATTGCTGATGATGCGCTACGGCAATGTCGCTTAACCAATTACCAAACCACTGAATTAGAAACAAGACAAGCAAAAGAACGGGCCTTAGCAGCAGTTTCAGCAATTGTTGAAGGAAAGCCAATTCACGTTATTTTTTCAGGGAAACCTGGTGTCGGTAAAAGTCATTTGGCTATCAGTATTTTAGTTGAAGTCTTAGAACGCTCTGCATATCAAAAGTATTGTTTATTTGTCAGCTACTCTGAGTTATTAGAAAAACTAAAAATGTCCATGAATGAATCGGCCAAAAGCCAAGCAAAGGCTCAAGCGTATATTACTAGAATGAAAAAAGCAGACATTTTGGTCTTAGATGATTTAGGTGCTGAATTAGGAATTAAAAATAAAGTTAGTACGGATTTTAATAATGACATCTTAAATCGAATTTTAGAAGCTAGACAGAATAAAGCAACTATTTTTACTACTAATTTTTCTGGAAAACAACTGGTGGAGGCCTATGGAACACGCATTATTTCTCGTCTAATGAAGCACGCCAGTGGCTATGTTTTCCAATATAAAGACACAACAGACAAACGAATGAGGAGTGTGAAATAAATATGTTAACAATTATTATTGGGTTTATCTTTTGGACAATGACACTGATGTTAGGTTATCTAATTGGTGAAAGAGAAGGCCGTAAACATGAGTAATTTAACAAAATGTAAAAAAGATTTATTTGAAATGAAAAGCGTTGTATTTAAAGATATTTCAAAGCAACAAAGCGAAAAAGCACAAAAAAGAAAACGACTCTTACAACTAATGAATCAATATCCCGATTGGGCAAGTCAAAAAAATAAACTTATTATGCAGGAAATTCAAGAATTAGGACAAGCAATCGGTAATTGGTCGATGGATCAATCAAGACCCATCCAATCCATCAAGGCTGCATCGTTTACAAAAAGCGAGTATCTCTATTTAATTTGGCTCGGTTATTCAGATGAAGCGATTCGTCACGGCTTAGACATGTCGAAAGAGTGTTATTTTATTTATCGATTAACACTTTTAAATGAATAAAAGTAAAGGAGATTAACCAATGCGTACGTCAACATTTAATTATATCAAAGATATTTTAGCAGACTTTTATAAAACAGATGAGTATATCCGGCAACGGGAAGAAGAATTACGGCACCCTTATCAAGAAGCAGATTTAAATGCTGGTATTAGAGGACAAGGACTTCACTCTGTAGTGACCGAACGAATGGCGATTACGATAGCTATGGATCGTCGTCTGTGGAACTTAGAGAGAAATCGAGACATTATCAAAAATTGTTTAGCTGAAGCGGATGAACAAACGCGCGTGATTATTGAAGAACTATATATGAAAAAACGGCCCTCTTTAACATTAATTGGACTTGCCCAGCAATTATTTATTAGTAAAAGCCAAGCCTATAAATTAAGAAATCATTTCTTTGAAGCGGTGGCGGATGAACTAGGGATGTAAACATGGAAAAAGCGTGGAATTTTTTCAGGTGTCAACATGGTAAATTAATAGTGTCGAAAGAGATAGATAAACGTGAGGCAACCAAAAAAATGAAGACACGGAATTCTATGATTTTGACTGCTTTCTTGTGTCAGCTATGAAGGAGCAGAAAATGCCGGCTACTTTCAAGATCCTTCATTTTGACTAGAAGAGAGCCAATTTGTTAACCAATCCTGAATTTTTTGAATGGAAAGGTGGCGCTAAAAATGAATGAAGCGGAACAAGAATTATATGAAGCCCTTGTTGCAATCTGCCAGACGTCAGGATTTTTGTTGCTAGAGGAACTGCCGACAGATTTACCAGATCAGCCATTTGTTTACTTAGGTGATAGTAAAGAATTACCTAAGCCAACTAAATCAGCTATTTTGGGAGAAATTGAATTAATAATGCATGTTTATGGTGCGTTATCTGAACGACAACAAATTTCTACAATTAAAGGAACGATTTTACGGCAGGCAACCAGTAACTTAAAACGAACGGCTCATTTTAATTGGGGTATCAAACATCAAGAAGTCAAAGCACAAATGGTAAAAGATACCAAACAAATGAAAAAAACAATTTGGCATGCTGTACTACCATTACACATGCAATTTTACTAGGAGGAATTATCAATGGGAGAAGTTATGCAAGGAAAAGACCGTATTTTATTAGTTCGTCGCTTGGATGAAGCAGCGACAAAGAAAGCAATGAAACCCTTATTTCAAATTGAACATGAATGGGAATTCTCACGTGAATCGAGCGGTACGCAAACAAAAGATGGCGTTGCGAATGCTGTTTCTGGTTTAGAAGTTACGTTATCGTTAAGCGGTTTAGCCTCTCGAGATGATGAAAATTTATACATGAAAGACGCAGTTGAAGATGGCATCTTAATGGAATTTTGGGATGTTGATTTAAAAGGTGAAAAAAATGCGGAAGGTAAATATCCAGCAATTTATGCCCAAGGTTATGTAAATTCATGGAGTTTACCAGCCAATGTAGAAGAATTAGTAGAAATCGAAACAGAAGCCTCTATTAATGGCAAGCCACAAGATGGCTTTGCAACAGTAGAAGCAGATATTATTGCGGAAGCACAATATGCGTTCCAAGATACCGTTCCAGAGAAAGCACCACAACCTGGCGAATAATCAAAAAGTGTTGAATTTTAGGAGGATAAAAAATGAATTTAGAGATTAACGGAAAAACAATTGAAGTGAAATTTACGATTGGCGCGATTCGCGAATTAGATAAACGTTACCAAATTGAAAATGGCGCTGCCAAATTCGGCATGGGCATCAGTTCAGCAATGATTTATTTACGCCAATACAATCCAGTAATCTTAGTTGACATCATGGAAGCTTTACAAAGTGGGCAATTAAAAATAGGTAAGTCGGAAATTGAAGCATGGTTAATGACCCAAGATGTCAAAAAACTTTCAGATGATTTGCTTAAAGAAATGGGAAAGCAACCTCTTACAAAACCAATGATCGATCAGTTCAGCAAAGAAGCGAAGAAAGCAGAAGCGCAAGCGAACAACTAATTAAAACGAGCGATGACGTGTATCACGACATCGCTCTTTCTGCTTTTCGCTACTTAGGCTGTCGTTCATTTGAAGAAGTGAATCGGATGACCATGTCTGAATTTGAATTACGAATGATTGCTTTTAATTTAGCAGAAGTAGATGAAGAGCGGAAAAGGCACGAGCTTGCCTACTTAAATGTTAAAGCGCAAGCGACAAACAAAAAAGGAAAACCCGTTTTTGAAAGCTTTAAAAGTTTTTATGATTATGAAAAACGAGTTGCTGAAGTTCTGGCAGCTAACCAGCCACAACGAACAAAATTAAATGAGCGGAAAAAAACGCAACTTGCCACTGTGGCAGAGCGTCTACGCCGCTATCGAGAAGGGAGGAGAGCAGATGGAGAATGACAAAGAAAAAACGCCGTTATCGGAGGCAAAGAAAAGCCTTGCAGGCGTCCAACAAGCATTAAAAAGTATGAGCGGTGAGTATGCCTTATTAAGTGGATATTTAGGGAAAATTAGTGCGGGTGTCAATCAGTCAGCCACGGTCATGAACACATTTAAAACCGTCATGCAACAATCTGGAGAAACAGTGAAAAAAACAGGAGACGAAACAGCAAAGGCAGCAGATCAAATGAACACAGCGTTAACAGATTCTGCTGAACAAGCCGGTGAAGCAGCTAAAAAAGCGGGGAAAGAAACCTCTGATGGCTTTACTAATGCACAAAATAATATGCTGAGCTTTGGGACGGCCATGACTAGTGCCGTTTCCTTACCTATGCTGAACGTTTTAAAAACAGCTATGGGCGTCGGTGCTGGGGTCAGTGGCGAATTTCAAGGAATGCAAGGACTGATTATGGCCAGTGCAGGAGGGATTTCTGATTCATTGCAAGGCGAGTTGCAAGGGGCATTGACTCAGATGAATCAATCATTTGAAGCGGCGGCACAAGTGATTCAAAGCGTGATGGCTCCAGGAATGGAAATTTTGGTTCAAGTGGTTATCACAGTCGTCAAAGGCATTACAGCTTTGGTGAATTTATTTATCAAATTACCAAAACCCGTCCAAGTTTTTATTGTTGCCATTATGGGCATTTTAGCCGCCATTGGGCCCATGTTGATTATGGTAACGATGGCTCAGCAAAAATTTCAACAGTTTAGTGATGGTTTGGTTCTTGTAAAAGGAAACATTGGGAAGTTAGGTGGTGGCTTATCAAAACTAAGTGCTAGTTTTAGTGCCTTAAGTGGAGGACCATTAATTTTAATTGTAGCAGCCGTTTTAGCAGCGGTAGCAGCGTTTGTTTATTTCTATAAAACCAATGAAACATTTAGAAATAGTATCAATAGCTTAGCTAGTGCCATTCAAGGAGCTGTTTCAGCGGCGTTTGGCAAATTGGTAGGATTGCTACAACAGATCCAGCCGGCCTTTCAGCAAGTAATGGCAGTTTTTAAACAATTTTTTGCAGTAGGCTTAGAGAAAATGGCGACTATTTTTTTAACAATTGGTCGTGTGCTAGCAGGCGTTTTTGCCAGCGGTTTGCAATTAGGTAGTAACTTATTAGGGCAATTTGGTGGCACCTTTGACAAAGCTGGTTTAGCGGTTGGTCTTTTGGTAAAAGTTCTGACAAAGGTTGCACTGGCTGCATTAGGAATTTCCGGGCCGTTTGGTCTAATTATTTCCTTGATTGTTTCATTCGTGACGGCCTGGATGAAAACCGGTGATTTGAGTGCGGGTGGTATTACCCAAGTCTTTGATAATTTAGGTAACACGATTACATCGGTTACAACAATGCTGGCAGCTAATCTACCGAAAGTTATACAACTTTTTACAACCGTCTTAACCAGTATTCTCGGGAAAATAACAGAAGCTATTCCAAGCATCGTAACCGCGTTATCTAGTTTAATTACGTTAATTGTTGGTGCGATCGTTGCCAATTTGCCAGTCTTAATTGAAGCGGCAACACAAATTATTACTACGTTGATTCAGGGGATTACAACAGTCTTACCAATGTTGATAGAAGTTGGTTTGAGCTTATTAATGACTTTAGTTAATGCGATTGTCACCGCCTTGCCAACAATTACAACTGCAGCGATTAATATCATCACTACATTAGTGACAGCGTTTGTCACAGCGTTACCAATGCTAGTTACAGTAGGTGTTTCAATTATCACGGCCTTAGTTAATGCATTTGTTACTATGTTACCGTTGATTTTGACTGCTGGTTTACAAATTTTGATGGCATTAATCACTGGGATTATGACGATTTTACCTCAGTTAATTCAATCAGCGCTGACGATTATTCTAGCGTTAGTGACTGCGTTGGTAGGTGCCTTGCCACAGATTATCAGCGCAGGTGTCAAATTGTTAATGGCGTTAATTCAAGGGATTATTTCGATTTTACCAACCTTAGTTGCGGCAGCTATTACCTTAATTTTGACATTGGTAAATGCCTTAATTGGTGCCTTGCCACAAATCATCAGCGCAGGTGTCAAATTGCTAATAGCTTTGATCCAAGGGATTATTTCAATTTTACCGCAACTGGTTACTGCAGCAATTACGCTAATTACCGCTTTAATGGGTGCGTTAATCAATGCGTTGCCACAGTTGTTAAGTGCTGGGATTCAACTGATTCAAGCCTTAATTAATGGTGTACTCAGTCTATTGGGTGCCTTGCTGTCCGCAGCAGGAACATTAATCTCACAAATGATCACGAAGATTGGTTCTTATTTTGGTCAACTGTTAGCTTCGGGCGGACAGTTAGTTGAAAATATCAAAAATGGGGTTACCAATGCAGCCGATCAGGTAAAAAATGCCATTGGTTCTGTAATTGAAGGTGCTTGGCAAGCAATCCAAGGTTGGTTTTCAAAATTCACCGATGCAGGTGCGAATATTGTCGGTATGATTGCTGATGGAATTACAGGCGCAATTGGAAAAGCCAAAGAAGCAATCGATGGGGTCGTCAGTAAAATTCGTAACTTTTTACCATTTTCACCAGCAAAAGAAGGTCCCTTATCTGATTTGCATAAATTGAATTTCGGCGGCACGATTGCCACGGGGATTTATGCAGGCGAAACAGCCGTTAGTAGAGCAATGGCTTCTATTTTAGACTTACCGCTGTTAAATGATTTTGCCTTGGACTTAGCTGGTCGAGGAAACTTCACAGCAACGATTGACCATCGTTTAGAAAATGATGCATACAATCGACCATTATTTGTGACAGTAGAGTCAACGTTAGATGGAAAAGTTGTCGCAGCTACTACGGCGCCTTATTTAGCAACAGAGTTACAACGACAACAAGTGAAACAAAATAACCGCTTAGGAAGGAGAGGATAACATGTATAAATTTGTTGATACCAATCAAGCAACTCATTCAACGCCTCTTCCTTCAGAAGCGTTGAATTTTAACGGCCAATTTTTAGAAAAAGTCATCCCTGGCTATCAAACATTATCAGTTTCAGGACGAGAATTAGTTCCAAGCGAAATTGAAAGCTATCAATTAGGGATTCGTGATGGCAAACGCCACGTTTATGCGCGGATTCCAGAACGAGAATTAACAGTCAAATATCGACTTTCAGCTGTGAATAATGAAGCGTTTCGAGATGCATTTAATCATTTAAATGTTGCTTTGTTTACGGAAAAAGACGTTTCTATTTGGTTTAACGATGAACCGGAAATGCTGTGGTTTGGCAGTAAGTCTTCAGTGAGTGATGTACCCGAAGGTGTTAACCAAGTAACAGGCACCTTTACTTTATTGCTTTCTGATCCGTATAAATACACACGGAGTGATGCGACTAGTGTGATGTGGGGTTCGCCAACCATTACATTTCAAGCGAATTACTTAATGGGGAATACAGGCTCAGGTGCAGTTGATTTTCCAATTTTAATTGAAGGCGGGGCTTATTGGGGATCAACCATGATTACCTTTCAAAATCGGGCCTACACGATGGGGGATTTAGGCAAAGAAGTTCGGCCAATTGAAATTTATCCTACGGTCGAAGGCTTAAAAGTCAAACCGACCATTATTTTAACAGGAACCGGACGTGGTGTTTGGATTAAAACACGGAACGATACAATTAACTTAGGAGACTTTGATCGTTCGGAAATTATCATTGATACTGAAAATTTTTATCTGACAAAAAATGGTGCACCGATGATTCGACCAATGAACGATTTTTATCTATATCCTAATGAACCGCTGTATATTCAAGCCAAAGATAGCGACTTCCGCTTGACGATTCGCTATCCTAACCGATTTGTGTAGGAGGGTGATTAAATGTTAATGGCGCTGGATTTGAAAAGAACATATACGGCAATTTTGGACAATGCCTATCAAGTCAGCTATGAAAAAATAGAGAACAAAATTGGCAGTTTAGATTTTACCATGCCGCTAGATGATCCTAAAAATGAATTTATTGCAGAAATGCAATGGGTGGAACTGACCGACAATGAGAATGAATATATTGGTTTATATCGCGTGATGCCAACCACAATTAAGAAAGATGCGAACAATAATCAAATTCACTACTCTGCCACAGAAGCATTATGTACCTTAGGTGATACTGTCCTTTTTGGTTGTCACGAAATTAAAAACAAAACAACGAAAGAGGCCATTCAATTTCTATTGAATAAACAAAAAACAAAGCATTGGGTCCTGAAAAAATGTGATTTTTCAAGGAAATTAACCTATAAATGGGAGAATGAAAATGGGCTAGTCGAGCCTTTATTTAGCATCCCAGCCGATTTCGAAGAGGAATATCTTTGGCAATGGAATACAGAGGTCTATCCTTTTGAACTTTCATTAGTCAAACCACCAACAGAACCAGTTGCGCGAATTCAAGAAGGTTACAATATGCAAGGATTTGAAATAGAACGTAATCCCAAGATGCTAATCAATCGGATTTATCCATTAGGTTCAGGCGAAGGTGTTAACAAAGTCAATATTTGCTCGGTCAATCAAGGGGTTCCGTATTTAGAGAACAAGGCCGCAATTGACCGCTATGGTTTATTGGAGTCAATTTGGGTGGAACAGCGTTTTTCTGATCCCAAGGCATTAAAGGAAAATGCTTTGCGAATGTTAGAAGAATGGACCAAGCCACAAGTTTCTTGGGTAGTGACTGCAGCTGATTTAATTAAATTAACAGATCAACCTTTAGCAATCGATCGTTTGCGGTTGGGCACGGTTATCATGATTAATACGAATGAGTTTGGGAGTGTCAACCTTCGTATCAAAAAAGAAAGTAAAAAAGATGTCTTTGGTACCCCCCAAGACATTCAGCTAGAGTTGGGAAATCTGCAAGAAACAATTCATAGTACCATGACAGCTTTCAGTCGGAAACAAGAGATTAGCGAAACTTACGCACAAGGGGCGACGACACTTTTAAATCGTTCAATACAAGGAGAACTTAGCAAGACACAGCCAGTGGAGCTGAATTTATACTTTGACGAGGACATTCTTTATATAAACACCGCAGAATTAACGTTCAAGGCAACTGCTAAAGGACCTTCGCATTCTGTAACGAACATTGATTTGGTAGTGGATGGCAAAAAATTACCCCAACTATCATTGCAACAACAACGGCTAAACATTTTGAGTTATTTACGAAAAACAACAGATGGAAAAATCGAACGCGGCAATCACACGCTTCAATTTTTCTCTCATCAGCTACTATGGTTGGATGCTTCGGTCATCTGTCGTGTGTATATTCAATCCCAATTGGGCGGTCAGTTTTAATAAAATAATGAAAATTAGAGGAGTGTGACGAAATGTCAGTAGAACATATTGAAGAATTAGATACCCTGAATCAAGGTCGCCTTAAAATCAATGCAATCTTGGATCAGTCGAATGCATCAGCTGAGAAAGTTGATGCTTACCAAGTCCAGTTAACGAATGGAATTTCTGAAGCGAAAAACATTGCAGATGAAGCTGGCAAAGAAGCCGTACAAATTGCCACCGATGCAGGCAATCAAGCAAATGAAACAGCCAACCAAGCGATGAACAATGCCAAAACAGCAATCACGATTGCAGGAAATGCAGTTTCAACGGCAAATAATAATAAACAAGAATTTGATACTTTGCGAAATGATTTCGATCAATTAGTAGCAGAAGCAGGTGATAGTAATCCAGAAATTGTCCAAGCACGCACAGATACACAAGGCATCAAACAAGCTACCTTAGCGAATCGTCTTCAAATTGATTTGAATGACCGTATGACAAAAGCAGATGGTATTTCTTTATTGGCTAAGCCAACCACTGTCAAATTGAAGTTAGACTTTAACGGTAAAACGGCCGGCAATACAGCCACCAATGCAAACAGTTATTCCACTGATTTTACGGCTAAAATTCTTAAGAAGCCAACAGACGTTTGGGAGGAAGTTTCCCAAGCGGACTACAATAAAATGGCCAGCCGTGATGATGAGGGTGTGAAAACAGGTTCCACCCAAAGTGGTGTAATTCCACAACAGTTAGCGGCCTTCAATCTCGTTGAAGCCGCTAAAAAATTAATTCCACAAATGTTTGAAACATTCACAACTGACGAGGCGGTGGCGTTTATTCGCCAGAACGTTCAATTTTTTACGATTAATCAACGTGTGAAAGCCGCTGCGCCCAATAATCAAACGATTAAAATCGCTACGTATTTACCAACTACGGATAATTGGGTAACTCAAATCCAAGAATCAGCAAAAGAGTTCGGCGATTTTTCAATTCAAATCAATGATCAGAATTTTATCACAGATGAAGGTTTCATTTATTTAATGAGCTATACAGATTCATCAAATGGGGTAACGCCAGCCAGCGTAGAAGTTGATTACGTGGGGCTTCATATTGGTCTGTCTGTTGATGCCCAAGCGGTTTTAGCGAAGAGTGGTTTTGTTCAAGCAGAGCAACTCAAGACCCATGTGGAAAATCAAGATAATCCGCACCAAGTAACCGCTGAACAAGTGGGGCTAGGCAATGTAGAAAATTATGGCTTCGCATCAGACAGCGAAGCAGTCGCGGGAACTTTAACGAGTAAATATATGCACCCGAAAAACGTTGCGGAAGCGATTAAAGGTCAAGCTGTGACACAAACAGGTGATCAAGAGATTGCTGGGGTGAAGAATTTTGTAACTATGCCAACCGTCAATGGTGTGCCTTTAGAATCCTCTAAAATGGCCATTTATGAAGCTAGTGGAGTCGGTGAAGTCGAGGCAAAATATCAGGCGGCCTTTAATAAGGATAATATGAAATTTGTATTAATTAGGGTAGGAAATCGTGTCGATGCATTTGTAAGATGTAATTTGAGTGATCCAACGAAATTGAATAATAATTTGGTTAAAGTGTTTACTGTTCCAACAGGATATACATTATCGACGAAGATTACAAAGGGAATATGGAATTTGGCGTTAACTGCTATGCAATATACATTCCCTCAACCGAATTGTGCTGGTTTATATGAGATGGGAAATCAAGGAATTCTTTTTGGTGCTAACCGTGCTGGAAATATTTACCTACAAGGAAGTTGGTACACGGACGATCCGTTTCCGACAAAATAACAAGCTAGTTTAGGAGACTTTTTATGGAACGTTATCTCAACACAATAACAATGCTTTTAAGCATTTTCGGTGGGATTGTCGTACGTTTATTAGGTGGATTAGATCAATTGTTGGATGTCTTCCTCTTTTTAATTATTGTCGATTTCATCACAGGTTGGATTAAGGCAATCGCCACAAAAGAATTGTCCAGTCGGATTGGTATGCTCGGAATTGCGAAAAAAGTGACGATGTTATTTGTGGTTGCCGTAGCGGTTCGTGTTGAAAAAGTTGTGGGGAACAATTTGCCAATTCGAGAAATGGTTCTGATTTTTTACATTGCGAACGAAGGACTTTCTTTTTTTGAAAACATTGCGACCTTTATTCCTATGCCGAAAAAGTTAAAAGAGTTATTTATTCAGTTAAAAAATAAAGATGATTAAGTAGAAGTGGTCGGGACAAACGTAGAACTTTCGGCTGATTGCCGAAGAAATTACTTCTGTCCCGCCATTTATCTGCAGGTTTAAGCCGTGAAAGGGAAGTTATTTTGACTTTCCTTTCATGGCTTTTTTTAGAAAGGAGTATGCTATGTTTAAAAAATTAATGATTCAACTTGCTTTAGTGATTGGCTTAAGTTTAACGATTCCGATGACGGCTTGCGCTTACACCATCGAAGCGGATCCAATCAACTTTACTTATTTTCCAGGCTCTGCAAGCAATGAATTAATTGTTTTACATGAATCAGGAAACGAGCGGAACCTAGGACCACACAGTTTAGACAATGAAGTGGCCTATATGAAACGAAATTGGTCAAATGCTTATGTCTCATATTTTGTCGGATCTGGTGGACGAGTGAAACAATTAGCTCCTGCTGGCCAAATTCAATATGGCGCAGGTTCTTTAGCTAATCAAAAAGCCTATGCGCAAATCGAATTGGCTCGAACGAATAATGCGGCGACGTTTAAAAAAGATTATGCTGCCTATGTTAATTTGGCCCGTGATTTGGCTCAAAACATTGGTGCTGATTTTTCGCTGGATGATGGAACAGGTTATGGAATAGTCACTCATGATTGGATTACAAAAAATTGGTGGGGAGATCATACAGATCCTTATGGTTATTTAGCGCGTTGGGGGATTAGTAAAGCGCAGTTGGCACAAGATTTACAAACGGGCGTTTCTGAAACAGGTGAGACTGTCATTATTCAGCCAGGTAAACCTAATGCGCCAAAATATCAAGTAGGACAAGCAATTCGTTTCACTTCAATCTATCCAACACCAGATGCTTTAATCAATGAACATCTATCAGCAGAGGCACTTTGGACACAAGTAGGAACAATTACAGCGAAATTACCCGACCGACAAAACCTTTACCGTATTGAAAATAGCGGACATTTGTTAGGCTATATGAACGATGGCGACATTGCTGAACTTTGGCGCCCGCAAAAGAAGAAATCATTTCTAATTGGTGTGGACGAAGGCATTGTTTTAAGAGCAGGACAACCTAGTCTGTCAGCACCCATTTATGGTATCTGGCCCAAAAATACTCGCTTTTATTACGATGCGTTTTATATTGCAGATGGGTATGTTTTTATTGGTGGGACAGACACAACAGGCGCGAGAATTTATTTGCCAATCGGACCAAACGATGGCAACGCACAGAATACATGGGGATCATTTGCTAGCTAAAAAAAGCCACAAACTCTGCTTTTATCAGAGTTTGTGGCTTTTTTTGCATTTAGCAGAGATTTTGCCAAAGGGAATAAGCAACGGAGACTGCGAAGCTAGGTACTTTTATGCTATAATGACAAAGTTAGTATTATCGGAACTGGAGGAACTATAATGGACGGCATTTTACCGTTATGGAAAGAACGTGGCATGACAAGTCATGACTGCGTATTTAAATTGAGAAAAATTTTACATACCAAAAAAATTGGTCATGGTGGTACGCTAGATCCGGATGTCGAAGGGGTCTTACCCATCTGCGTTGGCAAAGGAACGAAAGTGATTGAATACATGGTAGATTCTGGCAAAACCTATGAAGGTGAAATTACACTTGGATTTGCTACGACAACCGAAGATGTTAGTGGCGAAATTGTTGAAAAAAAACCAGTTACAACACCTCTGTCAACTGAACAAATTGATCAAGCAATGGCCGAAATGACAGGTGAAATCACACAAATCCCACCGATGTTTTCTGCGGTGAAAGTCAATGGTAAACGTTTATATGAATATGCGCGGAATGGGGAAGAAGTTGAACGGCCCCAACGAAAAGCTACGATTTATTCATTTGAACGTACTAGTGAACCAATTTTTAACGAATCCGCTCAAACACAAAGTTGGCGGTTTAAAGTGGTCTGTGGCAAAGGAACCTATGTGCGGACACTATCCGTGGATACTGGCAAAAAATTAGGCTATCCTGCCCATATGTCGGATTTAACGAGAACGGCAAGTGGCGGTTTGCAAGCTGCGCAATGCTTAACGTTAGAAGAAGTAGCCAAACAAATGGCTGCTGAAACAATCGATCAATGCCTGTTGCCCATTGAGACAGCAGTAGAACAATTCCCACGAATTGATTTATCAGATGAATTGTATCAAAAAGTAAAAAATGGCATGCGTTTGCACAAAAAAGAACTAGGAATAAAGGCAATGCCAGAATCCTTAGTTGCCTTATTTTACCAAAATCAAGTGGTTAGTTTATACATGCCACACCCAACGCATGATAAATTATTGAAACCAAGTAAAGTTCTACGGAACAATTAAATAAAAAAGAAGGAAGTTTTTGCACATGCAAGTTATTCAACTACATCATCCCTATGAACCCAATCAAATTCCTAATGAAGAAGTCGTGATGGTCCTAGGCTTCTTTGACGGTGTTCACAAAGGCCACCAAAAAGTAATTGAAACAGGTAAAAAGATTGCTGAGGAAAAAGGCTTGAAGTTAGCTGTGATGACCTTCAACCAACACCCATCAATCGTTTTTCAAAAAGTTTTACCAGAAAATATGAAATATTTAACTAGCTTGGAACAAAAAGAACGCCTAATGGCCAACTTGGGCGTTGATATTTTATATATTGTCGAATTTACTTCAGCGTTTGCTCAATTAAAACCGCAAGATTTTGTCGATCAGTATATCGTTAATTTAAATAGTGCAGTGGCAGTCTCTGGGTTTGATTATACGTATGGTCCTAAAGAAATCGCTGGAGTCAAACAGTTACCAACTTATGCGCAAGGCCGTTTTGAAGTGGTGACAGTACCAAAAGAAGAAATGACTGGTGCCAAAATTAGCTCAACAAGAATTCGCGAAAAAATGGAAGCCGGCGAAATGGAGGAGGTCACGGAGTTGTTAGGATATATTTATGAAACAGAAGGAACAGTTGTCCATGGCGATGCTCGTGGCCGTTTATTGGGTTTCCCGACCGCTAATGTCAAAGTGAAAAGCACCGTGCGCTTACCAAGAATTGGCGTCTATGCTGTGCAAATCGAAGTTGGTGGCAAATGGTATGTCGGCATGGGCTCAATTGGTCATAATGACACCTTTGGAGAAGGACGCGATTTAACCGTGGAAGTCTATATTTTGGACTTCCATCAAGACATCTATGGCGAACAAGTGGTGGTTCGTTGGAATCATTATTTACGTGACCAAGTGAAATTCAATGGGGCTGAAGCCTTGATCGACCAATTAAAACAAGATGAACGAGATACGGCTGACTATTTCCAACAATCTGAGGACAAATAATGAAGATTCATCAAGAAAAACCTGCAGAGTATCAAGCTGTAGAGCGTTTAACATATCAAGCGTTCAAGGAATTAAACTTGACCGAAAACTGGCGTCCCACAGAGCATTTTATCGTGCATTTATTAAGAGAAAGTGCCGACTTTATTCCGGAGTTGTCCTTAGTCTCAGAAACTGATCAAGGAAAATTAACGGGTCATATTATGTCTTCAAAAGCCAAACTACGATTACCTGATCATACAGAAAAGGCTGTTTTGACCGTTGGGCCGCTAAGTGTCCATCCAGAAGCACAGAACACGGGCGTAGGCTCAGCGTTAATTAAGCATTCTGTGCAGAAGGCCAAAGAATTAGGCATCGGCGGATTGATTATCCTGGGCCATCCAACTTACTATACGAAGTTCGGTTTTGTTCCAGCGACTACTTTTCAGATTACGTTACCGGAAAAAGAAACATCAGAAGCATTATTGGCTTTGGAATTACTGCCAGGTTATTTTGGCACAAGTGGTGGGGAGTGGCATTTTTCAACATGCTTTGCTTATCCAGAAACACACCCTGCAGAATTAGAAGCCTTTGAAGCAGAACTCGGAATAAATGAATAAAGAATAATAAGACGCGACAACTACTAGTTAAGTACTGGTGGTTGTCGCGTCTTTACTACTTTTTATTACAAAGTAGTTGACAGAACCGGTACTCAGTATTATTATGTAGTGGTACATAGTACTAAAGAGTAGTTTAGGGAGGAAAAGCAGTGAAGCAGACAGAGTTGCTAAAAGGCATTTTAGAAGGTTTAGTTTTAGCCATCATCCAAAGGAAAGAAACATATGGTTATGAAATTACAAAAATTTTAAATGACCAAGGGTTTACTGAAATTGTTGAAGGAACCGTTTATACGATTTTACTGCGTTTAGAAAAAAATCAATGGGTTATAGCTGAAAAAAAGCCTTCAGAAAAAGGACCAATGCGGAAGTTCTATCGCTTAACCTCATCAGGAGAAGCAGAACTCGCTGATTTTTGGCAGCGGTGGACGTTGCTTTCAAAACAAGTAAACAAGATGAAAAAAATGGAGGGATAGAGCATGTCAGATTTTAAAGCGTTGATCAAAAAAGTTGTGGGGGATAAAAAAGAGTACAAAGAATATAAACGACGGATTGCAGCATTACCAGCAGAGTATCGACAAGTATTTCAAGAAATTGATAAATATGCATGGCATTTTTCAGATCATAGCGGAGCCAATATGTTCAATGCGTTGACTGATTTACTTGATTTGTTTGAAGAAGGAGCTGCTAACGGAACACCTATCAAAAATATTACGGGAGAAAAAGTAGGTGATTTTGCTGAAACAATTGTCAATGAAGTCGCTGGCAAATGGACCGATAAACAGAAAGAAAAACTGAATCATCAATTTTCTAAACAATAGTCAAAACAAAAAAAGGAGAATAAACATGGTTGAAAATCTTTTTAAAGAAGGAAAGTTGCTGGTTATTCCCAAGAAAAATGCGAAAAAAGTCCAAGTGTTTCAACGTGTGGCCAACCAATTTGAATTTGGGAAAGAATATACGGAAAAAGAAGTCAATCAGCGACTTAGAGAAATCTATGAAGATTATGCACTTTTGAGACGGTATTTAGTAGATTATCAGTATTTAGAAAGAGATAAGTTTGGAAAAATTTATCAGAAATGTGAGCAACACACAAAAATTATATAAATGTCTTTTTTTAAAAGTAGCGAAACTAGGTGAAATGAACCAAGTCTAGCTACTTTTTGTTATGTAAGCTTAGTAATAGTTCTATAAAAAACTCTCTATTTGTTTTCTAACTCAGACTGGTAAGATTGATTTAATTAGAAAAAGATAGAGGTGAGAGAATGAATCTACGTACTTTAGGTCTAACAAAAATTCTTTTGACCTTTATTATATTAAGTATTATTGGCGCGTTAATGATTTATAGCGCCAGTAGCTATGAGTTGCTGATGCAAGGCGTGAAGCCCACTGCTGTGTTTATTAAACAAGGTATTATTATGTGTCTCAGCTGGGTGCTAATGTTCGTGATCTACAAAGTTCGACTAGAAGTGTTATTTAATAAGAAAATTGCGATTGGACTGCTTTTAGTTTCGGTACTATTACTGTTAATGGTTCGACTACCTTTTTTTGGTGTAGCAGCGAATGGCGCACAACGTTGGATTTCTCTCTTTGGAATCCAATTTCAGCCATCAGAGCTTTGTAATTTTGCGATTATTTATTACTTGAGTTGTTATTTAGGTGAAAAAGAAAATGGCTTGACAACGAAGCAGTTAAGGAAACAATGGCTGTTTGTTTTGGTCGTTGCATTTTTAGTTTTGATCCAACCCAAAGTTGGCGGGGCCATTCTTATTTTAGTTATTGGCAGTGTCTTGATTTTCTCAGCAAGTATTCATGCAAAATTTAGTGTAATTGCTGCGGGGATTGTCGTTGCTAGCGCGGCGCTTCTTTCTAAAATAATTATTTTTCTAGGGGATCACCGCTACTTACCACATTTTTTTGCGCATGTGTATGACCGCTTAGTTGTTTTGAAAAATCCGTTTTTATCCTTTCATGATCGCGGATTTCAGCCTTCAATGGCCTATTTAGCGATGTATAACGGTGGGTTTTGGGGCACTGGACTAGCCAATGGTATGGTAAAAAAAGGTGGCTTGCCAGAAGGTCAAACCGATTTTATTTTTGCGGTGATTGTGGAAGAACTTGGTTTGATTGGCGGCTTACTATTGCTATTTCTTTTGTTATTTTTAGCGGCCTCGATTTTGCGGAGTAGTTGTGTAATAAAAAATCATTGTTACGGCTTGTTTTTGTTAGGGGTCGGGACCTTGATTTTAGCTCAAACGGCGATTAACATTGGTGGCGTTTTGGGTTTGATTCCAATGACGGGAATTCCTTTACCGTTTGTTAGTTACGGTGGAACAAGTTATTTAATCTTTTCAGTGGCATTAGGAATCGTCATTAAAATTATTGCAAACGAAAGGCGGCAGTTAAATGGTCAATACAAAAAAATTCAACTTACATCTTAATTATGATTTATTATTGCCCATTTTTTTACTCACACTTTTATCTTCTGGTGTGCAATATTGGATTGCCGTTAATGAAGGAAAAGACGGAACTGTGCCAGCATTAAAACAACTCTTCTTTATTTTTGTTGGCTATGCAGGCATGTTTTTAGCTAGTCGGCTGTCACAGAAGTTTATTTGGAAAGTAGCTCCTTTTTTCTATGGGTTTTCATTAATCTTAATGAGTGCTTTGTATTTTTCTTATGACAAAGGAATGTATTTATTGACGGGCACAAAGCGCTGGTTAGATTTAGGGTTTATTAAATTTCAGCCATCAGAAATTGCGAAAATTGCGTTTATTTTAATGTTGGCAAAAATTATTGTCCAACATGAGCAACAAGACTGGTCTGATAAATGGCGTTCAGACAAGCAACTTCTAAAAAAAATCGTTGCGGTTAGTGTCCCTGTTTTTTTCTTGATGGCGGTACAAAAAGATTTTGGGACATCCCTTGTTTTCGTAACGATTATTCTATCTCTTTTAGTTATTTCAGGAATTGATCGCAAAATTTTAATCATTATTTTCAGCGCTTTAGCAACGTTAGGCGTGGTCTTGATTCTGTTAGTCTTTACAGAGTGGGGGCACAAAGTACTCTTCTTTTTACATTTTAAACAATATCAATTGGATCGAATTTTAGCATGGATTCATCCCTATGATTATGTCGATAAAATCTCCTATCAACAAGTGCAAGGCTTATTGGCAATCGGTTCGGGTGGTTTATTTGGCAAGGGTGTGCATGGGATTGAAGTGTATGTCCCTGTTCGTGAGTCTGATATGGTTTTTACTTTTATCGGGGAAGCCTGGGGCTTTGTGGGCAGTGCCACCGTTGTTTTTCTCTATTTTTACTTGTTTTATCAAGTTTTAGTAGCTGGCTTGCGGAGCAATTCGCGTTTTTGTATGTACATCTGTGTTGCCCTCATTTTTTCGCTGGTCTTTCAAACGGTGGAGAATATCGGTGCGGTGATTGGACTGTTGCCGTTAAAAGGTATTCCGCTTCCGTTTTTAAGTCAAGGAGGCACTTCGTTAGTGATGGCTATCACTTCTTTAGGATTTGTCAAAGGAAGAGAAGCCGCTACCTGAAAACACAAATAAAAACCAAGACTGGAACTCGCTTGCCGACAAGCTCTAGTCTTGGTTTTTACTATTGAAATTGTTTTTGGCATTCAGCCAAAAGTTGTTGAAGTTGTCGACTCATGTAACGTTCTTTTAAATAATAAACTGCCATGTTTCGTTTAGGTAGTTCTTGGTAAGTTAGTGTATGAATCGAATTGTCTAAAAGTTGAATATTTGTGTATTCGGGGACAATAGCGAAACTATCGGAATGAGACACCAAGTGAGTAATAAGTGAAAGAGTATCCACTTGAATGACTTTCTCTGGAGAAAAATTAGAAAACGTAGTATCTAGCCAATTGGTTAATTTGTTTTGCTCGGAAAATTCGGTATTTAAACGGACGAAGGGGTACATTGTTAGTTCTTTTAAAATTTCTTCCGTCGTAGCTTTTGCCAAAGCTGGATGATCGTTTCTTAAAATGAATTGATAATTTGCTGTAAATAAATCAATTTTACCAATATGTTCAGGTAATGGTAAGTCAGCAAAGGAAATACCAAAATCTGCATCCATTGTTTCCAAGGATTGAAGAATATCTTCTGTAATAATGGTGTGGACTTGTAAGTTGGATGAACGATCCGTTAATGTTGTCATTAGTAAGTCATTCAATTTATATTCTAAATCACAGAGATAAGTGGCCACATAAATATGGTTGGAAGAATGATTAATTTCTTTTAGCTCTTCTTCAATTGAGACCAACTCATTGGTGATGCGCCAACAATATTTTTCTAAAATTAATCCAGCTGGTGTTAAGGTGGTAGTTTGACCTTGGCGATTAAAAAGTTCAGCGCCTAACGTTGCTTCAAGAATTTTTATTTGCTTACTTAATGCAGCTTGAGAAATTGCTAAATTTTCGGCTGCTTTAGTAAATTGTTTCACTTTGCATAACTCTAAAAAATAATGTAAACGAAATAGTTCCATGGGAATTCCTCCTTTTTCTATTCCTAGAATAAATAACGTAATTGTTCAAATAAATAACGGTGTGCTTCACAATGTCCGTGATGATTATTCTGAACTAAATAGATGGCTCGTTCTGGACTATCTTCCAGAGGAATACCAACTAAGTTACGTCTGTTTAGTTCATCAGTGAGTGAATAGGGAAGAATGCTACAGGCTTTTTCTCGTTGGACCATGTCTAAGACTAAATGAAGAGAAGGAAGTTCGATGACGATTTGCCGATTTTCCCAATTGATTTTACGTTCCCAACGTTTAAACACTTTTTTTTCATATACTTGATCGGAATATGCAGCAAAAGGTAAAGAACGAATTTCGTCAATCGTTACGCTATCGGCATGGGCTAAAGGATGATTTTTATTGACACAAAGGAGATAGCTTTCTGTATAAATTAATTCTTTCTCTAATGGAATCGAGGTATCCAAAAATATCCCAATCCCAATGTCAATTAAATCTGTTTCCAAGGCTGTTTCAAGATCGTAATAATACTTAAAATCAATACTTACATACGGATAGGATTGATTAAATAACAACAAGACTTCTCCAAATGCTTTATCTATATCAATTAAGTTTGTTCCAATCCGAATGGTCGTTGTCGATCCTTGGGTCACTAATTCATTAATCTCTTCTTGCGCTTCCTTAATGAGTGCAAAAATCATTTCTGTTCGCTTGGCGACGACTTCGCCTGCTGGAGAAAGCCGACAATGTTTCTTGTCTCTTAAAATTAATGAAGCACCTAATTCACGTTCCAACTCCTTGAGCTGGGTACTTAAATAAGGTTGACTCGTATGGAGCTTTTGAGAAGCTAAAGTAAAACTCGCATACTTTGAAACTGCCATAAAATATTCTAGTTGTTGTAATTTCATTTTCCTCACCGCCGTTTCTTTAACTATACAAAAAATAGCAGAAGAAAAGCTTCTCGACAAGGCTATCTGACGGTCTTTAGATTAATTTAACCAGTTATGATTCTATGAATAAATACGAATCATACCAGAAAACCATAGTAAATAAGCGGATTATTTTTCTTTTTGTTACTGAATGGACAAAAAGTTATCTACTAAAAACTTTTTCTATATCGTTATTTTTTCAAGGAAGAATTATACTTGCTGTTGTAATTAAATAAGATTTGTTAGGTGAGGCTCCTATACAAACATAGGCTACTGCCCAAAAATGTCGAGAGACGCCAATGGGTAGAACAGGAACTGTCGAATGAAGGCTTTTCTTAAGGTAGCTAAAAGCAATCGCTTTTTACGTTGTATAGTGCTAAAGCTCAACGATAAGAACGATTATTCTTTGACACGTTGAGTTTTCAGCGTGTCTTTTTTTGTGGAAAGGGTGAGGAAAATGGAAGATGAACCGATCGTCAATTCAAGTCAACAACAGATAAATGAGGTGAAAGAAAATGGAAAAGAAAATGCGTCACTTGGGCCATGACTATAGTTACAAAAAGTTTGCCCATTCAGAAGTAGAAAAAGTTTTACAACGTTTCGGCTCAACTTGGGATGGCATTAAACACCAAGATATTGAAGAATTACAAGAACGTTATGGCCGCAACAAAATTATGAATGAAAAAAAAGCTTCACGGCTGCGACTTTTTATAAAATCGTATATCACGCCGTTTACTTTGGTGTTATTAGCACTAGCCACGATTTCATTTTTTACAGAATATGTCTATGCTGCGCCAGAGGAAAAAGATGTGACTGGCGTGTTAATTATGTTAGCGATGGTCATCTTAAGCGGCACGATGAGTTTTGTACAATCAGTCAAATCAAGCAATGCAGTTGAAAAATTACAAAATATGATTAAAGTTACAGCGACAGTCATTCGTGACAAGAAGCAAATGGAAATTCCTATTGAGGAAGTTGTGTGTGGCGACTTAGTCCAACTATCCGCTGGCGATATGATTCCAGCCGATTTACGTTTAATCCAATCTAAGGACTTATTTGTTTCCCAATCATCCTTGACTGGAGAGAGTTTTCCCATTGAAAAACACGCGACTCATCAAAAAGATAGTGATCAAATTGATACAGAATACGACAATCTTTTGTTTTTAGGAACAAATGTAATTAGTGGCACTGGTTTGGGCATTGTCATTAAAGTTGGTAATCAAACTTTATTCGGACGGATGGCTTCTGATAACGGAGAAGAGCAGCAGCAGACGAGTTTTGAAACAGGAATTAATAAAACAACGTGGGTGTTGATTCGCTTTATGTTGGTCATTACGCCAACTGTTTTTCTAATTAATGGGTTAACAAAAGGCGATTGGGTGGAAGCGTTAATGTTTGCGATTGCCACAGCTGTCGGCTTGACACCAGAAATGTTACCTATGATTGTAACAACCAATTTAGTCAAAGGTTCTCGAGAAATGGCTAAAGAAGGCACGATTATGAAAAATGTCAATGCCATTCAAAATTTTGGCGGGATGGATGTACTTTGTACGGATAAAACAGGTACCTTAACACAAGATAAAGTAATTTTAGAATACCACTATAATATTGGGTGCCAAGAAGATCAAAAAGTCTTGGATTTAGCATTTCTAAACAGTTATTTTCAAACAGGTTTGCGTAATTTAATGGATAACGCCGTTATTCAAGCGGCGACGCAAGAAAGTGATATACAATCAGATGATTTTTATAAAGTAGATGAAATTCCTTTCGATTTCAATCGACGTCGAATGAGCGTGATTATCAAAGAGTTTAAAACGCGAGAAACACGCTTAATTACCAAAGGTGCGGTTGAAGAAATGCTCTTGGTCTGCACACAGGTACTTTTAGATGGCGAAATTGTGCCTTTAACAGAGACGCTGCGTCAAAAAATTACCAAAGACGTTGAAGCTTTAAATCGAGATGGTTTGCGCGTTCTAGCAATTGCCGATAAAAAAGTCGAAGCGGCTGAATGGGAGTATACAACTAAAGATGAATCAGAGTTGATTTTACAAGGCTATCTTGCCTTCTTGGATCCGCCAAAAGAAACAGCAGCGGCAGCTATTCAAGCCTTGCATCAACATAATGTAGCTGTGAAAGTATTAACGGGGGACAATCAGTATGTGACGCATTCTGTTTGTAAAGAAGTTGGTCTGGCTGGCGAAAAAATTATTACAGGAAATGAACTTCAACAATTAAACCAAGAAGAATTAAGAAAAACCGTTCAAGCGTATAATATTTTCGCCAAAATTACGCCTGACCAAAAAGTTCGTATTGTAAATGCGTTAACTGAAAATGGTCAAACTGTTGGCTTTTTAGGTGATGGAATAAATGATGCTGGAGCAATGCGTGCTGCTGATGTAGGAATCTCTGTTGATACAGCTGTCGATGTGGCGAAAGAATCGGCGGATGTAATTTTATTGAGAAAAGATTTAATGGTTTTGGAAAAAGGAATTTTATCTGGACGGCGTGTGTTTACGAACACGATGAAGTACGTCAAATTAACAGCAAGTTCTAATTTTGGCAATGTTTTTTCCGTGATCCCAGCAAGTATCTTTTTACCATTTTTACCGATTGCTCCGATTCAATCGCTATTATTAAATCTAATTTACGATACTTCGTGTATGTCAGTTCCTTGGGACAAAGTAGATGAAGAATACGTAGAAAAACCAAAAAAATGGGAACCAAAATCAATTGGTAATTTTATGCGTTGGTTTGGTCCAACGAGTTCTATTTTTGATATTGTTACCTATTTATTTATGTATTTCATTGTGTGTCCGGCTATCCTAGGTGGCTCATTCTTTGAATTAAATGGAGCAGATCAATTGCTCTTTATCGGTATTTTCCATGCAGGGTGGTTCATTGAGTCCTTATGGTCCCAAATGCTCGTCTTGCATTTCCTACGAACAGAAAAAATGCCTTTCCTTCAAAGTAGTGCTTCTGGAATTATGACGTTAGTCACTACAGCAGGGATTGTTCTCGGAACTGTATTACCTTTTACCGCTTTCGGTGCAGAACTAGGATTTGTCGGTTTATCACCAAGCTATTTCTTGTATTTAATCCCGACAATTGTTGCTTATTTAGCACTGGTTGCGTTCATTAAAGTTTTATACGTCAAACGTTACGGTCAATTACTGTAACTGATTTGTACTATTATATATAGAAAAATTTTTTTACTTTTCTTTCAAGGTTGAGGAGGTGTCGGTTTTTATGACAGCTCCTCGTTGTTGTTTTAAGTGGCTGCGCGAATTTTTTTATGGATTTATTTGTCATTTACAGTTAGTATGGCTAGTAGAGACTTTCCAAAAAGAACGAGCTTTTTGGTAATAAGGAGATAAAACGAGCTAATGACCAAAACAAACCAACTTTCAACTTCAACGCCGATGTTCGATCGGTCGGCCTATATTCATATTCCATTTTGTGAGCATATTTGTTATTATTGCGATTTTAACAAGGTCTTTTTAGAAGGACAACCAGTTGATGAATATATTCAGAGTTTATTAAAAGAAATTCAACTTACGCAAGCATTGTATCCAGAACAAGAAATGAAAACCATCTATATTGGCGGAGGCACGCCAACTTCATTATCAGCGAAACAGTTAGATGTGCTACTAAAAGGGGTTCGCGAACAGCTAACGTTTGATGACCGAAATGAATTTACGGTGGAAGCAAACCCTGGTGATTTAACCCAAGAAAAATTACAAGTCATGAAAAACTATGGCGTCAATCGTCTTTCGATGGGCGTTCAGACATTTGATGATCGTTTGCTCAAAAAAATCGGTCGCAAGCACACCGCTGCAGATGTTTATGAAACAATGAAATTTTTAGAGAAAGAAAATTTTACCAATGTCAGTATTGACTTAATCTATGCTTTACCTGGACAAACATTGGAAAGTTTTCGCGATACTTTGACAAGAGCCTTAGCATTGGACTTGCCGCACTATTCGCTTTATTCATTAATTCTTGAAAATAAAACAATGTTCATGAACTGGGTTCGTCAAGGACGGTTACAGCTGCCTGAAGAAGAAATCGAAGCACAGATGTTTGACGAAACGATTGAAGCAATGGAGAAAAAAGGACGTCACCAATATGAAGTTAGTAATTTTGCTTTAACAGGAAAAGAAAGCCAGCATAATCTGGCTTATTGGAATAATGACCACTACTATGGATTTGGCGCAGGTGCCAGCGGCTATCTTGGGCAAACTCGTTACAAAAATCACGGTCCAATCCAACATTATTTGAAACCCTTACGAGAAAATCAATTGCCAATTGTGGAGACCGAAGAA
The DNA here is from genome assembly GCF_050555765.1 of Enterococcus sp. MSG3299. NCBI lineage: Bacteria > Bacillati > Bacillota > Bacilli > Lactobacillales > Enterococcaceae > Enterococcus > Enterococcus sp. MSG3299. The sequence goes on from NZ_CP187869.1 coordinate 1,102,324, forward strand.
TTAACTCGTCTAAATCAAATAGAAGAGGAGTTATTTTTAGGCTTACGTAAAAAAGTAGGCATTTCTAAACAAAAATTCCAACAAAAATTTCATGAACCAATTGAAGCAATTTATGGAGAGGTCATTCAACGCTTAATCAAAGAAGAATTATTAATTGAAGAAGCAGATATCTTACGTTTAACGAAAAAAGGACTATTTGTGGGGAATAATGTTTTTGAAGCATTTTTGTTAAGTGAAAAAGAGTAAAAAAATAAAAAAATCATCGAAGTGTGACAAAGCATTTCGATGATTTTTTTATTACAAAAGTTGGTATTGATGGTTTTTGAAGGTGGTGTGCAGCGATTAGCACTCTTGTGTGAAGAGTGCTAAAAAGTTGCGTATTTCCCTTGACAAAAAGGTAAGGACTTGTTATATTAGTATATGTAGTTAGCACTTAGATGTTAAGAGTGCTAATGAAGGGTGGTAATAACGATGATTACAGAAAGACAACAAAATATCTTGAGACTTATCATCCAAAATTACACGAACACGGGCTTACCTGTCGGTTCTAAGAAATTGATGGAGGATGGCATTGCCTCTAGTTCTGCCACAATTCGTAATGATATGAAAGCATTAGAAGAATACGGCTTATTAGCTAAGACCCATTCTTCTTCAGGGCGAATCCCCTCAATGGCTGGTTATCGTTACTACGTGGATCATCTTTTACAACCAACACAAGTAGAAGAGAACGAACTTAGAAGAATCCGTCAATCTTTTGGAAAAGAATTTCATGAGATTAATGATATTATTCGACAATCAGCTGAAATTCTATCAGAATTGACAAGTTATACTGCTTTTTCATTAGGACCTGAAGTGAAAGAACGGAAATTAACCGGCTTTCGAATGGTTCCTTTGAATGATCGGCAAGTCCTTGCTATTATAGTGACAGATAAAGGCAATGTTGAAAACCAAGTATTTGCCATTCCTGCCGCTGTTTCTAGCCAAGATCTTGAAAAAATGACACAAATCATCAATGATAAGTTGGTTGGACAACCTTTGTTGACCGTTTATCATCGTTTGCGGACGGAGATTCCGATGATTTTACATCGCTATTTCCAAACGCCAGAAGGAATGATGAACTTATTCGATGAGATGTTAGGACATGCCTTTGAAGAAAAAGTCTTTGTCGGTGGTCGCATGAATTTGTTAGATTTTGGCATCAAACAAGATATTGAACAATTGAAATCTGTCTATTCCTTTATGCAAAATTCTGATGAGCTGACGCATTTATTAAATGGTTCTGCAACAACAGAAAATCCAATTGTTTTTCGTATCGGCTCAGAAATTGGCAACAATCTCTTAGAAGATATGAGCATGATCACTGCTACGTATGAAGTATCAGGACATGGCAAAGGAACAATTGCCCTGCTAGGACCAACCAGTATGCCGTATTCAAAAATATTCGGTTTGGTAGACACGTTTCGACATGAGCTAGCTTCACAACTAGGTGACTATTACCGTTTTTTAGGTAATTAAGCAAACCTTGTTAGGATAAGAAGTAGATGCATAAAGAGAAAGGAAGTTGCTGAAGTGAGTAAAAAAGAAGAGAAGCAAGAAGAATTACAAGAAGAAATGGAAGCTGTTGATGCTGCTGGCGTTTCTGAAGTAGAAGTTGAAGCAACAGAGATTGAAAATCTTAAAGCAGAGCTTTCCGAAATGGAAGACAAGTTCTTGCGGGCAAGAGCCGAAATTGCTAATATGAGCAATCGAAATAAAAACGAACGAGAATTATTAGTTCGTTACCGCTCACAAGATTTAGGTAAAAAGATTTTACCATCCATTGATAATTTAGAACGAGCAATGGCTATTGAAGTATCAGATGAACAAGGCGAAAGCTTGAAAAAAGGTATTTCGATGGTGCTAGAAAGTATTACTGTGGCTTTAAAAGAAGAAGGAATTGAAGAAATCCCAGCAATGGGTGAAACCTTTGATCCAAATTTACATCAAGCCGTTCAAACAGTCCCTGCTTCTGAAGAAACCCCAGCAGATACCATTGTTGAAGTTCTACAAAAAGGGTACAAATTACAAGATCGTGTGTTACGACCATCAATGGTCATTGTTGCACAATAACAAACGTTAATTAAAAATATATTATTATAGAAAACTAATACAGATTGGAGATATTCACTATGAGTAAAATTATTGGTATTGACTTAGGAACAACAAACTCAGCTGTCGCAGTACTAGAAGGCGGCGAAGCAAAAATTATTGCAAACCCAGAAGGTAACCGCACAACTCCTTCGGTCGTTTCATTCAAAAACGGTGAAATTCAAGTGGGCGAAGTAGCAAAACGTCAAGCTGTTACAAATCCTAACACGATTTCATCTATTAAACGTCACATGGGTGAAGCTGGCTACAAAGTTGATGTTGAAGGAAAATCATATACACCACAAGAAGTTTCTGCAATGATCTTACAATATTTAAAAGGTTTTGCTGAAGACTATTTAGGTGAAAAAGTTGAAAAAGCAGTTATTACAGTTCCTGCATATTTCAACGATGCGCAACGTCAAGCAACAAAAGATGCTGGTAAAATTGCTGGTTTAGAAGTAGAACGGATCGTTAACGAACCAACAGCAGCAGCTTTAGCTTATGGCTTAGATAAAACAGACAAAGATGAAAAAATTCTTGTCTTTGACCTTGGTGGTGGTACATTCGACGTGTCAATCCTTGAATTAGGCGATGGCGTTTTCGATGTATTATCAACAGCCGGTGATAACAACCTAGGTGGGGATGACTTTGATAATAAAATCATTGACTACATGGTTGCAGAATTTAAAAAAGAAAATGGCATTGACTTAGCTAACGATAAAATGGCGTTACAACGTTTGAAAGATGCTGCTGAAAAAGCGAAAAAAGACTTATCAGGCGTAACAAGCACACAAATCAGCTTGCCATTTATTACTGCTGGCGAAGCAGGACCATTGCACTTAGAAATGAACTTAACTCGTGCAAAATTTGATGAATTAACAAGTGATTTAGTTGAACGTACAAAAGTACCAGTACGTCAAGCCTTGAAAGATGCTGGATTAAATCCTTCTGAAATCGATGAAGTTATTTTAGTTGGTGGTTCAACACGTATTCCAGCTGTAGTTGAAGCTGTTCGCAAAGAAACAAACAAAGAACCAAACAAATCAGTTAACCCTGACGAAGTAGTAGCAATGGGTGCTGCAATCCAAGGTGGCGTAATCACTGGTGATGTTAAAGACGTTGTCTTATTAGACGTAACACCGTTGTCATTAGGGATTGAAACAATGGGTGGCGTATTTACAAAATTAATTGATCGTAACACTACGATTCCAACAAGTAAATCACAAGTCTTCTCAACTGCTGCTGACAATCAACCAGCTGTTGATATTCACGTTTTACAAGGTGAACGTCCAATGGCCGCTGATAATAAAACATTAGGTCGTTTCCAATTAACAGATATTCCTGCGGCTCCTCGTGGTGTGCCACAAATTGAAGTAAGCTTTGACATTGATAAAAACGGGATTGTAAATGTTCGTGCGAAAGACTTAGGCACTCAAAAAGAACAAACAATCACGATTAAATCTTCTTCAGGTTTATCTGATGATGAAATCGAACGTATGGTGAAAGATGCTGAAGCAAACGCTGAAGCAGATAAACAACGTAAAGAAGAAGTTGACTTACGTAACGATGCAGATGCTTTATTGTTCACTGTTGATAAAACATTGAAAGAATTAGAAGGCAAAGTAGACGCTGAAGAAGTGAAAAAAGCAGAAGATGCGCGTGATGAATTAAAAGCAGCGATCGAAGCAAACGATATCGAACAAATGAAAGCAAAACGTGATTCATTGAATGAAATCGTCCAAAACTTAACAGTAAAACTTTACGAACAAGCTGCGCAACAACAAGCACAAGAAAATCCTGAAGCTGCTCAAGGTGGCGCTGATGATGTTGTTGATGCTGATTTTGAAGAAGTAAATGGTGATGACAAATAATCAATAACAATTGATTTTAGGGACTGGATCATTAGTACAATGACTAATGTCCCAGTCCCTTGTCTTTTGTGAGAAAATCAACCACAATCAAGTTAGCAAGAAACTATTTAGGTTTTGAAAGAACTGTGGTATGATTACAACGATGTTAAACAAGCTGAAAATACCTATTCACAGCTAGTAACACTGATTCAAGGTGTGACAGATAATCCAACCAGAGAGACCGAAAGCAATCGATGAATTTGGCTGGTTCTAAACACATTGTAAAGTTTGAAGAAAGTTGGAGGGAAGTCAATGGCGACGAAACGAGATTATTATGAAGTGCTAGGATTAGCAAAAGGTGCTTCAGATGATGAAATTAAAAAAGCATACCGCAAACTTTCCAAAAAGTACCATCCAGATATTAACAAAGAAGCCGATGCGGAAGAAAAATTTAAAGAAGTTTCTGAAGCGTATGAAGTATTAAGTGATCCACAGAAAAAAGCGGCCTATGACCAATATGGCCATGCAGGAACTGATCCTAATTACGGTGGCGGCGCTGGTGGCTTTGGCGGTTTCGGTGGCGGCGGATTTAGCAGTAGTGGTTTTGGTGGATTCGAAGATATTTTCGATTCATTCTTTGGCGGCGGCGGTGGCCGTTCTGTTGATCCAAATGCACCAAGACAAGGCGCCGATTTACAATATACAATTCAATTGAAATTTGAAGAAGCTATTTTCGGTGTCGAAAAAGAGATTAAGTACAATCGAGAAGATACTTGTGCAACCTGTGGCGGTAATGGCGCCAAACCAGGCACACACCCAGAAACTTGTCATAAATGTCATGGCTCTGGAACAATCAATGTTGAACGTCAAACGCCATTAGGTCGTATGATGAGTCGTCAAACTTGTGATGTGTGTCATGGCACAGGGAAAGAAATTAAAGAACCATGTCCAACTTGTCATGGCACAGGTCATGAGAAAAAAGCACATACTGTCAAAGTAAATGTGCCTGCTGGAGTAGAAGACGGTCAACAAATGCGTTTAGCTAACCAAGGAGAAGCGGGTACCAATGGTGGACCATATGGTGATTTATATGTAGTCTTTCGTGTTGAAGATAGTGATATTTTCGATCGAGATGGCGCAGAAATCTACTATGATTTACCAGTAAGTTTCGTCCAAGCGGCTCTAGGGGACGAAGTAACTGTCCCAACTGTTCATGGTGACGTGAAATTAAAAATTCCGGCTGGAACACAAACTGGCACAAACTTCCGCTTAAGAGGCAAAGGTGCGCCACGTTTACGTGGTGGGGGCAATGGTGATCAACACGTGAAGGTGAAATTAATAACACCAAAAAATCTTAATGAAGAACAAAAGGATGCCCTACGAGCTTTTGCAAAAGCTGGCGGACAGAATGTAACTGAACAACAAGAAGAAGGCTTCTTTGATAAAATGAAAGATGCGTTTGGCGGTAAGAAGAAAAAATAAACCAAACGAGTCAGAGACAAAAGCAGTTAGCTCCAAGTGTTCATCACTCTCGAAGGCTAAATTGCAACGAGTAATTGTAGGTGCTGCTTTTGTTCAATTGATTATCTTAAGATTTAGAGAGTGGGACATAAGTCGTTTTGACTTATGTCCTATTTTCGTTTCTTATTTCCAAACATTTTACGAGAATATTTTAAAATTTAGCGTATACTTAATATAAGCAAGTTAGGAGGGCTTATTTATGAAACCATATGTTTATGTAATCAGTGATATTCATGGACAAGCAGATTTGTTTGATGCCTTACTCACAGACTATGACCCAGTCGAGCATCAGCTAGTTTTAATTGGTGATTTAAACGACCGTGGTCCGCATTCTAAAGCCTGTTTTCTCAAAGGAAAAGAACTTGTCGAGCAACACGACGCTGTTTATTTACGAGGCAATCATGAAGAATATTTTTTGCAGTTTCTTCAAAATCCAGAGGACTGGTTTGCAGGATATGTTCGCAATGGTGGCAAGGAAACAATTGAAAGTCTCTTACATCCAGGAGCTACTGCAGAATACTCACCAACAGAAATGGCCTTAATGATCCGTAGTCGCTATCCAGAGTTAATTGATTTTTTAACAAAACGACCGCTTTATTTTGAATGGCAGCATTACTTATTTGTGCATGCTGGGGTTGATTTAACGATGGAAGATTGGCGGCAAACAGCCCCTAAGGATTTTTTGTGGATTCGCGAACCCTTTCATCAAGGGAAAAATAATACAGGCAAGACCATTGTTTTTGGTCATACCATTACCCCGATGTTACATGGTGATATGCAGACCACGGACCTTTGGCAAAGTGATGGAAAAATTGGGATAGATGGTGGTGCTATTTTTGGCGGCTCTGTGCATGGTGTGATTTTTAATGAAAAAGGCATTGTCCAAGATATCGAATATCAAAAACGCACCCCTGCGTGGCAACCAGAATTTTGATTCCTTAATCGCACGAATCAGTTACCTCACTTCTATATTTAGAAGCAAAAATATGCTAAAATAGATAAGTATGCATAAGAAAAGAGGTATCTAGTTAATGGCAGAAGCTTATAACGAAGAAGTAGTAGCGCTACTTCAAAAAGAATTGACAACGTATCGTTCAAAACAAATAACAACGGTTTTAACTTTATTAAATGAAGGAAATACAGTTCCTTTTATTGCCCGTTACCGGAAAGAAATGACTGGAAGTTTAGATGAAGTCCAAATCCGTGAAATAGAAGAACGTTATCATTATTTACAAAACTTGAAAAAGCGGAAAGAAGAAGTTCTCCGTTTAATTGAAGAGCAAGGAAAACTAACAAAAGAACTCAAAACAGATATTCAAAAAGCAGTAAAAATGCAACAAGTGGAAGATTTATATCGACCATATAAACAAAAACGTCGGACTAAAGCGACTATCGCGAAAGAAAAAGGGTTGGAACCATTAGCAGATTGGTTGCTCTCTTTACCTGAAAACGCGGATATCTTAGCTAAAGCGGCTACTTTTATTAATGAAGAAAAAGAAGTTGCAACCGCCGAGATAGCCTTGCAAGGTGCTCATGAAATTTTAGCAGAACGTATTAGCGATGAACCAAAATACCGAACATGGTTACGTGATTATATGGTTAAACATGCGCAATACGTTAGCGTAGTTAAGGACGAAGAAAAAGACGAAAAGCGGACCTATGAAATGTATTACGATTTTGCAGAACCAGTTAGCAAAATGGTGCCGCACCGTGTCTTAGCAACGAATCGTGGTGAAAAAGAAGACATTTTAAAGGTTTCCCTTGTCGCTGATGAAACAAAAATTAATGATTATTTCCAACGTCAACTAATCGGCAAACAAGCAACAAGTTTTGCTGCTCCATACATTGAGGCTGCTTATTTAGATAGCTATAAACGATTTATTGGACCAGCGATTGAACGGGAGATTCGCAATGAATTAACAGAAAAAGCTGATGAACAAGCGATTGCAATTTTCGGTGAAAATTTACGTAATTTATTATTACAGTCACCACTTAAAGGAAAAGTTGTTCTAGGATTTGACCCGGCTTATCGGACAGGCTGTAAATTAGCAGTTGTCGATGAAACGGGTAAAGTTTTAGCAATTCAAGTGATTTATCCACATAAACCAGCGACTGCTGCGAAACGTGAAGCCGCTGGTCCAGCCTTTAAAAAGATCATTGAAGACTATCAAGTGGACATGGTAGCTATTGGAAACGGAACGGCAAGTCGTGAATCTGAATTGTTTGTGGCAGAGCAATTAAAAGCGGTGAAACGGGACGTCTTTTACGTGATTGTTAATGAAGCAGGGGCTTCCGTTTACTCTGCGAGTGAAGTGGCTCGTAAAGAGTTTCCTGATTTACAAGTCGAAGAACGAAGTGCGGTCAGCATTGCACGTCGTTTACAAGATCCGTTGGCAGAATTAGTAAAAATTGATCCCAAAGCAGTCGGGGTCGGTCAATATCAGCATGACGTATCGCAAAAACGTCTTGCCGAGCAATTGGATTTTGTTGTGGAAACTGCGGTAAACCAAGTTGGTGTTGATGTGAATACAGCGAGTGCTCAACTTTTACAACATATTTCTGGCTTAAATAAAACAACGGCGCAAAACTTAGTCACTTATCGTGATGAAAATGGTGTCTTTACAGCACGAAATCAAGTCAAAAAAGTACCTCGTTTAGGACCAAAAGCATTTGAACAAGCAATTGGCTTTTTACGAATTCCTAATGGCAAAAATGTGTTAGATAACACTGGCATTCACCCAGAAAGTTATCCAGTAGCACAAGCAATTTTAGAAAAAGCAGAGATTGCTTCTAAAGAATTAGGGACAGCAGAAGCTATCGAAAAATTGAAACAGTTACCAGTGAATCAATTAGCTACTGAGTTAGAAGTTGGTTCAGAAACACTCACAGATATTATTGCTAGTTTAATCCAACCAGGTCGTGATATGCGCGATGAGATGTCCGCGCCACTTTTACGTAAAGACGTGTTGACAATGGAAGATTTGAAACCAGGAATGGAAATGCAAGGGACTGTTCGAAACGTAATTGACTTTGGCGCGTTTGTCGATATTGGTGTGAAGCAAGATGGCTTAGTCCACATTTCTAAGTTAAGTACTAAATTTGTTAAGCACCCAACGGATGTTGTTGCGGTGGGTGATGTAGTCACAGTTTGGGTAGAAGATGTTGACTTGAAAAAGGGGCGTATTAGTTTAACCATGTTGCCTCGTGCTGATAGAAAAGAGTAACAATGAAAGAGTCTCAACCAGTCTTGATGACAGATCAAGCGCTTCAAACGCTAGTGGAAAAAATTTCAATCGTATTTTTTCAGAAACCTTTTCTGCATCAAGCTACATTTAATCGGCGGTTAAAAACTACGGGCGGTCGCTATCATTTAGCTTCGCATCACCTGGATTTTAATCCAACTGTCTTTTTAAAGTATGGACAAGAGGAACTGGAAAAAGTCATTAAGCATGAGTTATGTCACTATCATTTACATTTAGCTGGCAAAGGCTATCAGCATAAAGATAAGGACTTTAAAGAGTTATTGGCTAAGACTGGCGGTGCCCGTTATGCACCGCCTCTAGTAGAACGGAAAAAAGCAGTTTTCCATCAGTACCAATGTCAGTCTTGTGGAGAAGTCATCCTCAGAAAACGACGAATTGATACGACACGATATGTCTGCGGAAAATGTCATGGGCGTTTGTCCTGGCAAGCGAAAAAAGAACAAATCTAATAATTACTGGTCTTTGTTATCTTGACAAAGACCAGTAATTATTTTAGGATAAATAAGTGCTCTTAAAATGCAGATGTGTTGGAATTGGCAGACAAGCATGATTGAGGGTCATGTGGACAGATGTCCGTGTGGGTTCGAGTCCCATCATCTGCATCAACTAGTATAACAAGAGGTCGGGACAGAAGTGTTTAACTCCGAGAAATAAGAAGGAATTTCCAAAAATTGTTCTTTAATTTTTGGAGAATTTCGGCTTATTTCCGAAGAAGTTGCTTCTATTCCCGCCGTTTATCAGTTTTTGAGCGTGGAGCAAAAATCCAAAGTGATTTTTGTCCCACGCTCTTGTTTATTACGGAAAAACCATCAATTTTTTATTAAATTCTGATATTTATTATTGCTTTTTCATTATAGTTGGCGTAACTTTAGAGTATAAATTTGTGAAGCGAGGGAGTCCGTGTGAGAAATTTTAAAAAATCTGATAAATTAAATAACGTAAGTTACGATGTCCGTGGTCCTGTTTTAGAAGAAGCAGAACGCATGCAAGAAGAGGGCATACGTATTTTGAAATTAAATACAGGGAATCCAGCGCCATTTGGTTTTGATGCCCCAAATGAAATTGTGCGCGACATGATTGTGAATGTTCGCGATTCAGAAGGTTATTCCGATTCAAAAGGTATTTTTTCTGCAAGAAAAGCGATTGAACAATATTGCCAATTAAAAAAATTTCCTAATGTAACGATTAATGATATTTACACTGGTAATGGCGTGAGTGAACTAATTACCATGTGTATGCAAGGCTTGTTAAATAACGGCGATGAAGTACTTGTGCCAATGCCAGACTATCCTTTATGGACTGCATCTGTTTCTTTGGCGGGCGGTACACCCGTTCATTATATTTGTGATGAGCAAGCAGAATGGTATCCAGACATTGATGATATAAAATCAAAAATAACTTCGAATACAAAAGCAATCGTTATTATAAATCCAAATAATCCGACTGGTGCTTTATATCCGAAAGAGTTATTATTAGAAATTGTCGAAGTGGCACGTCAAAATGATTTAATTATTTACTCCGATGAAATTTATGATCGTTTGGTCATGGATGGTTTGGTTCATGTACCGATTGCTACATTAGCACCTGATTTATTTGTCGTAACATTGAATGGTTTGTCAAAATCACATCGAGTGGCAGGCTTCCGATGCGGTTGGATGGTGTTGAGTGGAGATAAATCACGAGTAAAAGGGTATATCGAAGGGCTAAATATGCTTGCTTCCATGCGGTTATGCTCGAATGTGTTGTCACAACAAATCATTCAAACCGCATTAGGCGGCTATCAAAGTGTCGATGACTTACTTTTACCAGGTGGCAGAATTTACGAACAACGAGAATTTATTTACAATGCGATAAATGATATTCCTGGTTTATCAGCCGTGAAGCCTAAAGCAGCTTTCTATATTTTCCCGAAAATTGATACGGCCAAATTTGACATTTATGATGATGAAAAATTTGTTTTAGATTTCTTACACAAACATCATATTTTATTAGTCCATGGTGGTGGGTTCAACTGGCAACAACCAGATCACTTCCGTATTGTTTATTTACCGAAAATGGAAGACTTAAAAACTACAGCAGATAAAATGCGTGAATTTTTAAGTACCTACAAACAAAAATAAAAGAACTACCAAAAAATAGCCTCTAACGAAGCTATTTTTTGGTAGTTCTTGTTTTATCAACAATACTATTCTGCGGTTTCACATGCTTTTTTACTAATAATCATTCGGTTGGTATATTTTTCTTCCATATCAGGACTAGGATTTGCTACTACGATGAGATAAGAATTTTCATACTCCTTCTCCACAAAGCCTGAATAATTTGTTTTTTCCCAAATGAAGTGAACCTTTTTCTCTTCGGCCATACAATAACACTCCTTTTTAATAAAAATGAACCTATTTATTTTCTAAGAAAACCTTAGATAATGTTCTTGCAGTATATTATGCAATAAAGTACAATAAAAGCATAATGCGAATTCGCATATTTTGACAAAATCCCCATTTTGCAAGGAAAATGGCCGATATAAATAGGAGCTATTGTGATGAATTCTTTAGGTGCAGTTATTAAAGAAATTAGAAAAAATAGAAAATTGACACAGAAAATGTTATCAGAAGACATCTGTTCGCAAAGTGTTTTAAGTCGCATTGAAAACAATGAAGAGTTGCCAAACGTTCTCGTAATGCAACAACTTTGTGATCGTTTAGGTGTGACTGTTGACCAGATTATGCGTTATAAATCTGGTGATGTGCACGTTGTTACGTATTCATTTGAAAAAATGGCTGAATATTTTCGCCATAAAAAATATCAATTATTATTAAATTATTTAAAGGAAAATCGTATTGAAGAACAATTGTATTTAGATACGGACTGGCAAAAATATTATTATTATTTAGGTAGTTGTGAATTGTTTGTTCTAAATGATTATGAAAAAGCTATTGCTAGCTTGCGTAAAGGGTTATCTTTCACCTATAAAGCTGATAAGTTAAATGTTTCTGATTTAGAGATTCAATTAATTAGTTGTCTAGGTGCCACTTATGGTTACATGGGCAATCGAGTAGAAGCAGAACGATTTTTAAGTTTGAGTATTCATTATTTTAATCAATTGCCAAATGAACGCAGTAATGCAGAATTAACGAAAATATTTTTTAATTATGCTGATTTCTTATTTAAAAATTATACAGAAAAAGATGCCGAAATTTATGTGGATCAAGGAATTACTTGGGCCCGCAAAAAAAATAGTTATTATTATTTAAGTGAATTATTAAATCTAAAATATTTAGTTTTAATGAGAAAGAATAAACACGAAGAAGCAGAACGTTATTTAAACTTAGCACAACAAATGAAAAATGTGGAAAGTGGCAATCTTTAAAAAATCCTCAGAATTGCTTAAAAGGTCTACACCATTTCTTGACTTTTGTACTGATTAAGAGTACTTTTGAAGTAAGTAAAATAAAGAAAGAAGGATGAAGATGAAAACATTTATCTTTGCAGACAAGTTCTTTTTAAAAAGCGATGTTAAAGGACCTGGTTATTTAGAAATCACGGATGGTATCTTTGGTAATTATACAAAAGATGAACCGCAAGGGGACGTAAAAATTATTCGTGAGGAAGGCAAATGGATTGCCCCAGGTTTAGTCGATACTCATATTCATGGTTACATGAATCATGACGTAATGGATAACGATGCAGAAGGCATTAAAGTGATGTCTGAAGGCTTATTATCTTGTGGTGTAACTTCATTTTTACCAACAACGTTAACTTCAAGTAAAGAACGTTTAACAGACGTTGCACGTACGATTGGTCAAGTCTACCAAGAAGTACCTGGTGCAAAAATTCAAGGGATTTACTTTGAAGGACCTTTCTTTACTGAAGAACATAAAGGCGCACAAAATCCAAGTTATTTTGGAGATCCAGACCTTGATACATTCCACGAATGGCAAGAAGCTTCAGGCGGAATTATTAAGAAAATTGCGTTGGCACCAGAACGTAATGGTGTGAAAGAATTTGTTGAAACCGTTACAGATGAAGGTGTCGTTGTTGCTTTAGGCCATAGTAATGCGACCTTAGAAGAAGCTGATGTGGCAGTTGAAGCAGGCGCTAGCGTTTTTGTTCATGCATATAATGGGATGCGTGGCTTAAATCACCGTGAACCAGGGATGGTTGGTGCATTGTTAACGTTACAACACGTTTTCTCTGAATTAATTTGTGATGGACACCATGTACATCCGCAAGCGGCTGAAGTATTGATGGAAAAAGCGGGCCATGATCACGTTGCGTTAATTACAGACTGCATGATGGCTGGCGGTATGCCAGATGGCAACTACAATTTAGGTGAATTTCCTGTTGTGGTAGCAGAAGGAACGGCTCGTTTGGAAACTGGGAACTTAGCAGGAAGTATTTTAAAACTAAAAGAAGCAATTAAAAATGTAGTTGATTGGGGTATTGCAACACCTGCACAAGCAATTATGATGGCTTCATTAGTTCCTGCGATCAGCTGTAAAATTGATGATCAATGCGGCATGATTGCAAATGGTCGCGATGCTGACTTTATCGTATTAGAACCAACCATGGAATTAGCAGCCACTTATTTAGATGGCGTAGAACGTTACCGAGCATAAGACACAAGAAAAAGCTTGCGGAAATTTATCCGCAAGCTTTTTTTATAATTCTTTTGGTAAAATCGCAGAAGTGATTTCTTTGTTCTCGTAGGCAATAAAAAAATCGATTAATTGCTTGTCAAATTGCTCAATATCCTCTTTGTAAAGGGAGCTGGGAATCACAAAGGTTTGCTCTAGAGTACCTGCTAGATAATCGCCATCTAAACTTTGGGCGACAACTAAAAATTCTTGTTTGCGCCAATGTTCCACATCTGTTTCAGAAATGGTTTCTGGAGAGGCTAAAAATTTACAATTTTCGACAAACTGTTCATCAATTTCTTCACTGAAAGTTAATTCAGCATCCTCTTCTTGAGGTTGAGAGAGGATTGCTTGCAAAAATGTTTGTGGTTTTGCATCGGGTAATGTTTCTTTTAGCTGTTCAAAATCCAATGAAAGTTCCTCCTTATTGTTTGTTTAAAATAGTTACTGAAAAATCAATGGGTGAATTTGTTTTAAGGCTTTTGGCTTCTAAGATGATTTTTTCAGCCAACAAATCGTTTCCGTTATATACAGGTGTCACGCGATAACGAACGGTTTCGCCGCGATCAAGAGCTGCCCGAATCTGATTTTCATATTTCGTCATATAAGGAGTGTTGACAGGATTCTGATACAAGGTGGTTAAGTTACGTGGATCATCACCACTGCCTCCCATTTGACGGCCGATTAGGTGGCCACGCGAGTGATTAGCTTTTCCTGAAATGAAACCAGCTGGTCGAATATCTTTATTAGCGGAAGTTCCTGTATTGACCATTGCGGGTTTTAATAGCGCATCAGCGCCTGTCGCTCGTTTTAGACGATCTAGTGAATGATAAGTAATCCAGCCGTTTGAACTATCCTTTAATTCCTCTGCTGAAAATGTGGCTTTACCATTTTCAATTGGTCCGGGATTATCTCCTTTAGGTGCTGGTGTGCTTGAGGGGGTGGTTGTTTGTGGTTGAACATTAAATAAATCTTGTAAAGCATCAGGAACTTTAACGCCAACCGCGCCTAAAATTAAAATGATTAATGCGCCAATTAGCATGATGGTTGAATTAAATGGTGGTTTCTTCTTTCTGTTTGCCATAACGTGCTCCTCTAATTTTATACTTGCAATAGTCCAAATTTAAGTGGACCATCTTTTCTATTATACGTAAATTTGCTAAAAAATCAAAAAAGGCTTTTCTTTGAAAGACTTGTTTTCTCAGATATGTTACTATTTTAATGTAGAAGGGAAGGGATAGTGGATGGCCTATATTGAAGTCAAAAATGAATACAAGCGTTACCAAATGGGAGAGACAACTATTACTGCGAATGACGGCATTTCTTTTGAAGTGGAAAAAGGAGAAGTAGCGGTTATTTTAGGCCCCAGCGGTGCTGGAAAATCAACTGTTTTAAATATTCTTGGTGGAATGGACAGCTGTGATGAAGGGGAAATTATTATTGATGGCACAGATATCGCTCAGTTTTCAGAGAAACAATTAACCACTTATCGACGAAATGATGTCGGGTTTGTTTTCCAATTTTACAATTTAGTCCCAAATTTAACGGCAAAAGAAAATGTCGAATTGGCTTCGCAAATCGTTGCGGATGCGTTGGATTCGACCACTGTTTTACAATCGGTGGGTTTAGGGGAACGTTTAGATAATTTTCCAGCGCAACTTTCTGGTGGTGAACAACAACGAGTAACCATCGCCCGTGCGATTGCTAAAAAGCCCAAGTTGCTTTTATGTGATGAACCGACAGGAGCACTGGATTATGAAACAGGGAAACAAATTTTAACCATTTTGCAAAACACTGCTCGTGAAACAGGAACGACCGTCTTAATTATTACCCACAATTCAGCCATTGCAGAAATGGCCGATCGGGTAATTCGAATTAATGATGCGAAAGTTCGCGAAATGACTGTGAATGATCAGCCTAAATTGGTTGCTGAAATTGAATGGTAGGTGCCTAAAATGAAGAAAACAGCGCTAATTAAAACAAGCTTACGTGAAATTAGACAATCTACTACACGATTTTTATCGATTATGGGGATTATTTTCCTTGGTGTAATGGTTTTTGTTGGTTTGAAAGCTACTGGACCAGATATGATTAAAACCGCGAATAATTATTACCAGAAAGAGCAGCTTCCAGATGCGCGAATAATTTCTACAATGGGACTGGAAAAGAAAGATTTAACAACTCTACAGTCTTTAAAAGATGTCGAAACAGTTGTGCCGCGGTATACAATAGATGCCACGATTGGGCCGCAAAATAATGCAGTAAAATTGTTTGGCTATCGAAAAAATCAAGCAGGATCGGTTAACTATCAAGTAGTTGACGGTCGGTTACCTAAACAAACAAATGAAATTGCATTAGATACATTAGCGAAAACTAGATATGACTATAAAATGGGTGATAAAATCACTTTAAACGATGCAGCGATTAAAGAAAAAGGGCTGACACAAACTCATTTTACTGTTGTTGGATTTATCAATTCACCAGAATATATTGATAATACATCCAGGGGAACCACAACGGTCGGGTCTGGAACGTTAAACTTTTTTGGCGTGGTTTCGGAAAAAGCCTTTGACAGTCAACGGTATCCAGAATTGCTAATCTCATTTCGTTCATTAAAACATCAAAATACGTATTCCTCTGATTATGAAAAGAAAAGAGAGCAGGCCTTAAATCAAGTAAAAGAGGCACTGAAAAATCGGCCAGAAGAACAGATTGCGGCTCTGCGTGATTCGGCTCAGCCGGACATTAATCAAGGTCGGCAAGCGCTGGAAACGGGAAAACAAGCGCTTGCGCAATTGGAGCAACAGCCAGGAATTCCAGCTGAGATGCTTGAAAAGCAAAAAGACGAATTGGCTAAACAGGAACAACTGTTGGCTGAAAAAGAAACAGAGCTAACCAATTTGAAAGCCCCAACGTATTATTATTTTACTAGGGAAGACAATCCAGGATTTTCTGAATATCAAGATAACGCTGATCGGATTTCTTCTTTAGCCACGCTGTTCCCGTTGTTCTTTTTCCTAATTGCGGCATTAGTCAGCTTAACTACCATGACACGTATGGTGGAAGAAAAAAGAATGGAAATTGGTAGTTTGAAAGCTTTAGGTTATCGTAATCGTGAAATTGCTTCGATTTTTATTACCTATGCAACGGTTGCTAGCCTAACAGGTGCATTATTAGGATTGGCAGTTGGCTATTATCTATTCCCTAAAATAATTTTTGATGCCTACGGTCAAATGTACAATATTCCTGATTTAGTTACACCGTGGTACTTAAATTACAGTTTATGGGGCATCGTTGTAGCCTTAGCTTGTACTGTGGGAGCGGCCTTAGTGACATTAAGAATCGATTTATTAAGTACCCCAGCTACCTTGCTAAGACCCAAAGCGCCGAAAGCAGGCCAACGGATTTTACTAGAACGAATCCGCCCTTTATGGCAACGCATGAGCTTTATTCAAAAAGTGACCGCTAGAAATCTGTTCCGCTATAAACGACGGATGCTGATGACTGTTATCGGAATAGCTGGTTGTATGGGGCTGTTAATTGTTGGTTTTGGTTTACGCGATTCAATTGTGGATGTCGCTACAATTCAATTTAATAAAATCTGGCATTACCAAGCAGTCGTGACTTTTAAAGAGCAAACAACAGCTGAAGAGACAAAAGAGTATCAAGAAACGTTGCGCAAACTGGATGGTTTGAATAAAACAATTCCGTTATATTCAGAAATCTTTAAAACGAAGGGCAAAGGCGCACCAACTCAAAATATTACTCTTTATGTGCCACAAGATCCTTCGAAAATGGCTGATTTTCAGTTATTTAATGATCGAGTCACTGGAGAAAAATATTCCCTCAACGATGACGGTGTAATCATTAATGAAAAATTAGCTAAATTATTTGGCTATAAAGTCGGAGATCAATTAAATTTAGAAAATAGTGATAATCAAACCTATCACGTGAAAATTGCCGCGATTGCAGAGAACTACACGGGTCATTTTGTCTATATGACGCCGAAACTCTACCAGACGATGATGAAACAGAAGCCGGAGTATAATACAGAATTCCTACTTTTTGACAAAAAGTTATCCTCAAAACAAGAAACCTCAATCGGAGAGGCGTTGACAAAACAGCCGAAAGTGTTGAACATTACGTTTTTAACTGCGATGAAAGGTTCGTTTGATGATATGCTGAAAAGCCTTGATATTGTCATTTGGGTACTAATTGCTGTTTCTGGTTCTTTAGCGTTAATTGTGTTATATAATTTAACCAACATTAATGTTTCTGAACGGATTCGAGAACTTTCCACGATTAAGGTTTTAGGGTTTTACGATCGTGAAGTCACCACCTATGTTTACCGTGAAAACATTATTTTAACGTTCATTGGTATTATTGTTGGCTGCTTCTTTGGGAAAATTTTGCATCAGTATATTTTAGCAACCGTTGAAGTTGATTTAATTATGTTTTCGCCAATTATTCATTGGCCAAGTTATCTGTATTCCGCAGTCATCACCATGTGTTTCACGTTGTTTGTGATGGTCATTATGCATCGGAAATTGAAGAAAATCAATATGATTGAAGCGTTAAAATCAAATGAATAGCACATTTTAAAAAACGAGGAGTCCGTAGAAGTTCGATAATTCTAGGGCTGCTCGTTTATTGTTGCTTCTTTTATTAAGAAAAAATAGGTCTTAAGATGTATCTTTTGAGATTTATTTGGAAATTACTACTCTTTTTATTTAAAAATTGGTACACTATTACTAGGTTATAGCACAGAAAGGAGTGTGGGAAAAGTGTTAGAAGGTCTACCATTGGAAACGGTTTATTTTTATGCATTAGTGGGGAGCGCGGTCCTCGCTTTTTTACTAATTATTTTTGGGGATGTTTTTAATTTTGATGGACCGGTGGACCCAATGCTGATTATTCCATGGATTGCTTTTACCTCGCTGTTTGGGTACCTTGGGGAAGAATTAACAGCGGTGAATAGTTGGCTTATTTTAATTGTCAGTGGTATTCTTTCAACCATTATTGTTTTCTTCCTAAATTTTTATGTGTTGGTCCCTTTGAAAAATTCGGAGGCCACAATTTCTATTTCGGAAAAAGACATGGAGGGTCGTGTTGCTACTGTGATTACCCCAATTCCTGTCCGGGGAATGGGCGAGATTCAATTGAAGAGTGTCACAGGTTCGTTAAGTCGACCAGCAGCATTTTATGTGCCACAAGAAGTGGCTGCGCCAAGAGGTAGTGAGGTATTGATTATTGAATTGAAAGAACGGGTTTGTTATGTCATTCCTTACGAAGGCAGTCTAAAAATATAGAGTAGGAGAGAAGAAAATGGGGATTTTGTTACCGATTATTATTGCAGTTTTAGTATTATTAATGTTATTAATTGTGTTTGTTTCTAAATATCAGACAGCCAAACCTGATGAAGCGTTAATTATCAGCGGGAGCTATCTAGGCTCTAAAAATGTTCATGTAGACGAAGGTGGCAACAAAATTAAAATCGTTCGTGGCGGTGGTGCGTTTGTCTTACCAGTGTTCCAACGTTCAAATCGAATTAGTTTGCTTTCAAGTAAATTAGATGTTTCCACACCAGAAGTGTACACAGAACAAGGGGTTCCTGTGATGTGTGATGGGACCTCAATCATTAAAATTGGTTCGTCAGTTGAAGAAATTGCGACAGCAGCGGAACAATTTTTAGGAAAAACAACGGAAGAATTAGAAAATGAAGCACGTGAAGTATTAGAAGGACATTTACGTTCGATTTTAGGTTCAATGACAGTGGAAGAAATTTACCAAAACCGTGATAAATTTAGCCAAAGTGTACAAGAAGTTGCCAGTGTTGACTTAGCTAAAATGGGCTTAGTTATTGTGTCGTTCACAATTAAAGAAGTTCGTGATAAAAATGGATACTTGGATTCATTAGGGAAACCAAGAATCGCTCAAGTTAAACGTGATGCAGATATTGCTGAAGCAGAAGCTTTGAAAGAAACTCGCATCAAAAAAGCGGAAGCAGAAAAAGAATCACAACAAGCGGAATTGCAACGTCAAACAGAAATTGCAGAAGCTTCAAAAGAAAAAGAATTGAAATTAGCGTTATACAAACAAGAACAAGATATTGCCAAAGCCAAAGCAGACCAAGCCTATAACTTGGAAAGCGCGCGTGCACAACAACACGTGGTGGAACAAGAAATGGAAGTCAAAGTCGTTGAACGTCAAAAACAAATTGAGTTAGAAGAAAAAGAAATTACGCGTCGTGAAAAACAATACGACTCAGAAGTGAAGAAAAAAGCCGATGCAGATCGTTACGCACGCGAACAAGAAGCTCTTGCTCAAAAAGCACGCGAAGTGGCAGAAGCCGAAGCAGAACGCTTCAAAGTTGAAGCATTAGCCGAAGCGGAAGCCAACAAAACGCGTTTAACAGGTCAAGCGCAAGCCGAAGCTATTTTAGCTCGTGGTGCAGCGGAAGCCGAAGCCAAACAAAAGATTGCTGATGCCTTCAAAGAATATGGTGAAGCAGCTGTGTTAAGTATGGTGATGGAAATGTTACCACAATTAATGAAAGAAGCAGCACAACCATTGGGCAACATCGACAAGATTTCAGTGGTAGATACAGGCGCAGGTGGCGAAAATTCTGGCGCCAACCGTATTACCAATTATGCAACAAACTTGTTGGCTGGTACACAAGAAACACTAAAAGAAACAACGGGCCTCGACGTGAAAGAGCTAATTGAAAACTTTTCTAAAAAAGGTACCTCAAATAGCGTGAACTATCATGCAACAGAAGGTTCAGAAAAAGAATAGAAATCAGCCTTTAAGGAGTAGCGAATCGCATTTCGTTACTCCTTAATGCTGCATTGAAACGATAAACGAACAATCTGACAGAGAAATAGCGGGTGCTTGTTTTGTTTTAAAGATTCTGATAACATAGAGTTCTTGGAGGGATAGAGATGTCAAAAAAGAATAAAGATATTGAAGTACGTGTTGAAGAAGAAAAAGCCCAATACAATGGAGCAAATGTTTTAATGAACAAATTATTTATTGGTAAAAAAGAAATCGGTCGTGTCATTCCGCAAAATGATAAAAAATTCATCATTGAAATTGATGGCAAGCAAGAAGGTACAGCAAAAAATCTGGACGAAGCCTTTGAAACAATTATTCGTCAATGGAATTTAAGTGAATAAAAAATAAATAACAATTTTTTTAAAAAAAGGGTTGCTTTTTTCTGGAAAAGATTGTATTATAACTAAGTCAGGTCGTTACAGCGACAATGACTTTTTGGAGGAATAGCGAAGTGGCTAAACGCGACGGACTGTAAATCCGTTCCTTAGGGTTCAGTGGTTCGAATCCACTTTCCTCCATTTTCTTTTTGGGGTATAGCCAAGCGGTAAGGCAACGGACTTTGACTCCGTCATGCGTTGGTTCGAATCCAGCTACCCCAGTTTTCAGAACATTTCTGGTAGAGAGATGTTCTTTTTTTGTATAATTATATAACAAAAATGAGGTAAGATTTTCCTCATGTACAGGCTAGAAAAGTTTTCATTTATATAAGAATATGCTAAAGTATTAAGAAAGAATAGTCTGGAGTTGATAAGAATGAACTTTAAAGAAAAAATTACAGAAATGGTTGAAAATGTTTACGATTTAGCACGCGATGGTAAGTATGATGTCAAAGTTGACTTAATTCCTCGTAAAAAAGGCAACATCAAAAGTGGTGTTAAAGTCACTTCTTCAAGAAATACAGCCCACAATATCAAATGGCGTTCAAAAAACTAATTCGTCTTTAACAGAAACACCGGAGCAGACAACATTATTGTCTACTCCGGTGTTTTTATTTTTCTAATTCGATACCTAAGACAGTTAAATGCCCATTACCAACTAATTTGATAACTAATTGGGCTAAGTGGTTGGGTGTCATATCTGTTTCGCTAGTAATCCACCAATGAAGGGTACCGATGAAGATAGAGGTCATGTATTCAATAACAAAATCTATCGGTACATCAATATCATTTTCGGTGATACGCAACTGCGAAAAAATCGTCGCATATTTTTCTTCGATAATTTCAGCTAAGCGTTTTCGAAAGTGTTCGTTGAAATTATTGTCCATGATAGTTAAGAAGAAAGATTTGTTCTCTTGAATATTAATATAGAGTTGCGTCAGAAGTTCTTCAATGTGCTTCACGCGGACACGGTTGCCATTAACCAGTTGTTGCGAATCAAGAATAGCGGTAAAAGCACTAAGCGTAAAGGTGAAGATTGCATCATATAAATGCTGTTTGTCTTTAAAGTGAGCATAAAAAGTCGCACGATTAATCATAGCTTCATCAGCAATATCCTGAATCGTCACCGCTTCGTAGCCTTTCGTTTCTACAAGTTTAAAAAAAGCTTCAATAATCATTTTTCTGGTTCGTTGTACTCTAAGGTCTGTTTTCTTTGCCATCATAAATTCCTTTCGAGATAGTCAACATTCGCGGAAACTTTGTTGTTTATCTCACAAAATAGGGTAAATTGCTTGTTGCAAATCATTTAGAACCTTTCTAAAATAGGTATATCTATTATAACAAACAGTTTGTATAATAATCAACAAACTGTTGGGAAATGAAGGGGTATTTTAATTGATGGTTATGAGAGCAGGGATTGATGTTGGGTCAACGACAGTAAAATTAGTATTTTTAAATAAACAAAATCAGCCTATTTTTACAAAATATGAACGCCATTTTTCAGATGTCAAAGCAGCAACGGAACGCATTTTAAAAGAAGGACTATCAAGGATCGGTGCAGACCAACCTGTGACAATGAGCATAACTGGCTCTGGTGGTATGGGGCTGGCTGAGGTATTAGGGATTCCCTTTGTTCAAGAAGTTATCGCGTGTACACGAACTGTTGAAACAATAATCCCAGAAACGGATGTTGCTATTGAACTTGGCGGAGAAGATGCAAAAATCACTTTTTTTGATGGTGCTTTAGAGCAACGAATGAATGGTAGTTGTGCAGGTGGGACAGGCGCCTTCATCGATCAAATGGCTGTTTTACTTAAAACGGATGCCAATGGAGTGAATGAATTGGCGAAGAATTATCAAACTATTTATCCGATTGCTTCCCGCTGTGGGGTTTTTGCCAAAACGGATGTTCAACCTTTAATCAATGAAGGAGCAGCGAAAGAAGATATCGCGGCGAGTATTTTTCAAGCGGTAGTTAATCAAACAATCGCCGGGTTAGCTGCTGGTCGCAAAATTAAAGGTAAAGTAGCGTTTTTAGGGGGACCTTTATTTTTCATGTCAGAATTGAGAAAACGGTTTGTTGAAACCTTAGCAATTCAGCCAGAAGATGTTATTTTTCCAGAACAACCGCAACTGTTTGTAGCAATGGGTGCAGCACTTTATTCAGAAGATGCAGCCGAATGTACATTGGAAGAATTAATTCAGCGCTTAGTGAACAGCCAGGCTACTGATTTACAGCCGAGCGACACGTTACCACCGTTATTTAACAGCGCAGAAGATTTGGCAGATTTTCGAGAAAGACACGCGCAAGCTCAAGCAAAGGAGAAACCTTTATCTCAACATACTGGCGTGACCTTTTTAGGGATTGATGCAGGCTCCACAACGACAAAAGTCACATTGATTGATGAAGATGGTCATTTGTTGTTTTCTTTTTATGGTAATAACCAAGGGCAACCTTTAGAAACCACCATGACAGTACTGAAATCACTTTATCAACAACTGCCTGAAGAAGTTTTTATCGGAAAAGCGGCTGTTACAGGATATGGAGAACAGCTAATAAAAAATGCGTTAAAAGTCGATATTGGTGAAGTTGAAACGATGGCCCATTACAAAGCAGCCAACCATTTTCAGCCAGGTGTGGATTTTATTTTGGATATCGGAGGACAAGATATGAAAGCGATGACCATTAAAAATGGCGTGCTTTCCTCCATTCAATTAAATGAAGCTTGTTCTTCTGGGTGCGGTTCTTTTATCGAAACCTTTGCGCAATCTTTAAAATATAATGTGAAGGATTTTGCTTTGGCGGCTTTAGAATCGCAAGCGCCTGTTGATTTAGGTTCTCGGTGTACTGTTTTTATGAACTCAAAAGTGAAACAAGTTCAAAAAGAAGGGGCCTCTGTCGGCGATATTTCTGCTGGACTATCTTATTCAGTCATCAAAAATGCCATTTATAAAGTCATTAAAGTTCGCCGACCTGAAGAGTTGGGAGAAAAGATTGTCTGCCAGGGAGGAACATTTTACAATGAAGCGGTCTTGAGAGCTTTTGAAAAAATTAGCGGTCGTGAAGTGGTTCGTCCTTCTATTGCTGGTTTGATGGGGGCCTATGGGGCAGCGCTGATTGCTTTGGACGCTTATGAAATTGGGGAAGAAACCACGCTTCTTTCTTTAGAAGAGTTAGCGGCATTTACCTCTGAAAAGGAATTTACTCATTGCGGCTTGTGTGAAAACAATTGTCAATTAACGGTCACAGTGTTTTCGGACGGGCGCCAATTTATTACGGGAAATCGCTGTGAACGTGGTGCGCGAATTAAAATTAAACGAGAAGAACGCAAAGTGAATTTGGTTGATTATAAGTACCGTAAGTTATTTAAGTACCGACCTTTGCGGGAAAATAAAGCGTTTCGTGGGCGCGTGGGTATCCCTAGAGTCCTAAACATGTATGAAAATTATCCTTTGTGGCATACATTTTTTACTGACTTAGGCTTTCGGGTCGAATTATCGCCACGTTCTAATAAACAAATCTATGAACAAGGCCTTGAAACGATTCCCAGTGATACGGTTTGTTACCCAGCGAAAATGGCGCATGGACATATTCAAGCATTAATTGATGCGCAAGTGCCAATTATCTTTTATCCTGGTGTCGTTTTTGAACAGCAAGAAACAGTGGAAGCAGATAATCATTTTAATTGTCCAATTGTGCAAAGCTACCCAGATGTCATTCGAAATAATGTGGATGCCATCAGAGAGGGCCAAGTGGATTATCGAAATCCCTATCTTAATTTAGCGAATGAAACTGCAGTTGCCAAAGTTTTAGCTGAAAATTTTGCTGATTTAGGGATTTCCTTAGAAGAAATTCAAACAGCGCTGCATCATGGTTATCAAGAATTAGCAGCTTTTAAAAAAGAAATTCAAGAAAAAGGCGAAGAAACGTTAGCCATGTTAACTGAAAAAGGCCAGAGAGGGATTGTCTTATCGGGGCGACCGTATCACTTGGATCCAGAAATTAATCACGGCATTGCCGAAGTCATTACACAGGAAGGATTCCATGTCTTGACAGAAGACAGTATCTCGCATCTTGGAGACGTGCAGAATTTACGTGTGGTGAATCAATGGGTCTATCATTCTCGCTTATATGCGGCGGCTAAAGTAGTGGCTAAGACGAAAAATTTAGAACTTGTCCAACTGAATTCCTTTGGTTGCGGCTTAGATGCTGTGACAACCGATCAAGTAGAAGAAATCATGGATCGGTCTGGCAAAATTTATACAGTCCTCAAAATCGATGAAGGCGCGAATTTGGGCGCAATTCGTATTCGGTTGCGCTCCTTGAAAGCGGCTGTCAATGAGCGGGAGAAGCAACAGTTTGTTCCGCATATGCAAATGGAAGAGCCAGAGAAAATTGTGTTTACAAAACAAATGAAAAAAACACATACTTTACTGTTACCAATGCTTAGCCCAATTCATCAATCTGGATTAGTCGATGTAGCATTACAAGCTTCTGGCTATCATGTCGTCTGTTTGCCTGCGCAAGACAAAGAAGCTGTGAATGTCGGGTTAAAATATGTCAATAATGATGCGTGTTACCCAGCAATTATTTCCATCGGACAACTAGTTGAAGCTTTGGAAAGTGGTCAATATGATTTGGATAATGTCAGTGTCTTAATGACGCAAACAGGGGGCGGTTGTCGCGCAACGAATTACATTCCATTATTACGAAAAGCCTTAAATGATGCTGGTTTTTCTCAAGTTCCTGTAGTTTCAGTTTCGATGGGCAATAAAGGAGTCGAATCCAATCCAGGATTTAAATTTACGTTGCCAATGATCAAGCGCTTAGTAGTTGCCTTTTTATATGGTGACTTATTCGAACGAGTAGTTTATCGAACAAGACCTTATGAAACAGAAAAAGGAATGGTGGATCAACTGCACCAAGATTGGCTAAAAAGAGTGGAAGCCAATGTCCGGAATGGTTCGCTGACACAATTTAATCACTTCATGAAAAAAATTATTCGGACGTTTGATGAAATTCCTTTACAAAAGATAAAAAAACCAAAAGTCGGTGTGGTCGGGGAAATTTTAGTGAAATATTCGCCGACAGCGAATAATGATATTGTGCGTTTGTTAGAAGAAGAAGGTGCTGAAGCAGTTGTGCCAGATATTGTTGGCTTTATGAACTATTCTTTGTACAATCAAATTTGGAAATACGAAAATATGGGCATGTCAAAACAAAGCAAACGTTTAGCAGAATTTGCGATAAAAATCATTGAATTGGTAGAAAAACCAATGGATAAGGCATTGAGAAAATCTGTCCGTTTTGATGGTATTCATTCCATTTATGATATGGCAGCAGAAGCAAGTAAAATTTTATCAATTGGCAATCATACGGGTGAAGGTTGGTTTTTAACAGCTGAAATGATTGAGCTCTTAAAACACGAGGTGAATAACATCGTTTGTATGCAGCCGTTTGGATGTTTACCAAACCATATTGTTGGAAAAGGGGTCGTGAAAGAGCTACGACGCCAATATCCGCAAGCAAACATTGCGGCGGTGGATTATGATCCAGGGGTATCTTTGGTCAATCAGTTGAACCGAATCCGTTTGATGATGGCCACAGCGAACAAGTTGTTGAAAGAAGAAAATGTAAAAAGATAATAACTAATAGAAATTCGTTTGAAAACATTTGACTTGGTCACTTTTTACTGACTAAGCCAAATGTTTTTGTTATAAAAAGAAAGCATACAACTAGACCAACTTTGATAAAAATTCCAATTCCTCTTTTATTTATCATTTTTTGGTTGTTTACACGGTCTATACCAGTTATAATAGAAGAGGAGATGAATGAAGAGGAGGAAGCGTAAATGGTTCAAAATATACCAATTTATATTCAAATTCACGATAAAATCAAAGAAGATATTGAAAAAGGTGTCTGGAGTATCGGGGATCGTTTGCCCTCTGAGCGAGAATTAGCCTTGAAATTTGATGTTAGTCGAATGACCTTACGCCAAGCCATTCAGACTTTAGCAGACGAAGGGATTTTAGAACGAAAAATTGGTTCAGGAACGTATGTAGCACGTAAGAAAGTTCAAGAAACAATGACAGGTACCACTAGTTTTACAGAAATTACCTTGTCTCAAAATCGCGTTCCTTCTAGTCGGACGGTGTCTTATTTTGTAGCGAAACCTAGTTCTAGTGAGATGGAAAAATTACAACTAGGTCCAGAAGATTCAATTTTACGAATGGAAAGAATTCGTTTTGCGGATGACATTCCGATTTGTTTTGAGGTGGCGAGCATTCCTTATTCATTGGTCTCGCAATATGGCAAATCTGAAATCACGAATTCTTTTTATAAAACACTTGAAGCCAAATCTGGCCACAAAATTGGCCACTCTAACCAAACAATCTCTGCTGTTCAAGCATCGGAGCAGATCGCAGAATATTTAGAGATTAAACGAGGCGATGCAATTCTGCGTGTGCGCCAAGTATCCTATTTTGAAAACGGACTACCTTTTGAATATGTTCGTACGCAGTATGCAGGAAGTCGATTTGAGTTTTATTTAGAGAAGTAGAGAAAAAGAATGAATAAAAGATAGGAAAACTTATCAATGTGATAAGTTTTCCTATCTTTTAATTTTTTTTTTGCTAAAGAAATAAATTGTTTTTTTAATAAAATGCATATTTACTTATTAATTTATCTGACGTTAAAAAATAACGATTTAATGGAATTTGTTTATTTTTCAAAATTTTATTTAAATATTTTTTAAATAATTTTTATTTATCAGTTATTTTTGTTTTTATTTTGATAAATATTGATTTGGATGGCTTTGTAATGTTGTTTTTAAGAGTTTTTATTTGTTTATTTTATTGTTATAATTATTTTTATGCGAATACGTATATTTTTAAATAGTTGTTGACTATATTTTTTATATATAGTTATAATATTTGTAACAGGTAATAAAACTATAAAAAATGTGGAGGGATTACTTATGGCAGGATCAATTGCTGTAACACCAGAACAACTGAAATCACAAGCGAAAGTATATTCGCAAGCATCGTCTCAAATTCAAGATGCAATTCGTAAAGTGAATTCAATGAACCAACAAATTTCACAACAATGGAAAGGGCAAGCATTTCAAGCGTATCTGGAACAGTACAATCAATTGGAAGGTAATGTCAAACAGATTGAAGAATTATTGATTAGTATTAATCAACAATTAAACAAATATGCAGACACTGTCGCAGAACGTGACCGTCAAGATGCAGGATCATTTGGCTTTTAATTGATCAAAGATTGAAGCGCTAGCGCAATGAATTGCACTAGCGCTTTTTCTAAAGGAGAGAAGATAATGGAAGGGAAAATAAAAAAAGGTATCCCTTTTGCCTTAGCAATTGGAGCAACTTTCTTGTTATTACTTTTTTTCATTCATTTAGGGTTTAAAGATGAGAACGTGACTCGAAGTAGCAAAGATCAGACAACAAAGATGCAGTACGCATTAGTTAATGAAGATAAAGGCGCAAGTTTTGAAGGAAAACGTTATGCATTAGGTTCTGATTTTGTCACATTAATTAACAAAGATACAGCTAATCGAGGGGAAACAACGACTCGGAATATCGCAACATCTGGGGTTGAAAATGGACAATTCGATGCCCAAATTATTATTCCGCAAGATTTTTCGGAGAAATTATTGTCACTACAAGCTGTTAGTCCAGAGCAGGCTTCTGTTGAATACCAAGTGCGAGACGGACAAAATGAATTGACCAATCAAGCAATTCAAGACAAAGTAAATACTATTTTGAAAGATTTTAACCAACGCGTAATTCAGATGTATTTTTCCAGTATTGTTGGAAATTTAGTTATCGCACAACAAAACGTTAACCAAATCACTGATACGCAGTTGCTGTATCAAAATCAATTAGAAGAAACAATTCAGCAACCATTTAAAGAAATTCCCATGAATTATACGACAGTATTAAGTACGGCTAGTATTTTAGATGAGGACAATAAATTATTTACAAACGAGCAAGAAGCGTTTGTAAAATCAGTACAAACCTTATTAGAAAGCAACAATCGGAGCTTAGAATCAACTAGTAAGACAACGGAAGATACGAAAAAATCAGTGGGCGAGTATTCGAAAGAAGCAAATGAAAAAATAAAAAAATCAATTGCACAATTTAATGAACAGTTTGAGAGACAAAAACAAGAATTGACTAATCAATGGGAAAGTGACACGACAGTATACAAACAACAATTCGATCAACTAAATGGAATGGTAATCAATCAGTTTAGCTCCTTCTACACACCAAGTGAACAAGGAAGCTCAGGGATTTATGCTGACTTTTTATCAGAATCTAAATTATTTCAAGAAACACAAAGCAATCGCATTGGCGAACTACAAAAAGAAATCGCAGAACTACATATGCAAGTAGAACAATTAACTGCGTTAAAAAAGCAAATTGCGGCTACATATTATAATGATCTTGAAGCAACACCTGAGATAGCAACAGACACTCAAATTAAGCAAGCGATTATTCAGTTAATTACGAACGAAAAAGAAAATATACCTAACTTAGATAAAAATTATCAGGAAAGATTGGAAGAATCACTAAGTGAAATTTCTTTTGTAAGTTTAGAAAGACTCGTTAGTGAATTAGAAATGAATAATAGGATTTCAGTTGAACAAGGCAATCTTTTCCGTGATGAGTTACAAATTATTCAGCGATATGCAGAACAACATGAACTTGATTTCACCAATTCAAGCCGCTTTATGTATTTGGAACCTAAACAACTTCATGAAGATACTATAGCGATTCCACAAGAAAAAGTAACTTTTTCACTAGCGACAAATCAAGAGTCGGTTATTTCATTACGACAAACCAATACACAAAATGGCGAATTGTCATTTCTTTTAGATGATTCAAAAGTTCAAACAATTAAAACATCTTTGAATCAGCAGTTAGCAGGTACAGGTTACAGCATTGATATTTCAGCAATTACCCCAACACAGCTAACAATTACCAAACCAGTCAAAATACAAGCTGAGATTCCTGAGAATGATGAAGTGGACGAAGAAAATACGCAAGAAGAGTTGGCAGAAGAATCCGAAGATGAATCTGAAAAAGTAACTGAGCCAGTAAATGATTTGCTCTCACTTCCAGAAAAACTTTCCTTAACGATTGACTTACCAATGTCTTGGCAACTGACACCAGAACAACAAAAAACAGCATTTAATCAGATTGATTATTCTTGGTGGGTAAATAATGAGCTTCAAAATGCACGTTCGTTCGCTGTGTATATTGCAATGGACCAACCATTAGTAACCGATATTCCTGAAATCATGAAGCAATTTCAACTTTTAGATACTGTATCACAACAAATTGTGACTTTATATGGTACGCCTAATCAAAGTCTATCTATTCAAGAGTATGCAGCAATGTTAACCGCTCCTGAAAATCAGGATAAAACAATTGAAGAGTTAGCAGGTGAGACATCCATTTACTGGATGTACGACAATATCACTGAAAACGAGCAAACCATGATGATTACAGATAAATTATTAGACGAATATAAAAAAACAGGAAATCAATTATATCGAGAAACAGATGAACAAATTAATCAATTAAAACAATTAATTGGTACTGAGACAGATCAAAATACAGACGGACGACCTACAACACTTTACGGAACATTAAATTTAATGACGGTCCCTGAAAAATTATTACGAGAAGCGGAGAAATTAAATACATGGTTTGATGAAGCAACAAAACAAGTCAATGCGACATATGCTACTTGGCAAGAAGCTGGAAAAGTGGGAGCTACTTCTGTAATTGATGAAAGAAATCCACATCCAGAAGAAAATCAAACCAGCACTTTAGATGTAGAAACAGAAAATTTAGTTAAAATGATGCAAACGTTAATGCAAACAACGAAAGAAACTAGTCTAACAACAGCTGATTCAGCAGCCAAAGTCAAAGATGTTGCCCAGACTATCAAAGAATTGAAAGCCTCAACAACCAAAGTTCAAGATCATGCGCAAAATATCTTAGCAAACTTAAATGATTCAATTGATGAGTCAAAGAAAACAACCAAAGAAAATGAAGAGTATGTCAAAACATTTGAAAAAGTATTGGCTAATACAAGAGACGGCGGTGCTGATAATCCACGGGTATTTAGTTTCCTTGCGAGCCCAATTCAAGGAGAAGGGATCTTTGGCGAAACACGACAAGTCTCTTTAATTCCCTATTACGCTACCTTGATTGTTAGTATTTTAACATTCGTTATTGCGCTAACTTTCCAAGGCTTTATGAAGAAAAGAACAGTTACTGTAGCGGATGCGTTGGTTGAACCAACCAGAGTTTGGCAAAATATACCAAATCTGTTATTACTCTTGATTACGGTTATTTTGTTTGGGAGTGTCTTTTCACTTCTACTGGTGTTCAATGTATCTCAAATAAATCGATTCGCTTGGTTTAGCTATAGTTTCTTAGTATTTGCTAGCGGTGCACTTTTGGTTTGTGCTTGTTTACGCCAATTTAAAAAACTTACTTTATATGTTTATGGAGCTATGCTGGGGTTATTTTTCATGTTGACACCTTTATTAGGCATTGCAACAAAGGTAGGCTCATTAAGCAATTGGCTCTATCGTTTATCGCCGCTTCAAAATATCCAAAATGGCTTTACTGCTTTAGTAAATGGCGTACAAATTAGTTGGGTTAGTTACCTTATTTTAATCGTTTTACTTGTTTTAGGTGTTGTCCTTAACTTGTTTGTACGACCGGAGGAATAGCCATGAGAAAATTAATAAAAATAGTGATTGTTTTAAGTGTTAATATGCTCTATTTGTCATTGTCATCAACAAAAACAAAAGCAGAAGAAGTAGGCGCTTTAAAAATAAATAATCAAGTGATCTACCAAGACAATCAGCAGAAAAAAAACGTAGAAGTGAATTTCATTATTCCAGATTTGTTTTTGCCGATAAAAGCAGAGAGAGAAAAAGAAGTCAATCAAAGTAAAACGAGGGTTGTCAACGAAGCAAAAAATGATGTATTTAGGACAGAACAGAATGCAAAAACATTAGCAGTTGATAAAAAGGTAAGGCCTTTTCTGTTCAAAGAGACGGCAACGGTCACTTCTCCTGAAAGCGTTGAATCTCTTGAGGTTCACCGAGAAATATCCATAAACTTTTGGTTGTACAGTGGTATTTTTTTAGGAAGTATAGTTATTTTATTCGTTGGTGTTTTTCTAGGAAACCGTTTTTCATATCATCGTGCACAAAGCGGAAATTAAGGAGTGAAAGAAACATGAACAAAAGAACATCGATTGGTATCGGCTTACATGTGTCGAATCAAATTATTGATTTGCAAATCCCTAATCAGGTATCAGTTGCACGTTTAAAAGAATTGTTACTCGAATCGTTTGAGCTGTTGCCAAACCGTTTGCCAGCATCATTTGAATTGGTTGTTTTGAATAAACCAATTCATTTAGCTGATAATCAATTAATTGTAGATTATCCATTAGGGAATGGCGACCAACTAGTAGTAAAAGAAATTATAAAGGAGACACATGGATGAGCGAGTTAAAGGATATTTCAGAGACAATCACTTTAGATGCAACAAAAGAATATGTTCAAGTAACATTACAAGCAAATCAATATCAGTTAGAAAGACTAGAACAGTTTCAACAATTTTTAAAATCAAGTCGTGGATTTTTATCGGGAAAAATAATACAAGCAACGGAAGAAGCGTTAGTGATTCAATACCATAAGGATCAATATATGCAATCCATTTTACAAGCGATAAAAAAAATGGATCAATATGAGCGATTATTGTTAGCGCAAAGAGTTCATTATTTGGTTGATTTCTTAGGTACGCCGGTCCAACCTTTTATTCATCCAGAAAACATCTATATCTTGGGAGAAGAATTATTAATTGCTCATCGTGGTTTTATGCAGGTCATTGTGCCTTATTCAGCAGATGAAAGAGAATTTTTTAAACAATATCGAGCACTGATTTTAGCAATCTTACATCCAAAGTATGAGTATGAACAATTAATTCAAGGGAATGGCACCCTGAAAGATACGCTATCTAAACAATTACAAGAGGCGAAAACAATCAATGAAATTGAGCAAATCATTGGTGAACAAGTCATTCGTCAAAAAGCCAAGCGTGAAGCAGAAACCAAATTAGTGAGTAAAAAAAGGTATTTAACCTTTAAATGGGCCAGCTTAGTGTTATTGGCTTTAACGCTACTTTTTGCAACTACAACAGGGATTTATGTCTTAAAAAAATTACCAGCCCAAGAGCGAGTGAGTTTGGCAGAAGCGCAGTATATTTCTAATGACTATGCAAGTGTTACGAAAACATTAAAAGAAGATACACCAGAAGAATTACCGATAGGAGCTAAGTATGTTGCTGCTGTTAGTTCTGTCCAACTAGATAATTTATCAAATGAACAAAAAACAGCAATTTTAAATAATTTATCTCAAAAATCTAGTGAAAATACCTTACTTTATTGGATTTATATTGGCAAAGGAGACTTTGAAAAATCATTAGATATTGCCCAAAATTTAGGCGATAACCAATATATATTACATGCCTATACAAAATTATATGATGCAACCAAAGCCAATAACAAAATGAACGGCGAGAAAAAACAAGCATTGTTAACAAAATATGAAGAAGCAATTGATAAATACATGAAAATCTTGGGAGGAAAAACGGATGACAACGAAAATCAGTAAAAAATTGGTCTCTGTGAATGATCAAATTCATACATCTAGCATGATTTATTTTGACATTTTTTATTTTGGTCCCCAACTTCTTCACCGTCAAATTACGGCTAAAAACCCAAGTGTTTCAATCGATCAACAATTATTTTTTTACGAAAATGAAGAATTATTCTGTAATGGTGAAACCTTTGATTCTGTTGAAAATTTTTCTGTTTTTCCCCACGAAGAATTAATTACTGTCACCACCAATAAACCGCAGAAAGATTTTTTAATTGCCTCTGCCAAAAATGCTGCGATTTCATTAGAAACAGATGCCATCATCAATATTACACTAGCACCAGAAACTGGGGAATACACAGCAACGATTTATCCCGGAGAAGATACGATTTACTACAATCATTATTTAGTTAAAAAAGGAAGCTATGCTTTTGCAGTCGGTGATCAATTAGTTGTCAATGGCTTAATCATTGAAGTTCGGGAAAAACAATTAAAGTTAACAAGTCTAGGAGCTACATATTCCCTGAATCCTTGGCAAATTGTCGAAGAGGAAGTTATTCCAGAATATCCTGTCGATTTCCCGTCATTTCGACGAAGCCCACGGATTCACTTGAAGGAGCCAAAAAAACAAATAGAAATTGCTGCCCCAAAAACCAAGCAAACAGAAGGGAAAAATGAACTGTTACGGACGATTGTCCCACCTTTAGGAATGGTCGTTTTGAGTGGCGCAACAAGCTTTTTAAGTGGGGGCAATCCAATTATGATGCTTAGTATGGGCGGAGCGAGTTTATTGACGGCTGGTTTTTCAGTCTCTAGTTATTTCACCAATAAAAAAGAAACAAAGCAAAAGAATATCGAACGGACAAATAGCTACGAACAATATTTAATACAAGAGAAAGCTCATTTAAGTATACTGCAACAAGAACAAAAAGAGGCCTTGGAATATATGAATCCTGCCATGAACGAATTAGCCTTAATGACAAAAGAGTATCATGCACGAATATATGAACGCATGATGACTAATGAAGATTTTTTGACAGTTCGCTTAGGGGTTGGTGAAATTTCTTCAAGTTTTACGACAAATTATCAGTCAACGGAAGATGATTCACTAAGTCAAGAAGCTGAAGAACAATTAGTATGGCCATATAAACAATTAGAAAAGGCGCCGATTGTTGTACCACTAATGGGACAAACCTTAGGATTGGCGGGAACACCTGCTGTTTTAAGGACAGCCATTCAAACGTTGTTATTTCAAGTGTCTGTTTTACATTCCTATCGTGACGTAGAGTTTGTTACTTTAGTACCAGAGGAAGATTATCAGAAAGATTGGCATTCTTGGCGTTGGTTGCCACACGTCAAAATCCGCAGCCTGAATTTGCGTGGGATTGTTCATGATCCTCAAACAAGGGATATGGTTTTAAATTCTTTCTATCAAATGATTACGAAACGTCGTCAACAAGTGCGCGAAGCCGGCAATGAAAAAGTTCACTTTCAACCACAGTACATTCTGTCGATTTTAGAAGAAAGCTGGTTGTCAGGGCATGGCTTAAATGAATTTTTAGCTGAAGATATGAGTCAATATGGTGTGACAGTTATTTGGGGAAAAGATGCTTTAAATATGTTACCAGAAACGACAACTACACTGATTGAGTATCAAAGTAGTGAAGCGGCGACTTTAATTAATCAAAATAATAAATATGTGAACCAAAACTTCGTTCCTAATCATTTACCGACTGCTTATCCGCTTGCTTATGCGATTCAGCGCTTGGCGAACTTGCAGCATGTGGAAGTGGAGAAGAATGCGGTGCCAGAAAGTCTGAGTTTACTTGAGCAATACGAAGTAACAAGGATTGAAGAATTAACTATCGATCAACGTTGGTTGAATGCGCAGCCAAATAAATCAATTCGTTCACTAATTGGCTGGCGTGGTAAATCAGATTATGTCTATTGGGACTTACACGAACGTTTGCATGGGCCTCATGCACTTGTTGGAGGGACCACAGGCTCAGGAAAATCAGAATTTTTAACAACTTATCTAATTGGCTTAGCGATTAATTTTTCTCCTGAAGATATCGGCATGTTGATTATTGATTGGAAAGGTGGCGGAATAGCCAATACATTAGATAAGCTACCGCATTTTATGGGCGCTATTACCAATTTAGACGGAGCCGGAACAGCTAGAGCCTTAGCCAGTATCAAAGCAGAATTGGATAAACGTCAACGAGAATTCGCCAAATATGGTGTGAATAATATCAACGGATATATGAGTTTATACAAACAACGACACGAACCGAAACCTGATATTATCTATCCTACTAAACCATTGCCTCATTTAATTTTGGTTTCTGATGAATTTGCGGAATTAAAAGCGAATGTTCCAGAATTTTTAGATGAGCTAACTTCGGTGGCTCGGATTGGCCGTTCATTGGGTGTTCATTTAATTTTGGCGACACAAAAACCAAGTGGTGTGGTAAATGATCAAATTGAAGCCAATAGTACCAGTAAAATTGCTTTGAAAATGGCCAGTGTCCAAGATTCTAATGAATTATTAAAAACGCCAGATGCAGCTCAAATTACCAATCCTGGTCGGGGATATTTAAAAGTTGGGGAAAATGAAGTTTATGAAATGTTCCAAAGTGGTTATGCGGGGGTTCCTTACGATCCTGACCAAGTGATGGAAGAAGTGGTGGATGAACGGCTATATCGGATCAATGATTTAGGCCAAACTGAATTGCTTTATGATCCAGGTGAAGAAGTGGTTCAAGGCAAAGATAAGAGCGACTTACCAACCCAATTGGAAGCTGTTATTACTACGATTGGCGAAATTTTTGAACAATCAACACTGACGATTCCAGATAAACCGTGGTTACCTAATCTTGAAGAAAAAATAGCAACACCAAGTATTGGAAAATCAAATGATCGTAGCCTTAAAGTACCAATAGGCTTACTTGATATTCCTGCAAAGCAAGCTCAAGAAGTCTATGAATATGATTTGGAGAAGTCCAGCCATACAGCAATTTTTGCGAGTCCAGGATATGGGAAATCGACGATTTTACAAACGATAGCAATCAATCTTGCCCATAAGAATACCCCTGAGCAAGTACATTTTAATTTATTAGACTTTGGGAATAACGGGCTACTTCCGTTGAAAGATTTGCCCCATGTGGCAGACATTGTGACGTTAGAAGAAGACGAAAAATTGCAAAAAATGTTGGATCGAGTTAGCCAATTACTAGCGCAAAGAAAGCAACTATTTAAAGAAACTGGCGTAGCTAGTCTAATCCAGTATGAAGCGAAAACACAGCAAAAATTACCAATCATTATTAATTTGCTAGATAGCTATGATGGTTTAAGTTTAGAAGATCAACGGAAAGACGGGATTGACGAGCTGCTTTTACAACTCTTAAGAGATGGTGCTAGTCTTGGCGTTTACTTAATTTTTACTGCGAGCCGTTCTGGCAGTATTCGGATGAATATGATGAGTAATATCGCAACTAAAGTCGTTCTTTATTTAAATGATGAAAGTGAAATAGGTAGCTTGTTAGGTAGAGATGCTTTAATGGCTCAAGCAATCAGCGGACGTGGGCAAGTCATGTTGGATACGCCAACGGCGATTCAATTTTACTTGCCAGCAGAGGGTGAAAATAGTGCAGAATTATTAGAAAATTTGGAAACCAAAGTGGCTACGATGAATCATGACTGGGTGGGAATTCGTCCTGAAAGAATTCCAATGGTTCCTGAAAAATTATCACATGAACAATTCCAACAATTTGTGCCAGAAAAAGAATTGAATCAGTTATATTTGGGATTAAACAAATTAAGTGCTGAACCAGAAACTTTACCCTTATTCCAAAGAAAAACGCTAGGTATTTTTCCAGAATCTACTAAACAATCCCAACTAATCTTTCCATGGTTTATGCAGCAAATCAGTGAATTAACTGTCAATTATGAAGTTGTCTTGATTGATGTAGCGGGGAACTTAGAAGAATGGTATGAAAAAGTATCCCTTTATATTCAACGAACACAAGTAGTACAACAGAACGTGGAATTGAAAGAAGCGTTAGAAGCAATGTTAATTGATGAAACGACACAACGAATTGTGATTATTAATGGCTTGGCAGATTTGGTCGATAAATTATCATTGGATATTGATAGTCTGGCTTATATAACAAATAGCCCTATCGGCAAACTACAGTTAATTTTATTAGATACTTCAGCAAAGCTTACATCTACTTACAGTAGTTTTATTTCGACAATCAAAGAAAATACAGAACAAGTTCTTTTCGGAGGTACATTGCAAAATCAATCATTTGTTGAAAATGTTCCTTATGATCAGCAAAATCTTCCTGTCCCTAAAAATGTGTTACATCGCTTAAAAGAAGAAGTATTAGATAAAATTGTTGTGCCAATGGAGGTGAACAAATGAGTGAAGATTTAACTACCCCTTTTTTACCATTGGGGAGTGTGTTGAAGTTAAAAGATACAACCAATGATACATTATATTATTTCATTGTTGCTCGAGCGATTGCCAAAAATGGTAACGGAGAAATTGTTTCTCGTTATAAAGTTGCACCACATCCTTTTGGGGATATACCAACACAAGAAGTCTTTTCAATTGAAGTAGAGCAAATTATAGAGGTTTTGTTTGAAGGTTTTTCTGATAAAACGGATGAAGAGTTTTTGGAAAATTTACTTTCACAAATGAACGGGAGTGCAGAATCGTTTCCAAAGGATTCTGAACCGGAGGTTGAAAAAAGTAGTGAACTAGAAAAAACGGAAATGGAAACAAATGGAGACCCATTTTATTATTTTAGAAAAGGAGGAGAGGACTAGATGGGAAAGATTGCCTCAAATCAAGGAGCCGCACAAGCGGCGGTTTCTGGAATTAGTAATGTATCGGTGAGTGGAGGACAAAAGTGTACGCTAGGAAAGAGTAATCTTTCTGGTATGAAAAAAGGTGCGCAAGTCAGTAATCAGCTTGTAGCCAACGTATCAAAGATGGTGGAATGTGTAAATAATCAAGCAAGTAAGTTTCCTAAATTAGCCGCAGTCATCGCAGCACGTGATAGCAGGACAAGATTTAAATAAGAGGATTATAAAATGAAAAATAATGAGCAGTTACGAGCGGAATACAATCAAAAAATTATTGAAAAAGAGCACGAAATATCTTCAATTTCTAGTGTAAAGAGACAAGTTCAAAACTTATTTGACACATTAGAAGGAGATTTAACGCAAAATATACGTAAGTTAGAAAATCTGAATCATGAATTAGCTAAGAATGGTAATCAAGAAGCAAGATGGCTACAAGAAGATTATCTTCAGAAGCAGCAAAAGCAAACCTCTACTTTTCAACAAGTTCATCAGGAATTTTATCAACAATGTGTCAGAAAAAATGAACAATTAAACGAAGAACGTCTTGAATATCAAAAAGAAAGGAATGAATTGCCATGGGATTAATCTATTCAAGTAGTGACAGCGATGCCATCAAAAGTTCATTAGCAACGAATCTCTCTATTGCTCGGACAGCAGTCAGTAATCTAAACTCTGGTTGTCAGCAATTAATCGCAGCAATCGATGGCCAGACATTAGCAGGAGCAGCGTATACCGCAGGGAAAGGGTTATTTTCAGAGTTAGTGATTCCAACAATCAAACGTGTTTCGAGTGCAGTAGATAATGTTCAAAGAGATTTGAATACGTTCTCTTCAGCGGACAGTTTTATTGCCAGTGAAGGTTATTTGGAAGAAGACAACTTAAATGAACAATTAACATTATGTAAAAGTTCAAAGACAGCTTTGGAGAACGCTGAACGTACAGCCAACATGATTGCCAATGCATTGCCAGAGCCCTTACTATCAGAAATGATAAGAGGGATGCAGCGAGATTTCGCGAGGCGAGCGCAAGACTGTCAAAAGGATATTCAACGGATTGAAAAAAAGTTGAATAAGCTAAGAGAATTTAATGGCAAAATAAGTGGGCTGTTTCAAGAAAGCTTAGCTGAATTTAAACTGGCTATGCAAGGCATAATGGTGTTGAATGGAACAACAATTCATGCGGATGGTAGTTATACATTGCCAGAAGGAACGAGTAAAGAATGGTTTACAAAAATTCAAGGGATTGAAAGTTTAGAAGAAGCAAAGAAAAATCAACAAAATATGGCAAAAATGATTAATGACTTATTTAAGAAGAATCCAGCGGCAGCTATCGAAAAAGTCAAAAAAGATAAACGATTGTTTAACTATATTATTACTGCCTTGGATTCAGATAAAGTACCAGAGAAACTGAAAATGGCAGCATTAGAAATACTTATTTTTCAAGAAAATGTGAATGATTGGCCTAAAGAAAAAGTGCTGAAGGTTTTAAGAAGTTCGGAGCTGGCTATTTTAGCAGAAAAGTTGCCGCTAGATAAACAAGCTCAGTTATATGGGGTATTATTTAAATTAAGTGAAAAGGGTTGGGAAGTTTTAGCACCAATGGGCCACTTGACGGGTGTTTTGTCAAAAAGCTCATTAGGTTCACGAATCATTGCAGGTTCCAAAGTAGGTTTAGCTGAGTTTAAAAAATTGAAAGCTGTTTCTGATTTTTTAAAAGCACATCCCGTACTGAAAGAAGGACTATTATATATAGGAGATGGTTTAACCTTCCTTTCCTATGCCTATGAAGAATACACCAATCCCAAAAGTCCGGCCTACGGAGATGAAAGTAAGGCTATTTATGGAGGAATAAACTTATTTTTATGGAATGCAGGACCACTAGAAGGAGCACAATATGGAGGACCTGTTGGAGCTTTGGCTGGAACGGTGAATTATTGGGCACAAGGAGGCGGGTTGTCTGATATTCCTATTGTCAATAATATCCCCTATATAAAGGATATATTAAGTTGGATTGATGAAAAACACACCTTTTTAACGGAAGAAGATAAAAGAAACTGGTTAAATGAACAATACGAAAATTATGGTAAACATGTAGCATATACTACTGATAAAGATTATCGTATTGGTGTACGTCCAGAAAGCGGAAGTCCTAGTTTCAATCCGAAAACAATTAACAAATAAGAAAAACTTATAATTTTAAGGAGCTTTAAAATGAAAAGAAAATGTGACGTCCTATCAACAATATCGTTGAATGAAGCAAAAGCGGTTATTGAGTGGAAAGATATTTCTTTTGCCAGACTTGGAGAAGAGAAGCAAAAATTTTCCCTAACTTTAAAAAAACGCATTTTTCTACTAGTTGGTTTAGTTATACCGATGTCAATGTTATTTATATTTCTTAATGATTTAATTGGAAAAAAAATGAATTTTATCTCCAGCTTAATTGGTGTACTTGCTGAGGCTACTATCATAGGATTAATGCTTTATTGTTTCTTTAAACATAGTCAAAAATATTTAGAAAATAGCGAATATCAAAGTTTTTCCTATGATATTAGTAAATTAATGTATATTTCTTATTTTTCAGCTGGATTTGGTATGGATAAAGGAAATCCATTTGTTAATCTTGTTGTTTCAACTTTTCTTATCTTAACGTTTGTCATTTTATATCATATTGTGGAAAAAAATCTTATTTTACAAGAGGTAAATAGAATGTTTAATAAGAATTATAAAGTTTTTAAAAGTTTAAATCTTTTGCTTAAGTTCTCAGGATGGATAATAGTAATTATTTTGGTAGGAATGCAATTATATAGGTTTAATAAAAGTTGGGTAGATAAAAACTATATAAATTCAATGCTTTATTCGGATGGATTATTTAATGATTTTTTAGGAATATTTATTGGTATACCTATGTTGTTAGCTATTACCTTAATCCCAACCTATTTTTTATTTCGCCCCGTTAATTATGTAAAAGGAAAACTAATTAAGATGTATTCCGAAGAATTCCGTCAAGAATATGGCTTTACAAAGCAAGAATGGTATGGTGAAGATAGTTAGAACAAAAGAGGTCAAGTTTGAACCTGACCTCTTTTACATAATATAAACAACTAAATGTAGTATTTCACAGATATCTTTTCAAAAATTTCGCTAGAATCAAGAATTACTGTAAGATCTAAAATAAGCCTCAAAGAGTTCAAAAAAATGCAAGCTGTTTCTGATTTTTTAAAAAGCATATCCCATACTGAAAGAAGGACTATTATATATAGGAGATGGTTTAACCTTACTTTCTTATGCCTATGAAGAATACATCAATCCAAAAAGTCCAGCATATGGAGATGTAAGTAAGGCCATTTATAGTGGGATTAATTCATTTGCTTGGGACATGGGGCCGCTAGAAGGAGCAGAATATGGAGGACCTGTTGGAGCTGTGTTGGGGACGGTGAATACTACTGGTCGTATGGGAAAAGATATTATTAATTCTATTCCCAAAATATGGGGAGATAAAGATGGATTTGGTTGGTCATCTTCTGCAGAAGATAAAAGAAAATGGTTAAATGAACAATATAAAAAACATGGAGAATATGAAGTGATTCCAACGGATAAAGAATATAAAATAGGGGTGCCTGCTCATAGTGGCAGCACTAATATTAACCCGCAAATGAATAACAAAATTTATAAAAGGAAGTGAGGTGCGTTTATGAAAAGTTTAAATAACATGATAAATATAATAACCTTTGAACAAGCAAAAAAAAATATAAACTACGACATACTTTTAGAAAATATATCAGGTGAAAAGAATACGTTGCTCAGCTATTCTATCAAAAAAAAAATAATTTTGCTTGGGTCGATGATAATTCCTACTATATTTCTAATTGCAATGTCAACATACAATTTTAAAGATGTATCAAAACAAGGATATCCAATTTTTATGGCAATTATTGGAATATTTATAGGCATTGTCATTTTGAGTTGCTATTTATATTTCAAAATTTCTAAAAAAAATCGTTGTATAGGATTGAATCGATTTAATTATAAAATGATACTGTTTTCATTGAGTGAAGTTAGCGTATTTGGCTATAGTGGGATAATCGTATTTGCGCAATTTCAACAGTTGAACACATATATCAGACTGTTATTGATAGTGCTTTACTATATTTTACTGTATAAGTTAGTAGTAATAATAATTGTTACCGATAAAAAAAAGTATTGAATGATACGTACGGTTTTGTATTACCCGTAAAAAAATGGCAACAAGGACTTCGTCGGTTTCCAGCTAGATTGATTATATTTACTATTGTGGGTATGCAAGTATATAGAATAACAAAATCTTTCTTTATATTATCTGATATAAATAACATAACTAATTTTCTTTACGGTGTCGTTGGAGGATTTGGTGTTATACTCGGTGGTTTTTGCGTAGGTTTACTTCCAACAACCTTTTTTGATGGGAATGAATTTATTCAAGGTGCATTAATAAAAAAATATTCAGAAGAATTTCGTAGAACGTTTTTTTTTGATAAAGAAGAATGGTATAGGAACAAATAATAATAGTTGCAAACATTTAAAATATATGAAAACTAACAGAAGATATTCATAACGATTTTTTCAGTAATAAATAAAAGTAATCCGGATAAACTTCTATGAATGAGACCAGAATAGTTATGCCAATTCTAAAAAAAGTTGAGATTTTGGAGTTGCAATATAACTTCTGGCCTTTCTACATAATATAGCATTAAAACATATACTATTTGGCAAAGAGCGATACTTCTAAGTCTTTAGCAGTTCCTCTTGGCGTTCGTGGCAAAGATGACATTGTTTACTTGAACTTACATGAACGTGCCCATGGACCGCATGGACTTGTCGCAGGAACGACTGGCTCTGGTAAGTGTGAAATACACTGATTTGATGATTGGTATTAAATAGTTTTGAACTGATTAGAGTTTTCTCGTAAGGAAAGAGGAGAGAAAAGTTTGAGTTTGCTTATAAATGAGGAAGAGATATTTGAAGTGAGACTGACTAAGGCAGATGGGTACAAAAAAATTGGTATAGGACTAGGTGTTATTTTTGTCACACTTAGTTGCTTGGTATGGTTTTACTTTCCACTCTATAAAAATCCAGTGACAAGTAATATAATTTTTTTTGTTTTTTTAACAGTAGTGGCTATACTAATCAGTGCTTTATCCTTGCTTAAATTAATATGTATGTTTGCTTTTTTGATAATCGAAACTGGGATTAATGAGACTAAGTATATCAGAAAATATGGTGGCATTTTATATAGAATGGACAGTCATGGTTTGTCATATCATGAAAAGGGATTTCTAATAGTGCGTGGTTGGTCGGAGGTCATTGATGTAGGACTTTTCAGACAAATGGAAAGTGAGGTTATTTATAATTATCAAATAAAATTTAGTGATGGTGATAGACACACTTTTGATTTAAGAGGGAATTATCCAACGATAGCATTCAAAGAAAAAATTGAAGAATTCTGGTTTAAATACAATAGCTAAATTAATCTTCCTTCCCCCTCCTAGAAAACACAAAACCGTGATACAATAACTTACGTAATAGACACACCTACTCCGAATGTCAAAAAAGGGCAGAAAAGTAGACAAGAAATTGTTTAAGGAGTAAAGTAAACTTACTTAAAATTTTGGGGGAAATAAAATGTATGATGTAATTATCATTGGTGCCGGTCCTGCTGGGATGACGGCAGCACTTTATGCATCACGGTCCAATCTTTCTGTATTGATGATTGAACGCGGTGCGCCTGGTGGGCAAATGAACAACACTGCTGAGGTAGAGAATTACCCAGGCTTTGATTCTATTATGGGTCCAGAATTGGCCTATAAAATGTATGAAAATGTAGAAAAATTTGGTACGGAAAATGCGTATGGCATTGTGATGGGTATCGAAGACCACGGATCCTATAAAGAAGTGATTTGTGATGACAAATCTTATGAAGCTAAAGCGGTAATTATTGCAACAGGCTGTGAACACCGAAAATTGGGTGTAAAAGGCGAAGAAGAATTTGCTGGCCGTGGTGTTTCTTATTGTGCCGTTTGTGACGGCGCCTTCTTTAAAAATAAACGCTTAGTAGTTGTTGGTGGCGGCGATTCTGCAGTTGAAGAAGCAATCTATTTAACACAATTTGCTTCTGAAGTAGTGATTGTTCACCGTCGTGATGAATTGCGTGCGCAAAAAATCATTCAAGATCGTGCCTTTGCAAATGAAAAGATTTCCTTTGTTTGGGATACAGTTGTCGAAGAAATTGTTGGCAATGAAATGGTCGTGACAGGTGTGAAAGCACGGAATGTCAAAACAGATGAAGTTTCTGAAATTGAATCAAACGGCGTGTTCATTTACGTGGGGCTAGA
Source organism: Enterococcus sp. MSG3299 (assembly GCF_050555765.1). Classification (NCBI taxonomy): domain Bacteria; kingdom Bacillati; phylum Bacillota; class Bacilli; order Lactobacillales; family Enterococcaceae; genus Enterococcus; species Enterococcus sp. MSG3299. The sequence goes on from NZ_CP187869.1 coordinate 1,146,882, forward strand.
TCCATTAACAGAACCATTTAAGAAAGCTGGTATTACGAATGAGGCTGGTTGGATTGAAACAGACCAAGAAATGAGAACAAAAATTCCTGGTGTTTATGCCATTGGTGATGTCCGTGAAAAAACATTGCGTCAAATCACGACAGCGGTCGGTGAAGGCGGTATTGCTGGACAACAAGTATTTAACTATATTGAAGAATTAAAATAAAAAAATGCTTTTGCCTTTAATAATAAGGGCAAAAGCATTTTTTTAATAGGTTCCTTTAATGACAAAATAAGAGCCACGAATGGTTCCAGCTAATTTTGATTTTTGACGAGCAAATTTGAATTTTCCTTCAAATTCTGCAGGGATTGCCATACCATCTGAAAGTTTAAACCCAACGGCGCGTTTGCCTTCCTCAGCTAATGTGTACATCACGTTAACTGCTAAGCCGTTTTCATAAAATACATAGGCCATTTTTATGCCATCTAAAGTGAAAGAAGAAATTTCAAGTGGCTTGTAAGGGAAATGTAACGCTCGTTCCAATAAAATTTTTTCAATCCAGGCCAATGTTTCTGGAGCTTCAGAGGCAGGGACGGTCGTAAAGCGATGTTTGTATTTATTCCAAAAATAGCGAGCTTCATTCGCTCTTAGTCCAGCAAGGGCAGGTGCCACTGGTGAACTTTCTAAACCAATAGTGGCTACTTCTTTAAAATCAACTGTATAAACCATGAATTGATACTCCCATCTTTTCTTTTAAACTAAGTATAACGGTAGCAGGGGTAACGAACAATTATTATTACTTAAAAGAATGAAATTGGGACAGAACGATCGGCTTCGGAAAATGTTAAGGTTTCCGAATGCGTAGGTTCTGTCCCAAAGAGTATTTTAAGATTTGGTTATTTCGTGATAAGTTATACGCTTGTGCTTATTTATTGGCATCTAAGGTAACTTTTTCATCTGCCGTAGTTGTTTTAACATCTACTGTATAAACAAGTTTATTGTTATTTTTGGTTAACTTCCAAGTCAAAATACGTGGAGAAAGTCCTCCAACTTCTTTTTTTGCTTTGGCTAAAACGTCGTTAACAGCGCCTAATTCTTTGACTTCAGCAGCTGAAAAGGCTGTCTCGTTTTCGCCAAGTTGATTTGCTTCAGTATTTTTGGTGACTTTTCCTGTTTCAGGATTCACGTAAAGTGTTTCTGTATCGTTGGTAAAGATATAGCTGTAGTCACTTGCTGGTTCTGTATCAAATTGGACATTTACTAATGGTTTGCTGTTGCCAGCTTCTTTTTCGTAGATTTCAGCAGCTTGCTGCAAACTAACTTTGTACTTTGTATCTGTGACAGCATCTTTTCCTATGCCACAACTAGCTAAAATAAAAATAGCTCCTAAAAGTGAAAAAAATAGTAAAAATGGTTTTTTTAACATGAAATTACCTCGTTTCCTTTTATTAAGTATTCACAATCATTTAGTATACGGAGGTTTTATAAGAAATACAAATAAAAAAACAATCCTTTAAGAGAAATTAAAGGATTGTTTTTTTGTTATTTATTCTGCACGTAAAGCAACTGCCGCATCTTTTTTGGCTGCCATTCGGGCAGGAATATGGCCACCAATCATGGTTAAGATTGTGCTAATTACAATCAAAATAATCCCGTGAATTGGATTTAAGGTGGCAACATTTTCTAAATCAGTCAGGTTATAGAGCACTGCATTGATCGGAAATGTTGCGAGAAAGGCGATCACAACACCAAGAATGCCAGAGGCAACGCCTAAAATAGCAGTTTCGGCATCGAACACCCGGGTAATATCTTTTTTACGAGCTCCTAACGCTTTCAGGATACCGATTTCTTTGGTCCGCTCAATGACAGAAGTATAGGTGATAATCCCAATCATAATCATACTTGTAACAAGGGAAATCCCAGCAAATGCAATCAGCACATAGGTGATGGCATCCATTAAACCACCTGTTAAGCGGGTCATTGTTCCAGCTAAATCAGAATAGATGATTTGGTCTTTTTTATCTTTTCCTTTGTTATAAGCATCTAAATAATCAAGAATTTTATCTTTTGATTTGAAGTCGTTTGGATAAATCATAATACTTGAAGGGATTTCATTCGCTCCTAAATAAGACAACAGGTTTTCTTTCGCGGAAGCATCTAATGTTTCGTTAGTCATAACGTTAGTGTTGCTGGCTTCTTGCGCTTTAACAATGTCAGAGGTTTTGTTTTTGGCAATCATATTAGTTGAAAGTGCATCGCTATAAGCAATTCCAGGTGCTAATAGATTCATTGTTGAAGAATCTTTAATTCGCAAAATCCCTGAAATTGTTAATTCAGTATTTTCTGGGTTATCGTAAACAGCTTGCAAATCTTGGTTAGGAATGAAGTTGCCTGTCGATAATTTGGTGTAAAATGCATTATTATTGGCTAATTTCATTTTTGTGCCAACAATGTCTGAAAAGGCAATCTTTTGATTATCTTTCACGTCAAAGCCAAGATTTTTTAAAGCATTAATATTGGTGGTATTGTTACTATCGACGATTAAAACGACATCGGTTTCTTTTTCTGGATAATTTCCTTCAAGCAACGAGTAATTGTCTTTTAAGAAATTGTTTTTTCCATTTTCTAGTTGTTTAGGAAAAGCAGAAACGCCGACGCCAGTTTGGGCAGCCATCATAGAAGCCATCGCGTTTGATTGGCCGTCGGGTGCATCGTTTGAAAATTTGACAGCTTGTGCTTTCCCGTTGATTTCTCTTAATAAGTTCATATTGACTAGACGAGTATAGCCGATATTATTACTTAATTCAGGATCAATGTGATTGACATAGTCAATAAACTTTTGATCAATTAAATTCGTGTGTTGCGCACGGTCCGCATCGCTAATTTTAGCAGTCACTTCTTTTTCTTTCGGGAAGGTGCCTTTTTTGTCCTGATTGTTGAAACTTTCTGGATCTTGATCTGTCGCTATTTTAGAAATGGTAATCGGAAATTGCGCTAACGTTTCCGACTGAGTTTTATCAATTTGTTTCTGGAATCCTGTTGAAAGAGAAAGGACAATCGCGATACTGATAATTCCGATACTTGAAGCAAAGGCGGTTAAAAAAGTTCGCCCTTTTTTAGTGCGGATATTATTAAAAGATAAACGCAGCGCAGTCGTGAATTTCATTTTGGTGCGTTTCAATTCGAAAGGTTCTTTTTTTTCATGTTCAATATGAGGACGTGAGTCATGACGAATTTGGCCATCTGAAAATTCAATAATTCGATCAGCGTATTCGTGAGCTAATTCAGGATTGTGGGTCACCATAATAACTAATTTTTCTTTCGAAAGTTCTTGGATAAGTGCCATAATTTGCAGACTGGTTTCTGAATCCAATGCACCAGTTGGTTCATCACAAAGTAAAATATCGGGATCATTAGCTAAAGCGCGAGCAATGGCAACCCGTTGCATTTGACCGCCAGATAATTGGGAAGGTTTTTTATGGATATGGTCCTTCAAACCGACACGGATGAGTGCATCTTCGGCTTTTTGGCGTCTTTCTGCTTTTGAAATACCACTCAGTGTCATACCAAGCTCGACATTATCCAAAATCCCTTGATGACTAATTAAGTTGTAACTTTGAAAAATAAAACCAATTGAGTTATTCCGATAAGCATCCCAGTCGGCTTCTTTAAAATTTTTTGTTGATTTGCCGTTAATGATTAAGTCACCAGAATCGTAATTGTCCAATCCGCCAATCACATTCAACATCGTCGTTTTACCAGAGCCGCTGGGACCCAGAATGGCTACAAATTCTTGTTTTCGAAAAGCGACAGAGACGCCATCTAAAGCTTTAGTGGTCGTTCCGCCGACAGTATAATATTTTTTTATCTCTTTGAGTTCTAGCATATTTTTCGCATCCTTCTTCCAATTTATCAACAACACAACCTTAAGTTAGTGTATAACGTAACATAATAGTTAACAAAAATCAATCATTACCATTTGATAATCAAGTGAATTTAGTATACACTAGGTGGGAAACGAGGGAGAACATATGGATAAAGAGAAGCATTCATCAAATTTAGATATTAGTGTCTTTACTGAAATTTTTTCATATATGAGCCAATTGCTTTTTAAAGACCTAGACTTGGAGGATCTAAAATTAACAAAGTTAGACATGTTAATTTTATTAATTGTGGCAACGAATGAAGGAATTAGTATGACGGAGTTAGCCAACCAAGTAGGAACGTCGAAAGTTCAAGTGAGTCGCTCTATTGCGGGGTTAGAAGAACGAGCGATTGTTCAACGTCGCCATAATCAAGAAAATCGCCGCGTGGTTAATGTTTATACGACAAAAGAAGGCGAGAAGCTCTTTAAGCAAAAAGAAAATCAAGTAAAACAGCAACTATCTGAAACGCTTAGTGTTCTTTCCTTAGAGGATTATCAAGAGGTCAATCAACACTTTTTGGCGGTCATGAAAATTTTGTCCAATTATCAAGCGCTACGAAGAAAAACGTGTAAGGAAAACAACGCCAAAAAATAAAAAACATCGTTTGGCTATAAACCAAACGATGTTTTTTCTAGCCTTTGACAGAGCCAGAAGTCACGCCTTCTACATAGAAACGTTGCATTAATATAAATAAAATAGTAATTGGAATGGCAATTAGCACACATCCTGCTGTAAAAGCCATGAATAGTGAATTGGCTGTTGATTTGGTCATCATCGAAAAGAGACCAATCGCAACGGTGTAATTTTCAACTTTATCACCCATAATAACTTTTGCGAAAATAAAATCCATCCAAGGGCCCATGAAGGCGGTTAAAGAAGTATAGACAATAATTGGTTTCGACAATGGCAACGTAATTTTTGTGAAAATTTGCCACTTGTTGGCACCGTCAATCATAGCCGATTCGTCTAAAGCCATCGGAATGGTATCGAAGAACCCTTTGGCGATGTAAAAACCTAGCGCCGAGCCTGCAGAGTAAACCAGAATTAAAGCGAATAAACTTTCAGTTAAATTTAAGGCTTTTAAAATATAGTAAACGGCAATCATGCTCATAAAACCAGGGAACATATTTAAAACGAGCGCCACTTTTAAAAATGGTTTTCTTAAGCGGAAACGCAACCGTGACAGCGCATAAGCCATTGCGATTGTAATGAAAGTTGATAACAGACAGCTTGCGATGGAGACGAACAAGGTGTTCAAAAACCAACGGACAAAGGGGAAGTTGCCAGTCTGATTTGTTAATAATACTTTATAATTTTCTAAAGTGAATGTTTTGGGAATGATATAGGGAACAAATGCACCGCCTTCGCCACGAAAACTTGTTAAGATAATCCACACAATGGGGAACATCCAAAAAACTGCTAAAATGGTTAGAATGATGTAAACGCTGGTAAGTGCAGTGCGTTGTTTTTTCTGGTAACTTTTTGCTTTAGCCATAAGTTACGCCTCCTTAAATGAATTCGTCCGTGTATAGGCAATTAAACTGAAGACTGCGGAGAGAATGAAGATTAAAATACCAATCACAGAGGCTAAATTGTAATCCATTGTATCGACAGTCAATTTATATAACCAGGTAACTAAAAGGTCAGTTGAGCCTGCACCGTAGAAGTTAGAATTGGCTGGCCCACCACCTGTTAATAGATAAATGACATTGAAGTTATTGATGTTGCCAATAAACTGTTGAATCAGCGCCGGGGTCATCACAAATAGAATTTGTGGAAACGTAATACTTTTAAAAATTTGCCATTTATTGGCACCGTCAATTCTAGCTGCTTCGATTTGATCTTCAGGAAGGTTTTGGATAATCCCTGTAGAGATTAACATCGTAGCAGGAATACCAATCCACATATTGACAACAATAATGGTTAATTTTGCCCAATTCGGATCTGTTAAGAAGGGGATAGAAGAATCGATTAAGCCCCAATTTAACAACAGAGCATTGATAGGTCCAGAACCATTTAAGAGGTTTCGCATAATTAAAAGTGAAACAAACGGAGGTACGGCCATCGTGATAACAAAAATAGTCCGCCAAAATGCTTTATATTTTAAGCCTTTTGTATTGATAAGCAAGGCTAAAATGATTCCAAAAAAGAAACAAGTTGCGGTTGCGAAAACAGCCCAAATCAAGGTCCAGCCAAGTACTGGAAAGAACGTTGAAGCCATATCGCCTGTGATTACATTGCCTAGATTTGCCAATCCAACCCAAGTAAAAAGGTTTTTCGGTGGCAAATGGTTATGGTCGTAGTTGGTAAAGGCAATTGAAATCATATACAACAACGGCAAGATGGTAAAGAAAAGAACGCCTAGTAAGGGGATCGTCATTAAAGTTGCATGGAAACGTTCGTTTAACAAGCTACGTAAATCATCCATAGTTGTTGGAATTTTTTTGCCGGCTGTCTTTAATTCATATAGGTGACGGGCGCTTTTTAAATTGATTACATATAAAATGATTAGCGATAAACAGACTAAAATTGCTGCAATTCCGAATAATAATAAGAGCATTGAATTATCGCCTTCTTTTAGAACTTCAATCCCTAAAGAATCATCATATACTAATCCTTGCTGTTGGGTCCCTAGTGTTCCTAGCATCATTAATGCGTGGAAACCATTACGGATTAACCAATAGATAAAGCCAATTTCAGCTGTTAAAAAGATGATTCCCTTTAACCACTGCTTGTTGGCGAAGTTTGCAGCACCCATAACTAAAAAAGATAGTTTTGTAGCGAAGTCGCCTTTTTTAAAGACCTCTCGAAATGACGTCTGGGCTTTCTTTTTCTTGAACATCTTCGTTCACTCACTTTCTACTTAAATAAAAAAGATAGAGGAAATGGGACAGCAGATTGAAGCTCGTCCCATTTCTTTACTCTTTTTATTCTTTTGCTTCTTTTGATGTGTCTTGGACTAATTTATCTAATTTTGCTTGATAATCCGCAGGTTTGATATTGCCTTTGTACGTATCATTGATCACTGCATCCATCGCAGGCCAGAATGAAACGATTTCTGGGATTTTTGGCATTACCACAGAGTGGGTTGGTTGCGCCATTTCTAAGATAGCTTTTGCAACAGTATCTTGTGTAATTTCTTCGTTTGTTTGTAATTTTTTGTTTGAAGGGACAAAACCGATTTCTTTAAAGTAAGTCATTTGTGCTTTTTCGCTGGTTAAATAGTTTGCTAATGTCATAGCGGCCAATGGTGCTTGTGTTTGTTGGTTGACAGCAAAACTACGAACGCCCAAGAAAGCTTTCATTTGTTTTTCTCCATTGCCAAAATCAATGGTTGGGTAGGCAGCGGCCCCCATTTTGTCGCCAAGAGCTTTTTCTACATCGTTTTTAGACCAAGGGCCAGAAAGGAAGGCATCCGTTTTGCCAGAACCTAGATTAGACAATGCTTCTGTATTTGATTGGATCACACCAGGATTATTTTTTTGATCGGCAATCCATTGTAATACTTCTATACCTTGTTGGTTGTTAAAGTTGGTACCTTTTGGATCTTCGCCATTTTCACCATATAAGTAATCGCCGTTACTCATAAATAGAGGACCGAAGATATAATTTGCGCCATCTTCGCCAAAATTGGTACCGATTTTGCCTTTTTCAGTTAAAGACTTCCAAGTTTTGATTTCCTCTGGAGAATACGTATCTTTGTTATAATAAAGAACTTGTGACTCTACGGCATAAGGGTAGGCATAGACTTTGTCTTTCCAAGTGACTCCTGCTACTGCCGAGTCGATATTGTTTTCTTTGACTTCTTTTTCATATTTTGTGTTAGGGTAAATCAGACCAGCTTCTGCCATTTGACCAATTTGATCATGTGGCATCATGAAAACATCTGCGGCAGCTTTAGGATCTTTTGCAATGTCTTTTTTAGCATCTGCCGAATTTCCAGCAGTTAAGTTAACTTTAATATCGGGGTTTTCTTTTTCAAAATCGGCGACAACTTTTTTAAAGACGCCCATATATTCAGTATCAACCCATAATTTTACGTCACCAGCTGCTTTATTTGCTGAACCGCTTTCATTTTCAGCTTTCGTTTTTTCTGCGCCACCACAGGCAGTAAGTAAAACCGCGGAAGCACTTAAAAGGATACCGCCCATTAAAATCTTTTTCCAATTCGCTTTCATTTTTGAACCCTCCAAAAATTATTTTTTACAAGTCTTATTATGCAACCGATTGCGGAAATAATCAAGTGTTTTTCATCGAGAAAGTTAAAAAAGTTTTTTGTTATAAATAACATACTGTTTGTTTAAAGTGGTGTATACCACTAATTAAGCGTTTTAAATAAAAAAATAAAAAAGGGTATACAAATGCAATCGTTTGCGCTAAAATGTGTTCGAGTATTAGAAAATACACGAAAAGCGACAATTAAAGGAGAGAATTAAATGAACACTGCTGCAATCTACCATCGTCCAGAAAGTGAATTTGCTTATCTTTATACAGAAGAAACAATGCATATTCGTTTGCGTACGGCAAAAGGCGACATTGCCTCTGTCCAATTAGTGCAAGGAGATCCTTATCTTTTAGGGAAAGAAAAGTGGTACCAACAGTCGTTAACAATGAAGAAGTTAGTATCTACGGAGTTATATGATTACTGGTTTATTGCATTAAGTGCAAAATTTAAACGCCTTTCATATGCTTTTACTTTAGTAGGGACGGATGGCTTGACGGCGTTTTATGGCGAACACGGCATTTATCCTTTAGAAGAAAAGTATTTAGCGATGGCGAATAATTATTTTCGGATGCCGTATTTTCATGAAATCGATCGTTTTAAAGCACCTGAATGGGTAAAAGAAACGGTTTGGTATCAAATATTTCCAGAGCGTTTTGCAAATGGTGATCCCGCCAATGATCCTGAAGGGACGTTGCCGTGGGGATCTAAAAGACCAGATCGACAAGATTTTTTTGGTGGGGATTTGCAAGGGGTGCTAGATCATCTTGATTACATTGAAGATTTAGGTGTTAACGGCTTATATTTTTGCCCGATTTTTGAAGCGTTTTCTAATCACAAATATGATACGATTGATTATTTAAAAATTGACCCAGCTTTTGGTGATGGCGCTACCTTTAAGCGTTTAGTCGAAGAGTGTCATCGACGGGGCATTAAGATTATGTTGGACGCCGTTTTTAATCATATGGGGGACACTTCGCCTCAATGGCAAGATGTGTTAAAAAATGGCCAGGACTCAATTTATGCCGATTGGTTCCACGTAAATGAGTTTCCAGCTAGCTATGAAGAAAGTGCTGATTTTGAAGAAGCAAGCAACATTACTTATGATACTTTTGCATTCACTCCGCATATGCCTAAATTAAATACAGCAAATCCAGAGGTGCAAGCCTATCTTTTAGAAATTGCTCGTTATTGGATTGAGGAATATGATATTGATGCCTGGCGTTTAGATGTGGCAAACGAAGTGGATCATGCGTTCTGGAAAAAATTCCGGCAAACATGTGATGACGCAAAAAAAGATTTTTATATTTTAGGAGAAATTTGGCACTCGTCGCAAAGCTGGCTCCAAGGAGACGAATTTCATGCAGTGATGAATTATGCATACACAGATGCGATTATGGGCTACTTTGTCAAGCAAGAACTGTCCTTGGAAAAGATGCTCTCTGAAATGAACAACCAGTTAATGCTTTATCGACAACAAACGAATCAAATGCAGTTTAATGTTTTAGATTCCCACGATACACCACGCTTATTGCATGAAACGAAAGAGGATAAAGAGCTGATGCGCCAAGTATTAGCGTTTACGTATATTCAACCAGGCGTCCCTTGTCTTTACTATGGTGATGAAATTGGTATGACAGGTGATATGGATCCTGATTGTCGTCGTTGTATGGTTTGGGAGGAAAATCAGCAAGATTTGGATTTGAAGGAATTTGTAAAATCATTGATTGCCCTTCGCAAAAAGTATGCGGCTGTTTTTTCTGGTGGAACAATCGATTGGACAGGCACTTCTTTTGAAACGGGGTTGATTAGACTCGCTTGTCGTTTGGAGGAACAAACGATCTATGGGATTTTTAATACTGGCCAAGAGACACAATTTGTCGATAGAACTGATCGAGAAGTTTTGCTAAGTTCTTCTATCGAAATTGCTTCAGAACAGATAATGGTTTTACCAAAAGGTTTTCTTTTATATCAAGCATAATAATTAAGCAAAGGAATGTGAAGAAGAATGGAAAAACATTGGTGGCAAGAAGTCGTGGTTTATCAGATTTATCCTCGCAGTTTTAAGGATAGCAATGGAGATGGCATTGGAGATTTACCAGGAATTATTGAAAAATTGGATTATTTGGAAACGTTAGGCATTGGGGCTATTTGGTTATCACCAGTTTATCAATCACCCAATGATGACAATGGTTATGACATTTCTGATTATGAAGCGATTATGACAGAGTTTGGGACGATGGCGGATATGGATCGTCTAATTGAGGAAGCGAAAAAGCGAAAGATTGAAATTATTATGGATTTAGTGGTTAACCATACGTCAGATGAACATCGTTGGTTTATTGAAGCGAAAAAAAGCAAGGAGAACCCCTACCGAGACTATTATGTATGGGCTGATCCTGCTTCAGATGGCGGTGTGCCTAACCGATTGAAATCTGCCTTTTCGGGTTCGGCGTGGACGTTTGATGAAGCGAGTGGGCAATACTATTTGCATTTGTTTAGTAAAAAACAACCAGATTTAAATTGGGAAAACCAACAAATGCGTCAGTCGGTTTACGAGATGATGAATTTTTGGATTGATAAAGGAATTGGCGGTTTCCGTTTAGATGTAATTGACTTAGTGGGTAAAATTCCAGGAGAAGAGATCACCGCGAATGGGCCTCATTTACATCGTTATTTACAAGAAATGAACGCCGCGACATTTGGCGGCAAAGAGCTGTTAACTGTAGGTGAAACATGGGGGGCCACACCTGAGATTGCAAAAATGTACTCTAGTCCAGAGCGTCATGAATTATCTATGATTTTTCAGTTTGAACATATGAGCTTGGATCAACAACCAGGTAAAGAAAAATGGGACCTTCAGCCAATGGAAGTTGCCAAGTTGAAACAGGTTTTTGCAAAATGGCAAACAGAATTAGGAAATGATGGCTGGAATTCTTTGTTTTGGAATAACCATGATTTACCGAGAATGATTTCACGTTGGGGAAATGATCAGGAATATTGGTTGGAAAGTAGTAAGTTATTCGCTATTTTACTGCACATGATGAAAGGCACACCTTATATTTATCAAGGGGAAGAAATTGGTATGACCAATACGCCGATTACAGATATTCGTGAAGCGCGGGACATCGAAACGATTAACATGTACCATGAGTATTTGGAAAAAGGATATTCTAAAGAAGAAATTTTGCTGAAAATTAATACTAAAGGTCGCGACAATGCACGCCGGCCTATGCAGTGGACCGCTGAAAAAAATGCTGGCTTTACGACGGGTACACCTTGGATTGATGTTAATCCCAATTATCAAACGATTAACGTCGCTGCTGCTTTGGCAGATAAAAATTCACTATTCTATACGTACCAAGAAATGATTCGTTTGAGAAAAGAACATCCTTTAATTGTTTGGGGCGACTTTGAATTGCTGGAAACAGTGGAGGAAGTGATCAGTTTTTATCGTACCTATGGTGAGGAACGCTGGCTTGTTTTAACGAACTTTTCTGACAAAGTTCAGCCATTTTCTGCAGATGTTTCTGTAGAACAAGTAATGATTGAAAATATGCCGACAGATGTCACTGCTTTAGCAGACTATTCGTTAGCGCCTTGGCAAGCATTTGTTGTGAAAGTGAGTCAATAAGATGGAACAATGGTGGAAAAATGCTGTCGGTTATCAAATTTATCCTCGGAGTTTTAAAGATAGCAACGGGGATGGCATTGGTGATTTGCAGGGAATTATTGAGAAATTACCGTATTTAAAAGAACTAGGGGTCGATTTTTTATGGTTAAATCCGATTTACACTTCGCCAAACGTTGACAATGGTTATGATATTGCGGATTATCAAGGGATTCAGCCAGAATTTGGTACGATGGAAGATTTTCAAGAACTTTTGGACCAAGCGCATCAATTAGGTTTGAAGATTATTCTTGATTTAGTGGTCAATCATACAAGTGATCAACATCCGTGGTTTGTTGAAGCGAAAAAAAGTTTAGATAATCCGTATCGTGAGTATTATTTATGGGCCGATGCGACACCAGATCGTATGCCGAATGAATGGCAAAGCTTTTTTGGTGGCTCGACTTGGACGTATGACGCGGGTACAAAGCAAGCATATTTTCATGTGTTTTCAAAAGAGCAACCTGATTTGAACTGGAAAAATCCTAAAGTTCGTGAAGAGATTTATGCGATGATTCGCTGGTGGTTAGATTTGGGAATTGATGGTTTCCGATTGGATGCGATTAGTCATATCCAAAAAGAACCTTGGGATTTTAAAATTACCACGAATCCGTGGGCTCCATTTATGAATGTAAAAGGCATTGAAGACTATATGCTGGATTTGAAAGCTATTTTTGCTGAGTATGACATCATGACAGTGGGGGAAGCTAGTGGCGTTTCAAGTAAAAAAGCGGTGGAATGGACCAATGATGCGGGCTATCTGAATATGATTTTTGAATTAGAGCACAATGTTCGAGAAGGAAAGCCAGGAGAAGAACGGTTAAATATTTTAGGCTATAAAAAAGTAATGGCTCGCTGGCAAAAGCATTTAGGGACAGAAGGCTGGAATGCATTATATGTAGAAAATCATGATAATCCCAGAATCAATTCAATTTTAGGCAATGAAACCTCTCATTCTGCTAAGGCGATTGGAACAATCGCCTTGCTCTTGCGAGGAACACCGTTTATTTATCAAGGACAGGAAATCGGCATGGTTAATTATCCGTTTCAACAGATTGACGAGTTAGATGCTAAAGATTCTCATAACCATTATCGTTTGCTTATAGAAAGTGGCTACGATGCGAAACAAGCATTAAAAGAAGTGGCGCATTGGACGCGGGACCATTCGCGTACGCCTATGCAGTGGACGAGTCAAGAGGCAAGTTCATTCACCTCGGGGCATCCGTGGTTAGCAATTCATCCCAATTTCAAAGAAATAAATGTGGCTGACCAAGAAACGGATGCGCAATCCGTGTTGAATTATTATAAAAAGTTAATTGCGTTGCGGAAAGACAATCCGGTCTTTACAGATGGACAGTTTGAACTATTAGCGCCCAATCATCCGTCTGTTTTTGCTTTTTTAAGAAAAACAACTGAGGCAACAGCGTTAGTGATTGTCAATTTAAGTGGAGAAAAGTGCCAATTTGACTTGCCGAATAAATTACTAGGCAGAAAGTGGCAACAATTATTAGGGAATCAAGATTTTACGGTGAAGAAACGGATGCAGTTAGCACCTTATCAGGCAGGCGTCTTCCAATAACTGATTTGTTCTATAACGAGTGCAAGAGGCTTACTTTTAAGTGGGGCTCTTGCACTCGTTTTTAGGAACTTCAACAACCGAGAGACTTCATAAATAATTGAATTTTTACAGAAATGCGTTATACTTACTTTGGGTAAGTTATTTAATTTTTATGAAAGTAGGGGGAAATGATGCCGAAAACACGTGTAGAAGCATTTACAGATGCAGTCATTGCGATTATTTTAACGTTATTAATTTTAGAATTAAAAATTCCTGAAAAAGCAGATTGGTCTGCTCTGACCCAATCTGGACACAAAATCATTATTTATTTAATTAGTTTTGTTACTTTATTAATTTATTGGAACAATCATCATCATTTATTTCAAAGTGTCCGTAAAATTGATGGACGTGTCCTTTGGATGAATAATTTATTAATTTTGACGTTGACGTTTTTCCCGTTTGTTACTGGTTGGGTAGGTGAACATCCGTTTTCTTGGCCGCCACAAGCTTTGTATGGCTTAGTAGTATTAGGAGCTGATGTTGCTTATTATCTAGTGGTGCGGGCATTAATTCAGGCAAATGGGCCCAAATCCGAAGTACAACGTTTGTTTGGCCACTATCCAAAATTAACGCTTTCGATTGTGTTGAATATTATTGCGTTGATTGTGGGTAAAATGGTAGCGCCAATCGCTGTCCTGATTATTGATACGATTGTTTTAGTCATGTGGTTTATTCCTGAGCGAAAAGCAGAAATAAAGGAAATTTTAAAGTAGTCATTTTTTATTTATAACAAAAAAGTCATAAATCTTTTGACAAGAATGTCAAACTCCTCTATTATAAGAAGTGGATAAAAACTGAATAATTGTTAGGTGAGGCTCCTATTTGGACAAATGCTGCTGCCGCGAAAGGATCGAGAGACCCTTAGTTGGTTGAACAGGAATAATCGTGAAGGTTATTCATAATGTAGCTGATACATGTTATCTACGCCCTATAGTGCTAAAGCTCAACGATAGAGAATCTTATTTAAAGATGGTATTTTGGGACGTACTCTATTGTTGAGTAGGTCCTTTTTTGTGTGTTTGGCAAAAAAGCAATTATTCACTGGAAGTATAAATAAGAAAAAGAAAGGATGACTGTCATGGAAGACCCTGGAAGTGAACAGAGAAACAAAATACAGTCACCAACGAAAGGAGAAGATTTTAGCGCTCTTTTCGGCAGGTGACCACAACCTTGGAGGAAAAGAAAATGATGAACAAAAAAACAATGGATATGAGAAAAGCCACCAAAGATCAAGAATTACGTAAATTGGCGTTGCTTTCTGAACGGGAATTAATGATGGAATTACGGACATCTGAAAAAGGACTCTCGAATGAAGATGCCGAAAAAAGATTAGAGGAATTTGGACCAAACGAAGTTTCTGCACAAAAGCCAACCCCAGCAATTATTTTATTTTTAAGTGCATTCAAAGATCCGTTTGTCTATGTCTTAGCCTTATTGATGGTCGTTTCAACTTTAACGAAAGATTTCGAAGCCGCTATCGTGATGGGCGTGATGATTTTAGCCAGTGTCTTGATTGCTTTTATACAAGAATATCGTTCTCAAAAAGCGAGTTTGGATTTAAAAGAATTAATTGAAAATACCGCTGCAGTGACACGGGAAGGAATTACGAAAGAAATTCCAATGGACGAAATTGTTCCAGGAGACATTGTAACTTTAGCTACAGGAGACATGATTCCTGCAGATGCCGTGTTGATTTGGACCAAAGATTTATTCGTTAATCAATCGTCGCTAACAGGCGAATCCATGCCTGTCGAAAAATTTGTGGATGCAGGTGTGGATCGTCAACAAACAGAGGTTTCTGCATTAGATATGCAAGACCTAGTGTTTATGGGCACAGATGTCTTGAGTGGACAAGGAAAAGCGATTATTTTAAAAACTGGGCAACATACATTTTTTGGTGATATTGCTAAAAATGCTACAACACAACGAGGAAAAACTAGTTTTGACTTAGGCTTAGCAAAAGTCAGTAAGTTTTTATTACGAATGGTAATGATTTTGTTTCCAATCGTTTTCTTGATTAATGGTTTAACTAAAGGTGCTTGGGGCGAAGCGTTTTTCTTCGCGATTGCCGTTGCAGTTGGTTTGACACCAGAAATGTTGCCAATGATTGTTACGAGTAACTTAGCCAAGGGTGCATTATCCTTATCGAAACATAAAGTCATTGTTAAAGAATTAGCGGCTATCCAAAATTTGGGTGGTATGGATGTGCTCTGTACAGATAAGACTGGAACGATTACCGAAGATCGTGTAGTTTTGGTTCAACATTTGAATCCATTAGGTGATTTGAGTGACGAGGTTCTAAATTTAGCCTACTTAAATTCTTCTTATCAAACAGGTTGGAAAAATTTAATGGATATTGCCGTTATTAATTTTTATGAAGAGCATCAATGGAAAACGCCGTTTAAAAATGTCACTAAAATTGATGAAATTCCTTTTGATTTTTCCAGACGCCGCTTAACGGTTGTCGTGAATGCAGATGATCATCAATTGATGATTACGAAAGGCGCCGTGGAAGAAATGGAAGAAGTGTGCACGCATGCGCAAATTAATGGCGAAATTGTACCATTAAGCAGTGCTGTACGAGAAGAACTACGCCGAGTGAATGTTCAAATGAACAAACAAGGGATGCGTGTGTTAGCGGTAGCTGTAAAAAAAGATGTCCACAAAGAAGCAGTTTATTCAGTTGAAGATGAAAAAGAGATGACATTGATTGGATTTATGGGTTTTCTTGATCCAGCAAAAGAGTCAGCCGTCAGCGCTATCCGCTCCTTACATGAACATGGTGTCAACGTGAAAGTGCTAACGGGCGATAATGATATTGTCGCCAAAAAAGTCTGTAAAGATGTAGGTATTGAAGTTTCCCATGTGTTATTAGGTTCTCAAATTGAAGCAATGACAGATGAAGAGTTGCGGGCGCAAGTGGAAGAAACTAGTTTATTTGCCAAATTAAATCCGATGCAAAAATCTAAAATCATTGAATTGCTACAAGCGAAAGGTCATACGGTTGGTTTTATGGGGGATGGCATTAACGATGCACCAGCATTACGAAAAGCTGATGTGGGCATTTCAGTAGATACTGCAGCTGATATTACTAAAGATGCTAGCTCGATTATTTTACTGGAAAAAAGTTTAAATGTACTGGAATCTGGTGTGATTGAAGGACGAAAAGTATTTAGCAATATGATGAAATATATTAAAATTACCATCAGTTCTAATTTTGGGAATGTCTTTTCAATTTTAGTAGCCAGTGCCTTTTTACCATTTCTACCAATGCTTTCCTTACAACTCTTGATTCAAAATTTGATTTATGATGTGGCTCAGTTGACAATTCCTTGGGATAATGTCGATGAAGAAGAGTTATTAAGCCCTGTTCGGTGGGAAACGAACGGACTAGCGAAATTTACAGTATGTATTGGCCCGGTAAGTAGTATTTTCGATATTCTAACGTATCTTGTCATGTGGTTTGTGTTTAGCGCCAATAGTTTGGCAACTCAACATTTATTCCAAACAGGTTGGTTTATGGTGGGACTTGTTAGTCAAACGTTAGTTGTTCATATGGTCCGGACGCGGAAAATACCATTCATTCAAAGTCGTGCGTCAATGCCTGTGATGTTAAGTAGTTTAGGCGCAATTTTACTCGGTTTCTTGATTGTAGCAACGCCTATAAGAGAGGTTTTTGACTTTGTGAAACTTCCGGCTAACTACTGGCCATGGTTCTTTGGAATCATCATTGCGTACATGTTAACTGTTGAAGTAGCTAAACGTTTATATATTAAAATTACCAAGGAATGGATTTAGTAAAATCTACTGAAAGAGAAAAGAATTTGCTAAGCTGTATTACTCGTTTTGCGAAAATTTGGTGATTTTAAGCAATGAATGTTCGTGATAAAACCTAAGGTAAAGTATTTGGCAAAAAAACGAGCCAAAAAAAAATAAAAATTAACGAAAAAAACTTTGTTCTCTAAAAAATAAAAAACCGCATGCTGAGTAGGTTACTCGGCTGACGGTTTTTATTTTTTGGTTTTTTCAAGATAATTTTCATGAAAACGCAAAGTTCGGAAATCAGATTACTAGCCAGCTCGGGGATGAGGGGACTCGAATTAATAGAACTGTTATATAATATTTTCAAAATAGAATATAACAGTTAGGAGAAAAATAGTACAGAAGAAGTGTAGAACGGAAACCGTTTTCTTGTTTGTGAAAATTATCACTAAACCGCAAAAACATGCGGTTTTGCTCTTTTGTGAAAAAATGAAGAAATTAGAGTTTTTTTCTTGCGCTTTTTCGAATTTAGTGATAATTTGTTAAGTGTAGTCGATAAAAAGTAATACAGTTTCGCACTCTGTTTTACTTTTATCGAAATTAAAGAAACGTAATAGAGAGGATTGTGTGACAAAATGGCAAAGGCTAAGAAACAAAAACCTATTGACTTTAAAGAGCTAATGGCTAAAGTCGACGCTGATTTCCCAACTTTCCAAATCTTGGATCAAGATGGAAAAATTGTGAATGAAGATTTAGTACCTGATTTATCGGATGAGGAATTAGTTGAATTAATGACACGCATGGTTTGGTCTCGTGTGTTAGACCAACGTTCTACTGCATTAAACCGTCAAGGACGCTTAGGATTCTTCGCACCAACAGCTGGACAAGAAGCAAGCCAATTGGCAAGCCAATTTGCAATGGAAAAAGAAGACTACTTACTACCAGGTTACCGTGATGTACCTCAATTAGTGCAACATGGTTTACCATTAAGAGAAGCTTTCTTATGGTCTCGTGGTCACGTAGCAGGGAACTACTACGCGGAAGATTTAAATGCATTACCACCACAAATTATCATTGGTGCTCAATACATCCAAGCAGCTGGTGTTGCTTTAGGATTGAAAAAACGTGGAAAAGAAAATGTTGTCTTCACTTATACTGGTGACGGCGGTTCTTCACAAGGGGACTTCTATGAAGCAATTAACTTTGCTGGTGCTTACCAAGCAAACGGTGTCTTCATTATCCAAAACAATGGTTTTGCGATTTCTACACCTCGTGAAAAACAAACAGCGGCTAAAACTTTAGCTCAAAAAGCTGTTGCAGCAGGAATTCCTGGTATTCAAGTTGATGGTATGGATCCATTAGCAGTTTACGCAATTGCAAAAGAAGCACGCGATTGGTCAGCTGCAGGAAACGGTCCAGTTTTAATTGAAACATTAACTTATCGTTATGGTCCACATACTTTATCTGGAGACGATCCAACACGTTACCGTTCAAAAGAAATGGATGACGAATGGGTACAAAAAGATCCATTGACTCGTTTCCGTAAATATCTAACAGATAAAGGCTTATGGTCTGAAGCAAAAGAAGAAGAAATTATTGAAAAAACAAAAGAAGAAATCAAAGTAGCGATTGCAGAAGCGGATAAAGCGCCAAAACAAAAAGTTTCTGATTTCTTGAAAAATATGTTTGAAGTTCAACCTCAAACAATTAAAGAACAAATTGCATTTTATGAAGCGAAGGAGTCGAAATAAAAATGGCACAAAAAACTATGATCCAAGCAATTACAGATGCCTTAGCTCTTGAATTAGAGAAAGACGAAAATGTCTTAATCTTCGGTGAAGACGTTGGTAACAACGGTGGGGTTTTCCGTGCAACTGAAGGTTTACAAGAAAAATTTGGTGAAGACCGCGTCTTCGATACACCTTTAGCTGAATCTGGTATCGGTGGATTGGCTTTCGGTCTTGCCTTGCAAGGTTACCGTCCAGTTCCTGAAATCCAATTCTTTGGTTTCGTTTTTGAAGTATTTGACGAAATCGTTGGTCAAATGGCTCGTACGCGTTACCGTATGGGTGGAACTCGTAATATGCCAATTACTGTTCGTGCCCCATTTGGTGGTGGTGTTCATACACCAGAACTTCACTCAGATAACTTAGAAGGATTAATCGCACAATCACCAGGTGTTCGTGTTGTTATTCCATCAAACCCTTACGATGCAAAAGGACTATTAATTTCATCTATTCGTAGCAACGATCCAGTTGTTTACTTAGAGCACATGAAATTATACCGTTCATTCCGTGAGGAAGTGCCAGACGAAGCTTATGAAGTGCCTTTAGATAAAGCGGCTGTAACTCGTGAAGGAACAGACGTATCAATCATCACTTACGGTGCTATGGTTCGTGAAGCGATTAAAGCAGCTGATAGCTTAGCGAAAGACAATATTTCAGCAGAAATCATTGACTTACGTACAGTGGCTCCTTTAGATGTGGAAACAATTATTAACTCTGTTGAAAAAACTGGCCGTGTGGTTGTCGTTCAAGAAGCACAAAAACAAGCTGGCGTTGGCGCTATGGTTGTTTCTGAAATTTCTGAACGTGCCGTATTATCATTAGAAGCACCAATCGGACGTGTATCTGCTCCAGATACAATCTTCCCATTCGGACAAGCAGAAAATATCTGGTTACCAAATGCGAAAGATATCGAAGCAAAAGCTAGAGAAATCGTCGAATTTTAATAGTTATTCGAAGTAGATAAACGAAGAATTAAACAGGTGGAATACGGCTATAGGCATGAAATGTTCAGCTACTATAGTCGTTTCCCCGCGTTTTGCTCCTAAGAAAATAGACAGATCCAACGAAGAAGGGAAGACTTAAAAAATGGCTTATCAGTTTAAATTACCGGATATCGGTGAAGGGATTGCCGAAGGCGAAATCGTTAAATGGTTTGTAAAACCTGGCGATACAATCAACGAAGACGATACGTTATTAGAAGTACAAAATGACAAATCAGTGGAAGAAATTCCATCACCAGTAACAGGTACTGTAAAAAATATCGTTGTACCAGAAGGAACAGTTGCAAACGTTGGTGACGTGTTAATCGAAATCGACGCACCTGGTCACGAAGATAACGATGCAGCACCAGCAGCTCCTGCACAAGAACAAACACCAGCACAACCTGCTGCTGTACCAACAACCGAAGCAGCTGGCGGATTTTTCCAATTCAAATTACCAGACATCGGTGAAGGAATTGCCGAAGGCGAAATCGTTAAATGGTTCGTTAAAGCGGGCGACACAATTAATGAAGATGATTCATTATTAGAAGTACAAAATGACAAATCAGTAGAAGAAATTCCATCACCAGTAACAGGTACTGTAAAAAATATCGTTGTACCAGAAGGAACAGTTGCCAATGTGGGTGACGTGTTAGTTGAAATTGACGCACCTGGTCATAATTCAGCAGCACCGGCAGCCGCAGCACCAGCTACTGACGCTCCTAAAGCGGAAGCATCAGCTCCAGCCGCTTCAACAGGTGTGGTTGCAGCCGCGGATCCAAACAAACGCGTTTTAGCAATGCCATCTGTTCGTCAGTATGCACGTGAAAAAGACGTTGATATTACACAAGTAACTGCAACTGGTAAAGGTGGCCGTGTCATTAAAGCGGATATTGATGCCTTTGCTTCTGGTGGTTCTCAAGCAGCACCAGCTACTGAAGCTGCCGCAACAGAAGCAGCACCTAAAGCGGAAGCAGCTGCACCTAAAGCAGCGCCAAAAGCCTTTACTTCTGATTTAGGCGAAATGGAAACACGTGAAAAAATGACACCAACACGTAAAGCAATTGCTAAAGCAATGGTTAACAGCAAACACACTGCTCCTCACGTAACATTACATGATGAAGTAGAAGTTTCTAAATTATGGGATCACCGTAAGAAATTTAAAGATGTTGCTGCTGCAAATGGTACAAAATTAACATTCTTACCATACGTTGTAAAAGCATTGACTTCAACTGTTCAAAAATTCCCAATCTTGAATGCATCAATTGATGACGCAGCACAAGAAATTGTTTACAAAAATTACTTTAACATTGGTATCGCTACTGATACAGATCATGGCTTATATGTACCAAATGTTAAAAATGCTAATACGAAGAGCATGTTTGCTATCGCTGATGAAATCAACGAAAAAGCAGCATTGGCTATCGAAGGCAAATTAACTGCACAAGATATGCGTGATGGTACAATCACAATTAGTAACATTGGTTCAGTCGGTGGCGGCTGGTTTACACCAGTAATCAACTACCCTGAAGTTGCTATTTTAGGCGTTGGTACAATTGCACAAGAACCAGTTGTTAATGCAGACGGCGAAATCGTTGTGGGACGCATGATGAAATTATCATTAAGCTTTGACCACCGTATCGTTGACGGCGCAACTGCTCAAAAAGCAATGAACAACATTAAACGCTTATTAGCTGATCCAGAATTACTATTAATGGAAGGATGATTAACAAATGGTAGTAGGAGATTTCGCCATTGAACTAGATACAGTCGTAATCGGAGCTGGTCCTGGAGGATACGTTGCCGCAATTCGTGCCGCAGAAATGGGTCAAAAAGTTGCGATTATCGAACGTGAATACATCGGAGGCGTTTGTTTAAACGTTGGATGTATTCCTTCAAAAGCTTTAATTGCTGCTGGACATCATTACCAAGAAGCACAAGATTCTTCAACTTTTGGTGTAACAGCTAAAGGAGTCGAATTAGACTTTGCAAAAACACAAGACTGGAAAGATAACACAGTTGTTAAATCATTAACAGGCGGCGTTGGCATGTTATTGAAAAAACACAAAGTAGAAATTATTGAAGGCGAAGCATTCTTCGTTGACGAAAATACATTGCGTGTTATTCACCCAGACTCAGCACAAACTTACTCATTCAATAATGCTATTGTAGCAACAGGTTCTCGTCCAATTGAAATCCCAGGATTCAAATTTGGCGGACGCGTGTTAGATTCTACAGGCGGTTTAAACTTAAAAGAAGTTCCTAAAAAATTCGTTATTATCGGTGGCGGTGTCATCGGTGCTGAATTAGGTGGCGCTTATGCTAACTTAGGTTCAGAAGTAACAATTTTAGAAGGTAGCCCATCAATTTTACCAACTTATGAAAAAGATATGGTTAAAGTTGTCACAGACGATTTCAAGAAGAAAAACGTAACAATCGTGACTTCTGCAATGGCTAAAGAAGCTGTTGACAATGGCGATAGCGTCACTGTTAAATATGAAGTTAACGGAAAAGAAGAAAGTGTTGAAGCAGATTACGTAATGGTCACTGTTGGACGTCGTCCAAACACAGACGACTTAGGCTTAGAACAAGCGGGCGTTGAAATTGGCGAACGTGGTTTAATCCCAGTTGATAACCAAGGACGTACTAACGTGAAAAACATCTTCGCAATCGGCGACATCGTACCAGGTGCTGCGTTAGCGCATAAAGCAAGCTACGAAGCAAAAATTGCTGCTGAAGCAATTTCTGGTAAGAAAGTTGCAGTTGATTACAAAGCAATGCCAGCTGTTGCCTTTACTGATCCAGAATTGGCAAGCGTTGGTATGACTGTTGCAGAAGCAAAAGAAGCGGGAATCGAAGCAAAAGGCTACAAATTCCCATTTGCTGGTAACGGCCGTGCAATCTCTTTAGATAAAACTGAAGGATTCATGCGTTTAGTTACAACTGTAGAAGACAATGTCATCATCGGTGCACAAATTGCCGGTGTCGGTGCAAGTGACATGATTTCTGAATTAGCTTTAGCTATTGAATCTGGCATGAATGCAGAAGACATTGCTTTAACAATCCACCCACACCCATCATTGGGCGAAATTACTATGGATACAGCTGAATTGGCTTTAGGTTTACCAATTCATATTTAATAGTATCACTTTGTCGCACGACAGATATAATGCGCCTTTTGCACTTGTTGCATTAGCCACAGCAAGTGCAAAAGGTGTAAAAAAAACAACGACTTCTCGGAGTCGTTGTTTTTTTTATGCTCTGTTCTTTCTTTTACGGTATTTAAGAGGTGTTTCACCCGTTTCTTGTTTAAAGATACGGACAAAATAGCTATCTTCAACAAACCCTAAATCTTCACTGATTTGGGCGATCGTTTTATCTGTCTCCAAAAGAAGCTGTTTAGCCCATGTGATTTTTAATTGTCGATAAAATTGACTAAAGGGAATACCAAACTCCTCTTTTAATAAACGACTTAAATACGTCGGTGTCAAATGAACAAGGTCTGCCAGTTCTTGTAAATTTAAACGCAGCGATTTGTTTTCCCAAAGGGCATCTAAAACCGGTTGTAATTGCTTATTTTTAGTTTGATAGGCACTTGAAGGAGTTAATTGAGCAGTTAATAAAGTTTGTTGAATATCTTTTTGGATCATATTCAATGGCTCCAGCTCTTCTTTTCGCGAACTAATCTGTAAGGATTGTTTGTACGTATTGATTAAATAATCTTTTTTGATGGCTTCAGAAATAATATATTGGCTTAGATCAGCGATTAATGTCGCGCTCTTTTCTAAGTCTGCTAGTTCTAAAACAGGGTATTGTTGATACAGCTCTTGGTGTGTTACTAAAAATTCTTGAATGAAGGCATCATTCATGGTTAAAACCTGTTCTAACTCTTCTTGGTGATCTTCGAGCAAAACTTCACCAGCCATAATGGCTCCTACATACTGGTCATCAACAATAATGGGGATGGCCATATCAACGATGTTAAAGTGACAACGGTAGATAAAAGGCTGACCAGTGCGAACGGCTTCCAAGCCACCACGAGCATCACATTTTTCACAAAGTTTCGAGAGCTCAGGGGAGTGACGTACCAGTTGGCAAAAGGGTTGAACTTGGCTATGTTTCGTCACAGGTCGACCTTTATAATCGACTAAAATAATGGCTAAACGAGTGCTTAAGGCCAATGATTCTTGCAATTTTTCCCACTTTTCTAAATCTAAAATATTTTTTAATTCTACAGTCATAAGGCAATCCTTCAATCTAAAGTTTAAAAATCATAATATTTTATTATTTCACAAAATAATTCTATCATTTTTTGCAAGAAAACGATACCAAAAGTTCAATGCTTTTTGGATGAAAGCGTTTTATACTATGTATGTAAACAAAATATAGGAGGCTATCAACATGAGAAAAGCATTGATTTTACCAACGAAATATGTTCAAGGGGAAGATGAATTACTAAACTTAGGTTACTTCGTTTCAACTTTTGGAAAAAAAGCGTTACTAATTGCAAATCCTGCTGACGTTGATCGTGTACGTCCACAATTGGAAGAAACAGCGAAAAAGTTTGACATTACCTTCGTAGAGGGTGGCTTTAGTGGAGAAGTAACGCGTGAAGAAACAAAGCGCTTGCAAAACGTTGGACAAAAAGAACAAGCAGACTGTATCATTGGTTTAGGTGGCGGTAAAGCAATCGATGCTTCAAAAGTCGTAGCAGAAGGTGAAAACTTAATTATTGTACCAACGATTGCGGCTCAAGATGCACCAACTTCGCATTCAGCTGTACTATATCATGAAGATGGCTCATTTGATGATTATGCTTACTTTAAACAAAGTCCAAGCGTCGTTATGGTTGATACAAAAGTGGTTGCCAAAGCGCCAACTAGATTTTTAGTTGCTGGAATGGGGGATGCCTTATCCACATATTTTGAAGCACGCGCAACACACAATTCATATTCTCGGGTTAATGCTAGTTTGCCAATGGGTTCAAGAGAAGGCTTAACGCCTGCTGCTAGCGGCACATATGCAGCTTTGGCCATGGCAAAACTTTGCTGGGAAAATCTACAGGAAGATGGGTTAAAAGCGAAATTAGCTTGTGATGCAAACGTGGTTACTGAATCATTGAATAAGATTATCGAAACAAATATCTTACTTTCAGGCTTAGGTTTTGAAAGTGGCGGTTTAGCTGCAGCGCATGCGATTCATAACGGTATGACAGTCTTACCTGGTGCGCACAGTTATTTACATGGTGAAAAGGTAGCCTTTGCAACGATTGCACAACTTGTATTAGAAGATGCAGCAAAAGACGAATTAGAAGCTGTTTTAGACTTTAGCGCTTCTGTAGGTTTACCATTAACGCTTTCAGACATTGGTGTCGATGAAATCACTTATGAAGAAGCGTTGGAAGTAGCCAAAATTGCTTGCATTCCAGAAGAATCAATTCATTCAATGCCATTCCCAATTGTCGTTGAAGAAGTAGCGAATGCAATCATTGTTGCAGATAAAGTCGGACAAGAATATAAAACAAGACATAAATTAGATTAAGGAAGTGTCCACATGAAAGCAGATATTTTACTCGTTTCACATAGCAAAATGATTACAGATGGTATTAAAGAGATGATTGAACAGATGAACGCCAGTGAAGAAACTACGATTCATTCACTTGGTGGTACATCAGATGGTTCATTAGGTTCAGATCCAATGAAAATCATTGACACGATTAACGAAGCGGACTCTGACCGAGAATTTTTAATTTTTGCCGATTTAGGCAGTGCCGTTTTAAGTTCAGAATTAGCTTTTGATATGCTAGAAGAAGACCAACAGAAACATTATCATTTAGTCGATGCACCATTGGTTGAAGGTGCCTTTGCGGCAGCAATTACTGCAGGTGTCTCAGATGATTTGACGCAAATTTTAGCAGAAGCTCAAAATGCTGGTAAGAAAGGGTGGAACTAAATGAAAAAAATTATTAATGAACCTGGTAAAATTGTCGAAGAAATGCTCCAAGGAATTGTGAAAAGCTATGGAAACCTTGTTCATCAAGTCGAAGATTCTCGCGTGATTGCTCGCAACGACTCAAACAAACAAGTTGGGTTAGTATCTGGTGGTGGAAGTGGTCATGAGCCTGCACATGCTGGGTTTGTTGGTGATGGAATGTTAAATGCCGCAGTTTTAGGTGATGTCTTTACTTCACCAACACCAGATCAAATTTTAACAGGAATCCAAGCGGCAGACCAAGGGGCCGGTGTTCTGTTAATCGTAAAAAATTATACAGGCGATATTTTGAACTTTGAAATGGCCAAAGATATGGCTGATATGGAAGACATTCATGTAGAAATGGTCGTTGTCGATGACGATATTGCTGTCGAAGATAGCACCTATACCGCTGGCAAACGAGGCGTTGCCGGGACTGTTCTTGTCCATAAAATTTTAGGACATCATGCCCGCCAAGGTGCTTCTTTAGAAGAGCTCGTTTCTTTAGGAGAAAAGATTGTAGCAGCCACGAAAACAATTGGAGTGGCTTTAAAAGCAGCCACTGTGCCTGAAGTTGGCAAACCAGGTTTTACTTTACCAGAAGATGAAATTGAATTTGGCGTAGGGATTCACGGAGAACCAGGCTATCGTCGTGAAAAAATCCAACCATCGAAAGAGTTAGCGAAAGAATTAGTTGAAAAAACATTAAGTAGCTATGAACAACAACCACAAACAGTGGGGGTACTTGTCAATGGCATGGGCGGCACGCCATTAATGGAACAATTTGTATTTATGAACGACGTGCTAACATTATTAGAAGATAAAGGTGTTCAAGTGACCTTCCATAAAGTGGGTAACTATATGACGTCTATTGACATGCAAGGATTATCTTTAACGATGATTGACTTGGCGACAAAAGACTGGCAAACAGCGCTAGAAAGCAATGTAACAACAATTTCTTGGTAAGGGTGATAAAAGATGGAATTAACAGTAAAAGATATTCAAACATGGTTAGACAATTATTCAAAAGTTATTGAAGAAAAAAAAGACTATTTAAGTGAATTAGACACGCCGATTGGTGATGGGGATCACGGTAACAACATGGCTCGTGGTATGGCTGAATACAAAATTGCGTTTGACAAAAAAGTACCAACAACAATCACGGAGACATTTAAAGTCCTATCCATGGCTTTGATTTCAAAAGTTGGCGGAGCTTCTGGTCCTTTATATGGTACTGCGTTTATGAATATGACTAAAGCGACAAAAGATTTGGAAACCATCAGTTCGCTAGAGCAATTAAAAGAAATTGTTCAGCAAGGTCTAGCTGGGATTCAGATGCGCGGCAAAGCTGAACCAGGAGATAAAACGATGGTTGATGTCTGGTCACCTGTTGCTGAAGTAATTGGAACGGAACAATTTAATGAAGAAAAAATTGAACAATTTGCTGAAGCAACAAAAGATTGGGTGGCGAAAAAAGGACGTGCCTCTTATTTAGGGGAACGAGCAATTGGTCATATTGATCCAGGAGCAGCATCTAGTGCATTATTATTTGAAGAACTAGTCAAAGTAATCAATCAATAACAGTGAGAAAAAAGTTTAGCAAGTGCCTCTCTTGAAGCGCTTGCTAAACTTTTTTATAAATAATGGTTTCTTTTGTTCATGTATGGGATAATTTAAGTAACAAAAAATAACAAAGATAAACAAATGGGGGATTTAAAGATGAAAAAGCATGTGATTGTGGGATGTTTATTAATCGTTAGCTCAATGTTTGTAAGTGCTTGTGGAAGTTCGTCAGACGTGACCACGGAAAAAACCAGTGTCACAAAACAAGTCGAAGCTACGGGACAAAGCACATCCTCTTCTGTAGACCAAACCAAGTATGATGCCATTATTACAGAAGCTAAAAAGTTAACGGCAGAGAGGCAATATAAAGAATCAGAAGAAAAATTAGCTACGATCCCTGTTAGCGATTTAGGGAAACCTCATTATTCAATCGTTAAAGAAACGGTTGAGAAACTAAATAATCAAAATAATGAAGGCTTAAAAAGACAAGAAGAAGTCGCGGTTGAAAAGCAAACGAAGTCGAGTCCGGCACCAACGGAATCACTTAAACCAATTCCAGATGAGTTTGCTAAATGGGCAACCACGTATCTTTTTTATTATCCACGAGGAGATCAAAAGCAAGCGGGGTTAATCATTGAAGCGAATGGAGCGGTCACGCAGACGAATACGAATGGCGAAATTTACACAGGAAAAGCCGAAATAAGTGGAGCTTCGGGCACTATTTTAAGTTATGATACGACTAGTTATCGCCCGACGACCCAACCAGCTACAAAATCGATTACTCCAAATGTTAAAATCACTGTTACTTGGAACAATGGCGGCGGTGTTGATGTTTATTATGGCTACGTTTCTTATTCACAACGTTTAGCTTTGACAGATGGTATCGCCGTGACAGACGGGGTCAAAGAAGTTTGGCTTTCATAAAAAGAGCTAGACATTCAAGCAAAAACTTGAATGTCTAGCTCTTTTGTTGATTGAATCGGGGGATATAAATACTTAGTTTCGATAAGAACGAACGGTATTGTTAATAGCGGAAATACTATATTTTAATTCATCTTCTAACGTTTGATCAATGTCTGTGTCTAAAGTTTCTGCAAACATGGCTTCATATTCAGCGATAGAAAGTTCTGTCCGATTATCCAGCAGTGCTAAATGAGTTTCTTTTTGTAAATGATTTTGATAACCAGCTACTAATTCACCAGTGAAAAATTCAGCGACAGCACCAGAACCATAACTGAATAACCCAATTTGATTGCCTGCGGTTAAAGTCGTTGCATTTTCTAAAAGGGAAATGAGTCCCAGATAAAGTGAACCCGTATACAAGTTTCCTACGCGACGACTATAGACGATGCTTTCTTCATAACGAGCTAAAATTCGTTCCTGTTCTGCTTCAGTTTGGTCGGAGATTTTTGCTAATAAGGCTTTTTTGCCCATTTTTGTGTAAGGAATATGGAACGCTAAAGCATCATAATCTGCAAAATCAAGACCGGTTCGTTTTTTATGTTCATCCCAGACTTGGGCAAAAGATTGGATGTAGGTTTCGTTTGACAAAGGACCATCGACCATAGGATACGGATGGCCTGTTGGACGCCAAAAGTCATAGATATCTTGCGTCAGCATCACATTATCCTCTTTTAAAGCCAAGATGCGCGGTTCACTAGCAACTAACATTGCAACCGCCCCAGCTCCTTGTGTAGGCTCACCGCCAGAATTTAAGCCATATTTTGCAATATCTGCCGCTACAACCAAGACTTTTTTATCTGGATGCAAGGCGACGTGATTCTTAGCTAACTGTAAGCCTGCTGTTGCTCCGTAACAAGCTTCCTTGATTTCGAAAGAGCGAGCGAAAGGTTGAATCCCCATTAAACGATGTAAGACAACTGCGGCCGCTTTTGACTCATCGATACTGGACTCAGTCCCGACAATCACCATATCAATGGCCTCTTTATCTTCTTTGGTCAAGATCGCTTCTGCGGCATTGGCTGCAAATGTCACAATATCTTGGCTGATTGGGTTCACCGCCATTTGGTCTTGCCCAATACCAATATGAAATTTTCCAGGGTCTACATTTCTGGCTTCAGCCAGTGCCGTCATATCAATATAATAAGGGGGCACAAAAAAACTAATTTTATCAATCCCAATTGTCATTTCTTTAACTCCTTTACGATAAATAGATTCATTATATAAAATAGCACGAAATGAACCAAAATGGGGAATTTTTGTATTAACTTCATAGATTATTAAAAAATATCTTATAAGTCTGTTAACATTCAGTAATTGGCACTTGTGATTCTGGGATTTTATGATATATTTCAAGATGGAGGTGCATTTAGTTGAAAACAGTAGTTATTATTGATGCATTACGAACACCAATTGGAAAATATAAAGGCAGCTTAAGTCAAGTAAGTGCCGTAGACTTAGGAACACATGTTACAACACAACTTTTAAAAAGACATTCCACTATTTCTGAAGAAATTGATCAAGTAATCTTTGGAAATGTTTTACAAGCTGGAAATGGGCAAAATCCCGCACGACAAATAGCAATAAACAGCGGTTTGTCTCATGAAATTCCCGCAATGACGGTTAATGAGGTCTGCGGATCAGGAATGAAGGCCGTTATTTTGGCGAAACAATTGATTCAATTAGGAGAAGCGGAAGTTTTAATTGCTGGCGGGATTGAGAATATGTCCCAAGCACCTAAATTACAACGATTTAATTACGAAACAGAAAGCTACGATGCGCCTTTTTCTAGTATGATGTACGATGGGTTAACGGATGCCTTTAGTGGTCAAGCAATGGGCTTAACTGCTGAAAATGTGGCCGAAAAGTATCATGTAACTAGAGAAGAGCAAGATCAATTTTCTGTACATTCACAATTAAAAGCAGCTCAAGCACAAGCAGAAGGGATATTCGCTGACGAAATAGCCCCATTAGAAGTGTCAGGAACGCTTGTGGAGAAAGATGAAGGGATTCGCCCTAATTCGAGCGTTGAGAAGCTAGGAACGCTTAAAACAGTTTTTAAAGAAGACGGTACTGTAACAGCAGGGAATGCATCAACCATTAATGATGGGGCTTCTGCTTTGATTATTGCTTCACAAGAATATGCCGAAGCACACGGTCTTCCTTATTTAGCTATTATTCGAGACAGTGTGGAAGTCGGTATTGATCCAGCCTATATGGGAATTTCGCCGATTAAAGCCATTCAAAAACTGTTAACGCGGAATCAACTTACTACGGAAGAAATTGATCTGTATGAAATCAACGAAGCTTTTGCAGCAACTTCAATTGTGGTCCAAAGAGAGCTGGCTTTACCAGAGGAGAAGGTTAACATTTATGGTGGCGGTATTTCATTAGGTCATGCGATTGGTGCCACAGGTGCTCGTTTATTAACAAGTTTAAGTTATCAATTAAATCAAAAAGAAAAGAAATATGGAGTGGCTTCTTTATGTATCGGCGGTGGCTTAGGACTCGCTATGCTACTAGAGAGACCTCAGCAAAAAAAAAACAGCCGATTTTATCAAATGAGTCCTGAGGAACGCCTGGCTTCTCTTCTTAATGAAGGCCAGATTTCTGCTGATACAAAAAAAGAATTTGAAAATACGGCTTTATCTTCGCAGATTGCCAATCATATGATTGAAAATCAAATCAGTGAAACAGAAGTGCCGATGGGCGTTGGCTTACATTTAACAGTGGACGAAACTGATTATTTGGTACCAATGGCGACAGAAGAGCCCTCAGTGATTGCGGCTTTGAGTAATG
Source organism: Enterococcus sp. MSG3299 (assembly GCF_050555765.1). Classification (NCBI taxonomy): domain Bacteria; kingdom Bacillati; phylum Bacillota; class Bacilli; order Lactobacillales; family Enterococcaceae; genus Enterococcus; species Enterococcus sp. MSG3299. Next base: position 1,178,119 of record NZ_CP187869.1, read on the forward strand.
GTGCAAAAATAGCACAAGGATTTAAAACAGTGAATCAACAACGTTTAATGCGTGGACAAATCGTTTTTTACGATGTTGCAGATCCCGAGTCATTGATTGATAAACTACAAGTAAGAGAAGCGGAAATTTTTCAACAAGCAGAGTTAAGTTATCCATCTATCGTTAAACGCGGCGGCGGCTTAAGAGATTTGCAGTATCGTGCTTTTGATGAATCATTTGTATCTGTCGACTTTTTAGTAGATGTTAAGGATGCAATGGGGGCAAATATCGTTAACGCTATGTTGGAAGGTGTGGCCGAGTTGTTCCGTGAATGGTTTGCGGAGCAAAAGATTTTATTCAGTATTTTAAGTAATTACGCAACGGAGTCGGTTGTTACGATGAAAACGGCTATTCCAGTTTCACGTTTAAGTAAGGGGATCAATGGCCGGGAAATTGCTGAAAAAATTGTTTTAGCTTCACGCTATGCTTCATTAGATCCTTATCGGGCAGTCACGCATAACAAAGGAATCATGAATGGCATTGAAGCTGTAGTTTTAGCTACAGGAAATGATACACGCGCTGTTAGCGCTTCTTGTCATGCTTTTGCGGTGAAGGAAGGTCGCTACCAAGGTTTGACTAGTTGGACGCTGGATGGCGAACAACTAATTGGTGAAATTTCAGTTCCGCTTGCTTTAGCCACGGTTGGCGGTGCCACAAAAGTCTTACCTAAATCTCAAGCAGCCGCTGATTTGTTAGCAGTGACGGATGCAAAAGAACTAAGTCGAGTAGTAGCGGCTGTTGGTTTGGCCCAAAATTTAGCGGCGTTACGGGCCTTAGTCTCTGAAGGAATTCAAAAAGGACACATGGCTCTACAAGCACGTTCTTTAGCGATGACGGTCGGAGCTACTGGTAAAGAAGTTGAGGCAGTCGCTCAACAATTAAAACGTCAAAAAACGATGAACCAAGACCGAGCCTTGGCTATTTTAAATGATTTAAGAAAACAATAAAAAAACAGTTCAGCAGAAATTATTCTGCTGAACTATTTTTTTTCACATTAGGTAGCCGTTTCAGGCCACGAATCGGTTTTACTTTTAAGACGTCTAAGAAGAAAGTGAACACAGGGATTCCTACAATAAGTCCCCATACACCAAAGAGACGCTCACTAACTAATAAAATGACAAACGTATAAAAGATTGGTAACTCTGTTTTACTAGACATGAATTTAGGATTTAGCACGTAAGATTCAAATAAATGGACGATTGTAATTAAAGCTAAGATATAAATCACATCGTTCAAGCCACCTTGGGAATAAGCGATGAAACTTAGCGGAATGCAGGAAATAATCACACCAGCAACTGGGACTAAGCTCAAAATGAAGATCATAATAGCTAAACTAGGTAGCTGAGTAAAGCCGATTATCGCCAAGGCCAAGGTAGTAATGACTGTATTCACCACAGCAATGAAAAACTGAGCTTCCATTACGACACCAAATGTGTTGACAAACTTGTTGGCAAAATAATAGATATCCTGAAAAAACCAATCAAAATCACTTTTTAAAAATAACTTAGAAAAATCGGCCATTTGCTTCTTCTCAATCATAAAGAAGAAACTTAAAATAAAGGACATGACAAATGATAAACCGACAGCGCCAATATCTTGAATGTAGCGCAAAATCATTGAAGCACCATTCTGGAGTTGAGAGAGTAAGTTAGATTTTTCCAAGTATTGATCAATAAATTGCAATACTTGATTTGTATCTGTATGTGGACTTTGATAAAAATCAACTACAGAATTAATCATTTGAGTCGTTTGGTTAACTAGAACGGGAACATATTTAGTAATCGCTAAATAGATTAGAAAAACAACCAATGCATAGGTTAAGAGAACGATGACAATCGTCGGGATTTTCATATAGCGTTGAACAAAATGGACCAAACGAACAGCTAAATAGGTAAAGATAAATGTTAAAAGAATTGTTGTAATCATACTTCTGGATAAATAAAGCACAAAAATAATCAAAGCAAGGACGCAAAAACGTCGCAAACGTTCATTTTGAATAAATTTTTGATACAAACTCATAGGGGAAACTCCTTCTTTACTGAATAATCAATCCTGTTAAGAATAACATAACCATACCGATGGCAGCTAGGCCGCAAACAATAATATGGCGGCGTTTGTACATCACTACAATGGCGATGAACTCTCGAATAAACGCGTTAGGTAAAAAATAAAAAGCGGTTTTTGCACCAATGCCGTCAGCTTTTAAGCCAGCCATTCGAGCGAAAAGACCCGCTCGGAAAAGGTGATAATTGTTTGTAGTAAAAATGGCTTGGAAATTAGCATTTCCAAAATCCTCAATCATTGTTTCTTTGGAAAAACGCATATTTTCTAGTGTGTTTTTTGAATGAGCTTCTACTAAAATATCATCATCAGGAATACCTTGTGTCAAAGCATACATTTTCATTGCGACACTTTCAGGAAGTAATTCATCGGGACCTTGGCCACCAGACATGACGATTTTTGGTGGATTTAACGTTGCGCGATTTTGAGCCTTGTAAAATTGAATGGCTTTGTTGATACGGGCTTGCAATAACGGCGGCACAATCTCACCATTGATTAACCCCGAACCTAACACAACAATATAATCCTGTGTATATTTTGGCTGATTAAATTGATACAACGTAGAAACAGTTAAAAAATTATAAAAAACAAACGCGAAATAAGTCAAAATAAATGGCGCAATAGTTAATGGTAAGGAGAGCCACGTTGGTAACAACGATTGAAAAAAGAAATTATAAATTAATAGTAATGTTAAGCCAATTGCCAGCAACAACGTCAACAAGTTCCCTAGAGACCGACCTTCTTTTCTCATAACAACGACCGCATTCCAATAGAGGAAAATAATTAAGGCATAGAGTCCTAAAGCCAAAGCGATAAAAATTGCCAGCAGGGCAATAATTGCTAAGGTGATTAGAAAGTAGTTGTTTGTACGAATCGCAGTAATCCCTAAATAAGTCGCTAGAACCACAAGAAAAATATTAAATAATGTTCCATTCAGTAAACGCCTTTTTTCTTTGAAGTAGAAGAGCGCAAACAAGCCAAAAAAAGCAATGGGAATTAAAAAGAAGGCTGTGCCACGAATGATTTCTAAATATAAAACATATGAGAAGAACATAAAGACGGTCCAGCCAAACATCCACGGCAACCAATCGTGTTCTTTTTTCTTTTTCCGCCACGAGGGAATGAAAAAGAGACCCAATAAATAAACACCTAAAAAGGTTAAATCACCATAAAATTGCATAAATAAACTCCTTTAAAACATTTTTCCTCTTCAGTATAACGAAAACTCTTCAAAAAAAATAGAGGAAGCACTTAGTTTCAGAAAGTTTTCTTGTTCTTTTTTTTATAAAAAAAACCTGACGATTAACGTCAGGTTTTTGAGTCAGTATTGTTTAATTAAGCTTTAGTAACGTTAGTTGCTTGAGGGCCACGTTGACCTTCTTCGATTTCGAAAGTTACTGCTTGACCTTCTTCTAAAGTTTTAAAGCCGTCACCTTGGATAGCTGAGAAATGTACGAATACATCGTTTCCGTTTTCTGCAGTGATGAAGCCAAAGCCTTTGTCTGAGTTAAACCATTTTACTGTACCTGTTTCCATAATAAATATCCTCCTAGATGTGTGTTATAACACATTCATATTTTGCAATTACTTGAAAGGTGAAAAATGTGGAAGATGTTTATTTGAAACAGCTACCCATATTACCGAACAAAAACTACATCTATTACTATAGCATACTAACTGGTTTTTGTATAGCGATAACCTTATTTTCTTTTTTATCGGATGTTTTTTAAAAACTAGAAAGTGAAGATAAGGCTGTTATAGTGCTGTTTCAATAAGTCTCAGAAAAAAAGCCCATTGTAAGGCGCTTTCTTACAATGGGCTTTTTGCCTGTTTTTAATAACGGAGGATAGCCGCTAAAGACTTTTCATCTGGTGCAGCTTTTTGGTCTAAAACAAAAACTTGACCGCCGTTTTGAATGACTTGGTAAGCAATGGTGTTTAAAAGTTTGCGGCGATCGTACTCTTCAGATGACATTTCATTGTTTTCAGTAACAAAGAGTGACGTTGCAATAAAAAGATGGGAAATTTTACCGTCAGCTGCCGCTGGCGAAATATCTGTAAATTGATCTAAGAATTTACGATCTAGTAATTTGTTATAAGAAGCTGTTTCTTTTTCTGTTAACTCTGCAGCTATTTTTTCACTAGCGCTGCGGATATCTTGAATGGTTGCTTGTGCAGGTGAAGCAGCAACTGAAATTGAGCAATCATAATAAGGGTTTTTAGCAATCTTTTTAAAGAGTGTTTGGTTTTCTGGTAAAGCATAAAGATAAAGCGGTAATTTTTCAGGATTATCCAGTTGATCTTTTAAGAAAGTATCGACTGCTTGATAGTAGTTCACCCAATCAATTTCAACTTCTTTATCTTTAGTATTGATGCTATGATAAGCGACACCTTCTTTAGAACCGTTAGAACTACCTTGAGTTGAAAAGTTTAAATTACCACCCGTTAATTCATCACCTAAAGCTGTGACCACGTCTGTTGGCGCGTCTTTAGGCAATTCAACAGGAGTCACAGTCGTATGATCAACCTTGTAAAGTTTCATTGAATCGCGATTTAGAGCAAGTAGGTAATAATGGTAGTTAAATTGTTTGTCTTTGACTAGTCCAAGTAAATAAGGGATCGTGTCCACGTAATATTGATCGTCAACGGGCACATCTAATCGTTGAACAAAGGTGTTTTCTGGAGATAAGATGATTGAAACACTTGCTGTGCCGTTGCGCCAGAAGGAAGCATCAGCTAGAAGTGCGTCAATTTTTTCTTGGAAAACAGCCCATTTTTCCTCAGGAAATTTTTTTTCAAAGCGTGTTTTTGCCGCTTTTGCAAAATTTTTCAAAACAAGCGAATCTTTTTCTACGTTTTGATGAGCGACATGGGTGTTAAACAAGAAAGTAACAAACGGTCCATGAACTTCTTCAGAAAATAATGTTGATAAGCTATCTTTTTTTTGATTTGCCATAATAAAATCCCCCTTCTAAAAGTAAGTGTAGCACAGGAAATCGAATGTTTAAAACAATATGTTCAATAAAAGAAAACGCTTTAAAGAATCTAAATAAAGGACTGTTAATGGTGTTCTAATAAAAGTTTTATAAAAAATATAGCTGAAACTCATGATAAAAAAGGCACAAACTACTATACTTACGTTATGCCAATTATCCCGAATTGGTTTTTTCATACTTACTCCTACCAAGAGTAAATAACAACCTTCATTTCCACCACAGACGACGGTCGTGGTGGTTTTTTTTGTTTAGGTGCTAGTTTTTTTGCTATCAATTGACTAGGAGAAGTGAACGTTCTTTAAGAATTTGTCATTTCAAATTTACGGAACCGCAAGAAACGATTTGCTTCTTCCTCTAACTGAGTAATTTCTTCTTCTGTTAACTCTTCCGTAGTAATGTGAATATGTAACTCTTTTTGTGTGCTTGTCATAGGTGCCTGATGATTGATCTCTGTTTGTTGGGTGCGGCCCATTAAATAGTCCAAGGAAACAGAAAAATAGTCTGCTATTTTTAAAAGATTCTCTACTTTAGGCGAAGAGGTATCCCAACGACGAATTTGTCCATTGGAAATGCCGACGTTTCTTTCTAATTGGGCGAGGGTTAATTGCTTTGACTGAGCTAGTTGTTTAATGCGAGAAATTAAGGTCATTTCAAGTCCTCCTTGCGTTTTCCGTTTGCTAATTTTAAATTAGCGTAAAAGCGAATGGTTGTCAATTGCGAGCGTGTAATAAGAAGGTGAACATCTCATGAGTGATTTTTTAGAAAATTTCCGATGAAAAAAAGAAGAAATAGAGTTATTATTAGTAAGTAAACTGTTTTGGAGCGAGAGGGGATGAATCAATGGAGAAAATTAAAAGTTACCAAGAGGATTCTGAAGTGCAGAAAAATCGTTGGTGGATTTTAGTTTCTGTGGCTATGTTTACCTTCATGTCTACATTAGATTCCAGCATTGTAAATATTGCTTTACCGACTATTTCAAAAGAAATGTCCGTACCCATGAATCAAGCGGAATGGGTCGTATCTATTTATTTAATGGTTGTCTGTGCTTGTTTATTATTATTTGGAAAAATTGGCGACAGTTTTGGAAAAATAAAAGTTTATCGAATTGGCACGGTTATTTTTACGATTGGTTCATTACTTTGTGGCTTTAATCAATCGCTGAGTTTTCTATTATTTGCGCGAGTCGTTCAAAGTATTGGTGCTAGCATGACCATGGCGACCAATTCAGGAATTATTACGGAAGTATTCCCTTTAAATGAAAGAGGGCGGGCGCTTGGTGCAGTAGGTGCCTTTGTCTCTTTAGGCGCGATTGCTGGTCCTGGGATTGGTGGATTGATCTTATCAAACTTTTCTTGGTCGTATATTTTTTGGATTAATGTTCCTGTGGGGCTAGTTACAATTTTAATTGGCGAAAAGTTTCTACCAAAAGATATTACAAAAACAAAAGAAAAAATCGATTTTCCAGGATTTGCTTGTATTGCCATTGCGATTATGACGTTCTTCGGCGGGATTTTCCTCGGACAAGAGAGCGGGTTTGGCTCGTTACAATCCTATTTATTGTTCATTATTGCAGTAATCGCATTAGGATTATTTATAATGGTTGAACGGAAAAGAAAAAGCCCACTTATCAAGTTCGCAATTTTTAAAAACAAAATTTTTACTTTAAGTTTATTGTCCGCCGTTTTAATTTTTGCCTCAAACTTTTTTGTAAATGTTGTCATTCCATTTTATTTGCAGGATGCACGCAAACTAAGTGCTAGTTATGCTGGTCTATTAATGATGGTATTTCCGTTATTAATGGTGGTTGGGGCTCCTCTGAGTGGCTATTTGACGGATAAAATTGGCCCAGGTATTTTAACATTTGGCGGATTGTTGCTCTTGTGCTGTACGTCGTTAATGTATATGTTTTTAGATATGAATTCGCCTATCTGGTATTATGTGATTGCAACAGCCATTATGGGCTTGGGAAATGCACTTTTCCAGTCTCCAAACAATACAATGGTTATGAGCAGTGTTGAAAAGCAAGATTTAGGTGTAGCAGGAAGTATGAATTCTTTTGCTAGAAACTTAGGAATGGTCATTGGGATTGCGTTGTCAACGACCATTTTATATCGTGGCATGAGTGAAGCTTATGGTGAACGAGTAACCACGTATCTGGCTAATCGCCCAGATATATTTATTGTGGGAATGCGTGAAACCTTTTTTGTCGCCTTTCTATTATGTGTGGCGGCCTTTATATTAACGATTTTACGTTTTCGGAAAACAACCAAATAAGTAAAAAGAAGCAGACGAGAAAGATTCATGATTTTTCTCGTCTGTTTCTTTACTAGCTAAGAAAATAAGCAAATGCGATTGTATATTTCTAATTCTCTGTTACAATAAAGAAAGTAAACTGTACTAAACTGTACTACTTTTAAGAATGAATTTGACGATTAATTATCATAAGATTGTGTAGAAAATACCGTAGGAGGAATACAAATGGAACTGATAGGACATGGACATTCCTGTATTGAAATTCGTCTAAACGACGGCACGAACCTTTTATTTGATCCTTTTATTAATGGCAACCCTTTAGCGGGCGTTTCACTTGAAGATTTACACCCTGATTACATCTTAATCACCCACGGACACAGCGATCATATTGGCGATATGCTAGCAATTGCTCAAGCCAACAAGGCAACGATTATTGCGATAGCTGAAGTGGCTACGTATGCACAGTCGCAAGGGGTAAAAGCGCATGGAATGAATCTAGGCGGGCGTTATGTCTTTCCTTTTGGTTCGGTTAAATTTGTGCCAGCTTTGCATAGTTCCGGTTATGAAATAGACGGCGTAATGACCTACATGGGCGAAGCAAGTGGGATTATTTTAGAAGCAGAAGATAAAAAAATTTATCACGCTGGTGATACGGCGTTGTTTTCAGATATGCGCCTTTTTGCAAAAGACAAATCCATTGATGTAGCGTTCTTACCAATTGGCGATAATTACACGATGGGACCAGAGGATGCGCTAGAAGCAGTCTCTTACTTAAATCCCGAAATAACAATTCCAATTCATTACAATACCTTTCCTGTTATCCAACAAAATCCAGCAATATTCGTAGAGCAAGTGGTTGGCGGGAAAGTATTAAACCCAGGAGAGACGATCCTAGTTTAGGAGGAAATTATGGCGACGAAACATGATCAAATTTTAAAACATATTGAAGAATTACCAATTGGCGATCGAATCTCTGTTCGAAGCATTGCCAAAAGTTTAAGTGTTAGTGAAGGAACAGCGTATCGGGCCATCAAAGATGCAGAAAATATTGGGCTTGTTTCCACCATTCAACGTGTTGGTACGATACGAATTGAGCGGAAGTTAAAAAAACATATTGAAAAATTAACATTTGGTGAAGTGGTCCGGATTATTGAAGGGGATGTGTTAGGCGGTAGCTCTGGTCTAGACAAAGTCCTTAATAAATTTGTAATTGGTGCAATGACAGAAACCGCAATGACGCGATATATTACTCCCGGATCCTTAATGATTGTTGGTAACCGCCAAGGCGTGCAAAAGCTTGCTTTAGAAAATGGGGCAGCCGTTTTAATTACAGGTGGATTTGAAACATCTGAAGAGATTGCACAGTTAGCAGATCGTCTGGGTATGCCTGTCTTGAGAACCACATATGATACATTTACTGTGGCTACTATGATTAACCGTGCCTTAAGTGATCAGTTGATTAAAAAAGATATTTTACTTGTCAGTGATATTTATACAGCGCTTGAAAAAACCAATTATTTGTTGACAACTCAGACGATTGCAGATTATCAGGCATTATCTGAAAGTACCCATCATTCTCGTTTCCCAGTAGTAAATAAGAAATTACGTTTAGTGGGGATTGTCACAGCCAAAGATGTCATTGGTAAAAGTGAACATTTAACCGTGGATAAAGTCATGACCAAGGATCCCAATGTTGTGAAAAAGATGATGAGTGTAGCAAGTGTTAGTCATCAAATGATTTGGGATGGTCTAGAAGTCATGCCGGTGGTGGAAGATGATTTAGCGCTTGTTGGGATTGTTTCTCGTCAAGATGTGATGAAAGCTATGCAATTGGTGCAACGACAACCACAAATTGCAGATACAATTTCAGATCAAATTTCCGGGGAAGTGATGCCTGTTGAAGAAAATGGCAAAGAAACAACCCGTTTCCGTTTTTCGGTTGCGCCCCAAATGGTTAACAGTGTTGGTACCATCTCGTTCGGTGTCCTAAGTGAAATTATTTCTAACGTGACACAACGGACAATGTTGATGAATCAAAAAAGAAATGTACTAATTGAACAAGTGAATCTACATTATTTGCGGCTAATCCAGTTGGAAAGTGAATTGGACATTCGTCCACGGATTTTAGAAATTGGTCGTCGCTCTGCAAAATTAGATATTGAAGTTTATTTAGAAAATGTCATTGTGGCAAAAGCAATTGTTGTTTGCCAAGTGATGGAGAGAACGTAGGAGGCTACAAAGAATGGACGTAGTAAAAGAAATTATGGCAGCAATTAAACAATATGAAACAATTATTATTCATAGACATCAAAGGCCCGACCCAGATGCGATTGGCTCACAGGTTGGATTAGCAGAACTCTTAAGAGCGAGCTTTCCTGAAAAAAATATTTATCAAGTAGGCGGACCAGTGGAAGGCTTAGAGTTTTTAGCTGAAATGGACGTTATTACTGACGATGTCTATCGAGGTGCATTAGTCATTGTAACAGATACTGCAAATGCTCCACGAATTAGTGATGCGCGTTTTTCTTTAGGCGATCAATTAATTAAAATCGATCATCATCCGAATGATGAACCTTATGGAGATTTAGTTTGGGTGAATACAAATGCAAGTAGTTGTAGTGAAATTATTGTTGATTTTTGGCAACAGCATTTAGCAGAATTAACGATGACAGATAATGCAGCTCGTTTATTGTATGCTGGGATTGTGGGGGATACAGGACGTTTTCTTTATCCTTCCACTTCGGCGCATACACTCGCTGTCGCTGCGCAATTGCGTACGTTTAACTTTAATGCCGCAGACTTAAATCGTGAGTTAGACCAAATGCCTTTAAAGGTTGCTAAATTAGCGGGTTATATTTATCAAAATTTAGAAATCGACGCAAATGGCGCTGCTCGTGTCGTTTTACCACAAAGTATTTTAAACAGTTATGATATTGTCGATTCTGAAACGGCAGCCATTGTTTCAATGCCAGGAAAAATTGAAGATGTTCTCTCATGGGCAATCTTTGTTGAACAGCCGGAAGGTTATTATCGCGTTCGGTTACGTTCCAAAGGACCAATCATTAATACAATTGCTAAAAAACATCATGGCGGCGGCCATCCTTTGGCAAGTGGCGCTAATGCAGGTGATGCGACTGAAATTGAAGTGATTTACCAAGAAATCCAAGCAGCTTGCCAAGAGTGGGCTCAAAAATAAATAAGTAATTAGAAAGTAGTTATCGGACGTTGATAAATCATTAGGACTACTTTTCATTCACTAGAAAATAAGGTAAAATGAAAAAGAATTATTTTTTACAAAGGAGAACGTTAATGACAGAGCAATTACCAAACTGCCCTGAATGTGGGTCGGCATATGCCTATGAAGATCGCGGATTATTTATTTGTCCAGAATGCGGTCATGAATGGTCACCAACAGAAGAAGTTGCAGAAGAAGGCTTAGTAGTCAAGGACTCAAATGGCAATCTTTTAGCGGATGGTGACAGTGTTACTGTAATCAAAGATTTGAAAGTTAAAGGTGCCAGTGGCGCAATTAAACAAGGCACAAAAGTGAAAAACATTCGTTTAGTGGAAGGCGATCATAACATCGACTGTAAGGTAGATGGCTTTGGTCCAATGAAGTTAAAATCAGAGTTTGTTAAGAAAAATTAAATTTCATTTGAATGATGAGACAGTAAGAGTCTAGGACACAACCATCGTCCTAGACTCTTACTAATGTTTATCGGTCTTGTATTTTATCATTGTACGAAGGCCGTGCCAAGCGTTGTAAAGTGTGAGGATTAACCCGATACCTAAAGGAATCCATAACCATTGCGGAGAATAAGCGGCATCTTTTAACGTTTCAGGGTTGATGGTCCATGATTCTTGCAATACTTGGAAACTAAAAACCATGAGAAATGTTGAAATAAGTAACAAAATAAACCGTAAATAATGAATCGTTGTTTGACGGTGAATCAGTGCAAAGAGTAAGTAGAGCACAAGTAAAAATAGCGGCACTCCAAACGCAAAATATGGCTGTAACATGAGAACGTCCTCCTTTTTCTTAATGATACTGCAAAGGAGAGGATTTGCAAAATAAAATTTATTGTTGGTACATTTTTTTAGAAACAAGTATAGTGTTATTGAGGCATTCATACTTGAAATTGTTTATCTTGGAGGAATTTTTATGGCAGTATATAGCGAACCAATTAAATGGGCAATCATTATTTTCCCGTTTCTAGCATTTTTTATTTCTGGGGCATTATTAATCTATGAATACCGCAAATATGGTTCCTTTGTTTGGACACGAGCAATGATTTTGTATTCATTTGTTTTTTATTTATTATGTGCCTATTTCTTGGTGATTTTACCGTTGCCTTCTCGGGCAGAGGTGGCTCAATACACAGGACCAACAATGGAACTGCGGCCTTTTCATTTTATTTCAGGGATTTTAAACGAAACTGTTTTTTCGCTCAAAGATCCTAGTACGTATTTGCCAGCATTAAAACAGCATGCCGTTTTAGAACCACTGTTTAATGTTTTATTAGTTTTACCTTTTGGTGTGTATTTACGGTATTATTTCAAATGTTCATTTTTAAAAACAGTTCTTGCGAGTTTTTTATTGTCATTATTTTTTGAATTAACACAGTTATCTGGCCTTTATTTTATTTATCCACGTTCGTATCGCTTGGCGGATGTCAATGATTTAATTAATAATACCGTCGGAGGCATGGTCGGTTATTGGTTGACGCCACTCTTTACCTTTTTATTGCCAACACGAGAAGAAATTGATGCCACCTCTTATGAAAAAGGGCAGACAGTTAGCCTGTTGAGACGTTTCTTTGCATGGGGGATTGATTGGTTGGTGATTGGCTTTGTGCAAGGCCTGCTCGTTTTTGGACTAAATTTCATTCCAGCTTATAAAAATTGGGCAACCAATTATCCGATTTTTTCAGATCGGATGTGGTTCTTTATCATGGTGTTTGCGGTCTTTATCGTCATGATGAAACTGACAAATGGTCAAACGTTAGGGAAAAAAGTTGTTCGCATTCGGGTGGTTGAAACAGGACATGAAAAAATTCGTTTAAAAGCCTTGTTTGTTCGCTACGGTTATTTGTATTTTGTGTATGGTTTAATTAGTATTTATCTAGCCAATGCCACTGATTTATTGAATTCTTCTAATCGGATGTTGCAAATGGTGTCACTGCTTCTGTATTTGTTCTGTTTAATTTTATATTTACTATTTTTGATCAACGTTTTTTTAACCTTGATTCGTAAAAAACGGCGTTTGTTTTATGAAAAAGCCAGCCACACTTATACAGTCAGTACATTAGAAGTTGCGAAAACAAAGGAATCAGCAGGTGAGTAAAAGTTGTTTTTGTGTTATAATGCCAAAGTGCATAAAGAATTTAACGAGAAGAGGTGAGGCAAGTGCCTTCATTTAAACAATTTCAATTTCAACCTTTTATCAACGAAGCACTCGCAGAAAAAGGGTTTGAAGAACCAACAGAAGTCCAAGAAAAATTAATCCCAATCATTAAGAAAGGGAAAAGTGTTATTGGACAATCGCAAACAGGAAGTGGAAAGACGCATACGTTTTTACTTCCATTAATGGATAAAGTTAAGCCAACTATCGACGAAGTACAAATTGTGATTACTGCGCCTAGTCGTGAATTAGCCAATCAAATTTATCAAGAAGCGCAGCAACTGGCTCGTTTCAGTCAACCAGAAATTCGAGTGTCAAATTTTGTTGGCGGAACAGATAAACAACGTCAATTAAATAAATTAAAGCATCAACAACCTCATGTGGTGATTGGTACACCAGGGCGGATTTTAGATATGATGAATGAACAAGCCTTGAAAGTGCATACGGCTTTTGCCTTTGTTGTCGATGAAGCAGACATGACATTAGATATGGGCTTTTTAGCAGAAGTCGATCAAATTGCTGGTCGTTTGCCAGAAAAATTACAAATGCTCGTTTTTTCTGCAACCATTCCAGAAAAATTACGACCATTTTTAAAAAAATATTTAGAAAATCCAGTGATTGAACATATCAAACCAAAAGCAGTTATTTCAGAAACAATTGACAATTGGTTGATTTCCACCAAAGGAAAAAACAGCAATCAAATAATTTATCAATTATTGACTATCGGACATCCTTATTTAGCGATTGTTTTTGCAAATACTAAACAAAGAGTTGATGAAATCACCGATTACTTAAAAGATCAGGGCCTAAAAGTTGCCAAAATTCATGGAGACATTACACCACGCGAAAGAAAACGTGTGATGCGTCAAGTTCAAAATCTTGACTACCAATATGTGGTAGCTACTGATTTAGCCGCACGTGGGATTGATATTGAAGGGGTTTCACATGTCATCAATGCAGAAGTTCCACATGAATTGGACTTCTTTATCCATCGGGTTGGCCGCACAGGACGTAATGGATTGAATGGGACTGCCATAACATTATATTCACCAGCAGATGATGAAGCGATTACTCAGATTGAGCAGTTAGGTGTTTCTTTCAAACCAAAAGAAATTAAAAATGGTGAGATTGTAGAGACGTATGATCGCAACCGTCGAACAAAACGAGAAAAATCTCGAGAAGAATTAGACCCAACGTTAATTGGTTTAGTGAAAAAGAAAAAGAAAAAAATTAAACCAGGATACAAGAAAAAAATTAATTGGGCAATTGAAGACAGCAATAAGAAAAAACGTAAAATTGAACGTCGTCAAAAAGATCGTTCTGCTAGAAAAGCAAAAAAGAATTCTTCTAACTAAAAACATTGTGGATTATAAAAAGTAAGGGACTAGAATCGTATAGATTCTAGTCCCTTACTTTTTATATGATAAATATTTAAGTCACTTTTAAAATAACTCTTTTTTAAAAGTAGTTATCGTTAAAAGTAGAGAAAATTACCGATTAATTGTAAAGATTTTTGTCGAAAACATCAAAATGTTAGTGTTAAACATCAACATTTTGATGTTTTCTCGAGAAAAAAATAATAAAATTACAGAATTTTTGGCGTGTTTTAGCAAAAAGTAGGAAGTTTCGGCACTTTTTTTGTTAAAAAATCAGCTTTATTAATTGATATTAAAGGAAATTCATTTTTTTTTACGGAGGATAAAAAAATTTTACACACAAAAAAAATCATTTTCTAATATAATATAAATAACCACCAAAATAAAGAATAAAGGAGCGAAGAGAGATGAAGATAAAAAGGTGTTTATTAACCAATCGATGGAGAAAACACGCGATTTGGTAACGTATTTTGATTGGTGCGTTTAGTTATTGGTAGCAGAAAGAGTTCTAGGAGGAAAGAAGAAATGAGAAGGATTTTGGTATTAACAAAGAACATTTTAGTTGAGCAAACATTTCAGCAGCAATTACAACATTTAAATTATGAAGTCTTTTGTACGAACTGCTGTGAAGAAACTATAGAACATGAGTTAACTTTTTTTAATTATTTTGATGCAATTGTATTAAGTGAAACACTATCTCAGAACGATTGCTTGAGATTATTAGGAAGTCTTTCATCGTTAGAGAAGCCGATTTATCGACGTTCACAATCGATGTGTAATAAACGTGAAGCAGAGATTTGGCAGGAAAGAGGTATTATCCGGTGGTTAGGCCTCAAAGATTCATTGGAAGATATTCGTGAAAAAATTGACACTGTCAATCAAAGTTTTGCCGAAGTCACAGCCGAGCTACTTGATGACCAAGTAAAAAAGATTCGCTTTACAAAAAACGAGCAACGCTTTTTAAAAATCTTGTATCAGCATGCCCACGAAGGGTTGGATCGTGATCAAATTTGTCGCTTGCTTTGGCAGAAAGAACCAGATGCTTCTACAAAATCGCAGCTGTCTTTCGTATGTAAACGAGTGAAACAAAAATTTAGTGATGCAGGTATGAACGAAGAGATTATTACAACCTCTTGGGGAAAAGGGTATCAAATAAATGAACAAATTTTGCCTTATTTAGAGCAAACGTTATTTGAAACAGCTCAGTAAGGAAAGATTCCTACGAAAACAATTGACTTTTTAGCAGATCTTTCTTATACTTTTGACTATAAGCTAAAGGATATGAGGAATCTTATTTTGATCACAGAAAGCCGTTCATTGCTGAGAGAAGGGCATCAGATAAATTTACTTGCTCCCTTTAGATGGACTTGATAGAAATATCAACGCGACTCTGCGTTATAGAGCTTAAGAGGTAATGATCCAACATCATTGCAATCAAGGTGGTACCGCGAGCAATCGTCCTTGACTGCAATGGTGTTTTTTGTGTTCACAATCTGCCACTTAAGAGGGTACAAAATATAAATAGTTAATTATTAATAGAAAGTAGGAAAATCAATGAAAGAATTAACAAGTAGTCAAGTTCGTCAAATGTATTTAGACTTCTTTAAGTCTAAAGGACATTCAGTAGAACCAAGTGCTTCTTTAGTACCAGTAAACGATCCAACATTATTATGGATTAACTCTGGTGTTGCAACCTTGAAAAAATATTTTGATGGCTCTGTTGTGCCAGAAAATCCAAGAATTACGAATGCTCAAAAATCTATTCGTACAAATGATATTGAGAATGTTGGGAAAACGGCTCGTCATCATACAATGTTTGAAATGTTAGGGAACTTCTCAATTGGAGATTATTTTAAAAATGAAGCGATTCACTGGGCTTGGGAATTTTTAACTGGTGCTGAATGGCTTGCTTTTGACCCAGAAAAATTATATGTGACTGTTTATCCGAAAGATACAGAAGCAAAACGCATTTGGCGTGATGAAGTTGGTTTATCTGAAGATCATATTATTGATGTAGAAGATAACTTCTGGGATATCGGTGCTGGTCCAAGTGGTCCAGATACGGAAATCTTTTATGATCGCGGCGAAGAATTTTTAGATATTCCAGAAGATGATCCAGAAAATTATCCTGGTGGCGAAAATGAACGCTATTTAGAAATTTGGAACTTAGTGTTCTCTGAATTTAATCATACACCAGAAGATACGTACGAACCATTACCACATAAAAACATTGATACGGGCATGGGCTTGGAACGTGTTGTATCTATCATTCAAGATGCACCAACAAATTTTGAAACTGATTTATTTATGCCAATCATTCATGCGGTAGAAGCTTTAGGAACCAACGTAAAATATGGAGATGCACCACAAACGGATGTTTCCTTTAAAGTGATTGCTGACCATATTCGTGCTTTATCCTTTGCAATTGGTGATGGTGCGCTTCCTTCAAATGAAGGTCGTGGCTATGTGTTACGTCGTTTATTACGTCGTGCGGTAATGCACGGGAAAAAATTAGGCATTAATGAAGCCTTTTTATACAAATTAGTGCCTGTTGTTGGCGAAATCATGGTAAGCTACTATCCAGAAGTATTACAACAAAAAGACTTCATCGAAAAAGTGGTTCGGACAGAAGAAGAACGTTTCCATGAAACCATCAATGAAGGTTTGAGCATGTTAAATGAGGTTATTAAAGAAGTTAAAGATGCAAAAGGCGATACATTAGATGGAAAAATTATCTTCAAACTTTATGATACTTTTGGCTTCCCGGTAGAATTAACGGAAGAAGTTGCGGAAGATGAAGGCTTGAAAGTCGATCATGCTGGGTTTGAAACAGAAATGGAAGCACAGCGTGAACGCGCTCGTTCTGCCCGCAGTAAAGAAACTTCAATGGGTGTTCAATCTGCTTTATTAACAGATATTAAAGTAGAAAGTAAATTTGTTGGCTATACAGAATTAACACATGATAGTGAATTATTTGTTATTATTCAAGGTGACGCACTAGTAAATGAAGCATCTGCAGGAACAGCCGAATTAATTTTTGCTGAAACACCATTTTATGCTGAAATGGGTGGACAAATTGCTGACCGCGGCTATGTAAAAAATACCGCAGGGGAAGTCGTTGCCAACGTGGTGGATGTGAAAAAAGCACCAAACGGTCAATTTTTACACAAAGTAGAAGTTTTGGCGCCATTAGCAGAAGGTCAAATTTATCAATTGCAAGTGGACGAACGGATGCGGACACGTATTTTGAAAAACCATACGGCAACCCATTTATTGCATCGTGCTTTAAAAGATGTGTTAGGGGAGCATGCCAACCAAGCAGGCTCATTAGTTGCACCAGGACATCTACGTTTTGACTTTACTCATTTTGGGCAAGTTACATCAGAAGAACTAGCGCGGATGGAAGCCATCGTTAACGAAAAAATCTGGGAAGCTATTCCTGTTGTCACAATTGAAACAGATATTGATACAGCGAAAAACATGGGCGCAATGGCGTTATTTGGCGAAAAATATGGCAAAGAAGTCCGTGTAGTTAATATTGGGGATTACTCTATCGAATTATGTGGTGGAACACACGTTGCTAATACAGAAGATATCGGGATTTTCAAAATTGTTTCTGAATCTGGAATTGGTGCAGGAGTACGCCGTATTGAAGCAGTGACGAGTAAAGAAGCGTATCAACTTTTACAAGAAGAAGAACGTCAATTGAAAGAGATTGCTACATTAGTTAAATCACCTCAATTAAAAGAAGTGGTTATGAAAACAGAGCAATTGCAACAACAATTACGTGATCTACAAAAAGAAAACGAACAATTGGCAGGCAAATTAGCGAACCAACAAGCTGGTGACATTTTTAAAGATGTCAAAGACGTCAACGGTGTTCGTTATATTGCCGCTCAAGTCAATGTTAAAGACATGAATCAATTACGCCAATTGGCCGACCAATGGAAACAAAAAGAATTGTCTGATGTACTAGTTCTAGCAACTGCACAAGATGAAAAAGTAAGCTTGTTAGCGGCTATGACAAAAGACATGAACGAAAAAGGCTTAAAAGCCGGTGACTTAATTAAAGCAATTGCGCCAAAAGTTGGCGGTGGCGGCGGTGGTCGTCCTGATATGGCTCAAGCTGGTGGGAAAAATCCAGCAGGGATTGCGGATGCCTTAGCAGAAGTTGAAAACTGGTTGGCAAATGCCTAATTAAAAATGTTTTCCCTATTATTAATATAAGGAGAATGCTCTTTATAGCAATAATGACAGCCCTCTTCAAAGTTATGAAATTGATTTTGAAGGGGGTTCTTTTTTTTAAATGATTAAGGAGAGGAAACAGTAGATTGCACGAATGTGTAAGTTTTCATCTTCAATTGACAATGGTATAATAAGCAACGGAGGAATCAAAAATATGAATGAAAATCAATTATCAAAACGTCTCGCAACGGTTGGTGATTTAATCCCTAGAGGAAGTCGCTTAGCAGACATTGGTTCAGACCATGCTTATTTACCAGTTGCTTTAATGTTAGAAAATAAACTGTCTTTTGCTGTGGCTGGGGAAGTGGTAGAAGGACCTTATCAATCTGCCAAAACCCAAGTCAGTAAATCCAATTTGACGGATAAAATTATCGTACGTTTAGCGAACGGGCTAGATGCAATTGAACCTGAAGATCAAATAGACGTCATTAGTATTTGTGGAATGGGCGGCACATTAATCCGAGATATTTTAGAAGCTGGACGCAAAAAAAATCGTTTAACAGGGAAGGAACGCCTTGTTTTACAACCGAATATTGGTGAACCAACTTTACGCCGCTGGTTAATGGCAAACGACTACAGTATTATTGATGAAACAATCGTGGAAGAAAACCGTAAGTTGTATGAAATTATCGTAGCCGAAAAAACAGAGCAATCCGTTTCTTATACGGACCAAGAATTACTATTTGGGCCAGTTTTAATTAAAAAACAAGGACCGGTTTTTACCAAAAAATGGCAACGAGAATTAAAACAGCGCAAAACTGTTCTTGCACAACTAGCAAAAGCAAGTGGAGAACATATTGAAAAACAAGTGAAACTACAGCAAGACCAACAATTAATTGAGGAGGTGCTGGCCAATGGCTGTGAACGGTAAGACATTGATTCGACGCTTCAATGACTATTGTCCCGAGTGGCTAGCTGAAACGGGAGATCCTGTGGGCTTGCACATTGGTACGTTAGATAAACCAATTGAAAATGTGATGGTTACCTTAGATGTTCGTCCTGAGGTCGTTGCAGAAGCAATTGAGAAGCAGGTTGATTTAATTATTGCGAAACACCCACCTATTTTCCGCCCAGTTAAGCGATTAACCACAGATAATTTTCAAGAAAAAATGTACGCTGATTTATTAAAACACGATATTGCTGTTTACGCAGCGCATACTAATATGGATATTATTGACAATGGGCTAAATGATTGGTTTTGTGAATTATTGGGAATTAAACAGACCACCTTTTTAACTAAAACACATACTGTTCCTTATAAAAAATTAGCCGTTTTTGTGCCAATTGATGAAGCTCCGCAAATGAGAGAAGCTTTAGGTCTAGCTGGCGCTGGAGCTCAAGGTGATTATTCTAAAACAAGTTACTCTTTAATTGGAACAGGACGTTTTACACCAACACAAGGAGCAAATCCCACGATTGGCGAAATTGGTCAAGAAAGTGTCGTCCAAGAAGCAAAAATCGAAGTGATTTTCCCCGAAACTAAGCAAGAACAAGTTCTTGCAGCTATGTTACAGGCGCATCCTTATGAAGAACCGGCGTATGATGTTTATATCATTGAAAATCAATCAAAAGAATTTGGTTTAGGTCGGGTTGGAGTATTAGACAAGCCTGTGAGACTCTCTGATTTTGTACAGCAAGTCAAGGAAGCTTTCCAATTGGATGGCTTGCGGGTCATTGCAAAAGATGATACTAAAATGATTCAACGGGTAGCCATTTGTGGTGGAAGTGGTGAAAAGTTCTATCATGATGCATTACGTAAACAAGCCGATGTCTATATTACTGGTGATGTGTATTATCATACGGCACATGACATGATTGCTGAAGATTTACCAGTCATCGATCCTGGTCATTACATTGAAGCGCTTTGTAAGCCAAAACTTGTGGAATTAATGAATCAATGGAAACAAGAAAATGAGTGGGCTGTATCCATTTTTGAATCAGAAGCGAATACCAACCCATTTCGTTTTAAATAAAAAAATGAAGATTAAAGGAGTGTTCTTTTATGTATGAAAATTTATTACCTCGTTTTTTACGCTATGTGAAAACAGAAACACGCTCAGATGCAACTAGCACAACGACACCATCAACACAAACACAAGTAGCCTTTGCACAAACCTTAAAAAAAGAATTAGAAGAATTAGGGATGAGCGATGTTATTTATAACGAAACAAATGGTTTTGTGATTGCTACGTTACCTAGTAACGTGGAGAAAGACGTTCGTTCAATCGGCTTTATTGCCCATATGGATACGGCTGATTTTAATGCAGTGAATGTTTCTCCGCAAATTGTTGAGAACTATGACGGAGAATCAACGATTCCTTTAGATAAAGAAGGCAAATTCACTTTAAATACGAAAGACTTTCCTAACTTAAAAAATTATCGTGGTGAAACACTTATCACAACCGATGGTACCACTTTATTAGGGGCTGATGATAAATCAGGTATTGCGGAAATAATGACAGCCATGGAATATTTAATTAATCACCCAGAAATTAAACATGGTACCATTCGTGTGGCTTTCGGTCCTGACGAAGAAATTGGTGTAGGTGCCGACAAATTTGATGTCGCTCAATTTAACATGGATTTTGCTTATACAATGGATGGCGGACCAGTAGGTGAATTACAATTTGAAACGTTTAATGCGGCGCAAGCAGAAATTACAATTCAAGGGAAAAACGTTCATCCAGGAACAGCAAAAAATACAATGATTAATGCGTTACAATTAGGAATTGATTTCCATAATGCCTTACCTGCTGACGAAGTTCCAGAAAAAACAGCAGGTGAAGAAGGCTTTTATCATTTAGCAGCGTTTGCTGGAACGCCAGAAGAAGCTACAATGACGTATATTATTCGCGATCACAATCGCGAGATTTTTGAAGCACGTAAAGCTAAAATTAAAGAAATTCAGCAAACATTGAATGCACCATTTGATGAAGAACGAATCAAAGTTGATTTATTTGATCAATACTATAATATGCGAGAAGTGATTGAAAAAGATATGTCCATTGTCGAAATTGCTAAACAAGCAATGGAAGAATTGTCAATTCAACCAATTATTGAACCTGTTCGCGGTGGAACGGATGGCTCAAAAATTTCTTATTTAGGGATTCCAACACCAAATATCTTTGCTGGTGGCGAAAATATGCATGGCCGTTTTGAATTTGTTTCATTACAAGCCATGGAAAAAGCGACCAATGTGATTATTAAAATTGCTGAATTAAATGCAAAATAAATGAGGCACTCAATAGGAAAGTAAGAAAACGGGCAACCGAGAACTTACTTTCCTGTTGTAGTTTCATGAGTCGTTGAAAATTTTTTTGCAATTAGAATCAGAACAAGGTATCCTAGTACAGTAACTAGTTAGGAGGCCAGAAAGAATGCTTCAGTGGATAGTAATCATTTATTTCCTCGTCATTAATTTAGTATTGTTTAGTATGATGGGTTATGATAAAAAACAAGCAAAACGTGGGAACTGGCGTATTCCAGAACGCCGCTTATTGACGATAGGACTTGTCGGTGGCGGTCTAGGTGGGCTAATGGGACAAAAGAAATTTCATCATAAAACCCAAAAACCAGTTTTTGCATTGTGTTATTCAATTGGCGTAATCGCGATGATTAGTTGCATCTATCTAACGTTTAAGTAAGAACAAAAAAGGAGAAGCGATGAAAGGAAAAGTAAAAATTGGCTTAAATATGTTGTTAATGATTATCGTTTTAGGCGTAATCTTTTATGTCATGGATAATTCATTAAGTGATATTTTTGCTCAACTGATGGAAACGAGTTGGCTGGTGCTGATTGCTGTTATTTTTTTTGGAGTAGTTTATCAATTTGCAGAAGGGCGCTCAATCAAGGAAATAGCTCGTTATTTTAACAAAGACTTTACAACAGTGGATGGTTTTTTTACTTCTTGTTATGTAGCATTTTATCGGATTATTTCATTTGGCACGGGAACCTTGCTTTCAGAAATTTATTTTTATAAGAAAAAGGGAATTCCTGTTTCTAAAAGTGTGGGGATAACGGCATTACATATGATTATGTACAAAGCAGCCGTGATTTTTTTAGCAATTATTGGTTTGATTATTCAATTTTCCCTGTTTTATGAAAATGCGCCTAAGATGATTCCATTCATTTTAGCAGGTGTTATTTTAACATTAGTAATAATTGCAGCATTACTTATTTTATCTAGTAGCTTAAAGTTGCAAGTTTTATTGGTTAAGTTTGCCAATCGTTGGTTTAAACGACCAAAACTAAGAGATTGGGTGGATAATTGTAATTTACAAATCTATTCCTTGCGGGCAGCTGTCCAAACAATTACACAAGATCGCTCAGCGTTGCTTCGAATCTTTTCATGGAATGTATTTAAATTATTATTTTGGTACATTATTCCTTACATTGTTTTAGTAGAAAATCACCCGAATATTGATTTATTATTAGTGATGTCCTTTACCAGTTTTGCTGTTATTCTTTCAGGAGTTATTCCGACACCTGCTGGCATTGGTCCATTTGAATTTGTTTACTTATTGTTGTTTAAACCATTGGTCGGCAATGTTGATGCCGTAGCATCTGTTTTACTGTATCGATTTGGTAGCTTTGTGTTACCCTTTTTGATTGGCTTGGTTTATGTCGCCATTGAGAAACGAAAATCATTACGCATTGAGATTGAAGAAATAAAACGTCAAACAGATGAATAAGGTAGAACGAGAAAAAGAGTCGCTCTTTTTCTCGTTCTTTTTTTTTAAAAGGAATTGACTTGTACGAGGGATGTCTTATAATAGACTTAATACATGACTAAAAAATATTTTTTTGAGCTAATAAAAATTATGGTAAAGGGGTGGCGAAAATTATTGCTGATTGTACAGCAGTGCTGTTATGCGGCGGGAAAAGTTCACGGATGGGATTTGATAAAGCATTATTGAAAATTCAAGGCCAATACGTGATCTTGCAAACAGCTGAAAAGTTAATGGAACTGTTCGAAGAGGTTATTTTAGTAACGAATGATAGTCAAAAATTTCCTAAGGCGTTTAGAAAATGCACAATCATTCAAGATATGTATCTTGGAAAGGGGCCATTAGGTGGGATTGTGACAGCAATGAACTATACTCAGAAAGCTGAAGTGTTTGTAATTGCCTGTGATATACCAACTTTTTCTCCTAAACTTGTGTATCAGTTAGCCTCTAAGCGTGGACAAAATCAAGTAACAATCTTTGACTTTGAAGGTCGTCAAGAACCATTATTTGGCTTTTATCGATGTTCTTGTTTACCAACATTTCAAAAACAGCTTGCGCAAAATAACTATCAGATTCGGCAAGAATTTGAGCATCTATCTGTAAAAACGGTGCAACTATCAAAAGAGAATCAACTTAAAAATGTCAATCGAAAAGAAGAATTGTCTCAGTGGTATCGATAAAAAGGAGGAATCGTAATGGATTTTTTCAGTAGTGAAGAAATAGTTGCAAGCTTAGGTGATAAGGCAAAAATGAAAGGGAAATTATCGTTTGTTCGACTCTGTATTTTAGGCATCATGGCTGGTTTTTGTATTGCACTAGGTTACTTGGCGTTTATTCGTATCACTGGAACCGCCCCCACAGAATGGGGAAGTTTTAACAACTTTCTGGGTGGAGCTTTATTTCCAGTTGGATTGATAGCGCTTACTTTTGTTGGTGGTGAGTTAGCAACAGGCAATATGATGGTAATGACATTAGGCGTATTACAGAAAAAGGTTCGAGTGGGCGCTCTTTGTTATAACTGGCTAGTTGTTTTATTGACCAATTGTCTAGGCGGATTTCTTGTGGCGTATTTATTTGGCCATATTGTTGGGTTAACCGAAGGTGCGTTTCTGGATAAAACAGTCGCAGTTGCTCAGGCGAAAATTGCTGATCCACCGCTAGTTGCTTTTGTTTCAGGGATTGGCTGTAATATTTTTGTTTGTTTAGCGGTTTATCTCGGAGCGTTGGCAAAATCATATTTAGGTAAAATGTTTGGCTTATGGTTTCCTGTCATGGTTTTCGTTGTTTGTGGGTTTCAACACGTGGTCGCCAATGCATTTATTATTCCAGCGGCAATTTTTTCACAAAGTACCACAATCAGTTGGTGGGATTATTTGCAGAATACATTATGGGTATTTTTAGGCAATGCAGTAGGGGGCAGTCTTTTTATGGCCGTACCATTGATCTTTATGACAAAACCAGCAACTGTCAAACCAAGAGTTGAGAAAACGATTCAGACGGAGGAGCTCTATGGCAATTGAGGTACCAAACATGATTCAAATTGGATCTACTGGTCGGAATAGTGGCAAAACGACATTAGCCGAAGCTCTTATTAAACAGTACCAAGAAGTCTATCCAATTTATGGCTTGAAGATTATTACGATTAGTGGTCAACGAGGGGTGTGTCAACGAGGCACAAAAGGATGCGGAATTTGTACCAGTATTACAGCTGGTTATGAATTAGTAGAAGAGCAAGAGACGATTGGCAATAAAGATACCATGAAATTATTAGCTGCAGGCTGTCAAAAAGTTTTTCTATTGAAAGTTTTTCAAGAAAATTTGGCGGAAGCCATTCAGCAATTTTTGAAAGCTGTGCCGGCCCAAGCATTAATCATTTGTGAGTCAAATTCATTACGTAATGTTGTGCAGCCAGGACTATTTCTTATGATGAATAACCAGAATCGCCAAAAAGAATCAGCAAAAAAAGTCATAGATAAAGCCGATTTTTGTTTACTATCTGCTGAAATACCAAAAGAATTGCGTATCTATTATCAAGGAGAACAACTTCAAGTTTCACTAAAAAGGGGGAATAAAAAGGAATGTGTGCATTAAGCTTAATTGAAAAAGAAGCGATTATTCTAGAAAACGATGCTGATCCACAACGAATTTTAAATATTTTAATTGAATTACAATTTGCTTCAGAAGAAGGGTATATCGATCAGGAGACAGCTCAATTAGTTGCAGAGCATCTACATTTAACGGAAGCGCGAGTCTATGAAATCGTCAGTTTTTATGCCATTTTAAAGACGGAACCGCAAGCGAAGTATGTCTTGAAGATTTGTAACAGCACACCGTGTCATTATACTGGTGGGGCGATGGTTGCCGAAGTTTTAGAAACCATTTTAGAAGTGCCAGAGAATCAGCCGACACCAGATGGCTTATTTATGTATCACAGTATTCCTTGTATCGGGGCTTGTGATTTAGGTCCAGTAATTAAAATTAAGGACACCGTTTTTAGTCAACTAACAGAAGAGAAAATTTATCAATTAATTCAACATTTACAAAATGATTGCTATGAAGGACTGTAGGAGGTGAGTCAATGCTTAAGAGAAACCAACCAATGTTATTAGAGAGAATGGGAAAAATGCAATCTGCGACCGATGTTGCTGAATATTGTAAATACGATGGATTTGATGGTTTAAAAAGAGCAATTTCACTATCGGATGAAGAAATTTTAAACGAACTTGATGTTGCTCACTTAAGAGGTCGCGGTGGAGCAGCCTATCCTTTAGGAAAAAAATGGCGCCATCTTTATCATGCAAAAGGAACCACAAAGTACATTGTTTGTAATGCTGATGAAGGCGAACCAGGGACCTTTAAGGATAAAGTACTTTTATCTGAAGATCCATTGAGTGTGATTGAAGGAATGATCATTGCTGGCTATTTATTTTCAGCAAAAGCAGGTTATATTTATATGCGAGGAGAATATCGCAGAATCCAAAAAACATTTCAAGAAGCACTCGATAATGCACGACAAGCTGGCTTTTTAGGGGAAAACATTTTAGGAATTGAAGGATTCAATTATGATATTACGATTATTTCTGGTGCTGGCGCCTATATTTGTGGGGAAAATTCAGCACTTTTAAATTCAATTGAAGGAAAAACGGGGCGGCCGCGTGTCAAACCACCACACTTAGCAGATGTTGGTTTATATTTGCAACCAACATTAGTGAATAATGTTGAATCATTTGCAAGTGTTCCCGTAATTTTACGAGAAGGTGGACAAGCCTTTTTAGAGATGGGTACTGCCGATGGTGGCGGCACAAAGCTAATTTGTTTGTCTGGACATATTAAAAATCGGGGCTTATACGAGGTCAACCTTGGAACACCATTAGAAGAAATAATTTATGGCGAGCAATACGGCGGAGGCTCTGCAACTGGTCGATCATTAAAATTTATTCACTTCGGTGGACAATCCGGTCCAATTGGTGCTGTCGCAACGTTAAGGGATTGTTTGTATTCCTACGAAGATTTATGGGCCCATGACTTATCTGTCGGCTCTGGTGCAATTGTAGTAATGGATGATTCAGTCAATGTTGTGGACTATTTAGTACACGTGGCAGCCTTTTTTGCTCATGAGTCCTGTGGTAAATGCACCCCTTGTCGATTGGGAACAACTAGGATTTTGGAATTATTGAGTAAATTCAATCGGAACGAGGCAACAGCTAGTGATTTGCCACGATTGGAAAAGATGCTCACGCATGTCACGCGATTATCAGCTTGTGGTTTGGGCCAATCCGTCGCAAATCCAATGAAGAGTGCATTGGCTTTGTTTCCAGAAGAATTTGAAACGACTGCTGAAACAGAAATCTATGCCACCAGCAAAGGAGGTTGGTAAAAATGAAAACAAAGTTGCATACGCAAACAGTTACATTGTCTATTGATAACCAAGAAGTAACTGTGCCTAAAGGGACTACCATTCTCGAAGCAGCGAAAGGGCTAGGTGTTGAAATCCCAACGCTCTGTCATTTAAAGGAATTAGCGCCTGATGGTTCTTGTCGGATGTGCGTGGTTGAGGTGGAAGGCGGCCGACGTGGTGGCTTAACAACTGCTTGTACGGCACATTGTCAAGAGGACATGGTTGTGGCAACACATTCTGAAAAAGTTGCTGATTCCAGACGTTTTATTCTTGATTTATTATTGAGTAATCATAAATTAGAATGTTTTTCTTGTGGAAAAAACGGGGATTGTCAATTACAACAGTATGCGCTAGATTATGGGATTGATGCCACTAGCTTTACCGAGGGAAAAAGAATGCCTTGCCATCAAGAAGATACCAGTAATCCATTTTTCTCTTATGATCCAGAAAAGTGTATCATGTGTCGTCGTTGTGCTCGTGTCTGTCAATTGCGGCAGGGAAGAGATGTACTTAGTATTGCTAATCGTGGCTTTGAAACAAAAATGATGCCGAGTTATGGGCAGGCGTTTGATCAATCTATCTGTGAATCATGTGGCAATTGTGTCTCTTCCTGTCCTACAGGAGCGTTAACAGCAAAAGATACGAAAGAGTACCGCAAATGGGAAACCCAGAAAATTCCTACAACTTGTCCGCATTGTGGGACAGGCTGTCAGATGAATTTACTCGTTAAAAATAATCGTTTGGTGGGTGTTGAACCCCTGGATGGACCAGCTAATAAAAATTTACTTTGTGTGAAAGGAAAATTTGCTTCATATAAATTTGTTGGGTCAGGAGATCGCTTAACGGAGCCATTAATTAAACGGAATGGCATTTTTGAACCTGCTTCTTGGGAAGAAGCCTTAACGCTTGTTTCGTCAAAATTTAACGAAATTAAAGCAGAAAACGGCGCGGATGCTCTTGCTGGTTTTTCGTGCTCTAGAGCAACAAATGAAGATAATTATGTCTTTCAAAAAATGGTGCGTGCTGCTTTTGGTACCAATAATGTTGATAACTGTGCCCGTGTTTGTCATTCGGCTTCGGTCCATGGTTTAGCCCAAACCTTAGGCTCTGGTGCGATGACCAATCCTATTGCTGATATCACTGAAGATGTCGACATGATTTTATTAGTAGGTTCCAATCCAGAAGAAGCTCATCCAGTTATTGGTGCGCAAATTCGCCAAGCTGTCCAAAGAGGAACACAAGTTGTTGTTGTTGATCCGCGGAAAATTAACTTAGTGAAGGATAGTGCACTGCATTTACAAGTTCAGGCGGGAACGAATGTCGCATTTGCTAATGGCATGATGCATGTGATTTTGAAAGAAGGTTTAGCAGATCGCCACTTTATTGAAGAACGGACAGAAGGATTTTCAGATTTAGAAAAAATGGTGGCTGATTATACGCCGGAAAAAGTCGCAGAAATTTGTCATATTCATCCAGAAGATTTAATTCAAGCAGCACGCATGTATGCAAAAGCAGAGAAAGCACCAATCATTTATTGTTTAGGCGTAACGGAACATTCGACAGGAACTGAGGGTGTTATGAGTATGTCTAATTTGGCAATGTTGGTTGGTAAAGTTGGAAAACCAGGCTGTGGTGTCAATCCTTTGCGAGGTCAAAATAATGTTCAAGGTGCTTGCGATATGGGCTGTATGCCTTATGATTTCCCAGGCTATCAAAAAGTCAATAATCCAGAAGTAATCGACAAATTTGAAAAAGCTTGGCATGTGCCGTTAAATCGAAACACAGGTTTAACTTCTACTAAAGTCTTGCCAGCAGCAGCGGCAGGAAACGTCAAAGGCCTTTATATTTTTGGAGAAGATCCAATTGTTACGGATCCAGACACAGGACATGTTCGTCAAGCTTTAGAAAGTTTAGACTTTTTAGTTGTTCAAGAATTATTTATGACAGAAACGGCTGCTTATGCAGATGTCGTTTTACCAGGCATCAGTTATGCAGAAAAAGACGGGACATTTACAAATACAGAACGGCGCGTGCAAAGAGTTCGTAAAGCTGTTGAACCAAGGGGGCAAGCGCGAGAAGACTATGAAATTTTTTGTGAAGTCATGACACGAATGGGCTATCCTTGTGCGTATGAATCTGCAAAAGAAATTATGGAAGAAATTTCAGCTGTGACGCCTTCGTTTGGTGGAATTAATTATGAACGATTAGAGAAGGAGAGCTTACAATGGCCTTGTCGGAGCTTGACAGATCCAGGCACGCCGATTATGCATGTGGGCAGTTTTGCTCGTGGGAAAGGTTTATTTAAAGCAATTCCGTATAAACAAGCACAAGAATTACCAGATGAAGAGTACCCGTATTTAATGTCGACAGGCCGAATGCTTTACCATTACAATACCCGAGCAATGACAGGGCGAACGGAAGGGATTAACCAAATAGCGAATCACTCTTATATTGAGATAAATGCAGTCGATGCACAAGCTCTGGGAATCCAAGAAGGTGACAAAGTTGAAGTTCATTCTCGACGTGGCAAAATCGAAACCTATGCGGCTGTCGGAAATCGAGTATTTCCGCAAGAAGTCTTTATGACATTCCACTTTCCAGATGGGAATGTTAACGAAATCACCAATGCTGTATTTGATGATATCGCCACAATTCCTGAATATAAAGTTTGTGCCGTTGCGATTAAACCAGTGAATAAATAAAAAAGGATGGTTAAAACATGATCGAGTTGGAAGAAGCACGAGAGAAAATGACCCAACATATGAAGAGTCAATGTGAAACAGAAGAAGTGGCGCTGCTTGATTCCTTGGGGCGGATTAGCGGAGAAACCATTTTTGCAGAGACAGCGATTCCTCATTTTCCTCGTGCCGGGATGGATGGGTATGCCGTTCGTGCAGTAGAAACACGAGGTGCGACTGCTGAAAGCCCAAGTTGTTTAAAAGTCGTCGGTTCTTTAGTGGCAGGGGATTCCATGTTTTATTGTAATCAGACGAATAACTGTGCGATTAAAATAACGACAGGTGCTTTTATTCCAACCGATTTTGATGCTGTAGTGCCACAAGAATGGACGGATTTTGGGCAAGACCATGTTAAAATTTTTCGCTCTGTCACTGCGGGTCAAAACTATGCGGAAATTGGAGAAGATATTGCTTTTCAGCAAAAAATTTTAGCAAAACATCAACAGATTAATAGTCGCATGATTGGTTTGTTGGCAATGCAAGGGATTGATAAAGTTGTTGTTTTGAAGCGCATGAAGGTGGGGATTTTAGCGACCGGTAGTGAGTTAGTTTCTTTGGAAGAACCACTGTCAGTTGGGAAAATTTATAATAGTAATCTCTACATGTTAGCAGCTTTTGTCAAAGCGAGTGGTAATGAAGTAATCCACCTAGACCATTGTTCAGATGACCCTGAAGAATTAGCGAATAGGCTGATTGAGATTTCACCAAAACTTGATTTATTAATTACTTGTGGTGGTGTTTCGGTAGGTGAAAAGGACAATTTACCTTTGGCGATTAAACGTATCGGAGGAACAGAGTTGTTTCATTTTGTAAATATGAAACCTGGAACCCCAGTTATGGGAAGTCAATTTCAAGAAACACTCATTTTAAGCGTTTCAGGCAATCCGTTTGCGGCAATGGTTAATTTACATCTTTTTTACTGGACATTATTAGCTACTTTTTTTAATTGTGTCGAGTTAAATCTAAAGGAACGAACAGTAATTTTAGCGCATGAATTAGCCCCCAGTAGACTACGTCGATTTTACCGAGCGAAAGAAATAGATGGCACAGTAAATTTAGTGACAAAAAGTCATCTTTCATCCAATTTATCAAATACTTTAGAAACAAATTGCCTGCTAGAACAACCAGCTGGTGTACTACTCAAAAAAGGCGCGCTTGTAAAAGTCTATTATTGGCAAACTTGATGACAACCTGACCTAAGATTAGTATGAAAGTAAGCCATCAGTCGAGTCGACTGGTGGCTTATTGCTTATCAAGTTTTAAGACTAAGACAAAAGTCTGGTCAGGCTAAGCGAAGCACGTAATTTTTGTCGCTTAACTTTTTTAACTTCGATTTCTCGCTAAAAAAAATTGTGGATGCCAGATTGTTTTTTTGATGCAAGAGTGATACACTTGAAAAAGAAGTATTGTGTAAACGTTAACAAATGTCAAATGTGAGGTGGAGAAATGGTTCAAAGTAAGGAATTTACGCACTTGAATACACAAGGAGAAGTGCATATGGTTGATATTTCGGAAAAAAATGACACTGAAAGAACAGCCCTCGCTTATGGAGAAATTCACATGTTAGAAGCGACAGCAGAAGCGATCCAGACCCAAATGATTAAAAAAGGTGAAGTATTACAGGTAGCAAGAGTCGCTGGGATTACCGCCGCAAAACGAACGTTTGAATGGATTCCTTTGTGTCATTTGGTTGCTTTGACAAAGTGTGAAATTCAGTTTAATTGGCGCAATCAAACTTGTTTAGAAGTACGTTGCTTTACAAAAACAGTGGGTTCAACTGGCGTTGAAATGGAAGCGCTAACAGGTGTGCAGACAGCACTCTTAACAATTTATGACATGTGTAAAGCAATTGATCGAGGAATGACAATGACAAACATTGGTTTATTAGAGAAAAATGGTGGACGCAGTGGTCATTTCATTCGTTCTTCAATTAAATCAAAGGAAAGTGATGAGTGAACAGCATGGAAGATGCATTTAACCGTGAAATTGATTATGTTCGTTTGTCTTTAACAGATCGTTGTGACTTACGTTGCACGTATTGCATGCCAGCAACAGGTCTTTGCTTTTTAAAAAAAGAGCAGCTTCTAACAGATGATGAGATTATTTTTTTATTGAGGATATTAGCGAAAGAAGGCATCAAAAAAGTTAAATTAACAGGTGGTGAACCGCTTGTTAGACCGAATTTACTCTCTTTAATTAAAAGGATAAAGCAAATCTCAGGCATCGAAAAAGTAACCCTAACGACTAATGGCATGAAGTTAGCTCGTGAGGCTCAAGGGTTAAAAGAGGCGGGCTTGGACGGCATTAATATTAGCTTAGACACTTTGGATCCAGAAGAATTTCGAGAAATAACAAGAGTTGGTCAGTTAAGGGATGTTCTGGCGGGCTTAGAACAAGCGATTGATGTGGGATTACCTAATATCAAAATTAATACTGTAGCTAGGAAAGAGCTAAGTGAAGCAACAATTGTAGAACTGGCTGAAATCGCTAAGAAAGAGACTGTGCATCTTCGTTTCATTGAAATGATGCCAATTGGATTAGGGAAGGAGCATCCAGGTAAGCAACAAGAAGAAGTAGAAGACATTTTAACCCAACATTATGGAACGTTACAACCATACCAAAAACCATTGGGCAATGGCCCTGCTAGTTATTACGCCTTAAAAGATTTTAAAGGAAAAATAGGTTTTATTAGTGCATTAGGGCATTGTTTTTGCGAGACGTGCAATCGGATTCGAATTACTGCAGACGGTCATTTAAAAACGTGCCTGCATTCTGCAGACGGCT
Organism: Enterococcus sp. MSG3299; assembly: GCF_050555765.1. Classification (NCBI taxonomy): domain Bacteria; kingdom Bacillati; phylum Bacillota; class Bacilli; order Lactobacillales; family Enterococcaceae; genus Enterococcus; species Enterococcus sp. MSG3299. Next base: position 1,210,637 of record NZ_CP187869.1, read on the forward strand.
ACTCGTTAAAGGAAGCTTTAGCTATGGAACAAACAGCAGAATTGTTAGGGATTATCAAGAGTGGCATTGCCTGTAAGCCTGAAAAACATCTTTTCTTGGAACAACAAGGAGAACAACGATTTATGTCACAAATAGGAGGGTAAGTATGAAAACAGGAGAAATTATTGCAATAAATATTAGCCCGCGAAGAGGCACACAGAAAAAGGAAATTCCTGAAGTCAACTTAATTAAAGGTTTCGGATTAGAAAATGATGCGCACGGCGGTAATTGGCATCGACAAGTCAGTTTGTTATCTTTTGAAGAAATAACGGCTTTCAATGAAAAAGGAGCTCGGGTTGGCAATGGTGCTTTCGGGGAAAATATTATCGTCTCAGGGATTGATTTACGTCAATTACCCGTTGGAACGAAAATGAAAATAGGCGATTCTGAATTGGTGGTTACTCAAATTGGGAAAGAGTGCCATAAACACTGTCAGATATACGCGCGAGTGGGCGATTGCATCATGCCTAGAGAAGGAATCTTTGCAGTTGTTGTGACAGAAGGTCATATTAAAAAAGGAGACCAGTTAGACGTTGTTTAAAGTGGGCATTGTAACATTAAGTGATCGTTGCTTTCAAGGGCTTGCTGTCGACCAATCGGGTCCCTTGCTTCGTGAACAGTTACCTGCGCTCTACCAGGTAACTAAACAAACCATTTTACCAGATGAAGAAAATCAATTAGTAGAGCTATTGCAAGAGTGGTCTAAGACCTGTGATTTGATTTTAACGACAGGCGGCACAGGGTTGAGTGAACGGGATCGGACCCCAGAAGCTACCTTACGTGTAGCAGAGCGAATCATTCCTGGGATCAGTGAGGGCTTGCGTCAACTTAGCTTGGAAAAAACACCATTTGCTATGTTAAGTCGAGGCGTTTCTGTTCAAAGAGGACGCACGCTCATTGTTAATTTGCCTGGTAGCCCGAAAAGTGTAACAGAACATTTGCATTTTTTGTTGCCTGTTTTGCCCCACGCTTTGGATTTAATCACAAATAAAAAAATCATACATGATGAGGAATAAACCATGAAAACAATTCGAACAGAAGAGGCAGTTGGCCTTCCGTTGAGTCATGATATTACGCGAATTGACTATGGGAAGACCAAGGAAGTGTGTTTTAAAAAAGGACATATAGTTGTTCAAGAAGATATTCCAATTCTTTTATCATTAGGGAAAAAACATCTGTTTGTTTCCTTGGATCCAGCAGAAATACATGAAGAAGAGGCAGCGACATTTTTGTATAACCTGTTAACAGATGACTCATGTCAGCCGAGTGAAGTCCATGAAGGAAAAATTGTTGCTAAAGCTAGCACGAGAGGTCTTTTAAAAGTCAATCGAGAAAAATTAATTGCTTTAAATGAAATTGAAGGTCTTGCCTTGTCAACTAAAATTACCAATATAGAAGTTCAGAAAGATGAAAAAGTTGCAGCCTTTCGAGTGATTCCACTAACGATTTCTAAAAGCCAATTAGAAAAGGCACGCCAGCTCAGCACGTCTGAGCCACTAATCTCTGTGAAACCTTTCAAAAAAATACGGGTCGGGATTGTAACTACTGGCAGTGAAGTTTACACAGGATTGGTTGAGGATGCTTTTTACCCTGTGTTAAAAGCCAAGTTCTCCGCGTATCCTTTAGTTACGATTGTCAAGCAAGAAATTGTCGATGATCAGCCGCAAAAAATTACTGTTGCGATCAAAAAGATGTTAGCACAAGGGCTTGATCTGATTGTTTGTACAGGTGGTATGAGTGTAGATCCTGATGACTTGACACCGTTAGCAATTAAGCAGACAGGTGCTGAAATCGTAACCCATGGGACACCAGTCTTACCAGGCTCAATGTTTTTGCTGGCTTATAAAGGAGAGCAAACGATCATTGGCTTACCAGGTGGTGTTTTATTTTCAGAAAAAACGGTTTTTGATTTGTTGTTACCAAGATTAATGGCCAAAGAAGTGATAAAAAAATCTGAAATTATTGACTTGAGTTATGGCGGGTATTTATAAAAGAAAAGAGGCGTTCAAATGTCTAAACAAAAAAAGGCTGTGTTCTTGCTTAGTTTATTCAGTTTAGTTGCCCTAATTGCTGCATGTACAAATCAGCCGCAAAAAGAAACAGTTTCAACAAAAAAAGAAGAAATAACCCTTGCGGCAGCAGCTAGCTTAGAATCAGTCATGGAGAAGAAAATTATTCCAGCCTTTGAAAAAGAGCATCCAGATATTCAGGTAACTGGAACCTATGATAGTTCTGGAAAATTACAGATGCAAATTGAAAAAGGCCTAAAAGCCGATGTATTTTTCTCGGCTTCGACAAAACAAATGAATGCATTGGTTGCAGAAAAACTAATTAATAAAAAAAGTGTCGTTCCTTTATTGGAAAACCAGCTCGTTCTTATTGTGCCTAACCAAGATCAAGCAAAGTGGCATGATTTTTCTGATTTAAAAAAAGCCCAAATGATAGCAATTGGTGATCCTGCAAGTGTTCCAGCTGGTCAATATGCCGAAGAAGGCTTAAAAGCTTTAGGCGCTTGGTCTTATGTAGAAAAACACGCAAGCTTTGGTACGAATGTAACAGAAGTCCTTGAATGGGTGGCTAATGCAAGTGCAGAAGCTGGCTTGGTTTATGCGACAGATGCAGCAACCAATTCAAAAGTAGCGATTGTTGCGGCCATGCCTGAAGCTGCTTTGAAAAAGCCAATCATCTATCCAGTTGGTAAAGTTGCCGCCTCTAAGAAACAAAAATCAGCGGATGCTTTTTTAAATTTTTTACAGAGTCAACAATGCAGAAAATATTTTGAAAATATTGGCTTTAAGTTAACAAAGTAGGTGGGAAAATGGATGTTCGACCAATTCTTTTATCTTTTCAGACAGCAATAATCGCCATTTTATTTACTTTTGTTTTAGGAACAAGCGTTGCATATATTGTTTTTCGTTTGAAAAATCGTAAATTAAAAATTCTTTTGAATAGTTTATTTACGTTGCCATTAGTTTTACCGCCGACTGTTTTTGGTTTTTTTCTCTTAACTATTTTTGGTGTTCAGCAACCAGTGGGCCAGTTTTTACTTGATTTTTTTGCCATTCAAGTTGTTTTTTCGTGGCCAGCTACGGTTATTGCTGCCGTTGCTGTTTCATTTCCTTTAATGTATCGTTCAGCCTTAACGGCGTTTGAACAAATGGATAGTGAATTGTTGGCGGTGGCCCAGACACTCGGATTTTCGGAAAGTCGATATTTTAGAAAAATTGCGTTACCTTTGTCGATGAACGGTCTCTTGGCCGGTGGCGTGTTAGCCTTTGCCCGTGGGTTAGGCGAATTTGGAGCGACGACAATGTTAGCAGGGAATATTGCTGGCAAAACAAGAACGCTTCCTTTAGCTATCTACTCTGCTGTAGCAAGTGGGGATTGGCGCTTAGCCAATCAATATGTTGTGATTATGTTATTACTTTGCCTGATTATTTTATTTTTTACGGAATTTTTTAGTCAGCGCGCTTGGAGAAGATCGGAATGAGATTAATTGTTGATATTCAAAAAGAATTGAAAAGTCATACTTTGCAAATTCAGTTTGAGACAAAGACGCAAACAACAGGAATTTTAGGTGCTTCTGGTTGTGGCAAGAGTATGTTATTAAAATGTATTGCGGGTGTTGAGACTGCGGATAAAGGTCAGATTGTTTTAAATGATCAAGTCTTATTCGATGCTGAACAAAAGATCAATTTGTCGCCGCAACAACGAAAAATTGGTCTTTTGTTTCAACAGTATGCGTTGTTTCCTCATTTGTCGGTAGTAGAAAATCTGACGTGCGTGACAAAAGATTTACAATTGGTCACTCAATTGCTTGCATCTTTTCACTTAACTAAAATCCAACAACAATATCCTAGTCAACTTTCTGGAGGACAAAGACAGCGAGTGGCTTTTGCGCGAATGCTAGCGGCTCAGCCGGCTTACCTGTTATTAGATGAGCCATTTTCCGCATTAGATGCACCCTTAAAGGAAGAGCTGCAAATTGAACTTCAACAGCGATTAAGTAATTTAAATCAACATGCCTTAATTGTGAGTCATAGTTTAGATGAACTGTATAAGTTATGTCAGAGTTTAGTGATAATCACAAAAAACCAAACACTTTTTGGTACAACAAATCAATTATTTAACCAACCTCAAACGATTGAAGCAGCTAAACTCACTGGTTGTAAAAATATTTGGCCTGTCAAACGCATAGATGCGCACAGAGTCCAAGTGATTGGCTGGCAACAAACACTAACGGTTACACAAGAAGTTCCTATTTCTTGTCATTCTATTGGAATTCGGGCCCATGATTTCACAACAGAACCGCAGGCAACCAATCAAATCGAAGTGCATCACTTACAAACATTGTCAGCACCTTTTGAACAAAGTGCTTGGTTTCAACACCAACAAACCAAAATTTGGTGGAAAGGCAGCAATAGACTCAATCCGAAAGTTATTACTCAGTTATCCATTCCACCTACAGCAATTATGCCATTATGTCTATAAAATAGAAAAAGATTACGTGAAGCGGTTGACATATGATTGCATCTTCATTTATAATGGATTCATGAAAGGTTATTCATGTAAACGGAATAATCGCTATTATATAGGGAGTGAAGGTGTTTAAATGCAAAAGAGTTATAAACTAGAAGGACTTGATTGTGCAAGTTGTGCAGACAAAATTGAAAAATCTGTCCAAAAAATTCACGGAGTAGAAAAAGCGCGTGTGGACTTCATGGCTGAAAAAATGACACTGGAAGTTGAATCAGGACATGATTTAGAAGTCGAAAATGAAGCGCGTGCAGTGATTGGTAAGTTAGAACCAGATGTCAAAGTTATTTCTTTAAAAGATGTCAAAGAAGAAGAGGGACGTAATCCAAATAAGAATCGCTTAATTCGTATCATTATTGCATTTGTTTTATTTTTAGCACTTATTATCATTAAACCAAGTAATAATTGGGTTGCTTTGGCGTCTTATTTAGTCGTTTATGTCTTAATTGGTGGCGACATTGTCAAACGAGCGGTAACGAATATTTTTCGTGGGGAAGTGTTTGATGAAAATTTCTTAATGTCTGTGGCAACGATTGGGGCATTCTTTATTGGGGAATATCCCGAAGCTGTGGCAGTAATGTTATTCTACCAAGTCGGCGAATGGTTCCAAAGTGCTGCAGTTGATCAATCCAGAAAATCAATTGCCAAATTAATGGATATTCGTCCAGATTCAGCAAATCTTTTAGTAAATGGACAAATAAAAGCGGTCGCTCCAGATACAATTGAAATTGGGCAACAAATATTAGTGAAACCAGGTGAAAAAGTTCCGTTAGATGGCCACATTATTGATGGATCAAGCATGGTAGATACCTCTGCGTTAACTGGTGAATCCGTTCCAAGAACGGTCAAAGTCGGCGATGAAATCTTAGGTGGTTTTATCAATAAAAATGGGGCCTTGACCATTAATGTTACGAAAAAATTTGGGGATTCAACAGTTAGCAAAATTTTAGATTTAGTTGAAAATGCTAGCAGTAAAAAAGCCCCTGCAGAAAACTTTATTTCTAAATTTGCTCGTTACTATACACCAGTTGTCGTTGTTTTAGCTGTCTTATTGGCAGTGATTCCACCATTTATTTTCCCTGATACTTCTATTAATGAATGGGTTTATCGGGCATTAACGTTCTTGGTTATTTCTTGTCCATGTGCCTTAGTCATTTCTGTTCCTTTAAGTTTCTTCGGTGGAATTGGCGGAGCCAGCAAACTAGGTGTTTTAATTAAAGGAAGCAACTATTTAGAAATTTTAGCGAATACGGAAACGATTGTTTTTGATAAAACTGGTACGCTAACAAAAGGAAATTTTGTGGTTCAAAACATAACTAGTGTTGTTTTACCTGAAGAAGAGTTGTTACGTTTAACAGCAACAGCAGAACAATTATCCACTCATCCTATTGCTATTTCTATTAAAGAAAGCTATGGCAAAGAAACAGTTCCAGCAACAGCAATTGAAGAGGTTGCCGGACACGGTATCAAAGCCACAATTGAAGGCAAAACAGTTTTAGTCGGTAATGCGAAGTTAATGAGACAATTTGGTATCGAAGCACCAGAAGTGAAGGAAGCGGGAACTTTAATTTTTGTCGCTATTGATAATCAATTTGCGGGCTACTTAGTGATTGCGGATCAATTGAAACCAGACGCCATTTCAGCAATAAAAGAATTAAAAGCTGAAGGGGTCAAACAAACTGTTATGCTGACTGGAGACAATCAACAAGTTGCAGAAGCTATTGCAAAAGAAGTTGGTGTTGACAAAGTTTATGCAGAACTTTTACCAGATGGCAAAGTGGATCGTTTAGAAGAGTTGTTAAAAGCATCTTCACCTAAAAACAAAGTTGCCTTTGTTGGTGACGGCATGAATGATGCACCTGTTTTAGCCCGGGCTGATGTTGGGATTGCCATGGGTGGTTTAGGAAGTGACGCGGCAATTGAAGCTGCTGATGTGGTGATTATGAATGATGAACCAAGTCGTATCGCCTCTGCGATTAAATTATCAAGAAAAACATTGAGAATTGTTAAACAAAACATTATCTTTGCGATTGCTGTTAAAATCATTGTCTTGGCACTAGGTGCATTAGGCTTGGCTTCAATGCAAGCAGCAGTGTTTGCTGATGTTGGTGTAACTATTATCGCTGTTTTAAATGCTATGCGTTGTTTACGTGTAGAAAAGATGAAAGATAATAACTAAGCCTTAAAAAGTACAGCTGAAACAAACATTTTTAGCTGATTATCAGAGTTTGAGCGTGGGACAAAAATCACTTTGACTTTTTGTTCCACGCTTTTTCTCCTACACAATTTCTATTCGTTCTTAAATTGCCAGAGTTCTTGTAAAGAAATCTTTAAATTTTTCGCTTTGTGGCATATAATAAGAGAGAATTTGTACGAAAATTGCGCTTCGCTTTTTTTTCATGGTACAATAAGCAAGAATGGATTGATTTACAGGAGGGAACCTCAACATGGCATCAAATGAAAAAACACGATATAAAGCAATCATTGCAGACCATACGTATACAATTATTGGCCAAGAGTCAAAACAACATATGGATTTAGTCACAAAAATTGTCAACGAACAACTGGCGGAAATTAAACATCTTTCTCCGCAAACTGATACGGAACAAGCTTCTGTTTTATTAGCAATTAATGCAATTTCAGATCAACTAAAAAAACAAGAATATGCTTTAAAATTGGAAAAACAAGTAGCAGATTTAAAACAGAAAACCATTCGTTTGGCTGAATTAGAGAATCGTGTGCGCCGAATGGAAATTATCGAAGAAGAAGCACGAGATGTTTTGAAAAAGAATGGACAAGAAGATGTAGAAATTCATAATCATGTGGAAGCCCAACAAATTTTGAATGAAAATCGAAAACAGCAGATTCAAAATAAAGGTGTTTCGGAGTAGTTCCTGAAAGGATGACAAGATGTTAACAATACTTATTTTATTACTTTTAGCCTTTGGATTTTATACAGGAGCTAAACGAGGCTTGATTTTACAAGTGCTCTATTCAGTGGGTTACTTAATTTCATATTTTGTTGCTCGAACCTATTACAAAGAGGTCGCTTCTCATTTAGAATTGTATATTCCATATCCATCGGTTACGCCAACGTCAAAGCTTGTCTTTTTTAATCAAGAGATTTCTTTAGACTTGGACAAAGCCTTTTATTCAGCGGTTGCGTTTCTATTATTGCTGTTTGCAGGCTGGTTGGTCGTTCGTTTTTTAGCTATCTTTTTACATGGATTAACATTTATTCCAGTTTTGAAACAGGTAAATGGACTATTAGGTGGCGTATTAAGTGTTCTTGTGTTATACGTGGGTCTTTTTCTAGTGTTAGCTACGGCGTCAATGATTCCGTCAGATATTGTCCAAAATCAGTTTCGGTCAAGTGGCTTGGCACGAGGCATTGTAAAAAATACCCCAATTCTAACAAAACAAGCATATGAATTATGGGTTGAACCAATTACGAAATAAAGCTGAATGGGACTGAGATAGAGATAAGAAGTAAGTGAGCAAAGCGAAACTTCTTATGTTATGTCTCAGTCTTTTCAACAAATGAAAAAGTTAGAAAAGTAGGTGGAAAAATGAATCAGCGTATTCTATCAACATTAGGGTTTGATAAAGTAAAACAACAGTTGTTGCAATTTATTGTGACAGCTCAGGGGACAAACGAAGTTTCGGAATTATTACCGATTGCTGATGAAAATAAAATTCAATCATGGCTAAATGAAACACAGGATGGTTTAAAAGTTCAACGATTACGTGGTGGAATCCCCATTCCTAAATTAGAAAATATCCAACCACACATGAAACGGATTGAAATTGGTGCGGATTTAAATGGCATAGAATTAGCACAAGTAGGCCGTGTCTTGTCGACTACTTCAGAACTGACTCGTTTTTTTGATGAGTTAAGTGAAAATGAAGTGGATTTTGAACGTTTATATATGTGGCGAGAGCAACTAGAAGTTTTGCCTGAATTAAATCGCCAACTCAAACAAGCCATTGATGATGATGGCTACGTCACAGATGAAGCTTCGCCAGCCTTAAAGGCAATTCGGCAAAATATTCGACGTAGTGAGCAGACCATTCGAGAAGAACTAGATAGTATTATTCGTGGGAAAAACGCACGTTACCTTAGTGATGCCCTTGTTACTATGCGAAATGAACGCTACGTGATTCCAGTCAAACAAGAATATAAAAATGTTTTTGGTGGCGTGGTTCACGACCAAAGTGCTTCAGGACAAACCTTATTTATTGAACCTAAACAAATTTTAGAAATGAATAATCGTTTGCGACAACAACAAATTGCCGAAAGAAATGAGATTACTCGCATCTTGGCAGAACTGTCGGCCGAGTTGGTCCCTTATCGCCGTGAAATTACGCATAATGCTTATGTCATCGGTAAACTTGATTTTATTAATGCTAAGGCGCGACTAGGAAAAGAACTAAAAGCAGTTGTTCCAGAAATTAGTCAAGCAAATCATGTAGTTTTTAAACAAGCCCGGCACCCGCTATTGGATCCAGAAAAAGCTGTAGCCAATGACATTTTGATTGGAGAAGAATATCAAGCAATTGTGATTACAGGGCCTAATACCGGCGGGAAAACCATTACTCTGAAAACGTTAGGTCTTTTACAATTAATGGGTCAAGCTGGATTACCTATTCCAGTTGAAGAAGAGAGTAAAATGGGTATTTTTACAGAAGTATTTGCGGATATCGGGGATGAACAATCGATTGAACAAAGTTTAAGTACTTTCTCTTCACATATGACGAATATCGTGTCTGTCTTAAAGAAAGTCGATCATCAAAGTTTAGTACTATTTGATGAATTAGGTGCTGGGACAGATCCGCAAGAAGGGGCCGCTTTAGCGATTGCCATTTTAGATTCATTGGGTGCTAAAGGAGCCTATGTGATGGCAACAACCCATTATCCTGAATTAAAAGTGTATGGCTATAATCGAGCTGGAACAATCAATGCCAGTATGGAATTTGATGTAGATACCTTGAGTCCAACCTATCGTTTATTAATTGGCGTGCCTGGCCGAAGTAATGCTTTTGAAATTTCGAAACGTCTTGGATTAGACAACAGTATTATTGAAGCTGCAAAACAAATAATGGACGGTGAAAGTCAAGATTTAAACGAAATGATTGAAGACCTGGAAAACCGTCGCAAAATGGCCGAAACTGAATATTTAGAAGCTCGCCACTATGTCGATGAATCGGCCGCTTTGCATAAAGAACTGAAAGAAGCCTATCAAGTATTTTTTGAAGAACGAGAAAAAGAATTACAAAAAGCGCGGAAAGAAGCGAATAAAATTATTGCAGAAGCGGAAGAAAATGCGGAAACCATTATTTCTGATATTCGCAAAATGCAATTGGAAAGTGGCCAACAAGGTGGTGTCAAAGAACATCAGTTAATTGATGCGAAAACACAACTTTCTCAATTACACCATGAAGAAACCAAGCTTGCTAAAAACAAAGTGTTGAAGAAGGCCAAAGAACAGAAAAAATTAAAAGCTGGCGATGAAGTAATTGTCAATACTTACGGCCAACGAGGGACATTATTAAAAGACAACGGCAAAGGACAATGGCAAGTCCAATTGGGCATTTTAAAAATGAACGTCTCTGAAGAGGATATGACGCCTGTCGCTCCACAAAAAGAAGCAAAACCAAGAGTTACAACGGTTCGTTCTGCAGAAAGCAGTCATGTTGGCACACAACTAGACTTACGTGGCAAACGCTACGAAGAAGCATTGGCAGAAGTTGACCAATACATTGATGCTGCGATTCTAGCGGGCTATCCACAAGTAACCATTGTTCACGGCAAAGGAACAGGTACATTAAGAACAGGAATAACGGAATTTTTAAAAAATCACCGCAGTGTGAAAAGCTATGAATTTGCGCCACAAAACCAAGGTGGTAATGGTGCGACTGTCGTAAAATTCCAATAAATAAGGACTTACAATAAGTAAGCAGAACACTCGCTATCTTAGAGATGACGTGTTATACTAAGCATGTAATAAGAGTAAAGAGTAGGAGGTTTGTGAAATGACACAAGCAATTACCGATAAAGATTTTGCAACAGAAACAGATGAAGGATTAGTCTTAATCGACTTTTGGGCAACTTGGTGTGGCCCTTGTCGTATGCAAGCACCCATCTTAGAACAATTATCTGAAGAATATGATGAAGACGAAGTGAAAATCGTCAAAATGGATGTGGATGAAAATCCTGCAACACCAGCAAGTTTTGGAATCATGAGCATCCCAACATTGCTATTGAAAAAAGATGGCGAAGTTGTTGAAAAAGCAGTCGGTGTTCATACAAAAGACCAATTGCAAGCAATGATTGCCAAACACTTATAAACGTTGATTAGTCATTACGAATAGTCTGATTCAGTCTGAAGAGAAATCATTAGCGATTGTCTTTTCAGGCTGTTTCTTTCGTACATAAAGTAGCGGCTTTTTTTGTTTAATTACAAAAAGAGGTGTATAATAGATGAAGCATTTTGTTAGAAAGGAAGTATCGTATGAACGAACGAATAAAAAATAAATTAGCACTGCTTCCTGATCAACCTGGTTGTTATTTAATGAAAGATAAAAACGGCACGATTATCTATGTTGGGAAAGCCAAAATTTTGAAAAACCGTGTCCGATCTTATTTTCGTGGTAGCCATGATACTAAGACAGAACGATTAGTCAGTGAAATCGATGATTTTGAATATATTGTGACAGAATCGAATATTGAAGCACTTTTATTAGAAATTAATTTAATCCATAAAAATAATCCCAAATATAACATCATGTTAAAAGACGATAAAACCTATCCTTTTATCAAAATCACAAACGAAAAATATCCTCGTTTAATGATTACTCGAAAGGTTTTAAAAGACAAAGCGTTATATTTCGGGCCATATCCAGATGTAAATGCAGCGAATGAAACAAAGAAACTGTTAGATCGGCTTTTTCCTTTGCGAAAATGTAATCCATCGCAAAAAACACCTTGTTTGTATTATCATTTAGGACAATGTTTGTGTCCCTATGCTTTTGATGTGGATCCGCAAGTCTACAAAGATATGGTGGAAGAGATTAAAGGGTTTCTCTCTGGTGGACATACAGAAATTCAGGACCGCTTACAAGAAAAAATGGCTTATGCAGCTGCACATATGGAATTTGAAAAAGCTGCAGAATTTCGCGATCAAATTAAAGCGATTGAAACAGTTATGACCCGCCAAAAAATGACGAATGTGGATTTAATTGATCGTGATGTGTTTGGTTATGCTGTTGATAAAGGCTGGATGTGTGTCCAAGTATTCTTTGTCAGACAAGGAAAATTAATCGAACGTGATGTATCGATTTTTCCATTTTATGATGATGCCAGTGAAGCATTTTTAACTTTTATTGGACAATTTTATCAAGAGAATGAGCATTTTGTGCCAAAAGAAGTCTTGATTCCTGATGACATTGATAAAGAAAGCGTCGAAGCTTTATTAGCTACGAAAGTCTTGCAGCCGCAACGGGGAGAAAAGAAAAAACTGGTTAAATTAGCCAGTAAAAATGCTGCAGTTGCTTTAAATGAAAAATTCGATTTGATTGTACGGAAACAAGAACGAACAATTGGTGCAGTTGAAAAATTAGGCAATGCGATGAACATACCTGCGCCCATTCGAATTGAAGCATTTGATAATTCAAATATTATGGGAACAAACCCTGTTTCTGCGATGGTTGTGTTTATTGACGGACGGCCAGCTAAAAATGAGTATCGAAAATATAAAATAAAAACTGTCCAAGGTCCTGATGATTACGCTTCTATGAGAGAAGTCATTTATCGCAGATATTCACGAGTTTTAAAAGAAGGCTTGCCTTTTCCTGATTTAATTTTAATCGATGGTGGTAAAGGTCAAGTCGATGTTGCCAAAGATGTGTTAGCCAATCAACTAGGAGTCGATATTCCTGTAGCTGGATTAGCCAAGAACGACAAGCACAAAACGAGTGAACTTTTATTTGGTCCAAACTTAGAAGTTGTACCATTGGAAAGAAACTCACAAGAATTTTTCTTGTTGCAACGAATCCAAGATGAAGTCCATCGTTTTGCCATCACATTTCATCGTCAATTACGTAGTAAAAATAGTTTTGCTTCCAAATTAGATAACATTGAAGGTTTGGGACCAAAACGTAAAAAAAATCTTTTAAAAGAATTTAAATCGCTTAAAAATATTACGGCAGCCAGTGTTGAAGAATTAAGAAAAGCTGGGTTACCTGAAACTGTCGCAAAGAATGTGTATCGTCATTTGCACCAAGAAACAACCTCTGAGATAGAAAAATAAATGAAAATGAACCAGACAAATTAGGTGCTTTTCCTAATTTGTCTGGTTTTTTTTATTCAATTTTTTCATGAAAAGTTGAACTCTCAAGAAAATATGATAACGATTTCTTTCGTGATATACTAAAACTAACTTAAAAGAGAGGACGTCTGATCATGAAAATACTAACACCCGTTTATCAAATAAAATTTAAAAAAGTACCAAATCAATTACTGATTGATGAGCGTTTAATGAATGAATTGGGTACGTGGCTGAATCGTACAGGTCGAATTTGGGCCTGTCAATCATCAAAATCGGCAAAGGAATTTAAAAATACATTTTATGAAAGTACAGGCTTGTCCGCAAATGAAGTGTATATTTCTGCCGAGACGGATGGCCTTTTTCGTTTAGCAGAAAATAAAGCGTCTGATTAAAGTGCAACATCTTTCCATAACAATTGTCATTGACAAGCCAACACAGGAAAGATACGATATGAGTAACTAAACAGCGGTTTAGAAAAAGTGAAGGGGGCGTTTATGTGTTAGAGGTAAAAGAGTTAGTCAAAACCTTTGGGGATTTTAAAGCAGTTGATCATGTATCCTTTACGATACCGGACGGGAAAATTTTAGGATTAATTGGCCAAAATGGTGCCGGGAAAACAACTACGTTTCGCTTGATTTTAAATTTTTTAACACAAGATAGCGGGTCGGTTTTATGGAATGGTCAACCATTAAATGAAAAAGAGTACAATATTATTGGTTATTTACCAGAAGAACGGGGTTTATATCCTAAAATTACGATTGAAGACCAACTAATTTATTTCGCTTCGTTGCGGGGAAAAACTAAAAAAGAAATTGAACCTAAAATTGACTTTTGGATGGAAAAATTCCAAGTTAAAGGCAAAAAAACGGATAAAGTTAAATCTTTATCAAAAGGCAATCAACAAAAAGTTCAATTGATTGCGACACTTATTCATGAACCGAAGTTAATTATTTTAGACGAACCATTCAGTGGCTTGGATCCAGTTAATGCAGAATTATTAAAAGACGGCATTATTGAATTGAAAAATCAAGGTTCTTGTGTCATTTTTTCCAGTCATAATATGGACAATGTGGAGAAAATCTGTGACCATTTAGTCATGTTAAAAAATGGACGCATGGTTTTAGATGGTCAGGTTCATGAAATTCGACAACAATTTGGTCGAACAAAATTATTCTTAGAATCACCGTTATCTGTTGAGGAAGTTGCTGCTACAGCAGGTGTGAAAGAAGCACACTTGCGACAAGATGGCGTCTTAGAAGCGACATTAGAAAACGCTGAAGTGGGCAAAGTGTTGTTTGATAAAGCGACAGCCAACGGCTACATTCCAATGTTTAATCAACAACCACCAACATTGGAAGAAATTTTCAAAATGAAAGTAGGTGGGCAAGATGAGTAAATTTTGGATTATTGCGACTGATGTCTATAAGAAAAATGTGAAGTCGCTGTCTTTCTTAATCATGATTTTAGCGCCATTTCTTCTTGTAGGAATTGTTTACTTAGCGGGCTCTCTAGCTAGCGGTTTTTCAGGAGATACTACCATTGGTCTGGTTTCGGAAAACCAAACGCTGGTTAAAGAGTTGACAAAGAATAAAACAGAGGACTTTTCTTTCAAAGCTGTTTCTTCTGAGAAAAAAGCCCAAGAACAATTAAAAGACGAGAAAATTGATGCCTATTTACTTTTGGACACTACAGATAATCAGATTTCTGGTCAGCTTTACTCTGAACGCTCTTTAGGAAATGCAACCGAGATGCTAATTCCTCAAATGTTAAACCAATTACAAACAATGGCGAATGCCAATCGTTTAAACCTAACAGCTGAGCAAGTTGCCATGTTGAATCAACAAGCAACATTTAAAAAAGCCAAAATTAGTTTTGATGAAAATGGCAAAATAAAAACAGGAGAAGATAACACAGGGATTCAAATGGCGTTAGCAATGGGGATAACAATTTTGTTATTTGTCTTCATCAGCAGTTATTCTTCAATTATTGCCCAAGAGATTGCTTCTGAAAAAGGCACTAGAATCATGGAAGTTATTCTCTCTAGTACAAAAGCGCAAACCCATTTTTATGGCAAATTAACTGGGGTTATTCTAGTAGCTTTAACACAAATTTTTATTTACGGAGTGGCGTTTGTTCTCGGCTATTCTCAATTGAAAAATCTTGATTTTATGAAAAGTCTATTAAGTGGTATTTCACCACAAAGTATCTTTTCATCAACCTTTATTTTTACATTAGGCTTTTTCATTATTGGTATTCTCGTTTTTGCTGTTTTGGCAGCACTTTGTGGTTCTCTTGTTTCCAAACCAGAGGATACAGCAAAAGCAGTTCAGCCCATCATGTATATTGGTTTAATCGGTTATATGATTGGCATTACGTTTGGGACGAATGATCCACAAAATATCGTGGTGAAAGTGACTTCCTTTATTCCGCTGATTTCGTCATACATTATGCCAGTACGCTTGGCGACCGAAACGGCATCAACAATGGAAGCAATTGTCTCATTAGTGATTTTGGCAGTTTTTGGAATTATTTTAACAATCTTCTCTGCTCGTTTATACAAATCAAACGTTCTTGTATACAGCGAAGGCGGTATGATTCAATCCTTAAAACAGTCAATTTCTATTTTAAAAAATGAACAAAAGCATAAATAATTTTTGTTTAACTCTAAAAGGACCCGGTAAATCAGTCAAAGTGACTGATCTGCCGGGTCTTTTTTAGGCACCGTTCGTCGTTCAACTAGACGAACGGTTAATTTTTTTTCAGGAATCTTCGTCTGATTTAATTGGTTGTATAGGTAAATAAATGAGTTTTCGGCTTGATACTGAATGGCATAATCAACAGTCGTAATATGCATCAACTCACTGACATAACTATTATCAAAGCCAATGACAGCGACATCGCGAGGAACGGCATAATTTAGATTTTCAAGTTCTGAAATAAACTCAGCTGCTACGTGATCATTATAAAAGGCCAAAGCTTCTGGCTTTTCGGTTAATTGTTGCCAGTAATGGGCAATTTTGCGACCAGAATGGTTAGTATACTGATCATTAATCAGCCACTCAGCTTGCCAAGGTGCCTGAGTGTTTTCATAAAAATCTTTCATTGCACGTTTTCGTGCGTGCGTGTTTAAATTTTCGGGATTACCGAGGACATGACCAATTTTTTGGTATCCTTGTTGTTGTAAATATTCTAAGGAACGATAATAACCAGAGTAATGATCAATGTAGGAAGAGTATATATTAGGTGAATCGATACGATGCCAGGTTGCTAAAGGACCATACGCGCTGTATGGCTCAATCACCGACCATTCATTTGTTCGTGTCAATAAAAACAAGCCATCTAATTGTTTGTATTTTAATTGGTTCAAGGCATCAATTTCTTTCTGCTGATCGCCGTCTGTAAAAAATAAGGTTACGGAATAATTGTATTTTTTGGCAATTGAAATAAAGCGATTCAAGAAAATGCCTAAGGAACCTAAATAGCTAGGGGCTAAAAAGCCAATGGTTTTTGTGGCACCTGCTCGTAAATTCCGCGCCACATAATTCGGGGTATAATTTAATTCTTTCATTGCTTTGAGAATTTTTTCTTGACTATCGGCACTTACATATCCTTTTCCAGAAATTAAGCGAGAAACAGTCGATTTCGAGACACCGGCAACTTTTGCTACATCAATGATAGACGTCATTTTTTACCTCCAAAGTGGAATGTATTCTTATAAGAAGTATAGCATACATTTTTTTGAAAATAGTGCTTGACATGGGAACATTCCCATAATTTATCCTAAAGATGTAAACGATAACAATTTAATCAAGGAGGAAGAAGACGGATGACAAGAGGAGCATTAAAAATTGCAACAATTGGTGGCGGTTCTAGTTATACACCTGAATTAATTGAAGGATACATTAAAAGAAAAGATGAACTGCCAATTAAGGAAATTTGGTTAGTCGATATTGAAGCTGGTAAAGAAAAATTGGAAATCGTAGGTGCAATGGCGAAGCGCATGATTAAAGCTGCTGGTTTAGATTGGGAAGTTCATTTAACATTGGACCGTGAAGCAGCCTTAAAAGGGGCGGATTTTGTTTCAACACAGTTTCGTGTAGGATTATTAGATGCTCGCATTAAAGATGAACGGATTCCTTTGTCCCATGGAGTATTAGGCCAAGAAACAAATGGCGCGGGAGGAATGTTTAAAGCATTTCGAACAATTCCTGTCATTTTAGCTATTATTGACGATATGAAACGCCTTTGCCCAGATGCTTGGTTAGTGAATTTTACTAATCCAGCTGGAATGGTTACGGAAGCTGCAATTAAACATGGCGGTTGGAAAAAAACAGTTGGCTTATGTAATGTGCCGATTGGTCATAGAAAACAAGCGGCCGAAATGCTGGGAATTCCAGAAGAAGACTTATTCTTTAAATTTGCTGGAATTAATCATTTCCATTGGCACCGCGTTTGGGACAAAGAAGGACAAGAGCGAACACAAGAACTCATTGATTTAATTTACGGACCTAAGCAAGAGCAAGAAAGTCATTTGAAAAATATTTTTGATGCGCCGTTCCATTATGAACAGTTAAAAGATTTAGGAATGTTACCATGTGGTTATCATCGCTATTATTATATTGAAGATGAGATGTTGAAGCATTCCATCGAAGAGTATGAACGGGGCGAAACAAGAGCACAAGTGGTTAAAGAAACGGAAGGTCGTCTGTTTGAATTGTATAAAGATTCCAAACTAGATTACAAACCAAAAGAATTAGAAGAACGGGGCGGCACACACTATAGCGATGCAGCTTGTGAAATGATCGCATCAATTTATAATGATAAACGAACGGATATGGTTGTTTCTACTGAAAATAATGGGACAATTACTGATTTACCGTATGATTGTGTTGTAGAAGTGTCTGGTCCTGTGACAGCACATGGCCATGAACCTTACAACTGGGGGGCCTTTCCGCCAGCAGCACGAGGAATTATTCAAAATATGAAAGCTATGGAAGAAACGGTTATTCGAGCAGCCATCAATGGTGATTACGGCGCAGCATTGCATGCTTTCACTATTAATCCATTAGTTCCTGGCGGCGTCATGGCGAAGACCTTGTTGGACGAATTATTAATTGCCCACAAAGCACATTTACCGAATTTTGCAGATGCGATTAATAAAATTGAAGAAACACAACCAGAAACAGTCACATATGTGGCCGAATTAATGAAAAGTAATTAAAAAATATCGCACGCTAAAGATTCGTTTAGTGTGCGATACTTTTTTTAGAATAGGAAGCAAAGGATTCCGTTTTTTTCTTGACAGTAAAATGATAGGTTTGTTGCCGGAACAGCCACTGAATACCAGAGTAAATTAAAATTTCAGCAATAATAAACGTCGAAAGTTTCTGTGCGGAAAGGAATAATAGCGTTAAAATTAAAAATAAGACGACACAGGTATAAAAAACATGTTGCAATTTTTTAGAATTGATAATCGTGATTTCTTTGGTATCTTCAGTAACTTCAATGCGCCGATAAAATTGGAACCAGCCTTCATAGAACGTTAAAACATCTCCAGGATCAGCCTCAATTTCAATAGGTACATTAGTAAAAAGTTTCCCTTGATGCACACCATTTTTATAAAATGTAAAATAGCGTAACGCGCCCCAAGCTGATGTTTTTCGTGTCAATGTAATCTTCATGGTTTTCACCTCCGTCTTTATTTTGCCATAGTTTCGGTAAAATTGTATCCTACTAAAGTCCGATTCTCTCATTTTAGGGTCAGAATTGACAAAAGAAAGCAGAGGTGTTAGTGTGGGAGTAATTAAACGAGGAGGTATAATTGTATGTTGGCATCTATCAGAATTTGGATTGACTTTTTGACAAAATAAATTGAATAAATCTTATCAAAAAGTCTGAAATTAAAATTCATGGGTGACGTGTGTACTTTTATACGAAACTACAAGGATAGCGATTAGGCTGTCCTTTTTTGCGTACCCAAGATTCTTTCGTTTCAGAAATGAAAGAAGAGGGCAAAATGAAAAAATTAAGTATTCATCTGAAAGACGTAAGTATTCACTTTTCGGGAAAACCAATTCTAGAAATTGATGAATTATTTGTATATGAAAATGAAAAAATTGGGATTATTGGTAAAAACGGCGCAGGAAAATCAACACTGCTCAATTTAATTATGGGTAAGATTCAATCAGATAAAGGAAAAGTGCAAAGATTGAACGACTTTCATTACTTGGCACAAGTAGCTGAAGAAATAACGAATGAATCAGAGAAAACTGACAAAAACTGTTTGCTAAATCAGAAAAATCAAAAACTAAGTGGTGGCGAAAAAGTCCAAAAACGCTTAGCAACATTATTTTCAGAGTATCCAACCGGGGTTATTTTAGATGAACCAACCACACATTTAGATAAAGAACATCGTCAGTTGTTAGTGGCAGATTTAACGTATTATTATGGGACCGTTTTGTTTGTTAGTCATGATCGCTTTTTCTTGAATCAATTAGCAGAGAAAATTTGGGAAGTTTCGGATGGACATGTCAAAGAATATTTAGGAAACTACGATGCCTATTGTCGTCAAAAAGAATTGGAACAGCAAACACGATATAATGTCTATCATCAGTATCAAAAGGAAAAGAAAAAATTACAGGAATCTTACACAAAGAAACAAGCACAAGCGCAAAAATCTAGTCATGTTTCAAAAAAACAAAAGCAAATTAAACCTAGTCGTTTAGCTGGTTCTAAACAAAAAGATACCGTACAAAAAGCACTCCAAAAACAAGCGAAAGCGATTAATGCCAGAATTGACAGATTACCCGATGTTGCGCAAGCAAAACAAGAGCGAAAAATTATTTTTCCTACTAATAATCAGTTCTCTTTATACAATCCATATCCAATTAGAATTGAAAATTTAACTTTCGCTTATGAGAATCGAACAATTCTTAACCAAGTGAACGTTCAAATTCCTTTAAACGAAAAAATAGCACTTTGTGGAAAAAATGGTGCTGGGAAGAGTACCTTCCTTCAACAAATTGAAGCCCGTCACCCGGCCATTTACTTTTCTCCCAAAGTCCAGTTAGGAACGTATCATCAATTAGATTATCGATTAAAAAATGATGAGCCACTGTTGACTTATTTATTGAAGCGGACAAATTATTCTGAAAAGGTTGTGCGTTCACGTTTATATCGGCTAGGTTTTCAACAAGAAAATTTACAGACAAAGATATCTTCTCTAAGTGGTGGCGAAGCCATAAAAATTACTTTGGCTCAATTGTTTATAGAACCAAATAATATTATCTTATTGGATGAACCCACCAATTTTCTTGATTTAGAGACAATCAAAGCACTTGAAGAATTTATAAGTGCCTATCAAGGAACAGTAATTTTCACCTCGCATGATGAAACGTTTGTGGAAAAAGTAGCCACCCGCACTATTTATTTAGAAAACGGGAAAATTATTGATAAATAAAAAAAGCAAACAAAAAGTCGCTATTTTAGCGACTTTTTGTTTAGACTTCTTCAATTGGTAAATAGGTGTATTCTGCAATTTCTGCGGCATGGGAGCCAGCAACATGTCCAGTGACAAATGCAGCTGTAACATTGTAGCCTCCAGTATAGCCATTAATATCTAAAAGTTCACCAGCAAAAAATAAACCATTGACTAATTTGCTCTCCATTGTTTTAGGGGTCACTTCTTTGAGGGAAATCCCACCGCCTGTGACAAAAGATTTTTCCAAAGGCAATGTTTTCGTAACAGTGAACTGAAAGTCTTTCAGTAGTTCCACAAAGGAAAGACGTTGCTTTTCTGTTAGTTGTTTGGCAGGCACTTCTTCAATTGCTAGTTTCTCTAGATAAAAAGTGAGCAGACGTTCTGGTATTAAAGAATGAAAGGCATTTTTTGCCACTTTATTTGGCTGTTCCTCAATCATGCAATCAACATTTTTCAGCACTTCTTCAAAAGATTTTGTCGGAAACACATCCAAGGCTACCGTGACAGGCTGATTGCCATTGCGAGTTAATTCTTGGTTAATAAAACTAGAACAGCGGAGCGCGGCAGGTCCTGAAATGCCAAAATGTGTAAACAGCATATCCATTTGATGATTAACTAAAGGTTTTCCTTTTTGGTTCAAAACAGTTAAATTAACATCTTGTAAAGAGAGACCTTGCAACGTTTTATCAAGGATAAAAGGTTCTTCAGAAATAATAGGTGATTCGGTAGGGTATAGTGGGCTGATGGTATGCCCCATTTTTTTGGCTAGTTTATAGCCATCACCAGTTGCTCCTGTGGAAGGATAAGTGCGGCCGCCAGTTGTTAATACAACACACGGTGCATAAATTTTTTCCAGTTCGGTTTCAACGCCAATTATTTGATCGTCTTTTCGTAGTAATTTTGTGACCTGTGTTTTTGTAAAAACAGTGACTCCTAATTCGTTAATGCGGTTAAATAGCGCATCAACAATTGACTTCGATTTATCTGTAACAGGGAACATGCGTCCGTGATCTTCTTCTTTTAAGTGAATACCATTGGATTCAAAAAAGTTCATGATATCATAGTTATCAAATTGTGAAAATGCGCTGTATAAAAATTTTCCATTCCCAGGAATAAATGAAATGATTTCTTCTGCGGGCCGATTATTAGTTACATTACAGCGGCCGCCACCAGTCATTAATAATTTTTTCCCAACACGGCGATTTTTTTCAATCAATAATACTTGAGCGCCTGCTTCTGCAGCCGCAATCGTGGCCATCATACCACTCGTCCCAGCGCCGACAATAATTACATCAAATTTCTTCATAGTTCTCCTCCAATTCAATAGGTAGTGTACCATAATTACGGGATTTTTTCTGGATTTAAGGAAAAAATAAATAAAACTAAGGAACCAGCTAATTGAAAATTTACTAACTGGCTCCTTAGTTTTATAAGAACTCGTTTACAATTTTTATTATTTTTTCTGAATGATTAGACACATCTAATGGTGATTCGATTGAAATTAATTCTTTTAATCCGTTGTTTAGTTCTATTTTCATACCATTATTATTCATGTAAAATCTTAAAATCCATTTTCTGATATTATTATCAAGGAGTACATTAAAGTAACTTTTATTATCTCGGTAAAATATCCTATCCAACACTACTGTATCTTTTAAAATGAGTTTAGAAATTGTGTAAACTTCTAATTCTTCAGGAGTAGTAACTATATTATTCTCGATTTCATCTTCAGGCTGTTCAGACAAATCATCTTCTTTGTCCGAAACAGAAGTATTTAATGCAGCACTTAACTTTTCATTTACTTTTTCATTGATAAATTGATTTATTCCTTTTTTTATTATAGGTGTAAACTTATCTAATGTTTGTTTAGTTTTTACTCCGCCATAAATTTCTCCAACAAAATATTTTACAAAATCTTCTGAAGGGTCTAAAAGCTGATCTGATAAGAAAGCTTTAAATTTATTTAAATATTTCAATTCAGAAGCGCTACTTGTAATTTTATCAATATCAAATGTGTCTTTATGGAATTTAGCAATTTCTGGTATTTGTGTATCCTTCAAATTAGTTATATCAATAGTTAAAAATGGAGAGACGTCCATTTTGTTGGGTTCTTCCAAATCGGTAAAAAATTTATATTCTTTACCATTTGTTAATATTCCAAATTTTGATGTCGTAGTCCCAAAATATCTAAATAATTGAGAATCATGTTTTGTTAATTGCTCGTTGACAGATTTTGCTTCAATTAACATAGTAGGAATACTATCAATTACTATCGCATAATCTACTTTTTCCCCTTTCTTAATCCCTACATCAGCAGTAAATTCTGGAACGAATTCCAAAGGATTAAAAATGTCATAACCCAGTATTTGAAAGAAGGGCATAATTAAAGAAGTTTTGGTTGCTTCTTCGGTAGCAATATTTTCCTTTAATTTTGTTACTCTTTTACCTAACGATTTTAAATCATCTTTAAATTTTTCCATTTCCATAAATATTCCTCTTTTCTTTAAATATATCTTGATGTATAAGAGTGTATTTAATGCAAAATATCAACAAATTTTTATCTTTGCTTACTAATTTTATATTACATACTTTACAAAAATATGTCAACGCTTTCATTAGCGCAATAAAAATGCAAAAAAGAAATAAATAAAAAAATAAACGTTTGACTATGGTAATTTTTGAATTTTCAGTTAAAATAAACCTATAACAATGAGAGGATGATTAAATGGACGCAAAACAATATGTTAAAAATATTCAAGAAAAGATTCACCAATTAGACCAAGGTCAAACAGAATATTTACAAGCAGTCGATGAGTTTTTACCAACCGTAGAAGGTTTTTTAGAAAAAAATCCTCAATACATTGAAGCAAATGTTTTAGGTGTCTTGATTGAACCTGAACGTATTTTTCAATTTCGTGTGCCGTGGCAAGATGACCAGGGCAACTGGCATGTGAACAGAGGCTATCGTGTCCAATATAATTCAGCGATTGGACCATACAAAGGTGGTTTGCGGTTTCATCCAAGTGTGAATTTAAGTGTGATGAAGTTTTTGGCCTTTGAACAAATTTTTAAAAATAGTTTAACTGGTTTGCCAATCGGTGGCGGCAAAGGCGGTAGTGATTTTGATCCAAAAGGCAAGTCAGATGCTGAAGTCATGCGTTTTTGTCAAAGTTTCATGACCGAACTTCAAAAACATATTGGTCCAAGTACAGATGTTCCAGCAGGCGATATTGGCGTAGGCGCTCGTGAAATTGGTTATTTGTTTGGCATGTATAAACGCTTGCGCAACTATGATGCAGGAGTGTTGACTGGAAAACCTTTAGGATACTGGGGAAGCCAAGCAAGAACAGAAGCGACGGGTTATGGAACGGTTTATTTTGTTAAACATTTATTAGCAGATAAAAACGATACGTTTGAAGGCAAAAAAGTCGCTGTTTCTGGTAGTGGGAATGTCGCAATTTATGCCATGGAAAAAGCAACTGAGCTAGGCGCCACAGTAATCACATGTTCCGATTCGTCTGGTTTTGTCTATGATCCAGAAGGAATTGATGTGGCGTTAGTAAAAGAACTAAAAGAAAAAAATCGTGAACGCATTTCAAAATATGTTGAAACACGTAAAGGCGCAACTTATTATGATAAAGAATCTGTTTGGGATTTCGAAACAGCGTATGATATTGCGTTACCATGTGCAACACAAAATGAAATCAACGAAAAGCAAGCCGCTATTTTAGTGAAAAACGGAGTGAAAGTCGTGGCAGAAGGCGCAAATATGCCTTGTACACTAGAAGCAGTCGCCGTTTTTGCTAAATCAGCTGTAATTTATTGTCCAGGCAAAGCCGCTAATGCAGGTGGTGTTGCGGTTTCTGCATTAGAGATGAGCCAAAATGCTGAACGTTTAGCTTGGTCCTTTGAAAAAGTTGACGGTATGCTAGATCAAATTATGCAAAACATTTATGAGACTTGTCGTGATACAGCTAACGAATATCAGGCACGAGATAACTTTGTTTTAGGTGCGAATATTGCTGGCTTTGAAAAAGTAGCGGCAGCGATGCTAAGTCAAGGACTCGTTTAATAACAAAAAATGCTAGGATTTCCTAGCATTTTTTATTGGTTTGTTTGATTAAGAGAATAAATATCTCTAATTAAATAGTTAAAATTAAACAATTGGTCTATCCAAAAGAATTTGCTTGAAAAAATGTCTAAAAACACGTAAAGTATACATGTAGTAAGTTTACTTTCGAGGAGGAAAAGGAATGTCACACATTCAATTAGATTATTCCAAATTAGCACCATTTGTTGCTGACCATGAATTGGAATACATGCAAACACAAGTCACTGCAGTGGACAAAGCATTACGTGAAGGTACAGGAGCTGGTAATGATTTTACTGGCTGGATTGATTTACCAGAAAACTATGACAAAGAAGAATTCGCGCGCATTAAAAAAGCAGCAGCAAAAATTCAATCTGACTCTGAGGTATTAGTAGTCATTGGTATCGGTGGTTCATATTTAGGTGCCCGTGCAGCAATTGAATTTTTGACACATTCATTTAATAATCTATTATCAAAAGAAGAACGGAAAGCGCCACAAATCTTCTTTGCTGGAAATAGCATCAGCTCAACTTATTTAGCTGATTTAATCAATGTGATTGGTGATCGTGATTTTTCTGTCAACGTTATTTCAAAATCTGGAACTACGACAGAACCAGCGATTGCTTTCCGCGTCTTTAAAGAGTTATTAATTAATAAATATGGCAAAGAAGAAGCCAATAAACGTATTTATGCGACAACTGACCGTTCTAAAGGAGCAGTAAAAGTTGAAGCTGATGCGGAAGGTTGGGAAACATTTGTGATTCCTGATGATGTGGGCGGCCGTTTCACTGTTTTAACGCCAGTAGGTCTTTTACCAATCGCTGTTAGCGGCGCGGATATTGATCGTTTAATGGAAGGTGCAAATGATGCACGTAAAGAATACGGCGCAACGAGCGACTTAAAAGAAAACCAAGCCTATCAGTATGCTGCGTTACGTAACATTTTATATCGTAAAGGCAAAACAACTGAAATGTTAATTAACTATGAGCCTGGCATGCACTATTTCTCTGAATGGTGGAAACAATTATACGGTGAATCAGAAGGAAAAGATGGCAAAGGTATTTTCCCAGCAGCCGCAGACTTTTCAACTGACTTACATTCCATGGGTCAATATGTTCAAGAAGGTATGCGTAACTTATTTGAAACAGTGGTTAAAATTGAAAATCCACGCCATAGCATTTCAATTCCAGAACAAAATGAAGATCTAGATGGCCTAGGCTATTTACAAGGAAAAGAAATTGACTTCGTCAATACAAAAGCGTTCGAAGGTACGTTGCTTGCTCACACAGATGGTGGTGTGCCAAACATGATCGTTAAAGTGCCAACAATGGATGCTTATTCATTAGGTTATGTTATGTACTTCTTCGAAATTGCGGTGGGTATCTCAGGTTACTTAAATGGGGTTAATCCATTTGACCAACCAGGTGTTGAAGCTTACAAACGCAACATGTTCGCTTTATTAGGTAAACCAGGTTTTGAAGAATTAGCAAAAGATTTAAATGCACGTCTATAATTTGTAAATAATAGAAAAAAGAGCCAGAAATACTTACGTTTCTGGCTCTTTTCTTCTGTTTAAATTATTTTTCCAAAGGTTCGTTCCATTTTTTAGGACTCCAAATGGTTCCTTCCAATGCAACTTGAAGACTTTCATTATCATCTTCTAATTGTTCAATATATTTGATGGTTTCCTCGATAATAAAAGAATTGGGTTCTTCGCTGATTGACTGAAGTTGTTCTGCTAACCATGTATTTCTCATTTTTCTTCACCTCAAAATGTAGTCTATCATAGGTGAGCTTTTTAGTAATGAAACTTGCTTATTGATTTTCCTTTAAAATAGCATAAATTCGTTCAATATCCGCTTGGGTACCTCTTAATTCATAGTCAGCTAAGAAGGGGAAGTTAAATTGTTCCGCATACTGTTTAGCTGTCAGGCAGTATTGGTGGTTAAAGTTTTTATTGCCGCTGCCCACCACGCCAGAGCAATAACGATAATTATTTTCAAAAGCAAGATATTCTCGCATGACTTCTGTTAAAATTTCGGTATTGCCATTGTTGATGCCATCGCCACCATCTAAATAGGTAGGCACAAAGGTAAAAAATGGTTCTGTTTCTACTTCTAACGGAGAATTTTCCGAAATTTCTTTGAAAGTAATCGTAGGATTTTTTTCGTTTTGCTGATGTTGCTCTTCAGCATAAGTTGTTAAACGTTGAACAAATGAGCGCGTATTACCAGAGATTGAAATATATCGTATATTCATCAGAGATCCCTCCAAATAAATTTAATTGTTTACGTAAGTATAGCACATCTATGTGAAAAAAATTCAAGATCAATAATTATAAAGCGAAAAAAATAATGCCTTTTTATTACCTATTATAAAAGTGAAAATTTGTTATTTTAATTCATTTGGGTAAGTATTGAATTTTGCGAAAAACTTTGCTAAGATGGTAGAGTATTGAATAAAGAATGGTTGGGCGAAAGCTTCAAGGATTCAGTTCTTCAAGGGGTGAGAAGAACAATTTTTGAGTTTGCGCCTTTTTGCATACCTAAAACAAAAGGGCTGAGCGTATCTCTATTTCGCTAGTCCTTTTTCTTATATGCTAAAGGTGTAAAAACTAAGGAGGTGGAGACAATGGTACAAGAAGTACTAGAGCAAATCAAGGCAGCGGAAGATGCGGTGGAAGAGCATCGGCAACAAGCTAAGATGAATTGTCGTTTATATGAAGAACAGAAGCAAGAACGTTTAGCTAAACTACGTCAAGAGAGTGAAGAAGCTGTTGAAAAAGTGCTGACGGATTCACTAGCAACGCAAGAAAAGATGTTACAACTTGAAAAAGAACAACTTTTAGATGAAACAAAGCGCACTGAACAAGCGCTTCACGAACGTTACGAAGCGAACAAAGAACAAGTCATTGATTCAATTATTGAGAGGGTGAAAGACGTTTATGGCAGTTAGTAAAATGGAAAAAATGACAATAATTGCCGCTGCCGAAAAAGAAGCAGCAATTCTACAAGCCATTCAAGGCTTGCAAATTGTCGAAGTAAAACGGATTTTTCATTCGCCTGAAGAAGAACAAGCCTTAAAGAGTCAATATTCTTTTTTACAAGCAGAACAGTCAACTGAACAGCTACGTAAATATGAAACGATGCTACAACAATTGCAAGAGCTTCTTTTATTTTTGACACGCTCTTCAGGAAAAGGCTTAAAGATAAAAAGAAAAGTCTATACCTTAGAAGAGTTGGAACAAACCTTTGATGAAAAAACATTACAAAGCTATTTGACGGAATTAAAGAATATTCAAGAATCTTTGAAACAAATTCAAACGGATCGTCAAGGGTTAGAAGCCGAAGAAGAATTATTAGGCCGCTGGCAATATCTGGATATTTTACCGCATAAACAACAGTTAAAAAGTAGTTATGTCGTTCATGGTTCGATAAATCTAGCCAATAAAGCCAGTTTCTTGAGCGCTTTGTCTCAATGGCCAACGGTTTATTTTGAAGAAATTTATCAAAGTATGCATCATAGTTACTTTACACTCGTTTACCTGAAGGAACATCAGCAGAGTGTAACCGAGTTATTAAACCAATATAGTTTTGAACCACTCCAATACCGTTATGATGTTCCACCTAAAGAGGCATATCAACAAGTCAAAGAACGATATGAAATTTTACAAAAAGAAGAAAAAGCCTTAAAGCAACAACTGGCTTCTTATCATGATTTTTATGAAACGTTTTGTTTGGCTGAAGAAGTCTTATTGGCGGTTATCCAAAGAGAACAAGCACGTCAACATTTGTTAAATGCTTCATCATTTTTCATCTTGCAAACTTGGATTCCAGTCGAAGAAAAAGCCGAGATTTTGACAGCGATTGAAGAAAAAGTTCCTAAGGACGAAATAGCTCTTACTTTTGAAAATCCTACGAAGGCGGAAATTGAGACGGATATACCAGTTAAACTAGCGAATAATAAATTGGTGCAGCCGTTTGAAATGTTAACAGAGATGTATAGCTTACCAAAATATGAAGAAGTTGATCCGACACCTGCGATGATGCCGTTTTATCTAGTCTTTTTTGGCATGATGGTAGCAGATATTGGCTATGGCTTACTGATGCTACTCTTGTCTATTATTGCGTTGAAAGCATTTGTTCTACCGAGAGGCATGAAACGTTTTGCCGACTTTTTCTTGATTTTATCATTTCCAACAATTATTTGGGGCTTCATTTACGGTTCGTTTTTCGGTGCAGCATTACCGCCAACAATGTTTGGAATCAAATCACCATTTCCGATTTTATCAACGACCGAAGATGTAAATACGATTCTTATTTTATCGGTTATTTTTGGGTTTATCCAATTGGTTGTCGGTTTAATGATTAATGGGATTCAGTTATCAAAACAAAAGCGCTATTTAGATAGTATTAACGAAAGTTACGCTTGGTTAGGGATTTTGTTTGGTTTAGCATTGTTAGTCGTTGGTAAATTAGTGGTTAAAAATGAAGGCTTATTTACAGCAGGTGCGATTTTAGCTAGCCTTTCTGCCATTGCAATTATTGTGATTCCAATGATTCAATCGAAGGCCAAATTAAAAGGCTTAGCCAAAGGACTGTATGGACTATACGGTGTGACAGGTTATGTCGGTGATTTAGTTAGTTATACACGTTTGATGGCGTTAGGAATTGCTGGGGGAAGTATTGCTTCAGCGTTTAATATGCTCGTTGAGTTTATGCCGCCAGTTGCCCGTTTTAGCGTGGGGATCTTGCTGTTAATTGTTTTACATGCATTAAACATATTCTTATCGTTATTAGGTGCTTATGTTCATGGCGCACGTTTGCAATATGTTGAGTTCTTTGGAAAATTTTACACAGGCGGTGGCCGGGCGTTTAATCCGCTAAAAACAAAAGAAAAGTATGTCAATGTTGAGAAAAAATAGAAAATTATTTATTGGAGGAAAATAGAGATGATGGATTACTTAATTAATAATAATGGTGGAATTGTTTTTGCAGTATTAGGAATGGCGATGGCGACAATTTTTGCTGGGATTGGATCAGCCAAAGGGGTTGGCTTTACTGGGGAAGCAGCAGCAGCTTTAACGACGGAGCAGCCAGAAAAATTTGGTCAAGCGTTAATTTTACAGTTATTACCAGGTACACAAGGACTATATGGTTTTGTTATTGCTTTCTTAATTTATATTAACTTAGGAAACGATATGAGTATGGTTCAAGGATTGAACTATTTTGTAGCAGCTTTACCAATTGCTTTTGCAGGATTGTTCTCTGGGATTGCCCAAGGTCGTGTAGCCGCTGCGGGGATCCAAATTTTAGCGAAGAAACCAGAACATGCAACAAAAGGAATTATCTATGCTGCCATGGTTGAAACTTATGCCATCTTAGGGTTCGTAATTTCCTTCTTACTTGTATTGAACGTCAAATAATTGAGGAGGCAGATGGATGGATGCCATTGAAAAAATCATCAGTGAAATTAAGCAACAAGGAAAGCAAGAAGTCGAAGCCTATGTCACCAGTGAACAAACGCGCATCGATCAAGAATTCCAAGCAGCACAACAAGAAATTTTGCTGAAGCAAGAACATGAAATAGAAAAACGACAACAACAATTATTAAAAGAATTTAAACAACGCCAACAACGGCAAACACTAGAAATTCGTCAGGATGCATTAAATAAAAAACAAGCATATCTTAACCAATTATTTGACGAAGTGGTCTTAAAGATGAGTGAATGGTCAGCGGAAGAATTTCAACAATTTATGAAAGCACAATTAGGTTCACTTGAATTAACAGGAAAAGCGACCATTCTTTTAGGCGAGTATTCTCAAACGAAAGTGACGCAAGAATGGCTGACCGCTCTTTCTGATGCTACTGTTCAATGGGAGCTTTCAGAGGAAGTTGTTCCAAAAGAAAGTGGCTTTATCGTTGCAAAAGACGGTTTGGATTATAATTTTCTCTTTTCAGCATTAGTTGAAGAGATTCAAAAAACAGAAGGCTTTAAAGTAGCAGAAAAACTTTTCAGTTAAGAAGGGAGGACGTAGAATGAGAAAACCAACGTATCATCAAATTAATCCGCTGATTCGTTTAAAAGAAACGGAGCTGCTTTCTGAGCAACAGTTTCAACAACTTTTAGAAGCGGAAACAGTTGAAGACGTTAAAAATATGTTAAAAAGTACGGTTTATCAACCTTATTTAACCGAAACTTTTGAAGAAAAATTTGACTACCATTCTTCTGAAGCGCTGGGAAGTCTTTATCGCTGGTTATATGAAATGGCTCCAGAACCAGCTGTAGTAACGTTGTATACGATGCGTTTTACCTTCCATAACTTGAAAATTTTGACGAAAGCTGAGCGAACAGGTAAAGATTTTGATTATCTTTATTTAGAAGATGGTCGTTATTCTCTAAACACAGTCAAAAGTGCCATTCATACAAAAAACTCTTCCGAACTTGAGCCAGCATTATTAGAAGTGATCCGTGATGTTTTTGCCTATCTGGAAGAAGGCGGTTTGCCGCAAGCAATTGATATCCTTTATGATCGAGCATTTTTACAGCAACAGCGAAAATTAGCGGATGAATTGGGCTATGAAGAGTTAACGAAGGAAGTCATCGCTTTTATTGATTTAACCAATCTATCAACGATGGCTAGAGGGATTGTTCAACATCAAAACAGTAACTTTTTATCAACCGTGCTTTCTAGCGCTGGCAGTCTCTCAAAGAAAGAGCTGTTGACCTATGCGGAAAAGTCACTTGTAGAATTTACAGCATTTGTCAGAACAACGAATTACGGACAACTATTAGAAAAGATTATCAATAAAGAAACCAATGAATTAAATTTATTGGCTTTTGAAAAACTCAAAGATGATTACCTGACCTCAATGTATGAAAACGGTCGAACGGTTGCTTTTGGGCCGCTCCCATTACTAGCCTTTTTGAATGCGAAAGAGGTTGAATGGAAAAATCTACGTTTAATTTTGGTCGGAAAACATAGTGGGTTTTCAAATGAAAAAATTCGAGAAAGGATGCGAAAAGTCAATGGGGTATAAAATTGGTGTCATTGGAGACAAAAATTCAATCTTACCATTTAAACTGTTTGGCTTTGAGGTCCATCATGCCATTTCAGAAATGCAAGTTAGAGAAGCCATTGAAACTATGGCGAAAAATAAGTTTGGGGTCATTTTCATAACGGAAGAAGCCTCTACTTTAGCAGAAGAAACGATTGAACGATACAAAGAACAAGTGACACCAGCGATTATTTTAATCCCAAGTCATAATGGTACAATCGGAATCGGTTTAAGTGAGATTGAAAAAAATGTTGAAAAAGCAATTGGACAAAATATTTTATAATGCAAAGGAGAATGAGCGTGCAAATTGGAAAAATTGTCAAAGTTTCAGGTCCTTTGATTTTAGCTGAAAACATGTCAGATGCTAGTATCCAAGACATTTGTCATGTAGGAGATTTAGGCGTTATCGGAGAGATTATTGAAATGCGAGGCGACGTCGCTTCGATTCAAGTATATGAAGAAACAACAGGCATTGGACCAGGAGAACCAGTTATTTCAACAGGAGAACCATTATCTGTTGAATTAGCCCCAGGTTTAATTGCCGAAATGTTTGATGGTATTCAACGACCATTGGATACATTTCAAGAAGTAACCCACAGTAACTTTTTAGGCCGTGGCGTTAAAATTGATGCGTTAGATCGTGAGAAAAAATGGACGTTTGAACCAACTGTGGCAGTTGGTGAAGAAGTGTCGGCAGGTGACATCGTCGGTGTGGTTCAAGAAACACCGATTATTCAACATAAAATTATGGTGCCTTTCGGCGTTTCAGGAACGATTGCCGAAATTAAAGCAGGTGACTTTGCCATTGATGAAACAGTTTACTCAGTGGAAACGGCTAAAGGAACGGAAAGTTTTAGCATGATGCAAAAATGGCCCGTTCGGCGGGGACGTCCCATTTTAGAAAAACTAAGTCCCAAAGTACCGATGGTGACCGGACAACGCGTAATTGATACCTTTTTCCCAATTACGAAAGGCGGAGCGGCAGCAGTTCCAGGACCATTTGGCGCAGGAAAAACAGTCGTTCAGCACCAAATTGCCAAGTGGGCCGATGTCGACTTAGTCGTTTACGTTGGTTGTGGGGAACGCGGGAATGAAATGACAGATGTTTTAAATGAATTTCCAGAATTAATTGATCCAACAACTGGTGAGTCTTTGATGAATCGGACGATTTTAATTGCGAATACGTCAAATATGCCGGTAGCGGCACGGGAAGCCTCGATTTATACAGGGATTACCATTGCAGAATATTTCCGTGATATGGGTTACTCAGTCGCAATTATGGCGGATTCTACTTCTCGTTGGGCAGAAGCGTTACGAGAAATGAGTGGCCGGTTAGAAGAAATGCCTGGTGATGAAGGCTATCCAGCCTATTTAGGTAGTCGCTTAGCTGAATATTATGAACGAGCAGGACAAGTCATCGCGTTAGGAAAAGATCATCGTGAAGGAAGCATTACGGCGATTAGTGCGGTTTCGCCATCTGGTGGGGACATATCAGAACCTGTCACACAAAATACGTTACGCGTTGTTAAAGTATTCTGGGGCTTAGATTCTCAATTAGCACAAAAACGTCATTTTCCTTCTATTAACTGGTTGCAAAGTTATTCTCTTTACTCCACAGAAGTAGGGCAATATTTAGACTTGGAATTGCAAGGAAACTGGGCCGCTATGGTAGCTGAAGGGATGCGGATTTTACAAGAGGAATCTCAACTGGAAGAAATTGTTCGTTTGGTTGGGATTGATTCCTTGTCGGATAAAGACCGTTTAACGTTGGAAACAGCCAAATCATTACGGGAAGACTATTTGCAACAAAATGCTTTTGATGACGTGGATACGTTCACTTCTCGAACCAAACAAGCGAAAATGTTGCAATTGATTCTAACTTTTGGTGAAGAAGGTCAAAAAGCCTTAAGTTTAGGCACTTATTTCTCTGAGTTAATGGCGGGAACAGTTGAAATCCGTGATCGCATTGCTCGTAGCAAGTATTTACCAGAAGAAGAATTAGAAAAATTGGATCGTTTACAAGCAGAAATTAAAACAACGATAAAAGAAATCATTGCTGAAGGAGGAATGACGAATGATTAAAGAATATCGCACAATCAATGAAGTCGTTGGTCCTCTGATGATTGTTGAAAAAGTGGCAGGCGTAAAGTACGAAGAATTAATTGAAGTACGCATGCAAAATGGCGAAATTCGCCAAGGGCAAGTTTTAGAAATCAATGGAGATAAAGCGATGGTCCAAATTTTTGAAGGAACGAGTAACATCAATATTCGTGATTCAAAAGTTCGCTTTCTGGGACATCCTTTAGAATTAGGGGTTTCGCCAGATATGATGGGGCGCGTTTTTGACGGCTTAGGTCGCTTAAAAGATAATGGACCAGAATTATTACCTGAGAAAAAATTAGATATTAACGGCGAAGTTATCAATCCAGTTGCTCGTGATTATCCCGATGAGTTCATCCAAACAGGAATTTCAGCGATTGACCATTTAAATACCTTAGTTCGTGGTCAAAAATTACCTGTTTTTTCAGCATCTGGCTTACCTCATAAAGAATTAGCGGCACAAATTGCCAGACAAGCCAACGTGTTAAATAGTGAAGAAGAATTTGCCGTAGTTTTTGCGGCCATTGGGATTACCTTTGAAGAAGCGGAATATTTTATGGAAGATTTCCGTCAAACAGGCGCAATTGATCGTTCAGTCTTGTTTATGAACTTAGCGAATGATCCAGCCATTGAACGGATTGCAACACCTAGAATGGCTTTGACAGCCGCTGAATATTTAGCTTATGAAAAGGGCATGCATGTCTTAGTTATCATGACGGATATGACCAATTATTGCGAAGCGTTGCGAGAAATTTCAGCAGCACGCCGTGAAGTTCCAGGACGTCGTGGTTACCCAGGTTATCTTTACACGAACTTAGCAACGTTGTATGAACGGGCAGGCCGAATTCGTGGCTCAAAAGGTTCCGTAACACAGATTCCTATTTTAACAATGCCAGAGGAGGATAAAACACATCCAATTCCCGATTTAACTGGTTATATTACGGAAGGGCAAATTATCTTGTCTCGGGAACTATATAAGAGCGGTATCCAACCACCAATTGATGTATTGCCATCACTTTCCCGTCTTAAAGACAAAGGAACTGGCGAAGGCAAAACGCGCGGGGATCACGCAGCGACGATGAATCAATTGTTCTCAGCCTATGCACAAGGGAAACAAGCCAAAGAATTAGCTGTCATTTTAGGAGAATCAGCTCTTTCCGATGTCGATAAAATTTACGCAGCTTTTGCCCAACGTTTTGAAGAAGAATATGTCAATCAAGGATTCGATACAAACCGTTCGATTGAAGAAACGTTAGATCTTGGGTGGGAACTATTAAGTATGCTACCGAGAACAGAACTAAAACGAATTAAAGAGGATATGCTCGATCAATATTTAACTGAAGGGAAGTAGAAAAATGGCTCGATTAAATGTTAATCCAACCCGTATGGAACTTTCCCGATTGAAAAAACAGTTAACTACGGCCACGAGAGGTCATAAGTTGCTGAAAGACAAACAAGATGAATTGATGCGACGGTTTATTGCGCTAGTCAAAGAAAACAATGAGTTACGTATTCAGGTTGAACAAGAAGTGACGGATGCGTTATCAAATTTTGTATTGGCAAACGCAACGTTGAACGAAGCCTTTATTGAAGAGTTAGTGGCAATTCCAGCTGAAAAAGTTGAATTAGAAATTATTGAACAGAACATCTTAAGTGTGCCAGTTCCTAAAATGATTTTTGATTACGATGAATCGGTTCAAGAAGCACCCTTAGATTATGGCTACGTGAATTCAAACAGCGAGCTTGATCAAGCTTTTGCTAAAATTTCAAGCATTTTACCGAAATTATTAGCACTTGCAAATGTTGAAAAGACGTGCCAATTATTATCAAAAGAAATTGAAAAAACGCGTCGTCGTGTCAACGCCTTAGAGTATATGACGATTCCACAATTAGAAGAAACAATTTACTACATTCAAATGAAATTAGAAGAAAATGAACGTGGCGAAATTACACGTCTAATTAAAATTAAAAGCATGAACAAAGAAAATTAATGGTTAGAAAGAACGAGTGCGAAGCCAGTTGGTAGCTTTCGGGCTCGTTTTTAATAAAAAAGGGAGTGGAAAAAATGAAAAATGAAGAACGCCGCAAAGCGATTGCACTGAATTGTCAAAAGTATGAAAGTGACTATGCTCGCTTGGTGGAACCAATCAATGAGCTACTGTTAAACTTGGGAGCGGCTATTTCAGAAGAAGCCGCGAAGCAAATCATTCTGAATGTAAAACGATATCATCACGGCGTGAAATATCTTCCTGAGTGTCATTTAGATGAAAGTAACCAATTTATCGAAGATGGGCTTGAAGCTCTTAAAAAGGGAGATTTAGGCAACGGTGCGTTACAACTATTTGGGGCTGGCTTAAACTTTGCTAGTTTTGCAGCAAAAGCACAAGGAACCAAAAAAATTGATGCCCACCAAATGTTGGCAGAACGTTTTACGAAGTTGTTGTCTGTACAAACGGATAATAATAACAAACAATAAAAATACCCTTGGTTTATTAAGTCGTCTTAATAAACCAAGGGTATTTTTTAACTGTTATTGATTAGGATATTCAGACACCTGTAATTGCCATAACTTATCTGTCACTGAAGCAATAAACGCAGCACTCTTAGCATTATCAGGTCCTTTCGTAAAAATTGCTAAAGCAAAGGGGTGAGGTGTTTCTAAAATCCCCATATCATGAATAAATTCATCATAGGAACCAATTTTATGAGCAACTTTTCCTTGAGTTGTGGGAGTTTCCATTCTTTCATGGAAAACACTTTGTTTCATAGAATCATAAATCGCTTGGTAATCTGGTTTTGTTGCTTTTTCAGTATATAATTTTTGTAGAATAACAAGCGCATCTTCAGAAGAAAATTGTGGCTCTTCAATCGAAGGTGTCTTGTGCAAATAACGCTGATACATTTCTCGTTTTGCTTTTGCATCACCACCCAATGTGTCATAGAGCATATTTTTAGCGATATTATCAGAATAGGTGATGGCATATTCTTGTAACGTTTTTAATGGATATTCTGGTTGGATATTATAGGCAATGATCCCAGTTCCTTCTTCATAATCTTCTTCGGCGTTATAGGGAATCAGGTCTGTCCATTTTTTTTGACCAGAAGCAACCGTGTCGGCGACTAGCATCGTCAGTGGCACTTTAATAGTACTAGCTGTATAAAATTCATGTTGGCCATTCACGGAACGCTGTTCGCCAGTTTCTAAATCCAAATAACTAATCCCGACCGTTCCTTCAAATTCTTTGACAGAAGCGACGAGCAGGTCATTTATTTTATCAAAAAATACTGTATTTGCTGAATTATTTTCTTCCTTGTCTTTCGTATGCTTCTCATGTTTGGCGGAATCAATTGTAACTTTTTGTTCAGATTCTTTGGCATAATCTTCGCCACGACTTGAGAAGAAGAAGCCCACAATTAGGAAAAAGCAAAGAAAGAAAATGGTGCCGTATAGTGAGAGTTGCTGTTTCTTCAATGTAAAACCCTTTCCGTTTCTCTAATAGATATTTTTCTCAACTCCTCCATTTAATCATTTTTCGGATAAGAGCGCAAGCGTCTTTTTAACGGCACTACTGGTTTTGTTTCATTTGTTTTTGGAGTGCTTGCGATTGCTTTAATAGCTCTTTGCCGATAGTGGTATCTTTCACCAATAGCCGCTGTAAGGGACGATCGATGACTTGTTTGATGGAATGAATGTCTTGATTATTTAAAATGGCTGTTTCTTTACTAGAAAAAGATTTATGCGCGGTCAGTTGTAAACCAAACGAGTTGTACAACAATGTATAACCAGCAATTCCAGTAATTGTCTGATAAGATTTTGAAAAGCCGCCGTCAATTACGAGAAGCGCGCCATTTGCTTTGATTGGCGATTCGCCTTTTGTTCGTTTAACTGGTGTATGGCCATTAATGATATGTCGATTTTCACCAGTCACTTCAAATTCATCTAGGATTCTTTCACAAACTTCAACCGTATCACGCAAAGAGTAGTAAGGATTCTTTTCTTCATGATGTGTTTCTTTTTCAGCGAGAAAATAACGCTCAAAGGTTTTCATAGCTCGTTTGCCAAATAATGAGGAACCTTCGCCACACCAAAGATACCATAAACAATCTGTCGCATAGTCATCTGTACTAGCAGGCTGAGCGTATGCTTCTTCTAACATTTTCTGAAAGAAGTCAACTAAAGCTTTTCCTGAATAGGAGTGGCCTTTAAATGTGTAAGCTTGAAAAGTACCGTCCGCATTCAGAGGCAGACAGCCATGAATCAATAAATTTTGATTATACACAAGGTAAAGAGAAGCTTTTTCCATTAGAAAGCGCATGTGTTTTGTTAACCGCGGTGAAGACTGAAATTGCGTTAATAAATCATCAATTATCTGTTTTTCCTCACGTGTTAATTGGTAAGGCTGCTCTTCAGAAACGGTTTGGAAACAGCTGTTAATTAATGTATAACGACATTCGTCAAAAGTAATAGTTTCCCCTTGAATCTTATCTAAGCGTAGCCGATGTGCCAAGTTAAAATCAGGGCGTCGACCAATAATTTGGCCTTCTAGTTTTTCTTGAATAATGGCAATGGCTTGTTGCACACGCATCGCTATTTGTTTTTCAGCTTCAGTTAACGCACGATAGGGATTTTTCTTGGGTGCAAAAGCAGGATTTTCTTTATACGTTTCTAAACTAAATTTTTTTAAGGCGGTTAAATCGATAGCATAACGTTCTTCTAACAAATCTAAATTTCCATAGCGAGCACAAATACGTACTACATTGGCTAAACAAGCCAGTGAACCACTATAAGCAGCCAGCCAAATCATATCGTGATTGCCTAGTTGAATATCCAAGGAGTGATAGGACATTAATCGGTCCATAATTTTATCTGGTGCTGGCCCCCGGTCATAGATATCCCCAATAACATGTAGGTGATCGATAATCAGACGTTGGATTAGATAAGCTAATTCTGTCACGAAACGTTTGGCTTCACCTAGTAAAATAATTTTTTCAATAATTTGTTGATAGTAACCGTTTTTGGTTGTTGTTTCATCATATTGATAAATCAATTCTTCGAGAATATACCCATAGGTTTCAGGAAGGGCTTTGCGAACTTTAGAACGTGTGTACTTCATCGAAGAAGAACGGACGATTTCAACCAGACGGCGAATCGTTAATAGCCACCATTCATAAGAGAGGGCGCTTTCATTTTCTAAAAGTGTTAATTTTTCTTCTGGATAGTAGATAATAAAACAAAGCTCGTCCATCTGATGGGCATTTAATTCTTGTTTAAATAAAAATTGAACTTTTTCTCGGATTCGCCCAGAACCATTTCTTAAAATATGGTCAAAAGCTTCAAATTCACCATGTAAATCACTGACAAAATGTTCTGTTCCTTTCGGTAAATTCAAAATTGCTTCCAAATTAATAATTTCTTCAATTTGTTGATCGCGGTTCAGTGTAGCCAAGTCATCTGCCTTCTTTCTTTTTCGTATATACCAATTTTTATTTAAAAGATTAAAGTCTTGATAATAAAGGTTTTTTATTCGTATGCCAATTATTGTAGGCTATTTGGCGAAAAAAAGCAACAGGAGAAAGTCAGAGAAAAATGTGGAAAATTATAGGAAGCTACTGGGTTTTATGCTATGATTTTTAATAAAACAAAATGAAGGGGCGGGAAAACATGTTATTTGGTACAGCAAAAATGAATCGGGAAAATCATTTAGAAATCGGTGGTTGTGACACCGTAAAGTTGGCGCAAAAATTCGGGACGCCGTTATTTGTCTATGATGTCGCTCATATTCGCGCACAAGCACGTGGTTTTAAACAAACGTTAAATCAATTAGGTATCAAAAATAAAGTGGTTTATGCAAGTAAAGCATTTAGTTGTTTAGCTATTTATCAAGTGTTAAAGGAAGAAGATATTGCTTGTGATGTTGTCTCTGGTGGAGAACTATTCACAGCTTTAAAAGGGGGCATGGAGCCAGCGGAAATTGAGTTCCATGGAAATAATAAAACCCCTGAAGAATTACGTTATGCTTTGGATAACAAAATAGGTACAATTGTCATTGATAATTTTTACGAAATTGACTTGTTGGAAGAATTATTAACTACACGAAACCAAACACAAAAAGTTCTTTTTCGGGTGAGTCCTGGTGTGGATGCAGAAACACATGATTACATTTTGACAGGCCAAGAAGATTCAAAAT
Organism: Enterococcus sp. MSG3299; assembly: GCF_050555765.1. Lineage (NCBI taxonomy): Bacteria > Bacillati > Bacillota > Bacilli > Lactobacillales > Enterococcaceae > Enterococcus > Enterococcus sp. MSG3299. Next base: position 1,250,456 of record NZ_CP187869.1, read on the forward strand.
TTGGTTTTGATGTTGCAAGTGGCCAGGCAACAGAAGCGCTCGTTCGCCTTTTATCAAATCCCTCTTTTGATGTGCAAGGGGTCCATTGCCATATTGGCTCGCAAATTTTTGCTGTGGAAGGCTTTTTAGCTGCTGTTGAAAAAATGTTCACTATTTTAGAAGACTGGCGGCAAGTCCATCAATTTACAGCACGTGTTTTAAATATGGGTGGTGGTTTTGGTGTGCAGTACACGCAGCAAGATGAGCCATTAGCACCAGCAACATTTGTTGAAAAAATTGTTTATTCCTTGAAAGGTCATTGTGAACAATTAGGGTATCCACTGCCTGAGCTTTGGATTGAACCAGGCCGCAGTTTAATTGCCGAAGCGGGCACAACGATATATACAGTTGGCGCGCAAAAAGAGGTTCCTGGTGTTCGTCATTTTGTTTCCGTAGATGGTGGCATGGGTGATAATATACGGCCTGCTTTGTATCAAGCGGTTTATGATGGATTTCTAGCGAATCGTGATGGGCATGATTCAGTCAAGAAAGTCACAGTGGTTGGTAAATATTGCGAATCAGGAGATGTCTTACTTCGAGATATTTTATTGCCAGAAGTTAAAGCAGGGGATTTATTGGCCATTAGTAGTACGGGGGCTTACGGTTATTCAATGGCAAGTAATTACAACCGAAATCCTCGACCAGCGGTGGTTTTTGTCGAAGATGGACAAGCAAAATTAGTTGCTCGCCGTGAGACATATGAAGATATGACAACGTTGGATTGTTGATAGATTAAAAGTAGCCGCCTCTTTTTGAGACGGCTGCTTTTTTTCAAAAAATAACAAAATGTAAGGGTGATTTCTTTCAGAAATGAAAAATCCATAGTATATTAAATGAAGAAGGAAATACTTTAGAAGAGGGTGTGATTTGCAGATGAAATGGCTCCTCGGGTTACTGATCATTTTTGCAATGATTGGCGTTGTTTTTTCTGTTTACATTGCCAATTATTTTTTGAAAATCGCGTTGCTTAAAGACAACCCTTGGTATCATAAAAAAGGGCATCGGTTATTAAATCCTGATAATTTTCAAGAACGAGAAACAAGATATACAAAAATAGAAGAACAACAAAAACAAGAAGGCGAAGCTTTTTGGACAGAGTCTTTTGCTGAAGATCGTTGGTTGAAAATTAAAGATGAAATATTGTATGCACGGTGCTTTATTCCTTATCCAGATAACCATCGTTGGGCGATTTGTGTGCATGGTTATCGTTCAAACGGAAAACGCGATATGGCATATACTGCATTACGTTTTGCAGAAGAAGGCTACAATGTTTTAGTTCCCGATTTGCGTGCGCACGGGAAAAGTTCAGGGAATAAAATTGGGATGGGATGGCTGGATCGGTTAGATTTATTAAGTTGGATTAGTGAAGTTCTTGCCATTGATATGGAAGCAGAAATTATTTTAGTGGGCGGTTCCATGGGAGCGGCTACTGTCATGATGGCAAGTGGTGAAAAGTTACCAACGAATGTCCGCGGATTAATAGTGGATTGTGGCTACACTTCTGTTTATGATGAATTTAAATACGTCCTACATGAATCTTTTCATTTACCCGCTTTTCCTATTTTAACAATTGCTAATCAATTAGCATTAAATAACTATGGCTTTCAATTGAAAACCGCTTCTTCCGTGAGACAATTACACAAAAATACGTTGCCGACATTTTTTATTCACGGTACAGGTGATCGCTTTGTTCCAATGACAATGTTTGAAGAAAATTTAGCGGCAACTCAGGGGATAAAAAAAGGTCTCATTGTTGCTAAAGCACCACATTTATCTTCAAGTGTCTACGAACCTGAAAATTATTACAGTAGTATTTTTGAATTTTTGGAAGAAAACTGTCCTGCGGTAAAAGCAACATCCGACTAAAAAAGACATGGATTTTCAGGATCCCATGTCTTTTTTTTGTCTGACTCGTTTAGCTAAATTTAAAGTGCTTAAAAAGAAAAATAACGGCGCCAAACTACCAAGGCAAAGGAACCATTTCATTGAATAAGTTAACTCTTGCTGTAAAAGAGATTCTCGTATATAGCTGAAACCTTCGCCATGGACCCGCAAATAAATATAAATGTAAGCAAAAAGAATCACTAAAGGCAAAATACAGACTTCTAATATTTCCAAAAGATAAGGAAAGGTTTTATTTAATAATTTGAGGCGTGTCTTATTCAATAGATAAGCAAAAATGAAAATTGACCATAAAAAACCAAAAAAACTAATCAAATAAAAAATCAGATTCGCACTTCCTGCATTCATAAAAGCTTTCGGGAAAAGTAGTCTGCCGATGAATGTATTTTTAATTGTAAAAGGAACATCAAAAATGGAAATATAAAGACAAAAAAGTACTAATGTTAACAAGGCATGCCAAATCTTTTTCTCCATTTCATTTAAAAAATATCTAATTACTTGGTACATTTCCATAAACTGTCGCTCCGTGTTTGAAATAATCGTAGTTTTGACTATACCATAGCTGTTCTCAATTTTCTTGAAAAAAATACACGCAACCAGCCTCGACTATACGAAACACACAGAGTGTCTAAAAAATAAGTTGCGATCGCATTTTTTCGCATGCTAGTGTTGCACTTCTGTTTCGCTGGTGTTTTCTAATTGCTGATTTGTTGATTAAAAAAGGGCAGGAGGGAGCGTTTTTTTAGTATAATAATATAAAAGAATATAGAGAAAATCGTAGGATGGGAGTTATTCAAAGTGGCGGAGATTACAGTTAAGACAATTTCAGCGAAAGATGATTTAAAGAAGTTGCTTTTGGGTCAAGAGTATGACCAACAGCAGCCAGTTAAAAATATTTTAAAAGCTAGAACATCGAATGTCCATATTGAAAAGTACGAGGTTGTGGAGGATGTTTTTTTAAAGTTAACTGGGAAGGCGACCGCGCACAAAGATATTATGAACTCATTTTGGACAACGTATAAAATTATGTTACAACTTGTTTATCCCAATTTCTTTAGACCAGCGGAAGTAATTGGGGAAAATCAAGAAAGCTATTTAGGAAAACCTTCTGAACAGAATTTGCTTGCAGTAAATAGCAAGTATCCGCCTCATGATTCCGGGACATCGGCTGTGATTTCGGACCGATATTTAACTTATTTTGACCAAGTTTTTCCTGACTATTTACCAAATCCTGTACCAAAAAAATATACATGGAATGAATTCCTTCTCGACAATTTTACTAACTTTGATCGAGTCCATCAGGACCCACAATTAAAGCGTTTTGCCGAACTTACCCATTCAATTGGAAACATTACAGTAGTTCCACTAGGATTTAACAGTGGAAGAAGTTTATCGTTTAAAGATTATTGGGATTATTCTTTAGAACAACTTTCGATATTTTTAGCTTCATTTCATTCATGGGAAAGCTATGTTCATACGTATGAGATGCAACCATTTTTAAATGAACAGTATCAACCAGTAGCGCTATGGAAAAATCATTTGAAAAAAGACTCGTTTATCTTACCTCAGAATATAGAGGAGATAAATGAATATTTAGTTCAAGTAAATCAACGAATAGAAAAAAGAGGGCAGCGAATAGTGAATCGGTTGTAATGAAATAAGAATCGCCTTTTCGCTAAACGTTGAAAGTCTCGAATCGTGTGCTCTTTTATTGACTCAGGAACAGAGAACGATTAAACTACTAGATTAGTATCAAAAAATAATTGCGTATAGGGATAACCAGTCGCATGTTTAAATAACTTTTAGGTCTTATGTAAGTAACAAAAGTTATTAGTACGAAGCAATCATTTTAGAAAGGAGCTTTTATGCAATTCACATTATTAAATCAAGGAAATCAAGCCTATTGGGAAGCAACCTACATAGAAGCTTTTCCAGAAGAAGAGAGACTGCCGTTTGATCAATTATTGACGTCTTCTCAAGCAGGAAAATTTCATTTGTTTGTTATTCAAGAGGCGGATGAGAACGTGGGGATTTTGTTAAATAGTCAAATTGCACCTGAAGCAACCTATGTCTTTTTCTTTGCAATTGATCAGCACCACCGAAACAAACGATTAGGTTCAACCGTGTTAGCGTTATTGAAGACACGTTATCCTAAGGGGGTTCTTTTGGAGAGTGAAGAAATTGGCAAAAATGCAGCGAATGAAGCCCAAAGAGAAAAACGTTATCAGTTTTATGAAAGAAATGGCGTGCTGGATACAGGGTATCTGATTATGGATAGAGGGCTCACTTTTCATATCATGTTTGCTGGAGCGTCAGGCTTCGGTGGAACGCAGCTGCAGTTTTTATTAGACTTCCATCCAGTAGCAAAAATTTGGAAAAAACCAAGTATTGATGGCATTAGGTAATTTTTATCAAATAAGTAAATTAAACAAACAAAAAAACATATGAAAGAACGGACCAATCAGTTCTTTCATATGTTTTTTATCATTAGTCTCGAAATAACTAGCGAATACCCAAAGCAATTCGTGCGTAACGGCTCATTTTATCCGTTGTCCAAGCAGGGTACCAGACTAATTTTACTTCGATATTATTCACTTCAGGAATATCTTTTAAAACACCATGGATTTGTTCTGTTAAAACATCTGCTAACGGACAACCCATTGTGGTTAAGGTCATTTTGATGACAGTATCACCAGTTTCTTCTGCAAATTCAACTTCATAAATTAGTCCTAAATTAACAATATCGATGCCTAATTCAGGGTCAATCACTGTTTCTAATGCAGTTAAAATATCTTCTTTAATTGCTTCAACTTCTTCGGTTGAACGTTGTTGAGGTTGTTCACTCATTCGTCTTCTACTCCTTTGCAAGTTGCCTCTTTACTATCATACCTTTTTTAAGAATGTTTGTAAATGAGAAGTATCTCACATGTCATGGAATTTACTGATTTATTAAAAAAGCTCATAAAATTCGAAATTCATTTTATTTTAATCTGAATCTCATTATTTTATTTACATTAGAAAACAATGAGTTTAGAATGGTCGATAACAATCTAAATTTAATTTTTGGATATTTTTAAAAAACTGAATTTTCAGTCAATTGGAAATATCAAAGGGAGGATTTTATGAAAATTAAGCAGGTACATGTTAGGGCATCGAAAATTAAACTGAAAGAAACATTTACGATCGCTTTGGGGACGATAGAATCAGCGGATAGTGCAATTGTGGAAATTGAAACAGAAGAGGGATTAGTTGGATATGGAGAAGGAGGGCCAGGCATTTTTATTACCGGTGAAACGTTGGCTGGCACGATTGAAACGATCGAATTATTTGGCCAAGCAATCATTGGCTTAAACCCCTTTAATATTGAGAAAATTCATGAAGTGATGGATAAAATATCTGCTTTCGCTCCAGCGGCAAAAGCAGCAATCGATATTGCTTGTTATGATTTGATGGGTCAGAAAGCTCAACTGCCTCTTTATCAATTGTTAGGCGGCTATGATAACCAAGTAATAACGGATATTACACTAGGTATTGATGAACCAAATGTGATGGCACAAAAAGCCGTCGAAAAAGTCAAACTAGGTTTTGATACATTAAAAATTAAAGTCGGAACAGGAATTGAAGCTGATATCGCAAGAGTAAAAGCGATTCGTGAAGCAGTTGGCTTTGATATCAAGCTCCGCTTAGATGCGAATCAGGCTTGGACGCCCAAAGATGCAGTTAAAGCGATTCAAGAATTAGCAGATTATCAAATTGAATTAGTGGAACAGCCAGTTAAAAGACGCGATTTAGAAGGTCTAAAATACGTTACTTCACAAGTTAATACGACAATTATGGCTGATGAAAGCTGTTTTGATGCTCAAGATGCGTTGGAATTAGTTAAAAAAGGCACAGTCGATGTTATCAATATAAAATTAATGAAGTGTGGCGGCATTCATGAAGCGCTGAAAATTAATCAGATTTGTGAAACAGCAGGCATCGAATGCATGATTGGTTGCATGGCGGAAGAAACAACCATTGGCATCACGGCTGCTGCCCATTTAGCTGCTGCTCAAAAGAATATCACACGAGCAGATTTAGATGCGACATTCGGTTTAGAAACTGCGCCCGTAACTGGGGGCGTATCCTTAGAAGCAAAACCATTATTGGAATTAGGAGAAGCAGCTGGATTAGGCATTTCTCATTAAAAAAGGAGTAAAGCAAATGAAGTATGATTTAAAGTATCTTAGTGTTCCTTTGCCTGAGGAAATTCAAAGGGTGAAAGAATTTGGCGATTTTGCAAGTGCGGATATTGCCATTGATTTTTGGTTGACAAAAGAACTTCCGCAGGCATTAAAAGAACGTTTGATAATTGAAAAAGATGTCATTAAAATGATGCGTATGAATGAGTATCCTCATAGCTTTGCAAAAGCTGATCAAATGATGAGAGACACTTTTCAGGATTATCAAACAGAGGAATTAATTCGTTTAAAAGAAACGGGATTAGTGGACTGGGTTTATATTGACGGTGAACCGTATTTCCAACTTCGATTTTTGGCCAATTTAATTAAAACAAATGCGGCATATGTTGCACGTTTGCGGGAAGCAGAAAGCAATCAGTTAGAAATTCTCCGCAAAAAAGAACTAAAAGAGAACATCGAACAAATGCAAAAAAACGGTGGTAGAAAAGTGAGAACAACAATTAAAGCCACCATTCAGGTGAAAAAAGAATTTGAGCGTCCAGGTGAGCGTGTTCGTGTCCATTTGCCGCTGCCCAAAGCGTGTCAACAACAATCAGAAATTGAAATCCTAGCTACGTCACCTGAAGCAACCTATATTGCGGCAGAAGATGCGCCTCAACGAACACTGTGTTTTGAAACAATCTTAAAAGAAAATCAAACGTTTACAGTTGAATATTGTTATGTTAATCGGATGGTTTACCAACAGTTAGAAGAAAATAACGTAGACAAAATGCAACCAAGCTTTGATTTAGAGGAACATTTACCGCATATTCGATTCACGCCTTATTTAAGAAATTTAGCAGATGAGATTGTGGGCGATGAAAGTAATCCCTTAAAAAAGGCACGCTTGATTTATGACTTTGTGACGACAAAGATTCATTATTCTTTCATGCGTGAATATTTTACAATTTCCAATATTTCAGAGTATGCCGCAACTAATTTAAAAGGTGACTGCGGCGTGCAAGCGATTTTGTTTATCACGCTTTGTCGGATTGCAGGGATACCAGCCAAATGGCAATCGGGATTATATGTTTCTACACATTATACAGGCTGTCATGATTGGGCACAATTTTATATAGAACCGTACGGCTGGCTCTTTGCGGATTTATCTTTTGGCGGAGGTGCTTACCGAGACGGGGATAGACAGCGGTGGAATCATTATTTCGGCAATTTAGATGTTTTTAGAATGGTCGCAAATAGTGAGATCCAGGCAGACTTTCAGCCGGCGAAAATGCAATTGCGTGCAGACCCAATTGACAACCAGCGGGGAGAATTTGAGTACGAAAATGAGGGCTTGCCCTACGCATGCTTGATAGTTTCGCAAGAACGGCTTTCCATGGAAGAGTTGCCGTTTGATTGACACATAGGGGGAATAGTATGAAAAAGTTAAAAATGATGGGGATTATGTTATTTGTTAGTACGGTCTTGGTAGGTTGTGGCACAACAGCAGAAACAAAAAGAGACGAGAAAGCAACTGAGAAAACCAGTGTCTCGAAAAAAGTTTTAAATTTAATGGAGAACTCGGAAATCGGTTCAATGGATTCTATTTTCACACAAGATGAAGCCAGTATTAACGCACAGTCCAATGTCTTTGAAGGGTTATATCAATTGGATGAAAAAGATCAACTAATACCTGCTGCTGCTAAAGAGATGCCAGAAATTTCTGAAGATGGCAAACGATATACCATTAAACTAAGAGAAGATGGCAAGTGGTCCAATGGTGATGCTGTAACAGCCAATGATTTTGTTTTTGCTTGGCGTAAATTAGCGAATCCCAAAAACCAAGCCAATTACTTTTTCTTGTTAGAAGGAACGATTCTGAACGGAACAGCTATTACAAAAGAGGAAAAAGCACCAGAGGAATTGGGTGTCAAAGCGCTTGATGATTATACTTTGGAGGTTACTTTGGAAAAGCCTGTACCGTATTTTACGTCGTTATTGGCATTTTCTCCATTTTTCCCACAAAACGAAGCATTCGTGAAAGAAAAAGGACAAGCCTATGGCACTTCTAGTGAAATGATTGTATCTAATGGTCCGTTTTTAATGAAAAATTGGGATCAGTCAGCGATGTCGTGGGATTTTGTGCGTAATCCCGACTATTACGATAAAGAAAAAGTAAAATCAGAAACGATTCATTTTGAAGTTCTTAAAGAAACCAATACCGTTTATAATTTGTACGAATCAGGTGAATTAGATGTGGCTGTCTTAACAGGAGATTTTGCTAAACAAAATCGAGACAACCCAGACTATGAAGCAATCGAACGGTCAAAAGTCTATTCCTTACGTTTAAACCAAAAAAGAAACGAAAAACCATCCATTTTTGCAAATGAGAATGTCCGCAAAGCTTTAGCTTATGCTTTGGATAAAAAAAGTTTAGTCGATAATATTTTAGCAGATGGTTCAAAAGAAATTTATGGGTACATTCCAGAAAAATTTGTATATAACCCAGAAACGAATGAAGATTTTCGTCAAGAAGCAGGCGCCCTTGTCAAAACAGACGCCAAAAAAGCCAAAGAGTATTTAGATAAAGCAAAAGCAGAGCTAAACGGAGATGTAGCCATTGAACTTCTTTCAAGAGATGGTGATAGTGACCGAAAAGTTGCTGAATTTATCCAAGGCCAGTTACAAGAAACGTTGCCAGGTCTCACTATTAATGTCAAAACAGTTCCTTTAAATAATGCGATTGAATTAATGAGAAAAGGGGATTATGAATTGTCTGTTGGCATGTGGGGACCCGATTATCAGGATCCAATGACTTTCTTAGAAAGCTCAGTTAGTGGTAACCGTATGAACTATTCTAGCCCAACGTTTGATCAACTAATTGAAGAGTCAACAACTAAATACGCAAATGATCCTGAAACTCGTTGGCAAACATTAATTAAAGCTGAAAAAGTATTGGTGGAAGAAGATGCCGCTTTAATTCCTTTATACCAAGAGGCCCGTAGTCAGCTTGTACGACCAGGTGTCAAAGGTATTCAGTATCATAACTTCGGTGCAACGAGCACATATAAGTATGCCTATAAAGAATAAATTAGTGAACAAAAGTACCTTTAGCTGAAGGTGCTTTTTTCCCGATAAGAGCTTCTTTTTTGTTAATAGTCAACAATTAATAAAAAAATAATTGAAAAAGGTTGACAAAAATAATGATACTCGTTAGAATAAGCACTGTTAACAAATGAATAGCGTTTTCATGTGACTAGATAATACTAGGCATGGAAGAATTTCGTAATACAATGTGGTGTACAATGGTTACGCAACATGTTTAACGGGATTGTTCTATGCTTTTTTTGTTGTTTTCACTGAAAATGTTAGAATTACTTCTGCAGAAGAGGGTCATTTATGAAAATTAAAAAGGTGCTAAATCAAAATGCTGTACTTGTTCTTGACGAAGGACAGGAGAAAGTAGCTGTCGGTAAAGGCGTCGGGTTTAATAAGACTAAAAATGATGTCTTATCTCGACAATTGGTGGAGCGGATGTTTGTGATGGAGCCAGAAGGACTGAAAAAACTTCAAGTACTGCTATCACAAATTGAAGACAAATACTTTTTAGCGAGTGAAGAAATTATCCAACATGCTGAAACGGTATTGGGTGAAAAGTTGAATGAACATATTAATATTGGGTTGAGTGATCACATTGCTTTTGCAGCTGAAAATATTCAAAATAATATTATTGTTCGGAACAAGCTTTTAAGTGAAATTGAGATTTTATATAGTGAAGAATTTGCTATTGCTCAATGGGCTGTAGAATATTTAACACAAACCTTAGAGATTCCATTTAGTTATGATGAAGCGGGATATATTGCAATTCATATCCATAGTGCTCGCAGCGGGCGTACTGATAATAGTAAAAGTATCCGTGAAGTTACAATCGTTTCTGAAATTATTCATTTAATCGAGCAGGAATTGGCTATTGATATTCATGATGATAAAAATAGTCTCAGTTATTCACGTTTGGTGAATCATTTACGTTTGTTTATTCATCGTTTCCAACAAAATCAATATGCTGTTTTAGATGAAGAAATTTTGGAAGTCGTAAAGAAAAAGTATGCTGAAAGCTATGAAATCTCAAAAAAAGTACAAGTCTTATTAATGAGAAATTTTCATTATCAAGTACCAAATGAAGAACTTGGTTATTTATCGATTCACATTGAACGATTAAGAATGACCAAATAATAAAAATTAAATAGTTTATGTGAGGAGTTACGTATAATGAAAGCGTATATGCAAAGAATGGGACGTTCGTTAATGTTACCAGTTGCTGTATTACCGGCGGCTTCTTTATTAGTCGGTATTGCTAACTGGATCGTGGGAACAATCGGCGCTAGTCCAGCCACAACTTTTCTAATGAATGGTGGTTTGGCTATCTTAAACAATTTAGCATTATTATTTGCGGTTGGTTTAGCGTTAGGAATGTCAAAAGATAAAGATGGATCGGCAGCATTAGCTGGTTTAGTCGCTTATTTAGTGCCAAAAACTGTTTTAGCGCCTGCTTCTATCCAAGCCATTAAAGGCTTCAAGGATATTGCTGAAGTAAACCCAGCCTTCAACAGCATGGACAACAATGTCTTTGTCGGGATTGTCGCTGGTTTAGTTGCCGCGGCAATGTATAATCGTTTCTCTGGTGTGAAATTGCCAATGGCTTTATCATTCTTTAGTGGAAAACGTTTAGTTCCTATTATGTCAGCTATTTCGATGTTAGCAATCTCAGCTGTCTTATTCTTCTTCTGGCCAGTTGTTTATAACGGATTAGTTGCTTTTGGTAAAGGAATCTCTAGCTTAGGTTTCGTAGGAGCTGGCTTGTATGGTTTCTTTAACCGACTATTAATTCCAACAGGCTTACACCATGCTTTGAATTCTGTTTTCTGGTTTGATGTTGCTGGTATCAATGATATTGGGAACTTTTTAGCTGGTCAACAAGCGTTAGATACTGGTAAAGCAATTGTAGGACAAACAGGGATGTATCAAGCTGGTTTCTTCCCAGTAATGATGTTTGGTTTACCAGCAGGCGCGTTTGCAATTTATCAATGTGCACGTCCTGAGAAGAAAAAAGTTACAGCTTCATTAATGTTAGCTGCTGGTTTTGCGGCTTTCTTTACAGGCGTAACTGAACCTTTAGAATTCTCATTTATGTTCGTTGCTTGGCCTTTATATGTTTTACATGCAGTCTTTACAGGTATTTCTTTAGCATTCGCTGCGTTTATGCATTGGACAGCTGGCTTTGCCTTTAGTGCAGGTTTTGTAGACTTCTTCTTAAGTTTGAAAAACCCAGTCGCGAATCATCCAATGATGTTGGTGGTTCAAGGACTTGTCTTTGCAGCAATTTACTACTTCGGTTTCCGTTTTGCAATCACTAAGTTTAACTTAATGACACCAGGACGTGAAGAAGGCGATGGCGAAGAAACGCCAGATGTTGCGGAAGGCGACAACAAATTTGCTTCTCTAGCTCGTCGTATTTATGATGGTTTAGGCGCTGATGCTAATGTAACTTCTATTGATAACTGTACAACTCGTTTACGCTTAACAGTGAAAGATACAGGCAAAGTGGATCAAGCAAAAATTAAAGCAACTGGGGTTCCTGGTGTGAAAGTCATTGATGACACCAATATCCAAGTGATCGTTGGTACGGAAGTACAATTTGTTGCTGACGAAATGCAACGATTATATAACCACCAAGCGCCAGCAACACCAGTCAAAGAAACACCTGTTTCTCAACCAGTTGTTGAAGAAAAAGCACCGGTTTCAACAAAAGAAACTGAATTATATTCTGTAGCGAATGGGAAAGTTATTCCTATTTCTGAAGTACCAGATGATGTTTTCTCAGCAAAAATGATGGGTGACGGTTTTGCTGTCGTACCAACAGACGGCGAAGTTTCAACACCCGTTGCTGGGAAAATTACTAGCATTTTCCCAACAAAACATGCGTTAGGTATCCAAACAGATTCAGGCATTGAAGTATTATTACACATGGGTCTAGATACTGTTGAGTTACAAGGTGGACCATTTACATTACATGTTGAAGAAGGCCAAGTTGTAAAACAAGGCGATAAAATTGCAACTATTGATTTAGCCGCATTAGAACAAGCTGGCAAAAAGTCAGATTTAATTGTTGTTTTCACAAATCAAGATATCGTTGCTCAATACGATTTACAAAAAGCAGGTCAAACGACTTCAATAAATGATGTAATCGGAAATGTTACCGTAAAATAAAAGTAAAAAAGGGCTAGCCGCAAGGCAGCCCTTTTTTTGTATTCTTTGAAAGTGTTAGTGTCTGTAGAGCCAGTAATAAAAATCGCTTGCTCTACAGGTTTTTATTTATAAATAGCCTTAGAAAGTTTCGCATAATTGAACACTTTAACCACTCACAAAAATGGCCAATGTAACGGACAGAAAACAAGGAAGCGTTTTCTTTTATATGGATTATAATAAATATATCAAGGAGGGGTTGCTATGAGTTCGAAAAAAGAACGTGGACAAAAATTGTTGTTACTTCTCTCAAAAAAACAAGATTATATGACTGCAGAAGAATTGGCAAACTGCCTAAGTACTTCTCCTAAGACAGTTTATCGTTTGATAAAAAAAATTAACGATGAATTTTCAGAAGGTTCACTCATATTATCTGAGAAAGGACGAGGATACAAGCTAGACTATGAACGATTTATGGAACAGAATCGACATTTAGTCGAAAAAGAAAGTGATTTTTCGCCAAGGGAAAGACGCAATCGAATTCTGGAGGAATTGTTGTTAGCTTCTCCACAAGCTAAAAATGTTTATGAATTATTTGCAAGATATTATGTTGGCGACTCTGTGATATTTAGCGATGAACAACAATTATCCGAAGATTTAAAGAAATATGATTTAACACTCAAACGGAAAAATCGAACGTTGGCAATTATCGGTGAGGAAAGAGCTATCAGGAAAGCCATTTCCGATAGAATACAACTGTTGAACATTATCGATATTGAGGATCTTCGAAACAACAAAGCATTAAATTTTAATAATTATGATGTCCTTTTTACGTTAGATCAAGTCAGGAACATTGAAAAGAAACTGGATATTACTATTCCACATCCATATAACGTAAACATCTTTTCGCATCTTTATATCTTAATTAGTCGTTCACGAAAAGTAGCTATTTCTGAAAAATACCAATTATCTAACGAAGAAGAACAAGAATTAACAAAGGACTTAGTACTCAAAAAGGTCGCGCAAACAACGATTCAACAGATTGAAACTTATTTAAATAAGAGACTGCCTAACGTTGAAATTTATTACTTATATCAATATTTGGTTTCTTCTAGGATGCAAGGTTCATTTAGTAAAGTAACTAATTTTTCTTTCAAAGTAATGCAAATTACTCAATTTTATTTAGAGGAAATGAGTGCACAACTAAAAATTTTAACTGATAATGATCAGCTACTTCTTGAATTGGCTAGTCATATAAAACCAATGATAAATCGTCTTGAAAACGGCATACATGTTAAGAATAGTTTATTGGATCAAATAAAAATGACGTATGAAACAATTTTCAGAAAAATTGCGCAAGTTTCTAAGCAAGTAAGTAAAAACTATCAACTACCGGCTATAAACGAAGACGAGAATGGGTTTATTACATTGTATTTTGCGCGAATGATTGAAACCAATCAGTTACCTATTCGTACTTTGATTATGTGTACCACTGGAATTGGAACTTCAGAACTATTGAGAGTAAAAGTTGAAAAGAAATTTCCTGAATTACAAATTGTTGAAATTATTGCCACACGAAATATAAGGAAATCATTAAAAGATTATTCTGATATTGAATTGATCCTTACAACGATTCATTTACAGGAAAAGGTCCCTATTAAATCATTGTTGGTAAGTGCCATGTTTACAATGGATGATCAGTATCGATTACAAAGAAAAGTTGAGGAAATCTATCATGAACGTTAATCCTTTATACCAAGTTTTCCTAAACCAAGAACTTCTTTCAAAACAGCAAGTATATCAATTCATTGCAGAAACAGCAGCACCTTTGTTAACGCTCGAAGAAAAAAAGCAGATTGAGGAATCTTTGGTAAATCGTGAGAAGATGGGAAGTAATCAGATTGCAGAGCAAGTTGTCTTGCCACATTTAGAGAATGCACTCTTGAAAAAAAGTGAAATATATCTGATTAGCTTAAAAACAGAAATCCAAGAATGGACGGCAGACATTAAGCAAGTGAAATTAATTATTGTCATCTTACTAAAAGAAAATGAACGGTTAAAAGTAAAAAAAGAAATCAGTCGATTTACTAGAAAATTAGCAAATGAAGACTTCTTAGAAAAGTTGTTGCGTTTAAAAACAGAAACAGATTTTTATAAAAATATAGAAAAATTTGAGGAGGAAAAATAATGAAGATAGTCGGCGTAGCAGCCTGCACAGTAGGAATTGCTCACACATATATCGCACAAGAAAAATTGGAGAACGCTGCAAAAAAAGCAGGAGTTGAGATCCATATAGAAACACAAGGGACCATTGGGATTGAAAACAAACTAACGGATGAACAAATTAAGGAAGCGGACATTGTTATATTAGCCATTGATGTAAAAATTTCTGGAAGAGAGCGTTTTGATGGGAAACGAATCATTCAAGTACCTACAGAAGTTGCTGTAAAATCACCCACTAAACTAATTGAAAAAGCAGAAGAAGTTATGACACAAGAAAAGTAACCTTCTAGGAGGAATTGTAATGGAAGTAAAGGATATCATTGACTTAAAAACCGTTAAAACGAATATGAATGTAAATACAAAAGAGGAAGCGTTAAAAGAATTAGCCAATCTTTTGCTTGAAAATGGCAATATTTCAGATGAAAAAGGCTTTATAAAAGATATCTATGTTAGAGAGGCGGAAGGCCAAACAGGCATCGGAAACTATCTAGCCATTCCACATGGCAAAAGTGCGTATGTAAAAAAAATAGGCGTGGCCATTGGTATTAATAGTACAGAAATTCCTTGGGAATCTTTAGATGATAATGGCGTAAAAGGAATCATTCTTTTTGCTGTGGGCAATGATCATAAAGAAACAACTAGCCATCTTAAACTATTATCATTGTTTGCCAGAAAACTCGGAAATGATGAAGTAGTGAAAGAACTCCTTCAATCAAAATCGCCAGAGGATGTAGTGAAGGCATTCTCTTAATGAAATTACTGAGACAGCATATTGTGGATATTTTCTACAGAAGAATTCATAACAGCAATTTTTTTAAATAGAAAATAAAATAAAAGAACAATGTTTAGGAGGATAAAAATGAAAAAACTAAAAGAGTTAAATCTTAAAGGTCATTTATTAACAGCAATCTCATATTTAATTCCAATTGTCTGTGGTGCTGGCTTTTTAATTGCAATTGGTATGGGGTTTGGTGGCTCAAGTCAAGGAACCTTGGTACCAGGTGAATTTTCGCTTTGGGATGCTTTAGCTACTATGGGTGGCGCTGGCTTAGGCTTACTTCCGGTTGTTATATCTACTGGCATTTCTTTTTCAATCGCCGGTAAACCTGGAATTGCTCCAGGCTTTATTATTGGTTTAACTGCGAATGCAGTTGGTGCCGGCTTTATTGGTGGTATCTTAGGTGGTTACTTGGCAGGATATCTTGTATTAGCTATTTTGAAATATGTGAAATTACCCAATTGGGCGAAAGGGTTAATGCCAACATTAATTATTCCATTTTTAACCTCAATTACTGGTGGATTAATCATGGTATATATTATCGGGACCCCAATAACGGCATTTACTTCATTATTAACGAACTTTTTAGATAGCTTAGGTAACTCGTCATTATTAATTTTTGGTGGTGTAATTGGTTTATTAAGTGGTATAGACTATGGCGGACCCATTAACAAAACTGTTTTTGCCTTTGTTTTGACAATGCAAGCGGAAGGACTTAATGGACCAATTACAGCATTGCAATTAGTAAATACAGCAACGCCAATAGGCTTTGGATTAGCTTTCTTCTTTGCTAAATTATTTAGAAAAAATATTTATACAAAACTAGAAGTTGAAACGTTAAAGTCTGCCGTACCAATGGGAGTGATTAACATTGTTGAAGGTGTTATTCCTTTAGTTATGAATGATATTGTCCGAGGAGTCATTGCTACAGCGATTGGTGGCTTCGTGGGTGGCGCAACAACAATGATCTTAGGGGCAGATGCGACAGTTCCATTTGGCGGTGTTTTAATGATTCCAACAATGAGTAAACCGCTGGCTGGCATTATTGCAATTGTTGTAAACGCTGTGGTTACTGGTTTAGTTTTAGCTATTATTAAGAAAGATGTAACTGAGAAAGATATGGAAGCGTTAGTAGAAAAAGAAGAAGAGGAGATAAACTTGGAAGATATTCAGATTTTCTAAACAAAATGAAAAAGCGCAACAAAATTAATGCAATTTATATTGCCTGTCAGAGATGTGTCAACGTCTGAATATAACGAGTTAGAAAAATTTTCAAAAACATCAAACAAATAATCAGATAGAAAGAGTTGAAAATTAGAATGAACAAAGTTGAATTTTCTCCGTCACTAATGACGATGGATTTGGACAAGTTTAAACAACAAATCACCTTTTTGAATGATCATGTTGCTTCGTATCACATAGACATTATGGATGGTCACTATGTGCCAAATATCACGCTATCTCCGTGGTTTATTGAGGAGTTAAGAAAAATTTCGAAGCTCCCAGTATCTGCTCATCTAATGGTTACGAATCCAAGCTTTTGGGTACAACAACTAGTAGATATCAAATGTGAATGGATTTGTATGCATGCAGAGGTTTTAGATGGTCTAGCATTTCGCCTAATTGACCAAATTCACAATGCTAATCTTAAAGCAGGGATCGTCCTTAATCCCGAAACGCCTATTGAATCAATCTTTCCATATATTGAATTGTTGGATAAAATCACAATCATGACCGTTGATCCAGGCTTTGCTGGCCAACGATTTATTGAAGGAACACTTGATAAAATTGTTGCTCTTCGTAATTTACGTGAAGAAAAAAGTTATCGTTATGTAATTGAAATGGATGGCTCATCGAATAGAAATTCATTTAAGCGAATTGATGCTGCAGGACCTGATATTTATATTGTTGGTAGAAGCGGATTATTTGGATTAGATGAAGATATTGAAAAAGCTTGGAAAATGATGAGTAGAGACTATGAAGAAATGACAGGGAAAAAAATTCCATAAAACAATTGACTGTTTGTTAAAAGAATAGATAAGTTGTATAAAATCAAGCCTAGAAAAGAATTTTGTTCATTCTTATCTGGGCTTTTTTGATGCAATAAATAAGCGCCAATAGAACAAAATTACTTGTTATTCTATTCTAGATGAAAACGTTCAATCTTGCGAAGTTACGGTTTGTTCACAAAAAAGTTACTTTTATTAAATAAAACTAAAGAAGTAACAAAAACTTCGCTTTTTTCAGTTATTTCAAGTAACATAGAACGTATCTTAAAAGAAAAAGTTTGGATGATTCGATGCGTAGAGTAAGAAAAATAATTTATAAAATCATGCTACTTTTGTTTGTTGGTTTAGTTGCTGGTCTTGGCTATCTTGGCTATAAAATACATCAAAATGTTGAAACGGTAATGACCTTTGAAAAACAAGTAGAAGCAGAAGTCAAAAAAAATAAAATACCTGAATACAAAACATTAGCTTTAGCGATTATCTATACAGAATCTAAAGGGAAATCTGGCGATATTATGCAGAGCAGTGAAAGTGTTTATGGACAACAAGAAGTGATTGAAACACCAGAGGAAAGTATCGCACATGGCGTCAAATTTCTCGCGGAAGCGTTAGCGAAAGCAAAAGAAGCTGGCTGTGATGAGTGGACAGGCGTACAAGCATATAATTATGGACTGGATTATATTCAGTTTGTTAAAGAACGCGGCGGGAAACACACGACAGAGTTAGCAGAAGAATATTCAAGAGAAGTCCTTTCACCGTTGCTAGGAAATGACCAAAATACGAAATATCGTTATTATCGTTGGCAAGCGTTAGTTTACAATGGTGGTTACCTTTATCAAAATGGTGGCAATATGTTCTATGCGGAAATTGTCAAAATGAATCGTTGGTTTATTGAAAAGTTAAATTAAAACGAGAAAAGTCTAAAGAATTCTTTCAACTTACAGGAATTTTTTAGGCTTTTCTTGCAGTTTCATGAAAATGCAAGTAAACTAGAAGGGATGTAACTGATTAATTGAAAAGGTAGGGAAAGAGCTGGATGTTGAATAAAGTCGACCTGAAAAAAGGGTTAAGTACAGAAGAAGTTGCCAAGCAGAAAGAGTTAGGCCTTCAAAATAATTATGAGGAAAATGTAGCAAAATCTACAAAAGATATTATTTTTGATAACGTCATGACGTTATTCAACTTTTTAAACTTTGCAATCGCTGTTTGTTTACTATTTGTCGGAGCGTATTCCAATCTGGCTTTCTTAGCGATTATTATTGTGAACATGTCAATCGGGATTTTCCAAGAAATTCATGCCCGTAATTTAGTTCAAAAATTATCTATTGTGGCAAAAGAAAATGTTCATGTTGTTCGAAATGGCGTACAACAAGAAATTGATACAAAAGAACTAGTTATGGAAGATATTGTTATTATCTCTGCAGGGGAACAAGTTCCTTCTGATATGGAAGTTATTGACGGTAAAGTCGAAGCGAATGAAGCGTTGTTAACAGGTGAATCAGATTTAATTGAAAAGGAAATCGGCGATACCTTGCTTTCTGGAAGTTTCATTGTTAGCGGACAAGCCTATGCCCGTGTTATCCACGTTGGTGCCGAAAACTATGCTGTGAAAATCACCCAAGAAGCCAAAGTGCATAAACCAATTCAATCAGAGTTAGTCAATTCGATTCGTAAAGTCTCTAAATTTACAAGTTGGGTGATTATTCCTCTAGGGATTATTTTATTTGTTGAAGC
This sequence comes from Enterococcus sp. MSG3299, assembly GCF_050555765.1. NCBI lineage: Bacteria > Bacillati > Bacillota > Bacilli > Lactobacillales > Enterococcaceae > Enterococcus > Enterococcus sp. MSG3299. The sequence goes on from NZ_CP187869.1 coordinate 1,269,544, forward strand.
TTTTTGGTTAAGAGATGCTGGCATTAAAACATCTGTTGTTGCTTCTGCAGCTGCTTTGTTAGGGATGTTACCAAAAGGATTAGTACTATTAATTAGTATTGCGCTGACAACAGGTGTCATTAAGTTAGCCAAAAAACGTATTCTAGTACAAGATATGTACTCAATTGAAACATTGGCCCATGTGGACACTTTGTGTTTAGATAAAACTGGAACGATTACAGAAGGTAAAATGAAAGTGCAAAAGGCGATTATCTTGCATGACAAATATGAAGAACTCTTCCCACAGATTATCGGAAGCTACCTATCTGAAAGTACGGATAATAATATTACAATGCAAGCAATTCGTGATCATTATGAAGTATCCAATCGATTTGGCGCAAAAGAAGTCTTGGCTTTTTCTTCTGAACGAAAATGGGGGGCTATTGAATTTCCAGAAATTGGGACAGTTTATTTAGGGGCTCCTGAGCGTTTGGTAGACGATAGTCGGTTGCCAGAAGCTGTTTTTACAGCACAAGAGAATGGGTATCGCGTCTTGATGTTAGCCATTGCGGAACAACAACCGTTAAACGAAACCAAAATGCCTTATTTAGAGCCATTAGCAATTCTAGAAATTGATGATCCAATTCGCCAAAATGCCAAAGAAACACTGGCTTATCTAAAAGAAGAAGGAATCGACTTAAAAGTAATTTCTGGTGATAATCCGGTGACTGTTTCAAATATTGCTCGTCGTGCTGGGCTACCCAGTTATGAGTCTTATATTGATTTGTCGACCAAAACGACAGAAGCAGAAGTGCGTGAAGCAGTTCAGCAATACACAGTGTTCGGACGTGTATCGCCTCAGCAAAAACGAACCATTGTACGTGAGTTGAAAGACACAGAGCATGTGGTGGCGATGACCGGCGATGGCGTTAACGATGTTTTAGCGTTACGAGAAGCGGATTGTAGTATCGCCATGGCAGAAGGAGATGGCGCTACTCGGCAAATTTCTAATCTAGTTTTGCTAGATTCTGATTTTACAACGTTACCAGATGTCTTGTTTGAAGGACGGCGTGTGGTAAATAATGTAACCCGAGTTTCCAGCGTTTTCTTCATTAAAACGATTTATTCGTTTATTCTCTCAATCATTTGTGCCTTAACGGCCATTGCGTTCCCGTTCATTCCGATTCAAGTGACCTTGATTGATTTAGCAATTGAAGGGTATCCTGCTTTCTTCTTATCTTTCGAAGGGGACAAACGAAAAGTTGTCGGGAAGTTTTTACCAACGGCTTTGAAAAATGCGTCTGTTAATGCGCTTTTAGTTGTAGCGAATATCATTGCTGTTTATCTGATTGGACAAAATCAAGGATTTTCTTCTTTAGACACCACGACGTTAATGTATTATTTATTAGTTGGAATTAGCTGTATGGCTGTTGTTCGAGCATGTCTGCCTTTAAATCCATTACGCATTTTCTTGGTTTTCAGTACCATTATTGGTATTTATGTAGCAGCTATGTTATTCCACAACATTTTAGAAATTGGTTTCTTAACTTCGCAAACAATGGGTCTCTTCTTTATTATGATGGCCATTAATATTGTGGTGCGTGTAGCAATTGGTTTCGTACAAATGAAACGTGCTGGAAAAACAATTAAAGATTTATAAAAAAACAGAGGTTGAGCTAAAAGTATTCGTCTCTAGAAATGCAGTTCTTCTTTAAATCTTGAAGGAAGTCGGAGCAAGCTTGATGTTTCACTGATTATTTTAAGAGTTAGTGTCTGGGGCAGGAGTCAGGATGACTTTTGTCCTAGATACTTTCTTTTTTTGTTGAGGTGAAACAAGATACTTGAAAAACAGCGATTATGTGATACAATAAATCATGTGTAAATGTGTCCATTGGAATTCGCACTGAAATGACAGTGCGTTTTTTAAACGGTCAATCACATGAGTTAGCACAATGCTATTCTTAGGAGGTGAGGACAATGGCACAACGCATTCCTCAGGAAGTCATTGAGGAAGTTCGTCACCGAACGAATATAGTAGATATTATTGGGCAGTATGTCCAGTTAAAAAAATCCGGTAAAAATTATATGGGTTTATGTCCGTTTCACGAAGAACGTTCCCCTTCATTTTCAGTAGCAGAAGACAAACAAATTTTTCACTGTTTTGGCTGCGGGAAAGGTGGAACTGTTTTTAATTTCTTGCAAGAAATTGAAGGCATTAGTTTTCCAGAATCCGTGAAACGTGTTGCAGATTTGGAACATTTATCTGTGGACTTTGATTGGTCAGAGCCGCGTGAAGTAGCGGATACCCCAGAAAACCAACAAAGACGGAGTTTGTTACAACTGCATAGTAAAGCCGCAGAACTTTACCATCATATTTTAGTGAATACTAAAATTGGCGAACCCGCATTAAACTATTTATTAGAGCGGGGGTTAACACAAGAACTAATTGAGACCTTTCAAATTGGATTCGCGCCGCAAAAACGTGATTTCTTAAGTCAAGTTTTTAAAAATGAACAACTGGATGAAACGCTTTTTGATCCTTCTGGGCTGTTTGTCCAAAGAGATAACGGTACGTTTTTGGATCGTTTCTATCAACGAATCATGTTTCCAATTAATGATCCCCAAGGCAATGTCATCGCCTTTTCTGGTCGCTTGTTAAAAACAGCTGATTTTCCAGGGGATGAGATGCCTAAATACTTGAATAGTCCTGAAACAACACTTTTTAATAAGCGAGAAACGCTGTTTAACTTTGATAAAGCCAGAAAAGAAATTCGTAAAGAAAATACAGTCTTGCTTTTTGAAGGATTCATGGATGTTATCGCTGCTTGGCAATCAGGCGTAAAAAGTGGGGTGGCTTCAATGGGGACTAGTTTGACCAATGAACAAATTCGGCATTTGGAACGGGTCGCTAAGGAAGTAGTTATTTGTTACGATGGCGATAATGCCGGTGTTCAAGCCACAAACCGTGCGATTCAATTATTGCAAGAAAACAGTCATTTTGACTTGAGTATTGTCAGCATCCCTGAAAAGCTGGATCCTGATGAATATGTGCGGAAATATGGCGCAGAAGCTTTTCAAAATTTAGCCAATCATGGCCGAGAAACAGTTTTTAGTTTTAAAATGAACTATCATCGGTTAACTAGAAACATGAATAACGAAAAAGAACAATTGGATTATGTGAACGAATTGTTACGGGAGTTAACCAATGTTCAATCTCCCTTGGAACGTGATCGTTATTTAAACCAAATTGCTCAGGAATTTCAACTTTCTGTTCATAGTTTAGAAGAACAATTCAATCAATTGAAGCAAGAGCAACGTTCAGTCCAACGGCAAGAAAGGCAACAATTTTATCAAGATGAAATGATGCCACCACCAATGGAAGAACCTGTTTTTGAAGAGAATCACGTCCAGAACAAGTTACCGTTAACCCAAGTTCAAAAAGCAGAACGTTCTTTATTATTTCGTTTAATGAATGAACAAGGAGTACGGCAAACCGTTCAACAATTGCCAGATTTTTCATTCGCTCATGATGAATACCAAGAATTGTATTTCTTGCTAGAAAGTTATGCGACACTGCATCAAAGTTTCGACATTGCCGATTTTATTAATTTCTTGCAAGATAATCAAACCAAACAATTAGCAATTGAAATTGCGTATCAGAATTTATCAGAAGAAAGCTCTGAGCGAGAAGTTGCCGATTTATTACATGTAATTGCCTTATCAAGTATTGCAGAGGCAATTGAGCAGAAAAAGATTCAACAGCAAGAAGCAAAACGAGTGGGCAACCAACAGCTTGAAGCCGAATTAACAATGGAGATTATCCAATTGGCTCGACAGCTTAAAGCTCAACGAACATTTACTTAAGCAATAAATGAATAGAACTAAGCGTTTTGTTCATTTTATTTTGATAAGTCCCAGTGATTTATCAGTTATTTCAAGCGTGAACCGAAAAATGAAGGGGGCCTTCTTTCATGGAAAAAGAAACAAGTAAAAAATATGAAGCTGCAGTGGCAGCATTTATCAAAGAAAACAAGCCTAAAGGAACAGTGGTTTATGATGATTTAGCGAATCAATTAGCCACACCGTATACTTTGGATGCAGAAGCTATGGAAAAATTGATCCAAAAAGTTGAAGATGCTGGTATCAGCGTAGTCGATGAAAATGGAGACCCAAGTGAACATAGCTTGAAAAAAGATGAAAAAGAAGCGGAAAAGGCCCAAGCAGAAGACTTATCTGCGCCAACAGGTGTTAAAATTAATGATCCCGTGCGTATGTACCTAAAAGAAATTGGGCGCGTTCAATTATTAACTGCCGCAGAAGAAGTTGAATTGGCACTTAAAATTGAAGAAGGCGATCAAGAAGCAAAACAACGTTTAGCAGAAGCTAACTTACGTTTGGTTGTTTCAATTGCCAAACGATATGTAGGTCGTGGTATGCAATTCTTAGATTTAATTCAAGAAGGTAATATGGGCTTAATGAAAGCTGTTGAAAAATTTGACTACCGTAAAGGGTTCAAATTCTCTACGTATGCTACTTGGTGGATTCGTCAAGCGATTACGCGGGCAATTGCGGACCAAGCTAGAACGATTCGAATTCCTGTTCACATGGTTGAAACAATCAATAAATTGATTCGGATTCAACGCCAACTATTGCAAGATTTAGGTAGAGAACCAACGCCAGAAGAAATTGGTGCGGAAATGGATTTACCAACAGAAAAAGTTCGTGAAATCCTAAAAATCGCACAAGAGCCAGTCTCTTTAGAAACACCAATTGGTGAAGAAGATGATTCACATTTAGGTGATTTCATTGAAGACCAAGATGCTACCAGTCCTGCTGAACATGCAGCTTACGAATTGTTAAAAGAACAACTAGAAGATGTTCTGGATACTTTAACAGACCGTGAAGAAAATGTTTTACGTTTACGTTTTGGTTTAGATGATGGTCGGACACGTACGCTAGAAGAAGTCGGAAAAGTTTTCGGTGTCACTCGCGAACGTATTCGTCAAATTGAAGCAAAAGCGTTAAGAAAACTAAGACATCCTTCTCGTTCAAAACAATTAAAAGACTTTTTAGAATAAACATACCGTTTAGCGGCTCTTTTCGTGCATGCGAGAAGAGCCGCTTTTGATTTTTAAAAAGTCTCTAAATGTCATTGCTAGTTATTGGAAGAAGGCGCAAGTTGTGGTAAATTAGAAGTAATGGAATATTAGCAGAATGTGAGGCGGAAGAATGACAAAGAAATGTCCGAAGTGCGGGAACGAATTCGATGCAGAATTAACGACCTGCCCAACATGTGGCTATTCACTAACTGACACAACAGTTGATAAAGAAGAAGTGGAAACGACTTCAACAAATATAGATTTTGAAACACAGGAAAATGAACAACACGAAGATCAATTAAATGAGAATATTGAATGGTCTGAGTTAAAAGATATGAGCTTAGGCCATGTGATGGAACTGTTTGGCGAATCACCAGAAGAAGAAAGTAATGATGACAAAAAAGAGGAGTCAACAGAAGATAACTTAATAGTCTCTGATTCAGAGGGTGTTTCTGGTCTAGAAACATCGCTTCAAGAAGGGGGTAGTGAGGAGACTCATGATTCGGTGGAGGAGTCGACACTAGCGACAGAAGAGACGCCTACTCATTCAACAGAAGAAACAACGGAAGAAACAACTACTGTTGAAGCAGAAACAGCTGAGGTATCTGAGACGGTGAAGTCTGAAGAGGAAGCTTTAACAGAGATTTCAGGAACTGAAGTTATCTCTACCACTTCTGAAGAAGAAATTTTTTCACAACCACCGATAGAAGATCAAGATGTAACACCAAACGAAACTTTGCAAGCTTATATTCAAGCGCATCGAGCAGATACAGAAATGTCTGAAAATCCATCAGAAGAAACAGCAGAGACCCAAGAGTTAGAAAACAGCGGTGAGGCAGTATTAACCCAAGCCGAAACACCAACTGAATCCATTTCAGATTCTGAAGAAGGGTTAACAAGTGCAGCGTCGCTAGAAGCACCGAGTGAAGCTGATGCAACCGAGGAAAAAGTTTCAGATTCAGGTGTGATACCACCGATGAATGAAACTGGGAATGCTCAACCAGCGCCTGCTCCGAAGAAACCATCAAAAAAAGTAGTTTTCGTTGCGCTTGCGGTTGTTTTATTAGCTGGAGGTAGTGCTTGGGCGTATCATGATCAAACGCAAAAAGCTGCCGCACAAGAGGCGGCGGCACTAACCAAGAAAACAGATACGCTGAAAGATGAACTAGCAGCCTTTTATACCACGAAGGAGCAAGTTTTTATTAAACCCGATATGGTGACTGTTAGTCCAGAAAAACTCTCAAAACAAGTCGCGGAAATTAAAGATTCAGAAGAGTATTCTCAATTAAATAAACAAATTCAAACATTGAAAGAGAAGCAACAAATCATTCAACAAATCAACCAATTATTTGAGGCCCCGATTGTCAATGGCAATGAGTTGAAACCGGCGATTCTAGCTGCTGATCAACCAATTTCCGTAAAGAAATTAACAGGAAATGATCCATTTGACCAATTGATGAACCAAGCTATCGATCAAGCGAACCAACAATACAACCAATTACAAAAAGCTAAAAAAACAGTTGAGGTCATTTATAAAGATGGAAAAACTACCAATCAGCTGAATCGAGACACGTATCAAGCTGCTAAGGCAGAAGTAGATAAAGTAACAAGTGATAAGCTGAAAAAAGAACTGGTCAAACAAGTCACGACAGCTGACCAAGCGTTAACCAAGGTTGAAGAAGAACAGAAAAGAATTGCAGAAGAACAAGCTGCCGCAGAGCAAGCAAAACAAGCAGAAGAACAAGCAAAACAAGCTGCTGCCGCGAAAAAAGAGAACGCTAAGAAGGAAGAAACAGCGAAAACAGAAGCGAATGGCTACACGGCGCCGAACAGTGACGGGGTTTACACTAGTCCGCTTTATGCGCCAGATGCTGCCGATATCGCTGATAGTAGCAATCCAGCGTGGACATGGGCACCAGGTGTGAAAGAAAAAGTCTTAGACACAGTGATTGCTCGTGGCTATGTGGTTCCTGGCGGATATTCTTTAGAACCTGCCAAAATTGTGAATGGCGAAGGTTACTACAATCTTTATGCAACAAACAATCAATCAAAATTATTAGAAGGCACTACAGAGAAAAATGTTCACATGTATTTAGTTACAATCAATGCTAAAACAGGTTGGTTCAAAGGGAACGCTTCTCGTAATGCAGGGCAATAAAAGAAAATAGAAACAATCGAACAAAAGCGGAAATCTTTTGTTCGATTGATTTTCCTTGAGGAGTTAATGATAAATGAGAGAATTACTAGCAACAACATTTACCGGCATTGTGGTCGATGAAAATGAACAATTTTATTTTGTTCAAAAAAATGGCATCACATTCCGTTTAAAAAAAGAAGAAGGTACGCATGCTATAGGGGAAGCTGTAGAAGGGTTTGGTTATTTAAATCAAAAACAAGAGCCAGCACTGACAACTACAATTCCTACTGTGCGCATTGGTAGCTATGGCTTTGGTACTGTCACAGGAACGAGACGTGATTTAGGTGTCTTTGTAGACGTTGGCTTACCAGATAAAGATGTCGTTATTTCGTTGGATGAATTACCAACTATGCGGGAACTTTGGCCTAAAAAAGAAGACCGAGTAATGGTTACTTTAAAAGTGGACAGTAAAGACCGCATTTGGGGCGAATTAGCAGATGAAAAAGTCTTTAAAGCAATGGCAAAACGCGGGAATGCTGAAATGCAAAACCAAAACTTAACTGGGCATGTGTATCGTCTGAAACTTGCAGGAACGTATATTTTAACTGATGATTTATACATTGGATTTATCCATCCTTCTGAACGATTCCAGGAACCACGTTTAGGTGAAAAAGTAGTGGGACGTGTGATTGGCGTGCGGCCGGACGGCGTATTGAATCTTTCATTAAAACCAAGAAGTCATGAAGTAATCAGCGATGATGCGTTAATGATTCTAACTTTCTTAGAAAGAGCAAACGATCACCAAATTCCTTTCACCGATAAATCAAGCCCTGATGAAATTAAACAAACCTTTGGCATTAGTAAAGCTCAATTTAAACGCGCCTTAGGCCATTTAATGAAACAAAAATTAATTAAACAAGAAGACGGTAAAACAATTCTAATTGGCTCGTTAGAACAATCAAAAGAAAAAAATTAAGGTAGCTAATTGAGAATATCTTGCAAATTACAGTTATTTCTTTTATAATTATTTTAATTTGATTGATAAATTAAGTTTCTTAATTTGTAATCATTCTAAACAAGGAGCTGTAATAATGGATTCGACTGCTGCTTTAAAAAAGACAAAAAAACAATTACATGAATCAGGCTTTAAATTAACACCACAACGGGAAGCAACCGTACTTGTATTATTGGAAAATGAAAAAGATCATTTATCAGCAGAAGAAATTTACTTCTTGGTAAAACAAAAAAGTCCGGAAATTGGTCTAGCAACAGTCTATCGAACGCTAGAAATTTTAACAGACTTAAAAGTCGTTGATAAAGTGAGCTTTAACGATGGTTTAGCTCGCTATGATTTAAGAAAAGAAGGCGCCAAACACTTTCACCACCATTTGTTATGCTTAGAATGTGGCACAATTGAGGAAGTGGAAGAAGACTTGCTTGGTGAAGTAGAGCAAATTGTTGAAAGTCGGTATCATTTTTTAGTCAAAGATCATCGCTTAACTTTTCATGGTATTTGTCAAAGTTGTCAAAGTAAACATTAAAAAAACTGCCTTGCATTAATTTATGTGTAGTGACCCCAAAAAGTTAGACTTTTTATAGAGTGGATTTTTCCACTCTATTTTTATGCAGTTTTTTGATTGAATTGTCGAAATTCTACTGGGCTTTTCCAGTTAAGTTTTTCCTTGATTCGGTGATGATTGTAATAATAAATGTAGTTCTCAATTGCTTCTATCAATTCATTTTGACTTTGATAGATTTTTCCATAGTACACTTCTTGTTTTAGGATACTGAAGAAATTCTCCATAGGAGAATTATCTAAACAGGTTCCTTTTCGAGACATACTTTGAAAGATATTGTTGTCCTTTAATGTTTGTATATAGACATTCATTTGATAAGCCCAGCCTTGATCAGAGTGAAAGGTGCGCCGATAGGGACAATCATTTGTTTGAGAAATTGCTTCTTTCAGACCTTCCATAACTGTTTTACCATTTGGTTGAGTAGAAAGGCTATAGCTTAGAATTTCACTATTATACATATCCATAAATGGATCTAAGTATAGTTTTTTCTGATGAAAGATGCCTGCGTTATCTGCTTCAAAGTACTTAAATTCAGTTGTATCAGTTGTAATTTTTTGATGAGGAACAGAAGTTTTAAATCGGCGACGAATCAAATTTTTAGCGATTTTACCAATGGTTCCTTTATAGGAATTATATTTTCTTGATTTCTTAGTAAAAGCTTTGACTTGTAACTTTAACTTTTGTATTAATCGCTGGACTTTCTTTTTATTCACTTGAAATCCACGTCGTTTCAATTCTTGGGTCATCCTTCTATAGCCATAATGTTGATGTTTTTTACGAATCGCTTGAATTTCTTCTTCGATGATTTGTGTTGAAGCTGTTCTGTCGAGGCGTTTTTGCCAGTACATGTAAGTAGATTTTGGAAACCTTAGGGTTTCCAAAATATCTTTTAATCGAAAGTGTCTTCAGAGACTGTGAATGATTCGTGCGATTCGTTCATTTTTAGAAGATTAGCTACTTCTTGATAGGACAACTCTGTTGTTAAATATAACTCTATCGCATCTAGCTTAAATTGAACAGAGTAATTCTTATTTTTTCGACTGCGAAGTAGGCCTTCTTCACCAAGTTCTTTATAGGCATTTATCCATTTGCTTATTTGAGAACTATCTTTAAACCCATACTTCTTTGCGAGAAACCTTAGACCTCCTTGACCAGATAAGTAGTCATGAACAAGTTTAAGTTTAAATTCAAAACTGTATTTTGCCATACAAAAAAACCTCCAAAAGTTAGATTTCTAGGTCTAACTTTTGGGGGTCGGCTCAATGCAAGGCAGTTTTTTATTTATTGGCATTATAAATTAGCGAATTTTTCCAATAAGCGAATCATTTGGCAAGTAAAACCATATTCATTGTCATACCAAGCCACAGTTTTCACTAATTGGAAATCGCCAGCTGTCGTTACTTCTGTTTGCGTTGGGTCAAAAATCGAACCTTCTGTCGTGCCGATTATGTCTCCAGAAACAATTTCGCGATCATCATAACCGAAAGAAGGGTTATCAATGGTGTGTTTTTTCATTGCTTCATTTACTTGATCAGCTGTTACTTTTGTTCTTAAAATGCTAACTAATTCTGTTAAGGATCCATCCACAACGGGAACACGTTGGGCATGGCCTTGTAATTTTCCATTAAGTTCTGGAATAACTAAGCCAATTGCTTTAGCAGCACCAGTTGAATGGGGAATAGTATTGTCTGCAGCAGAGCGTGCCGCACGAAGATTTCCGCCACGAACAGGGCCATCTAATAGCATTTGTGTTGATGTGTAGGCATGAACAGTTGTCATGGTACCAACTTCAATACCAAATTCATTATTTAAAAAGTAAGCCATCGGTGCTAGACAGTTTGTCGTACATGAGCCGGCAGAAATGATTTTATCGTTGGCATCAAGTGTATCATCATTGACGTTATAAACGATTGTTTTCATTGCGCCTGCAGGAGCAGAGATAACCACACGTTTCACACCTGCATCTAAATGAGCTTGTGCTTTTTCTTCAGAGGTATAAAAACCTGTACATTCAAGCACAATGTCTACTCCGTTTTCTTTAACCCAAGGGATTTTACTTGCATCTGGTTCTGCGTAGACACGGGTTTCTTCGCCGTCAACAACAATGCCATTTTCAGTGGCTGTCACGGTGCCAGGATAGGTGCCATGCGTAGAGTCAAATTGTAATAAGTGAGCCAACATTGTTGGGCTAGTCAAATCATTGATTGCCACAACTTCAATATCATCAGAAACTTCTTTTATTCGGCGAAAGGCTAAACGACCAATTCTTCCAAAACCGTTAATTCCTACTTTGACTGTCATAACAAAAATTCCTCCTTTAGATGTTTGTGTTTCTTTGGACCCTTGCTGAAAAAGTGATTTTCTTCAACTATCTATAGTATGAACCTCTAAAATTTTTTTGTCAAAAGACTGATAGCGAAGCGACAAAAAGAAAGCGAAAGATTCATGAGAAATTTTGCTTTTTCCAACGATAACTAACTAGAATTGCTAGACAAACGGTTGTTTTCCCGATACAATAATAAAGACTTTCGAATCACGCTTTTTGAGGTGATTAAAGATAGTAGAAGTAGAATAGGAGGACAAATTATATGTCCATGTTTTTAGATCAAGTGACGATTGATGTCAAAGCTGGTAAAGGCGGCGACGGAATGGTTGCTTTCCGTAGAGAAAAATATGTACCAGACGGGGGTCCCGCTGGTGGTGATGGCGGTCGCGGTGGCGACGTTGTTTTAGTTGTTGAAGAAGGATTACGCACATTAATGGATTTCCGGTTTAATCGTCATTTTAAGGCGACACCTGGAGAAAATGGTATGAGTAAAGGAATGCACGGTCGTGGTTCAGAAGATTTACTTGTCAAAGTTCCACCAGGTACAACAGTTCGTGATGCAGAAACTGGAGCCTTAATTGGGGATTTAATTGAGAATGGTCAGACCTTAGTAGTAGCAAAAGGCGGACGCGGTGGTCGTGGGAATATTCGCTTTGCTTCCCCAAGAAACCCTGCACCAGAAATTGCCGAAAACGGCGAACCGGGCCAAGAACGTAAAATTGAATTAGAATTAAAAGTTTTAGCAGATGTTGGCTTAGTTGGGTTTCCTTCTGTAGGGAAATCAACGTTACTCTCTATTATCTCGTCCGCTCGTCCGAAAATTGGTGTCTATCATTTTACGACGTTAGTTCCAAACTTAGGGATGGTGACTACTAGTGATGGTCGAAGCTTTGCTGCAGCAGATTTGCCAGGCTTAATTGAAGGAGCTTCTCAAGGTGTCGGCTTAGGAACACAGTTCTTACGCCACATTGAACGGACGCGTGTTATTTTACATGTCATTGATATGAGTGGCATGGAAGGACGCGATCCTTACGAAGATTATTTGGCAATCAATAAAGAATTGGCTTCACACAATTTACGTTTGATGGAACGACCTCAAATTATTGTTGCCAATAAAATGGACATGCCTGAAGCAGAAGAGAATTTAGCGAAATTTAAAGAGCAACTTGCGAAGGAACGCACCGATGAGTATGCCGATAAGCTACCTATTTTCCCAATCTCTGGGGTTACTCGTAAAGGTATTGAACCTTTATTAAATGCAACAGCTGACTTGTTGGAAGTAACGCCTGAATTCCCATTATATGAAGATGAAGTGGTAGAGGAAGAAACCGTTCGTTATGGCTTCCAACCAGAAGGTCCAGAATTTACGATTGATCGTGAACCAGATGCTTCATGGGTTTTATCTGGTGAAAAATTAGAAAAATTATTTGAAATGACGAATTTCGATCATGATGAAACAGTAATGCGTTTTGCACGTCAATTACGTGGTATGGGTGTCGATGAGGCATTACGAGCACGTGGCGCGAAAGATGGCGACATTGTTCGGATTGGTAATTTTGAATTTGAATTTGTCGAATAAGCATAAAACCAGTTCACTCAGTGAACTGGTTTTTTATTTTAAAATTAGTATTAAATTAGCGAATAGATTGAAATAATATTTTTAATAGCTTATAATTTTAAATGTAACAAAATAACAAACGAAAGGAGCGAAATTGAAATGGAAAACAATCAAGCAATGGTTCCTAAGTTTTCAGTTAAAAGTGCCGGTTTTCTTTTTAGTATGGGGCTCTTATGTGGTGTCCTGTTGCCGAGTGTTTTATTATGGACTTTCGGTCTGCCGTTTAATATTGGTGCCATGATTTTTTTGCCTGTTGGGATTGCTTTTGCGTTAGCGTATAGTCATTATTTTATTGAAACGAAAACAGGTTTTTGTAAGCGTTTTATTTGGTTGTTTTTAATTTCTCTTATTTTATTAGAGCTTATCTCTTATTTATGGCTGATTAAAGGAGTTATTTTTTAAGAGAAAAACAGAGGAGAGTGTTATTTATGTTAGATAAACTGACTGTTTGGATTGAAAATCATCTAGCTGGACCAATGGCTAAAATTGCCAATCAGCGCCATTTACGTGCGGTGCGGGATGGGATTATTGCGACATTACCTTTAATTATTGTCGGTTCTTTTTTTCTAATTATTGCGTTTCCGCCGTTACCAGAATCTTGGGGCATTACTCAATTTTTAACAAGTAATGCTGCTACAATTTTACTGCCTTACCGAATGACAATGTACATTATGGCGTTATATGCGACTTTTGGCATTGGCGCTAGTTTAGCGAAATCATATAATCTTGATCAAGTCTCTGGAGGGATTTTGGCTACGATTGCTTTTTTATTAACATTAGTACCTGTAGCGATTCCTGAGGAAGCCAGTAAAGCAGCTGGCGTTTCTGGGTTTGTTTTACCAATGGCTAATTTGGGTGGTGCAGGGATGTTTGTTGGGATTGTGACGTCAATTATTGCTGTCGAAATCTATCGAGTGACAGATAAGTCTAAGTTCAAAATTACAATGCCTGATAACGTTCCACCTGCTGTTGCTCGTTCATTTGAATCGCTGACTCCGACGTTAATTGTCATGTTATTGATTGGTTCAATCACTTATTATTTAGGCTTTGATTGGCACACATTTGTAGGGAACTTAGTGGGACCACTAGTTCAAGCAGCGGACTCTTTATTGAGTGTCTTGCTGTTAGTCTTTTTAACCACATTTTTCTGGTTCTTTGGGATTCACGGCGCTTCAATCGTAGGATCGTTGGCGCGTCCTCTATGGCTACAACTATTAGAGGAAAACACGACTGCTAAAGCAGCTGGCGAAGCATTACCTCGGATTGCGGCAGAACCTTTTTACCAATGGTTTATTTGGATTGGTGGTGCTGGAGCCACAATTGGTTTAGCTATATTATTAGCCTTCCGGGCAAAATCAGAATATGGTTCAAAACTAGGAAAAGCTATTTTAGCACCGTCTATTTTTAATATTAATGAGCCAGTTATTTTCGGTGTACCGATTGTCTTAAATCCTATTTTAATGATTCCTTTTATCTTTGCACCAATGGTTTTAGCAACGATTGCTTGGTTTGCCACAAAATTAGGTTTAGTAAGTGAAGTTGTCTTTACCGCTCCTTGGACCTTACCAGGACCAATTGGCGCCTTTATGGCGACAGGCGGCGATTGGCGTGCTGCTGTTTTGAATATTGTTTTAATTCTAGTGGCCATCTTGATTTACTATCCGTTCTTTGTAGCTTATGATAAAAATGAGCTTGCCAAAGAACAAGGCAAACAAATAGAAGAATAAAGAGTGCAGCCGTTTAGTGTCCAGAACAAAAGGTGATGACCTTTTGTTCTGGACCTATTTGTTTATAGGTGATGAAAATTCTCAATTTTTTTGAAATGTATAGAAAATTTTGAGAAAAGAAACGCATAAAAAAGTGTAAAATATTATATATATAATGAAAATGGTTTTCTTTTGTGTGAACATAATAAAGTTATTGTTAACTAAAAGAGAAAAGGGGTATGAAAATGGTTAGAACGAAGGTATATACAAAGGAAAAAATCTTAAACGTAGCTGAAAAAATTTTAGTAGATAAAGGTTTTTCTAATTTAACTGCTAGAAATATTGCAGATACTATGGGGATTTCTACGCAGCCAATTTATTTAGAATTTGTCAACATGGACGATTTAAAACGAACCTTAATTAAATCGTTATTTCATCGTATGCAATTATTTTATAAAGCAGATGTCGGTGCCTCAGACCCAGTGATTGCATTGGGTCTGAACTTTATATTATTTGCCCAAAAACATCAAAAAATCTATACGGCGTTATTTATGAAAGCACATGGTTATGAAGAAGAATTGCAGCAAATGCTTCAAACTTTTTTTGAAGAGCGTTTATTATTGGATAAAAAATATGTACAAATGGACAAAGGAAAATTTGTCGAATTATTTCCTAAAATGGTGGTAATCTATTTAGGTTTAGCTACAGCAGTTACAATGAAAACAATTGACTTAACTAAGAATCAAGAAATTCAATTATTAAGTCAATTATTGATAGAAGAGTAGTGTTTTGTTATTTATTCAAAATAACAAAAATACGACATAAGTCTGAGAAAAAACTGGTCGTTGCGCCCGAGGAAGGATTGTTTAAAACTTGCTATACTTTGGAAGAAGTAACAGAGAATAATTACTCGGGAGGATTTATGTGATGAAATTTATTAAATTTTTAGTGGTGACAGCAATTGTTATTGGTGGTGGTTTATTTGGGGCCAAGTTTTACGCAGAGAAGAACTCTGGCGAATTAGCTGGTGTGTTAGATCAATTAAATCCATTGGTTAAAGAAGGAAATGTGTATGTTAAAACAAAGAAAGCCGATAGTGTTAATGGCTATGGAATTGCTAGTTATACGCAAGTAGCCGCAGATGAGGAAGGCAAAACGCGAGAAATAACTTTCACAGCGGACCATGAATTAAAAACAGATCATTATCTAAAAGTCTCAAATAAAGGAGCCCACATCAATACGTATGAAGAGGTCAATCAAGACCAAGTGCCAGAAAAGGCATTACAAGCGATTCAAAAATAACAAAAAGTCAGAACGTACGCTGAAGATACGTTCTGACTTTTTGTTATTTTTTTGCTTCTTGAAGAATATTGATTTTTTCAATTTTAACATCGGTTTTTGGTTTATCGTTGGCACCAACTTCGACTTTGGCAATTTTATCAACAATATCCATTCCTTTGGTAACTTGACCGAAAACAGTATGTTTTTTATCAAGAGAAGGATAGCCGCCTTTTTTGTAAGCATCAATGATTGCTTTTGGATAATCATCATATAAAAGGCCATCAGATTGATCATCTGTATTTTGGACAATAAAGAACTGACTGCCGTTAGTATTAGGTCCTGCATTCGCCATTGATAACGCGCCACGAATGTTATATAACTGGTTTGAAAATTCATCTTCAAATGGTTTATTCCAGATGCTGTTTCCGCCAGTTCCATCACCGCTAGGATCGCCACCTTGGATCATAAAGTTATTGATGACGCGGTGGAAAGTCAATCCATCATAATAGCCATCTTTGGCATGTTTCATAAAGTTCTCGACAGTTTTTGGAGCCTGTTTAGGAAATAGTTTGATTTCAATATTTCCCATTGAAGTAACCATTTGGACTAAGTCTTGATCTTCGGCAACTTTGTCATCTAGTTGTGGTAAATCTAGTGAATTTAAGTCGACCGGATCCTTTGTTTTGCTTTCACTGGATTTAGCGACAGAATCACTCGTTGCGGTCGTGCCTTTATTATTGGTTGTGTTACAGCCTGCTAAAAGCAAGGTGAATGCTGCAACTGAAGCAACAGCAAGCATTTTCTTATGTTTCATCTGTTTTCCTCTTCCTTTCACACTGACAATTAGGTTCTTTTTTATCATAACAAAAGAGAAGATAACAAACCAGTGGAATTTTTATAAGATTTCCTATAGGAAAGGTGTAGACCACTTTTGTTTTTTTTGTTACAATGTAAGCAGATACATTATTATGTTTTACAATTTAGGAGGCAATCACATGGGAAAATTAGGTATTTCAATTTATCCAGAACGTTCAACATTTGAAAAGGACAAAGCATATTTGGATTTGGCTCATAAATACGGCTTTAAGCGTGTCTTTACTAGTTTATTGCAAATCAATGATGATCGGGAAAAGGTATTAGCAGAGTTTAAAAAAGTCGTAGATTACGCCAACCAATTAGGTATGGAAGTGATGGTCGATATTAATCCTGCATTGTTCGAACAATTAGGCATCTCTTATGATGATTTATCATTTTTCCATGATATGGGCGCTTACGGTATTCGTTTAGATCTTGGTTTTACTGGGCAAGAAGAGGCGAATATGACAAGAAACCCTTATGGCATTAAAATTGAAATTAATATGAGTTCAGGGACAAGTTATGTAGATAATATTATGGCCTACTCACCAAACACAGAAAATTTACTAGGCTCACATAATTTCTATCCACATCGTTATACAGGCTTAGGCTATGAGCATTTTGTTTATTGTTCAGAAAAATTTAGAAAATATAATTTAAATACGATGGCGTTTGTGAACTCACACGATGCTACATTTGGGCCATGGCCGACACAAGATGGGTTATGTTCTTTGGAAGACCACCGCGATTTAGAAATTGCAACGCAAGTTAAGCATTTAGTTTTAACAGGATTAATCGATGATATTTCTGTCGGAAATGCTTATGCCTCAGAAGCAGAATTAGCAGCAATGGCAGAAGCCTTTCATGCACCGTATCCTTCGATCAAAGTGGATACAGAACCAGAAATCACAGAAGATGAAAGAATTGCATTGTTCGATAACTTACACAGTTATCGTGGAGATCGTTCTGATTACGTTTTGCGTTCAACAATGACACGTGTTTACTATAAAGATCGTCCTTTCCCAGCTCATACAACGAGAGATATTGTTCGAGGCGATGTCTTGATTGACAACGTTGGCTATGGACAATACAAAGGGGAAACACAAATTGCTTTAAAAGAAATGAAAAATGATGGCCGTGTAAATGTGGTTGGTCGTATTTCTGATGACGAACGTTTCTTATTAGAATTTTTGAAACCATGGTCAAGTTTTAAACTTATTGAAAATAAATAATTTTTAGTTTCCTATAAATAGATAAGTGGAGCATAGCGTAAAAGGTAATATTTTTGTGCTATGCTTTTTTTGTCGCAACAAAATTGTCCCATTGTAGTGGTAAAGAAAGATGGCTGAATCTTTGAATGGTAGTTGTCAAAAAAAGGGCGACAACTTATAATGAATCATACAGTTTAAATAAAAGGAGTACGTAGATGAATCGATGGTTAAAAATTTTGATTGCGCTTATTGTAGTAATTGCAATTGGTTTAATTGCGGCAGGCTTATATTTTTATAATTATGCAGTAGTTCCAGGAAAGAAAGACTTTATAAATGAGAATACCCCAGGGTCAAAAGTGGTCCAGACACCTGAAGGCGCGTGGTTTAAAGATGACAAAAATCGACAAGAATGGTCAATTACTTCGGAAGATGGGCTACGTCTAAAGGCCATTTATTTACCAGCCGACAAAAAAAGTAATCGTACCGTTATTATGGCGCATGGTTATATGGGTTCGGCAGAAACGATGTCTGTCTTTGCGAAAATGTATCATGATTGGGGCTACAATGTGTTAGCGCCAGATGCGCGTGGTCACGGGAAAAGTCAAGGAGATTATATTGGGTTCGGCTGGCCCGATCGTAAAGATTATGTCCAATGGATTGAGAAAGTTTTAACCGAAAATGGTCAGCAAGAACAAATCACTTTATACGGTGTCAGTATGGGTGCTGCTACAGTCATGATGACGAGCGGGGAAAAATTACCAGATAACGTGAAAGCCATTGTGGAAGATTGTGGCTATTCTACAGTCAATCAGGAGTTGCAATATCAATTGAAAGAGCTTTTCAATTTACCAAGTTTCCCATTAGTTAATGTTACTAGCGGGATTACGAAACTTAGAGCTGGCTATTTCTTTGGGGAAGCAAGCGCTGTTAAACAATTACAAAAGAATCATTTACCAATGCTCTTTATTCATGGTGAAAATGATACGTTTGTGCCGTTTAGTATGTTAGACGAAGTTTATAATGCAACCCAAGGACCTAAAGAGAAATATGTCGTGCCTGGAGCAGAGCATGCGAAAGCTTATAATAAAAACCCAGAAAAATATAAGGAAACAGTAGCTGCTTTTCTAGATAAATATATAAAATAACAAATTTATTCTTTACTAATAGTAGCAACAACAAAAGACTTGTTCTTAAGTTAACGACTTAGTGAACAAGTCTTTTGTTGTCAGTTGATTTTTTTTAATAAGTTGGAATTTACCCATGCAATCTAGGGCATAATCTGATAGGATAGTACTAGAAATGAGGGAAGGATAATGGAAGAACAATTAGTCGATTATTTACACTATTTACAAATAGAGCGGGGCTTATCAAATAACACACGACGGAGTTACGAACGAGATTTAAAAAAATACGTAGCCTTTTTACAAGAACAAGGCCTGCATTCTTGGGACGAAGTTGACCGTTACATGATTACAGAATTTTTGCAATCCCTTCACGAAGAACAGCAAGCTTCAGCAAGTGTGATTCGGATGATTTCTAGTTTGAGAGGATTTCATCAATTTTTACGTCAAGAACGCTTAAGCGAACATAATCCGATGCAACATATTGACTCCCCCAAGAAAGTTCAAAAATTGCCAAGTACATTATCTGTTGACGAAGTGACTCGATTAATTGAAACGCCTGATACAAGTAAACCACTAGGTATGCGGAATCGTGCTATTTTAGAAGTGATGTATGCAACGGGCCTGCGAGTTAGTGAACTAATTGAAATAAAATTAGGGGATCTGCATTTATCCATTGGTTTATTGCAAACAATCGGAAAAGGGGACAAAGAACGAATTATCCCTTTAGGCGATTATGCGATTCAATGGATTGAGCGCTATATGAACGAAGCCAGACCTCAATTGATTAAAAATCATCCGAATGAAACACACCTATTCGTTAACCATCATGGTGAACCGTTATCTAGACAGGGCATTTGGAAAAATTTAAAACAGATTGTTCGAGAAGCCCAGATAGAGAAAAATATTACCCCGCATACATTACGACATAGCTTTGCGACACATTTGTTGGAAAATGGCGCAGACCTTAGAATCGTGCAAGAATTATTAGGACATGCAGATATCTCCACGACACAAATTTATACACATATTACCAAACAACGAATGGCAGATGTTTATAAGGAACATTTTCCTCGGGCTTAATTTGCGAGAATGCCCACAAACGAATAAATTTATGGTAAACTAGGAAGTCGAGAAAAGAAAGTAGGTGTCGTTTTTGCAAGAAATTAATTTAAAACTAGATGTCTTTGAAGGACCACTGGATCTTCTACTACATTTAATTCAAAAATTAGAAATCGATATCTATGACATTCCCATTACAGCAGTAACTGAACAATACATGTCTTATATTCATGCGATGCAAACCTTAGAGTTAGAAGTCGCTGGAGAATATCTAGTCATGGCTGCCACCTTAATGGCTATTAAAAGTCAGATGTTGCTTCCAAAACAAGAGCTTGAAATCATTGATGATGAAGATTTTTTTGAAGAGGAAGACCCACGGGAAGCTTTAGTAGCTCAGTTATTGGAGTATCGGAAATTTAAATATGCAGCGACTGTTTTACATGAAAAAGAAGAAGAACGTAAACTCTATTATACAAAAGAACCAATGGATATGGATGATTATAAAGAGGAAGATACAACACTACCGCCTAATCAAATTAATACAATTGATTTATTTCTAGCCTTTCATGCCATGTTAGAAAAGAAAAAAAATCGCCAGCCTGTTGAAACAACTGTTGCTAGTGACGATGTTTCCATCGAAGAAAAAATCACCGCTATTTCAGAACGTATGCGTCAAGTACAGAAAGGGAAGGCAGTGTCGTTTGATTCTTTCTTCGATTCTTATTCCAAACAAGAAATTGTGACAACGTTCATGGCTCTTTTAGAATTAATGAAAACAGGCGTGATTTATGCTGAACAAGAAAATAATTATAGTGAAATTTTGTTATTTAATACAGAAACCCAGCAGGAAGATACAACAGAGGTGGAGGAAACACAGTGACATTAGTTAGTCAAATTGAAGCAATTTTATTTGTGGTTGGCGAAGAAGGAATTGGCTTGGAAGAGCTTGCGTACTTATTAGAGAAGTCAACAGCAAAAACCTATGAAGAATTAACGAAATTGAAAGAACATTATGCTTCTGACAATAAATCAGCGTTGAATATTTTAGAAGTCGGCAATCATTTTGTCTTAACAACTAAGAAAAAATATGCCTCATTACTAAAAAAATATGCGCAATCGCCTATGTCGAACGCCTTATCACAAGCGGCGCTAGAAACATTATCCATTATTGCTTATAAGCAACCAATTTCGCGTATTGAAATTGATGAAATTCGTGGCGTACAGACTTCTGGCTCTATCCAAAAGTTAGTTGCCCGTCAGTTGATAGAAGAAAAAGGCCGCGTAGATGGTCCTGGTAGAGCAATTTTGTATGGCACAACGAAGTATTTTATGGATTACTTTGGGTTGAAAAGTTTAGATGAATTACCAGATATCCAACAAATGGAAGATGAATTAGAAGAAGAACTACCAATGGATCTATTTTTTGATCGTTATCAAGAAACGAACCCAATGTCTGAAACAACAGAAGGCGAGGAAGCTTAAACAATGGAAAGATTACAAAAAGCAATTGCTCATGCTGGGGTGACTTCGCGTCGCAAAGCAGAGGAATTAATTGTCAAAGGTCGCGTAAAAGTCAATGGCCAAGTGGTTAAAGAATTAGGAACGCAAGTAAGTAAACAAGATACTGTTGAGGTTGATGGTGTACCAATTTATCAAGAAGAATATGGTTATTATTTATTCTATAAACCAAGAGGGGTTATTTCTGCGGTGTCTGACGATAAAGGCCGTAAAGTAGTAACGGATTATTTTACAGATGTTACTGAGCGAATTTATCCAGTCGGTCGTCTGGATTATGATACTTCTGGGTTGTTACTTTTAACGAATGATGGAAGTTTTTCACAAAAATTAACCCATCCTAAACATGAAGTAGATAAAGTCTACGTAGCAAAAATTAAAGGTGTACCAACTAAACGAGATCTATTGCCATTAGCCAAAGGCATTCGCATTGATGGCAAACGCACAGCACCAGCCAATTTTCAAATTCTTTCAGCGGATATTAAAACAGGTAGCAGTGTCGTGGAATTAACGATTCATGAAGGACGTAATCATCAAGTGAAGAAAATGTTTCAAGCTGTTGGTTTCCCTGTTCAAAAATTAAAACGTGAACGTTACGGTGAGTTGACCTTACAAGGTTTGCGACCAGGGCAATATCGTGATTTAACTAAAAAAGAAATCAGTCAATTATTAAATCAAGCTAAATAAGATAAAATGACTCGATCTCTTCGCGCTTATGGCGAAGGGATTGTTTTTTTTTGAGAAACGAAGCAATCAATGAAATTTAATAAAAAAGCTTAGTTAGTTGCATTCATTGTTCAAATCGGTTACACTAAGTAAGTAAAAAAATATAATACAAGGTTCGTCTTCAGGGGCAGGGTGTAATTCCCGACCGGTGGTTATAGTCCACGACTCGTTTTTAACGATTGAATTGGTGTAATTCCAATACCGACAGTATAGTCTGGATAAAGAAGATAGGGCTTATTTGAGACGCTTTTTCATCAGATAATCCTACTCTATTTTTCCCTGCAGAAAAATAGGGTTTTTTTGTATGACAAAGAAGCGAATCAAAAAGTTCGTTGAAGATGGGTCCTTAATTGGAGGATTTCAGATGAACAACAAGGTACAAAAAATGGTCAGCATTGCAATGTTGGCCGCAATCGGTACAGTATTACAATTTGTGGCATTTCCGATTATGCCGGCGTTTAGTTTTTTGAAAATCGATTTTAGTGATATTCCGATTCTGCTCGGAATGTTCTTGTACGGACCGTTAGCAGGAGTAATTACTGCTTTTGTTCGTTCGTTGCTACACCTGTTCTTAACCGGACTAGCACCGCAAAATATGGTGGGAGATTTCGCTAGCTTTTTAGCAAGTAGTATCTTCACCTTGCCAATTTTTTATTTCTTTGGTAAAAAGAAAAATATCCGTACAAATCGGATAGTGGGCCTAGTAAGTGGGATCTTAGCCTTGACGATTTTCATGAGTATTGCGAATTATTTTGTCATTACACCCATTTACTTACAATTATATGGTGTGACCACACAACAATTTTTAGGAACATCTTTAGCAAGCTATGTGGCGATTGGTATTGTGCCATTCAACCTTATTAAAGGCCTCTTAGTCAGTGGTGTTTTTCTAGTACTACATGCGAAGTTATTGCCATGGCTATCAAAAAAACAACATACTATTCAGAAAAAAACACCGTTAACAAAATAAATGATAAAAAACCTGCTGTTGAACAATGTTTGACAGTGGGTTTTTAAAATTTACGCCTAAAAGAAAAGAGGTTGTCATAATCTGTCATCATTCTGTTAAAAAATACTAAACCATCTGCATTGTAATTTTAACTTTCCCTTGGTATGATAGAAATCATCAAAGAAAGAGGAGTTTTCCTGAGTGAAAAAGTGTAAAAATTGTCGTCACGTGAATCGTGATACGGAGTCCTTTTGTGAAGAATGCGGCGCTCCGCTAATGAATGAATCAATGCATCAAGAGGAAAACCAAGCACAACCATCAATGAATAAAGGGAACGAATCTACTCCTCTCAGATCAAAAAGAAGCTGGATCTGGGTGTTTCTTTTTGTGTTCATCGTTCTTGGAGCGGGTAGCTATTTTCTCGGGACGCATTATTTTTCTAAGGAACAACAAATTTCTCATTTTATTGAAGCGATTGAGAATGGTGATGCCCAAGAATTAAGTAAAAAAATGAGGACGAACGAGTCTGAATTTCAAGTGAATCCGCAAAGCATTAAGCCTTTAATCACTTATTATCAAAAAAATCCAACTGAGCTAAAAAAATTAGAAAAAGCGCTATTAAAGGATAAAAAGCTACATGGTTTAACTATTCGCGAAACAAGTCAAACAGCATTTTTCTTTCACCGTTATCAATTCATTTTAACGCCTGTTTCTGTTCAGTTAACGACGAATCAGCGCGGTGTGACGTTGGCAATGAACGGGCGGGAAGTGGGCACTTCCGACTCAACCACTTATCAAAAGGAATTGGGACCCTTAGCGCCAGGACAATATACTTTTACAGCCACAGTGAAAGATAGCACCGGCGAACCTGTTATCACAGAAGAGTATCGTTTATTAGAAGAGGAAAATTATATTTCTAGTATTCCTTTAGATTTTAAACGAATGAATTTTGTTGTGGAAAGCAATCTGCCAGACGCAGATATTTATATTAATAATCGGAAAGTTGGTACGCTAACGAATGGAAGCAAAACGATTGGCCCTTTGTTCTGGTCCAAAGGGATGACGATTCAACTTAAAAAGACGATTAATGGAGAAGAAATTCAAACATCAAAAGAAACGATTGGTGAAAATGATTTTGTCGAAGCGCTCTCCGATAATCCAACGCTACAATTGAATTTTCCGTTAGCTAGCGACTATGATGCCCGCAAAGCGCTAGAAACCTTTTATCAAGCATTTGCCAAACAAGTGAAAAGTCATACGGATAGTACAGAATTTGCTAAAAAATATCTCGTTGGTGGGGAAAATAATCCTCAATTTCCTTCTTTTATTGAAGCACTTGAACGATTACGTGAAAAGAAATCGACCGATGTTTCACCAGATTTTGAAGTGACCATTAATACGCTACAATTGGATGGTAAAGAAAATTACCATGTCAATTATTATTTAGAAGCTAAAAATTCTAAAGCAAAAGAAAATGGTCTTCGTTATGAATGGATCAATGGCCTAAATGATCAAATTCATTTAGTCAAAGAACCGCTAAAAGAAGGACAATTACAGTTTGTTTCGATAGATGAGCAAACACTTGCGTGGCTCGAAAAAATACTCTAAGCAAAAATGAGTGCTAAATTATTTAGCACTCATTTTTGCTTATTTCTATTGCACGCGTGGGACATTTGCGGTACGCTTTTAACACATTCTCGCGTTCGTTTTCTGGAATAAATTGTTGTCGAGCATGCGGCTCGTCTTTAAAAAGGACAATCCCATGATCATCATAATCAAATATATTGGGCGCATAAACTTGACAAAGTCCACAAGCAATACATTTTTCAGGAACTAAACTTGATTGCATAAACAGTGACACATCCTATCTAAAAGAGGTTTACTATGGAAGCAACTTTTATTTTAGCGTTATTATCTCATGGATACAAGGTACGTGCATCAACTTTGTATCATCTTTTAAAAGGCAAACGGACTAGCTCTGTTTTGATTTATGGTTTTTTATATGATTGTTTACGATTCATTGGCTGGTGGCCAACGATTTCCGAACAAGCCTATTTTCAATTTCTTGAAAAACTTTCGAAGGCGAAACAAATTCAGTATCACAAAGAGACAAATGAGATTCAACTAACAAAAGAAGGGCAACTATTTTTAAAGGAGCACCATTTTTCGTTGCTGGATTATCCTGCAATTGATCTTTATCGTTTTGGCAGAAGTGATCGAGAAAGTTGGCAACTCATTCAATTTGCCGTGCAAGTGACTTCGTATTTATCATTTGAGGAAAAACAGTATATTCCACTTTTATCAACACCGATTCCGCAACTATATTTGAAACGATGGTTACAACAAGACAAGAAAGAGCAGCGCATTCAATCAATCAAAGAAGAACTGTTGCGAGGGTTTAAGTTACTACCTGAAGCAGAAACCGACTATTTGGTTGCGCAACTTTCTGGTTATCAGCAAACTGGCAAAGTTCCTCAGCAATTAACAAGCCATAAGACAGCTCTTGAACAGCGTTTATGGCATACGCAAGCGGTTCATCATTTACTGCAGTTGATAATGTACGGAGGAAACTATCCTGCTTTACAAACGCTTGTATGGCCGTATCTAGAAAAAAATCTAAACCAAAGTATGCAAGAAACCCAACGATTGTTAACGGAAGGCAAGACGCTTCAAGAAATTGCTGAGCAGCGAAAAATAAAACTGAGTACCATTCATGATCATCTATTAGAGTTGGCTATTCAAGGGCAGCTGCAGGCGTCTGTTTATCTTGAAAAGGAGGCAATGCTCCAAAAATTGGCTCAAA
The DNA here is from genome assembly GCF_050555765.1 of Enterococcus sp. MSG3299. Taxonomy (NCBI): domain Bacteria; kingdom Bacillati; phylum Bacillota; class Bacilli; order Lactobacillales; family Enterococcaceae; genus Enterococcus; species Enterococcus sp. MSG3299. Next base: position 1,295,509 of record NZ_CP187869.1, read on the forward strand.
TAGAACAAGATCCGCGGTTGTGGGTGTATCGGGATTGGCGAGCGCAAGAAGAGACGCTTTCTTATTTAGATTTCCGCTTATATCAAATCCAACAAATTTGGCAAGAAAAGGAGTGAGTGTTGTTGACATTAGAACAAGAATTATTCACTCGATTTGGTTATGCAGCGTTTAAGCCTGGTCAAAAAGAAGTGATTACAAACTTACTTGACGGTATGAATACATTGGCTGTTTTGCCAACAGGCACCGGTAAATCATTGTGTTATCAATTTGTGGGCCAGAAGTTAGAGGGACTAACGGTAATTGTTTCTCCTTTACTTTCGTTAATGGAAGATCAGGTGCGTCAATTACAAAGACAAGGAATTAAAGGTGCGGTTGCCTTAAACAGTACGTTACAATATTCAGAAAAGCGTTATATTTTAGCGAAAATGTTCCAATACGATTATCTGTTTTTAAGCCCAGAAATGCTTTTGCAGCAAGAAGTACTTAGTGTGTTACAACGCCAAAAAATTGCATTATTTGTGGTGGATGAAGCCCATTGTGTTTATCAGTGGGGCGTCGATTTTCGCCCTGAATATAGTAAATTAGATCTGGTCCAAAAACAGCTAGACTTTCCTTTGACCTTGGCGTTAACTGCCACAGCGACACCCGTTGTACAGCACGCAATTATAAAACAATTATTTTCTCATGGTAGCTATCAAGAAGTTCTTTCTTCAGTGAATCGAAAAAATATTGGCTTGTTCGTGAAGGAAACGTCAGAAAAAGAAGAAGTGTTACTAGATTACTTATCTAAAACGGCTGGTAAAATCATTATCTATTGCGCCACGCGCAACAAAACAGAACAAATTAGTCAACTTATTCAGGCGAAAACCAGTTTTAAGGTGGCCTATTATCATGGGGGCTTGGAGGCTAGTGAACGTAGTCGCTTGCAAGAACAATTTATTGATAATCAAATCGATATTCTTTGTGCAACGAATGCTTTTGGGATGGGAATCGACAAACCTGATGTTCGTGGAGTGATTCACTTTGATTTGCCTGATAGCTTAGAAAATTACCTGCAGGAAATCGGGCGAGCTGGACGTGATGGTCAAAAAAGTTGGGCGCTATTATTGTATAAAAAAGGGGATGAATTTATTCATCGGTTTTTCTTAGAAGAGACAAGAGCGAATCGAGCGACCTTAAAATCGCTGATTGAAGGAGAAGAACAAGCAGGTTTGTTAGAAAATGCCACCGAGTTACAACAAAAATGGGTCCAAGGCTATTTAGCCAAGGATTATTCTTTTGAAGAGCTAGAGCATCGTTTAGAGGAGAAAGAAAAAGATCGTCAAGCGCAATTAAGAGGGATGCTGACGTATATTGAAACCACAACCTGTCGAAGAACGTTGATTCAAACTTATTTTCAAGAACCGATTGTAAAACAATCACTGGAAACTTGTTGTGATAATTGTGCGTTATTCTTTGACATTTACCAAGATTCAATAGTAAAATCGAACAAGACCAGCAATCAAAATGAAGAAGATTGGCGTTCTAAATTTCTAAAATTATTTAAAGAACGTGATTAATTCATTTTTTTAGTCGGCAGTTGGCAAAAGCTATGATATAATAACAAGCGAGAGAAGTTTAGGAGGAAATTAGCAGTGAGTAAAAAGGACAAAAAGAAAAACCAAGCTCGTGAGCCATGGGAACAATCAATTTATGAACCTGATCAAAATGGTGGTGGTTCTCGTTTAGCAAAACGCCAACAGCAACGAGGAAATTCATTATTTCTAACTGTTTTAGTTATTTTGCTATTATTAATTATTGCCATTCCAATTGGGACTTTCTTATGGATGATGCAAGACAAGAAACCGAACGAAAGTGCTAGCAAAAATAGCCAGCCATCTTCTTCATTAGTCCAATCATCATCAAAAGAGAAGAAAAAAGAAAGTACGTCAAAATCAGTGGAAAGCTCAGAACCAGCAAGCAGCCAACCAGCTGAAAATACAACACCTTCAAGTTCAGATGCTGCTGCACAGCAACAACAGGACCAACAAGCACAACAACAACAGCAACAACAAGAGCAGCAACAACAACAAGAAGCTCAAAATCAACAACAGCAACAAGCGCAGAACCAACAACCTGTTTATGATACCGTTCAAAGTGGCGAAGGGGCACGTCAAGTTGCCGAACGTAACGGAATGACATTAGAACAAATTTTAGCGTTAAATCCTGGGATTGATACATCTGTGTTTTATCCAGGCCAACCATTACGTATTAAATAATCCAGAAAAAGAGGTTTGGGCAGCACTTTCAAGGGCTAAACCGCGACGAATGATTACATGAGAATGCCAATAAGCAGAAATTTCCGAAAGATGTTTTGCGTCTTTCGAGGGATTTCGGCTTATTGCTTTTTCGTTAGAGACTCGTCATCAGTTTAAATCCAAGTTCTTTTCTTCTGATTTTAATATAAAAGAAGAAGCGCATTTTAAAGGATGCATATCAGTTAAGGAGTTTTTTCATGGGGAAAATCAGTATTGCTATTGACGGACCAGCTTCGTCAGGCAAAAGTACAGTTGCAAAAATTTTAGCAAAACAATTGAATTATGTGTATTGTGACACGGGTGCCATGTACCGAGCGATTACGTATTTGGCCTTGCAAAATCAAATCGACATTCAAGCGGAAGAGCCATTAGTAGCGCTTTGTGTCAACCACACTATTTCTTTTCAGCAAGCAGAGAATGGCCAACGTGTTTTTATCGACGGTCATGAAGTGACCGAAGCGATTCGCCAGCCAGATGTAACGAATGCTGTTTCAGCTGTTTCAAAACATGCAAAAGTTAGAGAAGAAATGGTGGCGTTACAACAGAAAATTGGTCAAGCCGGCGGAGTTGTCATGGATGGTCGAGATATTGGTACTGCAGTTTTACCAAAGGCCGAAGTAAAGATATTCTTGGTGGCTAGCGTTGAAGAACGTGCAGAACGTCGTTTTAAAGAAAATCAAGAAAAAGGGATTGAGACGGATTTTGAAACTTTGAAGGCGGAGATTGAACGTCGGGATTATTTAGATTCAACCAGAGAAGTATCACCCCTTGTCCAAGCAAGTGATGCTGTGAAAATCGATACAACAGGGTTGACGATTGAAGAAGTCGTCGCCGCCATACAAAATGTGATTAAACAAAAAGGTTTTGAACTTTTTTAAAGAATTTTAAGAAAAATAGAAGAAATCGCTTTATTTTTTTACAAAAATCTCGTACTATGTAAGTATATATAGCTAAGTTTTGGAATTTTTGTTGGCATAGGAGGATAAGAGGCATGACAGATTTTGAAGACAAACAAGTAGCAAACAACGAAACAATGGAAGATGCAATGAACAGCGTTCAAGAAGTCAGTGTTGGCGATATTGTTAAAGGCGAAGTTTTAGCCATTGAAGACAAACAAGTTGTTGTCGGCATTGAAGGAGCGGGCGTTGAAGGCGTTGTTCCTACAAAGGAATTATCGACTTTACCAGTTGAAGATGTACACGAACTTGTGAAAGTCGGTGATGTGTTAGATTTAGTTGTGATCACATCAATTGGCAAAGATAAAGAAAACGGCAGTTATTTACTGTCAAAACGCCGTTTAGATGCTAAAAAAGTTTGGGAAGAAATTGAACAAGATTTCCAAGCGGGCAAAGTAATCGAAGCACCTGTTACAAATGTTGTTAAAGGTGGTTTGGTTGTTGATGTTGGTGTTCGCGGATTTGTTCCTGCCTCAATGGTTGAAGATCATTTTGTTGCAGATTTTTCTGAATATAAAGGTCAAACACTAGCATTTAAAATTATTGAAATCGAACCTTCAGAAAACCGCTTAATTCTTTCACATAAAGCAGTTGTTGAAGCTGAAAAAGAATCGAAAAAAGAAGAATTACTTTCTTCTTTACATGACGGAGACGTTGTTGAAGGGAAAGTAGCTCGTTTAACAGATTTCGGCGCATTCATTGATTTAGGTGGCGTGGATGGTTTAGTTCATGTTTCTGAAATTGCTCATCAGCATGTGGGCAAACCAAGTGATGCGTTAACTGTTGGCGAAGACGTTCAAGTAAAAATTCTTTCAATTAATCCAGAAGAAGGACGTATTTCTTTATCTATTAAAGAAACACTGCCTGGACCATGGACAGATATCGAAACAAAAGCAGCCGCTGGGACTGTTTTAGATGGCACAGTAAAACGCCTAACAAGCTTCGGTGCCTTTGTGGAAGTTTTCCCTGGCGTGGAAGGATTAGTGCATATTTCTCAAATTTCTCACAAGCATATTGCAACGCCTCATGAAGTCCTTCATGAAGGGGATCAAGTACAAGTGAAAGTTTTAGAAGTTAATCCAGAGGAACATCGTATTGCTTTAAGTATCAAAGCGTTAGAACCAAAACCTGAGTCTCAAGAAGAACCAAAAGAAGAACAGGAATATGAATTGCCTGAAGAAAATACTGGCTTTACCATGGGCGATATTTTAGGTGACGCTTTATCTGATGCGAAAGAAGAGGAATAACACGTTACTTTCTTGAAATTTATGAGTTTGACATAGCCGTAAACAGATCGGCTATGTCAAACTCATTTTTTCTTGAATTGGTTAGAAAATCAGCAGAAACTAAAACTTTTCTTGCACTTTAAGGTTTGATTAGGTAAACTAGTAAGGATTGAAATTCTCAAGGAGGGAATCAAATGGCAAATCCAACTATTGCGATTGTCGGTAGACCGAATGTCGGTAAATCGACTATTTTTAACCGCATTGCCGGTGAGCGTATCTCGATTGTAGAAGATACTCCTGGCGTAACACGCGACCGTATTTATACAACTGGAGAATGGTTAGGGCGTGAATTTAGTATTATTGATACAGGTGGGATTGATTTAGGTGACGAACCATTTATGGATCAAATCAAACACCAAGCAGAAATTGCGATTGATGAAGCAGATGTGATTATCTTTGTTGCTAGTGGCCGTGAAGGAATTACTGATGCAGATGAGTTAGTAGCAAAAATTTTATATCGTAGTAATAAACCAGTTATCTTAGCTGTTAATAAAGTTGACAATCCTGAAATGCGTAATGATATTTATGAATTTTATGCTTTAGGACTAGGGGATCCTTTCCCAGTTTCTGGTAGTCACGGGTTAGGCATTGGCGATGTGTTAGACGAAGCAGTTAAACATTTTCCTAACACTTCAGAAGAAGAGGACGAAGATACAATTAAATTTAGTTTAATCGGGCGTCCAAATGTCGGTAAATCATCATTGATTAATGCTATTCTTGGTGAAGATCGTGTGATTGTTTCAGATATTGAAGGAACAACGCGAGATGCAATCGATACGTATTTTGAATCTGAAGAAGGTCAAAAGTTCTTAATGATTGATACAGCTGGTATGCGTAAACGTGGGAAAGTATACGAATCAACTGAAAAATATAGCGTCATGCGCGCAATGCGGGCGATTGAACGCTCAGACATTGTTTTAATGGTCTTGAATGCAGAAGAAGGTATTCGTGAGCAAGACAAGCGTGTGGCGGGCTATGCCCATGAAGCAGGTCGCGGTATTATTATCGTGGTCAACAAATGGGATACAGTCAAAAAAGATACAAATACAATGCGTGATTTTGAAGCGGAAATTCGTGATGAATTCCAATATTTAGATTATGCACCCATTATTTTTGTGTCTGCATTAACCAAACAACGTTTAAACAAACTGCCTGAACTAATTGAAACAGTTAGTATGAATCAAAACTTACGGATTCCTTCAGCGTTGTTAAATGACGTTATAATGGATGCTGTAGCAATTAATCCGACACCAACCGATAAAGGAAAACGTTTGAAGATTTTTTATGCAACACAAGTGGCAGTCAAACCACCTACATTTGTTATTTTTGTCAACGAAGAAGAACTAATGCACTTTTCTTATGCCCGGTTTTTAGAAAATCAAATCAGAAAAGCATTTACGTTTGAGGGCACGCCAATTAAAATCATTCCGCGACGCCGAAAATAGTGCATTCTACCATACTTTTTTTAGATATTCAAATAAATTTATCAACTTTGAGAAAAAATGATTATTTTTTGAAAAAACTGGTTAAAATACACTAAAAACCTTGCTATTACAACTTTCTTATGCTATCTTGTTAACAGAATATTGAACCAGATCAATATTTGCTGTCTGTTTTTGGACCACTCAAAAATAGACGGAACTTTAGGTGTGTAAAAACATCGTATCTCTTATAGAGGAGGTGAAATGATCCATGGCAAATAAAGCAGAATTAATCGAAAACGTTGCATCTTCAACTGGTTTAACTAAAAAAGATGCTACTGCAGCAGTAGACGCTGTCTTTTCAACAATTCAAGAAACTCTTGCTAAAGGTGAAAAAGTTCAATTAATCGGTTTTGGTAACTTTGAAGTTCGCGAACGCGCAGCTCGTAAAGGACGTAACCCACAAACTGGACAAGAAATTCAAATCGCTGCAAGCAAAGTACCTGCATTCAAACCAGGTAAAGCATTGAAAGATGCAGTGAAATAAGACAGACAATTAGAACCCTTGGTTTCCAAGGGTTCTTTTTTGAATCATACATAAAAAATGTTATTTTAAGAGGTGGTCGAAACAGCACGCTAAAAGGCTAAATTGTAACGAACCTTAGGTGAGAAAAACGTGCTTCGCTCCGAGAATCAAGCGGGAACGGTTCGACACTCGCTCCTTGCTTTTTTGATAAAAAGAGAAAGATTTATGAATGAAGGACAAAAATAAGTTGTTGCCAGTAGCTGTTTTTTAGTGGTTATGCTAGACTTGGGGTGAAGGAAGAGGAAACAGTCTTAAGGTGGTGAATCAATGAAATACAACTATTCTAGAGGGGAAAACAAGGTCGCTATTATTTATGGAGAAACATTTGCTTCCGTCCTAAAAAAACGACCAGTAACGACGGAGTCAATCGTTGTTTTGGCGAATCAGCGTTACTATGATCTTTTTTCGGAGAAGATTAATTATGCCTTTGGGGAACAGTTGGGATTAAACTGGTATATTTGTCGCAATGATGTTCATTGCAATGACTTATCAGAATTAGAAAGTGTGTTACGTTTCTTAGCTGATTGGCCAGAAAATCAGGATGTTTTATTGATTGGTTTGGGTAATGAAGGGGTACTACAATTAACCGCATTTTTGCACCAAGTAAGTAAGTGTTCCTCCAAATGTTGGCTGATGCCTGTGTCTGTTCAAGCGTTACGCCAAGGACTTTTACCAAGTGTCACAATTCAGCAAGCACAGCATGCAACCATGCATATAGAAAATCATTCAGAAGAAATTTTGTTTGATAGTACCTTGACCATTAAAAAAGGTGCCGCTCCTTTAATTGATTTGCTCGTTTTTATTCGAGCGGGTCTTGTCTGTGATTATGCTTATTTACAAATGCTATACCAAACGTATCCAGATAAAAAACGGTTGAATCAAACGTCATTTAATGGTATTTTAGACGAGTTGTTATCTTTTTATGAACAAGCAGGGGAAAAAGTGGATCAATTTGGCCGAGTTTTTGAAGCGGCCTTTGCTACAACCGAAAATGGCCATTTGTTATCAGGTCCCATGAAACGATTATTGGGATTATTGTTACAAGTTTTATGGAGCCAGCAAGTCAATCACTTTGACTTTCAATTTAAAAATTTTATCGTTTGGTTTATTCGCTTAGGTTTTCCGGTGGCGTTTCCAAAAGAAATTTTAAGTGCTGATTACGCAGAACAAGTTTTGCTTCACACAGAAACACTAGGTCCTCCTATGGTGTTGGAAAAAATCGGTCAACTAGGAGCAGCTTTAAAGCCAACGCCCGATCAACTGTTAACAACGATTGAAAGATACCAAGAAATTTTAAAAGAGATTTGAGGGGAAATTATGTCATACAGTGAAAAAATGGTTCAAGCATTACAAGCTGAAAATTTAGCAGAAGCACAGTTAATGTTTGAAGAAGCATTAAAGAAAGATGATGAAAATACCTTAGCTGATTTAGGGGAAACGTTATTATCTTTAGGTTTTCTAGAAGAAGCCAAACAAATTTTCCAACAATTGTTGGAACAATTTCCCGATGCAGATGGCTTAAACATTCCATTAGCAGAAATCGCCATTGAAAATAATGAAATAGATGACGCATTCATCTATTTAGAAAAAATTCCAGAAACTAGTGACAGTTATGTTCAAAGTCTCTTAGTTACTGCGGATTTGTACCAAGTTTTAGGGATTCCAGAAGTCAGTGAAGCGAAATTAAAAGAAGCGGCTAATCTTATGCCAGAAGAGCCGTTAATTCAATTTGCTTTGGGAGAACTATATTTTACAAATGGTCAATTTGTCGAGGCTATCACTCGTTATCAAAGCATTGTAGAAAGCGGGACAGCGCAAATCTCTGCTATTTCCTTGAATGAACGCTTAGGAAGTAGTTACAGCATGTTAGGTGATTTTGAAGAAGCGGTTCCTTATTTGGAAGCCGCGGTCAAAGAAGAACAAACAGACGATCGTTTATTCCAGTTAGCTTTCACTTATTTACAGTTACATGAGAATCAAAAAGCCATTGCGTTGTTCCAGCAATTAAAAACACTAAACCCACATTATCAATCGCTTTATCTATATTTAGCGGAAGCGCTCCAAGAAGAAGAGCAATTAGAGGAAGCAAAAGCGGTGATCGAAGAAGGAATTGCGGAAAACCCATTCCAAGTAGAGTTATACCAATTTGCCTCTGAAAATGCCTATCGCTTACACGATATTGCTGGTGCTGAAAACTGGTTGTTAAAAGCTTTGGAATTAGGTGAGAAAACAGATGAAAGTCGTTTGACCTTAAGTAATCTCTACATCACGGAAGAGCGTTTTGAGGAAGTAATTACTATCTTAAATGATTTAGAGGAAACGGATCATCCTTATGCTGAATGGAACTTAGCAAAAGCGTACAACGAATTAGAAGACTTTGCCGTCGCTAAAGTTCATTATGAACAAGCAGCGCAAGAATTGTCTCACGAACCAGAATTTCTAAAAGAATACGCATTGTTCTTACGAGAAGAAGGCGAACTTGAAAAAGCAAAACACTTGTTATACCACTATTTGGAACATGAACCTGGTGATGTCGACATGCAATCTGTGCTAGCAGATATGGAAGAAAGATAGGAAACGACGATGTTTGTTAGTTTATCAGAAAAGAAAAAATTTTTAACTTGGTTAGTGAATACCGTGCCTTTTGGAAGAAGAGAAGTACTGTGGATTTTAAATTACTTATTAACGCACGATGCGATTTTAAATAATGTTCATTTTGTTGAGAACGTAGAGAAAACCGATCGGGGGATTCGTGTGGTAGCGGATGGTTTAGGTAAGGAGCCGTTATTGCTTTTTATCCAAGCACAAGAATTTACAGATCCGGAACAAATTTTTCATGAGATTCGGATGAATTGGCGGAAAGCTCTTTATTTAGAATGTGTATTTCCAGAGGCTTGGCAAACGAGCCAGTATTTATCTGTTTTAGAAGATAATCCGTTTGCGCCATGGAATGAACAAGTGGATCAGGAAGTTGCCAGAGCGATTGATCAATATTTTAAGCAAGAAGAACAAACGCAGCGAATGGCATTAATTAAAGCTCAAATTGATGATGCTTTAGAAACAGGCAACAAAGAAGCGTTTTTAGAATTATCCGATGAATTAAATCGTTTGAAACAACAATAAATAAAACCCAGCATTTTCAATAAATGCTGGGTTTTATTTATTGTTTTAATTTAAAGCGCCGTTGTTTGCTGGGTTTTGCATAAGTAAAGCCTTCGCCAATTGCTTCATGTACGTTAATGATGGACACAAAGGCTTTTTCATCTATTTCATTAGCAATCCGTTTGACTTCCATTATTTCTCGAGGGCTGACTACCGTGTAGAGAACCCGTTTTTCCACTTGTGAATAAGCACCTTCACCATTTAAATATGTTACTCCACGTTCTAAAGAAGCCATTAAACTTTGACCGATTTCTTCGGAATGATTGGAAACAATTAAAATTCCTTTCGCAGCATAGGCTCCATCGAGTACAGAATCAACAACACGACTGAAAACAAAGGACACAATTAAAGTATACATCATTCGTTTGACATCAATATAGGTCAACGAGAGGAGTAAGACTGCAACATCAAAAAGTAACAACGAGCGGCCCATGCTAATCCCAAAGTATTTTTCGAAAATGCGGGCAATGACGTCGGTCCCACCAGTGGTTCCGCCTACGCGGTAAACAAGGCCACTCCCGAATCCTGCGGCCAAACCAGCTAGGAGAGCAGCAATCAATAAATCATGATCTAAATTAATTTCAACAGGAAATTTTTGCCAAAACCACAAAAATACCGATAACGACACGGTACCAATTAGCGTATAATAGAGGGAACGTTTGCCTAAAATTTTACCACCAATTAATAAGAGCGGAATATTGATTAATAATGTCGTATATGCTGGGTTAAAATGAAATAAGGCTCTTAAAATCAAAGTAATCCCCGTGACACCACCTTCGGCCAGGTCATTGGCAATATTGAAAGTAACCAAACCAAAGGCATAGATACAGCTTCCTAATACAATAAATAACACATCTTTAAAATAAAATCTTTGTTCTTCCATTTAATCACGTCCTTTTACAGTATAAACTGTATCATTCTCTATATAAAACAACAAGTAGAACCTTTCCAGATAGCCAAGTTTTTGATAAGATGTAGGAGGTAGAGTAAGAAAGGTTGGGGTAAAATGTCAGAATCAGAACAACGTAGTTTGCAATCGATGCAAACAGAAGTTGATGATTATATTCAACAGTTTAAAACAGGCTATTTTTCACCATTAGGACAAATGGCTCGTTTGACGGAAGAGGTCGGAGAATTAGCCCGTGAAGTCAATCATTATTATGGTGAAAAACAGAAAAAAGCAGACGAAAAACCAAAGACAGTATCAGAGGAACTTGGAGATGTCTTTTTTGTATTGATTAGCATGGCAAATTCTTTAGAGATTGATTTAACCGAAGTTTTTGAAGAAAATATGGCCAAATTTAACAAGCGGGATCGCTATCGCTTTGAAAGAAAGGATGGGAAAACACATGATTAAAATAATTGTCGCTGGGTTTAAAGGACGGATGGGCAGTACTGCTACACAAATGGTCTTAGAAACCGCAGACTTTGAATTAGTAGGTGTGTATGATCCTCATGAAGCACAAGAAACTGTTTCTTTCAATGATGAAACAGCAATTCCCGTTTTTCAGCGCTTAGAAGAAGTCCTAGCTGTCAAACCAGATGTTTGGATTGATTTTACGGTTCCTGAAGCCGCCTATCCAAATACGCGTTTTGCGTTGGAACACGGTATGGCGCCTGTTGTTGGGACTACAGGCTTTACGGAAGAACAAATCAACGAATTGACAAACCTATCTCGAGAAAAAGCCATCGGCGGCTTAATTGCGCCAAACTTTGCAATTGGGGCAGTTTTAATGATGCAATTTGCCCAAAAAGCGGCGCAGTATTTTCCAGATGTGGAAATCATTGAATTACATCATGATAACAAATTGGATGCACCGAGTGGAACGGCTATAAAAACTGCAGAAATGATTCAAGAAGTTCGGCCAGCAAAAAAACAAGGGAATCCGCAAGAGGTAGAATCAATACCAGGGGCACGCGGGGCTGATTTCGAGGGTCTGCGAATCCATAGTGTCCGCTTACCTGGTTTAGTGGCACACCAACAAGTCCAATTTGGTAGTGTAGGTGAAGGGCTCACTATTCGGCATGATTCTTATGATCGGCGTTCATTCATGACAGGAGTGGCGTTAGCTTGTCGGCAAGTGGTACAGAGAACAGAACTACTTTATGGATTGGAACAGATGCTATGAAATTGACAACTATTCCAAACGAATTTAAAGAAGCCGCTCCCGTTATTCGCGAAATCAATGCACAGGGCTTTGAAGCGTATTTTGTCGGGGGCAGTGTCCGTGATGCTTTATTAAATAAACCAATCCATGATGTCGATATTGCGACAAGTGCCTATCCAGAAGAAATCAAGCAAATTTTTAAACGAACCGTTGATGTGGGCATCGAACATGGCACAGTCCTTGTATTGATGGAAGACCAACAGTATGAAGTAACAACCTTTCGTACCGAGTCAACTTATCAAGACTTTCGTCGACCAGATGAAGTCACCTTTGTTCGCTCCTTGAAAGAAGACTTAAAACGGCGAGATTTTACGATTAATGCCTTGGCGCTTGACAGCACAGGCGAAATCATTGATTTATTTGATGGTATCGAAGATTTAACTAATCAAACCATTCGTGCAGTCGGTAATCCCCATGAGCGGTTTCATGAAGATGCTCTGCGAATGATGCGGGGCTTACGCTTTGCTAGCCAATTAGATTTTAAAATTGAAGAAAAAACCTTAGCCGCTATCGCTGAATTTCATCCTTTATTGGAAAAAATTTCAGTAGAACGCATTACAATTGAATTTGTAAAAATGCTTTTAGGGGTTAATCGACAAGGTGGCTTAGCTCCGTTTATTGAAACAGAATGCTATCAATACTGTCCAAAATTACGAGAACAAGGGGCTGGACTTTTTCGTTTAATGGACTTGCCTGCTCGTCAAATTGAAACAGAAGCAGAAGCGTGGACGTTACTTATCCAATCATTGAATTTACCAGAAGCAGAAATTCGCTCCTTCTTAAAGGCTTGGAAACTTTCAAATCAATTAATCCAAAACGTTTCACAATTAGTACGCGGTTTGCGTTTTCGCTTGAGTAACGACTGGCAGCCAATGATGCTTTATGAATTAGGCGAAGAATCAGCAGTACTTGTTGAAAGGCTTTTATATTATTACCAACAAGAGAGTCAAGTACAAGTAACAAAAGAGTTAGTTAAGGCATTACCCATCCATCAAAGACATGAATTGGCCATTACAGGAAAAGACCTTTTAGCCGTCTTAGAAGAAACACCAGGCAAATGGTTAGGGGAACTGATCGCTGAAATCGAGCAACACGTTGTTGAAGGTAGCTTAGAGAATAAACAAGAAGTTCTGCTTTCGTTTGCCAAAAAACAACGTTCAAAAGGAGAGAAAGCATAATGCCAACAGAAATGTTCACAAAAGAATTCTTGGTGAAAGAATCACAAATGGCTAAAATGCTCGGTTCTGGTGACTTAGAAGTTTTAGGAACCCCTGCTTTAGCTGCCATGATTGAACAAACAGCCAAAGAAGCTGTGAAGGACCAATTATCAGTTGGGGAAACAACTGTCGGAACGGTGTTAGAATTGCGTCACTTATATCCATCCGCGGTAGGGTCGACAATCGTTGTTACGATGACCAACATTGAACAGTCTGCGCACAAAATACGCTATGAATTTGTTGCTTATGAAGGAGAACGACAAATTGCCAAAGGTTTTCACCAACGTGCAGTAGTTGAGACTGATTCTTTTTTAAAAAGAATAACAAAAGATTAAGAATCTACAGCGAAAGTTTGTGACCGTTTATCAAAAGTATGGTAAACTAATAATGTAAGAAATTATTTTTAAGTAAGGAGATTTGTGCTATGGCTAGAGAAATGACAGGACTTAAATTTTATTTCAGAAATGGTGAAACTTGGACGATTGATCGTCGTTTTATTGGTGATTTATGGATCAAACATATTACAACAAGTTTTGGCCGTATCCATGGTAGTGAATTTGTTGAAATTCATCCATGTGAAGGGTTCAAAATTGAAATTTTCCAAGAAGGAGATCATGTTCAAACCCACGATATTAACTTAGGTGGCTTAGAATTAGGGATGTTCTCTCGTGCTTTAAAATATGAAGATATCGAACGTATGGAAATTCTTTACAAAAATGGCACACCAGATTTAGTTTATTTCCCTTACAAAGATAAAACAGATGAGGGCTTGGATAACATCTATCAATCTACAAAAGTCAGCGAAAAAACTAAAAACTTATACATTGTTATCGATCCAACACAAACAGTTGATGATGTATACGCTGAAGAATTAAAATAATTTTTGCTCCACAGGAATCAGTGAAATGACTGGTTCCTGTGGCTTTTTTCAGTCTTTTTACGAATAAAATAACATTGGTTTTAATGGAATAGTCAAAAAAATAAGCGAATAAGTGTTGACACATGTTTTTTCTAGCGGTATACTGTTAACAATTCTTAATTAAATCAGTTTTGGAGTGATTCTTATGACAACAACGAAGAAAAACCATACACAACTGAATAACTTTTACTTTAGCTATTTTAGATAGGTTTGTATTCATAACATTATGGGTACAGACAACAAACGTTTGTATCTATAATGGCTAGGGAAATTTAAGATGACTTTCAGCCATGTAGATTTAAGAAAATCTATAGTGGCTTTTATATTGCTTTTTTGTAGGGTATTCACTGTAGATTTTTCTTAAAATTTACTGTGAATATCCTTTTTGTTTGGCCAAAAATTAGGATTTCAGAAACTTACTAAAAAAATTTCGTAAAGGAGCACACAGGATGAAAGAAATAACTGGAGCTACTCGTTTAGCTGGGTTATTCGCGAAACCCAGCCAACACAGTATTTCACCGTTGATTCATAATACAGCATTTCAAAATTTAGGAGTTGATGCTCGGTATCTGGCGTTTGACGTTGGACAAGAGACATTGCCACAAGCAATTGAAGCGATTCGAACGTTTCACATGTTAGGGGCCAACTTATCAATGCCCAATAAAGTGGCGGCTGTAAGTTATATGGATGAACTAAGTCCTACCGCTCAACTGGTTGGCGCAATTAATACGATTGTCAACAAAGATGGAAAACTTTACGGAGACAGCACGGATGGTACTGGTTTTATGTGGAGTTTGAAAGAGAAAAAGGTTGACGTTTTTCAGAATAAAATGACCATCTTAGGAACAGGTGGTGCAGCCTTATCAATCATTGCCCAAGCTGCTTTAGATGGCGTGAAAGAAATCGCCGTTTACAACAGGAAAAGCGCGGGGTTTAACGACAGTCAAAAAAAACTGGCAAATTTCACTGAACGAACCAACTGTGTAATTCATTTAAACGATTTAGCGGATACTGAAAAACTAGCAAAAGATGTTGCTGAAAGCGTCTTGTTAGTTAATGCAACGAGTGTGGGTATGCATCCACATGCACATAGTAGTCCTATAGAAAATTATGCAATGATTCAACCGAAGTTATTCGTGTATGATGCTATTTATAATCCCAGAGAAACACAGTTATTAAAAGAAGCCCGTTTACGTGGCGCAGAAACAAGCAACGGCTTGGACATGCTACTTTATCAAGGAGCTGCTGCTTTTGAACAATGGACAGGACAAAAAATGCCTGTATCAGTCGTAAAACGTAAAATTGAAAATAGATAAAAAGAGCGCCGTTTAAAGGCATGAGGAGAGAATATAATGATCGTAATTATGAAAGAAAATGCAACCGAAAAGCAAATGAAACAAGTCATTGATTTAGTAACAGGTGCAGGCTTAACTACTCAAACAAGTCAAGATAATGGAAAAACAGTGATAGGCTTGATTGGTGATACAGAAAAATTAGTTGAAGCAGAGTTAACAGCATTAGAAGGCGTGGAGAAAAGTGTCCGCATTTCGTTGTCATACAAACTAACGAGTCGTTTATTTCATCCAGAGAATACAGTGGTTGATGTGAACGGTGTTAAAATCGGTGACGGCAGTATGACCATGATGGCGGGCCCTTGTTCAATCGAAAGCTTAGATCAGATTCGTGAATGTGCGCGAATTGCTAAAGCTGGCGGTGCAACAATTTTACGAGGTGGTGCATTCAAACCTAGAACGTCGCCATACGCTTTCCAAGGACTAGAAGAAGAAGGACTAAAATACATTCGCCAAGCGGCTGATGAATTAGATATGCAAGTCATTACAGAAGTAATGGATGAAGCGAATTTAGAACTTGTCGCAAAATACAGTGACATTTTACAAATCGGTGCGCGCAACATGCAAAATTTCAAGTTATTACAAGCGGTTGGTAAAACTGGAAAACCTATTGGCTTAAAACGCGGGATTGCTGGTACGATTGATGAATGGCTAAACGCAGCTGAATACATTGCTGCGCAAGGGAATTTCAATGTGATCTTCATTGAACGTGGGATTCGTACGTACGAAACCGCTACGCGCAATACACTTGATTTAAGTGCGGTGCCTTTAATTAAAAAATTAAGTCATTTTCCAATTATTGTTGATCCGAGTCATGGTGTTGGTATCTGGGATTTAGTACCGCCAATGGCCCGAGCAGGTGTTGCTTCAGGTGCGGACGGCTTGATTGTAGAAATTCACCCAGATCCAGCGAATGCGTGGTCAGATGGGCCACAATCCTTGAATGAAAAAACTTACCTACGTATGATGAAAGAAGTTCATATCATCGAAAAAGCAATGAAAGAAATTAATGCTTTAGAAGATTAGTAAAGACAGAGGAGTAGAGGACATGAAATTAACCGTAACGTTACCTACACATTCATATGATTTAACCATCGAAACAGGTGCCTTAGATAAAATTGGCACCTGGGTACGTAGCCTGTGGCAGCCACAACGGGTAGCGATTATTACCGATGAAACGGTGAATAAATTATATGGCGCAGCTGTTGAGAAAGAATTGCAAGCTGCTGGTTTTGAAACATCATTGATTGCTGTAGCGGCAGGTGAACAAAGTAAGAGCCTCGAAACAGCTCAGCTGCTTTATGATTTTTTAGCGGAACAGCAATTGACTCGAAGTGATGGTCTAATTGCTCTAGGTGGAGGCGTTGTGGGAGATCTAGCTGGATTTGTCGCTTCAACCTATATGCGCGGTATTCACTTTTTGCAAGTACCAACAACCTTACTGGCACAAGTAGATAGTAGCATTGGAGGTAAAACAGCGGTTAACACTAAAAAAGCCAAAAATCTTGTCGGTACTTTTGCCCAACCAGATGGGGTTTTAATTGATCCTAATACACTTAAAACATTAGAACCTAGACGTGTGCGTGAAGGAATTGCAGAAATTGTAAAATCAGCAGCTATCGCTGATGTTGAATTGTGGCACCGTTTATCCTCTTTGGAAAATGAACAAGATTTAGTGGCACATGCAGAAGAAATTATCACGGCCTGTTGCAAGATTAAACGTGATGTCGTCGAAGAAGATGAATTAGATTTGGGCTTACGTTTGATTCTGAATTTTGGGCATACGATCGGCCACGCATTAGAAAATACAGCTGGTTACGGGGTGATTGCTCACGGTGAAGGCGTTTCTTTAGGAATGATTCAAATAACTCAAGTCGCAGAACAACGAGGGCTTTCCCCACTTGGGACTACCCAAGAGTTAGTCACCATGCTAGAAAAGTTCGATTTACCAGTAACGACAGATTGTTGGCCAGAAGAACGTCTCTATCAAGCAATTACACATGATAAAAAAACACGTGGGGGACAGATTAAAATCATTGTCTTAGAAAAAATTGGTCAAGCGAAAATTGTCTCTTTACCAACGGAAGAAATTCGAGCATTTTTAAATAGAGAAGGAGGAATTTAAGATGCGCTTTATTACAGCAGGCGAATCACATGGACCTGAATTAACTGCTATTATTGAAGGCTTACCAGCCGGTCTTCCTTTAAGTAGCGAAGAGATTAACCGAGAATTAGCAAGACGTCAAGGCGGTTACGGTCGTGGGGGACGGATGAAAATTGAAAAAGACCAAGTACGTATTACTTCGGGCATTCGGCATGGTAAAACACTTGGCTCACCAGTAACGTTGATTGTCGAAAACAAAGACTGGAAAAATTGGACCTCCGTGATGTCAGTAGAGCCAGTTCCTGAAAAACAAAAGAAAATCCGCCGCGTCAGCAAACCACGTCCAGGACATGCTGATTTAGTCGGTGGCATGAAATATCAACATGATGATTTACGGAATGTTTTAGAACGGTCTTCGGCACGAGAAACAACGATGCGTGTGGCGATTGGTGCGGTTGCTAAAAAACTCTTAGCTGAACTGAATATCCAAGTCGCTGGGCATGTCGCAGTATTAGGCGGGATTGAAGCTACGATCCCTGAAAATTTAACGATCCGTGAAATTCAAGAACGGTCTGAACAATCTGCCGTTCGCGTATTAGATCCTTCCGTAGAAGAAAAAATGAAAGAACTAATTGACCAAACCAAGAAAAATGGCGATACAATTGGTGGGGTAGTAGAAGTACTTGTGGGTGGCGTTCCAGCTGGCTTAGGTAGCTATGTTCAATGGGATCGTAAACTAGATGCCAAAATTGCGCAAGCTGTTGTAAGCATCAATGCTTTTAAAGGTGCTGAGTTTGGCATTGGATTTGAAATGGCGCAACGCCCTGGTAGTCAAGTGATGGACGAGATTGTTTGGGACGAAAGTACAGGTTATACCAGAACTTCCAACAATTTAGGCGGTTTTGAAGGAGGAATGACCAACGGAATGCCAATCATCGTTCGTGGTGTCATGAAACCTATTCCAACCCTTTATAAACCATTGCAAAGCGTAAATATTGATACAAAAGAGCCTTATAAGGCCAGCGTTGAGCGCTCTGATAGCACGGCAGTACCGGCCGCTAGCGTTGTTTGTGAAGCCGTTGTTGCAACGGAAGTAGCGAAGGCTATGCTCGAAAAATTTGATAGTGACTCATTTGAACAAATGAAAGAAGCAGTGAAACGTTATCGTCTATATACTCAAAACTTTTAATGGAAGAAAGTCGCAAGTATATGGAGGGAAAAAATGAAGAAACGTATTTTAATCGTAGGATTAGGGCTAATCGGGAGTTCACTGGCTTTGTGTATCAAAAAAGGACATCCCAACAGTGAGATTATCGGTTTCGATAATCAAGCGGAGTCAACTGAATTTGCTAAGAAAACGGGTCTAATTGATGAGATAGCTGAATCTTTAACAAGTGGGGCAAGACGAGCAGAGATTATTTTTCTTTGTTCCCCAGTTAAAGCAACTTTAGTACAACTAGAAGAATTAAACCAATTATCACTAGAAACTGCTCTGATCACAGATGTGGGTAGTACCAAGGTGGAAATTAATCAGTTAGCAACAAAGCTTAACATGAAAAATTTTATTGGTGGTCATCCAATGGCTGGTTCACATAAATCTGGCGTAACAGCCGCTGATGAACGTTTGTTTGAAAATGCCTACTATATTTTTACCGATGACCATGGCGAAAAAAACAAACAGATTCAGGAGTTACAAACGTTACTAAAAGGAACGCATGCGAAGTTTATTACGATGCCTGCACAGGAACATGATGAAATTACTGGTGCTCTAAGTCACTTGCCACATATTGTTGCCGCAGCGTTAGTGAACGAAAGTCAGCAACTGAATACCACTTACCCTAGAGCGCAGCAGCTAGCGGCTGGAGGATTCAGAGATATTACTCGAATTGCTTCCTCTGATGCAACGATGTGGACGGATATTTTATTAAGCAATCGCTTAGTATTATTGGACTTACTAGAAAATTGGCAAAAAGAGATGACTACTGTTTGCCAATGGTTAACAGAAAAAAATGCCCCAGCTATTCGTAATTTTTTTGATAAGGCCAAAGAAACACGTGCTCAGTTGCCCATTCATAAAGAAGGCGCAATCCCAGCTTTCTATGATCTGTTTGTTGATGTACCAGATCAACCAGGAATCATTGCTGAAATTACGCAAATTTTAGGCGAAGCGGACCTTTCTCTTACAAATATTAAAATTTTAGAAACGAGAGAAGAAATCTATGGGATTCTTCAATTGTCTTTTAAAAATCAACCAGACTGCCAAGCTGCAAAACAAATTTTATCTAAAAAAACGAACTATACGTGTTACGAAAAATAAGAGGTGATGAGGGTGCAACTACGTACAAATGTGAAACATTTACAAGGGACTCTGATGGTTCCTAGCGACAAATCGATTTCCCATAGAAGTATTATGTTTGGAGCGATTTCTTCTGGAAAAACGACGATTACAAATTTTCTAAGAGGCGAAGATTGTTTAAGTACCTTAGCGGCGTTTCGTTCTTTAGGTGTGAACATTGAAGATGACGGGACGACAATCACCGTTGAGGGGCAAGGATTTGCAGGCTTAAAAAAGGCGAAGAATACAATTGATGTTGGAAATTCAGGGACAACAATTCGTCTAATGCTAGGCATTTTAGCTGGCTGTCCCTTTGAAACGCGCCTAGCTGGTGATGCGTCTATTGCTAAACGACCGATGAATCGTGTGATGCTTCCTTTAAACCAAATGGGAGCGGAATGTCAAGGGGTTCGACAAACGGAGTTTCCGCCAATTTCTATTCGCGGGACTCAAAATTTGCAACCGATTGACTACACAATGCCTGTTGCGAGTGCTCAAGTGAAATCGGCTATTTTATTCGCCGCTTTGCAAGCCGAGGGCACTTCTGTAGTGGTTGAGAAAGAAAAGACACGTGATCATACAGAAGAGATGATTCGACAATTTGGTGGGACACTTGAAGTAGACGGTAAAAAAATTATGTTAACTGGACAGCAACAATTAACAGGTCAAAATGTGGTAGTTCCTGGTGATATCTCTTCTGCAGCTTTCTTTTTAGTTGCGGGTTTAGTAGTCCCAGATAGCGAGATACTTCTGAAAAATGTTGGCTTAAATCAAACGCGGACAGGTATTTTAGATGTGATTAAAAACATGGGTGGTTCCGTCACTATTTTAAATGAAGATGAGGCCAATCACTCTGGCGATTTACTTGTAAAAACGAGTCAATTAACAGCTACAGAGATTGGTGGCGCTATTATCCCACGTTTAATTGATGAGTTACCGATTATTGCTTTGTTAGCCACTCAGGCTACTGGCACGACAATCATTCGAGATGCAGAAGAATTGAAAGTCAAAGAAACCAATCGGATTGATGCAGTAGCGAAAGAATTAACAATTTTAGGCGCCGACATCACGCCTACTGATGATGGCTTAATTATACATGGACCAACTTCTTTACATGGTGGAAGAGTTACCAGTTATGGGGATCATCGTATCGGGATGATGTTACAAATTGCTGCATTACTTGTAAAAGAAGGCACTGTTGAATTAGATAAGGCTGAAGCAGTTTCAGTTTCTTATCCAGCATTTTTTGACGACTTAGAACGTTTAAGTTGTTAACGAAGGAGGATAACGAACCATGGAAAGCATTGTTTTAATTGGTTTCATGGGTGCGGGTAAAACAACTATCGGCCAAAGTTTGGCCAATAAACTAAAGATGCCTCATCTTGATTTAGATACAGCGTTAATTGAAAAAATAGGACGCTCAATTCCTGACTATTTCGAAAAATATGGTGAAGCAGCTTTCCGAGAACAGGAAACCCAACTTTTAAAGGAGCTGTCAAAAAATACAGCCGTCCTTTCAACTGGTGGCGGGATTGTTGTCGGACCAGAAAATCGTAGCTTATTGAAATCTTTTCAGCAAGTGATTTATTTACATGCGACACCAGAAGAGCTGTCAAAAAGAATCGCAGAAGATACTGAAAACCAACGCCCCTTAGCTATAGAACGTTCTTCAAAAGAAATCATTACTTTATTTGAGTCTCGTAAAAATTTTTATGAAGAATGTGCGAAGATGACAATTGATACGACCAATCGCTCACCAGAAGAAATTATCAATGAAATTCTGCAACAATTAAAGGAGTAGAGAAACGATGAAAGTTGGTTATTTAGGCCCGATTGGTTCCTTTACGTACAGTGCAACGTTGGCTGCTTTTCCTGATGCTACATTGATACCGTACGCATCGATTCCAGCTTGCTTGAAAGCAATTGAACAGCAAGAAGTGGCATGGAGCATTATCCCAATAGAAAACACGATTGAAGGAACCGTTAATGCATCGATAGATTATTTGTATCATCAAGCGCAGTTACCTGTCCAAGCAGAGTTGGTTTTACCAATTCAACAACAATTAATGGTGGCAAAAGAGAATCAATCGATCTGGCAACAAAGTCAGAAAATTTTATCACACCCGCAAGCATTAGCTCAATCGCAGATGTTTCTAGCGAAAAACTTTCCTGAAGCGATTTTAGAAGCAACGCCTTCAACAGCTTACGCCGCCAAATACATTGCAGAACATCCAGAATTACCTTTTGCAGCTATTGCACCAAAACTTTCTGCGGAAATGTATGATTTGACCATTGTTGAAAAAAATATACAAGATTTATCGGTAAATCAAACCCGATTTTGGGTTCTTGGTTCTGAAAATTTAGCGATTTCTTTCCCGCTATCTGAGAAAAAAATAACGCTGGCGATTACGATGCCAAGTAATGTTCCTGGCTCTTTACACAAAGCATTAAGCGTGTTTAGTTGGCGAGGGATTAATCTTAGCAAAATAGAATCGCGGCCGTTGAAAACAAAGCTCGGAGAGTACTTCTTTTTAATGGACTTAGTGAATGATCAACCAGAAAAACTAATTGAAGCAGCTTTAACAGAACTGGAACTGATTGGCGCAGAAATAAAAATTTTAGGGGATTACCCGATCTATGTTTTGTCCACACTTTAAAGAGTTAAAAATGAAAATGAAGCTTACTTATTAGATAAAGTGAGTTTCATTTTTTATTAAATTACATATTTGTAATAGGAATTTCCTGCGAAATGAGGTATCCTAAGAAAGGTGATAAAACACAGAGGTAAAGGAGTGACACGATGAGTCGTGTAGATCGTTATAAACATATTCATGAAAAATCGAGACCAGCAGAGCATAAAAAGACCTTTAATCCCCGAAAATCAATGGGTGAACATAGAGAAGAAGAACCAGAAGAACTAGCTGAAAGCCTTCAAGAGCCAGTTTACGAAGACAGCTATACTGAGGACAGTCGCAGAAGTGAGAGGCGACATCAAACAGATTCAGGTGGTGGCAACGGTTCTGACCAACCACCCCGCGGAAAAAAAGACAAGAAACCAAAAAAGAAACGTAAAAAATCAAAAACAAAACGCTTTTTCAAATGGCTAGTGATCCTATTGATTCTGTTATTTGCCTATAGTACAGTCATGTTTTTAAAAGGAAAATCTGCAGCAGAACATGATGACTCGTTGCCTCAAGAAAAAGTAGAAACATTTAATGGTGTCAAAAGTAGCAACGGGGCTAAGAATATTTTAATTCTTGGCAGCGATACACGTGGGGAAGATGCTGGACGAGCCGACACAATAATGGTTCTCCAACTAAATGGACCATCAAAAAAACCGAAATTAATTTCATTTATGCGTGATACATTCGTGGACATTCCTGGTGTCGGGCCGAATAAAATTAATGCCGCATACGCTTATGGCGGTGCTGAATTGGTTCGTGAAACGTTAAAACAAAACTTTAATTTAGATACGAAATATTATGCTAAGGTAGATTTCCAATCATTTGAAAAAATTGTTGACTCTATGTTTCCAAAAGGTGTCAAAATCGATGCAGAAAAATCACTGAATTTAGATGGTGTTGATATTGAAAAAGGGCAACAGGTCATGGATGGACATGTCTTACTTCAATACGCTCGCTTTAGGATGGATGAAGAAGGCGACTTTGGTCGGGTTCGTCGCCAACAACAAGTTATGTCAGCTGTAATGAGCCAAATGAAAAACCCAATGACTTTATTAAGAACCCCAGAATCACTTGGGAAATTAGTCGGCTATATGTCGACAGATGTGCCTGTTAGTTTCATGTTAACGAATGGGCCATCATTGTTGATTAAAGGAAAAACAGGGGTTGAGTCATTATCGGTTCCGGTACCAGATTCTTGGAATTTTGGTGAATCCTCTTATGCAGGCAGTATTTTAGAAGTAGATGAACAAAAAAATGCTGACGCCATCGAAAAATTCCTGAACGAATAAGGAAAGCATTTTAAAATATCCTTTTTTATGCTATATTAGAAACAACGTGGAAAATTAGTGAAACGAGGTTACAAAATGAAAATTGCTATTGTGACAGATAGTACAGCTTATTTACCCGAGCGCATTAAAGATCATCCGAATCTTTTTGTAATTCCCATCCCAGTCATTTTAGATGGAAAAATATACAACGAAGGCATTGACATTGAAGCAGATGAATATTATGCATTGCTAAATAATAGTAAAGAATTTCCGACGACTTCACAACCTGCTTTAGGAGAAGTGTTAGAGCTTTACAAATCAATCGCTGAACAAGGGTACGACACCATCATCAGCATTCATCTTTCTTCAGGAATCTCTGGTTTTGTTCATACATTGCACGGACTTACTGATGAAATCCCAGGCGTTGCTTTGTATCCATATGACTCAAAAATTACAAGTATGCCAATGGGACACATGGTAGAAGCTGCTTTAGATTTAACAGAAGAAAAAGCCAGCTTAGAAGAAATTTTTGCCAAATTAGATTTAATTCGTGACAATACGTATGCATATCTAATTGTAGAAGATCTGAACAACTTAGTTCGTGGCGGTCGCTTAACGAATGGCGCAGCCTTGATTGCTGGACTATTGAAGATTAAACCTATCTTGACTTTTGAAGATGGAAAGATTGTATTATTTGAAAAAATCCGTTCAACAAAGAAAGCTTTTGCTCGTGCAGAAAAGATTATTGGTGAACGAAACGCAGGGATTGAAGCACCAGTTAAACTGTACGTGATTCATGCCAATAACCGCATCGTTGCTGAAAAAGAACAAGCAAAATTACAAAAGCTATACCCAAATGCAGAAATTGAAATCGGTCATTTTGGTCCAGTTATCGGGACCCACCTAGGGGAAAAAGCAATTGGTTTAGCGATTTCAGCTCAATAATAAAAGATGAGACAAAAGTAAACTACTTCTGTCTCATCTTTTATTCTATTATTTTGTCGTTTGCTGCTGTTACTCAGCCGGATACTTTTTGTTTATAAGAAAATGTAAAATTACTCCTTTTTATTAGAAAATATCTTGCAAATTAAGCAATTCCTTACAAAGTAATGTATACTAAGGAAGAGGAGGCGGTTAAATGAAAAGAAATATAGCCTTGTTGCAAAGCGAAAAAATGAAAAAAGTTCAAGCTTTAGCAAACTACTACCAAGAATCAATTGACTTACCGCCTGGAAAAAACCGTGAGGCGGTTATCAAAAAGATTAATGAATCAAAAAAAGAAATTAAAGAAATAAATGATATATTAACAGATATTCAAAAGAAAAAGAAATAAAGGAGTCGTTTGTGATTATCGATGGATTTACGTTATTGCTATTTTTATTTGTCGTCGTTATGTATGGTTACTTTTACTTCGTACGTAAAAGTATTGTAATTCCGGCTGCAAAACATCCTACAACAAAATATTTAGTTGCTTTTTTTAGTTTAATGATTCTGGCCAATGCATTTTCGGCAGGAGATAAAATTGAAATGATTCGAAGTGTGTTATATATTTTGATTATCTTCAGTTTTCTTTACGATGCAAGAGGTTTTGCGGAGGACTGTATTATTACGCATCCTTTTGACAATCGGGGCACGGCCTTTAAAGATATCGAAAAGATTGTCCTTGTTCAAAAGTCGAACGGTATTCGTTTAGGGTATTTAAAAAAAGGCAGAAGAGGGGTGGTTTTACGCTTTTCTGCGCCACTAGAAGAAATGGTTCTTTTTCTTTCAACACGGATGAATGAAGAGGCAGAAATTGATATTATTGTTAATGAAGATTAACCATGTTCAGCTCCTAGAAATCAGCTTTTCACGCGTTAAGTTTTGTCTGAATTTCTTTTGAAAAAAAGAAAGCAATTTTGCTTGTACTTTTGGTAAAATTTGTTATAATTAGTCAGATTAAATTTTGGAAGGAAGTTGTTTCGGTGAGTGAAGAATTTGAAAAGTGTGTCGCTGACTTGAAAAAGAAATATCAAGCAATCCCTGAAGAAAAACGACAACACTTTGCAGAACGTATGCAAAAGAAAAATTTCTTACGCTACAAAAAAATTGAATTAATTAAAGGAGAACTTCTTCGTTTAGAAGCACGACGCGCTCAATTGGAACTTTGCGAACGCAGTTCTGAGTTAGAAGAAGTCGAAAAGAAAATTATTCTTAAAAAGAAAAAATTACTTAAATGTTTTGATCGGTAAGTCAATAAAAATTTAATATAGAAGGGAATGATAGGATGGAATTTACCTTTCTAATCATTGTTTTTGCACTGTCTATTACCTTCTCAAACATATTCAACCGGATTGTTCCCGTCATTCCGCTGCCAATTGTGCAAATTATTGTAGGCGTTCTAATTGGTTTAACTAAAATGGGGCAGGAAATTGAATTTGAGCCTGAAGTGTTTTTAGTAATGATTATTGCACCGCTTTTATTTAGAGAAGGGGAGCTAATCAATCTGAAAGCAATGATGAAAAATTTCGGGATGATTCTTTTCTTGGCCTTTTTTGGTGTGTTAATTACCTTAGTCGGAGTCGGCTGGACCTTGCATATGATTTTGCCTACTTTACCATTAGCCGCTTGCTTCGCTTTTGGGGCGGCTTTAGGGCCAACGGATGCGGTGGCGGTAGGTTCGTTATCAGGTCGAATTGACATTCCTGAACGTTCGATGAACATTTTATCTGGTGAAGGACTCATTAATGATGCATCAGGCGTTACAGCCTTTCAATTTGCATTAGCGGCTTTATTAACAGGGTCATTTTCGCCGGTGGAAGCGGCAGGGACCTTGGTTATTTCCAGTATTGGTGGAGCGGTAGTCGGAATCGTGTTAGTTCTATTAAAACAGCAAATTGTTCATTTACTTGAAACTGCAGTGGCAAAAGATGTTACAGGCTACTTGTTGATTGAATTACTCTTGCCATTTATTGCTTATTTAATTTCAGAGTTGATTGGCGTTTCTGGAATTATTGCTGCTGTGATTGCTGGAATTATGCAAGCGTCTAGTTTGAAAAAAGTTTCGCTTTTTGAAGCAGAGCTGTCAAATGTTGGCGAAAGTATTTGGAGTATGATTGAGTTCACTTTAAATGCCTTAGTTTTCTTATTCTTAGGAATTGAACTTTCTCAAGTGTTTTCGCCAATTTGGATTGACCAACAATATTCAAACTGGTTCCTACTAATGGTTGTTCTAATTATTAGCGCCGTTGTCTTTTTGATTCGTTTCTTAGCCATTTTCAGTGTTTACACGCTTCAACATGGCCTTAAGAAAGTTAAAAACGCAATGAATGAAATGCTGATTTTAACTTTTGGCGGTGTTAAAGGAACAGTGAGTTTAGCCACCATCTTTATTTTGCCAACAGCGATTAACGGGGAGCATTTTAAAGAACGACCGTTATTACTATTCATTACGGCTTGTGTTATTTTGGTGACTCTGATTGGCGGGATTCTAGTTTTACCATTTTTAACTGATTCAGAGACGGAAGTGGAAAATGAAGAGTCAGTCGAAATTGATTTATTACGTGATGTCATTGATGTCTTAAAACAGCAAAATGAAGAGAATCCTCGTGGTGAAATGAATGCGGTCATTGAAAATTATCAAGATCGTTTAAAAGAATTGTATACCGAGCAGCTAAGTGCGGAACGAAAACAAGAAGTGCAAGAGTTGCGGACGTTAATTGTGTCCATTGAACGAGACGGCTTAGAAGAAAGTCTGAAACAAGGAGAAATTAGTGTCAGAAGTTATCGTATGTATCAACGCTTGATTACACGGATGCAACGGTCGATTGCCAAACAATTATTATCGATTGTAGGCTTTTGGTTATTATTTGCTCGACAAATCATTTCGATTCTTTTACATCCTAAGCTATTTTTCAATCGTGGTGAAGCTTCTGAAGAAGAAAAAGAATTACGAAATGAAGAACTAGAAAATATTCGCCAAGTTTTTCTAAGAAATTCTCAAGTTATTCTGAAGAGTTTAGATAATTTGCGCGGTGTCTATGATGATGATTTAATTGATTTCTTCATTGACGGACGCTTGGATTTAGCCCATAAGTTTGAAAAAGGCGAATTTATTGATTCATATATTGTTCATACGGAGACAGACTATGTCAAAGACCTATTATTAGGCTTCCAAGAAGAACGACGGATGATTGATCATTACGAACAATCTGAACGCATTTCAATTATCGAAGCGAACGAGTTACGAAAAAATGTCAATTTATTAGAGAGTTATTCGATTAGCGGCGAAGTGAATAACGTTCCGCTGAAACGATTTGTTAAAAATTTTAATAAAGAATAAGTAATAGTGTATGAGAAGAGTTGATATCTCCTTCAAAATTTAAAAATCCTATAACTAAATTTTAAGTACAGACTAAAAACCACCGTAAAATTTTTTATTTTAAAGAATTTTTACGGTGGTTTTTTCTTTATAATAATTATACATTTAATTAAAAATAATAACAAAATCCATTGATAGATATAATTTTTAATAAAATAAATATTTTAATGATTATTCGCAACGTTTGTTTATATTTCTTGATATATGCCTAAAACGTTATTTAATAACAATTTTTAATATTTCGTTAAAAAAACCTTTATTTATGTGGTGTTTGTGTGTACAATTTAATTATTGTAATAATAAATATACGATTAAAAAGGAGTGGTGAAAATGGTAGGGACAGTTGCGGTAACTCCAGAACAACTTAAGAGTCAAGCTAAAGTTTACGCACAAGCCTCGAATCAAATTAACAATGCAATTCGCAAAGTTAATTCAATGAATCAACAAATTTCGCAACAATGGAAAGGCGAAGCATTTCAAGCGTACTTGGAACAATATAATCAATTAGAGGGTAACGTGAAAAAAATGGAAGAATTACTTATTAGCATCAATCAACAATTGAACAAATACGCTGATACTGTCGCACAACGAGATCAACAGGATGCACATTCATTTGGTTTTTAAATAATTATAGTTGTTGGAGGGGAAAATGAATAATCATTTAAAGAAAAAAGCTTATCGAAACACACCAGCTTTTGTGATGTTAGCATGGGGTTCGTTTCTGTTCTTTGTGGTATTAATTTTGGTGGGACTTTATACATTAAAGGAGCCTTTAATGGTAAAGGGATATTATTTAATGGGATTGGCAGGGTTAATTTCTTCTTCATTCACTTTATCTAAAGTCATTAGAGATAATCAAGAAGATGAAGAAAGATATAATCAGATGTTTCGAGCACATGAAGAATCAGAAGAGTAAGAAATTTCTTCTGATTTTTAATGAATTGAAAGGGCATTCTTTTGAATGCTCTTTTTATATAATAATTAAAGGAGGAAGCTGATGGTAAAAATCGCATCCAATCAAGGCACTGCCCAAAAGGCAATTGCCGGGATCAAGAATGTATCTGTGAGTAAAAATCAAACATGTCATTTAGGAGAAAGCAATATTTCAAGTATGAAAAAAGGGGTTAAAGTCAGTAATCAACTGCTCAATAAATTAGCAAAAGTAGTCAATGGTGTCAACGCACAAGCTAATAAATTCCCCAAATTAGCGGCAACGATGGCGGCTAGAGATAGCCAAACAACGTTTAAATAAGGAGAAACGATGGAAAAGGATACGAATGAAAAATTAAGAAGGAACTATGCGGAACAGATTGTCGAAAAAGAACGAGCGATGGATCAATTGTCGAAGGAAAAGAAGCAAATCCAAACCATTTTTGGTACACTAGAGTATGAACTAACTAGAAATTTTCGCGAACTTGAGCAACTCAATGCAGAAGTGATTCATAAAGGCGGTAAGTTTACGCGTTGGGAGCAAGAGGAGCTCTCTGGAAAACAACGCTATTTAAAGGGCTTTTTACAACAACAGACACATGAATTAAGTCAAAGATACACAAAAGCAACCGCACAATCGAATGAAGAACGACTACAGCTCCAAAGAGAAAGGAGTCGGTTGTCATGGGATTAATCTACTCCAGTAGCGATTCTTCAGCAATGATGCGTGCGCTGTCCAGCAACCTAGCAGTTGCCCGAACAACCACCAGTGAGCTAACAGCTGGTTGTCAGCAACTAATCGCAGCCATCGACGGTCATACATTGTCTGGCGCTGCTTATAATGCGGGAAAAGGGCTATTTTCAGAATTAGTGATTCCGACGATTCATCGAATGACTGCCGCCGTTGATAACGTCCAAAGTGATTTGGTCAAATACAACGCTGCGGATTCATTTATTGCCAGTGAGGGCTTTTTAGATGAAGACAAACTCAAATTAAAAATAAAAATCATGAAAGCCAATCAACAATTATTGCACGATTCTGCTAGAGCAGTCGCCACATTAGCCCATAGTCAGCCAATTCCAGGAATTTATGAACTCTTACAAAATGCCCAACGGACCTTTATTAAGATGGCAGAAAGCATGCAACAGGACATTGATAAGCTCCACAAGCAAATACAAAAGCTCAATGAGTTTGATCGACAAACCAAAAACCTATTCGCCACTAGCTTAGAAGAAATGCAGTTGGCGATGCAAGGGATCTTAGTCCTGAATGAAACAACGGTCAAAAGCAACGGCCTCTACACCTTACCAAGTGGTGTTGATAAAAGTTACTTTACGGAAATTAAAAAAGATACTAAAAATGAAGTGACTGACAAACAATTATTAGAAGGCTGTACGATTATTCGTGTTCATGATAGATCACGCGGCTTTGAGTATTACATGTTAGAAAAGGACGGATATTCCTACCGAATAGACGAGAAAAAACTATCAGGAAACTTAGCTTCCCTAGTAAAGAAATACGACTTAGATGTAGTAGAACTGACGCCAAAGGAACTGACTACCCGGGTCAATAACCAACAGAAAAAAGGTTATAATTACTTTGAAAAAGATGACAGAGTTTTGGGATTAGGTCTCCTGTCAAAAGGCCAAGGAGTTATGGATGAAATCCAAGAATCAGGTGTGTGGGATTCCCTGTGGATGTTAGGAATGGGCATTGCGTCGGTAAGGAATGCGCAGACTTTTTCTAAGAAAGTCAGTGGGAATAAAAATATTGATGATATATCTTGGAGTTTAAATAAAAATGGAGCAAATATAAATGGGCGTGATTATTCAGGACATGCTTTAGAAAGAATGGCTCCTCATACTCCTGAAATCAGAGCACAACTGCGAACAAGAGCTCAAGAAATTGCTAAAAATAACGATTTAGTTCCAGGATCTGATCCATATAATAAATTTGTCAACAATTATATAAAGCCAAGAAATATACCGCCCTTTGTAGTAGAAGAGGCTATTCAAAATGGCACGAAATTGAAAGGAAACAGACCCAATACTTGGTCTTTTGAAACTAAAGATGTTAAAGTCATCACTAATGATAGTGGTAAAGTCGTAACAGTTATACCCAAATAATTATTATGTAAGGAAGAGTGGAAATGGACATCAAATACGATGATTTAGAATTAATGGAACTATTCTATTCAGAAGGACAAAGTTTAACAGGAAATATAGAAGATGGAGATATTTTATACCGAAGAAGTAATGAAAATTTCAACTTAACAATGTTTATATATACGTATGAGCAAAGGATTAATGTATTTTTGCAATATAAAGAAATGGATATGATTTCTATTGAATTAAAAGATATTTCAAGTTTACAAAAAGCAGATCACTATTTGAAAATTTATCGTGATGATCAAGAGGTAGGGAATATTTGTTTTGGAAAAAACTTTTTAATTAATATAGAGAACTGAAAAAACACTATCACTTGATTGTCAGTTAAATGATAGAGCTTTGAATTGTAAGTAGTGACTTACTAATCAAGTTGACAATAGCTAATAAAATATAGCTATATCTATCAAAAAACAAAGTGATTGTAGTTGATTCAACTACAATCACTTTGTTTAAAATAAATACAGAATCTAAAATTAAAAATCATAAATCCACGACAACAAAATTTACATAATACCAAACTAACAGCCGTAATATTCAAAGTATCTTAATCCTGAATGAAACAACTGTCAAAAGCAACGGCCTCTACACCTTGCCAAGTGGTGTGGATAAAAGTTACTTTACGGAGATTAAAAAAGATACTAAAAATGAAGTCACTGACAAACAGCTGTTAGCGGGTTGCACCATTCTTTATGTTCATGATAAAAAGAACGGTTTCAATTATTACATGCTAGAAAAGGACGGCTATTCCTACCGAATAGACGAGAAAAAACTATCAGGAAACTTGGCTTCTCTAGTAAAAAAATATGACTTAGATGTAGTAGAATTGACGCCAAAGGAACTGACTACCCGAGTCAATAATCAGCAGAAAAAAGGCTATAATTACTTTGAAAAAGATGACAGAGTTTTGGGATTA
The DNA here is from genome assembly GCF_050555765.1 of Enterococcus sp. MSG3299. Taxonomy (NCBI): domain Bacteria; kingdom Bacillati; phylum Bacillota; class Bacilli; order Lactobacillales; family Enterococcaceae; genus Enterococcus; species Enterococcus sp. MSG3299. The sequence goes on from NZ_CP187869.1 coordinate 1,327,636, forward strand.
GGTCTCCTGTCAAAAGGTCAAGGAGTCATGGATGAAATCCAAGAGTCAGGTGTGTGGGATTCCCTGTGGATGTTAGGCTCAAGTACCGCAGCAATCCGAAGTACCCAGACATTCTCTAACGAAACTGGTGGCACGAGTAATGGCTTAAAAGGAAGTAAGAATGGACGGGCTTATACGCTTGATAGGAATAAGAGTGCTGAGGCTAAATTTTCTGGAGAAGATATCTTTAACTATACAAACAAAGTGAACGAGCACATGGCTAATCCTGATAGAGCAGTTCCAGCTCAAACATTGAAAGAAGTAATCAATGGTGGTATCTCAATGTCTGACCCCAGAGGTTCTAGTGCGACAATGTATTATAGTAAAATTTATATTAATGACAAGAAGTATAATTTTGAAGTGCTTTATGATAAACCAACAAACACTGTTTATCACTTTAAATATGACAGAAGTCCATTGGGCCCATTACCAGCAGTATCAAAACAATAATACTGGAGGAAACTATAATGACAAAAAAAGAGCAACTATATTATTTATTAAATGGTTTGAATCTTGGAGAAATAGAAATTAACCATTTTACAAATCAGTTTATGAAAATTTTTGATTTAGAAATAGATTATGATGAATTGTCGAATAAAGAATATACAGTTCTAGGAAATATTTCTGATATGTCAGCTAGATTTTCTGATAATACAGAAGATTTGAAATTACCTAATGTGTACTATAGCGAAAAACAAATTAGAGATGAAGTATTCTATGCTTTAAAAGAATTAATGTAAATCATATAAAAAAAGACGATTTACTGATTGATAATTAAATAATAAGGCCTTGATAGTAAGGATATAGGTTCATCAATCCAGTTGTCAATAGCTAACAAAATATATCTATCAGAAAAAACAGAGTGATTGTGGTCAATTTAAACCGCAATCACTCTGTTTAAAATAAATATAGAACCTGGATTTAAAAATTATTAATACACGATAACAAAACTTACATAATACCAATCTACAAGTCGCAACCTTCAAGACATTGACAAACTCCACAAGCAAATACAAAAGCTCAATGAGTTTGATCGACAAACTAAAAACCTGTTCGCCACTAGCTTAGAGGAAATGCAGTTGGCGATGCAAGGCATCTTAGTCCTGAATGAAACAACTGTCAAAAGCAACGGTCTCTACACCTTGCCAAGTGGTGTGGATAAAAGTTACTTCACGGAAATTAAAAAAGAAGCTTCTACGGTTCTTGAAACAGCCAAACCAAAAATAGAGCTAATCAAGAAAACCGACAGTCTAGAAGAAATCAGCAGAAAAACCATTGCTTGTGCAAATATAGGCATTAATCCTTATACAGGAAAGAAAATTAGTCAAAGAGAAGCCAATAAATTCAAGTATACTGCATGGTCTGGAACGCTTACGGAGATTGGAAATGTCGTTTTAGGCTCATATTATGGAAATAAAGCCGCTTCACGACTGGACGGACTTGATAATGTAGGGAATGTGAAAAAAGGGAGAAGTTCCGCTAACGACGCCTTAACTAGCAATAAAAACAGAAAAAATTATGTATTAGATAGAAATAAAAGCACAGGAACTGTGACTTATAAGAAAGTCAATGGGTCTACAAATACAGTCTGGGATGATATTAAAGGTACACAACCTCCAAGAGAAGGAACTACTATTCCTAAATCGTTCGAAATGAGTGTTAATGGGGAAAATTGTGGGTAAATCCAAACGGAACCAAGCACATGGTAGAATATTCAACTCGAAATTTATCTCATGGACAAAAACTTACCGAACAACAATTATTAAGGAGTTTTCAAGGTGCTGTAGAACAAGCTACCTCTACAGGGATAAAATTTAATGCTAAAATAATAATAGATAATTGGGAATTAATATTTAGTCCGGCTAGAGAAGCAGGACAATTACCAGTTATTAAACATGCTGTATATCTGCCTTAACTATGGAAGGAGCAAATTATGAAAATTAAAAGTTATGAAGATAAACTAGTCAAAGATGATATGGAAGTTGACTATTATGTCCCAATCACGGTATCATTTTCAGAAAATGATGATAAGTATAGTTTAGGAGAATTTTATTATTATAGATTCGTTAACGAACACGAATCCTTCGTTGAGCTTAAAATCAATTCTGTTACACAGAAAATTGTAGAAGTAGTATTAACAGCCATCAATGATATTGAGGAGTCTAATTTATTTATTGATGAGTATACAGAAAAAAATCCAGTAATTCAAACAGATATTTTTAATGGAAATTCGATTATAACTAAAGAATCTGGTTTTAAAATATCTAGGGAATATAAAAGGTTGTATTTTAAGCTAGATAAAGAAAAGATAGATTCTGTTGTAAAAATGTCTAACCATGTATCTTTATTTCTAAATGAAGACAGTGAGATTGTTGGTCTGGAATTTTCTAGCTTTTCAGATAATGAATGGGCAGAACTCAGTGAAAGTATACAATCTACTACTTGATTTTATTTTAAATAGAGACGATTTATAGGTGGTGCGAAATAATGGTATATTCCCAATCTAAACAATTTAGTACAAATCAAGTAAAGTTAAAAAATGAAGGCAAGGAGTTGTTAAATGAATTAGATAAAAGATGTAATATATCTGATGATGTTCAAAAAACACAATTAAAACTAATCTATTCAGAAATTAGTTCTATGGTTAGTTCTGTTGAAAATCCACAATCTATAAAAAAATTATAGCTTCTTATCCTCAATTGATAGTAGATACTTGGGATTTCTCAGACGAATTAGGAATTAGATTATTACATTTCAAAGATTCATATAACAAATTTATGAAAAAAGTGTTTAATGGTAATTAATTAGTAAATAACATTAGAAAAAAGTAGAGTGATTGCAGTTAATTCAAACTACAATCACTCTGTTTAAAATTAAAAATCATGAACATAGGATAACAAAGTGTACATAATATCTATCTACAAGTCGTAATATGCAAGGCATCTTAGTCCTGAATGAAACAACTGTAACTTTTGGGATGGACTGTTCTCCTATGAAATCTTATCTGAAAAGAGCATTTCAGAAATGATTAAAAAACATGCAGGAAATGGAAAAGAACATTATGGACTTGGAATTTGGTTGGTAAATCCAACAAAAAATCATACGCATATTTATATTGAAGGTTGTGATCCCGGTGTTTCCTGTATTTCACTGTTCAATCCTTTGGGAAAAGATATATACACAGTTTTTAGTAATTATGAAGACAATGTTTGGGAGCTTGCTCGAGGCTATTTATCAAGAAAATAAAGAACATACAGAACCTTAGACAAAACGGGTTTGAATTTTTATCCAAGGTTAAGGTTCGCTACATATGAAATTCTCTCTTGACGAAGATTATTCTGAACGTCTATAATTTATTTTTTTGGTAGCCGCATACGCTGATTTTTGATACAATAAGCAAGACCAAAATAGAAGGAGTTGGTAGTGTCGGTGAAAGAATTAAAAGTAATAGATTTAACCAAAACATATGGGGAAAAAACACTATTTGATCATCTTTCTTTTTTGATTCATGAAAAAGATCGCATTGGTTTAATTGGGATTAACGGCACAGGGAAAACCAGTTTATTAAATATTATTGCTGGCGTAGATAGCGGTGATGGTGATCTTGCTGCAATTCAGCAGCCAAGTGATTATCAAATTGGGTACCTTTCCCAGAATCAAACATTTGACGAGAATATTACGATTGCAGAAGCCGTGTTTCAGGGAGACAGCCCGATCATAAAAGCGGTCAAAAATTATGAATTAGCGTTAGTTGCTTTAAGTGAGAATGGTTTAGACGAAGGGGTTCAAAGACGTTACACGCAAGCAGAAGAAGCCATGAATAAACAAGATGCTTGGACAGCAGATACCAATGCAAAAATTATTTTACAAAAATTAGGTATTCCCACATTGGAAAAGAAAATAGGTGAGCTTTCTGGTGGGCAGTTAAAACGAGTAAGCTTGGCGCAAGTCTTAATTGAAGCGCCTGATTTACTGTTATTGGATGAACCAACGAACCATCTGGATTATGAAACGATTGAATGGCTGGAAAACTTTTTAAATAACTATCGTGGCGCGGTTTTAATGGTGACCCATGACCGCTACTTTTTAGATCGAGTAACCAATCGGATTTTCGAACTTTCTTTTGGAAAACTGTATGAATACAAAGGAAACTATGAAATGTATGTAATGGAAAAAGCCGAACGTGAACGTGTCGCTGTAGAACAAGAAGAAAAAAGAAAACGCCTCTTCAAACAAGAACTTGCGTGGATGCGAGCAGGCGTTCAAGCACGAGGAACGAAACAGCAAGCAAGAATTGATCGGTTTCAGGATTTAAAAGAAAACTTGCATCAGGTACAAACCAATGGCACCTTAGAAGCAGACTTTGCCACGCAGCGTTTAGGGAAAAAAGTTCTGGAAATCAAGGAAGGAAATTATGCCATTGATCATAAACAGCTTTTGAAAGACTTTAATTTACTCATTCAAGCAAACGATCGAATTGGCATTACTGGTAAAAACGGTGCAGGCAAATCCACGTTATTAAATATTTTAGCTGGCCGCATTCCTTTAGAGAGTGGCCTATATAGTATCGGTGAAACCGTCCGAATTGGCTATTATACCCAGCAAAACGAAGAAATGGATCCTAATCAACGGATGATTGCTTATTTGCAAGAAGCAGCAGAAGAAGTGAAACGCAGTGATGGAAGCAGCGTTGGGGTCGCTGAAATGTTAGAGCGCTTTTTATTTCCTCGTTTTATGCACGGGACACTGATTGGCAAACTGTCTGGTGGAGAAAAACGCCGGTTATATCTCTTAAAATTATTAATTAGTCAGCCTAACGTGTTATTATTGGATGAGCCAACCAACGATTTGGACATTGATACGTTGACCATTTTAGAAGATTATATTCAAACGTTCAAAGGAGCGGTAATTGCGGTTTCTCATGACCGTTATTTCTTGGATAAAACAATGGATAAATTGTTAGTTTTTCAAGGAAATGCTCAGATCCTATCATTTTATGGCACAATGAGTGAATATTTGGCGAACCAAAAAGAACAAGAAAAGGTCAAAGAAAAACCGCTCAATAAACCAGTAAAAGAAGCATCGACAGAAAAGAAAGAAAAAACAAAGCTGACTTATATGGAACAAAAAGAGTGGGCAACAATTGAAGAAGACATCACACAATTAGAAACGAAATTAGAAACATTAACTGAAGAAATGAATCATCAGGGTGATGATTTTGTTCGTTTACAAGAATTGCAAGAAGCAGTAACAGCAACGGAACAATTGTTAGAAGAAAAAATGAATCGTTGGGAATACTTGAGTGAATACGCGGATTAAGAGACGGAGGGAATAAGATGGAAGAAGCATACTTAGCGCTAGGAAAAAAGATTTTAGAAGAAGGTCATTTTAAAGAAGACCGTACAGGAACTGGTACGTATAGTTTATTTGGCTATCAAATGCGTTTTGATTTGGCCAAAGGATTTCCCTTACTAACAACCAAACGAGTACCGTTTGGCTTGATTAAAAGTGAGTTATTGTGGTTTTTAAAAGGCGACACGAATATTCGTTATTTGTTAGAGCGAAATAATCATATTTGGGATGAATGGGCGTTTGAACGTTACGTAAAAAGCGCAGATTATCAAGGACCAGACATGACGGATTTTGGGCATCGTGTCTTACAAGATCCAGCGTTTGCAGAACAATACAAAGAAGAACATCAAAAATTCTGTGACGCCATTTTAAATGATGCAGAGTTTGCAGAAAAATATGGTGAATTAGGGAATATTTATGGTGCGCAATGGCGTCACTGGGAAACCAAAGATGGTAGCTTTATCGATCAATTAGCTAATGTGATTGAAATGATTAAAACCAATCCTGATTCTCGCCGTTTAATTGTTTCCGCTTGGAATCCAGAAGATGTGCCTTCAATGGCGTTGCCGCCTTGTCACACTATGTTCCAATTTTATGTAAATGAAGGAAAATTAAGCTGTCAACTTTATCAGCGCAGTGCCGATGTTTTTTTAGGTGTTCCTTTTAACATTGCAAGCTATGCTTTATTGACACATCTGATTGCGCATGAAACAGGTTTAGAAGTGGGGGAGTTTGTACACACGCTAGGAGATGCCCACTTATATCAAAATCATGTGGAACAAATGCAAGAACAATTATCACGAGAAGTTCGTTCTTTCCCAACGCTCGTTTTGAATCCAGACAAGGCTTCTGTTTTTGATTTTGATATGGAAGATATTAAAGTAGAAGGCTATGACCCACATCCAACGATTAAAGCGCCGATTGCCGTATAAAAAAGGAGAGAGAAGCTATGTTAGCAGCTATTTGGGCCCAAGATGAACAAGGAGTGATTGGTAAAGAAGGCAAATTGCCTTGGCATTTACCCAACGACTTGAAATTTTTCAAGGAAAAAACAATTCATAATACATTGGTCTTAGGACGTGCAACTTTCGAAGGCATGGGATGTCGTCCGTTACCAAATCGAACAACGATTGTTCTTACCAGTAATCCGGATTACCAAGCTGAAGGCGTTTTGGTTATGCATTCCGTAGAGGAAATTCTTGCGTATGCTGACAAGTATGAAGGCGTGACCGTTATTGGTGGAGGTTCTGTCGTTTTTAAAGAATTGATTCCCGCATGCGATGTCTTATATCGGACGATGATTCATGAAACGTTTGAAGGCGACACTTTCTTTCCAGAAATTGACTGGTCTGTTTGGGAAAAAGTTGCCACTGTTCCCGGCGTCGTGGACGAGAAAAATCTCTATGCACATGACTATGAAACGTATCATCGAAACGATAAATAATAAAATGAAGGGAGGCATGAGCAATGCCGACATTGAAAGAAAAAATTATTCAAGAGAGTCAACGTTTAGGCATCGATAAAATCGGCTTTACTCATGCTGAACCATTTATTGAATTAGAAGATTCTCTACATGAACAACGAGAGCGAGGATATAACTCGGGGTTTGAACATCAAAATGTGGAAGAACGAATTTACCCAGAAAAAACGTTTGAGCATCCTAAAAGTATTATCTCCATTGCTTTAGCTTATCCCACCAAAGCTCAGGAAAAAATGCCTAGAGATGAAAAGCGTGGACAATTTGCGCGAGCCTCTTGGGGAATTGATTATCATCACATTTTGCAGGATCGGTTGCAAAAATTAATTGCTTTTATTGAAGAGCAAGCTGCCACTGAAGCAGAAAAAGAACACTGGCGCTTTCGGCCACAAGTAGATACTGGCGAATATGTTGACACCGCTGTTGCTCAGCGGGCGGGTTTAGGATTCATTGGTAAAAATGGTCTACTGATTACCGAAGAATTTGGTTCCTTTGTATATTTAGGTGAGGTGACCACCAACATTCAATTTGAACCAGATGAACCTGTTCCAAATGGTTGCGGTGATTGTACTCGTTGTATCACAGGGTGTCCTACAGGGGCTTTGTTAGGGGACGGTCGAATGAATGCTCAAAAATGTTTGTCTTATCAAACGCAAACAAAAGGCATGATGCCTGAAGAGTATCGGAAAAAAATGCGTAACGTCATTTATGGTTGCGACATTTGTCAGCTGGTTTGCCCTTATAATAAAGGAAAAGATTTTCATTTTCATGAAGAGATGGAACCAAAGATTGAAGAAGTTTATCCCAAATTGGCACCGTTATTAACTATTTCCAATAAAGAATTTAAACAGCAATTCGGACACTTAGCAGGATCTTGGCGTGGTAAAAAACCATTGCAACGGAATGCTTTAATTGCGTTAGCGAATTTGGGCGGCCGTGAAGCTATCCCACAAATTATTCTCTGTTTAAATGATCAGCGTCCTGTCATTCGCGGAACAGCTGCTTGGTCGTTAGGTCAGCTCGCAAAAAGAGAACCCGAGCAAAGTTTAGAAGCTTTAAATTATCTACTTTCTGTAGAAACTGAAGCAGAGGTTATCGAGGAAGCTCAAAAGGCTATTTACTTGTTAACAAGCAAAAAAGGAAGCCGCTCAACGGAGTGACTTCCTTTTTTATTAAATATGATTGCGATATAAACCAACAACTTTACCTAAAATTGTAACGTTATCTAAAAGAATAGGCGCTAATGCATCATTTTCAGGCTGCAAGCGGATATGATCTACTTCTCGGAAGAATCGTTTACAGGTTGCTTCATCTTCATCGGTCATTGCGATTACGATGTCGCCATTATTGGCATTCGATTGCTTACGAACAATCACTTGGTCGCCATCTAGAATACCTGCGTTAATCATACTTTCTCCTCGAATCGTCAACATAAATAAAGTATTTTCTTCTGTACGTAAATCAGGAGGTAACGGGAAGAAATCTGATGCTTCTTCCACCGCTAAAATTGGTTCACCAGCAGTTACGACACCTAACATCGGAATAGTTGTTGGTTGAATTCCGATCTTTTCCAAGCCTTCTGGTGTTAATTCGATTGCTCGCGGTTTTGTTGGGTCACGTAAGATTAGACCCTTTTTTTCAAGACGAGCTAAATGTCCGTGAACGGTAGAAGTTGAGGATAAATCAACAGCCTTCCCAATTTCGCGAACGGTTGGCGGATAACCCTTTAATTCGACTTGTTCGTATATATATTTAAGTACTTCTAATTGTCTTGTTTCTGTACGTTTCGCCAAAACCCGCACCTTCTTTCAATTGATAAAATTAGTGTACCATAAAATGCGAACGAAATCAAACAAGCGTTCGTGTTTTATAAATATCAGAATATAGTTGTTTTTTTAAGGCAGTTCTTATAATATAGACAGTGAGAGTAAGGAGGGATTTTGATGTTATCGAAAGAAAAAATTGCCCGTATAAATGAATTAGCGAATAAAGCAAAAGTGGAAGAACTTAGTGCGAAAGAAAAAGTCGAACAACAAGAATTACGTAAAGAGTATTTAGAAGCATTTCGTGGAGGGATGCGTCACCATATCGAAGGAATGAAGGTCGTGGATCAAGAAGGGACCGATGTGACTCCTGAAAAACTAAAACAAATTCAACGTGAAAAAGGACTTCACAACAGAAAGTAATTGCTTTCATTGTCGAAATAAGCTACACTATGAATAAAGGTAAAAAAAACCTAAATTAGGAGATGATTTTTTTGTTTGACAAGACAGATCAATTGGGCGTTAATACAATCCGGACATTAAGTATTGAAGCCGTACAAAAAGCGAACTCAGGACATCCTGGTTTACCAATGGGTGCTGCCCCAATGGCGTATGCACTTTGGACAAAACATTTAAAGGTGAACCCAACAACTTCTAGAAACTGGGTTGATCGTGATCGTTTTGTACTTTCAGCAGGCCACGGCTCTGCAATGTTGTACAGCTTATTACATCTATCAGGATACAACGTAACAATTGACGATTTGAAAAATTTCCGTCAATGGGATAGTAAAACACCAGGGCATCCAGAAGTGCACCACACAGATGGTGTTGAAGCAACAACAGGACCTCTAGGACAAGGGATTGCTATGGCTGTTGGTATGGCAATGGCTGAAGCGCATTTAGCTGCAACTTATAATCGTGATAGTTTCCCTATTATGGATCATTATACGTACGCAATTTGTGGTGATGGCGATTTAATGGAAGGTGTTTCTCAAGAAGCAAGTTCAATAGCTGGTCATATGAAATTAGGTAAATTAATTGTCTTGTACGATTCAAATGACATCTCATTAGATGGACCAACTTCTAAAGCCTTTACTGAAAATGTTGGGGCTCGTTATGAAGCATACGGATGGCAACATATTTTAGTTAAAGATGGCAATGATTTAGATGAAATAGAGGCTGCGATTGAAGCGGCTAAAGCTGAAACGGATAAACCAACATTGATTGAAGTTAAAACAGTCATTGGTTACGGAGCACCAAAAGAAGGAACTTCTTCCGTTCACGGCGCGCCAATTGGCGAAGAGGGCATTACAGCGGCTAAAGCTGTTTATGGTTGGGAATATCCTGACTTTACTGTGCCAGAGGAAGTCGCTGCTCGTTTTAAAGAAACGATGATTGACGAAGGCCAAAAAGCTGAAGAGGCTTGGAATGAGATGTTTAAGAACTATGAACATGCGCATCCAGAATTAGCCAAACAATTTAAAGAAGCTTTTGCCAACCAATTACCTGAAGGTTGGGAACAAGAATTACCTAAATATGAACTAGGAACAAGTGCTGCAAGTCGTGTAACAAGTAAAGAAACGATTCAAGCTATTTCAAAAGTTGTTCCAAGTTTCTGGGGCGGTTCAGCCGATTTATCTGCCTCAAATAATACAATGGTTGCTGCAGAAAAAGATTTCGAACCTGGTCAATACGAAGGCCGTAATATTTGGTTTGGTGTTCGCGAATTTGCAATGGCTGCAGCAATGAACGGGATTCAATTACACGGTGGTAGCCATGTTTATGGCGGGACATTCTTCGTCTTTACTGACTACTTACGTCCAGCAATCCGTTTAGCCGCTTTACAAAAAGTTCCTGTAACTTACGTCTTAACGCATGACTCTGTTGCGGTGGGTGAAGATGGGCCAACACACGAACCAATTGAGCAATTAGCAAGTGTTCGTTGCATTCCAAATGTTCATGTGATTCGTCCAGCAGACGGCAATGAAACTGTTGCTGCTTGGAAAATTGCTATGACTTCTACGGAAACTCCAACTATTTTAGTTCTAAGTCGTCAAAACTTACCTGTTTTAGAAGGAACGTTAGAACACGCTTCTGATTCTGTTCAAAAAGGTGCTTATGTATTGTCACCACAAAAAGGTGAACAACCAGCAGGGATTTTAATTGCGACTGGTTCTGAAGTAAATCTAGCAGTGGAAGCACAAGCGAAATTAGCGGAAGAAGGCATCGATGTATCTGTCGTGTCAATGCCAAGTTTTGATTTATTTGAAAAACAATCTGCTGAATATAAAGAAAGTGTGTTACCTAAAGCTGTGACAAAACGTGTGGCGATTGAAGCTGCAGCAAGCTTTGGTTGGGAACGCTATGTAGGAACGGAAGGCAAAACAATTACAATTGATCACTTCGGCGCTTCTGCACCTGGCGGTCTAGTTCTTGAAAAATTCGGCTTTACTCCTGAAAATGTGGTTAATACCTATAAATCACTATAAATAAACATTAAAAAACCTGAATGCTTGTGATAGCATTCAGGTTTTTTTGCTTCATTTCTTTTTGGGAGCAAAGAGTATAAAGTGAAAAAATAATGCGAACAATTGGAACCCAATACCAGTTAAAGTTAACCCCGGACCATCCATAATTTTGCCACATTAGTGTACCAATCAATGAACCCAGTGAACCGCCGATGAAATAGAAAAACATAAAGACGGTATTGTTACGATTGCTGGCTTCTTCTCCCAAATTTTGGACGCGTGTTTGATTGGCTACTTGCCCAAATTGAGTACCGATATCTAAAACAATAATTGCTAAGATTAGTAAGACCACATGTGTTCCACCTAGAAAAAGTAAGATAAAACTACCGAACTGCATCAACAGGCCAATCAAAACAATCTTCCGTTCTGGATAATAATCGGATAGACGACCAATGATGGGTGCTACGAATGCTCCCGATAAACCAAAAATTGCTAAAATACCGACTTCTTTCGGTCCCCAATAATAAGCTGGACTACTAACAAAGAAAATTAATGTAGACCAAAAGATTGAAAAGGTTGCAAACATAAAAAAGCCATTGACAGTTGCTTCTCTTAACAAAGGTTGCGATTTGATTAGCTTAGGAAGACTTTTCAAAGAACCTAAATAAGTTAATCGATTTGAAGTTTGAGTATGTATCGGTGTTTTGGGCAATTTTAATTGAAGTAGAACGACCAATGCTAACACGAATATTACGGCGATTAAGTAGACTGTTCGCCAAGAAGCTGCACTAGCAATGAAACCCGAGATCGTTCGAGACAATAAAATTCCTGTCAATAGTCCGCCCAGCATTCGACCTGTTACTTTACCACGGTTCGCTGGTCCCGCCATGACCGCAGCATAAGGAATAATAATTTGGGTGACAATAGAGAGCAGCCCGATAAAAAAAGAAGAGAGTGCAAAAAGGAGAAAATTTGGTGCAAAAAACGCAGCACTTAGAGACAGCGAGGAGAGCGCGGCTACTCGAATGATTAATTTGCGACGATCAACGACATCGCCTAATGGAACAAGAAAAAGTAATCCTAGCGCATAGCCTAATTGGGTCAGCATAGTAACAAAACCAATAGAACCAATACTGACTTGAAAGGCCTGAGCAATTTGGGTGCCAATTGGTTGAATATAATACATATTGGCGACCACGACCCCGCAAGTTAACGCTAATAAAAACGTCACTTGATTTGTTAAACCCGATTGTTGTTTCTTCATCTAACCACCTACATTTCTATGTAATTCATTTTGTAATACAACAACTACTCGGCAATAGTTATTTTGATTACAAAAACAGACTTCTCCTATAAAGTTTGTTCAAAAAGTGACAAGTCCATTAAAAATTTTATCACAATAAATAAAGAAAAGTAAGAGGATAAATAACAAAAATCTCATCAAATTGAAAAGAAGAAGTGGTTGTTTTCACAAGTGTGAAGAGGGTTAATTAAATACAAACAAGATTTCAATTACATTACAGAAATTTTAAAACTCAAAATTTAATACGTTTATTTCTTGTTTCAATAGGAAATTAACGGTAAAATAGAAAAGTGAGACAGTGAGGAGGAAAAATGAATGAGCGAACAGTTAACAAGAAGTAGTAAACATATTCAAAAAGCTCTTAAAAAGCAAAAAGCTTATAAACGTGCTACCGCCGTTGCGGGGACTTCAATGATTTTAGCACCTGTGGTTGGTGCTGCGGTACCTGCCCAAGCAGAATCAAGCCAGCAAGCATTTATTAATGAAATCGGAAATTCAGCAGCAGCCGTTGCCAATAGCAATGATATGTATGCTTCCGTCATGATTGCTCAAGCGTTGCTAGAAAGTAGTTATGGTAGTTCTGGGTTAGCATCTGCACCGAATTATAACTTGTTTGGTGTAAAAGGAAGTTATAATGGACAATCTGTTTATATGCCAACAAAAGAATATTTAGACGGACAATGGGTGACCGTCACAGCAGCATTTAGAAGTTATAATTCTTATGCGGAATCGTTCCAAGATCATGCCAATGTTATTCGTTCCACTGCTTTTGGGGATACATACCATTATTCAGGCGTTTGGAAGAGTAATACTAGCAGTTATCGCGATGCAACAGCCGCTTTAGCTGGAAGTTATGCAACTGATCCAGGCTATGCCGAAAAATTGAATTGGTTAATTGAAGCATATAATTTAACTCAATATGATTGGGGAGCACCAGTCGCTCAAACCACTAGTTATTCAGATACAACGGGAACCGTTGATACAACAATCGATACAGCGGCTTCTGCAACAGCAACAGCAGAAACTGTAGCTAGTCAAAGTTACACTGTCGCAAACGGCGACACATTGTGGGACATTGCTGCACGTTTTGGAACGACAGTTGATAATTTAATGTCACTAAATGGATTAACATTGGATTCTGTTTTATCGGTGGGTCAAACCATCCAAATCGGTTAATTTTGCAATTATTTAGTTGAAGAAAGACCTTACAAAAGCAGTAGTTTTTGTAAGGTCTTTTATCGTGAAAATAGGTAGGGCCAGCAGCAATTATTGGATGAGTATAATTCGTTTTTTTATTTAATATTTCACAAACTAAAATTCGTTTTTCTGGTAGAAATCGTTTTTTTGAGCTATGCTTAGAGAAAGAATTGTTATATTGTTTGTAAAATTGGAGGATGTAGGATTATGACTAAAGGTTATGTAAAATCAGTAACAGAGTTAATTGGTCAAAGCCCAGTTGTGAAATTAAAACGGATGGTACCAGAAGAAGCTGCAGAGGTTTTTGTTAAACTAGAGTTCTTTAATCCTGGTGGCAGTGTGAAAGATCGAATTGCTTTAAGCATGATCCAACAAGCCGAAGCAGATGGTCGCCTAAAACCTGGACAAACGATTATTGAGCCGACTAGTGGTAATACAGGCATTGGGTTAGCAATGGTAGGTGCTGCGTTGGGATATCCAGTTAAGATTGTGATGCCAGATACTATGAGTATTGAACGCCGCAAATTGATGCAAGCATATGGGGCTAATTTATTATTAACCCCTGGTACCGAAGGAATGAAAGGGGCAATTGCAAAAGCCACAGCCTTAGCAGAAGAACACGGGTACTTCATGCCTTTGCAATTTAATAATCCAGCTAATCCAATGGTACATGAACAAAAAACAGGAAAAGAAATTGTTGATGTCTTTGGTAAACGTGGCTTAGATGCGTTTGTTTCTGGTGTTGGCACTGGAGGAACCGTTACAGGAGTTGGCCATGAATTGAAACGGATTTTTCCAGATATTGAAATTGTTGCAGTAGAACCAACGGAGTCGCCTGTTTTAGAAGGTGGCGAACCAGGTCCACATAAAATCCAAGGAATAGGCGCTGGTTTTGTCCCAGAAGTTTTAGACACCACTGTTTATCAAAAAGTTGCCGCCGTTTCTAGTGAAGACGCGTTAGAAACTGCTCGTTTAATGGGGCCAAAAGAGGGCATCCTTGTGGGGATCTCAGCAGGGGCAGCAATTAAAGCGGCCATTGATTTGGCAGTCGAATTAGGCGCAGGCAAACGTGTCTTAGCGCTGGTTCCAGATAATGGTGAACGTTATCTTTCGACAGCTCTTTACGAATTTCCAGAATAAAAAACACACCAAAAAACGAGCATTTCTCTTAGTTTAGTAAAATGCTCGTTTTTTCCACGAGAATCCTACAATAATTCTTGTCAATCGTAATAAGAAATAGTATTATTTAAGAAAGATAGACAGGGGAGGGATACAAAGATGGACAACGTATTGGTTAAAAATGCACTTGCTGAATTAAAAGAAGCCAATATCCGAATTACTCCGCAACGTTATGCTATCTTGGAATATTTAATCGAAAATCATACACACCCAACAGCTGATGAAATTTATCGCGCATTAGAAAATCATTTTCCAAATATGAGTGTAGCAACGGTTTACAACAATCTACGTTTATTTACTGAAATCGGTTTCGTTCAAGAAATGAGTTATGGCGATGCATCTAGTCGTTTTGATTTTAGTTCGAAGAAACATTATCACGTGATTTGTCAAAAATGTGGTAAAATCGTTGATTTTCATTATCCAGGGTTAGAGGACGTTGAAATGGCCGCTAGTAAATTAACAGGCTTCGAAATTAATGAACATCGTTTAGAATTATATGGATTATGTCCAGATTGCCAACAAGCACAACAGGAGAATGTGTAAAAAATTACATACTGTTAAAAATTTATCAAAAGATAAGTCACTTGTCTAGGCAAATTTCACAAGCGTAAGAGTTTTCACTCTTATGCTTGTTTTTTTGTGTGGTTATTGACTTTTAAATTCTTAAAAACAAAAAATTAACTAGCTATTATTAAGAATTAGCAACAGTTTGTGAATTTTTTTATATGCGATTCACAAGCATAGAACTCGAATAAGCTTGATTCCTCTGATATATTTTAAACAGACAGAGGGAGACGTCACCTCTGCAAAACAAAGATTGTGAAAGAAGGGATTTACAACATGAAAGTCGTAGTCGTAGGATGTACCCATGCTGGAACTTCAGCAGTTAAAAGTATTTTAGCAAATCACCCGGAGGCGGAAGTCACTGTATATGAAAGAAATGACAATATTTCCTTCCTATCTTGCGGAATTGCCTTGTACGTTGGAGGCGTAGTTAAAAATGCTGCTGATTTATTTTATTCAAATCCAGAAGAACTGGCTTCTTTAGGAGCAACAGTGAAGATAGAACACAATGTTGAAGAAATCAACGTGGACGACAAAACTGTTACAGCGAAAAACTTACAAACGGGCGCAACTGAGACCGTTTCTTATGATAAATTAGTGATGACAACTGGTTCTTGGCCAATTATTCCACCAATTCCAGGAATTGATGCTGAAAATATTTTATTATGTAAAAACTATTCACAAGCCAACGTGATCATCGAAAAAGCGAAAGATGCCAAACGTGTCGTTGTCGTTGGTGGCGGTTATATTGGTATTGAATTAGTAGAAGCCTTTGTAGAATCTGGTAAAGAAGTCACTTTAGTTGACGGGTTAGACCGCATTTTAAATAAATATTTAGATAAGCCATTCACAGATGTTCTAGAAAAAGAATTAGTTGATCGTGGCGTTAATTTAGCTTTAGGTGAAAATGTCCAACAATTCGTAGCAGATGAGCAAGGAAAAGTAGCAAAAGTTATTACACCAAGTCAAGAATTCGAAGCAGATATGGTGATTATGTGTGTAGGTTTCCGTCCAAATACAGAATTATTAAAAGATAAAGTTGACATGTTACCAAACGGTGCAATCGAAGTCAATGAGTATATGCAAACAAGCAATCCTGATATTTTTGCTGCGGGTGATAGTGCAGTTGTTCACTACAACCCAAGTCAAACAAAAAATTATATCCCATTAGCAACGAATGCTGTTCGTCAAGGTATGCTAGTAGGTCGTAATTTGACTGAACAAAAATTGGCTTATCGTGGCACACAGGGAACTTCTGGTTTATATTTATTCGGTTGGAAAATTGGTTCAACAGGTGTGACAAAAGAAAGTGCCAAATTAAACGGACTAGATGTCGAAGCGACTGTTTTCGAAGATAACTATCGTCCAGAGTTTATGCCAACAACTGAAAAAGTTCTGATGGAATTAGTCTATGAAAAAGGAACACAACGCATTGTTGGTGGTCAATTGATGTCTAAATATGATATCACACAATCTGCCAATACTTTATCATTAGCGGTCCAAAATAAAATGACTGTCGAAGATTTAGCGATTTCTGATTTCTTCTTCCAACCACATTTTGATCGCCCTTGGAACTACTTAAACTTATTAGCCCAAGCCGCTTTAGAAAATATGTAATTAATAATAGAAAAAGGATGAAGAACAGAAGTTCTTCATCCTTTTTGTTAGTCACTAAGCGCTCCAGTTGTTTGGTTCATTAATGCCATTAATTGCTCTTTCGTTGTTCGTTTGATAGAAAGAGAGGGGAGATTATCTAAAGAAAAATAAGCACAATTCGAGGTTTCAATGTTTTTTTCAAAGGGATGATTTTCTAGAATGTCACAAGAAAAGATCATTTTATAGTACTGAAATAGTTGAGGAATGTCTTTTCGTTTATCTGTATCATAAACAGCAAGCAATTCTTTTGCTGTAACAACTAAGCCAGTTTCTTCCAATACTTCTTTTTCAATATTTTCTTTAGGAGAGCAGCCAATTTCGGCATAGCCACCAGGTAATGACCATTCTTTGGTCCGTAAATCTTCAACTAATAAAAAACGATTCTCTTTTTTTATCAAACCGCGAACATCTACTTTCGGTGTTGGATAACCTTCTTCTTTAGTTAAGATTTTTTCTAAGTCGGGCAAGACAGTCGCTTCGTGTCCGGTTGCGCTAATAAGTTGTAACGTAAGTTCTCGTAGTTCTTGGTAACGTTCTTGATCAAAAGCATCTTTCCCGTAAAAAAGACCAGCATCTGCCAATGCTAGCAACCGCTTATAAGTGTTCAGATAATCCATATACGCACGCTCCTCATAGACTTAATACGTTTAGTTTAACAGAAAAAAATAAAGAAAGGGCAGATTTAGCGAGAAAAGGCGTCGTTTTAAGGAAATAATAAAGAATAAATGACTAACTTACATTTTTAAACTACCTATGCTATTATTTAATAAAAAAGATTGGGTATACAATAATTTTGTTATGTAAACAAAGCAAAAAGATTGACGTCATTCGCTAGACAGGTTAATATCATACTATTCGTTTTTACGAATCATTGGGTTTTAAGCGCCTTGAGGTTTTTCCGACATTATGGGACGCTTGGAATCCTTGTTTAATTTTAATTAAACAGTTGATTTAATCTACAAAGGAGTTTTAGTATGTCAGTATTTATTAGAGAGTGTACCGTCGCAGACGTACCAGAATTAGAGGCCATTTGCCAAGAGACTTTTGCAGATACTTATGGAGATGGCGAAAACGAAGAGGATTTACAGGCACATTATGAGAGGAAATTTAGTCCAGCAGTTTTAGAAAGCGAAATCTTACATAAAGATTCGCAATATTTCTTTGCTTTTTATAATAATGAACTTGCAGGTTATGTGAAATTAAATCACGGTGATGCTCAGATTACCTATCAACATCCACAAGCGTTACAAGTTGAGCGCATTTATATTCGTAAATCTTTTAAGCGTTTAGGCTTAGGCAAACATTTGATTACGAAAGCAATTGAATTAGCAGAAGAAGCAGAAAAAGAGACGGTTTGGTTAGGTGTTTGGGAACATAATCATCCAGCGCAAAAATTTTATCAATCGTTAGGCTTCGTCAAAACAGATGAACATGATTTTTATATGGGAAATGAACGCCATACCGATTATACAATGACGAAACAGTTAAAAGAGTCAACGTAAAGCAAAAACAAGGAAACGGACGCAATGAAGCCGACGATTCCTTGTTTTTTTATCTTAAAATTGTGAAGGGGATTTTCCATAATATTTTTTGAATAATTTACTGAAATGATAGGCATCTTCGTAACCAACCGTTTTTGCCACTTCTTTGACACTTAGGGAATCATTTTTCAGCAATTCTTTCGCATGGTTTAAGCGGATTTGAATTAAATAATTGATTGGCCCAACGCCTGTGGCCGCTTTAAAGGTTTTCGACAAATAAGTCGGGGTCACATATAGCATTTCAGCTAACTGTTCCAAAGTAATTTCTTCGTCATGGTGCGTTTCCAGATAATAAATCGTATGATTGACTAAATTTCGTTTTCTTTTTTCCGTTTTCGATAGCCGAGTTTCAATTTTATTTTCTTGATCAACTGCTAAGCTTCTTAAAATATAGACCAATAGTTCAATAACTAAAGCTTTAATTTGTAACGCTGATTCAACTTCTTGATGGTTTAATTCATGAACAATTTGCCAAGCTTTTTCTAAAAAAGCACCATGTAAATGACTTAAATCTAATAAAGCTGATTTATTTGGAAATACGTTTCGCGCTAAGCCTTCTAAATAGAGATTTGAAATGCCAATGTGTAGTTGATGTGAGTAAGTTCCTGCTTTTTGTTGCTCACCATGTTCCGTTCGCGGATTAAAAAGAAACACTGTACCAGCAGTGGCATGGTACTGTTGCCCTTGAACAATATATTCAGATTCACCTTCTAAAAGAATAGATATTTCCAGAAATTCATGATGATGACAATTATAAGGGTGGGTCTCTTCGTTCCAAGGATCAAAGGCATATAAAATTTCAGGATTAAACGTTCGACTATTTGTGTAGTTCATAAAAAATCACTCCTACTTGTATCCGCTTTCTATACTATATTGTACATCAAAATATACAAGAATGCCCATTTCTTTTCCTATAAAAAAACAGTAATCTTATACACGTCCATAAAAACAAGAGAGAGTAGGGGAGAAAATGAATAGTTTTGAATGGATTTGGCAATATGCTAAAAAAAATAAGAATAAGTTACTGCTAGCTGTTATTTTTGTCGTTATTAACGCTATTTTAATTGTTATTATTCCATTGTTATCTGGCAGAATTGTAGACCAAGTAATCAATCAGGGGAAAACTGAAGAGCTTGTCCCAATTCTTGGGATTATGATTGGGGTGACCGTTATTCGGACAGTTGTTCGTTATAGTTATCAAGTCTTGTTTGAATCGGTCGGACAATCTGCGTTATTTGACTTAAGAAAAGATATGTATATCAAACTTCAAGAATTAGATTTTGATTTCTTTAATCATACACGTGTTGGCGACATTATGGCGCGAATGACAGGGGATACAGACGCTATCCGCCATTTCGTTTCTTGGGTCACTTATAACCTCTTAGAATGTATTTTATGGTTCATCGCAGCCGTGATTGTGATGGGGACGATCAATTGGCAATTGATGCTGGCATTAATTTTAATTACACCTTTGATTTTTCTGTTAACACAAAAAATGTCGAAGGAATCGCATCCGGTATTTTTTGAGATTCGGGAAAGTTTTTCTCGGTTAAATTCAATGGTCGAAGAAAATATTGGTGGAAATCGGGTGGTTAAAGCTTTTTCTCAAGAACCTTATGAAATTGAAAAGTTTAACAAGCACAATGAAGACTATAAAAAATGGAATATGGCTTCTGCAGATGTCTCAAAAAAATATTTACCGTGGTTAGACGGTTTTGCAGGTAGTTTAAATGTTATTGCCTTAGTTCTTGGTGGCCTCTTTGTGATTCAAGGTCGGATGACAATTGGTGATTTAGTGGCCTTTAACGGCTTTCTCTGGATGTTGAACATGCCGATGCGAATGAGTGGCTGGTTGATCAATGATGTGCAACGCTTTACGGCATCGTCCATTAAAATTCGTCAGTTATTAGCAACGAAACCGAAGATTCCCATTGCTCGGGAAAAAGAAGCAGAACCGATCCAAGGCTATGTGACGTTTGATCACGTGTCCTTTCATTTTTCAGATGATCCAGAAACCCCCATTTTATCGGATGTTTCATTTTCAGCAAAACCTGGTGAAACAATTGGTATTTTAGGGGAAACTGGTTCAGGCAAAACCACTTTAGTTAACTTAATCGCTCGGTTCTATGATCCAACAAAAGGCACTGTTTATATTGATGGAAAAGATGCTAAAAGCTATTCTGTTCGTAAATTGCGAGAAAATATCTCCATGGTTATGCAAGATGTCTTTCTTTTTTCCAATACGATAGAAGATAACATTGCTTTTGGTAATACACTGGCTAACTTGGAACAAGTGCAAATGATGGCTGAAATTGCTGATGCCCATAGCTTTATTTCCAGAATGCCCGAAGGTTATGCAACAATTGTTGGTGAACGCGGCGTTGGCCTATCTGGTGGCCAAAAACAGCGGATTTCACTAGCCCGTGCTTTAACCAAAGATCCAGCTATTTTAATTTTAGATGACACAACTTCCGCTGTTGATATGGAAACAGAATCAAAAATTCAAAAAGAACTAGGTCGTTTGACGGAAAAGAAAACGACATTTATTATTGCCCACCGAATTTCTTCTGTGAGAGAGGCCAATTTAATTTTGATGATGGAAAAAGGCCGTGTGGTGGAAAGCGGTACGCATAGCGAATTAGTCGAACAAAAAGGCAAATATTTTGACGTATATCAAAAACAATTAGGTCTGACAAAGGAAGGTGAGTCGCGTGGCTAGAAATACGTTTGATGTAGATGAGACTTTAGAAAAAGAATTTAATTGGTCTCATTATAAACGATTAGGCGCCTATATTAAGCCTTACAAAAAAGCTGTTTTTAAAACATTATTTGTCATCATATTAGCTAATCTGGCAAGTATGTTAGGCCCTTACTTTACTAAAATTGCGATTGACCAAGTAATTCCACAAAAGAATCTCTCGTTACTCTTGATACTAGGGGCTATTTTCCTATTTTCCTTGGTGATTATTGGTTGGTGTATGCGTTATCGAATATATGCCATCACAGAAATTGGACAAGATATTTTAAAAGATATGCGTTTTTC
This sequence comes from Enterococcus sp. MSG3299, assembly GCF_050555765.1. Lineage (NCBI taxonomy): Bacteria > Bacillati > Bacillota > Bacilli > Lactobacillales > Enterococcaceae > Enterococcus > Enterococcus sp. MSG3299. The sequence goes on from NZ_CP187869.1 coordinate 1,349,218, forward strand.
AATTTTTGAGCATCTACAAAAATTACCATTTTCTTACTTCGACAGTCGGCCGCATGGAAAAATCTTAATTCGGGTGGTCAATTACATCAATACGTTAAGTGATTTATTAAGTAATGGATTGATCAATTTAATTTCTGATTTATTTAATGTGATTATTACCTTAATTTTCATGTTATTTATTGATGTGAAATTAACCTTATACAGTTTACTGCTATTGCCTGTGTTGTTCGTGATGGTTCTATTTATTCAAGGGAAACAACGGAAAGCTTACCAAGAGCTTAGCAATAAACAATCAAACTTAAATGCCTATATTCATGAAAGTATTTCAGGAATTAAAATTACACAATCTTTTGCACGAGAAGATGAAAATTTCCAAATTTTTAACGAGGTAAGCGAAGAATATCGTCAATCCTTTATGAAAGCTGTGCGTGTCCAGTATTTATTATGGCCAGCAGTGCAAAATATATCCGTCATTACGACTTGTTTTATCTATTTCGTAGGAATCCGTCAATTAGGTGTGTCCGTTACTACTGGGACGCTAATTGCTTTTATCGGTTATATCAATAACTTTTGGAATCCAGTCATCAATATTGGTAACTTCTACAATTCTCTGATTACTGCAACTGCCTATTTGGAAAGGATTTTTGAAACGATGGATGTTGTTCCAGAAATTCAAGATGCGCCGCACGCTATTGCGTTGCCGCCAATTAAAGGAACCGTCGACTTTCAGCATGTTTATTTCCGTTATGAAGAAGGAAAAAATATTTTGACCGATGTTAGTTTTCATATTGAGCCAGGACAAACAATCGCCTTGGTTGGGCCAACAGGTGCGGGTAAAACAACAATCATCAATTTGTTAAGTCGTTTTTATGATGTGAATGAAGGGGCTGTTAAAATTGATGGTTATGATGTTCGCGATGTGACACTCCGTTCGTTAAGAAAACAAATGGGGGTAATGCTTCAAGATACGTTTATTTTTTCAGGAACAATTATTGAAAACATTCGGTACGGAAATTTAGCAGCCACAGAGGAAGAAGTTATCCAAGCCGCAAAAATTGTTCGTGCGCACGACTTTATCAAAGATTTAAAAGATGGCTATGAAACAGTTGTGGAAGAGCGGGGGAGTACTCTCTCGGCAGGACAACGCCAATTAATTTCATTTGCTCGTGCTTTACTGGCAGATCCCAAAATTTTAATTTTAGACGAAGCTACCTCCAGTATTGATACAAAAACAGAAGAGTTGTTACAAGAAGGACTACAACAACTTCTGAAAGGACGGACATCGTTTATTATTGCTCATCGGCTTTCTACCATCAAAAATAGCGATAAAATTTTCTATATTGATGGTGGTCGTATTGTGGAAGAAGGATCTCATGATCAACTAATGGCAAAACATGCGTTATATCATCATTTATATCAATCGCAATACGACTTATTAAAGAGCTAGATGATAAAACAGAGAAAATTCTTAGTTGAATCTTTCTCTGTTTTTCTGTATCGTAACCTTAACAAAGGAAAAAATGATGAGGTGCCAAATGAAACGGAATTTTGAAGTGGAATTAACAACATTATGTATGATTAGAAATCAGAAAAATGAAATCCTTGTGCAAGAACGACAAAAAAAGGATTGGCCTGGTTGGACGTTCCCTGGCGGGCATGTTGAAAAAAACGAGGGCATGGAAACAGCCATGGTTCGCGAACTCCTTGAAGAAACAGGCTTAGTGCTAAAGCCACAATTAGTAGGTGTTGCAGAATGGCTGAATGATTGTTCGGGTGCGCGGGAATTAGCCACATTATTCATTGCAGAAACAGCGGATGAACTACCAGAAGAAACGGAACAACCCTTGTTTTGGGTCACTGAAAAAGAATTGCGAGAAGGTCCTTTAGCTGGCAGTTTAGCAGAACTTTTCCCAGTATTTTTTGGCGAAAAGCAATTTTATTTTAAAAATAATACAGCTTAATGATTCAAACCTAAAAGATTAAATCAATCCCACTTATTAAAAGAGAGGAAATCTAAAATTAAACATTGCTATTTATAAGCAATGTTTGCTATTCTTAATAAAAGGGAATTAATTTTTTATATAATGAGGGGGAAAAAGTGTGTTAAAAAGAAAAGTGGGGATTATCGCAGGCGTTTTCTGTTCAGCTTTGTTACTGACAGGCTGTGGCAAAAGTGCGAAAGACGAGTTCATTCAAGGGATTGGCAATCAAAACGCACAAGAATCTGGGGTTTGGGATTTCTCTATGTCAATTAGTGACATGAAATTTTCACAAGAAGATGGTGCACAAACGAATCCTATGATTGGGATGCTCATCACGCAAATCAAAGACGCATCGCTTTCTGGGAAGATTCAAGTAGATGCAAAAAAAGAAAAAGCATTCAGCTTAGAGATGAAATTAAAAGCGATGGGCATGGATGTACCGATTTCATTGATTGGATCATTAGATAACGAGGGCAAAGAGCCAAAACTCTATTTAGCAACAGATATGATGGAATATATTGTCGCTGTCGCAGACTCAATGACTGACGGTGCTATTGACAGTTCTCAGTTAGATACAGAAAAACTAAAAGGAAAATACATTGATCTTTTAGCCATGAACGAGGAAAGTACGAAAGAATGGCAAGATACAATCAAAGAGTATCAAGAATCGGAAAAAGAACGAAAACAGTCTGCTAAGGAATACAAAGAGTTTTTAGAAGGATTAGACAAGGATACGTTCGAGAAAAAAGGGGATACCATTACCCATACGTTTACAAAAAAAGAATTACAAAAGTTAATCAAAATTACGACAGAAACATCTGAAAAAGGTAAAGAACAAGATCCTTTCGAAAAAATCAAAGATGTTTCTGCCAAAGTTTCTGTTAATACAAAAGAAAATAAAACAAATATGTTGATTAATGTGAAACCGCAGCAAGACAAGAACGTTGACATGGGACTTGAATCATTATCTAGTAAAATTAGCATTACACAAAAAGCCAAAAAAGCGACGATTTCAATGCCTAAGAAAGAAAATATTTTATCAGAACAAGAAGTTGAAAAAATATTTTCCGATAGCACCTCTATGACAGGTCTATCGACTGAAGACACGACTGTTGCGATCAATCAATAACGCTGAATGACCAATAAAAACGGTCGCTCAAAAAAGTAACGAAAGACCTAGCATGATTGGGATGCTAGGTCTTTTTTGAATAAAAAAACAGCATTTTAGTTTTCTTTGAATTATTGGTTGTTATTTTTGGTGGTGTAAACAGTTTAAAGTTAATACATTTGTTTTTGATTTAAATTCTACTGCTATTTTTAATCATTCTATTAAATAACAAATGTTTTCGAGTGTTTTTAAGCATTATTTTTGTTATGCAGAGTGGTTTTTTTATACAATGAGTATAATTTTAGATGAAGGAGTGTTTTAGGTGAAAAATCAACATTTAACTACGTCACAAGGAAGTCCAGTTGGCGATAATCAAAATTCGCTAACTGCAGGAGAATTTGGTCCTGTCCTAATCCAAGACGTTCATTTATTAGAAAAATTAGCTCATTTTAATCGTGAGCGCGTACCAGAACGGGTTGTTCATGCCAAAGGTGCTGGTGCTCATGGAATTTTCAAGGTGAGCCAATCAATGGCACAATATACTAAAGCCGATTTTTTATCTGAAGTTGGCAAAGAAACACCTTTATTCGCTCGTTTTTCAACTGTAGCTGGAGAGTTAGGTTCATCAGATACATTGCGTGATCCTCGCGGTTTTGCGCTTAAATTCTATACAGACGAAGGAAATTACGACTTAGTTGGCAATAATACGCCCATTTTTTTCATTCGTGATGCAATTAAGTTTCCAGATTTTATTCATAGCCAAAAAAGAAATCCACGGACGCATTTGAAAAGTCCAGAAGCTGTTTGGGATTTTTGGTCTCATTCACCTGAAAGCCTTCATCAAGTAACAATTTTAATGAGTGATCGTGGCATTCCGTTGTCGTTCCGTCATATGCATGGTTTTGGTAGCCATACATTCAAATGGGTCAATGCTGCTGGAGAAGTATTTTTTGTTAAATATCACTTCAAGACGAATCAAGGAATCAAAAATCTAGAAAGTCAATTAGCAGAAGAAATTGCTGGGAAAAATCCCGATTTCCATATTGAAGATTTGCATAATGCAATTGAAAATCAAGAATTTCCTTCTTGGACATTATCTGTGCAAATTATCCCGTATGCAGATGCGTTAACAATGAAAGAAACTCTTTTTGATGTAACAAAAACGGTTTCTCAAAAAGAGTATCCGCTGATTGAAGTTGGCACGATGACTTTAAATAGAAATCCAGAGAATTATTTTGCAGAGGTTGAACAAGTAACCTTTTCACCAGGGAATTTCGTTCCTGGTATTGAAGCTTCTCCAGATAAATTATTGCAAGGACGTTTGTTCGCTTATGGGGATGCACATCGTCATCGTGTGGGCGCTAATAGTCACCAATTGCCGATCAACCAAGCAAAAGCGCCTGTAAATAACTACCAAAAAGACGGCAATATGCGTTTTAACAATGGCAATAGCGAAATTAATTACGAACCAAATAGTTATACTGAAACACCAAAAGAAGATCCTAAGGCGAAAATTAGTTCCTTTGAAGTTGAAGGAAATGTTGGTAATTATAGCTATAATCAAGATCACTTTACACAAGCAAACGCTTTGTATAATTTGCTGCCAAGCGAAGAAAAAGAAAACTTAATTAACAATATAGCGGCATCTTTAGGTCAAGTGAAAAATCAAGAAATCATCGCGCGTCAAATTGATTTGTTCACTAGAGTAAATCCAGAATATGGAGCACGTGTCGCACAAGCAATTAATCAACAAGCATAATTTATATAACGTACGTGACAAAACCAGTCTAGATAAATTAAAGACTGGTTTTGTTTGCTTTTCAATGCTTTTTACTCTACTTTGTATAATGTATATTATGTTAACTAGAATAGAATAAAAAACTTTAGCCGATAAATTGCACCTCTCTTTCGACTAATTAATTTACCCAACTAACCTTACAAATTGTTTGCTAAGCTAGTTGGGTTTACTGTTTATTGAAACGTTGGATTGTTCATTTCTTGATGAATTTCTTTGCTCGCTTCATATAGAAATAATGTTTGTTTTTTACTTGATGCATAATCGACAATGGGTTTTGGATAATTTTCTCCTAAATGTACATGATATTGCGTTTGTAAGGCTTCGTTCATTAGATTTGGTTGATGAATATACTTTTGTGGCACTTGCTTAAGTTCTGGAACATATTTTTTGATGAACTGGCCGTCATTATCAAATTTTTTTGACTGGATAATTGGATTAAAAATCCGAAAATACGGGACAGCGTCCGTTCCTGTTGAAGCAGCCCATTGCCAGCCACCGATATTATTGGCAGCATCATAGTCAATCAACATTTTTTGAAAGTATTTTTCACCCCAACGCCAATCGATGTGTAAATTTTTAACTAAAAAAGAGGCAGTAATCATTCTTAAGCGATTGTGCATCCAACCAGTTTGATTCAGTTGTCGCATTGCGGCATCAATTATAGGGTACCCCGTCTCCCCTTTTTGCCACTTGACAAACATTTCTGGGTCATTTATCCATTGAATATAACGAAATTTTTCTTGAATAGCTTCCTCTTTTTGTTGTGGAAACGCACTATAGATCATATTGTAAAAGTCGCGCCAAGCTAATTCTTTTTTGAAGGTTTCTTTACTTAAGCTAGAAGGCACAGATGCAAGCTCTTGCCAAATGGTGCGAATCGAAAGTTCTCCCGTTCTTAAAAAAGTAGACAGATGACTCGTTTGATCCTGATAAGGAAAATCACGCTTATTTTCATAGGATTGAAGTTTTTGATCAATAAAAGTATTTAAGCGCCTTCTGGCTGTTTCTTCGCCGACACTATAGTGTGTTAAAGGAATCCTCGCAATCTGTTCCCCATATGCTGCTTCCTCTTCTGGAAAAAGACACGCACTAAAAATTTTTTCAGCTGTATAGGAAACAGGAATCGGGGTTTCTTTAGGCGCCTCTTTCCATTTATTGTAATAGGGCGTAAACACTTGGTACTTGCTGCCATCGTTCTTCTTAATTTCTTCAGAGCCATGCAAATAGGCATCTTGAAAAGAGAAAGACTGAATATTATTTTCTTCAAAAAAGCGCATAGCTTGCTGGTCTCGCTTTGCCCCAAAGCCACAAGTATCTTCATTAAAATAAATTGCCTGCCAATCGGGTAATTTGCGTTTCAAACGTAAAAATAAATCTAACGGTTCGCCGACCATGATTTGTAAATGTGCCTCTTGATCGATTCGTTCTTTAAACGAGGCTAAACTTGCAAAAAAAGCGTTATGATTAGCACTTTCTTGAATAAATTGTTGAGGATTCATTTGGAATAATAAAATTAATTCATCAGCTGCAGAATTTTGTAACGCGTGTGCTAATGCTTTATTATCCTGTAATCGTAAATCACGTCTAAACCACATCACTCTTTTCATTTTTAAATCCTCCTAAATACTTCGTCTTGCTTATCGTAACCGTGACTGCTGATTTTTAAAAGCAACTTGCCTAGACTTTTCAAAAAGCCGATAAAAACTGGGTTTTCAGCTTTTATCGGCTTTTTGATTAAATTAATAGGAAATATTAAAAGCTTTCATATCTTTCTCAATATATTGTAGGACTTCTGTATTGCCAAAAAATTGTGTAAAATAATAGGCTTGACGATAGTCATCGGCTGTGTCTTCCCCGAGCATTTGTTTGTTAAAGGCTTTTTCATATAAAAGATAATCTAGCAAATAAATGGAGTGTTTGTCACGACAAATCTGAATCCCTTTTTCGCTTAAAATGACACTTTTTTGGTAGTCTTTCATTTCCGAGTAGAATTTAGCAGAATTATAATAAATTCTACAACGCTCCAAGGAACATTCTAATTTAACTTGTTCCAATTCTTGTAATGATTTTTCGTAATACACTTGCGCTTTTCTCATATCTTTTTCCAGTTCGTATAGCGTACCTAGCGCATTCAGGCTTAAAATGTTGTAAATATTGACTTTACGGTCAATTTCCGCGCCCCGGTATAGGTAAAACAAGGCCTCTGCTTTATCTTTTTTTCCTAATAAACAAGTAATTCCCTTATAATATAACAATTTAGTCGTTAGTTCATTATTAGATAAGATAAGACCTTCAGGCACTTCTTGTAATAAATTGTAGGCCTCTAAGTGAAATAACCGTAAAGATAAATCCTCGACTTTGTTTAGTAGATTTTCAATTTTCTTTTCTTCAGAAATCATCATGCATTCTTCTACTTCTAAATCTAATCGGAGGCAAATAGATGAGAAAATATCTAAACTGTCACATAGATTACGGTTTTCAATATTACTAATTGTTGCTTGCGTACAGATGCCGTTAGCCAGCTCTGATTGTGTGATTTTTTTAAGTTTTCTCGCTTGTTTTATTTTGTCTCCTGCTACCTTCACGAACAGACCTCCACTTGTATTATTATGTAAATTCATTAAAAAATGTTATACTTTGATTATCACTTAAAGGAGGTACATGCTATGTTTGATTTACTTGCATTATTTACTGGAACATCAACTTATGGCAACGTTCCCCATGTTTAATTAGTCAATGCGTGTCAAGTATGGTCTTCCATACTTGGCATGTTTCCTTTAAAACTGACTCAATCATACTACAAACGGATAGACAAATACAACCGAAAATCATTGGTTTTTTATTAAGAAAAAGAACAGCAAGAAGTGATAACTACTTCTTGCTGTTCTTTTGTTTAGTTAGGTGTATTTAGATTTAAAATGATTTGTTCCGGCGTAATTTCATTATGATCTGACATCATTGGTTCTACGCTTAAATAACTTGAAGTGTTTGTAATGATAACCATGACAGTTGAGTCAAGCCCAGCTTCTTTAATGGCTTTTCGATCGAACGTTCCTAAAAGATCTCCTTTTTTAACACGGTGACCTTGGGTTACTTGTGTCTGAAAGACTTCCTGCCCCAACGTGACGGTATCAATTCCTATATGAATTAATACTTCAGCTCCTGCGTCCGTTTGGATACCATAAGCGTGCCCAGTTTCTGCAACCAAGTTTAATAAACCATCTGCAGGCGCGTAAACCTTGTTCGCTGTTGGCATGATTGCTAAACCTTTGCCCATCATCTCGCTTGAAAATACTGGGTCATTAACAGCAGTAAGATTCATGGCGTAACCATTTACCGGAGAAAAAAGTTGTTCATCTAAGGTGTTATGTTGCATTTCAAAGACTTCGCGTTCTTCCTCTTCGATTACTTTATCTGAAATTAAAACCTCTTGTGGAATTGCAAATAGACTGGTTAATGCATAACATACACCGACAGATAAAAGTGCGACTAATAAATAGATCACTAATTGATGTGCACTATAGATATACATTAAGAAAGAAGGAATAACGGCTAATCCATAAGAATTTGATTGAATATGAAAAATAGCTAAAATTGCTCCGCCTAAACCTGACGTAAACAAGACACATAGCAACGGTTTTAAGTTCCAACGAATAAGTAATCCAAATAACACAGGTTCACTAACTCCAAATAATTGAGACAACATAGAACCGATGGCCGTCGACTTCACTTTGCTATCTTGCGCTTTTTTCGCAAAAGCTAAACAACTGCCAATGTTGGCAAACCCATACATGGCACATATTGTAATCAATGCATTAAATCCTGTATTTGCTAATAATGATGTTTCTACCATAGTTAGTGTATGATGAATACCAATCAAAACCATTAAAGGATATGAGGCACCAATCACGAAACCACCTAATCCTAAGGGCAACCCAATCAACCATTGGACAACATCTACCATGCCTAACTCAACGGTATGCAAAATTGGGCCAATTCCGAGAATCATGATTAAAAAAGTAATTAACATAGTCATAAAAGGTGTAAAAATTTGATCAAGAATATTCGGCATCTTTTTTCGGAAAAAAAGTTCAATCTTTGCGCCAATTATACCAGCAGCAATTGCACTTAAAACGGAACCTTGTGCACCGACAACTGGGATAAAACCAAAAGCCATAATAGCTTTCACGCCAGAATCTGGTGTTGCAACTGCATAAGCGTTTGGTAAAATGGGTGATACCATCATTAAACCAATAACAATCCCGATTACAGGCGTCGCATTAAATGCTTTAAAGGTAGACCAAACAATCAAAGCTGGCAAAAAGGCAAAGACGGTATCTGTAATGACAGAGACAATTTGTTGAAAGCTTTCAGGAATATTGGCTACACTTGCTCCGAATAATTGTAAAAAAGTATCGTTAAAAATAACACCTTTTAACCCTAGGAACAATCCTGTTGCTGCAATTACTGGAACAATTGGAATGAATATTTCACTTAAAATGCGCATTGTTTTGCGCATGCCCGTTTCATTATTTTTTAAAATTGCTGTTTGCTCTGCTTTTGACACAACATTGATTCCAAGTTTTTCTATTTCATCATACACTTTAGTCACAATACCAGTTCCTAAAATCACTTGGTATTGACCACCATTATAAAAAACACCCTTGACTAAATCGATTTTTTCTAGTTGTTTACCATCTACTTGTTCGTGGTCCTTCAAAATAAAACGTAACCGCGTTTGACAATGGGTGACCGATATAATGTTATCCATACCGATTAATTGAATAATGTCTTTGGCTGCCTGCTGATAATTTTCTGCCATGTTATACTCCTCCTAGCTACTCATTTATAGTAATCAATAGTCCTTGATAGCTTTTTAATAATGTTCCCTGCTGAACTAATTGCTCTCGTTCTTCAGACTGTGTATCAAAAATAACTGTGCCATTAACTAAATAATGAGGGATTGGAACCGCCTCACCAAAATTAAAAAAGGCGTAAATCGTTTTTTCATTTAATTTGCGTTTATAAGCAATAACATTATCTGGAAGATTTGATAGTCCCTCAAATGTTCCATAAAGTAAGATGTCTGTATAGGGACTCTTTTGACGAAATGCAATCATCCGCTTATAGAAATGAAAAATACTTTGACTATTTTTTATTTCTGCTTCGGCATTGATTTCTTTATAATTATCCACCATTCCTAACCAAGGCTTGACGCTTGAAAAACCGCCATACATAGAATCATTCCATGGAAAAGGCGTGCGGGCATTGTCTCGACTACGCAAATTGACAAGTGACAAGGCTTCTTTGGGTGTAAATCCTTCTTTTATTGCTCGATAGTATTGATCAATGCTAGAAATATCATCGAATTCATCAATCGAACCCCTTTCAAAATTGGTCATTCCTAATTCTTGTCCTTGGTAAATAAAAGGCGTACCCCTTAAAAAGAAATACATGGCGCCGAATGTTTTAACCGCATTTGGCTGTTGAGCCTGTTCTTTTAAATATTTCGTTGTCGCTCGAGGTTGATCATGATTTTCAATAAAATTTGCACTCCAACCAGCCTCTTGCATGGCTTCTTGCTGTTTGAAAATTAATGTACGTAAATCATTCCAAGACCAATCGATTCTATAAAACCATTCGCTTCCTGATTTTACATCCAAATCAGCCCATTTGAAGTCAAAAATCATGTCGAAATACCCTGTTTCTCCAATAAATTCTGATAAATTTGGATAATTGACGCCGGCCGCTTCAGCAACTGTGACAATATCAAAACCAGCAAAAGCTTTTTCTTTTAATTCGTTCAGAAAGTCACTCATTCCTGGCATGTTTCTACTAGCTTTTGTTACTTTGGCTAATTGATCTGCCCCATCAGCAGGTAAGTTTGTCCAAGTCAAATCTTTCTTAATAAAATTAATCGCATCTACACGAAAACCAGCAATTCCTTTGTTTAACCAAAAACGAATCATTTGATAGATTTCTTTGCGTAGTTCAGGATTTTCCCAATTTAAATCCGGCTGTTTTTTATGAAAGGCATGAAAGTAGTAGGCATCTTCCCCAGGTAATTTTTCCCAAACACTACCACCGAAGTTAGACCGCCAATTTGTAGGTGCTTCTCGTCCTTCTTTTATAATATAAAAGTCTCGAAAACGACTTTGAGGATTTTTTAAAACATCTTGAAACCAAGCATGTTCATCAGATGTATGGTTTACCACTAAATCTAAAATAACTTTTATGTTTCGTTTTTTTGCTTCTTCAATGAGTTCATCGAAGTCTGCCATTGTACCAAAATCGCTAGAAATACCATAATAGTCTGAAATATCATATCCATTGTCAGCCATTGGCGAAGGGTACATTGGACTCAGCCAAATCAGCGTAATTCCTAAATTTTCTAAGTAATCCAGTTTTTGAATAATGCCTTGTAAATCACCAATTCCGTCATTATTACTATCCGAAAAGCTACGTGGATAAATTTGATAGGCTACTTCTTTTTGCCACCAATTTCTGTTCATTCTGGTTCTCCTCACTCTTAAACTAGTCCTGTTAATTTTTTTCTGTAACCGTTTTTACATTTTGTATGATACTCGTTTTTGCGTAATATGTCAAACGTTTATCATAAATAAATGTAAATTATAATATTCTTTTGATTTAAATAGTTTTATATATGTTATACGTTTGACTTTTTTCTGATTTGTTTATACTATTAGACTAACTACTATTTTCTAATAAAGGAGACATTACTTATGTCAAGCATCATGAACCAATGGACTGATGAATTACGTTATGCGCCTTATTCTTCTTGGACATCTGCTCACCTCGAAAATCTAACTTCTATTATCGCGCAATCTAGTTGGCGTTTTAAGTATCATATTCAACCACAGACAGGACTACTAAATGATCCCAACGGTTTTTCGTATTTCAATAACCAGTGGCATTTATTTTATCAAGCGTTTCCTTTCGGGAGTGTTCACGGACTAAAAAGTTGGGCCCACTTAACTTCCTCCGACTTAATTCACTGGGATTATGAAGGAATTGCCCTTTATCCCGACTCTGAATATGATTCTCATGGCGTCTATTCAGGCTCAGCTTTACCAATAGATAACCAACTATGTTTATTTTATACAGGAAATGTTCGTGATCAAACTTGGCAACGATTTGCATATCAAAATATTGCATGGCTGAATTCTTTAGGTGCGATCACAAAGGAATCAACACCATTCCTACCTATTGACCCCAATTATTCTTCCCATTTTCGTGATCCGATGGTATTTCCTTATCAAGAAGGACTTGTTTTATTAATTGGTGCTAGTGATTTAAATGGACAAGGAAAAATTGTGGTCTATTTTTCTAAAGATCGAAACGTACACAATTTTCATCAACTTGGCGAATTGACGTTCACCGACCAAGAATTAGGCTACATGGTTGAATGTCCTAATTTGGTATTTATTGATGGCCAGCCTGTCTTATTATTTTGCCCACAAGGTCTATCTCCATCTGTAAAAAGTTATCAGAATATCTATCCGAATATGTACACATTGGCCGAAACGTTTGATTTGGAGAATCTTTCTTTAGTTCAGGCTGGGCCTTTTGAAAATTTAGATGAAGGATTTGATGTCTACGCCACTCAAGCCTTTAATGCGCCAGATGGTCGTGCACTTGCGGTCAGTTGGATTGGGTTGCCAGAAATCACTTACCCAAGTGATGTGGAGGGTTGGGCAAATGGCTTAAGTCTGGTTAAAGAACTCACAATTCACAACGGGAAACTATTTCAATATCCAGTTTCTGAAACAGAAATGCTTCGTCAATCCGCCACTACTTTATCAAATGGCTGCCATTTTTTATCTACTGCTTCTTTTGAATTAAAAGTGGATATTCCCAAAAATGAGATTGCTTTTATTCGGCTTTTAGCGAACGAAACGGGTTCAAAAGGACTTTTAATTACAATTGATACGATTCATGGTAAAATAACCCTTGATCGAACATTTGCTGGCCAACCTTTTGCTGAAAAGTATGGCACAATTCGTGAAACTAAAATTAGGAAAAATAAGTCAGTTCAGTTAACTATTTTTGTTGATTGTTCTGTTGCAGAAATCTATGTAAATAAAGGTGAAAAAACGATGACTGGTCGCTTCTTTCCAGATAAAGCGCAACAGTATCTTCATCTATCCAAGACGGCAAAAGCTTGTTTTTATGAGCTGGAAAATACGAATAATTAGGAATGATGGTGAATTTTGATGGTGGTTAAATTAACGGATGTAGCAAAGCTTGCTGGGGTGAGCCCGACAACGGTGAGCCGCGTGATTAATAATTATGGTTATCTTAGTCAAAAAACAATTGATAAAGTTCATCAAGCGATGGAAGAATTAAATTATCAACCTAATGGATTAGCCAGAAGCCTCCAAGGAAAAAGTACGCAGCTGATTGGTTTAGTCTTCCCTTCTGTTAGTCATCCATTTTTTGGTGAATTAATTGAAACACTGGAAAGAAAGCTTTTTGTTCAAGGATATAAAGTGATTTTATGTGATAGTGAAAAAGATCCAGAAAAAGAGCGCGCCTATTTACGAATGCTCGCTGCAAATAAAGTGGACGGTGTAATCACTGGTAGCCATAACTTAGCTATTAACGAATATGAAAATGTTTCACTACCTATTGTTTCCTTTGACCGTTTCTTGGCACCTGGCATTCCAATTGTCTCTTCGCAAAACTTTCAAGGTGGCCAAAAAGCCACTGAAGCCTTATTTGCAAGTGGTGCACAAAAGATTGCAATTATTACTGGTGCTAATAACACAGGTGCACCTAGCGATTATCGATTGGCTGGTTATAAACAAACGATGGAAAAATATGGCACAGAAAAAACGATTCTACAAATTGATAATGGAACCTCTACAACATTAAAAAATCTAGAAATCGAACGTTTGCTTCAAAATAAAACTGTAGACGGCATCTTTTGTACCGATGATTTGACAGCAATTACAGTTATGAATATTGCTCAAAAATTGAAGATAGCCATTCCTGAAGAATTAAAAGTAATTGGTTATGATGGGACAAAATTAATCAAAAGAATTGCCCCACAACTATCAACCATTGTGCAGCCAATCGACGAGATGTGTGACGTTATGATTGACTTACTGCTTAGTAGAATGAAGGATCCTGATGTTGCGCTCGAGGAAAATTATCCTATTCCGATTCAGCTATCATTGTCTGAATCCTGTTAAAAAAGACACCTGAAAAGGTGTCTTTTTTTATTCTTAATTCCTCATTTGCCCATTTTCCCTTAATTCCAAAGCAAAGAGATTAAATAATACAACAACATAATCCCTACAAATACACCGAGCATTAGTAAAACATACCACCAATTTTTGGCGCTATAGGTTTCATTTTTATCTTTTTCGGTTCGTTTCCCGGCAGCCCATTTCCATAAATCGTACTTATTCATCTCTCTCACCACCTTTAATGGGTTTATTAACTTAAATCTAACACGGAATGACAGAACTTGAAAACAAAAGGATCACCCGCGTATGCAATGGATGATCCTTTTTGGGCACTATTCTTCTGGTAACCCATTATTTTTAATTACTGATTGGTACCAATAAAAACTATCTTTTTTAATACGTCGTAAATCTTTTAACTCATGGTCTTCACGATTGACGTAAATAAAACCGTAGCGTTTTTTGAATCCTTGATGAGAACTTAAAATATCCATGACCGACCAAGGGCAATAGCCAAACAACTCAACACCGTCAGAAATAGCCGCATGACAAGCAGCAATATGATCATGCAAATACGCAATTCGATAGTCATCATGAATTTTTCCGTCCTCTGTTAGGTGATCTGGTGTGCCTAAGCCGTTTTCTGTAATGATTAACGGCAAACGGTATTGACGATAATAATCATTTAAAACTAAACGTAGACCAGTTGGATCAATTTGGGCACCATACTTAGAGGTTTTTAAATGTTGATTTTTTTCGATTTTAAAATAACCGTATAGATCAAAATCAATGTCCTTTTCTTTCGTACCCAATGGGTGTTGCTCATCTGTCGGTAAATAGCTAGCGACTAACGTCCGATAATAATTAAGAGCGATAAAATCTGGTTTAGCGGCTTTCAAAATTGCTTGATCTTCTGGCTGTGTTTCGGGATAAATGCCACATTTGGTCAAATACTCTTGATAGTAACCTGGGTATTCGCCAAAACAATACATTTCTAGAGCGTAATTCGTTTTAAAGTTATCATTCATACGAGCCGCCCAAACATCTTCAGGCTTATTAGAACTAGGATAAGTCATCGTTGAGGAAACAGAGGGACCGACTTTTCCCCCAGCGACCAATTGGTGACAATCATTCGTCGCTAACGCATGGGCAACAAACATATGGTAATCCATTTGTGCACGAATTTTTTCAGCATTTTCTGGTGCAACGTCGTACATATTCATTCGTTCATCGACACGAATCATTAAGTTTTGTTCGTTTGTAACTTGCCAATTTTTGACTCGATCACCAAACGCTTGATAACAGACTTGCGCATAGCGTTGAAATGCGGAAACGCAGCGACAATCCGCCCAACCATTGTATTTTTCCACCAACGCAAAAGGTAAATCAAAATGATAAAGTGTGACAAACGGCAAAATATCGTTTTCTAAAAGTGTATCAATGACAGCATTATAAAAATCGATGCCGGCTTGATTGATTTCGCCATCACCTGTTGGAATGATTCGTGCCCATGAAAGAGAAAAACGATAGGTTTTTAAGCCTAATTCTTTCATTAACGCAATGTCCTCTTTGAAACGATGGTAAAAATCGCTGGCGACTTTCGTATCTGCTTGTACAGCTGACTTTTTAAAAGAATTGTAATCAGCGACTGTTAGGCCTTTGCCGTCCTCATTCCAAGCGCCCTCAATTTGAAAAGCGGATGAAGAAGCGCCCCATAAAAAATCGTTCTTAAATTGTTTAACCATTAGTTTTGCTCCTTTACTTGCATGAAAAATAAATTTGTTTGTGGTGTAATCTCTGTTTGTTTGGTTGTCTCAATTACAGCCATTTCCGCAGTATTTGTTACGATGACTAAGACGGTTGGATCATAACCAGCAGCTTGGGTGATTTGTTTATCAAAAGAGAGCAGTTTTTGTCCTAGTCTGACCCTTTCTCCTACTTTTACGAACGTTTCAAATCCCCGCCCTTTTAATTCGACTGTATTGATTCCAATGTGAAGGAGGATTTCAGCACCATTGTCTAACTTTAAGCCAATTGCATGATGAGTTGGATATAAAGCCGTCACCTGCCCATTTCCTGGAGAAACAATTTGTTCCTCTATCGGATAAATAGCTAGTGTTTTTCCCATTTGTTGAGAAGCAAAGACTTCATCGTTGATTTGGTCTAAAGATACGAGTTGTCCTTGAACAGGTGCTTGAATCCGTTGCTTTTCTTTGACTGTCGTTGCCTCTGTCTTTAGGACTGGTTCTTGACGTGACTCGTCAAGCGGTAAATCATTAAAGCCTAGAAAAATCGTTAATAGAAATGCACCAAAAAAAGCAATACCACAACCTAATAAATAACAAATAAAGGCTTTGGTTCCTGCTTCTGCGTAAACTGGGATGGTCAAGAGTCCTTGGTTAGCGAAGGCTGTCCCATAGGAGCCGCCCCAGCCCATTAGGGCCCCACCTGCTGCTCCGCTAGCCACCGCATAAATCATCGGTTTTTTTAGCCGCAAGTTTGCACCATAAATGGCTGGTTCTGTGATACCAAATAATGCAGTCACTGTTGCAGAGGCAGCAACGGCTTTCAAGCCTTTATTTTTTGTGCGGACAAACACGCCAAATGCGGCGCCCGCTTGAGAAAAGTTCGCTGCACCAGCAAACGCTAGCAAATTTTGCCGTCCTGTTCGAGCGACATCATTAATCCCAATTGGCACAAGCCCACGGTGAGCCCCAAAAATGACTAAGACACACCAAATTCCCCCGATAAAACCGCCTAACAAGATGGGACTCAAATTCATTATATAATAATACAACCAATTCACGCCGTCACCTAAATAAATCCCTATCGGTCCAAATAATAATAAAGTGGCTGGAATCATTAAAAGTAATGACAGCGTAGGAACCATAATAATTTTTAGAACTTCTGGAATGACTTTTTCCAAAAAGCGTTGCACATAAGCTAAAATAAAAATTGCAAGAATAATAGGAATTACTGTGGAAACATAATTGGCTTTGGTCACATGTAATCCAAACAAGGTAACCGCTGATTCTTCAGTCATTAATGAAACGATGGTTGGATAACATAAGGTGGCACCAATTACCATGGCGATATATTCGTTTGTTTTGAAAACCTTAGCAGCTGAATAACCTAAAATAACTGGCATAAAATAAAAAAGTGCATCGGAAGCGGCGCTTAAAATAATATACGTATTCAAAGGTTTTAAATCGACCTGGTAAAAATTGTTTGCGACCATCACAGCGATGGCTAGAATTCCTTTTAACATGCCTGAAGCGGCAATTGCTGGTACGACAGGTGTGAAAATCGCGGCAACAGTATTTAAAATTCGATTACCTAATGAATTTTTTTCTTTTGTGGATGTTTTGGTCGTAAGTTGCTGAGCCAACAAAGGTTCTAGAGCATTATAGACATGCGCGACTTTATTGCCTAAAACCACTTGATACTGCCCGCCGCTTTCAACAACAGAAATGACACCTTCTGTTTGTAGTAAGGCTTCTTTCTTCGCTTGTTTCGTATCTTTCAATACGAAACGCAATCGTGTATAACAATGTGTGACATCCACGATATTGTCTTTGCCACCTACGTCTTTCAAAATTTCTTTTGCTATTGCTTGGTAGTCCATGGTGACCACTCCTTATCTATAAAATAACAGCTCAATAAAAAAGACCAAATCACACATGCACGTTTCAGCAAACACACTCAATATTTGCTCGTCGTGAATGTCCCTTTGATCTGATCTACGTAATAACTATGTTTCTCACGATAGAATAGCTGATTGAATTTATTTTTAATTTACCATTATTTAGAGGGATTATCAATGAATTAGGTAGACCAACTCAGTGTTTTGTTACTAAAATCAGCAGTGAAAATAGTAGTTTACTACATTCACTGCTGATTTATTTGATTACAAGACTGGTGACAACAAGCGTGAAAAGTTTTGCTTGAAGCGTAGCCAGTACCCTTGTTTTTTTATTATCTCGTCGGTTAATAAGACACTTTTTTCTATATCTTCTTCAAAGACTTGCGCTAACATCCACGCAATGTCGGGATTGTAAATAAACGTACTCACCTCAAAATTCAATGAATAACTGCGAATATCTTGGTTTGTTGTCCCAACCATAGCTAATTCATCATCAATCACCATTGTTTTTGCATGAATAAACCCACTATCATAAATATAAATTTTAATGCCGCGTTTGTGTAAGTAATTCGCGTAATATTGTGTTGCGCGGTAAATAAAGGGATGGTCAGGCATACAAGGAATCATAATTCGCACGTCGACACCTGAACGAACTGCCACTAACAAAGCATTAATCATACTATCGTCAGGGATTAAATACGGTGTTTGAATCCAGACACTCTTTTCTGCAGAAAAAATCATCCGAACAAACCCGCTTTTCAAAATTTCTTCTTCTGAATCAGGACCATCTGAAACAACTTGTAAGGACAAATGCTCCACTTCATGATCTTCTGGTAATTTAAAATATTTTTCATGATACGTCATACGTTCTTCAGGATATTTGACTGAAGCATTCCAATCCATGATAAATATCTCTTGCAATGAAAATACGGCCGTCCCGACCAAACGAATATGGGTATCTCGCCAGTAACCAAATTTTTCGGTGACATTCAAATATTGATCCCCAACATTGAACCCGCCGGTCCAGCCAATTTTCCCATCGATGACAACAATTTTCCGATGCAAGTGATAATTTAGACGTGTTTTACGGATCATATCGCGAGAAGTAATAAAGGGAGCTACTTTTCCTCCAGCGTCAACGTAACGAGCAAAAAACTTTTTATTTGCGCCGGGTGAACCCCAAGGATCGTAAATTAAGTAAACTTCCACGCCTTCATGCAACTTTTCGATTAATACATCTAAAAATTGATTGCCAATTGTGTCATTAAAAAACGCATAATACTCCACATGAACGGTTTCTTTCGCTGCACGAATATCTTCAAATAATGCTTGGAATTTTTCTTGGCCATCTGTGAATAATTGCAAACTATTTCTTTTGGCCAACGGTGATGCGTCCATATTCCGGAAATAACGATTTAAAACTTTCGCATCATAAAGTAAATCATAACGTTTATCGCGCCCTGCTTTTTTGTTATCAACGTCCACTTTTTCTTTAATTCGTTGAACCATTTGTTTTTCATCATCAGACAATTTAAAAACTTCTTGTCCATCGATACCTCGTCCACAGAATAAGTAAATAATAAAGCCGATACCAGGCAAGAAAATCAACGTCATCATCCATGCTAAAACGCTGGAAATACTACGAGGTTTTCTAAAAACAGTAATTAAGGCAGCAATAACGTTAATTACTAATAAAAATAACAAAATCCAAACAAAAATTTTCATCGCTTACCTCCTTCTTACTTCATACTAAGATTATATCAAATAACAGTTAAATTAGGCGAATAATATGAGCGAGTATTCAAAAAAAGAATTCATTTCTATAAGTGTTTCGCCTTTGATTCTCAGTTTTTCTGTACTATAATGAGGGCTGGATGTAAAGATTTTGAAAAGAGGTACTTATTTTATGGTCGTTGATTTGAAAATGTTAGCTATGATTTTTATCATTAATTTTGCGTATATTACCTTAAATACTATTCGTTTTATGTTAACGATGAAAGGTTATCGGGTTATTGCACCGCTGGTTAGTATGGCTGAAATAACAATTTATGTCTTAGGGCTAAGTATGGTTCTGAATCGGTTAGACAATCCTTTAAATTTACTTGTTTATGCGCTTGGTTACGCTGTTGGCATTAGTGTAGGAATTAAAATCGAAGACTATTTGGCCTTGGGTTATATTATGGTATCGGTTATCCTCCCTTCTACTACTGAACAATTTCATTTACCAGAAACACTTCGTGAACACGGCTATGGTGTTACACAAAGTGTTGCCTACGGACGCGAAGGAGAACGAATGGTTTTAGAAATTCTTTCCCCAAGAAAAAACGAACGTACATTGTACAAATTAATCAATCAATTAGAGCCGAGAGCATTTATCATTTCCTATGAGCCTAAGTTCATTTCCGGTGGTTTTTGGACGAAAAAAGTTCGCAAAAGAAATGACGCCATTTCTCACTAAGAAGCGGCGTCATTTCTTGTTATTGATTTTTAGTTTACATAATAAAATTATCGTAACTTTAATTTATTCTAAGATAACTTAGAGAGTTCGTACCTAGTTGCTCAATCAATTGTTGCATAAAAACTAAGCGTTCGATGGCCGATCGGTTAGCAATTTTTTCATAATAAAATGCTAGA
This sequence comes from Enterococcus sp. MSG3299, assembly GCF_050555765.1. Lineage (NCBI taxonomy): Bacteria > Bacillati > Bacillota > Bacilli > Lactobacillales > Enterococcaceae > Enterococcus > Enterococcus sp. MSG3299. The sequence continues at coordinate 1,369,592 of NZ_CP187869.1, forward strand.
ATATCTGACTGTGCTTCTAAAGGCTCGGCTTGTTCCGTTGCTACTGGTAAAAGGAGTTTTAAGTGGTCCTGGTCAATCGTAATCACTTGGGTCAAGTGCAAACTTTCTTGAAAAATATTAGGCACAGTACTGACTTTGCGGCCTCGCAGAGCTTGTTTAATGACTCTTCTCGCTTGCGAAAGATAGTATTCAGGATTTACGTCCCCTAGCAAGTCATATAAAGCGCTGAAGGCTTCTGGCAAGGCTTCCTCTTTGCCCAAATAATCAAAATAACGCGGCATTGTTGGAACCTCTGTCTTCTCTTTTTCAAGCGTAATTATAGATAGTTGTGCCGAGGCCAATCTTTGTTTTTGATAAAATGAGGGGCCACCGCTCACGCCAAAAAAATAGTCTTCCTCTTCTGGAAACACTTGTGGCCAAAAAGATTCAGCTAGCCAAAATAATTGCTCTGTTACAGTTCCTTTAAACTTAGGAAGTTCGTCTTCAGCCATGGTCAAACTCGCAACTTCAGCTGCCGTATAAATAGGAAAATTCAAACGATATTGACGATTTTCCCGAATGATTAACTGACAATCAATCATTTCTGATAAAAATTGTTCTAACTTGGCTTCTGTTGCAAAGGCCGCTTTTAATTGTCTTAAAATGATTCTTTCTTCCCGATGTTCATACATAAAAGTAACAAGAGGGAAAAAAAGTGATTGGTTGAGCAAATGATTGTATTGTTTCGTTTGTTGCGGAGAATGATAGTAAATTGCTAAATCATTCATGTTAACGCCCCTTTACTATTGAAGCGCCTAAGCAACAAGGAATTTATCGCGTTGCTTAGGCGCTTACGGTTTTAGTTAAAGACTTCTGTTAATTGTGGTACTACTTGTTTTTTACGAGAAACAACGCCTGGTAAGAACGCACGATTGTTAACTAGTGTTACATTGAACGCTGCTTCAATTTTGGCTTGTTCCGCACCAATCGCTAATAATTCAGAATCACTGTCTAAGATATTCGTAATAATTAAGACAAACAAGTCATAATTATTGGCTGCATTTTCTGCGGCCATAGCTGCTTCTAATTCAGCTTGACGATCTAAAACTTCTGCTAAGTCGACGGTATTTACTTGGGCAACACGAACTGTTTTGCCGTTCATTGGGAAGCTCTTAGCATCTAAATCTAAAAGAACTTCAGCTGATTTATCGCTTAAATTTGTTCCTGCTTTTAATAAGTCAAGACCATAGCCTTCTAAATTAATTTCAGCAATATCAGCTAGGGCGTGCGCTGCATCGATGTCTTCTTGTGTGCAAGTTGGTGATTTAAATAATAATGTATCAGAAATAATCGCTGAGACCATCATACCAGCAATTTGAGCTGGAATTGTCACGTTATTTTCTTTAAACATTTTATAGATGATTGTACTGGTACACCCTACTGGTTCTGCACGATAATACAATGGATCTGCTGTTTCGAAGTTGGCAATCCGGTGATGATCCACTACTGCTAAAATGTTTACTTCAGCGATATCTGAAATGCTTTGTTGGAATTCGTTATGATCCACTAACATGACTTGGTTTGTTTCGCTAGCTGCTTCAGTGACAACACGTGGCGCTTCAATATTAAAGTAATCTAAGGCATATTGTGTTTCTTCACTTGGTGTTCCTAAAGCGACAGCTTCTGTCTCTTTTCCTAATTCTTTTTGTAAGTAAGCAAAACTAATTGCTGCTCCGATAGCATCTGTATCAGGATTTTGGTGTCCAAAAACTAAAATTTTTGACATAATACACACTCCTTGGTTTTGATTCACTCTTAATGATAACAAAAAATAGAAAAGAAACAACAAAAAAATTGTCTTCTTTTCTATTTTTTCGTTTGTTAACGTGCTAGATAACCTTGATAGTCCTCGACATGTAGTAGTTTTTTCGCATTTTCAACACGATCATTTTTAGGAGGCTCAATTCCTTCTAATGGATAAGGAATACCTAGTTCTTCCCATTTGTACTTGCCCATCGTATGGTAAGGAAGCACTTCAACTTTATCTACATTGTTTAATGTTTTTATGAAGGCATCCAGACGGATTAAATATTCGTCGTAATCACTACGTTGAGGCACCAATACGTGGCGAATCCAAACAGGTTTGTCAATTTCAGATAAATAGGTAGCCATTTCCAAAATATTATCATTTGATTGCGTTGTTAACAGTTTATGCTGCTCGTTATCAATATGTTTGATGTCAAATAAGAGTAAATCTGTGTACTTCATCAATTCATCAAATTGACTAATGAAGGGTTCTTCCCGAGTAAAAGGTTTGCCACACGTATCTAAGGTTGTATGAATGCCTTGTGCTTTGGCTTTTTTAAATAAATCGATCAAAAAGTCCATTTGCAATAGCGGCTCACCACCACTGACAGTGATACCACCCTTTTCGCCCCAATAAGAGCGAAAACGTAATGCTTCCTCTAATACTTCGTCAGTCGTCACCACACGACCACCGGAACCAATTTTCCAAGTATCTGGATTATGACAAAATTGACATCTCATGCGACACCCTTGTGTAAATACGATAAAACGGACACCTGGGCCATCAACGGTACCAAAATTTTCTGTTGAATGAATTCTACCTGTAACTGGTGTTGTCATAATGATCCCTCTTCTTTCAAACGAAAAGGATGACACGTTAAATGTCACCCTTTCAGTTAAATAATGTAAATGTTTTTTATAGTCTGTCGTGTGAAGTTCTTGAAATAACGTCTGCTTGTTGTTCAGGAGTTAAGTCACGGAATTTCACGGCATATCCAGATACACGGATAGTTAAGTTTGGATATTTTTCTGGATGTGCTTGTGCATCTAATAATAATTCGTTTGTAAATACGTTTACGTTTAAGTGGTAACCACCTTTATCGAAGTAGCCATCTAATACGTTACGTAAGTTGTTAATTCTTGTGTCGTCGTCTTTACCTAAACCATTAGGGTTGATGGTTTGTGTATTAGAAATACCATCTAAAGCGATTGTATATTCTAAACGAGCTGTTGAGTTTAATGAAGCTAACAAGCCATTTTTCTCACCTAAGAATTTACCGTCTTGATAACTTGGGTTCGCACCTGGTGCAAGAGGTTTGCCGGCACGACGTCCGTCAGGCGTGTTCCCTGTTGCTTTACCATAAACAACGTTTGAAGTGATTGTTAATAATGAAGTCGTTGGTTTAGAGTTACGGTATGTGTGTTGACGTTTAATTTGTGTCATAAAGTAATCTAAAATCCAGTTAGCCATTGCATCGGCTTCTTCGTTATCATTTCCGTATGTTGGGAATTCTTTTGTTGGTACATAATCAATTGCCATACCATCTTCGTCACGGATTACTTCTACTTCACCGTGTTTAATTGCCATGATACTATCAGTCGCATGAGAGATTCCGGCAATACCAGTTGCGAATGTCCGTTGTAAATCAGTATCCATTAAAGCTAATTGTGGTGCTTCATATGCATATTTATCATGCATGTAATGAATAATGTTTAATGTGTTAACGTACAATTCAGCTAACCAGTCTAAGATGTCTTTATAGCGTTCCATGAATTCGTGGTAATCTAATTTGTCACCAGTCATTGGACGATATTTTGGTGCTACTTGCATTTTAGTTTTTTCGTCGACCCCGCCGTTAATTGCATAAAGAACAGCTTTCGCTAAGTTCGCACGAGCGCCGAAGAATTGCATATCTTTACCCATAACTGTTGCAGAAACACAACATGCGATTGCGCAGTCGTCAGAGCCCCAGTTTTCACGTAATAAGTCATCGTTTTCAAATTGGATAGATGAGCTTTCCTTCGCGATTTTAGCTGCATATGTTCTGAAACCTTCTGGTAAGTGAGAAGAATACAATACAGTTAAGTTAGGTTCTGGAGATGGTCCCATGTTTGTTAAGGTGTGTAAGATACGGAAGTCATTTTTGGTAACTAATGAACGACCGTCAATACCCATACCAGCAATAGATAATGTTGCCCAAATTGGATAACCAGAGAATAATTGGTTGTATTCTGGTGTCCGTGCAAATTTAACCATACGTAATTTCATGATTAAATGGTCAATCATTTCTTGTGCTTCAAATTCAGTGATTAAACCAGCTTCTAAGTCACGTTGGATATAGATATCTAAGAATGCTGAGATACGACCAATTGACATTGCCGCACCATTTTGAGATTTAATGGCACCTAGGTAACCAAAGTATAACCATTGGATTGCTTCTTGCGCATTTGCAGCAGGACGAGAAATATCGAAACCATAAGAAGCAGCCATTTGTTTTAAGTCATTTAACGCACGGTATTGTTCAGAAATTTCTTCACGTAAGCGAATAACATCGTCTGTCATTTCTTTGTTACCAGTGTTATCATGATCTTTTTTCTTTTGTTCCATTAAGTAGTCGATACCATATAATGCGATACGACGATAGTCACCGATAATACGGCCACGGCCATAAGCATCTGGAAGACCAGTAATGATTTTGTTTTTACGTGCTAAACGCATTTCAGCTGTGTAGGCATCAAAAACACCTTGGTTATGTGTTTTTCTGTATTCTGTGAAGATTTTTGTCATTTCTTCGTCAGTTTCATAACCATTTGAAACTAAGGCATTGTTCGCCATTTTAATACCACCGAATGGCATAAATGCTTGTTTTAATGGTACATCTGTTTGTAAACCGACAATTTTTTCTTCTTCTTTGATTAAGTAACCAGGTTCATGTGACGTAATAGTTGCTGGGATATCGCTATCCATGTCATAAACGCCATTTTTTTCATGTTGGATTTCAAATAATTCTTGTAGTTTTGTCCATAATTTGTCAGTGCTCGGAGCGATTGGTTCTAAGAAACTGTCGTCGCCTTTGTACTCTGTGTAGTTGTTTTGAATAAAATCACGAGTGTCAACGCTTGTTCTCCATTTGTCGCCTTTAAAGCCTTCCCATTGTTTCATGAAGTGTTTGCCTCCTTAGTTAACTGCTACTTGATTGTATGTAACAGCTTTATGTGATTAGTATAACACATAACCTTTTAGATGCAAGCGTTTTTTTATTATTTATTGCACTTTCTTAATAAATAAATAGGGATTGAAGATTCTAAACGCTGATATATAAACATTTATACTTGTGAAAATAAGAACGATTTATAGTTGTTATCACTTGTGAAAAATGTACTTCTGTATTAAAAACAGCAGCCATCTGTATTAATACAGATGGCTGCTGTGGAGATATTTATAACACAGTTTAGTTTGTTTGTTCTTCTTCAATCACTGCAGAATGCATCTCGTGGACTTCCATTACTTGGCCATCTTTTTGTTCATCGATGACAAAGGAACCGTTGGATGTTCGTTCACTGATTGGATAGTTTTTCGACTGAATAACTTCTTGTGTGCCTTTTTGCGTAGTAACTAATAAATCTAAATCGGTACTTTCAGACATAAAGACAACACGATGTGGATTTTTCTTCAATTCCCGCAAGACCATTAGTCCACGTTTTGCTCGTCCTAATTGTGTTAATTCTTGGGCTAACATACGTTTAACACCGCCACGTTGGGTAACGATGACAATCGGTGTATCCCCTTCAGAATGAACCAGTAAACCATTAACGACATAATCGTCTTCTTTGAGGTTCATTGATTTAACTCCAGCCGCTTTACTACCCACGACTGGTACTTCATATAATGGATAGCGTAAGCCAAAACCGCGATTGCTAACGAGGAAAACATCTAATAAGTCTTGATCATTTGTTAAATAAACATTGGTAATTTCATCTTGGTCTGATTTTAATTTCATACAAGATGTCGGGCGGCTCTTATAAGTGCGCCAAGGCTCAAAATCAGCCATTTTGGTCTGTTTAATCATGCCAGCTTTTGTAATGAAAACAAAGGTTTTTGTCGGACTTAACTCTTTATAAGGATATACAGCAATAATCGATTCATCGATAGCAAGATTTAAAATGGTTTGAGAAATATGTTCGCCAATTTCTTTCCAGCGTAAATCTGGCAACTCATGGACGGGGCGATAGATCATATTCCCTTTATTTGTTACTAGTAAAAGATGATCTAATGTATTGACTTCGCCAGCATATAGTAAAAAGTCGCCTTCTTTCATGCCGATTTCTTCTGGTTTTGATGCTGTATAAGAACGAATACTACTCCGCTTGATATAGCCTTCGTGCGTCACGGTTACGACCACGTCTTCCTGCGCAACTAACACGGCTGTTTCAATCTTGATTTCTTGGATTTCCTCTTCAATTTGAGTTAAGCGCGGATTGCCATATTGCTTTTTAACTTCGCGAAGTTCTTTTTTCATGACTGAGAATAGTTCTTTTTCATTGTTTAAAATGTTCAATAACTCAGCAATTTGTTGTTCTAAAGTTTTCGCTTCTTCTTGTAAATCAGTAATATCCGTATTGGTTAAACGGTATAGCTGTAAAGTAACGATTGCTTCAGCTTGTTCTTCAGTAAACGCATAGTCGGATACTAAGTTCTTCTTCGCATCTTTTTTATCTTTACTTCCACGGATTGTTGCAATCACTTTATCTAAGATAGACAATGCTTTAATTAAACCAGCAACAATGTGCTCACGTTTGCGAGCTTTGTCCAACTCAAATTGACAACGGTTAATGATAACTGATTTGCGGTGCGTAATGTAACTTTCTAAAATCCGTTTTAGGCCCACTTGTTGCGGGGTCATGTTGTCGATGGCTACCATGTTAAAGTTGTAATTGATTTGCAATTCAGTGTTTTTAAATAGATAATTTAAAATACCTTCTGCATTGACATCTTTTTTTAGTTCAACAACAATTTGCAAGCCAGTTCTGTCACTTTCGTCACGAACTTCGGCAATGCCGTCTACTTTTTTATTTAAACGGATTTCATCCATCTTCTTCACTAGCGTTGCTTTGTTGACTTCATAAGGAATTTCAGAAATGACAATTTGTTGCTTGCCGCCTTTTAAGGGCTCAATCTTTGTCTTCGCACGTAAAATTACTTTACCACGGCCGGTTTCGTAGGCTTTTTTAATTTCTGCTTTTCCTTGTAGAATCCCACCTGTTGGGAAATCTGGTCCTGGAATGTATTCCATTAATTTCTCTAAACTTGCATTAGGATGATCAATTAAATACACAGTTCCATCAATGATTTCCGCTAAATTATGCGTAGGAATTTCTGTTGCATAGCCTGCTGAAATCCCCGTTGAGCCGTTTACCAATAAATTAGGATATTTGGCTGGTAAAACAGTGGGTTCTTTTTCTGTATCGTCAAAATTCCAAACGAAATCGACGGTATTTTTGTCGATATCTTTTAACAACTCACCACTTAACTGTGATAAACGAGCTTCTGTATAACGCATCGCCGCTGGTGGGTCGCCATCCATACTTCCGTTGTTTCCGTGCATTTCAATTAGTACTTCCCGTAATTTCCAGTCTTGACTTAGACGCACCATCGCTTCATAAATACTACTGTCGCCATGGGGATGATAATTCCCCATAATGTTTCCGACAGATTTTGCTGATTTACGAAAGCCTTTATCAAAGGTATTGCCGTCTTTATTCATTGAAAAGAGAATGCGGCGTTGTACTGGTTTTAGCCCATCTCGAATATCTGGTAGGGCCCGTTCTTGAATGATGTATTTGGAATATCTTCCAAAACGATCGCCCATTACTTCTTCAAGGGTTAATTCTTGAACTTCTTGGCGTTTTTCCAAAATTGTCACTCCCTACTCTATGTCAAACAAACTGATTTCAGTGTCATCGGTTTGTTCTGCTTCTTTTGTTTTTTCCGCATCTAAAAGACTTTCTCCTGTTGGTGCAGAAGTGTCTTCTTCTGAACGATCTAAAATACTGCCATCTTCTTCCAACGTAAATTGAACATGTTGTTCAATCCATTTTCGACGAGGTTCGACTTTGTCGCCCATTAATGTGGTCACACGGCGTTCTGCTTGAGCTGCATCATCAATCCGAACACGAATTAAGGTTCTAGTTTCAGGATCCATCGTTGTTTCCCAAAGTTGTTCTGCATTCATTTCACCCAAACCTTTATAGCGTTGGAGCATATAGCCTTTACCAACTTTATCAATCACTTCTGCCAATTCACCATCGGTCCAAGCATACTCAATGACTGATTTTTTTCCAGTTCCTTTAGAGACTTTATAAAGTGGTGGTAAGGCAATGTAGACTTTGCCGGCTTCAATTAATGGTTTCATATAACGATAGAAGAACGTTAATAGCAACACTTGAATATGTGCACCATCGGTATCCGCATCGGTCATGATGATGATTTTATCATAATTACAATCTTCAATTGAAAATTCAGGACCAACGCCTGCGCCAATTGTATAGATCATAGTATTGATTTCTTCGTTTTTCAAGATGTCTTGCATTTTCGCTTTTTCCGTATTAATGACTTTTCCTCGTAGCGGTAAAATGGCTTGAAACTTCCGATCGCGTCCTTGTTTTGCTGAACCACCGGCCGAGTCTCCTTCGACAAGATATAATTCATTTTTCTTAGGATTTCTGGATTGAGCTGGGGTTAATTTTCCAGAAAGTAACGATTCGCCTTTTTTCCGTTTTTTACCGTTCCGGCTTTCTTCACGGGCTTTGCGAGCCGCTTCACGGGCTTCACGGGCTTTAATCGCTTTCCGAATTAATGATTGACTCATTTCACTGTTTTCTTGTAAATAGAAGCCCATTTGTTCGCCTACGACGTTATCGACAACGGTTCTTGCTAAAGGTGTACCTAATTTCCCTTTGGTTTGGCCCTCGAACTGTAGTAAGTTTTCTGGTACTCGAATAGAAAGGACGGCTGCTAAGCCTTCACGGAAGTCGCTACCTTCTAAATTTTTATCTTTTTCTTTTAATAGTCCTACTTTACGTGCATATTCATTGTACGCCTTTGTCATTGACGTTTTCATACCGACTTCGTGGGTACCGCCATCTTTTGTGCGGACATTGTTAACGAAAGATAAAACATTTTCAGAATAGCCATCGTTGTATTGGTAAGCTAATTCAACTTCAATACCTTCTTTGGCTCCTGAAAAATAAACAACGTGTGTTAATGTATCTTTTTCTTCATTTAGATAGGCAACAAATTCTTTAATGCCTTCTTCGTAGTGAAAGACTTCTTCTTTGGGTTCTTCCCCACGTTCATCTGTTAAAGTAATTTTGACGCCTTTTAATAAGAAAGCTGATTCTCTCAAACGTTCTGCTAAAATTTCGTAAGAAAAATTTGTCGTAGAGAAAATGGTGTCGTCAGGTAAAAAAGTAACAGAGGTACCGTTGCGTTTTTTTGTTTTGCCGATTTTTTTTAAGGTACCAACTGGTTTACCGCCGTCCTCAAATCGTTCCATGTATTCTACGCCATCACGGACAATATGAACTTCTAACCACTTAGATAAGGCATTAACAACACTGGCACCCACCCCATGGAGTCCGCCTGAAGTTTTATAGCCACCTTGGCCAAACTTACCACCCGCATGTAAGACAGTAAAAATTACTTCTACTGTTGGGATACCAGAAGCATGCATCCCTGTTGGCATTCCGCGGCCAGAGTCTGCAACACAAATACTATTATCTTTTTGGATAGTTACGTTGATTTCATTCCCGTAGCCAGATAACGCTTCATCGACTGCGTTATCGACAATTTCATAGACTAAGTGATGGAGTCCACGGCTATCGGTTGAACCGATATACATACCAGGTCTTTTCCTCACTGCTTCCAATCCTTCTAGGACTTGGATAGAGGCATCATTGTACTCATTGTTAATTTTTTTAGCCAAAGAAAAAACTCCTTATACTTAGATTCTCGTTTAGTTAATAAGCGTACATTAACTATTTCTTAAAGAATTAGAAGAAGAGTGAGCCGGTTTCTTGCGTTTTCCGTTCGCTCCTTCTAAAACCATCATTACAATAATACTCTATCTGGGTCAAAAAAAAAAGAGCTTTCCGTTCAGGACGCTCTTTCTTTATAAAATTACACGTGTTTATTCAGCATCTGCCATTTTTGCCAATTCAATTTTAATACAACGGTCCATAATAACTTGACGACCTTCATTTAATAACAAGTTCGCTGCCTCTTCATTTTCCAAACCTAGTTGGGCCCAAAAGACAGGCGCTTCTGTTTTCAATGCTTCTGCGGCCACTTCTGGCAAAAATTCACTTCGCCGAAAAACGTCAACAATATCAATCTTTTCAGGAATCTCTGTTAATGCCCCATAAACCGTTTCGCCAAGCACCGTTTCACCTTTTAAAACTGGATTGACAGGTAACACACGATAGCCATGTTGCTGTAAAATTTCCGCAATTTTGTAACTCGTGCGGTCGGGCTTGTTACTCAAACCAACCACCGCAATATTTTTTGCTTGTTTTAGAATATCAAAAATTTGATTTTGACTTGGATTCTCAAATGTCATTCACTCAACCCCTTTTTTCGTTCTTATTTATTATAACGCTGAGTAAAGGGTTTTGGCAAAATTATTCTCTGAATACCGACAAAATAATTATTGGCTTTGCCAATCTGCTGGATAAGTCACGTAGACAAAGCGGGCATCCCCCGTCACTGAAAATTGAATTTTGCTACTTTTCGGGATTAAAATAATTTCGCCGGCTGTTGCAGAAATTTTACGTCCGTCAATCAGTATATCTAGTTGTCCTGAAATAATATAATCAATTTCATCGTATTCTAGTGTCCAATCGAAGGTGGTATCTTTCATCACCATTAAACCGCAACCAAGGCGCGGGCTTTCTTCTAAAGAAAACAGATCTTTTGTGTAAACAATGTCCGCTGGGTTGCCTGTATCTAAGCGATCGTCTTCTGTTACGTCAATTTCGGGTAATTTGATGGGCATAATTCCACTGGGATCCACTTGTTTAGTCGGCATTAATTTTTCTGTGACAATTTGTCGAACAAGCGTTTCAATCATTTCACGATTTAATTCTGTCATATTTACACCTCATTATTTCACTTCTGTTTCGGGTTTCCCTAGCATTCGATTTGCCATAAAGATAGCCACAAAAATGGCGGTAATCCCTCCAACTAATTTGCCAACAATCATTGGAAAAATCATTTCTTTTGCTACGCCTGCAGTAAAACCAAGGTGGTCACCTAAAACGAAAGAAGCCGAAACAGCAAAAGCGATATTAATAATTTTTCCTCGATTATCCATGTCTTTTAACATTTGGAACATGGGAATATTGTTAGCTAATGTAGCAACCATTCCTGCAGCCGCTACTTCATTCATTCCTAAAACTTTTCCTAGTTTCATCAATGGTTTATTAAAGACTTTCGTAATCACTGCTACTAAACAGAAAGCGCCAGCTAAAGTTAAAGCAATCCCGCCAACGACTTCAATTCCTTCAGTAACTGGTGCAATACCAGGAATCACTGTAATTCCTAATAATAGTTGAATCGCCCCCACAACTAAACCAAAGATAGCGACAATCACTACGCCTTGACCAAAAATTTGGAAGCCTTTAATCATGCCATTTGGCGCTAACCATAAACCTAAAATAATTAAAGCGGCAACAATAATAATTGGAATTAAGTTAGGAACAATCAATGACAATGGCATGCCAGCTGTTAAACCACCTGCTAATAAACCAAAAGGAATTGTAATAATCCCGCTCAAAACACCCGTTGCTAAGAATTGCTGATCGTCTTTTTGGATAATGCCCAGCGCTACTGGAATTGTAAAGACTAACGTTGGCCCCATCATTGCACCTAAGATTGCCCCCGCAAATAAACCAGCTTGTGGATCATTGGCTAATTGTTGCGCTAACGCAAAGCCGCCCATATCATTAGCCAATAAGGTTGTGGCAAACATTGCTGGATCAGCCCCTAGTAATTCATAGACAGGAACGACAATCGGACTTAAAAGATTGGCTAAGACAGGCGCTAAAGTGATAATCCCTACCATAGAAAGCGCTAGAGAACCCATAGCCATAATCCCTTCCTCAAATTGCTCCCCTAAACCTAGTTTGTTGCCAATACATTTATCGATTCCTCCAATAATCATGAAAAGAACCATAATATACATAATAATTTCATTAATGCTCATGTCTCGTCCTCCCTATTCTTCCTCTGTAGAATCAATGACACCAACAATCATTGCATCAATTGGGACATTCGGATCTTCTGCCGAAATACGGGCAGCATTGCCTTGACTAATTAACACTTTGTCCCCGACACCAGCTCCAGCGTTGTCAGCAGCAATTAGAAATCCTTGCTTTTCGTCCTCTTGATTCAAAATATCAACCATCATAAATTTCCAGCCATTTAATTTTTCATCTTTTCTTGTTGACCAAAGGCTACCAGTCACTTTTCCTAAAAGCATCGTTTTTCCTCCTTACGTCAGCAATTGATGTTTCCTAGCATAATCTTTCGCTAACGGGGTTAAATAGGCGTTTTTACTTAAAGAAACACCTGATTCTGTCATTCTTATCAATTGTTTTTCAGTAATGTAGGTTCGTTTGGTCTCAGCTAAAGAACGAAGTTGTTTTTGACAGGCCGCCTGAAACACAGCGTAATTTTCTGAATCATGATAAAAAATCATCCCAAACTGTTGGCACATGTCCACGTTTTCCTGAATCGTTTGTTTCAAACGATACTTCAATCGTGAGTTTTTACTCACTGAAGGTATTGGGGTTAAAACCAATACCGGCTTACCTTCAAATAAGAATGCTAAGATGTTTTTGACTAATTCATCCGTTTCCTGTAAATGCGCAATCGCATTTACTTGGGAAATCGTTAGCCTCTTTACAACCAAGCCTCGTGCTAGCTTCTGCTCCTTGGTTACCCAATTTACATCAGGAAAACGAACAAACATTTCTTCAGGAAATGCTTCTTTTGCTTCTGCTAAAGCCACTGAATAAGACGACGACAGCAATTGTTGGCAAATTCGATCAGTAATCTGTTGAATCAAATTTTCCATTTCAGAAACGTTCATTGTCTTGCCTCCTTTTACTTAAGAATATAGCCACGAGCTCCTTTGGTTAAGCCGCAAGCGTTGGCTTCATCGTAGTCAATGTGCATGTACGTTGCAAATCGCGGACTGATTCGCACAACTACATCATCAAAGATTAACGGACGTGTGCCTTCCACTTTGACTTGTACAATTTGGCTATTGCTTACTTTATTTTTTAAGGCATCTTCTGGTGTCATGTGAATATGACGTTTGGCAACGATTAAACCGTGACTTAATGTCACAACTGCTGATCCGTTCATCAGCGTGACGCCTGGTGTCCCTTCTGTCTTGCCACTCTCTCTAACTGGGGCATTAATTCCTAAAATACGTGTATCCGTCATAGAAACTTCGACTTGTGATTCGCTACGTTCAGGGCCTAAAATAACCACATTTTGAAAAAGTCCTTTAGGTCCAGCAACCGTAATTCGTTCTTTACAAACAAACTGTCCAGGTTGTGATAAATCTTTCACTTTTGTTAGTTGATATCCTGGTCCAAATAATGCATCAATCTCTTGACGAGACAAATGAACATGTCGGCCAGAAGCTTCAACTTCAAAAGTATTTTGTTGTTGTTGCTGAATTCGTTTAACAACTTCTTCAACAATTTCATTCATTGAATCCAATTTGTTCATCTCCTAGTTTCGTGATATTTCAGCCATGGTGCTAATTAATTCTGTAGCCCAAGATTGAAAAAGGCCGAACAGTTGTGATTCTCCTTTTAACTGGAGAATAATTTTATCTAGTTGTAATTGAATTTCTTTTGAGGAATAGCGCCATTGTCTCTGTTGGTTAGTTAGAATAGTTACCTTTGATTCCAAAATGACTGGTTCCATTACAAGCGACTGTTCTAAAATAAACTTCTCTAACCACTGTTGTTGTTGTTCGAAATATAACCAACCTTCTGTTGATAACGCTTCATTCGTTAAGAAAGGCAAATACAATAGATGGCTTAAGTGCCGAATCTCATAAATTGTTTCTTTTGATAAATGTTCTTGTTTTTGTTTTTGTGAGGAGGCCTTCACTGAATGAACCTCAGAAAGCAATGGGTTTGTTGAAGAGAAGCTGCTATTAATCCGATGCTCGCGTAGATAGCTTTTGGCGGCTGGCGTCAGAAAACTGCCTACAGGAAACACAAAATCCGTGCCATCTTCTAGTTCTTTTTTAAGCCTTTTGTTGCGAAGCATATCTTCTGTAATAACTGTCATAACACCCCTCCTCAATGAAAGTTTAGGACAGAAGTAATGAACCTACCTCTGCCCCAAAAAATCAAAATTATAATTCAGTTGTTGCGTGTGGTAAAATAGCGTCTACTTCTGTATGTGGACGTGGAATTACATGGACAGATAATAATTCACCAACACGTTCTGCTGCAGCAGCACCAGCATCTGTTGCTGCTTTTACAGCACCAACGTCACCGCGAACCATTACTGTAACTAAACCGCCACCGACTTGTTCTTTTCCAATTAAAGTAACGTTTGCCGCTTTCACCATTGCATCAGCTGCTTCAACAGCACCTACTAAACCACGAGTTTCGATCATTCCTAAAGCATTTGTACTTGACATTATAATTTCCTCCTAAGATGTATGTTTTATTTTTAAAAATTTGGGACAATTATCAATTTGACTTAGGTCCCAAACCCTAAATCCAATAATTTATTTGTTTTACTCTTACTCGCTCGTTTCTTGTTAGTTTAAGCGAGCTAAAACTTGAGCCACCACGGCATTTACTAGTTCTTCTTGATTGGTTGTTTCGCAAGAAGTAGCCACAGATGTGGTTGATGTTTGACCAAATTCTTGACGAATCTCTTCTAAATCACGCACGCCATAAGCAACACGACGTAAATTGAACAGATTTTCAACCCCAATATTATCAGAAGTTGAGCTGCCACCAACTGCGCCACAACCTAGTGTTAATGCTGGCACTAAGTTAGTTGAAGCACCAATTCCGCCAAGTGTACCAGAGGTGTTAACAAGCAAACGAGAGACGGGTTTTCTTAAGCCAAATTCACGAATGACTTCTTTGTTTTCTGTGTGAATGCCCATTGTATGACCCGCACCTTCACCTTTCAAAATTTCAATTGATAACGCGCAAGCTGCTTCCCAGTTTTCAACTGTATAGAAAGCAATAATCGGCGCCAATTTTTCTCTTGAAAATGGATATTTCAAGCCTACATGTGTTTCCTCGGCAACAATTAAGCGGCGATCTTTTGGAATAGATAAACCAACTAATGAAGCAATATGTTGAACGGAACGACCCACGATTTGCGGGTTCATTGTACCGTTTGGTCGTAAAATAAATTTAGCTAATTTGTCGGCTTCGGCTGGACTTAAGAAATACGCTCCCTGCTTAATTAACTCTTCTTTGACCGCTTCACGGTTGACAGTTTCAACAATAATTGATTGTTCCGATGCACAAATTGTACCGTTATCGAAAGTTTTTGAATCCATTATTTGTTTCACTGCATGAGGAACATTTGCGCTTCGTTCGATGTAGGCTGGTCCATTACCAGGCCCAACACCGATTGCTGGTGTTCCAGAAGAGTACGCGGCTTTAACCATTGCGTTTCCACCAGTAGCTAAAATTAAATTTGTTTCTTTATTTTTCATTAATTCGCTGGTCGCTTGCATGGTTGGCGTTTTGATGACCGAGACACAACCTTCTGGTGCCCCTGCAGCAATAGCCGCTTTTTGGATAATTTCCACTGTTTCAATAATCGATTTCAACGCATTGGGATGTGGTGAAAAAACAATGCTGTTGGCAGCTTTTAATGAAATTAATGCTTTGTAAATGACTGTTGATGTCGGGTTGGTAGAAGGAATTAATCCTGCAATTACACCCACTGGGACAGCAATTTCAGTGACTTTTTTGGCAGCATCATCATGGATCACACCAACTGTAGCTTTGTCCTTCATTTCGTCATATACTACTTTTGAAGCGAAAGCATTTTTGATGATTTTATCTTCATAGATACCAAATCCTGTTTCTTCATTGGCCATTTTCGCTAACTTTTCTCGTTGGTTAAATGTAGCCTCTGAAACCGCTTGAACAATCGCATCGATTTGTTTTTGCGAAAATGTTGCTAATACTTGCTGTGCCTCTTTGGCTTTTCTGATTAAATTTCTTGTTTCTTGGATGGAACGTAAGTCTTTATCTACTAATTCCACTCGTCTTCACTTCTTTCTATTTCAGCCATGATTGCTTGAATTAAAGCTTCTTTATTGGCAAATTTAATCTCACTTTTCTTTAAACTACTTAGGTTCATTTTGTAGGCTTGTTTGCGTAAATCAACCACGCGTTGTGTTTCTAATTTTTGGCGTGTGCCAGTGTGTTCTTCCAAATCTGGTGTTTCAATCTCTTCTTCAATTACTTCTACTTGTTCCATCGGTTCAGGTGCTGACTTGGGTTCTGGATCTGATAAAATTACTTCCGTTTGAGCATCAACCCGTGAGATCACATGATGAGCAATTAAACAATTTAATTCTTTAGCTACTTCCGTGCCTACTTCAACGGCAGCTTGAACCGCGGCAACGTCACCAATCAGTTCCACAGTTGTTAAACCGCCATTAATAATTTCAGCTTTTAACAAAGTAACGTCGGCGGCTTTCAATGCCGCATCGGCCACACTAATGGCACCTAAAAATCCTTTGACTTCGACCATTCCTAATGCTTTCATTCAGGTCACATCCTTAATAACTCAACGGATTGTCAGCGATATTTTGAATGACTTGTTCAAACGCACTGCAAGCAGCTTTACATGCAGATTGACTACCTGTCAATAAGGCGCCGCCAAAGTTCGTTTCAGAAGGTGGGCCATAAAAGACACCCATTTGAACATCGGCAGCTTTCATTGCTGCATCTAAGCCAACCATTGCTTCTAGCGGTGGTGCAATCAGATAAGCAATCGCTTCACCTTCAGGAATATTCGCTTGTTCAGATAAAAAGCTACCCGTTCTTGATACTACATGTGCAAAATAAACAATACTGTCATCTTCGTTAGCACTATAGAAGCTGGCTTCTTCTTCAATGACTTGCGTAATGACACTCAAGCCACTATTGACTTCGGCAGGACTCGGACCAGCAATAATGCCAATCACTTCACCGGCTAATTTGGTTGAAGCATTTGCTGCGCCAGCATACATACTTTTACCGTAAACTACAGTAACATCGGCGGCTTTGGTTGCTTCATCTAATGCAACATAAGTGACATCATCACAATCGGAAGTAACAATTCCTAATGAGCGATGTTCTGGTTTCAATGATAATTCTTTTGCTAATGCCGGATCGACATTGGGAATGACTTTCATACTTAGGACATTTGCGCCTAGACGATCATTTTTCATGAGAAATCCTCCTTTATTCAGCTTCTTTTAAATCAATACCAGATTTTTTCTTGTCTAACATTTTTTTGATAATTTCGGCAATGTAGGCACCTGCTTCAACAGCCGGTGTCCCACCTTTGTGAATATTTGAAATAACTGTCCGCCGTGCTTCTGGCATACCGACAGTTGGTTTGTAGGCAATGTAGGCACTCATAGATTCTGCTGTTACTAAACCAGGACGTTCGCCAACTAGCAAGCAAACAACATCAGCGTCAGTGATTTCACCAATTTTATCCATTGCTGGCACACGACAATATTTAACAAAAACTACATTGTCGAAATCTAAGTTGTACATGTTTAATCCTTGTTTAATTGCTGGTAGGACTTCTTTAATATTCGCTTCGATAGCAGCTGAACTAAGGCCATCCCCTACGACCATTTGGATTTTGGCTTTTGGTGTCGTATTTTTCCGAATGATTTCACTATTTTCTTCATCAAATTGACGACCATAATCTGGACGTGTTAAATATTCATCTTTACTGTTACAGATTGTTTTTGTAGAAATAAAATTCATTTCTTTTACCAAGTCTTCGCTTACGTCTGAAAAGACCGCATCTTGTGCTGCCGCATGGTCCGCTCGGAAACGTAATGTTGAACTAGTCATATAACGCGTCCCTGCACGACCAACGCCTAAACGAGCTGGCGAGAAAGCTTTCATTTTTAATAGTGCTTCAGGATCTACGGCATTTTTCAATAGTAATTGTTTACGTAAATCTACTTCAGTAATGTCAGGAATTAGGCCTTCTTCAATTTCTGTCGTTTCAGTGACATGTGTTGTGACTGGTTTTTCTTCAGCAGTCACAGTGGCAGTCGAAACCGCTTGATTGTCAGCGACCATTTCTGTTAAAATTCCGGCAATCATTTCTTTTAATTCTTTTTCGTTCATTTGTATTCTCACCTCGTTTATTTAATAAATACAGATGCATCGCCAGCGCGACTTGTTAATTTTCCGTTTTCCATTAAGCCCATTTTTTCCATCCATTCTTCAAATTCTTTAATTGGACGTAAGCCTAATGTTTCACGAATCGTCGCAGTTTCATGGAACCCAGTTGTTTGATAATTTAACATGACATCATCGCCATGAGGAATCCCCATGATATACGTACAACCAGCTGTTGCTAATAACATTGCTAAGTTTTCCATATCATTTTGATCAGCTTTCATATGGTTGGTGTAGCAGACATCACAGCCCATTGAAATTCCAGTTAATTTGCCCATGAAATGATCTTCTAAACCAGCGCGGATGACTTGTTTTGAATCGTAAAGATATTCTGGTCCAATAAAGCCGACAACGGTATTTACAATATACGGATCAAATTTTTTGGCTAAGCCATAACAACGTGCTTCCATTGTCACTTGGTCTGCGCCAAAGTTCGCTTCAGAAGAAAGTTCTGAGCCTTGACCTGTTTCAAAATACATCACATTAGGACCAGCTGCTTGACCACTGTGAAGCGCTAAATCTTGTGCTTCAGCTAAAATTTCTGCATTTAAACCAAATGCTGTGTTCCCTTTTTCTGAACCCGCGATGGATTGAAAGACTAAGCCAGCTGGCGCGCCTTGACGCATGGCTTCCATTTGTGTCGTTACGTGAGCAAGCACGCAAGTTTGTGTTGGAATTTCCCATTCGCTACGGAACTCTTCAAATTTGTTTAAGATTCGTTTAACACTTTCTGTAGAATCATCAACAGGATTCAAACCAATTAAGGCATCACCGGCGCCATAAGAAAGACCTTCCATAACTGATGCCATAATGCCATCGACATTATCGGTTGGATGGTTCGGCTGTAAACGATTTGAAAAAGTTCCGGGACGGCCAATTGTTGTGTTGGCGGTTTTTTCAATATTGATTTTTTTTGCGCCAACAATTAGATCCATGTTGGACATTAATTTACAGACAGCAGCAATCATTTCAGAAGTGAGTCCACGGGAAATTCGTTTGATATCAAAATCGGTTGTTTCCGAAGATAAGATAAATTCGCGTAATTCTGCAACTGTCCAATGTTTAATACTTTCAAAAATTCGCATATTGACTTGGTCAATAATAATGCGTGTCACTTCGTCTTCGTCATAATCAACAACGGGATTGTTAAACAAGTCATTTAAGGACAATTCCGATAAAACGACTTTTGCTGCCACGCGTTCTTCGGCCGAATTAGCAGCTACGCCAGCTAACTTGTCGCCAGACTTTTCTTCATTGGCTTTGGCTAAGACTTCTTTAACGGATGTAAATTGATAGACTTTGCCAAATAGTTTGGTTTTTAAAATCATCTTTGTGTCGCTCCTTTTTAATTAAATACTAAGGTCTTAACAATGACTGGAAGGACGGTTCCTTCTGCCACTGGTAAACCGATATCTACATAATCACCGTTTTCTACTTTGACCGAATCAAGACAGATAAACGGATAGTCTTTTGGCAGATGGGCACTTAAGGCATGCCCTAAAGCTTTCGCCATGTCTTCATCCACCATAACAATAATGGGAATTTGTTCAGCAACTAAACTAGCTAATCCTTCCACAATCCCTTGACCATAGCGTTGAATATCAGCAAATGTTGGATTGCTCATGCCTCTAATTGCTAGGGCAATCTGGGGTGTTTCTTCAATACGATGCCAATTGAGTTTTTCTTGGATTCGCTGGCCTAATTCTGTCACAGTAAGGGTTTCATCCTCTTGCGCTAATTTTAGAATTGGGATATTTTTTACCGGCAAAATTTGCTCACGGTAAGCAATCGTGCTTCCGCTAATTTCAGCAGTATGTGAACCTGCTCCGACGACCGTCGCTCGGATTGTTTCTGCGCTTTCTAAGACTTCTTTTTCCGAAAAAATCAGTGACTTTCTCAGATATTTTCCTAAAAGTAAGCCGATGTCCCCATATTTAAAGAGATTCGTACTTGTCGTATTTAAGCAATCAGCCACACCACCAGAAAATGTTACAATTGGTAATTCCTCAGCTTTTCGTAGTGGATGGTTGGTTACTAATAACTGATAGAACGGACTTTGTGTCCCCAAGCCAATGCTATTTTCTAACACGGCAACTAATTCCGAAATAATTGGCAGTAAGTTTTGTTCGTTGGCTTGGTCACCAAGGTGCAAGGTTAGCCCTTTTTTATTTATAATTTCTTGAATCTTCGGAGCTATATAGGTGATTTTTTGTTGTTGATCTAATTTAATTAAGCGTCCGCCAATGTCAAAACAAGCCGTGTCAATCACTTCGCCATCTTTAAAGACAGCTAAATTTGTCGTTCCACCACCAATGTCTAAATTAACCACTGGTTTGCGTTTCGTTTCAGAATAGGTTTGAGCCCCAGCGCCTTTTCCGGCAATGATACTTTCTAAATCAGGTCCAGCCGTAGCAACGACAAAATCACCTGCATAGCCACTAAGTGCTCGTAGCACATTGTTGGCATTGCTTTTTCGAGCAGTTTCACCTGTGATAATTACCGCACCCATTTGAATATCTTGTTTATGAATGCCTGCTTGGCGATATTGCTCCGCTACAAACGCTTTGATAGGTTCTGCATCAATTTCTGATTGGTTAAGTAAGGGTGTAAAGATAATGTCACTTCGGTAAATGACTTTTTTATCAGAAATGCTGATACGTGGTACTGTAAACGCAGAGGCAAAATTTTCAACAGTTAATTCTGACAAGACTAATTGGGTTGTAGACGTCCCTAAATCAATCCCTACGGTTAAAAGTGTTTCCTTCGACATCGCCTGACTCGCCTCCTTTTGCATACAAAAAGGCACTTAAAGAATCGTTAGAAAATTTCTTTCTACTTTTCTTTAAGCGCCTTTGCTTAATCAATGAACAACATCACTGGTGTTCTGTTCGAAATAGAAACAGGTTTTAGTTCCCTGTTTATTGGATTCAATTGTAATTTTTCCTTTTAATTTATCTTTTACGTAGCTTTTGACAATCATCAAACCTAAACTGGTCTCGTTACTTTGATGAACGTCATAGCCTTTACCATTATCTGTAACAGTAATGGTAATCATTTTATTATCTAATGTTCCACTAAGTTTAACAACGCCACTTGTTTGTGGCTCAAATGCATGATCAAAAATGTTTTGTAATAGTTCGTTGACAACAAGGGAAATGGTGACCATTTGTTCGCTAGAAACCATAATGGCTGGATCAACATCCATCATCATCTCAATGGGTTGTGCGCCTTGAAAAAGATGTCTAAAATTATACATCACTGCTTCCAATGTTTGCCGTAAAGCAACGTCATCTTTGACTTGTTTTGACAGCAATTCATGGGTGGCTGCAATCGCCATAATTCGATTGACACTTTCATGAAGGACTTTCTTTGCTTCGGGGCTTTGCGTTCGCCGTTCTTGAATACGCAATAAGGAAACCACCGATTGCAAGTTATTTTTAACACGATGATGAATTTCACGAATCGCAACAGATTTGGAAATAATTTCCGCTTCTTTTTCTTTAAATTCTGTATTGTCTTGAATAATCATAATCAGTTGTTCTTCTGATGCCAACCACACTTTCCGAACCTTAAAATAATAATTAAGGTAGGTCGTTTTGCTTTCAATTGGTTGATTACTCATTTTATATTTCATTTGATACAACACATATTCAAAAGTTGTATAATCGATGGACAAATTGTCATAGCTCATTCCAATGATATTATCCCGATAACCAAGTTTGCGATAAAGCTCTTGTGCATTGTGATTGGTAATTAATAAGTGCCCCGCCGCATCAAAAATCAAAACGGCTTCTGCCAATTGATCAATAAATAATGCGTCGACTTGACTAGTTGATTTCGCTACTTTTGCTAACTGGCAGTTATTTAGCTCCTCTTTTTGTAAGTCCGCTTGAATCTCTTCATCTGCCGCAATCTCGACAATAATGACACCAATCGTTCGATGTTCATTGCGAATGGGATAGATATTTTGCTTAATCAAACGATTTTCCTGAGTCACTGCTAACAAACCAATGCTATTTAAGCTAGTTTGCATGGTACGCAGAACACCAGGTTCATTTTTTAATAAAGCTTCCATCCCGACGACATCTCCGCTATATAAAGAAGTTGTCTTCGCAGGCGGCTTATGATAAACGACTAGTGCTTGCTGTGACATTTCCTTATACACATCAATAAAAACATCTGCACTTTGATAGAGTGTCGTCGAAGAAAGATAACGTGCTGTACGTTGTAATTCTTTAATGTCTGATTCTGAAAGATTGGTATATTGGTGACATAATTGCTCTAATCGTTTCATTTATTCATCATCCATTACAATCAATTCTGCAATTTCACTCATACGTGCGCGTTTGTTCATACTTAACGTACGCAACATTTGGTAGGCTTCTTCTTCCGATATATGATTTTCTTTTACAAGAATACCTTTGGCTTTTTCGATAATTTTACGTTCTTCTAATTTTAAACTTAATTTATCGATTTGATTTAGTAACAGCTGCGTTTGTTTGCCTCGTTCAATGCTCATTTCAATTGTAGGTATTAATGATTTTTCGTCTAGAGGTTTAACTAAATAACCCAGTGCACCTAATTTTTTAGCCTTGTCCGTATTTTGTACGTCACTGTATGCAGATAAAAAGACAATACTACTGGCTAGTTGGTCTTGAATAATTTTTTTACCTGCTTTTAGACCATCTAAAATTGGCATTTGAATGTCCATTAATACTAGGTCAGGTTGTGTTTTTTTACATACTTCAATTGCTTCAAAACCATCGGCTGCTTCACCGACTACTTCGTACCCTGCTTCTATCACAATATCACGAATATCGAGTCTCGTAATAGGTTCATCATCGACTATTACAATTCGTCCATCCATTTTCTTCACGCCCTTGTCCTTTCAACGCTATGTTCTGGTAATTTTACAAGTTACAGAAAAGTTTAAAATCTGTTGTAAACCTTCAATCACCGCTTGTAAGGCTGCTTCCACTGAGCTTACGTCACCAGAAATGACTACCGATCCAGAAAAACGATCAATAAAACCGATTTGGATATCTCCGCTTTTAGTCGCAATATCAACAGCGATAATTGCCGCTTCGCTCGGAGTGATTGTCAAAATACCTAGTGCATTGCTGGTGCCTTCTGGCAACCCTAATTTTGTATAAATTTCTTTATTAGGACTAGCAATGATGTGCGCTAACGTTACTTGTTTCCCAGGAACATATTCTTGAATCATTCGTTGTTTTTCTTCCAACCAGACTCGCTCCTTTAATTTAGCAAATAAAAAATCCTCAATAAAAAACGTAAAGGTTCCACTTTCGCTTTCTACTAAGGAGCTTCTTTGCTCTTAAATTTTGAAGCACGCCGTTGTGCTACCCACATTATATGTTATCGATTTCATCCTGTCAATCGCTTATAAGATAGAATTTAAAATTTTTGTCACTTCTGCTGCTGTTGGTTGGACAGGATTTGTTTTGGTGCAGCCATCCATCAATGCGCCTTCAGCTATTTTTGGGATCGCAGCTTGGACTTCTTCTTTTGGTAAACCATAATCACTAAAAGTGGCAGGCATGTCTAATTTTTGACGGAGTTGCTTGATTTGTCGAATAAATTGTTGAACACCAATCCGTGCATTGGTTGTCTGTGTATCATTTAGACAATTTGCTAACTGCGCATAACGTTTAGCTGTTGGTTCGTTGGTGACTTTGCCATTCGCTAAGCCACTGTTATATGCAATGACTTCAGGTAAGAGCATTGCATTCATTCGTCCATGTGGCACATGTAAACGCGCACCGGCCGCATGAGCAATACCGTGATTCAAGCCTAACGAAGTAACATTAAACGCCATCCCTGCCATACATGAAGCTAAATGCATATTTTCACGGGCTTGTTGGTTGCTACCCTCATTAAAGGCTATTTCTAAATTGTCGAATACCAGGCGAACGACTTTTTCGCACAACGCATCTGAAATCGGATTTGCTTCTGTTGAAACATACGCTTCAATAACATGCGTTAAGACGTCCATTCCTGTATCCGCTGTGATTTTTGGTGGCACACTCATCACTAAATTTGTATCTAAAATCGCAATTTCTGGTTGAATTTCATCCGTTACAAGCGGGATTTTGGTGCCAGTTTCAGCAACCGTGATCACTGAAAAATTCGTAACTTCTGAACCAGTCCCACTAGTTGTAGGAACCGCAATAAACTCAGCAATCTGAGTTTGCAAAGTACGTTTGCCAAAAAATTTCATTGCTTTGGCCGCATCAATAGCGGATCCCCCACCTAAAGCTAATATCGTATCTCCTTGAAATGCCGCTAACTGCTTAATTCCCGCAGCAATCTTATCAATTGGTGGATCGGGGATGATGTCACTAAAAATTTGCCATTCACTTTTTGTTAAATGCTTTGTCACTTCATTCACAAATCCAGAATCAACCATGAATGGATCTGTGACAATGAAAACACGTCTATCATGAAGTGTTTCCAAATTGGCTAATGCGCCTTCTCCTACCCATAGTTCGGTAGGGAAATGAATTGTTCTCATCTCAATTCCTCCTTAATAAAATACAAAAAGACACTTCAAACAAACGAAAAATCATCTGTCTGAAGCGTCTTTGCTTCCTTATGTATACGCCATTGTACACGAAACCTTATCCATAGAGTACAACGCCTTTAATTAATTGTCAATAAAAAAAGGGAATATAGCAGTACGTCATTGTACCTGAAATCTCCTTCAACATTGAAAGACCAGCCCAAAATTCCCAAAAGCACTTCCTCGTGCCATTAATTGGATTAATACAAATATCTTGGGCTGGATTTTCAACACAAGCGTTGTTAAGAAACATCCTGTTTTGCCTCGAAACAGCATGCCCAATAATGAAAAAATGAAAAGACCTGACTTAAAAGCAACCTTGCTTCTTCACAGTGGCGGGACCGTGCCAGATTCTCACTGGCTTCCATTCATATTTTTCATAAAATATTCGTTTAATCTATCTGAAATTTACCACAAGTTTTTTAGAAAAGCAACTGTTTACAATCCATCTTCTTTAATTTTGTGGAAAACTTTTTCGCTTCGTTCATAAAAAACATCAGGTCGTTGTGCTTGAACATTTAAATAGCGAGCCAACGCATAAAAATAATCTGATAAACGATTGGTAAAAATTAATACCTCTTCGTTAATTTTGGCTGTCCAATTTAAACGAACAATGATGCGTTCTGCGCGCCGTGCAATCGTCCGAGCCACATGAACCATACTGGCTACTGGGGTTCCGCCAGGTAAAATAAAACGATCAATATCTGGTGATTGTGCAGTGTAGAAATCAATCCGCTGTTCTAGCCAATGCACACTTTCCTTTTGTAATTTAAATGGTCGTTGTGCTTCAATCGGTGTTGACAAATCTGTTCCCGCATCAAAAAGTAAATGTTGTAAAGCTTCTAGTTCTTCTTTAATTCCTTGATTTTCTTGTGAAAGTTGGCTGATAATATAGCCGACCCAAGAATTCAATTCATCAATCGTTCCATAACTTTCAACTCGATCAGAATCCTTAGCGACGGTTGAGCTGCCGACTAATTTCGTCATTCCCTTATCGCCAGTTTTTGTATAAATTTTCATTCTGCTTCATCCTCCTCTAAATAATCTACTAATTCTTGCAAGCCAATTTTTTCAACAGAAGAAATTTCAAAAATTCTTGTTGCACCCGCACTTTTTAATTGTTGCCGAACAATCTCTAATTGCTGAGAATCTTGTGCTAAATCAATCTTGGTTAAAATACCAATGATTTCTTTCGGGAAAATACTACCAAATCCTGGTGAAAAAACTTGTTGTGTTTCTACAGCACTTTGAACCAAACCGATCACATCTGCTTCTGCCGCTGTGACGTTTAACGCATTATAATATTGTCGATGCAAAATAAACTCGCCCGGTGTATCAATCATTTCTGTATGAAATTCCACCGCCTGTGTTTTATCATAAATTAATTCTTTGCCTTGCAGAGCTTGACATAACGTGGTTTTGCCACAACCGATAGCTCCCATTAAAATGATTCGTTTCATCGCTACCTCCATAAAAAAGGAGCCCAAAGCAAGTACCATCACGTACTTAGTCTTGGGCTCCTTTGCCGATTTGTTAAAACACGCCATTGTGTTTCTGATTCTTTGCCTTTATCTTACCTGTTTCCAAAAAGCTTGTCAAAATTATTGAATAGTTTCCCAAACTTTATGTTGTTTCTGAAAATAGGAGACAATATCTGTTTCAAAAATTGTTTGTAAAAATTCTTTGGAAGCCAACGTTTGAAAATCACCTTGCGCGACCACTTTCCCTTGCTTCATAAACACAATTTTTTCACTTAGCGTTAACGCTAAACGGATATCATGAAACACCCCGATTAACGTTTTCCCTTCTTGCGCACTCCACTCATTTAACTGCTGAATCAATTCTTGTTGATACCGAATATCCAAATGATTATTGGGTTCATCCAATAAAATAATTTCTGGATCTTGTACAAATAATTTAGCCAAAAATACTCGTTGTTGTTGTCCTCCTGAAAGCTGATTGACAACTTTATCTTTTAAAGGCAATAAACCCGTGCGTTCTAAATAATAAAGGACTCGTTCTTTTTCTTGTTTAGAAACAATAGGTAAAAAACGTTGTGCTTGTTGTCGATACGCCCCCATCAAAACTGTTTCGTAAACCGTATAATCAAAAGCAACTGTCGTGAATTGACTCATCATCGCTACTTTCGTTGCCAATTCCTTCCGCTTTTGTCCATGAACTTCTTGACCATCAATTAAAACAGAACCACTATAAGGGACAAGTCCGGCAATCGTTTTTAAAAGTGTCGTTTTACCGCAACCATTTGGACCTAAAATACAAGTTTTACTACCTGTCGGAAAAACGAGGGAAATATCTTTTAAAATGGGGGTTTGTTGGAGTGTTACAGCTGTTTTTTTTAATTCAATCATGCAGCAACGCCCCTTTTTTTAAAGTAAATATACAAGAAGAATGGCGCTCCAATCAAGGCTGTTACGGCCCCAATGGGAATTTCTCTTGGTGATAAAATCGTGCGGGCAATTGTGTCCCCTATTACCATGATGGTCCCACCTAAGATTGCTGAACCGGGAATCAGCCAGCGATGAGTCGCCCCTAAATAGCGACGGACAATATGTGGTGCTATTAAATCAACAAAACCAATCACACCGACAAATGAAACCGCACTTCCTGCTAATAAACTAGCCAAAAGAATAATGCGTAGTTTTGCTGTTTTGACTTCTACTCCCGCTAACATCGCATGTTCTTCTCCTAAGCCAAGAACATCCAATGCGTTGGCATCAAACCAAAGAAACAGACTGCTGACAAGCAAGATTGGACAATAAATAGCAATTTTTTGCCAATTACTGCCAGAAAAACTACCCATTTGCCAAAAGACTAATTGTTTCAAATAATCTTGGAAAAGTGCTGTAATCAACGTCAAAATAGCACCGACAAACAAGG
Source organism: Enterococcus sp. MSG3299 (assembly GCF_050555765.1). Lineage (NCBI taxonomy): Bacteria > Bacillati > Bacillota > Bacilli > Lactobacillales > Enterococcaceae > Enterococcus > Enterococcus sp. MSG3299. The sequence continues at coordinate 1,397,343 of NZ_CP187869.1, forward strand.
TCATAATCATTCCTACTAAAACAACTGTTTGATTGGACATTTGACTATCCATTGTTTGCGTAAATAACAAAACTAAAAAGACCGTTGCTAAGCCAAAGATAAAACCAGTTAAAGGCAATAAAAATGCCCCTAAGATCGAAGCAGTTACTCCAGTTACCATGATTAACGCAGCGCCTAAGGATGCTCCCGCTGATACGCCCAAAGTATACGAAGAAGCTAAAGGATTACCTAAGAGCGATTGCATCACCGTGCCACTTACTGCTAAGCCTGCGCCCACGAGATAGGCCATCACGACACGCGGTAACCGAACATTCCAGATGATTCCCTCTAAAATCCCGTCTTCTGAAACCGTCTTTTTCACTAAAATTTGAAGCAAATCCGTTAACGAAATCTGAACACTTCCAATTTTAATACCCAAAAAGAGCATGCTCATACTGATCAAGAGCATCAGTATGAGACACGTTTTTTTACTCATCTTTTAAATCCTTGTATTCCTCTGGATAAACAGCTTTTGCCATTTGTTTTAATGCTTTGGTAATGTGGTTATTTGGTAAAGAGCTAGACATGTTATCAATTTCGAAAACTTCTTTGTTTTGAACTGCAGGAACGTTTTCCCAGTTTTTACGAGCTAAAATTTCTTTGGCGGGATCTTTCATATAGTTAACATTGGTTAAAATGACTTCTGGTTTTGCAGCAATGGCCGCTTCTTCTGTCACTGGTAACCAGCCTTTTTCATTTGCCAAAACATTTTTTGCCCCAATTGTTTCAATCATTTCATTTAAAAACGTCCCATTACCAAAGCTATAAATGTCTGGTAAAGCAGCCACTTCAAACAAAACAGTTTTTGGTTTTTTAATGGTTTTACCAATTTTGGCTACTTCGTCGATTTCTTGATCCATTGTTTTGATTAACTTTTGTCCTTTTTCATGTTCAGATAAGCTATCCGCGATGAATTGGACGTCTTCTTTGATTGCTTTGATACTTGTACTAGTGGGGATATTAACGACTGTAATTCCAGCATCTTCCACTTGTTTCCAAACACTTTCTGAGCTAGCTAAATTGATGTCATTCACATAAACAATTTGTGGTTTCAAGGCAATCAATTTTTCGGCATCGACAGCCATCATATCCATTTGTGGTAATTTTTTTAAATCAGTCATCATTGTGCTACTTTGAGTATCAACTGCGATTAATTGGTCGGTTTTACCTAAGTCTTCAATCACTTCTGTTGTTGATGGCACTAGGGAAATAATTTTGGTTGCTTCTTTGGGTAAAGTAATTTCTTTGCCGCTACGGTCTTTGGTTGGTAACGTTACTTCTGTTTTTTCAGAAGAGGTAGTTGCTTTCTTTTCCTGTTTACCACACCCTGCTAAGCCAAGTGTTGCTACTAAACCTAAAGTCATCATTGTTAAAGTAAATTTTTTCATTTTTTCATCCTCGCATTCGTCTATTTTATTTTGGGGAAAATTTTCTGAAATGAACCTCCTTTGTCTCAACGTCAAAACAATACAAAAAAACCACTTTTTTCTCCAATAGAAAAAAAGCAGTCACTTAACTATGCTAATGATATACTCAGCCAGTTATCTTCAAAGCCCCTTCTTTTTCCTACAAAAGAATGATTAGACTTATCAAGCCGGTATCCTGACTTAGCTTCTTCTTACTCCCAATCCTTCCAGAATAATCTGTGGTCTTATTGGTTTCATCCACCATACAGTAGGTAGGTCTGTAGAGGATTCGCACCTCTTTCCCTGACACTTCATAAGTACATATATATTGTATCTTCGTTGATAACTAATTTTCAAACCAGTGATTAGACGTCTTTGTCTAATGACACACATTTATTATAACGGTTATCAACCATTTGTCAACGCTTCCTCAAGCAAAAGAAAAACTTTTCTTGTTTTAGTTATTAGACGTTGTTCCGTTTTTCTATTCATGATAAAATAAATCCTAGTTTGAATAAGAAAGAGGTTAACTTGATGAAAATCGTCATTTTGTTACTTGTTGCCTATTTATTAGGTTCGATTCCCTCAGGTGTTTGGATTGGCAAACTTTTCTTTAAAAAAGATATACGCCAATTTGGGAGTGGGAATACAGGAACAACCAATACATTTCGTGTCTTAGGGAAACCTGCCGGAATTACGGTATTATTAATGGATATCTTGAAAGGAACGTTAGCCACTTCATTACCCTATTTGTTTGGTTTACAAGGCGTGAATCCGCTCTTCTTTGGGGTAGCAGCTGTTTTAGGGCATACCTTCCCTATTTTTGCCAATTTCAAAGGTGGTAAAGCCGTAGCCACTAGCGCTGGCATGTTATTAGCATACAGCCCCACATTTTTTATTTATTCTGCTCTTATTTTTGTGATTTGTCTGTATCTAACCAGTATGGTGAGTTTAACAAGTATGATTAGCGCTGTACTAATTACACTTTCTACTATTATTTTGCCTTTCACTGTCCCAGCTATTTTACCAACATTTAACTGGTTATTAACCGTCATTGCGATTGCTTTGACTACTTTTATCTTTGTCCGTCATCGTGAAAACATTCAGCGAATTAAAAATGGAACAGAAAGTCGCCTCTCTTTTGGCTTACGTGCAAAAAAATAAAGAAAAAGGCTGTGAACAAATAATGTTCACAGCCTTTTTCTTTATTTTACACTAATCATATACTGTGTTTTAAATAGTTCGTTAGCTGGTAACTTATTGATGCCAAATTTTTCAGCAAGTTGGCCAGTTGCGTCGACAGCATCAGCAATCCCGCACCAAGGTTCGATACAGACAAAAGGCACTTCTTTCGGTGTCGGTGACCAAATCCCCACAAAAGGCATTTCTGGATAACTCAAAGTGACTTGATGGTCACTTTCGTCTGTGGCAATCGTAATTGCTGTTTGACCTTTTGTTTCAAAAATCATTGCATCATTTTCAAATAATTGATGCGTTAAGTCAAAGCTGGTATTCGTTTGGGCTAGCGTTTTATTCGCTAAATCAATAAACGGCCCTGCTAAGGGAATTTGTGTCCGTGATTTTTTAGGTGAAAAACTTAGATAATAATCTTCAAACGTTAGTGAAGATTCTAAAGGTACATTAAAGGCTGGATGACCACCAATCCCAAAATACATCTCTTCTTTCCCTGTGTTTTCTACTTGGTAGTTTACAGTCAATTCTTGATGTTCTAATGTATAAGTAATCACTAGTTCAAAATCAAAAGGATACTTTTTCTTGGTTTCTTTTGTTGATTTTAGTGAAAAAGAAACTTCTTCTCCACCTTTTTCAATCACATCAAATACTTGATCACGAGCAAAACCATGTTGAGTTAAATGATACGCTTGATTTTGGTACATATACGTATCTTCTTTTAGACGACCGACAATCGGAAAAAGTACGGGCGCATGGCGGGCCCAAAATTCAGGATTTCCTTGCCAAATATATTCAATGCCGGTTTCTTTTGATTGTAAACTTACTAATTCTGCTCCTTCTTCAGCAAATGTTGCGATTAGAAATTCATTTTCAATTTGTACAGTCATTGCGTTGTCCTCCTAGTTGATACGAGCAATTGCTTATTTTTCCAACTCTTTAATAAATTGTTGATTTAACACTTTTAAATAAGTCCCTTTCATACCAAGAGAACGTGATTCAATAATTCCAGCTGATTCTAATTTTCTTAAGGCATTCACAATTACGGAACGAGTAATGCCTATTTCATCTGCAATACTTGAAGCAGTTAAACGACCTTCTTCGCCATCTAAGGCTTCAAAAATGGCATGGACGGCTTTTAATTCACTATAGGAAAGAGTGTTGATGGCCATTTGCACGGCAGTCGCACTGCGAACTTCTGCTTCAATTGTTCTGGATTGATGATACAAAATTTGCATGCCGACAACGGTCGCACTATATTCAGCTAACACTAAATCATCCTCGTTAAAGGATTTTTCAACACGCGCTAAAATAATCGTACCCAAGCGTTTGCCAGCACCGTACAAAGGCACAATAGTGGTTAACCCAAACGGATACAGCTCTCGTGATTCAAAAGGAAATGCAGTTAAATCACTGTCTATTGGAATATTGGCTTCGGTTACTTTGAGCATATCCACGGCCTCGGTGTATCCTTGAGGAAATTTTTTCTCTTTAAACATATTTTTGATACGGGCATTATTAACATCTAATTTTTCAGTATACCCCAACAAATCCCCTGAACTGCTAATAATATACGCATTACTTTCTAAAATATCCCCTAAAATCATTGCCATTTTGTTGTACGGAAGTTCTGCTTGTACGTCAAACAGATTATTTTTTTGCAAAAGCTCGTTCACTTGACGTGTTTTTTCTAATAATGTAGCCATCTTTTCTCCTCCAGCCTTTTTTATAAGATGTAACGACTTAAATCTTCATTTTGAACAATGTCATTCAATTTTTCATTGACATATGCTTCGGTAATCGTAATTTCACCCATTTGCATATCTGGTGCTTCATATAATAAATCTTCTAATAAACGTTCTAAAATTGTGTGTAAACGACGCGCCCCAATATTATCTGTATCACGGTTTACATCATAAGCGATGTGTGCTAACCGTTCAATTGCTTCTTTGGTAAAGATGACTGAAACATTTTCTGTGCCAATTAATGCTACATATTGTTTAATTAAAGCATTATTTGGCTCAGTTAAGATACTTACGAAGTCATCCGCCGTTAAATCATCTAATTCAACTCGAATTGGGAAGCGGCCTTGTAATTCTGGAATCAAGTCACTTGGTTTTGACAAGTGGAAAGCACCTGAAGCGATAAATAAAATGTGATCTGTTTGTAAAGGACCATACTTCGTGTTAACTTGAGAGCCTTCAACAATCGGCAAAATGTCTCTTTGTACTCCTTCACGAGAGACTTCGCCCGAATTTTGTTGACTTTTAGAGGTGATTTTATCAATCTCATCGATAAAAATAATTCCGCTTGATTCAGCTAAACGAATAGCTTCACTATGGATATCAGCGTCATTGACAATTTTTGCTGATTCTTCTTTCACTAATAATTCTTGTGCTTCTTTCACCGTTACAGTACGTTCGATTTTTTTCTTTGGTGACAGAGCGCCTAACGTTTCATTTAAGTCGATACCCATTTGTTCTAGGCCATTGTTCATAGCTGGCATCGTTTTCTTCGGTTCTTCAATTTCAATTGTTACTTCACGATTATCTAATAGACCTTTTTCCAGCTGTTCCAAAATTGTTCGGCGATTCGTTCGAATATCTTCCGTTACTTCTTCTTGTGCTTCTTGCTGTTGCTGAGCCATGTTAAACATGTTCATCATTTGTTCAAATTGATTACCGCCAGCCTGTTTTTGTTCTTTTTTAATTCCAGGCACTAATACTTTGACTAAACGTTGATTGGCCTTTTTTAACGCTTGCGCATACACGCGACTGTATTGTTGTTTTTCAACAATTTGGATCGCATTTTCTACTAAATCCCGAACCATTGATTCGACATCCCGACCGACATAGCCTACTTCTGTAAATTTGGTTGCTTCAACTTTTACAAAAGGCGCATTGACAATTTTTGCGAGACGACGAGCAATCTCAGTTTTACCAACACCTGTTGGTCCAATCATTAGTAAGTTTTTAGGCGTAATATCTTGTTGCATATTTTCTTCTAATTGCAAGCGACGATAGCGGTTACGTAAAGCTACCGCCACTGATTTTTTGGCAGCTTGCTGTCCAACAATATATTGATCTAGTTCTTTGACTATTTCTTTTGGTGTTTTGTTTAATTCATTCATGGATTTTCCCTCGCTTATAATTCTTCTACAATGATATTATGATTCGTAAATACACAGATATCTGCAGCAATATTTAAGGCATTTTTAGCAATCTCTTTCGCTGGCATTTCTTTATCACCAAAGTTTTTCATGGCTCTTGCAGCGGACAAAGCAAAATTACCCCCAGAACCAATTGCTAAAATACCATCGTCTGGTGTAATGACTTCCCCAGTTCCTGAAACTAAGAGCATTTCTTCCTTATTCATCACAATCAGCATAGCTTCTAATTTTTGCATAGACTGTTGTGTACGCCACTCTTGGGCTAACTCAACCGCAGCTCTCGTTAAGTTTCCGTTGTATTCATTTAATTTTCCTTCAAACTTTTCTTCTAATGTAAAGGCATCTGCCACACTCCCTGCAAAACCGACAACGACTTCATCATTGTAAATACGGCGCACTTTTTTGGCCGTACCTTTCATAACGACAGATTCGCCCATTGTTACTTGACCATCACCAGCCATTGCAAATTTTCCATCTTTTTCGACTGCACAAATTGTTGTAGAGTGAAATTGTGATTCAACCATTATTGTTCCTCCTAGACGTTTCCCTCCATTATGCACGAGGATGAAACGTTCGATAATTTTTTTGTAAACTTTCTTTTGTCACATGCGCATATATCTGAGTTGTTGATAAATTAGCATGTCCTAATAATTCTTGAACTGTCCGCATATCGGCGCCATTATTTAATAAATGTGTCGCAAATGTATGGCGTAACATGTGGGGATGAATTTCCGCATTTAATGAACTTTTTTTAATTAGTTGGTTTAAGACGTATTCAATCCCTGTTGGCGTGATTTGTTCACCATGATGATTAACAAAGACATACGGATGTTTTTTTTGATATTTTGTCATTAATAGCGCGCGGCCATTCTCTAAGTAATCCTTTAAGGCGTCTTGTGCAAATGAACCAAAAGGCACATAGCGATCTTTATTTCCTTTTCCGTGAACCAATAAAACAGAAGCTTGAAAGTCAACTGCGTCCACCGTTAAGTTCGCACATTCACTGACCCGAATGCCAGTCCCATACAGAACTTCTAGTAATGCTTGATTTCTCAAATCAAGCGGTTGCTCCCTTTGTGCGCTCTCAAATAATGCATCCATTTCTTTTTCATAAAAAAAACGGGGCAACCGTAACTGTTTCTTTTTCATATGAACATAGGAAAAAGGATTCTCTTGGATTGCTTCATTTTTTAATAAGAATTGATAAAAAGAACGCAGACTGGCAATTTTTCGACTAATCGAATTGCGGCTATATTCCTGATCGTATAATTCGCTCAAATAAGCCCGAACATCCAAATGTTCCACAGTCAAATAATTGTCATTACCTGAAGTCTTTAAAAACGAAAAAAAATGTTGTATATCTTCTTGATATGCTTTTTTTGTTTTTTCTGAATAGCCTCTTTCGACAATAAGATAACGAGCAAATAACTCAGGCCAATTCTTTTCTTCCATGTGATAGCCCTCCTCATTCGATTACAAAGTAACTTTAGCATAACCTTTTTCAAAAGACAATTAAGTTGTCAGAATTTAATCAATATTTCTAAATATGTTCACAATTTTAACTATTCTTTAGCTTTTGTTATTTTTTTCTAAAAATTAAAAGACTGAGTATCATCGCATTTCTTAGCAATGATGCTCGGTCTTTTCTCATATTTTTTCTACTTTAGTCTAAAGATTGGATAACTTGAGCTTGGACATCTAAGGCCCGATTAGCAATTGCTTCATAGCGTTCTTTTTTGTCACGAATTCGTTCAGGTAACTCTGGGAAAAGCCCAAAGTTTGCATTCATTGGTTGGAAATGTTTGCCTTCTGCATGTGTAATATAATAAGCCATACTTCCTAAAGTCGTTTCGCGAGGGAATTCAATCGGCTCTTCCCCTTTGGCAAGACGAGCTGCGTTAATACCTGCGAGTAAACCACTTGCCGCGCTTTCAACATATCCTTCAACACCAGTCATTTGTCCAGCAAAAAACAGATCGTCACGTTTTTTTGATTGGTAGGTTGGTTTTAGCAACTCTGGAGAATTCATAAAACTATTACGGTGCATGACGCCATAGCGAACAAATTCAGCATTTTCTAATCCCGGAATCATACGGAATACTCGTTTTTGTTCCCCCCATTTTAAATGCGTTTGGAAACCAACAATATTGTATAAAGAAGCTGCAGCATTGTCTTGACGTAATTGAATTACAGCATAAGGGCGTTTACCTGTTTTAGGGTCTTCTAGTCCGACAGGTTTCATTGGGCCAAACAACATGGTTTTAATGCCACGTTGCGCCATTACTTCAATGGGCATACAGCCTTCGAAAAACTTCTCTTTTTCAAACGTGCGTAAAGGAACCACTTCTGCATTGACTAGTGCTTCATGAAAAGCATTGAACTCTTCTTCAGTCATCGGACAATTTAAGTAAGCCGCTTCCCCCTTGTTATAACGAGATTTTAAATAAACTTTATCCATGTCAATTGTTGATTTATCAATAATTGGTGCTGCTGCATCGTAAAAATAAAAGCCTTCAGAACCATTAAATTCTTGAATTTTTTGAGATAAACTTTCAGAGGTTAAGGGACCCGTTGCAATAATTACAATCCCTTCCGGAATATCGGTGATCTCTTCATTTTTGATTGTAATTAATGGATGACTTTTAATTTTTTCAGTGATTGTTTCAGAAAAAGAATCACGGTCAACTGCTAAGGCGCCGCCAGCTGGTACAGCGGTTTGATCTGCACTACCAATAATGATTGAATTTAAACGGCGCATTTCTTCTTTCAAAACACCTACCGCATTGGTTAAACTATTTCCACGTAATGAATTAGAACAAACTAACTCTGCAAAATTTTCTGTTTGATGCGCTGGTGTCTTTTTGACAGGGCGCATTTCATATAAATCAACTGGTACGCCAGCATTGGCCACTTGCCATGCCGCTTCACTTCCGGCTAAACCGGCACCAATAATTGTGACTTTTTTTGTCATGTATAAAAATTCCTTTCTATGTCAAGAAGTTAAGAGCTGTCTCTTACAAACTCAATTCATTTTACTAAAAGAGAAGACCGAAGTAAATTCTTCGGTCTCAATTTTTCTTATTTTTGGACGTTTTCTTCATAATCGCCATTGATACAAACGACTTGTTTGCCGCCTTTAACTTTTTTCTCTACTAAATATTGCCCACATTTTGGACATGGTCGGCCTACTGGTTTGTCCCAAGAAGTGAAGTCACACTCTGGGTACCGACTACAGCCATAGAAAATCCGATTTTTCTTTGATTTGCGTTCGATAACTTGTCCTTCGTGACACACAGGACACGTCACGCCAATTTCTTTAACGATCGCTTTTGTATTCCGACAATCTGGGAAATTACTACATGCATAAAATTTTCCGTAGCGACCCAGTTTAATCACCATTGGATGTCCACATAGTTCGCAGTCAAAGCCTGCTGGTTCATCTTTAATTTGGATTTTTTCAATCTTTTCTTCGGCATTTGTTAATTCTTTTTCGAAGGGCTTGTAGAAGCGATCGACAACTTCAACCCATTTTTCTTGGCCTTCACCGACTTTATCTAGGTCCGTTTCCATTGTCGCTGTAAAATGTGTATCGACAATTTGTGGGAAAAACTCTGAAACTAGAGAATTCACAATTTCACCTAATTCCGTTGGTTCAAACCGTTTATTGGTTAGCTTCACGTAATAACGCCGTTGAATGGTTTCTAATGTTGGCGCATACGTTGATGGTCGGCCCACACCATTTTCTTCTAAAGTCCGGATTAACGTGGCTTCACTAAAACGAGCCGGTGGTTGAGTAAAGTGTTGTTTCGGTTCGATATCGACCGATTTAACAACGTCACCTTCAACTAATTCAGGTAAAATATTTTCCTTGTCTTCTTTACCATCATCGCGTCCTTCAACATATACTTGCATAAACCCTTTAAATTTCACTTTGGAGCCATTGGCAATAAACGTTACGCCGTTTTGTTGAAGCGTGACCTTCATGGTATCTAAAATCGCTGGTGTCATTTGACTAGCAACAAAGCGCGACCAAATAAGAGTATATAATTTTAATTGATCTTTATCTAAATACTTCTTCATTTCATCAGGTGTTCTTAAAACGCTTGACGGACGAACCGCTTCATGGGCATCTTGTGCACCTTGCGTATTTTTTGCTTTGCGGCCGCCATGTGCTGAGAACTCATCTCCGTAGGTCTTTTCAATGAATTCAGCAGCTTCTGCTTTGGCGGAATCGGCAATTCTGGTTGAGTCTGTACGCATGTAGGTAATCAGCCCCACAGTGCCTTGTTTCCCTAAAGCAATTCCCTCATACAATTGTTGCGCAACCATCATGGTTTTACGGGTACGGAAATTTAATTTACGTGCCGCTTCTTGTTGTAAACTACTGGTTGTAAAAGGTAATGCAGGATTACGTTTCCGTTCTTTTTTCTCAACTTTTGTAACATCGTAATCTTTACCGTCAATCCGAGAAGTGATTTCTTTCACCGCTTCTGCATTTGGTAATTTTTTCTTTTTACCATCTACGCCCCAGAAATTTGCTTTGAATTTCTTGCGACCTTTTTGGAAATTCCCATCAATGCTCCAATATTCTTCAGGTTTAAATTCTCGAATTTCATTTTCTCGATCAATAATCATTTTTAAAGCAACAGATTGCACACGACCAGCACTCAAACCTTTTTTGACTTTACGCCATAAAATAGGACTAATCGAGTATCCAACTAAACGGTCTAAAATGCGCCGTGCTTGTTGTGCATCAACTAAATCAACGTTGATGGTTCTAGGTTCTTTAAATGCCGCTTTTACCGCTTCTTTAGTGATCTCATTGAATACCACACGGTTTTTATCTTTTAAATCAAGGCCAAGAAGATAAGCTAAATGCCAAGCAATTGCTTCACCTTCTCGGTCCGGATCGGCTGCGAGATAGACTTTTTCAGCTTTTTTTGCAGCCGCTTTTAAACTTTTGATGACATCGCCTTTTCCGCGAATCGAAATATAATGAGGTTCATAATTATTTTCAATATCAATCCCCATTTTACTTTTTGGTAAATCGCGAATGTGACCAACACTGGCAACCACCTTGTAGTTTCTTCCTAGATATTTTTCAATTGTTTTGGCTTTGGCAGGTGATTCTACAATCACGAGATACTTATAGGCCATTCAATTAGCTCCTTTCGCGTTCGCTTTCCTACTATATAATATATGTAAAAAACGCACAAATCGTAATACATCATATGCTATATAGAATAGGTTTGTCAAGACTAGGCTTTCTAACATTTCTGTCATTTCTGTTTGACTGTCCGAATTTATAAATAAAAAATGCCTATGATTTATAGATTTTATCCTAAAGCATTAAAATACCTATAACATTCCAAACAAAATGAGTCAAGACAGCAGCTTCAAAGCGACCCGTGCGTAGATAGACCCAACTTAAAGCTAAACCCATGCCCCAATAAATAACAAAACTACCTATATCTGTCGGCGTGTGCACAAGTGCAAATAAAATAGAAGAAACGAGTATGCCTATTTTTGAAGCTGGCTTGAAAAACGCTTGAATCCCGACACGAAAAATTCCCTCTTCGAAAATTGGCCCAATCACACCTGCAAAAATAAGTATAAGCCCTTTAGGAATGGCTTGAACAATTTCTTCAACACTTTGTTGGTTAGAGGTCGTCTCTAATCCTTCCAGACGTAATAAGAAATCACCAAATATTCCCACACAAAAGATTATCACCAAACCTAACAAGACCACTGGCAAGGTTTCTTTGATTCCTAAAAAAGTCCAAGTTATGAGCTTTTTCTTTTTCAAAAAAGCAACAAATAGATAGACGAAATAGGCACCAAGTCCAACAGCCACTAATCCACTAACAAAGCGAAACCAAAAATTTTCTGTAGAAAATTGAACAAGTGAGACCATCATCAAAGGAATTTGATCCAAAATCAAAAAGCCCAGTAGCTGCATACCAAACAACCATCTTTTTCTAACAACCGTTTCCATTTAGACACTCCTAACTACCAACCAAAAGATTAAAATCTGATTAAATAGTACCGAAGTGAACGTAGGTTGTCAATTCACAATTAGTAAAAGTCACAATTCTTCACAAATATCATCAATTGTCTGAACACATTTAGCGCCGTCCTGAATTAATTCATGGCAGCCTGTTGAAAAAGACTGGAAAATACTTCCCGGTACGGCAAATACCTCGCGCCCGTAATCCATCGCCGCTTGTGCAGTAATTAAAGAGCCACTATTCTTACGAGCTTCCATCACGCAGACCCCTAAAGATAATCCAGCAATAATGCGATTACGTGCAGGAAAATGATATTTTTTCGGCCCACTCCCATTCACATATTCTGTTAAAACAAGCTGATTCTGCTTCATAGTTTGCTGTAATTCTTTCTTTTCATACGGATAATATACATCTAATCCAGTGCCTAAAATTCCAATTGTCTGACCCCCGTTCTGGATGGCCATCTCATGGCTACGACTATCGATACCTTTGGCAAGACCGCTGACGATTGTGAACCCTTCTTTGACTATTTTAGGAACCAGAGCTTCAGTCACTCTTAACCCATACGAAGTGGCGTAGCGAGCGCCGACGATGCCAATTTTCCTTCTGCTCAACAATTGTAAATTTCCTCTATAAAAAAGAATTGCTGGTGGATTATAAATTTCTCGTAATAATTTAGGATAGACGGCATCTAAAATTGTCATAAATTGGTGTTGGCATTGTCGTATATATAACGCTTCACTATGAATCGTATGGTGTAACCAAGATTGTTCAAATAATTCACGATATTTCTTGATTTCAGCAATTCTAATAATTTCTGTACTGGAAAAATCAACACGCTTTTGTGCGATAGCTTCTTGTAACACTTTTAAGATCCCTAAATTGCCAATTCCTTGGCATACCGCTAATTTAAATAATAATTGTCGTTGTAAAATTTCCAACAAAAAACACCTCTTTCACATCTTCTTAAAATAAGAATACGTAAAAAAAGTGTTTTATTTTTAAATCATATCTTTTATTGGCGCAAACGTACGTCGATGAATGGGTGTTACACCGTATTTTTCTAACCCGAGAAGATGTTCTTTTGTTCCATAACCTGCATTGTTTTTAAATCCATATCCAGGATATAATTCATCATATTCTTCCATTAATCGATCTCTTGTTACTTTTGCAATAATACTGGCTGCTGCAATTGAAATGGACCGTGCATCCCCTTTAATCAAACTTTCTTGTGGTTGGGGAACGTCTAACTGCATTGCATCAATTAATAAATAATCTGGTGTAAAAGCTAAATCGTCAATTGCCATTTTCATCGCTTGTTTAGTTGCTTGATAAATATTAATCTGATCAATAACTCCTTGATCAGCGATACCTAACCCGATAGCGACAGCCTGTTCTTGAATCTGGTTATATAACGTTTCCCGTTTTTTAGCAGATAGTTTTTTTGAATCATTTAAGCCTAATAATTGACAATCTTTCGGCAAAATAACTGCAGCTGTCACAACAGGACCAGCTAATGGTCCGCGGCCTACTTCATCAATTCCTGCAATTAAACGATGGCCTTTTTTATAGGCCGCTTCCTCAAATTGACTCATTTCTTTAAAAAGTTGCCACTCTTTTTCTTTGGCTAACTGGCGACGTTCCCATTGTTTGATCGCTTGTTGCACTCCTGAACGTTCATCTTCTCGCCAGCTTGCTAATCGTTCATCGGTTGCATCAGTGACAGTTAACAACGCTTCTTTGATTGCCTGAATCGACTCTTTTGCCATGTTATTCGTCTCCTAGTTCTTCCCAGCGGTCCAAAGTATACGTACCTAATTTTCCACTGCGAATTTCTAAAATAATCATTTCGCTGGCTCGATTATAATCATCTCTAAAACCACGTTTTTGGCTAATTAACATCAATTGTTCTGGGGCAGGTAAAAATAGCTCTTCCTCTGTTAAACCATATCGTTCCGTCAAACGTTGCGGATAAAAACGTGCAAAAAATTCTAATCCATAAATCGCCAAATCATCTAAATGCAATAATTGATCTTTTATAGCGCCAGTTAAAGCTAATTTTTTCCCAATTTCTTCATCTTCAAATTTTGGCCAGAGAATCCCTGGTGTATCCAGTAATTCCAATTGGGAACCAGAGCGTAACCATTGTTGTCCTTTTGTCACGCCTGGCTTGTTCCCAGTTTGCGCAATTTTTTTTCCGACTAAACGATTCATTAAGGTTGACTTACCAACATTGGGGATCCCAATACACATTGCGCGAATCGCACGCGGTTTCAAGCCTTTCGCCTGTTCACGAGCCAATTTTTCTTTTAACGCTTCCTTGGCTGCTGGCACAATTTTATTGATTCCTTTATTTTGTTGGGCATTGATGACTAGGGTTTGGTACCCTTTCTTTTGAAAGTAATGTTGCCATTTTTTATTTTGGTCGTTATCTGCTAAGTCCCCTTTATTTAAAAGGACTAATCGTGGTTTTTGTTGGACAATTTGGTCCATCATTGGGTTACGGGAAGAAAGCGGTAACCGCGCATCAACTAGTTCAAATACAATATCGACATATTTGATTTTTTCCGAAACTTCTCTTCTTGCTTTGGCCATATGGCCGGGAAACCATTGAATGGTCATAATCTGTTCAAATCCCTTCTTTAACACATTGTTTCTTTGATTCAATTCTTCAACGAGTCCTGTGTTCCGCGTAGATTCTTGCGAAAAAACACCTTCTCTAGTTTAACATATTTTTCACGGATTTGATTTATTTTCTGTAGTGTTCTTTAAAAAACAAAAAAGCTGAGACAAACTCACTTTGGATTTTGTCTCAGCCTTGTACACTGGCAAAGTATAGAAAGAAGTAGGTCAAGCTCTTCTCAAGACCGACTCAAGAGTATTTCTGTTTTTACTTGTTATTTAGCATGAAGTAAATTTTCTTTACAATGAATTAACTCTGTTAAAAACTGACAGTACGGTGTAGCAATCCCATAGGCTTTCCCTTTGCGAACAATTGCTCCATTGATATAATCAATTTCGGTTAAACGATGATTGGTTATTAAGTCCTGATACATCGATGGATGGTGCAAACCAATTGTTTCTCGATTATAACACGAGCGGATTTGTTGAAGCACTGCTTGTTTATCTAACGTAACTTGTTCCACTTCAGCGACTGCTAAAAATTCATTAACTATTTGTTGAACAATTTGATCTGCTTGCTCTGTTTCGCCAAAGTCTGCCATATTACAATCCAACAAAGTACATAAACCATTCATTGTTCCATTTACGCAAGCCTTCTTATAAATGGATGATAAAATATTCTCAGAATAACGTGCATTTAAGCCAGCGTTATTTAATACCTTAATGACTGCTTCTGCCGCTTGTTCACTTTGCGCTCCTAAATTTTGTAAATCAATCGAACCATTGCCAAATAATTTTACTTTGCCAGGTCCTTCTAACCCAGCGGTCCACATTGTGTTTCCTAATAAAATATTTTCGTAAGGCACGTATTTTTTGATAATATCTTCGTGCCCAATTCCATTTAACAAGCATAAAACTTTCGTATTTTTATTAAGGAAATGTTCTAATGCTTCAAGCATTCCTGCCAGTTGCATTGCTTTTGTAAATAGGATAACTAAGTCTGCTGTAAAATCGATGCTTGCTACTTCTGTCTGAGGATAGATAGGAATTTTAGCGGTCACCACTTCGCCATTAAAATCAGCAACTAACCCGTTTTTTCTTATTGCTTCAATATGTTCTGGCCAACCATCAACAAAAATAACGTCATTTCCTGCTTGATGTAACATTAGTCCAAAGCGACTGCCCATAGCGCCAGCACCTGCGATAATAATCTTCATTTCTTTTCCTCCGTTCAATTTTTTATTTTTAGGTAAAAATCTGCTAAGAAAATCTCTATCTCTTACTTTTATAACCATAAAAAGGCAAAACATATGTTATATTATAAGTGATCTATTTGTTATTTTTTATCCAAGCGCATTTTTGTAAGCGTTTTTAAAAAGAAGGGGAGTTTCTGATGAATATTCAGCTTTTAAAGTACTTCATTGAAATTGTTAATACCCGCAGTTTATCGGCGGCCGCTCGCAATTTATTTGTCACCCAACCAACACTTTCTTTAGCATTGAAAAAAATGGAATCTGAGTTAGGCACAGCGTTGTTTGATCATTCTGATCAACCGTTTCAATTAACCGATACAGGTGTTTATTTATATGAACATGGCCAAGAAGTTGTTTTTCAATTCGATCAATTGGTAACAGATATTCGTGAAATGAACCAGAAACCAGTTAAAAAGCAATTGCGTTTAGGCTTAACTACTTTATTTGCTGTCCAATTTATGAAAGAAATTTCACGATTTTTAACAACCCATCCACATGTGAATTTAATATTACAGCAAGATGGCTCGCCAAAATTACAAACGATGTTAGCAAATAAAGAAATTGATATGGGACTAATTTCTTTCCCAAATACCTTACCTGAAATTATTCATATTGAACCTTTAGAAACGACTACCAAAGGCTACCATGTTTATGTCGTGGTACCAGAATCAAATCCTCTCTCCCAATATGAAAAATTAACTTTTAAAGATTTGAAAGATCAACGATTTTCATCGTTAAGTGATAATTTTATGATTGGTCGCCTACTACTAGATCGGACTCGGAGCTTCGGTTATGAGCCGAATATCATTTTGCATAACGATGATTTACAAGTACTTCTTTATAGTTTACAAAAAAATAATTCGATTTGTTTGCTGCCGATTGAATATTATGAAGTGGGAAAAAGTCAGGGACTGAAATGGATTCCTTTAAAAGATAAGTTTGACTATTTCCCCATCGGCATTGCTTTGCGCCGCGATTTTAGTATGACAGAAGATGTTAGAGATTTTATCCAAATCATTAAAGAAAATTAATGGATAATCTAGCCTTGATAAGCAAAGACGACTTTACTATCATAAAGTTTCAACACTTTTTCAAATAAGAATTTTGAGAATAAACCCGCGACAATTGGAACAACAAACCAAGAAAAGAGTAAGGGTAAGATCCCTAAGCCCGCATCCAATGAAGCAAGTGGTCCCACGAGTCCAACCAAGCCAAATCCAGCCGATTGTGGGGTTCCTGAAATGTTGAATAGAACCACAGGAATTGCTGAAATAGTTGCTGTAAATAAACAAGGAATTAAAATAATTGGGTATTTAAATAAGTTAGGCATCATCATTTTCATGCCGCCCAAAGAGACAGCCAGTGTCACTCCCGATTGGTTGACATTCCAAGAATTAATCACAAGAACAACAGTTGTGGCTGCAATTCCCATTGCAGCAGCACCTGCAGACAAGCCATTCAACTGAATCGCCAAACCAATTGCCACAGTAGTGATTGGCGAAATAATCAGTGCAGCAAATGAACAAGCAATTAAAATACTCATGATAATTGGCTGAAAATCAGTAAAATTGTTAATCACTTTCCCGATGGCAACCGTAATTTGTGTCACATATGGATAAATCAACATGCCAAACAAACCTGCACCTACTCCAACAACGATCGGTAAAGCAATGATTTCCACTGAACCGAATTTTTTATCGATGACTAATAAAAGTAAGACTGCAACAGAAGCGGTAATCATAATATTAATGATGTCACCAGTGCCTGCACCAATAAAGCCTTTCACTTCTGAATTAAATTTAATCACGCCAGAGCCAGCAAATGCTGCACCGCCAGCAATCATCATTTTCTGTGGCGTTAAGCCAAATTGAAAAGCAATCAGTCCACCAATAATTAAAGGGGTGGCTAGTTGGAAAATTTGCGCCGCATGAATAATCATTTCGATAATCTTGTATTCTGCAAAATATTTTAAAATGGCTCCTAATACAGCATTGGGAATTAAGGCGATAATGGTGCCGGAAGCTGTTCCAGCTAACACTTTGTTAAAAAATACTCTTGGGGTTAATTGAGCATCCAGTTTATCAGTGGGCATTTTCAACACTCCTATTGATTATTTTTGTTTTTTTAGAACAAGTTTGAGAATGATTGAACTTTCTATTAGATAAAGAGCGGCCTCAAAGAAGAGCGCTTATTTCTTTGAGGCGCTTTTTATTTAACTAAAGCAAGGAACGATTTTTAATATATATCCGTATCCGCATTATATTTCGCTAAATTATCTTTAACATCTCGCAAGAACTTACCTGCTTGTTGTCCATCTAAAATTCGATGATCAATAGAAAGACATAAATTAACCATATCTGCCACTTTAAAGCCTCCATCTGCGGTTGGCACAAGGCGTTTATTAATTGACTCTACTTGTAATATCGCAGCTTGTGGATGGTTAATAATTCCCATCGATTGGACGGAACCTAGTGTTCCAGTATTATTAAGAGTAAAGGTCCCTTCTTGCATTTCTTTGCTTGCTAGCGTTCCTTGTCGGACTTCTTGTGCCAAGCGATTGATTTCTTTGGCTAGCCCTGCAATCGAATAGTTATCCGCTTGTTGAATCACTGGCACATAAAGATGCTCGTCTGTCGTTACAGCTATGGATAAATTAACATCTTTATGATAAATAATTGAGCCATCATCCCAAGATGTATTGATTTTTGGATTTTTCTTTAACGCTTGAATGACTGCTTTGGCAAAAAATGGGAAGAAGCTTAGAGATAGGCCCTCTTGTTGTTTAAATTCATCTTTTAATGAATTTCTAAGTTGGACTAAGTTGGTCACATCCGCTTCCACCATTAACCAAGCGTGAGGGATTTCGTTGACGCTTTGGACCATTTTTTTAGCAATCGCTTTACGTACAGGATCTGCAGAGACAATTTTATCTGTGGATGTTTCAGTTGGACTAGCTGTTGCGGCGCTTTCATTTTGCGAAGCAACTGGCTCCTCTGAAATTGAAGGGCTAGTTCCTGGACTCACTGTTTTCTCAGGTGTTCTTGCCTGTGTTGGTGTAAAGTTTGTAACATCTTTTCTAGTAATCCGACCATCACGACCTGTCCCTGTAACTTGTGTTAAATCAATCTTTTTTTCTTGGGCAATTTTAAGGACTGCTGGGGAATAACGACCATTATTTTTTTGATGGGGCGTCGCAGTGCTTGTTGTTTCAGCCGTTTCATGTTCTTGCGCTTGTTCCGCACTTGCTTCTTTCACTGGTGCTAAAGTAGCTTCTTTTGTTTTTTCGGTTGTTTCTTCTGTCTCTAACGTCATCACCGCTGTTCCGATGGGCACATCTGTATCTAGAGAAATCAGAAATTCTTTTACTACACCATCAAAATCTGATGGGACTTCCGTGGTGACTTTATCAGAAACGACTTCCATTAAGGGATCATAGCGTTTCACTGAATCTCCTGGTTTAACTAACCATTGGACAATGGCTGCCTCTGTGACACTTTCGCCTAGATGAGGCATTTTGATTTCTTTTGTGGCCATTTATTTTTTCCTCCTTGCTTCAATTAAAATTCTGCTAATTCTTTCATTGCTGCTAATACTTGCTCTTCATTGATTAAAAATTCTCTTTCTAAAGGTAATGCATAAGGCATGCTTGGACAATCAGGTCCTGCAAGTCGTTGAATCGGTGCATCTAAATCAAAGAGAGCATCTTCTGAAATCATTGCCGCAATTTCACTCATCACGCTGCCTTCTTTATTGTCTTCTGTTACGAGTAAAACCTTCCCTGTTTTCTTAGCTGCAGCTACTAATGTTTCGCGATCTAAAGGATATAATGAGCGAACATCGACGATTTCGGCATCAATTCCTTCAGCGGCTAGTTTTTCCGCCGCAGCTAAAGCTAATTGCAAGGTCATGCCGTAACTAATCACGGTTAAATCACTACCCGTTCTAACGACATTGGCTTTGTCAATTGGTACGATATAATCATCTGCAGGCACTTCATCTTTTAGTAGACGATATAAACGCTTATGTTCGTAAAAAATGACTGGATCATCGGAACGAATCGCTGCTTTAATCATCCCTTTTGCATCATAAGGATTAGAAGGGGTCACAACTCTTAATCCTGGTTGTCCACAAAAAACTTTTTCTGTAGACTGAGAATGATACAGTCCGCCACGAACACCGCCGCCATAAGGGGTCCGATAAACGATTGGCGCAGTCCAATCGCCTTTTGTTCTATAGCGCATTGTCCGAGCCTCTGATAACAATTGATTGGTTGCAGGCAAAATGTAATCCGCAAATTGAAATTCACCAATTGCGCGATAGCCCATTAAACCTAAGCCGACAGCTAAACCACCAATTAAGCCTTCTGTTAACGGTGTATTAAAACAACGCTCGTCACCGTATTTAGCAGCCAAGCCCTTTGTTACGCCGAACACGCCGCCTTTGTCGCCGCCGACATCTTCTCCAAAAATAACTACTTTTTCATCACGAGCCATTTCTTCAGAAATTCCTAAGTTAATTGCTTCTAAATAAGTCATCTCAGCCATTATATTTCTTCTCCTCTTCTCTTATTTTGCATACACTTCTTCTAAAATTGATGTCGGTACAGGATCTGGCATTGCTTCTGCTTCATCCGTTGCTTGATTGATTTCTGCACGAATTTCTTCATCAATTTTGGCAATGTCTTCGTCTGTTAAATAGCCCTCTTCTAATAATTGTTTTTCAAAAAGCTTCACTGCATCGTTCTTTTTCATTTCTTCAATTTCTTCTTTTGAACGATAAACAGATTGATCATCGTCAGCGGAATGAGAAGTCAAGCGAGAAACCATTAATTCAATCAATTTTGGTCCTTTTTTCCCGCGAGCCCCTTTTACTGCTTCTTTAAACGCTAGATAGACTTCAGTAAAATCACTACCATCAACGGTTACACCTTCAAAGCCATAAGCTTTCGCGCGATCGGCCATTCGTTTATTGGCATACTGTTCTTCGATTGGGACAGAAATCGCATATTCATTATTTTCAACCACAAAAATGACTGGTAATTTTTTTACGCCTGCAAAGTTCATAGCTTCTTGGACTTCTCCTTGATTGGCAGAGCCTTCCCCAGTGGTGGTCAATGTAACAAAATCAGCTTTTTGAAGTTGCGCTGCATAACCAACACCTGTCGCTAATGGCATTTGTGTACTTACTGTTGAAGAGAAGGAAACAATATTATGCTCTTTTGAACCATAATGATTCGGCATTTGACGACCATGGGAAGAAGGATCCGCTTCTTTTCCAAAAGAACCCATTAAAATATCTTTGGAGGTCATGCCCCAAACCAAGCACGCGGTCATATCACGATAATACGGTAAAAAATAATCTTTTTGAGGATCAAAAGCCATCGCCATCGCTACTTGTGCAACTTCTGCCCCTTGACCAGAAATATTGAAAGAGGTCTTACCAATCCTTGTTAATTGCCACAACCGTTCGTCTAAACGACGTCCTCGTAGTACTTGACGATATGCCTGAATCAATTCTTCTTTTGATAAACCCGATTTTTTAAGCGTTTTCATTTTCATCAACCTTTCTCTATTTGTGAATCGCTAAGCCATAAGTATCTAAGGCTGCTTCTTGCAATACTTCTGTCATTGTTGGATGCGCATGGATTGCTTCACCAATTTCAATGGGCGCGGCATCTAAATACATGGCAGTACTTGCTTCGGCAATTAAATCCGTGACATGTGGGCCAATCATAGAAACCCCTAATAAATCATCGGTCTTCTTGTCACGAATTACTTCTATAAAGCCATCTGTTTCTCCATAAACAAGTGATTTACCATTACCATTAAAATTAAAGGTGCCAATTACTACTTCTTTTTCTGCTGGTAAAGTTTCTCTAGTATAGCCGACACTTGCTATTTCAGGATTTGTATAAACACCTCGAGGCACGTTTGTATAATTTAAAGGTTCAACTGTCTCGCCTAAAAGATGCTGAACAGCTAACTCTCCTTCTTTCATAGCCACATGTGCTAGTTGGAGTGTATCGATACAATCACCAATCGCATAAATATGTCCTTCTGTGGTTTGATAAAATTCATTTACTCCAATGCCTTTGTCAGTATATATCACTGAGGTATTCTGTAACCCTAACTTATTGATATTGGGCTGACGTCCAATTGCTACCATGACTTTGTCAACAGTGAGGGTTTCTTGTCCTGCAACTTCTACTTGAACCTTTTGTCCGGTAACTTTCGCTTCTTGGACTTTGCTACCTAATAAAATGTTAATTCCTCGTTGCTCTAAACGTTTCTTTAATTCTTTAGAAATTGTTGCACTCTCATTTATAAGTAACCGATCCAAAAATTCAATGATAGTTACGTTGACACCTAAACTATTTAATAAAGAAGCCCACTCGACACCAATAACGCCACCACCAATAATTGCAATTGATTCTGGTAGCTCTTCTAATTCAAGCATCCCATCAGAAGATAAGATAAATTCTTCATCTAATGGCAAATTAGGTAACGTTTTAGGACTAGAGCCTGTCGCAATAATGACATTTTTAGGAACAATAATTTCTTCTTCCCGTGTTGGATCATTAAACGTAACTGCCACTGCGCCAGAGACTGGTGAAAAAATAGAGGGACCTAAAATCGCACCTTCGCCTGCTAAAATTTTGATTTTATTTTTCTTGCATAAGCCTTCAACACCTTTGTGTAACTGCTCAATAATTCCTTCTTTCCGTTGTTGTATTTTAGAAAAATCAATGGACGCTGCCTCTGTTTCAATCCCAAAAGAAGCCGCTTGTTTTAAGGTATCAAAAACCTCTGCGCTTCTTAATAAAGCTTTTGTAGGGATACAGCCTTTGTGCAAACAAGTGCCACCTAATTTGTATTTTTCAACAATTGTGACGTTTAGCCCTTTTTGTGCGGCTCGAATTGCTGCTACATAGCCTCCTGTTCCGCCACCTAAAATCAGTAAATCTGTTTGTTCCGCCATTTTGATCACTCCTGCTCAATTTTTGCTTCACTATAATTTAAAGCTTGTTCTTCCCCTGTTAATACTCGACTGACGCCTTCATATAAAGCAGCCATCTCCATTTCACCTGGGTAAACCTTAATTGGTGCAATCCAAGTGACTTTTTGACTAATTTCTTGAACAACGGTTTGCGAATAGGCTGCGCCCCCTGTTAAAATAATTGCATCAATTGCGCCTTCAAGAACCACGGCCATCTCGCCAATACTTTTTGCGATTTGGTAACACATTCCTTTTAAATAGTAATTTGCTGTTTGGTCACCTGCAGCTATTTGTGCTTGGATATGCCGTAAATCTGTTTCACCTAGGTATGATTTAAGACCGCTATTCCCCGCAATTAGCTTTTTCACTTCGTTAATCGTCAACTCCTGTTCAAGTATCCATTGCGCAAATTCAACGAGCGGTAAGGCGCCACTGCGTTCAGGCGTATAAGGACCTTCACCATCAAGCCCATTTACCACATCCACCATGCGGCCTTTTTGATGCGCCCCCAAGCTAATGCCCCCACCTAAATGAACAACGATAAAATTGCTTTGCTCATATGTTTTCCCTAAATCCTCAGCGATTTTTCGAGCGACCGCTTTTTGATTTAAGGCGTGACCAACGCTACGCCGGTGAATGCCTTTTAATCCGGAAATCCTGGCTAATGGCTGTAGCTCATCTACAACAACAGGATCGACAATAAAGGCTGGCACGTGATATTTTTCTGCAAACTCATTAGCTAAAATCGCCCCTAAATTTGAAGCATGGGTATTAAAGCGTTCTGTCCGCAAATCTTCTAGCATTTGTTGATCGACAAGATACGTACCGCCAGGAATAGGCTTAAGCAAACCACCACGCCCCACGACAGCGGCTAATTGTGTGATGTTATGTGTTTCTAAAAATTCCGCGATCATTTGTTTTCGAAATGATGTTTGACTGACAACATTTTCAAAAGGTGCCAATTCTTGGACGCTATGTCTAAGCGTTTCTTCCGCCAAGCAATCATGATTAGCAAAAAGCGCTAACTTCGTGGAGGTCGAGCCAGGATTAATAACCAATACTGTTTCCATTGTTTTCTGCTCCTTTTTTTAAACTTGTCTCATGGCAAATCTTAATGAATGAAATTTGCTTTCTGTCGAATCACTTCTAGATGTTAAAACGACTGGGACTTTTGTGCCAACAATCGTTCCTCCCACCTTTGCGTGCCCAAACAAGGTTAATGATTTGTATAAACAATTTCCAACATCAATAGTTGGGACCACTAAAATATCTGCATCCCCCATGATAGGACCGCTGTAACGTTTATGCGCAACCGCTTCTCCAGAGGTCGCTAAATCAAGCGAAAGTGGCCCAAAAACCGTAGCCTCTTGTTGATCATTAAAATGTGCCGTGACTTCTTTTGCTAAAACAGACGAAGGCATTTTAGGATTGAAATTTTCCGCTGCGCTTAACAAAGCAATTTTCGGGTGATGCAGTCCCAATTTTTGGGCGACTTCTTTAGCATTTTCAACAATTTCAATGAGGATCGCTTGAGTGGGAGCGATATTCATCGCACAATCGGTTAACAAGAAGGTTTTCCCCGCAGGCAGCTCCACCATTGCTACATGGGAAAGAATTGGTTTATTCTTTAATTGATGCTCACTTTTCAACATTTCTTTTAGTAATGTGTGGGTCTGAATAATTCCTTTCAATAAAATTTGTGCTTGACCGGTTGCAACTAGACTGACAGCTTCCCGTGCTACCGCGGCCTCATCTGAGCAATGAACATATTTCCAGAGATTTTCAGTATCAAGATTTTCATTTGTATCAAATACAATAAACTGCAACGGTTGCTCGGCTTCTTTTAGTGCTTTTTTAACTAGCTGTAAAATCTCTGGTTGTGAACCTCCTGCAATTGAAACAGTGATCATTTTCTCACCTCATTTTTTCTTCTTTACACTTTAAATCTACCTCAGTATGTAAGCGCATACAAATTGTTAATTTTTATGTCCTTATTAATATTTTTTATAGAGAAGGAAAAGCTTAGTAAATCAAGCTTTTCCTTCTCTAAACAATTGTTATCTAATTTACTTTCCATGAAAAAACTTCTTTTCTAAGAATGAAAGGAAAACTTATGCTTCGGCACCGCTGTTTATTTATGTCCGATCCTAAAGCATGTTATACTTTAGATACTTATTTTTAGGAGGAATTAAATGGCACTACTACTATTCTTTTTGTTTATCGCCCTACTAGGATTTGGTATATTAAAAATTAATAACCGCAGTATCCTCGGTGGTATCACTCTGGCTTCCGGCACCTTATTGTCATTAGTCACCTTACTATTTATCGGACTAGACAAAATTTATTTACATTTTAAGAATGGCGACCTAATTACCTTGGCCATTGCTTATCTATTAATTCCCGCTGTGTTTATCGGCATTTGCCTTTACTTTATTTTTAACTCACGTACGATGCAAACGAAAGAAGGCAAAAGTGTCACGGCTAAATTGTCGGCGGGCTTAGGGTTGAACTTATTAATTGCTTTACCAGCCTTTCTTTATTTATTATCGATTGGCACAATGCAAGTACCCTATGTCCTTTTTCTGTTCTTACTTTTTCTATTGTTAATGGATCTTTTGCTGACCTTTCTATTTGCTGCTTACGTCTTGTATTCATGGATGTACCAAATGATTCCTTTAAAAAAAGCGGTTGATTATATCATTGTTTTAGGTTCGGGAATTCGTAGCGAGGAAGTACCTCCACTTTTGAAGAGTCGGTTAGATAAAGGAATTGAATATTATGAAAAAAATCCCACCGCTAAATTTGTAGTCAGCGGTGGTCAAGGTCCTGACGAACCTGTGGCCGAAGCTTTCGCAATGAAAAAATATTTGCTTTCACAAAATATTCCTGCAGAAGCAATTTTGATGGAGGACCAATCCACAACCACTTATGAAAATATGTTGTTTTCTAAAGCAATAATTCAGGCAGATTGGCAAAAGATGCCGTCTGATTCTAAAAAACCCTCTGTTATTTTTTCAACAAATAACTATCATGTCTTACGAGGAGCTATGTATGCCCATCGTGTCGGCTTAAAAGCTGAAGGTGTCGGGGCGCCAACTGCCTTATATTTTTTACCAACTGCTCTAATCCGAGAATACATTGCCTTACTGGTTCATGATAAGCGAATTGTGCTTTTTGTTTTTCTACTTGTCACTCTTCTTTTAGGAATCAGTATCTTACCCATCTAAAAAAACAGCGACTCACATTTTTGTGAGTCGCTGTTTTTATTCTTTTAATATAAAAAGGTTTAATGAACGTAATTGGCTATCAATGCAATCAGCCATAAATGGAGCGGATAGAATCCGTAAAATAAATATTTGAAAAATGGTGCTTTGCTCCCTCTCTCACCATTGTAAAGCGATATAAAGGGTAACACAGTGATAAACATAAAATCAGAATTATAAGCTAACATTTCAATTGTCGTTGGCCAATCTCCCAACCATTGAAAACTTGTAACTAAGAAAAAGAGCGCTAATGCACCATATAAACAGTTCCGTAAGACAAGTCTCTTTCTGGCTAAATACGTAATCAACATAAAAGGTAACATCACAATGCCACCTTCAGCAAACATTGCTCCTATTCCTAAAATTGCTAGTATACTAATCAATAAAACAATTTTTAAACTGATTTTTGGCATCTCTAGCATCGCTTTTGTCACAATTAACATACTGACACCAAGGGCTAAGGTGAAGAAAATATTGTTGTGAACAGCGACAGCTGGATTATTCACTAAATGATTTAGAAGCGTATTTCCAACAAACATGATTGCTGCCCAAATATACAAACGACCATTGTAACGATAAACATTCCGTGTATAGTTGAACCCTTCTACAGCCATGTAACCAAAAAACACACCGACACAACGAGTAATTACATGAAAAATCAGTGCCCATTCTGGCGGAACAAAATAACTAATATGGTCAAGAACCATTAACCCCATCATCAATAACTTTAAGCGATTTGCGTTCATGAATCGTCTCCTTTATTTTTTCTACAGAAACTATCATATCTTTTTATATAACAGAAAACAACGAACATTCTTGTTAGATTCAACCATTCTTTTTGTCACTTTTGTTAAACTTGGTACCGCAAAGATAAATCTTCAAATAAATAATGTTGGTATTTAAATTGTTCAAAATGAATTTTTCGAATTTCTTGCTTAATGGCTATTAAGCATTCATCGACCGTCATCAATGATTCTTCTTTCAGAAGCGCCTCTTCTATTAATAATTTGCATTGGCAGTCAATCAATAAAAGTTGACTATAGAATGTGTAAAATGTTTCTTTATTTAATTTTTCAATCAAATTTTTAGCTTGATTCTGCAGCTTTTGATAACATTTGGTCAATTTTTGATAATCCATTAAATCAACTAACTGACCTTGTTTTAACATGTTACTAAAGTCTAAATCCCAAAGCATTTCTTTAGTCGGCTGTTGCAATAAATAATACATAGAATGACTACTAATAATTTCAGTGGTCGGTTCTTCAATTGTTTCATAAAAAGTCACAAAATATTCTCGCTCAATCACAGTAATAATTTCTTCTTCTGAAAGCTCACAATCTTCTAAATTTTGATAGAATATCAATAATTTAATCCGCTCATCTATTTTATTCAGCGAAGCGACTAATTCAGGAAAAAGAACCGACTGACAATTCTCTACTAATTCTCTTGCCTTATTTTGTTCATTTTTATAAAAGCTGTATAACTTTTTCCGCTGTTTTAACGAGTTTAGTAAGTTATCGGGTATATTCCAGTAATATTGTTTCTTCATAGCATTCCCACTCTTCTTTTTTATGTACAATTTTACAAAAATTGGTCTTAGCCAATTTCGTCTCTAGTTATTCTATCAAAAAAGTGACGCTTTTTTACTGACAATAATTACTCGTTTTACGCCCAAAAAGTGAAAACTCAGCTGTTAAGTAATTATTGGGGCTTGTTTCTCGCGGGCCGAAAAAACTTTTTCCTTTTAAAAGTCCAGAAAAAGACCTAAACTAGAGATAGACAAACGTTGGAGGGATTTAAATGGATTTACACTTAACGAATAAATTAGCATTAATTACTGGTTCAACCAAAGGAATTGGCAAAGCAATTGCGATTGAAATGGCTCGTGAAGGGACCGATGTCATTATCAATGGGCGCAATGAAGCCGAAGTAATCAAAGTTGTTGAAGAAATACAAACAATGTTTCCAGACACTCATCCTCAAGCAGGAACTGCCGATATTTCCATTGAAAGTCAACGAACTACTTTACTTGAAAAATTCCCTAAAGTCGACATTTTAGTGAATAATATGGGGATTTTTGAACCAATGGAATACTGGGACATCGATGACGCCACTTGGGAAAAATTTTTTACTGTGAACGTGTTGTCAGGCAATGCATTAGCAAAAGCTTATCTACCTAAAATGCTTGCACAAGATTTTGGTCGCATTATTTTCATCGCTAGCGAAGAAGCAGTGATGCCTTCTGGCGAAATGCCCCAATATAGCATGACAAAAACGATGAATCTTTCCTTAGCTAAAAGTTTATCCAACTTAACTGTCGGCACACATGTCACCGTTAACACGGTTATGCCTGGCTCAACCCTTACCGAAGGTGTAGAAAAAATGTTGGAAGATATGTACGCTGGTTCAGACATTCCCAAAGAGGATTGGGAAAAAGATTTCATGAAAAATCATCGTTCTCGTTCACAAATCCAACGGCTCATTCGACCAGAAGAAATTGGTCGTTTTGTTACCTTTGTGGCCAGCCCGGATTCTTCTTCATTCTCAGGCGAAGCCTTAAGAATCGATGGCGGCTTAGTTCCAACGATCTTCTAAATTAAACAAAAAAGACAGCCAGCAAAAATTCACATTTTTTGCTGGCTGTCTTTTTAAGCATATTAATTGATTACTTACCAAAAGTAAGTTATATTTATCTCGAATTCGAAATAAAAAGAGGTGAAACAATGAGCCAACAGCAAGAAGCTTTAAAAGCCTATATCGGTTTATTAAGAACCAGCCATCAACTAGAGCAACTTGCCAAGCAAGATGTTACTTGTTATGACTTAAACATTACAGAATTTTCAGTATTAGAGCTGTTACTCCATAAAGGTCCTCAGACCATCCAAAAAATTAAGGAGAAAATTTTAATTGCTAGCAGTAGCACCACTTATGTTATTGACCAATTACATAAAAAAGGCTATGTAACGCGCACCCCCAGTGAAAAAGACCGACGCATTACTTACGTCGAATTAACAGAAGCTGGAAAAACATTAATTGAAGAAATTTTCCCGACGCATGCAAAGCGAATTGCAGAAGCATTTGAACAACTCTCTTCCGAAGAATTAACACTTCTTCAAAAAACTTTACGAAAAATAACAAATGAAACGAAATGAGGAAATAATGATGAAAAAAGAAGATCAATTATTAGGAATCCACCACGTTACAGCTATGACAAGTGATGCAGAAAAAAACTATCACTTCTTTACAGACGTTTTAGGGATGCGTTTAGTCAAAAAAACAGTGAATCAAGATGATATCTATACTTACCATACCTATTTTGCTGATGATTTGGGTACACCAGGTACAACCATGACCTTTTTCGATTTTCCCAATAACCCTAAAGGATTAAAAGGAACCAATACAATTTCAAGAACAGGGTTCCGGGTTCCTTCAGATGCAGCTTTGACTTATTATGAAAATCGCTTTAATAAATTTGCGGTCAAACACACAGGTATTTCTGAAGAATTTGGCAAAAAAGTCCTTCGCTTCTGGGATTTTGATGATCAAGCGTATCAATTAATCTCTGATGAATTAAATCAGGGCGTTGCAGCGGGCACCCCTTGGAAAAAAGGACCTGTTCCAACAGAATTTGCGATTTATGGCTTAGGACCTGTCGAAATAGCTATTTCCTATTTTCATGAATTCAAAGAAGTCTTTGAAGAAATTCTAGGCTTTCACCTAGTGGCACAAGAAGGCAATCGCTATTTACTAGAAGTTGGCCAAGGTGGCAATGGTGCCCAAGTCGTTTTGGTAGACGATGATACTAGCTCACAAGCACAACAAGGATATGGTGAAGTACATCACGTTGCATTCCGCCTAGCGGATCGTAAATCACTTGGGACTTGGCAAGCGCTCTTTGATCATTTAGGCTTACAAAACTCTGGCTATGTCGATCGTTATTATTTTGAATCATTGTATGTTCGCATTGGGCATATTTTAGTCGAATTAGCCACCGATGAACCAGGATTTATGGGGGATGAACCTTACGAAACATTAGGAGAAAAGTTATCTCTTGCACCATTTTTAGAAAACCGTCGTGAGTATATTGAGAGTGTTATCAAGCCTTTCAATACAAAACGAGCCTAAGGAGGAAAAAACATGCATTCAATTTTTAAAAAAGGACATCCTGAAGCACCTGTCTTTGTGCTACTTCACGGTACAGGTGGTGATGAAACATCTCTCCTACCAATTGCCCAAGAACTAAATAAACAAGCCACTGTACTAAGTATTCGTGGTGATGTTTCAGAAAATGGAATGAATCGTTATTTTAAGCGCCTAGCGGAAGGTCATTATGACTTAGAAAATCTAGAAAAACGCGGTGAGGCGCTTCATAAGTTTATTCAACAAGCCGCTAACGAGCATCAATTTTCATTGGATAAAATTATTTTTATTGGCTATTCAAATGGGGCCAATATCGCTATTCAATTATTGCTTACTCATCCCGGCAGCTACCATCAAGCTGTCCTCTATCATCCCATGTTTCCTGTTGAATTGACCAATCAACCAGACTTGACCGCCACTTCTGTTTTATTATCTCTAGGAGAGCATGACCCGATTGTCCCACTTCCTGAAAGTATGCGTGTGATTCAATTATTTCAGAATCATGGAGCAACCGTACAAGAGGTTTGGACACAAAGTCATCAATTAACTTATCAAGAAATTAAGGAAACACAAACTTGGTTGGAACATCTGTCCTCTTAACAAAAAAGTGGGTCCTAAGTCGAAATGGCTTAGGACCCACTTTTTCTATTTTAAGATAATTCACTGTCTGAGCTTCTTTTTATTCTGCCATTTGAACAACTATTTTACCAACTGCATGGTGCGTTTCACTGAGTGCATGTGCATCATAAATCCCTTGTCTAGAAAAAGGGAAAACTTCACCAATAATTGATTTCACTTTTCCAGCTGCCATCAAATCAGCAATTTTTTGTAATTGTTCTCCATTTGGTTGAAGCCAAATACTTTCAGCAGAAATATTTTTTTCGGCTGCCAATTGTTTATCTTCAATGCCCACAATTGAAACAAGACGACCTGTGTTTGGTTTTAAGACGGCAAAACTATTTTTTTGAACCTCATCACCCATTGTATCAAAGACCAAATCAACATCAGCTAATACCTCTGCAAAATTCGTTGTATGATAATCAATCACTTCATCTGCACCAATTTTTTTCAGTAAGGCATGATTTTTTGCGCTAGCGGTCGTGATGACATGTGCGCCCGCTTCTTTTGCTAGTTGAATCGCATAAGTACCGACCCCACCTGCACCAGCATGAATTAAAACAGTTTCTCCTTCTTTAAGGTGACCATGATCAAACAATGCTTGCCAAGCGGTTAAACCAGCCAACGGAACGGCAGCAGCTTCTTCAAAGCTAATTGTTTCAGGGATTTTTGCTAATAAATGATCATCCACAATCGTTACTTCTGCATAGGTACCAAAACGAGTAGTTTCAGGACGAGCAAAAACTTTATCGCCAACTTGCCAATCCGTTACTTGACTCCCCACCTCTGTAATCACACCAGCGACATCCCAACCAAGAATAATCGGAAAGGACCAATCAAACATCTGTTTTAAATATCCTTCACGCAATTTCCAATCAATCGGATTAATTGATGTCGCGTATTCTTTTACCAACACTTGATGTTCCGATAATTCTGGCAGTGTTACTTCTGCTTCTTCAAGTACCTCTTTACTTCCGTACTGATTAATCACAACAGCTTTCATAAACCAACTTCCTCTCATTTGTTTCATTTTTCACACTTTTAGTATACGCCTATTGCCTTCTTTTTATATAAGAATATGCTTTAGTTAAATTGAGAGAAAGTGGCTGTTTTTAATCTATTATTCATAACGTAAAGATTCAATTGGATCTAATTTTGCTGCTCTTCGAGCTGGTAAAGTTCCTGCTAAAAAAGCAATAAACATAATAACTAAGATAATCGTTAGTGAAGATGGCAATGAAAATTGAATTAATTTAAATCCTGTTAAAGCCTTTAAAAAAGAATCCGTTGCCAAACGATTAACTAAATTTCCAACCCCAACAGCTCCTAAAATGCCTAATATTGAGCCAAAAAAGCCAATTAAAGCCGCCTCAACACTAAAAATTGTAAAGACTTTCCCATTGCTAAGACCCACGGCTTTCATTAAACCAATTTCTCGCGTTCTTTCTTGGACAGACATATACAGCGTGTTAATAATGCCAAAGCTTGCAGCTAACAAGGCAATTGCACCAAACATGGTTAAAACACCAGTGATTGCATTGATTATATTACGAATCATGCCAATTTCATCTTCGACAGTAGTCGCTAAATAGCCAGCTTTGTCTAAATCTTTTTTGATGTCCTTAATCTGCTCTGGCGTGCTGTCTTTTTTAACTTCAGCAATAATCATCGCGTATTGATTTTTTAAATGTTCTGGAAGATCTGCTTGATTGATTGAGACAACTTTATCAATCAATGCTTTATTCATCAGCGAGAGCCCATTTTGAATGACACTGGCATTTCTAACGCCAACAATTTTTGCTTCAATAACTTGCTCTTGTCCTTTCAAGGAACTTGAGATACCTAATTGAACTGTTTCCCCCACGTCAGCTTTACTAGATGTATAGCCGAGCGCTTTTACATATTCTGGTGACAAATTAATTTCGAAGTCCTGGCTCGTTTGCGAAACTTTACGGCCAGCCGCTAAATCAATGGTCATCTCATCTAGCGCAGAAGTAGCTGAAAATACATATTTATGCTTATCTGATCCTTTTATATAATCGATAGCAACGGATTTCATTGGTTCCACTGATGTAACATCCGAGATTTTTTTAATCTTCTCAATATCTTTTTCAGCAAGCATACTTTGTTGTTGAATCGTACTGATTTTTTTCTCTGGATTATATTTACTTGGTTCTGTTCCGTTACCAACATTCATCTCCATTTTTGGCTGAATAAATAGCTGATTTGCACCACCGACACTACCGACTTGTTTGTCAATATAATCATTTACACCAATATTGACTCCTGTAGTTAAAGCTATGGTAAATGCTCCAATAAAGATTGCAATAATGGTCAATACGGTTCGACCTTTATTACGCATTAAATTGGTACTAGCTGATTTTAAAATATCTCTAAATTTCATTTACTCATCTCCTCCTACAATCAAGCCGTCTCGAACATGAACTTGCCGATCACAACGTGCTGCTAAGTCTGGATCATGTGTCACAATAATTAAGGTAATTCCTTTATTTTTATTTAAATCAAATAACAATTCTTCAATTTTCTTCCCAGTGGCAGAGTCTAAATTCCCTGTAGGTTCATCTGCAAAAATAATTTGCGGATTATTAACTAAAGCACGCGCTATACATACCCGTTGTTTTTGGCCACCAGATAAATTATTCGCTTTGTTTTGAACTTTATCTTCCAAACCGACTGCTTTTAACGCATCTAAAGCCATCTTTTTCCTCTTGCTACCGGAAATACCACAAATTTTTAATGGTAAAAGAACATTATTTAAAACTGTATCCTTGGCATTCATAAAGAATTGTTGAAAAACAAAACCAAATTCTTCATTTCTCGTTTTATTCAGCACTTTCTTTCTAATACTAGTAACATTTTTACCATTTAAATAAATATCTCCTGAAGTTGGTTGATCTAACAATGCCAAAATGTGCATAAATGTTGATTTCCCAGAGCCACTTTTACCAATTATGGCCACAGATTCACCTTTTTCAACTTTTAAATCAACACCTTTTAACGCATCAAATTTTGTTTCGTTCTTTCCATAACTTTTTTTAATATTTTTTGCTTCAATTACCGCCATGTTACCCCTCCATTTTTCATTCTTTGCCGTTTACTTATTTACAAAGTTTTTTACTCTTTTCATACTCCTTTCTTCTCTTTCTATTTTGACGGAAGCCCTTTCCTTTGTCATGGTACTTCCGATGTATCTCTCAATTAAACCAATAAGAACATGTTCAAGATCCACCTCATTGAACATGTTCTTATTAATTAGTTATGCATTTACGCGTTTAATTTCACGATGTTTATTCAATAAATAGGCCAAACCAAGATTAATGCCAACAAAGCAACTGATTGTCAGAAGAAGTGGTAGGACAGTAAAACCAGTGGATTGATAACCAACCATTGCTTGCAAGACGTGGAGCATTCTCAGGCGCATTGGTGCCCCCCCTAATTGTGCAATCGTGCCCAGTAAAATAGGAATCATTAATAACAGCAATAAAACAATGAGTTTTTTTACGCCATCTATCCGATCATTAAAGACACCTGCTAACAAGCCAAGTGAGCCGCTAAGCATTAGTAAGATAAAAAAGAGCAACCACGACATGAAAAAGTTTCCTTGCGCATAGACATCAATTAATTTCATTGATAATTGAAAATGAGAAATGAAATTGCCGCTAAATACTTTAATCAGTACAAGTACAGCCAAGGATCCAACCAAAGATAAAATAGCATTACTTACAAAATTCACCAAAAAAATCGTCCAGCGGGAAAGCCCGTTTTGAATAAACAGTTTAAAATCTGTGTTCACCCCTAAAAATGATAGTATCCCCATAAAAACCAGACAAGGAATTACTGCATCAGAGCTGACAGTATTTACGTCGTTAGAAAAGAGCAAGCCAATAAGAGGAAAAAGAATGCCGAACAAAGCATAAAAGCCAAAATAAATTGCTAAAGAACGGACTTGATAAATAACACGATACTGCAAAGCTGTTTTAAATTTCATTTTACTTTTCCTTCTTTCTATTGGTTAATTGTACAAAATATGTTTGTAAATTTAGCGGCGCAATTTGAACCTCTGCTTTTTCAGTCGGCAAGTCGCCGTACACGTAAGCCGTAACTGCTCCACCTAAAGTGTCCATGCCTAAGATTTCCAATGACTGAGTATAGCGCTCTACTTGTTCTTTCGGCCCAGAAACAATGCGACCGTTTTTCAAAATTGTTTCAATAGATTCTGCGCGAATCAATTTTCCTTGATCAATGATGATAATATCTTCTAATAAATTTGCAATTTCTTCAATCAAATGGGTGGAAATCACAAACGTACGGGGACGTTCTTGGTATGTCTCAATTAAATAAGTATAAAATAATTCCCGATGATTGGCGTCTAAACCTAAGACTGGCTCATCTAAAAAAATATACTCACAGGGGACGGATAGCGCCACTATTAGTTTAGCAATACTCCGATAACCAGTTGATAATTTTTTGAATGTCTTTTTACCATCTAAATCAAAATCGCTTAACATTTGTTCGGCTAAAGACCAGTCAAAGGATCCATAAAAACCTTCAGTCGTTTTAAAAATATCTTTGATTTTTAACTGAGGAGGAAACAAATTATCTTCACTCATTAAGTAAATATGAGTCAAAGCAGCCTCATTATCGGTCACTGTTTCTCCCGCCAATTTAACGGAACCTGAAGTGGCAAAACTTCGATTATTTATGATATTTAATAACGTACTTTTACCAGCCCCGTTTCTGCCTAAGAGCCCATAAATCGTTTCTTTTTCAAAAGTAATTGAAATATTATCTAGTGCTTTTTTTTGATGATATTTTTTACTTACTGATTCAACCCGCAAACTCA
The DNA here is from genome assembly GCF_050555765.1 of Enterococcus sp. MSG3299. NCBI lineage: Bacteria > Bacillati > Bacillota > Bacilli > Lactobacillales > Enterococcaceae > Enterococcus > Enterococcus sp. MSG3299. Next base: position 1,432,912 of record NZ_CP187869.1, read on the forward strand.
TGCGTCATACCCTCTTTCAATTAGTTGTTTTAATTGTTCAGCTGTGATCCCTAATTTTTTGGCTTCGGCGACAACTTCTAAGACTTCTTTATTTAAAAATTCTTCTTTCCGTGCACTTCTTACTCTCTCTTGAGCGCCTGGTAAGACAAACATGCCAATCCCCCGTTTCTTTTCAATCAGCTGTCGTTCTACTAATAAATTCATTCCTTTTAAAACGGTGGCTGGATTGATTTGGTAACTTTTTGATATTTCTGTGGTTGAGGGAATTTGTTCGCCTTCTAAGTAAGCGCCATTAAAAATTCCTTCGGCAATCTGATCGGCTACTTGCTGAAATAAAGGCTTTTCCCCCGAAAAATTAAATTCCATTTTTACACCTCGCTTAAACGGTTAACTACTTATGTAACTAACTATATATCCTAGAAATTCTTTTGTCAATAAAAAAACCATTGTTTCCAAAGAAATTTTTCTTTGAAAACAATGGCGATACTTTTGAGTTTATTGAATGGTTTCGTTCTTATAGGGTTCCATTGTATAACAATTCATCGGTTGTTTCGTTGACAATTTTTAAGCGATTTTGTTTTTTTATCAAAATACTTTTATAGGTCGTTCCTGTAGCCTTTTCTTCCATCACAAGAATGCGTTTATACTCATTATCAGTGACTTGCTTAATCATTGTTTGATTTAAGGACGGGATTTTTTCTTTTAGCGTTTTTTCTTCCGCCAGACCTTTTAAGATTTCTGATTCTGCAGTGGAACTTGTGGATTTACTAGAATCGCTTGATACACCTTCGTTATTAGACGCACTTTCAGATGACTTGCGACTTGATTCGGTTACTTTAGGCTGTGATGATTCACTGGTATTGGTTGAATTCATTTGGGTTTGGGTTTGGTTTCCACATGCACCAATCAGTAACCCAACACCTAAGATAGAACTTGCTAAAATTGTTTTTCTAATCATTTGCATGACCTCCTACATCTATCATTACTTTAACCTTAACATTTTTCAGCTAAGAGAACAATTTTTCAGATTAGAAAAGACCACTAGTCGTTATTTAAATAAACGAACTAGTGGTCTTACTTATTTAGGAATGATCTTCATATGAGTGAGTGGGTAATAAACAAATTGTGCTTTCCCTAAGATTTGATCTGCATGTATTGCACCAAAAGAACGGCTGTCTTTGGACATACGGCGATTATCACCAAGCACAAAATAGCTATCTTTAGGTAATTTTTCTTGCATTAACAATTCTTTTGAATCAAAATTCGTAGTGTAAGGCATCGTTTCATGATCTTTTTTTCTGTTTTTAGTTAAATAGGGTTCAGCGATTGGCTGATTATTGACATATAATTGATCGTTTTCGTAACGCACAGCTTCTCCTGGTAAACCAATCACACGTTTAATCAGAATTGATCCTGTGTCTGTTTTAAAGACCACCACATCAAACCGTTTAATGGCGGAGAATTTTTCCATCACAATCATATCTCCTTGATTCAAGGTTTTTTGCATGGAATGGCCATCCACCCGAACAGGAATCAGGAAAAATCCTCTTAAAATAAAAACGGCTACGATTGCTGGTACTAAAATTTTCAGAAAGTACATTAAATACCCAACATAATCACGTTTCTTCTTCAACTTCGTGCCACCTTTTTTCTAGTTTTTTTGAATTTCTTTGACTGCTGTATCGTAAGCAGCGTCATTTTCAAGAATTAATTTACCTAAAGTGGCTTCAATTTTTGTGGCTGTTTCATTGTCGATTTCTCCAGTTACAGGCAAGCCATTTTTCTGTTGAAGATCGCTAACCGCTGCTTTTGTTTCTGCGGTGTAGTTTGCATTGTTTTCATCAACAGGATACGCTAATACAGCTAAAATAGCATTTAAGTTCTGAATATCTTCAGATTGATCTCCTTCTTTTAGCGTTTTATCGCGAGGAATCAATTTTAAATAGGCATACTCGGGGTAATCAGCTTTGATGGTTGGTTCAATTCCTTTTTCGTTGATCCATTCACCTTTTGGTGTTAACCATTTTAAAACAGTCAATTTTATTTCGGTTTGGTCATTTAAATCTTTCACCGTTTGGACCGTTCCTTTGCCAAATGTTTTCGTTCCAATTAATGGGACATTCGCAGATTCATGCAGTGCTGCAGCAAAAATTTCGGATGCACTGGCACTATTGCCATCAATGATAACTGCAACAGGTTCTTTTACTTTAAAGCCGTCGTCTAATTCTTTGGAAGCAACTTCTTTCATCGTACGTCCTTTTTTGTCTTCAAATTGAACAATTGTTTCGCCATTTTTTAAAAACATACTAGCCATTCGCTCTGCTTGATCTAGCAGTCCACCAGGATTTTGGCGTACATCAATTACAAAGGATTTAGCTCCTTTGTCACGTAAATTCGTGATTGTTTCTTTCAATTCTTGATATGTTTTTTTACCAAAGGACGTAATTTTAATCGAGCCAATTTGTGCATCATTTTTGTCTAACTCACCAGTCACTGTTTTAACGGGAATTTTCCCACGTTTGATTGAGATATTTTTAGTTTCTCCCTCTCTTTGGATAGTCAATTCAACGGAAGTTCCTTTTTTACCTCGGACTTTTGAGACGACTTCTGCTAGTTTCATCCCTTTTGTAGCTGTACCATCAACTTTTTCAATAATATCGCCTTCTTTGATTCCCGCTTTTTCAGCTGGGGAATCTGCTACAGGTGCCTCTGCTACAACTGGTTCGCCATCTTTCATTGTCATAGTGGCACCAATTCCTTCAAAATCGCCAGATAAGCTTTCGTTTAAATCATTGGCAGCAGATTCATTTAGATAAGTTGAGTATGGGTCTCCAATGGCTTCAGACATGCCTTTTAAGGCGCCTTCAACTAATTCATTTTTATCTACTTCACCTACATAATTGGTACTAATTTCATTATATAAATCCTGCACTTTGCTTAAATCAGCATTGGTAATTGCCCCTTCTTGACTCATCTTTTTAACACGATGATCAAAATAAATATAACTACTTCCTCCAGCTAAAAATGCGACACAGAGGAGCGAAATAATATATTGATAAAAAGGAACAGTTCGTTTGTTCTTCATAGATTTCATCTCATTTCTAACAAATTCGTCACTACTTTTGTTTACTATAACATGAATGAAAAAAGAGGAAAAGCTTTGTTTGCTTTTCCTCTGGATTTATTTATTGTTTTCAAGGTACTTTTCCCATAACTCATCAAAGATGTCCATGTTGCTTAAATAGTCAGCATTCATTTCTAAATAAGAAGAAAGTTCATGATAATCCTCGGTTTGTTTTGGAAACTGAATATCTTTGGCCGCTTCATTGGCAAAATCAGTTTCAGGATCTTTAGCCGGACCTTTTAATGTCATTAAGTAATGGTAAAAGCTTCGTCTCATGTAAATTAATCACTCCATTTTTCTTCGATAAATTCACTTCTACGTTGATGGGACAATCCATAACGCAAAGCATCTTTTTTATAAAAGTCTTGATGGTATTCTTCAGCAGGATAAAATGGTGCTGCTGGTTCGATGGTGGTAACAATTGGTTCTGTAAAACGGCCGCTATTAGCTAGACGTTCTTTACTTTTCTCAGCAGTTTCTTTTTGTTCTTGAGAACGATAAAAAATAACTGGCCGATAATTATCGCCGCGGTCTTGAAACTGACCGAAAGCATCAGTAGGATCTGTTTGTTGCCAATAAATATCCACTAATTGTTCGTAAGAAATAATCGCTGGATCAAAAGTGATTTCTACTGCTTCCGTATGGCCTGTTGTGTGTGTTAGAACCTGTTCATATGTTGGATTAGGAACATGCCCACCTGTATAACCCGAAACAACTGAGATAATCCCTGGTTGTGTATCAAAAGGCTGCACCATACACCAGAAACAGCCGCCTGCAAAAATTGCTTTTTCTTCCATCTCTAACACTCCTTTTTTATTTCTCTTTTGGCAAGTATATATTCATCCGAATGTCATCGTCAACTAAATTAATCTTTTCTGCTCGAACAAATAGACCATTTTGCATTCTAAACTGATCTAAACGTAATAAAACAGTTTGATCATCTGGATTGATTTCAACCCATTTAGGTAGTTTGTAAGAACGTTTAGCAAATTTCAATACTTCTTTAATTGGCAAGCCTAACGTTCCTATAGATAAACTTTTTGCTTTTAATTGTACATTACCATTCGCCATCACGTAAGGATCAAAATATAAGTAAAAAGGAATGTCATGCCCTAACACCTGAAATGTTCCATTTAATAAAGCATCATTTTCTAAATAAAATTTATATTTGATCTCCGAACCTTTTTGAAAGTCGGCTAAATAAAAGTCAATCAGTTTGTTCACTTGTTGTTTTTTTGACTGAATGGTGACGACTGGCTCGCCTTCTTTTTCAACAATTGCTGGTATTTTCTTTAAATCTGGTTCGCGAACTTGTGTTGCTCGAAATGTCACGAAAGCTACACTACCAATGACTAAACCCACTAGAATAAGAAAAGCGATTTTCCAGGGATTTCGTTTAAGATTGGTTGGTTGTGTCTTTTTAATTGATTTACTTGTTTTTGGCTTTTCTTCATTCATTTTATTCACTACCTTCTGATTTTGTTATCCATTCTTTCTCTGTCTTGACCATTTCATCCCGGACAGCTCCGGCCATAATTTGGTAGCCAAGATTATTTGGATGGAAGCGATCTTCTTCATATAACAAATTGTTTAAATCCTCTTTGCTAGCACTACTTCCTGTAGTTTCTGAGTCGCCACCAGTTACGCCAACTTCATCGCCACGACCTTTATAGAGTAAATCATTGATAGGAATGAAATAGGCTCGTTTTTGCTCTTGAACCATTTCTTCGGTTGCTTGATTCCAGTTATCAACGATTTCTTGCATTTCTGTAATTTCGGAAAAGTTTAAGTAGAAGGGATTGTAAATTCCTAAGACATAAATAGGGGCCTTCTCGTTGTACTCTCGGATTTCTTCAAGTAGTCGTCTTACTCGGCGTTGATAGGCTTTTTGGGGACGATTGAACGAGCTAACTTTCAAGTCGAAAATATTACTACTAATTACTTTCATTAAGTCATTTCCACCAACCGTTAGCGTAATCACGTCCGCAGAGGCAAGGCCCTTTTGAATTTCAGGTTTCTCTTTGATTCGTTTTAAAATTTGATCACTACGATCCCCATTTTTCCCAAAATTGTCTGTTTGAACACCGTTCAAGTTGTAGTGTTCTTTTAAATCATCTGCCACAATAGGAACAAAACCTCCACTATTCGTCAAATCGCCAATTCCTTCAGTTAAAGAATCACCGATAGCTGTATAATGAATGACTTCTTTTTGATTTTTTTGAGCAGTTGTGGCCACTTTCTCTTGCTTTAATAGTGGCTTTGCTTTGGGGATGGCCACACTTAACAATGTAAAAACACCTAGCGCAATGAGGATAGGTGTTAAGACGGTCAGCAAAATATGCTGTGTTTGTTTTTTCATCTTCGTCACTTCCTTTTAAATAAACTAACAAGAAATTTTACTTTTATTGTTAGAAAGAGGTTGCGTCTACTCATTTAAGAGTGAGACCCAACCTCGTTATTCCTTAGTCTGTATAGTACATAATAGCAAAGGCATTTTTTCCTGTATGTGTTGCAATGACTGGATTCGTATGTAATACGGGAATATCCATGTCTTTAAAGATTGCTTGTAATCCTTCTTTGAATCCATTTGCTAGTTCTAGCCCATCCGCATGAGAAATGCCAATTTGTCGAACATTTGGAATCTTACTTAATTCTGATTTCAATTCGTCAAACCATTTATTAAACGTTTTAACGCCTCGGCCTTTTGCTACAGGAATCAATTCCGTATTTTCAAAGTCCATGACAACTTTCATATTAAAAATGTTTGATAATAATCCTGTTGTACGGCTGATTCGTCCACCTTTAACCAAATTATCTAATGTTGAAATGCCAATGTATAATTTAGTATTTTGTTTGACGCGTTCAATTTCAGCTAAAATTTCTGGAACACCCGCTCCCGCTTGTGCCAATTTTGCTGCTTGAATGACTTGGAAAGACAAACCTTGGTCTGTAAAATCGCTATCAATCACCGTTACTTTACTTGATGATAAGTTGCTAGCTTGACGGGCCGCTTCAACCGTTCCACTTAAGCCTTTTGTCATGTGAATCGAAATTACTTCACTGCCATCTTCACCTAAGCGATCATATAATTCTACAAATTCACCAATTGGTGGTTGACTGGTTTTGGGTAAGGCCTTCGCATTAGCCATCATGTCCATAAATTTTTCGCCTGGCAAATGATCATCATCTGGATAAACAACGCCATCAACCATAATTGATAAAGGCATCATATGGATATTTAATTCATCTCTAAGACTTTTTTCCATCGTACATGAAGAATCCGTTACGATTTTAACGTTTGTCATAAATTTATCACTCTTTCTTTAAAAGGAACCTGTTTTCATGGTAGAATACCATTAAACGGTTAATTATCTAGTTATAGTATAACAGACACTGCCGAATTTTTCATCAAATTAAAATAAAGGAAGTGAATTTATTGGAAAAAACGCATTTCTCAAAAAAATACCTAATCGTGAACGAAGTCTTAAATGCAGTTACACATGGCATAGGCGCAGGTTTAAGTATTGCTGGCTTAGTCATTTTACTTGTTAAAGGAGCTCGTTTAGGCTCACCGATTCACGTGGTATCTTATGCTATTTATGGCTCCATGTTGATTCTACTTTTTTTATCTTCAACGTTATTTCATAGTTTAATTTTTACAAGAGCCAAAAAGGTCTTTCAGGTCTTCGATCATAGTTCTATTTTCTTATTGATTGCTGGCAGCTATACGCCTTTTTGCTTAATTAGTATTGGCGGTTGGTTAGGTTGGACCTTATTTAGTTTAGTCTGGTTAATCGCCATCGTCGGTATTGTCTATAAATCCCTCACGTTGCATAAACAAGAAACAGTGAAAAACATTTCAACGATTATTTATATTGTTTTAGGTTGGCTCTGTATCATCGCTGCTCGTCCGTTATATGAATCTCTTGGATTTACAGGAACAGCGTTATTGGTCGCAGGAGGCGTGTCTTACACATTAGGTGCAGCCTTCTATTCATTGAAAAATGTGCGGTTTATGCATGTAGTTTGGCATTTGTTCGTCATGCTTGCAGCGATCCTCATGTATTTTTCTGTTCTCTTTTATACGTAACCACAGCACAAAAAGAACACGATGCTCAAAGCATCGTGTTCTTTTATTGCCCTAAATCTCTTTATTATAAAGGATTATTCTTCTTTTCGAATTATTTTAACATAAATTAGTAGAAAAGACTTTACAAAACGAACATACATTCGTATAATAACAATACGAACACTCGTTCGAATCAAATGAAGAGGTGATACACATGGAAGCAATTCGTCGTGTTGGATTTTTATTTTTTGTATTGGTTATAGGTATTTTTTTGGGAACATTAGGATTACGTCTTGCTTTTATGATCGTGACGCCGTTATTTATTCTTTGGTTTATGTCATGGGATGAGAAGCGTTATACACGTACACGTAAACAACAGCAAGCAAGATACGTTTATCGTAAGTTCCCTTAATAAATAATAAAACGGTGTGTTCCCCCCAAGCTACGCTCCGTTTTTATAAATATGTCAAAGAAAGAGCGAAGGATTAAATCCTTCGCTCTTTCTAATTAAATTAGATTAGTATTCCATTAAGGTAACAATATCGTAGCCATCAATTTTATCGCGGCCATGTAAATCCATTAATTCAATTAGGAACGCACAACCAACCACAATACCACCTAATTGTTCGACTAATTCGATGGTTGCTTTAATTGTACCACCAGTTGCTAACAAGTCATCACAAATCAAAACACGTTGACCTGGTGTGATGGCATCTTTGTGCAACGTCAATGTATCTGAACCATATTCTAAGTCATAAGTCACTTCGATGGTTTCACGAGGAAGTTTTCCTTTTTTACGAACCGGAGCAAAGCCAACCCCTAATTCATAAGCCACTGGACAGCCGACAATAAAGCCACGAGCTTCCGGTCCTACAACCATATCAATTCTTTTTTCTTTCGCGTAATCCACGATTTGTTTTGTTGCTTCACGGTAGGCATCCCCATTAGCCATTAATGGAGAAATGTCACGGAACACGATCCCTTTCTCAGGATAATCTGGAATGCTTGCAATGTAATCTCTTAAATCCATTTTTATTTGTCCTCCTCATTCCACAGCCATTGTTGTATTGTTTGACAATCACTGTAAAGTAGAAATTCTTCTGTTTTTATTTTTTTCAATCGTTGTTGGTACACTTGACTTTCAGTCAATGGTCGATTGTCGGGTTTCTCAATACTGTTTAAAACACCGCTTTCTATTGTAACAAATCCTAAGTCAAAAAACACCTGTATCATGAAAATTAATAATTTTTCTTGGATATTTAAGTAATTTGCCACCTTCGATAGCTGGGAACGTAGATTTACTTCTTTTTGCTGCAAAATAAATTTATACAATGTTGCAAATTGTTCACGCGAAGCCATACCGTTTAAATAAGCTTCTTCTGGTGAAATAAACATCATGTATATACGTTGTATCTCAGTTGCTTCAACAATTTCTTTAACCGTGATTGCTTCCACAGGACAGTCGACAAAAACCAGTTGTTCGATTTGATTTTGAGAAACAGCTTCCACCAATTCTTCTTGGTTTGACCAAACAATAATATTAGCGGTTGGATCTGAAATGAATTTTTGATTTTTTTCATCAAACAAAAGATAAGCTGTTGCTTCTGAAGGAATTGGTTTCGTTTGATTATTTTTGCCACGAAAATCAAATAATTGTCTTCCCGATACAGCAAAATCAGTCACCATTAATTGTGGTTTCTTACGACCATTCCATTCATTGATGGAAAGTTGGCCTGCCACATCGGCGGTTCCTTGTGCTAGTTCATCCGCTTGAGGCCCCATTTGAAAAGCAATTGCATCCAATTGTGCCCCTTCTTGATTCATTTGAAATTTCAGATGTGCATTATCTGCACCAATTTGCCGAATTTGCGTAGGTGTGATTTCCTTAAATACAAAAGTTGGAACAGTATTATCGGTCCCAAAAGGCGCCAAAATACGCAATTGATCAATAAAAGCAGTCGTTGCCTGCGAAACCGCTAAGCTCTCACTAATGAGCAACTCTTGTCCATTAGCCATATCAATTTGATTTTTTTCAATAAAGTGTGCCAAATGTTCTTGAACAAAAGGAATATTTTCAACAGGTAAAGTCATTCCCGCTGCCATATGATGCCCACCAAAATGAGTGAATTGCTCACGCACTTCGTTCAACGCCTCATAGAGATTCAATGCGCTAATGCTACGTCCAGAGCCTTTAGCGGTCGTACCAGATTCATCTATTGCTAAAATAATGGTTGGTTTCCCCGTTTCTTGCATAATGCGGCCCGCGACAATCCCCAAGACGCCTTCATGCCAGCCTTGTTTCGCTAAAATATGGACCGGCGCATTCGGGTCGATTAAATCCAGCGCTTCTTTGGCAATCGTCGTTACAATGTCTTTTCGTTCATTGTTTTGTTGATCGATATATTTAGCGATTTCCAGCGCTTGCTCTTCATCAAATGTAGTCATTAATTCAACACCTGGTGCGGCTTCCCCTAATCGACCTAACGCATTTAAACGAGGTCCAATGGTAAAGCCAATTGATTCTTCTGAAACAGCTTCCTTTTTCACACCCGCTTCTTGTAGTAAAACGTCTAAACCAATTCGATCACCAGTTTGAATCATTTGAAGGCCCATTTTGACAAACGTTCTATTTTCATCGGTTAATGAAACCAAGTCAGCAATTGTCCCAATTGCTACCAAATCTAATAACTCAATTGGCAATTCACCAAGTAACGCAGTAGCGACTTTGAAAGCCACGCCAACACCAGCTAAATCTCCAAAAGGATAGTCACCTTGCGGATGTCTAGGGTGGACAATCGCATAGGCTTCTGGTAATTGTTCAGGCAATTCATGATGGTCAGTAACGATTACATCTACTCCTTGTGCCATAGCGTAGTTAATTGCTTCATGTCCGGCTACACCATTATCAACGGTTACAATTAATTGGACTCCTTGTTCAATTTGTTCAGCAAATACGTCTTTATTAGGTCCATATCCATGAACAAAACGATTCGGTAGAAAGTACTGAACCATGCCACCGACTAATTCGATTGCTTCTTTCATAACCGTGGTACTAGTGATGCCATCTGCATCATAATCCCCATAGACAAGGATTTGTTCACCCGCTTCGACGGCTTGCTGGATGCGGGCTACCGCTTTCTCCATATCATGCATTAAGAACGGATCATAAATATCTTCGATAGTCGGATGTAGAAACTTACGTAATGCTTCTTCTGTCCGGATATTGCGGTGCCATAAAAGTTGGCCAATTAATGGATTAATTTCTTCTTTTTTTAATTGTTCTATAAATTCTACAGGTAATTCTGTCTTTGTCTGTAACTGCCATTGATAGTTTGATTTTTTCACGACGTCACTCCTAACCAAGTAATTATAGCAAAATTTTTCCAAAAACTAAAGAAAGCATTTTTTTAAATCTGAGAAAAAAACTGTGATATCTGTTAGATAAATAGCAGATATCACAGTTTTATTTTAAAAGAAACTTAGCGATAAAGTCTCTTCCTTATTTTTGTTCCTCTTCATTCACACGAGGTTTCACATAACGATCAATACGACTACCTGACACAGGCGTTGCGTCTACTTCTGTGTTTGATGTTTGTTCGTTGACCACTGGTTCTGCGACTTGTGGTGCTGCCGCTTGTTTGGCTTGCAAATCAGCCAATTGATTATCAAAAGAACGTTGAACTTTTTCCGTTTCTTCTTTGACTAATTTATCCATATCATTTTTATAAATATCCAACTCTTTTTGTACAGCTTTTAATTCCTTACGTTGGTTCCAAATGGTGGTTGTGGAGGTTAGTAACCCAACTAGTGCGCCAATAATTGCAGAACCTAAAATAATTAAGATTAACGGTCCACTAATTTTAGTAAAACCAAAGTTTACTGGAACAGCTTGATTATTTAAAACAGCAAAAATAACAACAATTAAGACCAACACAAGGCCCAAAATAACACGCCATTGATTTTTCATGACTTGATCGACTCCTTTATTTTTTATTTAAAATATTTCCCGCTATGAAATCTCCTAAATGTGGAAACAATGTATAAAAGCGGGCAGCCGCTTCCATGACAAATGGACGATTAATCTCACGTCGAGAAGTCCCCATACTCCCAACCACTTCTTTCGCTAATTTCGTAGGGTCCAAAACAATTTTATCCACCGCAGCTAGATAAGTGCCTGTCGGGTCCGCTTTATCAAAGAATTCTGTTTGGATTGGTCCTGGATTGACAGTCGTTACTGCTACACCCAACGGTTTCAATTCTAAACGTAAAGCATTTGAAAAACCTAACACAGCAAATTTCGTTGCAGAATAAACGGTTGATTTAGCTGTAGCCATCTTCCCAGCCATTGAAGCAACGTTGATAATATGTCCTTGCCCAGCTTCAATCATTTTAATAGCTACTTTTTGAGTAAACGTCATCATTCCTAAAACGTTGACATCAAACATTTGGCGTGCAACAGCCAAGTCAATCTCAACAAAATTTTCAAACAAGCCAAAACCAGCATTGTTGACTAAAACATCTATAGGACCAACTTCTGCTGAAATAGCTTCAACCACACGTTCAACGCTTTCTGGATCGGCAATATCTAATTGATAAGAAAATGCTTCTCGTCCGCTCAAAGCAGCACACTGCTCGCGAACTTTACCAATCAAATTAATTCTGCGGGCGCAGACAACGACGACCGCCCCTTGTTTAGCTGCTTCATAACAAATTTGTTCACCTAAACCAGCTGAACCTCCAGTTACGACAACGACTTTATTTGTTAAATCCATCTAAGCTCCTCCTTCATTGGCAAATGGAATCTCAATGATATCCATATCTTTCACGATTTTTGTATTGGGGAAAATTTCTTGGGCTTCTTCTTGAAGCTGATAGGCCTCTTTGGTTAAATAACGGGCACTAATATGCGTTAAGATAAGTTGTTTTACTTGCGCTTCTTTTGCAACTTCAGCTGCTTGTTGACTGGTTGAGTGGAAGTAGGCTTTTGCCATTTTTGCTTCGTGTTTATTAAACGTACTTTCATGGACTAAAACATCCGCTCGTCGTGCTAAAGTTACACTATTTTTGGTTTTGCGAGTGTCTCCTAAAATCGTCACGATTCGCCCAGGTTTACGCTCTCCCACAAACGCTTGTCCATTAATTTCCTGTCCATCAAAAACAATCGTTTCACCACGTTTGAGTTTGCCATACAATGGCCCAGAAGGAATCCCTAAAGCTTGAAGTTTCTCTACTTGTAATTCTCCTTCATGCGCTGCCTCCTCAATTCGATAGCCAAAGCTCGTGATGCCATGGTCCAAGATATTACAGCGAACAGTGAATTGTTTATCTTTAAAAATAACGTCATTTTCTTTTGTTAATTCAATAAATTTCAGTGGATAGGACAACCGTGATTGTGAGACCCGTAAAGAAGTTTTAACAAAATCAGCAATCCCAACTGGTCCATAGATTTCTAAAGGTTCTGTCCCGCCCTGAAAAGAACGACTACTTAACAAACCAGGTAAACCAAAAATATGATCCCCATGTAAATGTGTAATAAAAATCTTTTCAATTTTTCTTGGGCGAATACTACTTTTTAAAATTTGCAATTGAGTCCCTTCACCACAATCGAAGAGCCAAACTGCATTTCGTTCATCTAATAATTTCAACGCAATTCCTGTGACATTGCGATGTTTTGCTGGTACACCAGCGCCTGTTCCTAAAAATTGTATTTCCATCTGCTACCATACTTTCTTTTAAACTTCCTTTTTATTTTAGAAGAAGTTTGCTCCTTTAGCAAATAATAATTTATCTATTTTCTCAAAGTTTTCTTCTTAGTTTACCGTATTTTACGATAAAATAACAAAAAATTAGCAAACTACCATAAAAAACCGTGATTTCTTAGTATTTTAAAAGACTGTTTCCCTTTATTCAGAAAACAGTCTTTGCTCCTTATTCTTCTTTCGATGTCGCTTCTTTATGTTGTTCTTTTTTTGCTTGCCACGATTGTTTCGCTTCATTTGCAACTTCGTTCGCATCGTTAATTTCTTGTTGGACTTCCTCTAAATCAAGCCGCGTGATTTCGCCACCTAAGTCAAACATAACCAATTGGTTGAGCGGACGGTTGTCTTCTTCTTCTGCAATTAATAATAATCCCGTTTGTCCTTCATCAATCTTTTGAATCACATGTTCAAAAACCGTTTGTGCTTCTTGAATTTCTTTGGCGTCTTTGCTTGCACCATACATACTTCCAGCAAACCAGCCAAAAAGAATGCCCAGAGGACCACCTAATATGCCTACTAGCATCCCAATCATGCTATCTTTTGATGTATGATTGTTGCCTGTAAAATCGATAAAATCATTGATTTTAAATTGATGCTGGCCATCATTAACATGCGTAACAACCGCCATTTGCTCACCTTTAAGCTGTCTTTCTGCCTGCATCTTTTTTATTTCGGAAAATGCTTGGTACGATTTACTTTCAATATCAAAGTTCATAATGATAATTCGTTTTGCCATACAAATCGCTCCTTTATTCTGGATACATCTATTTTAGCAAGAAAGGCCTGTCTCTAGCAATGAAAACTTTTTGGTTATGTATAAAAAAAGAAGATAGCTGGGCTACCTCCTTGTTAATGCTTATTTACCATCAAGAATATTTAAACGGACCTTTTTCGGACCATCGATACGTACACTATAAACAATTGTCCGAATTGCTTTTGCAACACGCCCTTGTTTACCAATGATACGTCCAATATCTTCTTTGGCCACAGTCAAATTATACTCGAGGAAATCAGTTGATTCCTCAATTTCTAATGAGACTGCTTCAGGTTGACTGACTAACGGACGGACAATAGTTAAAATTAACTCTTTCACATCTGCCATATTCAATCACCTTATTTCTTAACGTTTTTAGCTTCATGATGTTTTTTCATAACGCCTTCTTTTGAAAGGATGTTACGAACTGTATCAGAAGGTTGCGCACCTTTAGATAACCAATCTAAAACTAAATCTTCTTTTAAAACTACTTCTGCAGGGTCTTTCAAAGGGTTGTAAGTACCTACAGTTTCGATGAAACGTCCATCACGAGGAGAACGAGAATCAGCTACTACAATACGGTAAAAAGGACTCTTTTTAGAACCCATACGTTTTAAACGAATTTTAACTGCCATTATTAAATACACCTCCATTAACTTAATCACAAGAGTTAGTTTAACAGATTAACAACAACCTGTAAAGAGTTTTTTCTTGACACCTTTACTTTTTTTCAATTTTTTTAGCCAATTTGCAGGAAAACAAACGAAATAATGAAGAATTTTTACAAAATTTGATAATAGTTGTACTGGTTTCTCACTTGAAAGCCTTCTGTTTGATAGAGATGAAGCGCTGCTTGATTTTCTGTTTCAACTTCTAAAAAAATAGTCGCTGAAGCTGAATTGTCTAAAATCATTCGGAGCGCGGACTGTAACACTTGACGGCCAAGACCGCGACCTCGTTGCGTTTTTGTCACAACAAAGCCATAAATCCCCCATTCGTTTTCAAAATGATCCAAACGTAGCGTGGCTAAAAGTTGATTGTTTTCTTTATAAATAAGTGTTCGTTGAAGGTCCTCCGGCAAAGGCGTACCTTCGAGTAACCTAGCCAAGGAATGCAAATCAGCCACTTGTGGTCGGAGAAGTGTCAGCTTCGCCAACGCCTGTGAGTAAGTTTCTCTTTGAAAAACCAGATACTGTTCTGAAAAGCTGGCACAATTCCTTGTCTATTAAAATAATTCAGGCCAACAGATTGCTTGTCGTCCATCACGAGAAAGACTTCTTTCATTCCCCACAAAGCTGCTTGCTTTTCGAGTTCTTGAACAAGTTCTTCAAAAAATGGCCCTACATTTGGCGCAACAATCGTCGCTTCCAAGGTTTCCCCATCAAAACAATACCCTACGATATATGCTTGAATGGTTTGTTCCTTCCTGTATAAACCATAATAAGTATAAGCTGATTCCTCAGGAAATGTTTGTTCCAATTTATAAAAAGTTTCTTGTTTAATCATTTCCTTGTTTCTTAATTCAGTCAATGTTTGTTTCTCCGACGGTGTTAATTGTCGGCGCCAATTTATTTTTTTATTCAAGCAGTTGCTCCTTTACTCATCCTTTTACTAGCTATTATACGTGAAGTTACGAAGTTCAACAATGTACAAGGATAAAACGTTTGCGCTTTTTTCGAAAAAGTACTATCATAAAGTAAGTAAAAGAAAAATGGAGGGATTTACATGACAAAAAAAATTGGTATTTTTGTAGGGAGTTTAAGAAAAGATTCATTTAACAAATTGGTAGCAAAAACAATGGCGGACTTATTTCCAGCTGATTTCGAACCTGTTTTTATTAACATTGGTGATTTAGAATTATACAATCAAGATTTGGATGATGAAGGAACCCCCACCGAAGCTTGGACAACATTCCGTGAAGAAGTCAAACAAGTAGATGGTGTGATGTTTGTAACACCAGAATATAACCGTTCAGTACCAGCTGTTTTAAAAAATGCATTGGATGTCGGTTCACGTCCGTATGGCGAAAGCGTTTGGGATAAAAAACCCGGACTTGTGGTGAGTGTTTCACCAGGTGCAATTAGCGGATTTGGTGCAAACCATCATTTAAGACAATCATTAGTCTTCTTAAATGTTCCAACTTTACAACAACCTGAAGCCTATATTGGCGGTATTACGAACTTAATTGGTGAAGATGGTAAAATTATTGATGGCACTGTTGGCTTCTTACAATCAATTGTAGATGCTTACGTGGATTTCTTTAATCGCTTAACTGCCTAATTGAATCAATCGAGAAAAAGTGAGGCAACTTTTTACAGATTGTCTCACTTTTTTTATTTTTTTACTTGACCCTCTCGTTACGTAAAGGTTTATGATAGATTTTGTCAGGAGGAATGAATGATGGAATATACAATTAAAAAAATGGCTTCACTATCTGGCGTCAGTGCACGGACGTTACGATATTATGATGAAATTGGTCTTCTTCAACCAGCCAGAATTAATTCTTCTGGTTATCGAATTTACGGGCAAGCCGAGGTGAATCGTTTGCAACAAATTCTTTTTTACCGTGAATTGGATCTGAAACTAGATGAAATTAAAGAAATTTTGGAGCAACCTGACTTTAATGTTGAACAGGCTTTATACGAGCATCAACAAAAACTATTGGAAAAGCGCAATGAAATTGATCGTCTTTTAGCCTCTGTTCAACAAACCTTACACCATTACAAAGGAGAGATAAACATGTCAGATCAGCAAAAATTCGAAGCATTCAAACAACAAAAAGTTCAAGAAAACGAAGAAAAATATGGTAAAGAGATTCGGGAAAAATATGGCAACGAAACGATTGAACAAGCCAACAAAAAATATTTAAACTTGACGGAAAAAGACATGCAAGCAATGCAGAACGTGGAAAAAGATTTATTTTCTAAGTTAGCCATGTATCAAAAATCACCCAAGTTGACTAGCCAACTTGCGCAAGAAATTTTCCAATTACACAAAGATTGGTTAATGTACTCTTGGTCAAGCTATTCGCCAGAAGCACACAAAGGGTTAGGCCTTATGTATGTTGGCGATGAACGATTTACGTCATATTATGAACAACACGGTGCTGGTTTTGCCGAAGCGTTAAACGCAATTATCCAAAACTACGCTTAAACAGAAAGTGCGCCATTAGTCTCTTCGACTGATGGCGCACTTTCTGTTTCTTCCAATAATTAACTAAAGCCTGTTTATCTTTTTTTCTTTTTCTTCTTTTTGTTTTTCTTCATCATACGATTCATGGCCATTTTACCTAGCTTGCCTTTAACGCCGCCACCTAGCATTTGATCCATACCAGGAATGTTCATATCCCCTTTGGACATTTGTTGCATCATTTTTTTGGATTCTTTAAATTGTTTAATCATACGATTGACTTCAACCACACTATTTCCTGAACCAGCTGCAATTCTGCGGCGGCGACTAGGATTTAATAGATCAGGATTTTCACGTTCTGCAGGGGTCATTGATAAGACCATCGCCCGTTTCCGTGCCACATCTTTTGGATCGACTTTGACATTTTCAATACCAGGCATGTTACTCATTCCAGGGATCATTTTTAATAAGTCTTCAATCGGTCCCATGCCCATAACTTGATCCAATTGCTCAATGAAATCGTTAAAGTCAAAACTGTTTTCTTTCATTTTTTGAGCAAGTTCTTCTGCTTTTTTCTCATCGTAATCTTGTTGCGCTTTTTCAATTAGCGTCAACATGTCCCCCATACCTAGGATACGACTCGACATACGATCGGGATGGAAAATTTCTAAATCGGTTAATTTTTCACCAGAACCGACAAATTTAATCGGAGCGCCCGTTACTGCCCGAATTGACAGCGCAGCCCCCCCACGAGTATCGCCGTCCATTTTGGTAATAACAACCCCAGTAATTCCAAGCTGTTCATTAAAACTATCTGCAACGTTGACAGCATCTTGCCCCGTCATCGCATCAACAACTAACAGAATTTCATTGGGATCAGCCAACTCTTTAATTTGTTTCAATTCGTCCATTAAAGCTTCGTCAATGTGTAAACGGCCGGCCGTATCAATTAAGACATAATCATTTTTCTTTTCTTTTGCTAATGCTAACCCTTGACGAACAATTTCCACTGGATTAGCATCTGTTCCCATATCAAAAACGGGAACTTCTAATTGTTGACCTAAAACCTTCAACTGATCAATCGCTGCTGGACGATAAACGTCACCAGCGATTAAAAGCGGACGAGCGTTTTCAGTTTTCATTAAGTGTTTTGCTAATTTACCAGTAAAAGTTGTTTTACCAGCCCCTTGTAACCCTGTCATCATAATCACTGTCGGGATTTTTGGAGATTTATTCAGTTCAACCGTTTCTGAACCTAACGTTTTCGTTAATTCTTCATCAACAATTTTTACAATTTGTTGGGCTGGTGATAAGCTTTCTAATACTTCGACTCCTACTGCCCGTTCTCTGACGCGTTTTGTGAAATCTTTGACCACTTGTAAATTAACGTCGGCTTCTAATAAAGCCAAACGGATTTCTCGCATCATTTCTTTTACGTCGGCTTCGGAAACTTTTCCCTTACGACGGATTTTACTCATTGCCTGTTGTAGGCGGTTTGTTAAACTCTCAAAAGCCATAGTTTCATTCCTCTATTTCTTGAATTTGTTCAATATATTTTTTGATTTCACTATCTTTGGGATAAGTTTCTTGAACATACTGCTGTAGTTGTTCAAGATATTCTTTCCGTACAACATAGTTTGAATAAAGATGTAACTTTTTTTCATATTCTTCTAAAATTTTTTCGGTTCGTTTAATGTTATCATAAACCGCTTGGCGACTAACCTCATATTCTTCCGCAATTTCTCCTAAAGAAAAGTCATCAGCATAGTAAAGCTCCATATAATTCATCTGCTTTTCCGTTAATAATGTCGAATAAAATTCAAATAACGCATTCATGCGGTTTGTTTTTTCCATTTCCATGAGCCGTGCTCCCATCTTCAATCCCTTATAGGTTACCGATTTCATAGGGAATAGTCAATCTTTTTTTACTAAGTTTTTACCTTTTAAAAAGAAATGTCTAAAAAGAAATGTCCGCAAGTTGCCATGTTTCTTCAGAATAAACGGTCATTCCTTGTTGAATAAAATAAGCAGTTGCGACTCCAACTCCAGCTTTTTTAATGCCAGAAAATTGTCCATCATAAATCAGCTGGCTGCCACAGCTGGGACTTTTTTCTTTCAAAATCAAGGTTGTAATTTGTTGGGCTTTTAATTTTTGATACGCGCGTTGTGCCCCTGCTTTAAATGCCTCAGTGACATCTTCCCCGTTATCCGTATATACATAAGCAGTATTCGCCCAAACATCGAAGCCGTCCCCGCCAATGATTTCTGCTGGCGGACGTGGAATGGGCAACTCTCCTAAAACTTCGGGACAAATCATTATTGCTTTTCCATTAGTTACAAGTTGTTTTAACGCTTCTTGTTCTTGAGATTTTCCATCGTAACGGCAACAAATCCCACCTAAGCAACTACTAATACCAATCATTCGCTTCTCCTCATTTCATTTCTCTATTATACCATGAGTTGACTTTTCTCAAAAGTAGCATTCTCGCTTACTTTAAAGTACGTTCTTCCTCTAAAAATATGTTAAACTAACAATAGTGAAATATACACTTATTTTCAGAAATTTCTTGAAGGAGTTATGTAAATGAAAAAAGTTCTTGTCGTCGATGATGAACCATCGATTTTAACTTTGTTAACCTTTAATTTGGAAAAAGAAGGCTATCAGGTGACTACTTCCGAAGATGGTAAAAACGGCTTCGAATTAGCTTTGTCTAATCAATATGATTTTATAATTTTAGATGTAATGCTTCCTGGTATGGATGGCTTAGAAATTACCAAAGCACTTCGTCGAGAAAAAATTGACACGCCTATTTTGATTTTAACTGCCAAAGATGAACAAGTAGATAAAATCATCGGCTTAGAAATTGGGGCAGATGATTATTTAACAAAACCTTTTAGTCCCAGAGAAGTCCTAGCACGCATGAAAGCTATTTTCCGTCGTTTAAAACCTACCACGACCGAAACGCTTCAAGAGGACACACCTAAAGCTCCGCTTGTGATTGGCGAGATTCGTGTGGATGAACAAAATTATGAAGTCTTTGTGCGCAATCAGCCCATTGAACTAACACCAAAAGAATTTGAATTACTCGTTTACTTCATGAAACGCAAAGATCGGGTCATTAATCGGGAAACCTTGTTGGAACGAATTTGGCAATATGACTTCGCTGGACAAAGTCGCATCGTCGATGTCCACATTAGTCATTTACGTGATAAAATCGAGCCTGATCCCAAACGGCCCGTTTACTTAGTAACTGTCCGTGGCTTTGGCTACCGTTTTCAGGAGCCAAAACGATGAAAAAGAGACTGCGGATTGAATATTTTTTAGTTGCGGCAGTCATGCTTTTATTATTTGTCGGGAGTATTGCAGCGACCAATTTTTTCTTTCAAAAAGAAATGGTTGCTCAGCAAGAAACCTATTTAAGAAGAAAAAATACCCTTTTAACAGACCAGTTGCCCCCTTCCGTTTTCGAAAAAGGGCAACTGACAAACCAACAACAACTCCTTGTCACCCATGCGTTAGATGATGCAGAAGAACGGGTAACTTTGTTGCAAAAAAATGGTACCGTCTTTTTTGACAGCAGCCAAAATGAACCGCTAGAGTCGCACAAAAAACGGCCTGAAATCGCTGCGGTTCTATCAGGAGCTACCTATGGTTCAGCTTTACGAAAGAGTAAAACGTTAAATAAAGAACTTCTGTACGTTGCCACGCCCGTTTTAAAATCAGGAGAAATCGTTGGCATTATTCGGATTTCGGAACAAACCGCGCTATTTTCTAAAAATATCCAATCTTTTCGTCGCTATATTATCTTTACATTTGGCATCTTGTTCCTACTAATTACCTTGTTTATCTTTTTATTGTTACGGCAAAAAAATCAACCGCTAGTGACTGTCTTACCGATTCTGAAACGAATGCTTAAACATCCAGATGAAAATCGATCCATTATCCAGCAATCTTCTGAATGGAATGAACTTTACGAAACTATTAACTTACTGAGTCAACAAGTAAGTCAAACGTATAAAGCGTATACGTCTGCGGATGAGCAATTTCACGAACTTTTAGATGAGCTGATGATTGGTGTCTTTATCATTGATACGCAAGGACGGCTTCGTCTGTTGAACCCTAAAATGCAGGAAATGTTAGGACTCTCTGCTAAAAATATGCAAAGCAATTATCTTGAAGTGATTCAAGACGCCGATTTGATTCATTTAATCCATCAAGTCGTCGCTGAAAAAAACAGTTTACATCAAGAAATTACTGTGACACAAGGACCAACACCTTTACGCTTAGATCTTTCTCTTCGTTACTTGGATGATCAAAGCGCCAATGATTATCAAGTGTTAGGAATTGCCTATGATTTAACGCGCGTTCGCCAACTAGAAAAAATGCAAAAAGATTTTGTATCAAATGTGTCTCATGAATTAAAAACGCCTGTCACTTCTCTTTTGGGCTTTACCGAGACACTCATAGATGGCGCCAAAGAAGATCCGGAAGTTCTTGATCAATTTTTGCACATCATGCAAAAAGATGCCCAGCGTCTGCAACAATTAATTCAAGAAATTTTAGAACTTTCTCGAGGCAGTGCAACAATTCCTTATGCGGAACAAGAAATTACTTTAGAAAAATTTATTACAGAAATTCTCAGCTCTTATCAGCAACAATTGGCAGCAAAACAGCTGAAAACAGTCGTTCATGGTCTGCCAGAGAGCCAGTTTTTCACCAAATACGAATTGTTTTATCCAATCGTGAAGAATCTAATTGAAAATGCCATTCAGTATTCCCAAGAAAATGGACAGATTACTATTTCTTATGCTATTGAAAATCAGCAATTACGTTTATCTGTTCAAGATACTGGCATTGGCATTAGTCAAAAAGACCAAGAACGGATCTTTGAACGGTTCTATCGTGTCGATAAAGCACGTAGCCGTCATTCTGGTGGCACCGGTCTAGGTCTAGCTATTGTCCAAAATTACACAGAATTATTAGGCGGTAAAATCGCCATTGATAGTCACTTAGGCTTAGGGACCACTTTTACAATCACCTTGCCTTTAACAAAAAAAGAAGCCTAAAAAAACTCAGCCAATCCTGTTTATTGGCTGAGTTTTTTTGTTTATTTTTCAGTTACTTTTCCATTTACATCACGTTCTACTTGCATGTCTGTGATGGCTAAATAACCTAAGTCTTTGACAATTGTCTTTTGAACATCATCGGTGACCATATAGTCTAAGAAGGCTTTTACTTCTTTATTAGGCTCCCCTTTTGTATACATATGTTCATAAGACCAGATTTTCCATGAATTGTCTTTCACGTGTTCTTCTTTTGGTTCAACACCATCAATGCTTAAGGCAACGGTGGAATCATCCATATAAGAAAAAGCTAAATAGCTGATTGCTCCTGGTGTTTGTTCAACAATTTTACGAACTGTTCCCGAAGAATCTTGTTCTTGTGATTGAACTGGTTTAGCTCCATCTAAGCCCCATTTTTCAAATGTTGCTCGGGTGCCACTTCCGTTTGCGCGGTTTATTACGACGATTTCTTGATCTTTGCCGCCCACTTCTTTCCAGTTTTTGACTTTGCCAGTAAAGACATCAATCAATTGTTGCTTTGTTAAATTCTTCACGCCGACTTCTTTGTTGACCACTGGTCCCATACCGACCACGGCCACCCGATGATCAACTAATTTAGAGGCATCCACGCCATCTTTCTCTTCGGCAAACACATCGGAATTTCCAATGGTCACTGCGCCATCTGCAACTTGCGAAAGTCCTGTTCCGCTGCCGCCACCTTGGACAGAAACTGTATAATTAGGATGTTCTTGTGTAAATTGATCTTTCGCAGCATCTACTAACGGTTGTAAAGCGGTGGAACCAACAGCGACAATTTTAACTGGTTTGTTACTATCCGCTTCGCTGGATTTTTCAGTTGTGCCTCCTTGAGCTCCGCACCCAGTTAATAATAACCCTAGACTCAGCATAGTTGCTGCAATTACACGTTTTTTCATCTTTGCACTTCCTTTTCAATTAGTTACAAGTTTAGTCTACCAAGACTCTGTTAATTCTGTTTCAATTAAATGTAAATAAAAGGTAAAGGTGTGTAAAGAATCTATAAAGGCTAGTGCGTTACGCGTTGTGTCGCCATGTAATGTGCAATTCGTTCCATGGCCGTTGTTAATTTATCCATATCGGACGCATAACTAATTCGGACGTATCCTTCTGCTTCTGGACCAAAAGAAATACCTGGAATCAACGCTACTGCTTCTTTTTGCGCTAAATCAATACAAAATTTCATAGAATCTTGTTCATAACCAGTAGGAATCTTAGCAAAAATATAAAAGGCGCCATTTGGACGCGCAACTTCAAACCCCAATTGAGTCATCTGTTCATAAACAAAATCGCGCCGTTTCCGATACTCTTCTTTCATAATTTCAGCATCATGCATTCCTTCGATTAGGGCACGAACAGCCGCTTTTTGAGACACAGTTGCAGCCGCAGTAACTAAATACTGATGAACTTTAATGATCTCCGCTGTTAAAATCGCTGGTGCAAAAATAAAGCCAATCCGCCAGCCTGTCATGGCATGTGATTTCGACAAACCGTTAATTAAAATCGTTTGGTCACGTAACATTTCAGCAATCGAAACATGACTCTCATCATAAGTTAACTCACTATAAATTTCATCGCTAATCACAAAAATGTCGTATTTTTTTAGAACATCAGCAATTGCTTGCAACTCTTGGCGGTTATAGGTGACACCAGTTGGGTTGCTAGGATAATTTAAAATAATTGCTTTGACTTGTTCCCCATGCTCGGCCATTGCCGCTTCAATCATTTCAGGGGTCAAGACAAAATCGTTGTCTCGTGTATCCAAATATACCGGCTCCGCCCCCGCCAATGTAATAATTGGTTCATACCCTGGGTAAATAGGTGCTGGCAATAGCACTTTGTCACCTTGTTCTAAAATTGCTAATAACGAAGCTGAAATCGCTTCTGTTGCTCCAACTGTTACTAAAATTTCTGTCGCAGGCTGGTAAGTCAAATGGTACTTTTCTTTCATAAAATAAGCGGCTGCTTCACGAACATCTAACAAACCAGACATCCCTGTATAATGAGAAAAATTCGCATCAATTGCTTCTTTGGCTGCTTTTTTGACATGCTCAGGTGTGTTAAAATCTGGCTCTCCTAGCGTTAATTTTAAAATACCTTCAATTCCTGAGACTTGTTCGTCAAATTGACGAATTAAAGAAACAGCAATTTTATTTACTTGACGATTAAAACGATTGGTTAAATCCATTTAGCTTCACTCCTTCAGTTGACGTTATAGTAGCACAAATTGACCGTAAAATGAATGATTTTCTCATTGTTTCGCTAGATTTTTATTATAAATATCTCAAAAAAACGACAGAGAAGAAAATAGGAGAACTTTGTCCTTTTCAACAAAGTTCTCCTATTTATTTATTTTTCGAAACGCCATGTCCGAATTTCAAACGGACGTAATGGTGCATCAACTTCTATCGCTGGTGTCAACGGTTCTTCTAATACATTTGTTAAACAAGTCGCTGGTTGTGTCTCTTTGTGAAGTTCACAAGGAATATTTTGCGCTGTTAGATTAAAGCCACGAACGACTAAATGATTTGTTTGCTCTTGACGTTTAACGGCTGTCCAACCAATTGGTCCTTCTGCCGTTGTCAAATAGACATGGTTCGGTGCTAGTTTACCTTCATGACGCGTAGTAGTAGCTGCAGTAAAAGGAATTTGTGCACTATAGGCTTGTTGATACGTAGCAAAGCGTTCTTCTGGTTTTCCATGCAATGACAAACCATATTTAAAGGTATATTCTCCTTGGCATTGTGCTTCTGGTGTCGCAAAATAGCCCCAATCACCTAGTTCGCCAACACAACGAATTAATGTGACCGCAATGGTTCCATCTGCCAATACTTCATACTCATTTAAGCCTTCATTGAAGATAGTCACGCCTTTATTTTGGTCATGAACATTCACAAACGCTTGTTGGTGCTGCGGGTTTGTTGGATTTTCCCATGCGTCGCTTACTTGATTTGGTCGTGTCACGACTTCATAAATACTATCCGCTTCGTGTGTTTCTGTGACCATGCCAGTTGGGAAAAGCACGCGTAAACGATGATCTTTGATTTGATTATTAATGGTTGTTTCAAAGAATAATTGGTTACTTTCTTTGATCATTGTAACCACTGTCGTTATTTCGAACGGGCGAAGCGTCGTTGAACGTTGTGCTTGGCGTTCTCTAAACTCACGAACAGCCTTTTGTTCTTCTTCTAATCGTTCATCTGCTGAAACTGGTAACATGACGGTTTGTTTAATTTGATAACTTGCTTTTACAGGGGAATTTTCTTTATTCGTAATTTCAGCCGTTACATTTTCGGTTGTAATTCCTTGGTCTTCGGTCGGTTTGAAAAAGATATATTCATTCCCAATGTCGCCAGTATCTTCAAATGTTAACAATTTTGAAAATGTTTCTCCTGTTTTTTTGTCAGCAATGGTTAAGCTACCATTGTTTTCAATTTTCACTTGAATAAATTCGTTTTCCATTTCATTTGTTGCTGGTTGAGCCAAAAGACTTCCTTCAAAAGCTTTCGTTTTTCCTTGAATCAATGCAAAGCTATCCCAAGAGAATGGCGCCATTTCTTTGACAGATAATTCGACCGTTAAGTATTTAGCCATGTACGGTTGACGGAAAGCATCTTTAGGTAAATCGTAACCAAAACGAACATCTTCTTTGACAATACGGCTTGCAACGGCTTTTCCAGTTGGATCAATCACTTGATAATCTGGGGTGGCTTTTTGTTTTAATTCATGATAAAGATCTTCAGGTTTTCCTGTATAAAATGGCAATCGTTCAATCTCCACTTCCACAGTGACAACCTCCGTTTTCTGATAGCCACTAGTATTAAATAAAACAAACGGGTGCGCTTTTTCTGGGAAAACACTTGTATCAATTGCTTCTGTTAATTGTCGTGTTGCTTCATCTGCTAAGAAATGCCCGACATCATTGGCATTTTCAAAGCGAGTCATCATGCCTCGGTGAACCTCGTCGACAGAACAGCCACAAATGCTATCGTGCGGATGGTTTTGAAGCAATGTTTTCCAAGCATAATCAAATTGGTCATGTGGGTAGTCGCCAGTTACTTCGTAAGCCATTGCTGCTAAAGGTTCTGCGATATTTTCTAATTGGCGTTGTACTTTTGTGTTCCACTGTTTTAAATAGACGCGAGCAGAAGAAGTATTGGCTAATGTGTACCAGCCATCCGTTTCTTGACTCGTTAATTCGCCTGTTACTGTTCCTAAATCTTCTGGTAACTCCTCTTGAACAGCTTTCAAATAGTCATCGAAATTGGAATGAATAAATTCATATTCTGGGAATAGTTCATTGGCTAAAGCGATGGCCTTAGTAATATCTCTTTGTACAGGTTGGTGGTCGACCCCATTCATCATCAATAAATGGTTTGTGGAAGCGTAACGTTCCACATCAGCCAATTTTTGTTTCCAAAAAGCGATTGCCGCTTCTTTTTCTGAAGGAATTTCGTTCCCGTTACTATACCAGTTCGCAAAAAGCAAGCCGAAAATTTTCGTTTGGTCAGGACCTTCCCACCACATTTCAGAATATTGTGAGCTATAGTCGCTTTCTAAGACTTGGTTATCAAAGCCAATCGGTTTCACCCCGCGTCCAAAGGCAGCCGCAGGCAGATTTGCTAATTGCATCATTTGAGGCGTTTGACCCATGTTACCAAATGTATCCGGGAAGTAACCTAATTGAACTGGTGCTCCCCATTTTTGACTTTCTAAATGCCCAATCAGCATGTTTCGAACATTGGATTCAGAGCTAATTAAAAAGTCATCTTGTAAAATATAAAATGGTCCGATTTTTAGTTTGCCTGCTTGGACAGCTTTTTTCACGGCTTCTTTTTTCTCTGGGCGAACTTGTAAATAGTCGTCTAAGATAATCGTTTGTCCATCTAAATGGAAACTGTTAAACTCTGGATCATTTTCAATTAAATCTAATACATTATCCACTAATTCAATTAAGCGCATATGATGTTCTTCATAAGGAAGATACCATTCACGATCCCAATGACTATGGGAAACAATATAGACTTTTTTCTTTGTCATCACTTTTCCTCCTATTTTTCCACTCGGATGTCAAAATAATCCATAACTAATTCACAAAACATCATATTAGCCCATGAAAACCATTCTCTTGTATAATTTTCAGGATTATCTACGTCAAAACCTTCATGCATCAAATGAGTCCCCGCATCTGTGGCAACTAATAAATCTAAAATTCGTTCTTTTTCAGCTTTATCTTTGGTTGTCATTCCTTCCATTGCTAAAGCAATCGGCCACACGTAATTTTCTGGTGTATGCGAGCTACCAATCCCTTTCGCGTATTTGCCTTCATAGAAGTAAGGATTTTCTTTACTTAATAAGGTTTGACGCGTTGTTAAATATTGTTCATCCTCTGTTGAACAATAACCCAGATAAGGGGCTGCTACTAAATTGGGAACATTACTGTCATCCATCACGCTTGCATTGCCTAAGCCATCCACTTCATACGCATAAATCGTTTCGTTATTTTGATTTTTTGTTCGTCCAAATGTTTGGATGCCTTCTTCAATCTCTTCTTGTAATTTTTTAGCAATCGCCACAATCGTAGCATCTTCTAAAACATCAGAGAAAATTTCTTGAATATAGCCTAAAATTACGACTGCAAACATATTAGAAGGAACTAAGTAACCATATTGGCAGGCATCATCACTAGGACGGAAGCCTGACCATGTCATCCCTGTTTTGCCGACTGGCGTTCCTTTCCCTGCTTCAACCAACGTATCTTCTTGACGCCACGTATCTCGTTCAAATAAATAAGGTGACTGTGCGTGATCTTGTTCTGTTGTAAAAACGTTGAGAATTTTTTTGACGCCTTCCACAAAATCTGAATTAAATTGTTCGGTCATCCCAGTATTTTTATAAAGTAAACAGGCTAATTGGACCGGGTAACATAATGAATCAATTTCATATTTCCGTTCCCAAATCCAGCCATTCATTTCGGTCTTATCAGTTTGATGGCCTGCATGATTATCTGTTTCATTAAACGCATTGGCATAAGGATCAATGCAAATATAACGAAACTGGCGCTTAACCAACCCAGCAATCATTTGAGCAAGATCTTCGTCTTCTTTCGCAATCACTAAATAGGGACGAACTTGCGCTGTTGAGTCTCTCAACCACATTGCTGGAATATCGCCTGTTAATAAAAAGGTAGTACCATCTTCTTGACGTTTCACTGTTGTTAATAAAGTATTGGCAAAGGCCGCCTGAAAGTTTTTTGCCCAATCTTGATGTGCTTCACCGCATTTTTCTGTAATTGTCTCCATAAATGTTGCTACGGATTTTGGAACTTCTGTATAAACCATTCTCGTCACCTCTTAAATTTGATATATCATTTAACAATTGAATTATAGCGTTTACATTTCACTTTGTCTAGTGATTTCGATCATTTTTTTCATTTTAAAACCAATTAATTTATGGTAAACTATAAATAAGATATATCTTATTGTGAGGTGAAATGAATGAAGCAACCATTATATCAACAAATTATTGATTATTTACAAAATGAAATTGATTCAGGGCGATTGCCTGTTGGAGCGCAAGTGCCTACCGAAAAAGAATTATCGGCTCAGTTTAACGTCAGTAGAATTACGTCCAAACGAGCGCTAACTGAGTTGGAAACGCAAGGCGTAATCCAACGTCACCAAGGAAAAGGAAGTTTTGTTCAAGCACCAAAGCACCCTCTCCATACCTCTTTAAATAAAGTTCTTTTTTTATTGCCTTTTGCAGACGATTTATCAGTAGGAAATTTCTATAGCGGTTTGGCCCCTACTATTCAAGCAGCTGGTTTAGAAGTCTTTATGACCTCGCCTAATTTTTTGAGAGAGAAAAATGCTGCGGACATTGTGAATGAGTTTGCCGGGCTTGTCTATTATGCTGCTACTAGTAATGACTATCTCGACTTACTGTTCGAGTTGGCTCTGATGAATTTTCCAGTCGTTGTCTTGGATAAAAAGATCCATGATTTGCCTTTTGCAACCATTCAATCAGACAACTTTGCTGGTGGTAAAACAGCAACCGAACGCTTAATTGGCTTAGGACATACGAAAATTGGATATATCCTTTCAGGAAGTCCAGCCCTACAATCCGTTCGGCAACGTTATTTAGGTTATCTCCAAGCTTTAAAAGAAGCCAATCTGGCATTTCATACAGCAATCACGGAAACCAATCTCTTAGATGAACACAACTTTAAACAGTGTTTTGAGGCGCACCAACTCACAGCCGTGGTCTGCGATAATGACTTCAGCGCGTTACATTGTTTACGAAACTGTAAAAACCTAGGTATTCATGTGCCAGAAGAATTATCGATTATTGGTTTTGACGATATTCAAGCAGCAGCATTTGTCGAACCTCCATTAACAACCATGGCGCAAGACTTTAAAGAAATGGGAAAACTAGCTGGCGAAGTGTTATTACAAACGATGCAACAAGACCTTCAAATCATAGAAGACATTCAAGTGCCTGTAACATTAATTGAAAGAGAAACCATTTCTACTGTTTCAAAATGAGCCAAAAAAGAAGGAACTATCAGTCAAATCACTGATAGTTCCTTCTTTTTATTCCTTAGTGCTAAACGTTTTGGTATCTACCTCTTTTTTAAACAACGCTTTTAATTCTTTGATAAAGTAGCGACCAATTGGACTGATTTCCCGATTTTTGGGAAAGAGTAAACAAATACGATTTTCCAAAGCTGGCGCCAATGGCACTAACCGAATTTCTTTCTTCGTAAAACCCGTTACGACTCCTGAACCAGAAGCATAAGCATTGGTTTCTACCAACAAATTCATCAAGGTTCCACGATCCGTAGTATGAATGACCGATTCCTGTTCAGGAATTTCAACTAAATCTTCAGAAAAATAGGAAAAATTGCTTCCTTCTTGATTAAAGCGAACTTGTGGATAGGGAACTAATTCCTCTAAATGAATTTCTTTTTGCTTGGCTAAAGGATGATGATTTCCTAAAAAAATGTGTGTATTAAAAGTACTAATTACCTCGTAGGCTAGATTAGCTTGTTCTAAATACCGTTCAATACTGACACTATTTTGTTCATTTAAATAAATAATCCCCAGCTCACTGTGAAATCCTTTGACGTCTTCAATTACTTTTAAGGTCGTGGTTTCAAAGACACGAAAATCTTTATATTGATCCCCATACTTTTTAAGAACTTTGGCAATTACCTCACCTAAAAAATCGTAATGTTGCGAAGAGATGGAGAATCGTTCGCTGGTCACTGTCTCGCGATAGCGATTTTCCAATAACTCCATTTGAACTAAGACTTTCTCTGCTTGTTCTAAAAAAACCATTCCTTCTTCTGTTAAAAAAGCGCCTTTATTAGTACGTAAAAAGAGGGAAATTCCTAGTTCTTCTTCTAATTCTCGAATACTATTTGACAAGCTAGGTTGTGTAATAAATAGTTTTTTGGCTGCTTCCCGAAAACTCCCATTGTTAGCTATGGCAGCAACATACTTCATTTGTTGAATATTCAACACTTTTTCCTCCACACACTAATCATTTGAAAAATAAATCTTACGCCCATTCAACGGCTGAAGGGGCCGATTGTTAAAGGCCAACATACCTTCCTTGATCTTATTTAAAAAGGCTTGATCCATTTTTTGAATGGTATCAAATACAAACCATTTCACTGGACCCTTAGTTGGCGGTGTTGTTAACGAGCCTACATAATGGTAGTGTAGACGCTCCTCTGGTAAAAAGATTGACGGATTAAACCATTGTTGGTGCGTGCCGTTTTCCCAGTCCATCGGATGATTCGCTTCTGAAAAACGATTTTCTTCCTCAGTGATGGTAAACAGGCAACCGACAACTAAATTTTCGCCAGCATCGTTCATATGAACCAAATGGAATTCTAGCGGATACTGCTTTCCCGATAGCAAATGTTCGCTAGGCATATGAAAATGAATATCGGTTAAATGATACGCAACATTTTCAAACATTACGTAACTTTCCGTATTTGGTGGTACAAAATGAAACGTATTTTTGAATTCCTTTTCAGTGAATTCTTCTTTTTTATAATGAAACGTAATCTGAGAATTTACTGTCTCAGCACTTTCTTTTTCTAAAGCAATTGGCGATTGATAAGCAAACTTAGCACCTTCTGCAAACCAGTCACATAGCGTATGCCAATGTTCCGGTCCATCGTTGCCTGTATAGCTCCATTCAACGTCCATATTTTTTATTTTTTTCATACACTCTTCCTTCATTTCCACATAGTAATCAGGTAAAACTCATGTTAAAACTCTATCCTAACATCTTTTCTACGTCAAACAAAAGAACTTAGATCATTACGCTCCTCGGCAAATGACCTAAGTTCTCCTACCGTTAAATCTGGTTACTGAAAATGACACTAAAAATCAGACGACAAGAACTATCTTTAGTTCAACGTTTATTTGCCCCAGTTTTCAGGATCTTTTTTCCATTCTTGTAATAAGGTAACATCTTTTTCTTCGATATAATTTGCTTCTAATGCAGCATCAATTAAAGTTGAATAATTGGTTAACGTTAGTAACGTCATCTGTTTATCTGCAAAATTTACCGTTCCTTTGGGTAACTCATAAGTGAAGATTGCCGCAACGCCTAAAACCGTTGCTCCTTCACGTTCCGCCGCTTCTGCCGCTTCTAACACGCTACCGCCGGTTGAAATTAAATCCTCGATAACTACCATTTTTTGTCCTTCAGAAATTCGGCCTTCAATTTGATTCCCTTTGCCGTGGTCTTTGGCTTTACTGCGGATATAAACCATTGGTAATCCTAAAATATCGGCTACCCATGCCGCATGTGGAATCCCTGCGGTAGCTGTCCCAGCAATCACTTCGACTTCTGGGAAAGTCTCTTTAATTTTTGCCGCTAAGCCTTCTGCAATTTCTTTACGCACAGCAGGATAACTCATCGTGATACGGTTATCACAATAAATCGGGCTTTTTATGCCACTAGCCCAGGTAAACGGCTCATTAGGGTTTAAAAATACCGCTTCAATATCTAATAAATCTTTGGCAATCTTTTTTGCTACTTTTGTCATGTTACTTTCCGCTCCAGTCTTTTTTGATTTCTTGATAGGCTTCATAAGGATTTTCTGCTTGGGTAATAGGTCGGCCAACAACGATATATGTGGACCCGATTTCGCGAGCATGTTGCGGCGTAACGACCCGTTGCTGGTCACCTACCGCACTTCCCGCTGGGCGAATACCAGGTGTTAAGCAAATAAACGTCTGCTTGGTTGCTTCTTGAATACCACGTGCTTCTAAGGCCGAGCAAACCACTCCATCCAGACCCGCTTTTTCCGCACATTTAGCATAATGAATGACACTTGTCTCTAAAGAAACGTTGATTAATTGATCGTGGTGCATCTCTTCTTCACTAGTAGAAGTCAACTGGGTTACAGCAATTAACTCAGGAACCTTAGCGCCTGGCTGAGTCCCTTTGATTAGACCTTCCTTAGCTGTTTGCATCATTCGAACGCCCCCTGCTGCATGGACATTGGTAATGGCAACGCCTAATTTTGCTAAATTTGTCATCGCTTTTTCCACAGTATTCGGAATATCATGTAATTTTAAATCCAAGAAAACATCATGTCCTTGTTCTTTAAGCCAGCGAACAATCGCTGGTCCTTCTGCGTAAAAAAGTTCCATCCCCACTTTAACAAACAAGGCTTCTTCCTTAGGAAATTTTTCTAAAAAAACAGCCACTTCTTTTTGCGTGGGAAAATCTAACGCAATAATTGGTCTATCGTGCATTTTGCTGCCCCTCTCTCACTTCTTTAATTAATTGTTCCAACGATTCAATACCTAACTCTTCCATTCGCTTAGGTAATCCGTCAATCAACTTCGGACAAATATATGGATCTGTAAAGTTGGCCGTACCAACACCGACAGCGCTAGCACCTGCCATGAACATTTCCAAGACATCATCCACTGTTTGAACACCGCCCATTCCAATAATTGGCAACTGAGAAACACTGGCGACTTGTCGGATTAAGCGAATAGCAACAGGTTTAATGGCTGGGCCAGATAGTCCGCCAGTTTGATTGGCTAAAATAGGTTTTCTCGTTTTTAAATCAATGCGCATCCCTAGCAATGTATTAATCATAGAAAAACCGTCTGCGCCCCCTGCTTCAATTGCTTGGGCGATTAGCACAATGTCCGTTACGTTTGGTGATAGTTTAACATAAATCGGAACAGAGGCGACTTTTTTGACTGCTTGTGTTAATTGAAAAGCAACCTCTGGATCTGTACCAAAAGCTATGCCGCCATGTTTCACATTGGGACAGGAAATATTCAGTTCAATTGCTTTGACGTTAGGCGCTTGCCCAATTTTTGCGCAAACAGCCACATAGTCCTCTTCGCAAGCACCTGCAACATTTGCAATAATCGGTAAGTTAGGGTATTTTTCTAATTTTGGTAATTTTTCTTGCATAACCACGTCTAAGCCTGGATTCTGCAATCCAATGGCATTTAGCATACCACTAGGTGTTTCAGCTACACGTGGTGTGGGATTTCCATATCGTGCTTGGGGGGTTGTTGCCTTAATCATAATTGAACCTAATTGATCAAGGTCATAATAGTTAGCATATTCTTCCCCGAACCCAAAGCAACCACTGGCGGGAATAATTGGATTTTTTAATGTTAAACCTGGAATTGAAACAGCTAAAGGATTTTTCATCATAAGATAACCTCACTTGCTTTAAAAATCGGACCTTCATCACAGACCTTGACACTTTTTGCTCCAGTAGTGTCTCCTTTTTTATGGCAAACGCAGGCATAGCAAGCCCCAATTCCACAGGCCATCCGTTCTTCTAAAGAAAGGTAAACGTGTGGATGTGTTGGAAATAAAGAATCAATTGCTTTTAACATACCATTCGCACCACAAGCATAAACTGCATCAGGGATCCGTCCTTTTGCTAACGCTTCTGACAATAAACGGCCCACGTTGCCATGAGCGCCAAACGAGCCGTCATCTGTGGCAAAATGTGTTTCTCCTAATGCCATAAATTCTTGTTGGTAATAAGCAACCTCTTTTGATGCATAACCAAGAAAATGAATCACTTTCACGCCTTTTTCATTGAGTTGTTTTGATAATTCATACAATGGGGGAATCCCGATTCCTCCGCCAACGATAAAAGCAGTTTGACCAGCTGCTACGGTAGTTATATCAAAGCCGTTTCCTAAAGGACCTAAAATATCTAATTGTTCACCAGCCTTCATGGTGGCAAACACTTCCGTTCCAGCGCCTTCGACTCGATAAATCAAACGACAGGTTTCGTTCGAATGATCAATTTGGTTGATGCTAATCGGTCGCCGCAAAAGTAAATCTGCACGCGGAACCTTGATATGCACAAACTGTCCAGGTCGTGTCATCTCTTTCACTAACTCGCCTTGTAAGTCTAACTGATAAATCCGTGGCGCTAACTGTTTTTGAGCTACAATGGTCATCATTTCTTGCTTTCTCTGCATCAGTATCCTTCACTCCTTTATTCTCTGATTCCCCTATAAATGATTTTCTATTTCTTCGTAAAAGAATCTGGAACAGTCCTCCTCAGACGATTGTTCCAGATTTTTGCTTAAATGGCTTCTGTCGTAAAGGCTCTTGATTCTAAAACTTTTAAAATCGCATTCGCTGTGTCAAGTGAGGTAAACAATGGAATCCCATGTTCGACTGCTTCCCGACGGATTGAAAACCCATCTTGGTTGGCACTGGAACGATTTTTATCCATGGTATTGATTACCACTTGTGCATTCCCATTACGAATGACATCCAGCACGGTTTCCCCTTCAGGATTAGAAATTTTCGTCACTTTCTTAACAGGCAACTGATGCTTCGCTAAAAAGTCAGCGGTTCCTTCCGTTGCGACTAAACTATAGCCAATTGCTGAAAAACGCTTAGCAATTTCTAACGCCTCTTCTTTTGTTTCATCAGCAATGGTGAAAAGTACAGCTCCATAACTTGGCAAATGCAAGCCAGATGCTTCAAAGGCTTTATACAAGGCTTTTTCTAAATAATAATCACTACCCATAACTTCCCCAGTTGATTTCATTTCAGGCCCTAAGTACGTATCTACTTTTTGTAGTTTCGTAAAGGAGAACACAGGGGCTTTCACATGAACTTGTTTACTTTCAGGGTATAATCCATCTTGATATCCTAGGTCAGTCAGTTTCTCACCAAGAATCGCTTTTGTAGCAACTTGGGCCATCGGAATCCCTGTGATTTTACTTAAGAAAGGAACTGTTCGACTCGCACGAGGATTCACTTCAATCACATAAACACGATTTTCATGAATAACAAATTGAATATTCATCATGCCTACACAGTTTAAACCAAGTGCTAGTTTTTTTGTATAATCGGCAATTGTTGCCTGAATTTCTTGAGAAAGATACTGCGGTGGATAAACCGCCATTGAATCGCCAGAATGAACGCCAGCTCGTTCAATATGTTCCATAATCCCTGGAATTAGTACTGTTTCACCATCACAAATGGCATCAACTTCACATTCTTGTCCCAATAAATAGCTATCAACCAAGACAGGATGTTCTGGAGAAGCTTTGACTGCATGTCGCATATAATCTTCCAAATCCTTTTGATTTTCGACAATTTCCATTGCACGACCACCTAAAACATAACTTGGACGCACTAAAACGGGATAGCCGATACGATCAGCAATCACGACTGCTTCTTCTGCACTTGTGGCCGTATCTCCTGGTGGTTGAGGAATCTCTAACTCTTGCAAAGCTTGTTCAAATAAATCACGATTTTCCGCACGATCTAAATCTTCAATCGTTGTTCCAAGAATTTTAACGCCTTGTTTTGTGAGCGGCTCAGCTAAATTAATCGCTGTTTGTCCACCAAATTGGACGATCACGCCAATCGGATTTTCTAAATCAATCACATTCATGACATCTTCTAAAGTTAATGGCTCAAAGTATAATTTATCAGAAACAGAGAAATCTGTTGAAACTGTTTCAGGATTACTATTCATAATAATTGCTTCATAACCAGCCGCTTGGATTGCTTTGACAGAATGAACGGTTGCATAATCAAACTCGACCCCTTGACCAATGCGAATGGGACCAGAACCTAATACTAGTACAGAAGGCTTTTTCGAAACATTGCTTTCGTTTTCCACTTCATACGTGCTATAAAAATAAGGCGTATGTGATTCAAACTCTGCAGCACACGTATCCACCATTTTATAGACGGGCACAATTTGATTGGCTCTGCGGAAGTCAGCGATGGCTTGTTCTGTTTGTCCCCAAAGTGCCGCAATTTTCCGATCAGAAAAACCATTTTGTTTGGCTTCTTTCAAGGCAACTACGTTGTCCGCGTGGCTTTCAAGGGTCGTTTCAATTTCGATAATGTGTAAAAGTTTATCCAAGAAGAATAAATCAATTTTCGTTAAACTTTGTAATTCTTCGATGCTATATCCTCTCCGAATGGCTTCTGATAAGTAGAACAATCGATCATCTTGCGCATGGACCATTTTCTTCGTTAATTCTAAATCACTGACATGACTTAGTTCTGCTAACTCGTTGTGATAAGCACCAATTTCTAAAGAACGAACTGCTTTTAATAAGGATTCTTCAATGTTGCGGCCAATTGCCATGACTTCCCCGGTTGCTTTCATTTGCGTTCCTAGTTCTCGAGCACCTTTTTCAAATTTGTCAAAAGGCCAACGAGGAATTTTGGAAACAACATAGTCCAAAGCCGGTTCAAATTCGGCATAAGTGGTTCCAGTAACTGGATTTTTCATTTCATCTAATGTTAAACCAACAGCAATTTTTGCAGCTAACTTCGCAATGGGATACCCTGTGGCTTTACTAGCAAGTGCAGATGAGCGAGAAACACGAGGATTAACTTCAATCACATAATAATTAAAGCTATGCGGATCCAAAGCTAATTGAACATTACAGCCACCTTCAATTTTTAATGCACGAATAATTTTCAAAGACGCATCTCGCAACATTTGGTATTCATAATCTGATAAGGTTTGACTCGGAGCAAAAACAATCGAATCCCCAGTGTGAATACCGACAGGATCAAAGTTTTCCATGTTACAAACCACAATCGCATTATCAGCCGAATCACGCATCACTTCATATTCAATTTCTTTAAAACCAGCAATACTTTTTTCAATTAAACATTGTGTAACTGGTGATAATTTCAGACCGTTTTCGGCAATCTGACGGAGTTCTTCTTCCGTATCACACATGCCGCCGCCTGTTCCACCTAAAGTAAATGCGGGACGAACGATAATTGGATAGCCAATTCGTTTGGCAAAAGCCACGGCTTGTTCCACCGTATTGACAATTTCACTTTCTGGAATCGGTTGTTCTAATTCTTCCATCAATTGTTTAAATAAATCACGGTCTTCCGCTTGGTCAATCGCACTGAGCTTTGTTCCTAGCAATTCTACATTTAGCTCATCTAAAATTCCTGATTCCGATAATTCCATCGCCATATTTAATCCAGTTTGACCACCTAATGTTGGTAGAAGAGCATCAGGACGTTCTTTTCGCAAAATTCTTGAAACAAATTCTAAAGTAATCGGTTCGATATAAACATGATCCGCGATTTCCTTATCGGTCATGATAGTCGCTGGATTTGAGTTTACTAAGACAACTTCATACTCTTCTTCTTTTAGCGCTAAACAGGCTTGTGTGCCTGCATAGTCAAATTCTGCTGCTTGTCCAATAATGATTGGTCCTGAACCAATCACCATGATTTTCTTGATGTCCGTTCGTTTTGGCATTAGTTTTGCTCCTTCCATGCATCCATTAATTCCATAAATTCGTCAAATAAATGAAGACCATCGTGCGGTCCTGGAGCCGCATCTGGGTGATATTGCACAGTAAAAGCTGGATAATCTCGATGACGCACGCCTTCAACCGTTCCATCATTGACTTCCACGTGGGTCACAAGTAATTTTTCTGGATCAATTGTTGCTTCATCTACGGCATATCCGTGATTTTGTGAAGTGAAATCAATGCGTCCTGTTGCAATTTCTCGTACAGGATGATTCAAACCGCGATGTCCAAACTTCATCTTATACGTATCCGCACCATTTGCTAATGAAAATAACTGATGACCTAAGCAGATGCCGAAAATTGGAACTTTTCCTTGGATTGCTTGAATCATTTCAATAGCTTCAGGCACATCTTTGGGATCTCCAGGCCCATTTGTCAACATGACACCATCGGGACTTAATTCTAAAATCTCTTCGGCCGTTGTATTATAAGGCAACACGGTTAAGTTGCATTGCCGTTTTGATAATTCTCGCAAAATACTATGTTTCAACCCGAAATCAACGACGACTACATTACGCCCAATACCTGGACTCGGATAAGGTTTAGTAGTGGAGACTTGTGCCACTTGATTTTTCGGCATGACCGTCGCTTTTAGTTGATCAAATGCATGCGGCAAATCATCCACGGCATCAATGATGCTCCCTTTCATTGTTCCAGCTGATCGTAACTTACGAGTCAGCGCACGCGTATCAATTCCTGAAATTCCCGGAATCCCTTTGCGCTTTAAAAATTCATCCAAGGTCATTTGTTGACGCCAATTTGAAGCAACCCGCGCATGCTCTTTAACAATGACACCTTTACAGGTTGGTGCAATGGATTCATAATCATCTCGGTTGACCCCGTAATTTCCAACTAATGGATACGTAAAAGTAATCATTTGTCCATTAAAACTTTGGTCAGTAATTGCTTCTTGGTAACCTGTCATGCCAGTAGTAAAAACAACTTCTCCTACTACATTGCCTTCTGCACCAAACGCTTTTCCTTCAAATACTGTTCCGTCTTCTAAAATCAATAACCTTTTCAAACCTACTGCGCCTCCTCCGACCAAGCTAATGCTCCGTCAACAAATGTCATAAGTGTCTTTCCTTTGACTGTCCACCCTGTAAATGGTGTATTGACAGCCATTGATTCAAATGCTTCTGCATCAATTGGTGCAGCTGTTGCTAAGTCAAAAACTGCAATATCTGCTGGTGCACCAATTGTTAGTGTTCCTGCGTTTAATCCAAAAATTTCTGCCGGTTTCACTGCCATCCAATCAATCACTTGTTCTAATGTGAAAATGCCTGTTTCGACAAAGTTCGTATAAATCAATTGGAAGGCCGTTTCACTACCGACAATGCCAAAAGGTGCGTTTAAAAATGATTGTTGCTTTTCTTCTAAACCATGGGGCGCATGGTCGGTAGCAATACAGTCAATCGTGCCATCTAACAAGCCGTCAATCAATGCTTGTCGATCTGCTAAACCACGTAATGGCGGGTTCATTTTCCAAAACCCTTCGTCACCAGGAATATCCTCATCGACTAAAATTAAATGGTGTGGCGAAACTTCGGCTGTTACGTGAATCCCTGCTTTTTTAGCATCTCGAATAACGCGCACACTTTCTTCTGTTGAAACATGACAAACATGATAATGAACGCCTGTTTCTTTTGCTAAAGTAATATCCCGAGCAATTTGCGAAGCTTCCGTTGCACTTAAAATCCCTGGTAGGCCTAATTTCTTAGAAACTTCTCCTTCATGCATCACACCACCAAATAATAAAGATTCATCTTCCGTGTGCGCAACAAGTGCCATATTTAATGCAGCCGCTTCTTTCATGGCTAAGTACATCGTTCCTGCCGTTTGGACACCAACACCATCATTCGTAAATGCAAAGGCGCCCGCTTCTTTTAAGGCCTTCTGATTGGTTAAAACTTCACTCCGTAGCTCTTCTGTAATGGGGGCATATTGTAAAACTTTCACGACTGCATCTTTTTGAATTAAGTCGTAAACCTCACTTAATTTTTCAGCCGTATCTGGTACTGGATTCAAATTGGGCATTGCGCAAACCGTAGTAAAACCACCGCGAGCAGCAGCTTTACTACCCGTTTTAATCGTTTCTTTATACGTAAAGCCTGGTTCTCTAAAGTGAACATGCACATCCACCAAGCCTGGCGTGATTAGTTGGCCTTTCGCATCAAACACTTGCTCAAAATCTGCTTCGTCAAACGATTCTCCGATTGCGTGAATCACACCATTTTCTAGCCAAAGTGCTGCCTCAATCAATTGATTCTCTTTTTTGATGATTTTTCCATTCTTAATTAACGTCTTCATTTCTCCACCTAGGCCTTTCCATGTAAAATTGCTTCTAAAATTGCCATGCGCATAAAGACTCCATTACTCATTTGCGCGACGATTCTTGATTGCAGACTTTCCACTAATTCATCTGCCAGTTCAACATCCCGATTGACTGGCGCTGGATGCATAATAATTGCGTGTTTCTGTAAACGAGTTGCCCGTTCGTTGGTTAAACCATATTCCAAATGATAGCCTTCTTTTGAAAAACTTTCCTTACCATCATGACGTTCGTGCTGCACGCGAAGCAACATCATCACATCGACTTTTTCAACAATTTCATCTAGCGGCACATATTGTCCATAGACATCAAACTGATGATCATACCACTCTTCTGGACCTGAAAAATAAATTTCAGCGCCTAAACGGTTTAATAACTGCATATTTGATTTAGCAACGCGAGAATGTGTAATATCTCCCACAATCGCCACTTTCAAGCCTTCAAATCCACCAAATTCTTCATAAATGGTCATCAGATCCAATAAACATTGTGTAGGGTGTTGTCCACTCCCGTCCCCACCGTTAATAATAGAACATTGAATCGTTTTACTTTGAATCAATTCATCGTAATAATTTTCTTTACCATGACGAATGACTGCTACATCTACACCAATTGCCGACATCGTTAGTACTGTGTCGTATAACGTTTCTCCTTTTTGAACAGAACTTCTACTTGCTTCAAACTCAATCACTTCTAAGCCTAATTTTTTCTCAGCTACCTCAAAACTTTTATGTGTTCGAGTACTATTTTCAAAAAACAAGTTTGTTGCAAAATATTGACGTTCTTCTGGGTGCCATTTTGCTCCCTGTTTAAATTCTCCTGCGCGACGGATTAACCCCATGACTTCACGGTCGGTTAAAGCCTCAGCAGTTAAAAGATGTTTTAAACTAATTCGTTCAGATGTAATAATCATTCGTCCAGTCCTCCTACTGTTCTTCGCTACGTGCGTTTTCCGGTAAAATTAAATTCAAAACAATTCCTAAGACGGTTGCTAATGCCATTGAAGACAATTCAAAGGTTCCTACTTTGAAGACTAAGCCACCAATGCCGATGACTAAAATTACTGAAGCAATCAATAAATTCTTTTTCTTATCAAAATTAATCTTATTATCGATTAAGATTTTCAAACCACTTGCGGCAATCACACCGAACAAGACGAAACTAATTCCTGAAATAACTGGTCCTGGGATACTTAGAATCAAGGCACTTAATTTTCCAACAAAGCCTAAAGCTACAGCGAACACCGCGGCTCCACCAATCACGAAGACACTGTGTACTCTTGTAATTGCCAGCACGCCGATATTTTCACCATAACTTGTAACTGGTGGTCCACCAACAAAACCTGCTACAATTTGCGCTAAGCCATCTCCCATTAAAGTTTTAGATAAGCCTGGGTCTTGGAAAAAGTTGCGCTTGGTTAATTTATTCAAGACCATTAAATGACCAATATGTTCTGTCATTGTTACAAAAGCAATTGGTGCCATTGTTGTAATGGCATTTAAATACAATTTCGGTTCATATTGAACAAAAGGTACTTCAAAATTCGGTAAAGCAAACCAAGCAGCTTCTTTAATAGGGGTTAAGTCAATAATTCCGAAAGCTAAAGCGACTAGGTACCCACTGACAATTCCTAAAAGAATTGGAATTAATCCTAGGAAGCCTTTGAAAAACATGTTGTAAAAAATGGTTAAACCTAAAGTAATTAAGGCTACGGCAATATATTTAAAATCATAAACGTTGTTGTTATACATTGCGTTATTTGCGGCATTAGCTGCCAAGCCTAAACCGATAACCATCACGACAGGTCCTACAACGATAGGCGGTAAAATTTTATCCAACCAGTCGGAACCAATTTTTTTAATGATTAATGAAACGATTAGGTATACCAAGCCGGTTGTCATAGCACCTTGGGCAATGGCTGGATAACCATCACTCTTCATTAACATCTGCATCGCTGCAATAAAAGCAAAGCTACTGCCAAGATAAGCGGGGATTTTTCCTTTTGTAGTAATCAGATAGACCATTGTTCCTAATCCTGAACTGACTAACGCAATCCCTGGGTCAATTCCCACTAAGATTGGTACTAAAACCGTTGCGCCAAACATCGTAAATAAATGTTGTAAACTTAGGCCAACCCAGTGAAAAGCTTGCGGTCTGTCTTTAATATCTAAGACTGCATCCTCATTTCGAAATTCTTTTTCTGACAACGTTGTTCACTCCTTTTTATTCGTTTCCTTTACTGATCATAATACGATCTGCGCCGTCACGCTCTTCCATTTCCACAATAATTTCCTCAGTTTTTGATGTTGGAATATTTTTTCCTACATAATCGGCACGAATCGGTAGTTCCCGATGCCCACGATCTACTAAGACTGCTAAAGAGATTTTTCTCGGACGACCTAAATCCATAACAGCGTCCATCGCAGCACGAATGGTCCGGCCCGTGTACAAGACATCATCCACTAAAATAACTTCTTTACCTTCAATTGAGACTGGTACGTCAGAAGAATGTAATTCAGGTTCCTCCATATCTTTCACATCATCACGATACAAAGTAATATCTAATTCACCAACTGGCACGTCAATATCTTCTAATTGTTTTAAGCGTTCGGCTAGACGTTGTGCAATGTATATCCCACGCGTTTTAATTCCTACTAAAACAATGTCTTGAATTCCTTTGTTTCTTTCAATAATTTCATACGAGATTCGAGTAAGCGCTCGTTTCATTGTGACTGCGTCAACAACTTCTTTCTTTGACATAATAATTTCCTCCTCATTCTTTTTTATCTACGTCCTCGCTGTCTTGGGGTCAGCGATTCTTCCTTCAATTGAGCAGCTGAAAAATAAGTGGGTTTTTATTGAAATTGTCCTGTTATTTTTTCCAACAAAAAATCCTCCTACCCGTATGAGGATAGGAGGATGTTGGTTACAGTTTAAAAAGGTACAAGGGTACCATGTAGCCCACACAACTTACTAACTAAGCGCACCTAGTGTTCTTTTGCATGATTCCTTCTTAGCCTCACGGGACTAAACTTAAAGGTTACAGTTATTTAGTTATTTTTCTTCTTAAAAAAGAGTTTACCTCTTCTTCAGAAAAAAATCAATGATTATTTCTTAATTGGTGTAAAGTTTTTTCAAAAACTTCTGGTAAAGGCGCTTCAAAGACTAATTGTTCACCTGTAGTAGGATGTGTAAAGCCTAATAACTTCGCATGTAAAAATTGTCCATTGCCAGGCAACGTTTTTTTCGGTCCATATAATGGATCTCCAGCTAATGGATAACCGATATATTTCATGTGAACACGGATTTGATGTGTCCGGCCTGTTTCTAGTTGTAATTCAACTAAGGTAAATGCATCAAAACGCTCTAAAACAGTAAAATGCGTGACTGCTTCTTTACCGCCTTCAATGACCGCTTGCATTTTGCGGTCAACCTTGGAACGACCAATAGGCGCATTTATCTCTCCCTTATCGTGAGGAATAACACCGTGGACCAAGGCAACGTATTTACGTAATGATGTTTTTTCTTTTAGCTGTTTCGCTAATGATTCATGGGCTTGATCATTTTTAGCCACCATCAATAGCCCCGAAGTATCTTTATCAATTCGATGAACAATTCCCGGTCGCACCACATCATTAATCGCCGATAAGTGATCCGCATGATGAAGTAACGCGTTCACTAATGTACCATTGGGATGCCCTGCCGAAGGATGAACAACCATGCCTTGAGGTTTATTGACAACAATCACATCATTGTCTTCATAAACAATGGTCAAAGGAATATCCTCTGCTACCATATCTAGAACTTCTGGTTCAGGAATTGTTACAACAATTTCATCGCCTGCTGTAACTTTGTAATTTGCGCGGACCGTTTCACCATTAACTGTTACGTGTTTTTCTT
Source organism: Enterococcus sp. MSG3299 (assembly GCF_050555765.1). Classification (NCBI taxonomy): domain Bacteria; kingdom Bacillati; phylum Bacillota; class Bacilli; order Lactobacillales; family Enterococcaceae; genus Enterococcus; species Enterococcus sp. MSG3299. Next base: position 1,476,924 of record NZ_CP187869.1, read on the forward strand.
TTAACCATTGTTGAATTTGCGAGCGGGAATGATTGGGTAAATGTTCACTTAATACTTTATCAATCCGGCCTTTTTCTGTTTGAATCGTTACGTTAATTTGTTCCATTTTTGCCTTCCTTTGCTGCTTTTTCATCTAAAATCAAATAAATAAATATACAAATAACGCCGACCACTAACGTACTATCTGCAACATTAAAAATAGGAAAATTCATAAAATCCGTTTGGAGCATGTCCACCACGTAGCCTAAACGTACACGATCAATAAAATTCCCAATGGCACCTGCTAAGACAAAAGATAAACCTACAGAATACCAGATACTTTTTTTATAATTCTTAATTAATAAATAAATAATCACGACACTAACAATTACTGTGATGACATAAAAGAATATCATCTTTCCTTCTAATAAGCTCCAAGCGGCTCCGGTATTTCTTAAATGGGTCAGCGACAAAAATCCAGGAATGAATTCTTTTGTTTCACCCAAAGAAATGTTTTGGACCGTCAAATATTTGCTCCATTGGTCAAGCCCTACTAATAAGGCACTGATTAAAAAATATACTACTAACAATCGCGTCATTCCTTTTCTCTATGAATACTTGCTAAATCTCTTGGTCGAACAATGCCTACTAACTCACCATTAGGATGGCCACTTTTACTAATAAGCACAGCTTCTAAGCGTGGCTGCTCCCGAAACATTTGTTCAACTTCAAAAACGGTTGCTTCAATTGAAACAAATTGATAGTTGCTGCGTTTATAATTTGATGCCAACAATTCTCGCACCGTTCGGTTGGCAATGTGAACTTCTCCTTTGGTGCTCTCAATGGCAAACCATACACCAATCCCTCGAACCGTGATTAATCCTTTAAATACACCTTTTTCATAAATCGGAAATTGAGAATATTGTTTTTTTGCAATAATCGTTAATAACGTTTCTAAAGAAGTGGTGATTTCAAAAGCTGTAACACGTTTCGCAAATTTAGGCACTACTTTTTCTGGTTTTGTTAAAGCTTGTTCAATCGTTTCAATTCGTTGAACTGCCCATTCGTTTGGCTCTGCAATTACAAAATCATCAGCAATTCGCTCATGAACGATGGCATTTCTTAACTGAGCCATTTGAAGCAAATCCTCTTCAAATTGAGCAATCTGTCCTTTTTCTTTTCGGGAAAGACGTCTTGTCATTTCACTGAATCCCATATTGACAGGATTGTTCAGTCTCTCTCTCATCCACTTTTCAATGCGATTAAAGTGTGCTAAAAATGTATCTGCTCGTTCCCCCATAGTCGTTGCTCCTTATAATAAACTACGCAATAAATTTCCGTCATCATTTTTTATTGAGCTACTTTAAAGTATATACTAAAAATAGGTCTCAGGAAAGAGCGGCTTTAAAAGAGACCGCTTGCTTGACCCGTTTCGTCCACATCCATATTTAACGCAGCAGGAACTTTCGGCAAGCCAGGCATCGTTAAAATGTCACCCGTTAACGCCACGATAAACCCTGCACCGATTTTTGGAACTAGTTCACGAATTGTAATCGTAAATCCTTCTGGCCGTCCTAATTTTTGAGGATCGTCAGAAAGTGAATACTGTGTCTTCGCCATGCAGATTGGTAATTGATCCCAACCATTTTTTGTAAAGTCTGCGATTTGTTTTTGCGCTTTCGGAGAAAAAATCGCCTGTTCCCCGCCGTAAATCGTTTGTACAATGGCTTGAATTTTTTCTTCAATTGTTTGGCGAGGGTTATATAAAGGTTGAAACTGCTTTGTATTGGCTTCAATCTCTGCTACCACTGTTTTCGCTAGATTCGTGCCACCTGCGCCACCTTGCGCCCAAACACTTGTTAACTCGACGGGCACGCCTAACGCTTGGCAGGCTTCTTTCAACAGTTGAATTTCCTTCTCTGTATCCTGTGTAAACTCATTAATTGCAACAACTACTGGTACATCATAACGTTGCATGTTTTGAATATGTTTTTCTAAGTTGGCAAAGCCTTTTTGTAACGCTGGTAAATTTTCTTCTGCTAACTGATCTTTCGCCAAACCGCCATGCATTTTCAACGCGCGAATCGTTGCCACAATCACAACGGCATCGGGTGCTTTTCCTAAAGAAGGTACTTTAATATCTAAAAATTTTTCGCCACCCAAGTCGCCACCAAAACCTGCTTCTGTTACGACATAATCCCCTAGATGCAAAGCCGTTTTTGTCGCTAAAATACTGTTACATCCATGAGCGATATTGGCAAAAGGACCACCGTGAACAAAAGCTGGAGTTCCTTCAATCGTTTGAACTAAATTAGGTTTTAAGGCGTCTTTTAATAATAAAGTCAGGGCACCTGCCACGTTTAAATCTTTAACCGTCACCGGCTCTCTTTGGTCATTATAGGCGACAATAATCCGACTTAAGCGTTCTTTTAAGTCCGTTAAATTTTGCGCTAAACAAAGAATCGCCATAATTTCGCTTGCCACAGTAATATCGAAACCGTCTTCTCTTGGTACACCTTGGAAAGGACCGCCTAAACCAACAACGACCTGTCTGAGCGCACGATCATTTAGATCCACTGCACGTTTCCAAATCACCCGCCGAGAATCAATCTTTAATTCATTTCCTTGCTGTAAATGATTATCTAGTAACGCAGCTAAGGCATTATTGGCTGTCGTAATGGCATGCATATCACCAGTAAAATGCAAATTGATTTCTTCCATTGGTAATACTTGTGCGTAACCGCCACCTGTTGCGCCACCTTTAATCCCCATCACAGGACCTAATGATGGTTCTCTTAGGGCAATAACTGTTTTTTTATTGATTTGATTTAATGCATCTCCTAAACCAATGGTCACGGTTGACTTTCCTTCTCCTGCTGGCGTTGGATTAATCGACGTAACGAGGATTAATTTACCTTCTGGTTTCGCTTCTAAGGATTGAAGCGTTGGAAAATCTATTTTCGCTTTGTATTTCCCATAAAGTTCTAGCGAATCTTCTGAAAGACCGATTGTTTCGGCAATCTCTTGAATAGGTTTTAATGTTGCTGCTTGTGCAATGTTAATATCTGTCTTCATAACGGACCCCTTTTCAATTCTTTATCGTCTTTGTGACACATTGTTTCTTTTAAATTATAGCTTGTATTGAATAGAATGGCTAGAATAACCTTTTTTAAACAACCCAACCATTGACGTTTGGTAGCCTTTTCTCGTATAATGAAAGTGTCTTTACAAATCTAAAAGGAGCGTGAATTGGATGCAAAAAGGAATTGTCAAATGGTTCGATAACAGAAAAGGTTATGGTTTTATCGTTTACAACGAAGAAGATGAGATTTTTGTCCACTTCACTGCTATAGAAGGTGACGGATTCAAATCACTTGATGAGAATCAATCTGTAGAATTCGAGATAATGGAAGGCAATCGTGGGCTACAAGCAGCACATGTCAAAAAAATAGATAACTAAAAAAGCTGAACCAACAGCGCTTAGCTCCAAAAAGTAAGTAAACGTAGCGTTTGTTTCAGCTGATTATTTTAAGATTTTGAGAGTGGGTCACCAGTCGTTTCGACTTATGACTCACTCTTGTTTTTTTCTTCTTTTTTATGAAGGCCCAAAGAATGATCTTCTGCTACCTTCAATTCAGGCTTTTTTACCTTAAGTGCCTCAAGAAATAACGGAATCGTTTTCTTTTTCATTAAAAAGACTTTTGAGCCTTCCTTAAATTCTGAGGAAAAAATTTCGATGCTTTTTTCATTGTAGGTTACTTTTTCTATCTGAGAAAGCGGAAGTGCTTTTTTGCGAAACCATAAAACATCTCTGACAATTAAAGATGTTTCTGTCAGGTTAAAAGACCGCGCAATTCCTAGATACGCAAACACAAAAAATGGAACCATCACCAGATTACTAATCAAGTAAGGACCATTATTTTCCAATGCTAAAATTAAACTAATAAATAATATACAAAATGTGCAAGACCAGTAAATAATTGTTGATGCTAATTCTGGCTGCCAATAGAATTTCTGTTTTTTCATAAAGTGCCCTCACTACTTCTGGATCAACGCCGCTAAATTTAAATATGTTATAATAGTAACATACTTTTTTTAAGAACAAAAAGAAATTAGGAGTAATTTTATGTTAAGAATTTATGTAGATGCTGCAACAAAAGGCAATCCAGGTGAATCTGGCGGCGGTATCGTTTACCTCACCGACCAATCGCGGCAACAATTGCATGTGCCTTTAGGCATTGTTAGTAATCACGAAGCCGAATTTAAAGTGCTGATTGAAGCTTTAAAGCAAGCGATTGCCAATGAAGACAATCAACAAACCGTTCTTCTCCACTCAGATAGCAAAATTGTTGTCCAAACAATTGAAAAAAACTATGCTAAAAATGAAAAGTACCAGCCTTATTTAGCAGAATATCAACAACTAGAAAAGAATTTCCCTTTGCTCTTAATCAAATGGCTACCTGAAAGTCAAAACAAAGCGGCCGATATGCTCGCACGGCAAGCATTACAAAAATTTTATCCCAATAAAAAGTAGCACTGTTTACTTAATGCTTTTCCTTTATTAATTTGATAATTAAACACGTGGAGCAAAAATCCCTAGTGATTTTTGCTCCACGTTTAAAAACAGATAAACGGTTCTGTCTCGACTTCTTCTTATAACCACTTATTCTTCTGTCGTTATTCCCGCAAATTGTCCATTGGTTAGCGAAAGGATTGCTTCAGGCGCTAATTCAATTTGCATGCCACGTTTGCCTGCAGAAACAATAATTGCAGAATATTGTTGAGCTTCTTCAGCCAAATAGGTGGGAAATTGTTTTTTCATCCCAATTGGGGAACAGCCCCCACGAATATAGCCTGTGGTTGCTTCTAAATCTTTTAAGTGAAGCATTTCTACCTTTTTGTTGCCACTAGCTTTCGCTAATTTTTTCAAATCTAATTCTTGATTACCAGGAATGACAGCCACGACTGGACCTGTTTTATTACCTACTGTAACCAAGGTTTTAAAAATTCGTCCTTTGTCAATACCTAAACTTTCAGCAACACTTTCTGCACTTAAATGATCTTCGCTCCAAGCGAATTCATATTCTTTATATGGTACTTTATGTTGTTCTACCATGCGCATCGCATTCGTTTTTTGTTGTGTTTTTTTCTTTGCCACTTTTTTCACCTTCTGAATCACTTGTTTTGTTCGAATGTCTTTAAATAATTTCTTAATACTTGTACGGATAGTTGGCCCGGTGCGGACGCTTGCTGGGCTGAGCCAAAAGTTAGTGCCGACCCGAACAGTTGACCTGTTACGCGACTAATCATCCCTAACTGTCCCATTGACATAGTAACGATTGGGACGGATGCATAATGGGTGTACATTTCATTGGTTGCTGAAAGTAACGTAAGTACATCTGTCGCATCTTGTGGCATCACAGCTATTTTACAAATATCCGCCTGACGCATTTGCATTTGGCGTAACCGCGCGACAATCTCCTCTTGCGACGGTGTTTTCTGAAAGTCGTGATTACAGAGAACAATTTTAATCCCCATCTTTTTAGCTTCGTAAATTAACGTATCTGCCGCCAGCGGATTCGCAAATAATTCAATATCTAATAAATCCAACGCACCCTTTTTCACTAATTCATGATACAAAGCAAAATAATTTTCCTCAGAAAAAGCCATTTCGCCGCCTTCTTTTTGTGTACGAAAAGTTAACAATAACGGTTTTTGCCCCAACCGTTCCATTACTTGTTGTGAAAGATTACATACATCGGAAAAATCAGCGACATTTTCATAATAGTCTAAACGCCATTCCACCAAATCACAATCTAGTGTTTGGCTCGCCGTTGCTTCGGCCAAAATATCCTCGGCTGTTGGAGCAACAATGGGCACCACAATTTTGGGATTCCCTTCACCTATTCGCACATTTTTGACTATAACTGGCTTCACAGTTCCACCTAACTTCCTCGTTTGTTTTTCTCTCTTCATATCATACCATTTCTATTCTTTTTTGCAATTTAAAGAGCTACAAAGACACCTAGAATTAGGAATTCCCTAACACTAAATGCCTTTGTTTGGGTTATTTAACTCTTTCTGTTGTTACGTTAAACTTCCGTACTTTGTAACTGATACATATCCGCATAAAGGCCACCTTCTGCCAGTAACGTTTCGTGCGTTCCTCGTTCTACAATCTGCCCTTTGTCTAAAACTAAAATCAAGTTTGCATCACGAATCGTCGAAAGGCGATGCGCAATCGCAATTGTCGTTCTCCCTTGACGCATTTTGGCTAATCCTTCTTGAATCAATCCTTCTGTTTCTGTATCAATATTAGCGGTTGCTTCATCTAAAACTAAAATTTTGGGATCAGTCACAATCGTTCGTGCAAACGAAATTAATTGACGTTGTCCGCTAGAATAACTCGCTCCTCGTTCAATGACTTTCGCATGATAGGTATTGGGTAACGTGTGAATAAATTTATCTGCCTGAACAAATTCCGCAGCCTGTTTAATTTGCTCATCTGTAATATTGGGATTCAGTAAACGGATATTTCCAGCAATATCTCCATAAAACATGAAAGCGTCCTGTAATACTAAGCCCATCTTTTCTCGTAATTCTGTCATGGGAAAATCACGAATGTCACGATCATCAATTAAAATCTGCCCTTCATAAAATTCATAGAAACGCATGAGTACATTAATAATTGAACTTTTACCACTTCCTGTATGACCGACTAAAGCGACGGTTTCCCCGGGATTCGCGACAAAGCTAATATTTTTCAATACTTCGTTTTTGCCGTCATAAGAAAAAGTAACATTGCGAAATTCAATTTTCCCGCGAATAATTTCCCCATTCGCACCTACTGATTGTTGCGGCGTTAATTCTTCCGTATCCATAATTTTTAAAATACGGCTACCTGCGACAATCCCATCTGTAAAGATACTTAGGAAGTCCATCATTTGTGTCATCGGATTAAAAAAAGCTTGGACATATGTTACAAAAGCATAAATCATCCCCGCTTCTACAGGAGAATGTAAAGCATCGATGCCAAACATAGTTAAGGCCAATGCAATCGCCAACGTATACAACAAATTAATGATGGGACTTAATAATAACGAATTCATACGAATCATTGCTACTCGTGTTTTTAAATAATCATCATTGGTTTCCTCAAATTCTTTTTCCAAACGCTTTTCTTGGCGAAATTGTTGAATGATTTGCATACCAGAGATGTATTCATTTAGTTTGGTGTTTAATTGACTTAATTTTTCCCGCATACTGCGATATAATTTTGAACTAAATTTTTGGTAATACCAAATCACAACTAATAAAATCGGCAAGAAAATTAGACAATAAAATGAGATTTCTGGACTGAGTTGAAACATTGCAAAAAATGACGAGATTACGGCAAAAATTCCTGTAATCACCATTAGGAATACATACCAGAATTCAAACAATGTTTCTGTATCATTTGTAACACGAGACACCGTCGAACCCGCTGGTGTTTGATCAAAATAACGCATACCTAAAGTGTGTAATTTTTCAAATAATTTCACTCGTATATATTGATACGTTTTTAAAGAAGCCATCGAATACAAATACCATTGGAAAAACCAAACAATACTTTTGACAATGACACCAAAAAAATAAATAGCAGCAAAAGTTAGAATCACCTGCATTGTAGCAGCTTTAGGCGTTAAATAATTATCCATAAAAACTTGAATGACTCTAGGCAAAAGAATATTGATAATTGATAAGACAAATGCAAAGAGAATAGCTGTGTAAAACATGCGTCGAAACGGTTTGGCAAAACGAAACAAACGCTGAACAATCGTTAATTGTTCTTTCAACGGTAATTCTCTGGACCATTCGGATTGATACTTTTCTTCCATTAACTCTCACTCCCTTCAATTTTCGCTTCTAATTGCTGTTTTTCCCACATCCGCTGATACCAACCCTTCTGAGCCAGTAACTCTTGATGCGTCCCCCGTTCAATAATTTTCCCTTCATCCAACACTAAGATTTCTTTGGCATGCATGACACTACTTAAACGATGCGCTGTAATGATAGTGGTTTTTTCTTGGCGCGTTTCTTTTAGATTTGATAAAATCGCCTCTTCAGTCTTCGCATCGACTGCAGATAAGGCATCGTCTAAAATTAACAATTCTGGTTCAACAATCAAGGCCCGTGCAATAGAAATCCGTTGTTTTTGTCCTCCAGAAAGCGAAACGCCACGTTCCCCAACCATTGTGTCATAGCCTTCAGGGAATGCTTTAATTTCTTGGTTAATAAATGCTAATGCTGCCGCTTTTTCAACTGCCGCTTGTTCCAAGTCTGGTTTAGCAAAACGAATGTTATCTCGTACCGTCATGGAAAAGAGAAAATGGTCCTGTGGCACGTAACCCATTGCACCCATCAATGCATCTAATGTGTAATTTTTAATGTCATGTTTTCCAAAGGAAATCGTTCCTTGGTATTGGTCATATTCACGCATCAACAACTTCAAAATAGTGGTTTTACCAGCGCCTGTTTTGCCAACAATCCCCAAAGTTTCTCCTTCTTGCAACGAAAATTGGATATTTTCCAACGCCACTGCCTCTTCTTTTGGATAAGAAAAAGAATCAATCTTCATTGAAATTGTTCCTTGCGCCATTGTTTTGATGGCATCTTTTCGTTCGATAATATGCGTTTTTTCATGCAATAATTCGTTCACACGATCGTAACTAGCATTCCCACGTTCCAACACATTAAATAAGCGCCCAATCGCAAACATTGGCCAAACTAGCATCCCAATATAGGCAATGAAAGAGACCAACTGACCTAAACTAATCGTTCCTTCCATGATGAAACGACCACCAATAATAATTGTCAAAACATAAGAAACACCAATAATCAGCGTAATAAAAGGATCAAACAGTGCATCTAAAAAGTTCGTTCGTTTATTTTTGACGATAGCATCATCAATTTTCTCTGTAAAATCAGCAAGATCTTCTTTTTCTTGCCCAAATGTTTTAATGACTTTAATTCCAGTGATACTTTCTTGTGTTTTATCATTAATCGCTGAAAAAGCAGCTTGTGAATCTCGAAAGGCATCATGCAACTTAGAACCTAAAACTCGTGAAGTGACGGCTAATAAAGGCAGCGGTAATAAAGCAATTAATGTTAAGCGCCAATCGACAAATAGAATCATTGCGATAATCGTTGTTCCTCCCGTAATCACAGAGTCGGCAAACGTTAAAATCCCAGCTCCAGCCACATTTTGGATGGCATTTAAATCATTGGTTGCATGCGCCATCAAGTCACCTGTCCGATATTTCTGATAAAAGATGCTATCCATTTTTGTGAAATGATGAAATAATTGAGTCCGTAGCTCTTTTTCCAAACGAGCGGCACTCCCCCAAATATGCATCCGCCAAATATAGCGAAAAAGATATTGGGCAAGCCCAGCACCAATCAAGAGTGCAACCCACACGATAATTTTCGTTAAGCGAATTTCTTTGTTAACGATTTCATCTACAACGACGCCAATAACTTTGGGCGGGACTAATTGAACAAGAGCGACCATCATTAATGAGAAAACCCCAATAATATAACTTTTTTTCTCTTGCTTAAAAAACCAGCCTAATTTTTTGAATATGGACATTCAGTTGTCCCTCCTTTACTTTGTTGTTCTACGAAGACTACTTTCGAGCTAGAAGGTTTCTTCGTTATTGTGTTGTTTTTGATTAAACGTCTCGCTCTTTTCCTCCTAGATTATCCTATTCTCCCGCAAAACAACAAAAAAACGGACTGAAAATCAGCCCGTTTTTACACTTATTCATGATTACCTGAATAACCTTTACTATTTTCCTTGGTTTTTCATTTGTTGCATCATTTGTCTAACCTTTTTCTCTGACGGTTTTTGACCCATTGATGCCATCATCATGCGTAACATATCCTCATTAACGGGAGGATTTTTTTTGAAATAATCTTGCATATATTTGCGTGCAAGGAAAAAGCCCCCTGCAGCGCCTACTAATAAAGCGATTACTGCGATTAATACTACCCAACCTGTTGCCATTGAAACTCTCTCCTCTCCGTATAGTTTTGCTCTCAATGAATTATTTTACTAGAAATAGCAAAAAAAGAAAAGTTCTTTTTGCGGGATTTCTCTTAAATAATGAAAAAAGTCTGATTTTTTTGCAAAATAGTGATTAAAAGTCAAAAATATACGCTCTTAAATGTCAATAGGACCTTTAAGAGCGATTGTTGCTTTAGTTTTGTCCTTGAATTTTTTCTAATAATTCTGGATCAAATGTTTGATTTTTTAACATCGCAATTTCAAAGACGTAAGGGGCCTTTTTATTTTTTTTGTCTTCTCCGACATAAGGTGTTTCTAAAATTTTTGGTAAAGCAGTTAATTTTTCATGGTGAACCACACCGTTTAAAGCTTCAAAACCAATAGTGCCAAAGCCAATATTGGCATGACGATCTTTATGTGAGCCCATAGGATTTTTAGAATCATTCACATGAATAACTTTTAAACGATCCAATCCGATAATTTTATCAAATTCAACTAATACGCCATCAAAATCATCTTTTACATTATAACCTGCATCATTAATGTGGCAAGTATCCAGAGTGACAGAAAGTTTATCATTCAGCGTAACTCCGTCAATAATCGCAGCTAGTTCGTCAAATGTACGGCCGATTTCGGTCCCTTTACCAGCCATTGTTTCTAAAGCGATTTGAGGGATTTGCTCTTTCCACAAGACTTCGTTTAGACCTTTAACAATTTGTTTGATGCCGGCTTCTGGACCTGCACCAACATGCGCACCTGGGTGTAACGTGATTTGCGTTGCTCCCAACGCTTGTGCTCGCTCAATTTCTTGACGCAAAAAGTCTACGGCAAAACCGAAATTTTCCGTTTTAATTGTATTACCTAAATTAATAATATACGGGGCATGAACGACGATATTACTTAAATTGTGTTCCTTCATAAAAGCTTGCCCAGCTTCAATATTCATTTCTTCAATCGGTTTCCGGCGCGTGTTTTGTGGCGCACCTGTATAAATCATAAAGGTTGTTGAGCCATAACTAGCCGCTTCCTCGGCAGAGCCTAATAGCATTTTCTTGCCACTCATACTAACGTGTGATCCTAATAACATGTGGTTCCTCCTAATAATTCTTCTTTTTCTTTTGGTAGTGTTGATACTGTTGCAGCCATTCTTCTAGCGTGATTTTTGTTACTAATTCGCCAATTAGTTCATAGGGTATTCGCTTAGGATTAGTGAAGCGAAGACAACTTTTCCCCATGTTTAGCTTTGTTGACACTTGTTCCTGATAGGCTTCTTGAAACCAACTTCGGACGGCTTCATTTCCCATTAATCCCATGTGATATAAAGCTACTTGCCTTTTAGTAGCGCCTAAGCTGATAAATGGTAACGGTTCATCACCACGGTTGAGATAGCCTTCTGGAAATACTGAAAGCGGCACAACAAAGGTTGGCATGCCATATTGCATTGTTAATTCAAATCCTGCTGGCAAATTTTGCGAAACGACGTCTAATACTTGCTGATAAGCAATTCGCCAGTTTGGTTCAACTGTTTCGATGTATGCTGTAACTGTTTCAATTGACTGCGCCATTATTTCTTCCTTTGCTGATAAAGCGCTTTGGTTTTATAGCCTTCTTTTAAAATGGCTAACATTTCAGTTTGCCGCTTTTTCCGTGTCTCCGCTCGCTTTGCACTAAATACATACCGCGCCCACTCTTTTTGATAACCAGGCGTTAATGCAGCGAATGTCGCTGCAGCAGCTGGTTCTGTTTGTACCAACGCTTCAATTTCTGGTAAATATTGAACATAATCCCCAACAGCAGAACTGGTCTGATTCTTCGCTGGCTTTTTAAGAACATTCTTCATGCCGACAACCGTAAAAGTCTCATCTAAACTAACCATACGATTAAATTTTAAAGTTGATCCTTTAATATACCCATCTGCCTCGTTTACTTGTAATGTTGGAAAAATTTCATCTCGGTGGACAAAAGTTGGATACATTTTATTGCCTTTTTTCGGATAAGCCACATATAACAACCCATTTTCTACTAAATGTTGACCTTCAATCACCATTGAAACAATCTCTTGAAATTCCGCCATCGTTTTTACAAATGCAAAAATCAGCTCAACTGGTTCTGAGGGTAATTGCTGCGCGGCTGAAGCAAATTCAGATAGATACTCTGCCCGTGGTCTATTTAAAATAACTGGGTGCTGATACTTCGTTAAGTTTAACTTTTCGACAATTGATTTCATAACCTACTCCTTATAGCGACTGCACTTTTTATTCTAGCATAGCACAAGTTATCTGTAATTGAATATGCCCAATAGTAAAAAAGAGTTTTTTGTAACATTTGTCCTTTTGATTTTCAGCTTTTTATTTCAATACTATCTTGACAAAGGACTTTTCTTACAGTCCTCCTTATTGTTGATACAACAATACCCACCCATTACTTTTCTAATATAGTCTATAACAAATTTGAATTTTTATTGTAGACTTTTGTGAACATTGATATACTATCTTTATCGTCTATATGCTTTAACCAATACTTTTCCTTAATGAATCACCATAGAGAGGAATAATAGTCTAACTTTATTAGTGATTAACACTTTGGACATTCACAAAAAGCTTGAAGCAATAAATATATTAGCAATAATAATTTTACTGGAAAGGTGGTGAAATAGAGTGGGAATGTTTACAAAAGGACAAAAAAGTGCTGCAGAATCTATTTATCAAAAAGAAATAAAAAAATTTTTAAAACCTAAAGATGGTTTAACTCATCTAGTTATGGTAAATAGTTTTAGTAAATGGATTAATCAAAATTTTGGCTGTGAGGACAAATACACTACGCAAATTGATGAAATAATATCTTCTATGCAGTTAGATGGTTATGAAATTGTTGATATAAAAATTGATTCACTACAAAATCAAGGTCTGTCAGGATCTATGGAAGGTTTCCATACAGTAATATTATACAAGTAAGGATTGGCTATCTGTAGTGAGACTTAAAAATTAGACAGAATACCGACCAGAGAAACTTGGTCGGTATTTTTATATAATAAACCGTTCAAGATAATGTTGGTGACTATTGATTCTAGTACTATAAGCAAAACTTTATAAAAAGACTTGCTTACATTAAGGTAAACAAGTCTTCCTAAAGCAAAATATTAAGCTAGTATTAACTGTTAACTATTATTTTTAATTTATAAACCATATAAGATTGAAGTTGACAGTTTTTTAGTATTTTAACAAGAAATATTTTTTCTTCCCGCGACGAATCACAGTAAATTGCCCTTCGATTTTATCAGTTTCTGTCAATTCAGCTGCTAAATCTTGTCGACGTTCTCCATTGACGTAAATCGCTCCATTTTGAACATCTTCACGGGCTTGACGTTTGGATGGTTCTATTTTTGAGGTAACTAATAAGTCGACTAAACTTAATTGATCCTCTGGTTGCACCTCGTACGTTGGTACATCTTTAAAGCCTTGTTTAATTTCTTCTGCTGTTAAGCTTTGGATATCTCCGCTGAATAAAGCTTCTGAAATTTTAACCGCTTGATGATAGGCTGCTTCACCGTGGACTAAAGTAGTGACTTCTTTGGCTAACGCTTTTTGCGCAGCACGTTGACCTGGGTTTGCTGTAAATTCTTCTTCAATTGTTGCAATTTCATCCAATGTTAAGAAAGTAAAGTATTTCAAGAATTTCACGACATCACGATCATCTGTGTTAATCCAGAATTGATAAAATTCATATGGCGAAGTTTTTTCCGCATCTAGCCAAACTGCGTTTCCTTCTGTTTTACCAAATTTGGTACCATCTGCTTTTGTAATTAAAGGCATGGTTAAGCCGAATCCTTGAACTTCTTGTTCTCGGCGTAATAATTCAATCCCTGAAGTAATGTTCCCCCATTGATCACTGCCGCCTAATTGCAATAAACAGCCTTCTGTTTCGTACAATTTCAAGAAATCATACGCTTGTAATAATTGATACGCAAATTCAGTATAAGAAATTCCTGTTTCGATTCGGCGTTTCACGCTTTCTTTACTCATCATATAGTTAATTGTAAAGTTTTTTCCAACATCACGTAAGAAATCAATTAATGAAAGCTCTCCAAGCCAATCATAGTTATTTGCTAGAATCGCTGGATTTTTTTCATCTTCAAAATCGATAAAACGTGACAACTGGCCCTTAATACTTTCAGACCAAGCTTTCACTGTATCAAGTGTGTTTAAACTACGTTCTGCATCTTTGAATGATGGATCACCAATCATGCCTGTTCCGCCACCAACTAAAGCAATGGGCACATGACCATTTTGTTGGAAACGACGTAACATGAGAATTGGCAGTAGATGCCCGATGTGTAAACTGTCTGCCGTTGGATCAAAGCCGATATATAATTTAACAGATTCTTCATTTAATTGTTTTTGTAAGGCTTCTTCATCTGTGACTTGGTAGACCAACCCACGGGCTTTTAATTCTTCAAAAAAAGCTAAATTCATGATTTTCCTCCTATAGTAAAACATAATAATAGATCAAATTCCCCTATTCATAGTAACCGATTCTGTCACACTTGAAAAGTCAAAAAATGAGATTTCCCTATTTTCTCTTAAGTTTTTTCAACAAAAAATGGCAATTGGTGTAGAAACTATTCATAGAAGCTTTTTTTTGCTATAATAACACAGAATGTATCATTTTATTGAGGTGAAGCTTTTGAAAAATAATTCAAGTAACAATAAGCAAAAACCAACGACCTCTTCTGGCGGCAATGTCTTTTTACTTATTTTAAATGTCATTATTCGCGTTTTTCAGTCATTAGTGGTTTTTGGGGTTATTCTGATTGTCTTAGGTGGCTCTCTTGGCTTAGGTATCGGAATGGGCTATTTTGCTTTTCTAGTTGAAGATACACAGCCCCCAACGAAGGAAGAATTGCAAAAAGAAATCAGTGATATTACCGAAGTGTCAAAAATGACTTACGCAGATGGTACTCCGATTGCTAACATCAAATCAGATTTAATTCGGACACGAATTAATGGCGATCAAATGTCTCCATTGCTAAAAAAAGCCATTATTTCAACAGAAGATGAATATTTTGAAGAACATCATGGGGTAGTACCAAAAGCGCTAGTTCGAGCGTTGATTTCTGATGCGACAGGTATCGGCGGTTCTTCTGGTGGTTCAACATTGACTCAGCAATTGGTAAAACAACAGATTTTAACTGACGAAACGACTTTTAAACGGAAAGCCAACGAAATTTTATTAGCTTTACGTATTGAAAAATACTTCTCTAAGGACGAAATCGTGACAACTTATCTAAATGTCTCCCCTTTTGGTCGTAATAACAAAGGTGAAAATATTGCAGGCGTGGAAGAAGCAGCCAAAGGACTCTTTGGTAAAAGTGCCAAGGACTTGAATCTTCCTCAAGCGGCCTTTATCGCAGGACTTCCCCAAAGTCCCATTGTTTACACGCCCTATACTAACACTGGTGCCTTGAAAGACGATTTGTCTTTAGGAATGAAGAGAAAAGATTTTGTTCTTTTCAGTATGTACCGAGAAAAAGCTATTTCACAAAAGGAATATGAAGAAGCCAAAGCTTACGACTTGAAAAAAGACTTTTTACCAACTGAACAGGCCAATGTCAATACAGAAGGCTATCTATACTACACGGTGTTAGATAAAGCAGTTGAGATTGTCATGGATTTAGATATGAAAAAAGCTAAAGTTAATCGTGATGATTTAGATCAAGTTGGTTTAGATCAATATGAAGAACAAGCACGTCGCGAAATCCAGTCGCAAGGCTATACAATCCAATCGACCATTGATCAGAACATTTATAACACGATGCAAACCGCTGTCGCAAATTATGGTTATTTGCTTGATGATGGAACTGCAGATGTCAATGGGAATACAATGATTGAAACTGGCAATATTTTACTGGATAACGCTACTGGTCGTATCCTCGGTTTTATCGGCGGTAGAAACTTCGATATTAATCAAAACAACCATGCCTTTAATGCCGATCGTCAAGTTGGTTCTACGATTAAACCAATTTCTGTCTATGGTCCTGCGATTGATCAAGGAATCATTGGTTCTGAAAGTCGTCTGGCCAACTACCCAACGACTTATGCTGATGGTCGTGAATTTGTTAATTCCACAAATGTGGATTTAAATCAATTCGTGACTGTTCGGAATGCCTTGAATTGGTCTTTCAATATCCCTGTCGTTCATGTTAATAATGAGCTAAGGAAAAAAATGGGTGATGATAATTTCTCTTACAATCACTACTTAAGTAAAATGAACTATCCAGCTTCAGATGCTTGGGCTTACGAATCTGCGCCATTGGGTTCAGTAGAAACAAATGTTGTAACACAAACAAACGGCTTCCAAGCGCTTGCTAACAAAGGTAAATATCAAAAAGCCTACATGATTGAAAAAATTACAGACAATAGCGGGCATGTAGTCTACGAACACAAAGATGAAGGAACGCAAGTTTATTCACCGGCGACCGCTTCTATTATGAATGACTTGTTGCGCTCAGTGGTGGATTCTGCGAATACGACAAAATTCAAACCAACATTAGCTGGCTTGAATCCTCATCTAGCTAGTGCTGATTGGGTCGGAAAAACTGGGACAACTGATGAGTTTAAAGATTCATGGCTGATTGTCTCTACCCCAACTGTGACACTAAGTTCTTGGGCAGGACATGATCTACCAGCACCAATGACGATGACCAGCGGCGACAATAATGGGAATTATATGGCGAACTTAGCCAACGCGCTGTACTATGCGAATCCAGAATTGTTTGGCATTGGTCAAAAATTTGAATTAGATCCAAGTGTCATTAAATCAAAAGTTTCTGAATTTACTGGTGAAAAACCTGGCTCAATTACCTATAATGGTGCCAAGTTCAATACACCTGGCAAAACAACGACTTCATACTATGCCAAAGATGGTGCACCACAAAGTACCTATAAATTTGGGATCGGTGGAACAGACAGCAATTACGCTTCTTACTGGGGAAATCTTGCTCCACGTGCCACTACAAATAATAACAACAATAAAAACAACGATAATAAAAAGAACAATAATTAACTCGCTAAAATGAGCCAGAAAAATACGTTTTCTGGCTCATTTTTAGGTATCAAAAAACGGCTAAACTAAGAGTTAACGCTCTTAGTTTAGCCGTTTAATTCAATTTATTTTGTTGAACCTTTTTGATCAATTCCATAAGGTAAAACAACTGTTTTTTCTTCAATTTCTTCTTTGTTCATTAGTTTTGTTAATAAGCGCATTGACACGGCACCGATATCATATAAAGGTTGTGTAATACTTGATAGACGTGGACGAGAGACTTCTGTAAGCAATGAGTTATTGCTTGTAATGATTTCAAATTCTTCTGGAACTTTCACACCAGCATCTAGCATCCCATCTAATAAACCAATCGCTAGCTCATCGTCTGTAACAAAGGCAGCTGTTGCTCCACTGTTACGGACACGCTCAGCCAAATTAATACCTGCTTTAAATTTATATTCAGATTCAAAAACTAAGCCTTCATTATAAGACAAGCCATTTTCCGCTAAAGCTTCTTTGTAGCCTTTCATTCGGTTTTGACCATTAATTGGATCGATTAATGCACCACTAACAAAAGCAATTTTTTTGTTCCCATTTTTCGCTAAAGTCGCTGTTGCATCTTTCGTTGCTTCTGTGTAATCAATATTAACGCTACCAACTTGTTCGTCTGGATCAATTGAACCTGCTAAGACAACAGGTGTTTTTGAACGTGAAAATTCACCACGAATATCATCTGTAATACGATGACCCATAAAGATAATCCCATCTACTTGCTTGGCAAGTAAATTGTTTAATACAGTAACTTCTTTTTGATCGTCTCCATCTGAATTAGCTAAAATGATATTATATTTATACATTGTAGCCACGTCGTCAATGCCACGTGCTAATGAAGCAAAAAATGCATTACTAACATCTGGAATAATGACACCCACTGTTGTCGTTTTTTTACTTGCTAAACCACGTGCGACTGCGTTAGGACGGTAATCTAAGCGATCAATCACTTCTAAGACTTTTTTACGCGTTGCTGGTTTTACATTGGGATTACCATTGACAACACGAGAAACAGTAGCCATAGATACATTTGCCTCTCTAGCAACATCATAAATTGTAATTGTTTGTTTTTCCATGTTTCTTCTCCTATAAATATGAATTTGTTCTCATTTTCTGAAAACACTGTTTACATTTCTTTCCTAGCCTAGAATATCAAAATTCTTCTATTTTTGCAACCGTTTTATCGTTTTTTCATGAAAATTTACTTTCCATTTCAAAAGGAACTTTTTGTCATTTCATGTTATGATAGTACTGTGATTCACTTCAGAATAAAAGAAAGAAGGATGTTTTATGAATCAAGAAAAAATTGCCGATTTAAAAAATTGGATGCACCAAGAAAAGATTGACTTCACTTATATTAGTGATCCTGGTCATATCGCTTACTTTTCCGGTTACGAAAGCGAACCTCATGAGCGCGTGTTAGCTTTGTTTATCGCTGCGGACGATCAATCATTTTTATTTACACCTGCATTAGAAGTCGAAGATGCCGAAAATAGTAGTTGGACTTATCCCGTTTATGGTTATTTAGATAGCGAAAATCCTTGGGAAAAAATTGCGGCTTTATTAAATAAACGGACACAAGGCACACCACGCTTTGCTTTAGAAAAACAAGCTCTTTCTTTAGCTCGTTTCGATCAATTGAAAACCTATTTCCCAGCTAGCGATTTTTCGCATGATGTTACGCCTTTAATTGAAAAACTTCAATTAATTAAAACAGAACCTGAAATTCAACGTTTACTAGAAGCTGGTAGTTGGGCTGATGTCGCTTTTGAGATCGGCTTCAAAGCAATTCAAGCAGGCGTTGCGGAACAAGAAATTGTTGCAGAAATCGAGTATCAATTAAAACGTCAAGGTATTCGCTCAATGAGTTTTGATACGTTAGTCTTAACAGGAAAAAACGGAGCTAGTCCTCACGGGGTACCTGGCGAAACAAAAATTGAGCCCCATGACTTAGTGTTATTTGATTTAGGTGTCGTTCATAATGGCTATTGTAGTGATGCCACACGAACAGTCAGCTACTTGGAACCTTCTGATTTCCAAAAAGAAATTTATGGAATTGTTTTAGAAGCACAATTAGCAGCAACTGAAGCGGTCAAACCTGGTGTTACAGCAGGCGAATTAGATGATATTGCTCGAGGTGTAATCACAAAAGCTGGTTATGGTGAATATTTTAACCATCGCTTAGGCCATGGCATTGGAACCACTGTCCATGAATACCCATCGCTGGTTCATGGCAATGATTTAGTCATTGAAGAAGGTATGTGTTTCTCTATTGAGCCCGGTATTTACATTCCTGGAAAAGTAGGCGTTCGTATTGAAGATTGTTTACACGTAACGAAAACAGGCTCCGAACCATTCACTAAGACAACCAAAGAATTGCAAATTATTGAATAGCATAAAAATAAAATGAGGCCAACAGTCAACCGGACTGATGGCCTCATTTCTAAATTTTAAGGTAAGCCGCTGAACAAAAGCAACACGATCCGTTGCTAACTTTCATAAGCTAAACGCTTGTTACCCTTTAAATTCTTTTTTTACGTCTTTCGCTGCATCTTTAACATCTTCTTTTGCTTCTGCAGCTTTTTCAGGAACATCTTTGGTGGTTTCTTTTGCTTCATCGACACCAGCAGAAACAGTTTCTTTGGCCGCTGCCGCAGAATCTTTAACGTCAATATAGATATCTTCTGCTGCATCTTCGGCAATTTCACCTAAATCTTCTGCGTGATCTTGAGCATCGTCAGCTGCTTTTTTAAATTGATCAGATAAATCACCTGTTTGTTTTTTAAAGTTATCAAGCATGTCGCCAGAAACACCTTGTGCTTTATCCAATGAATCTTTTGTTTTTTCTTTGACAGAACCTGCCAAATCAGAGGCTTGATCTGATAAAACGCCGGCTTTTTGTTTTGCGATTTCTGTTAATTCTGTTCCTTTTTGAACAGCATAATCTGTGTAATCTTGCGCTTTGTTTTTTAAATCATCTGTTTGATTTGATAAATCATCACGTAATTCTTTACCTGATTTTGGTGCAAGTAATAATGCGGCAACGGCTGCTGCTGTTCCACCAATTACTGCTCCTAAGAAAAATCCGCCTTTTTTAGCCATAAAAATCTCCTCCAATTAGTTATTTGTTTTTTTATTTTTTGAACGCATTGCTCTAAAAGCAGAACCGCCTACTTTACTCACTAAACCAGCTTTCGCTGTGCCTTTCCCTACGGTTCCTACCTTTGTAATCAAATGTTTACTTGAGGTGTTCAATTCAGAGACACTTTCGCTTAAATCAGCAACGGCCGTAAACAACGGATCAATCGTTGCCACTTTTTGATTCACATCTGTCAATAGTTCATTGCTTTTAACAAGCAAGCCTTCCACTTGGCGACTCAATACATTCACATCGCTAGTCACGACTTTGATTGTTGTATTTGTTTCATCAATTGTATCTTCAATTTTTGAAACAACTTGAGAAACTTTATATAACACAAGTACTAAAAAGATGACTAAAACAACAAATGCTACCGCTGCAATTAAGGCAGCAATTTCCCCACCTGACATATCATTACTCCCCTCTGAAATTTTATTTATAATCTTAGGATAACACCAACTTATATTTTTCACAACTCATAAAGCTAAGAATGACAATTTATTTTATAAAATTCTCATGCCCTTTTCTTTAAGAAAAAAAGCGTAAAATTTCCTTCTAACGAATTGAAATTTTACGCTTATTTTTATTTATTTTTCTTTTGGTTGCTCTTTTTTCGCTAATTGAGCACCTAAATTAATAATGTATTCTCGTAAATTATCTTTTACTTCTGGATGAGTCAAACCATATTCAATGCTTGTTTTCATAAACCCAAATTTATCGCCAACGTCGTAACGTTCTCCTTTAAACTCACGAGCAAAAACGCGTTGTGTTTTATTTAAAGTGTCAATCGCATCTGTTAACTGAATTTCGTTACCAGCGCCTGGTTTTTGATTTTCAAGTACATCAAAAATTTCAGGGGTTAATAAATAACGGCCGATAATCGCTAAATCACTTGGTGCTTCCTCGGGCTTTGGTTTTTCAACAAAGTTCTCGACATTGTATAGTCCTTTTTCGATTTCTTTTTCTGGGTTGATAATACCATATTTTGAAGTATCTTCATGGGGTACTTTCATTACCGCAATTGTCGAAGCATGTGTTTGTTCGTAATCATCCATTAATTGTTTCGTTAATGGCACTTTATCTTCCATTAAATCGTCGCCTAACATCACGACAAAAGGTTCATTGCCAACAAATGCTTTCGCTTGTAAAACAGCGTGTCCTAAGCCTTTCGGATGGGATTGACGAATAAAATGTAAATTAACATCCGTTGTTTCTTCGACTAATTTCAATAAATCGGTTTTATTTTTTTCTTTTAAGTTATTTTCTAATTCAACATTTGAATCAAAATGATCTTCAATCGGACGTTTGGCTTTGCCTGTCACAATTAAAATATCTTCGATTCCTGAAGCTAGTGCTTCTTCTACAATAAATTGAATCGTTGGTTTATCAACAATCGGTAACATTTCTTTTGCCATCGCTTTGGTAGCCGGCAAGAAACGTGTTCCTAACCCAGCTGCTGGAATAACTGCCTTTTTAACTTTCATCTTTTTTCCTCCTAAAAATCAAGTGTAAATTCGTTTTCGGTTTTGCCATCGCGCAACATGATTTCTTTTGCTGCTTGTTGTACATCTTCGTCATTGTACAAGACATTGTAGATTGTTTCTGTGATTGGCATTTCGACTTCTAGTTGTTGTGCCAATTCATAGGCTGCTTTAGTTGTTGAAACACCTTCCACAATCATGCCCATGTTTTCTAAGACTTCATCTAACTTATGGCCTTTTCCTAATAAATTACCCGCACGCCAATTTCGAGAATGGACACTTGTACAAGTAACAATTAAATCCCCAACACCACTTAAACCAATAAATGTTAATGGGTTTGCTCCCATCGCAACCCCTAAACGACTAATTTCTGCTAAACCACGAGTCATAATTGCCGCTTTGGCATTATCACCAAAGCCTAAGCCATGAATCGCTCCGGCGCCCAAAGCAATAATATTTTTTAAGGCCGCCCCTGTTTCTACACCAATCACATCATCATTCGTATAAATTCTAAAGTAATCATTCATAAACAACTCTTGCACATACACAGCGTCTGCTAAATTTTCGCTTGCTGCTGTAATGGTTGTAATGTCATGAACAGCGACTTCTTCTGCATGGCTTGGACCAGATAAAACCACAATCCCTTGCCGTTTTTCTGCTGGAATCTCTTCCGCTATCACTTCTGAAATCCGCTTATGTGTACCTTGTTCGAGCCCTTTACTTGCATGAATAATAATTGGTTTTGTTTTTAAATGTTGGGCCACTTCTTGTGCTACTGAACGAATGGCTTTAGTTGGTACCACAAACAGTACCGCATCAACATCTACTAAAGCAGTGGCTAAATCAGTGGTTGCCTGAATTGAAGTAGGTAAGATTAATTCTGGTAAATAATGTTTGTTGGTGTGTTTTGTATTTATTTCATCGATTTGCTCTGGTTTATTTCCCCAAATACAGACCTCGTGTCCATTTTCGGCTAATACTTGAGCTAAAGCTGTCCCCCAGGAACCTGGACCTAAAACAGCGACTTTTTGTTTCATCGGTGAAACTCTCCTTTCGCTAAACAACGTTACTTCTTTAGTTTACCATATTCTTCAATCAAGTTGGATTAAGAAGTTGTTATTTTTTTCTTTTGTTTCTCCCGATTGTAAAATTTCAAATTGGGATTTCTTCTGCGAACGATCACAATAACAATTGCTGCCACGAACATCACTAAAGACAACAATTGTGAGACACGAATGTTACTAAACGCATACAAACTGTCCATCCGTAAGCCTTCGATGAAGAAACGGCCGAAAGAATACCATATTATATAACCTAAAAAGACTTCGCCTTCTTTTAAAAAGTGTGGCTTTTTGCGTAATAACACTAAAACGATAAAGCCTAAAACATTCCAGACAGATTCATATAAAAATGTTGGTTGATGATATGTTCCGTTGATATTCATGTTATCAATGATAAACGTTGGTAAATGGAGATTTTCTAAAAATTGTCTGGTGGTCGCTGGCCCATAGGCTTCATGATTCATAAAGTTGCCCCAGCGACCAATTGCTTGCGCTAAAATCACACTTGGTGCGGCAATATCTAAAAAAGTCCATGTAGAAATGAAACGATGACGCGTAAAGAAAAACAGCGCCAGTCCCCCACCAATAAGACCACCATAAATCGCTAAGCCACCATTTCGAGTAAAGAAAATTTCAATCGGATTGTCTACATAATCTTGCCATTGAAAAGCGACGTAATACAAGCGCGCGCCAACAATTGCTGCAGGTAATCCCCAGAGCATAAAGTCAAAGACATCATCTTCTTTTAAACCAACACGAACGGCTTCACGACTACTTAGCCAAACAGCTAAAGCAATCCCTGAAACAATAATAATTGCATACCAATAGACGGGAATACCGAAAAGGCGAAATGCAATTGAATTTACTTGGGCTAACATCATCACATCTTCTCCTTCTATTCTCCTGAATTTTCTTCAATCAAACGGGTTAAGCGCTCTTCGAACGTTTTTGTTGCATCATAGCCCATTGTTTTCGCGCGGAAGTTCATTGCTGCTACTTCAATGATAATGGCCACATTTCGGCCGGTCTTAACAGGAATACGAATCTGAGGGACATCAACGTTAGCTATTTCAACCATTGCATCATCACTACCAAGACGATCATATTTCTTGTCTTTTTCCCATGCCTCTAAATAAACGACCAATTGAACTTGCATAAAGCCACGGACCGCACTAGCTCCAAACAGGTTCATGACGTCAATAATTCCGATACCACGAATTTCAATTAAATGCTGCAAAATTTTTGGTGGTTCTCCAACCACGGTTAATTCATCTTGCTGATAAACATCGACGCGATCGTCTGCGATTAGCCGATGTCCACGTTTAATAAGCTCTAAAGCTGTTTCACTTTTACCAATACCGCTATCTCCTTGAATCAAAACACCAAGTCCATAAACATCAACTAAAACCCCATGGACACTTGTCCGAACAGCTAAACGGCCATCTAAATAACTGGATAGTTCCCCTAGTAAACGGGAAGTTGAAATCGGTGAACGTAATACAGAAACCCCATTTTCTTTTGCTGCTGTAATTAATTCTTCGGGGATTTCTAGTCCTCTGGATACTATAAAGGCTGGAGTATCTTTCGCACATAAACGGCGCATCACTAATAAACGCTCTTCAGGCATCATTCGTTCTGCAAAGGTAATTTCTTTGCTCCCAAATAATTGTAAACGGTCATGGGAATAATAATTAAAATACCCAGTTAATTCTAAACCTGGCCGGGAAATTTCACCAGTTTTAATTGTTCTATTTAAGCTTTCTTCATCTCCGTATACTACTTCTAAAGAAAGATTTTCTACCAGTTGATAAATCTTTACCACTTCTGTCATATCGAATGTCAGTCCTTTCTGCTACTTGTTATATTTTATCATTTAAAAATACAAGTTTCTAGCTATTCACTAGATAATTCCTAGAATTATCATATTTCAAAAAAATGAAACTATTTTTCAGTGAAATTATCTATGCTATTTCTGTTACTTGACTATTTCAGAAAACTTTGTATACTTGAAGCCGATCCTTTTAAGAAAAGAGGAAACTTATGAAAGAATATTTAAAGGAAAAAGCCCATCAATTACCGTTAACACCGGGTGTTTATTTAATGAAAGACGCAACCGACACAATTATTTATGTGGGTAAAGCCAAAAAATTAAAAAATCGCGTGTCGAGCTATTTTATTAATAGTAATCAACATTCTCGAAAGACGATGCGTTTAGTCAAACAAATTATAGACTTCGATGTTCTCCATACTGACACAGAATTGGATGCGCTCCTCCTAGAATGTCAACTGATTCAACAGTATCGGCCGCGCTACAATCGCCAAATGAATGCTTATGAACAATATTCTTATGTATCGGTAGCCGTTAATGAGCGGCAATTAGAGATTAAACTCTTAAATATTCCCACTAAAGAGAACTGTTTTGGTCCTTATTCGATTCGCCGAAAATTAAACCGTTTAAAAATAATTTTGGATAGTATCTACGATCTCGTCCCAACCAACTATTGGCATCAAACCTTTCAAAAAGAGAGTGCCATTCCGACCGAACTATTTCAACAAGAATTGTTCGACTTTTTCCATAATCAAGGACGAGAACCAATCAAACGAATTGCTCAACAAATGCAAGAGGCTGCTGAAAAACAAGCCTTCGAAAAAGCGGCAAAACTCAAAGAAGATTGGCTCTTTCTGACGCGCTTTGCAAACCAAAATCAACGAATTAGTCAAGCTAACCAACGAGATTGGCAACTGATGTGGTTACCTTGTCAGAAAAAAATCAAATACTATTTAATTTACCAAGGCTTGGTGGTAGCAACACGTGTTGTAACTAAACAAACGTTTCAAAAATATTCACCGCTTGAACTAGCAAAAAAAATCATGCCCAAAAAACCACCGAAAACAATTGAGCATTACTCGAAGCAACAAGTTGATTTTTTAAACATTTTATATGGCTATATCAGCCGCCATCCAGAATGTCACCTAGAAAATTTAACCATCGAAAAAGCCTGAAGAACGCATTTTATGCTACGTTCTTCAGGCTTTTTTTATTCATATTTAGATAAATTGTGATCCGTAACGATCGTATTGACAATTGACATAATTACAGCCATTAGCACCGCTGCCCAAAAACTTGAGAAGCCAAAGTTCATTTCCCCCACAAAAAACGAGGTCATTTGTAAAATCGCTGCATTGACAACAAAGCTAAATAGACCAAACGTTAATAAAGTAAATGGGAGCGACAAGATTGTTAAGACTGGTTTCACCAACATATTTAGGATTGAGAGAACAAAAGCGGCAATAATTGCAGGCATTATGCCTCTCACATGAATCATGCCAGGAAAAACAACTGATAAAGAAATGAATGTCAGTGTATTAACAACCAATCGCTGAAAATATGTCATTAAAAGTCACTCCATTCGTCATCATCAATTTTTTCCGCTTCTTTACGTTGCTTTTTATTGGCAGCATAAGGATTTTCATTGCGAACATTTCTATTATAAGGATTTTGATGGCCGTAGCCGCGATCGCTTCCTGTTCTTCCAGAAGGGATCAAAACTGCTAAGGCAATGTATAAGAGAATGCCTGGAAATCCTGCTGAGAAAAAGCTGAGCAAGACATAAACGACACGAATAATTGTTGGGTCAATTCCTAGCCAATCAGCAATCCCAGCTAAGCTTCCTGTTAAAACCACGTTATTCGGAGATTTTGTTAGTTTTCTTTTCATATGTTTTCACCTCGTCTACTAAATTTTACACTAGAAAGGCTGATTCGTCAGCCCATCTAGCTTAAAATTGTTAATTATTTATCCGTATCTTTTAGGAAAATACTTCCCGTTGTTGTAGAAGCATTAATTTGAGCCATTGATTCTTCCAGTACACGTCTAAAATGTAATTGTTGATTGCCGCGATCTTTCTTTTCACGAACAACTTCAATATCTGTTAAACGGCTGTTAATACTACCTAAATTAGTTTTCACTTGGCCTTCAACGCCTAAGTCATTTGGCAAGGCCAACTTGATATTCCCATTTGCAGAGCTTGCTTCAACACGGCGAAGCGTTTTTTCTTTAGCTGTAATGCGGATATCTCCATTAATCAGAGAGACACTTAGACTTTCTGGTGCCGCGGAAATAGACACATCACCATTGACTGTTTCAATAATGTTATCTAAAATCGTTCCTTCTAGGACTTTAATTTCACCATTCACGCCTTCAATTTCTAACATAGTTGCATCAATTTTTTTAAACGTAATCGTCCCATTCGTTGATTTTGTGTAAACATCTTTCGCTGTTAACTCTTCTACTAAGACATTTCCGTTTAATAATTTAACAGATACATGATCGTAAGTGCGTTTTGGTAAATAGAACGTTAAATCTGCTTTCACCCGTTTGTTTGGCACTTGGAAAGAAATTGTTTCATCATCCACATCAATGTCACTTCGTTCTAAGAAAGCTTCCATTGGTGAATCTCCTGCCATTTTACCATATAATTTGATTTTTGCTTCGACTTTCACATCTTCTTGATCCCAAGTTTTGAAAACCACGGTACCATTTGCTACCTTGACATCAATTAAACTTGCTTGTGGATTTGGATAGTTAAACTCATGTTCAAACTTAGTTGTTGCCACACCAGGAACTTTCATTTTAATGTCTTTCCATTCCACATTATCATTCATGGTATCACTGAAAGAATTAAATGTTTTTTTCAAGAATTCTCCCACTTGACCGCCAACTTCGGCAACTTTGCCGCCGACTTGGTTAAAGGTGTCTGTGGCTTGATCTTTCCACTCTTCAGAGAATTGAGAAGAAACTTTTTCTTTTGTATCATTCCATTGACCTTTCCATTGTTCTTTGCGAATGTTTTTTAGTTCTTCTTCCAGTGCTGTTTTTTCAGTACTTTGAGTCGCTAATTTTTCTTCTAATTGTGCAAGTAAAACGTGCAAGTCTTTTCGTTGAACTTGTTCATCTTCTGTTAATGCATCTAATTCTTCTTTTGTATCTAATGTTCCAATTTCTTCTGCGACTTCTTTAATTTCTTCTTTGATGCCGGCAATTTCTGCGTTGACTTCGTCCAATTCAGCCGAAGCACGATTGGCTTTTGTTGCTAACTCATCAAGAATTCTTTCTAAGTTTTCACGATCTTTTTCTGCACTGTCCTGTGTATTTTCTTCAAACGAATCAACAGTAGGTCCTTCTGATTCGCCTTTTTCTAATGCATCCATTAAATCTGCGACTTGATCTTCTTTATTTGTTGTTCCAATATTTTGTGTATCAACTTTTTCAGCAGCTTTTTCGATTTGTTTTTCATCTTTTTCAGTTGCCATATTTTCTAATAAAATTAACGCTTCTTCTGACGTTAGAATACCTTTTTTCACTAATTCTAATACGCGTTCTCTTTCTTTCATGGATATTGCCTCCTTAGCAAATTTTTCACTCAATAGTGTTTTCCTTACATGCATTATTATGCCTTGTTTTTGATCATTTGTCATAGGACTTAAGAACGATTTCTTCTCATTAGTAAGGACTAGTTTTATAAAATCAGTTCATTTTACGCTAAAAAAACTAGGAATTGGTCTAAAAAAGGCCGTCTCCTAGTTTTTTATTTGTTTTTCTTAAAATTGTTCGTCACGATTACTATTCAATTCGGTAATTTTACCAGTTGCCAAGTAAACAATCCACTCACAAATATTTGTGACATAGTCGCCAATTCTTTCCAAGTATTGTGCCACATGTAGATAATCAGTTCCGCTAATGACCGTTTCTGGATTAGCTTTCATTGCTTCTACGGCATGTTTGTAAATACTATCGAAATATTCATTAGTACGATCATCCATTTGTGCAATCATTCGTGCATCTTTTTGATCCGTTTTAACATAGGCGATTAAAACATTATCCACCATTTTTTTCACATAATCAGACATATCTGAAATTTCTTTTTCGATTTCAGGAATACGTGTTTCTCCTTTTAAGCGAATCGTTGATTTAGCAATTGAAACGGCATGGTCCGCCATTCTTTCTAAATCCGAACTAGCTTTCATAACAGTGATAATCATACGTAAGTCTGTTGTCACTGGTTGTTGTAACGCAATCATTTCAAAACTCTTTTTCTCAAGTTTGACTTCCATATCATTGATTTCAATATCGCGATCAATCACTTCTTGAGCTAATTTTTTATCATGATTAATATATGCCTTCACGGATTTATGGACGGCACTACTAACCATCATACCCATTTCATAAAATTGATTGTGCAGATTCAATAGTTCTTCTTCAAATTGTGTCCGTAACATTCTTTTTCCCCCTTTTAACCAAATTTACCAGAAATGTAATCTTCTGTTTGTTTTTCTTTTGGATTTAAAAATACTTTTTTCGTGTCATTAAATTCAATTAAATCACCTTGTAAAAAGAAGGCCGTTTTATCAGAAATCCGTGATGCTTGTGACATATTATGTGTCACCATAATCATGGTATATTTCTCTTTTAATGTTAACAGCATGTTTTCAATTTTACCACTAGAAACTGGGTCCAAGGCGCTAGTTGGTTCATCTAATAAAATAATATCTGGTTCCACAGCTAAAACACGAGCGATACAAACCCGCTGTTGTTGTCCACCAGAAAGTGAAAGTGCACTTTTGTGAAGTTTATCTTTGACATCCTCCCAAACGGCAGCAGCTTTCAAACTGGTTTCAACTGCTTCATCTAAGACTTGCTTGTCTTTGACTCCTTTTAGGCGCAAGCCATAAATCACATTTTCATAAACTGAAAACGGAAATGGATTAGGTTGTTGGAAAACCATGCCAATTTCTTTACGTAATTCAACGTTATCTGTTTTCGGTCCATAAATATCTTTTCCTTTATAGACGACACTTCCAGTAATAGTTACGTCTGGGATTAAATCATTCATACGATTCAAGCAACGTAAATACGTTGACTTCCCGCAACCAGAAGGACCAATCATGGCAGTTAATTCTCCTTGATTAAAAGTTAAATCAATGCCTTTCAATGCTTCTTTTTTCCCGTAATATAAATGTAAATCTTTTGATGAAATAATTTCTTTGCCCATCTTGCTCCTCCTAACCAAAATGTCCTGAAACGTAGTCTTCCGTTGCTTGAATTTTTGGTCGTGTAAAGATTTTTCTTGTATGGTCGTATTCAATGACTTTACCCATATAGAAGAAAGCTGTATAGTCACTAATCCGCGCCGCTTGTTGCATGTTATGTGTCACAATGATGATCGTGTAATCATCTTTTAAATTCACTAACGTTTCTTCAACCGTTCCTGTTGAAATCGGATCTAACGCGCTTGCCGGTTCATCTAACAACAGAATATCTGGTTTCATCGCAATTGCCCGAGCGATACACAAACGTTGTTGTTGCCCACCAGACAGAGCTAAGGCGCTTTTGTTTAAGTTATCTTTCACTTGATCCCAAAGTGCGGCTTGCTTCAAACTTGTTTCAACGATTTCATCTAATTTTTTCTTATCCTTTTCACCATGCTGTTTCAATGCGAATGTGATATTTTCATAGATAGATTTACTAAATGGATTGGGCCGCTGAAAAACCATGCCAATGCGTTTTCTCATTTCGTAGACGTCAACTTCTTTCGTATTGACATCGACATCTTTATACATGATTTTTCCAGTAACACGTGAATTGGCAATGCCATCGTTCATACGATTTAGCGAACGTAAATACGTGGATTTACCGCAACCAGAAGGTCCAATTAAGGCGGTTATTTTGTTCTTTTCAAATTGCAAATCAACACCTTTGATAGCCTCATTGTCCCCGTAAAAGACATGTAAGTCTTCCGTGTGTAACGCAATCGGGTCTTTTTGGCTATCTAGTTGAAGTAAATGGGTATCATTTAAATTGTATTCTTTCATGCTAATTCCCCTAACATTAAGCTGATGTCATTCTCTTATAAAGACGGTTGCCGATAAAACGAGCGCCGAAATTGAAAAGTAAAACTACTAAAATTAACACAGCGGAGGCACCTGCTGAGACCGCAGCGCCATCTGGCATCGTTCCTTCGGTATTAATTTTCCAAATATGCACAGCCAACGTTTCCGCTTGACGGAAAATGCTAATTGGACTTGAAACGCTCAATGGATTCCAATTACTGAAATCTAAGGCAGGTGCGCTTTGTCCTGCTGTATAAATTAGCGCAGCGGCTTCACCGAAAATCCGACCAGAACTCAAAATAACACCTGTCAAAATTCCTGGTAACGCTTCTGGCAAAATAACTTTTTTAACTGTTTCCCAACGTGAAAGACCTAAGGCTAGCCCCGCTTCACGCTGTGTATAATGAATGGCTTTCAAAGATTCCTCAACATTTCTAGTCAATAATGGTAAGTTAAAAAATGTTAATGCTAACGCACCTGATAAGATTGAAAAGCCATATCCGATTTGTACAACGAAAATCAAGAAGCCGAACAGCCCGACAACAACGGAAGGCAATGAACTTAAAATTTCAATCGAGGTACGAATTAAATCAGTTAACCAATTCTTTTTCGCATATTCCGATAAGTAAATTCCAGCACCCAATGAAATTGGAATACTAATAATCATTGTAATCAATAGTAAATATAGTGAGTTGAAAAGCTGAATACCAATCCCACCACCAACTTGATAGGCTCTGGATGGTTGTGTTAAAAATTCCCACGAAATATGTGGAATTCCTCTAGCTAAAATGTAAATCAGTAAGGCCGCCAAAATTAAAACAATGACGCCAGATACGGCATATAAGATACCTGTTGCGATTTTATCTGCTTTTTTTGCATTCATTATTTTAAGGCTCCTCTCTTACCGATAATTCGGATAACAATGTTGAATAGTAAAGACATCAACAATAGAATCAAGGCTAAAGACCAAAGAACGTTGTTTTCTACTGTTCCCATAATTGTATTCCCAATCCCCATTGTCAAAATACTTGTTAGTGTCGAAGCTGGTGTCGTCAAACTAGTTGGCATCACAGCTGCATTTCCGATTACCATTTGGATTGCTAAGGCTTCACCAAACGCACGAGCCATACCAAAGACAACCGCAGTTAAAATACCAGGCACAGCTGCCCGCAAGACAACTTTATAAATCGTTTGCCAACGCGTAGCACCAAGCGCCAACGACGCTTCACGATAATGTCGAGGCACAGCTTTTAATGCATCTACGGTCATCGTAGTAACCGTTGGTAAAATCATGACAAATAGCACAAACGTACCAGCTAAAATACCGAAGCCAGTTCCGCCAAAGATTGAACGGACAAAAGGAACAATGACAGATAAACCAATAAATCCATAAACAACAGAGGGAATCCCTACAAGTAATTCAATAACTGGTTGTAAAAATTTCGCTCCTTTTTTAGGTGAAATTTCTGTCATAAAAACAGCCGCTCCAATCGCAAATGGCGTCGCAACAATCGCTGACAAAAACGTTACAATAAAGGAACCCGCAATCATCGGTAAAGCCCCAACCATGGGTTTACCGTCTGCGCCGATATCACTTGGGTTCCAGTTTGTTCCAAATAAGAAATCAAACACGTTAATCTTATCTTTAAAGAATGTAGCAAGTCCTTTACTTGCAACAAAATAGAAAATTGAAACAACCACTGCTACAATTAAGGCAATACATAGGAAACTAATAAATTTCCCTCGTTGCTCCATCTTGGCTCTTTTCGATTTTGTTAATAATTTTTTCTGTACATCTTCCAAGAATATTTCCTCCTCAAACAATCCAACTTTTACAGATAAAAATAGTGTACCTTTTTTACATCAATTTGTTTTTAATAACATGTAAATTTTATGTTAAGTTTGTAAATTTTGTGTTAAGAGAATTATTTAATGACATTTCCTTGCCAATCCCGTTCAATTTCCATTTTCGAAACAGGAATATACCCTAATTGACCAATCACACGTTCTTGGATATCATCTGACAACATAAAGTCTAAAAACTCTTTGGTTAAATCACTTGGATTTTTACGAGTGTACATGTGTTCATAAGACCAAATAATCCATTTATTGTTCATTACATTTTCATCTGTTGGCTGAACACCATCAATACTTAACGTAGCTACTTCATCAGTAACATATGAAAATGCGGTATAACTAATCGCTCCTGGTGTATCAGAAACAATGGAACGAACCATGCCGCTGGAATCTTGTTCTTGCGCACGAATGGCTGTTTTATCTCCCAAGACCCATTTTTCAAAAGTCGCACGCGTACCACTACCGGCCGCTCTGTTCAAAATAACAATTTTTTGGTCTTTCCCGCCAAGTTCTTTCCAGTTTGTTACTTCACCTAAAAAGATTTTCTTTAAATTTTCCATTGAGATATCTTTGACACCGACATTTTTGTTAACGATTGGTGTAATCCCAACGACAGCAACTTTATGATCAATTAAGTCTTCCGCTTTGATGCCCTTTTTCTCTTCTGCAAATAAATCAGAATTACCAATGTCTACCGCGCCAGATTGGACTTGACTCAGACCTGTTCCGCTTCCGCCACCTTGGACATTAATAAATCTTCCCGGATTTTGGCTTTGATATTCCTCACTCGCTGTCTCTACTAATGGTTGTAAAGCTGATGAGCCTACCGCTGTGATGGATTCACCACGATCAATCCATTTTGCACATCCTGTCAAAGTAAGTATACTTGCCAAACCAATAAATAATAGCAATCTTTTTTTCATCGATTCATTATTCCTCCAATTAATTTCAATCTATTCTATTTTACCATTATATGTAGGACTTGAAAATTATAAGTTATCAATTTGTTGGTACAACTGAGAAAACTCTTAAATTAAATAACAAGTATTTTAAAACTAAACGAAAAAAAGCTCTCCAAAATGGAGAGCTTTTTTTCGTTTAAATTTTCAAGAAACGACGCATTGAAATAACTGAACCTAGTGATCCAATAATCATTCCTGTTGCAATCATTAATAGATTGACTTTCCAGATAAAATCTTCTGGACGAATTAATGAATAATTCGAACGCAATAACTGTGGGTTGAACATGTTATAAACTTGATGGTAGCCTAACGTCATAATAATGACTGGCACGATTGCGCCAATCAACCCAATCCAAGCACCTTCTAAGAAGAACGGCCAACGAATGAAACTGTTTTTCGCTCCTACAAGACGCATAATTTGGATTTCTTTTTGACGAGATAAAATCGTAATCCGAATAGTGTTGGAAATTAAGAACACTGCAACGAATAAAAGTAATGCAGCAGCTGCTAGGCCCCAAGTTCGAACGGTTTGAGCGATTTTAAAGATTTTGTCTGAGTTTACACCACCGTAATCGGCTTTAAAAACACTTGGGAATTTAGCTGCTTGTTTCGCAATATCTTTCGTGTCTTCTGGTGTTTTCGCACGGACATAATATACATCGTATAATGGGTTACTGTCGCCTTCGAAAAGATTCCAGGCATCCCCCATTTGTTCTTGGATTTTTTTCAATTGTTGATCTTTGTTTGAATAAGAAATATCTTCAACATTGTCTAATCCTTTAAGTTGTTTTTCTAATGTTTTCATTTCATTTTGTTTTGTACCAATATCGACAAAAACTGACACTGTCACGTTTTTTTCGACATCATCAGCAAGTTTCGTTGCATTAAAAATAACGCCCATAAAAATACCAACTAAAACTAATGTAATTGTAACCGCACTTGCTGAGGCAACAGTCATCCAACCGTTCCGTTTTAAACTTTTGATACTTTCAAATAAATGAGAAAAGAATGTTCTAATCATCGTAGCCGTATTCTCCTTCCACTTGGTCACGGATAATGCGACCATTTTCAATGGCAATAACACGGTGACGAATCGTATTTACAATTGTACTATTATGCGTTGCCATCACGACTGTTGTTCCTTGTGCGTTAATCCGGTCCAACAATTTCATGATTTCCCATGAATTCTCTGGATCTAAGTTCCCAGTTGGTTCATCGGCAATTAAAACTTTCGGTGTATTTACAATTGCTCGTGCAATGGATACCCGTTGCTGTTCCCCACCAGAAAGTTCGCTTGGAAAAACACGTACCTTATGTTTTAGACCGACTAAATCTAAAACTTCCATCACGCGTTTTTTGATTTCACGAGGACGTCGTCCGATAACTTGCATCGCATAGGCCACATTCTCATACACAGTTTTCTTTGGTAATAGTTTATAGTCTTGGAAAACGATGCCGATTTCACGACGTAAATAAGGAACTTCTTTATTTTTTATTTTCATTAAATCATGACCTGCAACTGTCAAATTACCTTTTGTTGCTTTTTCTTCACGATACATTAATCTAATAAAGGTTGATTTCCCTGCACCTGAGGGACCAACCACATAGACGAACTCGCCTTGGTCAATCTCTACTGAAATATTCCGAATCGCTGTTGTACCATTCGAATATTTCTTCATTACATCTTTCATTTCAATCATGGCGTTCTCTCCATCTCTTTTTTCTTCAATCCTACTTATTATAACATGTGAATATTGCAAACTTCTTGCATTAAGTTACATTTTTATTTCAATTTAATGAAGAGCTTAACTTAAGCGCTGTTTTAAGTAGGCATCAATGAAACCATCAAGGTCTCCATCCATCACAGCTTGTACATTACCGGTTTCGTAATTTGTCCGATGGTCTTTGACCATTGAATACGGATGGAACACGTAAGAACGGATTTGTGAGCCCCAGCCAATTTCCATTTGTTCACCACGTAAACTTGCTGCTTCTTGGGCTTTCTTTTCCATTTCCAATTGATATAATTTGGCTTTTAACATACTCATTGCTTGCTC
The DNA here is from genome assembly GCF_050555765.1 of Enterococcus sp. MSG3299. Lineage (NCBI taxonomy): Bacteria > Bacillati > Bacillota > Bacilli > Lactobacillales > Enterococcaceae > Enterococcus > Enterococcus sp. MSG3299. Next base: position 1,512,487 of record NZ_CP187869.1, read on the forward strand.
ACGGTTTTTTAATTGAGAACGTTGTGCTTGGCTTGCGACAACGGTACCGGTTGGAATATGTGTGATTCGAACAGCCGATTCTGTTTTATTAATATGCTGACCACCAGCACCACTTGCTCGATAGGTATCAATTTTTAAGTCATCTGGATTGATTGCAATCTCTATTGTATCGTCTAATTCAGGCATTACATCAACTGAACAAAACGAAGTATGACGGCGTTTAGCGGAATCAAAGGGCGAAATCCGCACAAGACGATGGACACCTTTTTCAGATTTTAGGTAACCATAAGCATTGTAACCTTTGATTAATAAGGTGACACTTTTAATCCCTGCTTCATCTCCAGCTTGGTAATCCAATGTTTCAACTTGGAAACCGTGACTTTCTGCCCAACGTGTGTACATTCGTAAAAGCATACTTCCCCAATCTTGTGATTCAGTACCACCGGCACCAGGGTGTAATTCAATTAGGGCGTTATTATGATCATATGGCTCATTTAGTAGTAAGGATAGCTCATACGTTGTTAAACGTTCTTGCAAGAGATGAATTCTTTCTTCCAATTCTTCTTGAATCTCTGCATCATATTCTTCTTGTTGTAATTCAAACATCACCGTTAATTCGTCAAGTTCCTCAGAGAGCTGATGAAATTGTTGATATTTTTCTTTCAAACTATTGGTTTCGTTAATTAGCTTTTGAGCCGTTTCTGTGTTGTCCCAAAAACCAGGTTCTCCCATCCGATTTTCCGCCTCGGCAATGTCTTCTTCTAACTGGTCTAAGTCAAAGAGACCTCCTGAAGCTAGTAATTTTTTGTGTCATTTCGTCTAATAATGTACGAATTTCTGGGTTTTCCAAAATGATTCCTTCTTTCTCTTTATGGTAAAAAGAGCAAAGGCGGGACAAATTGCCCCACCCTGCGTTTTTTCTTTAATTAAGCGTTTCTTCCATGACAATTTTTGAATTTTTTGCCACTTCCGCATGGGCATAAATCATTACGGCCCACTTTTTTATCTACACGCACAGGTTGACGCTTCGCACTTGTGTTGCTTTGTGCAGCTGCATCTTGTTCTGTTTCTGGATGTTCCGCTTGTCCTTGAGCTACTTGCTCACGTTGGACATTTTGGCGAATTTCCGATTTCATGAATAAACGTGTTACTTCATATTCGATTGAACCCACCATATTGTTATACATAGAATAACCTTCTGTTTGATATTCTACTAATGGGTTGTTTTGACCGTACGCACGTAAGCCGACAGATTGGCGTAATTGATCCATTGCATCAATGTGATCTGTCCATTTAGTATCGACAACACGCAAGATGACTACTTTTTCAAATTCTAGCAATTGTTCTTGGCCATTCAATTGTTGAGATTTTTCTTCAAATACTTCTTGCGCACGTGCCACTAAGTAGTCTTTGATTTCTTCAGCTGATTTATTTTCTAAATCTTTTTTAGAAATCGTATCTTCATGGACAAGTGTTGAGGCTGCAAAATCGACAATCCCATCTAAATTCCATTCTTCTTTTTCTAATTGTGTATGGCTATCCACCACTCGGCCAATCGTCCGTTTTACCATGCCCATCAATACATCAGACAAGTCATTTTCTTCCATAATTACTTCTTGTCGTTGCGCATAAATAACTTCACGTTGCTCGCGCATCACGTCATCGTATTGTAAGACATTTTTACGTGTATCATAGTTATTTCCTTCCACACGTTTTTGAGCAGATTCTACTTGGCGAGTAAACATTTTACTTTGAATAACTGCATCTTCTTCTTGCACATTCATTCGTTCTAAGAATGTTTTAATTCGTTCTGAACCAAAGCGTTTCATTAAGTCATCTTCTAAAGATAAATAAAATTGTGAAACCCCTGGATCCCCTTGACGTCCTGCACGTCCACGCAACTGATTATCAATACGACGTGACTCATGACGTTCTGTCCCGATAACTGCTAGACCACCTAGTTCAAGTACACCTAAACCAAGTTTAATATCCGTTCCACGACCAGCCATATTTGTTGCAATTGTAACTGCGCCTTTTTGACCGGCATTCATAATGATTTCAGCTTCTTTAAAGTGATTTTTCGCATTTAATACTTCATGAGGAATTTTAGCTGCGTTTAATTTATCAGAAAGTAATTCTGACGTTTCTACCGCAACAGTCCCCACCAACACTGGTTGTCCTTTGTGGTAACGTTCTTTAATATCTTCCACCACTGCATTAAATTTACTTTCTAAGGTTGGATAAAGTAAATCTGGACGATCGTCACGGATAATTGGACGATTGGTTGGAATTTGAATGACTTGAATATTGTAAATTTCACGGAATTCTTCTTCTTCTGTTTTAGCAGTACCAGTCATCCCGGCTAGTTTTTTGTACATCCGGAAGTAGTTTTGGAACGTAATCGTCGCCATTGTTTTTGTTTCATCTTCAATTTCGACGCCTTCTTTTGCTTCAATCGCTTGATGCAAGCCATCAGAATAACGACGACCATCCATGATACGACCAGTAAATTGGTCAACAATTAAGACTTTATTGTCTTGAACCACGTAATCAATGTCTAGTAACATGATATAGTTTGCCCGTAACGCTTGATCTAAATGGTGCGTTAATGCTGTATTTTCAATATCGTAAAGGTTATCCAATCCGAAAGTTTGTTCCGCTTTTTCAATCCCTGCTTCTGTTAAGCCAATTGTTTTAGACTGAATATCAATTTTGTAATCTTCGTCTTCTTTTAAGCGTTTGACAAAATTATCGGCACGCGTATAGAGTGCTGTCGATTTTTCAGCTTGTCCAGAAATAATTAATGGGGTTCTTGCTTCATCAATTAAGATTGAATCCACTTCATCGACAATTGCATAGTTTAATGGACGTTGAACCATTTGGCTGCGATAAACAACCATGTTATCACGCAAATAGTCAAATCCTAATTCGTTATTTGTACTATAAGTGATATCACAGTTATACGCTTCACGTTTTTCATCAGAAGATTTAGAGTTAATGTTTAAACCAACGCTTAAGCCTAAGAAATTATATAATTCTCCCATTTCGTTAGAGTCACGGGTTGCTAAGTATTCATTAACTGTAACAACGTGTACTCCTTCGCCAGATAGTGCATTCAAGTATACAGGCATTGTGGCAGTCAAGGTTTTCCCTTCACCTGTTCTCATTTCAGGAATGTTCCCGTCATGAAGCACAATCCCACCCATTAATTGGACACGGTATGGGAATAAACCTAGTACTCGTTTAGCAGCTTCACGGACAACCGCAAACGCTTCTGGTAATAGTTCGTCTAAGGTTTCCCCTTTTTGATAACGGGCTTTAAATTCATCTGTTTTTTCACGTAATTGTTCATCGCTTAGTTGTTCCATTGCACTTGCATGTGCATCAATTTTATCGGCGATTTTTTCTAATCGTCTTAATTCTTTTTTATCGTTTTCAATCATTTTTTTCAAAAAATTTGCCATTGGTATCTGTGTTCCTTTCAATTACCTCTTTTTATTTTTGTATCCTTTTTGTACAAGAAGCACAATCTATCCGTTTTATTTTATCATTACTTGACGAGAAAGAAAACCATTTCTCTCTATTTTACAGACATTTTCCTTTAAAAGAGGAACTTTTAAAGTTATTTTATGTATTTCTTTATTTTTTCTTTACTCTGTGCTTTAAAGATGTTTAAAGAGCTGAAATGCACGAAGGCATTTCAGCTCTTATTTTAAGCTTTAGTCTGTTTCAATCAAGCCATATTTGCCATCTTTACGACGGTAAACAATGCTTGTTCCATTTGTTTCAGCATCTTCAAAAATGAAGAAGTTATGTCCTAACATGTTCATTTGTAAAACAGCTTCTTCACTGTCCATCGGTTTTAATGATAGACGTTTTGTACGAACGATGTCTAATTCTGAAGGTGTTTCTTCTGTTTCTTCACCAACTAAGAAGACAGCGGCTTTTGTATTGTTACGTCCTGTTTCACGAGATTTTCTGTTGATTTTTGTTTTAAATTTACGAATTTGTCGTTCTAATTTATCGACAACCAAATCAATACTTGCGTATAAATCAGGTGACGTTTCTTCAGCTCGTAAAACTAGATAAGGAAGAGGAATAGTAACCTCGACTTTGGCTGTTTTTTCAGTGTACACTTTCAAATTCACGTGAACCGTTGCTTCAGGTGAATCGCTGAAATATCTTTCTAATTTACCGACTTTTTTCTCAACATAGTCTCGAATCGCTTCGGTTACCTCGATATTTTCTCCACGTACATTATATCTAAACATAACAATTACCCCTTTCATCTACCAGTAAAGAAAAGATTAAAGGACCACTCTTTAATTCCCTTCTTCTTAATTTCATTATATCGAATAATCTGGGTTTTGCCAACAAAATAGTCATCAAATTTATGAATTCTTTTCTTTTTACCGCGCGAGAGTAAACGTATTCAAACTTTTAGGATAACAGTCATTGATAACAGCAGCTGCGTGGAAAAGAGTTCGTCCAGTGGTATAGATGTCATCCACCAAAATAATAGAACAATTTTTTAATTTTTTTTGATTTTCTTTTTGGATGGCAAATGGTTGTTGCAACTGCATCCTTTCCTTTCTAGTTTTCTTAGATTGCGGAACATTTTCCTCTTTTCTAATTAAAAAAGGGCTGTACGGAACATCAGCCGCTTCTAGTAAGCCAATTACTTGGTTGAAGCCTCGTTCTTGCATTCGTTTTTCGGATAAGGGTACCGGAATAATATAGTCCGCAGATTGTTGCTGAAAGTAAAAGTTGATTTCCTCACTAAAACACATTCTTAAGCGATAGTCTCCTTGAAATTTATAGCGTTCCATCCACTCTTGCATTCCTTCATCATAATGAAACAACGCTGCATTATGAAAAGAATACTCTGGATAAAGCAACTGCCACCTTTGACAATCAAAACAATAGCGCTCTTGGCTGACGCGACTACAGCCAAAACAAGTGCCTATCATTGGCAGTTTCTGGAACTTTGCTTGGCAGTGCTGGCAAAGTGAAGGCCTCGCCCATTTTTTAAATCGTAAGAGCATTTTTAATGTTATCTCCAAACGAATGGGGCTTGCGCAATTTTTACAATCCATCTAACATCCCTCGTTTGCTAGCCAAGCGATTCATTTGCTTTATTTGCCGAATCGCCTCTTTCATATCTCTTGTTTCCCCATCATGTAAAAATAAAACTTCGCCGTAATTGAATTCTTGTCTTCGATCGACTCGGCCCGCAATTTGGACAAGTGTTGAAGAAGTGAAGACTCGATGATTAGCACCATAAACAATAACTGAGACTGCATCAAAAGTCACACCACGTTCTAAAATGGTTGTAGTGATCAAAATATCCGTTTTCTGCTGACGCATTGCTTGAACTTTTTCCAGACGAAGTTCATCACTACCATAAACGGCGACAACTTCTTTGTCGGAAAATCGCTCAGCTATTAATGGATGCAATTGGTGAATTAATGGAATGCTTGGGCAAAATAATAAAACTGAATTACGCACCAATAAACGTTTCAAATGATGTGCAATGATTTTAATATTTTTGGTAGAAATACGTTGCCACGACTGAACCCAAAATCGGCGTGGCACAGGTAATGGCCTACGATGATATCTTGCTGGCAAAATACTGGCCGCTAACTTCTTTTGCTGTAAAAGCTTCCGTAATTCTTTCGTAGGGGTTGCTGTTAAGTACACCAAACTACTTCTTTTTTTTCGTGCGTTACGCACTCCATAATAAAGATGCTCGTTATTAACAAAAGGAAAAGAGTCTACTTCATCAACAATAAGTAAATCAAACGCTTGATGGAATTTCAATAATTGATGGGTGGTGCAAATCACTAGTTTCGTATAACGATACGCTTCTTGACTGTTTCCATGAAGTAAAGCAATTGCTTCGTGAGGAAAAACCGCTTGGATTCTGGGAAACAGTTCTAAGCAAACATCGACACGCGGCGAAGCCAGCGCAATTCGTCCCCCTTCTTGTAAGGTTTGGTGCAAAACAGCAAATAACATTTCTGTTTTGCCTGCACCTGTAACTGCCCACACTAAGCGATTCTCCCTTGTTTTTACCGTCTCACAAAGTTCAACTGAGATCGCTTGCTGTCCCTTTGTTAATTGTCCAGACCACTCAAAAAAGACAGTTCTTGGGCTATTGGGCCTTTCTGGTAAATGACAAAATTTTTGACAAGAAGTCACACGGCCTAATTGAATGCACGCATGACAGTAGTATACATTTGTCGCCAGTCTGTTTTCTTTTTTGGATACTACTTCCCCGCACCGCTGACATTGAATTGTTAGGGGTGAACGCTCTAACATTGTTGGTAAATAAACCAGTTTTGTCTGTATTGAAGGTTCTGTTTCTTCAAGAATTATTTTACGTCCATGCAAATCTTCCATGTTAACCACCTCATTTATAAAATACGCATTTCTCTAGCTTTTTTGCGAAAAAGGAGATCTCCCACCGTTATCTTTCTATTCTTATCTAGTCGTTACCTACTAAACAAACTCTTGATACGCTTTATTGTTTACACGAATCTTCTACTTTCGACTTACCTATATGCAGATTTTTTATAAACAAATTTATCTACCTTTAAAGAAAAATTAATGTTAAAGTATATCTAGTAATTCAAGCTTTAATTTGAAAAGACTAGAAAGGAGCAAGCTTTATCATGGAAAATATTTTTTTAAAAAGACTAGAACTCAAAGCTTTTGAAGAAGATTCTGTTTTTTCAAAAATTGAAGGGCTGAATAAATTTAATTCACTAAATTTTAAAAAACCTATTACTTTTTTTTCAGGTGAAAATGGAACTGGAAAATCCACTTTATTAGAAGCAATCGCAGTCAATTGGGGATTTAATCCTGAAGGCGGTAGTATTAATTTTAATTTCTCTACAAACGATACTCACTTGGATTTACATAATTATTTAACTGTTGGAAAAAGTGTAAAGCGTGCTACGGATGGCTTCTTTTTAAGAGCTGAAAGTTTCTACAATGTCGCTACATATGCAGAAAATATAGACTTAGATTTTTCTGAATATGGCGATAAATCCCTACATCATCAATCACACGGCGAAAGTTTTTTGAATCTGGTGAACCATCGGTTTAGAGGAAATGGTCTGTACCTGTTAGATGAGCCTGAAGCGGCTCTCTCACCTCAACGCCAACTAGCCTTAATGATATCTATAAAAAAACTAATTGATGAGGGGTCTCAGTTTATTATTGTCTCTCATTCACCTATATTACTTGCAATGCCTGACTCACAAATTATTTCTTTTGATAAAGATAGTCCTTTAGAAATCACGTATGAAGAAAGTATGCCTTATGAAATAACCTCATTATTTTTAAACAACAAAAACAGAATTCTCTCTCATTTATTTGCTGAATAAGTCTGTTATTCGAATTGCTTATGCCATACTATAATGACTCGTATATAAAAATATTGTTAATCATTCTTTGAATTACTACTTTTAGACTACAGAAAAAGGTGTTCATTATTCAGAAAATAGATTGTTAAGTATGTTTTTTTAGTATCTAGATTAAAGTAAAAAATTAAAGACAGTTGTCTTTCTCTAGCTCACAGGACTAATTTCGGCTCTATAATTTATGGAACTGATAAACCAGAATGACTGCTTCAGCTCAATTCTAATTAACTAAAGTCATAAAAAAAGACAAGTTGCTTTTTCGAAGATTCTCGAAAAAACAACTTGTCTTTTTACTCTTTTTTATCTGCTTGTGCTAACAAATCCAAGGCTTGTTCCAACACTTTTTCCCCGTTCATTAAGCCGTAATCAGACATGCTAATGACATCTGTTGGGATACCTTTTGGTGATAGACGCTTTTCAAAATCACTCTTCATATAACGAACTTGTGGACCTAACAATAACACATCGACTGGATTATTTTCTAAATTTGTGTCTGCTTCCGATGCAGAAGCCGCAAATATATGGGCATCTAAGCCTTGATTAAATGCTGCTTTTTGCATTTTTGTAACAAGTAAACTAGTACTCATTCCTGCGGAGCAAACTAACATAATTGTTTTTTTTGACATTTTAACAGCCCCTTTTACCATTGCCTTTTTCAATTTTCAACATTATCTATTAAAAATATTATAGTGTAAAGTTAATTTTTGTCAATCATTCTTGTTTTTTAAAGCGGATACAATCCTAGTTTAAACGTACCATGCTGACTTCAGCAATTTATTAAATACCACATATTCTTTTTCCAAATTCACTTGAACTACTTGGTAACTCGCATTCAACCAACCATAAGCGCCCTTTTCTGGATGCTTATAATCGTTCGCCCACCAATCGACATCTGTCTTAGCAGTTTTTGGTAAACCAGAATGAGGGAATAACAATTCATCAAACTGGGTAAAGGTCAAGGTAACTTGGGAACCGCCATTCGTTTTCAAATAATGAGTAATTGTATCATATTTTTTCTGTCGTGTATGTACCATTTTCCAGCGCCTCCCTTTTCTCTATCATACCTTATTATAACGTTTTTTTCCAAAAAATCTCACAAAAAAGATGAGAGAAAAAGTTGCTATTCAGTTGATTCTTTTTTATACTGACTTTATTACGAGAGAAAAGGATGCCCATATGTTAGAAAGCTATATTACAGTCAAACAAGATGGTTTCAGCGAGATTGAAATCAAGAAATCGCGGTTTATCTGTTCTGTAAAGCGCGTAACATCAGAAGAAGAAGCAAAAGCCTTTATAGCCGCAATAAAAAAAGAACATTGGAAAGCCAATCATAATTGTAGTGCTTTTGTGATCGGCGAAAAAAATGACATTCAGCGGAGCAGCGATGACGGCGAACCTAGTGGTACTGCTGGTGTTCCAATGCTGGAAGTCTTAAAGAAAAAAGAGTTAATCAATGTAGTGGCTGTTGTCACTCGTTATTTTGGCGGAATAAAATTAGGCACTGGTGGTTTAATCCGAGCATATAGTCATGCTCTTTCCCACACTTTAGATGAAATTGGTTTAGTCATTGGCAAATTGCAACAAGAGCTATTGATTACGATCGCCTATCCTTTATTAGGAAAAGCCCAAGCCTTTTTGGAACATAGTCCCTACACGCTTAAAGAAACTATTTACACAGAGTCTATTCAGTTAATTTGTTTAGTAGATGAACAAGCAACAGAAACATTTATAGCTGAAATGACGGATCTACTTAACGGCCAGTTGACAATTGAAAAAGGCGCAACAAGCTATCACGAACTACCATTTAACGAAAAAGGAGCACAATCAAATGACATTTGAAGAAGTATTGCCACAGATTAAAGCAGGAAAAAAAGCCGTACGTAAAGGCTGGAGCGGTTTTGAACTTTTTATTGAATTACGTGATGAAATTGGCACCTCCGAAGGTGAATTTTTACAAGTTACCCCGTATTTTTTAATCAAAACTTCTGATGAAGGCTACAGCATGTTTTCACCAACACCTTGTGATGTCTTAGCAGAAGATTGGGTGATTGTTGAAGCATAACTACACACATAAGGTCTGGCAGATTACGGCGATTGCTCGTTCTTCCAGACCTTAATTTTTAAATGTTTAAAGGAGTTTTTCTTATGCCAAAAGAATTTGAAACAAAACGGGTGCTTGTAACCGGCGCAGCTTCAGGGATTGGCCAAGCACAAGCAATTGCCTTTTCTGAGCAAGGTGCTGAAGTTATTGGCATCGACCTAGACGAAACGGGGTTAAAGCAGACTGCCGCACTGGTTAACCTAGATTCTGCTAAGTCGTTTACTTATTTTGTCGGTGATGTGTCTTCTCCCTCATTTGTGCAAGCCACGATGAAACAAATTGTGAAAGACAACGGCCAAATTGATATTTTATTAAATACGGCAGGTATTTTAGATGATTATCGTCCTTCTCTAGAAACTTCGGAAGCTTTATGGGATCAAATTTTAGCAACCAATTTAAAAAGTGTCTTTTTAGTGACCAATGCTCTATTACCTTATTTCCTCCAACAAAAAAAAGGAGTAATCGTTAATATGGCATCTATCGCTGGCTTAGTAGCTGGGGGCGGCGGCGCAGCGTACACTGCCTCCAAACACGCAATCATCGGGTATACAAAACAACTTTCCTACGATTATGCCAAATTAGGCATTCGAGCAAATGCGATTGCGCCAGGTGCCATCCAAACACCCATGAACGCAGCTGATTTTGCAGGAGAAGGTGAAATGGCTACTTGGGTAGCACGTGAAACACCTGCGGGCCGTTGGGCACAGCCACAAGAGGTAGCAAAACTTTCATTATTTCTAGCTAGTGATGACGCTGATTATATCCATGGCACAGTTATGACCATTGATGGTGGTTGGACCATGAAATAAAAAGACTTTACAGAGTGTCTGTTCTTCAGTAACATGTAACACAGTGAGGCAACTCACACCATAACACTTCAGTTGGCTTTGCTGCCCTTCCTTTGGTTATGGTTATCACTAAAACATGTCGTTGTTTTATAAAGGAGAATCTTAAATGAATCATTCATCAAATCCACAAACCAGTACGTGGTCAGCTACGGCGTTGGCTAAAATGGCGCTGGTTACCGCTTTGTATGTCGTTGTCACTGTACTTCTCGCTCCGCTTAGTTTTGGTCCGATACAGCTTCGTCTTGCCGAATTATTTAATTATTTAGGCGTTTTTAACAAGCGATATATCTGGTCCATTACGTTAGGGGTTGCGATTGCCAACACCGCTTCGCCTCTTGGTATCATCGATATAGTCATCGGTAGTGCTGGAACGTGCGCAGTCTTATGGATTGCCTATTTTGCGACAAAAAATCAGCAAAATTTATTGATTAAACTAATGCTGACGGCCATTCTTTTTGCTTTGTCCATGTTCACTGTCGCCGGACCTTTAACGTTCTTTTATCAGTTACCTTTTTGGTACACATGGTTGACCGTTGGACTTGGTGAACTTCTTTCAATGACCGTCGGCGGCATTCTGATTTACGTATTAAATAAAAAAATACAGCTTGTAAAACGCATCGAAGAATAAAAAAGCGCTTGGGATTTAAACCCCAAGCGCTTTTTAGCACTATCCTTTAGGTTGAATGAAGTCTGCTTGCCATTTTCCAAGAGATGGATTGTAATCAAAATACCAAAGTTGTGAAAAATATTGTTTTTGATGCTTGTATCCCGATAAAACACGACCGCTTTGAGTATCTTCCTCGTAGTCAATACAAGAAAAATGAAGCATCAGTGAAAAACTGGTTTCACTAATAGGATGATAATTCGAAGCTGGCGCTACTTTCACTTTTTTTACATGATTTCTGATGCCCGCTTGTTGATTTGCTTGTAATACTGCAAGATGTTTTTGATAAAGTTTTTCTGTATAGTTATCTTTGACCACAGACAAGTTTTCTTGATCCCACGCTTGTTGTATTTCTAAAAACGTTTGTTGTATTTCTTTTAAGAGTGCCTTTTTTTCTTTTGATGTTCCAGGTAATGCTGCCCACATTTCTTGAAAAGCTCCTTCATCGACTGGTTGATTTCTACGGCGTCTTTGCCAAATCATCGTGCCCCCAAAAAGAACAAAAAACACTGTTGAAATTAAGCCTTCCAGTGGCGTTGTGTTGCTGGTCCCGGTCTCGTTATGATGAACATAACTTCTTGATCCATCACCGCTTGGCGAAAAACCATTCGAGGGATTACCTCCGCTAGGACTTTCTACACGTCCGCCGCCATAGCCACCAGCTACAGCCGCCGCTTGATTAGGCCATAAACAAAAGGCCATGGCACAACCCACAAAAACTAAAATTAACTTTCTCATTTTCTCACCTTTCGACCCCTTCAAATCAACAAATGAATAAATAGACGCAGAATACTAAACAAAGCGCCAAGATTAACAATGATTAATAATACCTTCAGCCATCTGCCATATGGTTGTACTGATTGATAACTTCGTTGATAAATACTCAAGCCAAACAGGACCGCTGGCCACATAAATATACTAGATCTTGGGCCAAACGAATTCCCCTCGCCCAAAAAATTCACATGAATGGGCACATGAGCTGGTAAATCAGGATAAACCACCGCACTTAATAACAGTAAACAGACTGCCAAGACACTTGTAACAATAAACAACCCCTGACTAACTTTTTCAATCTGCTTGTTTCTCATTATCTTAGCTTTCTCCTCTAGTTTAATGATGGATATACTTTCAGTTTATGCCTCCCTATCTGAATTTGCAATAAAAAAAAGACAAGGAAACATTCGATTAAATGTCCTTGCCTCTGTTTTTGAAAATCCTAAATCAAGCCTTTCACGCCTATATCTTTTCGATAGTACATTCCAGGAAATGAGTAATTATCCAATGTTTGATAAACTTTTTTGCGGGCTTCTTCAAGAGTCGAAGCAGTTGCTTCTGCTAAAAAGATTCGTCCGCCAGCCGAAACCAGAGCCTGTTCTGAACGAGTTACCCCTGCATAATAGATGGTTTCACCAGACATTTCGGGTAACGGTAGATTTGTCTTGTATTGATTAGGATAGCCTTCTGCTGCTACAACAACACCAACACTCGCTAACTCATTCCATACAATCGTTGGTTGCTCTTTCGCCAGCAATGAAGAAATTATTTCTGAAAGGGGACTCTCTAAACGGGCCAACACAACTTGTGTTTCTGGATCCCCAAATCGAGCATTAAATTCAATAACCTTGGGGCCAGTTGCTGTTTGGATTAAACCAGCATATAAAATCCCTTGAAACGGACGTTTTTCAGCCACCATTCCTTTAGCAGTCGGTTTCAGGACTTGACTAATGGCTTGCTGAACCGCTTCTTCTGGGATCTGAGGCACTGGTGTATAAGCGCCCATCCCCCCTGTATTCGGACCAGCATCCCCATCGAAAATCCGCTTATGATCTTGAGCAATCACCATCGGATATACCTTCTCATTAGAAACAAAAGCCATTAAGGAAAATTCTTCTCCTTGCAAAAATTCTTCGATTACAACCGTTTGACCGCTTGCTCCAAATTGTTGGTCCTCCATCATCGCAACTAGCGCCCGTTTTGCGGCTGCTTTTGTTTCGGCAACTACTACTCCTTTTCCAGCTGCCAAACCATCCGCCTTAATAACAATTGGTACTCCTTGCTGTTCAATATATTCTAAGGCAGGTGCCAAACGTCGAAAGACCCGATATTCCGCCGTTGGAATCTGGTATTTTTGCATAAAATCTTTCGCAAAACTTTTTGAACCTTCAATTATTGCAGCTGCTTTTGTCGGGCCAAAAATCAGTAATCCCGCTGCTTGAAAGGCATCTACAATCCCTTCAATTAATGGCGTTTCCGGTCCGACGAATGTCCAATCAATCTGATTATCCTTCGCAAATTGAATTAGTTCCGTTTGCTGCTCTTCACCGATAGGTACAGTCCGAATATTATCACCACTCATACCAGGATTACCTGGTGCACAATAAACAGTCTTGACTTTGTCTTCTTGCTGTAATTTTTTGGCGATTGCATGTTCACGACCACCACGCCCAATCACTAATATATTCATCGGTTTCTCCTTTAAAAATTAATGTTTGAAATGACGAGTCCCAGTAAAAATCATCGCAATACCATAATGATTCGCTAGATCGATTGATGCTTGGTCTTTAATGCTCCCGCCTGGCTGAATAATTGCTTGAATGCCATGTTGTGCAGCATATTCCACGCTATCTGCCATAGGGAAAAAGGCATCACTTGCTAAGACGGCCCCTTGTAATTTTCCAGCTGCTTGGGCTTGATCAACTGCAATTTTTACTGAACCAATTCGATTCATTTGACCAGCGCCAATCCCCACCGTTTGGCTTTCATTGGCTAAAACAATAGCGTTTGATTTTACATGCTTGACTGCTTTCCAAGCAAAGTTCAAGGCGTCTCTTTCGGCTGGTGTGGGTTGGCGCTCTGTAACAACTTGCCATGCTTGGTCATTTTCAACAACTGTATCTTGTTCTTGAATTAATAACCCGCCCATAACAGAAACTAATTCCACCGCTTTTTTTTCTTGAGCATGAAAATCTAATGTTAACAAACGAAGATTCTTTTTCTGAGATAACAGTGCCAGAGCTTCTTCTTCAAAACTAGGCGCAATAATTATCTCTAAAAAGATTTGATGCATTTCAGCCGCAGTCGCTTGGTCCACTGGACGATTCAAAACAACAATGCCACCAAAAATTGAAATTGGATCTGCTTCAAATGCCTGACGATAGGCTGCCAAAATCGTTTTTCCTGTTCCGATTCCACATGGGTTCATATGTTTAACAGCGACAACCGTAGGTTCTGTAAACTCGCTAGCAATCCGGAGCGCTGCATCAGCATCTCGAATATTGTTATATGACAGTTCTTTGCCATGAAGTTGTCGAGCGGAAGCAACGGATAATGATACAGGTACAACGGATTGATAAAAGGTGGCCTGTTGATGGCTATTTTCGCCATAGCGCAATGTTTGCTTACGTTCATAAGTAAGCGTCTGTTTCTCTGGTTCAGTTTCACCCACTTGCGTCGTTAAATAGTCAGCGATAAGCGCGTCATAAGAAGCGGTATGACGAAAGACTTTTGCTGCTAATCTTTTTCTAGTGGCTAACTGGCTAGTTCCAGTGCTGCTAATTTCACTTAATACCTGTTCATAATCACTAGGATCAACCACTGCTGTTACGTCTTGATAATTTTTTGCCGCTGAACGTAACATGCTAGGACCGCCAATATCAATCATTTCAATCGCTTCTGCTTCAGAGATCGCTGGTTTTAAAATTGTTTCTTTAAATGGATAAAGATTCACTACTACAAGGTCAATAAATTGAATGCCTTGTTCAGTCAGTGCTTTTTGATGCGTTTGGTTTCCCCTTTTTGCCAAAAGTCCGCCATGGATATTCGGATGTAACGTTTTGACACGACCATCTAACATTTCTGGAAAGCCAGTGATGTCGTCAATAGCAAGTGTCGGTACCCCCGCTTCTTCTAAGACAGTCCTTGTTCCCCCAGTGGAGATAACTTCAAAGCCATTTGCAACTAAGCCTGCTGCAAATGTTGTCACTCCTGTTTTGTCTGAAACGCTAATCAATGCTCTTTTGGTCATTTCATTGTCTCCTTTACAATTTGTGAAATTATTTTTGGGTACCATTCGTGCTCAAGAGCATGAATTTTCTCTGCTAATGTGTCCAATGTATCTTCAGTATCAATCTTGGTTGTTGTTTGAAAAATAATCGGTCCTGTATCAACCCCAGAGTCAACATAATGGATAGTGATTCCTGTTATTTTCACTCCATAATGAAATGCCTCTTCAATTCCGTGAAGACCTGGAAAACTAGGTAACAGAGAAGGATGAATATTGACGATTCTCTTTGGATAAGCCTCCAGTAAAGTCTTGCCGATAATTCTCAAATAACCAGCTAACACGATTAAATCGATCTGATGCTCTTTTAAATGTTTCAATACTTGTTCTTCATACTGCCCACGAGATGGAAAATCAGATGGTGAAAAGCAAACAACGGGAATCTTGCGTTTTTGGGCACGGGTCAATACATAGGCTTCAGGCTGGTCACAAAAGACTAAGCTCAACTGCCCTGCAATTTTTTTCTGGGAAAAAGCTGCAGCAATCGCCTCAAAATTGCTACCATTGCCAGATGCAAAAACAGCTATCTTCATAAGGCTTCCTTAAAAATAACGGCTTTCGTTTTCCTAGGTACCAAACGACCAATTTCAAAAGCTTCTGGCAAAAGCTCCTGAACTTTTTCAACATGCTCTGGACTCACCGCTAAAATCATCCCTAAGCCCATATTGAAAATTTCATACATTTCTTCAGATGGAATTTCACCGTATTTTTGAATCAATTTAAAAATTGGTAGCACTGGCCAACTATTTAATTGAATCTCTGCAGCTAATGAGGAAGAAAACATTCTTGGTAGATTTTCTAAAAACCCGCCGCCAGTAATATGCGCAGCCCCATGCACGAGTCCTGCTTTTAACAATGGCAATAATTCCTTCACATAAATTTTTGTTGGTGTTAATAATTCTTCCCCTAACGTTTTGGGTGCCAATTCTGGAAGCTTGTCCGTTGTTTTAAACGAATGTTTCTTAAAAAAAACATTTCTTACTAAAGAGTAACCATTAGAATGAAGACCACTTGAAGGAAGACCAATCAAGAAATCGCCTTCTTTTACGTTACTTGGAGTCAAGAGTTGACTTTTCTCAGCAATACCCACGGCAAAACCAGCCACGTCATAAGCATCTGCTTCATACATATCAGGCATTTCAGCTGTTTCGCCCCCAATTAAGGCTGCATTCGCCTCACAACAGCCAGCCGCAACACCCGCAACAATTGCTTCAACTTTAGCTGGATTAACGGTCCCTAACGCTAAATAATCTAAAAAATATAACGGTTCGGCGCCTTGTGCGACGACATCATTTACACACATTGCTACACAATCAATTCCGATTGTCTCGTGTTTCTGTTCTTCAATTGCCAAGAGTAACTTTGTGCCTACGCCATCCGTTCCTGATACCAAAACTGGTTCTTTAAGCTTGTAACTACTTAAATCAAAACAACCACCAAAACCACCAAGCATGCCCAACGTTCCCGTCCGTTGTGTCTTTTGGCTATGCTTTTGAATTCGTTCCACTACTTCGTATCCTGCCTCAACATTTACGCCAGCTTTTGAATAGGCATTTTCCATGTCAATTCCTCCTAGTTTCTTTTTTCAAGGATGCTTGATATTGTTCTTCATAATCATACAAAGGCGTTGGATAGTCTCCATTAAAGTAAGCCATACACAGCCCAGAATAAGGAGCATCATAATTTAATTGAATCCCATCAATCAGCCCTGCTTCACTCAAAAAAGCCAGCGAATCTGCGCCAATCTGCTCTTTGATCTCTTCAATTGAATAGTTTGCCGCAATTAGTTCGTCCCGCGTCTGTATATCAATGCCATAAAAACACGGATATTTTAATGGTGGTGAAGCAATTCTGACATGAACTTCTTGCGCTTCTGCTTCTTTTAATAAATGAATAATGCGCCGAATAGTGGTCCCGCGAACAATCGAATCATCTACTAAAATGACTTTTTTTCCTTTGACCACGCCGCGAACTGCCGATAGTTTCATACGGACACCTTGTTCTCTTAATTCTTGTGTCGGCTGGATGAACGTTCGAGCGACATATTGATTTTTTACTAAACCTAGTTCGTAAGGTATCTGTGCTTCTTCTGCATAGCCGCTAGCTGCAGACAATGACGAGTTCGGTACCCCAATTACCATATCAGCTGCGACTGGACTTTCGATTGCCAAGTTCTTCCCCATTCTTTTACGAGCTGTATGCACATTAACTCCAGCAATATTTGAATCTGGTCGTGCAAAATAAATATATTCCATTGCGCAAATCGCCGGTTGGACTTCCGTAGTGAAAACCTCTATTTTCAAGCCTTCATCAGAAATGATGACTACTTCACCAGGCGCCACATCTTGAATAAAGCGAGCCCCAACTGTTTCTAATGCACACGTTTCGGATGCCACAACGTACGCCCCATTGTTCATTTGTCCGATGGAGAGAGGGCGAAAGCCGTTGGGATCCAGTGCAGCAATCATCATCGTTTCTGTTAATAAAAGATAAGCAAAGCCACCCTTAACCAAATTCAAGCTCTCTTTTAATTTATCGAGAAACGAGGCAGCAGTGCTTTTTCGAATCAAGTGCATTAAAATTTCAGTGTCTGAATTGGAATGAAAAATAGCTCCTTCTCTTTCTAGTTGTTTTCGTAAACGCTTGGCATTTGTCAAATTGCCATTGTGTGCTAACCCAATTTGACTATCATAAAATTTAAATAAAAATGGCTGAATATTATCCACGCTACCCGTACCAGCGGTTGCATAGCGTACATGACCAATAGCCGCCGTTCCTTCTAACGCATTCAGTTGTTCTTGCTTTTGGAATACTTCTGCTAATAAACCTAAATCACGGTGGCCATCTAATTTCCCAGAATTGTTCGCCACAATTCCCGCGCCTTCTTGGCCTCGATGCTGCAAGCTGTGTAAGCCAAAATAGGTCACTTGTGCCGCATCAGGATGACCCCAAATACCAAAAATACCACACTCTTCATTTAAGCTTTTTGCTTCATAAGACATGGAATCGCATCCTCCCATAAGGCTTTGGCTTCTTTTGTTGAACAATTGATCACATCATCTAACGCATGAATGACCAAACCAGTTTCAGTCACTTTCCCAATATGTTGAGCTTTTCTTCCGATAAGTGTTTCAAACGCTTCTTGATGCTGGGGACTAACTGAAAGAATAAAACGGGATTGCGTCTCCGCAAATAGATATTCTTTTTTTAATGGCAGTGTCACCTGTAACCCCAGTTCGTTAGCAAAAGCCGACTCGGCTAAAGCAACGGCAACGCCACCTTCAGCGCAATCATGCGCGCTAGCAACTAGGCCTGCTTGAATTGCTTTTAAAACTAATTCTTGGTTTGCTTTTTCCTCTTTTAAATCAAATGAGCGTAATTGCCCTTCAATTCGCCCCAGTTGCATTTTTTGAATTTCTGAGCCGTTAAAATCTGCGTGGGTTTCACCGATGAGATAAATTAAGTCATCCACTTGTTTAAACGCTTGTGTGGTAATTTGTGAAACATCTTTAATCACTCCCACCATGCCAATCATTGGCGTTGGATAAATGGCTTGACCATCTGTTTCATTGTAAAGAGAGACGTTCCCTGAAATCACGGGTGTTCCTAGCTGACGGCAGGCTGCGGCGATTCCATCCGCCGACGTCCATAATTCCCAAAAACTTTCTGGTTTATCTGGGGAACCATAATTCAAGCAATCAGTGATAGCCAAAGGTTGTGCTCCACTTGCTACAATATTACGGGCTGCTTCTGCAACCGCAATTTGCCCACCTATTTCAGGATTTAAATACAAATAACGGCTATTACAATCTGTCGTCATCGCCAAGGCTTTATTGGTGCCCCGCACTCTTAAAACAGCTGCATCACTTCCTGGTTGCACCACTGTATTCGTTTGTACTTGACTATCATAGGTTTCGTAAACTGATTTTTTCGATGCAATCGTTGGCTGTTGCAATAGGTGTTTTAATAATTCCGTGCTATTCGTAATTTCTGGAATGAAGGGCGCTAATTTTTTAAAAGCACGCATCCGTTCTGGTTCTTGATAGGCTTTCTGGTAGACAGGGGCTTCTTCTGCCAAAGCATCTACTGGTACATCTGCGACTATTTTGCCACCGTGAAAGACACGATACTGTCCATCATCCGTTACGGATCCAATCGCTACCGCTTCTAAGTCATACGTTTGAAACAATTCACAAACTTGCTGTTCTGCTCCTTTTTCCACACAGATTAACATCCGCTCTTGGGACTCAGACAAGAGCATTTCATAGGGGCTCATCAGCGTCTCTCTCTGCGGAACTTTATCTAGCTCTAGAATCAGGCCTGAACCTGCTTTTGATGCCATTTCAGCACTTGAAGAAACCAAGCCAGCCGCCCCCATATCTTGGATGCCGATTAAAATATCTTGATGATTTTTGATTAAATCAAGACAAGCTTCCAATAATAATTTTTCCATAAACGGATCACCTACTTGTACCGCAGATCGTTGCTGTTCTTCACCTTCACTAAATTCTTCTGAAGCAAAGGTCGCACCATGAATTCCATCTCGTCCTGTTTTTGCACCTACATAAAGAATGCTATTTCCGACGCCTTTTGCTTGGCCTTTTTGAATCTCATCATGACGAATCAATCCCACACACATAGCATTAACAAGTGGGTTTCCTTGATAACATGGCTCAAAAGCAATTTCGCCGCCAACGGTTGGAATACCAATACAATTTCCATAACCGCTAATCCCCGCCACAACTTCTTGAAACAAATAACGTGTTCGTGCATCCGTCAGTTCGCCAAATCTTAGCGAATCCAGTAAAGCAATCGGCCGCGCCCCCATACTGAAAATATCGCGAATAATTCCACCAACGCCTGTAGCTGCTCCTTCGTAAGGTTCTACTGCAGAAGGATGATTATGGCTCTCTGCTTTAAAAACAACAGCTAATCCGTCACCAATATCGACAATCCCAGCTCCTTCACCAGGGCCTTGAAGCACTTGTGGCCCTTCCGTCGGAAACTTTTTTAAAACGGGCTTGGAATTTTTGTAAGAGCAATGTTCACTCCACATCACGGAGAATAAGCCAGTTTCTGTATAATTAGGTTCTCTTTGCAAAATGGTCTCAATCTGATGATATTCTTCATCTGTTAGACCCCATTCTGCATACAACCGTGTCTCCTTGATTTCTTTTGGTGTTGGTTCATTCATCATTGGCTTAATTCCTTTCCAAAGTTTTTAATGATTGAAGCAAAAAAGCTGCGTCCATCTGTTGAACCTAACAATTCTTCCATCGCTCGTTCCGGATGAGGCATCATTCCTAGAACATTGCCCTGTTCATTACAAATACCAGCAATATTCGCAAGACTACCGTTCACCTTTTCTTGATACGTAAAAACAATTTGGTTCTTTTCTTTCAGCTCTTTCAACGTTTTTTCATCACAATAGTAATTCCCTTCGCCATGTGCTACTGGTAAATGTATCGAAACATTTTCAGGATACTCGCTTGTAAACTTTGTGTGCGTATTCACTTTCAATGGGACACTTTTACAAATAAAACGAAGCGAATCATTTCTTAGCAACGTGCCAGGAAGTAAGCCAATTTCTGTTAAAATTTGAAAGCCATTACAAGTACCAAAAACCATTTTGCCTTCTGTAGCAAAGCGAATCACCTCATTGATAATTGGCGAAAACCGAGCAATTGCACCACAACGTAAGTAATCGCCATAAGAAAAACCACCAGGCAACAATACGCCATCAAATTTTGCTAAAGAAGTGGCATCGTGTCGGACAAATTCTGCATCGACGCCCATCACCTCTTTGACAGCCCACAATAAGTCTGCATCACAATTGGATCCTGGAAAAACAATCACTGCCAATTTCATTTAAATTTCCTCCAAAGATAAAATTTCAAAACGATAGGATTCCATATTTACATTGGCTAATAGTTGATCACAAATTTGTTCAATTTTCTCTTCAATTGCTTCTGCCTGCTGGACGTGCATTTCAAAATACTTACCGACACGGATTTCGGCTACTTCTGTAAAACCAAGCCGATGGACTGCTTCCTTAACCGCTTCACCTTGGGGATCCAAAATTGATTCTTTATACGTAACATAGACTTTGACAAAATACATACGCGCTTCCTCCTCAATTAGCTGTTAGTAAACGTTGTAAAACTTCTTCATATACAGGAACTATTTCTCCTAATTCACGGCGATAAACATCTTTATCCAGATGTTCGTTTGTGTTTAAATCCCATAGACGACAGGTGTCTGGAGAAATTTCATCTGCCAGTAACAATTGATTGGCCTTCGTCCGACCAATCTCGATTTTAAAATCGATCAAACAAATATTGAGGCGTTGAAAGAGTTGACTAAGCGCCTGATTAATTTGTAAAGCCAATGCTTTAATCTCCACAATTTCAGCAGGAGTGGCTACTTTTAGAAATTGAATATGGTCTTCGTTAATAAAAGGATCATCCAGACGATCTTCTTTGTAATAAAATTCAATAATGGGCGTCACTAATTTAGTGCCCTCTTCAATCGCTAAACGCTTTGAAAAACTTCCTGCCGCATAATTACGTACGACAACTTCCAAAGGAATCATTTCTACGGCCTGAATTAATTGTTCGTGTTCAGATACTTTTTTGATAAAATGATTGGGAATCTTCTGTTGCTGTAAATGTTCAAAAATCAGACTAGTGATTTGATTATTTAAAGCGCCTTTCCCAAGAACTTTGTCTTTTTTTTGACCGTTTAAAGCTGTTGCTTGATCAAGATATTCCACAAAAAGAACCGCTGCATTTTCTGTTTGATACAACTTCTTCGCTTTTCCTGTATACACAAGTGCTTTCTTTTCCATTCTTTCCCTCTTCTCGTTAGCTTCATGAACCCTATTCTTTCTAAGTCAGCTGATTTACATCAGACAAAGACTTACATTAGTTACAAAAAAACAACAATCGTTCGTGTTTGTCGAATGTAAAAATAAAAAACTTGCTTGGAGCAAGCATTTATTAAGTTACGTTCCAAATACCAACAGTCTCAATTTCCTTTAACGTTTCTGATAAGCAAGGTGTTGTAATGGTGACGTGGCCCATTTTTCTGCCAACTTTTGATTCGGCTTTTCCATAGTAATGGACTTGCCAAGTGGGTTTTGACGTGCATAACTGGTAGCTTTTTTCTAAGTGTTCGCCTAAGAGATTCACCATAACCACTGATTGAAGTAATTGGGGTAACCCAATGCCCCAATTGCTAATCCCTCGAATATGCGCATCAAATTGACTAAATGAGCAAGCTTCAATAGAGTAATGACCTGAGTTATGAGGCCGTGGCGCTAATTCATTGACGTACAACTCTTCTGAATCCGTTAAAAACATTTCGATAGCTAAAACCCCAGATAGATTTAATTCCTCAGCAATGTATTGCGCCAATTCCGCTGCTTTTTGTTGCACATTCTCAGAAATTCGTGCTGGCACAATTGATTCATGCAAGATATTCTTTCGATGAATGTTTTCAGATACAGGAAAGCTTTGGTAACCATGCTTATTCCCTGCAACGATGATTGAAAGTTCTTTAGTGAAAGGCACCCACTTTTCTAATTCACAAGTGGCGTTAGCTAATAATTTAGTCGCTTGGGAGAAATCCTCTGCGCATTTTAAGACGACTTGTCCTTTTCCATCGTATCCACCTTGAATAGTTTTTAAGACACATGGAAAACCAATCTTTTCTGTTGCTTGTGGCAGCTCTTTCTGACTTTTCACTTCCGCAAAAGGGGCAATCTTACAGCCAATTGATTGAAGAAACGTTTTTTCAAGCAATCGATTTTGAGTAATTTTTAACAATTCTGTTCCTTGTGGCAGCTTTTCTAGTGGAATGGCCTTTTCTAGGGAGGCCACTTCAATATTTTCAAATTCATAGGTGATCACATCGCATAACTCTGCTAGTTCAGTTAAAGCAGATGTCTGATCAAAGGCTGCCACAATTTGACGGTCAGCTACTTGACCAGCTGGACTATTGAGCGTTGGGTCCAACACAATCATTTGGAAACCCATTTTTTTACCACTCATGACTAGCATTCGCCCTAACTGTCCTCCACCTATAATGCCAATAGTTGCTCCGACTTTTAAAGGTTTATTCAAGTTGTTCCCCACTTTCCATAACCGCTTTTTCCAATGATTGTCGTCTTGCTTGGATTCTTTCTGCTAACTGTAAATCATCAATACTTAGTATTTCTGCAGCTAATAACCCAGCATTGGTAGCACCTGCTGAGCCAATCGCAGTTGTTGCTACAGGAACTCCGCCTGGCATCTGCACAATAGACAACAGTGAATCAATACCGTTTAATGTTCGTGTTTTAACTGGAACACCAATGACAGGTAAGGTTGTCTTTGCAGCTACCATCCCTGGTAAATGGGCCGCTCCACCAGCGCCAGCGATAATAACCTTCAATCCTTTTGTTCGTGATTCCTCTGCAAAACGAAACATCAAATCAGGGGTCCTATGTGCTGATATCACTCGTTTTTCATAAGGAATTCCCAACTCTTCCAACACAAGACAAGCAACTTTCATCGTTGCCCAGTCTGAGGTACTTCCCATAATCACAGCGACTAATGGTTTCATGAATGTAATAACTCCTTCCGCCTTTTTTCACTGTTATTCTAACAATGAGAAAAAGAGATGTCAAAGAAAAACCGAAATATTATAGATTAAAATTATATAATGTTCGTATTTACTAAAAAAAGAGTCATCGGAAAGATGACTCTTTTTTGCTATTTTTAGCGTTGCTTCCTCTTTAAGAAGAAACGTCGCCTGTATTAATAACTGGTTGTGTGCCTTTATCAGTAATGATTGAGACTAGTAAATTATTAATAAGTTGTACTTTTCGTTCATCGGTAAAATTAATTTCTTGCCCTTCTTCGATCTGTTCTAAGGCCATTTGTGTCATGCTTACCGCACCTTCAACAATTGTTTGTCGAGCCGCTAAGATTGCTTTTGCTTGCTGTCTTTGCAACATGGAGCTAGCAATTTCAGTTGCATAAGCTAAATGATTCAACCGTGTTTCGATAACCTCTACACCAGCCACTGCTAAGCGTTCTTGCAATTCTTTGGTTAACTCCTCGGAAATTTGTTCGGTATTTCCTCGCAGAGTTACATCATTATCTGAAAAAGTGTCATAAGGATATTGTGTTGCTACATGCCGGATTGCCGTTTCGCTTTGAATTTCCACAAAGTCTTGATAATAATCGACATTAAATAACGCCTTAGCTGTATCGACTACTCGAAAAACGATGACCGCAGAGATTTCGATTGGATTCCCGTCAGAGTCATTGACTTTTAATAGAGAACTATTGAAATTTCGTACTTTCAAAGAAATGTTCATTTTTTGCGTAAATGGAATGGTAATAAACAACCCATTTTCTTTAATCGTGCCTAAGTAGCGACCAAAAAATAAAATAGCTTTCGCCTGGTTGGGACTAACAATGGTTAAGGAACTTAAAAATAAAATAGCCCCAACTAACAAAATAATACCTAAAACAACAAGAACACCATTGGTATGACTCGCTCCATAAATAAATAAACCAATTCCCGCAATTAAAATAACTAATAAGCTCGCAATTCCTACGTAGCCACTCATATAAAATGTTTTTTTCTCTTCCATCTGTTTCACTCTCCTAACTCATTTATCTGGTCCTTATTATACACCTCATTGCCTTCAATAGAGTAACTTTTAACATTAAATAAACTGATTTTTTCGGGGCTCTTGTAGTATACTGAGAACAAAGAAATCCCAAGAAAAGGAGTGATAGAATGCGCTATTTAAGCAAGGACATTTTAGAGGAAGTCATCACTCAACGCCCCTCCGACTCTTATAAAAGCAATTTTGGGCGTGTCGTATTAATCGGAGGAAACCGTCAATATGGCGGAGCCATCATCATGAGTACCGAAGCGTGTATCAATAGTGGCGCTGGTCTCACCACTGTGATTACTGATGTTAAAAATCACGGGCCTTTACATGCAAGATGCCCAGAAGCGATGGTCGTGGGCTTTGAAGAAACAGTCCTTCTGACGGACGTCGTAGAGCAAGCGGAGGTTATTTTAATTGGTCCAGGTTTAGGCTTAGATGCTACTGCACAACAAATATTAAAGATGGTACTCGCCCAACATCAAAAACAACAATGGTTAATTATCGATGGCTCAGCGATTACCCTGTTTAGCCAAGGCAATTTTTCCCTTACCTATCCTGAAAAAGTTGTTTTCACACCTCATCAAATGGAATGGCAACGTTTGAGTCACTTACCTATTGAGCAACAAACACTGGCAAATAACCAGCGCCAACAAGCAAAATTAGGCAGTACGATTGTTTTAAAAAGTCATCGCACCACAATTTTCCACGCAGGAGAACCTTTTCAAAATACAGGTGGCAACCCTGGGATGGCTACTGGCGGAACTGGGGATACCTTGGCTGGCATCATTGCTGGTTTTTTGGCTCAGTTTAAGCCGACAATTGAAACCATTGCTGGCGCCGTTTACTTACACAGTCTCATTGGAGATGATTTGGCCAAAACCGACTATGTTGTTTTACCAACGAAGATTAGTCAAGCCTTACCGACATATATGAAAAAATATGCACAGTCACACACTGCACCTGATTCTGAACTATTGGAACAGAAGCGTTCGAGATAAAACCCGAAAAGGCTAAATGGTGACAAATTTTGGGTTAAAAAGCAGGATTTAAGCCTGGGCCGAAAATCAAAAGCGATTTTCAGCCCAGGCTCTCTTTTTATTTTTCCTTATAAACATTTTTTAACGTTAATGGAGCGCCAAAGGTATGAAAATTCAAGCCTTTGACTTTATCATTTTGCAGGACTGTTTGTTCATTTTGGCTAAGTGGAATCATGCCAGCAGTCGTTTCAATCACTTCTTTTTCAGCTGCAATCAGTGTCGCCCATCTTTTTTCTGGCTCTAAGGCATAGGTTGTGGCTGCTTCATCTAATAATTTGTCATAGACAGGGTTCTGATAATTGCGATCATTGCCCTTGTATAAAGTCATCAGGGTAGAAATAGGATCTTGATAGTCTGGTGTCCAGTAAATTAAGAATAAATCATAGTCACTTTCTCGCCCAAAGTTCAATGCAGCTTCAGTCGGCAATGCGGTTAGCTCTATTGTCAAACCAGGAAACAGTTCTTGTAGCGAGCCTTGCAAACTTTCACCAATTTTTTTGTAAGAACCATCATCTGTTACCATCAATTCAACGTTAACCTTTTCTCCTAATTCTGCTTGTGCTTTTTTCCAATAACTTTGCGCTTTTTCTTTGTTATAAACCATTAAATTACCTGCTTCTTGACGAAAATCGAGGCCCGTTGTGGGATTCGCAACAAAGCCTTCCGTGATTGCCCCATGTAGCGCTTTAGAACCATCTGCAATAATATTATTAACTAGATTTTCTTTATCTATGCCTAAAGCCAACGCTTTACGCAGGTTTTCGTTTGCAAGCGGCGTTGCTTGCCCTTTCCGTTTTTGATTTAAGCGCAAATAGTTCATTGTCGCTGTTGGGTACGAATGATATAACGTATTATTTTTATTCTGTTGCGCCAGTTCACCACTTAGTGTAGCCACATCTAATTGTCCATCTTCAAAAAGATTCAATGCAGTAGATGTTTCTTTGATAACTGTATAATTGATAATGTCTGAGCGCACGTTCTGGTGATCCCAATAGCGATTATTTTTTGCTAGTTGCCAGTCCATCTTTGTTTGCTGCCAATCTTTTACCACGAACGGACCATTATAGACGACTTTATCACTAGCAGTTCCATAGTCCACACCAAATTGTTCGACTACTTTTTGATTTTGCGGGAAAAATGTAGGAAAAGCTAATAAGGACGTAAAGTACGGTTTTGGCTCTTTGAGCGTCACTTTTAATGTATAATCATCCACAGCTGTGACACCAAGTTCATTGGGTGCTAATTTCCCAGCTGAGATTTCTGCACCATTTTGAATTGTTTCAACGATGAGGAAGCTATAAACAAAGCCGTTTTTAGGATCAATCATTTTTTTCCAAGCATATTCAAAATCATGTGCTGTGACAGGATCATCGTTACTCCAAACCGCTTCTTTTCTCAAAGAAATCGTGTAGGTTTTTCCATCTTCTGAAATCATCGGCAATGCTTTTGCTACGGCTGGTACCAATTGGTCTTGTTCATCTAAACTATATAACCCTTCAAACGCTGCTGTTTGGACAATAGCATCTGGAAAATCCAATAATACAGAGGTGTTGAGCGTTGTTAATTCCGAGGGTGACATCAGTTGAACAGCTTCTTTGGTATTTTTCTGTTTCTTTTTATTTTCATTTTTATTGGTACACCCAGCTAAAAATCCTACCAATAAAATACAAACCATTGTGATTTTTAAATACTTTTTCATCTTCTTTCTCCTATAACTCTTCATTTTTTATGCTTTTACTTACAGAAAGACAGCTCCCCTTTTATTTTGTCCTTTCCACAAGCATCCAGACAACGACCGCTGGCTCCAACCCATCATTATAATTAATGTGCCCTTCACCAGCTTCAATTAATTGGGCTTGTCCAGCTCTTCCAACTAAGTCTTGACCATCTTCTAAAATCGTATGTGCTTCGCCAGAAATCACATAAGAATATTCATCCTGTTCATGGCGAGCATATCCAGCTAAAGGCCGTTTTTCACCAGGCTGTAATGTAATAATGCCCATTTGAACTTGTGTATTTGGTTGGTTTTCTTTATCAAAAAAAATCGTCATTTCTTCTGATTCTGCTGATTTAATAAGCAATAGCTTTCCCTCCTTTTTTAAATCTTGTATCTTCCATTATTCCTTTAAATAGTATCAAAGTCAATCTTTTTATAGAAAATTCTGAATATTCTACACAAAAAAAGAGAGCATGAATTCTCTCTTTTTTATCTCTTTAAACTTTTACAATCCAGCCTTCTGGCGCTTCTTTGTCACCAAACTGTATGCCAACCAGTTCATCATATAGTTGCTTAGTCACTGGTCCAACTTCCGTTTCACTATAAAACACATGGAAATCTGTGCCATTTTGAATCCCACCGATAGGAGAAATAATCGCCGCCGTGCCACAAGCACCCGCTTCGGAAAAGTCCGCTAATCGGTCAATGTAAACATCTCCTTCAAGCGCCGTCATCCCTAAACGTTCTTTTGCTAGCGTCAATAATGAATATTTAGTAATACTTGGTAAAATAGACGCTGATTTTGGCGTAATAAAAGTACCCTCTTTGGTTATGCCAAAGAAATTAGCTGCACCAACTTCTTCAATTTTCGTATGCGTATACGGATCTAAATAAATGCAATCACTAAATTCTTTCTCATGTGCTTCTGCACCTGGTAAAAGACTGGCTGCATAATTGCCCCCCACTTTAGCGGCCCCAGTTCCTCGGCCCGCCGCTCGATCATATTCAGAAACGATAAAGTTGGTTGGTGCTAAACCATTTTTAAAATACGAACCAACTGGCACACAAAAAATAGAAAAAATGTATTCTTTGGCAGGTGCTACACCAATATTATCGCCGACACCAATCATATAAGGGCGAAGATACAACGTGCCACCCGTTCCATATGGCGGTAAATAAGCAAGGTTGGCTTTCACCACTTCTTGGCATGCAGAAACAAAGGTTTCTACTGGCACTTGTGGCATCAGTAGACGCGCACAACTTTTTTGTAGCCGTTTGGCATTTTCATCTGGACGAAACAAATTGACAGAACCATCTGCACATTGATACGCTTTTAATCCTTCAAAACATTGTTGGCCATAATGTAGAGCAGGCGAACCTTCACTAATCGTTAACTGATTGTTATCTGTTAGCGTGCCTTCTTCCCACTTGCCATCTCGCCAATAACTAATATAACGAAAGGGCGTTTTAATGTAAGAAAATCCTAAATTATTCCAATCAAGATTGGCTTTTTCCATTGTCGTAGCACCTCAATTATTTTGATTTTTTATCTTAATTAGTGTAATTGTACCCACCAAAAACTAGAAAAGCAAGCCTTATTCTCATTCTTAACTTTTGTTATTTTTTCTTACTTGTCCATTTCTCCCTCGCCAAAAAACCTTGATAGCCGTTTCTTCAATTCAACGGAATATCAAGGTTTCGAAAAATTATTCAGTATACTCTTTAGTTTCTTGTAACGTCCCATCTTGCTTATAGATTTTCAGCTTTGTTTGTTTATTCCGAGCAATTTCTTGAGCTCGTTCAACCGCCTCTTGTTTGTGGGTAAATGTATTACTTGCTTTTTCAGCGCTGTCTGAAATCACCAACCATTGGTTGTCTTTATATTTAACGTTGACAGCCGCCGTTAATAATTTTCCAGCATGTTTATCCTGTTTATGCGAATCTTGTTTCGTAGGATTTGCTTCTTGTTCGAAGGCCTTTTTGTCTGCTGCACTTGCCTCTTGATACCATTTCTCCGCTTGACTAATCGCAATTGGAATGGCACGATCATCAGGGTAGCCATCCGCAAGCAACGCATTGCCAATATCTATCGCTTTTTTCCGAATCAAAGGTGCTAAATTTTTCATTGATGTAGGATAATCATTCATATTCCAAGGCATCAAAATCTCCTCCTTAAATTCTGTCTATTACTAGCTTACTACAGAAAAGGAACATTTGAAAAAGAAATGATTACTTTGAATATTTCCTGAACCTTCTTGAGAGAATAAACCTAATTTCCCGTTGGCCAAAACTTCTCAATCTTTGAGTGTATGATTACTCATTTCCCTTTGAATCAGTTATGATAAAGGAAGAAATAAATAAATTTTTTGGAGGGATTTTCATGAAAATGTCTAAAGTACTCACCACTGTTTTGACGGCAACTGCTGCTCTTGTGCTGCTTAGTGCTTGTTCATCTGATAAAAAAACAGATAGTAGTTCTAGTAGCAAAGAAACAGCTAATTCAAGTACAGAAGTAGTCTCTGGTGCTTCAATTAGTGCCAAGCCTGAAGAACTCGAAATGGCGTTAAGTGATAAAGGAAATTGGATTGTCGCAGCTACTGACAATGTCACTTTTGATAAAGAGGTAACAGTTGCTGGTACTTTCCATGATAAGGGGAAAGATTCCAACGATGTCTATCGTAAATTAGCGCTTTATTCTCAAGATGATAATAAAAAAGTAACTGCTGAATATGAAATCACGGTTCCTAAGCTAATCGTTTCTTCTGAAAATTTCAACATCGTTCACGGGACTGTCAAAGGTGATATTGAGGTGAAAGCAAATGGCTTTACTTTAAATGGTACCAAAGTTAATGGCAATATTACTTTTGATAAACAAGAATACAAAGATTCTGCTGACTTAGAAAAAGATGGTGCCACTGTTACTGGTGAAGTCACCGTAGCCAATAATTAAGTTATTACCAGACAATTTTAACTAGTAAAAAACCAATGACAAATGTTCAATCAAATTTGTCATTGGTTTTAGTTTGTAAACACAGTGCCAGCATTGGTAGATAATTACAAAATGAACTCACTCTTTGCCATAAGCCTAAATAATTAAATGGTTTTACCTGTTGCAACTGTGGAATCCTTGCTAAGCCATATAAGCCGGCTGCAAGCATACATAAAATAAACAAAAAGCCAAAAAGTTTTTTATTTTTTTGCGAACCGTCTTTACTATAGATAATGGTTAAGACGCCTGATAACAACAAAAAGCCTGTATAACCGACTGCTGATCCTCCGTTATGAAGCGCGGCAGCAACTGTGCCAGCGCTTGAAGTGTCTACGCTGAAGAGCCCACTGAAAATACAATCAAATAAACCATAAGCGCCAATCATTGCCACTACTAACCAAGCACCTTTTTTCGTTTTTCTGGAAAAAATAGCATATATCCTAGGTAAACTTGCTAACATCAACATTCCCGCAATGATAGTTAACCGATTAAAGTTTTCCCTAACTGGACTATTCACATCACCTAATAAGCTAATTACTTCTGTCAATTGATTGTAACCTTGATCTTTGAATCCGACATAATAAGGTGTAAAAAAATCAAGTAAGACCCCTAAAACTAAAAAATAGCCGCCATATTTTTTAAAAAACTGCATCTATTCACCTCAATTTTGATTTTCTATTTACTTCAAGTATAGCATATCAAAAATTCCAAATAATTAAACTTTCTTTTCCACTAAAAAACTTTTCGTCAACGCGAGACGAAAAGTTTTACTTTAAGATTCAATAGAATCTACAATCTTATCATTTTCTTTTGATTCATTTAGCCACTCCGAGACAATAATTTTAATGATTGCAGCAACAGGAACTGCTAAAAACATCCCTAAGACGCCGAAGTACGCTCCCCCAATCGTGATTGAAACAATAATTAAAATCGGATTGACATTTAGGGCATCTCCCATAATTCGAGGACCAATAATATTGCCGTCAATTTGTTGTAAAATTAATAAAACTAGTAACACCGTAACGGCTTGAGTAACACCACCTGTGAAAAGCGTAATCACACCAGCAACAATTGACGCAAAAATCGAACCAAAATAAGGAATCATATTACAAATACCTAATAAAATCCCCAAAGTCACAGCAAATTTCACATTCAAAATACTTAACAAAATCGTTGATGAAACGCCAATAATACAAGCATCAAGAAATTGGCAACTGATAAATTTATAGAAAATTTTATTCGTTGTATTTAACCAAGTTTGTGTTTGCTTGTACACTTTTTCAGACAGCAATTTGTGGGCGGCCTTTTCAACAAATGTCAAAATAGATTGCTTAAATACCAGCGCATATATTGAGATAATCAACGTCAAAAATGCATTTAAAAAGAATGATGAAACATTTTTAGTCAACGTTCCTAATGAAAACAACGCTTGTGTCCATTGATTTAAAAAACGTTCTGGCGACAAATCTTTAAGGACACTATTTAAATATTTTTCAATCGCGGCTGTTTTTAAAATCCCTTTATCTTCTAAACTCATTACAAACTGAACCATGTGATCATAAAAAGTGGGTAAAGAGTTTGCTAAATCTACTAAATTACTAATGAGTAGCGGAACGATATAGTTTAATGTCAAAACAAAAATAAACAAAATAATCAGGTACAAAAGGAGTACGCTCAAGCCGTGTTTCGCTTTTTTAACGACTGGTAAAGGAACTCTTTCTAATAATCCCTCGATTTTTTTCTGACTTCCACTCAATAAATAAGCAATCACAAACCCAGTAATGAATGGGGATAAGATGCCTAATAAACCCGAAACACTATGGACAAAGTGCTGATAATTCGTGATTAATAAATAGCCAACAATCAGCGCCATTACAAATAAAAAGCGGACAACCCAGTAATTCCAATCAACATTGTATTTCTTCAATCACTTCACCTCTAAATAAATTATGCCTATCATTGTAATTGTAAACGATTTGTGGCAAAAGGCAAGTTTGTCCATTCGTTCTTGATGAAATACACAAAGAAGCCTGACACTTTAAAAAATGTGTCGGTTTATTCTGCAGTATAAAAATGAGGCACTAGACCTTGCTTCTTTTCATAAAAGAAGCAACTTGGGCTACAAGTACGTTTAACTTGTAGCCCAAGTTGCTTAGATAGACTAAATTTATTTTTTCGATTCCACTGTGACCGTAAAGTTATCCATAATGAAATCTTTATCGGCACCTGTTGTAAAAATACCAAACGTAGTATTTCCTGAAGCATCCCCAATTATTTCTGCTTCATAATGCTTGGTTTGACCATCTGCTGCTGTCGAAGTCAACTCACCGACTGGCTTAAAGTCATTGTTATTTTTCAACTCCCCATTAATGGTCCCAGCAGTAAAGACATTTTCACCATCAGTTTGATAATCAAATTGGACCGTATATTTCTTGTTCGGTTCAAATTTAATATTTTGCGGAATTGTTTGAAGCATCAATCCTGCTCCTTGTTTATGGGCTTTCAAGGACCAGTTGCCTTCTAATACATCTGAAACAAGATTTCCATTCCAACCATATTGTGTGTAAGGTTCATTTCTTTCTGATAAATGAATCCGTGGATCTTCTACTCCACCAGCTGAGCCTTTAACAAACGGATATAATCCAACTGCTTGTGTGTCTTCAAAATCTTGCTTAATAACTGTTTGTTTGTCTGGGTTCATGATATCCGTTTGACGCTCAACAATTCGTAAATCATCAAATTTTGTAACGGAATTGCCTTTATCAACCGCTAACGTCACCGAGCCTTTTTTGGCATTATCTGGGATTTCAAAATCAATTCGCATATTTTGCATATACTGCGGATTTTTCCTGCTTGTATGGTTAATATCTGCCTGAATGTAGTTTTGGGCAACCGAATTATTCAATGTCCGCGTATATTTCTTACCACCAATTTTAACAGTTACTGTGGCTTTACGATCATGTGTTTCTGTGTTTAGATACAAACTATATTTTCCTGGTTTAGGAAGATTGATGTCTTGTTTGATTTCGGTTCTTTCTTTTTCTGAACTAAAGACATAATCACCGTTAGCATCTTTTTTAACCTCTCCATCACCTCGGAAAACTTTCCAGTTATTTTTCAAGGTATTGGCTTCATTAAATCCAGGATCTTTAAATGGTGTTCCTGTTCCAAATGTCATCGGTTCAATACTGTCAGGTTCAGCAATGACATACGGTGTATTAGCCTCGGCTTGGATGGTCACTTGGTTATTTGTAGTGGCAATTGCGCCTTTGTCAATACGCCCTTGATCTGTTAATTCATATAAATGTAAATTCGTTTTTCCTTGCATTTTCTTATCCAATGACCAAGTGCTGGTACCGCCTTTTGGATTCCAGTGATATAGTTTGTCTTGACCATTGACATTCCAAGGCAGTAGATACGCATCACCTTTTAGAACTTCTGTCTCATTTAACGTAATGCTTCTTGGCGAATTAGCATCTGCTTGAGTAACGGTCACTTTTTCAGCACCGTTCGCTAATTTAATTGTGCCATAGATTTGACCATCTGCTGCTGTTGTAGTTTCCCAGTTTGTAATTTGGTAATGCTGTAAGAACTTAGTTGGGACATTAATGGCAAAAGTTTTTTGGCGATAGGTATTAAAATTGGTTTTACCCACCCAACCTTCATAGGCTTCAAATTCAGCTCCACCTAACAAAGGGTTGTCGGAAATAATCCAAGTGTCTTTTTGATGATTCCGAATAAAACGAACGATTGTACTGTTAAAGCCTTTCGTTGTTGTACCGCCGTAATCTTTTTCTGCAGACCAATGGTTCCAAACCGAGTCATACTCTAAAGCATTCGGAAATTCATTGGTTGTAAACCAACCGAGTGAATTAATTTCTTTACTTAGTTGACGACTTGCCCAACCTGATTCGCCTTGATTGCCCCAAACATCAACATAAATATAATCTAGATTCGGTGCTTTTTGTTTTAATTCTTTAAAGCGCTCATAGCGACGACCACTCAATGCATCGGGTCTTTGTTTAATAAAATAAGACGGATCTAACCAATCCCAGCCACGCTTCGTTGGATCAACTAATTCCTCATTAAATCCTTTTGCTTCTGGGTAAGACTCGGTGTCATTAATATGCACACCGAAAACGGCATTTAATTTATGGCCTTCATCAATCAATTGATTCAACGCTTGTTCCCCACCAGGTCGCTGACCAATAGCACCGTAATCTGGATGCGCAGAATCATGTCCTTCATTTTGATACCCTTTTAGTAAATTCATTTGTCCTAATCCATCTGTTAAATTGTAAATACGTTTTGATTCGTCTAACGTCACTAAGAATGGGTTTGTCGCCTGACTAGCAAAGTTAAAAGGAATCCGTTGGTTGACTAATTCAGGGACTTTTTCCGCGCCCATTGGGTTATTCATAATTGAACGGAACCCAATTGCCGCATCTTGCCAATCCACCCGATTGTCGTCGTTGCTATCTTTTGAGAATTTAACTTTCACTTCTGGCGTTTCTCCAGTTGTGTAATCTTCCGGTGCATCAAATGGTCGATAGGTCCATGCCCCGCTTGACAAGGTTGTTACAAAACCAGTCGCCGCTTCTTTTGTTTGTTTATGGATTCGATTGTTGTCACTACCATCGACAGAGCCGTCTCCATAGGCGTTCGTCCAAAAACTTGCAGCATAATTTGCTGTATTTAAGAAACCATACATATATTTTTTCGTTTCTTCTTGGCTTGTTGTAGTTAAATCTTGGATAGTATCACCATTTTTATTTCCGTTATTTGCATTTGTCCCAGTATTCATCACAACGCCAGCAAAAGTCGCCCCTTCATCTGTACTATTGACAGAAATCAAGCCTTGATTTGGAATTGAAATTGTGTGTATTTTGGTTCCTTCTTCACGAATATCTGAGAGTTTCATAGCTAATTCTTGGCCTTCGGAAACAGTCAATGTCGTTGTGAAATGCAAACCAATTTCTGGGACAGCTACGTTATAAACGGCTTGATTTGCTTCACTCTTTTGTTTTTCAGCAGTTGCTTTATATGCTTTGCCATCAATCATTACTTGGTCAAATTTCTCGTGTTGGCCATTAAAAATCACTTGATTACTCTGAGGGTCTTCGTAGCGAATAATTCGTGGAAATTGTGGATCAACCACGGCTGTTAAATCTGCGGAAGAGATTTTGTCGCCTTTTTCAGCTTCATTGTCTTTAGCAACAACAATGCTGGCTTTTGCTTTGATGTTTGTATTTTCCAAAGTACCGTCGACTTCAAAAGTTCCTGGTTCTTTGTATGCAGCAGGATCGATTTCATCCCAACTTACTGCTTCATTGGCTTCTTTACCAGTATTATAGGTCACTTTTACTTGTTTCGGTAATTTTGGTGCGACACCAATTTTTGTAAAAACTTTGACTGGCGCAATTTGTGTCACTTCTGGCACAATTTCCGGAATGCTATCTACGGGGCCATTTTTAAAATAGTCATAACTGACAATTTTTTTGTCGTACCACAAACGGACACCCACATGTCCGGCTTCTGTTGGAATTTTGTCTCCGTTGGCCAAAACAGGTTCTCCTTCGTAAATCAACGTGGTGTTAAGCCAGATAGTAATTTTTTCACCAACATAACGTACTTTCAACAAATAATTCGTATCTTCATTTAACGTTGGCCCAGAAATTGAATCATTCCACGAATTAGGGCTTTCAACTAACCATTTGCCATTCGCGTTATAGCCTACAAAAACCCAGCTATCTTTGGTATTACCACGAATAATCACACCCGTTCGACCGCTTCCAGCAGTGTATTTAAACTTTGTTTCTACTTCACCATCAGCTAATTTAGGGGAATCTAAATTTAAAGATACGGCATTATTACCTGCTGCTGCATCTCGTGAAATCGCCAATGACTCTCCTGCTAATTCTCGATTTGTTTTACCAATCACATCTTGCCACTCACCAATTTTCCCTCCTGGAAAATCAGATTGCCACAATTTTTCTTCTGTTGCGGTAGGTTCCACCATTGATGAGCTTGTTTCAGTGCTGCTGTTTGTTGTTTCTTCTGCAGACGTACTTAATGGTACTAAAATCGTTGCGCTTGCCAATAGTGTCAATGTACTAAATCGTTTTATTTTTCCATGTTTCATCTGATAAATCAGCCCCCTAACATTTTTGAACACGCTTTCATTATTAACAATTAAAGGGGCGTTCCAAAAATAAATTCTTTTATTTTTGGAACGTCCATCTCTAAATCATTCTCTTAAAAACTTTGATTACTTACGACAACAAGTCAGAATCATTCATCCTCGTCATCTACTGCAACATTTAGCAGCAATTCGTTGACTTTCACAATACTTTCTGCTGATTCCTTAACATAGTCACCTTCGATCGCTAATAAACTTGCATTTACATAGCTGATAACCATCGGTAAATTCATCCCAGTATATAAGTCAAACGAAGCACCTTGCATAATTTTTTTGGATAAAATATTACAAGGTGTCCCCCCTAATAGATCAGCAAAGACAACAAAATCTTCTAGCGATTCCGTAATCGCTTCAAATTTTTCTAAAAAGTCAGCTTCACCTTCTTCTGGTAATAAAGCAACAGTGGAAATTGTTTCTTGCGGTCCCATAATCATCTCCGCACTTTTTTTCAATTCCTCGCAAAAACGGCCATGACTTACTAAAACTAAATGTTCACTCATCGATTTTCTCCTGTCTTACTTATTTTGAAATAACACCTAACGCAGACAATGCGACACAGACAATTAATACGATAAAAATGGCTTTAGTAGACGTCATATTCTTTTTACCTAGCATCCAATAAACGCCACCGACAATTCCTGCAGGAAGTAGACGTGGTAAAATCATATCCAAGTTATTTTGCATGTTAAGTGTTACATCCCCAATACTTGGTGCCCATGATAGTTTGACATTAACCATCGTTGCCACTAAAGCGCCAACCATGAAGACCCCTAGTAAAGTTGCAGCATCTGTTAAGGCAGTTAAGCGGTGTTGCATAGTTGTTACCAAAGAAATTCCTTCGCGATACGCAAATTCCAATTGTTTCCAACGGAAGACCATCACGGCAATTTGAGCAACAATCCAGATAAAGATACCAGTTGGGTTACCATTAATCGCCATGTTAGCAGCTAGCGCCCCAAAAATAGTTGGAATTAAAGCTGCGAAAATTGAATCCCCAATTGCTGCAAACGGTCCCATTAAACCAGTTTTCAAACCTGAAACTGTTTGTTTTCCAGCAATGCCTTCTTTTTCTTCAATGGCCAAATCGATCCCTGTAATAATCGTATTAAAGAAGTTTGAAGTATTGAAAAATTGCGTGTGTGTTTTCATCACTTCTTTTAATTCAGGCGTATCATCCCCATAAATTTTACGCAATTGTGGCAAAATCGTATACAAGTAACCTGATCCTTGCATTCTTTCGTAGTTCCAACCTAATTGGAAAGTAAACAAGCTTCTGCGATTAATTTGTTTAAAATCTTCTTTCGTCAATTTATAATTAGATTTCGTCATCTTCAATCTCTCCTTCGTCTGAATCATTCGCTGCATGTTCTTTTTTGGCTGCTGGCCCACTCGGAATCATTTGGCCATTTTTGTAGCTAATTGCGGCTAAAGCGAAACCAATTAAAGCGACTGCTAACATTGGTAGTGCGTTAAATACACCACTGAAGTCTTTCACAACGCTCGCAACAGATGTTCCTAAAAGTTGCATGTTTGTAAAGATTGTTCCTAGTAAAGCAGTTACAGTGAAACCAAGAATTAAATAAGGGAAATGTTTTTTCACTGGTAAGTAACGTAGTAAAATTGCAAAACCGACCGCTGGTAAGACCGCCCCAGCAACAGACAAGCCATCACCTAACCATTTCAAATCGCCATTTAGGACAGATACAACTTTTTGTACTAAACCACCACCAAAAGCAAGTGCTAAGAAGACTGGAATCATTCGAGAAAGAGACCAAGGTAAGGCACCCATTAAGAAGTTACGTTCAATTCCTTTGTAGTTCATATCTTCGACCATTTTATCAATCCGATGTGCAAAGTAGGTATTCGCAAAACGAGCCAAAATGTCTAATTGAATCATTAAACTAGCAACTGGAACTGCAATAGCAGCGATTGCTTGTTCAGGGTTCATTCCTAAAGACACAGAAAATGCTGTGGCAAGAATCGTACCTGAGTTAGCATCAATTTTGGAGGCACCCCCGAAAGTCCCAACTCCTAATACAGTTAATTGCATACTTCCACCAATAATAAGTCCTGCTTTAATATCCCCCATCACTAATCCTGCAAAAAGACCTGCAAACACTGGCGCACTTAATGAAGAATAAATTTGTAATTCATCTAAAATTTGGTATCCTGCATATAATGTTAATAATAAGATCTGCCACCATAAGATATTCATTTTTTGTTCCCTCCTATTTTGTTATCAAACTCATAAAGTCTTCCGCTTTGTCACTTGGCACCATTTGAGCAATCAGATGGACACCTTTAGCATTTAACTCTTTAAAAACCTCAATATCTTGATCGACCACATTGATTGACTTAGTAATCGACCGTGTTTCGTTTGTTTGAGACATGTTCCCAACATTGATTTCTTTAATCGGCACCCCAAGTTCTACTAGTTTTAATAAACGATCTGGTTTCCGTACCACAATTAGTAAACGTTGTGAGTCGTATTTTCCTGCTAAAATATTTTGAGCAGCTTTTTCAACTGGTAACACGCTTAGTTTCACGCCAGCTGGTGTTGCTAATTTCAAGCCACTTTTTTCAATGGCATTCCCTGCAACCTCATCATCAACGACCATAATTCTGGAAATATTCAATTTTGTCGCCCATAAATTTGCCACTTGTCCATGAATCAAACGTCCATCAATTCTTACGCCAATAATACTCATTGTAATCCCTCTTTCATTTCTTTATATAGTGGTTCTTTTACTAACTGAATTTCTGGTTGGTACGTTCCTTCCGTTTCAAAAATGACGATCTCATTTTGCCCTTCTTTTAATAATCCTTTGGGAATATATAAGGAAAGCGTCGGACCAACATTCCAGAAACGACCAAGATTGGTTTGGTTAACAAAAACAATTCCTTTGCCGAATTTAGAAACATCAATAAATGTATCTTTCACTTCTGCTAACTCCATATGATACTGGTAAAAGCTTGGTTGATCAGGTTGCCATTCTCTTGAATAGTCTACCTGTTCACAGCTTGTCATAGGTAAACAATATTGTTGCCATTGCGTCATAAAATGTAAATCTGCCATGACACCCGTTCGAATCCCTTTTTTCTGAGTATCTGCAAATAGTTTATGCCCGTAATTGACACGACCCATATTTTCCATTAAAACATCGATTTGATTATTCTCTTGCGGCAGTGTAACGTAAATATCTTCACCAATTTCCGTTTGATATTGCGTTGCTTGATGTATCTGATTGACAAATAATTGCAGACGATCACGACCGTCAATCACTCTTAGCTTCTCTTCTGCAGCATCTTTTTCAATGCTTGTTCGGTAAAGAAGATAGCCGGTATTTTGTCCTAATTGTTCCATGGTTTGCGGATAAACGCTGACCACTGGCTGACTAATCGTTTCTAAAGTCGCAAACAAACTCACTTTGTTGGTTAAAGGAAT
The DNA here is from genome assembly GCF_050555765.1 of Enterococcus sp. MSG3299. Taxonomy (NCBI): domain Bacteria; kingdom Bacillati; phylum Bacillota; class Bacilli; order Lactobacillales; family Enterococcaceae; genus Enterococcus; species Enterococcus sp. MSG3299. The sequence continues at coordinate 1,552,644 of NZ_CP187869.1, forward strand.
TGCTGTTTGCGCAAAAGAATCTTTTACTAATGGTTCAGCTTGTGGTAACGCAGGGTACTCTTCGTGAAGCATTTTTTGTAAGGCGAAATACTTTTCGGTTGGGTTCCCTTGTTCATCCAGTGGCGCATCATAATCATAGGAAGTGATTTGTGGTAAATCAATGGTTCCTCGTGCGGAGCAGCCATTCATAAACCCAAAATTGGTGCCGCCATGAAACATATATAAGTTGATACTGCCTAATGCTAATGCTTCTCTAACTGATTCAGCCAATTCTTGCGGATCTCGTTTAATAATTGGCTCTTTCCAACGATTAAACCAGCCATCCCAAAATTCCATACACATTAGCGGCCATTTTTTACCATGTTCTTCAAAAAAGGCTTGCATCATAACGAAATTTTCTTTGGCTTTTGAGCCAAAATTCCCAGTTACTAAAATATCATCTTCAATCATGCTGCCTGCACGCAATGTTGCGCGCCATGGCCCGTCAGAAGTAAAAAATGGTGCTGTCACGCCACGTGCAATCATCAAATCGCGAATCGCCCGTAAATACGCTTTTTCTTCGCCAAATGAACCATATTCGTTTTCGATTTGAATCATTAAAATATTGCCACCGTTAGCAAGTTGATGCGGAACAATTTTTTCCATTAAAACATCATAATATTCCGCAACATGCTTCAGATAGGTTGGATTATTCGAACGCATTCGTCCTGGTTCATTTAATAGCCAGGCTGGAAAACCGCCAAACTCCCATTCTGCACAAATATAAGGAGACGGCCGCACAATCGCATATAGTCCAAGTTCTTGTGCTAATTTTAAAAAGCGCTCCAAATCTAATATTCCCTCAAAATGAAATGTTCCTTTTTGCGGTTCATGTAAATTCCATGGTACATATGTCTCAACTGTATTGAAGCCTAAAGCTTTCAAGTTATAAAGTGAATGATGCCAATCTGAGGGATCTACACGAAAATAATGAATGGCGCCTGATAAAATTTTAAATGGTTGACCATTTAAAAGAAACTCCTCTTTAATTTCAAATCTGTCCACATTGTCACCCTTTCTAGTAAACGCTTTCAATTGCTTGATAATTGCTAAATAAAGAAAGCTCTTTATTTAGCAATTTCAACTACTTGGATGTTCATAAGATGTTTCTTCACGTTCTCTACGTCTACATGCCCAGTCATTCTTTCTTGGGCATTAGCCATTCCAGCCGCCATGCCCCATTTTAGCAGTTCGGCAGCTGGGGCATCCTTCGCTAGTCCATATGCAAGACCAGCAATGGTTGCATCTCCTGAACCAACAGGATTTTTAGCTTGAATCGTTGGAATTTTTACACGATAGAACTGATCTTGATGTTTGGCAATTGCACCATCTTTTCCTAAAGATACGACAATCCATTCAATTCCAGCAAACATTGGTTTTGTTAAAGCTGTTTGTACAGCTGCTAATGGATTTTCTGAAAAATTTTGCTCTAGCAATCCTTCTAGTTCCTCTAAATTAGGTTTAATTAAATACGGTTTCCATGGTCCTTGAAGAACTTGCCTTAAACTATCACCAGAAGTATCTAGTAGCACTTTAACCTCTTGTGCTTGAGCTTTTTGAACTAATTCTTGATAAAAATCTGATGGTAATCCTTTCGCTAAACTGCCAGAAATTGTGACAATTTCTGCTTGCTTAATTAATTGATCGAAATTTTCAAGGAAGTTACTGATTTCTTCTGGGGAAACAGTCGGTCCAGCTTCTAAAATTTCAGTTTGATTCCCTTCGTGCAAAATCGCAATCGAATCACGCGTTTCTTCTTTGATTGACGTAAATGCTTGGGGGATGTTTGCTTTCTTTAACTCGTTTGCAATAAACGCCCCATGAAAACCACCAAGAACGCCGGTAGCGATAACATCTCCACCTAAATCATGAATGACACGAGTGACATTTAATCCTTTGCCACCAGGGGTTTTGGTCACCTGACTGGTCCGATTAACGGTATCAAGCTTTAGATGATCTAATAGGTAGGAGATATCAATTGACGGATTCATTGTTACTGTTACTATCACAGCTATGCCTCCCAATTACCCTTCGTTTACTTGAACTTTTGCATGCCAAGAGCTGGCGGTTGCCGCGATGACTTCATTTAAACTTTCAATGTTTTCTCGGCCTTCTGTTTTTAACCAATCACAAGCCGCAGTTTCTCCTGCTTCAACGAAAGGTTTCACGCCATTTTTCCACGTAGCACGGCCACATAAAACACCATTAAATGTTGAACCAGCTTCTTTAGCGAAACGTAGTGTTTCTTGGAATAGCTCTGTTGAGACACCGGCACTTAAAAAGATAAATGGTAAATCAGTGGCTTGACTTTGTTCTAAGAAATAATTCGCCGCTTCCTCTTTTGTATACGCTGTTTCAGCCGGCGCAAAACCTTCTACAAAATTCATATTAACTGGAACTTCCACTTTCAATACATCTACTTTATATTGGGGTTTAGAAAATTCTTTCATCATTTCATTCACTTTATGCGGTTTAACTTTTGCATATTCTAAAGAAGTCGCATCTGCTATTTGTGCATCGTAAGAAACTAATTCTAAGTAAAATGGTAGGTCTTCTTCTGCACATTCACTCCCTAAGCGTTCAATAAATACATGTTTTTGATGATTGATTTCTGGATCCTCATCCACATCATAGTATAGTAAAAATTTAATCGCATCTGCGCCTTCTTCTTTCAAGCGTAAAACAGACCAATCTGCTAGTAAATCAGGCAATCGTCCCGGAGTTGTTGCATCATAGCCCGTTTTTTCATAAGCGAGTAACAATCCAGCCTCGGTATCGCGTGCTTTTGCAGCAGGCAATCCATATTCTGGATCCAATAAAATGGCAGACGCATAAGGTGTCAATTCTTTCGAGACTAATTCTTTAAACGTTTCAATTTGTGCATCAGTTGGCTCTACATCTAGTGCTTTGATCATTTTTTTCAAGGCACCTCGTTGATCAATGGCCAACGCGCTAATGATTCCTTCTTGGGTTGACAAACGATCCATTGCCGCTTTTTTTCCAGCTGTTAACGTAAGCATAGTTCCTCCTCCAAATGTTGTATTATTTATAGTCATAAATCGTTACGCCTTTAACCACACGATTCACTGTACCTGTCGGTGAAGGGGTATCCGGTTTATTTCCAACTTTAATAGATGTTAAAAGTGCGACTGTTTGGGCTACCATGATATCTGCTAATGCTAAATAGCCATCAGGTAATAGAGCAGTTTCTGCGGAATATTCAATAGTTGAACCTGAGAAATTACGTTTGCCAGGTTGAGCAATCGCAAAAACACCCGCCGCAATTTCGTCACCGTGAACTTCTTCTAAGATATCCAAATCATAATCTCTTGTGTATGGTGTATTATTAACAAAACCAAACATTATTGTTTTTTCATTAATAAATGATTTTGGTCCATGACGGAAGCCCATAGAAGAGTCAAAAATTGTGGCAACTTTGCCGGCTGTTAGTTCTAAGATTTTTAATTGCGCTTCTCTTGTCAAACCAGCTAAACTTCCAGAACCAACATAAACAATGCGTTCAAAATCAAGGTTAACAATTTCATTTAATTCTTCTTCACGGGATAGCACTTCTTCACCTAATTTAATTAGAGCGGTTACATAATCTTGTTTTTGCTCAAAGGCTGTTTGATCAAAGAGTAGTAATGTACCCAAGGTCATGCAAGAAAAGCTACCAGTCATCGCAAAACCACCATCATTGGAACGTGTTGGCATTAAGAATAAAAAGCTGTTTTCTTCTTTTTGGCTTATTTGTGCCAGTTGTCCTTCTTCGGCACAAGTGATCGCTAAATGATGAATTGTTTCAACCACTTGATTAGCTACTTCAACTGCCGCTAAACTTTCAGGACTATTTCCACTTCTTGCAAACGAAACTAACAATGTTGGTTCGTCTTTAATCAGATAATCTTCTGGTTTGGCCACAATATCCGTTGTCCCAATACTTTCGAATGAAAAGGCTTGTGTTTCGCCGTGTGCTCGGAGATAAGGTACAACCGTATCACCGACATATTGCGAAGTCCCTGCTCCTGTAAAAATTACTCTTGTGCGTTTTCCTTGCGCTTTGGCTTGGACTTCTTTTAAAAAGTTTTCCAAAGCTGTTTGATTTTCATGATAAAGTGTCACGGTTTCTTGCCAAAGCTCAGGTTGCTGACGAATTTCACGTGTCGTGATTTCCGCTCCTAGTTGTTCTAGTTCTTCTTTTTCTGCTGTAAACATACTTAACTCTCCTAACTATTCCGAATATGGCGTATCTGATAATGAAATTGATCTGCTCGCGCCACACTCAACGTAAATTCAATAATTTCATTTTTCATGTTATATGTCTGGCGTGCTAAATGAAGGACTGGCGCTCCTTCTGGAATCATCAATAATTTGGCATCTTCTTTTGACGCAATGCTAGCGTATAATTCTTCATCAGCTAAACGAACGGTTTGCTTAAAATCTTCCGAAAATAGATCATATAATGGCTTGCTACGTAGTAATTGATCCGTGAGTGATAAGAAAAATTTCACAGGCAAGTATGTGTCTTCAACCATTAATGGCTCGTTATCAGCAATCCGTAACCGACTTAATTTAAAAACTGCCTCTCCTAACGAAAGATTCAAATGCTGACAAATAAATTTATCCGCTTCCAATTTTTCGAAGGATAATATACGGGTATGTGGTTTTCGACCCAGCCCTTTCATTTGTTCTGTAAAACTATATGCGCCAGCTAAATCAGCGGCCTCTTTTTTTATATCTGAAACAAATGTTCCTTTGCCATGACGACGATAGATGGAACCTCTATTTTCTAGTTCTTGTAGCGCTAACCGGACCGTCGTCCGACTCACTCCATATTGTGCAGTCAATTCACGTTCAGAGGGCAACTTGTCATGAGGAATCATGCATGTTTCGATTCGTTCCTGCAGCAAATCAACAAGTTGATGATACAAAGCTTTGTTTTTAAAGGCATTTTCCATAACTTTCTCCTTTACCCTAACTGGTTATAACCACAAACCAATAGTACGGTGGTTTTTTTTATTTTGTCAATAAAAAGTATTAATAAATATCTTCATACCGCTATAACCTTGAAATGACAACGTTTACATTTTTTTATTTTTCTTTATTGTAATATTTTTTTCCTAAAGAAATCATTTTTTATAAAAAACCATCCTTAAATATGATACCAGTTGCTGGCTTTATTTTAAATAGACAAAAAAGAGTATGAGACAAAAATCACTTTAGATTTTTGTCTCATACTCAAAATCTGAAAAACAGTTCTATCCCGACTTCTTCCTTTCTATTGTTTGGTTCTGGCAACAACTAACAAGTAACTGATTTTACGAAATCCATGACAATATTCATTATTGAGCATATTCAATCCTTCTGCTAATTTTCGTATAAGATAAATATTGATTGAATGTGTTGACACAACGAAAGGCCGTCCTGTTCGCATATTGATCATAATAACGCTTGGTATACCACTGAAATTCTTTCGTCCAAGGTTTGACATGGCCAGTAAAGTGGATAATGGATGGTGCTCTTCTCGTTTCTTCATATTGTCTTTCTCCATAAATAGTCGGATGTTTTTTTGCTTTTGATAGAATATAGCCTTGGGCGTTCCACTTAGGATGCAACAAGGTCCAACGGTCGTGTAAAACCGCATTCAATGCATCTTGATCATGGAAACGTAATTTATCTGGATTTTCTTCAATAAATCTTAAGACTTTAGTGGTTACATCTAAATTCAACCATTTTTTAACATCGATTAGCAACAAGCCTGAGTTAAAATAACACATAGATTCTGCAGGAATCGCCATTTTTTCCAAACGTTGATGGAACCCTGCATCTTCAACAGCTGCGATGATATTTTCACCTAAATCAACTGTCCATAATTTTGCGACATCATCTAAGGCAATCATGTCACAATCCATATACAACAGCCGTTCGATCTGGCTTCCTCTAAACAGCTCTGGAATAGCAATCCTGTAGTAAGCTGTTTTGGGAATTCGTTCACTGGTTACAACATTTTTGAAAAAATGGGGGTTGATTTTTAAAAATGTTAACTCTGCATTGATTTGGGTATGTTTAATCGTAAAATACAGTAGTTGCTTGCTTTCAAAATTGATATTGTCATCAATCACATAAAAATGAACAGCTGCCGCTGAAGGACTATTTTCTAAAATTGAAACAAACATAGCAGCAAGATGCGGTACAAAGTTGGTATTGCAACAGGAGACAATCGCTAATTCTTTTCTATTTTCCATTTCTTGCACCTACTTTCTTTAACTTGTTTAGATAAAGAGCTGTATAAGGATGATTTTCTAACGTATTCCAGGGTTTATCGTGACCAGTAAAATGAATAATCGCTGGCTCTTGATTTCCCGCTGCATATAATTTTTGGTAAGCCTCATTAGGCGCTTCATGACGATTAAAAACTAAAGACGTCTGCATATTCCATCTTGGTTCTAAAGCTAGCCAATCTTCATAAAGAACGGCGTTTAAAGCATCTTGATCATGATAAACTATGCGGTCCTCATTTTCTTCTAGATACTGAATTGTTTTTTGCGTGATTGCTTTCTCGTTCCATCGGTCAATATCAATAATCATGACTCCTGAATTAAAATAATAATCGGAGGAATGGATGCCCAAACGTTTCAAGGCATATGCTTGACCAGGATCAATAACCGCACCAATCGTTTGGTTCACTAATGGCGTATCATACAACTGGACAATATCATCTAGAACAAGCGTATCTGCATCTAAATAAAGAACCTTTTTATAGCTATATTTTTGTAAAAGTGACGGTAAAGAAATGCGTAAGTAAGCGGTCGTTGTAATATGATCACTCACTAAAAAATTTTGATAAACTTCTTTGTCTGCTGTTAGAAATTCAACAGTCGTACTTTGTGAGTTACTACTAACCGTTTCTCGGAGTGCTTTTTTGCTAGATAGCGACAGCCCATCATCAATCACATAAAAATGAACAGGTCTCTCCGCATGACAATTTTCTAAAACAGTTGTCATCATTACATTCAAATAAGGAGCATAATTTTCGTCTGAAGCTGTCACAATTGGCACAATCTTCTGATTTTTTCTCATCAAAACCACTCTCCTCTTTTATTTTTATAGCTAAGTTCCTATTCAGAATAGGCCCTGAAAAACTTATCTGCAAATCATATGCTCATTATTTTATAATATAATTATAATAAAAATATATTTTATGGCTATAAAATAATTTTGTTTTCCGTTAACAACTATTAAAAAAACAACATTTCTCTTACTTTATCCTCAAAAATACTATTTATTTAATACTTGTTTTACTAATTTTTTTATCTAGAAATCCGCCTGTTGTATTTTCTGTTGATGGTAATTTTAAAATGTACAGCGAAACTCAATATAAATTCTAAACTGACTTCTTACTCAATAAAAGAGCGAAAAAGCCTGGGACAAAAATCACTTTGGATTTTTGTTCCAGGCTCAAAACCTGATAAATGGCGAGAACAGAACCAATTCCTTCGAAAATAAACGGTTCTGTCCTGACCTCCTTCACTTCATATATGATTCTCTTTCCCTTCCAAAAGTTATCCTTCTTAAATGATCTATGGCGTAGTCGGATAATTTTGGACTGTCGTTTGATTGCCATTTTGACTAAACAAGCTAGTTGATTGTGCATTTTTTTGTTTTTCTACTTCTAAGACTTTGTTTTTTTCAAAAGCCACATCATAGTTGTAGTCCTTTGGTTGCACTTCTTGGAATCCTTGTGGTTTATAAAAACGTAAAAGGTTTTCCTGATTTAATTTGTCAGATAAACTTAACGATTTTTTCACCCAATCGTTATCTTTCGTGACTTCTGCTTTTAAATCTGCTGGAACTTGGTCTAATTTTTTTCCTTGATTATTGTAGATTTCCCCACCTAGATAAGAAAATTGAGGCGTTACAAAATCGCCATTTCTAAAAGGAACCACTTGTTTATATTGAGGAGATAAAAGGTCCGTGCCAAAATGGATATAATTTTTATCATCGACACCTAAAAGATGGTACAGTGTCGGTAAAACGTCAATTTCCCCACCATATTCGTGCATGATTTTCCCTTGCGTATAGCCTGGCATGTAAAACATCAAAGGTACTCTTTGCAATTGCGCATTGTCATAGTTTGTCCACGTTTTTGGATCGCGGTTGAAGGCTTTACATAAGTCCTTGTTGTTCGCATCTGAAATACCGAAGTGGTCACCATAAATAACAAAAATAGAATGATTGTATAAACTTGTTGTTTGCAAGTAATGGAAAAATTGTTCTAGCGATTGATCCAAATAGTGCGCTGTTCGAACATAATCATCCACAATCGAATTGCCTGTGTTCAATTTAGGAAACGGGAAGTTTTGGTCATCCGTGTAATAAGGGGTATGATTGGTCACAGTTAAAAACTTCGCATAGAATGGCTGCTGTAAATGTTCAAGCTCACTAGCTGATTCACGCAACAATTGTTTATCTAAAATACCGTAACCTAGCATTTTGTCATCTTTTGAAAAATATGACCGATCAAAAAAGTATTGATAACCTAAGTTTTTATACACATGGTCTCGATTCCAAAAACTCCCCACATTTCCATGGAAAACAGCGGTTGTATAGCCTTTTTGTCCTAAAACAGCGGGAGCCGCTTCGAAAGTATTGTCTGATCCTAATTGTGTAAAAAGAGAGCCTTGCGGGAGCCCGAATGTTCCTGTTTCTAACATGTTCTCCGCATCACTCGTTTTTCCTTGCCCTACTTCATGAAAGAAATTATCAAAACTGATTGTCGCTTTGTTTTGATAGAGCTGATTTAAAAACGGTGTAACCTCTTGGCCTTGGACTTTCATATTAATCAAAAATTGTTGAAAACTTTCTAAATGAATCACAAATACATTTTTTCCTTTGGCAATCCCGGCATACTGCGGATTAAGCGGTAAATTGTTTTGCTTGGTAAATTTCATGATTTCAGGTAATTCGTTTGAACTAGCTTCTGCTCTTACCTCATTTGACATGGCTGTTTTGACACCATCGATGGCTGTGAATGCATCCAAGCCAAGATATTTTACAATATAATTACGATCAAAAATTCTTTGAAGCAATTGAGGACGATCGGTTTCGCTTAAAAATAAGTTAACCGAAAAGAGCAAGACACTTAAACAACTAATTGAGATCGCCAATCTTCTGTTGATAGGTTTAGTCATAAAGACTTGATGATTCCGTCGCTGTTTAAAAGAGTAAAATACCAAAACGAGCAGCACTAAAGTATCTAGCCAATAAAAGACATCGTGGACCCTCATTAAGGCAAGTAAATCACCAGAAATTCCTTCTGAAACTTTTGAAAAGCCAAAAACAGATTGGATGGTAATAAAGTCAGTGAATTCACGATAAAAAATAATATTCAAATATAAAATTAATGTATTTAAAACATTTAAAAGAGTTAAGCTAAGCATAAATGTTTTATGCTTTTTAAAATACAAACTAAAACCAAATAATAACAGCGTAGTAGCAACTGGATTGAACCATAAAATTTCTCGCTGGAGACTGCCCTTAACGCCCAATGAGAAATCTAGGTAATACGCCAGAATCGTTTTTGCCCAAAAGAGTAAAACAAAAAATAAAAAGAGTCCTAATCGGTTATTTATTTTTTTCATCTAAGTTTGTCTTCCTTTCCCTTCAAAAAAATCTTGATTTGTTAAAAATAAAACCTAACTCTGCGCAATGACTTTTTCGCTAGCGGAGAATTGGATAAATAACTTAAAAAGATAATCGCAATGGCGCAGCATCCAAATAAAAGCCATACGTTTGTAAAAGGTGTTCGAGTAAGCGAACTAGTAATAGGCTTTGTAATTAAAAGACTTGGTAGCGCAACACCTAAAGAATTGCCAATTTGCTTACATGTCACCGCAATGGCTGCTGCCGTTCCTGACTGAGAAAGTGGCATTCCTTCAATCGCTGTAATGGTAATCGGTGAATTTAACATCCCAAACCCAATGCCTAAAAAGATATAAATAACAAATAAAATAATCATAGGCGTTGTTTTAGTTACAAATAATTGTAAAAAGCTAACAGCCAACATTGAAATACCACAAAGCATAATAGGACGTTTCGTCCCTATTCTCCCTACCATTTCGCCGGCTCTCGGTGCAACAAGAAAACTAACAAAAGCCAAAGGAATGGTTGATAAGCCAGCTTCCAACGGGCTGAAGCCTCTCATCTCTTGCAAATATAGCGTGTTTAAAAATAAATAGCCGTTATATATGATAAAGCCAAAAATAGCTAAAAAAGAAGCCGATGTAAATGGAATAGATAAAAAGAAACGCGGGTTGATTAACGGATTGTCAATGTTATATTCATAAATAAAGAAAATGACAATGGCTAAACAGCCGATTATCCCAGTACTTAAAATATCTGGCGCGAAAAGCCCTTTTCTAGGTAGTCCGATAATGGAATAGATAGAACTAAATAGAAAAAGAATCATCAATGCTTGACCAACAAAATCATTTTTCGCCGTTTTCTCTACTTTTGACTCAGGTACAAACTTTTGTGTAAGGATAATTGCCGCAGCAATGATCGGTACATTTACAAAAAAGACATACCGCCAGCTAAAATAAAAAACATTTAGTCCGCCAATAATCGGGCCCATGCCTAAGGAAATCCCTGTAACAGAGCCCCACAAGCCAATTGCTTTCGCTCTTTCTAACTTTTCGGTAAATACCTGTGTAATAATAGACATTGCTACCGGATTTAACATAGAACCGCCAATCCCTTGCAACATGCGAAACGCGATCAATTGCCCTGGGGTTTGCGAAATCCCACATAGGAAAGACGCTAAACCAAAACAGGCTAAGCCCAATTGAAGGACTCGTTTACGGCCAATTCGATCTGCTGTAGACCCAGACAACAATAATAAGGATGCTACCATTAAAGTGTAGCCATCTGTTACCCACTGTAATGTAGACAGATTCGTGTGAAAATCACTTTGAATGGATGGTAACGCCACATTGACAACCGTAACATCCATGGTCACTACAAACAAACTCATGCAACAAGTATACAAAATAACTTTTTTTCTATCGATCATAAAAACAGTCCTTTCTAGCAACTACATAAAACAGGAAAAGCAACAATGACACTTAAACTTCTAACGACACAGTTATCGCAAGTACTCACGTATCAACAGTTCTTTATATTCCTTGCCATTTAGTTATTTTATATTTAAAAAAGTAAATCTTTAGATAGCCAAACTATACACCAGAACCCCTTTAAATTGAACCGTAACAGATACGATTTATCGATTCTTAAGTTATTAAATAATTGAACATTCTGTTCAGAAATATCGAACAGCCCCATAATTGAGCATCTCTTTTAAACAATGAACAACAAAAATAGCCTTATCCGCAGCAGAAGTAAATCTAAGCGAATAAAGCTATTTTTGGTAACTATTCCAAAGTAATTTTAATGGCTAAGTCTCTAGCAACTTTTGTAAAGTTGCCTTGATTTGACCAGGTTGGACAAAAACCGAACTGGAAACATTTCGGTATAAATAAAATTTTTGTTTTCGTTCAATCGGTAAAAAGAAGAGTTTAGAATCAATTTCCTGCAGTTGTTCTTTCCGAAGAGAGATCACCGCATAAACTCCTTTACTTTTTTCAATGAGACGAGTAAGCATCAACGTATCGTAGCAACAAACAAGCGGACTTGTTAATTGCAACATTTCTAGCACACTCTTGGTAGCTTCTAAATGATCTAAGTGATGAGGCAAAAATAGAAATGGATAGTTGGTCAAACAGATGAAGCCTTCTTCCTCAATTTCTTGTTTAATTTCTCTTGAAACACAAAGATACATTTTTAGTTCAATTAATTGTTCTTTCTTTAAAACTGGACTATTCACATCTGCAGAAGTAATCACAAAATCCAACTCATGATTCTCCAATTTATTCAATAACTCAAACGATGAACCATGGTAACATTCCCAAAAACGATTCAGTTGATCCTCATTTTCTGTCACTTTATACATCAAGGACGTATTTCCAAAACCTAAACGCATCACTGGATTCTCAATCATTTCATGCAGATTAAGTTTCATTTTCTTGGCCTCGTTTAAAATGATATATACAGATTGGACGATTTTATCACCATAGGAATTTAACGTCAAAGAATTCCCGTTACGGTCAAAAAGTAAATGGCCCAATTCACTTTCCAAATCTTTTAATGACGCACTTAAGGTTGATTTACTAACATGGAGTTCAGAGGCTGCTTTGGAAATACTATTATATTTTGCAATGGTATAAAAATATTCTAATTTTTCAATAGTCATCTTTTGTCATCCCTTTTATTCAAATTCATTTGCCCACGTAACCTGTTCAAAACACGCCTCACTCTTTATCAATAGCGTAGTTATTTTTGCTCTAATAAGCTATGTCCATCTTGTTATTTTTCTATAACTAATAGCAGATGGATATGAAAGTGCCTTTGGTAAAACTTTTTCTCGGAAATAGCATGAACATTCGCAACAAATTCAGCTTATTAAAAAAGGCGTCTAGCTTTTTCTATTTTACGCAAATTTACTTAAGAAATTCCATTTCAATTCTTTTCTAAAAAAGGTAAGATGGACACAACAAATGTTTCAGTTTCCATGCCCATTTACTTTAAGGTTCAGCGTTATCTACTAAGTATGAAGAATGTCAAAGAAAGGTTAGGTACTCCCAATGAAAATCAACTATTTAGGTACGGGTGCAGCAGAACGGATTCCAGGAATTTTTTGTAATTGTAAATTATGTAAGTACGCTCGAGAGAAAAAAGGACGAGAAATTCGTACACAAACTCAATTAATTATTGATGATGTCCTGCTGATTGATTTTCCAGGGGATTCTTATTTACACCTGTTGCAGTACGACTTGTGTTTTGCAGACTTTGACTCTTTACTAATCTCTCATTGGCATTCCGATCATTTTTACGGCGAGGATTTGGCTTATCGAATGTCTGGTTATGCATTAGATATTCCCAATCGTTTAACTGTTTACGGAAATGAAGCAGTTAAGACGTTTTATCAGCGCGCCTTTGATTTAGAAGGTCGTCAAGACGATACCCGATTACATTATCAGGTTATTCAGCCCTACAAATGTTTTACTATTGCGAACTATACGATTTATCCCCTTCCTGCACAACATGGAAATTTCAGTGAAGATTGTTTTATTTTCGTTATAGACGATGGTAAAGATGCTTTTTTATCCACCCATGATACAGGTTACTTTACGTCAGAAATGTTTGAATATCTTGAAAAGAGCCACTTACTTCTTAGTATTGTTTCTTTAGATTGTACTAGTCAAACAAACGAAACTGGCAATAGTCATATGAATTGGGAAGAAAATTTAAAATTAATTGCAGAATTAAAAGAAAGAAAACTCGTCACAGATAAAACGATTTACGTTGCCAACCATTTTTCTCACAATGGCGGCTTGTCTTATGCGGAGATGGCGGCTTTATCTCAAAAGCATGAAATCATTACGAGTTATGATGGTTTAGAAATACTAACTTAATCGGATTATTTGCCTTCTTTTCAGCACTATTATATGCTTTTAACCGATAATTACAAGGTACTTTTATCGTAACTTACACTATCTTAAAAAACAAAAATACTCGAAATTTCCCGTGATTCTGGAAATTCCGAGTATTTTTATGGTTCTTTACGCTGCTGGCACAGCGGATAAACGTTTATTTTCTTCTTCATTCACTCGATTAACAATAAAGTTATAATTCACTTCATTTAGTCTTTGACCATGATTTCCTGTTTGCTTAATGCCACCATTGGAATGAACACCAACTACTTCAAACTGAGCATTATAGATTGGTGAACCAGATTGACCACCGGTTGTATCGATATCATAAAATAGTAATGGATTTTCTAAGTCTGTAAAGTTAGATGTAAACAAATTATTTTCATGAGACCATTGCGTGTGGTTTTTCTCACCTGGATAGCCTGATATTGTGACATGGGTATCTGAAGATTCAAACTTTTTCAAAACAAATGGCGTTAAAATTTCTCCCAACTCTGGGCCATCAGGACGATCGTTTTGTTTGCCGACAGTCACGACCGCAATATCCGCATTCGGGGAAAAAGCTACATCAATCACTTTGAATTTGCCAAATGGTGTCGCACTGCCATCTCGACCTGGATAAAACCAAGCATCATCTTTGGCATTCGGATTTAATACTTTGGCATTCTTAAAACTTTCAGCCACATGATTATTGGTGACAATTGTATTAGTTCCAACAACAAAGCCTGTTCCTAAAGAAATATAGCCTGGTTTACTGGCAGGGGAAATGATTCTTCCGATTGACGCAAAAGGCGCTTCGGTTGTATCTGCCACTTCTTGTCTTCTGTCCTCAGGGTCCAGTAACGATCTTTTTTGTCGTGAATGACTTTCGGCAGGAACGATATACTCTTCTGCATTTGCAGACAAGCTAAAACCGGCTATCAAAGTTACTAAAATCAGAAACAAAAAACCAGCACTAATTTTTCGTATGGAGAACTTTTTCATAAGATTATGCCACTCCTTATCCATTTTTATTTAATTGGGGAATTTTTTTTATTCATTGACTAGAACAGATTCACTTGGTTGGTTTACCTGAATGTCTTCTTTAGCTCCGATTCCAGCAGAGTTAAAGGCTGCTGACACCACTGAAGCTGCTTCATCGCCATATTGAACTTTTGCAGCAGCAAGCATCGCATCACGAGCATCACTGAATTGTGCTTTAGGTGTTAAGTAATTTACTAACGAGCTGTAGAAAATAGTCTGTGCTTTTTCAATGCCTAAGTTCTGGATAATGGTGTAACCAATCCGATTAATAATTCCACTGTTATAATGAACACCGCCTTGATCATAATAAGGCGTTCCTTTATATCGTGCTCGATCGTCGTATTGAGCCATGGTTTCTGGTTGTCCGTGTTTACTTGGCGTTTGTAAATTTCGAATACCTGTTTTTCGGTCAACACTCTGAGTATCCGCACCAATTTCTGGATTAGATGCACCCGAAATAATATAACCCATCAAATCAGAATAAGATTCATTCAAGGCACCTGATTGTCCTAAATATTCTAAACCGGCAGTATGTTCCGTCACACCATGTGTCATTTCATGACCAACTACATCTAAAGAGGAAGCATACGTTTTTCCTGTTGGTGTACTTGTTTCACCATAACGCATTGCTTTTCCATCCCAAAAAGCATTGTCATAAGCATCTGGATGTTGTTCATCAACAACTGACAAGATGGGCATCCCTCGATCATCAATACTGTGTCGTTGGAAATGATCTTCATAATATGTTTTCACAAATTTTCCATGCGTATAGGCGTCAACAGCATTCTGATTTAATGCTGCTAGTGATGGTGCTTGAATAATAGAATAATTATTTTTGCCATCAACTACTGCATGGTAAACCCCTGTGTTATCCGTTCCGTGTAAAGCAATTCCCGTATTGCTTTTTTCAACTGGTACATTAAACGTTACTTGAAAAGAGTTTTTTAACGTTACTTCACTACCGACATGTTCCGTTAAATCTTGTTTTTCCATAATTGTTCCATCTGTAGCGTTCACTTTATAAACCAATGATACGGGGTCACCAGTTGGCGAAGAAGTTACTCTGACTTTATAAAATAATTGCCCTTCATTATTTACACGTTTGTCAATAGCTAAAAAGACAAGATCTTTAGTTTCTGGATTATCAGAAGCAATAATTTTTTTAACTCCTTCTTCACCGATTGCATCAACCGATTGAATTTTCACAACTTGATCAACTGGATTTCCTGTAACACTTGTTACTGCACCGTTTTTATCTAAATGAATAATCACATTATCTGAATCAACAGTAACGCCTTCCGTTTGCTTTTCTAACTTAAGATGCTTCATCCCCCACGCATCTTCTTTTCGATCTACAACCGTATATTGTTCAGCAGCTGCCTCAGAAATTGCCTCCTTTTCCAACTTCGATAAAACTGTTGAAACTTCACTTTCTGAATAAACTTGTTCTTCTGCTGCTACAAAAAGTGAAGAAAATAGACATGAACTTCCAACAAAGATGCCTGTACCTAAAATGTATAAAATTTTATTTCCCTTCATCAAACGATTAACTCCTTCCCCAGTTTCCTTTTATTTCTTTTCCCAACAAAAGTATTGCTTTATCCTCCCTAATCTTTCCCGTTAAACGACCGCCCCTTTCCCTGCGTAAATATTTGTTGCTATTTTCATTATAGACAACTACCTAACCGGCACTATCTAAATTCCTTAATCAGCCGACATTTTTCCCTGTATTGCCCCTCATAACTCAATACCATAGCAAAAAAGTTGTTAACAAATTCATTCGTTAACAACTTTTTTTACTATTATGATTTTTTTCAATAATTAAATGTTGAGTGACCGCTCCTTCATTGAAGAACGTTTGCAAATCAAATTGATCTGAAAAATCAACAATTTCTTTTACATATAACAATCCCCAACCGTGCTCTTCTGGGTTACTTTTAGAACTAAATTTGGTTTTCTTCATAACCTTAAAATCAAATTCGGCTTGTACACTATTTGTTATCACAAACTCTTGTGTTTCATTTTTATTGAAAATTGAGATAGCGAACATTTTCAATTCTGATTTTGCACTGTTTTCAATCGCGTTATCTAATAGAATAGCCAACAAACGAATCACAACCACTAAGTCGATTGATGTATCAAGAATAAATACTTCTGGCACATCAACAATCACTTTTAGTTTTGCTTGCTTTGCGGTATTAATTTTCATACTTATGAGTGCCTTAAGTTCCATATTTTTCAAACGATTTAACTTCATAAGTTCAAATTCTTCATTATCAATAATTTTTTTGGTTGGTGCAATCGTTTCTTCATAAATTCTTTTGATTTCCAGAATATCTTCGTATGAAATAGCAATTTGTAAACTATACAATAAATTTTTATAGTCATGACGAAACATCGCTAGCTCTTCGTTAATGGATTCTATTTTTTCAGTATAAATCGTTAAATTATTCAATAATTGAGTGTTGATACGTTGTTCTTCCAAATAAGCTTCAATGACTAAGCCAATCAGAATTAAAAATAAACCTACACTTATTAATAACTCCAATTTAGAACTATTTACCGTGACAAATCCTCGCATAAAGTCAGGTGAAATCTCTGGCGAAATCAAAAACACAAAAAGTAACAACAGAATCAACAATAAAAGTAAACAACCAAAAAAAATTCGGCTATTTTCTAACACACGATTTAATCTTAAAAAAACACTATTGGGAATTTTTAAAGCAATCCAGATATTTATAAGCAACAGAAGAACATTTGAGGCAATCCATAATAATTTATTTTGATAAATCTGTTGAAAAAAAACACTTAAAATCGTTTGCTCCGTGTAATTGATAAACGAAACCATAAGCAATGTAAAAACGGATAAAAATATCGCTTTAAAAATTGAGAACCTCTTTTTGTGAATGAGTAAAAATCCTGTAAAAATAACGACTGTCAGCGCATAAATCAACCAAGAGTATCCCAACATTAATGCCGCAAACGAACAAATATTAATGACAATAAGCAATGAAAGTAACGGTATTTTACATTCAATCTTGATCAATGTTACTCGTAAAAAGACAAAAACGATAAAGCTAGATGCCAGCAAAACGTTAGTAGCTAATAACGACAAAATCATTTTTCAATATTCTTTTTAGGTTTTTCAGTTTGTCCCATCCATTGTCCAAATATATTGGGCGAATTTTGATTTAATCTAGGCTTAGTTCCCACACCATCACTAACTTTTGCAACTCTTTTTTCAATAACATTTTTAATTATTTTTTTACCAAATTTCATAAAAACACTTCCTTCAATTAAATTTTTTGTTACCGGGAGTATCATCAGACCTTGGATGACGAGACCGTAGAGTATTACTGAAGCAATCTTTTCTTTGACAAACAGACTACATAAAATAAGTAAACACACCCTTATAAGGCTTTGCTTTTTGAGCACGTTTAAATCAGATGGCTGAACAGGTTCAATTGCTGTTCCTTGTGGCGCATACCAATAAAATAATACGACTAAGAGGCAAATCAATAGAATTTTATAAATAAACGGTAAGCTCACAGAAGAATTTTTCAATACAAATGGTATGGCGACATAGATAACAATGCTTTCTAGACGACAGAGCCATTTAGTTTTTGCATGCCAGCCACCTGCGACAGGCCGTAAAAAAATCAGTACGACGTATACAATAAAGGTTTCGCTTAACGTCCCAAATAAAACTGATAAAATCAGAATCATCAGAAAATTAAATAAGCCAGAAAAATAAACGGTTAGATAATACTTTGTCCATTGTGTTTTTCCTGATTGATCTTCCTGATCCATATCCATAATATTTTTTAGAATCCAATCGATTAGCATATCGCCCTCCTCTTCAAGTATTGCACTAAATTATAACGAATATAGCGACTAATAGATAGATAATTCCTTAATTAGTCATTATCCCTCCCTAAGTAAGAAATAGTGCCTTGACCTGAGTATAATATCTTCTTGAGACTGGTACTTCCGTTCCGTCTCTCATAGTTAAAAGATGCGTTTTATAATTTAATTTTGACGCATATTTTTTATTGATGATGATTGATTGATGGACTCTAATCAAATCTGGATGCAGTTGTTCAATTTTTGATAACGTTCCATAAAATTCTCTTTTAAAATTTTTACCAACCATTGACACACGATGATCGTATTCCGTTTGAAAGAAATAAATATCATTAATATCCATTTTTATAGAGGATGCTTTTAAGTTAATGATAATATATTCACTTTTTGTCTTTATATTTTCTTTTTGTTGAATATATGCATCGACACATGTTTCGACCTCTTTTTGGAAATCTAGAAAATCCACGTTCTTTTGAATAAATTGAAGAGCTGAAACCATATATTTGTAAGAAGTTAAAACTAATTCTGTGTGAGTAGAAATAAATACAATCAGACTTTCACTGTCTGTTTTTCTGATTTCTTTGGCAACCTCAAATCCTGCCTGGATATGATTGTTCATTTGAATATCTAGGAAAAAGATATTTAGTTGGGCGTCCTGGTGTGCCACTTGTAATAATTCATCTGAACGTGAAAATAAATGGATTGTTTCATTATAAATATTTCTTGAATGTAGGATATTTGTTAACAATACTTCTAACGCTTTTGCTTGAATAATTTGGTCTTCTAATATATAAATAGCCATTTGTTCACTCATCCCTTTCTCAAGAAGATATAAAATTACACAACAAAAGACAAATGATTATAATGTTCAATCAATTTATACACCAATAAAAGAGATAAAAAATTGATTGTCTGTTAGTATATTCACATAAATTTAGTATAGCGATTTCAGTAGTTTCCTGCAAACAAAAACATAAAATAACAAAGCATCAAGAAAGAGTACTTTGGACTATTCATCTTTTTCTAACGAATCATGAGGACGATTGTCTCTTCGTTGATGAAAAACAAAGAATCAACCGCCAAACTGTTCTTGTCATTTTATACATGACAAAATCAATTCATTGGTCGATTCTGGTTATTTTAATTTGTTAGTTCACACATGGATCATTGTGCTAACTTTTTACTTAAACATCCACACTTCTTCCTGTTGAATGAGCCGCTTAAGCGCCAATGTAGGTCACGCCACTACTATAAGCAATTGCATTAGGTAAGACACGATACGAAATCGTTTGATCATTGATGACATTGCTTTCAGAAATAATGATTCCATCAGAAGTGACCGCTTCAACAAAAGCAACATGTCCATATTGATTATCTGCGCCAGCAACTCCTGGTTGGAAACTAATCGCACGACCAGCTTTAGGCAATGAACTAACTTGATAGCCTAATGCACGTCCTTTTCTTCCCCAGTCACTGCCATTTCCCATAAATTCATCCACAGAAGTGCCCAACTGTTTGAAACGATTATAGACATACCACGTACACTGGCCCACGGGATAGCTACCACTTCGATTATAATTGATCCCATCATAGACTGGAAAATGCATTTGTTGCTGTTCCGCTTCCGACAGATCATTTTTAGATTGGATAATCAAACCGTCCACTGTTTTTGGTAAATCAAATTGCGTTAAGTTATACACCGCAATTAACGAATTTAATTTATTATCGTATTGCTTGTCTGTTGCATATTTACCTGTTAAAAAACGCGTTGCTTGAAGGTAGTTTTTGGCTTCCGAACGCCACGCTGGTTTATAAAAATCTTGATTTCCGTCAATCCCTTGTCGGAGTAATTGAACATAATCTTGCAGTGAGTCATTATAGCCGCCGTAATCGCGAAACCCAGCGGAAATTGTATAAAGTTGGCCCCTCTGATCAGCCTCTTTTGTTGAAAAGCTAACACTATTTCCTTGGAACGAACCTTTCACGCCAAAGAGATTATAATAAGGTTCTTTGGCTAGTTGACTTTCGCCAGAGCCACTTTCTAAAATAGCCTGAGCTATCATCACTGATGCAAAAACATCGTATTTTTCGCCAAGTTCTCTGGCTGTCTCACCAATTTTTTTAATAAACGCTGTGGTTTGTTCTGACTTCTGCATTTCAAATGACGCACCATATGTTGCTAAAACTTCTTTGCCATACTCCGTTAATATGAACTCCTTAAAAGGATTAGTCACTACCAAGCGTTTTTCCTCTTTTGAGTCTGGTTGTTGTTTGGCAGTATAGATATTCTCTAACTGAGAGATTACTTCTGGTTTCTCTTTAGAATCCGCTTCCGCTGCGGCAATTAAATATTTTCCTTGGCCAAGATAAACACCATTTTGAAGCGTTTTTCCTTCAGCTGTTTGCCAAAAAATCAGATCACCAGGTTCTGCCTCCTCTATAGAACGAGCTTTACCAAATGTCATTTGTTCTTGCGGCGTACTGCCAATGTCTATTTTAAATAATTGTTGGTAAATTTTTTGGGCAAGGAAACTACTGGTTAATGCTTGCTCCGTCAAATTAAATTCTTTTTTTGTTTTCCCAACGTGTCTTAATGCTTCAGCCACCACAACTGCCCGTTTCTGTTCGTCAAAAGACGACAACAGTGGAAGTTCGTAGCCTTTTAAATTTGAAGAAGCTATTTCATCTACTTTGAGGGACGGATTTAACGATACAGCCTGATTTTCTTCAACAACGTTATTGGTGGCTTCAGGAACTTGAATAGGTTCTTCGGGTTCTTGCTTGGTCACAGGAACTTGTGGTGGTTGCGATTGTTCAACAAGCTGCGTGATTTCTGATGATACCGTCGGCTCTGTAGGTTCTTTTTTTGTTTCAGAACTAGTATTTGTGGTTGTCGTTTCTGTCGTTGACTGACTCGTTGATTCGGTAGTCGTATCGGTAGAACTACTTGATTCAGATGACGAACTACTAGTGGACGTTGTCGATGTAGCAACAGTTGTTTCGGTTGTATCGGTTACTTTTTCTTCCGAAGTAATTGTCGTCGCTGAGGACAGAGCTGTTTGTAGCGAGCTACTTGGTAATTCTGCAGCCAACGTAACAACTGGAGCGACTTCCAAACTTAGAAGAACGAGAATACTTGTTAAAACAAGTAGTTGATTCTTGATTTTCTTTCTTTTCATTCGTAAAAATCCTCTCCTATTACTTACTTGCGCATTTGCACACTGTTTTTGTACAAATGCGCCTTGTAAATTAATGATACGCTAATTTTGGTCTTTTTTATTTTTGAAGAATAATTTTCCTAAACCAATACTTACTATCAATAGAAAACCACTGATTGACCAGATTGGCGAAACAACTTCATTTGCTTTTGGCAAAGTACCAGAAGTGGTGGTTTTCGTTGTCGTTCCACCTGCTGCTGTGCCCTTTCCTGGACTGGTTACGCTACCAGTCCCGCTAACCGTGCCATGATTTCCATTGTTGCCTGTAGAGTTGCTACTGATTGGCTCTTCTGCCATTGCTTCAATGGCTTGTGATAAAATACTTAAACATTTGTCCACAGCTTCTTGCGTCGCATTTGGGTCCTCAACAAGTGCTTTTGCTTGTTTAATTGCTTCAGCTAAAGCTTCTTGCGATGCTTTTGTAAATTGTTTTCCTGCTTTAGGTTTCAAGGTTTCTGCTTTTTGAAGCAGTTCTCTCAACTTTGTTTTATCCGCTTGAAGGACTTGTTCCTCTAAACTATCCAAAGCAGTTTTTACATTTTTTTCAGCAGTATCAATTTGTTCTTGCCGAGCATTTTTATCAGCTAAAATCCCTTCCGCTTGGTCAATTGCTTCAGTTAAGCGCGCTTTAGACTCGCTGGTAAATTCTTTTCCGGCAGATGGTTTGATTGCTTTTGCTTTGGCTATCATTGCCTCTAAGGCTTTTTTATCTGTAACTAACGCTTCTTCTTGTAACCCTTCGATGGCGCTAGTTAATTCAGCAACCGCTTCATCAATCATTTTTTGATTAGCTGCTGGGTTTTCCAATGTGTTTTTAGCTGCTAAAAGCGCTTTTTGTAAATCTTGTAACGAGGAGGCAGTAAATTGGTGCCCTTCACTTGGAGTGACTTGCTGCGCTCGTTTGACTACTTCTTGTAATTGGCCTTTATTTACAAGGGGTACTTCTTTTAATTGAGCCATTGCAGTTTCCAATGCGTTTAGAGCCTCTGAGACTTCTTCTTTTGTCGCCGTTTCTTTCGCTACGATTGCTTCAGCTGCTTGAATTGCTTCTTGCAATTGTTTTTCTGTTTCTTTTGTAAATTGGTATCCTTCTTCCGGCTTTCTTCCTCGGGCTTGAGCGATTTGCTCTTTTAAGGTTTCCTTATCAACGGCGACGGGGTGTTCTTTTAATTGTGCAATTGCTTCACGCAATGTTTTAGTCGCTTGGTCTATTTCTTCTTGGGTAACTTTTTCTTGAGCAAATACTTTTTGAGCTGCTACTAATGACTCTTCGAGAACTTTTTTAGTTTCTTCGGTGAATTCTTGCCCATCACTTGGTTTTTTCGCCAGCCCCTCTTGAATTGCTTTTTCTAAATCAGCTTTATTCGCTACATCAGGCATTTTTTCCAACTGTTCTACAGCCTTTTTTAGGTTTTCCACAGCAGCAGAAACGTCTGTCTGTGTGGCTTGTTCATTGGCTAGAACAGCTACTGCCTCATCTAAGACTGGTTTAAAAATTGCCCAAGTTTCAGGCGTATATTCTTTTTCGACACGTGCTTGATTTAGCGTAATTAGCGCTTGTAATAACTCTTTATCTACTAGCTCTGTGGGCTTCACTGTTACAGAAAAATCTGAAAGTGTGGCTTGTTGGAATCCTTGGCCTACTAATAAGCCTTGACTCATATCAAATTGTAATGGCTGCTCAACAGTTGTCGCACGTTTTACGCGTGTTGTTTCTTTTACTTTAACTTTAAAGGTAACTAAGTCCATTGAACCATTTAACAATTGTTTATTTCCTTGATTACTAAGAACTAAATACAGATTCTCCACATCATTTGAATGTTTCCGATATTTAGAATAATTTTCCATTTGTTGTGTATTATTCGTGGTTGCAGGCTGACCGACAATTTCAAATTTGCTAGAATCAAAGGACATTTTGGTGCTTAACGCATTAATGTTTTTTAAGTCTTGACCTTTAAGTGTAAAGGTTAATGTATCGCCAGAAAGATAGGTATCCTTGCCATTTTCATTAACCACAGCAAGGGATAAACCGCCCGCAATTTCTTCGACATCAGGTATCTCAATTCCGCCATCTAATTGTCGTAAAACATAACTGATATCATAAGCATCAATTACCCCATTTTTATTTAAATCACCTTTTTCAACATAGCCATTAAAGTCACTGTCCACCGATTCTAAGCCTGTATAGTTTCGATAACTCATTGCATCATTTTCATCAATCGTTCCATCGTTAGTAATGTCTCCATGTAAGATTCCTTCTGTTCCTGGTTGTTTGTAAAAGAGCATCTCACGACCAGAGCCAAAATTACCCACCGATTTTAATACCTTCATTTCAACAAAACGATACGCTTGGTCCTTCGTTTCAATGGTTTTTGTCAAAGCATCTTGCTTCCAGTTAATAGGTTCTGAAAACTCTGTCCAATTAGCTCCATCTTTCGACGTCCGATACTGGAGTTGCAAAATATTTCCGTTGCCGGCATTGTCTCTTGGCAAGTATTCAATTTTATCCATTTGATACTCCGCACCAAGATCAAATTTTAAAGTCAAGAAATTCCCATCACTTGGATTAGCGATGCCGGTTGACCAGTTCGTATGCCAGCCTGTACTTAAATCTTTATCTGTTAATTTCTTCAATTCTGCGCCTGGTTGTTCTGGTAAATTACTTGTTGCTTTGACTTGATTAATTGTTTCTTTATAGGGATCATCTTGTGTTTTCCCTTTAATTGGTTCACTCCATTCAGAAACCCCATTTTTTCCAACAGCTCGAACTCGAAAAGTATGTTCGCTTAGGAAGGAAAATCCATCAAATGTTGCTGTATTCGTTTGAATATTTCCGAAAACAGTCCCGTCACGCTCTACTTCATAACTTGTTGCCTCAGTTACTTGATCCCATTGAAGAGTCAAAGAAGATGGCGTTGTTTTTTCTTCATTGATTGCGACATTTGCCGGAATAGTTAACTGGTCATCGACCGTTGTATTTCCTCCGTCAACCGTTCCTTTATTAATGAAACCTTTGACAGTTATTTGAACATCTTTGGCGGTCACAGATTGTTTCGCTAGTTTTACTGATAACGCTGATTGGTTCAGTTTTTCTCCTGAAGCTTCAGAAAGATACTGATTCACTTGGAATTCTTTATCAAAATAATATAGATTTGTGTCAGCTAAAAATTCTTCTTTATTAGCTGCTTGTTTCAAGGTTACTTCTGTTCCCCCCACCATTGCTGTTACGCTTTCGGGCGCTTCTGAAGCTAGCAAATCAAGCGTGGTGCTTCGTTCATCAACAAAGCCTTTGTAACTTCCTTTTGTCGGTTCGATAGTAACGGTCAGATCCCCTTTTTCGTTTGATTTAGGGCCTTGACTATTTATTTTAGTCGTAGCTGATTGCCCAGCTTCATAACTAGTTGAAATTCCGTCATCTTCATACATATTAAAAGAAGTGGCGCCATTTGGATAAATCAAGAAAGATCGTTGATCCCGTTGGATTTCCTTTGGATTGTTGTTTGGATTTGTCATTGGGATAATACTGCCATCTTTGACGAAAACGGGCACCTTCCACAGCGGTGTTTTTACTCCATTTAAGACACGGCCACCTTGATATTTTTCGCCTGTAAATAAGTCAACCCAGACTTGTTTTTCATCTGGTAAGTAGATTCCATCACGGATTGAATTTCCTGCCTCATCTTGATTGCCATTATAAATTGGGGCAACGAGTAAATTGGGTCCCCACATATATTGGTATTGAGAATCTTTTGTATATGCTGTTCCTTCATTAGGAAATTCTAAAGCCATGGCCCGTACCATTGGTAGTCCATCAACTGATTCCTTGGCAATACTGTAGTTATAAGGCATCATCATTGATTTTAATTTTAGATACGCTCGGTTCAAATCTGTGGCTTCTTGATCAAAAGCAAATGGCGTTTTTGGATTGGAGCCCCAGCCGTCCATATTTAGCTGCACTGGTGTAAAAGTTTTCCATTGGAAATCACGTATGTTGACCTCTTTATTTTTTCCACCAAAAATTCCATCCATATCTGAACCGACATTTGGTTGGCCAGACAACGAAGTCCCGATATATGTTGGAATATGGAAGCGAATATATTCCCATTGACCACCCGTTTGATCGCCTGTCCAGATACCAGCGTGCCGTTGGGTTCCGACCCACCCATCTAATGAGACAATCATCGGACGAACTGCGCCGTCTGTTTCTTTTACAAAAACATTTGCAGCATCTTCTACACCATTTAAGCCAAAGGAATACCCATACCCGACCCACGCCACGTCAGTTTTGAGGGCTTTAACACCAGCGACACTAACTTCTTTCGCAATATCCCGTTCTCCTTTTTTAGGATTTTTAGGATCAGCTGGATGGAGATTAGATTGAGTCCATAGCCCCACTTCAACACCATTTGCTTGAGCATAATCAGTAAATTCTTTTAAGTTTTGTACATCGCCATCCAATGAATCTGTTTGACCATAGCCAGCACCGTAGCCGTCATTTGGCAAGAACCACCCTAATGGCATATCGTTTTTCTTATACCGATCAATAACTGCGCGTGCAGAAAATTGATAATTCTCTTTTTCTCCATTTAAAGATTCTAGCGTGCCATTTAAGTTTCCTAGATCGCCTGGTTGGTATTCTTTGTAAAAATTACCATCTTCAAACTTAACTGCTCCCGCGGTTCCTTCTGCTACTTTCACCCAATAGTCCCGATTATACGCGTTTAAATGCGCTTCATAGAACCCGTATTCTGGCATCAAAGCTGGTTTCCCGGTTAATTCATAGTAATCTTTTAAAATACCTGCTGAGGAATCATTAAAGAAATAAAAAGCATCAAAATCTGTTCCTTCGTGCGTTGTTGTGGTTGTTTGTGGATCATGACTTCCAAAATCATAGTTGCCAAGTTTCCATGTATTTCGAACAACGCCATACCCTGCAGTTGACCAATAAAATGGGTTAGGCGATGCTACTCCGCCATCTACCCAATTGTTCGTATTGACAATCTGGATAGCTGTTCCTTTATGCGTAAATCGACCATTTTGAGTTCCTCCGCCAAAATAATTTTCTTGACTACTTTGTTTTAACGTTTGTGTAGCTTTATCATTTTTAAAGGATAGCGGAGCGGTTTCTTCTAAAATAACTTGATTCTTTTTCTTGTCTAGAACCTTCATTAAAGCGCTTTCTTTTTCGAATATAATTTTTAAACCATTATTTTCTAGAGTAAATTGGTTTCCTGAATCTGTGACGTTCGTTTGCTCAAAGGCTTGTGTGCCATAGTCGGCCATTGTTTTAGCCGTAATTTTCGCAACATGCTTTGGATCATTTGGCGTTGGATATTCTTCAAATTTACCAGTTGGATCTAGATGATAGCGAAAAAGATGGTCGTTTAAAATACTAATTTGTGCTTTTTTGCCAGAAGCATACGTAATGACAAAGTTTTTCTCCGCTTTTTCAATCGACACAATTGCTCCGACTGACGTTGCTGAATCAGCTACGTCTTCTTTTGCTGTTTGCTCTTGCGCATCAACCACTTGAGAATCCATCGTAACAAACGAATGGAACGCCAATACAGACGAACTCACTAATAAAAATGTCAACCAGTGCTTTTTACCGTAAATTTTTTTACCCTGATACTCTTTGTTCATTTTTTCCTCCTTAAAATTGCTCCCCATAGAATAGTTCCGACACAATTACTCACAAAATCCAAAACCCAACAAAGTTTTATCCAGATGAAAAGTCATAACGATTTTCTTAGTTTACTGAGACTGTTAGAAAGTCAGTTTCAGTAACCCCTACATAAACACATCCTTTCAATAAATTATTAAATGAAAACAATCCATTTTCATCTTATATAAAAATTTTAGTACAGAATCACAATTTCTCTATGAA
The DNA here is from genome assembly GCF_050555765.1 of Enterococcus sp. MSG3299. Lineage (NCBI taxonomy): Bacteria > Bacillati > Bacillota > Bacilli > Lactobacillales > Enterococcaceae > Enterococcus > Enterococcus sp. MSG3299. Next base: position 1,580,222 of record NZ_CP187869.1, read on the forward strand.
TTCGTTTTCATTTGTTGACTACCAATTTTTCACTTTTTTAATAACATAATTATCGTATGATGGTTTTTTTGTGTTTGTCAACGGTTAATTATAGCAGCCACCATTAACAAGTATTAACCCTTGATAAACTTGTTAATTCACTTATAATGATGATTTTATTGCGAAAATATCTATATCAGAAAAAGAAAGACTTTTTCAAAAATCTAATACCTGTTACTCAAATTTAGTCTATTTAAAAATAATCAACACCCTCCTGCTCAGCAAGAGGGTGTTTAATAATTGTTTTTAGTGATTGATTTGACTTGCTGGTGTGAAAAGCAAACTAATGATGATGCCAACTATCAGTACCGCTAGCAATATAAAAATTAACTTTCCAAACCGGTGATAGGGATTGATCGAAAGCCCGATCCCATAAACTTTCGGAACCCACAAAGGAGGCGTTGGATTATCTTTTTGATCTTTATAGGCTATCTTTAAAATCTGCCACGCAAAATACAACAATGGTAAAACCATAATTACCCCAACTATACCTAGCCATTTTGCTAATAAATCACTGGTATGCAAAAGACTGATTGTCAGAATTGGTACAAACAAAAGAATAAAGCTAATTGTGGCTCCCACTTGTGCTTGCTTAAGCAGTCGTCTCTCACGGAGAGTAAGATTCGCAAACATTCCATCCACCCTTTCATGGTTTTCAGATTAAATCAACGAATCGCTAAAAAACTGAATTAACTGCGAAAATCAATGACCATTCGCCCGCGAATTTTTCCTTGTTCCATTTCTTCAAAAATAGCATTAATTTCTTCTGGTTGGCGTGTTTGACAAACAGGAACAACTTTTCCTTCTGCACCGAATTGGAAAGCTTCGCTTAAATCTTGACGGGTTCCAACTAACGATCCGACTACGTGAATGCCATCAAGAACAAGACGTGGAATAGATAAATCCATTGTCTCAACAGGCAATCCAACGGCGACAACCGTTCCTCCCGCACGGACTGCATCGACTGCGCCATTAAATGCTGATTTAGCTACCGCAGTGACTACTGCTGCATGGACACCACCAATTTCTTTTTGAAGTTGTGCAGCAAAATCAGGATCTTTAACTGGATTAATTAAAAGATCAGCACCCATTTCTTTCGCAAAAGCTAACTGATTATCATTCACATCAACAGCTACTACTTTTGCATTAAAGACATGCTTGGCATATTGTAAAGCTAGATTACCTAGCCCACCTAATCCTGAAATCATTAGCCATTGACCTGGACGAATCCCAGATTCTTTTATCGCTTTGTAGGTTGTTACCCCTGCACAAGTAATAGAGGAAGCTGGCTCTGATGCTAAATTTTCTGGCACTTTCACTGCATAACCGTCTGTCACGATGCATTCTTCGGCCATGGCACCATCAACTGTATATCCAGCATTTTTTACTGAACGACAAAGCGTTTCTCGACCAGAAGTACAATATTCGCAATGCCCGCAGCCTTCATAAAACCATGCAACAGATGCACGATCACCAATCTTTAAACTAGTAACGTCTTTTCCAACCTCCGTCACAATCCCAATTCCTTCGTGACCTAAGGTACAACCGCTAACATCGCCAAAATCTGCATTCTTAACGTGTAAATCCGTATGACAGACACCACAGACTTCCATTTTCAACCGCGCTTCATTATCTTTCAATGGACGCGATTCTTTTTCAACAATTTTTGTTGTTTTTCCTTTTGCTGCGACAATTGCTTTATACATGGTTCTTTCCTCCTTGTTTCTATTGTGAATTGTTGAACAATAATAGTATAATACTACTTTCCAAAATAAGGAACACCAATGACTTGCGTAAATTAACGCTAATTTGACAATTTATCCTTGCTAGACAGCTATTCTTCCCTTATGTCATAGATAATTCATACTGGCATGATTTTTTCTGCATAATTGTCAACTATTTTAAAGGCAGGTTTTACAACCTCATTTTTCCCTTCTTTTTTCCGAAGATATAGCAGACGGTACCTAAAATAACTAGAATTAAAAAGGCCATGAGGTACTTAAGCCAGTGAAGGTTTTTGACTTTATGATCAACAGAACGCTTATTATACTGATCAGCTTGCTTCTTGTTTATCGTGAAATCTTTTGAGAACGTCCAGCTCCCCTCATGGTTTTTCAACTTAATGGTATAGGTATAGTCTCCAGGTTTAAACGAATCTTTCAGTAAAATAGGTAGGTCAAACCTTGTGTTTGGTGCAAAACTAAGATTATTTTTCTTTTCGTGAATGATCGTTTTGTTTGTTCCTTTTTCTTTAACAAAAAAATCTCCTTCGACTTTTGACAATAACTTCCGCTGTGGATTTTTAATTTCCATCGAAACAGTATTGTGGCGGTTAATTTGCCCAATTTTAACAGAACCACTTTCCAATTTTGCAGGTATGGTCTCTGCTGTTTCATTCACCCGAATAGCAATCGTATGCATATAAACATTTTGAATCCCACCCTTGCTTTGGTCCCCAGCTATCTCTACAGGTCGAATCGTCACTCCACCTAATAAAATTCCTGAGAATAACTTTTCTGGCATCGTTATTTGAAAATCAATCGTTTGTGATTGTTTACCAGGAACACTAATGTCCTTCCTATTGGGACTAATCAAATCACTAAGTACCAAACTCATCGATGGATCTTTTTCAAAGCTACTTTTTGTATAGTCAACTATCCCATTACTATTTGTTGTTGCTGTATTTACCTGAACTTTAAATTTTTGAGGGTTCGGCGTAGTATTGGTTATCGTTAATTTGAATGTATCTTTTTGTTTTGGAGTTAATGTCATATCAAAAAAATTACTGGTTTTGTTATTTTGAGTTGCTCCGAAAACGGGTGTGACTGTATACGCATTCGCATTGTCAATTGTTGCTGAACTATTGGTATTAGACGGATCTGCCCAGGCACGCATCGCTCCACCTAAACAGAGAATAGTCAATATAAAAAGTATCTTTAAAATTCTTTTCAATTTATCTGCCTCGTTTTCTTACATCGTTTTATGTTAAATTCTTAGGCGGGTGCTCCATCGATGGCATTCCAGACGATGGTCCCAGAGTAGGTATTTGCAGCAATACTTTTAGGTATATTTAACGTTGCATTTAAATCGGCTGTCGTGACAGTGTCTGATAAACGGATATCACTTTTATCTAGCGAAATAATGGTTGAAGCATCTGTGGTTAAATCAACGCCCGTAAAGGTACCTTTTTCAGAAGATCCGTCAGGTTTTTTAGTGTCTAAATGAAGTGTCATTCCGTCTAAGCCAGTGACACCTTTTCCTTTATCTTCTAAATTCGCTGTCAGATACCAACCTGTATTCGTTGTCCCACGATCATCATTAATGATAAGTTGCGACTTGCTTTGATCTGGTTGCGTATGATCTTGGCCGTCTTTTGTCACCGTCCCAAAGTTAATTTGTGCTAATGGTGTAATGGTTAATCCGCCACCTAAAACCGACACATTCGCTGTGGTATTGGTATTATCAGCCGCATTTACAGTTTGTTGACCAATTAAAAAAATCCCCGTTCCTAAAGTGACAGTTAAACCAATTATTTTTTTATTCATTATTTTTCCTCTTTTCTTTATAAAGTCCGACGATTAATGTACTTCCGAGTACCACGATTCCTAAAATCGTCTCTTGAGACGTAATCTCGTTTGTTTTTGGTAAAAAATTAGGTTGTCCTCGTGAAGTTGGCATATCGTTAGTCTGCGGTATAAGCTCATTGGGATGCGGAACAATATCCTCACTCTCTTTCACTATTACCATGACTTTTGTGCCAGCTTGTGCGTCAGTTGTCTTGTCTTCAGCTTGTGCTTGAATTGGCAAACCGAGAATAAAGGCAACAAACAATAAATCATAGATAAACCATTTCACAGTTATTCCCTCTTCCCTTACGGTGTTGCTTCTAAGTTCCAAATTAACTGAGCTTCATATTTATCAGCAGGTGTGACTTTTGAAATAGTTAATGTGGGCAATAATTGTAATTTCGTCAAAACTTTTTTATTTTTGATAGATTGGTTACTTACATCAGCTACTAATTGTTGCTCATCGTTAACCATAATATTTTGCTCAGTTGTTACATAATCGACTGACTTTGGATTTAGCGTGAGATCAAGCCCTGCGTCTTTCCACGCTTGTGTTTTCTGATCATTTAAATTATAGGCTACTTCAAGCTGCCAGCCAGTTGTCCGATTAGGATCCCCCGTATCTTCAATGTTCATCTCACAACTTTTTAATGTCTGTGTTTGATCTTGGCCATTAAATTTTACGTTCTCAAAAGGCATTAGTTGTTCAGATAAGTGATAAAAGTCTAGACGATTAGAGTAATAGTAGGTCCAATCAACAGTAATACTTTTACTAAAACCTACTATTTTAGAGATATCATAAGTAATTTTATAGACGCCCGCTACTTCATCGTTTACCTGATCAGGCGTATAGCGAATCGTTATCTTGCTATAAGGAATGGACTGTCCATCATTATCTGTTGCACTATCAAAAAGACGTTTTGGATTGAAGGGCGTCCCCACAGAAAAGCTGTCGTTATGTGCACCAATATGAGCTGAAGAGGGAATGACTTCTAGTGCAGTCTGCGCCTCTAATCCTAGGTAGTTATAATCAATTTCATATTTACCAACCACTTTTGTATCCACCGCATCTACTGGGACCTTTTGCTCTCCGTCCAGTTTATATATGGTGACACTTACGTCTCGAAAATCACCTTTTTTACCATCTGGTGTTTGTAAGCTAGTCACTTCACTTTCTGGTTGCCATTGAGTATATTGATAAATCGTATCTTGAGATTTAACTTTAATTTGCGCTTGATCAATGTGCACAGCTAAACTTTTCTCATTTGAGTAGCTTTTAGATGTATCATCAACATCAAGAATTCTAAATGTTAATGTGTAATCTCCTGAAGTTGGTAAAGCATCTGCTAAACAGTTAAAACTAACGCAATCATCTGTGACTGGTAAATTTTTTAAATCTTGTTCCCCAATTTTATGAAAATCAGTTTGGGCAGCACCTGAAATTTTTTCTTCAATCTGAACTTTTCTAGTTGTCGGAGCCTTAACGGTTAGTTCTACTGGTATCTTTTGTTGCGGGTGAAATGTTGTTTGACCTTTAACAAAAGCTGCCTTTTCTAAACTTGGTACTTGGTATGGATCTGTTGTGACGCGCATATATGTTTTATCTGTGGGCTCTGAAGAATCCGTTCCTGGCGGATTGACTAACGGCAGCCCACAACCATCTTTGCCACTAAATAAATAGGTTGTTAACCCGTTTTGTTGTTGTGAAGAGACATTCACATTGGCCTTATGATCAACTGTGTGAGTATGAAAATTAACTACACGCGCAAACCGTTGAGCAACATACCCATCTGTCCAATTAAGCGGATTGTCTTGTCTTTGGTTCATCGTAAACTTTGGTGATAAAAAATCCCCTGGTAACATCGTTTTGCTTTCAGGTATTTCAGGATATTTAGAGGCATCTTGGGTATTGTAATTGGATAATGGATTGTCTTTATCGCCGCTGTCCCATGGCGAGATATAAGAAGACCAAGTAGCCACTTTCCCAGTGATTCCAGTGATAATTTGATGATTCAAATTATTTGGATCTTGCTTTGCTGCTGCCGCTAAACTTGTCGCACGTAACCACATATCTGCACTAGCCGTTACCATATTATGATTAACTGTATTCGTTGTATCTGAAAATCTACCCAATTCATACGTCCGGCCAAAAAAATCTGCCGATAACGAAAATTGATCACTCTCATTACCATCCGACAAAACATTTGATACAGGTAAGCGATGTTTCGTTAAACTTTTATTGAGGGAATAATCCTTCGAGTCGCCATCTTTCATCAAAGTTGCCACATCTAAATCAAAATGAAGCTCAAATGTTATTTTAGTTTTATCAGGTTCATTACTCCAAATGTCATAAATTTTCCCAAGAGACAAATCAATAGAATCTCCACGTTCACAAAACATCACCTGATGCTCAGTATCAACCCCACTATAGTCTTGTTCGGGATCACCCCACCCTGGTGAACCATCTTCTGAAAAACCGTTAAACGTCCGCATTCCTTTTGTGTTGATGATTGATATTCGTGTATTTTTTTGTCCACTAATTGAATAAAAATTTTCTGGATTATCCGCATAAGCCTTGTCATAAGCCGCTTTAAAATTATCTGCACTTATATTTTCTGGTAAATGAAACATCAGACCATATTGCATCCCATCGGTATCGAAAGCAAGAGCAGTAATTTTTTGTGTATGAGAAGTGTCCACTGTTCCGTATAATTTTACGTGTAATTTTCCTCCAAATGATCCATCAGGACCACCACCATCGTCATGGCTTATCTCCATTCCATAAGGTAAATCAGTTCTCAAATCAATGGCTATCCCTCCCGCTTGATAGAGCGAAGTTGCCTCGCATTCTTGAAAATGCACGCTCAAAAAACAAGAAATCGATACCAATAGTAGACAAGAGTAAAAGAAATAAGCAATGCTTTTTTTTCTTTTGTAGGTTGGCATTTTCATTTTTAATTGTTCGTTGATTTTTTTCATTGCTTACTCACCTTGACCTTTTTTGGAATTAGAAACTAAATAATAATTATTCTAACTACTGCTAGCTTATCAACATTGAAATTGCTTTGCCACACACAATTAATGTATAAGGCTGTACATTAATTGTGATGGCCGCTTCTTATTGCGCTTGTGTTAACATATCAATACAAAAATTTAAAGAAAGTAGACTACAATGAACCTAAATTTTACTTTTGGAGGTCCATAACATGTTTCCATCCTACCTAACGAATGAGCTAGAAATTTTATTTTATATAGTGAAGCGAGCTCATACGTCATTAAATGAAATTTCTTCCAATTTAAAAATTTCAAAAAGAACGGTCAAGGAAAATCTGATAAAAATAAATCAAGAATTCGAGGATACTTATCAAATCCAACATTTTATTGTCTCTAACAATAATGGCATTGTTTGTGTAAATCCAGCGTACCGAAAAAGCGCGGTCGAATACGCCTACACGTTAAAACTCAATCTTTTAAAAAACAATGTACAATTTAATTATTGCGTACAATTAGTCACACATTCTTCCATTGATAAAAACGAATTAATTAAAGTTTTATATATTTCTGAACATTATCTGGTAAAAATCACGAAACAACTGAATAACTTTTTTAAAATTTTTGATATAGTAATCGTTAGTATTAAGGGTATTTATCAATTAACTGGCAATGAATTATCGATTCGAGTGTTTTCTTTCATTTTCCTACAAGATTCCTTTCAAGAATTGGCTTGGCCGTTTTCTAAAATAAGTCTTGAAGAAATAAAAAAAAGGCTACCCGATGAACTTCTTGAACGATCCTATAAAAATGTCCGAATGAAGAAAAGAGCGTTTTATATTTTATATGCGATATTTAAAACTAGAACAAGTGCACAAAACTTCTTAAAGATGCCGCACTCTAAAAACCTGCATTCTTTTTTTATTCTGATCAATCAATACAGTCATGTGACTTTATTTTTTCTTGAACACTCCTTCGCTGACATTCAATGCGAAACAAGAAAAACTGAAATTTTATACTTTAATTTTTTATCTCGCATTTTTATCCCTTATATCTTTTCGGAAAAGCAAACGAAACAAATAGAAAAATTATTTATAGAATCTAATCATCCTTATTGTGTCTTATCAAAAAAATTATTTAAGCAAGTAGCCTACTTACTGACAAATCAGCATGATTATCAATACGTTTACTATCTTTCTATTTTTAATGCTTGGTACTTTTTAACGGAGGGCAATTATTATACTTTTTTAACACTTTATTTACCGCAGCCAGAAATTTGTACTCCGTCAGATGTGGCATACTTTAATCGAATAAAAGGAACGGTGGCAAAATTAGTTCACCAAGAAACGCATTTAGAGTTACTCAGTCAACTGCTTTACACATTGTCTGTGTCCGAAAAAAAAGTACAAGTGAGAATCTATTTACAAATTATCAAAGATTTTTATGCAAATTATTTTATTAAAACACGGTTATCCTCCTTATATAATACAAACGCAATCTCTATTACCGAAGACTTCACAAATGCGGATATCATCATCACAGATTCCTTCGAAAAAGCTACTTCTAATCAAGATATTTTCTACTTAGATTCCATTGAAAATGAAGAAAGTTGGCATGAGCTTACAGAATTTATTCAACAAAAATATATGGCTAAACTTAATGTTGGACTATAATTGTGAGTTTTCTTAAAAAGAGCAAATTTGAAAAAAAATTTAGAGGTGTATACTAGCAGAGGAATAATTTTTTAGCTTTTAATAAATTTTTAAAGAAGGAATGTTTTGTGAAATTATCTATCAAAAAATTTTTTGAGGTCTTCTTAGAATCGTCTTGGGCGTATAGTCGTCCTATACTAACTTTTGATACAAGACAGAACTGGTTTGCTCTTGTTTTTAGTATCATTATTGCAAATGCTGTTGGTGCTGTTCTAACAATAGTCTTTCCTTTCGCTTTTGTTTTAGTAAATGTTGGTAGCTTTTTGGGCACTGTAATTTGTGTCTTACCACGACATAGCTCTCCACAAAGAAGTGCCATAGATGGTATTTTAATGATTTTTCTTGGTGCCAGTCTGGGGATACTTTTACAGTCGTCAAGTATATTCATTATTTTATTATTCGTCCTTGGTTTGTATTTTTCAGGGATTGTAAGAAACTTTAGTATTGGTCTGTATATTCGATGTCTCTTTGGGACCATTTCTTTACTAGCTGGTGCGCAATTAAAAGGCAATTTGTCTATTGGTCAAACTTTTGAAGGTCTGGGTGCAATAATTTTAGGTATGTCCATCCTTTGTTTGTTCTATTGTCTTTATTCTAAGCCGCAAAATAATGAAGCACGAAAATTAGTAGCCGATTTATATGAACAATTATATTTATTAGCACAAGGAAAACCCGCACGCTATGTCCATTTCAGAATAAAAGTACGCGAATTTGTTGAAACAATGCCCTGGGTCAATCATCAAAAAACACCATGGATTTATCCCTTGGTTTCACAAGCAGATGCAATTGCAGGCTCGTTAGATTCAACCAATGCAGCTGAAAATCTTCCTGCTTTAAAAGCAATTCAACTCTTTTTAAAAGGAGAACAATTAACCCTGCCTCTTCAAGAATTTGCTTCAGCAAACACCGAAATAAAATCAGCAATCCTTTTGATACAAAACAAACAATCCTCTAAAAAAATCTCATTTAAATCTTTCTTACCCACAAAAGAAGGACTTGCAGAAGCCAAAGAGATCCTTCATTCTTACAAAGGCAGCTCTGCTAGATTCGCAATTCGTTTAGCTTTAACAGGTTTAGTTTGTCATTTTTGTTCGCTTATACTTAATTACATGTACCCTTTGCCTTTAGCTAATCACGAATTCTGGGTAGTTATTTCTGGTTGTTTGATGGTTATGCCAGGTTATCATGGTACACTCGGCAAAATCACTTCAAGAACTATTGGTTCTATTTTAGGTGGTTGTTTAGGCATCTTTTTGTCTCAATTAATTGCTAACTTAACAAACCTAAATCCTTTATGGCCAATGCTATTGTCTTGTTTGCTAGTTATATTGTATGAAACCGTCCGTAAATTAAGTCAAGCATTTCTAATGCTAAGTGTGACCACTTGGTTAACTTTCACATTAGGTGGTAGTTCTGCAGGCTATACAAGAGTTTTTGATGTAATTATTGGTGCGCTGATTGCTTTTGTCATGTTTTTTATTTTCCCAACATGGCATAGTCAAGTATTACGTAAAAATATCAATAGTTGGTCAAAAACGATCAGCTCTATTTTGCTAGCGTTAATCAATGAAGAGACCACGTTACCAAGTGATGCTTGGGTGCTAGCTTATCGAGTACAACGTAGAGTAAACTATTCTATTCAAGAAATTGTTCTTGAATCTCCTATTTATAGTAACGATGCCTCTGCTGAAAGCTTAATGCAACAAAAACAACTAAATGATCAACTGTTGGAAATGCAAACTGCTATGGAAGAGCTTCTTTTAGAACTTATGAAAACACAACACTACTTAAAAAAATTAACGCCAGTTAGGCCGGACACACTAAACACTGAGTTATTTAACTATTCACAGCAAATACTTTCACTCACGAATCCCAAAAATAATCGACTAATCAACCAGTCCAAACAATCCATTTATTTTCCTCAAATTGAACAATCACTAGTAATCTTAAAAAATTCTACAGCTAATTTCTTTTTAGCAAATATCAAATGATTAAATAGACAAAAAGCCTAGGAAAAATCCAAAGGGAATTTTTCCTAGGCTTAAAAGTTAATAAACTACTGGCAGAGTAATCAATGAAAACAACCGACCTAATCGAGCAGAAAACTTGGTTTTTGTAACGGAATACCCCTGTCCTGACTCCGTTACACCGACTCAATTTTATAAACTTATCTGTCTAACATTCACAAAAAACTTTTTTTTCAGTTTCTGTGAGGATATCATTCATTCGGCCAGATTTAAATCCTTCTAAGTCAAAAGTTACATAATTAAATCCTTGTTTTTTAAGATAATCTGCAATTTTTTCTCTGTTTTCTAATAACAGAGAAAGTTTGTCTTCTGGAATTTCAATCCGTGCTAAATCATGATGTGCTCTGACACGGACAATTGGAAAACCTATTTCCCGTAAATATTTTTCACTAGCAAATACTTGATCAATAGCTGAGCGTGTTAACTTAATGCCATAAGGAATTCTTGAAGCAATGCTACATGAGGCAACTTTACTCCAATTGGAAATACCTGCGTCTTTAGCAAGTTGACGTATTTCAATTTTATATAATTTAGCTTGTTGTAGCGGACTGATGACCCCTTCTTAATCTCTTGCTCTTAATCCAGGACGAAAGTCAGTATTATCATCCATAATCATCCCATCGGCCAGAACATCAAATCCCTCTTTCTGAATAGCCGAACGAATAGTTTTATATAATAATTTTTTACTGTAGAACCAGCTATTAGGGTTATTTGCAACAATTCTATCATCCGCTAATTCGCTCATTTCAAGGCCTAACACATTTGCTCCCAACCCATTAGCTAAATCGACCGCTTTATCAAACTCATCATCAGAAAATAATTCTGAATTTACAACAACCGCAAGTACATTTTCAGCACCTAAAGTATCCAAAGCTTTTTTTAGCAAGTAAGAGCTATCAATTCCACCTGAATATGCAACAGCCAACTTATCCATTTTTTGTAATTCGCGAACTAAACTTTGTTCTTTCGTTTTCATGACAGACATTTAAACCATCTCCTATTGATTTTCTTTTACATAATTAATTATAGACATCTCCACATTAGAAAAAATCACGATTCATAGTATCAATTATTGTCAATATTTGTACACTTAATACCGTTTTAAATGTTGTAACAAGTTAGCATTGGCTTCTATCTCTTCCTTTGAGTACCTTGTAACAGCCGAATCAAACAATAAAATGGAATCAGCTTCCTCGCAAATACTCAAATAGTCATGGGTGGAAAGGATAATTGTTTTACCAAGTTGATGCAGATTTTTTATTATCTTTTTAAATAATTTTTCCGATTCTTTTGTCAACCCAGTAAACGGCTCATCTAATAAATACACGTCTGGATTCATTACTAACAGACTAGCAAAAGCCACTTTTTTCTTTTCTCCTCCCGATAATTGATAAGGCACTTGATTGCTTAAATGGGTAATTTTTAATAAATTCAAACAATCATTAATTCTTTTTGCTGTTTCATGCTCGGATAGTTGGAGCTGTCTAGGGCCAAATGCCAATTCGTCATAAACCGTCGCATTAAATAATTGTGTGTCCGTCTCTTGAAATAATATACCCAAATGAGCATAATACTTCTTTTTATGAATAGGGTCTTTTTTCCAGGCAGTTAATGATTGTTCCATAAAATAAATCGTTCCCTCGGAAGGTTTTAAAAAACCTGCGAGCAAATTTAAAAAAGTGGATTTTCCACTGCCGTTATCTCCCATCAAAACCAGATATTCTCCTCTGGCTATTTCCAAATTACAAGGCGAAAAAACAGGCTTCGTTTGATAGCGATAAACCAAATGATTTACTCGATACATATTAGTTCCTCCCTAAATAAAGCAACCCCCCGAAAAATAAAAGATAGGCAATACTAACCAAAAAATCTTTCGTTTTTAATGGTTGCTTTACTCGATAATATTGACCAGTATATCCTCTTGCTTCCATCACCATGTCCAACTTTTCCCCATACGTAAAAGATTTTAAAGAAATTAGACTGATTAAATTACTACCCGTACTCAACTGGATATTTCCACCAACTGCTCTAGCTTCTACAGCGGCAAGCAGTTGGATTAAGAGATTTCCAAAGAAAAAGATATATTTAATCGTAATATCTAATTGTAAAAGTATTATATTCGGAAAATGAAAGATTTTTAATGCTGCTATAAATTGATTCATGTTGGTTGTTTCCATATATTGACTAATCGCTATGGCTAAAAAAAACAAATGAACAATAAATAATAAACTAAATTGACCTAAAAAAAAGATCGGTAAATAGATAATCAGCGGCATCAAAATGAGGATACTAGCTTTTTTGACAATGTTTCGTAGAATAGTTGGTTTTTCAACTAAAAGTAACATGCCTAGGTAGATGCCTAAGAGCCACAAAACAAGAACTTTTTGTGTAGTGCTGATTAAAACAATTAGTAAAAAAGTACTGATCAGTTGAATTGCTGGGTGTATATCACTGAGAATTGTCTTATTGCGTTTCCCACTCACCTGAAATTTATTTAATAAAAAAAGGATTCCTTTTCGATTTTTAAGCATAAAGGTTTCTTTTTTATTAGGGTCAAAGGACGCGGAAGATTCTTTCATCCATTCAGGCATCAACTTTGCCTTCTTCCATTAAATAAACGAAAAATGAGTAAAAAAACGATTATGGCTGTTACGCCACTTAAAATATATCCAAGTGCTAATGGCAGTCCTGGAATAAAGTAATCACTGAAAAGTGCATGAAATGAAAAACCATTCACCATACCTTTTGGTTGTACTGCAGGTAAATGATTCTGTTTTAAATTCTTGACTAATTCAGATAAATCCCATTCACCCCAAGCAGTGGCATGATCAATCAAACCTAATGGACATAAAATTACCATAACCAATAACAGTCTCTTTAATCGCAACAACGGAGTCCTTTTCTTCTTTTCTTCGATAAAAATTGCATCTTTTGACACACTTTTTACAAAATTATAGACACACACGGTGAAGAGACCTTCAACAATTCCTATTACTAAAAGATGAACACTCATCATTGCTGGTATAGTTATAGAAAGACCATATGGGTTATAAAGTGGCGTACCATTTGCTTCATGGAATAGTAAGGGTTGGATACCTAGTAATACAGAAGTAGAAAATGCCGCCACATTTACACCAAGATACCCAGCTAAGAAAAGACCCATTGTTTCAAATTTTTTTACACGCGTAACTAGCTTATAAACTCCATATCCCACGAATGGCATCACAAACGCCATAGAAAAGGCGTTTGCACCAAAAGCCAATATACCACCATCACCAAATAAACAAGCCTGTAATAGTAAAGCCACCGAAACAGACAGCGTCGCGGCCCAAGGTCCCATCAATAATGCGATGAGAACAGCCCCAACAGCGTGCGCAGTTGTTCCACCAGGTACTGGCAAATTAAACATCATTATTAAAAATGACAAGGAGGAGGAAATCCCTAACATGGTCCCTGTATCTTTTTTTAATTTAATTTGAACGTCAACTTTTTTTACCGCGCGGTACCAGACAGGTACCATAATCGCGCCCATCACTGCGCAAGTTTGTGGGCTTAAATAATTTTCTGGAATATGCATGTTCGTCAGACTCCTATCTTATCGATCAATATAATCAGCTAAATAACTTTGATCGTAAATCACAATTTTTTGTTTTTTGATATCGATGACTTTTTCCTCTTTTAAATCATGGATAATTCGGTTTACGCTATTTCTCGTTGAAATCCCGCAAAACCCCGCAATATCCTCATTAGTTACTTGAAAATCAATTAATATTCCTTCCTCTGTCTGTACACCAAACAAATCAATTAATTGGTAAATAAAAGTACAAACAGCCCCTTTCTTACCATTCATTGTCATATTCTGTAAGGAACTAATACTCTCCGATAATTTTGCTCGGTAGTAATCTCGTACATAATCTTGAAGAACAGCATCTTCTTTAACATATTCCCAAAATACAGTCCTTGGTATCCGATAAAAGCTAGCCTCTTCCGACTCAATGCGGATATTAAAAGGAGCAGATGTATAATTTGATACTTCATCACGTAACAATGAAATAATGTCAGGAGACACAATATACGACAGATTAAATTCTCGTCCATCCTTTAAAATAATACTCGTCTTAACGACCCCTTTCTTTAATACATAGGTGTACGCTTCCTCCAATCCATGATAAGCGAGATAAGTATGGCGTTTTTTTTGATAATCGGTGTCTTCTTTCTATCTAAGAAAGCTGTAAGATAATCTGACTCCATAATTGTCACTCCTTTGACTAAGTTTCTGTTTGATTCGTTAACTATTATAAACACTCTCACCAACCTTTTGTTAGCAAATGTTACCCACAATAAGGACTGTGTGATTCCTAAATTTCATTATACTTAGTCTCGTAAAATATTACTTAGGAGATGATTGCTATGGTAGAAATTAACCTACCTTATGACAAGAAAATGATTACTGCAAGAATTCCCGATAAAAATTTTATTGGGCTTCTCGAATCAAAAGCTGAACATTTTTCAAATCCATATACTGAGAAAGAAACAGTCGAAAAATCGCTGGACAATCCTATTGGAAGCCTTCCATTAGAAGAATTAGCTAAGGGTAAAAAAGACATTGTCCTTATTAGTTCCGATCACACACGTCCCGTTCCTTCACATATTATCACCCCAATTATTTTGCGTAGAATTCGTTCAGTGAACAAAACAGCTAGAATCCGGATTTTAGTTGCTACAGGCTTTCATCGCCCCTCTACACGAGAAGAACTGATTAGCAAATATGGTAAAGCGATTGTAGAGAATGAAGAAATCGTTATGCATATCTCTACTGATGATTCCTCAATGGTCAAAATCGGTCAACTACCTTCAGGGGGCGATTGTATCATTAATCGCATTGCAGCAGAAGCAGATTTACTGCTGGCCGAAGGGTTTATTGAATCACACTTTTTTGCAGGATTTTCTGGTGGACGTAAATCTGTTTTACCTGGAATTGCTTCTTATAAAACCATCATGGCTAACCATTCTGGAGAATTTATTGATTCCTCCAACTCACGGACAGGAAATTTAACGGATAATCCGATTCATAATGATATGGTCTACGCTGCCGCTAAAGCGAATCTAGCTTTTATTGTTAATGTCGTTTTAGATGGTGACAAAAAAATTATTGGTTCCTTCGCAGGTGATATGGTTGAAGCGCATAAAGTTGGTTGTAACTTTGTAAAAGAAATTGCCCGTGTCAAAAAAATACCTTGCGACATTGCGGTTTCAACGAATGGCGGATTTCCACTTGATCAAAACATTTATCAAGCAGTTAAAGGGATGACCGCTGCAGAAGCAACCAATAAAGACGGCGGTGTCATTATTATGGTCGCTGGGTGTCGTGATGGTCACGGTGGTGAAGGTTTTTATGAAAATATTGCCAATGTTAAAAATCCAAACGAATTTTTAGAAGCAGCCATCCATACACCACGATTAGAAACCGTGCCAGATCAATGGACTTCGCAAATTTTAGCGCGAATTTTAGTTCATCATCATATAATTTTTGTTTCAGATCTTGTTGATCCTGAGCTTATCACTTCGATGCATATGGAAATAGCAAAAACGTTTGATGAAGCGTTAGAGCGAGCATTTGAAAGAGAAGGTCTAAATGCAAAAGTGACTGTGATTCGAGATGGCTTGTCTGTCATTGTAGAATAATGATCCTTGAGAAATCAGGAATAAGGAGCGTTGTATTATGCAACCGAAAGAAATTTTAGGAGCTTTTAAAGAGGGAAAATTATCTTTAGAAGAAGCAACAAACAAATTAAATGGCTTTTGCGAATTAGACTTTGCAAAAATTGATACGCAGCGTAAAGAAAGAACTGGTTATCCAGAAGTCGTTTATGGGGAAGGGAAAACAATTGAGCAACTCATCAAAATTATCAATAGCTTAAGAAAAGAAAACAATACAATTTTAGTTACTCGCGTTTCACAACAAAAAGCCCAGCCTTTAGAGTCGAACTTTCCTCATGGAACCTACTATGAACTTGCACGTTGTTTCGTTATCAACCAAATGGAGACTACAACAAAAAACTATATTGCGATAGTTACTGCTGGAACGTCAGACATGTCCGTTGCTGAAGAAGCAGCAATCACTGCAGAAACTTTCGGGAATCAAATAAAACGTATCTATGATGTAGGCGTTTCTGGCATTCATCGTTTGTTCGCTCACCTAGATGAGATTCAACAGGCTTCGGTGGTTATTGTGATTGCAGGTATGGAAGGCGCACTAGTGTCCGTGCTAGGCGGACTAGTTAGCGTGCCAGTGATTGCCGTCCCTACTAGCATAGGCTACGGCAGCAATTTCCAAGGACTGACTGCTCTTTTAGGAATGCTAAATAGTTGTTCCTCTGGCGTTAGTGTAGTCAACATAGATAACGGGTTTGGTGCCGCTTATAATGCAAGTATGATTAATCAAATAAAGGAGTCTTCACTATGAAAAGCTTATTTTTAGAACCATTTTCTGGTCTTAGTGGTGATATGTTAAATGGATTGTTGCTTGACTTAGGCGGGGATTTAAACAAACTGTTAATCGAATTAAAAAAACTTCCCATCGATGGGTTCACCATTCAAGCCCAACGAATTGCTAAAAGTTGTATTTACGGAACAGATTTCGATGTTCTCCTACAACATGGAAAAAAGGATTACGGTATAAAACACAGTCTCTCTCCTCACCACGAAAATGAACATCATGAAACGAAAGAACATGCACATCATCATAGCCATTCTAGAAATTTAAAAGATATTTATACATTAATTGAAAAAAGCGACTTGTCCAATTTTGTAAAAAAACATAGTAAAAATGTTTTCTATGACATTGCAAAAGCTGAAGCTGCTGTTCATCAACAAACAATTGACACTATTCATTTTCATGAAGTCGGAGCAATTGATTCAATTGTTGACATCGTTGGCTTTTTTATCCTATGGGAACAGTTAGAGATTGAACAAGTCTATTCAACGCCAATTACAGATGGAAGTGGTACTATCACAATTGCCCATGGAGTCATGCCAATACCAGTTCCCGCGGTGATGGAATTACGTAAAGAAACAAATTTAATCATTCAACAAGACTTTGAGATAAAAACTGAACTTGTCACACCGACTGGCTTAGCTATTTTTAAAGAACTTAGTCCTCTATTTGTCGCACCAGAACAACGATTAATTGAAAAAATAGGTTACGGATTTGGCAAACGAGAAACCGGCAAATTCAATGCCCTCAGAGGATCAATCTTTACTGAAACACATAGTAAAAAAAAGAGGACAGAACACCATGACCAAGTCTTAAAAATTGAAACAAATATAGACAATCAAACACCTGAACAGTTAGGTTACGTAATGGATCTATTATTGGAGCATGGTGCTCTAGATGTTTTTTTCACGCCCATTCATATGAAAAAAAACCGAAGTGCCATTCTATTAACGGTTTTAACAACAACAGAGGAAAAAGAATATTTTACAGAACTACTCTTTAAACATACTTCTACAATTGGTATGCGTTTTCAAACAATGGAACGTAGTGTGATGGACCGTTCTTTCAAAATCTTGGAAACACCTTTTGGTAAGGTCCATATTAAAAAAAATCATTATCATGGCCTATTGAACGAGTCTATTGAATACCAAGATTGTGAACGAATTGCTAAACAATATAATTTTACAATTGAGGAAGTCTATCGCCTCGTCCAAACATTAAATAATAAAACTATTGATTAAAGGAGCTTTATCTTATGTTTCATCATATCTTATCAGAATTTATGGGAACTGCATTAATGATCGTATTTGGGGTAGGTGTTCACTGCGACGATGTCCTAAAACGAACAAAATACGCTGGTTCTGGTCACATGTTTGCAATCACTACTTGGGCTTTTGGAATCTCTGTTGTTCTGTTCGTCTTTGGCGGAGTCTGTATTAATCCAGCAATGGCCCTCGCTCAAGCTATTTTAGGAATGATTCCATGGTCTTACTTCATTCCCTATGTCATCGCTGAAATGTTAGGCGGCATTTGTGGCGCCGTCATTGTTTATATTATGTATGCTGATCATTTCAAGCTATCCGCCGATAGTGTCGATCCGATCGCCATTCGTAATATTTTTTCTACAAATCCGAACCAACGAAATTTACCAAGAAACTATTTTGTTGAAACTTTTGCAACATTCATTTTTTTAACATCTATTTTAGCGATTGCACATTCCTACGAAACACAACTACCCATTGCTGTTGGCTTGCTTGTTTGGGCAATCGGCATGGGGCTAGGTGGTACTACAGGATTCGCAATGAATCAAGCACGTGATTTAGGTCCTCGTATCGCCTATCAACTTTTACCAATCAAAAATAAAACCAATAATGATTGGCAATATGGGTTGATTGTTCCCGGAACTGCACCGTTTTTAGGAGCCATTTTTGCGACACTTTTCGTAAAATTTTTCCTAAAATTCTAATAAACCAACTAAATTTCTAAAACAAAAAAATATATAAAATAGAAGCTAGTCTCTAAATTTCTTCTATTTTATATATTTTTATTTTTATCACAAGATTTTTTCTGTGTCTTAGAGAGTAAGAATTTAATTTATTAGCTTTTTCGTCATCGGTTTTATGCAAAAGTCAGTTTGCTCTAACAGCTAGAGTCCTTTTTGGTGATTGTTCAGTAAGTTAATCCTGGATTGAAAACACCTAATAAAACGCCAACGAGAGAAATAACAACTAAAATAAGCATCGTCCAAATAGCGGAAACATGTTTTTTGGACATTAACCACCAACAAAACAAGGTAACAAGTATCGTTAATAATCCTGGATAAATACTGTCAATTTTATCTTGCAGTTTAAGGAAAACTTTTCCGTCAGCACCTATTAATTTAAGAGAAGTAGTTACATTTACCCAAGATGCAAGGACCCCACCAACAACCATACTACCGATAACTCCGATAGCAACTCTAACGGCGGCTCCTTCTTTCCCAACTAAGAAACTTACTGCTTTATCGCCAAAATGATAGCCTCTAAAATACAAAAAGCGTTGGCCAAAATAGGAAATTAACGTCCAAACAATAATATAAAATATGGCACCAATTGGCGAACCGCCCGTGGACATTCCTAAGGAAATTCCTAACAAGATAGGAATTAAGGTACCATCAACTAATGAATCACCAATCCCTGCAATTGGCCCCATTAATCCTGCCCTCATATCATTAATGGTTTCTCCATCAATTTCATTCTTACTTGCTCTAGCCTCTTCCATACTAGCAGTCACACCAACAATGACCGTTCCAAGCATTGGATTTGTGTTAAAAAAAGCTGTATATGCTTGAATGGCTTTCACTTGGTCTTCATGTTTTGGATAAAGTTTTTTGATAATAGGAAGCATTGAAGAAAGATAGCCGAAGGTTTGCATATGCTGTTGTGAAAAACAAGTTAACGCTCCCCAAAACCATAAATGAAAAGAATGCTTTAACGTTTTTTGGTCTAATTTATTTGCTTTCAACTCTTCCATCTCATATGTCCTCCTCTTCATCATCATTCGTCAGACTTCCTGTTGAATCAACCAGTTTAGTATTGTTTTTAATCAAAGCAATTTTATAAAAAATTACAGCAAAAAGAAGCGCAATAATCGTTATTGAGACTAAATTGAGTTTTAATGAAGCAGCTAATGTGAACCCTACAAAAAAAGGTACAAAATCAATGTTCTTATTAACAATTTGACGTAACAAAATTGCAATTCCCACACACGGAAGCATGCCACCTACAGTAAAAAGCGTTTTCATTGCAAGACCATCCATAGGTAATGCATCTCTCATTGCTGTAACAGCCGTAGCCCCAAAATAGGTTAAAATCACGGTTGGCAAAAAGGAAAAAAGTAGATGAGAAATCCACGGCCAACCAAAATTAATGGCATATAAATGATCAAGCTTGCCTTTTTTTATATCTTTCCAACCAAACGATTGCCAAACTAAATTTAACGCAGCAACAGAATAAAATAATACCGTTCCGATCGTTCCAACTAATGTGCCGACCGATTTAGCTAGGTCGGCTGCAGAGCCGCCAAGTGGATCTAACCCTTTGGTCGAAATCGCCACCATCGCCAAAGGAATCCCGATATATGAAATTGCCCGCACATCAGCAGACACTGTGCCTCCAGGTGTGACCAAAGCAATGTAAACTAATTGCATTGCTACGCCACAAGCGATTCCTAATTTTAAATCTCCTAAAATAATGCCACAAACTAATCCGCCGACTAAAGGACGCCCAATCGTATAATTTCCCACCGCTTGTCCAGCCATACAAGAATTTGAACACAGACAAGCAAATAGGCCTAAAATAGCCGCTTGTATCCAGTTGATTGTCATAATACTACTCTCCTCTTTTCAAAACTTCTAGAATCAGTAACCAAATTTAGCTTTAAAATGCGCCCAAGAACCAATTCGTTGATCAGGTAACAAGGCAAAATCCACTTTGTAACCAGCCTTTTCAATTTCTTCAAAAGCCGCTGCTTCTTCTGCTGTAAAGGATTGGTTATCCCCTAATTTAATTGTCCCTTCGCGGTCATTTCCCGGTCCAACATTAATCATTTTTACTTCACTTGGAACAAAATGCCAATCCACCAAAATTTTTTTCATATCCAAAGGGCTCTTTGTAATCAAAAAGTATTTTGACTTAGACGCTAATACTTTATCCTTTACATCAAAAAAATGCGCCATTGTCCAAATAAAGGTTTTTTTATCTTGTGCAGCTGCTTTATAAGCTTCCTTTAAAATAGGGTTACTTGCTGCTTTGTCATTCACAGCTATAATGCCATCACAAGGCATTTCTTTAGTCCAACGTAAAGTAATTAAGCCATGAATCATTCGATCATCGATTCGAACAAAAGAAATTGACATGTTCATCTTCTCCTTTAGATATCCTCTTCAGTTATATCGTTTTCAGTTACATCGTCTTCAGTTACAGTTAACTCTCTAATGCCATGACAAGCATCTGCTACTATCATTTTTTTCAAATCAGATAATTCACTAGTTTCTTTCATTAGAAGCGCATTTAAAGCCATTGGAAAATTTACTCCTCCAACAATCAGAGAATTTTCTAGCATTTTTTGCTTATCTAATACTTTACAAATAGTAGCAAGTGGACTCCCGCCTACAATATCAGCCAAAACGATTAGCCTCGTTTCCTGCGGTAATTTTTCAACTTCATAAAGAAACCGCTTACCAAAATTATCGGTAGATTCACCAGGTTGTAAGCCAAACACTCTGACTGTCTCTATCTCATCGCTAGCAAACATCCCTAATGAATTTTTTAACCCTCTAGCAAAATCGCCATGACTGACCAGAACTAAATAAGTCATTTCCTCTCTCCTTTCTTAACATTTCCACTTCAAAATTTTTTAAATCACCTCTTTTTAAGAGTCCATAATACAACTTTTATAAAATGAAAATATTTGCTTCGTTCGCCTCACACTCCTTTGATAGCATGAATGTTTAACAACAGTACCTTTCTAAAATTAAAGTCATTCACTAAAAAGTTCTAATGAATTTGGCTGTTGTAGCTTGGTGACAAGGAACAATGACTTTCTTTATCCATAAAAACATTTAGTTGATTACGCTTAAAAAAATAAATAATATAGCAATTCCCAAAAAAGTTGCTTTTGAATAGTCCCTTTTCTAAATTTATTGATTCATTTTTTCAACTATTAGGTTAGTAAAGTCCCAACACACATTCCACCCACAATAGGTGTACATAGTTGTACATTATTCGGAGTTAATCAACTCATTTAAGCTATGGTAAAATAACTATATATCACTCCAATTTTCTAATTATATAGGTCATTCCAGGTCATGCTCTTTTGGATACAACAAAATGAACTTATATCGAATCTATGGTTTTATGCTCTTAATAAATTAAAAAGTAAAGTAGGGATATTTGTATGTCAGCAAAAGAAAAAACGATGAAATATGGATTGGTAGGCTTCTTTTTGGGGATATTGTTATTAGCTCATCTAAATTTATTAGCTGAAAATCTTAGTTATCTTCTCTTAGGATTATTACTTTTACTTGTTGCATATCTAATCTTGGTAAAAAAATTTTATTTTTTCTCAAACTTGATTCCTAAAAATACTACTGATATAAATTTAGGTAAAAAATATGGTACGGCTTCTGGCATCGGCAGTTTAGTTATCGGGATTATTTTAATAATTCTGGGACTATTTTTATAGAAAAATAATTACTAAAATAAAACAAGCAGCGAAACCATAAAAAGTACACGAGTTCTTTTCTCGTGTACTTTTTATGGTTACCTGTATAGCCTTCAATTTGTTCCTTTGTTACTTCTTTTTCTTAATAATGCTCTTTACAGTGCCACATTAAAACAGCAATAAAAATTAATGAAGGGGAATTTAACTCAAATACCAATGATTATTATTTAAGACCGCTTTCTCAAATAACCCTCATTGATTACGTACTAATCGTGATAGACTCCTCGTTGCCATTTATCTAAAAATTCATCGAAAAAGTGCGCATCTTGTTGTTCTGGATGTTGTTTTTCAACTTGATTAATTTTTTCAATTAGTTGTTCGTTGTCTTCTGTTGGATGATAGTGTGCTTCAATAAAGGCAGCAGCGATATCACAGATCAAGAATTCTCCTGTTATTTTCCCACCGAAACCAATAACATTTGCGTTCAATTCCTCTTTCGCATACAACGCTGTAGTCATATCGCGAACTAAAGCAGAACGGATACCCGGCACTTTGTTAACCGCATTGTTAATTCCAACGCCTGTTCCGCAAATACATATACCCAAATCAGCCTGATTGCTCATTACGGCTTCTCCCACTTTTTTTCCGAAAATAGGATAGTGAGTTCGAGTAAAATCATACGTGCCTACATCTAAAATTTCATATCCCTTTGCTTTCAAAAAATCAGAAACTGCTATTTTGGTATCCGTCACAATATGATCACAACCAATGGCAATTTTCATAAAAACACTTCCTTTCTATTATTTGTTAAGCCATTTTATTTAACATATCTACACGTATTTGATGACGCCCGCCTGCATAATGACCTGTTAAGAATTCTTTTATTATGTTTTTGGCTAGTTCCGTTCCAACAATTTTTGCGCCCACCGTGATCATCCGAGCATTGTTGTGTTCTCGCGCCATATATGCAGAACGCTCATCTGACAACTCAGCGACAATCATTCCTTTAATTTTAGCAGCAGTCATAAAACTACCTGCCCCATAACCATCAAAAACGATTCCTAAACTTTCAGTATCCTTTAAAACTTCATGAGCAACAGCAAGCGTTGCTTCTATAAAGTCTTCCGAAGCACTTTCACTTTTATCGATTACCTCAACTTTTTCTTGCAATAAGTATTGTTTCATTTCTGCTTTTAATTTTATTCCATCTAAATCTGAACCAAGTATGACACGCATTTTGTTTTCCTCCTTACCTCGTGTATCTACTATTAAAATTCTGTCCCTTTCTTTAAACTCAAATCCCCTTCTCGAAAACATAATAAAACAATATCGAACTTTATTCAACATTTATTTTCTTTTTTGTTTATTATTGTTTAATATTGTGTTGACATCTTTTTGAAAGCGTTTTATATTATACTTGTAAATAAATAATAATATATTAAAGAAACGAGGGGTTCTATGGTTATTAAAACATCGATTTTTTCATTAGATACTACCTATATTTCAAACAAAAAAACACAAGAAGAAGTTTTTGAAGAAGTTTATTTAGACTTGTTAAAAAAGAAATTAGTTACACCTGATTTTCTAACTAATTTATTGGAACGAGAACACAACTATCCGACTGGTTTAAGTTTAACACCGATTGATCCTGCACTACCGAATATCGCCATTCCGCATACCGAAAGTACCTTTGTACGCACGACAAGAATTATCCCGATTAAATTGAAACAATCCTTATCATTTCATAACATGATTATCCCAGATGAAACGCTCTCTGTTTCCTTTCTTTTCATGATTTTAAATGAAAACGGTATTGAACAAACGGGTCTTTTAGCGACTATCATGGATTTTATTAACACGACAGACCGTTCATCACTATTGGCTTTTTTTCAATGTGAAGATAAAGAAGAAGTTTATCGTTTTTTACAAAAAAATTTTAAAGGAGAGATTTAACATGATTAAAATTTTAGCTGCATGTGGGGCTGGGGTAAACTCTAGCCATCAAATCAAATCTGCATTAGAAACAGAATTATCAAAAAGAGGCTACCAAGTTTCTTGCGATGCCGTAATGATTAAAGATATCAATCAAGAGATGCTATCCCATTATGATATTTTCGCCCAAATCGCCAAAACAGATTTGGGTTTCCCAATCACGATTCCTGTAGTTGATGCAGGCGCAATTCTTTATCGAATTCCAGCAATGGCTGAACCTGTTTATCAACAAATGGAAAGTATCATTCACTCTTTAAACAAATGATTTCCTTTTCAGACTAATTACTTACGCTTCACTGTCAACACTAACAAAACTAAGATAAAAATTTTGTTATCTTAGCTTATGAAGGAGAAAATAAATGAATACGATTATTGACCTAGCAAATACAATTTTTAAACCTTTAATTGATTTAGGTGCTGCTCCTTTAATGACTATTGTTTTAACACTGATTGCCCTTTGTTTTAAGGTAAAACCCACTCGCGCATTAGAAGGTGGTCTTAAACTAGGAATCGCTTTAACTGGTATCAGTGCTATTATAGGAATTTTAACTACTGCTTTCTCAGATGCAATGGCCTCTTTCGTAGAACGTACAGGAATTTCTTTAAATATTACCGATGTTGGTTGGGCACCTTTGGCCACCATCACTTGGGGATCTCCTTACACCCTTTACTTTCTTTTAATTATGGTGATTGTCAATGTCATTATGTTAATTCTAAATAAAACAAACACATTAGATGTGGATATTTTCGACATTTGGCATCTATCGATTGTTGGTTTATTTGCTATTTTTTGTGGCGCAAACTTAATAATTGCAACAATATTAGTTATTTTCATAGGTGTTTTAAAAATTATCAATTCTGACTTAATGAAACCAACGTTTAACGATTTACTTAACGCCCCAGATACAAATCCTATGACTACCACGCATATGAACTATATGATGAATCCAATCATTATGGTTTTTGATAAAATTTTTGATAAGCTTTTTCCTTGGTTAGACAAATACGATTTTGACGCTGCCAAATTGAATAGTAAAATTGGCTTTTGGGGATCAAAATTTGCCATCGGGATTTACTTAGGGATTTTTGTGGGTCTTTTAGCTGGCCAAACACCCACGCAAATTTTTTCTCTATCCTTTACGGCTGCAGTCTGTTTGGAACTATTCTCTTTAATTGGAACTTGGTTTATCGCTGCAGTTGAGCCTTTATCACAAGGTATCACTGATTTTGCTTCGAATAAATTAAAAGGGCGTACACTTAATATTGGTTTAGATTGGCCTTTCTTAGCTGGTCGTGCTGAAATCTGGGCAGCAGCTAACGTATTGGCTCCAATTATGCTATTAGAAGCCATTGTCCTACCTGGCAATAAACTTTTACCACTTGGCGGAATTATTGCAATGGGTGTAACCCCTGCTCTACTAGTAGTAACAAGAGGTAAACTCATCCGAATGATTATCATTGGAGCAATCGAATTACCTTTGTTCTTATGGTCTGGTACCCTAATTGCACCATTCGTTACCGAAACCGCAAAAAAAGTTGGCGCTTTCCCAGCGGGTCTAAATAATAATACTTTAATTTCACATACTACCATGGAAGGGCCAATGGAAAAATTCTTAGGATACTTAGTCGGCAATGCATCACAAGGTCAACTCGAATTTATTTTATACGCATGTCTGGCGCTAGTCGCCTATCTACTGATTTTCATTTGGTATGCAAAACAAATGAAGAAGCGAAATATTATTTATGCTCAAAAAGCTCAATAAGGGGAACTAAAAAGAAGAGGTGCAGATGCACCTCTTCTTTTTAGTAGATCACCCTGACAACTTTTTCCAATACTTTAGATGTGTCAAATTTATCTTTATTTGTAACTACCGCTGTCACTTCTTCTAATTGATAAAAAGAATAAAAATCCTGTTTCTCTACTTTAGAAGTATCCATTAACAAATATTTTTCTATTGAGTTATCTAATGCAATAGCTTGTGTTTGTCCTTCTTCAATAGTCGCTGTCATAATTTTATTATCTTTTAACGCATTACAACTAAAAAATGCTTTATGGAAATGCATTTCTTCTAATGCTTTATTAGCGATTTCACCAAAAAAAGATTTAGTTAAAAGTCGCATTTCTCCACCAACCAAATAAATGGTCAACGCATTCTTTTTTTTACTTAACGTTTCAAACACAGGCAAACAGTTTGTTACTACTCTTAAATGTTTAAATTCCATTGCCTCGGCCAAAAGTTCAATAGTTGTTCCTGGTCCTAGGAAGATAGTTTCTTCTTCGTGAATTAAACTTAATGCTTTTTGGACAATTTCTTTTTTTTCAACACTATTAATAATTTGTTTATCAGCATGAGACAATTCATGTGGACGATATGTATTTAAACTGCTAGCTCCTCCATGTACTCGTTTTAAACGCCCCGCTGCTTCTAATTCTGTCAAATCTCTACGAACAGTCATATCCGAAACATTTAATCGTTCCATAATTTCAGTAACTTTGATTGCCCCTTTTTGATCTACTAGAGAGACTATCGCATTTAATCTTTCTTCTTTTAGCATTTTCATCGCTCCATTGTTAGTATATCTTTTATTCTACGATAAAATACTTACTATGAATACTAAAACATTTCTCCATTTATTTTAACATGAACGACGATTCGTAAAAAAATGACAATTTAGCCTATCTTTATATAAACAGATATCACTTCAACGATTGATTCAGATCTATTTGAGCCTAGTCAAATAGAGATCTAGCATAAAAACTTCCCAGAAAAACATCCCCTACTCTGAGCACCTCTATCCAAAAAAATAGCACATAGGCAAAGGCAGGCTGCTTATAAAAAGGTAAGCAACCCGCCTTTGCCTATGTTTAAGTAAACGATGTATTTCCCCTATTACTGATTCAAAGTCCTTAAAACTTTATAATCACTGTTTTGCACGAGTAAAACGCTACTTGGGTTATCGGGATAAGAAGCATTGCCATCAAACGATACAACAACAGTATTCGTACCAACTTTCGTGAATTGTGTATATGAGCCCCCAGCACCGCCCACGTTGGCAAAATGTAATGTCAACGTGTCGCCTTTTGTTTCTACCTCGCGCCAATTTGCCCGCTGATAGTTATGCCAGTCAATTTGAGTTGAAATTTCGTTTGCCGTGTTTTTATACATTCCTTCGTAAAAATCAATCGCTTCCTCTTTTGAAGACCACGGATTGACTGAAATATTTGGGATTTGTTCTTTAGTAATTGACGGGGCACCTACAATTTTTTCAAACCCAGCCCTCAACTCTGCATTATCTGTTGCTCCAAAATACAGATAGCCATAAGGATCTCCTTGATTTTGCATCGTCACTAAAACTAAGGGATGATTGTTAACGATGGTGAATAAATACAAATGCTTTTGCATTTCTGGTTGCGTTTCTGCATCAGAGTAAACAGCAACTAACGCATATCCATCCTTCACTTGTCCATTTTCAGACCATTCTAAATAAATGGGATGCTGACCAATCGCTGGTTGCATAGTAACATTTCCTACTAGACCATCAGGCGCTTGGACGCCATTAAAATTGATTGAATTTCCTGGTGTATATTCTTTATACGTTTGGTTCATCCGTTGCCCCCAATCAGCCATAAATTGTTGTAGTTGTGCCTTTTTTTGCGCAGACCACAACTGATTTTCAGCTTTACTAGAAGCAGAAGAATTACTTTGAGTCGTACTAGATTTTGACTCCGTGCTCATTTGACTTGCTTGGCTGTTGTTAACGGTAACAGGTGCTTTCATTTCTGATGTTGCTGTCGGCTTGCTTGCAGTGCTGTCGCCACTTTTGTTGGAAGAACATCCTGATAAAATACTCAATAAAAGACCTATCAAGATTATTTTTTTCATTGGGAATCCCTTCTTTCTGACAAGAATACTGTACTACTTTTCCCCTTTTCTCACCAGCAAAACTCGACTAAAAACGGCTATGTTTATTTGTTATTTAATTATCAAATTAAGTTGATTGTAAGCATCCCATAACCAAGGATGCACAACTTTAATATCGTGTTTCAAAATATAATCAATATAGAAATATGCGGCATTTTCTAAAGAACAATTTAAAGCTTGTAATAAACCATCTAAGTATGGTGGTTTCCCTTCTTGATCCCACTTTATTTTATCAGCGACAAACAAAACTAAATCTATGTCCGAATAGTTTTTCTTCAATGTTGTATGGCATTCAATAGCTGATAAAATTTCATTGTCTTCAATACCAAAATCCATTTTCGCAATAGACTTAGAAATTTTTTGATGAATTATCATTGGAAAGGCCATTTCTGCTTCGTTTAATTCAATCCCATATTTTTGTGCGACACTAATTCTCTGATTATTTGGATAAATCGCAGAGATATCGTGTAAATATCCTGCAATACTTACTTTTTCTGGACTAGTTAAATATTTTTCACCAAGTTGATAGGCATACTCTCCAACTTCCATACAATGATAATACGTCTTCTCACAGTTTTTACTCACTAAATATTGTTTAATTTCATTTTTCAACACCTGTTGATGATCCATTTCCACAGCCCTTTCTCATTCCGATTACTCTTCTAGATAAATAAAGTATACTCCTTTCATCCTCTAGCAACCTTTTATTTTTTATTAAATAAACAACTAACTAAATTGAAAAAATTGAAACTTTTTGGTCCTCAAATTCGTCTATAACTAATAGGACGTTCAATTTTGTATAACGTGGAGGTGTATTTTTTAACTTTTTCATTAACCAAAGAGGAGTGAAAGTATGCGACATAAGAAAAGAAAATTCAAAATAAACGGGTATGTATTATTTAGTGCGTTAATCCTCATTGTTCTTGTTTTCATTCAAACGTTCCTATTAACTCAACCCAAGATAACAAGTAAAAATGATGATACTACGCAGACATCGACTAAAAATTCAACTGCAAAAAAAGATTCCCCGACCAAGTTAGAAAAGGAATCAACACACATGACTATTTCATCAAAAAAATATGCTTACTCAGCAGACAAAATCAGAAAATATATAACTGGAGAAGAACCTTACAAAGGTGAAAAATTAGTATTCTTAACCTTTGATGATGGCGTTAATAATCAAATAACCCCACAAGTCCTAGATACATTAAAAAAGTATAACGTCCACGCAACTTTTTTTCTTGTAGGAAATACCCTAACTTCCGAAAATCAAAAGATAGTGAAACGCGAAGTTGCAGAAGGGCATTCAATAGGCTTTCATAGTTCAACTCATGATTATGCAACGTTATATCCAAACGGGATTGTCAACACTGAAGAAATACAAGCGGAAATAGCAACCATGGAGAACTCTCTAAAAAAAATACTGGGCGAAACATTTCAAACAACTCTCTGGCGATACCCAGGAGGTCATATGTCATGGGGAGGTACAGAAAAATCTGATGAATTATTCAAACAACTTGGCATCCATTGGATTGACTGGAATGCGATGGTTGGGGATGCGGAACCGTTAGACAGACAGCCTACTACAGTCGCAGAAATGCTCGCTTTCCATCAACATTCACTTGAGGTTTATCCAGATTATAATATTAGAGTAGTCTTAATGCATGATTCAGTAGATAAGGAATTAACAAAACAAGCATTGCCACAATTAATAGAGTTTTATCAAGCAAATGGTTATCAATTTGGTGTCTTATATTAGAGCAACTTGGAGCACTAAAGGAAGTATTTCTGGTCTTAGTCAATGTTGATTTTCTGCTTATAATGGCAAGCCTTATGGAAGCATCATTAATGCGTTTACGAATCTTGGCGTTAGTTGATAGTTAAGTTGTTTTAGAAATATATTCATTCAAAGTTATTTTTTTGTCTTGGCGTAACTAAAACATACTCCTCACGGAAAGGCCTGATAAATTTTTATTTAGTTATCAAAGGACGTAAGTAGGAAAATTAGGAGTTATTTTCTGTTTCATATCTATAACAACTTCTTCACTATACGCTTTATAAATTCTGAATAATAATTTTACTCACTTGATTTTCTTCTTTAATTACTTTTTTAAAATAAATCCAACAAATCCTTTTTTAGCATACATGCTAAAAAAGGATTTTATTAAATATAATAATCCTTAGAATATTGTTGAACAATTTCTAAAATGAATCTGTGAGGAATACAGATACTAGTTTGCCCTGGTTCTGATATCCATCCTGTTTTCACCGCAATTTGATCTGGACTATTATCTTTTTTTACACGAACGTGCCCATTTTTAACTTCTATAGTATTATATTGCCCTTTTGATGGATAATATGTTTTGATAAATTCTTTTGAATCATCTAAATTTATACGCTCAATCTCTTTCCCATCTATCTTGACCACAGCATATTTAGTGTCGTCAAAACTTTTGGAGTTAAATGGCTTATTATGAAAAAAAATAAAATATGGAGAAAAAGAGATAGCTATTAAAAAGATAATAACTATTATGTCTCCTTTTTTCATCAGACCCTTTCTATACATTTTTATTAAGAATTAGTGAACTGTTTTTCCATTTGTTTCTGAACATCTTGTCTTTACTCACCTTTCTTCAAGAAATTGTTGAATTTGAATCCGTACATCATAGTCACAATCTTTGTCATTCAGTAATAATATTAATTCTTCTTTTAAACAAACAGGAACTTCCCAAAAACCATCTATTTTCCGGAAATAATCAGGGTCATAATTTTTAAAAAATGGGTACAATTTTAAAAATTCTTCAAAAGATAAATCATATTCTTCATAAAAGTCTTTAACTAATCCTTTTTTAAGAGCCTCTTCTGTTGGAGTGCCATTTTCATTAATAATATTCTTCATAACCATTATTCTGTATAATTCAGACTTATCATATCTTTCTTGTTCATAATCTTGATAAAATTTAAAGCTCTGTTCCACAAGTGGCGGATAAATAATATTCATTTTCTTCAATACTATTACCTCCTATTTTTTATCCATCACTTTTTTTCCACCATAATAGCCTTTTAAAGATACATGATGACTTTTACGATAATCACCAAGATTCTCATCAAACGAAATTTCAGGTTTTATTAATTTTCCATGTGTTCGACGCAATCTTTTTTTTGATTTCGATGTTCTTCTCGCTGGTACAGCCATATTTATTACCTCCTAAATTATAAACGTTTCTAAAATACTTTCCTAATTTGTAATCAGATTTGAATATTTAAAACATACTATTGATACACTAATAAACCGTAACACGCAATTGTGCATTACAGATAAAAAATACAAATCGTAATGATTACGTTTTAACAACGATATCTTATCAACCTTTTTTTAATTTGTCAATATCTTTATTTACATATTCTTATATATAAATAAATCACCTTCCCAACTTGAGTACTTACTTATATTTACCAAATGCTAATGGATTCAATCTGTAAGCATTTGCTTTCTTGATAATTGTTAACTAAATAAATTTGTACAACAAAAAATTCAATATATGCTGATGTGTGTACTTCACTAATAACAATTTTTATTTCATGCCTTTTTTGCTTGACCAAAACAGTAAAATTAAATATAATTCAAATGTAACTTAATCAGTTACATTAATATCAGGAAAAAGAAAGAGGTTTTTTATGAAAAAAATAGGATTGCTTTTATTCTCTATTGGACTTACTTCTTTGTTATTATCTTCTTGCTCAAATTATAATATGAGAAAAGATAATAACAGTAGCATAAGCACTAAGACTTCTAATGAGGAGGAAAATATAATGTACAAAAAAATACAAGGTATCGATGCTACTTATTTAATAATGAATCCTGATCCCGTGTTTGGCTCTACTGCAACAATTATCGAAAAAAACGGTAAGGGACTTTTAGTAGATACGCAATTTTCAAAAAAGGACGCAGATAAAATTGTCCAACTTGTAAAGTCAAACAATATTGATATTGAAACAATTTATATTTCATATAGTGATCCTGATTATTACTTTGGAACAAATCAAATAAAAAAATCTTTTCCTAAAGCAAATGTAGTAGCCACAGCTTCTACGATTTCACGGATTAAAGACACTTATAAATCAAAATTATCCGTATGGGCAGATACATTAAAGGAGAACGCACCAGACAAAATTATTATTCCAAATGAAATAAAGGAATCAATTAATTTAGAAGACGTAGAGTTTGAAATCTTTGGTAATGATATAAAAAAACAAACACTTTATAATAAAAACGATCAACTATTGGTAGGCGGTATTTTAGTTTCTACTGGTAGCCACTTATTTATGGCTGACACTAAATCTATTGACAGTCAATTACAATGGATAAATGATTTAAGTGAATTAGAATCCTTATCACTAAGAACAGTTATTCCTGGTCATTTTGAAGCTGGAAACCAATTTATGCCCCAAAATATTAAATTTACGAAAGAGTATATTGAAAAATTTATTACAGCTGAGAAAGAGAGCAAAGTAAGCAGTGAAATTATCACTAAAATGAAAAACTATTATCCAAAATTACCAGAAGGAAACCTTGAAATGAGTGCTAAAGTTGTAACCGGTGAAATGGATTGGGAATAACACTTTTAAAGTCACTAAGAATAGAGGGCAAGTTCATCGACGGATGAATTTGTCCTCTATTCTTAGTATATTTTACTTGTTTAGTATCTACTTTATTTGGCACGTTAGTTTGAGAAACTTAAACAGTATAATTCACTCTTTTATTACTTATCTCTGCTTTTATGTAAGACTTAGCTTCAAATGGTTGTGGAACTTTACCTGAAACTTCCCAATTTATTTTCTGATGTTCTCCATTTTACTTTACAAAGTCGGCAGAATACTTATACGAATAACTACCCTCTACCTCATTTCCAAGTGCATCTTTTTGTTACAACTTCTGCAGGAGTTAGTACATAGGTGGTGACGATTTTGTACGTACTATTATAATATTTGTAACCGAAGTATTGTATAAGTTTAGCCTTTTTTGTTCTTTTTCATACTTATACTAATTGTCCATTCAATTTAGCTTTAACAAGAACTATCACTACTCCGATAATTATTAATAGCCAGCCAATAATTGCTAAAGGTTTATTCGTGGTACGGTAAGGATAACCCCAATTCCACCCCCAAACAAATCTTGTTGTCATCATTAAAAGAATCAAGCCAATCGCTGCAATAATACTGCCAATAAGTATTACATAATCCATTTTGGTTCCTCCTCAATTTCTCTTGCTTGAAAATATATTTTACAAAGTACATTTATATAGAAATCTAACTTTTATCTACAAATGAATATAAAAATGCATTGAACTAAAAAACTAATCTAAGGTAACTGTTTATAGAGACTAAGCTTTATATAAATTTAGAAATAATACCTAAAAATAAAAAAATATTTTTGCTGTTTGTTCTTTTGTTTTTGTCTTTTTAAATCTCTTAATTGTTTTAATGACATCTAATATAATAGTTTAAAGCAGAGCCTATAAGTATTAATAACTTGCCTTCAATTGTTTTAACCATTAAACTAATTTCACTATATTAAAAACTGGAGAGATTTTTTTGTTTTACTTTCCTCCTTTGTTTTTTTGTTATGTTTTATAAACACTAAATATACTCATATAAGAAAATACAACAACAGAGTGTACAGAAAGGAAAACTTTTCTGTACACTCTCGTATGACTTTAATTTTAAAGGTGCTTTCATTTATTCCCATATAGTACTGAAAAATAGGACTTAACGAATTACAACTGCAAAATTCCTCTCATTATATATACTTTCAAAGGTATTTTTATTGATCCAATATTTACCGGAAATCGGATCAGATACGTGAACCGTTCCATTTTTTAAATCGTAGCCATCTAATGTCACTGCATGATTATTATTTACCGCTTTACCAAAATCCCATATTCCCCATCGTGCCGGTTGAAATTTTATCGTCACCCAAGCAACAATTGGATTATTATTTTTCACTTCCTCTAGTAATTCATCTAAAGAATGACCTGACATATCTTGTACATCTCCATATACTTTTCCCCATTTTACTAAAGGCACAGGATAGATAGCAGAGTAAGTCCATGAGTTTTCAACAAAAGGACTACCTACAAATCCATCATAAGGATTTCCATTAGGAGAGATAGGAATTGTTTTTAAAAATTTGATTAAGTCCCAATCAGGAATTTTTCCTTTATACTGTAAGCCTTGTAATAGTGAAGCTCCCTCACACCCACTAGGCGCTCCTAAGGCATACTGATCATAATTTTTCACTCCAAGTAAGTTGTAATCTTCAGAAGCAAAAGCATTGGTACCAACTATAAAGAATAAGCCAAGTAAAGGTAGAATAAACGATTTTTTTAGTATAGTAACTGTATTTCTATTTATACTCGTTCACCTCTTTAAAATTTATTAAATGCATAATCCTACTGTCATTTTCTAAATTTAAAATGGATTTGACTGTGAAATACCTATTTGCAAGCGATCCAACGGTTCTCCAAAGATTCCTGCATAACTGTCTAGTCCAGGAATAGAACCATTATCTGCACTTACTTTTAACCAGCCTGATCGTTTCGTAGTTTGTGAACGATAGTAAGCCTGTGATAATTTTTCTCCCTTAGGAGTTATATAGTTTAGCTGAACACCATCAATTGCTTGTCCAGGCATACCTGCCGCTCCATTTACTGTATCGCTCTTATCCCCTTTACTTACCCAAGGCAACCATCCGCTTTGAGCCGTGTGAACACGATATTTCATTTGCCCTTTATCTACCTTTATATAAAGCATATCATGTTGACGATTAGGGTAACCTGCGAAACCATCATTGGTATTGTTAAAGTTGGTTACTTCTGGTAACCATGAACCTCCGAGGACCCGCAATCCGTAACGAACATTTGTTGTGAAATTTTTTGGTCCTGGATTTGGAGGCGTAGGCGTAGATCCTCCTTGAAGTATAGGAATTGGGTTAAACCAAGTGCCATCATCTTTATTCCAAGAAGAATGAGCAGAACGCCATTCTTTTTTTGTCATTCCTAAATGTAAATGACTAGAAGTAAACTTTCCTATCAGCTGTCCTTTTTTAACAGTTTGTCCAGTGCTAACTTTAATATCTCCAACATTTCGGCTAAATTCTTGATAAATCACATTTGTGTTTCCCGCTTGTAGTACAATAAATGCACCTAATGAGCCTCCACCTACAGGATCCCAACCAGCATATAAAATTTTACCATCATGCACAGCATACACACTGCCATTTCCATAAATAGCAGAACCAAAGTCAAACCCATCATGGAAATAAGTACCTCCTCGGTTAAATGCAGTGTTCCCGAATTGTTGTCCTTCTTCATATCTTCCCGCATATGGTTTGCCCAGTGGCCACGACCACTCATTAGAAGCTGCGTTGACAGAATAAGAAGAAAACGCCAAAGAAACAACGATAGATAATACCCCTAGAATAGAAAGTAAAATATTTTTCATAGAAACCCCTCCTAATTAATATTTATTACAAGACTAACGTACTACGACACACGATTTACAGAGTATCCCCCAATGTTATTGGATTTTAGTCAATTGATCTGATTTTATAGTTAGGCACCAACTTAATGATTCTTTTAAACAAAAAATTTGATTTAACAGTATTTTTAACTAGTACAACAGGTACTTCTAGAACTAATTCATCTAATGCTTCATGAGATAGATTAATAACAACCAGAACCTTAATTGTGATTTATTTTTTTATTTTACTAACATAAAGTCCTATTACAAAAATAATGGTTCCTACAACAGAAATCGCAAAAGAATTTAATAGTACTTTTTGAAAGGCTTCTCCTTTAATTAAAAACCAAATACAAGAGCTTAGTAATATTACAAAGAACGAATATAACACTAAAACCACATCTTTATTTTTCATTAAAACCACATACACCTTCCAAAACTCCAAATTAGTGACGCTGCTGCTGCCGCAGGCAAAAGACCTTTAAAAGCATACTTTGCTACCAACTTAGCTACTTCTGCGGCTGCTTTTCTTTGTAGAAGACCTACAATACCACCACTAAGTAGACCTTGTATAGCAGAAACTCCTAAAGTATCTTGGATGGCTGTGATAGCACATTGCTTGGCATCTGCACGTTTAAATCGCGTTTGTTGAATATCTTCTTTTACTTGATTTTCAAGTTTAGTTAACTCAGCCGCATGACCATATTTAGCATATAAAACATTGAAATTTAAAGATTCGACGTTACCTAAATCATCATAGGTTACTGCATTATCAAAAATGGAATTTCAATCGTTTTCAAATTCTCTAGAGAATTTTTCTTGTTCAACAGTATTCAATGGCTGTCTCTCTAAATTTTCATTCGTAGCAGCATAAACACTTGCACCAGCACTAGCAAATATACTCAATGCCATAAGTAACGTCATTGCCAAACAGAAGAACTTTGATTTTTTAGAAAAAGTAATTTCCATGTTTAAGTCCCTACTTTCTTTTTTTGTTGGTTACAATTATAGCGATATTAAAGATAGTTTGCTATCAAAATCCCTATTTAACGTTTATCCCATCTTAAAAGAACGCAAACTTCTTAGAATTGTGTTTTCTTTTGTTCTTCGCCAGTTCCTTTTAAACATTAAACTGAATTAAATATATAATAGAGACAGTTACTTAGGGGAGAACCATTACTAAAATTTTTCTTACTGATTTTTATTATCTAAAAACACACTCTTTTGAAATTGAGAATTACTTCTGACATGCATGACTACCGAATGTCTTGTTCTAATACCCATTTGTTAATTCCTGAAAGAAAATAGGCTAATTTTGAATTAGAGCGTCTAAAAGGTTTCACTTTTAGAGCGGTATATTGTTTATTTCTTACATTAGTTGGAATTGCTTCTCCAGTTTGATATTGACTAGCTTTTGATAATAAAGTTACTTTTTTATTAAGCAGTGGCGTAGGAAACTCTTTTACATCCTGCTCTAATACCCACTTATTTATCCCCTCTAAATAATAAGCTACCTTAGAACTCGATTGTGAAATGCTTTTTACATCCTTGATAATGTACTCTTTATTTCTTAAATCAGTAGGAATTTTTTCTCCAGTTTGATAGTAAGTAGCTCTTGATAATAAAGTAGCAATTTTACCTTTCATTGCATAATTTATTGGTTCTTTTCTAAAATTAATACCAGAATACTTCCATGAATAAACATTATCATTTAATTTCCAGTTACTCATATCTTTTTGATTAGTTAACATCACTTTTTGCCACCAAGGATTCCAAAAGTAGTAATAAGAATCTAACGTATTATTTTTGGCTATAATATAACCGATGACAGTAACTCCATGTGATTTTGCAGGATTATAATTCTGAGTAACGTTGTCTAAATGAACATACACTGGAGCCTTTTTATCAATTTGTGTTTGAACTTCCGCTGGTGTCAATCGACTATTTTTTATATCCAAAGTATAACCATATTCCTTTTGCATAGTTTGAACGGTATGTGCAAAAGGTTTACTTGTAATATACTTCCCATCTACTAATTCTGCTTCTGAGGCAGTACGAAAAGCTTTTTTGATGAGCGTTTTTGCATTGGTTATGGCTTTCCCTTCAATCGAATTAATCATTGTAGATAACGTATAAAATGCACACCATGGTTCTAATCCTTGCGTTTCTGTAATCATCCAATTAGGGATAATATTTCGATTATACTCTGGAACCGTATCATCAGGTACAGAACGTTTCTTTCTATTAAAGTTGTCTACCGATTGCTTAATATCAACTGCTTGTTCACGAGTTGGTTCTTCTGCAGACAGAAGTTGGTGGCTCTCGCTATCAAGGTTAAAAGAAAAGCTGGTACCTTCTGCTGTAGGTGTTAGTCTATTTAACAGCTCAACAAACTGACTAGAAATCGTTAGCGATGGCGTATTGTTCATTAAAGAAACTTCTAATAAATCATGAATAAGCCCAGATTCTTTATCGATAATAGGAAAATAGGCTGTTTGAGTATCTGTTTCATTAGTTAAAGTAAATGGCTGCCCCAAATAAAAATCATCTGTACTTAAAGGTTCTGTATTTTCCACTACAGACAAGTTCTCAAAATAAAATTGCCAATCTTGCTGTGCATACATCCTCAATTCTGAAGGTACTTCTTTTGTTTGAATGAACAGTGGAGTATTATCACCATCCATTGCTGAAGCATTAATTCCAAACAAAAGGCTTGTTAAAAACAAGCCTATCCCTAAAATGTATTTTTTCACGGTCCTTTCAACCTCTCTTACTTAAGAATAATCATACCTATAAAGGTATAATCTTTTTGCGGTGTATTATTCACTGAAAAATCCGTAACAGTTAACTTATTTTTATTCGTCAACGTAGTCAGGCTAGAAGGATAGATATAGTTCGACATCCAGATACTTGTACTCATAAATGGTTCTTTAATATTTTCACCATCTGGAGCAACGTATACGTATCCATGCGCTACAGCTAATAAATAAGGTTCCATCCAATCGGTTTTGTTTGGTTTATAACATAGTAATACTGGATGATCTTTATCAAGCTCACTCTTCACTTGATTGAAATTAAGTTCATTCTTCGTTGCATCAAGCCATTCCATATTTACCCCAATAGAAGTGGCATAGCGAATGCAATCTTTAATAGACACAGAAGCATTATTAAATTCTTTGTCTGTCTTTTTTGGATATACAAATTTTAGTATCGTTTTTGCTGTAATATCTTTTCTATTTGTTTTAAAGTTCAACACTTTAGCAAAAGAATGCTCTATTCCTTGTAAATCATAATGTTGATCATTCGTTTCGAAATTAGCCAAACTCTTCATTTCAGGAGCAGCGTTTACCACATAACCTGATCCCACAAAAAGGATTACTAGTAAAATGGTAGAGATAACTTTCTTCATTTAATTCACCTAACAATTCATTTTAAATTTTGAAATACCAACATAAGAAAGTACAACTAGTAAAAATCCAGCCAACACAACTAAAATAGAGGACATATTTATACGCCAATTTCCACT
Organism: Enterococcus sp. MSG3299; assembly: GCF_050555765.1. Taxonomy (NCBI): domain Bacteria; kingdom Bacillati; phylum Bacillota; class Bacilli; order Lactobacillales; family Enterococcaceae; genus Enterococcus; species Enterococcus sp. MSG3299. The sequence goes on from NZ_CP187869.1 coordinate 1,619,718, forward strand.
AATGTTATAAGAATTCAGCAGCCCATAGGTTCCTAGTACGACACTTACTAAACCTAATAGAAAAATTATCCCAAAAAAAGTGTACACTAACATTCTTAATTTTCTTGAAGAACTACTTGTTTCTCTTGTTTTAAATAAAGTGTATATAATCAAAAACGCAAGAATAATAGAAATTAGTTGAACCATCAATATGTCTCCTTCTTACTAATTAAGTCTAGTATCATACATCTTCATGGAAAATATTTTTTTTATCCATATAACCTTTGTAAGAGATTGCAAATAAAAATATGGATATCAAGATAATTTTAAAATTTTTAAACTCGTCAAAAACAAAGTAAGCATAAAGAAAAGATATACCACCTAAAAAAATACAAGCAATAGAAATATTAAATGAAAATTTAACAAATAAGTAGAATTTATTCTTTATTTTTTCATTCAAAATCCCTATAGTAGCGATAAAAACTGAGACTATAAAGATTATTAGGATTAACCCTATTACAAGGTACATCTTTTTCAATCCTTTCGTAAACTCTATTAAGTTAATTCAATGTAGCCATTATTGGGTATTTTGTCAATAGAATCTAATAATTTTGCAGCCTGCTTTCCAGGACTTAGAATCGCACTAATAATTAATCCAACTGCTTTATCTTGTAAATAGTTTTTCGCGCCTTTTATTCCTAGCTTCTCGCTTTCTTTAATAATTACTGGAATCATTTCTTTCTTTACAAATTTCTTTGCACCTTCTTGACCCAATGCTTTAACCATTGCAGACACTGACCCAAAACCTCCGATAATTAATACAACATTAAGCGCAGTATCTAAAACTGTTCCTAAGACGTCAACAGAAATCAAACCATGTCCAGCATTTCTAGGTTGTATTATAAAACCTTGCATAGCGTTTGATAGATATTGTTTATATTGCTCTCTAGACATCCCATTTGTACTTCCATTTTGTAAAGCAATATCATATTGTAGATCTAAAACTTTGTTATATAATTCTAATTGAACAGGAGTCATATTTTCTTTATTGAATTCGGTTTCAAATAGAGAAACTCCTTTGTATTGATTGGCTAGCGCCTCCATCCGTTGCTCTAACTCTTTTGTTGTAGAATTTACTTGTACATAGTTACTCTCTTCATTTGCGTATACTGTAGCCCCTGTTGTTAATATCGGTGATAATCCTAATAACATTGCAACCCCAGTAGTAATACATATTCTCTTTTTCAATATTATACCTCCTATTAGTAGTTTTCTTCTACTAAAAAAGTATATATTCATCAACTATTTACCGTCACTCAAATTCCTTAAATACACTATATTTCTCCCTATATCGTTAATAATCTGGGAACTTTCCTTTTTTTTTGCATTCACTTGTATCTTCTTGAATCATCTTATTCTTTATAATTGAATCAATAGCTGTTTTTCTCGGAAAGCCACACAAGACTTCTTCTAACGCAAGTTCCATTTTCGCTTTTTTTGATTCTTTCTTTTTTACTTTCATGGTACAGTTTCTTTAATTGATTTTTTTCGATTCTATGTCAAGAATTCGAACAAAAAAAACGTGAAACGGAACCATTCTTTTTCAAAACTAAATCTTTCGCTTTTAATGAAGCAGTTTGTGAACGTATTTGTTCTTTCTCGATAAATGAACGTGCGATGTCAATAAGCTCTTCATCTGAATGGTGATTCCATTGATAATGTTGATTTTCTTTCCTATCAATTTTTCTTAATAAGTTATTCCAAGAGCCATATCTTTGAATAATAAACCAGACACTGGGAACTTCTTTGGGAAACTCGTTTAATTTTTCTTGATATTGACTACATGTTTTTATGCTATTTTCTTCGATAAATTGACTAATTTTAAGAAGTAATTAAAGCTCGTTCATATTTTCCAGAATGCCCCTTCTATCTACTTTTTCATAATGTACCTCTAAATAACTATTTGGAACAGTGTGACACAATCCCTTTTTCGTAAAAGGTAATTGTTTTGGTATTTTCTCAAAAGCCCGCTCTTTTTTGCAAGCCTTGGCTCAAAACTGCAAAATTCGGTCAACATTTTGATATTTTTCGGATGACTTCTGCCGTCAATTTTTCTCTGCTATTTGACACTCTTTTGACCACCTTAATCATCAAATTGAGAAAAGCTAGGACAATTTGAGGAAATTTTTGAATCATTGTCCAAAATTTTGATCTTGAGAAAAGCAAAAAGTCCTTGTTAGACAAGGACTTTTCACACTTATGCGACTTCAAAAAAAGTCAATGTTGATTTTCTACTTAATTACACACAAAAACACCCTCTTGCTGAGCAAGAGGGTGTTCGTTTGTCGAATAGTAAAGATTAACGACGGATTTCTTTGATACGAGCTGCTTTTCCGTGTAATGCGCGTAAGTAGTAAAGTTTTGCACGACGTACTTTACCGTAGCGAACCACTTCAATTTGAGCAACACGTGGTGTGTGTAATGGGAATGTACGTTCCACACCAACACCATTTGAAACTTTACGTACTGTGTAAGTTTCGCTGATTCCAGCACCACGGCGTTTAATTACAACACCTTCGAATAACTGGATACGTTCACGAGTACCTTCGACTACTTTCGCATGAACGCGAACAGTGTCACCAGGGCGGAACGCAGGAATATCCGTACGTAATTGTTCTTGTGTTAATTCTTGAATTAATGGATTCATTTTATCCTTCTCCTTATTCCCAAATATTCTTATGGTCACTTCTGCCACAGCGGAATATTGTAATAGTTAGAGCGCATTGCACTCACCAAATTAGTTTACCACAGACAAAATAAGCTGTAAAGAGAATTTTCTTGAAAGTTCCCTTATTTTTGCTCTTCTTGTTTAATTTCCTCTAATAACTTCAACATTTCAGGCGTCATTTCTACTGATTCCAACATGTCAGGTCGACGTAAAAAGGTCCGTCGTAATGATTCTTTTAGTTGCCATTCTGCAATTAATTTATGGTTACCATTCGTTAGCACGGCAGGGACTTCCATATCGTTGAAAATAGCAGGTCTGGTATATTGTGGATGCTCTAATAGGCCAGTGGAATGTGAATCCGTTTGTGCAGAAAGATTGTTACCTAAGACATCAGGTAATAAACGGACTGTCGCATCAATCATGACCATTGCGCCTAATTCGCCCCCTGTTAAAACGTAATCCCCCAATGAAACTTCATCTGTAACCATCGTGCGAATTCGCTCATCATAGCCTTCATAATGTCCACAAATAAAAACTAAATGTTCTTCTTGTGAAAATTCCTCGGCCATTTTTTGATTAAACGGTTTTCCTGCTGGATCTAATAAGATGACCCGTTTTGGTTGCTGGTTTGTCTCTTCTTCAATTGCTTTTAGGTTATCATAGATCGGTTGTACTTTTAAAAGCATCCCCGCGCCACCGCCATACGGATAATCATCGACCGTTTGGTGTTTGTTATCTGAAAAATCGCGAAAATTAGAGACATTCAATTCTAATAACTGCTTTTCCCGAGCTTTCCCAATAATTGATTCCCCCATTGGTCCTTCAAACATTCTAGGAAAAAGAGTTAATACATCAATTCTCATCGTCAATCAATCCTTCTGGAATGTCCACATCAATCCGTTGATTTTCGACATCGACTTTTGTAACAACGCCTTCAATATACGGTAAAAGTAAATCTTTTTTCTTTGGTCGTTGGACGACCCACACATCATTCGCACCAGGAGATAAAATTTCTTTAATTTTTCCCAGTTCACTACCGGTTTCATCATAAACAGTGGCACCAATGATTTGGTGATAATAAAATTCGTCCTCTGCCAATTCAGCGAGATTGTCTTTTGCAACTTTTAAAATACCGTCACGATATTTTTCAACATCGTTGATATTTGGATGTCCTTCAAAGCTTAAAATGTCAAAATTCTTATGCTTGCGGTGTGACTTCACGACCAATTCAATTGGTGCTTTTTTCTCTTGAAATAGCAGTAACGTTGCCCCTTTTTGATAACGTTCTTCTGGAAAATCCGTTTTCGAAATGACCCGAACTTCCCCTTTGATTCCTTGTGTGTTCACAATTTTTCCTACATTTAAATAATCTGTCACGTGAAAGCCTCTCTTCCTTGTATTTCATCTTTCCTATTCTACCATTTCTTACGCGCAAATTCTATGAAAAAACAAAGGCCAACTTTTCTAGTCAGCCTTTGTTTTTATTAATTCGTTAAACCAGTTAATGTGCCATAAATTAAAAATAAATTCAATAACGTCAAGGCAATAGCAATAATCCAAGCTAAAAATTTCACCCACGCTGGATTCGCAAATTGGCCCATTAATTTTTTATCACTTGTATACATCGTTAAAGGAATAATCGACACTGGCAAAGCAATACTTAGGAAAACTTGCGTATAAAGCAACAAGTCTTCAACAGCCGTTTCGCTACCGCCATAAATAATGACACAGATAATGACTGGCACAATTGCTAACAAACGAGTTAACACTCGTCGTGCCCACAACGGCATTTTTAAATGGATAAAGCCTTCCATTACAATTTGTCCTGACAGCGTACCTGTAATCGTTGAATTTTGACCCGAAGCCAGTAAAGCAATTGCAAAAAGAATACTTAACACTGGGCTAGCAATATTACCAACAATATCTGGATTTTTCAGAGCATCAAATAAATCAACAAATTTACCTAATTCACTGTTGGTTCCATAAAATAATGCTCCTCCTAAAATTAACAACAAACAATTTACGACAAAAGCGACAGTTAATTGAATATTTGAATCCCAAGTAGTGAAACGAATTGCTTTGGCTTTCTCAGCATCATCGTTACGATCAAATTTCCGAGCTTGCGCAATGGAAGAATGCAAATATAAGTTATGAGGCATGACTGTCGCTCCAACGATCCCCAAGGCTAAAAATAACATGGATTTATCTGTCGCTATTTTTGTGTCTGGAATAAAACCTCGTAATACTTCACCAACATTTGGATCTGCTAATGCCACTTCATAAGCAAAAACAAAAAAGATGACTGCAATTAAACAAGAAACAATTGCTTCGATTTTGCGAAAGCCTAACTTTGTCAGTAGCAAAAGTAATAAAACATCAAACGTTGTTATCAACACACCAATTAATAATGGAAAACCAAATAATAATTGCAAAGCAACGGCGCCACCAATTACCTCAGCGATATCTGTTGCCATTATGGCTAACTCCGTCACCACCCACAAGGCAACGCCCGTTCGTTTACTTGTATGCTCTCTAGTCGCTTGGGCTAAATCCATTCCTGTCACGATTCCTAAGCGTGCAGCCATACTTTGTAGTAACATGGCAACTAAACTAGAAAGCAAAATCACACTAAGTAACGTGTACTTATATTCCGCTCCGCCAGCAATTGACGTAATCCAATTTCCTGGATCCATATAACCAACAGCCACTAAAGCGCCAGGTCCGCTATAGGCTAACAAAGTTCGCCAAAAGCTAGCATTTTTAGGTACCTCGACGGTATTATTTATCTCTTCTAAACTAGGTCCATTTGCATAATTAAGCATTTTTTCCGTTTTCTTTTCTTTCATCCAACATCCCTCAATCTATCTTGTTCACACATTTCACTTTTAGGCACACCTAAAACTAGTTAACATAATTATAGTCTTCTTATTCTTCGTTGTAAACTGTTACATTCTAATTTTTTAAGCACTTTCGCTATAAATCGTTTGGTTTTTACCAAAAAATCCCTTACACTTATTTTATCATAGATCGGAGGTTATGAGGATGAAGTTAGATATGGTCGGTATTATCGTCAACGATATGACACAAGCACTCTCTTTTTACCAAACACTAGGTTTTAACGTGCTGGGAGAAGCTTCGCCTGATTACACAGAATTACAAAACAATGGCGTCAGGATTTCTTTAAATTCACTACAAATGATTACTGGTGTCTATGGGTTTGCGCCTAGCCAGCAAGGCGATAAAATTGAACTTGCTTTTCTTTGTGAAACGGCCGCAGAAGTTGATAGCACCGTGAAAAAAATGAGCCGAGCTGGTTACATTGTTTTTAAAGAACCTTGGAATGCACCTTGGGGCCAACGATACGCAATCATTAAAGACGTGGATGCAAATTTAATTTCACTCTTTGCCCCTCTATAATATTACTAAAAAATGCGCCACTTTCGTTTCTTTTACTCTCTTTCGAAAGATCAGTGTAGAATGGGTCTTAAGTAGGATGTCTTTTCTGTCTCTTTTTTTGTATAATAAACTTATCAAATGATGTGTATCTTACAACTTTGTTCGTTTGCAGAAAGAACAAACGATGTTTTTTATTGATAAAAAGTTATATACTAAAAGTACGATGAGTATAACTAAAGGAGATGAGAAATGTGAGTGTTACCCTATCTAGAAAAATTGTTAATATTATTTCCATTTTGGGCATTGTTGCAACCATAATTGCAACCATCTATTTTATCCGATTAGGTGTCTTCAAGGACATCAATGCACTAAGAGGACTAGTAGGGCAATCTGTCATTCTCGGTCCGATTATTTTCATGTTAATTCAGATTATTCAAGTGGTTATTCCGATTATTCCTGGTGGTGTTAGCTGTGCTGCAGGGGTCTTGATTTTCGGGCCAACAATGGGCTTCGTCTATAATTACGTTGGTATTGCACTTGGCTCTATTATCATTTTCTTATTAGGTCGTAATTATGGGAAACCATTCATTATGAGCCTTGTCAGTGATAAAACATATAACAAGTATATCGGTTGGTTAGACAATGAAAAACGTTTTGAACGATTGTTTGCTTTAGCAATTTTCTTCCCGATTGCACCGGATGATGCGCTTTGTTTAATGGCCGGTTTAACAAAAATGTCTGTGAAAAAATTTACTCTGATTATTTTATTAGCAAAACCTGCTTCTATCTATTTATATAGTCTTGCGTTAATTTATGGCGGTACATTTTTAACTAGCTTACTGGGAATGTAAAATAAATAAAAAAGCGAACGGACTAAATCAAAACTCTGCCTGTGTCAGTTTGATTTAGTCCTTTTATTATGGAATTTTGGTAGAAACTGGGGGACTTTTGATGTTTAGTTATTTTAAAAATAGTATTGTGAATACGCTAGATTTTCTTAAAGGGACAACGGCGTATTTTCGCGATGTGCTCTTGATGCACGGATTTATGTTATTCGTTCTATTGCCTTTATTGACAAGTTTGTCCAAATTGGTACTCAAAGAAGGTGGGATTGATTATATTTCCTACGATAACTTAGGGGCAATTGCTACGCAACATCCCTATGTCCTTTTGACTTTTCTACTAATTGGGCTGTTAATTTTACTGGCGCTCTTTTTTGAATTTACCTTTTTATTGCTTAGTGTCTATTTTATTAAGAAAAAGCAACCAATTACTCTAACGCAATTATTGCACGGCACCTTGCTTCAGATCAAAAAAGTTCGAGGAATTACCTTTCTGTTTTTCCTGGCATATTTCTTTTTGATTTTACCATTAAGTGGGTTAACCTTCCGCTCTTATTTATTAACAAGAGTTAAGATTCCAGCCTTTATCTTAGATTTTATTTTTGCAAATCGCGTCATTATTATTATTGGTTTCGTACTGTTAGAGCTGATTATCTTATATTTAGCGATTCGACTTGCTTTTGCCCTCCCAGAGTTGATTTTACGTGATGTTGGTTTTCGTGAGTCTTTGAAACGTAGTTGGCAAATTACAAAGCGGCGCTTTTTCCAGATTTTAGGACAATTTATTATCATTGGAGGAACTGTTTTAGGGATTTTTACGGCTGGCTATTTCTTGATATTTTTAGGTCAAACCGCAGTCGAAACGTTTAAACCTGAGTGGTCTTTACCTAGCGCTGTCATCGCTATGACACTCCTTCAGGTTATGATGCTCTTAAACTTGGTGTTGTCTAGTGTTGCTATTTTTTACATTATTGTTGATGATATGGAAGATGAAGGGATTTTGCCTGACACGCCAGAATGGTTCACCCCGAAATCAGAGGTTCGGGTAGAATGGACCACCTTCAGAGTCGTTCTTTTTTGTTTGATTGCAATCATCTTCGGAATTGGTGTAGGCACCTATAATACGAATTACCTAAGTCATACACCTGACCGAAAACCGGTTACCATCTCCCATCGTGGTGTCAATGGTAACAATGGCGTTCAAAACACCTTGGACTCTTTAATCGAGACCAATAAGGCAAAACCTGATTATGTTGAAATGGATATTCAAGAAACCAAAGACCATCAATTTATTGTCATGCACGATTTTAATTTACGGGCGTTAACGGGTGTTAATAAACGACCAAATCAATTAACACTTAAAGAATTAACGAACATGAATGTCACAGAAAATGGTCAAACTGCTAAAATGGTTTCTTTCGATGATTATTTAGCCAAAGCCAATCAATTAAAACAACGTTTATTAATTGAAATCAAAACCACGCCTCAAGATAGCCCTGATTTAGTACAGCGCTTTGTCAAACAATACCGTGAAAATATTTTAGAAAACGGCCATATCCTTCATACCTTAACCTATGATACGGCGATGGCCTTAAAGAAAGAAGAACCACGCTTTTATGTAGGCTACGTTATTCCTTTCAACATTGTGGGACCGCCTAAAATGCCAGTTGACTTTTTTACTATGGAATACAGTACAATGAATCGTAACTTTGTAAATGCCGCTCATCATGATGGGAAAAAAGTTTATGCTTGGACAGCAAATGATGAAGATGTTATGACGCGAATGATTTTTTATGGTGTCGATGGCATCATTACCGATCAGCTCAGTCTACTGAATGAAACAATGAAAACCGATTTAGAAAATCCAACATACTCCGATAAACTGTTGAATTTCGCTATTGGAATGGGTTAAAAAAAAGAGCGTGGGACAAAAATCACTTTGGATTTTTGCTCCACGCTCAAAAACTGATAAACGGCGGGAACAGAAGCAACTCCTTCGGAAATAAGCCGGAATTATCCAAAAATTAAAGAACAATTTTCGGAAATTCCTTCTTATTTCTCGGAGTTAAACGCTTCTGTCCCGACCTCTTTTACGTTCATGTTAGTTGTTTTTACCAAAAATTCTTAAGAAAGCTAAGAATAAGTTGATGAAGTCAAGGTATAATTGTAATGCGAAGAAAACGGCCATCCCAGTACCTACTTGATCACCTGTTTGCGCATAGACTTGGCGTATACGTTGGTTATCATAAGCAGTAATCCCTGAGAAAATTAGGACCATTAAAATGGAAATAAAGAATTCTACAGCATTACTGTGTAAAAGGAACATATTTAGCAACATCGCAATGATAATTCCGATTAAGGCACTATAAGCGGCATGACCAACTGCTGATAGGTCTTTCTTCGTAAAGACACCTACTAATGACATCGCGCCAAAGGTAGCTGCTGCACTTAAAAATGCGCCGGCCACTGTTCCACCAGTATACATTAATAACGTCACGGATAAAGTGACACCATTTAATAATGCATACGCAACAAATCCTGCAATCGCAATGGTTGGATTCTTCTGTGCTTTTGCGCCTAGATATAAAACTAAGCCAATTTCAACAAGCCAAATCATCCAAAAAGCTAAGCTTGATTTGAATAAAGTAGCTAGAACAGGTAAAAAGACAGTTGTCATTGCATAAGCCATAATTGCGCTAATACCAATTCCTAACGCTAAAAATCCGTAAATTTTGGCATAAAATTTATTCAAACCTGTGCCAGTTTGGATATACTCTTGATTATTCATAAGTTAAAGTCCCTTCTTTCTCTGTTAGTTCATCAATCGTCACTTGGGGTGGTTGAACCATCACCACTGCATCTAACACGCGATTTTCTTGCTCATTAACAGCCTCAACTGAAATGGTAATCACATCTTTCATTTTGTCGACTTTGATTACTTCTAATTGGAAAGTCAATGTTTCGTAATGAAAAACGGGTTCCACAAAGTTCACAGAGAAATTCACAACATGTGAACCTGGTCCTGGTAAATGTTTTGAAATCGCACTAGTGATAATTCCCATCAGCATAATTGATGGTACAATTGGTTTTTCATATTCTGTTTTTTGGGCATAATCATGTTGGATATATAAAGGATTCGCATCATTGGTCAAGCCCAAGTAAAGTAATAAGTCCTTGTCTTCAATTGACTCTGTCAAGGACAACGAATCTCCCTCTTCGATATCTTCGATGGTTTTGCCTAATTTTCTCGGTTTTCCGATATTCAAATTAGTACACCTCCGTTATTGATAAGATAATTGTACCAAAATGTACTTAAAAGGCAAGCTAAAAAGTAGTCTTTAAAGGATGTTTAAACAAAACCAACTTATCTAACATGCTAGCATTCTAAAAACAAACAACGGAACAGGAGCAGCTTCTTATTTTTTGAAGCCAGATACCCCTGTCCCGATTTTGTTTATGTTCTCTTATAAAACGTTTCTAGTTGTGTTACTTAGTAATGTTTCGTAGGCTTGTTCAAATTTCTGAACGTCGCCAGCACCCATAAAGACCACCACTGCATTTTCAAAATCTAGTAAAGGCGACACATTATCTTCGGTAATTACTTGTCCACCTTTTTGAATTTTTTCGCCTAAATCTTCAATGCGTACCTCGCCTTGTGTTTCACGCGCAGAGCCAAAAATATTACATAAGAATACTTCATCTGCCAAATCCAGTGCTTCAGCAAATTCATCCATTAACGCAATTGTTCGTGTAAATGTATGTGGCTGGAAGACAGCAATAATTTCTTTGTCAGGATATTTTTGACGAGCGCCATCAATCGTTGCTTTAATTTCAGCTGGATGGTGCGCATAATCATCAACAATAATCATGTCACTGACTTTTTTCTCGCTAAAACGACGTTTCACACCTTTAAAACTTAGCATTTCTTCTGCGACTTTTTGCATATCAAGTTTTTCAAAATAAGCCACAGCAATCACACCTAGCGCATTCATGATATTGTGATGGCCAAATGCTGGTAAGACAAAATGACCTACAAAATCATCCTTGTGATAAACATCAAAAGATGAGCCTTCCGTTGTTCGTTGAATATTTCGTGCTTGGATATCATCCTCTTCACTGACGCCATAATAATAAACTGGCACTTCTGATTCTAACTGACGAAGATACTTATCATCACCATAAGCAAAAATTCCTTTTTTGACTTGATGAGCCATTGTTTGGAACGCTGAAAAAACGTCCTCAATACTCTTGTAGTAATCTGGATGATCAAAATCGATATTCGTCATAATCGCATAATCTGGTGAATAAGCCAAGAAATGACGGCGATATTCACACGCTTCAAATGCAAAGAAATCAGCATCTGGTTCGCCGTGGCCAGTGCCATCACCTATTAAATAACTAGTTGGATTGATACCACTTAATACATGTGCTAGCAAACCAGTCGTACTTGTTTTCCCATGTGACCCTGTTACAGCAATGCTTGTGTACGGTTCGATAAAACGAGCAATGAAATCGTGGTAACGAATTACTTCTGCGCCTAATTCGATGGCGCGGGCGATTTCCTCATGGGTATCTGGAAAAGCATTTCCAGCAATAACAATCATGTCTTTATCAATATTATCTGCATTAAATGGTAAAATAGGGACACCTGATTTTTCAAGATCCCGTTGTGTAAAGAAATACTCTTCTACGTCTGATCCTTGAACGTTGTAGCCTTTTTGGTGTAAGACCAACGCTAATGAGCTCATGCCAGAACCTTTAATTCCGACAAAATGGTATAATTTGTTCTCTTGATTTCCCATTATAATCCTCTTCTCTGTCACTATATAAAACATACCTTTTTTAAAAAAATTTCAATCATACGAGATTCATTATCGTATAAAACAAAAAAATAATCAACTATTAAAACAGAATAAAAAACTTACATGTTTCAATTCCACATGCAAGTTTCATCTCTTAACTAAAATATTTACTGTTTTCTAATACAGAACTTGAATCTTCTAGCATCCCACTTAATGGTTTATCCAAGATACCCTTTTTCTTTTCTTCTGTCACAGGTGCTTCCGGCTCCACTTGAGCATTCGCTTTAGCTAATTTTTTCCCATAAGCCGTTTGACTTTTAGCATTTTTCTTTGCGGCATTCAAACGGGAACGCGAACGTAAATCCAACGCATCTTCGCCAAAACGTTCTAAGTCTGGTTTGATTTGTTGATATTGTCGTCTAGTTAAAGGAATCTCAGGTTCTGAGGTTGGAATATTAAATTTCCGCACCGTTGGATCTTCTTCCGTATCTTTCACTTGAAAAGCCGTTGGTTCATCATCAAGAATGACATATGAACGCCGATCTTTTTTCATTGCTTTTAGCAACTCTTCTTCAGTAAAACTAGGTTCCTGTTCCTCAGGAATCACAGAAGCCGGGATATATTTAGGAACAAAATAAGAAGGTGTCGTTTTCTGCACTAATGGTGATGCGGCAGGTCTACTTGGTTTCGCTACGACTTCTTTTTTTTTATACGTTTGTGTCCAGCCATTTCCTTTTGGCGTCCCAAAAAGGCTATTATTTTTTTTCGTTGCTTGTTTATTTTTCGTTGCTTTACTAGCATGTTTTGTGTAGTCTGGCAAATTAGAGCGATGACGTGCTAATTGCTCTTGTTGTGCTGCCGTTAATTGTTGTGTTTGTTTATTTGTAGTTGGTTGATTCGTTGTTGGTTGTTGGACAGATGGTGTGCTTTGTCTAGTATCTTCGGCAGGTGTTTCAGTTCTTCTGCTACCAGACATTGTTTTACCAATCAGATCATCTTGAAATAAGTTACGTTCATTATCTGTTGGTAATTTTACGCCCTGTTCATCATCATACGCTGGAAAACGGAAATGTTTTCTCTTCACTTGAGCATTATCCATTGCGGTCATTCCTTTTATTTTTCTTTCTCATTAGTTTAACACATTCTCAATGAATACTAAAGAACTTGCCTGAATTTTTAAGAGAACAAAAAAGAAACCTCCGTTTAAAAAGGTTTCTTTTTTTTATTTATCTAGTTGTAGTTTGGCAAAGTCCGCTTTGACTTGAATGAACGACTGAAATAATTGTAAAAACTGAAAGAGCCGCGCCCGATTTTCAAATTCACTTCTTGTTTGCGGCAATGGTTTTGTGCGATAGGTTTCATAAACGGTCTTAATTCGATTCATAATTTCTTGTCCATCATTATTCTCTGCAAATGTTTCTGCCGTATATTCCAATAATTGTTGAATATAGCGAACTTGTTGCGCATCAACAGTAATATCTTCTAATAATTCCAACATGTTTTTTAGAATATTACTTTGCATTTTTCTCATCGCAAAGTACTCTAAATAATACGTATTGGTAGACAGCAATTGATTCTCGGCATGATTTTTGGCCCACGTCTCGCCTGTGCGAATAAAGGTTTTTAAATCTGCACAATGCATGACCAAATTTCGCTCTCCTGCAGCGTTGTTTAAATGTAGCGCCATTTCCCTTAAAATTTTACGAAACATTGTTTCAATGACTTCTTGGTCTTCTCTTAAACGTTTTTCTGTATCAGGCATATAGGAATTAGCTAATAACGCTAGTCCCACACCAATACTCATTAATAAAAACTCATTTCCAATAATCGCCCAAGAAAGATTTTTTTCGACTAAATAATGAGTTACCAAAACGGAACTCACAACAATCCCATCAGATAATTGAAAATACACAGCTGCTGGAATAAATAATAACAAAAAAATACCAAAAGCAATCGCTGTAAAACCTAAAAAAGTAAAACAAATATACGCTAAAATAGTTGCTAAAGCTAAGGATAACAAACGATAAATTCCTGTCATGACAGATGTTTTTTTCGTGCTAGTAACACTTAAAACTGAAATAATCCCTGCCGAAGGGGCATAAAGTAATCCCAGTTTTTCCGCAATAATCATTGCTAATGCAGCGCTAATGGCTGTCTTGACTGTTCGTAAACCAATTTTCATGCATACTCCCCTTAAAAAATAATAATTCTTCACTTTTCTCTAGTAATTTTACCTCTATTTCGGTTATCATTAAAGAGAAAAGTTATTTAGGAGCGAATATTTATGATAGTGGGTCGATTTCGTTTAGGCATGCGAACGTTAAAAACAGCAATTGCTGTCATGCTGTGTATTCTTTTATTTCAATTTTTCCATCGTGGCTCACCTATGATTGCCTGTTTAGCAGCTGTTTTTTCATTAAGACAAGATTTAAATACTAGTTTGTCTTTTGGAAAATCGCGCATTATTGGAAACACATTGGGTGGCTTTTTAGCTTTGCTTTATGTATTAGCACAAGATTATTTTCCTAATCAACACTTAGTAGAATTACTGCTGCTACCACTTTTAGTCATTATCGTCATCGTTGTTTCTGATGGGATTAATAACAATGCTGGAATCATTTCTGCAACTGCGACACTTTTAATGATTTCTTTAAGTATTCCGCAAAGCGATTCCTTTCAATATGCAATGGAACGTGTGTTGGATACATTCATTGGGACCTTTATAGCGATTGGTTTAAACGTCTTTTTACAACCTAAGCCAGCAGAAGAAGCCCATGAAATTTCTGAAGATTTAGCTGAATTAGAAAAGAAAGAAAAAGAACTAGAAGCTTTACGCCAACAAGTTCAAGCGCGGATTGCTGCAGAAGAAAACACTGACGACAAGGCAAATAAATAAAGAAACAGCCGATTGAAGAGAATAACAATCGGCTGTTTCTTTATAGTTCCCAATTCGTTTTTGCTTGAAAGTTGGCGGCTGCACCAATCAAGTTGGCATCATTTTGATAATGGCAGGTCACGATTTCTGGAACAAAATCTTTTAATTCAAAGGTTTGTAAATGCGTTAGCATCCGGCGATTAATCTCTGCTAATAAGCCTTCTTTAGCAGAAACACCACCTCCGAGTACAATCATTTCAGGATCATAAGAAAACTGTAAGCCGAATAATCCTTGTGTTAAATAATCATAAAAATTATTGACTTCTTCGCGAGCAATCTCATCCCCTCGTTGTGCCAGTTCAAAAACTTCTTCTCCTGTCACCGCCTGTTTTTCGACTCCAATTCGTTCACAATAGCGCTGAGCCATTTTGACAGCTGTGCCAATTTCACTGAATGTTTGGCCATTACTTAAAAAGTTCAGTCCAAACTCGCCTCCATATAAATGAGCGCCTTTGTACAATTCGCCATTGCGAAAAATCGCTCCGCCAATTCCTGTCCCAATAACGACAAAAAGCACTTCTTTTTTCCCTTTCGCCGCGCCTTCATATATCTCAGCTAAACCAGCACAATTCGCATCATTTTCGATAGTCACTGGTAACCCAAACAACGCTTCTAATTCTTCATAAATGTTAAAATGATGAATATATGGAATGGCGGAAATCCCTAAAATCTGTTGACTTTTTTCGTCAACTACTCCAGGTGAACTAAAAGCAACACCACTAATCGACTCATTTCTTTTGTCTGCATAAACCGAATATAAATGCGCTTTCATTTCTTCCCAAGAGCCAGGTGTTGGAAAGCTCCCTTGATTTGTTAATTCTTTGCCTGTCCAAACGCCGTATTTCACGGAAGAACCGCCAAGATCAAATGCTAAAATTGCCATATTTATCCATCCTTTTCTACTTCTGTTTTCTTATTTCTTCGATACGTATACGGTCCATGATAGGTCTCATCAGGATTTTTCGTCAAGCGAAATTTCAACGGAACATAGTCAATGCCGCCTTTAACAAAAGGATGACATCGTAAAATCCGTGCTACCCCCATCGTTGTTCCTTTGACACTTCCATGTGTATGAATTGCATCAATCATATATTGTGAACACGTTGGGTAATAACGACAACGTGCAGGCAATCCTGGAGAAATAAATCGTTGATAAAAACGAACACCGCCGATTAACGGATTTTTCATAAAGTGCCTTCTTTCTAACTAATTCTTACTAAAGAATAGCTTGTTTTTTCATGTTTGGCAAGTCTTAGTTACGAGAAATTACACCAGGTGCACCTATGACGAATTCTTACATTTCTGTTGCTATCCAAATGAAAAAAAACGTGCTACACTATAAAAAAAGGAATGGAGGCTTAGTAAATGGGATTAAAATTTGAACGTTCCAATGACTTAGATAAACTCTTCGATTCTTTCGCCGTTGATCCATTAAAGAAAGAAGTACCTCTTGAAGAACTGGCAAAACAACGACAAGAAGTAAAAAAAGAAGAAGCAAAAAAACAAGCAAAAGAGTAATTTTGCTTGTTTTTTTCTATAGAAATTTTTCAATTGCTGTCCAAGCTGCTTCTTTTCCTTCTTTTGTTTCAGAAGAGAAAATAATAAAGTCATCTTGTTTATCAAAATTCAAGGCTTTTTTGATGACACTCTCGTGTTTGTTCCATTTGCCCCGCGGAATTTTGTCTGCCTTAGTTGCCACAATAATAACTGGCAAATCATAGTATTTCAAAAATTCATACATTTGGATATCATCTTGGGTCGGCGGATGACGTAAATCAATTAAAGAAACGACTGCACGTAATTGCTCACGTTGCGTGATATACGTTTCAATCATTTTTCCCCACTTCGCACGTTCTGTTTTAGAAACTTTGGCATAACCATAGCCAGGAACATCCACAAAGTGTAAGGCATCCTCAATTAAATAAAAGTTTAGCGTTTGCGTTTTACCAGGTTTACCTGAAGTTCTTGCTAAATTTTTACGATTAATCAAGGTATTAATAAAAGATGATTTCCCAACGTTCGAGCGTCCAGCTAAAGCAATCTCCGGTAACTGAGATTCAGGATATTGTTTAGGGGATACCGCACTAATCACGATTTCTGCATTATGTACGTTCATTGTTTTCCTCCGTTCTTCTGTTCAGTCTTTCATTCAAAAGCTTAACAAAAACAGCTCTTTCGGAGATCCGCCGAAAGAGCTGTTTTCAGCTTCAATCTTATACAGCTTCTTTATCTTTTTTGTTATAAATAATTGTTGGTTTACCGGTACCTTCAGCGGCCATTTTAGTAATGATAACTTTTTCAATGCTTTCATCTGAAGGAACATCAAACATTACGTCCATCATAATTTCTTCAATGATTGAACGAAGTCCCCGTGCGCCAGTATTACGTTCAATGGCTTTGGCTGCGATGGCTTTTAATGCTTCTGGTTCAAATTCTAATTTAGTGTCATCAAGAGACAATAATTTTTGATATTGTTTCACCAAGGCATTCTTCGGTTCTGTTAAAATTCGAACCAAATCATCATTCGTTAATTTATCAAGCGCAGCCATTACAGGTAAGCGTCCAATAAATTCTGGAATTAAACCAAATTTCAATAAATCTTCTGGAATAATATGTTGCATGATGCTTTCTTCTTCATTTAAAGCAGAATTAGTTTTACCAAAACCAATAGTTTTTTCGCCTAAGCGGTTTTTAACAATGGTTTCAATTCCATCAAATGCTCCACCAACGATGAAGAGAACATTCGTTGTGTCAATTTGGATAAATTCTTGATGTGGATGTTTGCGGCCCCCTTGTGGTGGTACACTTGCAACTGTTCCTTCAAGAATTTTTAGTAAGGCTTGTTGAACACCCTCACCTGAAACATCTCGAGTAATCGAAACATTTTCACTCTTACGGGCAATTTTATCAATCTCATCAATATAGATAATGCCCTTTTCCGCACGTTCAACATTATAGTCAGCAGATTGTAGTAATTTTAAAAGGATATTTTCAACATCTTCCCCTACATAACCTGCTTCTGTTAAACTGGTCGCATCAGCGATTGCAAAAGGTACATTTAATGTTTTTGCTAACGTTTGAGCCAAGAAAGTTTTACCTGAACCTGTTGGTCCAATTAAACAAATGTTACTTTTTTGCAATTCAACGTCATCTTGAGTTGCAGCTGTTTCTGATTGATTCACACGTTTATAGTGATTGTAAACAGCAACAGAAAGTGTGCGTTTTGCACGTTCTTGTCCAATAACATATTCATTTAAAACATTTAAAATTTCTTGGGGTTTTGGCACATCCGTTAATTCTCGGACTGCTTCATCATAAAATTCTTCATCAATAATCTCTTTACATAGATCAATACATTCATTACAAATATAGACACCCGGACCAGCAACAATTTTTTTTACTTCTTCTTGTGTTTTCCCACAAAATGAACAACGAACGGTCCCGTTATTATCCGTATTGTCGTACATGTTCGTCACCCCTCTAAAAATCAAAAAATGACTGTCATCACAGTCTCTCATCATAATAGCACAAACCACTTTAAAATGCGAACATCTCAGATAGAAAGTTTTATTGTTCTTAGACTTCTTATGGTATACTACATTATATAAAAGCACTTTCATAAAAAGTGATTGTGTTGAAACAAATTGGAGGAATTGTGATGTTAGAACAAATTTTACTAGGTACCTATACTCGAAGAGCCAGCCGAGGCATTTATAAAATTGCATTAGATACGACACAAGGTCGTTTAACAGAAGCGACACTTTTGTTAGAAGAAACGAGTCCTACCTATCTTGCTCTGAGTCAAAAGGGCGAACTTTTTAGCGTCACTAGTGTTGACGGTGAAGGTGGCACTGCCGCTTATCAACCAGAAATGGACCATTTTAATTTATTGAATAAAGTAACTGAAGAAGGTGCACCGCCATGTTATGTAGCTGTTGACGAAAACCGACAACTTGTCTATGCAGCAAATTATCACCAAGGTATCGTTCACGTGTATCGTATCTTAGAAGATGGTGCTTTGGAAGATGCTGACAAAGTGATTCATACAGAGCCAACTGGTCCTCATGAAAATCAAAACAATGCCCATGTTCATTACACAGATTTGACGCCTGATCAACGCTTAGTCGTCTGTGATCTAGGAACCGATCGCGTGTATACGTATAATGTTAGCTTAGATGGAAAGCTTTCTGAAATCGCTCAATTCGTGACTGAGCCAGGGACTGGTCCACGTCATTTAGTGTTCCACCCAACAAAATCATTGGCTTATTTATTTGGTGAATTAGATAGCACTGTTTCAGTTCTTTCATATGATGAAACAGATGGTTCTTTCACTGAATTACAAAAAGTTTCTACTTTACCTGCTGATTATGATGCGTTTAATGGTGGCGCTGCGATTCGTATTTCTTCTGATGGCCGTTTCCTTTATGCTTCAAACCGTGGCCATAACTCAATTGCTGTCTATGCTGTTTCAGAAAATGGCGAAGCGATTGAACGAATTCAATTAATTTCAACAGAAGGCGATATTCCGAGAGATTTTGATTTAGATCCTTCTGAAGATTTCATCGTTGTCGCTAATCAAGACTCTGATAACTTAACACTTTATCGTCGGAACCAAGAAACAGGCTTATTAGAAATGATTCAAAAAGATGTTGCTGTTCCCGAATGTGTTTGTGTTTTATTTGTATAATTAAGTTGACTATTTCCTTGGAAAATAACAGGAGTCAGATGCTAATTAATGTTTGCATCTGACTCCTGTTTTCTTATTTTAAACGATGGATTGCTTCTCTAATTCTTTAACGTATAGATAAAAAGAGCCAAAGTCTAAGCGATTCATTTGTAAAGATTCATGAATTTTTGTGAACCCTTTACTTTCGAAAAATCGAATCATTCTATGGTTAGTATGATTAGTTTGAGCATACATTTTACGTCTTCCTTCCCAGACTGCCCGTTTCTCCAATTCATGGAACAATAAACTGCCATAACCCTTGGCAATATAATTAGGCGAAGTTGCAAAGCGCTTTAACCAAACAAAGTCTTGTTCCTGCTCCATACAGAACGTTGCCATTGAAAAAATCATTTCTTCGTGCACTAGCAAATACAACCGTTTTTTTGTAATGTCTTCTTGGATATCTTCTTGAGAAGGGTAGTCCTTTGTCCACTGTGTAATGCCCACAACATCCATGTATGCCTTTACTTCTGTTAAAAATTGAAGAATCATCGGTAACTCTTTCTCATCAGCCACTCTAATTTTCATTGTTTATTCTCTTAATAAGGTAACAATAGAATCGACAAGACAATCACACTAATAATGCCAATGATGGTCGGTACACTCGTCCGTTTTAAAATTCTGATGGGACTAACTCCTACTGTTGATGCGACAATCATGACAACTGCTGCTACAGGAGAAATCGTTCTAGTTAAATTCGCGATCATCTGCATTGGCAAGGAAATTAAGATGCCATCAATCCCAGCTTTTTCGGCAATTCCAGGGATTAGTTCGATAACCGCATAAAACATTGCCAGTCCACCACCGCTTAAAATTCCAAAAAGGGTCGTTGCACCGCTGAAAATTAAGGTCGTGACAATTCCTGCTGAACTTGATGCTTCGACAGATGCCATAATACTATCAATAATTCCTAACGTTTGAATCGCAGACGTGAACAATGAACCGCCTACGACAAGCATCACAACTTGACTAAACCCTTGCCCCATTCCTTTAAACATCTCGACAGCCGTATCTTGAACCTTTTTAAAAGATTTCAAGCGAAGCGTCTCAACCAATACAGCAATGAAGAAAGAAATAAATGTAAGAACAAAAATATCCATCGTTATTCCTTTAATAAACATTCCTGCGATTCCCACTCCAACAATTAATAATAGCGGTAATATTGGCAATATTGCATAAAATTTAGGAACATCAAATTCTTTTTGTTTGCTTAAGCCTTCTTCATTTAATGAGACATAGGCAGCATCACCTTCTTTTTTATCGCAGTATTTTTGCCAGAAGTACTGTGCAACCGCAATGATTAATAACGATGGCAGCGAAATTTTGGCATTCCATACAACATAATTTAACACATCATAACCAAGGGTATTTGCGGCGATTACGTTATCCGCGCCTAAAGGTGTTGGCATGATAGTTGCCGTCATTGCAATCACACCTGCAGCAGTTAATGATGAAATCCCCATGCTGGCTAGCATCGGATATAATATAGACATTAAAATAATCGCTAAGCTTGATGCACTAGGAACTACTAGTGACATTAAATTTCCAATTAAAAAGACCACAGGAACAAATAACGATTTACGTTTAATCTTCATTAATGGTTTCACCAAAAAGTTGACAGCCATCTGATTGGCCCCGATTGCATTCATATAGCCTGAATAACCAAAAAGAATCATAATTACAATTCCTGCTGAACTCACTTGTGCAATAATTGTATCTTTAAACTTCAAGAAAATATCAAATAATCCAAAACCGGTTCCTTCCCCTGCAGGATAAATGGGATGGCCTAACATCCATGCACATGCAAGTAGAACAAGCGCACCAATAATTAAGCTGAGTGCGGGATGATAATTTTTTACAATCAAATAGGCTACAACAACTAAAACGACCAATACCAATAAACTTTCAATCATACTTATCCTCCTTCAGTTAATTAATCGCTTTCATTTTTTCGACAACCCATTTTTGAAAAGCTTCAACGTTTACATCTATACAGGCAACGGCATTCGTGTTTTTATGATACTTCATTTTTAAATCCGCAACAGTAGCTCCCGCAGCTGGACCTTCCAAAGCAACTTCAATGAACGTTTCAGTTGTCTCAAATAATTCTGGTGAAGTTAAATAGGCAATCGCACAGACATCATGCATTTTCAAACCTGTAGTTAGACTGCCGCCTCTATAATGACGGAAAAGACCATAAAACATTTCCCCAACTCTACCAAGCGCTCTGATGGCTGTTACTTCATGATTCGTTAACACAGCTTGACTTGTAACATCTAATCCTACCATTGTTAGCGGGACACCTGATTGGAAAACAATTTGTGCAGCGTGTGGATCGACATACGTATTAAATTCAGCACTTGTATTTGTATTTCCCCTTGCTAATGAGCCACCCATCATGACGATTTCTGCAATATTTTCTTTGACTTCTGGATAGAGGGTCAGTAACAAAGCAATATTCGTTAATGCAGCAATTGGAACAATGGTCAAAGGAACATCACTAGACAGAATTTCTTTTCGCATAGCTTCCACTGCATGAATATCTAAACACGTAGAGATAGGTTGCGGAAACTCAAAGCCATCCATGCCAGTCTCCCCATGAATCTCAGCAGAATCTTCCAATTGAATAAGTAACGGACAATTACACCCCTTGGCTACAGGAACCTTTTTCCCAAAAAAATCGACAAGTTTCAAGGCATTATTTGTTGTTTTTTCTACATCTACATTCCCTGCAACCGTCGTTATTAAGCGAACTTCTAGGTTAGGATGATTCAGTGCAATCGCTAAAGCTACAGCATCATCAATTCCTGGGTCCGTATCAATAATGATTGGTCTTTTCTTTGTATCCATTTTTCTTCCTCCATTCACATTTAGGAAAAACATTTCCGGAAACGTTTTCTTAATTTGAGATTAACAGCGCTTTCATTAAAAGTCAAGCAGAATTTCTAAATAATAAATAATTAGGCTTTTTCTTGACTTTCTGCTTTTAGAATGCTTACTATAAAAAAGAGTTCAGTGAAAGGACGAAAATGATGAATATTAAAGATATTGCAAAATTAGCTGGCGTTTCCGCTTCAACTGTATCCAAAATTATAAATAATAAAGATCAAACTATTAGTAAAGAAACCCGTGAGCGTGTCTTAAAAATCGTTCGAGATTACAACTACACACCTTACTCAGCAAATCTCGTCACAAATAGTACTACAAAAACCTTCGTGTTATTATTAAATAGCCATGAAACTTTTGAGGCTTGGGTTACGAGCTTTATTGATAAAGCTCAAGAAAATGGCTATAACTGCTTGATTTTAAATAGTCACGGTAGTTTAGAACAAGAACTGAAAAATATTACCTCGCCAACTTTAAAACAAGCCAGTGGCATTATTTGGGACCCAATCAATGAAAACAGTAAACAATACGCGAAATTTATAGAAGAATTAACGATTCCTTACTATTTCGTCAATCACTCAACTAACGAATTACCTTCTCTAGCGGGTCTTTATGAAGAAGCTAGTTATGTTTTAACCCAAGAATTATTACAGAATAACCATAAAAAAATTAGTTATTTCGTCACTAACCCAAAATATAAAGAAGCAATTATTGCAGGCTATAAAAAAGCCTTGTTTGATGTCAATTTACCCTTTAGTAAAGAAAATATTTTAACTACTATCCCTGCTGATTTCAGTAATCAGCTTATCACAGATGGGATTACGGGTATCCTTACTGATGACTATACCCAGGCTGTTTTTTTGGAACAGCTTTTAAAGCAGAGCGGTTTGCGAACCCCCGATAATTACTCTTTACTCGCAATTAAGCGAAAAATTGATCGTTCATTTTTACCTGATCATATTTCTTCCGTCTTATTAGACACAGAGACGTTTGGCAGCCAGTTAGCCTTATTATTGCTTAACAAACGCAAAGAAAAAACAGCCTTGATTAATGAGGCTGAAAAATTGGTGCTAGATCACAAAAATACATTAGGCATGTCTAGTGTTAATCCACATAGCAAAATGATTGTAGTGGGTAGTTTAAACGTTGATAATTATCTGTATTCAACAAATTTACCACATAACGGCAAAACAAATTTTTTGTCTAGCTATGCTAAATTCCCCGGCGGAAAAGGATTAAATCAAGCTGTTGGCTTAACCAAACTGGGCCATCAGGCCACCTTAATTGGTTGTTTAGGCTCAGACACAGATGCGAATTACTTATATAAAGAATTAGAAAAATACCACGTTACGACAGATGGTATCACACGTATTCAAGATACTGAGACTGGTCAAGCTTATATTTATGTTGAGACAAGCGGCGACTCCATGATTTCAATCTTACCTGGTGCAAACACAGCGCTTACGCCTAAAAAAATCGCACAGCAAAAACACCTATTTATGGATGCCAGTTTTTGTCTCATTCAAACAGAAATTCCTTTGTCTGCTGTAGAGAAAGCTTGTGAAATCGCCCAACATTCAGGCGTACCGATTATTTTAAAACCAGCTGCTATTCATCATATTCCAGTGAATATACTAGAAAAGGTTGATTTTTTCATTCCCAATGAAGATGAATTATTGGAACTTCAACCAGATACTGGTACATTAGAAGAGAAAGCGGCGTACTTCTTAGAAATGGGCGTAAAAAATGTCATTGTTACTTTAGGAAAAAAAGGCGTGTTATTAAAAACACCCCAAGTGTGCCACTATTTCACTGCAACAGAAAATATAGCTGTGGATAGTACTGGTGCCAGTGACAGCTTTATCAGCGCGCTCGCCTCCTATCTTTCGAAAGGTTATCCGACTGAAGCAGCCATTCAAATAGCAATTCAGGCTGCAGGATTTTCAGTTTCTAAAGAAGGCGTGATTGATTCTTTAGTTGATCACGTCACTTTGGAAAATTATTTGATAAAAAAAGAACCCGCTCTTTTTGCTCATCGTAACACCTGTGTCGACTGACACAGGTGTTTTCCTGCTGAATATTTTGTTATTTTCTCATAAACCAATGAGAATTGTTCTTTTTTATTACAATTTATTAGGCGAACTATTATAATAAAAGAGAAGTTATTACTAAGGAGTGAGTCTCATCAAAACACAAGATGCCATAAAAACATTTTTACTTTCAAAGAAAACACAAAAAAAATTGGCTGTCTTTTTATACTTAGCAAAACAAACAAACCTTGATTTATCTAGTGTTGCCCGAAAATTCGATCTTTCTACTAAAAATTTATCAATTTATCTTCGTGAAATTCAAGAAGACTTAGCAACCCTTCCTGAAAATACCTTAGAGATTCAGATCCATCACGGAAAAATTTCATTACATACGACTTCCAATGATTTTCTTTCCCACTATTTTTTATTATTTAATTATTACTGTGTCCATTCTACTGACTTCATTCTTTTTCAAGCAATTATCAAAAAAGAAAACAATTCTGTCTGGAAAGTGAGTCAAGAAACTAATTTTAGCTCATCTTACATTTACAAACGGTTAAATAACATTAATAAACTATTTGGTTTGTATGGAATTTCCGTCCATTTTTCCCCCTCCGCGAGTAAAGTGATTACAGGTTCTGAATTTCAAGTCCTATATGCTTTTCTTGATGTCTACTGGACCATCTTTTTAAATACCTTAGCCTTACCACGTTATACCTCTACTTATTTTGAAGATATACTGACGCAACATATTAAACCAGAAATTCTTGAACGCTTGGAACACGCTTCTCTACTAAAATTAAATTTACTTTTACACATCGCAAAATATCGCTTTCCATATACTTGTGAAGATGATCTCCAAAAAGAATTTGAAGAACATCCTTATTTAAGGCTTTTCTCAGACTCAAAACAAACTATTTTTTGTTCCCAATCAAATTTTTCAGAAGATCAACAGCGGGTTGTAGATATCATTGCACCCATTGCCATTGATAATTTTGATTCAGCAAAACGAGCCAAAGATTTACTGGTTGCTCTAAATGAAATTTCTTGCCCAGAATATTTCTACGTTGATTCTTTATTAACCAATTTTTGCGAAGTTTTTCAAATTCCAAAAATGCGTGAATTTGATCGTCATTACTTCTTACTTATTTTATTTAAAAATATTATCTATAACCAATTATTTATTTCGCAGCAACCAAATACCGCAATTCTAGATTTTTTAGTCAATAAAAATAGTACTTATCAAAAAGATTTACAGAAAAAAATTTATGCTTTTTATCGAAACTTTTCAGCGCATTCCCCTTATCAGTTAAGATTTAAGGATCAGGAGAACCCAATTTGGACATGTGAATTGTTGTTACGAATTTATAAGCACTATAGTCCCCGCAAAAAAATTAAAATTGGTGTTGCATATTCTCGCGATTTTTACATTGCTAGCTTTATTATGATGAAAATCAAGCAAGCATTTAGTGAGGATATTATTTTTGAACGAACCGATTTTTCTAGTTGTGATATTGTGATTACTGACTATCCCTTATTTGATTTACCAAAAGAAATAGACCGAATTTACATTTTAGAAGAAGAATTAACCCGAGAAGATTGGGAACTAATTTTCAGTAAAATAAGTATCGCCATTTTTGATTTGCAATATTAAAACAAACATCAAGCGCCAACCTGTCTCACCAGCCATAATGAAAACAAGCGACCTACAAACCACTTCTGCCAGTTTTAGTCTGACAGAAAATAGTTTGTAGGTCGCTTGTATATTGCTGTTCTTTTCTATGTTACCTTCAAAGACAATCTAGTAGCGTACTTCAGTCCTTAAAGTGCTACGCTTCCACTGCCGATCAGTTTTTAAGCCTGAGACAAAAATCCAAAGTGTTTTTTGTCTCAGGCTCTTACATTTTTTCAACAAAGGTATTGCTAGGCGCTACTTGAAGCTGAAAACTATTTTCTCTATCGAGATTCCTCATCAGTAGACTCAAATTTAAAACTTTTTTCTATAAAAGCGACTTCTTTTGCGTATGTTTTTACAAAAGAAGAATAGTCTTTGGGATCTTTGACCTTTTCCAATTGGTCAACAGAGACTTCTAATTCAAATCCTGTCCCATCTTTAAAGAGATAATATTTTGAGATGTCTGTATATCCTTGATTCCGTTTTAAAATATAGCCGGTTTGTACATCAGCAATTTTATCAATTGGATATGCTTTGATAAACTCTTTACTTGTATCTAAATAATCAGAAAGACTGTTGATAAGATTGCCAGAAAGGTACATACCTGCCGATGTATAATAGTCTCTTTTTTCATAAAAACTGATATTGCCTAGATATTTTGTATCTGGATACTCCTCTGTAGAAGGTAAAATTAAAAAGTTCTTTCCGCCACTGGTTTCAATATCGGCATCGCCGATAATTTCTATTTGGTAGCCTTGATTAAATAAAAGTTTATTTTCTTCTATTGTGACTTTTAGTGGTTTTTCTAAATCAACAGGTCCAGTTGTGGTAAGTCCAGCTTCTTTTAAAGGATAAACATCTTCTGATGAAGCGGAGTAATCCCAATAATCATCTTTCTCCGCAAGATCAATATATACTATAAAGCCAATCGCTACAGCAATGCCTATCCAAATAATTTTTTTGTTCTTTTTTTGTTTTTTCTTTTTTTTCGTCTGTGGTTTTACCACTTTTTTATTTGGGTTAGGAAGTTGCTTTACTGTGTCTGTTCTTGTGACAGGAAAAAACGACCATTTTGGCTTTTGAAAAAGCGCATCATATATATCATAAAAATTCTTTTGTTTAGCCATTTTTTCTCTCCACTAATTTTTTTGATAAGGCAATTTCCTCAGATGCTTCGGAGACTAATCTTTCATAATCATCTGTGATACTTTCCGACAACACTCGTATGGTACTTAAGATAGCATTGGTTGCAAGTGTTATTTCTTCTGTTGACAATTTATCTTCTTTAATGCTTAAAAACCGTTCTGATGCTCGTAAAATCTCTGGTATCTTATGATATAAAAAATCACTAAAATGAGTAATTGCTTCAGGATACTTCACTAAGTGTTTAAAGATGCCTTTAGCGGAAGCAACACCCAGTTCTACTTGTTCAATTTTTTTTAAATTTCGTGACTTATTCGTTAGTTCGTTTAAATAAATAATTTGTTTTTTTAATTCGTCCATAATTCTTTGGTACATCTCTAGGTCACTGTCCGTTAGATGGTGCGTCGTTTGATATTTTTTTAGATTTTTTTTATAACGGAAATACGTACGACCATTTCTATAAATAACCCAACCAATGTACCCAGTCCCCACTAACAAAACCATTATCCCATTCAAATCATGTACTCCTTTTTAAATTAGTATATATTACTGAACACATTGTCCAGCTTAAAATTGACAAATAAATATGAAGTGTTACTCCCCCAATTACTTGTGCACTTTTATTGTATCATATAGGAAAATTGTTCTGTTCCGCATTTAGACAAATTGTCTAAATGTCTAAGGAAATCTTTTTTGGTTTAATATGTAGCAAAAAAACACTTGCAAAAATTGATTACTTCTCACAAGCGCTTTTTATTGTCTAAAACAACTATTTACATTTCATTTTATTAAATAGTGAATAAATAAATTACTGCAGCTAATGAAGCACCTAAGATAGGTCCCACAATTGGCACCCAAGAATAAGCCCAATCGGAATCACCTTTTGTTTTCACAGGAATAATTTGGTGCGCTAAACGAGGTCCTAAATCACGTGCAGGGTTAATTGCATAACCTGTAGGTCCGCCTAATGATAGACCTAGTCCTAAGACCAAAATCCCAACAAGCATTGGGTTAATGCCAGCCGCTAAGTCGTTTTGAGAAAAGGCTAGTAAACCAAAAACCAAGACAAATGTGCCGATAATTTCTGTTAAAACATTGGCTGGATAGTTACGGACAGCTGGACCAGTGGCGAAGGTTCCTAAAATAGCACCTTTGTCTTCTGTAATGTTCCAATGGGGTAAATAAGCTAACCAGACAACTAAACCACCAATAAAACCGCCTAGGACTTGAGCTACGATATAAGGTAAAACCATGCCCCATTCAAAGTTTCCAGTAATTGCCATCGCAACTGTTACAGCAGGATTTAAATGCGCTGGACTCATATACCCAGACATGTAAACAGCTAATGTAACAGCAGCGCCCCAACCTAAAGCAATAACGACCCAACCAGAAGCAAAGGCTTTGCTTTTCTTCAAGTTAACTGCGGCACAGACGCCATCCCCTAGTAAAACTAAAATCATCGTTCCGAAAAATTCACCGAATAATTGTGTCATCATCGAAGTTCCCATTTTTTCTTCACCCTACTTTCAAATTTTTTAAATCTGATTCTTCAATTACTTTTTCTAATGTTTCAATGTGTCGTGCTCTTTCTTCCGCTGTCCATTGATAATGCTGTGCCATTTCTTCAATGACTCCCGCTTTCACTTGGTCCAAACGATCACGCATAAATAATAAGTGGTTGGTCCGTCGCAATAAAAAGTCGACGGGTGTTAAAGCCATTTCTTCTTCCATCGCATAGTTTAAAGAGACAGTTTCTGTTAAGGTTAAACCAGGAATTACTTTGGCATCATCAATCATTTCAAAAACAGTTGGTACGTTGGAGCCATATAAATGAGCTAAGTATAGTGCATCCTTTTCACTTAACCCTTTAGACACGCCATGTTTTGCCAACGCTTCTAATTCTTCGTCTACCGTTGCAGGGTTCAATTTTCCGCCTGAAACTGGATAGTTTTTAGAATCAATTAAGGTGAATTCTTTCTGGTATTCTTCTGCTAAGATGGTTTGAATCATTTTCATCGCACCTTCTGCCATTTTACGATAATCTGTTAATTTCCCACCAGCCAAAGTGAGCAAGCCATCCGCTGATCTTTCCAATGAGCTGCCTCGAGAGACAGCTGAAGGATTGACTTTATTTTCCACCAAACTGTCTTCTAGATGGTTTAGGACTTCTTCAATTTCTCGTTTATCTGTTTGGTTTTTTTGGTATCTGTCAACGACATCAATGACTTCATCAATACTTTTATCTGAAAGTTTGCCATTGTTTCCCCCGTTATAATCTGAGCCACCGTTAGCAGAAATTAAAGGTCGTAAGCCAGCCCAGCTGGCTTCAATATCATCAATTGTCAATTGTACCTCTGGATAACGATTATTGACTACTTCCAATAGGTAATCCACATCACTTTGTTCTACTGTTGGATGTTGAAAGTCTCCATGGTAATCTGTATCCGTCGTCCCAAAATATGTTTTTTCTTCTCTTGGAACAACGAAGACCATGCGGCCATCTTGTTTACCTGTATCAAAATACGTTGGTTGAGGAACATTTAAACGGCTTTTGTCGACAACTAAATGAACCCCTTTGGTTGGACGCATTTGTGGTGTAAATGAATCATTTTTGTCTAAGCCTCTTAATTTATCTGACCAAGGACCAGTAGTATTAATCACAACATCTGCGTGAATCTCAAACTGTTCGTCAGTTAGTAGGTCCTTTGCTTGAATGCCAGTAATTTTACCTTCATCATTGTATAAAAAGCCCACCGCTTGAACCCGACTCACAGCATGTGCCCCGTCAGCTACTGCTTGTTTAATATTTTCAATAACTAAACGAGCATCATTATTTCGGTAATCTAAATAAACACCGCCACCTTGTAGACCTTCACTTTTTAGTTGTGGCTCACGTGCCAAAACCTCGTCTTTTGTTAACAAATAGTTGGCGTACTTGGTACCTGTTACATCAGCTAACTGATCATATAAATCCATTGCTATTTTGACAGAAAATAGATTAAATGTTGCATTTGGCTCATCATAAATCGGCAGTAACATGGGATCCGCTTTAGGGATGTGTGGCGCAATGGATTGAACGACGGCTCGTTCTTTCACTGTATCTGCCACCACCTCCACGTCAAACGTTTTCAAATAGCGGATACCACCATGAACTAATTTGGTTGATCGTGAAGAGGTGCCCTCTGCGAAATCCTGCATTTCAATTAACCCTGTCTTCATTTTAGCGGCACTGGCTTGCAGAGCAACGCCTGCGCCAGTAATGCCACCACCAATAATTAAGACATCTAAGTGTTGTGTTTTTAAAGCGTCGATTGATTGTCGGCGTGTTTCTATTGAGAAAGTCATAGAAAATTCCCCTTTTCCATTTACTTATTTTTACGTTTGAATTGTTGGGTAGCTGCTACTGCTTGTTGCCAACCTTCATATAAATCTTCTCGTTCTTCTTCCGCCATAATTGGTTCAAATTGTTGTCCTTCTTCTTGGAATGCTTTGATTTCTTCTAAGTCTTTCCAGAAGCCAACCGCTAAGCCCGCCAAGAAAGCTGCGCCTAAGGCCGTTGTTTCTAAGTTATGGGCTCTTTGAACAGCAGTGTTTAAAATATCTGCTTGGAATTGCATCAAGAAATCATTGTTTGCTGCTCCACCGTCTACTTTTAAGACGGGAATATCTATGCCTGTATCTTCTTTCATCGTGTCAATAATGTCACGAACTTGATACGCAACTGCTTGAAGTGTCGCTTTGACAAAATCTTCTCTCGTGGTACCGCGTGTTAATCCAAAGACAGCCCCACGCGCTTGTGAATCCCAATATGGTGCGCCCAAACCAGTGAATGCCGGAACCACATAAACTTCATTGTGTCCTGTTGACGCTTTGGCTACTGCTTCAGATTCAGCAGCCGTTTGCAACATTTTTAAGCCATCTCGTAACCATTGAATCGCTGAACCAGCCACGAAGATACTTCCTTCCAAGGCATAATATACTTTGCCGTTAATGCCATAGCCAATAGTGGTAAGCAGATTATTTTTAGAAAGTTGAGGTTCTTCGCCAGTGTTCATGACAATAAATGAGCCTGTTCCATAGGTATTTTTAACCATCCCAGGTTCAAAGGCCATTTGACCAAATAAAGCGGCTTGTTGGTCACCAGCCATCCCAGCGATAGGAACTTCACTTCCGTAAAAATGGTAATTTTTTGTTAGTCCATACACTTCAGAGTTCGAAACGACTTTCGGTAACATCACTCGTGGGATATTTAAAAGATCCAAAATTTCTTGATCCCAATCTAAATCATGGATATTAAACAACATCGTCCGACTTGCATTTGAATAATCAGTGACATGAGTATCTCCCGTTAATTTCCAAACGAGCCAAGTGTCAATTGTTCCAAACATCAATTCTCCATTTTCTGCACGTTCTTGCGCACCTTCTACGTGATCTAAGATCCAACGAACCTTCGTTGCTGAGAAATAAGCATCAATGATTAACCCAGTTTTTTCATGAATCATTTCGCTGTAGCCATCTTCTTTTAGTTGATCAGCAATAGGTGTCGTTTGGCGTGATTGCCAAACAATTGCGTTATAAATTGGTAACCCAGTTGCTTTGTCCCAAACAACGGTTGTTTCCCGTTGGTTTGTAATCCCAATTCCGGCAATATCTGTAGGTTTCACTCCTGACTCAATTAAAGAACCTGCAATAACGGATTGAACAGAATTCCAAATTTCATTGGCATTATGTTCCACCCAACCTGCATTAGGGAAATATTGAGTAAATTCCTTTTGTGAACTACCAATTTTGTTTCCTTTTTTATCAAAAATAATTGCACGAGAACTAGTCGTTCCTTGATCAATCGCCATAATGTATTTTTCTTCTGCCATGATAATTCCTCCTAAACGTTTTTTGAAATCGTTTTCTTTATGTTCCTATCTTACAAATAAAAGAATAACTAAACATGTCAAAAACTTTTTTTATTTTAAAAAAATTGAAAGGATTTCTACTAAAACCAACAAAGATAACGCTTTCAATAATGCTTTTATTATCTCTAATTTTTCAATAAAAAGAAACATTTTTGTTTAAAAAAGCCTAATTTTCGACTTTTAGTTGTAAAAAGGCTGGTGCGAGGATCAGACAATTTCCGTCACACCAACCTTTTGTTTATTTCTCCCGCAAGGTGCGTATTTTCTTTTTTAATTGTTGCACATCATAGGTCGAACTTAATTCTGACAAAACATAGACTTCCGGTGTTCCTTGATAGCTCGTTTGCTGATAATTGGTCACAATTAAATCATATGTTTGTTCAGGCTGATACCTCTCCACCAGCGTGCCATTCATATTTTTAAGACTAAGCATTAATACTTGTGTTAACGCCGCTTGATAAAGAGCATCCATTGCTAAATGAATTCCAATTTTTATTTCACCAATCATTTTAAATTCAATTAATGCCAACACGCTTAAATATTTGACCAGAGAAAGTTCATGCAAACTATCTCCTGGTTGATACGTTTCATCAAAACAAGCTAAAGCTTTTTCTAATAACGTTGTTGAAAAAGAAGCTAATTCCCGACTAGATAATTGCTGTTCTTTTTCCCAGATATGGGCCCGATCAAAAACTTCCAATTCTCCTTTAAAAAAATACAGTTTTCCATGAATTTGTGAAAAATAGTAATCCATGGTTTTCTCAAGAGTAGGTTCAAATTTATGGGGCCGATAATACAAGACCACATTTTCCAAGATAAACGTATCAGCTAAAGAAACAGCGGAACGACGTCCCCGAATTAAGGAATATTCATCAAAAGCTGATTCTGGTAAGACCGACATTGTGATTAGAAAAACAAAATGAATCATGCTTTCTCCTTCGTCTAATTCTAATGAATAGCGACTAGAAAAACGGAAAAACAATTGTCGAACTTGCTTAAATAACGGATCTTCTTTAAAATCAATCATTTTCTTTCTCAATTGTTGATATTTTTTTGAAGTGACCGCTAGGCGCTTTTTCGTAATACTCAACCAAAGGCTAACTTTTAACGCATTATGTTCATTAAAAGTAAAACCTAAGCCAGTCTCAATCCCTTCAATTATCCGTTTATTTAACGGGGACATCGTTTTTTTCTGGTGTGTTTCATAGGGAGTAATATACCAATACAACTGAAAGTAAAAGTAACGAATCTGCAATTCTTCTCCCTGTAGTTGTCCATTTTTTATTTGCAAATCAAAGGCGGCTAACAATTGATTGAGTTCCTTAATCTTTCGAAATAAAGAAGACTCACTAATCATAAATTTAGTCGTTAATTGAACAATAGAAAACTCTTTATTACGATATAAATAATCTAAAAGTTGAAATTTAAGAGACTCTTTTACAAATGCTTCAATTAAATGATTCAACGAAAAAAAATCCGATAAGGTGATTGATAGCTGTTGGCCATCATAAGTAAGCTGACAATCCTGTCCAAAAGGTTTCAAAAAATAATGTAAATCCTCTAAGTCTTTTTCAAAGGAGGCTTTTGTGACCGCTAAAAATGCTGTTAAATCAGAGACTGAGCAGGTGCCGCCTGCTAAGATGGTTTGTTGCAACGTTAATAATTGTCGCATCGCTTTCTTTTCCAATAACGTCTCAACTTTCATCGTTCTCTCTCCAATAAGCCGAAGCACCCATCAAATTTGTAATATCATAAATATTGGTTAAGGAAGGTTGATAAAAATAATCTTTTTGTAATAGGTCTGTCAGTGTCTGACCTGTTTGGATACTTAATGCTAACGTATTTATTTTTTCTAAACAGTTATTTTTTGAACAAAGCTGTGCACCAAGGACCCGTTGCGTCACTTTATCATAGATTAATTTGCCTAAAATTTCTGTCCCATGTTGTAGAGGCGGCGCTGGCTGTCTAACAATTATGGAAGCAAGTGTTTGCGGAAAAAATAAACCTTCCGTTTCGGTTAGACCTGTACTAGCAAGGTAATAGTCCCCCACTTTTGTTCCCATTGTTCGCAAAGAGCCAATGAATCGGTGTGTTTTTTCTTCTAAATTGTTGGCGACTACTAAGCCAGTTCGTACCGCATTGTTCACTAACGGAGCATAAAAAGTTTCCGCGACTGGTTCATTCATAACTGAAATGCAATCACCGATGGCAAAAACATTCGGCACTGAAGTTTGTAAATAAGCATCCACCGCGATTGTCTGATCCAGATTCCGTTGAATTTTTTTATCCAAATAGGCTAATTGAGGATGTAAGTTTAAAGCAAAAATCCCACTGTCACAAGAAATTTCCTGCTCGCTTGTTTCAAGAACAATACCATTTGCTGTTTCTTCAATTCCTAGGACCGTTTCTTCAAAATGGAAAATTACTGCTTGTTTTTCCAAAGATTTTTGAACTTCTGCGACCATTTCTTTATCAAAATATTTAGGCAATAGATTTTCCAAGCTTTCAAAGACATGGACCGTTTTCTTCATTTTCACAAGAAAATCAATAGCTTCAATTCCAATGGGTCCTGCACCAATGACGGCTACTGTCTGGCTCTTTTCCAGTAATGGAACAGCCGCTAAAGCACCTGATAAAAATTTATATTTGAGTAGTTTTTCTGTTTGACTACCACGAATTTGCGTGGAAAACTGGCTCGCGCCTGTCGCTAAAATCAATTTATCATAAGAATACCACTGTTGCTCTTCCTTTTGTGCCCAAGCAATCAATTGGTTCTCAACATCCATTGCCACGACTTCTCTATTTAAAAGCAACTGAATCTTTTGACGACGTAATTCCTCTTCCGTTATGTAACGTGATTCGTGTAATTCATTGATGGTATGATTAAAATACGCACTTAAGCCACCAGATAAATACCCCACTGTTGCTTGTTTGTCAATTAAAGAAATTTCTGCTTGGGGATATTTTTTCCTTGAAGCAATTGCTGCGGAAATACCTGCGAATGATGCACCAATAATCACAATTTTCATTTGTTTCCTCCTCTGTCAGGACCTATTATACTTCTCTCAGTTTATCATGATTAAAAAGAATGCTAAAGCAACAACTATAGTTTTCCCTTAAAATAATTATTTTTGCTGAGCGCATTGCTTTTCAAGCACTTTCATTTTCATTTATAATAAATGTTACTACTGTTTGAGGAGGAGTTTTCATGTCTGTAACAAAAGAGCAATTGGAACTATTTTTATTTTATTTATCTGAAACCCATACAAAAAGTTTATCTTTACATGACTTAGTTACA
This sequence comes from Enterococcus sp. MSG3299, assembly GCF_050555765.1. NCBI lineage: Bacteria > Bacillati > Bacillota > Bacilli > Lactobacillales > Enterococcaceae > Enterococcus > Enterococcus sp. MSG3299. The sequence goes on from NZ_CP187869.1 coordinate 1,655,068, forward strand.
AGTCGACCACGCCCAGAAGAAGCGCGTATTTTATTAAATATTAACGAGGTTTTCACTTACTACCATAGTGCTCGTGTTCTCTACACAAGTGTTCCTGCTCTTGAAAACAACAAGTCTGAGCCTTTTTTCCAAGCCTTCGAAAATTTTTATTTTGAATTAAAACAACATTTTTTCAATGAAGAAGATGAAACCAATCAATTGAATGAACGTCTAGAGGAAATGAAAGTTGCCTTTGAACAATTGACGGATGACTACAATGTTCTATAATAGAAGAGAACAATTCGTTGAGAAGGGGTCCTTATGAAGCAAGAAGAAGTGATTGAACGTTTAAAAGAAGAACTAAATTTGCCATTTTTTAATGGTACGCTAGAAGAAAAGAACTATTCTGAAGCAGATTATCAACAAATCAAGAAAGAGTTAATTCAATACTTTGATGATTATGTGCGAAATGTTGAAAATTAACAAGCTAAAACAACCTTTGATTTTAATAAAATCAAAGGTTGTTTTATTATTAAATAAAAAAATAACAAAAAAAACCACCGGCAGTTTTGCCGATGGAAAAGGAGTATTTACTCAATAAGAGTAAAATGAAAAATAAAAAGGTTGTTGTTGGTATGAATTAATAATACAATACACTTTCTCTTTTGTCCATAAAAAAGACATGAAAAAAATATTAAATTTGTTAGTTATTTTTATTAGTTTTTTATTTTTTCAAAAGAATGTTGCTCATTCGCGTAATGGCAAAGGTTAATTCATCCGTTGCTTGATCCTGCTTTTCCTCTGAAGCATTAAATAAATCTGCATCAATACCTGTTTCTGGATCTGTTGCTAAAATCATTTCATTGCATCCTGCTACATATTCTGTATAAGCATGTTGAAATTTTTTGTGAATGCCAAGTACTTGTGGTGTTGGTTTTAATGTTCCGACTTTTTTGAGCATTAATTCATATTTTTCAGTACCTTCTTTAAATTTTGCTTGAATTTCTGCAATTCGTTCGGCTGTTAAATCATTCACTTTATTCTTATCAATCGCTTGACGAACTTCTTCGTAATATGGATTCATGACTTCGCCAATATCTTCTGTTGTTTTAACGATATCATTAATTGTTTGAACGTAAAATCCTAAATTTGGTCTCATAACCATCCCTCTTTTCCCTTTTCTCTTTCACTCCATTTTACACTTTTTCTATTCCATCTGACAAGTGGCACTTTTTCAGTCTTTATTCTTTTGATTTTTAACAGAGAAAACATAGTGAGGCATCGTTTTGCCACGGTATGTTTTAATGTATCGATCCCTAACAAGCATCTGGTTTCGAATAGCGACATTTATAGAGGCTAAGTTCGTATCACGAATCGTTGAAATAACTTCTGGAAAATTTAATACATCGAATGCGTATTGCTTTGTTGCTGCGGCAGCTTCAATCGCATACCCTTTGTGCCATTCTTTCACACATAAATGATAACCAATTTCTGGATAGCTCTTACCTTTTACTAATTGATTGGTGAGACCACACTCGCCGATGACTTCGCCTGTTCGTTTCTTCTCTAACGCCCATAAGCCGTAGCCGTATTCTTGATAGGACTGTAAGTTCCACTTTAGCCAGTTTGCAACCTCTTCATCAGAAAAAGCGTGTTCATAGGCATACATCACATTTTCATCTTGCAAAAATTTTTTCAATTCCACTTCATCTTCCGACTGCCATTCTCTGACAATAAGTCGTTGTGTTTCGAAAATAATTTTCCGTTTCAAGCCCTTTTACTCCTTACATAAAGAAAAATTGACTGGTTTAAGTACCAGCCAATTTTCTTTTCTTATTTATTAAGCACCTTTACCTGCTTTACGTTGGAAGAACTTCACAATTTCCACAATTGGGATGATAGCAAAAGAAGTACCTGCTACAATTGCCCATTGATATGCATCTAAATGTGTGACGCTGAATAAATCATTAAATCCTGGAATAACAATCGTTGCAGCTAATAGCAAGAACGAAACAAGAATCCCATAGTTAAATGATTTGTTGCGGAATAAGCCAACTTTGAAAATTGATTGATAAATCGACTTCACATTAAAGGCATGGAACAATTGAATTAATCCCAAAGTAGCGAAGGCCATGGTTAAAGCATCGCCGTGTTGTAAATCATACAACGCTTGCGCCGATAAGTTTGTGTTAGCTGCGGTATGTGCTGGGAACATAATTGACATTTTGTACACAATCAAAGTCAATGCCCCTTGCGTAATCCCTTGATAAACAACACTGCTTAAAACGCCGCCAGAGAAGAAGTTCGATTTTTTACCACGAGGTTCATGGCTCATCACATCACGTTCTGCGGGTTCCACACCTAACGCAATCGCTGGGAAAGTATCCGTTACTAAGTTAATCCACAATAAGTGAACAGGTAACAAGGTATCCCAATTGAGCATTGTTGCAATAAACAAGGTTAATACTTCCCCTAAGTTAGCTGAAAGTAAATATTGAATCGTTTTTTGGATATTTGAGAAGACTTTACGTCCTTCTTCTACTGCTACAATAATTGTTGAAAAGTTATCATCGGCAAGGACCATATCTGAAGCACCTTTTGATACTTCTGTTCCGGTAATTCCCATACCAATCCCGATGTCAGCAGCTTTTAAGGCTGGGGCATCATTTACGCCATCACCAGTCATCGCAACCACTTTTCCTTCTTGTTGCCACGCTTTAACAATCCGAACCTTGTGTTCTGGTGAAACACGAGCATAGACAGAGTAGTGTCCCACGACTTGTGCGAATTTTTCATCTGACAATTCATTTAATTCAGCGCCTGTAATGACGGCATCGTCGTCGCCTTCTTTGATGATGCCTAAACGTGCCGCAATTGCTTCTGCTGTATCACGGTGGTCACCCGTAATCATAATTGGACGAATACCCGCTTCTTTCGCGACTTTTACAGCATCTGCAGCTTCTTTTCTTTCTGGGTCAATCATACCGACTAAACCAGCAAATGTTAAATCTTTTTCCACAAGTTCAGAACTCATTTCGGCTGGAATCGTCTCAACATATTTATAAGCCATTCCTAAAACACGTAAGGCTTGTTTTGCTAATGAGGTGTTGGTTTTCAAAATTTCTTGACGTTTTGTTTCATCTAATGGACTTGTTTCTCCATTTGATAAGATTTCTGTACAACGTTTCAATAATTCATCTGGTGCACCTTTGACAGAAACTAGGAAGCCACCTGTTTTTAATTCATGAACAGTAGTCATTAATTTACGATCAGAGTCAAAAGGAATCTCTGCCACACGAGGTTCAGCTGCTACTTTTTCGGTTACGTTAAACGCATGATCTAAACCAAATTGTACTAAGGCAGTTTCTGTTGGGTCACCAATTAATGAACCATCTTGAGCGATTTTTGTATCATTCGTAAAGTTCATGATTTTTAGAGCCATATTATCGGCAGGGATTTCTGTGGAAGCAGATAAAACTTGACCATCTGTATACAACGCTTCAACGGTCATTTGATTTAAGGTTAGCGTACCTGTTTTATCTGAACAGATAATATCTGTACTTCCTAATGTTTCAACGGCTGGTAACTTACGGACAATCGCATTTTTCTTGGCCATTTTTTGGGTACCTAAAGCCAAAATAATCGTGACAATCGCTGGTAATCCTTCTGGAATTGCCGCTACAGCTAACGAAATTGACGTTAATAACATGTCAATCCATGAACGACCATTCATCATTCCTACCACAAACATCACCGCTGCAATGACTAAAATGGCAATTGTTAACATTTTACCCAATTGGTTTAAGTTTTGTTTTAAAGGCGTTTCCGTTTCTTGTTCGCTTGCTAGCATGCCAGCAATTTTACCGACTTCTGTATTCATTCCTGTGCCAACCACAACGCCAAGACCACGTCCATACGTCACATTACTATTGGAATAAGCCATATTGATTCGGTCACCGATACCAATATCGGTTCCCTCTAAGATGGTTACTTCTTTTTCAACTGGAACAGATTCACCGGTTAACGCTGCTTCTTCAATTTTTAAGCTATTCGCTTCCAATAAACGTAAATCGGCTGGAACGACATCCCCTGCTTCTAATAAAACAATGTCACCTGGCACTAATTCATCACTTTTAACAGTAATGACGTGTCCATCACGGCGAACATTAGCATTTGGTGAAGACATTTCTTTTAATGCTTCAATGGCTTGTTCCGCTTTGGCTTCTTGGATGACCCCAAAGATGGCATTCAAGATAACAACCACTAAGATGATAATCGAGTCTACCACATCATGGGAAAAGACGGCTGAAATGACCGCTGCCGCTAATAAAACAATAATCATAAAATCTTTGAATTGCTCAAAGAATTTCACGGCAAGTGATTTTTTCTTCCCTTCATCTAGCACATTTTCCCCGTACGTTTCTAAACGCTTTTGAGCCTCCTGTGCACTTAATCCATCAGTTGTTGTGTTCATTTTCTCCAAAACAACTGTGTCGTCTTGTGCGTAAAACGCTTCAGACAATTGTGTTTTCTTTTCTTCTGACATGTTCTTCCTCCTCTATTTTTTGCAGCATCCTCCAAGTACTATTTTACATTTCATCAAAAATAAATGAAAAAAAATAGACTTGTGTATGCTACTTCGTCGAACATACATAAGTCTCACCGTTTAAGACAACACCAGAAATTGCTTTCGGAGTTGGTGATGTTGTCACAGCATAAATACTGTCAGTTACTCCCTCATGAAAAAACTATTTAACATTGATTGGAGAACCAATGTTATGAATAATTACTTAATTAGTATACCGTTTTCCACTCTTTTTTTCAAATAAAAGTTCTGCTCATTTGAAAAAAACTGAAATCCTTTCATTCGGATTCCAGTTTCTTGATTTGTATTCGTAAAATACGTTGTTGTCCCCGCTTTCTCGACCAACTAATAACCCAAGAAAGTAAGAAAAGACTAATCACGGTTCCTTCACGAACAAAAATCGGCAAATGATAACTAATGGACAATCCTAGTGCCAAACTGACACAAAAAATATCAACAAAATAACGATAAACTTGAAAACTATAGCGCGTTCTTTCAGAAATAAGTGTACAAAATTTTTCAATAGGAAATTGCAAAACACCTAGCGCAACTACCTGTCCTGTCCCGATTCCTGCTATGATTGTCCCTAAAATAAATAGAACAATTTTAACCAAATAATTTTGAAAAACAAGCGAACCAAATAATTGATATAAGAAAAAATTAATGACAAAACCAAAGCCAATTAACGCCACCAAAATAATCAAATAGTCCTGAATTTTACGTTGCTGATCTAACAACCAACATGTTCCTAAAAAAGCGAAATTGACAGCCGTAGTAACCGTCCCGACTTTTAAATGAGTAAGTGTTGCAAAGGTCACATTAAACGCATTAAAACTGCTAACCCCGATGCCTGCTTGAATTGTCAAACTGATGCCCAATGCACTAATTAAATAAAAAAGAAACGATAGCACAATTTTTTTCTTCCACATTATAAAAACTCCTCTACTCTTGATACGTCTATTATGTGCTACAATAGAAGAAACAAATAGGAGATATCTCCTATTATAAGGAGAAAAAATGCTTAAAACATCCTACCAACAATCACCGAAACAAGAATTAGCTAAAAATACGCCTTTTTTTAATGAAACTGATTTAAAACACAGTTTTATTATCGATTTTGAAAATCAAGAATTCATTCATCACCAAGCAGAGCCATTAAATTATCTTTTTTATTTAATCAAAGGAAAAGCGAAAATTTTAAAAACAGAACGCAATGGCCGCCAATCCATTGTTCAGTTTTTAACGACAGGTGATTTAATTGGCGATTTAACATTAGTTCAAGCGGAAACGATAACCAAAGACGTTATCGCCTTAGGTGAAACCTGTTGTTTGGCTGTACCTTTAGCTTACGCAGAAACTGTTTTAAAAAACAAGGTACTTTTTATGCAGCAACTCAGCCATTATCTAGGGAAAAAAATGCTCCAACGGGTGGACCACTTTACAACGAATCAAACCTATGAACTAAGTTATCGGCTAGCGGAATTGCTATTGGTTGCCGCTAATCACGAAGATGTTTATAAAGAAAAACATACTGAGATTGCCGAATACTTAGGGGTTAGTTATCGCCATCTTATTTATACTTTCAAACAATTTCGAGAGCGCGGCTTTATTCAAAAACAAGGAACTGCTTATCACATCAACCGCTTAGCGTTACATTCTTTTGTACAAAAAAAGAAGAGTTAAAGTGGTGGATTGTTGACAAATAGTGCGCTTCCCGCTACCCTATTCTTATTAATAAGAAAGAAGGGACAGCAATGGAGCAAGCATCATTTACTGTATCTAGTTGGCAAGAACAACCGATTGACAATCTTAATGAAAATTTCCCAGTGAATCAAGCGAGCGCTACTTATCAATTGTCAGGCGCCTTATCTGGGACAGCTTCTGTGGAATACTTAATGACTTATCAAGGCTCTTCAATGGCTGATGGGCTTGAAGCTGTGGCTCAAGTGGTCGGTTTCCTACATTTCGAAGGAACTTATTTAGGAAAAAAAGGCACCTTTACTGCTTGCGAAAAAGGGACGTTTACACAGGGTCTTTTAGACTGCCCAGGTGAACTATTTCAAGCATCAGGTGAGCTTGCCGGTTTATCTGGTCGCTACACTTATGAATTTAGTCAAGAAGAAGCGCTTCTTCATTTAGACTTTGTATAATAAAAAATTTCAAGGAAAGTTGGTGACATTATTTTACTTATTTTAAATTTGGCGGTTGTAAAAGACAATGGGTGTTTTTGATTAGATTAAACTTTTAAGGAGAAAAATCATGAAAAACACCCGAAACACCGTCCCATCATTACTAATTATTATTTTGCTTGTGGGATTTCCACAAATCAGCGAGTCGATTTTCACACCTATTTTACCAGCGCTGAGTTCTGCTTTTAACATTCACGATAGCGTGGCACAATTAACCATGAGTATTTATTTTGTTGCCTTTGCCGTTGGCGTTTTATTCTGGGGAATTCTATCCGATACGATTGGACGTCGCCCAGCTATGCTATTAGGAATTTTATGCTATTTAATTGGAAATATTGGCCTTTTTTTGAGTCCGACATTTCCTTGGCTGTTATTCTTCCGTTTAATTCAAGCATTTGGTGCAAGCGTTGGTTCTGTTATTACTCAATCGATGATGCGGGAAAGCTTTAACGATCTTCAAAGAGGGAAAATTTTTGCTCAAACAAGCGCTGCCCTATCGCTATCTCCTGCCATCGGACCCTTAGTCGGCGGACTTGTTCAAACCTATTTTGGCTATCAGCATGTCTTTAGCACCTTAATTGTCATGGCTGTTCTATTACTTTTCTATAGTTTTTATCGTTTACCAGAAACCTTTCACTTAGGAAATACCTTAACGAAAGCGCCTTTTTGGTCCGTGGCGAAACGCCTTTCCTTCGACTCGAAAGTTTGGTGCTACGGCTTATTGATTGGGGGCATTAATGGTTTATTGTTTAGCTACTATGCAGAAGCTCCGTTTATTTTCATCAATCACTTTGGCTTTAGCAGTGTCCAATATGGCTTTCTTGGTTTAGTTTTAGCTGTGTCTAGTATTCTTGCTGCGGTTCTTATCAATTGGTTGCTAGGATATTGGTCAGCGGAAAAAATTGCCTTTGCTGGTTTGCTGCTAAGTATCTTTGCGGCTTGCTGTTTATTAATAATGACACAATTTGAAACAATCATTGGTCTTATTTTGTTTATTTTTCTCTTTTTCTTAGGGATTAATATTACTTTGCCCAATGCCTTAAGTATGGCCTTAAAAGGCTATGAATCTGTAATTGGTACTGCCAGTGGGATTTTTAGTTTTGTCTATTACTTGTTTGTTAGTTTCTTTACCTATTTGATTAGTTACTTTCACAATGGTACCATTTGGGTCTTACCGCTTTACTTTTTAAGTTTTGCTTGTCTGTTAGCTTTCAGCTATTATGTCATTGTTTATCGTAAAACTTTAAAATAAAACTCAAGAGGTCGGGACAGAACCGTTTAGCTCCGAGAAATAAGAAGAAATTTCCGAAAATTGCTCTTTAATTTTTGGAGAATTTCGGCTTATTTCCGAAGGAGTTGGTTCTGTTCCCGCCGTTTATCAGGTTTTGAGCCTGGGACAAAAATCCAAAGTGATTTTTGTCCCAGGCTCTTTTTAGCTAAAAAATTGATTTTCTAAACTATATTGCTTCCCTGAAACAATGTCATATTGAATCAGTCGGTATTCCTCATATAGTTGTTCTTGCTTTTTATTCATTTCTACTGTTTTTTTCCATTCCCCACCGAGATAGTAATTCCCCTTTTCAAAAGCAGGCAATTGTTCTTGTACCTCATTTAGCATAGCGTAAAATCCCGATTGCGGTAAGCCACTTTGTTGGAAAAGTGAGGGAGCAAAATAAAATGGACTAATGGTAGCTTGATGCTGATTTTTTTCTGTTAACTGGTTCGCCGTATCATACATTAGAAATTCTGTCTGGTGAAGGGCTGCCCCTTCATTCAACGCTTGAATGTTTTCATCATAAATACTTGGTAAGTGATCTCCCCAAAAAACGACTAATGTGCGTTTGGGCATTTTTTCGATTTCTTGTAGGAAATTTTTCAAAGCTTCGCTACTGTAGGCAATATCTTGCAAGTAATTATTGAGCGCGACTTGATTGCCGTTTCCTTGAGAAAAATAATTGGACGTTGTGTATTTATTTTCATAGGGCATATGTGTTTGCATAGTAACTAAATGAATGAATTGCGGTTGCTCTTTTTCTTTAAGCAGTGTCGTCACTTCCTGATACGCTGCTTGATCTGAAATGTAAGGATTATTTTCTAGTTTATCCGTATAGTTCATTGTTTTTTCATTGATAAATTGATCAAAACCTAAAATTTTATACACATCTTTTCGTTTATACATAGATGTATTGTACGGATGAATAGCCGTTGTTTGGTACTTTTGTTCCTTAAGTAATGAAACAATGGAAGGCAATTCCGTCATCTTAGGAATCATCATTGTATAAGGTGTAGTCATTTGGGCATTCATTAATTCCATCGAAAAACTTGTTAGGGCTTCAAATTCAATATTCGCAGTTCCGCCCCCGTAGTTTTGTGAAAGCATCTGGCCACTGTAAGTTTTATCAGCGATTTGCTGATAATCAGCTAAAGGATTACCAATAATGGACAAACCTTTCAGATGATCTGGATTTGAAAAACTTTCACTCATGACAAACACAATATTTGGTTGCTCATTGCTCGGCACTGTTTTCGCCTCGGCCAACTTTTGATATTTCTGAGTAATTTCTGAAATAGCTTCTTTTGAATAACCCTTTGGTTGGTCCATAGCCTCTACTTTTAAATTATATAGAAAACCACCAATAAATCCTGTATTGTAGTAATTCATTTTTTGGCTGTAAGGAATCCATAACGCGGTTTTATTATAGGCTTTACGTAACAAATTTTGCGGATTGTTAAAATCACCAATATATGAAAATAGACCAATCGAAAGAACAAGACTTAACACACGAATCGTTTGTTTTTTCTTCGATAAAAAGAAACTTTTATAAAAGGCTTTTCCTAAGAAAAAAAGTGCTACACAACCTAACGCTACCACAAAAATAAACGGCCATAAACCAACCATTTCTTTTAATAAACTAACTTCTGTGATCATTTTTAAGTCGTCTGGGTAAATAGGTTCGACACGATAAAACATCTTTTGATAGTCCGCAAATCCTAAAACACCTATTATGACACTATATAAAAGAGCGCCAACTCCTAATGAACCTGCCAAACTACATAAAAAAAGTAAAAAAACGCTTAGCACAAAACAACCTAAGAAAAACTTTTCCGTATGCCACGAAAAAGCAAACTTGAAGGCTAAATCAATAGACAAGTTATTCTGACACCATTGCAAATATAAATTACTAAAAATAATTAATAAGATGAACCCGATTCCATACAAAAGGTAGCGGTAGGGCCATCGTCTAAATTTCTCAACTCTCTTTTTCACATCGATCTCCTATTCAAAAACTAGTAATGTATTTATTTTATGCTTCTTGAAAAAGAATGTAAAGAAGTAGCTAGCAAAGAAGTCTAAGGAATGGTAAAGAAAAAATGTTATTTGTTGCAAAAATAATTTTCCAGTGGTATAGTAACAATGGAATTTCGTTATCAGTTATCGTCGCCTTTTTAGAGTACTTTATGAAAGGAGAATAACTATGACTTACAAAGTAAAAAACATTCAATACCGTATTCAATTAGACACAGACAAAAATATTTTTATTGTTTTTGATGCAAAAAATGAAAGTAAAACAGCAACTGGTCACACAATTGAAGAAGCAATTGCACACTTAAAACAATTAAACTAAGGAGTGACAAACATTTCCATGCAAGACCCTTTAGGTAGTTATTTAAGCTAAAAGCCGTTTAGTAAAGAAAAAATACTAGACGGTTTTTTTGTATCTTCTTCGCCTTTTATTTTTTACATAGTATACTGAAACAAACGGAGGTGTTTTTATATGACCATCATTGCAAACTATATTCGCCAGCAACCCCAACATCAAACACAGTTAACAGAAATCTACCAAGCAATTTTAGCGGTTGTTCCTCAGGAGACTACTGAAAAAATCGCTTATGGAATGCCGACCTTTTACTTAAATGGCAATTTAGTGCATTTTGCGGCGGCCAAGCAACATTTAGGTTTCTATCCTACGCCATCAGCAATCCAACGTTTCAGCAAAGAATTACGCCCTTTTAGAACCTCGAAAGGTGCCATTCAATTTCCCTACACGCAAGAGTTACCTCTTTCATTAATACAGGAAATAGTTAAATTCCGTGTACAAGAAAACATGAAGAGCGTGGGACAAAAACTAATAAACGGCGGGAACAGAAGCAACTCCTTCGGAAATAAGCCGAAATTCTCCAAAAATTAAAGAACAATTTTCGGAAATTCCTTCTTATTTCTCGGAGTTAAACACTTCTGTCCCGACCTCTTCATGTTCTTAAAATTTTTTCCATCGCTTTTCCCTTGGCCAACTCGTCGATTAATTTATCTAGGTAACGGATTTTTTGCATTAAAGGATCTTCAATTTCTTCCACGCGATAGCCACAAATTACGCCTTTGATCAATTGGGCGTTTTCATTAAAATTGGGTGCTTCTTCAAAAAATATTTCCATCGTTACTTTTTGAGCCAATTGTTGTTGCAAGCCTTTTTCATCATAACCAGTTAACCAGTAAATAATTTCGTCAACCTCCGCTTGCGTTCGATTTTTACGTTCTGCTTTTTGGATGTATAGCGGGTAAACACTGGCAAAGGTCATTGTATAGATTTTCGGTTTTGTCATTGGTTTTCCTACTTTCTGAAAAAATAACTCCTTCTCATTATACTATACTTCTCTTAAATTTAAACTTTAATACCATGTTAAAAGAATAAGTGCCGCAAAAAATTTAAAAAGCAGTAAAATTGACTCTTCTAGTAAAAATTTCTTTTGTTATTTTTCTTTATATAAGGAGCCCATTTTTTATGTTATTTAATCACAGGAACCTGATTCTATCATTGCAGAATAGGCTTTCATTCAGTATACTGTAAATAGAGGAACAAGAAACGAATTGGATAATTAGGCACTGAAAGAACGCACCACCGTTCTGAATGTTTCGAAACACACAACAGGTTATCGAAATGGCCATTGGAGAAAAATTCCTTTTTCTCCGAGGTTAGCGATTGTGACATGTTGCAATCGTTTTTTGTCCTTAAAATGTTGAGAAAAAGAAAAAAGGCACTTTGCATGTCAGCACCACCTGACAAACAAAGCCCTTCATAGACAGCACAACCTATCTATTCCAGTTGCCTTTTTTGCTAGTTACACTAGCTAATTTTAGTGTACCCGATTTTCAGTGAAATTACTAGCATCTTTAAAATTTTTACTGAAACGATCAGCCTGTGCAATGAACTAGTTTTCTTCAGCGGCGGCAACCGCTGAGAAGCTTTTTCTCAAATTTTAAGTGAATAATGTATCATAAACTTTTTTGGCATATCCATCCGTCATATTACATACAAAGTCCACCGCCATTTTCAAACGATAATAGTCTTTTTCTGCTTCTGTAGCGTTCTTTGCTTCTCTTCTATACAACGCTTTCGCGCTTTCCGAAATATTATTAAAGATTCGCTCCTCATACTTATTCATGGAAACTTTTTCGTATTTTAGTACGACTGGAACAAATTCATCTAGTAAACGATTGATGATATTGAAGCCCAATACCTCTTGATCCAAAATTGTTTTTGTTTGAAAAACATAGGCTCTAGAAAAGTTTTTTAATGCCTGAAAGCATTTCACTTCATCACAATCTTCAATGATAATTTCATTATGATAGATACCTCTCATAATTAAGTCATAATGATTAGCAAAATTTTTCGCTACGCTTTGACAAACAGCTCTTTGTGTCTTTCTCAAAAATTCTTGTAAGGTAGCTTCTTCTGTTTTATCTTTTTCTAACATTAAAAATTTTTTTGTTCCTGTTTGCGCATCAACAAACTGCTTTAAATCTTGATAGCTGTATAAACCATAATTATAGGCATCTTCGATATCTGAAAAAGTATAGGCGATATCATCTGAGGCTTCTAGCAAAAAGACTAATGGGTGTCGCTTATTTTGTGTTCCTGTCGCAAATTTAATGGCGTTAAAGACTTGTTTTTCCGAGTAAAAATAGCCAACTTTTTTAGACAAAAGCTGTTGCTTATTTAATTGATCTGAAGATGCCGTATATTTGATAACTGTGTCTAATGTCGTGGCGGTTAGTTTCATTCCTGCTTTAGAAGTCCCATTATCATGATGCAGTTTTGTTAAAAGTCGGATGGTTTGAGCGTTGCCTTCAAAGTTAAGAAAATCATTTTGTTGTTGCTCCGAAAAATCAGACCAACAAGCATACAAAGGACCATTTTTTTCAAACCAAATACGAATGGCTTCTTCCCCAAAATGTCCAAAAGGGGGATTGCCGATATCATGGATTAATGCAGCTGTTTCTAACAACCGATAGCATTCTGATAATTCCATAACCTCAATGTTTCGTTCGTTCAACTGTGAAATAACTAATCTAAGTATATCCCTGCTATGCATTGCTACTTCTAAGCTATGTGTTAAACGCGTTCTTACAAAATCATTACGTTCTAAAGGAAAGACTTGTGTTTTGTCTTGTAAACGTCTAAATGCATCACTTTTAATTACTCTTACTCTACGATAGTCACTATCAAAAGATTTACGAAGTTCTGTGGCTAAATCAACTTGCTTATTTAACCAGTCATTTTGATATTGTTTACCATTATCAGAAATACGATATGTACCAACCAACTGACGCCAATTCATTTTCATTTATTACCTCCTCCAATTACTCTACCTTCTCTAAATAAGAGACGTAAATATTTTTACATTTACCAATATCACTAAATTCCCGATTGTTATACGCCTTATCCTTTTTCAATTTAAACCGCACTTTTTCGCCTTCTTGAAAAGTTCCCCACGTAAGAAAAAAGAATAGCCAATGGCTTTCATCCTCTGATAGCGTGTCTAAACCTAAACTTTTAGGCTCAATTAAGCTAGGTAATTTAAAACAGTCATACACCCCTTTTGCTGTGCCATACACAGGACGATGAGTGCTAAGAGTCGTTTCAAAATATCCCTTTTCATCAGGTTTTAAATAACTTGCTTGCCGAATCAGTTGTGTCAGTTTATTTTGGAATGGCTGAATATTTTTTTCAACGTTTAGTTCAAAATCTGGCTCAGCTTGTACATCTGTGTCATGAGATAACTTTTTTAATAAGCAGTTTATTTCATTAGTACTTGTCTTATCATTAAACGCAATCGCCAAACGCTCACTACTAATAACACCTTTCATATCTTTCATAGAAAAATTATTTAACGCAATTGGATAGTGTTTATCTGATAGCATCCAAGAAGCACCCATTTCGTTTAAACATGGAATACTCTGATAATAATGATCAGATAAAAAATACAGCATGACAGGTTGATTAGTTAGCTCCCTTTTAATCGTGTCAAAAATTAATTCTCCTGGCTGTACACCTGTTTCAATAGTGGAACTATAAAAAATATCCTGTGTTCGAAACCCAAACTTTTTCAATAATTGGATAAACGCATCCACATATTCTTGATCCTTTGAACTATGACTAATAAAAATCTTTTTCCCATTGCTCACTACTCAACATCCTCCAAGTTAAATTTGTGTTTTCATTTTTTTGTGAAATTCTATACTATTTCTTTAAGCGTACAGCGTTATCTGAAACCAGTCAATACTAAAATTATAAAATAACAATTATTTTGTTTTATTAAATTTTTATATAATGTTGTTTTGTTAATGTTTTGTTATTTTTAAACAAGTGATTATAGAGCGATGTACGGTTGAAGTTATTTCTAATCTATTTTTTTCAATATTTTTATAAATATAAAAAAACACGCCTTTCTTTACAGAAAGGCGTGTTTTTACGTCCGAGTATAAGGAGAATTGGTTCATTAACCAATTGTCCCTTTAAGCGTTATTCATTAAATGAATTATTTGTTTTTTAAGTTGTAGAAAGATTTTAAGCCTTTGTATTCAGCTACATCGCCTAATTGATCTTCAATACGTAATAATTGATTGTATTTAGCAATACGGTCAGTACGGCTTAATGAACCAGTTTTGATTTGGCCAGCGTTTGTTGCAACAGCGATATCAGAGATTGTTGAATCTTCTGTTTCACCAGAACGGTGAGATACAACTGCAGTGTAGCCAGCTTCTTTAGCCATTTCGATTGCTTCAAATGTTTCAGTTAAAGTACCGATTTGGTTAACTTTGATTAGGATTGAGTTAGCGATACCTTTTTCGATACCTTCAGCTAATTTAGTTGTGTTTGTTACGAATAAATCGTCACCAACTAATTGAACTTTGTCGCCTAATACTTCAGTTAATTTTTTGAATCCGTCCCAGTCGTTTTCGTCTAAGCCGTCTTCGATTGAAATGATTGGGTATTTAGAAACTAATTCTTCGTAGAACGCGATCATTTCTTCAGTTGTTTTTTCGCCTTCGCCTGAGTCAGCTAAAACGTAAACGCCTTTTTCTTTGTCGTAGAATTCTGAAGAAGCAGCATCCATAGCAAGAACAACGTCTTTACCAGGAACATAGCCAGCTTTTTCGATAGCTTCGATGATTACTTCGAAACCTTCTTCGTTTGAACCTAAGTTAGGAGCGAAACCACCTTCGTCACCTACTGAAGTAGCTAAACCGCGACCTTTTAAGATTGAAGCTAATGCGTGGAATACTTCTGCACCCATACGTAAAGCTTCTTTGAATGTAGGCGCACCTACAGGCATGATCATGAATTCTTGGAAGTCAATACTGTTGTCAGCATGTGATCCACCGTTGATGATGTTCATCATTGGAGTTGGTAATACTTTTGTATTGAATCCGCCTAAGTAGTGATATAAAGGCACTTCTAGGTAATCAGCAGCAGCACGAGCTACGGCGATAGACACACCAAGAATAGCGTTAGCACCTAATTTACCTTTGTTAGGAGTTCCATCTAAATCGATCATTGCTTTATCGATAGCCATTTGATCGCGTACATCGTAACCGATGATTGCTTCAGCAATGATGTTGTTTACGTTATCTACAGCTTTAGTAACACCTTTACCTAAGTAACGAGCTTTGTCGCCATCACGTAATTCAACTGCTTCGTATTCACCAGTTGAAGCTCCTGAAGGAACCATTCCACGGCCGAAAGCTCCGCTTTCAGTGTAAACTTCTACTTCGATTGTTGGGTTACCGCGTGAGTCTAAGACTTCGCGTGCGTAAATATCAGTAATAATTGACATGTTTTGTCTCTCCTTTGAGTTTGTATTTATACTAAGGGGATTCCCTCATGTATGATTGTAGTTAATTCTCGCAAACTATGCAAACATTTTTTTGCAAAAGTCATTGAGAAAACGTTACCGTTAGTGATTTCTTATTTTACAGCATCTAATAAAGCTAAGAATGAATCTGCTTCTAAGCTTGCGCCGCCGACTAAAGCACCGTCAACGTTTTCTTTTGCCATATATTCAGCGATGTTTTCTGGTTTAACAGAACCACCGTATTGAATACGAACAGCTTCAGAAACTTCTTTGCCGTATAATTTTTCAACTGTTGAACGAACAACACCACAGATTTCATCTGCAATATTAGCATCTGCAGATTTACCAGTTCCGATTGCCCAGATTGGTTCGTAAGCGATAACCATTGAAGCAACTTGTTCGTTTGATAAACCAACTAAGCCGTTAGTGATTTGACCTTCGATCCATTCCGCTGTTTTACCAGCTTCATACGTTTCTAAAGTTTCACCACAACAGAAGATTGGTGTCATACCATTTGCAAAGATTGCTTTGGCTTTTTTATTGATATCTTCATCTGTTTCGTGGAAATATTCGCGACGTTCAGAGTGTCCGATAATCACATAGTCTACACCTAAATCTGCAATTGCAGCTGGTGAGTTTTCACCAGTGAAGGCACCAGCGTTTTCCCAGTAGCAGTTTTGTGCAGCTAATTTCACTTCAGAATCTTTTAGGTTCCAAGCTAAAGGAGCTAAGAATAATGCTGGAGATCCAATCACAGCGTCAACAACGTCGTTTGATGGAACAGCATTTTTTACTGCTTCTGCAAAGCTTTGTGCTTCGCTTAAAGTTTTGTTCATTTTCCAGTTACCAGCGATAATTGGTTTGCGCATGAAAAGCACATCCTTTTCTTTTTTTAAAAATATTGTCTTTTAAACTGATTATTTATCGTTAATAGAAGCTAAACCTGGTAAAGTTTTGCCTTCTAATAATTCTAAACTTGCTCCGCCACCTGTTGAGATGTGAGAGAATTTGTTTTCGTAGCCTAATTGAATTGCTGCAGCAGCAGAGTCCCCGCCACCGATGATTGTTGTTGCGTCTTCTAAATTAGCAATCGCTTCACAAACACCAATTGTTCCTTTGGCAAAGTTACTCATTTCAAATACGCCCATTGGTCCATTCCAAACAACTGTTTTCGCACCTTGTAATTCGTTAGCAAATAATTCAATTGTTTTTTCACCAATATCCAAGCCTTCTTCATCATCTGGGATTTCAGTTGAAGGAACCGTGTGGAAAGGAGCGTCATTGCTGAACTCTTTAGAGACAACTGTATCAACCGGTAAAACTAATTTGTCGCCAGCTTTTTCCATTAAGCTTTTCGCTAAGTCCACTTTATCTTCTTCAAGTAAAGATAAACCAACACTATAGCCTTGTGCTTTCATGAATGTGTAAGCCATACCGCCACCGATTAAAATTTTGTCGGCTTTTTCAATTAGGTTTTCAATGACAGCGATTTTGTCAGAAACTTTTGCGCCACCCAAGATTGCTACGAATGGACGTTTTGGATTTTCAACAGCTTCGCCGATGAATTTAATTTCTTTTTCCATTAAGAAACCAGCAACTGTTGGGATACCAGTTGAAGCAATTCCAACGTTTGAGGCATGTGCACGGTGTGCAGTACCAAAAGCATCATTGACAAATACATCGCCTAAAGAAGCCCAGTATTTACCCAATTCAGCGTCATTGCCGCTTTCTTTTTTGCCGTCAACATCTTCAAAACGAGTGTTTTCAAATACTAAAACGTCGCCGTCTTTCATATTGTTAACAGCGTCTTCTAATTCTTTACCACGTGTTTCTGGAACAAAAGTAACTGGTTGACCTAGTAATTCGCTTAAACGTTCAGCCACTGGTTTTAATGATTTGCCAGCTTTGTCTTCTTCTGTTTTTACACGACCTAAATGAGAGAAAAGAATTGCTTTTCCGCCATTTTCAATCACGTATTTGATTGTTGGTAAAGCCGCTACGATACGATTATCGTTTGTGATCACGCCATCTTTTAACGGAACGTTAAAGTCAACACGGACAAGGACTTTTTTGTCTTTTAAATCTACATCTTTAATTGTCTTTTTAGCCATGAGTAGACCTCCTGTATTGTCAATTTTAGGATTTTTCTTTTTTAAAAAAAGAAAGCGGAGAAGCGCGTTGCTTCCCCGCTTATTATTTCACAATTGTTCAAATTTCACTAATGATAAGAATGAATCTTATAAGTTAGCGAAGTATTCTAAAGTACGAACTAATTGAGCAGTGTATGACATTTCGTTGTCATACCAAGCAACAGTTTTAACTAATTGTTTGTCGCCAACTGTCATAACTTTTGTTTGAGTTGCATCGAATAATGAACCGTAAGTCATACCTACGATATCAGAAGAAACGATTTCGTCTGTGTTATAACCATAAGATTCGTTAGCAGCTTTTTCCATTACTGCATTCACTTCATCAACAGTAACTTCTTTGTCTAATACAGTAACTAATTCAGTTAATGAACCAGTTGCTACAGGAACACGTTGAGCAGCGCCATCTAATTTACCGTTCAATTCTGGGATTACTAAGCCGATTGCTTTAGCAGCACCAGTTGAGTTAGGTACGATGTTTGCAGCAGCAGCGCGCGCACGACGGAAGTCGCCTTTAGGATGTGGTCCGTCTAATGTCATTTGGTCACCTGTGTAAGCGTGGATAGTTGTCATTAAACCTTCAACAACACCAAAGTTGTCATGTAAAGCTTTAGCCATTGGAGCTAAGCAGTTTGTAGTACAAGAAGCGCCTGAAATTACAGTTTCTTCTCCAGTTAATGTTTCATGGTTTGTGTTGTAAACGATTGTTGGTACATCGTTACCACCAGGAGCTGAAATAACTACACGTTTTGCACCAGCAGTTAAATGTTTTTCAGCAGCTTCTTTAGAAGTAAAGAAACCAGTACATTCTAAAACGATGTCTACGCCTAATTCGCCCCATGGTAATTCTTCAGGGTTACGGTTAGCTAAAACTTTGATTTCTTTGCCGTTAACGTTGAATGAACCTTCGTGAACTTCAACTGTACCGTTGAAACGGCCTTGAGTTGTGTCATATTTTAACAAGTGTGCTAACATTTTAGCATCTGTTAAGTCGTTGATTGCAACTACTTCGATTCCTTCTACATCTTGGATACGACGGAAAGCTAAGCGTCCGATACGTCCAAATCCATTAATACCTACTTTAACTGTCATTAAAGATTTCCTCCTTATGAAAATCAAAAATTTTTTATTTTAAAGGGTTACCCCTTTTAAAATCTCGTTTGCGGCAGCTTCATCTGTGATGAGCCACGTTTGTTTTGGTGCATTTTTCATATATGCGCGAATGGCTTTGGCTTTCGTTTTGCCGCCCGCAATTGCGACGACATAGGGAATTTCTTGTAAGTTTTTTAATTGAAGGCCAATTCGTGGAATTTTATAGACCACTTTTCCTTCTTCATCAAAGAAATAACCAAACGATTCTGCCACGGCATTTTTTTGTTTGAGCATAACCATTTCGTCATCAGACATTTTTCGGCGTGCCGCCATGTGCAACGCTCGACCAATACTGTGCACCACACAGTTGGCATGACTAATTAACGTAAGAACTTCTTGAATCGAGGGTTCTTGTAATAAACTATTATACGTTTCACGACTCAATTGTTCTGGGACATATAACGCCCGGTAGTTACCACCCGTTTTGTTGGCCATTACAGCACTAATTGAATTGGCTTGGACAGAAACTGCTTCACCAATCCCTCCTCTGGCTGGAACAAACAAATTATGACGTTTTTCAGTTTCTAGTGATCCCATATTTTCGGCCACCATGGCCATTGTTGTCCCACCCATAACCGCAATTGTATTCTCACCATTTGGTAAGAGTAAATTCAGCGTATTGGTTAAGACATCTCCAAAGTCCGAAAGAACTTTCTTTTGAATATCACTATCTCCTGCAACAACGATACAACGTTGAATGCCAAAGTACTGTGTCATTTCTTTTTCGATTTGGTGCATGCCAAGCAATTGATTCATGACTAATTCTAAGCCTTGATAGACTTCCAAACCGCGTTCTGTTAATGTCATTCCGCTTTTTGAAGGTTCAATCAGGTTGAGCTGCTTCAAAACATCTGTTTCTGTACGCAAGACTCGCTCTGTAATTCCCATCGTTTCTGATAAACTTCTACGTCCAATAGGTTGCATCCAATAAATATTGCGAAGAATTTGGAATCTTTCTTGTAATACATCGAGCATATCTGGAGCAACTGCTTCAATCATTTTAAATTCTTTTAACATGATGCGCTCCTTTTGCGGGTCGAAATATGTCCAAGTAAGACTGAAAACGACCTATGAACTTTAAAAAAATAGAATTGATGTTCGTTTTTCCTACTATTTATTCATAACAGTATTAAAAGTACTTATCAATTACACACTTAGTGTACCAGTTTTTTTAGGTCTTTTCAATAAAAATGATTCTTTTTTCATCGTTTTCTTTCAAATCCAAACAAAGCATTCGTTTGTGGGAAACAATAGCGACTTATTTCCGAATAATTAGATCTAATTAAACCAAAAGCAAAGGAATTCACGAACGTCTTTCAATTAACTTCTTGTTTAAATGGGAATTTCAGGTCCTCTCACAAAGCATTTTTTACTTATTTTTCAAAAAAGCAACGAAGGAATAGACACAGCCATTCTCTCGTTGCTTCATACCCTTTTATTTGTAATCTTCTTCGTAAAAACGTCCTAAAATTTTAACATTATCTGAGATGCTGACAAAGGCATTCGGATCACTTTCTTTCATGGCTGCTTCTAAACTTGGCAACTCAAAGCGTGTCACAATAGTTAGCAAAACAGTTTGGCGGTCGTGGCGATATGCCCCTTCCGCTTCATGAATAATTGTAATACCACGGCGCATTTTCTTTTGAATCTCATCCACGACTCGATCTGGGTTTTTAGTGACAATCATAACTTGCATTTTCTTTTGCTTAGTATAAACAGCATCTGTGACCTTCCCACTTACAAAAATTGATAACGCACTGTAGAACATGTACTGCCAGCCAAATAAATAACCTGCAACGAAGACAATTAGTGCGTTAAAATAAATTGAAATCGAGCCAACTGAACGCCCCGTTTTTTTCCGAATGGTAATGCTTAGAATATCTAAGCCCCCAGAAGAAACCCCGTTTTTTAAGACAAAACCAATTCCTGATCCAGAAATCGCCCCACCAAAAATAGCACAGATAATTGGATCTTGGGTCATCACCGTTTGCGGAACAATATGCATAAATAATGAAGTTAAAGTCACGGTAATGAAAGTAAAAATTGTAAACTTCTTACCTATTTTCTTCCACGCAATAAAGAATAACGGCACATTTAACAGATACAATGTAATAGAGACAGGCACATTAAAACCCACAATTTTTGTTGAGAGGGTTGTTAAAATTTGGGCCAAGCCTGTTAAGCCACTGGAATAAATATTTCCTGGTTGATAGAAAAAGTTCATGGCAATTGATGCAAGAATAGCATAGACAATCGACACAGAAAATTTTGTTGTATAGTCATGAACTGGCAGTCCGTCATAAATTTTTTTCATAAATAATAGCCTCGTTTCAGGTTTTCAATAAATTACATTTCTTTTCATATTATACGTGGTTTACCGAGAGAAAAAAAGAGATTCCTATAATAATTACGGAAGATTCATCAAATGTTTATAGAAATGAAAAAAGAACGAAATCTTAACGATTTCGTTCTTGGGTTGTTTCATAATAGGCTCTTGGTCCACCAATATATTTAGGACGAGAATATAATGCTGTAACATGGGCCGCACCTAACGTTCGAATGCTCAAGCGAAGAGGAACTTGCACATGTTTTACATGCATACCGATAGATGTATCGCCAATGTCAATCCCTGCTTGAGCAACAATATGCTCCACTTCCACAGGTTCATCAAATTTTTCAAAGGCAGCCACTGAACAAGAACCGCCAGCATGTAATTGCGGTACTACAGAGACAATTTCAAAGCCTTTTTCTTCAGCCACACGACGTTCCATCGCTAAAGCACGATTAATATGTTCGCATCCTTGGACAGCCAAAGAGATGCCTTTTTTATCTAATTGTTCAATTAAGGTTGAGACAATCCATTGTCCTACTTCGGCACTGGAATTTTTACCAATGACGCCACCTACTACCTCGCTGGTGGTACAACCTAAAACAAATAGGTCCCCTTTTTGTAAATTTCCTGCTGTAATGACTTCTTCTGTAATTGTCACTAACTGTTCTTTTAACATTTTTTCATCGATAGTCATTTGTTCATCCTTCTTTCTTCTAAACGACCATTTTTTGGTAACACACGTTTTAATGTTTGACTAAGGGGCAATGCTACAATCACCCCAAATAAGGATTGAATGATATTCCCTGGTAAAGAGGCAATCCCCGCACCCACGCCGTAAAGCCAGCTAGTCGCTAAAGCATACCCGCTAATCATGAGGAGACTGGCTAAAAGTAATCCTAGCGTTTGCATCTTTTTATTTTTATTAAAGAAGTGACCTGCTAACCAACCTTGTCCGCCATGAATCAATAACGAAAAAACGAACCATTGTGGATAGCCTGACAATAAATCAATTAAGCCACCGCTTAAAGCTCCG
This sequence comes from Enterococcus sp. MSG3299, assembly GCF_050555765.1. Lineage (NCBI taxonomy): Bacteria > Bacillati > Bacillota > Bacilli > Lactobacillales > Enterococcaceae > Enterococcus > Enterococcus sp. MSG3299. The sequence goes on from NZ_CP187869.1 coordinate 1,677,620, forward strand.
ACTGTCAAGCCACCGATCGGACCAAAAAGTAAACTAGCAATGTAAATCCCTGCATCCGCCAATGTAACAAAGCCATTTGTTGCTGGGACGGGGATAATAAAGACCATTGACACAGCCACTGTTAAAGCGGTAATTACTGCATATAGACTAATTTTTCTTGTCATTATCCGCCACACCTCCTGCTAGTAATCCTTCATGCCACACACTTCCAAAAGCTGCATTTAGCTGGACTCCAGAAACAATGGCTTCATGAACGTATGTTTTTGCTAAATCAACTGCTTCAATTAACGGATATCCTTTAACTAAATTCGCACCAATTGCAGAGGCAAAGGAACAACCAGCGCCATCAATGGTGTGGGCCATTACTTTTTCTTTGACCAATTGAATATGTTGTTGTCCATCATAAAAAAAGTCACGTGCTTCTTGGCCAAGCCAACGATTACCACCTTTAATCACCACCGTTGCCGCTCCTAAAGAGTTTAACTCTTCCGCCGCTTGTTGGACTTCTTCGACGGTTGTTAATTTTCTGCCAATGAGTAATTCTGCTTCTTTTAAATTAGGCGTTATAATCGTTGCGAATGGAAAAAGTTTTTCAATCAATAACTGCATGTATCTTTTTTCATAAACTGAAGTCGTTTCTTTAAAAGCCAAGACAGGATCCAACACCACCGGCAGACCTGCATGCTTTTTCAAAAAGGTTGCAATTTGTAACATACTTTCTTCACTGTGAATCAAGCCAATCTTGATGCCGTCTAAACTCCCGGCAGGTATGGAAGCGAGTTGCTCTTTCACCAAAGAAGTCTCCAGGTCATGAATCTGAAAATGATTCTTAGGGGCTGTAGCAAGGCAAGTTAAAGTTGATAAGCCAAAGACTTGATGATTTTCAAACGTTTTTAAATCTGTTTGAATCCCGCCACCTGAAAAAGGATCGGAACCGCCAATTGTTAAAATTATTTTTGTCATTTGTTTCGCTCCTTTATACACTCAGTTATCATACAAAGTTTTCTAAAAAGAAAAAACAGCCAATTGGCAGATTTTTAGCTCAGCCACTTTTTAAGTCTTTCGTTATCTTTTTCCTTTCCAAAAAAAGAGTGACCTCATCCGTCAATGAAGTCACTCTTTCTTTGGATTTAACACTTATTCGTCAATGGCTGTTACATCAATGTTTAATTCAAACAATTGTAATGGAGAAACTAAACTTGGTGCGTTGTTCATTGGGTCAATTGCTTTCCCGTTTTTAGGGAAGGCAATCACTTCACGAATATTTTCTTCCCCAGCCAATAGCATTGCTAAGCGGTCTAGCCCTAAAGCAATCCCTCCATGTGGCGGGAAGCCGTAATCTAATGCGTCTAGCAAGAAACCAAATTGGTCTTGTGCTTCTTCTTTTGTAAAACCTAACGTTTCAAACATTTTTTCTTGTAATTCTCGTGTATGGATCCGTAATGAGCCGCCACCTAATTCGTAGCCGTTTAAGACAACATCGTAAGCTTCAGCATACACAGAGGCTGGGTCTGTTGCTAAGCGGTCCACATCCTCTGCTTTTGGTTGTGTAAATGGATGATGAGCAGAAACATAGCGACCAGCTTCTTCATCATATTCAAACAACGGCCAATCCACAATCCACAAGAAATTGAATTTCGATTCATCAATTAAACCTAATTCTTTACCTAAACGTGTACGTACCGCACCTAAAGCAGCGGCTACGATTTCAGGTTTATCGGCACCAAACATTAAAATATCACCGACTTCTGCATTGGTAGCAGCAATTAATTCATCACTAACTTCTGTTAAGAATTTAGCAATCGGTCCTTTTAAGCCATCTTCTTCAACTTTTAACCAAGCTAAGCCTTTTGCACCAAATTGACTCACATACTTACCTAAGTTATCCATATCTTTACGAGAATACTTATCTGCGGCGCCTTTTGCATTTAAAGCCTTCACATGTCCGCCATTTTCCAACGCTGCTTGGAAAACTTTGAAGTCTACGTCTTTCACTACATCTGCAACATCAATTAATTCCATAGCAAAACGAGTGTCGGGTTTATCGCTACCATAGCGTGCCATCGCTTCGTCATAGCTCATTCGTGGAAACGGAACAGAAATCTCAATTCCTTTTGTCTCTTTCATCACTTCAGCCAACATATTTTCTGTATATGTTTGAATTTCTTCTGGTGTTAAAAAGGTCGTTTCGATATCGATTTGTGTAAATTCTGGCTGACGGTCGCCTCGTAAATCTTCATCACGGAAACAACGAACGATTTGGTAATAGCGATCGAAGCCTGCCCCCATTAATAATTGTTTAAAGAGTTGTGGTGATTGTGGTAAAGCATAAAAATGACCGGCATGGACACGAGAAGGAACCAAATAATCGCGAGCGCCTTCTGGTGTTGATTTGCCTAAATAAGGAGTTTCAATGTCTAAAAAGTCATGATTATCTAAATAGTGACGGATTGTTTTCGTTACTTGGTGACGTAATTTAATGTTGTTTGTCATTGATGGACGACGTAAATCTAAATAACGATATTTCATGCGCAATTCGTCATTAACGTTATTGTCATCTTCAATGGTAAATGGCGTTGTTTTCGCAGTATTTAAAATCGTAATGTCAGTCGCCATCACTTCAAACTCGCCAGTTTTCATTTTGGGATTAATCGCTTCTTTATCACGATAAACGACTTGACCTTTAACTTCGATGACGTATTCACTACGACATTTATCAGCAATTTCCCATGCTTCTTTTGACTTTTCTGGGTTAAAGACCACTTGGACGATTCCTTCACGGTCACGTAAATCAATAAAGATAACGCCTCCTAAGTCACGACGTTTTTGAACCCATCCTTTTAATACAACTTCTTTTTCAATAAATTCGGCAGATACATTGCCGCAATAGGTTGTGCGTTTTGCCATTTCTCAATCTCTCCTTTTTATTCTTCAATCATTTTTGTCATCATTTCGTCATACACTTCATCAAATGAATCATGAATAGCACTTAACGGGAAGGCTTTTTCTTCGCGTGTTGCCATTGATTTTACGTTGACAATGCCTTCATTCAATTCATTTTCACCGATTGTTAAAACTAATTTTGCTTGTAATTTATCGGCCGTTTTAAATTGCGCTTTTGGTTTGCGATTCATGTAATCACGATCAGCTGAGAAACCAAAGTTACGAATGCTTTGAACAAGTTGCAAAGCTGCGACGTTGGTTTCTGAACCAATGCCAACCACATATGCGTCTAATTCAGATAACGCTGGAATCACAACTTCTTCAGCTTCCATTGTTAACAACACTCGCTCAATGCCCATACCAAAACCAAAACCTGGTGTGTCTGGGCCGCCTAATTCTTCAACTAAACCATTGTATCGGCCTCCTGCACAAATAGTTGATTGCGCACCCATTTTAGGCGCTTCACTCATAATTTCAAAAATTGTGTGTGTGTAATAATCCAGGCCGCGAACCATATTACTATCAATTTCATAAGGAATTTCTAGTAAATCTAACATATCAGTTACTGCTTCAAAATGTGCTTTAGATGGTTCATTTAAATAATCTAAAATGGAGGGCGCTTCTGCGACAATCACCTTGTCTTTTTTATCTTTGCTGTCTAACACCCGCAATGGATTTTCGTGTAAGCGACGTTGTGAATCCTCGCTTAATTCTGCCATATGGGGCTCTAAATAATCGATTAATGCTTGACGGTACGTAGCACGTGTTTCTTTATCCCCCAAAGAATTAATAACTAATTTGATTTGTTGGATGCCTAATTGTTTGAAGAAGTCCAAAGCCATAGCCATGATTTCAACATCCAATGCTGGGTTTTCACTACCAAATGCTTCCACACCAATTTGATGGAATTGACGCAAACGACCAGCTTGTGGGCGTTCATAGCGGAACATCGGCCCCATGTAATAGGTTTTATATGGTTTCGTATATTCCGGACCATATAATTTATTTTCAACGAAGGCCCGAACAATTGGCGCTGTCCCCTCAGGACGTAGCGTCACGTGACGATCTCCTTTATCATAAAAATCATACATTTCTTTTGAAACAATATCTGTAGTATCGCCAACACTGCGAGATATTACTTCATAATGTTCAAAAATCGGGGTTCTGATTTCTTGGTATTGATAATCTTTAAAAATCAAACGAGCTGTTTCTTCCACAAATTGCCATTTTTCAGAAGTTCCTGGCAAAATATCGTTTGTTCCTTTTGGTTTTTGATAACTCATTGTCTTTCTCTCCTTCTATCATTCCACAAAAATGTGTGCGCCATTTTCTTTTTTCTAAAAATGAAAAAAGCCCTTGTATGTTGAACATACAAGGGCGTAAAAGTTTCTTTTACACGGTACCACCTAATTTTGAAAGATTTTACTCTTTCCTCAACGATTAACGCTCGTAACGGGACGGCTTTTCTTCCGTCCATCTCCAGAATGTCTTTCACTTTCACTGTTGAAGTTGCTCTCAGCCACGGCAACTCTCTCTTCGCAGACAGATGAAACTTACTCGTTCCTTCGTAGATTTTTAATATTATCTATAAACTACTAAAGTTCTCTTAGAAAGTCAAGGGGTTCCGATAGGAAAATCAATTATTTTTCTCGTGTATCGATCACAATGGTCACTGGACCATCATTGGTCAACGACACTTGCATATCCGCGCCAAATTCTCCTGTGGCTACCGCTATTCCTTCTGCTTCTAATTGTTGATTAAATAATTCATACAAAGGAATCGCCACATCTGGACGAGCCGCTTCAATAAAACTGGGACGATTGCCTTTTTTAGTTTTTGCATAGAGGGTAAATTGAGAGATACTTAGAATTGATCCTTCAATCTCTTGAATGCTGCGATTCATTTTTCCTTCGTCATCTTCAAAAACACGTAATTTACTAATTTTGCCAACAACATAAGCCACATCTTCTGGCGTGTCTTCTTGATGTATGCCCACCAGCACCATGAAGCCTTGTTTGATTTGTCCCACTATCTGCTCTTCTATCGCAACTTGTGCTTGACTGACTCTTTGAATAACTACTTTCATCTTTTTTGCCTCACTTTTAACACTTACCCATTGGTTCGACGAACACTATAAACATCTGGTACACTTTTAATTTTGTCAACGATGTTTTTTAAATGAGAAAGGTTTTGAATTTTCACAGTGACATGAATCTGGGCCATCTTATCTTTGGATGGACGAGCTTCAACGCCGACTAAATTTTTTGTCATCGAACTAATGACTTGTAAAACATCACTCAGTAAGCCACTACGATCATAGCCGTAAATCTCCAAATCGGCAGCGTATTCTTTGCGACTGTGCTCGGTATCTTCCCATTCAACTTCAATTAGACGTTGTGCTAATTCTTCTTGATGTTGTACGTTAGGACAGTCCGCACGATGAATTGAAACGCCCCGTCCTTTGGTAATGTAACCAACGATTTCATCACCAGGCACTGGATTACAACAGCGGCTTAAACGAATCAATAGGTTGTCCACCCCTTGAATCACGATACCACCTTCATGACGAACTTTCATTTTTTCTGATTCTTTTTTGGCTGGCTGATTTAACAACTCTTCTGCTTCTTGACGTTGGCGTTCCAACTCTTGTTCGCGGCGTTCTTTTTCTGTTAAACGATTGCACACTACTTGCGCACTTACTTCGCCATAACCTACTGCCGCAAATAAATCATCTTCCGTTTGAAATTTGAATTTATCTAGCACTTCCGCCATTTTATTCTTCGTTAAAAATTCTTTTGGTGTAAAGCCGATTTCTGTCATGTATTTAATGATAGCATCATGCCCTTTAATAATATTATCTTCACGGTCTTGTTCTTTAAAGAAACGTTTGATTTTATTTTTAGCTTTACTTGTTTTAACCATTTTCAGCCAGTCGCGACTAGGTCCGAAAGAATTCGGTGATGTTAGGACTTCAATAATATCCCCATTTTTTAGGACATAGTCTAACTGTACCATTTTGCCGTTGACCTTCGCACCGGTTGTTTTATTCCCAATTTCAGTATGAATGCTGTAGGCAAAATCTAGTGGTCCGGAGCCTTTTGGCAGTTCGGTTACATCTCCACTTGGCGTAAAGACATAGACTTTGTCGCTAAAAATGTCTTCTTTCACACCTTGCATAAATTCAGAAGCATCATAGCTTTCATCTTGTAATTCAATAATTTCATGAAACCAATCGACTTGCTTCGTCAGTTCATCTGTTTCAATTTTTTCCGCTTTGCCTTCTTTATAGGCCCAGTGAGCCGCCACCCCAAATTCGGCGATTTGGTGCATCTCATGGGTTCGAATTTGGACCTCTACTGGATTCCCTTTTGGCCCAATAACTGTCGTATGGATAGATTGATACATATTCGCTTTTGGCATAGCAATATAATCTTTAAAGCGACCTGGCATTGGTGTCCAACGTGTATGAATCGCCCCTAACACGGCATAGCAATCTTTAATGGAATCGACAATAACACGAATGGCTAATAAGTCATAGATTTCATTAAATTGTTTCTTTTGGTCCTTCATTTTACGATAGATTGAATAAATATGCTTTGGTCGACCATATATTTCTGCGTAAATTTCTAAATCTTCCGTAGCTAAACGAATATCTTCGACTGCTTCTGCCACATAAGCTTCACGTTCATCGCGTTTACTTTGCATCAAATTAACAATTCGATAGTATTGGTTGGGGTTAATATAACGTAAGGCCGTATCTTCTAATTCCCATTTAATTCGACTAATCCCTAAGCGATGTGCTAAAGGCGCATAAATTTCTAAAGTTTCTTGTGCAATCCGTCGTTGCTTATCTTCACGTAAATGTTTTAATGTGCGCATATTGTGTAAACGATCGGCTAGTTTCACCATAATGACCCGTAAATCTTGCGCCATTGCCAATAACATTTTCCGATGATTTTCAGCTAATTGTTCTTCATGAGATTTATATTTAATTTTTCCTAGTTTCGTCACGCCATCGACTAACATTGCGATGTCTTCGCCAAATTCTTCTTTTAAATCGTCCAGTGTTACGTCCGTATCTTCGACAACATCATGTAAAAATCCTGTTGCTACAGTATGGGGATCCATATGTAATTCAGCCAGAATGCCTGCCACTTGAATCGGATGGATGATGTAAGGTTCACCTGATTGTCGGACTTGACCTTCGTGTGCTTTTTCAGCATAAGTTAATGCTTTTTGAACCAACTCAACATGTTCTGGTCCCATATAGGTACTTACAATTTTGATGACCGCTGGGCCTGTCAGTATTTCTTCTTTTGGCATGGTATTCACTCCTCTATGAAGGTGACCTTTGGATAAAGAACACTTCGTTCACGTTTTATCTATTTTTAATAAAAAAGAAAAGTACCACTTGAAACAGTAGCACTTTCAACAACTCTATTATACTAAATTTCCCTTAAATTTCAATCACTGTCGCTTTTTTACTCTCTGTTTATTCAAAGAGAATGCCTCCAAGAATTTTACAGGCGGGCTTTCGTTTAATTTAAAAGTTCCATTTGGTAGCTAACCGCACTTAAAAGATACAACGGTGCTGTTTCTGCTCGTAAAATTCTCGGACCCAACCCGCAAAGTTTCGCCCCAGTCTGCAGAAATTGTTCAATTTCTTGCGGTGCAAAGCCACCTTCAGGTCCAAAGAGCACACACAAACGTGCGCCTGGCTGGCAAGTGGATAATACTTGTGCTAATTGACTTTTTTCTCCTTGTTTTGCTGATTCTTCATACGCAACCAAGACTGTGTCATATGAGTCAAATTGTGCAATGATTTCTTGTGTTTTTTCCACCAAAGAAACACTTGGTGTCTGCTGCCGATGCGATTGCTCCGCCGCTTCTGTGGCAATTTTTTGTAATCTTTTTTCTTTGGCTGCTCTTTTTTTGTGGTCCCATTTGACAACGGAAGTTTTCGCAGGAAAGCCGATAAACTGATTGCAACCTAGCTCCGTGCCTTTTTGAACAATCCATTCTAACTTGTCCCCTTTTGGTAACCCACACGCAATCGTCACTTCAATTGGCAATTCTTTGTCCATTTCTTCTTTACTAATTTCTTTAAAGTAAACAGACGTTGAATCAATTTCCACAATCTCAGCTAAAATGGCAGTTTTATTTTGAAATACTAAATAACAACGATCATTCGGCGTCATTCGCATAACTCGCACAATATGATGATAGTTTTCATCTGCGACTTTATACAAATCTTTTTCTTGATAATCTTCTTTCATGAAATACCGTTGCATTTTACTCTTCCTCTGGTTTCTTCAAGATAATCGCATACCAATCGCCTTGATTAAAGAGTTGGTCCACCACAAAACCGACTTTCGTTAGTGCTTCTAAAACCATTGCTTTTTTATCTTCAATAATTCCAGAAATAATGAAGGTACCGTCTTGTTTTAGCAAACGCCAAGCATCTTCAATCATTAACACAATAATATCTGCCAAAATATTTGCGACGATTACATCAGCAGAATGGTCAATCCCTTTTAGTAAATCATTGGCTGACACATGAACATCGGCCGCAATGGGATTTAAATCCATATTTTCTTTTGCCGCTGCAACTGCTACTTCATCTAAATCATATGCGTAGACGTCTTTAGCCCCTAAATAGCGACTTGCAATACTCAAAACACCAGAACCCGTTCCTACATCTAGAACTGTTTCGCCACCACGTAAAACAGTTTCTAAAGCTTGCAAGGTTAAACGAGTCGTTGGATGCGTGCCTGTACCGAAAGCCATGCCCGGATCCAATGTGATAATTTTTTCTGCTTCATCTTGTGCGTGATAGGCTTCCCAACTTGGCACAATCGTTAAGAATCGTGTGACACGGACAGGATGATAATATTTTTTCCAAGCAGTTGCCCAGTCGCTTTCTGCTACTTCACTAATTGTCATTTCGTTTTTACCAATGGATAAGCCGTACTCAGGCAAGCGTAAAATATTTTCTTTCATAAATGGTAAAATTTCTGGTAAGAAGGTTGTTTCAGGAAAATAAGCCATCACAATCGCCCCTTCTTTAATGTGGGTGAATTGCTCTTTATCTAAAATTTCCCCATACAGATCACCTTCAAAATTTTCAATGTCCAACGCATCTTCAATGGCCACACCACTTGCGCCAGCTTCCATCATAATGTTTGAAATTGCTTCAACTGCTTCGCTAGCCGTTTCGACTTTTACTTCTGTCCACTTCATGTTCTCACCTCTAAATTAATAACTTGGATACGCAATCCATTGTTCTTTTTCTGTTTCTGCCACTTTTTTAATCATCGCTTCAAAATCTGCTGGCTCCCAATGCAATTCAAAAACTTCCGCTGTTTCATCTGATAAAAAGTCTAACAAATCACTTTGCCCTTCATCTAAAACCACTTTTAAATAGTGAATGAATCCGTCTAAAACTGCTTTGCGTAGCCCTTTTTTTCCTTCATAAGGAATTGTGACTAAATACTCTTCGTCATCAACGACAGACTTTTGCGGATTGTAAAATAACAAACCATCTTCAAATTCAATGAATTCTTCTTCTGAAAGAGTACCATCAACATCATCAATCGCCACTTGCTCATTGTTTTCTGCATATAAACGAACAATGACTTCGATGGTATGGTTTTTGCGATCCCAATCAAGGCCTACTTCGTAATCTCCTAAGTGTTTTTCAAGTTGTTCCTCTAAGTATGTGAGCATTGTTGCTTTTTTCATTTTCTTCATCCTTCCAGCCAAAATCTATTTGGTCTACTGCTGTTCTTTTTTGTTTAGAAATATATGGATTGCCAGCCACGACGTATCTTAAAGGCAACTCTGTCCAACGACCTTTATTGGGAATTCCAATTCGTGGTAGTGCCTCAATTTTTTTCGGAAATTTTCGTTTTTCTGGCACGAGCCGTAACGAACTAGAAAAAATCGACTGCCCATATAATTGCTTATCAATTCCTAAGGCTGCAACTAATTTACCTGGTCCATTGGTCAATTCCACGCCTTGACGTCCTTGGCGATTTTCAATCATTTTGTCGACACCTTCAACAGGTTCAATCGCGCGGATCATCACCCCTTGTGGTTTGCCTTGTTCTTGTGTCACCATATTTAAAATTAAATGCGTGTGCATAGTATATAAATAAATCGTGCCTGGTTTGTCATACATGGCTTGTAAGCGTGGCGTTTTTCTCAAGCCAAAGCTATGGGCCGCCTCATCATCAGGACCTAAATAAGCTTCTGCATCCACAATGTACCCACCTAAAACGCCTGTTGCTGTTTCGTGCTCTAAGTACATCCCTAACAAGTATTGTGCCACTTCTTCAGTTGTTTTTGTGTTAAAGATATTTATCGTTTCTTTCATTTCTTTCACCACTCCCTATCATACACGAAACCTTCCGCTATATCCATCTAAAACCCCAAAAACCACCAAAAAGCGAATGTACGTTCTTTATGTTATAATAAGATGATTATGAAAAAGGAGGTCCTTTTATGCAACAACCTTTAGCCTATCGAATGCGACCTCGTCACTTAGACGAAGTAGTTGGTCAACAACATTTAGTCGGCCCTGGTAAAATTATTCGTCGGATGGTCGAAGCCAAAATGCTTTCATCGATGATTCTTTACGGGCCGCCTGGCACTGGAAAAACCAGTATTGCCAGCGCAATCGCTGGTTCAACAAATTATGCCTTTCGCATGTTGAACGCGGCCACAGACACTAAAAAAGATTTACAAATCGTTGCTGAAGAAGCCAAAATGAGTGGCACAGTGATTTTACTGCTTGATGAAATTCACCGATTAGATAAAACAAAACAAGATTTTTTGCTCCCTCATTTAGAAAACGGACGAATTATTATGATTGGAGCCACTACCGAAAATCCATATATTACAATTAACCCTGCGATTCGTAGTCGCACGCAAATTTTTGAAGTAAAGCCCTTAACAGAAACAGACATTCAGCAAGCGATTCAAGAAGCCTTAACCGATAGCACACGTGGCTTAGGCGATTATCCCGTCCACTTAGAAGAAAAAGCATTACAACATTTGACACGCGCAACGAACGGTGACTTACGTAGTGCGCTAAATGGACTAGAATTAGCTGTTAAATCAACACCAAAAAATGAACAAGGCGAAATTAAGATCACCTTACCGATTATTGAAGAGTGCGTGCAACGAAAAGCCTTAACCCATGATAAAGATGGCGATGCCCATTATGACGTGATTTCCGCTTTCCAAAAGTCAATTCGAGGAAGCGATGTAGATGCTGCACTTCATTATTTGGGTCGCTTAGTTGAAGCAGGTGATTTACCGATTATTTGTCGTCGTTTAATGGTCATTGCTTACGAGGATATCGGTCTTGGGAATCCTGCGGCCGCCGCTCGGACAGTCACCGCTGTTCAAGCCGCCGAAAAGCTAGGGTTTCCAGAAGCTAGGATTCCTCTAGCCAGTGTCGTCATTGATTTATGTTTATCGCCAAAATCAAATTCTGCAGTCACAGCGATTGATGCTGCTTTGGCAGATATTCGACAAGGCTCTGTGGGAGATGTTCCTGATCATTTACGTGATGCCCACTATGCTGGAGCCAAAGAATTAAACCGTGGCATTGGTTATCAATACCCACATAATTTTGAAAACGGTTGGGTCAATCAGCAATACTTACCTGACAAATTAAAAGAGGCACGTTATTACGAACCGATTGATATTGGTAAATATGAACAAGCCTTACATCAGCAACTCAAGCGTATCCAAGAATGGAAACAGAAAAAATAACAAAATAATACGCTTTCAAAAAAAGAAACAATCTCGTTGCCGATTTTGAGAGAGTATGCTATTATAAAGATGGTAAATCTGTGATGTACGCGTTGTCCTTTCACTGTGTTGACCGAACATTTTTATTGATATCTAGGGATCCTGCTTGTATCAAAGTTGGTAACATGCCTTTTCTTTTGGTAGTTCAATACTGCGATCGAGGAACCCACCTGCTTATCTTGCGGGTTCAATACTCTAGGACGATTACCGGCATCGACGGATTTTACCATTTTTATGAAGATTTCTAAACAATTTGCTCTGGCAAGTTGTTTTTTTTTGGAGGACAAGATGATTCGTATACTCGTACTATTACTCGCCGTTGTCACAGGCGTAGCCAGTTATTATTTGATGAAGAAAAGTGCAGCTTTTTTACCACTCTTAAAAAAAGAAACTGCAACAGAAAGTCAACAGTTTATCGAACGTTTTGGGCGTTATTACTTGATTATCGCCATTCTAGGTGTTCTAGCGGCTATTTTTAATCGCCCGTTATTGTCAATTGGTTTTATCTTTTTTGTTTTATTACTTTCAACGTTGTTTAGTTTAACTTTTGCAAAAAAAATGTCATAAAAGACGATGAATTTAAAACTTCGTTCAAAAAGATTTTTTTGAACGAAGTTTTTTTTACAAAAAAATGCCAATATTCAGAAAAAAAAGAAGCGGTTTCAGTTTCTTTTTTTCTTTGTTTGTTTTACAATTATTATAGAAACAATTAATGATTTTTTTTACGCTGAAAGGAGCGGTTATTATGTTACAACAATATCAAAAAATTATGATAGCAATCGATGGTTCTGACGAAGCAGACTTAGCTTTTAAAAAAGCGGTCAACGTCGCTAAACGAAACGATGCTGAATTACTATTAGCACATGTTGTTGATACGCGCTCTTTCCAATCAGTGTCCTCTTTTGATGGTGCGCTAGCAGAAGAAGCAATGTCAATGGCAAAAGAAACCTTAGACACCTACCAACAACAAGCGGTGGATATGGGACAAACAAAAGTCTCTAGCGTTCTAGCCTATGGTTCTCCTAAGAACATTATTGCCAAAGAATTACCAAAAGAATACAACATTGATTTAATTATGTTAGGAGCAACTGGATTAAATGCCGTTGAGCGTTTATTTATTGGCTCTGTCTCTGAATCAGTTATCCGTAACGCTAGCTGCGATGTTCTCGTTGTACGGACGGATTTAGACAACAAATTACCAAAAAATGAAGAAAAATAAAGAATAAAAAGAAACTGAGCCAACTATCACTTTTGATAGTTGGCTCAGTTTCTCTTTATTGACCTATTAAGCACACCTTGTGAGAGCGTCTCACAAGGTGTGTTCGTTTAATTATTTTAGACGTTCTACGTCACGGGCAATCATTAACTCTTCGTCAGTTGGTACTAATAGAAGCTTGATTTTTGAATCATCAGTTGAGATAACTGCTTCTTCACCGTGTACATTATTTTTGTCATCATCGATTTCACAACCAAACCAAGTCATGCCATCAATAATATCTTTACGAACACCAACAGCATTTTCACCGATTCCAGCAGTAAAGACAATCGCATCAACGCCATTCATAACAGTGACATAGCTACCAATGTATTTACGAATACGATTGATAAAAATGTTGTATGCTGTTTGAACTTCAGGTTTATCTAGATTTGATTGAATATCGCGCATGTCGCTTGATAAACCATTTGTTAAACCTAATAAACCAGATTTTTTGTTTAAAATATCAACCATGTCTTGTACATCAGTCAAGCCAAGTTTTGTCATTAAATAAGGCAATAGTGACGCATCAACATCCCCTGAACGAGTCCCCATTGTAACGCCAGCAAGAGGAGTGAAGCCCATTGATGTATCGACTGATTTACCACCATCAACTGCAGTGATTGAAGCACCATTTCCTAAGTGACAAGTGATAATTTTCAAGTCTTCAATTGGACGACCTAGCATTTCTGCAGCACGTTGAGAGACATAACGATGACTTGTTCCATGTGCCCCATATTTACGAGCAGCAAATTTTTCATAGTATTCACGCGGTACACTATATAAATAGTTGTGTTCTGGCATTGTTGTGTGGAACGACGTATCAAAGACTGCCACGCTAATGATTTCTGGTAAGATATGTTTAAATGCTTTAATCCCCATTGCATTCGCTGGGTTGTGTAAAGGTGCTAATTCAGATAAAGCTTCAATTTTTTCTAATACTTCGTCTGTAATAACAACAGAATCTTTAAATTCTTCTCCACCAGCAACTACACGGTGACCAACACCAGTAATTTCATCATAAGAACCTAAAATGTTTAAGTCGATTAATTGGTCTAGTAACATTTTTACTGCCACTTCATGGTTATCAATATCAACAATTACTTCATATTTTTGTCCTTCACCATATTTAATTGTGAAGATAGAATCTTTTAAGCCAATACGTTCAACGATTCCTTTAGCGATCACTTCTTCATTTGGCATTTGGTATAATTGCCATTTTAAACTTGAACTACCTGCATTAATTGCAATTGTTTTAGACATAATTTTCTCCTCTTCGTTACTATTTTATTTTAAATTTGAAGCTTTCCAAGCTTCAAATTGTTTAAAGAACTCCGTTACTTTATTGATATCTTTCAAAGAGGCAAGTTTTGCTAACAAAACTTCCTTCACTTGCTCAGCATCTGCACCCTTGTTTTGAACAAGCAAGATACTTTTACGTGATTGTTCTGACTTAAACAATTCATCAGGTAACTGTATCATTCCTTGTAAATAGACATTTTTTGTCAACCAATTTTTAAAGAATTCACTTTGCTCAGTCTCTAAAATATTTGTCGGGATTAAGAATAAGCCAAACCCTGCTGGCTTCACGTATTTCATGGCTTGCTCCATTAATAAATGATGCGCATAACTATGGCCTTCCTCTGCAGCAGCAGCAAATCCCTTCGCTCGCTCATCATTTGGATAATAGCCAATCGGCAAGTCACTTAATGCTAAATCAACTGGATCCAATAACAAATCTTGCAATCCGTCTTGATGGAACAACTGAATATTGGCTTGTGACCAAGCATTGTTCACAGAAGATACCGCCAAAAGTGTTTCATCGATATCCACACCATAACCAGAAACTTTGTAACCAGCTGTTTCAAGGTTCAGCAGAACCGTTAACAGTAAATTTCCCATTCCTGAAGCAGGATCTAAAATTTTTAATGGCTCTGATTTATTTGTTAATTGTTCTACTAAATAAACAAACAAAAAGCCAATACCGTCTGGCGTCAATTGATGATTTGCTTGAAGCTGCTCTTTTCTCGTTCCTTTTAACAAAAGTAATTGGGACAAGCGTCGCACATCTTCAGGAGCTAAATCAATTTTTTTAATCGTATGATACAGCGTTTCTAATTGTTTCACTGCCTCTGGATTAGGTACTCCGTCAAGTACTCGTACTTGAAAATCATCTAAAATATTTTCACCATTTTCAATATACGCATCTAAAAAAGAAGTATCCAATGACTGTTGCAATAACTGGATTGCTTGTTCCATTGGCTCGAAAGCCTCTTCAATTTTTTCTGGGAACAAATTAGCACCTCTATTCTATTCAAAATGTAACAACTTCCATACCTGTTTTATTTTAACGAAAAAAGAAAGAATAATCAATGCCTTTACTGTCTTTCTTCTAAAATCTAATAATTTGTAGAAAAACAACGCTATTCCAGTATTGTTTCCGCTTTTTTTTGATGAGAAACTCTCTCTTGATATTGGTATTTTCGACCAGATTTGTTTGATAAAACAGTTATTCTTAATTGTTCATTTTTGTATGTATAATCGAGGGTTACTTGCGCGTATAAGAGCCTTTCTTCTGTTTTTAACTTTCGTCTATTTTGTTTAACATCTGCAAGAAATAAATGAAGGATACTTTTCCCTGCATAGTATTCCTGGGTAGCTTGCGTAAATTTTTGTGTTAACTGACGTTCTTCTAGTAACTGAAGGGCGAGAAAACTCATCAAATAAACAAATGCCATGGCCGTGAACAATAAGTTTCCTGAATATTTTTGCCTCATTAAAATTCTCCCTTTATTGGAAAAGAACTATCAAATGTTTTTCCAGAAGTAAAAGTAACTTCCAAAGTAAACGATTGTCCTTCATTTTTAAACTGTCCATTTTTGATACCAATTAACAGCGGTTGATAGCCTTTACCATTGACTCTCTTAATAATTTTATCTTCTTTGATTTGAATTGAAATAGTCTTGTTTGTTTCTGAGTCGAGGAAAGAAATCTCTTGAGCAGAGCCTGTTTGGAAAACGAGCTTTTGACATTCTTTTTCTAATTGAATTAAAAAAATATGCCAGGATTTCGAATCATTGTTTTTCAAATATTGATTTCCGATAAAACTTTGTTGAATCATCAACTGAAACAATTGACACATACAACTTAAAACGACTAGTGCCACTAAACACTCTAACATCGTAAAACCCGCATATTTTTTATTGACCAATCAAAATCGCTCCTCTTGAATCTGTGACTTTTAGTATCCTTCTTCCCTTGTTCTCCATCAAAGAAAATCGGTAAGTTTCTCCTTGATATATCCGCTCTTTGAAACGTAAATCACCCGTCTGCTCTAAAAATAAAATTGCTTCGTATCCTAGACGAGTGCGCGTTAATTCTTGCTCCCGTTGATAATTTTGCTGAATTAATTGTGTAATAGTCAGGGAGAATATCCCTGCTATCACACATACAATACTAAAACTAACGAGACTCTCTAATAAAATAAAACCGCTATAAATAGTTAATTTTCTTCGTATATTTGCCACTCCCCATCTGAAATTGTAAAATAAGTTGCTGTTTCTTTTCAGTCCAAGTAAAAATATATTTCACTAAACGGCCATTGTTCCCTGACGAATGAAGAAAACTGAGTTTGCTTGGGCCACTCACTGTCATTTTTTCAGGTACAGCTAGCGAAGTCCTTCGAGCTGATTGGTTCAATTTATCAGGAAATGAAAAGCTTTGTTGTTCTTCAAAAAACCAAACTTCTTGTGTTTCCTCTAAAACAATTGCTTGCTGTTGCGCAAAACGAAGTTGTTTTTCTACCGTAGCAAGAAACTGTTCAATTTTTAATGTTTCTTGCCAGCGGTGAATAGCGAGTGTTGGGAGCATAGTCATAAAGCAAACAATCGTTAAACTAGCAAGTGTTTCCATTAATGTGAATCCTGCTGACTTGTTCATTGCTTTTCTGCTGTATATTTATCTAACTGCTCTTTAGTAATGTAGCCTTCGTTGACTAATTCATTTAAGGAAGGCGTCCTATTTTTTTCTAGTGTATAGAGCTCGATTTGTGATTCTACAATTTTTACGATTGCTTCATTGCCTTTTTTATCAACTGTTTCTTTATGTTTCGCTAAGTTAGGAACAAAAAGTAAAATCAATACGGAAATAATCAATAAGACAATCAACATTTCTAATAATGTAAACCCTGCGTATTTTTGTTTCTTTTTCATTATAAAACTCCTTCCATATTGCCATAAATAGGCAGCAACATTGCCCCATAGACACCGATAATTAAACAAGCAATTATGATAAAAATAAATGGTTGAACAAGGGTAATGCCTCGTTCAATTTTTTTGAAAAAACCTTGGAAACAGACATTACTATAAACCATCAACTCCTTGCCTAATTTTCCTTTTACTTCTCCTTGTTGAATCATTAAACCCAATGCTTTCGTAAAAAAGGATAAGCAGCTAATTGTCTATGTAAAGTTTCACCAACTAGCAGTCCTTCACTAATTGCTCCAGCTAATTCTTTCATTAAGGGGTAATTGGTTGTATGGCGCATCAAATCGATGACCTCTTTCATTTCTAATCCTTGCGCAAGCAACTTCCCCCATTCTAGTGCAAAAAAAGCACTGACGTATTCCCGATAAAGGCCACGGATAATTGGCAGTTTCAGATATACGAAGGCCCGCTGAATAGCAGACTGATGCTTCAAATAACGGTTTAAAATGAAGAAACTAAATGAGAGGACAAAAACTAAGGTAACCAGAATATATGGACTGTAAACAATCAGAAGAATCCCAATATTTTTAGAATAACTATTGGCATCATTTTCCATTAATTGGGGCAATAAAAATTGCCGAATACCAACAATGACGAGAATCAAAAAAACAATCAGGAGCAGCGGATAACTAATTATTTTATAGAACTGTTGCCGATATTTTTCCGTTTGAAAAAAATGTTCGGAAATCGCTTGTAGTGTCCCTACCAAATCCCCGTGTGCAGTAGCAAACGACAATTGTGCCGAGACCATTGTTGAAAATCCTAATTCTTCGACTAAAGCTTGTAAGGCAATGCCTGAGGAAAAGCCTTCAACTAAAAAAGTTATACTGTGCTGGGGTAATGCGTTTGATTTTTTCATGAAGGAAAAACTTTCTTGTATATTAAAACCATTTGCAAGTAAATCCGCTAATAGTTTCAGAAAAAGCTGCTGTTGTTTTTTCGTTAATTTATTCGATGGCTTGAAAATACGTTTTTTCTGTAATAAACCCATACGCCCACGCCTTTCTTAGATTCTTTTGCCAACTACTCTTTATAACGGCTTCCTTAAAGAAGAAATAATCATAAAGAATTCCCGCTACTTGTTCCTTATTAATCGTGGTTGTCAAAATCTGTTGATAAATGATACCTTGCAAGCATTCGGCCAATTCATGCTCTGGGCCACCTAATTCTATCAAACGCCGTTGCACCCCCAATAAGTTACGGGCGTGAATTGTCGCAAAAATAGTATGACCCGTTAAGGCGGCTCGAATAACTGCTTGAGCCGTCTCGCCATCACGAATTTCACCAATAATCAAAATATCAGGATGATGGCGCAAGCAAACTTTGATTAAGGCTTCATAAGTTAACTGAATTTTTTCATTTGTTTGCAACTGTAAAAACTGCTTTTCCTCAATTTCAACAGGATCCTCAATCGCTATCACTTGTTGTTCGCCACTTCTTTGTTTAGCCACACGATACATGGTTGTTGTTTTCCCAGAACCAACTGGCCCACTGAATAAATAAAGTCCTCGTTTCTGACAAGATGCTTCAATTTCATTCAGCTGGTGGGGAAAGAAAAAATGTTCAGCTTGTTCACCAAATCGGTGCAAAAAACGAATTACCAAGCTCTCTCGATTCTGAAAATCTCCCACAGATGATAAACGCAAGCGTTGCTTCGTCTCGCCAATTAGATAAGTTGTCGCACCTAATTGTGCTTTTCGTCTTTCCCCGACATCCATGCCGCCGATAAATTTAAAGTGGAAAATTAACTTTTCGCCTATTTCTGCGGAAACTTGTGTGTAAGGTGTCTGTTGCATCCCTGTCCGAAAAGAGATAGCTATTTCGGTATCATTGGGTAAAAAATAAACGTCTTGCGCCCCATGAAGGACGCCCCATTCAATTAATTGATGGGCTAATTTTTTTACATTTTCAGTCATTCATTTCCTCCTCTCACTAATAAACTACGCATTTATTTTATGATTTCAGCAAAAAAAAAAGAACCTTCACCAATAAGATGAAGGTTCTTTTTTTGAAGTTTGCGCTGTCCATCTATCTTCCCCAAAATAGTGGAACTCCTAGACACTTAATATTATACTAAAAAAATCTTGCGTTTAGTTTTCAAAAATTTCTCTGAATCACAAAATTTTTGAGAAAAACTATCAGAATCAGATCGGATCGTTTACGTTTTTGGCTTCGTTTTTTGTTTATTAACTAAATAAACTGGAATCCCTAGAAGCGTAATCCCTATACCAATCAATGCAAGAATAGGCTGTGTAATACTTGTTGTAACCAAGATGAAGATACCACCTAGACTTGCGATAATTGGAATAATTGGATAGCCAGGAACTTTATACGGTCGTTTTAATTCAGGTTCTCGTTTTCTTAAAATAAAAACGGCTAAGAAAATTAATAGATTAAACAGCCACATAACAAAAACTAACATATCCGTCAATAAATCGAAGGTCCCGAAAAACATCATGATAATGGCTACAGCTAACTGGAAAATTCCAGCAACATAAGGAACAACAAAGCGTTTAGACAACTTTTGAAACTGACGACTAAAAGGCATCAGATTATCTAAGGCTAAGGCATAAGGAATCCGAATCCCTGTCATTGTGTAGCCGTTTAACGCACCATATACAGAGATTAAAATCCCAATAGTTACGATTTTGCCGCCAATTGGTCCAAAAATAGCCACAGAAGCATCCGAAGCTGCATTCAAATTCCCAGCGATTTGCTCAATTGGTAATGTTTTTAGAAACACAAAATTAATTAAGGCATAAATTAAAGTAATCAATAACAAACCAAAAATAATGGCTTTAGGCAAGTCTCTTTCTGGTCGCTTCATTTCACCAGCCACGTTACCCACACCTAGCCAGCCATCATAAGCAAACATGGTGGCAACTAAGGCGCCACTAAAAGCAACTAAAAAGCCAGTATTCGCTGTTGTTTCAATGGGAAAAAGCGAAACAGCTACTTGTCCTGGAGTAAATAACCCCACTAAAGAAATCAAGGCAATTGGAATCAGTTTTACTACCAATGTCGTGGATTGGACCAAAGAAGCAATTTTTGTTCCTAATAAATTAATTACGGTGATACTAGTTCCCGCAAGAATGGCAATCGGGATCAATAAATTTGCCGATAAATGAAACAAATTGATTAGTTGTGTACTAAAAATAATGGATAACGCCGAAATGTTGGCAGGATAATAAATGATACTTTGTGCCCACCCTAAAAGAAAACCAGCTAATTTACCATATGTATATTCAATATACTTCACTGCGCCACCTGTTTCAGGGATTGCTGTAGCAAGTTCGGCGCTGGTTAATCCTGCACAAATGGTTAAGGCACCACCTAACACCCAAGCAAAAATAGCTAAACTAGCTGACTGTGCGTGTCCAACGACACTCGCAGCTTTAAAGAAAACACCAGCGCCAATCACCGTACCCATTACCGTGGATAACGCACCAAACGTTGTTATCTCTCTTTTTAATTGCTTTTTCTCCATAGACTCCCTCATTTCATTTAAACTAAACAAGCGTAACAAAATTTCCACTTTTTTGAAAAGATAACGAAAATAATAGCTGTTTTCATGAAAAATTCTGTAACGATCTCTTTTCAGTATAGCTATTTCTTTTAGAATTTCAAGTTTGAAAACCACAAAAAGAAAATTTGTCATAAAAGTTTTAGAGCATTCATCTTTTGTTTATAAAAAAGAATTGAAAAACCGACGATTTTTTATTAAATAAACGAAAAATCGAATCAAAAAGAAACCTTTCTGATCCGATTTTAACTACGTTATTGGTTTTTGACTTTTTCTTTTTTCATTTGTTTACTGCGTAATTGTCCGCAAGCCGCATCAATATCTGTTCCGTGTTCTTTACGAATAACACAATTGATGCCATTCTTTTTGAGTACATCATAAAATTTTAAAACCGCTTCTTTAGAGCTTCTGCTATATTGATCGTGTTCACTCACTGGGTTATACGGAATCAGATTAACATAAGAAAGTTTTTTCTTATTCCGTAGTAAATCTGCTAATTGTTGAGCATGTTCTGGTCGGTCGTTCACTTGACTCAACATAATATATTCAAATGTAACACGTCGGTTGGTTTTTTCAATGTATTCATCAATTGATGCCATTAATTTTTCAATTGGAAAACTACGATTAATCCGCATAATTGATGTACGGACCTCGTTGTTAGGAGCATGTAATGAGATTGCTAAGTTTACTTGTAGTCCACTGTCTGCAAATTCACGAATTTTTGGCACTAAACCACTTGTTGAAACTGTAATATGGCGGGCACCAATGGCCAAACCTTTATCATCATTAATCGTTCGTAAAAAGTTCATGACATTGGCGTAATTATCAAATGGTTCACCAATTCCCATCACAACGACATGGCTAACACGTTCATCCAACCCACGTTCATCGAAATAATGTTGCACCCACATAATTTGGGCAACAATCTCGCCAGCAGTTAAATCTCTTTGTTTTT
Organism: Enterococcus sp. MSG3299; assembly: GCF_050555765.1. Taxonomy (NCBI): domain Bacteria; kingdom Bacillati; phylum Bacillota; class Bacilli; order Lactobacillales; family Enterococcaceae; genus Enterococcus; species Enterococcus sp. MSG3299. The sequence continues at coordinate 1,699,382 of NZ_CP187869.1, forward strand.
TTAATAGCCCACTAGCACAAAATGTACACCCAATATTGCAGCCAACTTGAGTGGTCACACAAACAGATAATCCATATTCTTGACGCATCAAGACTGTTTCAATCATATTTTTATCTGGTAATTCAAATAAATATTTCACGGTACCATCTTGCGCTTCTTGCACAATGACTTGTTTTAATGGATTTAATGAAAAATTTTCTTCTAATAAAGTCATCAACGATTTAGAAATGTTCGACATTTCACTAAATGAAGCAACACGTTTTGTGTACAACCATTCCCACACTTGTGTTGCGCGAAATTTCTTCTCGCCATGGGCTAAAAACCAGTCCACAAGCTGTTCTCTCGTCAGTCCATAAATGGATTCTTTCTGCATTTCTTTTCCTCATTTCTGCTATTACATTCGCTTCATAACTATAACGTATTCTCACTTTGAATGCAATATCACGAAGAACCTCAAAAAAAAATCGTTAAGCGTACATGCTTAACGATTTTTTATAATTAATCTTTCACTAAGTGATAAACTTTTTTGAAGTAGAACGTTCTGGCAATTAAATAGTAAACGACCTGAATCAATAAGAAAACGCCTAAAACTTGCCAGCCAGCTAATTGCATTGGCTGATCTAACACGGCATACATTGCTTTCAAAGCAACAGCTCCATGAATAAATGAAACAACAATTGGGGTAAAGAATAAAATACCTACTTGTTGGTAAATCATTTTCTTCAATTCTTTTTTCGTCAAGCCAAGTTTGTAAATCATCTTGAATTTTTCAACGTCCGTATTCATATCACTGTATAAACGGAAGTATAAGAAACTACCCGCCGAAACAAAGAACACGATACCGATAAATAGTCCGACAAATAGAACTGGCGTATAATATTGCGTAATGGCTGCCGACATTGCAGCTGTTCCTACTAACATGGGATACTTGTCACCAATAATATTTTCTGCTTTTATCAATTCTTCACGATTGGTTCCTGCTTTGGGCTGCCAAATTGTTTCTGTTTCCGCTTTGATTCCATCTGTTGAGGTACTATCTGGGATAACAACCACACCGCCAAAAGTTGGTAATACATTGGTTTCTTCTGTTTTATCAATGTTTAAAACTTGATCATTTCCCAATTGAACAGATTTAACATCTACTGATGCAGCAGAAGGAGCATCTTTTTGTGATAAATTAACTACTTTCTCACCTGTTAAAGTTGGTTCATCTGTAAATTTTGCGAGTTTATTATATTCAGATGTTTTGATTAATTGGATACCGGCACTTGTTTTGTACATTGTGTAATCAATCTGATCAAACTGAATATTTTTTTCTTGGAATGTTTTTGTCGCAAATTGTTTCATTTCTTGATTTTCTGGGTTGGTCGAATCAGACAATGTCAGTTCGTACGGTACAGAACTTATTCCTTTAAAAATCATCTCGTTCACGCCGTATAACGTTCCAATGGCAGCAAAAGCGACCGTTGATATCACCGAAACCAAGAAGAACGAACGTGCATTATCTTTCATGCGGAATGCTAAATCTGATAAAACGACCATATTGGTTTTTTTCCAAAAGATTTTTGGTTTCCGTTTTAAACGTTCAATGACAGAAACACTCAATTGGTCAAATAAGAATTTTGTCCCTAAAATAACTAAGAAAATTACTGGGAACATCACCATTAAAACTAACTGTCCCTTAGCAACTAAAGCAATTCCGTAACCGACAATTAAAAGTAACACGGCTAAGAAAGATTTAACTTTAGAGCTTTTGATTTCACCTTTACCCATTTCCCCTGCTTTTAATAGCTCTTGAAGTGTCGCTTTTGGCAAGCGGAATTGAATAAAGAAAGAAATTACTAAGAACAAGACCGCAAATGAAATGACAGTAATGATAAACGGCATCACTGGCAAATAAAAACCTAAACCTAGATGCATCAATAAATTGCTAATCCATAAAATAAACTGTGAAAATCCAACACCTAAAATGCTACCAAAAATTGTAGCAAAGAAACCAATCACTAAGTTTTCAATAAAAATCATTTTCTTTAACTGTTTTGGACTCATCCCTTGAATCATCAAGGTTCCAAACTCTTTTTTTCGAGATTGGATAAAGACATCCATCGAGTATAAAACAAATAAGAAAGAGAAACCATAGATTATAATTGCCGCAGCCGTCATTCCCATTTGTGCTTTAGGATTTAAACCATTAGCTAAGGCTGGGTGAAAGACAAAACCAGTGAACGTAAAAAAGATCATCACAGAAAACATTGTACTTAGGAAATAAGCCAAGTATAAATGCTTATTTCGAATCGTGTTTCTTATAACAAACTGATTAAAATTCATTATCGACACCTTCAATCTCAGCCAGTTTCACCATGATTAAATCGTAGAACTCTTTTTGGTTGCCGTTTTGGATAATTTCATCAATTAATTCACCATCTTTAATAAAGACAATGCGCTTGCAATAACTTGCGGCTAGCGGATCATGGGTCACCATTAAAATAGTCGCCGCTTCTTCTTCGTTTAATTGTTGTAACAAGCCCATCACATCCTTAGATGATTTCGTATCTAAGTTTCCTGTTGGTTCATCAGCCAATAATAATTGTGGATGATGAATCATTGCCCGAGCAACGGCGACCCGTTGTGCTTGTCCACCAGAAATTTCTGCAATTCGTTTTTTCAACAGATGATTGATACCTAAACGCTCACTTAATTCTGCTAATTGTCGTTTCATTACAGAGACTTTTTCTCCATCAAGTGTCAATGGCAAAATAATATTTTCTTCAACAGTTAATGTTGGCATTAAATTAAAGCTTTGAAAAACAAATCCTAATTCTGTACGACGGAATTTAGCAATTTGTTCTTGATTCAAATTGTTTGGATTTTTTCCATTTAAAAGTATTTCACCGTCTGTTGGACTATCGATTGTTGCCAATAAATTTAAAAGTGTACTTTTCCCACTTCCAGAAGGTCCCATAATACCAATAAATTCACCATCTTGGACAGTTAAATTAATCCCTTTTAAAGCTTCATATTTAATTTCGTTTCCGTAAACTTTTTTTAAATTTTGTACTTCTAACATATTTTCCACTCCTATTCTTCTCACTCATTTAGTGTATCGAAAACGAAAAAAAACGACAATAGAAAAGAATAACAATGAACTTACATTACTGTAAGTGCACTGTTATTCTTTTAAAAGTTATGCTTCATATTCAATCACATAAGGATGAATCTTCGTATTATAAATAGCTTCTGAATATTCTACGCAACGACCTGTTGGGCTTAACGAACGCCGAATTCTTTTTAAGCCCGTTGTTTCAGTTGTTTGCAACATCTTTTGCTCTGCTTCTGTCAAAGTTGCAACTTCAAAACGGTCTTCAAATTTATAAATTTCAATGGCATGTCGATCCATCAAACGATACAAGGATTCTTCTTTGTATTCAGTCAATGATACGTCTTTCATGGCAGCTGGCAAATAGTAATTAAAATAAATATAGGGTTGTTCATCGATTAGATATAACCGTGAAAGGTGAACCACTTCTTCTCCTAAAAATTGATAAGCCGGCATCTCTTTTGACAACGTCAAGTTTTCAACTTGTAAAACTTTTTTAGTTACTTTCTGACCTGATTCATTCAAAAATTCAGTGAATGTCCCTGCTTTTGATAGTTTATTATAGGGACGATTGCTTAATACAGTTGTGCCCCGGCCACTTTTTTTCTCAACAAATTCTTCCGTTGCTAACATTTCGATTGCCCGCCGAATCGTAATTTTACTAACGTTAAACATCTCTTCCAATTCTGTTTCTGTTGGTAAAAACGTTCCTACTGGATACTTGCCACTCAAAATATCTTCTTTAATCTGATCTGCTACTTCTAAATAAAGCACGCTCTTTCTTCTCATGATACGCTCCCTCCCAACCGCACTATTCCTTTCTATTTTACCAGAAAATGATGATTATAACATGATGCTTTGCTGAAATTATAAAAAAAGAACAAAAATAGATAAATTTATCTATTTTTGTTCTTTTTGTTTATTGTTCTGGCGTCTCGGTTGCTGCCTCTTCTGATTCCGCTTGTAGAAAGACTTTTCTTGGTTTGCTACCTTCTGATGGTCCAATAACTCCGTGTGCTTCCAATTCATCTACTAAGCGAGCCGCACGATTATAGCCAATTCTAAAACGTCTTTGTAGCAATGAAATACTAGCTGTTTGCATTTCAACCACCAAGTTTTTCGCTTCTTCAAACAACTCATCTTGAGGAGCTTCGCCACCGCCTGAAGTGGTCGGTTCATCTGTTGGCATCATGCTTTCTTGATATTCAGCTTCTTGTTGGTCCGTTACAAACGCAACCACTCGTTCGACTTCTTGATCAGAGATAAAGGCCCCTTGGATACGAATTGGTTTATTTTCTCCCATTGGTAAGAAGAGCATATCGCCTCGACCTAATAGTTTCTCCGCCCCGTTGGTATCAATAATGGTACGCGAGTCTGTCCCACTTGAGACCGCAAAAGCCATTCGAGAAGGGACATTTGCTTTGATGATTCCTGTAATGACATCCACACTTGGCCGTTGTGTCGCTAAAATCATATGAATGCCCGCTGCCCGTGCCATTTGGGCTAAGCGGATAATCGCATCTTCTACTTCATTACTTGCCACCATCATTAAATCAGCTAACTCATCAACAATGACAACAATAAATGGCAGAATTGGACGATTTTCGCCATCTTCCGCATTTTTCTGTTGAATTAGTTGATTGTAACCAGTGATATTTCGGACGCCTGTTGCTGCAAATTTTTCATAACGAAATTCCATTTCTTGAACTACTTTTTGCAGGGCTTGTGCCGCTTTTCTCGGATTAGTAACCACTGGCGTTAATAAATGAGGAATCCCGTTATACACATTCAATTCCACCATTTTCGGGTCAATCATCATTAATTTTACTTCATGGGGTTTCGCTTGCATCAAAATACCTGTGATGATGCCATTGATAGCAACCGATTTCCCACTCCCTGTCGATCCCGCAATTAATAAATGCGGCATTTTTGATAGATCCGCAGTTTGAACCATCCCTGAAATATCTCGACCTAAAGGTACTTCTAATAGTTTATCTGGATGACTTGGTTGTGCCTCAACAATATCTCTAAAGGATACTGTACTAATTGCACTATTAGGAACTTCAATCCCGATTAGTGATTTCCCAGGGATTGGGGCCTCCATACGAACGTCTTTGGCCGCAAGCGCTAAAGCAATGTCATCCGTCAAGTTAACAATTTTGCTAACTTTTACCCCAACAGCGGGTTGAACTTCAAATTTTGTGACAGATGGTCCTAAACTAGCTTTGACTACTTTAGCATCAACACCAAAACTCTTGAAGGTTTGTTCTAAGACGCCAATATTTTTTTCGATTTTTTCATATTCACCACTTTGATCCGTTGCTTGAATTGTATCTAACAAATCAGTTGGTGGTAGTTGATAATCACGGTCTTCCGCTTCTTCAGAAATTTCAAATTCGAGAACACCAGCTTCATCTGCCGCCTCTTCTTCTTGCTCTCGTTGCGGTTTTGTTGCTGCGATTGGAGGTACAGGCATCGCCTGATTTTGCTGTTGAAACGAATCAATTTGAACAGGCGTTGGTGCAGCCGGTTCTTCCACCATTGGTTGGTGGGTTTCAACTGGTGTTTTTGTTAAGCGCTCGGCTGCCGCTTGTTCCATACGTTCCCGCTCTTGTAATTTTTGTTGGGCAGCGGCTTCAATTTTTGCTTGGCGTTCTGCAGCCTTAGCTTCTTTCTTCGCTGCTCGCTTTGCCTCTTTTTCTTCTTGTCGCGCCTGTGATTTTGCCGAAACATGACTTAGGCGATCTTGAATACTTTGGAAATGATCAACAATTTGCTGAAAATCCCACATACTCATCAAGAAAATACCCGCTAACAGTAGCAATGTGGCAATTAAATAGCTGCCAAATTGTGCCACCAAAAAGTACGTTCCTTGATAAAGCAGCGCGCCAATCATACCGCCCCCTACGTTTTGCGTCACTTGGTTGGCTTTTAAATCGCTTTGCAAAAATTCCCAAGTGTTACCTAAAATATCTGGTTGACTGCCACTAACATTTCGAAACATAAAGGCATGGAAAAATAACAAAACACTAATATAAATCAGAACAGCCCCCAAAATAGGGCGCCCTCTTTTTAACGGAAAATCTTTCCCATAAATCATGACTAATAAGCCATACAGGATTAGTAAAATCGCTGCAAATGGAAAGGTATTACCTACAACTAAGCGTAAACAATTCGCTAATAACGTGCCTAAAAACCCTAAGCGAAAGAGTCCAAAGACACCGAATAAAATAAAAATCAGGCCAAGAAACATATAATTTAAACGTTCTTGTTGTTGCTGTTGTTTTTTGGTCTTTTTCTTTGTCGTACTTTTTTTCTTATTTGTTGCTCTTTTTTGTGCCATTTAACTTCCCTCTTTCCATCACTTCTCATTATACATAAAAATGGAATCGAACAAAAGTGCCCACCTCATTTTACTTGAAAAATCATGGAAATTTTTTTAAAACTTTCATTTAAGAAAAATGAGCGTGGGACAAAAATCACTTTGGATTTTTGCTCCACGCTCAAAAACTGATAAACGGCGGGAACAGAACCAACTCCTTCGGAAATAAGCCGAAATTCTCCAAAAATTAAAGAGCAATTTTCGGAAATTTCTTCTTATTTCTCGGAGCTAAACGGTTCTGTCCCGACCTCATTATTTCTTATTTTGCTGATTCTTAATGGTATAAGTCGAAACGACCTTTAGCCATCATTTCTTTGGTACCACCTGTTTCAAAGAGCGCTTTGTTCATGATAATTTTTTTCATGAATGAAGCTGGGTATCCTTTAATGTCTGTTTTACCAACAATTCCTAAAGCACGTGTATTTCCGACAGAACAAACAGAACCTTGTGATTTAAAGCTGAAAGGTTTAGTTACTTCCCCTTTCAATTGTGCTTGAATATTTTTAGCAGCATGAGCGCCCATCTTCAAGGCGATTTGTGCTGTCGTTGGGTAAGGTCGATTGGTTTCTGTATCCATCACTGCTGAGCAGTCACCAATAATATAGACGTTGCTATGGTTCGCATCTGTTAAATCTGGTTGAACCATGACACGACCACGACGAGCTTCAAATCCAGAATCGCCTACAACGTGGCTTCCACTAACACCCGTTGTCCAAATAATTGTTTTGGCAGAAAGTTCTGCCAAGTCGCCTGCTTCGTTATCTTGATAAACAACTGCGCCTGGTTTGATTTCTTTAATCGGTTTACCTAATAATAAATGAATAGCTGAATCTTTTAATAATTGCACACCATAGTTCGCAAGTTTTTCGTTAAACATCGGCAATAGGCGAGTAACTGCTTCGACACAATAAATTTGGATTTGATCTGCTGAGACACCTGCGATTTCAGCAAATTTTGGTTTGTTTTCAACAAGAGAACCTAATAATTCAATCCCTGTAAAGCCTGCTCCGCAGACAACAATTTTTAAGAATTCTTCGTTTTGAGTTGCTTTGTATTGACGCATTTGTTCTTGGATATGTTCATACACGTTTAAAGCCGTTTTCACATCTACCATTTGTAGAGCATGTTCTTGCACACCAGGGATACCAAATGATTCTGATTCAAACCCAAGAGAAACAACTAAGTAATCATAATTGATTGTTTGGCCATCTTCTAAAGCAACTGTTTGTGTTGCAGCATCAATTGTTTTAACTGTTCCTTGGATAAAGGTGGTCATTTTTTCATCGACAACATCCATAATATTGTATGTGATTTTTTCAGCTGGTTGTGTTCCAGCAGCAACTTCATGCAAGTCCGTTGCTTCGTAGTGATAGTTATTACGATCCACTAAAGTAATTTCGACGTCTTTGGCGCCTTTTTGTAATTCGCGTAATGTTTTTAAGCCTGCGTAACCAGCACCTAAAATAACAACATGTTTCTTATTCATTTTGATTCCCTTCCACTCTATAAAAAATTTACAGCCACCACAAACCTATGGCAAAAAATAGCACTTGTGCAGTTGCTCCCACAGCTAAGATCTTCACAGCACAAACAAATGTTTTACTCTTCACTTGTTCCTTCAGTAAGGCTTGGGTTTGTTTCCGTACAAAAGGTAAAATTAAAAGCATAAGTAACATTGTTGGCGGGGTTAATCCTAAACCGACAGCTAACAAAATGGCTAACATTGCTATTGTATTTAATCCGACGAATAATTTCAAAGAACTTGCTTTGCCAAGGTAATGAACTAATGTATATCTCTTGTTATTTTCATCTTCCTCTAAGTCACAGATATTATTTGCTAACATTAAGTTAGCAATGTAACAAGTGTTAGGTAAAGCGACTAAGAAAATCCCCCATAAATTAGCTGCTGACCAATTGAAAACTTCAAACGTATTAATGTAGACACAAATAAGGGTAATCATGAACCCCATTGTAAATCCTGAGAAAACTTCCCCTAATGGTAGACTGGACAAAGGTTTCGGTCCTGATGAATAAAAAATACCAATTAAGTAACAATAAAGACCCATAATTAATAACGGCCAGCCGACAATAAATGACAACCCAATCCCCATTAAAGCAGAAACGAGAATCATCCAAAAAATCATTTTGCGTATTAATGGCAAAGATAAATTTTCTCGACCGATAATATTCGTTTTTTCCTTATAATCATGAACTTCTGTGGCATGATGGTAATCATTATAATTATCTAAAATATCGACCGCCATATTAAAAATAAACATCGCAATGAAAAAAATTAAAACATAACCAACATGGAGCCGCCCATATTGGTACCAACTAAAACAAATTCCTAACAAAAATGGCAAAACACTAGCTGTTTTTGCTTTTAATTCTACTAATTCAAAAAATATTTCTCGATTCAAACTATCCCTCCGCTACTTTTTTACAAACTTTGTTACTTTTAAAACTTAATTACTGTATTTCTGTCGCCAATTCGTATACAATCAAATAGTATTGAACCACTGAAAGGATCGTAGTATATTTATGAACACATTTTGGAAGTCGTTTCCTGACGTTGAACGTTCTTTAACGGAAACATGTGAATTAATTGAACAAACGTTGCATACACGCAACGAAGACATTGAAGAAGCCTTAGTAACTTTGGCTCGTTCTGGCGGCAAATTATTACGCCCCGCTTTTTTCTTTCTTTTTGCTCAACTGGGTGATGAAGAAAAACAAGAGAAACAACAATTATTAAAAATAGCTGCATCTTTGGAAATCCTACATATGGCTACGTTGATTCACGATGACATTATTGACGATTCTCCATTGCGCCGAGGCGCTGTGACTATTCAATCACAATATGGTAAAGACGTTGCTGTTTACACAGGTGATTTACTATTCACTGAATTCTTTACTTTGATTGCAGATGCCATGAATGGCTCTGAATTTATGAAAATCAATGCACAAGGAATGAAACGGTTATTACTTGGTGAACTCGATCAAATGAGTCATCGATTTGACCGCCGCATGTCGATTCCTGCTTATTTAAGAAGTGTCAACGGCAAAACAGCCGAACTTTTTTCACTAAGCTGTCTTGAAGGGGCCTATTTCGGTCATAGTTCAAAAGAAGTCCAACGTTTAGCTAAACGAATTGGCCGTCATATTGGCATTGCTTTTCAAGTCTATGATGATATTTTAGATTATACTGCCGACACGGAAACCTTGAAAAAGCCCGCTTTAGAAGACTTGTCACAAGGTGTTTATACGTTACCTCTTCTCTTCGCTTATCAAACAGCACCTGACGTATTCAGCCCTTATTTGGATAAAGGACGTGCCATTACCTTAGAAGAGGCAGCTGAAGTTGCGGCGCTAGTCAATGACTATCATGGCGTTACAGAAGCACAAGCTTTTGCTAAAAAAGTAACCAACAAAGCAATCACTGATATTCAACAATTGCCTGATGGCACAGCAAAAGAAACCTTACTTTCCTTAACTGAGCTCTTATTACATCGTTCATTTTAAACGTTTTATGGAAGAATTGCCATTAATTGAAATAGAAAAACGACTGATTGTTTGCTTTAATCAACAACCAGTCGTTTTTTTATTCCTCGAAAGAACTAATGCCACGATCAATTCGGTAAAGTTTCTGATAATGCGCATTGGTTGCAAGTAATTCTTCTGGCGTACCACTCATCTCTAATTGGCCATCTTCAATAAAGATCACTTGATCCATCAAAGTTACGCCTTGCAAATGGTGGGTAATCCAGATGACGGTTTTATCTTTTAATGCCTCAAAAAAGGTTTCCAGCAATTGCTGTTCTGTAATTGGATCTAAACCAGTAGTTGGTTCGTCTAATAACACAATCGGTGTATCTTGCAAAAGAATCCGCGCTAGTGCCAAGCGATGTCGTTCGCCACCAGAAAAACGCAAACCTGCTTCATCCACCATTGTTTGTAAACCTTCTGGTAATTGGGTAACCATTTCTTTTAAGCCAACTTTTTCTAAAACTGCCCAAACTTCTGCTTCGCTTGCTTCTTCTCTACCAATCCGAATATTATTTAAAATGGTTGTTCGAAATAGGTACGGTGCTTGGTGCATAACCCCAATATATTCAGTCATCGTCTCACCAAATGCCTCAGTTGGGATATTTCCTAAAAGGATTTCTCCCGAAGTAGGCCGTAAATCACCACGAATGAGCGAAGCCAACGTACTCTTTCCGGAACCACTGCGCCCTAAAATCGCTAATTTTTGTTTTTCAGGAATTGTTAACGATAAGTCATTTAATACCTTTTTCTCTTGATTTTCATATGCAAAAGACAAATGTTCTATCGATAAACTGGTGCCATTTGGCTGAACAGGCGCTTCTGTTGAGTCATCTTCCCCTTCAGGAAGCTCATTAAAACGACGAATGGAATCCTTATAAATCGTTGTTTCCTGTGCTGCAGCAGGTAGCGGAGCAAAAGCATCAATTAACGGAAAAACGGTTAAAACAAAGGCACCAATCCAATTGGCTGCGCCCCCATGATTACCTAGAAACCGCACACTAGTCCAAGCTAAGACAGCAATCGCAATCACGCCAAACAGAAGTTGTAAAACAAAGTCTCGGCCACGGTTAAATTGCTTCATTTTTTCATCTAATGCACGAACATTCGCTTCATCTGTTTCATAACGAGCAACGAATTCAGAGCCACGTTGACTAAATACCCAATCAGACACACCTAGAATATTGTCGGTTAGTGTTTGATATAACTCATTTTTGGCATATTTATGTTTTTCTTGACGCGCACCATTCACTAGAACTGAAACAAGTGGTAATAGAAAAACAACCACTCCTAACATCAGTAACATGCATAAAGCAAACCACCAAGAAAAGAAACCTAATGCAATCACTAAAAAGATATACAAAATCCAAGCAATAACAGTTGGGAAAATCGTTCGTAAATACAAGTTTTGGATATGATTAATATCCTCTGAAAGCAAACCTAAGATATCCCCAGTGCGATATTTTGTCTTAAAGAAAATCGCATCTTTTTCTAGCACATTATAAAGTTTCAAGCGCAGATCAGAGGTCATTTTTAACACCCAGTTATGACTCGTTAGACGCTCCACATAACGAAAAACAGGACGGCCAATCCCAAATGCTCTTGTTAAAACAATGGGAATATAAATTAATAAAATATTCTCTGGTAAGGAAGCCGCACGACTGATTAAGTAACCAGACGTAAACATTAATGCCCCTGCGCTAAAGAACGTCAAGAAGCCTAAAAGTAAGGCAAAATACAAGGTTTTTTTATAGCGTTTTAAGAAAGGACGAACCCATTGATCGTTTTTCCAAACGTCTTTCGTTGTCGGCTGTTTTTCCATCATTGGCGTCCTCCTCTCATTTGCTTCATTAATTGAACATAGTAGCCATCTTTTTCAATCAACTCTGCTAGCGTTCCTTGTTCCACTAATTGACCTTTTTCCATCACTAAAATGTAATCCATTTCTTCCATCCAATGAAGACGATGTGTCGCAAAGAAGACGAGATGATTGTTCATTAATGGCAACATGCGCTCTTTCATTTCAACTTCTGTTTCAATATCCAAATGCGCTGTCGGCTCATCAAACAGCAAGACGTGGCGTTTTTGATCAACAAAGGCGCGGGCCAACGCTACTCGTTGTGCTTGTCCCCCACTTAACATTCGACCACTTTCCCCAATTAAGGTATGAATTCCTTCGGGAAGGTCTTTAACCAGCTCGTCTAAGCCAACTAACTGAATCGCTTGCTGAATTGCCTCATCTGTCGCTTCAGGTGTATAAAAGCGAATATTGTTTGCCAAAGTATCTTGGAAAATATATGGTGCTTGCGGAATATAAAGGATTTGTTTTTGCCAGTCTTTTTGTAAAAAATGTGGAATCGTTTGGCCATTTATCGCCAATTGACTCGTTTCTTCTGTTGGTAATAAAAAGCCACTTAATAAATTAATTAACGTTGACTTACCAGAACCACTCGCCCCAATAATTCCAATCTTTTTACGACCATCAACAGAGAATTGCAACGATTGAATCGCTTCTTGCGTTGCATCTTCATAGGAAAAATTTAACGCTGTGACTGACAACTGACTTTCTTGATGCCAATCATCTAACGTGAGCACATCGGTCTGTTCTGCTTCTGGCAATGCTAATACCGCTTGGATCGCTTGAAAAGAGTTTTTTCCATCTAAGGTTGCGTGATAATCACTTGAAAAATCACGAATCGGTAAAAAGAACTCAGGTGCTAAAATTAAAGTAACCAAGGCAGGAAATAATAAAATCGTGCCGTTTAATAAACTTAATCCAAGGAAAACTGCCACAACAGCTACCGATAATGTCGTAAAAAAGTCTAACGCAAAGGTTGATAAAATAGCAATTTTCAACGTACTCATGGTCGCTTTTCTGAATCGTTCACTTGTATGGTAAATACTCCCAGCATATTTTTTACTCAACCCAAACAGTTTCAGCGTGTCAATTCCTCGTAAGGAATCAATAAAATGATTGGAAAGCATTTGAAACGCCGCATATTGCTTGTCCGCTTTACTTTGTGCTGCATAACCTAACACAATCATAAAAATAATAATAATCGGAAAAACAATCAGCAATGTTACGCCTGAACGAATATCTTGTGTAAAAACAAAGGCCAAAATAATCCAAGGAATAATCATCATATTCATCATTTTTGTCAAAATCAATTGTAAATAATTTTCGGTTTGACTGATGCCTTCCAAAGCCATGGTAACCATATTTCCAGTCCCATTTTTTTGAACAACATTTGGCCCCAAACGGAAAATTTTAGTTAATAATTGTTCGCGTAATTCTTTCGAGCGTTCATAACTAAATGTATCGAGCATTCTCTCACGAAAATACGTAATAACATGTCGACCAAGATAAAAAATAAAAAAGAGTAAAATACTCTGTAGTTGTTGGTTAAGATGCCCGCCACTCCAAAGGCCGACAATGGCTTTTGAAAGAAAAAAAGCTTGCCCAATTATAAAGACTGCTTGCAGGAAAGAAAAACCTGCAAGCAAGACAAGAATTTTTTTGATTTTAGGCATCTGTAAGATGTCTTTATCAATCATAGATTTAATACCCCTCTGGTACGGCTGTCTGTGAAATACGTTTTCTGAAAATATAATAGGACCAAGCAGTATAAGCTAACACGAATGGTAAAATGCTTAAAGAAATCCACGTCATAATTTTTAGTGTATATGGTGTGCTTGTTGCATCTTTAATCAACAAATCAAAACCTTCACTACCAATCATAACACGTGGGAACAAGCCACTGAACAAGAGAGCAACTAGTACAACTAATGTTAAACCACTCGCTAGAAAAGCTAACATCTCTTTGCGTTTAAACACCCCAACATTAGCAATGACCGTTAAGACCACAATTGCTAACGTTAAAATTAAAGTGACCGCAAAGTTCTTTTCATAAAAGTCCGTTTTGAAGTACATCAACACTGCAAAAACTACTAAACCGACATATAAAACGCCGTATAAGATTTCTGCATAATTTCGAGCACGTTCGCGAATTGGGCCTTCTGTTTTTAAAGCAATATAGTTCATACCGTGTAAGTAGCAAAGTAATGTTAAGGCTACACCACCAACAATTGAAAACAGATTAAAATAATCCGTAAATTGCGCATGAATATTGCCGTTTGCATCTAAAGGCATCCCTTGGACTAAGCTGATAAACAAAATACCAAAGAAGAACGGTACAAGGAAACTACCAATTGATAGCGTCCAGTTCCACATCCGACGACGTTTACCTTCCGGCATGTTGTGGCGGAATTCAAAGGAAACTCCGCGAATAATTAAGCCAAATAAAATCGTAAATAGAATTAAATAGTAGCCACTAAATAATGAAGCATACCAATATGGGAAAGAGGCAAACATTGCGCCGCCCGCTGTTAATAGCCAAACTTCGTTTCCGTCCCAAACAGGTCCAATTGTTGCAACGACTTGATCTTTTTCGTCGTCATTGTGTGCCAACGTTTGAACGGCCATTCCAACACCAAAGTCAAATCCTTCTAAGAAGAAGAAACCTGAGAACAAGACGCCGATAAGGACAAACCATAATAATTGTAGTGTACTCATTCGCCAAATACCCCCTTATCAAATGGATCCAACGCTGGTTCATTTTCTTTCGCTAATTTTTTCGCTTCATAGTCTGGTCCTTTACGTAATTCTAAAATGACCAAGTAAACCATGACACTACCTAAACCAGCAAATAATAAGAAATAAATGACATTTGACGTAATTAATGAAGCAACCGATACATTTGGTGAAACACTTTGTTCAATCGTAAATAATCCATAGACAGTCCAGGGATAACGACCTAATTCAGTGACTAACCAACCTGTTGTATTCGCAAGGAATGGTGCGAACGTACATAAAGCAACAATCCACAGCATCCATTTCTTCTCGTACAGAGATGGTTTTTTCTTCCTTGTAAAGAATAGTCCTAATGCAGCAACCAATAACATTAAGGCACCAAAACCAGCCATGATACGGAAGCTCCAGAATAAAGTGTTAACTGGTGGATAATAATTTTTATCATCCCCATATTTTTCTACCAAGCGCTTGTTGACTGTATCCATTCCATCAACCGAACCTGATAATTTGTTATACGATAAAATACTTAGCATATACGGAATATCGATACCAAAAACTTGTTTATGTTCCCGTTCATCTGCCCAAGCAATCAATGTCCAAGCAGCAGGATCATCAGAGTCTTCATAGGCCCCCTCCATCGCCGCAAATTTCATTGGTTGTCCTTCAATTAGAGCTTTCATTTGCAAGTCGCCAGCTAATAAAACGCCGATTGAACCGAACAAAGTAACCCATAAACCAATGCGCATAGATGCTTTGTGGAATGAAATATCCCGTTTTTTCAACAATTGGAAAGCAGCCATACCAGCTACTGCCATGCCGCCCAATGTAAAGGCGCCCATGATAACGTGTGAAAATTCATACCAAACTTTTGGATTGCTGATGACAGCTACAAAGTCCACCATTTCAGCACGGCCATTATTGATGACATAACCTACTGGATGTTGCATAAAACTATTGGCAACTAAAATCCAGAAAGCAGACATCATTGAACCGAATACGACTAACCAGATAAAGGTTACGTGAATTTTTGGATTCATTTTATCCCAAGTAAAGATCCACAAACCTAAGAATGTTGACTCTAAGAAGAAAGCTAAGAGCGCTTCTACCGCCAACGGTGCCCCAAAAATATCTCCGACGAATCGAGAATAATCAGACCAGTTCATCCCAAACTGAAATTCTTGAATAATCCCGGTTACAACCCCAACAGCGAAGCTTAATAGGAATATATTTCCCCAAAACTTGGCCATTTTACGATAACGTTCCTCTTTTTTCACAACGTACATTGTTTCCATAATTGCTACAACAAGTGCTAATCCTATTGAAAACGGTACGAAGAAAAAGTGGAAAACTGTTGTCATCGCAAATTGGATTCTCGCCAATGTTACAATATCAAACATATTATTTCCTCCCTGATTTGCCTCCACACAAAGAAACAAGCTTACCTGAATTGTTCATTTCCATTAGCGATGACTCCTTTTATCTACGAAACTAAAAGAAAATTCAAGTGAACTTTTCCAAAAAGTGTGAAAATGCATGTAATATAGAATAATTCCAATCTAAGTATACAACTTTCTGAGGCAGAAACCAAACAATACAGAAGCATTTCTCACAATTTTTTTAGGTGCTCCCAAGATTTCTTCCCTTTCTTCTATCAATAAAAAAAGCCCTTCCTAAAAAAAGGAAGAACTAATCTCAATCTATCAACATTTTGACTTATCACTTGATTAGTTTTCGAAAATTGAAGCAGCTCGTCTTTGATGATAAAAATTCTAATCTTGTGATGAAAATTACGGATTGCTTGTGGTGATAGTTTGTTTTTTAACAACATGGCTATAAAACTCATCATAGTATCGTAAAACTCTTTCTGGTGTTTTGGTACCATTCTAAACAACATGACTCTAAAACAGAAATTACTGATTTATCAGAAATTGAACGGTTTTGGTACCATTCTAAACAACATGACTCTAAAACTTGTTTTTAGTAGCTCTATATTCTTCTAGAGTTTTGGTACCATTCTAAACAACATGACTCTAAAACATTAAAAGCAAAAGACCGTCTACAGCAGCTGTTTTGGTACCATTCTAAACAACATGACTCTAAAACTGCTAACAGTATGCGTAACTTTCGGTTCATGTTTTGGTACCATTCTAAACAACATGACTCTAAAACCTCGGAGAATTATTTTTTTCTCCATGATTCCGTATTCGCATCACTTATCCATAGCTAGATTTCAGTTTAGAAGGTCTGAATTTTTTCTTCACGTTTATTATACCAAACTTTCTCCTTCTTGGCGGAAAAACCCACCATTATTCAATGGTGGGTTTTCTTTATTTAGTAGCTGTAACAGCGAGCCAGATTTCACTATACTTAGCTTCTGCTGGTCCTTGATATTGCGTAAACGAAATTTCTGGTGCTGTAACGACTTGGTAACCAGATGAAGGCAACCATTCAGAGAATATCCTTGCCCAGGTTTCTTGTAAAGTTTGTGGGAAAGGACCTTCATTTGGAAAAACCGCCCATGTATGAGCAGGTACGCTTAGTTGCTCCAAATCTTCATAGGTATTTTCTTGCGAAGTGGCAAAGCCAATCATGTGTGTCATTTCTCCACCTTCTGTTGTTCGTCCCTCTTGAAAGTCAAAAGAAGCATTTACTACTTGATGAGGATATACATCATCAAATGTATGCATTTCCGCTCGTTGTTGTGGTGTAATGCGCTGTGCTAATTCCATGATTGCTTGATTTTCCCCTTGATACTGCAAGGGAACCTTCTGACTAACTCCGACTATTTGAAACGCTGGTTTTTCAATCAATTTAACATCCATTGATTGTCCTCCTTTAATATCAATATAGAAAGAGAATTTAGGGAACGTTTTTTGGATTTGTGTTTTCATTACTTCAGAAGGGGCTTGTCCTGACCAATCGCGAAAGGCTCTTGAGAATCCTTCAATACTTTGATAACCATATTTAAAAGCTACATCTGTCACTTTTTCACCAGCAAGTAATGCTAAATTTGCTTCCGCCAAACGTCTCTTTTTAATATACTCAGCCAGACTCATCCCCGCAACAAACGAAAAAGTTCGTTTAAAATGGTAAACAGAAATCCCTGTCTTTTTTGCCAATTCATCGAAGGATACTTCTTCCGTTAAATGTTCTTCAATATAATCCATTGCTTGATTTAAATTTGCGAGCATCCGTGTCCCTCTCTTTCTATTTGAAAGTTTACTAAAGACCAACATGGATGACTTGATTATTTAGAGCCAACATTCGTCAAGTCGCTACTCTTGATTCATAGCGGCTTTTAAGGCCTGCGCTAAAGCACTTTCTTCTGGTTCGTCTGGTTGTGAATATTTTTTCATCAAACGACGTTCTTCATGTTTAGTCATTTTTTGTTTTCGTTCTTTTTTATCGGGAATTTTTTCAGTAATCGAACAGAATTTACATTTGAAAGAACGACCATTTTTTCCTTCTATGATGACCATTTTTTTATGGCATTGTGGGCAACGGTGATTGGATACTTTAGGATCTTTTCGCCGACGATAAGAACATTCTTGGTTTGTACAAACGTAAATCTTCCCATCTTTCGTATTTTTTTCCCGTAAGTTTGAGCCACAATCTGGACATTTTTTTTGCGTAATGGAAAAATCTTGATATTTTTTCTCGCTTTGTTTAATTTCACGGACTAATTTTTTCGTATCCTCTTCAATATCCTTTAAGAAAAGTTGACTCTTTTGTTGACCCGAAGCGATTGCTTCGAGCGACTTTTCCCATTTTTCCGTTAGTTCAGGTGTCACAAGTGATGGATTCACCAAGTCTAATAGTTGCTTTCCTTTGGCAGACACACTTAAACCGCTATTGGTTCGTTCCATCAATTCTGATTTAATCAGTTTTTCAATGATTTCAGCTCGCGTTGCCGGTGTGCCTAAACTGTGTTTCTCCATTTTTCCTAACAACGTTCCTTCGGTTAATGGTTTTGGCGGCGACGTTAATTCTTTGTTAATGGTAAAGTTTGGCGCAACGGTCATGCCTTTTTGCCATTGGACAGTTGATAGCGGCTGTTCGGCTGTTGTTTTCCAGCCAGCAACAACTACTTTATTTTGATGAAAGACAAATATTTCTTTTCCAAAAGCGACTGTAACTTTTGTTTGTTTGGTTTGGTTTGGCTCAGCAAACAAACCTAAGAATCGTTGAACAATCATTTGATAGATTTTTTGTTCATCATTACTTAGCTTTTCATAACGAGGACGTTGTTCAGTTGGAATCAACCCATGGTGATCTGTGACTTTTGCATTTTGGAAAACTTTTTGTTGTTTAACAACAGCCCCATTTTTAAGGTAGCCTTTCACTTCAGGTGAAAAATCAGCAATGGCTTGAAGTCGTTCTTTCATCGTTCCTTTCATATCCGTTGTTAGATATTTGCTGTCAGTTCGAGGATAGGAAACAATTTTATGGGTTTCGTATAAACTTTGTACAAGAGACAACGTTTTCTTTGCAGAAAATTGGAATCGCTGGTTGGCTTCACGCTGGATTTCGGTTAAATCATATGGTAACGGCGCATTTTCTGTTTTAACTTTTTCTTGAATATCGGTAACTAAGCCCTTTTGTTTTGAGAGTTCTTTGACTAATTGTTCTGCTTCCTGCCGTTCTTTTAAAGCGTATGGATTTTTTTGGGTCATCTTTGCTTTTTCTGATTCAACAGTTAACGAGATAGTAAAATAAGTTTGAGGCTTAAATTGTTCAATCGTTTTTTCTTGTTGGCGCACCATTGCTAAAGTTGGTGTTTGAACACGACCTGCGGATAAGTTATCTTGATATTTCACTGTCAAGGCCCTTGTGACGTTTAGACCCACTAACCAGTCAGCTTTTGCGCGCGCCAAGGCAGAGTAATACAAATTATCGTAGTCTTTCGCTGGGCGAATTTTCTTAAACCCGTCTTTAATGGCTTTGTCTGTTTGAGATGAAATCCATAAGCGTTTGACTGGTTTGTTAAAACGGACATATTCTAAAATCCAGCGGGCTACTAATTCACCTTCACGACCAGCATCGGTGGCAATCACGGCTTCAGAAACATCTTTACGATTGGCTAATTGTTTAATCGCTTTTAATTGATGTCCCGTTTTCGGTAACGGTTTAATCCCTAAATTCTTAGGAATCATCGGTAAAGTTTCCATTTGCCACGTTTGCCATTCTTTGTTTAAATCTTCTGGCATTTTTAGTCCTAAGAGATGGCCTAAAGCCCAGGTAACAATCACGTTGGGTCCTTCATAATAATTCTTATTTTTTTGATTTGCTCCTAAAACGCGGCTTAAATCTTTTGCTACGCTAGGTTTTTCAGCAATAATTAATTGTTTTGCAACCACTAGTTTCGCTCCTTTTTGAGTGCTATCTTTTCGTATTATACCAAATATTAGCTCGATTTTCTCTAAATTCCGAGAATAGAAAAAGAGTTTAAAGAAAATTCCCTGAGGTTTTTCTTTAAACTCATGCGTTTCAAATAACTTTCCGTTTGCAGAATTTTGTTTTGCCAAAATGATTGGATATTGTGGTAAACTCAGCTTTATTTTCAAAAGTAACCGCATGATGATTTTCTAGTAATGCTAAACCGAAGTATTGTTGTAAATCTTCATCGCATTCTTCACACCAGCGTTCTTCCCCATCATTCCAGAAAGCCGTTAAATAGTTAGGCTTTGTGTTGACGTATGTATAATTCTGAGAAAGTTTTTGCCAAACTTCCACATAATATGTCTCTGCATCGGTCAAGTTATCGAAGGTTTTTTCTTGAACAATGTCCTCTTGCCAATCATCAAAAAACCACCAAGGTTCATTGTCGCCATACATTGTAATTACTTGATACATTGAACCGCTCCTTTTTTTGCTACTGTAGGTATCATAGTCACTTTCTGAAAAAGTTGCAAGGATTTGGTTTCGGACTGAGAAATTTTTGAAATTTATTTTATCCTGCCACTTCTAAAGAAACAATAAAATCTTCAATCATGCGACGATAACTTTCTTCCGGCGTGGCTTCTTCGCGTTGAAAATAACCTAAAAAACGTAAGGTAATATAACCATGGATTAAGCTACGTAATTCTCGACTTTTATGCAGTCGTTCTTCATTATTAAATGGATAAAAAGCTAAAAGTTGTAAAATAATTTGATTGGTTTCATGGATGCCTTCAATTAATTGTTGGTTTTGCGTTTTCGGCACACTGATAAGTAATTCATAGACTGCAGAATTTTCAAAAGCAAATTGTTGGTACGTTTCAGCATATATCCGAATTGCTTCTGCGCCACTCTTACCCACTAAGGCTCTTCGCAATGTATCATTTAATTCTTGAATTAACAAGTCCACTAGAGCATTTTTTACTTCAGCAATATTTTTAAAGTGATTATAGAGTGAAGGATACTTGATGCCTAAATCAACGGCTAAATTTTGAAAGGTTAATTGTTGAACGCCCAATTCTTCCGCTAGGTTGCGGGCACTTTCAAGGATTTTGGCTTTCGTTAAATTCCGTTTTTTTGCCATCTTTCTGACGCCTCCAATTCTTAAATTTTGGACAATTATTAGTTTATCATATCTATTGACTCTTTTTAAACTATAAATTATAGTTTATAATAATAATTTGTAAACATCATTTTTGAAAGAAGGCTGTTTGGCATGCATATTACCAACCGTTCTCATTTGGCCAATCGTTATGGCAAACGAACCAGTGCAGAATTTTTATTACACGAACGTCCTATTTTATCTTTTCCTATTTCTTTAGCGGCCATTCCTAAAGAAGCCCGTTATTTATCCTGGGAATTAATTGATTATGACACGATTCCTCTAATCGGTTTCCCTTTTATTCATTGGTTAGCTGCCAATGTTCCTGTAACCAATGAGATTCCTGAAGACTTTAGTCGAACAGCACTCAAGCCTACCATTCAAGAAAAAAATAGTCTTGCTTCTCCTTTGGGGAAACAGATGATTCCTGCGCTTGCCACTGAAACGTTACCTGAGTTAACCGAACGTTATCTGGAGTTAAGCCCTCGCTCTGGTGTGCACACTTATACGTTATATGTATACGCTACAAAAAATCCACTAAATTTAAAAGAAGGCTTTTTTGCGAATGAATTGCATCAAGCATTGAATGATCAACGACTCGCCAAAGCCAAATTTGAATTTCTTTACTAGAAAGTGAGGAAATAGAATGTATGAATTAATTAAAAGTAAAATTTTCCGTCCAAAACAACCTTGGGAAAAAAATCTGCTCGTTTTATGGTTTGGCACATTTATGGCTGGTATTGGCTTTAGCTTAGTGATGCCATTTATGCCTCTTTATATCAACACATTAGGTACTTTTACCCACCAACAATTGAATTTTTGGAGCGGAATCACGTTCTCTTCCACTTTTTTAGTCACAACCATTGTTTCACCTTGGTGGGGCCGTTTAGCCGACCGAAAAGGACGCAAGTTAATGTTATTACGCGCTTCATTAGGGATGGCTATCGTCATTAGTTTAATGGGCGCAGTCACAAGTGTTTATCAATTGATTGGCTTACGCTTATTACAAGGTGTTTTTTCTGGTTATATCAGTAATGCGACTGCGTTAGTTGCTACAGGCACACCTAAGGAAAAAAGCGGTCAAGTGCTTGGTACTTTAGCCACTGGTTCTGTTACCGGCACGTTGCTTGGTCCTCTTTTGGGCGGTGTCACTGCGTCTATTTTCGGTTATCGGCCAACCTTTTTCATTACTGGTACGATTTTATTACTCGTTTTTGTTTTGAGTCTCGTCTTTGTCCATGAAGAGTTTGTGCCAATTGAAAAAAATCAAGCCGCATCTGGGAAACAAATTTTAAAAAAACTAGAACATCCCCACGTGATTCTTGGAATGTTTATTACGACATTAATCATTCAAGCTTCCAATAATTCAATTAGTCCCATCATCAGTTTATATATTCAACAATTGTTGGGTGGTCACGGAAATGTCACCTTAATTAGCGGAGTCATTGCTTCTATTCCAGGGATTGCAACGTTAATAGCCGCCCCTCGTTTCGGCCGGTTAGGCGATCGTATTGGCAGTGAACGCATCTTGACAATTGGCTTAATTTTAGCCATTTTCGTTTACCTACCAATGGCCTTTGTTCAAAATGTCTGGCAACTTGCTATGCTTCGTTTCTTAGTTGGGATTTCCGATGCCTGTTTACTACCAGCTGTTCAAACGTTGATCACTCGTTATTCCCCAAGTGACGCTGCAGGTCGCATTTTCAGTTACAATCAATCTTTCCAAGCGACAGGAAATGTGATTGGTCCTATGATTGGTTCAAGCGTATCTGCCGCTTTCGGTTATCGTGGGGTCTTTATTTCCACTTCTTGTCTGGTTCTCCTTAACCTTCTATGGGTTCGTCGAAGCACCGCCGAATTAAAAAAAGAGAAAAATGATGACTAAGTTATACACAGAAAAGTTATCCACAATTTGAATTTTTAATTTTTCTCTTTTTCTTATTTTAAAAAAAATAGGCATATAAAACAAAAAAGAAAAGCGGATATTTACTGGTTTTATGACCAGCATATCCGCTTTTCTTTTGGTTAACTTCATCCTTTTTGTTTCACAACTCGTGAAACTTTTTAGACGTATTGTAGTTCTTTTTCATCTTGGTAGGCGCGATCAATTAAGCCGCCCCCTAAGCATTCCATTCCATCATAAAAAACAACAGCTTGACCTGGAGTGACTGCGCGGGCTGGTTCCTTAAACGTAACGGTTGCTTTTGTGCCATCTTCAGATAAGGAAACATGCACTGGGATATCTGCTTGACGATAACGGAATTTAGCCGTACAGTCAAACTCTTTTGGCATTGGCGTATCAACAGTAAAATGAACCTCACTAGCTTCTAAATGTGTTGCATATAGTTTTTCATGGTGAAATCCTTGTCCCACATATAATGTATTGGTGGTTAAATCTTTCCCAATCACAAACCATGGTTCTTGTGTTTTACCGCCGCCACCAATTCCTAAGCCTTGGCGTTGACCGATAGTATAATACATCAGACCATCATGTTGTCCTTTGATTTCGCCATCTTCTGTCACCATGTTGCCTTTTTTAGCTGGTAAATAATTACTCAAAAATTCTTTGAAATTCTTTTCACCAATAAAACAAACGCCCGTTGAGTCTTTTTTCTTGGCTGTGGCTAATCCAGCACGTTCAGCAATTGCACGAACTTCTGACTTTTCCATGCCACCCAACGGAAACATTGTTTTTGCCAATTGGGCTTGTGATAATTGGCTTAAAAAATAGGTTTGGTCTTTATTATTGTCAATTCCACGTAACATATGCACTACGCCATTTTCATCCGTTTCTACTTGTGCATAATGGCCAGTTGCAACATAGTCAGCGCCTAGTTGCATAGCATAATCTAGGAATGCTTTAAATTTAATTTCTTTATTACACATGACATCTGGATTTGGTGTCCGTCCTAACCGATATTCTGCTAAAAAATATTCAAACACACGGTCCCAATATTCTTTTTCAAAATTGACCGAATAATACGGAATCCCAATTTGATCCGCTACTTTTGCGACATCTTTATAATCCTCAGTTGCGGTACAGACACCATTTTCGTCTGTATCGTCCCAATTTTTCATAAAGATCCCAATTACATCATAGCCTTGCTCTTTTAAAAGCAACGCTGTGACAGATGAATCGACACCGCCACTCATGCCTACCACGACACGCGTTTTGCTGTTATCTGCCATTTTATCACCATCATTTCAATTAGATTCTGAAATCATCCACGATTTGAAGGTCGTAACTTTTCAGTGCTTTTCATTATACTATTTTTTTGAAATAAGTAAAGCAAGCCGGGCGTATAATGAGAAAATACTTGGAACAAAGACACAGCGAACAAGCTATTGCTTTCAAATAAACAGAAAACCTGAAGGAACAAGCTGCTTTCACTTGTTTCTTCAGGTTTCTCTAAATTATTCTACTTTCTCTAATACACCACGGCTAATTAAGCCATCCATTAAGAAAAAGTATTTTTCTTTACTCATTTCATGTTGTTCATTCTTGAAAATATTCATTGGTTTTAAACCATTTGCCGTTGTAATGGACATTTTCAACTCTTTTAGATCAGCAGTGATCGTAATTTTCAATTTGAAGCCTTCATTTCTCTGAGGCGTTGGATCTAAGGAACGAATCAATTGAAAGTTCCCTGATTTTGTTTCAGTAAAGCCGTTATCTTTTAATGTATAGCGTTTTGCACTAGGATGTACTTTGTAAAAAACTGTTGAGCCTTCAACAGCAGCCGTTGTTGTAAATGCCATGGGTTCCACCTCGTTATTTTCATTGTTATCTTCATTATAGCGAAAACCTGTAGCTGCCGCAATCAGATTATTTTTTCAATTGTTGAATCACTGCAACTAGTACTTTAGAAAAAGTCGCAATTTCTTCTGGTGTGTTCCCGTAGCCAAAACTAATCCTGATTGATTCTTTAATAGCCGAGGAATTTTCTCCATACATCGCTGTCAACACGTGCGAAGGATCCACAGTTCCCGCTGTACAAGCCGAGCCAGTTGAAATCGCAATACCTCTTAAGTCCAAATGCATTAAGAGCAAATCACTAGGAATTCCTTTTAAATGAAGATTTAAGACATGCGCTAAACGATTCGTTGGTTCACCATTAATTGAAAAATCAATATTGGCTTCTTCTAACGCTTTTAAAATAATCGTTTGAAAACTTTGATAGGCTGTTTTTCTTGCTTGCTTTTCTGCAGAAGTTAGTAATGAAACGGCAGTACCCATGCCAATAATTCCAGCTAAGTTTTCCGTGCCCGCACGTCGTTTTTCTTCTTGTTCCCCACCATGTAAAAGAGGTGGTAATTGGATTGCATCGCTTTTAAATAAAAAACCTACGCCTTTTGGACCATTGATTTTATGAGCGGAAATACTTAATAAGTCGATCCCTAATTCATGAGGTAAAATGACTTCACTTCCATAAGCTTGGACGGCATCTGTATGAAAAATCGCCGAATGATTTTTAAGAATTGCACCAACTTCAGCAATTGGTAATCGATTTCCAATTTCATTATTGCCATACATCATTGAAACCAAGATCGTTTCTTCGCGTAAAGACTTTTTGAATTGATCCATTGAAATCTGACCATTTTCATTCACAGGCAAGTAAGTCACTTCAAAGCCTAACGTTTCTAAGTATTCCATCGTTCGTAACACAGCGGGATGTTCAATTGCCGTAGTAATAATATGTTTTCCTTCCTTTTGACGAGAAAAAGCAACTGCCAAGATGGCTGTGTTATCCCCTTCTGTGCCACCACTATTAAAAATAATTTCGTGGGGTTTGGCTTGTAAGCTCTCGGCAATCGTTTGACGCACTTCTTCCAGAAGACCGTGTGCCTTTCGTCCAAACTGATGAATACTTGATGGATTGCCAAAAGTCGTTTGCATATTTTCAGTCATCGCTTGAATGACCGTTGGATGAAGCGGTGTTGTTGCCGCATGATCTAAATAAATGGGTTCCAAATGACTCGTCCCTTTCCTTATGTTCTGGCGTTATTCTAGCATAAAAAGCTTAAAACACAAAATCAGAATACTTTCTCTTCTATTTATAAAAGAGATAAGAAAAATAGGCCCAACACTATTAAAGTTGTTAGACCTATTTCTAGTTTAAGGAATCACTTATTCTCCTTTTGGTTCTAAACGGAATAATGGACTCATTGGTTTATTTTCATGGATACGAAGTAACGCTTCCCCCATTAACTCAGCGCAAGAAATAATATTCAAGGTTGCTGGTTGGCGGTCTGCTGTCGTATAAACAGAGTCAGTAATACTAATTTCCTTAATTGGCGCATTTTCTAAGGTTGCTTTTGCGCCTTCTGATAACAAACCATGCGAGGCGCAAGCATACACTTCTTGCGCACCATTTTTCATTAAAACTTCCGCCGCTGTGGCTAACGTTTGACCAGTATTCAAAATGTCATCAACAAGAATACATTTTTTCCCAGCGACATTCCCAATAACGTAACCTTCTTGGCGCACCCCATCGATCTCTTCATGGTCGACAATTGCTAAGGTCGCATCTAAGTACTCCGATAAACTACGTGCGCGTTGAACGCCACTGTTTTTAGGCGAAACAATCACAATTTCTTCCCCTACTAATGCTTGTTGACGATAATAATGAGCAAACAAAGGCATTGTAAATAAATTATCTACTGGGATATCAAAAAATCCTTGGACTTGAACAGTATGCAAGTCTAATGTCAACAAACGTGTTGCGCCTGCCTCTACCAACATATTAGCAACTAATTTCGCAGTAATGGGTTCTCTTGGTTTCGCTGTGCGGTCTTGGCGAGCATAACCATAGTAAGGCAAAATAACATTAATTGTTTTTGCGCTAGCACGTTTTAATGCATCAATTAAAATAAGCAATTCCATCAAATGATCATTTACAGGGGCATTCGTTGCTTGGATGATGTAGACATGATCGCCACGAATACTTTCTTCAATATTAATTTGAATTTCGCCATCACTAAATTGGCGCACGGTGCTTTTTCCTAATTCTGTTCCTACTGATGCTGCGATTTTTTCAGCAAGTGGTCGATTTGCATTTAAACTGAAGATGCGTAAGGTGTCATCTTGATAGTTTTCGGTCATGATATCCTCCGTCAATATAAAATAATAGTCGTTTTCATTCATATTCTACCATTTTTTGTCATAAAAATCATGGGATCCTCCTTAATTTATTGAAAGAAACGGTTTTCTTTGTGAAAAAAGCGCTTGTATTTAGGTGCACCTAAAAATTATTTGCATTTTCTTAAACTATCCCTTATACTGATTTTAAGGCAAACCTAAAAAGGAGGAATTTCATGAGAAAAAGCTTTAACTTAGCTGTTCAAGCGTTAACCGTTCAATATCAAGGACGGACCGCTTTAAATAATATCCACGTTACTATTCCCTCCGGTAAAATTACTGGAATTATCGGACCAAATGGTGCTGGAAAGTCAACATTTATTAAAGGGTTATTAGGCTTGATTAAAACAAAGGAACGTGATGTTTTGTTAAATAATCAAGCGATTGACCAACAAAAAACAACCATTGCCTATGTAGAACAACGTAGCGCCTTGGATCTTAGTTTCCCCATTAGCGTTTTTGAAACGGTCTTGCTAGGAACCTATCCAAACTTGGGACTATTAAAACGCCCAGGAAAGAAAGAAAAGCAAGCAGCCATGGCTGCATTAAAAATGGTGCAATTAGAAGACTATGCGCAACGCCAGATTGGCGAACTTTCTGGTGGCCAATTACAACGTGTGTTTATCGCCCGTGTTTTGGCCCAAGGTGCTGAGGTGATTTTTTTAGATGAACCTTTCGTCGGCATTGATATGTCTAGTGAAAAAGTGATTATGGATATTCTCAAATCATTAAAAAATCAAGGTAAAATGATTATCATTGTTCACCATGATTTGCACAAAGTGTCCCACTATTTTGATGAATTAATCGTTTTGAAAAACCGGCTAATTGCTGCGGGTCCTGTTGAACAAACGTTTACTGCAGAAACGCTCCAAGAAGCATACGGTGATTTGTTAGGTGATTTATTAATACAGGGGGTTGCAAAATGATTGCTGCATTTATTGATGGTTTATTCCGTTATCAATTTTTACAAAATGCCCTTTTGACGTCTGTAATTGTCGGACTCATTTCAGGGGTAATTGGTTCATTCATTATTTTACGTGGGATGTCTTTGATGGGTGATGCGATTTCCCATGCCGTTTTACCAGGGGTCGCTGTTTCTTATATGTTTGGTTTCAATTATATTTTTGGCGCTTCTATTTTTGGCTTACTAGCTGCATTATCGATCGGCTTTATTACCCAAAAAAGTCCACTAAAAAATGATACTGCCATTGGTGTTGTCTTTAGTTCTTTTTTTGCTTTAGGGATTATTTTTATCTCTTTTGCAAAAAGTTCCACCGATTTATATCATATTCTGTTTGGAAATGTATTAGCGGTCGCAGATACCGATATTTTAATTACTTGTGTCGTCGGCGTGATTGTTTTGATTTTTGTGGCATTGTTTTATAAAGAGTTGCAACTCACTTCTTTTGATTCCACAATGGCTCAGGCTTATGGTTTAAATATTCAATTTTTCCACTATGCATTGATGTTTTTACTAACATTAGTCGCTGTTTCTTCTTTGCAAACCGTCGGAACTATTTTAGTCATTGCCATGCTGATTACACCAGCGGCAACAGCTTATCTATTAACAAATCACTTACCGACAATGATTGGCTTAGCCTCTACTTTTGGGATTTTAAGTTCAGTGATTGGCCTATTCTTTAGTTATTCTTATAACTTAGCTTCTGGTGCGACGATTGTTTTAACCGCCGCCTTATTCTTTTTATTGGCTTTCTTTTTCTCACCAAAGAAAGGCCTAGTATTTGTAAACCGTCAGAAAGAAATGGAGGAATCAACGAATGAAAAAATTTAGTTTATTTTTTTTAACACTTTTAGCAGGGTTAACGTTAGCTGCTTGCGGGAATCAAGCCGCTGAAAAGAAAGAAAAATTAGCAATTGTGACAACGAACTCGATCCTATCTGATTTAGTGAAAAATGTTGGACAAGACAAAATTGAGCTGCATAGTATTGTGCCAATTGGGACAGACCCTCACGAATATGAACCGTTACCAGAAGACATTGCGAAAGCTTCTGAAGCGGACATTTTATTCTTTAACGGCTTGAACTTAGAAACAGGCGGAAATGGCTGGTTTAACAAATTAATGAAAACGGCCAAAAAAGTTGAGAATAAAGATTACTTTTCTACAAGCAAAAATGTTACGCCACAATATTTAACAAGTGCCGGTCAAGAACAAACAGAAGATCCACATGCTTGGTTAGACATTGAAAATGGCATTAAATATGTAGAAAACATTCGTGACGTGTTAGTAGAAAAAGATCCAAAAAATAAAGATTTCTATACAGAAAACGCGAAAAATTATACCGAAAAACTTAGCAAACTACATGAGGAAGCCAAAGCTAAATTTGCTGATATTCCTGATGATAAAAAATTATTAGTTACAAGTGAAGGTGCCTTTAAATATTTCTCCAAAGCTTATGATTTAAATGCCGCTTATATTTGGGAAATTAACACAGAAAGTCAAGGAACACCTGAACAAATGACCACGATTATTGATACCATTAAGAAATCAAAAGCACCTGTGTTATTTGTTGAAACCAGTGTCGATAAACGTAGTATGGAACGGGTCTCAAAAGAAGTGAAACGACCAATTTACGATACACTTTTCACAGACTCTCTTGCCAAAGAAGGAACAGAAGGCGATACGTACTACAGCATGATGAACTGGAATTTAACAAAAATCCATGATGGCTTAATGAGTAAATAAATAATAAAGAAGAAAGAACCAAGTTGACTCCCCCTCAACTTGGTTCTTTCTTCTTTATTTAACTAATTCCTCAATATCAATTACTCGATCCACAATTTCTTCATAAAAATCTGCTTCATGGGAAACCAGAAAAACCGTTCCTGGGTAAACGTGAATTGCTTCTTGTAAACTTTTTTTGGCCGCTTCATCAATATGATTGGTTGGCTCATCTAAAAATAACAAATTACTAGTTTGCATCATTAGTTCCGCTAGTTTTACTTTTGTTTGCTCACCACCACTTAACAGGGCTAGTGACTGCATTGCTAACTTATCTGGTAAACCTGCTCTAGCCAAATGACTTCTTCGCTCTTTAATCGTTGTATCTGGAAAACGATCTGATAAATAGTCTAGCGGCGTTAACTGCTCATTAGGCCACGCCAAGTCTTGGGTAAAATAAGCAATTTTGGTATTCAGCGGATAATGAAATTCTCCATCTAATGAAGAAATCACTTTCGTCAACGTTTTAATTAATGTTGATTTGCCAATCCCATTAAAGCCTTTCAATGCGACTTTTTCACCGACATGAACCATTAAATCTAACGGTTCTAACAAAGGTTCCCGATAGCCGACAACTAACTTCTGGGTCGTTAGTGCTTGCGTTGCAACTAACCCTTGATAAGGAAATTCAATCGCTGGCTTAGTCAAGGAACCTGGCGGAGTCAATCGTTCCAACCGGTCCAATTGTTTTTGTCGACTTTTAGCCATCGTTGCTCGATTTCCAGCTTTGTATTTACGAATATAGGCTTCCATTTTTTCAATTTTTTCTTGTTGGGCCTGATACTGTTTCAAATAGGTTTGTTTATTCTGCTCTTTTTGTGCAAAAGATTTTTCTACATTTCCAGTATATTTGGTTAACTTGCCAAACTCAATGTCTGCGATGCAATTCGTCACTTCATTTAAAAATTGATAATCATGGGAGACTAATAGAAAGCTTCCTTCAAAATTATTCAGATAGCGAACAAGCCATTGAATATGTGTATCATCTAAATAGTTGGTGGGTTCATCTAAAAGTAACACATCAGGGGCCTCTAACAATAATTTTGCTAAAATCACTTTTGAACGTTGACCACCGCTTAGCTCCCCTAACTTTTTATCCAAACCAATTGCTTGTAGTCCTAACCCATTGGCTAAATCCTGAATAATCGTGTCGATTTGGTAAAAATTACTTTCATCTAAATCTGTTTGTAACTTGCCTGCTTGTTCTAAAAGTTTTTCCGAAGCCGTTTGACTGTATTCTTCATAAAGTTTTGTCAGTTTCGCTTCTTTATCAAAAAGTTCTTGAAAGGCTTGTTTCAAAAAATCAACCATCGTTAGTGATTGTTCTACAGAAACGTGCTGATCCAAGTACCCAATCTTGCAATTTTTTTGCCACTGAATCGTTCCTTCGTCTGGCAATACTTCCCCCGTTAAAATTTTAATTAAGGTGGATTTGCCGACACCATTTTGGCCAGTTAAGCCTAAATGATCCCCTTTATTCACTTGCAATGAAGCCTCTTCATACAAGACCTTTTCGCCAAACCGATGCGTTAAATGTTCAATAGTTAAAATACTCATTTTCGTCACTTCTTTCTTGTTAACTGATTATTTTGGGACAACAAAAAAAGAACCACGTCTGCACGTCGTCCATCCTGACAGAAATCCCGACAACCGCTTGTACGTACACTCAAATAAGACTAGCTTTTCTAGTCAAAAAATGTCCTATCAAGCGATGAAGAAATTAATTGCTCGGCTCCACAACAGTGCTTCATCTGTTCTTAAACTATCGGGAGCTACTTTTCTTGTTAATTTATCAGTTAAAACAAAAAACATGTGAATCACCTTTCTTATGCTTGTATTCTACCATAGAATGACAAGAAAGCAAGCCACGTTGGTTTATAACGAAAGGAGCCCACAAACAATCATTTTGTCGGCTCCCTATCCCTATTATTCTGATAAATAGTTTAATGCATAGCGTACGTGGTACTCTGCTGCTAAAAGTAAGGCACGTTCATCAATATCAAATTGTTCATGATGGTGTCCAAAATGGGTAGCAGGATTTTCAGGGTTTCGTGAACCGACCCGTCCATAGATACCAGGAATTACCGCTAAGTAATCAGCAAAATCATCCGCCCCTAAACTTTTAGGATGATCGGTCACAACATTTTCAAAACCAACAATTTCACTGGCTACCTGCTGTGCACGGTTGGTTGCTTGTTCTTCATTAATTAATGGATTCGCTGCCACATAAACAGAAAAATCAGCAATTTCTGTGCGATGAGACTGGGCAATTTCATGGGCAATTTCTTCGACTCGTTGTAAAACAAATTGGCGCGTTTCCTGACTAAATGTTCGAACAGTACCTTCAATGGTTGCCTGGTTTGCTACAATATTATAGCGTGTTCCTGCTTGTAAAACGCCAATTCCTACTACGACAGAATCTAAAGGATCAATCTCGCGCGCTACAATTTTTTGTAATTCCACAACAATACTGGCCGCTGCTAAAACAGCATCTCGGCCATTCTGTGGTTGGGCGACGTGACTACTTTGACCACTGACTTCAATTTTAAAAATATCACAAGAGGCGTTGGTGGCACCTTTGGTAGCGACTAATTTCCCGACCGGCACACTAGAATCTAAATGAATCCCAAACACTTGGTCGATTGCTTCTAAATAATTTCCTTCCACAAATTGTCGAGCGCCTGCACCAATTTCTTCAGCTGGCTGGAAGGCCAGTTTAATCGTTCCTGAAAAGGTATCCTGATGTTTTTTGAGCACTTTAGCTGCACCTAGCAATGCTGCCGCATGACCATCGTGTCCACAAGCATGATTGAGTCCTGGATTTTTAGAAGCATAGGCAGCACCAGTTGCATCTGGTAATTCCAACGCATCAATATCTGCACGTAATAAAATCGTTTTGCCAGCGCCAAGACCTCCTTCAATGGTTGCTAAAACACCCGTTTCCCCTACTTCTACAAAAGGAATAGCTAAGGCTAGTAGTTCTTCTTTAATTCGCTTAATCGTTTCATATTCTTTTAAACTTGCTTCAGGATATTGATGAAAATGACGTCTTAAATGGATTATCCATTCCTTTTCTGTAGCAATAGCTTCTTGGATTGTTTGAATCGTTGTTGTACTCATTATAAATGCCTCCTTTATTTTTTACCAAATGTTTCCCAGGCTGGAACATTGGCGCCTTTTGATGTTTCTGCAATGACCTTTTTCGTTTCTTCTTGTTGATATTCTTCTACAACTTTTTGATAAAGTTTATTCTCTTGATCTTCTTCTCGGGCCACGACAATGTTCACATAAGGTTTCGCTTTTTCGTTTACAGGTTCTAAGAAAATAGCATCTTTATCTGGTGTATACCCAGCATCGACAGCCATGCCGCTATTAATCACTGAAGCATCGACATCTTGTAAAGCGCGCGCTGTTTGCGTAGCATCTAATTCAGTTATTTTCAATTGGCGTTTATTTTCAGTAATATCACTGACAGTCGGTAGTTGCTGTTTCGCAGGATCAACTTTTATCAGTCCTGCAGTTTGTAATAAAATTAACGCCCGCCCACCATTCGTTGGGTCATTAGGAATAGCAATTTCTCCGCCGTCTTTAATTTTCGTGATATCTTTCAATTTATTAGCGTAAATTCCCAATGGTGCATTGACTGTATTGCCAATTGATACTAATTTCGTCCCATGTTCTTTATTGTAATTGTCTAAAAAGATTTGATGCTGAAAGGCATTTAAATCAATTTCTTTTTCTGCTAATGCTGCGTTTGGTTGCGTATAGTCTGTAAATTCTACCAATTGTAGATCAATATTTTTCTTTTTCAAACGGTCTTTGACCGATTCCCATTCATCATTTTTTGTTCCTACAACCCCTAGTTTAACGGTTTCTGTCTTAGTATCCTTCGCAGACCCCGATGCACAACCTGCAATCGTAAAAGCTAATACCCCAATAAGTCCAATTAATTTACTAAATTTTTTCATTTGTCATTTCTCCTTTTTTCTAATGTGATGTTTTTTTGATTAATTGATTACTAATGGCTTGACTGATAAATACCATAATTAAAATAATTAACGTGGCCATAAATGTCACATCGGTTTGAAACCGATTGTATCCTCGAGTAATCGCTAAGTTGCCCAGACCACCGGCTCCAATCGCTCCTGCCATGGCTGTTAATCCAATCAAATTAATAATTGTCACCGCTGAAACACGAATAATACTTGGTAACCCTTCAATTAGATAAACCCGAAAAATAATCCCTAAGGGACTCGTCCCCATGGCTTCTGCCGCTTCAATAACGCCAGGATCCACTTCTAATAACGCATTTTCAATTTGGCGCGCGAAGAACGGGATTACGCCAATAACTAATGGGACTAACGCTGCGGTTGTACCAATTGTCGTTCCTGCCAAAATTCGTGTTAATGGTTGAATCAGTGCGAGCATAATAATGAAAGGAATAGAGCGGCAAACATTAATAATTTTTTCTAAGACACTGTACAGGGGTGGATTTTTCAAAACACCACTGGGGCCAGTACTAACAAGCACGACACCCAACAAGACTCCTAACACACCAGCAATTAAGGCTGTCCAAAAAACCATGTATAATGTTTCCCATGTACTTTGAAGAAACTCTTGTTTTAATTGAACGACATTCGGAAAATATTTCTCAAATAATTGATACATTCTCAGTTCACTCCTTTTTTAAATCACCTGTAAATTCTGCTTTTGCTTCGTTTGCTGATAGGTTTTCAAAACATTGGTTCGCACGCCTTGTTTCGCTAAATAAGTAAGGGCTTGTTGACGCTGGGCCTCATCACCAGAAAGCACCACAATTAAATGGCCAATAGGAACGTTTTGAACAATTTCGACATTGCCATAAAGGATATTTGTATATACCTGATATTGGCTATACAATTGTGCAATTAATGGCTCGTTCGTTTGATCTCCCACATAAGAAAATTCAATTAATTCTTGATTTTTATCTAAATCAGCTAATTTAGGATGTTCAAGAATCGTGGTTAATGCTTGGTCAATATGAGTTGCTGTCCGAATAAAATCTTTGGTTAAAGGTTGTTGGGGTTGACTAAAAATCGAAACAATATCGTTTGATTCGACAACGCAGCCATTTTCCATCACCGCGACTTTATTACAAATTTCTTTAACCACTTGCATTTCATGGGTGATTAAGACAATCGTCAAGTTCAGTTCTTGATTTAACTTTTTTAACAAGGCTAAAATCTGTCCCGTTGTTTTTGGATCTAACGCACTCGTCGCTTCATCACAAAGTAAAATTTCAGGATCATTTGCTAAAGCGCGGGCAATCGCAACCCGCTGTTTTTGCCCTCCTGATAGTTGACTGGGGTAAGCGTCCCGTTTTTCACTTAGTCCAACTAGCTCTAATAAATGGCTGATTTTTTGACGCCGTTCACTTTTACTTAGCCCAGAATATTTTAATGAAAAATCGATATTACTAAATATGGTCCGCTCTTTCATCAAATTAAAATGTTGAAAAATCATTCCAATCTTTTTTCGTTGTTGTCGTAATTCCTTTTTAGAAAAAGTTAAAATATTTTCTTTGTTAATAATAACGGTGCCCGCTGTTGGTCGTTGCAATAAATTAATTACCCGTACTAGCGTACTTTTTCCAGCACCGGAATAACCAACAATTCCGTAGATATCCCCTTTATCAATTGTCAAAGAAACATCTTGGACAGCCTGAATTTCTTGTTTTTTTTGTTGAAATGTCACACTGATATTTTTTAGTTCAATCATTCTTTATCCCCCTTCATTCTTACCAACCTGCATTTTTTCATAAAAAAGAAAAAAGCATCCTCAACGACACAACTCAAGTTGTATCGTTGAGGACGCTTTTTTGCGTGTTACCACCTCATGTTCAGAATTTGCTCACACAAATTCCCTTTTTCAAGTACGGAACAACATGTTCGATACCCTAGCTCGATAACGGGAGCCCCCGTCGCCGCCTTGTGTTTAACACTCGGAGCGCTTGCTCAATAGCCATTTTCCAAAACGTCTTTGTCACCTATTCTCAGCTACCTAGGCTCTCTGTTAGACAAATCAAGTCTTGTACTTACTATATCACTGCTTTTTTATTTCTATTCATTTTAAACTGATTTTCGTTTATTTTCAAAATCAAACAGACTAGAGTTACTACCCCTTCAAGCATCGAGTAATCGCAGATAATAGCTACTCTCTCTTTGCATCAGTCGTAGTGCTCAACAGGATTTGACTGTGACGAGAATCGTAGGAACACTTTCGTGCAAATGACACAACTTGCCCTTCGGTCACCTTGTACTGTTCATCACTCACAAAGACCATCCTGCGTCGAGTAATCGCAGACATCATCTGCTCTGTCGCTTCGCGCCAGTCGTAGTGATTCACAGCAAAAAGCCCTTCACTAGCGTTTTGCTAGTAAAGGGCGAATGATTCGCGGTACCACCTTTTTTCGAAATATAACTGATTCTTTATATCTCATCTCTTATCCAAGTCTTTATTAACTTGGTGCACATGGTAACGGGTGCTTAGCCGAAATTGCTTACTTATCAGCAATTTATTCTCAGAGGCCATCTTCAACTTTTCTGAACCTTGTCCCTTTTCACCAATCAGGACTCTCTTTTGAAGGTCATCAAAATTTACTCTTCTCTTCAACGAATGAATAGTTATCTGTGATGTTGATTTACACTTTACTAGAGAAAAAAGAGATTGTCAACAGTTTTTCTCAGAAAAAAATCATTTTTCTTTTTTTTACGAAAGAGCAATTGACAAACTTTCGTCTATACGTTATTCTATTTCTTGTGCACGAGATTTGTACGATTTTTCAAAAGGAATTTTGACGATTACTCGTCGCAGTGTAGCCTTTAAAAACGCCGCCTTAGCTCAGTTGGTAGAGCACCACCATGGTAAGGTGGGGGTCGCCGGTTCAAGCCCGGCAGGTGGCTTTTTGGTAAAATCCCAACTCTTTAATAAAGAGTTGGGATTTTTTGTTTTGCCTACCCTTAGTGTTCTGTCAAGATGAGAAAATAACAAAAGCAATTTCTTCATTCCACTCGTTATGGTATATTTTAATTGTTAAATAATTATTGGAGTGGAGTACAATGATGAAACAATTACCTACAGAATCAAAAAAATTTGATTTAAAGAATTGGTGTATTGAAAATAAAGCCTATCTTCTATTGATCATTTTAATTTATCAAGTGGCAGTTTTATCCATCGGCATTATCAATTTCCCTTACTTAGATGATAATGCTCGCCAAGTCGCTGGAATGACAGATTTTGGTACGACTTACGCACGTTGGGGCAGTGAATTTCTCTCATGGTTTGTTCAAGGAAGTCGTCATTTGACAGATCTGGGCTTGACCACACCGATTCTAACAGGTCTTATCTTATCTCTCACAAGCATACTGGCAATTTATATCATCAATGACCAAAAAATTAGCTGGGGTTCCTCTTTAGTAGCTACTTTAATTGGCCTCAATCCTTGGTTCCTCCAATGTCTTAGTTTCAGGTTTGATAGTCCCTATATGGCATTGAGTATTTTTTGTTCGTTTCTTCCTTTTTATTGGTGGCAGCGTAATTCTTTTACGTTTTTCTTGGTTTCTGTCTTTTCACTGTTTGTTATGTTTAATACTTACCAAGCCTCGTCAGGAATTTATATAGTTATCGTCTTATTCCTTACTTTCAAGCAGTTACTTGCTGGAGAAAATTTCATTGCTCTTTGTAAAAAAGTCGCACTTGCTGCTATCGCTTATCTACTTTCTATAGTCAGCTACCTTATCGAGTTAAAATTTGTACCTTCCGCAACAAACAACATTGGGGGCAGTCAGGCCTTACCAAGTTTGCACGATATTCCAAGTGTGGCTTATCAAAATAGTTACCATTATTTTTCAGAGCTATTGAACCAGAGTAATCGTTTATGGCTCTTATTACTGCTCCTACTGCTTGTTTTATTTTTTATTAGTCATCTAGCAAATAGCAAAATCAACTTAGGCTTAAGTTTCCTTTATTGTATCTTGTATTTAGGACTTGCTTCTCTCTTAAGTTTTGGTATTTTTATTGTCTATTCAAGAAATATCGCTGGTGATGCGCCTCGCTATATTTACGGATTTGCTGTTTTTGTTACAATCAGCATGTTAAGTTTATTTAACAATCGACAAGTGAAAGCAATTTATCTAACTTCGTTACTTGTGGCCAGCTTGTTATCTTATTATATTTTATCGTTTGTTTTGGTGTATTCTTCCACATTAAACTATCAAAAAGAAGCATTCAATCGCCAAGCAGCTGTTTTAACAGATGATTTAAAAAATGTTGTAACAAACGAACGAAAAAAAGTTTATTTAAATACGTTTTTCAAAAATTCAACTGTTTATGCTAATACAAGTCGAAACTACCCAATTCTTTCAAAAATTGTGCCACCAAATGACGGTCTATACTTCCCTAATTACGTTTGGTTCAATACTTCATCGAATTTAGGAGTAGAGATGGCACCACTGACCGATACGGATATGTCTAAAAATCAAAAAGTAGTAAGTAATCACTTTTATGACATTTATACAAACAACAAAGAAATATTTGTGTTTATGAAATAATTTGTTCCATCCAAAAACACTTCTTTTGCAATAAACGTGACTGTATGGTTTGATTAAGATGGATTAAGTATTCTTTTCGGGTACATTTATTACTTCCTGAAACTTGCTTATTTCCCATTTTTCTTATGAAGTAACAAAATTTTTGAGAAAAAACAGCTCGTTTTCTATGTTATGATAGAGAAGTGAAAATCACCAGAAAGGTTGTTGCGGACTATGAGAACTCGTCAGAAAAAATTATTTTTATTTTCAATGATTTTGTGGTTAGTTGAATTTTTAATTACACGGATTTCTGATTCTTTTCCAGGAGCAACGCCATTGTTCGTTGTGATTTGCTTGATTCAAGGAATTCTTTTTACTTATTTCTGTCTTGCTTTTTTCTATTATCCGCAATAATCAGTCAAGAAAAGCAATTAGAGCAGATTCAGCAAATTTCTGAAACCGAAAAAATGGCACGTCCTCGCTTTTAGGACGTGCCATTTTTTAAAGCATTATTTGTGTAAAAGCCGTTCGTATCGCCTGTTGAACATTTTGAACAGCAGCGATTTGATGGCCTTTTTCTTCAGTCAATTCTTTTTCAATATATTCAGGATAATAGGTTGCCAAATAACCCAAGACCCAGATAGTTGGATCTGAAATAACCGTCTCTGCTAATGGATACAAATAGGCAAGATGCAACCGAATTTCTTCTTCCAAATGCTGCAGCATAATTGGATCATCATTTTCTAAACGATTCCTAAGTTCAGTACAAATTTCGGAATAGATCGGCGTATTTAACGGTCCAGTTTTTCCTTCTAGTAAGACTGTCTGAGGCTGATTGTCATACCAAAGAAAAGTCAGTGGTTCTGAAAATTGCAACAGTGCTAATTCTTCAATGAACCATTCCCGAGCAAAATAACTAAGTGCTTGGTTCATAACTAAATCTTTTGCGACTTCCACAAATACTGGTTTAGGCAAATATAAACTGGTTTTAATGTTCGCTAATTGTTGATAAACGGGCAATTGATCGCTTACTAACAAGTTCCTTTTAATTGCTTGAATTTGCTGCGTTTCTAATTGTTGATACGCCTCTTCCACTTGCATTAATTGCTGTTCTAACGTTTTTTGTTGTGCTAGCGTTATTTTTTTAGTTTGAAGTAATTGCTTCAATAAAATATACCCTTCAATAAAGCGACGACTTTGACTATAAATTTGCATATAAATTGCCGCTGTTTCAAGGTTCTCAAAATAAGTTTCTTGGAACGCTTCTGCCAATGCTAGTGCTTCGTCAGCTTCACCCATTTCCAACAATAATTGGACAATTTTTTGGTTTACTGGCGGCGTTTGTTGTAGCTGATAGGCTTGTTGAAAATTTTCTAAAGCGGCGATCTGATTATGTTCTACAAGTGCTTCTTCTCCTTGTGCAATAAAACGTTCATAGTTTTTTGGAAATTCATGAATGGTACTCATATCTAACCTCCTTTATTTCTTATTTAAAGCAGATGAGCCTGGGACAAAAATCACTTTGGATTTTTGCTCCAGGCTCAAAACCTGATAACCGGCGGGAACAGAACCAACACTACGCGTTGCTCGGAGCTAAACGGTTCTGTCCCGACCTCGATTTTAACTATTCAAACGGACTTTTTTAGTAAAGATTACGAATAATAATTGCCGTTTCTAGGTCGCCCTCAGCGTTCATCTTCTCCGCCTTTTCTTCTAAACTATACCCAGCAAAACTTTCGTTTGTTAAAACATCTGCTACTGTAAATTTAGCAACTTTTTCAATACTGACCGCATCTGGGGCTACTTCTTGCACGCTATCCCAGCCTGTATCAATAAAGACTTTTGTATCTTCTGTAATCGCTTCGTTTGCTTCTAACGCCTGCATAATTTCTTTTAACTGTGCATACGTCATAACCTCGACTTGATTTTCCATTTAAACGCCTCACTTTGTCCATTCCTTTTTAAGGATTAGGTTTTAATTTTAGACTTTTTCTTTAATTGTTTTTAATGCGTGGTATAAGGCATATTTCATCGGTTTGGCTTTCCATTGGAAATTGCCCATTAATTCTTCGACATGACCGCCAAAGGATTGTTTGAATTTAAGAACCCCATCACTTCCATCAAAGACACCGTCAACGCCATAAAAATTATATTTGGCAATGTTATTTTCTACTGTGTAAGTTAACATTTTATGTTGAATTAAATACGGTGCATAGTATTGTTTATATTTTTCATACGTACCACTAAACAAGTAAACAACTTCTTGTGGATGAACAATGAATAAGGCGCCCGCTAAAATTTCAGGTTCATCTGATGTTTTCATTTCTTTAGCCTCGTCAATCCGTTTACGCACGGTACGAACTTCATCTTCAAATTCACGTTTCTGGTTATTTTTTTTACGGCTTTTAGGATTGGCAATTAACGCTTCATTGACTTCGTTGAGCGTCTCTTGTAATTTGCGTAATTTCTCATGAAGATTTTCTAAATAAGTAGCAAAGTTTAGTTCCGCCACCATAAATTTCGCTCGTTCGCCAAACTCTTCATAAACAGCTTGGTAATAAGCTAAATCCTTATCTTCAAAATTACGCCGTGCACTTGTTTCTTCCGTTAATTTCTTAAAGAGAGGTAGCTCTTCGTAACGAAGTTCTCGGGTTGTTACTCCATATTCCCATGTTTTCTTGATGTCATATTTAGCATCTTTTCCATAAGATTTCCAAAGCTCTTCTTCTGTTAATCCAGCCATATCTTTGACAAACAGCCAACGTGGCGCGCCATCAAAATTGTGCACATCAAATCCTTGGTGTTCAAAACCAATTGATGTGAAATAGTCAAATGTTTCTTGATTGACCTTTTCAACTTCACCGCCATTAAAATCACGTAAACAAATTTGTTTATTTGGAGTAAAGGTTAAATAAAGGCCATCATTTTTTTTCACATATTTTTTTAAGCCTGTGAAAAAGGCTTCTACACATTTTTTATCTGTATAATCCATCAAAATTCCGCCGTCAATGTCGAAAGCATAACCAATTTTGACTTTTTTCTTGCTTAGGATACACGCAGCAATTAGTTGGCCTTCTCGTTTGACGCCAACGTATTCACAATGCCAGCCACGTCGTTCCAATAAATGTTTCATTTCGGGTGTTTCTAAAAAGTTACCTGCAGGATGTGTCATTGCAAAGGTAGTAAATTCTTGTTCAGTTAATGTACTAAACTGATCCATATCAAACAACTCACAATCTTTTTTTGTTAAATAAATTAGCACTTTTCAGCTTAACCTACTTTTTGCTTTCTTTCAAACAAAGTTACCTCACTGGCTAATTCTTATTTTTCGGTTCTTATTAATTATATCTAATTTTGCTAAAATGCAAACAGTTTTCAACGGAAAAAAAGAATTTCTTTGGAATCTTTCATTTTTGACTAAATATCTTTCTTTTATAAAAAATATCTGAGACAAAAATCTAAAGTGATTTTTGTCTCAGATATTAAAACTCATGAAAACCCGTTGAACATCTTTCTCTCAGGTTCTTGATTTACTCAACAGTTACACTTTTGGCTAAGTTCCTTGGTTTATCAACATCGTAGCCTCTTTGTAAGGTTGCATAGTACGCTAATAATTGGCCTGGAACAATGCTAACTAAGGCAGAAAGTAACGGATGAACATCTGGAATAATCAGTTGGTCCTGTGGTTTTGCCAAGGATTCCAAGGCAATCACAATATTTCTTGCTCCACGACTTTCGACTTCCTTTAAATTGCCTCTTGTATGGGCTGCGACTTTGGCATCTGTCACAATCCCAATCACAGGTGTTCCTTCTTCAATTAAGGCAATCGTTCCATGCTTCAATTCACCTGCCGCAAAGCCTTCTGCTTGAATGTAGGAAATTTCTTTCAACTTCAAGGCCGCTTCCATCGACACATAATAGTCGACTCCTCGCCCTATATAGAAGGCATTTCGAGTATACGTCAGATAATCTTCCACCAAGGCTTTCATTTGTTGTTTTTCATCAATCAAGGTTTCCATGACAGCTGCTACCACGCTCAATTCGTGAGCCACATCAAATGAGACGGCTGCTAATGTTTGGCGTTCTTCGCCAATTGCTTTTGCTAAAATAGCTAAGATAGCGATTT
Source organism: Enterococcus sp. MSG3299 (assembly GCF_050555765.1). NCBI lineage: Bacteria > Bacillati > Bacillota > Bacilli > Lactobacillales > Enterococcaceae > Enterococcus > Enterococcus sp. MSG3299. The sequence goes on from NZ_CP187869.1 coordinate 1,742,106, forward strand.
GAGCAGTATAAGCTTTGGTGGAAGCGACAGCAATTTCTGGTCCTGCGTGTAATAACAAGGTATCGTCCGCTTCACGTGATAATGTTGAGCCAGCAACATTTGTTAATGTAAGTGATGGATGCCCTAATTCATTAACCTGTACCAGTACTTGGCGACTATCTGCCGTTTCACCACTTTGACTTAAGAAAATGAAGAACGGTTTTTCAGATAAAATAGGCATGTTGTAGCCAAATTCGCTTGATAAATGAACTTCCACAGGAATACTGGCAATCGTTTCAATTAAAGATTTTCCGACCCAACCTGCATTATAACTTGTCCCACAAGCAATAATGTAAATTCGGTCACATTGATTAATTTTTTCAAGTAACGCCTCATCTAAAGTCACTTTTTCACCTTGAGTATACGCTTGAACAATTTTACGCATCACTGCAGGTTGTTCATCAATTTCTTTGAGCATATAAAACGGATATGTTCCTTTTTCAATGTCATTTAAATCTAATTGCGCTTCAAAAGGTTCTCGGTTGATTACTTGTCCTTCTGGCGTTTCGATTACTACTTTGTCCGCTGTAACAGTTACAATTTCACCATCAACAATCTCAACAAATTGATTGGTTTCTTTAATCATCGCCATCGCGTCACTACAAATAACATTAAAGCCTTCACCTAGACCGATAAGTAACGGGCTTTTATTTTTCGCTACGTAGATAGTATTGGGGTCCATTTTATCCATTAATGCAAAAGCGTATGAACCTTTAATTTCGGCTAAAGCCGCTTTAAAAGCATCTTTTGTTGAAAAACCATTTTCAGCAAAATGAGCAATTAATTGAACGACGATTTCAGTATCTGTATCACCAATTAAGTGAGCACCACTTAAAAATTGTTCTTTTAATTCTTCAAAGTTTTCAATGACACCATTATGCACTAATGCAAAGCGTTGATCGCTTGAAACATGGGGATGTGCATTGGCGACAGTTGGTTCGCCATGAGTGGCCCAACGAGTATGACCAATACCAACTGTTCCATCGATTTCTGGCGTTAATTTTGCTGCTAAATCGGCAATGCCCCCAACTGCCTTAACTACATGGGGCTGTTGGCTTTGATCATTCACACAAATCCCAGCAGAATCATAACCTCTATATTCCAATTTTGTTAATCCTTGAATCAAACTTTCCGTGACATTTTCTTTTCCAATCATTCCGACAATTCCACACATAATGCTAATTCCTACTTTCCAATTGAAATTCTGTATTTACTAGGTCCTGTTTAACTAGCAAATCCCATTATATGTTTCTACCTGCGTGATAACCGCTTTGTTCTAACTTCACAATTAGTTTTTCTTTGTTATCTGTAGAGTGCAGTCCCTAGAGCCACCCGCCGAATCTTCGATAAGCTCTCTCCTCGTCACCTGAACGTTCAGGTCTGGCGCTATCCTATATTGGTCTATATACCTCCTTTGTAAATATATTCCGTAGAAACATAAACAATCATACAATTAAAAGTAGGTACTTGTCAACAAAAATCTAAAAAAACGAAAATTGGTCTAGTTCTTTAAAGTTGTAAAAAAAGAATCTAGTACACTCATAGTAAGAGAAAGTACTAGATTCTTAATAATAAAAAAATATCCGTTCTATTTATAGAACCTTATCAATTTGTTATTTATTGGAATGGATTATAAAACCGGCCACCATTCACATGGAACAACCAGAAACTGATTCCTAATAAGCATAAGGCAAGTATCATTACCGAAAAATCACGCAGATGAAAAGGTTGTTGCGCATACCACGTTCGATTTTTCTTTTGACCAAAACGCCTTAATTCCATAGCGGTACTCACAGTTTCAATTCGATCTAAACTAGATAGAATTAAGGGTAAAACGATTTGTGCTACGCCTTTGATTCGTTGGCCTAACCGTCCCTTTTTAGACATCTCATAGCCCCGCGCTTGTTGTGCTAAAGAAATATTAAAAAAATCTTCTTGGATATCGGGAATATAACGAATAGCCAGCGCTACTGCATAACTAATCCGATAACTCACACCAATTCGATTCAAGCTGGAGGCAAATTCACTAGGATTTGTTGTTAATAAAAAGATTAATGCCAACGGAATCGTACAGAAATATTTTAAAACTAAATTAAATTCATAAAATAATTCTTCTTGTGTCAAAGTAAACCGTCCGATTCCTTCCCAAATAACGGTACGTGATTGATATAAATCAACCCCATATTCAGGTGCAAAAAGGTAAACCGTTAAGATATTTAACAAAGAAAAAATAGCAATAAATTTAATAACAAAAGATATTTGATGCCATTTAATATTTGATAATTTTAACAAAACAAGCGAAACCACAGACATTCCTAACAGATAACGAGTATCATACGTGGTCATGCAAGCCACAGAGACAACGATTAAAAAGACTAATTTGCTTGTGCCATTTAAGCGATGAATCCAGGTTGAATCAGGATGATAGCCTAACATTTGTCGTTCACTCATCCAAAACGCACCTCACGATCGTAAGCAACAAATTTTTCCGTAAATAGCAAGGGATTTTCCAAGCCTAACGCTTTAGCAAAGGTAAACAAGCTTGTTTCTTTTAAAGAAGCTGCTTGAATTAATTTTTCATCTGTTAAAACAGCAACTGGAGTCGCATCTGCTAGTAAACGTCCATCACAAACTACTAACGCACGTGTTGTATATTCCAACATTAAGTGCATATCGTGAGTGATCATTAAAATAGTCACACCTAAGCGGTTCAATTCTTCTAAAAATGTCATCATTTCTGTATAATGTTTAAAATCTTGCCCAGCTGTTGGTTCATCTAAAATTAATAATTCAGGTTCTAAAACTAAGATTGATGCAATAGTTACCCGTTTTTTCTGCCCAAAACTCAACGCAGAAATCGGCCAGTTCCGGAAGGGATACAGCCCACAAATATGTAAAATATTCGTCACACGTTCCTCAATTTCTGCTTGTGGCACATCTCGTAAAACTAATCCCAAAGCTACTTCTTCAAAAATCATTTTTTTAGAAATCATTTGATTGGGATTTTGCATCACATAACCAATTTTATCTGCACGTTCTTTGATTGAATAATTGGAAAAATCCTGTCCCTCCCATAAAATCTTGCCCGATTGAGGCGTGATGAACCCGCAAATTATTTTAGAAAGTGTAGACTTCCCGGCACCATTTTTTCCTACAATGCTGATCATTTCTCCATGATGAATAGTTACTGAGAAGTCATCTAACACTTTTTCACCGTGACGATCATATTGATAGGACACTTGTTCCAAACGTAATAGTTCAGCTCCTTTGACTGCACTAACTGAACTAGGTTGGACAGACCACTGTGTCATTTTAGGCAAAACCGTTTCGCCTGATACTTCGGCTAATTTGTCTAAATGACTAACTTGTGTTAAATCAATCCCAGCATATTTCATGGCTGTAACGTACAGAGGTTCACGAATCCCTTGTTGGGTCAACGTATCTTGACGTAACAATTCATCTGGCGTTGTATCAGAAATAATTGCGCCCTCATTCATGACAATAATTCGATCAACTGATTCGCAAAGAACGTCCTCTAAGCGATGTTCTATTATTAAAACAGTCGCTTTTGTTTCTTGTTGAACGGTGTCAATCAAAGTCATTGTTTCTTGTCCCGCTCGTGGGTCAAGATTAGCCAAAGGTTCATCAAAAAGTAAAATTTTTGATTGGTTAATTAGAACGCCCGCCATAGATACACGTTGTTTTTGACCACCTGACAAATCTTGTGGACGGTGTTGCAATAACTGATTCAGCTCAACAATCTCGGACCATTTATGGACCGCTTTTTTCATTTCTGCTTGTTCAACTGCATCGTTTTCTAAAGCAAAAGCAATATCCTCAGCAACCGTTAAACCGATAAACTGCCCATCGGTATCTTGCAAAACAGTTCCTACATCAAAAGACAAATCAAATAGACTTGTTTCTTGGATATTTTTACCAGCAACCGTAGCTGTTCCTTGAATCTCACCTTCATAAATATTGGGAATTAACCCGTTGATACATTGCGCCAATGTTGATTTACCACTACCACTAGGCCCAACGATTAAAACCTTTTCTCCTTCATAGATGGTTAATTGAATCCCCTTTAATGTCGGTTCAGATTGGCTATGATATTGAAAGGAAAAATTATTAAAAGTAATGATTGGTTTTTTCATTCGGCCTCACCTCAGTTTCTCCATAAAAGAAAGGGTCTGAGCATTAGCAAAGTAATTACTAGGGCAGACCCTTAACCATTTAAATTATTTCGACAGTTTCTTAATCTTTTGATAAACTGCCTTTCTTTGTTCTTGTTGATGCATAAGCTTTCATCAACAATGTTCCAATAATCCCCACAGCGACAATATTTGAAACAGTCGCGAATACACCTTGTGTAAACACTTTACTTGCGGGTTCACTATAAATCAAAATATCCAAGCTAGGCGCGATTAAGCCCCAAACGACGATATTGCCAAAGGCTTGGAAAATATTGAAACGCACCATGTCATTTGTTGTAAATTCACCATGTTGAAGATCCATTTTACGACCAGCGAAGCCAAAAATAATACCAATAATTCCTGAACAAATAATCCAGCTCCACCAAGCGCTACCATACGTGGTAAAATCTTTTAACGTGTGACCGATCAAACCAATTAGCCCTCCAGCTACTGGTCCAAAAACAACTGACATTAAAGCAAGAAATGGATACGACGTTTCTAAGTTCGTATTAGGAATCCCAGTTGGAATTACAACGAATCGACCTAAAATAACAAAAACTGCAGAGCCAATTCCAATTGCTACAATTGTCTTGACGGACATTTTTTCTTTCATTTCGCTCCTCCATTCTATAACTCCATTGATTTACAGCCGCTCCCTTCTTGATTTTATCAAATAAAAAAAGAAGATACGCGGTGCATCTTACTTCTAAAATAGTACCCTTTTAACCGCTCTATGTCAATGATAGACGGAGCTTATTAGCTATTTTCTTTTTTTGATTTCCAACAAAGAAACCAGACACTTAACGCAAGCTAGCATTAAGTGTCTGGTTTCTAATTGGTTCTTATTCAACGCCGATTTCTGCACGTACTACTTCGGCAATTTTATCAACGTAATAATCAACTTTTTCTTGTGTTGGCGCTTCGGCCATCACACGTAACAATGGTTCTGTTCCAGAAGGACGAACTAAAATACGACCTTCGCCATTCATTTCTGCTTCTGCTTGTTCGACAACTGCTTTGATTGCCGGAACTTCCATTGCACCATTTTTATCTGTGACACGAATATTGACTAATTTTTGTGGATAAATCGTCACTTCATCCGCTAATTCAGATAATTTTTTGCCCGTTTGCTTCATAACATTCAACAATTGAATCCCTGAAAGCATGCCATCACCTGTTGTGTTGTAATCTAAAAAGATTATGTGACCAGATTGTTCGCCACCAAAATTGTAATCATTTTTACGCATTTCTTCTACAACATAGCGGTCACCCACTTGCGTTACCACATCTTTTAAGCCAATTTCTTCTACAGCTTTATGGAAACCTAGATTACTCATCACCGTTGTAACGATTGTATCTTTTTTCAAACGTTTTTTCTCAGCTAAATATTTAGCACAAATATACATGATTTTATCACCATCGATAATTCGTCCTAATTCATCGACTGCAATAATTCTATCACCGTCGCCATCGAAAGCCAAACCAGCATCTGCGCCTTTTTCAACAACCATTTCTGCCAAAGCTTCAGGATGAGTGGAACCCACACCATCATTGATATTCAATCCATTAGGACTTGTTCCCATTGTATAGAAATCTGTCTCTAAATCCGCGAAGACACGATTGACTGCTGTTGCAGTTGCTCCGTTGGCCGCATCTAAACAAACAGCCATATCTGCTAAATCGCCAGGAATACTTTGAACTAAAAATTGCGAATATTTTAGTAAGCCTTCTGGAAATTCATCTAATGAGCCTAAGCCTTCTGCAGAAGGTCTTGGTAAGGTGTCTTCTTCTGCGTCTAACAATGCTTCAATTTCTGCTTCTTGATCGTCTACTAATTTGAAGCCATCTGCCCCAAAAAACTTAATCCCATTGTCTTCCGCTGGATTATGTGAAGCTGAAATCATTACGCCAGCGGATGCTTTTTGTAAACGAGTAAGATATGCTACACCAGGTGTTGAAATCACCCCTAATTGGAAAACTTCAATCCCGACTGATAATAACCCAGCAATCAATGCTTGTTCCAACATCTCACCTGAAATACGTGTATCGCGGCCCACGAGAACACGAGGTTTTCTTGAACTATCTTCATGTTGACTCAACACATAACCACCGTAACGCCCTAATTTAAAAGCTAATTCAGGTGTTAACTCCTTATTTGCAATTCCTCTTACACCATCTGTTCCAAAATATTTACCCATTTTGATTCTCCTTAGTCACTTGATTCTCTGTATTTTCAGTTGAACCAGCAGTTGTACTTTCTACTGTTGATCCCTCACTTGTTGTTTCAGAAGTATTTGATTCTACTTGACTGGATGTACTTGGTTGTACTGCTTGGCTACCTGAGCCAACCGTTGTTGAACTTGCAGGTTCCTCTGAAGTTTCATTTGTATTTGATGACTGTTGCTGATTGTACACGGGGCTCAAAGAAACGTCAACCTCATCTGGTGTAACTACGTATTCTCCATTAACGGGAATAGTCACTGATTGTTTTGTTTCTTTGCGAATATCAGAAATATCTACCGGTACCTCAATTGATTCTAGCGTATCTAAAATTGATTGCGGGCCACTGACCCTAACTTGGTACGTTGATAAACTATAATTGTAATGAGCGATCCCAGCAGGTGGCGTACCTGTCATACTAACATTCAGTGGTACATCTTTTGTTGGCGCAGTTAAGCCTACTGTTACTTTGACTTGTGGTGCTGGATTTTCGATACTTAGGACTTGACCTTTGGCATCTAGCGCTTGAACATTTACCGTTTGTTTAATCGTATCAATTGTTTGTTTGGCACTTGAGACTGGCGCAATCACTTTATCAATTGCTTTCGCTGTTTCTTCTCCAGTTGTTACTTCTACAGTTTTTGGATCTACAGAAATATTTTTTACTTTGTACCCTTCTTTTTCAATGTTATCAGAAAGTTGTGCTTCTACATCGAATTTTTTTGTTACTCTCTTTTCAATCGTTACAGTCACTGTTTTCGGTTCAATTTCAGCTGTAACAGCTGAACTTAGTCCTCGAACTGTCAAAGGTACTTCCGAAGTCCCTAATGGCAATTTGGTTAAGTCTGCGACCACTTGGAAATTTCGTGTGTCAGCATTTGATTCCATGTTTAATTGAATGCGGTTCGCACTACGTAAATGAACATTTACACTCTCTTCAAATCCAGAGACATAATATTTGTCTTTATCGTATTGGACTTGGACAGGAATATTATTCAGTGTTTCACTATACGTTTGGCTTGAACCTGAATTGGAGGGATTATTGCCTGTTGCATTGGCATTAAAAAATAACAACAATGCAAACAGCAATGAAAGCAAACCATTAAACCAGCTTTTTTGGGAGGCTTTTCTCATTTGCGTTTCCCCCCCTTTGTTACATCATCGATAAAATGCTGTAAAGCACTTTTTTTATCTTCCGATGATTCCGAAATTAACTCCTTACGCAAAATTGTTAAATACTCTTCTTGCGTTAGGCCAGGAATTAATTCGTTGTTCAACGTCAAACTAACGTCACCAGTTTCTTCAGAAACAACAATCGTAATGGCGTCACTGACTTCACTGATACCGACTGCGGCTCTATGGCGCGTTCCAAATTCTTTTGGAATTAAATTGCTTTCTGATAGCGGTAAATACGCACTAGCAACAGCAATTTTTTCATTTTTGATAATCACTGCACCATCATGTAGTGGTGTATTTGGAATGAAAATATTAATCAGTAATTCACCAGTAATATCGGCATCCAAATCAATACCTGTCTCAATGTATTCATCTAAACCAGTATTGCGTTCAATGGTTATCAAAGCACCAATTTTCCGTTTTGACATGTACTGAATGGCTTTGTCAAAGGCCTGAATAATACGCTCATCTTCTTGTTGCGCACCTTTATTCGGGCGGAAAAACGAACTTCTCCCTAGATGTTCCAGCCCTCTTCGCACTTCTGGTTGAAAAATAACAACCGCGGCGATTACACCATACATGATGACTTGATTCATTAACCAAGATAATGTATGTAGACCAATTATCTCACTTAGAATGCGGATAATGATAAAAACAGCGACACCTTTTAATAGTTGGACTGCTTTTGTTCCACGAACAAGCATGATTAATTTGTAAACGAGGTACCATACGACTAGGATATCTATGATATTGATAACAAAATCCTTAGATAAGAAATCCGTTGAGATGACTTGCTGCCAATAATTCAAATCTAATAATTGATTCAATTGAAACGACATCATACCCCTCACTTCTCTCTCAAGATTTCCTAACAAGTATACCACATTATTTTCTTTCATCACAGAACGCAAGCGGAAACATCAAAAAAATTTAGGAACTTTTTCAAATAACCTGAAATTTTTCATCAAAAAATCGCATTTCTAACTAAAAAACGTGTCTAAGCAAAAAGCTCAGACACGTTTTTTTGACTTCTATTTAATCTTGCTCACGTTGTTTTCTCTTGGCTGCTCGTTCTGCGCGGCGGGCAGCCCTTCTTGCTTCCGCTTCCGGATCAACTACGCGTTCTTTTTTCACTCGTGGCTTCTCGTTCTCTGGCGTATTTATTTCTGGTTCACTTTGTTTTTCAAGTTTTGCTCGAATTTTTTCTTCTTGACCAGCTAAACGAGCATAATTATAGAACCGTCTCTTAGCATCGTTAATTGTTTTATTAAATAACAACTCCGCTGTATCTGGTTGACTAGATTCTAAGGACGCAAAGCGAACTTGTTGGCGCATAAACTCTTTCATTAATGAAAAATCTGGTTTTTTGAAATCCAGTGTCATTGGTTCTTTGCCTTTTTCTCGCAATAATGGATTATAGCGATATAAAGACCAGTAACCTGAATAAACTGCGTCTTTCGCTTCTTTCAACGTTTGACTCATCCCACCCGCTAAACCATGTGTAATACATGGCGTATAAGCAATAATAATCGATGGTCCAGGGAACTTTTCTGCTTCTTCAAAAGCTTTAATCGTCTGCATTTGGTTTGCACCTGAGGCAATTTGAGCGACATAGACATTTTCATAAGTCATTGCCATCATCCCTAAATCTTTTTTAGAGGCATACTTCCCACTGGCAGCAAATTTCGCAATCGCTGATGCAGGAGTTGCTTTGGAAGTTTGGCCACCTGTATTGGAATAGACTTCATTATCTAAAACTAACATATTTACATCCGCGCCACTAGCTAACACGTGGTCAATACCGCCGTAGCCAATATCGTAAGCCCAGCCGTCCCCACCAATCATCCACTGACTTGGTTTAACAAAAAGATCTTGATCGTCATAAATTGCTTCCAATAAAGGTTGATTCGTTTTTTCTTCAAGCAAAGCTGCACGTAATTTAGCTGCACGTTGTTGCGTACCTTCACTTTCGGACAGATGTGCTATCCAATCTTCCATCAATAAACGTAAAGAATCACTAGCTACAGAAAAAGCTTTGGTCATTTTACTAGCTAAACGTTCGCGACGCGCTTGCGTTGCTAACAACATGCCATAACCAAACTCGGCATTATCCTCTAAAAGAGAATTTGACCAAGCTGGACCTCGTCCTTGTTCATTAGTAGTGTATGGTGTCACACCCGCTGCAGCACCCCAAATCGATGAGCAACCTGTGGCATTAGCAATCAGCATTCGGTCACCAAACATTTGCGTCAATAATTTAACATAAGGCGTTTCGCCGCAACCAGAACAAGCACCAGAAAACTCTAATAAAGGTTTATTAAATTGCGAACCTAAAACAGTATTCGGTTTTGCTGGGTTTTCCTTTTGACGTAACGTCATAGCAAACGCCCAGTTCATAGCCTGCTCTTTTTCTTCTTCATAAGGTTTCATTACTAAAGCTTTGCCTTTAGCTGGACAGGCTTCAACACAAAGTCCACAGCCAGTACAATCTTTGACTGAGACTTGGATACGATACTTCAAGCCGTCGGCACCACGTAGATCACGCACAATGAATCCTTCTGGAGCTTCAGTCATTTCTTCTTCATCGGCTAAGAATGGTCGTATCGCCGCATGGGGACATACAAAGGCACACTCATTACACATAGTACATCGATCGCTAATCCACTCAGGTACTTCTAATGCAACCCCACGTTTTTCAACTGCCGCAGTTCCCAAAGGCATCCGCCCATCTGTCATCCCATTTTTCGCTAGTGTCGCAACAGATAACGCATTGCCTTCTTGACGATTAATCGGTTCAACAATTTCATGAACAAAATCACTAACATTTTCTGAACGTTTTCGCGGTTGAACTTCAAGCGTTCTCCACTCTGCTGGAACAGGTACCTGATGCAACAATTCAACGGTCTTATCGATTGCTTGAATATTTTTTTCGACAACTTTCATGGACTTATGACCATAACTTTTCAGTGCTTCTTCTTTTAAAATTGGCAACACTTGCTCAAAAGGCATAATTTCCGCTAATTTGAAGAAAGCTGTTTCCATCGCGGTATTAATTCGCCCGCCTAGTCCGACTTCACTAGCTAATTTCACTGCATTGATTGTATAAAACTGAATCTCATTTTCAGCTAGATACCGTTTTAATTGATTTGGTAAAAAACGCGCTAGTTGTTCATCATTCCAAATGGTATTTAAGAGGAAAGTCCCGCCTTTTTTTAACCCTTGTACTAAATCATAGGTATGCAAATAAGCGGCTGTATGACAAGCCACAAAATCAGAATGTTCAATGAGGTACGTTGAACGAATAGGCGTCTCGCCAAAACGTAAATGAGAAACGGTCAACCCGCCTGATTTTTTTGAATCATAATAGAAAAAGCCTTGTGCATACTTGTCTGTATGATCACCGATAATCTTAATTGCTGACTTGTTCGCCCCTACTGTCCCATCAGAACCAAAGCCCCAAAATTTAGCTTGATAGGTTTTCGGATTCGTCAAATCAAGTGGTTTGCCAACTTCTAATGAAGTATAAGTTAAATCATCATCAATCCCAATTGTAAAACGCTTCTTCATGGCAGAACGTTCTTTCATTAATTCATCAAAAACCGCAACAATCTGATTTGGCAGCACATCTTTAGAACCTAAACCATAGCGCCCACCAATAATCGTTGGGCGAATATCCGTTTCATACATCGCACTTTGGATATCCAATAATAACGGTTCACCACCAGCACCGGGCTCTTTCGTCCGATCCAAGACAGCAATTGCTTTAACTGATTGTGGTATTTTTTCGAGAAATGTTTCAACTGGAAATGGTCGATAAAGATGGACATTAAGGAAGCCAACTTTTCTTCCTTGTTGTTGTAAATAATCAACAGTCTGTTCAATTGTTTGTGCAACTGAACCCATTGTGACAATCACTTCTTCTGCATCTTCTGCGCCATAATACGTCACCAAATCATAATTGGTTCCCCGTAACCGGTTAATTTCTGTCATATATTTTTGAACAATACCAGGTAATTTTTCATAATAAGGATTAATTGTTTCTCGTTGTTGAAAGTGAATATCTGGATTTTGGTTCATTCCACTAACGGAAGGGTGATTCGGGTTCATGCTCCGACGACGAAATTCGGCTAATTTCTCTTGGTTTACTAAGGGTGCTAATTCTTCATAGTCAAGAACTGCCACTTTTTGAATTTCATGACTTGTTCTAAAGCCATCAAAAAAGTTCATAAATGGAACACTCGCTTCAATCGAAGCCAAGTGAGCCACTGGTGCCAAATCCATCACTTCTTGCACACTGCTTTCTGACAACATAGCAAAGCCTGTTTGGCGTGCGGCCATTACGTCTCCTTGATCACCAAAAATATTTAAAGCATTCGTGGTTAAAGCTCGGCTCGCCACATGAAAAACAGATGGTAATAGTTCTCCAGCTATTTTGTACATATTAGGAATCATTAAAAGTAACCCTTGTGAAGCCGTATAGGTCGTGGTAAGCGCGCCTGTTTTTAAAGAGCCATGGACCACGCCGGCAGCACCAGCTTCCGATTGCATTTCGACTACTTTCACAGGTTGACCAAAGACATTTTTCTTACCTTCGGCCGACCACTGATCAACAAGCTCAGCCATTGTTGAACTTGGTGTTATTGGATAAATGGCTGCTAATTCTGTAAAGGCGTAGGAAATATAAGCTGCTGCTGCATTCCCATCCATTGTTTTCATTTTCCGCATGTTTTTCTCATCCTTTATATCTAAAAAATAGAATAGTTGCACGCATATTCTTGTTTATTATAGCGGAATTTCACAAATTATGAAAGATTTTGTCAATTTTTTTGCTTAAAAATAAAAGAGAAATTGAGAGAAAAACCACTTTATCCCCTATAAACAAACTATTTCACTGAATTAAAATTACTTTATTTTGTGAAACAGAAATTATCTATTCATTCACAAACTAAAGAACGAAAGAGGAAGATAAGCGTTTCGGCTTATCTTCCTCTTTCTAAACATTAAGATTATTAAAAGTAACGACTTTTAGTACAACTCCAAATATTGTTCTCTTTCCCATTCAGAAACGGTTTGACGGAAGGCTGCCCATTCCATTCGTTTTGCTTCTACAAAATTGGCAAAAATGTGACGACCTAATGCATCAATCATTACTTGATCTTTACGTAATTCTTTGATGGCATTGTGTAAGGTTGATGGCAAATCTTCAATTTGTGCATGTTGACGTTCTTCCTCATTCATCACATAAATGTTACGATCAACTGCTGGCGGTGGCGTAAGTTCATTACGAATACCATCCAAACCTGCTTGTAATAAGACTGCCATTGTTAAATACGGATTCGCTGAAGGATCGACAGAACGTAACTCTAAACGAGTCGATAAACCACGAGATTCAGGAACTCGAATGAGTGGTGAACGATTTCTGCCGCTCCAAGCTACATAAACAGGTGCTTCATAACCTGGTACCAAGCGTTTATAAGAGTTCACTGTTGGGTTACATACCGCAGTATAGGCACGGGCATGTTTTAATAAACCACCTAAGAAATGATACGCAGTTTGACTTAAGCCCATCTCTCCTGACTCGTCATAAAAAACATTACCTTCTTCATTAAATAATGACATATTGCAGTGCATGCCAGAACCATTAATTCCAAACAAAGGTTTTGGCATAAATGTTGCATGCAAGCCATGTTTGCGCGCAATAGTTTTCACAACTAATTTGAATGTTTGAATATTGTCACAAGCATCAACTACATCAGCATATTTAAAGTCAATTTCATGTTGACCAGGTGCTACTTCATGATGCGAAGCTTCCACTTCAAAGCCTAAACTTTCTAACTCTAAAACAATATCACGGCGACAATTTTCACCTAAATCGGTTGGCGCAAAATCAAAATAGCCACCTTTATCATTCAAGTCAGTGGTAATTTCACCATTCTCATCTAATTTAAATAGGAAAAATTCTGGTTCTGGTCCTAAGTTAAAAGAAGTAAAGCCTAATTCTTTCATATCTGCTAAGGCGCGTTTTAAATTACCGCGGGGATCTCCGGCAAAAGGGGTACCATCAGGATTGTAAATATCACAAATTAAGCGCGCAACTTTTCCATGGTCGCTTTCCCACGGAAAAATCATCCATGTAGATAGATCAGGGTATAAATACATGTCACTTTCTTCGATACGAACGAATCCTTCGATGGATGACCCATCAAACATCATTTTATTATCTAATACTTTATCTAGCTGACTCACAGGAACTTCAACATTTTTAATTGTTCCCATAATGTCGGTAAACATTAGTCGTAAAAAACGTACGTTTTCTTCTTCTGCAATATGTTTAATCTCTTCTGCCGTTTTGGCTTTTCTTGTCATCGGTCTGATCCCCATCCTTCATTTTTATTGGCTGCTGAAACGTTAAAGCCTTGGTACATTCGATTGGAACGGATTTTGCTGAGTAAGTCCTCCTTGCGAAAGGATTTCGTCGTATAAAATCTGACGAACATCTGCATCGGTTAACGGACGAGTTGCCTCGGCGGTGTTTTTTTGTTCCTCTAATTTCATTTCATACACACGCTTAATCCCTGCCATGTTCAATCCATCAGATAAATAATCTTTAATTTCTAACAAAACATCAATATCATTTAAAGAATACATGCGTCGGTTGCCCTCACTACGTTCTGGATGAATCAATCCCTGTTCTTCATAGTAGCGAATTTGTCGAGCGGTCAAATCCGTTAGTTTCATAACTGTACCAATTGGAAAAACTGACATGGAACGGCGTAACTCTTTTTCTCTCATCTCCATCCTCCTCTCTTAGTTATTTCTTAGAATAACAATAGAATGACAAATTGTCAAGAACTTATGTTAGATTTTCTAACATAAAACAAAAAACCTGATAAATATGGACTTTTCCATCTTTTCATGGCTGATTTTCTCCTGCTAACCAAAAAAATAGAAATGATTTGTTTTTACAAATCATTTCTAATCAACTTACCATTTTTTATTCTTTTTCGGATTCAGCCAACCATTTAGACTCTTTTTTCGCAAAGCCTTTCACGATATACCGATTTTCATTTTCAGCATATTCTTCTGAAATCATTAGTGTCATCCGGCGAAGTTCACTTAATATTTGTCCGTCAGTTGGGCTAATTTCTAATTGATAAGGCTCGAGTAATTCCATCATTTGGGCACGGATAGCTTGAACCAGTCGTTCTTTATCTTCAGAAATTTTAGTTGAGATCAATACATTGGGAAATAAGGTTGGGACAAATTCTTTGCTGTCCACTTGATCTCTTTTATTATAAACCGTCAAGCATGGAATATTTTCCAATGCTAATTCTTTAATCAATGTTTGAACTGTGCGTTCATGTTGTAAACGATCTGGCGCACTTGCATCCACCACATGGAGCAGTAAATCCATCGTCCGACTTTCTTCCAATGTCGACTGAAAGGCTTCAATCAGTTGTGTTGGTAAATCTTGAATGAAGCCGACCGTATCGGTCAGCGTAACTTCCATGCCTTGAGGCAATTGCCATTTTTTAGTTAAAGGATCTAACGTTGCAAACAATTGATCCTCTGAATAAGTTCCTGCTGTTGTCAACATGTTGAGAATAGTTGATTTGCCAGCATTGGTATAACCAATCAAGCCAATTTGAAATAGTTCTGAATTTTGTCTTTTCTGGCGGCTTCGTTCACGATGAGCAGTGACTTCTTTTAACTCACGACGGATGCCTAAGATTTTATTCCGAATGTGGCGGCGGTCCGACTCTAATTTCGTTTCACCAGGCCCGCGTGTCCCAATACCTCCTCCAAGTCGTGACAACTGTTTTCCTTGCCCAGCCAAGCGAGGCAATAAATAATCCAATTGTGCTAATTCAACTTGTAACTTTCCTTCTTTGGAGCGCGCACGCAAAGCAAAGATATCCAAAATTAATTGTACACGATCAATTACTCGCACAGCTAACGCTTCAGATAACAGTTGATTTTGGCGCGGTGTGAGCTCATGATTAAAAATCACAAGATCCGCTTCATAGGCATCTATTAATTGAATTAATTCTTCCAATTTCCCCTTACCGATTACGGTTTGTCGATCGACTTGTGGTCGTTTTTGCGTTAAAACAAACACCACTTCTCCATTAGCGGTTTCCGTTAAATTCGCCAGTTCTTCCATTGATGCAGAAAATGTCTGATAATTTTTTTCCGTCTCAACTCCTACTAGAATCACTTTTTCATGAGTGGTCATCGCCTACTCACTCTCCTTCTGTTGTAGCCATTCCGCTACTTCATTTTCCAACTTGGGCAAATCTGTTGGCTGCTGAACCAAATCCCACCAATGCGCAGCCATTCGATTTCTAAACCAAGTCAATTGACGTTTGGCATATCGCCGCGATTGCTGTTTGACTGTTTCAACCGCCATCTCTAATGATTGTTCACCGGAAAAATACGGGAAAAATTCTTTATAGCCAATACCTTGAGCTGCTTGTGCATGTGGTTGCTGAAACATCTGTTTTGCTTCTTCCAACAGCCCTTCTGTCATCATTTGATCCACCCGCTGATTAATACGTTCATATAATAAAGCGCGATCTGTTTCCAAACCTAACAAATAATAATCATAGAGACGAGCTGGTTTTTCCTTTGGGGTCAAAATACTATAACCGGTTTTGTCAAAGACCTCTAACGCACGAATCACTTTTTTGCGATTATTAAAATGAATGCTGTTAGCCGCTAGAGGATCTTTTTGTTGTAATAACTGCCATAAGGCTTGATTCCCTTTTTCTTCCGCAAATAAATTGTACGTTTCTCTAATTTCAGGCGAGTCATCTATCTCACGACTTCCTAGTTGAAAATCATAAAGGAGTGATTGAATATACAAACCTGTTCCTCCAACGATAATTGGTAGTTTCCCTTTTTCAGTAATTTCTTTGATTTTTTGACGACCCTCTTTCTGAAAATCAGCGGCAGAATATGTTTCGCTGACTTCACGGCAATCAATTAAATAGTGAGGAATTCCTTCTTTTTCTGTTTCTGTGACTTTAGCGGTGCCAATGTCTAACGAGCGATAAACTTGCATGGAGTCACCGCTAATAATTTCACCATTAAATTTTTTTGCTAAAGCAATACTTAATGCTGTTTTCCCCACCGCGGTGGGTCCTACAATAACTAATACTTTCTCCAATTATGTTTCTCCTTCTTCTTGCCAATTTTGACGAGCAAATTTTGCTTCCTCAGGAAAATCTGTATGAACACCCGCCAATTTTAGCTGAAAACAATTTTCCATTTCTTCCATCCGATTAACAGTCCACGGCCGCAGCGGTTTGCCAATTGCGATAAGTTCTTTTTCATGAGCCAACACCCAAGACATTTTTGGATGTAAACTATCGACAAGCGCGAATGCCGGTCCCGCTTGACTTAAATCCTCTGCAGATTCATAAATAAAGGCAATTTCTGTCTTAGGGTCAGCTTTTTTTAATTTAACTAAACTCGGAAAATAAAAACTAGAATATAAATAACGAAACGGCCAGTTTTTTTGCTTCATTTGTTGGACGACTTTTTTCTCAATTCCTTCATAATGGATAATGTCCGTTTTAAGTTCAATATTCAAAAAACCATTGAATTGTTCTTCTACAAGACAATTTAAAACATCTTCCAATGTTGGAACACATTGAACAGAAGGATTTTTCTGAAACCAGCTTCCAGCATCTAGTTGTTTTAATTCGTTTAATGTTAACTGTTGGATTTCACCATGACCATCTGTCGTACGATCAACCGTTTCATCGTGCATAACGATTAAATAACCATCTTTAGATAGGTGAACGTCTAATTCAATTCCTTCAGCACCAACACGAACAGCCTCTCTGAAAGCAATACACGTATTTTCAGGATGGGTGCCTTTACTTCCTCGATGTGCAATAATATCTGTCATGCTCTCACTCCAATCTTGTTTATTGTACCATTGGAGTGAGGTGGGTTCAAATATGGGAAAAAGAAAAGAAAGAGCAAGACATCAATCAAAGCGACTGATGATGTCCCACTCTCTAAGTCTTATAAACAATTTAGTCTCAAATCCGTCTTTTTATTCTCTTAATCTTTTAGTTCATACTTAACATATTTATCCAAACCGGATTGAATACTATATTTCGGTTCATAACCAATGGCACGTAATTTAGATATATCCGCTAAGGAATCTTTGATGTCCCCAGCTCGCGCTTCTTTGTATTCAACTGGTAAAGTGACTTTCATAATATCATTTAAAGAAGAAATTAACTCATTTAAATCGGTTGCTTTCCCAGTCCCGACATTATACACTTCCCCAAGTGATTGGTCAGAATGAGCGACAAGATTCAACGCTTGAACCACGTCCTCAACAAAGACAAAATCACGGGATTGTTTTCCATCGCCAAAGATATTGAATGTCACTTCTTGATTGGCTAATAAGCGTTTGTAAGAGTCCATCACAATCGAAATAACGCCAGAATAAGGCGAATTAGGATTTTGGTTTGGCCCATAAACGTTAAAGAAGCGAACAGCGCTTGTTGGAACATCATATAAATGACAATAGTTTAACACATATTTTTCAGAAGCAAATTTATCCACTGCATAAGGCGTTAATGGACGAATTACTGATTCTTCCTGTTTTGGTAAAGTTGGCTCATCACCATAAACCGCTGCAGAAGAAGCAAACACCAAACGTTTTAAATCTTTCTGGTATTTCCGAATTAATTCCAGTAATTGTAACACACTCTCAAAATTCACTTGGTGTGTTTCCACTGGACGTGCTACTGAATCTGCTACACTAGCAATCGCGGCTAAGTGAAAAATGTAATCGAACTGATACTCTTGCAGTACTTTTTCCATTAATTGTTGATCAATCACGCTACCTTCAATGAACGTGATATTTTCAGATGTGTTTAAATTTTCAGTTTGGCCCATTGATAAATCATCAATGACCACAACTTGATTGTCTTTACTATAATAATTTGCTAAGGTTGAGCCGATAAAGCCGGCGCCGCCTGTGATTAAAAAGTTACTCAAGTTTCCCACTCCAATTAAAATAATACATTAATTTTACCATTTTTAGATGTCAAAGACTACAGTTTGTTTTTCAATAAAAAAGGAGAGAAAATAACTTTCTCAACCTTTTACTAAATATTTTAAATTCTTTGCGTTATTCACAAAACTCTTATGAATGAATAAGAAATAGATAATATACACAATTCCATAAGAAATGAAACTATAAATACTACCGCCAAACCAAAGATTACTAAAGATAAACAATAATGTAACCAACGTTTCCAATACAGTGCTATTACCTATTTTAACGTTCATATCTTTGCATAGAAAAATTTCCGCTAAATTACAACGAAATGCTAAACTTACTAATATCAACCCAACAGTTAAATTCAAGTTCCCAACAACGAAAATCACAAACAGCGATAGGATTAACGACAAGGCAAGTGTCAATACGTTAACAAATAAAATTGTTTTTTCTTTTCTCAACGTTTTTAAATACGTATTAATTAGTAAAGACATCCGACCTTCATAAATAACTATAGGAAATAGAATTCCCATAAATTTCAAACTCTCGCTATATTCGGGTAACCACATACCTAAAACAAATTTGACGGGTACATATAACAGCAGAATTGCATACGTCAACGGAACAAAAACACCTCTTAATGTGACAAATAAAGACGGCAATCGCTCTTTATTTGTCCGTCTTAACAACGGAAACATTACAATTCCAACAGCATTAATAAAAGTTAAAAACATATTTGATAAACTTAAAGTAAAGGACAATTTACCAAAGGTTTCGATAGTCCAACGCTGTTGAACAAAAAAGCGAATGGTTCCCATTATTAGCATACTTGCTATACTACTGAGCATTAGTTTACTACCTATGTTAATATTATCAACTATTTCAGGAGTAACTTCCTTCAAACTCATCATGTTCACACGCAACATGTCTTTAACTCTAAACATTCCCCAAACCGTAATAATCAGTTTAGAAAGTATATCCATAATGATTAGCCAATAAAAATCTCGTCCTCCTAATGCAAAGTAAATTGCAATGAACAGGACATATAAATAGCGATCATTTCTGGATAATTGAGCATATTCCTTAATACGATTTGTTGACTGAAAAACATACAGAATAAACGTTTTTGCAATTGTAATTACTGAAACAATGGCCGTCAATATCAAAATAATCCCTTGATATTCTTTCGGCATGAAAAAGTAAGCCCAAAGAATGACAAAAGCAGAAATACAACATTCAAAAATCGCTAAATACCAGAATTGAGAACCGAGATTTCTTTTATCTAAATTTTCGTATTCTTCTCCACCAATTTTTAAATAGATACCATCAATCCAGCCTAAGTGGAGAAATCCAACATATGAAGAATAAAAAACATAAAGTTGCCAATAACTGTATTCTGTAACGCCTAACAACTTAGGGACAAATAAATTTAAGAGAACCGAAATACCCAACGTTGCAAAATTTGCAGCCACAGTATAATAAAGGTTTTTAGCCACCATTTTTGCTTTTGAATTCATAGCATTATGCTCACTTTCTAATTTTATATTTCATGATATGGTAGATATCTGTGCTAAAATAAAACTTGTGATGATACTTAAAAAAGGCACATAGAATCGGGATTATTTTTTTTCTTTCTAATAAAGAAACTCGCATATTCAACTCTTTAATCAAATTTGAAAGAACTTTGTCTTTATATTCAAATTCTTCAACATGTGGTTGATTATTTAAATAATTCTTTGCAGCCTCTGTACGCTGTAATCTACGACGTAAAGTATTCAATCTTTCCTCAAAGTGATTTTGTCTCTTAGCTAAATCAATTTCTTTTTTAAAGGAACTTTGTCCATGTTTACGCCATCTAATTAATTCTTCCCTAACAATATAGAGCCCATCACTTAATAAAGAACTTCCCCACATCGCCATATCATGTACAGGATTTTCCATTTCAGATGCGTATAGATTAACATTGGCAATGAAGCTCTTTCTAATTGCATATACACATCCCGGGCGACGTAAAAATAAATTGTTCTCATTAAATATAATCTGTTCTGCTTTTTGATTAGGCAATTTAACTGAATCAATTTTTTTTAATTCCTCTGCTAATCCCCCAGGTTCTACTAATTCAGTATAATCACTTACTAAAACTTTAACATCAGTGTTTGCAAAAGCTTCACACATCACTTCAATTTTAGATGCATCCCAAATATCGTCTTGATCACACGTAAAAACAATTTCTTTAGTAGCAGCATTCAATAGATTAAAGAAATTTTTGCGCCAACCTAAATTTTCCGTGTTGATTTTCAAATGCCACGTTTCACCTAATTTATTTTCAGAAATAAAGTTCTCAATTATTTTAACTGTAGAATCTGTAGAGCAGTCATCCCAAATTAATACTTCATCAATTTTTTTCGACTGATTTTTTAAGGAATCCAACTGTTCTAAGATATTTTTTTCTCCATTATAGGTAGCCATAACAACAGTTGCTGTATATTGCTGCTTCATTTAAGTACGCCTTCTTTCTAAAAAACCTATAAATAATCTTTATTTTTGGTAAAAATCATAGGGATGATGAGTGATTCTTTCTTCTACTGGAGGCATTTCCATATAATCTCCATAACGTAAAGTTAAAAATTGTTTTCGGTTTTTAATGGCCATAAATTTATGTCCTTCAAACTCTACATCCTCATATTCCAAAAACCATTCATTAGGAAATACACCCCAATCTATATGAATCCATTCTAGATAACCACAATGTTTTGTTGCTCCAAATGGGGTTTTTTTTGCCTCTGTTTGATATAAATCACGCCAATATTGATTGTTTCCTACTTTTTTCACTTTAAAATGATTAGGATAACGAGTTATTAATTTTATTAATGCCTTACTAAGATGAAAACTTCGTGCATAGCTTAAACCTAAAGTATCCATTAAGTTTAACCGATACTGTTCCGTTATCTTTCTTAGTTCATTTCTCTCCTTTTGAGTATCAGGGATACCATCAATTGGAAAAATATCTACAAAAACTCCTAAGTCCTTATCTTCTCCACCAAAATATTGTTTGGAATGAGCTACAGTATTAGGATCAACTAACTTTGCAAAAGGATAACGAAAATGTTTCCGTGTTTCAAAAGAAAGTAATTGATAGTTAGAATCGTTTTTAAGGATTTTAATTAACAATTCATAATCTGGCCTTGGCATAACTATATCAATATCATCATCCCAAGGAATAAAACCTTTATGACGTTCTACACCAATCAATGTTCCATAAAACAATGTATAATGCAAGTTGTTAGATCGACAAATATTATCGATATACACTAATATTTCAACAGCCTTCGCCTGAACCTCTTTTAACGTAAGTTTTTGCATGATATTACTCTCCTACTTATATAATAATCAATTGTATAGTAGAAAAAATGAGCATTATTGCTCATTTCCTCTAATCAAATCATTTTCCATGTCAGTGCGATACTGAATTTTACCTAAGTATAACCAAAAGATAACTGTTGCAAAACGTCTTGTTAAAATGACTTCAGTTATCAGTAATCCAGAAATTAAAATGACTAACACAATTTGGTTATCTAACACAAAATCCATATAATTTTTAATTCGAACGCTAAACAGCAATTTAGCAGAGTTAAACATTTTAGATAGCAAGAAAATTAGAAATACAATTGTACCTGAAATCCCTGTAGCTGCTAATAAATAGAAGAAAAAACTATGCGGTGTTTGAGCTGTCTTAGCAATATGAGATTGAGGCAATTTATCTTTAGCTATATCTGCAAAACCTTTTGGAGAAGTGCCAAATATAGGATTTAATTTCATTAAATCTATCGCACTTTGCCAAAGAGCAAATCGACTATTTGAAATATCGTCTTTCCCCTCAACATCTGGTCTCTTAGTAGTAATTTTCTTATTTCCTAGAATTTCATTTTCTTTATTATCTAAAACTTTTGGTACTTCAATATTCACTGAATTTGCAGTAGCAATATACCCTTTTTCTATTAACTGTAAACCCCCGAAAACAATAGCACCACAGAAAAAAGAAACTAATACTGCTTGCACAACTTTTTTTATAACTGCTTTGGATGTATTTTTTTGAAAGAACCAAATTGTAAAGAACATCCCGAAAATTACCATTGAAATCAACTGAATAACTCCTGATCTTGATCCAGACAATGCTACATAACTAAATTGTAGAAAAATCACCATTGCACAAACCACTTTTAACCATTTGCTATTGGTATTAATAAAATTCCGCACGCCAACCAAAATACAAACTAATGAGATGGTACATGCATAGTTAGGCTCCACAAAAACACCATATAATCGATTTTCAAAAAAACCGATTCTCATTCCGTAATACAAAGACTCTACTGGTTTTGAAAAGCTGATTCGCGCAAAAAATAAGTATAACCCAACGATGACTAATGCGGTCCAAACAATTAAAAGTACATACTCAAAAGCTTTAAAAACAGATTTATCATTCGAACGCCCTACTTCGTAAACGGAAAAGAAAAAGATACATTGCCAAATGATCAACTTAATATTCTCTGAAAAAGCATACGTATGATTAATAAATGTTGTTAAAAATAAAATTCCTATAAAAGCAATTAGCCAATATTCTATTCTTCTTTGTTTTTTTTCTATAAAAATTGGCAAGAAGTGACATATGAAGTAAACACCTGACAATAGCATAATTATCAAGGTAAATAATGAATCTATTTTTGTAGGTAAAGTCGAATAAATGCTAACCATTCGACAAATTAGAACTAACTCAAAAAAAACAATATATGGTATAGCTATCCTTTTTTCTATTTTTTGCATCTGCTGTGATAAATTAATAATCATCATATCCTCCAATTATTTAAAACAACTTTTAGATTACAACTTGTTAATCTATTGTTTTTTCTATATATTTTCTTTTCAATTTAATTGGTATTTTATAAAAAGGAAGACCAAACATAAGTAAAATCATTGATAGTTTACGACTTTTTGTAAAAACTTTATTTTTCATAATAAAAATAAAGTTTTTCCGAAGATAGCGAACAATTTGTTTCGTTTCTTTTTCCTTCGAAGCATTACTAATCAAAATTTTATCTAATACTAAAAAATTCGCAAAACAAACTCTTTGATGGGCAGCTTCTTCTATAACTGCTCCCTTACCTTTCAATTTAAGTTCATTCTTCTCCCAAGCTTCTATAAACTCAAATTGTTTATCTGAAAATGTTTCTGTATTAATGCTGCCCATTCGATGATAATAGTAATATTTTTGTGTTGAATCAATAGAAACTTTCTGACATTCAGACAACAAATCTACTATAATAAATGAATCTTCATGATACTTTCCTTTAGGATATCTTAGATCCGCAAAGAGTTTTCGTTTATATAACTTATTTACAGCATGTACGGAGATAATATTTCCTTGTAAAATTAACAATAATGCTTCTTCTCTGGAAAAAGTTCCCTGTATTAAACTTTTTACAATTGGCTCTTTCCCCTCATAGACATCATAAATACCACAGATTGATAAATCGGCATCTTCTTTTACGATATTTGTATATAATAGTTCATACATATCATCTGCAATGTAATCATCACTATCTACGAAACCTAAATACTCACCTGTTGCTATTTCAATTCCAGCATTACGAGCATCGCTTAGCCCACCATTTTCTTTATGGATAACTTTTACCCGTTGATCTTGTTCAGCAAACTGATCACACATTGCTCCAGAACTGTCTGGAGAGCCATCGTCCACCAGAATTAATTCAAAGTCAGTAAACGTTTGAGCTAAAATAGAGCGTACACATTTTTCTAAATATTTTTCTACATTGTATACAGGAACAATAATACTAATTTTGGGCATATCAATTTCCGCTACCTTCTAAAATTTTAATTGTATGTTTTAATGGTTCTTCCATACTGTCGTACAGTGGCCGCCAACCTAATGCGTAGATTTTTTGATTGTCTAGTAGTGCTTTTGTTGCTTTAGAAAACCCTTGTTTTTCTTGGGCGGTGGCTTCACCATGAATCACTTTTGTTCCAGCCACATTGGCTAATGTTTCCGCAAAAGTACGTAACGTAATATCGCAATGTTCGTTTGAAACATTGTAAGCTTCCCCTTTTTGCCCTTTAACTAATAAAAACAGAAGAGCAGATACAATGTCTGCAACATATGCATAAGAATATAGTTGGGTCCCTGCACTTTTTAACACAATGTTTTCTTTATGGACTGCATTCAGAATAAATTGAGAAGAAGCTTTACTATCCGAAAGTAACATCGTAGGCCCGAAAGTACGACTAATTCTTGGAATAACAACATCAATACCATATTTCTGAATATAGGCTTGACATAATGATTCACTTGCTCGTTTCCCTTCTGGATAACCAGCCCGTAGCGTGTTACAGTCAATATAGCCGCAATAGTCTTCCGTAAATTTATCAAGATCTCCACGATTTTCTCCATAGATTTCAACAGTTGATAAAAATAACACTTTTTCACTATTCGCTTTGACCGCATAATCTAAAATATGCTGCGTACCAGCAATATTGGTCATAATCGTTCCAATTGGATCACTGGCATATGATTTAGGATGTGTATTACTAGCACAATGCAACACATAGTCACAAGCTTCTGCTACCTGAATTTCTTCTATGACATCTCCGATAACTATATGGAATAACGGATCTTCTAGATAACTAGTAAATCGCTCTTCTAAACGCGACAATGTTCGTCCCATCGCCCAGATCGAAATATTCGCATTTCTCGTTTTATTTTGGTACATAAGCACATCAATTAAAAAGGTCCCAATCATGCCTGAAGCACCAGTTATAAAAACAGATTTATTAGTTACTTTCGTCCAATCTGGTGTCTTCTCTAAAACTCGTTCAACGTCTGATAAATAATTATCGTCTGTAAATAACATGGTATCCCTCCACTACTCTTCTTTCATTTTCAAGAAGCCTTTAAATAACTGTAAGTCATCTTGTGTAGTTAACTTAATGTTTTTATCTGAGCCTAAAGCAAAATACAATGTTTCGCCTAAATCCACCATCATAGTATTCGTGTATGACGATTCAGAAATACCAATATTCTCACGGAATGCTTTTTCGTAAGCCCAAGTTAATTTTTCAAATTTATAGGCTTGTGGTGTTGACACGCGACGTAATGTTTCACGATTAATATATTGTCGAGTTGTTTCCTCAGTTTCTTTTACAAAAATTTGTTCATTATATGGCAACGAAGTCACTGCATTGCCGTATTCTTGACACTTAACAATTACATCAGATAAAACTAATTCATCAACTAATGGACGAATTCCGTCATGGATAACAATAGTATCTTCTGGGTTTGAATGTTCTTTTAAGAAATTAACCCCATTATTAATTGATTCTTGACCAGAATTTCCTCCTGGAATAATCCATTGTAATTTGTCAATATGGTACTCTTTTGCATAGGCATCTAGTGTTTGTTCCCAACCTTTTTTACACACAACTAAGATTCGATCAATGAGTGGATGCTTTTGAAAAGATTCCAATGTGTAGATAATTATCGGTTTTTCCTCTACCATAATAAATTGTTTAGGAATCTCCTGCCCCATTCGTTTACCGACCCCACCGGCAATAATTAAAGCTGTAATCATTTGATACAAAATCCTTTCTCTAACTAGTCAACCACTAGTTTTATTTCAATTTTGTTTAACTTATATATTCATCAACACAGCCAAAACTGCATTCAATCTTTTACATTTTCTCATAACTATCAGTAAGTTTCAATAATTTATCGTAGACCTTAATCGAACTGTAAATATTTTTGTTCGTTATTTTAATAAAAAAATTACGGACAAACGATAAAAACTCTATACTTTTTGATTCACAAAAAACATCTCAAAATTCTGTAGAATTCAAATAGTAGAACTCAAGCCGTATTTAGAAGTGAGTAAAAATCGATTTAAATATCATGCATGTCAATGCCATTTATCGCGGATACAAGTATTTCAGAAAATACTATTTATTATTTAAATACGTTAAATAGACCGTGACCATATGTTTGAGAAAAAATAATTTCATAATAAGAAGCACTTAATAAAAAATAAAGAAGCCAGAGGATTGTCTCCTCTGACTTTCACGATGTTCACTATTTTTATTTAGCAATACTATTTGACAAAGAACCTCGATAGATTGTTTGGTCGTTACCTTTATAAACTTATTCTACATTTTAAAGGCGCGGCTATCCAACCAACCAATTGTTCGACCATTTATTTGAAATTGATAAGCCGTAACACCTGTTGATAGTTTAGCGGATTGAATAATCTGCACGTTTTGATTCGCATATAGAGAGCCTAAACCTATTTTTTCTCCATCTTCTGCTGTATTATTTGGTTTTGTATATAATCCATGCTTCGATGAAACTGCTACATCGCCTATTTTGGCTCCTCGACTCATTTTACTATACGTGGCTTTATCTAGTGTAGCTGTGAATGCTCGTTTGTCCATCCAGCCTGCATCTTTTCCACCTACTGTAAAATGGAGTAACTCTGTCCGGCTTGTTTTGGCATACCCTATGATATGAACGCTTTGGTTCGCATATTTATCTCCCATACCGATATTAACGATTCCAGGAGCTGTATTCATAATCCCATTAAACACGCCGTGTTTTCCTGATTCAGCTGCTGGTTTTACTTTTGCCATGTAATCATAGCGTTTTTCATCTAGCAGCTCATCATACACATTGCTGAAGGCACGGCTGTCCAACCAGCCGATTGTTTGTCCATTTATTTGAAATTGATAAACCGTAACACCTGTTGATAGTTTAGCGGATTGAATAATCTGCACGTTTTGATTCGCATATAGAGAGCCTAAACCTATTTTTTCTCCATCTTCTGCTGTATTATTTGGTTTTGTATATAATCCATGCTTCGATGAAACTGCTACATCGCCTATTTTGGCTCCTCGACTCATTTTACTATACGTGGCTTTATCTAGTGTAGCTGTGAATGCTCGTTTGTCCATCCAGCCTGCATCTTTTCCACCTACTGTAAAATGGAGTAACTCTGTCCGGCTTGTTTTGGCATACCCTATGATATGAACGCTTTGGTTCGCATATTTATCTCCCATACCGATATTAACGATTCCAGGAGCTGTATTCATAATCCCATTAAACACGCCGTGTTTTCCTGATTCAGCTGCTGGTTTTACTTTTGCCATGTAATCATAGCGTTTTTCATCTAGCAGCTCATCATACACATTGCTGAAGGCACGGCTGTCCAACCAGCCGATTGTTTGTCCATTTATTTGAAATTGATAAACCGTAACACCTGTTGATAGTTTAGCAGATTGAATGATCTGCACGTTTTGATTCGCATATAGAGAGCCTAAACCTATTTTTTCTCCATCTTCTGCTGTATTATTTGGTTTTGTATATAATCCATGCTTCGATGAAACTGCTGCATCGCCTATTTTGGCTCCTCGACT
The DNA here is from genome assembly GCF_050555765.1 of Enterococcus sp. MSG3299. Classification (NCBI taxonomy): domain Bacteria; kingdom Bacillati; phylum Bacillota; class Bacilli; order Lactobacillales; family Enterococcaceae; genus Enterococcus; species Enterococcus sp. MSG3299. The sequence goes on from NZ_CP187869.1 coordinate 1,770,234, forward strand.
CATTTTACTATACGTGGCTTTATCTAGTGTAGCTGTGAATGCTCGTTTGTCCATCCAGCCTGCATCTTTTCCACCTACTGTAAAATGGAGTAACTCTGTCCGGCTTGTTTTGGCATACCCTATGATATGAACGCTTTGGTTCGCATATTTATCTCCCATACCGATATTAACGATTCCAGGAGCTGTATTCATAATCCCATTAAACACGCCGTGTTTTCCTGATTCAGCTGCTGGTTTTACTTTTGCCATGTAATCATAGCGTTTTTCATCTAGCAGCTCATCATACACATTGCTGAAGGCACGGCTGTCCAACCAGCCGATTGTTTGTCCATTTATTTGAAATTGATAAACCGTAACACCTGTTGATAGTTTAGCGGATTGAATAATCTGCACGTTTTGATTCGCATATAGAGAGCCTAAACCTATTTTTTCTCCATCTTCTGCTGTATTATTTGGTTTTGTATATAATCCATGCTTCGATGAAACTGCTACATCGCCTATTTTGGCTCCTCGACTCATTTTACTATACGTGGCTTTATCTAGTGTAGCTGTGAATGCTCGTTTGTCCATCCAGCCTGCATCTTTTCCACCTACTGTAAAATGGAGTAACTCTGTCCGGCTTGTTTTGGCATACCCTATGATATGAACGCTTTGGTTCGCATATTTATCTCCCATACCGATATTAACGATTCCAGGAGCTGTATTCATAATCCCATTAAACACGCCATGTTTTCCTGATTCAGCTGCTGGTTTTACCCTTGCCGTGTAATCATATTGTTTTTCATCTAAAATTACATCATACTGTTTTCCACCACTAGATGTAAATCGTCCAGTGTAATCAGCATTAATATCAAACACACCTACTCCGATATCAACACCTGGAATCGTTAATAAAGAAGACCATTGCCATGCCGCATAACCTTCATTTTTGTGCCATAACTGATCTGCAGTCGGTTCAAAAGGATACTGAGCAATCCAAATATTTTCAGTCCCTAGTTGTGTAGGCGATAAAACTCCTTCTGTAAACCAGGCTGCCATTGAATAATGTAATACATTCGTAAAGCCTCTTGCTTTTAATTGATTAGCAAAAGCAATTGAATTAGCTGTCAATTGTCCATTATTCATGCTACCTTCTTCTGCATCATTAATCATTAAAGTATCTTTTGGTAATCCAGTATTAATTGCTGTATCGGCAAAGTAGTTTGCTTCTTTTATTGCCTGATCTTTTGTTGTAAAGTGACTATAGTGATAGGCGGATACTTTTATTCCCACTGCATTTGCATTTTGAACTTGTGCAAATCTTTCTGGATTTTGATAAGTTGTCGCTTCGGTCATTTTAACGACCACTCCGCCTATCCCATAACTTTTCATAGTTTGATAATTTGCTACACTTAAACTACCATTCCAAGAAGATACATCGATAAAGTTTTTAGGCGGACGATTTGCCTCTGTTATGCTAATAGGATCACCGTAGGCATATGCGGCTCTTTTTCTTCTCGTTCCTTTCATTCCTGATCCCATAGGTTTGTTCATATCCTCTGTTATTACGATTTCGTCTTCATCTTTCTTATTAGCTTCTGAAGAACTAGTCGTTTCCGAAGTTTCTTCAGTATCTGTTGATTGCCTAGTGTCTGTAGCACCTCTCGTGTCCAAACTATTTTTTGTTTCCGAAGGAACTGATGATAAGGTGCTAGAAGAACTTTCTGTCGAAGTTTCCTCACTAGATGACGTAGAGTTTAGTGTTTCTGCTGTATCCGCAGAAATTACTTCTTCTGCACTTTCACTACTTGATGCATCGATTGCATACACTATTGATGAACTAGGAACCAATGTTGTCAGCATTAGCATTGTAATAACAGATATTTTATTTATTCTCTTCATTATTTATTTAACCCTTCTTTTTACGTATTCTTTACAATTAATCCTCATTTAATTATAGTATGTAAATTTTACTTGAAACCAACAATTTTTTACTTTTCAAATTGAAATTTCTCAAAACTGATTAGAATGAGCACTAGTTTCAAATAATTTTCTAATAAATTTTAGCTTACGTCAAGAAAATCTTGCTAACTTTTTTTTACTATTTTGTTTCTAAACTTTATCTTTTTATTACATTGATTGTGTTATTTATTTTTTTACAACAAAATGCTGAACGCTATTTATAGATAACGTTCAGCATTAGTATAAATAATTGAATTTTTTAAAGATATTCTATATACGATTTTTTAGTATCAACAATTAGCGCTTCATGATGAGGTTGACGATCTTCCTCCGGTGGCAATTGCATATAATCCCCAAAAACCTCTGTTAAGTAGCGCTTGTAGCCCACTGGTATTGGCATTTTTGTATCTTCAAATGGAACAAAAATAGCAGATTTAAAATCTTCTAAATGATAAATATTGCCCATGTAGCGTGGTCCGACACACAATTCAGTGACATAAGGAGTTGAACCAAAGGAATACTTGGTCATTCTTTTTTCAGCGAAGCGCCAAATATGATAGCGAATTTTGCTTGAAGAAAAAATCCCTAATAAAACCTTGCTTCCTGTAGCCATCAGACCACCATGTTTTTCTGGAACAACTTGCGAACAAAATAACGCATAAATCAGTGCCCAAAACTTTTGGATTTTTCTTCGCAATTTCCCTTCTGGCGCACCATCTAACGGAAAAATATCAATTGGTAAACCATGAGGGATATCTAAATCCTCTTGATAGGGTTTAATAAAAGTAGTGGCAGTATCCCTAATAGTTATAAATGAATTATGATCATTATATGTTTTAGAAGCAACTAATAATGGATATCTATTTATGTCTGCTTTCTGTGGCCATAGCTTTTTTAATTTTTCATAGTCTGGTCGTGGCATAAAAAAGTCCAAATCATCATCCCACGGAATAAATCCTTGACTGCGTACAGCACCAATACAACCACCGCCACAGAAATAACATAATAAATTATTTTCTTGACAAAATTGCACAAAATATTTGGACATAGTTAATGTTACAGCCTGTATTTCTTTTAAATCTGTCTGAGACATCTCTTGCATAATTTTACCTCAATCTTAATCATTTTCTTTCCTTAAAAACTTCTCATAAAATTTACCTCGTAAAGTATTCGGCATCAAACTTACGACAACATGTGCACTGGAACTCACAAAAAAATCTTTAAAACTACCAAGTCCTGCTTGATAGATTGCTTTGCGTCCTTTTAGTCCTGACTTAAAATACTGCCAACCACCACGCCGTGCGTACATATCACTGCCTGTTCGAGCATAGACTAAATGTTCAGAAAGGTTCTGCGCTTCCTTTCCTTTTTTCAATAATCGTACCCATAAATAATAATCTTCAAATCCTGACATTGGCAGATAGTTACCGACCTCTAAAATGTCTGACTTCTTATACATGACAGTCATATGATTAAACGGGTTTCTTCTTTTGGAAAATTCACGAATAGCCTCATTAGAACTTGGAAGGTTACGATACCCCAAAATATTTTCTATGTTCCCTTCAAATTCGATAATGTTAGAACCGGTAATGACCAAGTTAGGATTTTTTTGAAATAATTGCCACTGCTTTTCAATCCGATCCGTCTTCATAATATCATCTGCATCCATTCGTGCAATCAGTTCATTACGACAAGCTTTAACCCCTTCTGCCAACGCTTTACCTAAACCAACATTTTTTTCTAGAGGTAAAACATGAAGCACTTCTGGATACGTTTCTTTATATTTATCTACAATGACTGTCATTTCTTCAGTTACAGGACCATCTTCTACTAATACTATTTCATCGACTTTTACAGTTTGATTAAAAATACTGTCTAAACATGCAATAACATATTCAGGACGCTCTTTTATATAAATGGAAAGTAAGACACTTACTGGTACCTTTTCCATTTCTTCACCCCTATTTCTTTTTTCATCCACGCTTGTATATTTTTACATAGAATATCTGATTTTTCAACCTTTGTTAGAAGTCTCTCTTTTTTTCAAAAAAAGAGGAGCCACTGCTCCTCTTAACGGTAAATTCTAATAGCATTCTCTTTACAATAATCCATCGTCAATTCTTCACGTTCTTCAGACTCATCCAATCCTCTTGATGATACTTTATCAAAGAGAATTTTGATGGTTTGAAGCAGAATTTTCATATCCAACAGTAATGAATAATTCTTGATGTACAGTAAATCAAAGTTCAATTTACTATTGTAGTCAGAAGCATACTTCCCATAAACTTGGGCATAGCCAGTAATCCCCGCACGTACATTGTGACGTAAATAGTAATTCGGGTTTTCCTGATTAAATTGATCAACAAAGAATGGTCGTTCAGGACGTGGTCCGACAATGGACATATCCCCGCGAATAACATTGATTAGTTGTGGCAACTCATCAATACGTAAAGCGCGCAAGTATTTACCAACTGTAGTGACGCGACTGTCGTTACTTGTAGATAAGACTGGACCTGATTTTGCTTCCGCTGTTGCCGACATCGTTCTAAATTTTAAAATCGAGAACTCACGTTGATCTAATGTAATCCGAGTTTGTTTGTAAATCACTGGTCCCGGTGAGGTTGCTTTGACTAAAATCGCTGCAATAAGCATTAAGGGTGAGGTAATCACAAATAGGCAAACAGAGACTAAAATATCGAATAAACGTTTAATAAAATTCTCTTCTGGTTGAATTTCAAAATTTGAGACTTCGATAATACTTTCATCTTCAAAGTTCATCATGTTTGGTTTTAACATAATTAGATTTTCAAAACTTGTATCTAAAAAGATTTTTTTCTTATGTTTGACAATTAATTGATACAATTTTACTTTTTCGTTCTCATCAACATTACTTGAAATATAAACAATATCGATTTCATCGATAATTTTTTTTAAGTTTTCATAGTAATTGCTGACAACAACGCTCGTTACTTTATGCTTGTTATTTTTATCAGACATAAAGTTTTGAATTGACCGCATAACTTGATTTTCTTTACCTAGTAAAACAACTTTTCGCTCATTGCTGACCTTTAAGTAAAGATAATAAACAAGAATTCGCCAAAGACTTAGAACAATAATTCCGATTATAAAGGAATATCCTAAAACAGAACGCGGGAACGTAAACCAACGTCCGGCAAATGTCACAATCATAATCGTTAAAGTCATTAAAATTTGACCAATCACCGTGACAAAAATGATGTCACTAATTTTGCGATTATAAAAAATATACGCACCTAACAACAAATTCAAAAAGATAAAAAAGATTGAAATGTAAATTGCAGATTTTTCATAAGCCACAAAGTTAAATGAAGGAATTTCTCGGCCAAATTTCACCATAAACCCTAAGATGATTGATAAATTATAGAGCAAAACGTCTGCTAAAATAATTACAATTCGTCTTGCATTACTCCATTCACTTTTTGATGTCATTAAAAACTTCCTCTCTTCACTTCCAGTAATTACATTATTTGTAATAACATGCAACCCCTATATTACCATAATGTCAGCGGACAAGAAAGTTCTATAGGATGAAAATTATCTGCGATGTCTTTGGACACGACTTAATTCTTCAGGTTGGTCCCAGCCCTCTTCGTCAACAGGTGCTATCGGGCGCTCTTCATTGCTAACAGGACTTGTTTGTTTCACTCGTTTTCTTCTTTTAGGCGTCGTTGGTCTTTCATGTCTTCCTCGTTTTTTCTCTGGCCGGAAGTAGAAGGCTAGCCCAAGGAAACTATAAACAATCGGCATCCAATGAGGCGCTAATAAAATATCTTCCATAAATGAATGAATCCAGATTAAAAGGAAGCCTAAAAGTAAACTAACTTGCAAACGATCCAATGTTTTTTTGCGGAAACCAATCAATAAAATCATACTGACTAAAAAACCAAATAAAATCAGATAGCCAATGACACCAAAATTACTTAACGTAAATAGAAAAGCATTATGTGTCCCCAGCGGTTTCCATGAGGCCACAAAAGGCTCCATACCGACTTTAATATGTTGAGGATCAGATAACCATTTAGCAAAAAACTCATGCCAAATTCGTTCTCTTCCTGTAAATAAATCAACAGTATCCGATTCCGCACATAAGTAAAATAACAATGGTCCCAATGCAGCTACTCCGACAAAACCAAACAGCCAAACTTTCGAACGTTGCAAGAAACGTTTTGGTAAAAGATTATCCACCAGAATAAAACCAACTAAAATGGCAAAAGAGGTTTTTGATTGACTGACCCATGTACCTAAAACACCACCAATGTATACAGGTAAAAGCAGCAGGTTAAAAACCTTATTTCTATATGCTTTGATCAAACTACTGGCCATCATTGTTGAAAACATCAACGTTGCACCAATCGTATTGGTATTAATCCAAATACTTTCTAGTTTATTTGATTCTTTAAAAATTTCGTCTGCTGGAATCAACTGTGGCAACTCCACGGACATCCGATACAAAGTCGCGCTCAAAGCAACTAAAGAGACAATTAATAAAAGCGTTTGATCCATACGGTCAAAGACACAAACTTTAAAACAAAGGACCAACAAAATAATTAAAGGAATCATTGTATCTGTTTGCATTGTGCTATGACGGATTGATTCCGTAAAGTGAAACAAGAGCCAGGTGGCTAGCGCCAACGCTACGGTCAGCCAGTCAATAAATTTTAATTTCGTACAATTTAATAGCAGTACAAGTATTACTGCTATTAATAATAAAATTGAACTATTGGCATACATATATTTTGTGACTGGCGCATCAATTCCTACGACCCACATCGTATACGAGCCAATCATTGTAACTAATAAAATAAGTCGACCGATTCTATTCAATACTTTTCCCATATTCAAACCTCATTCCATGAATGAATCACTAGTCGTTTATTCGATAAATATATGCCCCGTTCTGATCAGGTCCATATAATTTTTCAAAATGAATCGTTGATGTTTCTAACGGTTCTAATGGTTTATAAACGACCGCATATTTAATCCCATATTCTTTTAATTTTTCTGGAGATAAACGAGCAATAATCGCATCTTTTTGCATCAACTCTAAAACAGGCGTCTGATTTCCTACTTCAACATTGATGTGCGCATAGCGATTATAAATAAATGTGTCTTTTCCTTTTGGATCTAATGGTTTCCAAGCCTCTAAGTCAGGTGTAAAAGCAACACCGTTAAATGTATGCACACCTAACATTGGCAAATAGCCATACATCAAGCGTTCGCCCACCCACAATTGGTTGGGGTCTTTTTTGTTAATTTCTTCCACTTCTACCGCTAATTTTTTACCATAGACAGCAGAAACGCCTCGAGAAATTGGATTAACAAAGGCACCAGAAACCATAATGATTCCTAATAAGACAAGGACAAATAACGTGCGCCAACGTTTAAATAAAGCAACAATTAAAACGGTAGCGACAACCAAGACACCAATGATGTCCATTCGTGTAACGTATAACCGTAAATTGCCCGTATATAAAACAAAGAAATACAGAACAACATTTAATCCTAGCGCCCCTAACCAGGCCATCATTGGAATTTTTGCTTGGCGATTCCATAAATAATCGATGAACCATAAACTCAATAACACAGCGGCAAACCCAAAGGATAACATCGCCCGTTGTTCTGGCACATAAGACCACAATGTCAACTTAGCAAAAATTGTTGGAAATTGAACGCTCATCCAAACTAAGTTAAATAAACAATACACGAATAAGACAAAACCGTAAATGTTTTCTTTGATTTTTTTATAAAAAATAAATGGTGAGAGCGGCAAAATAACAAAAAATAATTGATAAAAACTACTGATTTCCGAATTATTGGAATATGGAACATCTTGAAACGGTATTTTCCAATTTGTTAAAAATAACAAAATATCGCGTTTAGGCATATCGCCACCTAAACTTACCCGTTTTCCTGGATAAGCGGTATCCATTACTGCTTTTAAGGAATCCAATGAGCCATATAGCGATCCGCCAACAATAATCGCCGTCATCAAGAGTGCCCCACCTATCAGGACCCCATCCCACTTATCCAACTTAATTATTTTACGAAATTCTAAAAAGAATAAAATTAAAAATAATAAAATCAAATAACCAAGTGGTACTTGTAACGCAGGATAAATAACTAAAACAAATCCTGAGGCCATAATAACAGCCGTTATCGCACAAATGACACGACGTCGAACACTACTATGATAATAGAAATAATTATAAATTCCCACTAAAAAACCTAAGCCAAAAAATACTAAATCTCCAACTGGCGAGACAAACCACCATTGAAGGGCCGAAGAAAACGGAATCCAAACACTTGCTAACAAAGCTAAATATTTATTCCGCCGTGTGACGATCAAGCCAATTTCAAAAGAAAATAAAATTAAGCCAATTAATTTAAGATTCCAATACCATGATAAGCCATATTCTTTGCCTAATAGTACATAGCCCCACGTAAAAGGTTTCGCTAACGTGGCCAAATTCCACGCTGGTGAATTATAGCCTACCACCATGTCTTGCCCATTTAACGTAATCACATCATTATGTGTTTTCAAACCTGTTTGTGTTTGTGAGAGGCTAAATGGGGTTTGAACGAGCCATTCATCCGAGCGAACACCTCTTGGTTCACCAGCAATTAATGAACTTTTTTGACCATCCGCATATTCAGAAACATACGCATCCCACATGTTTAATGAACTACCATGGACTTTAAAGGCGACCAGTAAAATAAAAATGACTGCCGCTAGCAGATAGCGCCAGCGTAACAAATGATCAACCAAGCGAGCACTCTGCTCAGCTTGGTTGCGTAATGGTTGTTTTTCTTTTCTTGTAGTTAGTTGTTGTTCCATCTTTTCGCTCCATTTCGTCATCCGCAATTGCATCTAGTCAATTCGTAATGAAAAGTTGGGAATATCCCTTGTCAGATTAGGATTATAAAATGGATCATTTTCAATTAAAGGTCCCCATTTTTCTTCCATCATCACTTTTTCTTGTTCAAAACGTTTTTTCTTTTTGCCTTTATCATCATATCCACGAGTTTGAGATTCAAAATGATAAAGCTCTGCTTCATGAAGCCAGACATTGTCACGTCCTAAAGCTTGGACTTTCAAGCATAAATCAACATCATTGAAAGCTACGGTAAACGCTTCTTCAAAACCACCAACTGCATCAAAATCTGCTTTTTTCATAAGTAAGCATGCGGCAGTTACTGCTGAATAATTAACATTAATAGCTAACCGACCAAAATAGCCTAAGTCACCATGGGGATAACCATAATGACCATGTCCAGCGACACCACCTAATCCTAAAATAACGCCTGCGTGTTGGACCGTATTATTTGGATACAATAATTTCGCACCTACACAGCCAATCCGTTCTTGCTGAGCAAATGAAACCATCAAGGTTAACCAATTCTCTGTAATCACTTCGGTATCATTATTTAAAAATAATAAATACTCTCCGTGCGCTTTTTTCGCTGCACGATTGTTAATAGTTGAGAAATTGAATGGAATATCGATTGATTCAACGAAAAAGCGACCAGGTAATTGTTGTTCAAATTCTGCATATAATTCGTGCATTTTTGGATCTGTACTTCCATTGTCAGCCATAATAATCTCGTAATTTTGGTAGGTTGTTTTTTCAATAATCGATGAAACACAACGTTGTACGTCTTTATAGCCATTTTTAGTTGGAATAATAATTGAGACTAACTTTTCAGATTCAATGTCATAATAAACATCGTATAAGCCATTCGCCGCCCCATGCGTTGCATGACCATTAATTCCTCGACGAACGAGCGCATCTTGCACGGCTCTTAGCCCCGCTTCAAAAGCATAACCTTTGGAGCCTTGATCCACTGCTGTTGAGGTTGGCAGCATCCGCCAATAGTAAAGAACTTTTGGAATATGTTTGATGCGTTCTTTTGTCGTTTTTTCAGTAAATCTTAAGACTAAATCGTAGTCTTGAGAACCTTCGTAACCTTTTCGAAAGCCGCCAATTTCTTCTAGAATACTCCGACGATACACGCCTAAATGCGAAATGTAATTCGTTCCTAAAAGTAAATCAGGTGACCAATCTGGTTTAAAGGCTGGATCAGAACGATTTCCATCCATGTCAATCTTATCTTCATCACTATAAATTAAGTCCAGTTCTGGGTTTTCATTCAGCACTTTAACCACTTCATAAAAAGCATTGATTGCTAATTCATCATCGTTGTCTAGTAAGGCGACAAATTCTCCTGTAGCAATCGCTAAAGCAGAGTTGGTCGCTTCGGAAATATGACCATTTTGTTCACGAAAGACGACCCGAATTCGCTCATCCAATTGTTGGTACTCTGTTAAAATCTTTTTGACATTGGGATCTGTTGAGGCGTCATCGGCCATACATAATTCCCAATTAGTATAGACTTGATTCAAAATAGAATCAATGCACAACTGAAGCCATTTTTCTTCAACATTATACACTGGCATCGCAATGGAAATTTTAGGTTGATAATGAAATGTTGCGATTTCTTGCGTCATCGCTTCTATGTCTAGTACTTCATTTCTAGCTAACCAGTTAGGATACGAAGCTTGATTTCTTAGTTTCTCAATTTTCGCTCGTTGAATGGTATGAGAAATACCATTTTTAGCCATATACTTAAATCCTTTTTTGGCTTTTATCCAGAGACGAGTCACTTTATCTTCTGTCCCTGGAATCACTGGATATTTTTTATTCAAGGGAAAATCCACCGTTACAACATGTGCTGATGATTGAAAATGAAAAGGGAGTACTTTTTTTTGTTTAATTCCTTCAAGTGTAACAACAAAGCCAGCTTCAATCGCAGGCTCTGTTTGATAAATTTGATTAACATCTTCACGTAAAACGCGCTGAATGTTATAAGCGGACACTTGGTTTTCATTATTAATTGTGAAAGTTGGGCTTTCTTTAGTGATTGTATCCAACGCCCAACCTGTAATGGTTAAATTATTTGTTGTTTTGTCGCGATAGATACTATCAAAGATCACCTTAATGTCTTCATTCATGTGCATTCTCCTTATAGATGTTTCGGATTTCGGTAGGGATCAACTAAAGCTTCCGCGGTCCATTTTTCCGCAAGTTCTTTATAAGATCCTTTTTTATCATGGTTTTGCATTTTTTCGTCTGCTTTCAAAATTGCATAGGACACATATACATTTCGTTTACCAGCGCTAGCAAATTGTAACGATAAATCGACACCCATCCATTCTTTTCCTAAGCTTTCGTTAATTCCTTCTAAATTTAGGTAAAGTTGTTTGTTGAATAGTAAGCAGTCTTCAGTTGCTGCTTGAATATTTCTTGGTAAAGCAATTCTGTAATAGTAACCTAAGCTTTTACCAGGGGTGCCTTTTTCAGGATAAAGTAATCGACCTTTGTCTGTATCAACTGATACTCCCACTGTTTCCACGCGATAGCGTGCGTCAACTACGCGGCCAGTCACTAAACCAGAGGTCTCTTGTTGACCAATGTTCATTAACTCTTTTAACCAATCATTTTTCGTTGGTACCAATCCAGCATTTAATAAAGCCACATATTCTCCCTTAGCAGCTTGAATCATGCCATGACGAGTTTCTGTTGAAACATAACGAAGACGGTCATTTTGGATATTTATTTGATTCTCGAAGCGTGCAGGCAATAGAATTTCATAATTTGTATAGGCAGTTTTTTCTAATAATTGACGTAAGTAACTACTCATATTCTCTGTATCATTCGTAATAATCAATGATACCATCGGCACATGATCATAAAGATAGTTAATTTTATAGGAACCATAAAATTCGGCAATCTCTACTTGTGCTTTTAAGCCACGGCGTTCCGTTGCCGCTTGGACCGCTTTTTGACCAGCTACATAGGCGTAACCTTTGCTTTCAGGGTTTAGAGCAGTCGATGATTCAATGGCACGCCAATGATACATCATACCAGGAATGTGCTTGATTTTCGTTGCTTGTTCCGTTGCTCGCAATACGAAATCATAGTCTTGAGCGCCGTTATATGCTGAGTTCAATCCGCCTACTTTTTCTAATAAATCACGTTTCACAACAACAAAGTGTGTAATGTAATTATGGTTTAAAATCAGTTCTGGATTCCAGTCCGATTTGTAAAACGCGTTGAAGCGACGACCATTTTCTGTAATTTTATCTTCATCAGTATAAAGAAAATCAATCGTTGGGTCTGTATTTAAAGCTTTGACCACTTCATATAATGCTTGTGGCGCTAATTCATCATCGTTATCCATGAAACCAACAAAATCGCCAGTAGCAATCGACAAAGCTGAGTTAGTTGCTTCTGAAATATGTCCATTTTCTTCGCGATAAATAACTTTGATTCGTTGATCTAGTTCTTTATATTTTTCTAGCATGGGCTTAATATGTTCGCTTGGCGATGCATCATCTGCTAAACATAACTCCCAATTTTCATAGTACTGATTTTGTAAAGAAGAAACGCACGCTGCAAGCCATTTTTCTTCGACATTATAAACAGGCACAGCGACAGAAATTTTAGGCTGAAATTGGAACGTTTTAATTTCCGCTAAAACTGCCTCCACGTCAACAGGGGCTTCTGCTTTTTCTTGTCGTTTAAAGTACCACTTCACTGAGCCCATCAAACCACGTGTCTGAATCGAACGCCATGCTCGATCAAATTTCGTACCTGGTTGAACCATGTTTGGACGCTCCACCACGTATTGAACCTTCTGACCTGATTTGGTGTCAATGTTTAACGTGTAGGCTGGTAAATCTTCTGGATCTTTAATCGTAATGACAAAACCATAATCTTGATCACCTTCTAATTCAAACATATCAATAACATCACGACGATATTCTGTTTCCACGGTATAAGTGACTGATTCACTAGCTTCTGCAATGCTGAATCTTAGCGGATAATTTGTTTGTTTGTCATACGCCCACCCTCTGATAACAGAAACGTTATTTTCTACATCGCGAGCAATATCATCGATGGTTAAATTAATCATTTTATCAAATTTAGTTAACGTGATTCGTTTATATTTTCCAGTAGGCATAGGGGCAGTCTCCGTCTGTTTATTCATTTCTTCTAAAAATTGATTTCTTTCATCTAACAGTGCATGAATAAAGGTATTCTCACGTTCTGAATAGTTGCCTTCAAAGAAATAATCAATGGCTACTGTCAGGTCTTTGCCTGCCATTTGTGCATCGGTTACTTCGATTACAGGTACTTGCGTATCTAAGAAATAATAGACATTCTCTTGTACCAGAAAAGCATTTGTTGCTGCGACTGGGACTGTCTCCCCGTCTATCGTCATGGATAATTTGACAATTGCCCCCGTTAAACTTGGGAATAATTTTATCAGTTGGACGTCTTCTGGTATCTTCAGTTGGAACTGTTTTGTTTCAGGTTTTTGTAAATCAACTGGTTGATCCAACTCAGTCTCTTTTTCTTCGCCGCAATTAATTAAAATATGAACGTTTTTTTCATTGTATGAATTTACTGGTGTCACTCGCTCTGGCTGTTCTACCGGTTCAGCAGTCAAGGCAAAAAAGTACTGATACACTTCACCAAAGGGACGCGCTTTAAAAGCTGCTTGCACTTCTACAGGTAACGCTTCATATGTCGTAGGAATTTCGTTGTAGCCAACTTGATTAAATGTAAAATCTTCTTTGGCAATGTATAAACCAACTTCTGCAAAAACTTTTTCAAATCCTTCTTGTAAATAGAATGATTTATGCGTAGCATCCAACAGCCCAGTTTCATTCCACGTTAAACGATTATTAAATAAATCAATTAAGACCGAATTATGCGCCAAATTAGGGAAAGTGATTAAGATTTGACCGCCTGGTTTTAAAAATGGTTTAACTTTTGCTAAGGCGCTTTGAGGATTCATTAAATGTTCCAACACATCCGCAAAAACGATATAATCAAACGTCTTACCAGCAAAGTATTCGACCCAATCATTTTCATCAATATTGCCATAAAAGGCATCTGTTGAAAATTGACTGACATGATCATAAAGTTCTTTGTCTAATTCAACAATTGAGACCCGGCACTTTTTTTCTTCCATCAAATAGCTAGTCATTCGCCCATTACCTGGACCAAATTCCAAGACATCACTATTTTCTTTGATTTGTGCTACGATTTTCCCAACACTGGTACTCTCGTCTGTTTCCATTTCAAAATCATACTTCATCTTTTGTCGTATCCTTCCATTTATGATCTAAGATGACAATTCCTTCTCCGGCATAACGTCCGGTAATAAACATCGTCACGTATTTTGTTTTGTAGACTAATGGGACTGTTGCATGTTCCTCAAAGAAAGCAATATCAAAATAATATTCACCTGTTAATAATGACATTTTTTCATATTCTAAATAAAAAACATTCCGTCCTTTTTTCCAAGGAATTTGCACGCCATCTAACAACGTATTTAAGCCACAGACATAATGATTGTCCACTGTTCGAATAGCGACCCCACAAACAGGCTTCTTAATTTGGTCATTTTTGACAGTATATTCAATTTTTACAATCACTTTTTCATCTTGCGTTACCATTTCTAATGGTTCATAATCCGCATTTAAAAGTTCCGCATGATCCACTTCAATAATATCTGGTGTTGGGGTTTCGTCTTTCATGGTCGCTTCGCGGTCAACCGTTTTAATTGATTTCTTTTTCAAAAAGTTTTCGTAGTTGGTCGTCACGTCCATCGTATCTCCATATTCAACGACTTTCCCGTGTTGCAACCAAAAAGTTCTGTCACAAAAACGACGGATGGAGTTTACATCGTGAGAAACAAATAAAATTGTTTTACCAGAATTTTTAATTTCCGTAAATTTTTCCATACATTTTAATTGAAACTCTAAATCCCCGACAGCCAACGCTTCATCGACAATTAAAATATCGGGATCCACGTTAATGGCTACCGCAAAAGCCAAGCGGACAAACATACCACTAGAGTATGTCTTAACTGGTTGATACAAATGATCGCCGATGTCAGCAAAATCAATGACATCTTGGACACGCTCTTCCATCTCTTCTCGGGAAAAACCCAAGACCATTCCATTTAAGAAAATATTTTCATATCCTGAATATTCAGGGTTAAAACCTGAACCTAATTCAAGCAACGCTGAAATTTTCCCATTAATCACCATAGACCCGGAGGTTGGCGTTAATACTCCTGTAATAATTTTTAACATGGTTGATTTTCCAGAACCATTTTCGCCGACAAAGCCAATCATCTCGCCTTTTTTAATTTGCATCGTGACATCGTCTAACGCATAAAACAAATCGTGGTAGGATTTTTTGGTTGGACTAAGCGCTTCTTTAAACCGATCGGACGGCTTTTTATACATGTTGTATGTTTTGGTAATATGTTGGATATCGATTGCATATTCTGACATGTCGTTCTCTCCTTATAGTACATCTGAAAAATGTGGTTTTAAGCGTCTAAACACGGTTGAGCCAATTAATAGTAAAACAATAGTAACTCCCCAGAAATATAAGCTATATTGCCAATGTTCCCAGAACCATGCACCGCCTAAATAAGATTCGCGGTATCCTTGAACAATATAATATAATGGATTGATTTTTAAGATTGTCGCAATCATTCCAGTTGGCTGCCATAAAATTGGCAATGTCCACATAACTGTTTGCATAATGATATTGATAAATTGCATAATATCAGGTAAAAATGGTTGTGTTGAAGCAGTAATCCACGTAATTGCTGTTAAAAAGACTAATAAACAAGCTAAGTAGTAAATTAATTGCAAACTGTACAAACTTGGATAATAACCGTTAGCTGTAGTAATTACAAAACCAATTAGAATGAAAAACAAGTGGGTGTACAGGTTCGATAAAATTTTAGACGTTGGTAAAATTTGTACATTAAACACGACTTTTTTAACTAAATAACTATATTCACGAAACACATTCGTGGCTGATAATAACGAATCTGAAAAGAAGAACCAAGGCACCATCCCTGTTACTAAATAGACAATGAACGGCATATTGTCGCCAGCTCTAGAACGAAGGCCTACAGAAAAGACAAACCAATACGTCAAAACAGTTACTAATGGCGTTAAAAACGCCCAGACAATCCCTAGTGCTGAACCAGCATACTTGGCCTTAAAATCATTAAATGAAAATTGTAGTAACAATTTTTTGTTCTGAAAAATATTCTTAAAAATTGAAAATGTTTCTTTAAACATATACTTATTCCTTCCGTAATAAACTATTTTTATCTAAAATTTTTGGATACAAAAATGCCATTTTAAACAACATTTCTATTTTATCGATAAACGCCTAGCTTTTCAATAGTAGACCCCTTTTTATAAAGAAAAATTTAACTGATTTCGCTATATTAAAAAATCTTGTCCAATTTTTAGGAGATTATGCTACAATAATGGAGGTCTTGCATTTTTTTGCACGGAAACTATTTTTGAGAGAAGGGAAATTATGGTTCTTTTTATTATTTACGTATTTCTGTCTTCTGCTGGTCTGGTCTTATTTAAACTAGGTTCTAGCAGTTTGAACATCCAACTCCAACAAACAATCTTTTCAATGAATATCTCACTTATATCTTTATTGGGTTTATTTTGTTATTTAATTAGTTTTATTTTATGGATGTTAATTATTAGTCGTTCCGATGTTTCTTACATTGTTCCTTTAGGCGTTGCCTGTACAAACATCGCTATTTTAATTGCTTCAAATCTTATTCTAAAAGAGACAATCACAACGAATGCCCTTATCGGTGCTGTGGTTATTATTGTCGGCATTGTGATTATGAATCTTAAATAAAAAAGATCGCTATTCATTGAGCTGACCCTTAAATATTAGACTTTCAGGTCCAACTTTTAAGGGTCACTACACATTAGCGATCTTTTTTATTTTCTTCAGATTTCATGATAGATAATTCTTGCAATAATGTTTTAATGCGATTTTCGTGTTTTGAAATCAACACAGAATTTTTAATTTCCATGATTAACAGGACAATCACCGCAACTGATAATAAGAAGTTTGATGTTGTTTCAAACCCAAAGGCCATTGCTAACCATTCTGCCACATGCGGGAAAATAGCAAAAATAATTAAGACAATTGAGATTAATAACCAAATCAAAGCATTTTTTAGGAGAAAAATATTTTTATTAATCCCTCGAATAATGTATAAGAAAAAGCCAATTGCAAATAAAAATAAAGCTAACCATAACACGGTTGGTAGCATCAATCTCCCTCCTTCATAAAGGCAGCAATCAGAATTGCTGAGCCGACTTCCAGCATATACTTCACAGAAGCCAATGCACGAATCGAAGAAACACCACCAAGCCGTTCCATCATATTGACAGGTCTTTCAACAATCACAAAGCGTTTTTTAATTAAGTGAACAATCGATTCTGGCTCGGGATAATTTGTCGGATAACGCTTTGCAAAAAAAGCAATCACTTTCCGATTTCCCGCTCGATAACCAGAAGTCACATCATAAATTGTTTTACCAGAAGCCATTCGAATACAAAAGGATAACAAACGAATACCAAAACGGCGCATTTTCGTACTTTGAAAAGCCGCTTCGTTTCCAGGAATGAAACGAGAGCCAATCGAAAAATCACATTTACCCTCTGCTAATGGTTCCAGTAAAATAGGTAAACTATTGATATCATGTTGACCATCACCATCAAACTGAACCGCCACATCATACTCATTTTCTAAGGCATATTTATAGCCGGTCTGTACCGCCCCGCCAATACCTAAATTCAACACTAAATGAATGGCATTAATTTGGTTGACTTCTAAAATTTGTTTGGTTCCATCTGTCGAGCCATCATTAATTACCACATAATCCAATTCATGTTGAAAATGCGTAACTTCCTGTTTAAATGTTTCAATGGAAGCAATCGTCCGCAAAATGTTTTCTTCCTCATTGTAAGCAGGAATGATTAAAAGTACCTTCATAAAGAGAAACACCTTTCCACTTTTTCTCTAACAAAACCCCTCACTTACACAAAACAATTTATTGTTGAACATTTTCTAACATTTGTGCTAAGGCTTCTTGCCAAGTAGGAATTTTAAAGCCTAACGCTTCTGTTTTACTTAAATCCATGACAGAATATTGTGGTCTTTGCGCCTTTTGTGGAAATTGAGTTGAATCCACTGGCAGTACTTCCACTTCAGTATCTTTTAAAATTTCTTTAGCAAACTGATACCAGCTACAGCTGTTTTCATTAGACAAATGATAAACACCAAATGGCGCTTTTTCTGCAATAACAAATGCCATAAATTCGGCTAACGTTCTTGTCCAAGTTGGGCGGCCAAACTGATCGTCCACTACCGTTAGTTGGTCTCTTGTTTCCGCTAATTTTTGCATGGTAAAGACAAAGTTATGACCGTATTGACCAAATACCCATGATGTTCGAATAATATAATAGTCGTCCAGGATTTCTTGGACCGCTTGTTCACCTAATAACTTCGTCCGACCATACTCATTTAAAGGATTCGGTTGATCATCAATCGCATAGACGCCTTCTTTTTTAGTTCCATCAAAAATATAATCTGTACTTACGTAAACAAGTGTCGCCCCCACTGCTTTAGCAGCTTCTGCAACATGACGTGTGCCATCTACATTCACTTTTTCATCTAATTCCTTGCCTTCGTCTTCTGCTTTATCAACAGCTGTATAAGCAGCACAATGATAAATGACGCTTGGTTGAATTTCTTTCACTTTTGCCAACGTACTATCCGCATCAGTAATATCTAATTCTGTGGAATCCGTTGAAACATACTCAATTCCTTGTTCGTCTAATAGGTGACGTAATTCTGTGCCCAATTGGCCATTTCCACCAGTAATTAAAATCATTTTTTTCGCTCCTTCTTGAAAAAAAGGCAGGGCAAAGTAGCTTTTGTACTTTGCCATCGCCTTTCGACTGTTATCTCACATGTCAGAAAAAATTACTGACCATTTTGTGCATATTTTGCTTCAACAGCTTCTTTATCTGCACGCCACCAGTCTTCATTTTCTGTATACCACTTGATTGTTTCTGCCAAGCCTTCACGGAAATTCGTGAATTCTGGTTCCCAACCTAATTCTTCGCGTAATCTGGTTGAATCAATCGCATAACGTAAGTCATGTCCTGCACGATCGTTGACATGCTCATAGGCATCAACAGGTTGTCCCATTAATTCTAAAATTAATTCCATCACTGTTTTATTGTCTTCTTCACCATCGGCTCCGATTAAATATGTTTCGCCAATTTGCCCTTTTGTTAAAATTGCCCAAACAGCCGAAGAATGGTCGTTTGTATGAATCCAGTCACGAACATTTTTACCAGCACCATAAAGTTTTGGTGTAATGCCACTTAAGACATTGGTAATTTGACGAGGAATAAATTTTTCAATATGTTGATATGGACCATAGTTATTTGAACAGTTTGAAATTGTTGCTTGTAAGTTAAAAGAACGAACCCATGCTTTGACTAACAAGTCAGAGCCTGCTTTTGTTGAAGAATAAGGACTTGAAGGATTGTAAGGCGTTTCGGCAGTGAATTTTTCCCCTTCACCTTCTCCATGTCCTGGTAAATCTTCTCTTAAAGGTAAATCGCCATAAACTTCATCAGTCGATACATGGTGGTAACGAACATTGTTTTTACGGCAAGCTTCAATCAATGTGTACGTCCCAATCAGATTGGTTTGTACAAATGGGAATGGGTCGTTTAATGAGTTGTCGTTATGCGATTCAGCAGCATAGTGAACGACCGCATCTGTTTCAGCGACTAAACGATTAACTAATTCAGCATCAGCGATATCTCCTACGACTAATTCCACACGATCACTTGGTAGACCTTCAAGATTTTTTTCATTTCCTGCATACGTTAATTTATCTAATACAGTTACATGAACTTCTGGATGATTCTTTACAACATAATGAACAAAATTTGAGCCGATAAAACCAGCTCCACCTGTTACGATGATTTTTTTCATAATTGAAACTCTCCTACTTTTTTCTTAAATTTCGCCATAGATAAACGGATTTTCCGCTTCAAATTCTTTTAAGGTTGGATGTTTTTGATCCTTTTCTGACGTAATCGCTTTTTCTGGCGCAATTGGCCAATCAATAGCTAACGCTGGATCGTTAAAAGCAATACCGCCGTCTGCTGCCGCATTGTAGTAATTGTCACACTTGTACATAAAGTTCACGTTCGGTGTCAAAGTGACAAAACCATGGGCAAAACCTTTTGGTACTAAAAGCTGACGGTGATTATGTTCTGATAAAATGTAGCCTTCCCATTGACCATAGGTTGGACTCCCTTTACGAATATCAACAATCACATCTAATACCGCACCTGTTACAACGCGAATTAGTTTTGTTTGCGCAGCTTCGCCTTTTTGAAAATGCAATCCACGCAAGACACCTGCTTCTGTTGATAATGAATGATTATCTTGGACAAAATCAAAGTCTAATCCATGTTCTGCAAATTTAGCTTTGGAATAACTTTCTGTAAAAAAGCCACGATGATCACCGAAAACATCCATTTCGATAATTTTGACATCTTGTAATTTTGTATCAATAACTTTCACGTTTCTTCGCTCCTATTCTGCTGCTAAACGTAGCAAGTATTGGCCGTAGCCATTTTTCTTCAATGGTTGTGCCAATTCTACCAATTGTTCTTTTGTAATATAGCCCATTCGATAAGCAATTTCTTCCAAACAAGCGACTTTTAAATTTTGACGTTTTTCAATTGTTTCAATAAATGTTGACGCTTCTAATAAGGATTCGTGTGTGCCTGTATCTAACCAAGCAAAGCCACGGCCCATTACCTCAACAGAAAGTTTATTTTTTTCAAGGTAGACTTTATTAACGTCTGTTATTTCTAATTCCCCACGTTCTGACGGTTTGATCCCTTTCGCAATTTCAACCACTTCATTGTCGTAAAAATACAAACCTGTCACTGCGTAATTTGACTTCGGTTGTGCTGGTTTTTCTTCAATAGAAAGCGCCCGCATCTCTTCATCAAATTCTACCACGCCGAAACGCTCTGGATCATTTACATGGTAACCAAAGACTGTTGCCCCTGACTCTTTAGAAGCCGCTCGTTGCAACATTTTTGATAAGCCGCCACCATAATAAATATTGTCCCCTAAAACTAAGCAGACACTGTCATCACCAATAAATTCTTCACCAATAATAAATGCTTGCGCCAAACCATCTGGGCTTTCTTGTACCGCGTATTCGATATGAATGCCTAAATCATGGCCATCGCCGAATAAGCTTTCAAAACGTGGTGTATCTTCTGGTGTAGAGATAATCAAAATTTCATTAATTCCCGCCAACATTAACGTTGACATTGGGTAATAAATCATTGGTTTGTCGTAAATTGGCATTAATTGTTTTGATGTTGCTTTTGTTAGCGGATATAAGCGTGTCCCGCTTCCGCCTGCTAAAATAATTCCTTTCATGAACAATCTCCTTAAATACTTCTATTTTTAGTTTTTATAAAACCAAATATCCTTCCCTATTATCGCATTAAGCATAGGGTTTGTCATGTTTTTTACGTAAATTTTACAAATCTGTAAAAGTTTAGCGCTGTTCCTTTAAACGCTGATGTAAAGCTTTTAATAAATTCACACGCCAATTTAATTTTTGTTGGAAACTTGTTTTGGTAATAATAGGGCTGACATTCGCTCCATGTCTTCGGTAAAGCACTAATGGTTCTTTAATGAGACCCGTTTGCTTTTTCCGTGCAGCTAATAAGCCAATCCACATATCATGCATAGGAACTTCTGGCGGAATGGGTAAAATGACGTTTTTCATCTCTTGACGAAAGGCCATACCTGCCCCAATATAGCCACTTTTTATCGCATTTCGCCAAAATCCTGGTTTGACTTTTCGAAACTTAAAATAAGAGGAATTGGTAACTTCTAAATCCGCATCAACAATTTTCAAGTCACTAATAACCACTTGGATGTCAGGGTGCGCTTCAAAATATTCTGTCACCGTCGTTACTTTATTTGGCAACCAAACATCATCTTGATCTGCTAAAAATATCACTTCGCCTTTCGTATGCGTAAGCGCAAATGCAAAATTAGCAATCACTCCTTGCCCTGGACCTTGTAACAATTGAATTTGGGGATAATTCGCTGCATACGTCCTCAAAATTTCCAACGTATGATCAGTAGAACCATCATCTGAAATAATTAGTTCATCTTCTTCACTGACTTGTAAAAGAATACTATCTAATTGTTCCGCGAGATATTTTTCTCCATTATATGTCGCAATACAAACTGAGATCATAGATTATCCTTTCATTAACTTGAGAAATTCTGCCAATGTTTGCCGCCAAATTTGGCGATTTTTGACAGTTAAAAATTGCTTACTACTGCGTAAAAATAAATGGCGTCGATGATGGGAAAACTTTTCTTGATCATATCGACGATAAAATAACGTTTCTGCTTCAATAATAGAGCGATAACGTTGAGAACTCATTGTACGATAATCTAAAACAGACAATTCTTGTTTTAGGTGGACTGGTAAGACTTCAATCTTTTTATTGGCTTGATTCAATTGATAAAAGAACCAATGATCTAAATAGTCCAAAGGAAATTCTTCCGAAAATCCTTCCAACCAGCGCAGTGTTTCTGCCGTAATGACTGTACCAGAATTGATAGCCATCAACGGTTGGTTGGCTATCCCTGCTGTTGGCTTTGCTCCTTTAAGTCCAACATATTGATCACTATATACTGGCGAAATTTGTTGTCCATTTGCTTCTACAATTGGAACATAGACTGCCACAGTCGGATCTAACGGCATGATGATCAACGTATCAAAATAAGAAGCTGGCACTTCTGTGTCTTGGTCAAGGAGCAACAATAATTCACATTGATTCGCTTGACTAAAAGCAATCGCTTCATTATAAGCGGTCGCTAGGCCTGGATTATCAGGATTATGTCGATAAGTAACATTTTGTTGTAAAAATAATGCATCTTCTTGAGGAAGTGGGCTGTTGTCATAAATAAATAAGTGCAATTCGGGGTGATTTACCACTTCTTTTAATAACAAATAATTCGGCGTATCAGCCATTTTCATTTGATATAAGACGATGACTACCGCTAATCTTTGACTCATTAAAAGAACCTCCAGCCCCATTTGTTAAAAAATTTTCCCATTGATTGCATAAAGATTTTAAACAATTTTCGACTTTTATGGGCGCCCTTTTCATACATGTGAACAACCGTTTCAAAAGGCGTATAGAGAATCCGATAGCCTGCTTTGCCAAAGCGTAAACATAAATCGTTGTCTTCAAAGTACATGAAGAAACGTTCATCGAACCCACCAATTTCAACGAATTTTTCACGATCAATCAGCATAAAACAGCCTGAGCCCATTTTAATATCCGTTGTTTCTGTATCCGACAAATCGCGACATTCATAAATACTCAAACGTTTATCAAAAATTTTCTTTACAAATTGAAAGGGAATAAAACGTAACATATAATCGAAAACATCTAATTTTTGACGAACTAAATATTGCGTCGTGCCATCTTCATTTAGCACTTTAGGGCTAACGACTGCAATGTTCTTATCTATTTTGATACGGTCTAATAGACGATCAAGCACGTCTTTAGTAACCAAAACATCGGGATTAAAAATAATTGCATACTTTGTCGAAGCATTGAATAACACTTGATTATGACCATGACCAAACCCTTGATTTTCTTCAGCGCGATGGATAGTAATAAATGGTTCATATGTTGTTAATTTTTCAAGATACGCTGTTTCAGAATGATTGTCATAGATATGAATATCATAGATACTATCAGTACCTAGTTCGGCTTTTAATTGGTCTAGTACATTAAAAATGTAACGACTATTATAAGTGACAATCGAGATTGTTACCATTTCTTGCATGCTCATTTCTCCTTACTACTGAAACATCGTCTTAAAAAAAAAGCATATGTTTCACACATATACTTTTTTAAGTTTAATGGAATTATATCATAGGTTTACGCTCTCGCAAAGCAACCTAAAGATTTCTTTACTTTCTCTTAGAATGCTTGCCAAGTCGCTTTTTCATTTGCTCCTGACGATATTCACGATTCCCTAAAATCCGTAACAAATACATCAACGGTTGATGCCCTTCGCCAACTAGACCGATTAGTTCAATAAATAGTTCTAAGCCAATTAAACAAAAGACAATTAATAAAATTGATGCTACTGTACTTGAATAGCTGAACAATAAAGAGACAAAGGAAAAAACTAACGCTAATGCATAAATAGTCATGACCGCCCCTTTATGGGTAAAACCTAAAGATAACAAGCGGTGATGCAAATGCATTTTATCTGCTGAGGAAATGGGCTTCTTGTTCAATAGCCGTCGAATAATTGCATAAACCGTATCCGTAATTGGCACACCTAAAATCACCATTGGCGTAATTACCGTAATAAACGTAGCATTTTTCAAGCCCTGTAACGACATTACTGCAATCATAAACCCGAGGAATAACGCCCCGGTATCTCCTAGAAATATTTTAGCCGGATAAAAATTGTATGGGAAAAATCCCGCAATGCTCGCAACTAAAATAAAAATAACAATTGGAATATAGACCGTTTTAGCATGTAGGAAAAAATACCCTGTAATACCAATCGTGGTTAATCCAATAATGGATACGCCTGATGCTAAACCATCCAAACCATCAATTAAATTTACTGCATTCGTAATCGCTAAAATCCACAATAAAGTTAGTGGTAAACTAAACCAGCGTAAATCAATCATTCCAACAACTGGCAACGTCACAAAATCTATCCGAATTCCAGCAACAAAATAAATAACTAATGCTGCTAACAAAATACCGATTGTTTTTTTCATTGGAGTAATCTCTTTAATATCATCAATGAGGCCTGTCAAAACAACCATTCCACCAGCCAAAATAATCGGCCAAATATAATCTTGTGGGATAATCGAACGAAAAATCAATAAACATGAACTAGCAAAAGCAATGTAGATTGCAAGTCCTCCTGCTGTAGGCATATTTTTGGTATTGATTCGTCGCTCTCCTGGTGCATCATAGGCGCCAATCCGAAACGCTAGAAGCTTAACAAGTGGTGTTAATAGCAAAGATAAGATAAATGTCATAAATAAACGTATCAAAACTTCATAAATAAATAGTGACATAGTCGAACCCACTTTCTTCTCGTTCAGGGTATATTATACCGTAAACTGAAGCATTTACAAGCTGAAACATGTGTTCTGGCAACGGTTTAGACTTTTTTAAAGAAATCCATTTATTTTTTCTTTTTAAACCATCTAAACAAGCGTTGTTCAAAACTTGGTTGTTTCTTTTCTTTATCTCCAGATAAGTATTCATCGACAACAGCGTTGACAATTGCTCCTAAAATAATAATCGTGGCAGCAAAATTCAGCCATAACATTAAGATGATAAAACTCCCGATGATTTGATAACTTGCGATTCTAGAACTAAAATATTTTACGTACAAACCAAAAATTTGTGATAATAGCATCCAACCGACTGTCGAAAAAATAGCCCCTGGCAAAATAGAACGTAACGATAATTTCCGATTAGGAACGACCGCATAAATCAAACACATAATCACTAATAAAACAACGGTCGTTAACGGCCATTTTAACGCTTGGAAAGTATCGATCACAGACGTTGAGTAATGGAAAATTGGTTGCAGTAATTCAATAATGTACTGACCCAGACCTAAAATTACTACTACACCAACAATCGCTACCATAAATAACAAAATAACTAAAAATGAGACCACTCTTACGAGAATAAAATTTTTCCTTTGTTCGACACCAAAAGCTTTATTCATCGCGTTTTGTAGTGCATTAATACTTTGACTGGCACTCCAAAATGCTGCTAAAGCGGAAACAGAAAGCAACCCGCCTGAACGTTGAGTCAATAGTGAACGAATCGCTGGTTCTAAGTTCTTATAAACATCTTTCGGAATCGCCTCTGCAATATAAGGTAACACAGAATTAGGGTCGATTCTTAAATAAGGTAAGACATTACCTACCGCAATCAGTAATGGAAACAGCGAGAGTAATAAATAATAGGCAACAACCACTGAGCTGTTGCCTATTTCGGCTGTGACCATGTGACTTTGCGTTGTCTCAATAAAACGCATCAAAGATTGATTTTTTTTGATGTTGTCGAGAAACTTCATCACACACTCTCCTTATTAATAAGTCAATTCTTCGCCTTGTGACGTTAAGATTCTTGGACCTTCTTTCGTAATCGCTAATGAATGTTCATATTGACAACTTAGACCGCCATCTTCAGTATAAGCAGTCCAACCATTTGGGTCCATTTTCATGCGCCAAGTTCCTGTGTTAACCATTGGCTCAATGGTAATAACCATTCCCTCTTTTAAACGTAGTCCTTTACCTGCTTCACCATAGTGAGGAATCATTGGACTTTCATGGATAGTTGGGCCAATGCCGTGACCTACAAAGTCGCGAACTACCCCGTAGCCTTCTCCTTCTACATACGTTTGAATTGCATGACCAATGTCGCCAATTCTATTTCCTACTTGTGCTTGTTCAATCCCAAGATATAGCGCTTTTTTGGTTACTTCCATCAAGCGGTCAATTTCAGGTGTTGATTCACCCACGACATAAGACCAGCATGAATCAGAGATTGCGCCCTTTAAGTCGACACACATATCTACTTTGATTAGGTCGCCATCTTTTAATACTTTTTTACGAGGAAATCCGTGGCAAATTTCGTCGTTGATACTACAACAAGTAGCATATTTGTAACCTTCATAGCCAATTTGAGCCGCCACGCCACCATGACTTTCAATAAAGTCTCTCACAAATACTTCAATATCCCAGCTTGTAATGCCAGGTTTAATAAACGTCCGTAAATGACGGTGAACATCCGCTAATAATTCCCCTGATTCATCCATCATTTCAATTTCTCGTGGTGATTTTAATGTAATCATACTATCTCTCCTAAACTTGTTTCATTCAAATTATTTTATCACATTTTTTGCAAAAAAGATTGTTCAAACACCAATTTTCAAAAAGTCCCTTAATAAAAGCACTCGCTAGTCTTTTATAAGAAATGCGCATCTGCTATAATAAGTGACAGAATTGTATGAGGGGGAAGAAAGTTTATGACGTTAGCTAAAATTGTGTATGCAAGCATGACTGGGAATACAGAAGAAATTGCCGACATTGTTGCAGAAGCATTTGAAGATTTAGAATTAGAGGTCGAAATTGATGAGTGTACGCAAGTCGATGCCGCTGATTTTGAAGAGGCCGATATCTGTGTAGTAGCTACATATACGTATGGTGATGGCGATTTACCTGATGAAATTGTCGACTTTTATGAAGACTTACAAGAGATTGATTTATCAGGAAAAATCTTCGGCGTTTGTGGTTCAGGAGACACGTTTTATGATGATTTTTGTAAATCGGTGGACGACTTCGAAGCAGTCTTTACTCAAATTGGGGCAAAAAAAGGCGCCGACAGCGTTAAAGTTGATCTAGCCGCTGAAGAAGACGACATCCAACGTTTAGAAGAATTTGCGAAAAAATTAGCAACTGCTGCAGAATAACTACGTTGAAATAAATAAAAAAACACCAGAGAAAAATGGCTAGTTCCCATTTTTCTCTGGTGTTTTGATATTCCTAATTTAAAAATAAAATACTGTAATTTAAAGCTGCCGCAAAAGTAACCCAAAGAATATAAGGAATCATCAACCAGCCACGCGTTATTAATTTATAACGCAAGTAGTCCCACTGTTGAACTATTAATAATAGCCATAACAATGAGATATCAATCACAGATAATAAATTATTTTGTAAAGAAAAAAAGAAAAATGTCCAGAAAAAGTTTGCAATAAATTGTAAAATAAATAGCGTAATCATCCGTTTTTTCTGTTGTTTATTTGGATGAACTAAGATGAAATAAAAAGTAATGCCCATAAAAATATACAACACCAACCACACTGGTCCAAATAACCAGCCTGGCGGAGCAAAACTTGGTAATCTCAACGCTTGATAATATTCTCTCGCATTTACTGAAAATAAGCCCGACAAGAGCCCTAGTCCGGTAATTCCTACAATACTTATCCATAAACGCTTATCTTTCACTCGGTTCATGTTTTTTGCCCCTTTCTATTTCTCTTCTTTACTGTAGCATGGTTGCGAATAATCTACCATTAATACACTTAACAAAAAAAGACCGTTCTTTTAAGAAACAGTCTTTTGCTGTAACCTCACAGAAGTTATCAGCATGAGGTTACACTTTTTTTAATTTTTATAGGTCAATATCAATTGGTTCATCTCGTTCAAGAATTGCTTCAATACTATCTTTCATTAAATGAATGATTTGTTCTTCTGAAGGATGGATAATTCCAGAAGTCATCAATGCAGCCACACCAGTAGCGACCACCCATGTTCCCATGTGTAAAGAGTCAATTTGAACATCGTTTAAATTAGCATACTCAGGATCGGCTTTTACCGCTTCAGTAAAATAGTGATAAGAGAATTCTTGCATTTTTTTGCCGCCACCATATTCTTCTAAATAAAGCGCACGGTATAGCTTACTTTCACTTGTCGCAAAATGAATATAGTTTAAAGCCAAATCAACAATTGTATTCCCAGTATGTTTTACTGGAAAGACTTCTTTCGCTAAGTATTTATGAATTTTTTGGAATAAAGCATCGCGTAAATCATCCATGTTTTTAAATTCCAAATAAATCGGTTGGGTGGAACATTTCATTTTATTAGCAATATTACGTGCAGTGAACTTCGAAAATCCTTCAGTGGCGACTACTTCATAGGCAGCTGTTAAAATCTGCTCTTTCGTAATGGTTTTTTTTCTTGCCATAATTCCCTATCCCCTTTATTCATTCATATACAACGCTTCCAAATAAATGCTTATGGTTATTGTAACACGATTTTTCTATTATGCAAAATTAGAACAACTCTTTGTACAAAAGTTCACTGAGCGGGAGCACGACAACTTTTACCCCAACTTAAAATAACAGTTGATAAAGGCTTTATTTCGTTGAGTTCCCTGCTCTTCCGTGTTATGATATGAGCAGTCATTACCCATCAAAATGAAGGAGGAATCACGAATGACCTTAGAGAATTTTAATGAAAATCTAAAGAAATATGCACGTTTAATTGCTGAAACGGGTGTCAATGTTCAGGACAATCATACGGTTGTTTTACAAATCAGTGTTGATCAAGCGCCCCTTGCCCGCTTAATTACGGAAGAAGCTTATCGCTTAGGTGCGGCCGAAGTAATTGTTCAATGGAGTGACGAAACCATTCAACGTGAATTTTTAGCTCATGCTGCAACTGATCGTATTGAAAATGTTCCTCAATATAAAATTGATCAAACCGATGATTGGATTGCCAAAGGCGCAAGCCGAATTAGCGTGGTTTCTTCTAATCCTGATGCATTAGCTGGCGTGGATGCACAACGTGTAGCAGCTTTCCAAGCGGCTAATGGGAAAGCATTGGTCAACCTACGAAAAGCAACGCAAGCCAACAAAGTAAGTTGGACTGTTGTAGCTGCTGCTAGTGAAGGTTGGGCAGCTAAAGTCTTTCCAGAATTAGCAACAAGTGAAGAACAAGTTGATGCACTTTGGAATGAAATTTTCAAAACAACACGAATTTATGAAGAAAACCCAGTCATTGCTTGGGATATCCATGATAAAAAATTACAAGAAAAAGCGGCTGAATTAAACGAACAACAATTTACTGCTTTACACTACACAGCTCCTGGAACAGATTTAACGATTGGTTTGCCTAAAAACCATTTATGGGAAGGCGCTGGTAGTTATAACGCGCGTGGGGAAGAATTCATGGCTAATATGCCAACAGAAGAAGTTTTCACCGCCCCAGATAGTCGCCGCGTTGATGGTTATGTTTCTAGTACAAAACCACTAAGTTATGCTGGCACAATCATTTCGGGAATGAAATTTACATTTAAAGATGGAAAAGTTGTTGACTTCTCAGCTGAACAAGGCGAAGAAGCATTGAAAAATCTCTTAGCTATTGATGAAGGTGCCAAACACTTAGGAGAAGTTGCTTTAGTACCAGACCCTTCACCAATTTCACAATCCGGTTTGATTTTTTATAATACATTGTTCGATGAAAACGCCTCTAATCATTTAGCCTTTGGTTCGGCCTATGCCTTCAACTTACAAGGCGGCACGGAGATGAGCGAAGAAGAATTAGCTGAAGCTGGTTTAAATCGTAGCCAAACACATGTGGACTTTATGGTAGGATCTGACAAAATGAATATTGACGGCATTAAGGAAGACGGGACGATTGTTCCAGTTTTTAGAAATGGCGATTGGGCATAAATTTAAAAAAGAAGCAAGCCGTAAAAAATAACGGCTTGCTTCTTTTTATTTCAAATAAAAAAAGGCTTCTCAGCCTTGATACGTTACTTATTCAATCAGACACATGGCGGCACTTGCTTAGTGCTGCTTCCTTCCGGATCTGACACAATTCACTAGCCCGCCATTGTCCTAGCCTTTCGGCAAAACCTAGTATAACGTATTTTTATTCTTTTGACTAGTCTTTCTTTTGATTTTTTAAAAGTTTCTCTTCTTTTTTCTTTGCCCGTAACTTTTTAAAGAACTGAACTAGCAATAAGCGACACTCTTCTTCTAAAACGCCTGCTTCGACATAGGCCACATGATTGAAGCGTTCATCTTCTAATAAATTCATCAAAGTCCCAGCAGTGCCTGCTTTAGGATCGGTTGCGCCATAATAAACTTCTGGAATTCGTGCTAAAAGCATCGCCCCACTACACATTGGACAAGGCTCTAAAGTTACAAATAATTTGGTTTCTTCTAGACGCCAATTTTCTATCCCGCGACACGCTTCTTGGATTGCATACATTTCTGCATGCGCCGTTGCTTCTTGCCGTGCTTCTCTCAGATTATGCCCGCGGCCAATAATTTCCCCTTGACGAACTATCACAGCTCCAATAGGCACCTCAGCCAAACCTTCTGCTTTTTTCGCTTCTGCAATGGCTTCTCGCATAAAAAATTCTTTTTCTTCTTGTGTTAACGTTGTTTCTTTTTTTCCCAATTAATTTCCACCTTTCGGCTTTTTCCCACTAAACTTCTGTCTTGCTTCATGGTACAATAAATCAGTGAGGTGTGTCTATGATTATTGAAAATTTATCTCAGCTTTATCCCAAAGGCTATTTATCAAAAACAATTGGTTCCGAAGCCACCTATTCAATTCCTGTTGACGACCAATTTTTCATTGTGAATAAAGCTTTCTTAAGCATTAAAGAACAGCATTTGTTGGAAGCGCTTTTTCCAATTTCTGAAAACCCAACAATTACTGGTAACCATCCTTGGTTCAGTTACTTATTTCAACAGGCAAAATTACCTGCCGAAGGGACCTTTCGTATGTTGCAAATTCAAACGAATGTCCCAAAAGAATTACAAGCTGAATGGCAATTTAATTTAACAAAGATGTTTCCAGATACAGTTGATTGTTTCAGTCCAAGTAATAATATGTATATTTTAGTTGAAGAACAGTCAAAAAATACCTTTCAACAAGAAGAAATTCAAGGGATCTTTTTAACATTAGATACAGACTTTGATTGCACTAGTGCTGTATTTGTTGGCAATTTTTATTCCTCTGAAGACATTCTCCGGCGTTGTTTCCATGAAGAACAACGTATTTTTTCAGAAGAACTTAATTCCTCTAGCCGGACGACTGTTTTTAGTTTAACCGATGTCGCCCTCCACTATTTTACCAAGGAAGCCATGAGCCAAAATGTACTTGTTGAGTATTATCGTCGTTTATTAAATAAAGACACCGATATTCAGCCAATCATCAGCGCTTTGTGGAAAAATCAAGGCAATATCAGCTCCACTGCAAAAGATTTATTTATGCATCGAAATACTTTACACTATCGGTTGGAAAAGTTTTTTGAACAAACTGGCTTATCTTTAAAAAAAATGGATGATTTAATCTTTTGTTATTTGTTATTAAGAAAGTAGCACGTCCATTTTTTACTCGTATGTTTTTTATTCCCAATTAGAAAGTAGGCGTTCCAATGAAAATTACCGCATATGTCGCTAGTGCATTTAGTAAAAACCACGAAGGTGGCAACAAAGCAGGCGTTGTTTTTATGACACAGCCCTTAACGAGAACCAAAAAAATGGCCATCGCCAAAGAACTAGGATTTGCAGAAACTGCTTTTATTTCAGACTCAAAGATTGCTGATTTCCGCCTTGAATATTTTACACCAAAAGAAGAAGTCGACTTATGTGGCCACGCGACAATTGGCGCTTTCACCATTATGAAGCACTTAAATAAATTATTGCAAACAGCATATACAATCGAAACGAACAGCGGTTTGCTCGCAATCACGGCGAACGATGAACAACTATTTATGGAACAAACTGTCCCAACTTTTTATGATACGCTCACTTTAGAAGAATTGAGCGGCTGCTTTGATTTAAACGCAGTGGCAACTTCTTTTCCTATCCAGATTGTGTCAACGGGTCTAAAAGATATTTTGGTTCCCATTAAAAATGCGCAATTATTACAGGATTTACAACCAAACTTTGAAAAAATTAAGTTACTTAGTCAAAAGTATGGAGTTATTGGGATGCATCTTTTTGCTTTGTCTGAAGAAAATATCATTTGTAGGAATTTTGCACCCCTTTATGACATCGATGAAGAAGCCGCTACTGGTACATCAAATGGTGCGTTAGCTTGTTATCTGCACCATCACCAAATTTTACAAAAAACCAATTACACTTTCGCCCAAGGTTATACCTTAAACGCTCCTTCAGAAGTCTTAGTGCGTTTGAACACTACACCTCAAAAGACAATTGATCAAGTTCTAGTTGGTGGCAGAGGCTATTATGTTGAAACAAAAGAATTATTTTTATAAAAAAAAGATGGCCTAGGCCATCTTTCTTACTTCATTGCATCTTCAATAAATGTGAAAAAGCGTTCTTTTAAAGAATCTGTATTGTCTTTAACTTTTTCGCCATATTCAGCTAATTTTGAACCGCCATCTTTCACACGATCCACAACATTTAAAACAGAATCTAATTCATCATCGGATAAATCATCGACAATCGATAATAATTTTTGGTTTCCATCAAATTTATCGTCTACAAACTTTTTAACTTTATAACGATTGGAAACATGAGATACCTTCTTAATAATTTTTTCAGAAGCGATGACTGCAACAGAGACACTTGCAACTGCAGCAATGCTTAAACCGATACCAATTTTTGTTGATGCTTTCATTTCCTTCAGCTCCTCTGTTATTTTCTACTTTAATCATAACATATTATTACTTTTATGCGTAATAGAAAGACCTTTGCTGGCACTTAGTCCCGTCGGTTATTGCCACCAAATAAAATAACCAAACGTAAAAGTTGTAAAAAGGTCGAAAGCGCCGCTGCTACGTAGGTAAGTGCAGCTGCAAAAAGAACTTTTCTGGCCATTGGGACTTCTTCTTCTGTTAATAACCCACCTTCAGAAAGAATACTTAATGCACGTCTAGACGCATTAAACTCCACCGGTAAGGTCACCAATTGAAAAATCAAGGCTAATGAAAAAGCCAAAATTCCAATGTTGATTAATGTTTGATTCCAACTAAATAATACACCAATCAAAATTAGTGGAAAGGAGATGGTTGAGCCAATGTTGGCAACTGGAACAATAGCTGCACGAAGACGTAAAGGCACATAGTTCGTATGATCTTGTACCGCATGTCCGCATTCATGAGCCGCCACGCCAATAGCCGCGACCGATGTCGATTGAGCAGTGGCTTCGGATAAGCTCAACATTTTGTTTCCAGAATTATAATTGTCAGTTAAATCACCAGCAATTTGCTGAACTCCAACATCATTAATTTGTTCTTTTTGTAAAATATATTGTGCTGCCTGCGTGCCTGTAACATGTTTACTGCTTCGTACTTGATCATATTTACGAAAGGTACTGTTAACATATGCGGAGGCCGCACCAGAAATCGCAATTCCGATAATTACCAATATATAGGTTGGATCGATTCCAAAATAAAAGGGCATCATTGTCCTCTACCTCCATCTTTTTTTCTTTATTGTAGCATGATAGTGAAAAAAAGGGAGCGACAAACGTTGTCTTTTGTTTAAAAAAATGATGAATTTTTCAAGAAAGTGCCAAAACTAACAAAAGTGTCACTCAATTAACGGAAAAAAATATGGCAAATTTCCCAAAAAAAAGGCATACTATTCCTTGAGGTGAGGAAAATGAAAACATTACTAAAAATATTAATTCCCATAGTCATTTTAGCTGGCGGTAGCTGGGGCGTTTATAATTACTATTACGGCGGAGAAGCCTACTATACACAAATCACAACATCTGGTGAAAAGAAAGATGAAAAATCAGCTTCTGGTGAACCGACGACTTTGTATTACTATCAACAACCTGCGTTTAATAAAAACGGTGAAGAAAAGACCGTTGAATTAAACGAATATCGTGATCAACCTTTGCGTATGAAAGCCTATCTAAAATTGAAAGTCAATCCCCGTAAAGGTGTGATCAGCTGGAATGAAGTGACAGAAAAAGAAGTCCCAGAAAAAGCTTTGGAAAAATTAAAATAAAGAAAAAAGCCGTTGGTCGATTGCCAACGGCTTTTTTCTTTATAATTGATTACTAATTTTTTCGATATTTTTTAGCATGATGGACACTGTGCCATCTGGATTATTAACAAATTCAATTAAATCCCCATTGCGGTAAACATCTAACGGAACAATTAATTCAATACCGTTATCCATTTTTAACTTTTGTTTGCCAAATTTCTTTTCAGAAATTTCGCGAGATTCTCTGACTGGCGGTGTTTTGTCGACAAACTTCGACTCATTCACTTCTTCTTGGTAAGCTAATTTAGCTGATACATTTTCTTTAAACACTTGCTCAGCAATTTGCTCATTGTCAATCGTTCCCGTTTCCTCAATGCTATCATATACCGCTTCTTTTACCGAAGCCATTAGTTCAAACTCATCTTCGTTAAATTTCTTTCCAATGCGTTTGACTGCCTTTTTAATTTCTTTGATATTTTCTTCCATGGAAGGTGCCGCTTGTGTCTCAATCACTTTTTCAGAGAAATACCAGATTTTTTCTCCTGAAAATTCATATCTTTTCTCTAGTAATTCAAACGCTAATGTATCTAAGTCAACCGTAATCCCTTCATCTGGTTTTTGTGATTTTGAAGACAAAATTGCTCGGTTGATAATCAGTTTGTTATAAACGGATTCTTCTTCATAGTCGACGTAATGCGTGTAACTTTCTTTATAGTTTAATTTAATCATTGCGACATGTAACACCGTATCTAATTCATATAAAATGAACAAAATATCAGCACTAGGCGCATCTTCGCTTCCTGAATAAACATCATACCAATGTTGGGTAACTTCTTGGCTTTTCTTCACAAAATCACTAGGAATCCCACGTAACGTGTCTACAAAGGAACTATTTTCCGCCAATGTTCCAGTCTTTGTTTGTGCAGTCGAAAGTTTTGAAATTTTTGCAGTTAAATACGTTCGAATATACTCAGTGGTTAAATCTAGTTCCTTTTCAGAGAAAACCGGCGTCCCAGTTTCTCGATCAATAATGTGTAAAATTGCTTTTTTTAAATAAATATCCATTTTTACGCTCTCCTTTTCTCAACCTTTTTAGTCTAACTGAATGAGAGAAAAAAGCCAATAGTTTCTATAAAAAGAAGAAGAATTCGTAGACATTTTTCTACGAATTCTTCTTTACTTAAAAAAGCGATTACCCTTCTTCGCTGTATAACATCCCTGTCGATTCATCAACTGGATCGACTTTATTAAAGATGCCTTTCTTTCTGAAAATATAAGTTAAGCCCATTGGTACGATAATGGCAATCACCATTGCGACTAAAAACGGCAAGTAATATTGTGGCACAATAGATAAAATTCCTGGCAAGCCACCGACGCCGATACTTGTCGCACGAACGCCCATTAAAGTGGCAAACATTCCTGCCATTGCCGAACCAATCATGCCCGCAACAAATGGATAAACATATTTTAAGTTGATCCCAAACATCGCTGGTTCAGTCACACCTAGGTAACAAGAAATCATTGCTGGAATCGAAACTTGTTCTTCTTTTTTGTTTCCACGATGCATAAAGATAACTGCTAAAACCGCTGAACCTTGTGCAATATTTGATAGAGCAATCATTGGCCATAAGTTGGTTGACTGAAAGTCAGCAATCAACTGTAAATCAATAGCATTGCTCATATGATGCAACCCAGTGATGACTAATGGTGCGTACATAAAGCCAAAGACGGCGCCAAATAACCAATTAAATGTTGACGTTAATCCTGCATTTACAATATCAGAAACCCAACTACCAATCGTCCAACCAATTGGTCCTAAAATGACATGTGCAGCCAATACTGTTGGTACTAAAGCAAACAATGGGACAAAAATCATTGAAATTGCTTGAGGAATCACTTTTCTAAAGAAAATTTCAAGATAGGCAAGCAAGAAGCCGGCTAACATGGCTGGGATAACTTGCGCTTGATAACCAATCATGTTAACTTGTGCAAACCCAAAATCCCAGAAAGGAATTTCTGCTGCTTTAGTCGTCGCAACTGAATAAGCATTCAGAAGTTGTGGTGAGACTAATGTAATCCCTAGGACAATCCCCAAAATTTGTGTGGTTCCCATTTTCTTCGTAATACTCCACGTAATCCCAACTGGCAAGAAGTGGAAAATTGCTTCGCCGATTAACCATAAGAATGAATTGACTCCATTCCAAAATTGAGAAACTTCCACGATTGTTTGACCATCAAGAAAGCCAAATGGAACCCCTTCCAAAATATTGCGGAATCCTAAAATCAATCCCCCGATAACAAGTGCAGGAATTAATGGTGTAAAAATCTCAGCTAAAACAGAAACAACTCGTTGAACAGGACTCAAATTACTTTTGGCAGCTGCTTTCCCTTCTTCTTTTGAAACCCCTTCTAAACCGGAAATTGCAGAAAAATCATTATAAAATTGTGGGACTTCATTCCCAATAATTACTTGAAACTGTCCAGCATTTGTAAAGGTTCCTTTTACAGAAGGAATATCTTCAATCACAGGTACATCCGCTTTTTTTGGATCTTTTAATACAAAACGCATTCGAGTTGCACAATGAGAAACAGCTGAAATATTTTCTTTGCCTCCTACTGCTTTCAACAACTGTTGTGCATCGCTTTGAAACTTACCCATTTTACATTCTCCTCTCAAACTTGTATATACAATTAAGTTGTATATACATCATACTTGATTATTCTTTTTTTGGCAAGCGCTTTCTTTCAAAAAAATAATTTTATTTTTTTACAAATCCCTTGTCTTTTCTTAAAGAGTCAAACAGAACGCTTTTTTAGCTGCTTCTTTATTGCTATACTACAGAAGGAAAAAACGAAAAGGAGTATGAAAAATGTTTTTTAAAGAAATTCATCATGTGGCAATCAATGCCTCAAATTATCAAGCAACTAAAAATTTTTATGTCGAAAAGTTGGGCTTTGAAGTTCTTCGCGAAAATCATCGTCCCGAAAAAAACGATATTAAATTAGATTTAAAATTAGGCAGCCAAGAATTGGAAATTTTTATTTCTGATCAATTTCCCGCTCGCCCCTCTTATCCTGAAGCTTTAGGATTACGTCATTTAGCTTTTAAAGTTGAACATATTGAAGAAGTGATTGCTTTTTTAAATGAGCAAGGAATTGAAACAGAACCGCTACGAGTAGATGATTTTACGGGTGAAAAAATGACCTTCTTTTTTGATCCAGATGGACTACCTTTAGAACTTCATGAATAATAAATAAAGGAGAGAAACAAAATGAAAGATACCTTTCGCTTAGAAAACCAGACGATTTATTTTGGTACAGAACGGGCAATTTCAGCCAGCCCTCAAACGATTTGGTGCTACCTGACTGAGACAGACAAGCTAAAACAATGGTTTCCAGAATTAGAAATTGGTGAATTAGGTGTTAACGGGTTTTGGCGGTTTATTCTGCCCGATTTTGAAGAAACAATGCCTTTCACTGACTATGCAGAGGAAAAATATCTGGGCGTGACTTGGGATACTGGTATCATCTATTTTGACTTAAAAGAACAAGCGCCTCATCAAACCCTGTTAGTCTTTTCAGAATCTCTCCCAGAAAATTTTACAACACCTCGCCATAAAGATATCGCTGGTTGGTCAATTGTTCTCAACCGCTTGAAGCAAGTAGTTGAAACCCCTGATGCAGCACCAGAAAAAATAGATTTTCCGCAAATAGAAAATCATTACTTAGAAAAATTAACGAATTTAGAAAATTAAAAAGTGTGGCACAACGGGTAAATAACCCTCTGTGCCACACTTTTTAAAAACGTAAGATACGCTGATAAACAAATAAACCTAAATCAATTAAGCAAACAACAAAAATTGCCAATAATACAAAAGAGACCCGCAACTCTGCGGCGTACATCCCTCGTAAACTAATTGTTGCCAAACATAACCCAAAAATCGTTGCCATTGTCACTTGTAACACGGTTCCTGGTTTTAGGGCATAAACAAAAATGCCAATCAAACTAGAAACAACGAGGTGTGTCAGTGGCAATTGAAGCCAATTGACAACAAACAGACTGAGGAAACATCCTAAAAGAGTCCCCCAAAAACGTGTCTTAATACGCGTGTTCATTTCTGCCTTCACTGGATGCAAGAGTAGAAAAACATTCATCGGAATCCAAATTATTTTAATGCCTCCTACACTCCACATTAAAATAAAACTCAGCGTAATGGTGAAACTCATACGAATAGCTAAACGAAATCGTTGCACCCTTTCGTCAGGACTTTCTAAAAATTGCTTGAAACTTGTAATCCCAAAAAAAGTCTGTTGTAAGTCGTGCCAGAAATTAATAACCGCCAATTTTTGTTGCTTCATATTTAATTGAATGCTTTTAAAAAAGCGAACATGCCCTCTACTCTTTAAGCTGGTTAGCTGACTTAATCCTGTTTGCCACCAAGCGTTTAGTGTTAAAGCCAATAAAAAAAGACCAATTAAAAAGGCCACAACTTGAGATTGCATCAAAAATGTATTTCCTTTAACCTGAATTAACTGACAAAACGTAAACATCATCAAATAACTATGATACCGCATCGGTGTCGCAGATGAATAAAATAAATAAACAATTAAAAATGTCACACTACTATTTAAAATAATAGACCAGCTAAAGGAACTACTAGCTATAAATGCTAAAAAACTGATCACAAATTGCCTGATACTCATTTTGAGCAGCGCTACAAACGAATAATCTTTTTTATAGTTAATTTTAAACATAATAGTAAATACAGGCACCATAATTAAATAGCTTGGGGAAAATAAAAAATCCAATGTATAAAAACTAACCAAAAAAAAGGCGATGACTGGGAAAATAGCCCAAACATACGCAAAAAATTGCTGACTTTTTGTACTAAAAAAATAAATAACGATCACTCCAATATCGATTCCTTATCCATTGTAACATGCTTGTCAATTCCCTCCTCAAATTGAATATACCAATTCGTTAAAAATAAATAAAAAAGCAAATAAATACGCTTTCATTTCTTGTTTTTTGTGCTATAATCAGCCTATATGATATATCATTTAAAACAAAGGAGCTACTTTCATGAATATTCAAGCGATTGATACGCGACACGGAACTGCCAACCAACATAGTTTTTCAAACGGAAATTGTCTACCCTATACTGGCGTGCCATTTGGGATGAATTTTTACGCCCCGCAAACAACTGACCAAAAGGGCAGCTGGTGGTTTCATCCAGAAGATCGAACATTTCAAGGCTATCGAGTAACGCATCAACCAAGTCCTTGGATGGGTGATTTTAGCCATTTATTAATGACCCCTGTCAGTGGTTCATTGTCGGAACTTTCTTTATTCCATGCCCAAAGTTCTTATCGTCCAGAAGAAAGCCTTTTTTCTCCTGTCGAAATTAACTTAACTCAATTACGCTATCAAATAACTTCTCAATTAATCCCAAGCATGTATGGTGGTATCTTAACCATTGATTATCAACAAAAAGATAATCACTTACTACTAACTCTGCCTGGACGTTATCAAGTAAAACAATTAGATGACCATCAAGTGGCTGTAAAAGTCATCAACTATTCTGGTTGTGAAGATCCAGATTTTAGTTTTTATTTTGTGCTTCATTTTGAACAGCCTTTAACCAAATGGTTTGCCCCTTCTTCAGGTGAAGATGGCAAAATCCTTCTTTCTTTTGGAAATACTGCTCAACAAGTTGTTCATTTTAGTAGTTCATTTATTTCTGAAAAACAAGCGCAGTTAAATTTAGCGCGAGAAATCTCTTTGCGTTCTACTGAGATGCTGCAACAAGGAATCGCAGATTGGCATAATTATTTCGATCGCCTTAAAGTAACGCATGAAAACCCTGAACATACTAAAACGTTTTATCATACACTGTATCGAACATTCCTATTTCCGCAAACCTTTTATGAATTGGACGAAAATCAGCAGCCGATTCATTATGATACGTTCTCGCAAACGGTTCGTCCTGGTGTACTATATACCAATAATGGCTTTTGGGATACTTATAAAACGGTCTACCCATTGTTCTCACTAATTGCTCAAGAAAAATACGAAGAGATGCTAGAAGGCTTTTTAAATAGTTACAACGAAACAGGTTTCTTGCCAAAATGGTTATCTCCAGATGAGCGTGGTTTAATGCCTGGCACCTTGATTGACGCTGTCATTGCTGATGCCGCCGTGAAAAAGATTCGTCCTGACTTGATGCCTCAGTTCCTAGAAGCGATGAAAAAAGGCGCCACACAACAAAGCGAACGAGAAAATTATGGACGTCAAGGAATTCTGGATTATCTAAAATATGGCTATGTTCCTTCAACCTATCATGAATCTGTCAATCATACCTTAGACTATGCGTACAGCGATTTCTGTATTTCGCAAGTTGCAAAAACACTGAATGATTCAGAGACCGCAACATTTTATCGTCAACAAGCCTTGAATTATCAACAACTTTTTAATCCTGAAACTGGCTTTATGCAAGCCAAGAACACTGAAGGCAATTTCCGTCCTGACTTTTTAGATATTCGTTGGGGCAAAGATTACGCCGAAGGAAGTGCTTGGCAATCAAGTTTTGCGGTTTATCAAGATTTTGCAGGTTTGATTAAGCTATATGGTAGCGAGTTAGCTTTCGAAAAAAAATTAATTCAGCTATGCAATCAAGCGCCTAACTTTAACGTTGAAGGCTATGGTTTTGAAATTCATGAAATGAGTGAAATGGCGGCAATTGATTTTGGTCAATTAGCCATCTCAAATCAACCAAGTTTCCATTATCCGTTTCTATTCAGCTACATCGGCAAACCAGAGATGGCTCAACCACTTTTAAAACAACTAATGCAAACATTTGATGCTTCACCAACTGGCTATCCAGGTGATGAAGACAATGGTAGCATGTCTGCTTGGTATATTTTTAATAGCTTAGGCTTTTATCCCGTCACACCAGGAACTGGTGAATATGTAATCGGGATGCCTTTAGTCCAGACGGCGGAAGTAAAACTGTCAAATGGTAAACAATTAACCATTCAGACATCACCAAACAAAGTCCAACAACAATTTATTCATGAAATTCAGTTAAACCAAGAAAAACATACTGCGCCTTACTTTACTCATCAAGAACTATTAAACGGCGGGACTTTAGATTATCAATTAGGGATCGTCCCGAATCCACAAAACACAGCAGAACGACCATTTTCATTAAGTACGGAAAAATAATAAAAAGAAAGATGTTCATAAAAATTGAACATCTTTCTTTTTATTATTCGACACCTGCGTAATTTGATTGGTATTGCTCTCGAAATTCTTTTGGGGTAATTCCATTTAATTTTTTAAACATTTTTGAAAAATAGTTGGTATTGTTAAATCCTACTTTTTCTGAAATTTCGTTGATTGTATCATCCGTGTACAATAATAATTTCTGGGCATGTTTGGTACGCACTTGATTCAAATATTGAGAAAAACTCCGCTTGGTTTCTTTTTTGAAAATTTGGCCTAAATAACTAGGGTTCAAATGAAGCTCATCCGCCACCGTTTTTAAGTTTAATTCTTCTAAATAGCCTTGTTCAATTCTTTCTACAGCTTGGCTAACACTTTCTGAATATTTTTTTATTTTAGGTTTATTTTTCACTTCTGCCAAGACTTGCTGCATTAACGCATACAGTGTATTAAGATTGTTGCTAGCTCGAATTTCTTCCACGATTTTTTCATAGTTTTCTTCTAACACAGTTGGATACTGACGGGAAATATCTGAAAAAAGTAAAAAGACTACATAGCGTACATATTCTGGCGTAGCGTGTTGTTGACTTAACTGATTGAAAATGGCATCTAATTCCCGTTGAATGGTCTGCATATCCCCAATCATCAAGGCTTGGTTAAACGCTAGAAAAGTAAAATCTTCTGCCGAACGATTCATTTGTTCTTTTTGATTATTTGGCAGAAATTCTTGATAGAACGTTTCAATTGCTTGCAACTGTTTTACTTTCTCATAACTTTCATAAACCGTTTCCCATTCATTGACAGATTCCCCTACAAAAATCTGACCTTGACCAGCTAGAATAGCTTCAATTTCACGAATAAATAAGAACGCTTCTTGTCTGGCCCCTTTATAGATAAGTAACAATTGGTGGTACGTACTCATCCAACTTTCAATGAATAACAGTTGGCCTTTTTTCATAAATAGTTCCTTGATTGTTTCTAAAAATGGCATCTCAGCTTCAACCAATAAAACGGTAAAATCACCTGGTTTTATAGTCGTAAATTGCTGCATTAACTCTTCGTATTCCCCTTCGCTGATTTCATCATTAAGCCAACGCATCAAGCCATTTTCTAGATATAGACGCACGTGGGCATGGGATTTTTTTTGTTGGTCCAATTCTGTTTTAATTCTCTGGATATTGGCTAATAGTTCTTGTTTATTGACTGGTTTCAAAAGATAATCTTGGACCTGCAAAGCCATGCCTTTTTTGACGTAATCAAACTCTTGATAACCTGATAAAAT
Source organism: Enterococcus sp. MSG3299 (assembly GCF_050555765.1). Classification (NCBI taxonomy): domain Bacteria; kingdom Bacillati; phylum Bacillota; class Bacilli; order Lactobacillales; family Enterococcaceae; genus Enterococcus; species Enterococcus sp. MSG3299. Next base: position 1,813,282 of record NZ_CP187869.1, read on the forward strand.
TAAACTAATAAATTGATGTCCTTTTTTCTTTGCTTGCTCAATTAATTCGATCCCACTCATTTCCGGCATCGTAATATCTGTTAATAAAACATCAATGGATTCTGTTTCTAAAAAAGCCAATGCTTCTTGCGCACTACGCGCTGTTTTAACAATTTCAAAGCCTAACTCTTGCCAAGGAATAATCCATTTTAAGCCTTCTAAAATCATATATTCATCATCAACAAACATCACTCGATACATCTTTTCACCCCTTATGCTACAAACGAAAGACGAATTGTCGTCCCTTCTCCTTCTTTCCCTTCAATGGTTAAACCATAACTCTCCCCAAAAAAGCGTTGTAAACGTTCATGAACATTTCTTAACCCAATGGATTGTTCCGTGTCTATTTCTGTTTGATTTAAACGTGCGCGAATTTCCTCTAACCGATTGGCGGTAATTCCTTTTCCATTATCCACAACAGCCACAATAATTTTTTCGCCTTCTCGGTAAGCGTGGACCTTAATAGCATTGTCTTGTCGTTGATAGTCAATACCATGCACAAAATAATTTTCGACAAGCGGCTGAATAATGAACTTAGGAATTTCAACATCAGCAATTGTTTCTTCTATTTCGAACTTATAGGCAAATTGATCGGGATAACGCATTTGATACAAATACACATACTTTTCGCAAAATGAGATTTCCTCTGCCAAGGTCGTGGTTTTTTCTTGGTTAATATTATTCCTAAGTAGCGTTGAAAAAGCATAGACAACATCAGCTAGTTCTTCTTGTTGCCGACTCAAAGCATACATGCGAATATATTCCAACGTATTATAAAGAAAATGAGGATTAATTTGCGACTGTAACGCTCTCATGTGGGCATCACGTTGCTTAATTTCTAAAGTATAAATATCGTGAATGTATTGATCTAAACTGTCTACCATAAAATTAATCGCGGAAGCAATATCATTCAACTCTTCCTGAACTTGATTCGTGTCAATTCGTTCTTTTAAATTGCCATCGCCAATGGCTCGTGTCGCTTCTAAAATTAATTGGACTTGTTGAGAATAGCGTTTAAATAGGCGGTTTAAGCCCACTAATAAAATAACAATCAAAAGTAACCCAATCCCTAAAATGGCTGCATAATTCATAAACAATTGTTGAAATAAGACTCGGCGGCTTGTTAATAAGAGAATGGTACTCCGGCCACTGCTTTCTATTTCCGTAATATCGTAGCGATTATGAAAAACCTGTTGAATGTCACTATCGGTGTGCATTCTTTTATCTAGTTGCCGCTCTTCTTCTTTGGTAAATTGTGCTTTTTCAGAAAAAATTTGATTCCCAGCACTATCATAGATAAACGCATTAATACCTGATTTTTTCAATAAGTCTGCTTGGTTGCCTAGCAACTCTTGACTTGAAAACACAGTGTACAACTCTCCCAGCGGTTGTCCTGTATAAGGATCGGAGATAATTCGCATTAGTTGAAAGCCATGTTTTTTAATTGATGACATATCCATTTTTTTCCCATTTGTAGCTGTGCGATTGGCGAACAAAACCTGATCAAATTCATCTAAGCGAATAATCACTTCTTCTAAGTCAGGAAAGGTGCTAAATAATGTACTTAAATTATTTCCAAAGTGGGTACTGACCCGATCTTCCGACCATTGGCTGTAAGTATAGTCAAAATACTCAGGAGGAGAAAGTTCCATATATTTTCGCATGTTTTCAATTTTACTTGCAGAGCCAGCTAATTCATTAATCATATTCGTTGCCGCATTATTTTTATTCGTTACATAGCTGTCAATTTGGGAAACGGCGTTATTTTTTTGTGAATCAATTGATAAGTTAATTGTATAAGTAACATAAACGCACAAAGCAGCCACCGTTAACAAAATAATACTTGTTAACAGTAGACTGTATTTTTGTACTAATCGATTTAATAAATATTTTTTTTTAAACAGTTTTTTGAAGATTCGCTTCATTTTGTTCCAACTTTCCATCAATAAACTGGCGATTTTTGCGCGTGACATAGGCACACCACATCATAATTAAGGCAAACGAAGCAAATAGTAGCAGTCCTTTCATTTTCCAAGTTAAAGCAACGATACTAATTACACCGAATAAGACTTTAAAAAATACACCGAGGTTTAAAAAGATACTGATAAATGAAAGCTTCATTAAATCAATAGTTGAGATAAAATAGCTTCCTTCATATAGTAGCATATAAATGTAAAAAATAACGAGTATTAGGGAAACAAAAAATAAAATAAATGTAATAATTAACCACATTATTCCGGTAAATTGAACGGCTAAATAAATATTATAAAAAACAAATCCTAAAGTGAAGAGAAAAATTAAAAAATAACAGTTACTTCTTTTAAAATGTGCTTTCCATGATTCAAATGCTCGTTTAACGGTGATTGCTTGATAATTCATGCCCTCTTCCAAAATGAAATCAGTCATCATTTGGAGTGCTGGACCAACACCAAAAATAATCCCTCCAGCTAAACTAAATAAAACAAACAGTAAATTTAGTTTGATTACTGTCCAGGAAAGGTAAAACAACCGTTGAATCCCTGTACTTTCCATCTTCCTCTTCCTTTCTATTATGTAAAAGGCTGAGCCAAAAGCGCTCAGCTAATGCCTCAGCCTCCTGTGATTATTTTTGAGATTGGATATATTCGTCTAATTGTGTTTGCATTTCTTTTTGAACTTTATCCCAGCCAGCTGTTTTTAGGTCATCCATTAATTTTGGAAGTGTTTCTTCTGGATCAACAGTTCCTGTATTTAAGCTTGCTGCGTAACGGTTCATAACTGTAGCAACGTTAGTGATTTCAGTTTTCACTTTATCATTTACAAAAGTAAAACCAAGAATTGGTGAATCTTTTGCTTCTTCGATGCTCTTATCACGTTCTTTAACCATTTCTTCAGTGACAGATTCTTCTGGCCAAATGATTAAGTTGTTTCCTGTGTTCCAAGCACTCAAATGAGTTGTTGGTGTGTAATCTTTCAACAATTTCACACGATCATCGCCAACTTTTTCATATTGTTTGCCTTCTTCACCATAAACAAGTCCGTTTAGCAATTCTGGATTGCTGTTTAATAAGCCTAGCAATTCAACAGCTTTTTCTTTGTTTTTAGACGTATTTGCAACAACATAGTTAGCCATTTGCGCTTGTGCTGTTGTTTTTAATGGTTCTGTTAGTGGACGAGAAACAAGTGGTTTGCCAGCAGCTTGTGTTAAGATTGTATCACCATAATCCATAGGACCTTGTGTTTCTTGACGCATGAACCAAGTATTGGTATTTAAGTCATATGGTGTTGTACTTGTAGCAGCATCTGTTGGAATCAAGCCATCTTTATACCATTGATGTAAGACTTTTAAGTTATTAATCATGTCTTTGTCGGCATATTGGTTAATAATTTTTGGTGAGCCAGTATCAGTTGTTTTTACTGCAAATGGATATTGGTTACCAATAGGGAAGTCATAATTACCTGTTGCAAAGAATGTTTGGCCGATAGCAAAAGCAGCAATATTTGGTTCTTTTTTATGGAATTCTTTTAGAACTTCCGTTGCACTTTCATAACTACCATCGACTTTACTAATATCTAAATTGTATTTATCGACATATTCTTTATTAAAAGTTAAAACTTGTTGACCGTAAGAGTTACCTAAAATTGGGAACGCATACAGTTTTCCATTGATCGTATTTCCTTTAATATAGTTATCTGGCAATTGATCATAGGCTTCTTTGGCATATTTAGGTGCTAAATCAGTTAAATCAGCATAGGCGCCTTTTTGTGCATTCGTTGCATAATTTTGTGCTAATGAAATATCATAGCTTTCACCAGAAGCAACGATTGTTGACATTTTTTGGTCCCAATCGCCCCAACCAACAAATTCCATTTTTAATTTTGCCCCAATTTTTTTCTCGATAATTTTATTCGCATTATCGATTAATTGGTCATAATTATCTGGTTTGTCCCCAACACGATACATTAATAACGTTGGTGTACTATCATCACCTTTTGACGCTGCATCTTTTGAAGATTTACCGCACGCGCTTAGTCCTACAGCTAAAGCTGCTGCGCCAGCTACGGCTAATCCTTTTTGCCATTTTTTCATTCCTTATTTCCTCCTGTACAATTTTATTCTTTCACGCCACCGATTGTTAAACCACCCACGAAATATTTTTGGAAGAATGGGTAAGTTAACGCAATTGGTAACGTAGATAAGACAACAATCGCCATTCGAGCCGATTCACTTGGTAGAACGCCTAAGCCTTCTTGTGCTGCTGCACCCATATCCGTACTTCTTGATAAGAACTCTAAGTTGTTTTGAATTTTCATCAATAAATACTGTAATGGTACCAAGGTATCTTTTTGAATGTAAAGTAGCGCATTGAACCAATCGTTCCAATAACCCAAAGCCGCAAATAAACTAATTGTGGCAATCCCTGGAACGGCTAGTGGTAACACAATGCTGACAAAAATGCGCATTTCACTTGCGCCATCAATACGTGCCGATTCAATAATACTGTCAGGCACGGTTTTCTTGAAAAACGTTCGCATCACTAAAATATTAAATGGTCCTAAAGCTAAAGGCAAAATTAACGCCCAAATTGTATCTTTCAATTGCAATAAGTTTGTCATTACTAAATAGTTCGCAACCATCCCTGGTGAAAATAACATTGTAATTAACGCAAACAATGTAAAGAATTTTTTAAATGGAAAGTTGGAACGAGAAATGACATAGGCATATAATGACGTCATTGTTGCATTGACAATCGTCCCTGTCACCGTAATGAAGACCGTTACCCCTAAGGCATGAATAATGCGTTGACTCATTGCCCCTTGGAAAATGTAACGATAGGCCTCCAATGAAAATTCTTTTGGCCAAAACCGGTAGCCGTTTGCTGCTAATGATCCTTCACTTGTCAATGAAATCATAATAACAAAGAAAAACGGAACCACACAGGAAATAGCAAAAATAGCAATGACAATATTGAAAATCAAATTCGCTGTCGGGTTGAAGGATCGAACGTTAACGCTAGTGACTTTTTTCTTTTTCATAATCCTTCCTCCTAAAATAGTGCTGAATCTGGTTCAATTCGACGAACAACTAAATTCGCAATTAATAACAAACATGCCCCAACGACAGATTGATATAACGCTGCAGCTGCCGTCATGCCTACATCACCAGTAGCCGTTAAGCCATTGTAAATATAGGTATCTAACACACTTGTCACGTTGTAAAGCGCACCTGAGTTTCTTGGTACGATGTAGAACAAACCAAAGTCTGCTCTGAAGATACCGCCGATGTTTAAAATTAATAAAACAGACATCATTGGTAAAATTTGTGGAATCGTAACATTTTTTATTTGTTGCCATTTGTTGGCACCATCCACCATCGCTGCTTCATAGTATGTCGGATCAATCCCCATCACAGAAGCATAGTAGATAATACTGTTGTAGCCTAGACTCTTCCAAACATTTAGGAAGACAAAAATTACTGGCCACCAACGTGGATCTGCATACCAGTTAATCATTGTGCCGCCATTACCAGTAATCCATTGATTCAAAATCCCTTTATCTGGACTTAAAAAGGCATAAACAAAATAGTTAATAACCATCCAAGATAAGAAATATGGTAGCAATGACATCGTGTGATAAACTTTAACCAAGCGACGATTTCTTAATTCACTCATAATAATAGCAAAAGCAATCGCGAAGAATAAGTTAAAGGCTAAAAAGACGACATTGTACAAAATGGTGTTTCTAGTAATTAACCAAGCATCTTTTGACGCAAATAAAAATTTAAAATTTTCAAAACCAACCCAAGGACTTTCTCTTAGACTAGCTAAGAAACCATCTGGTGAAATATGAAAATCTTTAAATGCGACCACATTGGCTAAGACTGGTATATAGAAGAAAAATATAAACCAGATAAATCCTGGTAACGCCATAAGGATTAAGGCCTTATAACGCCATACATTTTGAAAAAACCCGTTTTTCTTCTTCATTCGTTTCGCTCCTTTCATAAATATAATAGCGTTTTCATAATATCTTTTTAAGGAACAAATTATAGGATTTGAGAAACAAATTATAGATTTTGTGTCATTTTAAGGTAAAAATTTACCGAATTGACTGTTCTTTGTGAAAACGTTTATCTGATATTTTTTTTACAACTGTTTAAGAACCTTAAAAATAATTGGATAAGCCTCACTCATAAAGCGATTTTGCTAGTGTGTATTTGTTTTATAAAACCTGAGAACTTGATAGTTTCACAAAGGTTATCCTCTAATTATTTTTGAGGAGGACTATTTTTGAATTTTATCCGTAAAAACACCAGAGCAATTCGTTTAATTGTGGTATATTTTTTTGCAGTTTTAATGCAAGCTGGTTCTTTATTATTATTAGCTATTTCACTACTATTTTTCTATTTGCCTTTATGCACACACAATATGTTGGATTTCTTGTTATAAATAAAAAAAGGAACTAGCTTAGCTACATTTGCTATTGCTAGTTCCTTCTTTGTTTCAATTACTTCACTTTTCCCCTAAAATTTCAATCCAACCATAATAATATTCAATATATTGATTTTCCTCTTCTAGTTGTGTCAAGATATGCTCCCCGACAACGATGCCTGTTTCAAATCCTTGTTTTGCTAAACGCTTTTTTACTTCTTCGATATTATTCAAACGGGTATCTTGTGTATTGACTTTTAAAATAAAGCCTTTGTATTGGCTACTTGATTCTTTGAGCCAAATCACTTTGTCTAAACTTTTTTTATTCACATGATTTGCCAAACAAATCCCATACGTCAGTTCATTGGATTCACTTAAATCCCCGTAAATACCTAAAGTTGAAATGTGTTCCATGTAAACTTTCATCTCTTCTGGATTCTCAATATCAACAACAACAATTTTATCAAAAGGAATTGGTTCATCTGAAAAAACCAATGTTTCTAAATCAATTAACGCATGTAAATGTAATTTTCTTTTCTTGATTTCTTTGTATTTATGTTGAAGCCTTTTTATTTCTTGCCCCAGTTGTTCTTCTGTTGCTTCCATGGTGGCATAGAGATCGGTAGGCGTCTTTTTATATAAATTCAACATATCTTTGATAGGAATCCCCATTTTTCGATAAAAATCAATATCATATATTTTGAACAAATCTTCTAAATCAAAGGTTCGATATCCGTTTTCTTCATTGCGTGTTGTACTAATCAACCCTTGCTCGTCCCAATAACGAATCGTGGACTTAGGGATATTTAACAACTCAGAAACATCTTTTATTGTGTAATTTTTTTCCATACTGTTCCCTCCATCAAAAAGTTTAGCATTTCTACCGTTGACATTCAAGTTACTTGAACGTGTACAATGACTCTTTGTAACAGCTAAAACGGTATTGTTTAAGGAGGAAATTTCATGAAATTAATGAAAGAGTTTATTAAAGAAAATAAATGGATTGTTCTTGCGACAACTTTAACCATCTGTTTGCAAATCGCAGGAACCCTTGGCGTCCCTAAATTAGTTGGCAAGTTGATTGATGTGGGCATCGTTAGCGGTGACCAACAAGTAATTAAAACGATTGGCATACAAATGTTTCTTGTGGCATTCATTGGAACAATTGCCGCAATTATTTCTAGCTATTTGTCTGCTTTAGTAGCTGCTAAATTTGGTTTTCAAGTTAGAGGATTGTTCTTTAAAAAATTTCAACAATTCTCGATGAAAAATGTTGATAAATTTGGTTCAAATTCTTTGCTAACTAGAATGACCAACGATGTAGATAATGTTCAAACAATGATTGTGCTATTTTGCCAATTAATCTTTCCAGCGCCTATTATTAGTTTATTTGCCTTAGTGATGACATTTTCTTATTCAGTTTCACTCGCTTGGGTAACATTGGCTTCCATCGTATTTTACTTAGTCGTTGTTTATTTTTTAATGAAAAAAGGTACCCCTTTATCTTTAAAAATTCAACCAAAAATGGATCGAATTACTACGACTTTACGAGAGTTCTTTACTGGAATTAATATGATTCGTGCGTTCAATAATCAAGACTTTGAAGAGCAGCGAACCAATCAAACATTTAAAAATTATGCTGAACGCATGAGTAAAGTGAATCGAATCTTTGCTTGGATTACTCCCGTTGCCTTTTTATTAATGGGCGTTGTGTACGCCTCTATTTTGTGGTTTGGCGGTAATTTAGTTGCAGTAGGCACCCTACAAATTGGCACCGTTACAGCTGTGATTGAATATACGCTTCTAACTTTGGCCTACTTAATGATCGCGGCTATGGTATTAGTTGTCATTCCACGGTCCGTTGCTTCCTTGAATCGCTTGCAAGAAGTTTTGTCAGAAGAAATTGAAATTAGCGATCCTCATACTGAAGCAACCATTGCTTATCATCCTGAGAAAGCCTTGATTTGCTTCGATCACGTCACGTTTCAATACACAGAAACAGCTGATCCTGTTTTAGAAAATGTTAGTTTTGTCATTCCTAAAGGAAAAACAACGGCGATTGTTGGGGCAACTGGCGCTGGTAAAAGTACTTTAGTTAAGTTACTTTTACGAATAAATGAGGTCACAGCCGGCACGATTAGCTATTCTGGCACAGATATCCGCTCATTATCTCAGCAAACGATTCGCCAAGTCATCAGTTATGTGCCACAAAAAGCCTTTCTTTTCAGTGGGACAATCTTATCAAACTTATTAATGGGAAATGCCAAAGCAACTACAGAAGAAATAAGAACGGCACTAGAAATTTCACAATCTTCTGAATTTATCGATTCCTTACCACAAGGGATTGAAAGTTTCGTAGCACAAGGCGGGTCCAACTATTCTGGTGGTCAAAAACAAAGAATGTGTATTGCACGAGCCTTAATCAAACCGGCAGACGTTTATATTTTCGATGATAGCTTTTCCGCATTAGATTACAAAACTGACGCCGCTCTACGTGCCGCTTTACATGCACAAATGGCGGACAAAACTTTACTCATTGTTGCTCAACGGTTAAGTACAATCATGAACGCTGACAATATTATCGTCCTAGATGAAGGAAGGATTGTTGGTCAAGGCACCCACGCTGATTTACTTACCACTAATAGCTATTACCAAGACTTTGCTAAATCGCAAGGTATCTTACCCAAGTAACTAAAGAAAGGATGTGACCGCTTGAAAGAAAGTTTTCTTTTCAAGCCATACAATGAAAAAAACAATGAATCTTCAAAGCTTTAAACGTTTCTGGAAAATGATTAAACCTGAGCATCCAATCTTTTATGGTCTAATGATCTGCAGTTTAATTGGAAACTTATTAATTGTTGCCATGACCTATATTATGGCAATCGGGATTGATAACCTCTTAGAAGCGATCAAGCGTGTCGGTCTCAAAGGCATGACACTTCCTTTAGTTGAAGAAGCGCTCTTAGGTCCCGTCTTACTTTTAATTCTCTTTTCAATCATTAGTAGTATCACTTCTTTTATTCAAGAACGAGCAATGGCTTCTTTAAGCGAACGGGTTACTTTAAGAATTAGAAAAGAAGTGACAAAAAAGTTTAAAACTTTACCAATGGCCTTCTTTGACAATCACCAAGTGGGCGATATCATTAGTCGTTCAACAACTGGCTTAAACCAGTTGTCACAAGTTCTTTTAACAGGCATCAACCAATTTTTCACTTCCGTCGTGACTATCCTTTTTGCAGGAATCATGTTGTTCTATATTGATGCAAAATTAACCATTTTAGTGTTGCTCCTAATTGGCGGCAGTACTTTCATGACGACAAAAATTGCGAATAAAAACAAGGTGTTTGCTGATCAAAGTCAAGCTGAATTAGGTCAATTAAATAATAAGATGGAAGAATATTTAGCAGGAAATTTGGTCACAAAAACCTTTAATCAACAACAAAATGCTGAAAAAACAATTGATGCTGTTAATCAACAACATTATCGTGCCTTTAAAAAAGCACAGTTTCTAAATTTTGCGATTTATCCAGCTATTCGTTTTATTAATCAGTTGGCTTTTATTATCAGTGCTATCTTAGGCGCAATGCTCGTTTTATCTGGTGGTATTACGATTGGTTTCTTGCAAGCGTATTTGCAATATATCAACCAAATTTCTGAGCCGATTTCTACCGCTTCTTATGTCATTAACTCAATTCAAGCAGCGATGGCTTCCATTGATCGGATTTTTGTTATCTTAGATGAAGCTGATGAACAGCCAGAAGCAACTCATTTAGAAACTATTTCTTCTCCTAAAGGAGCCATTGAATTTAAAAATGTTCAATTTGGCTACACACCAGAAAAAATTTTAATGAAGAATGTTGATTTTTCTGTTCAACCGAAAAAAACAGTGGCCATTGTAGGACCCACCGGCGCTGGTAAAACAACATTAGTCAACTTATTAATGCGTTTCTATGAAATAAATCAAGGTGCCATTACTTTTGATGGAATTGATATTACGAAACTTTCTCGACAAAATCTAAGAAATTTATTTGGCATGGTTTTACAAAACACTTGGCTATTTGAAGGAACCGTAGCAGATAATATTGCCTATGGAAAAAAAGATGCTTCTCGTGAAGAAATAATTGAAGCAGCTAAAATTGCTCAATGTGATCATTTTATTCGGACCCTTCCTCAAGGATATGACACAATTATTTCTAGCGAAAATGGTGCATTATCACAAGGGCAACAACAGTTATTAACCATCGCCCGAATCATTTTAGCAAATCCGCCCGTTGTTATTCTCGATGAAGCAACTTCGAGTGTGGACACACGAACAGAAGCCCATATTCAAAAAGCGATGGAAACTGTCACAGAAAATCGAACAAGCTTCGTTATCGCTCATCGATTATCCACGATTGAAAATGCTGATTTAATTTTAGTGATGAAAAATGGCGATATTATTGAAAAAGGAACGCATCAGGAACTATTACAAGCTCCGACTCTTTACGCCAGCTTATATAATAGTCAATTTCAAACCACTTAAAAAGAACTGGAACAAGTCATTCTTCTTTTGACTCGTTCCAGTTCTTTTATTGCTTAGAAATATTGAATTCCCATCGCTTTTTTGACTTCTGTTAAGGTTTGTGCTGCCACTTTTTCAGCAGCAAGACTTCCTTTATGCAACATTTCCATAATCGCTTCTGGATTTTTAGCCAGCTCTTCACGACGTCGACGAATCGGTGCGAGTTCTTCTTCTAGGACATCAATTAAGTAACGTTTAATTTTCACATCTCCTAAACCGCCATGACGATAGTGCTCTTTTAATTCTTCAATATATTCTTTCTCTTTCCCAAAGACATCCAAGTAAGTAAAGACCATATTTCCTTCAACTTGTCCTGGGTCCTCTATACGAATATGATTTGGATCGGTATACATACTCATTACTTTTTTCTGTACCACTTCAGCTGGATCTGAAAGATAAATACCATTGCCTAAAGACTTACTCATTTTTCCGTTGCCATCAATTCCTGGCAAGCGTCCCATGCCTTTTGGTGGTAACACAGCTTCCGGTCTAACTAAAACTTCACCGTACGTCTGATTAAAACTATGCACAATTTCTTGCGCTTGTTCCAACATTGGTTTTTGATCTTCCCCAACTGGGACTAAATTCGCTTGAAAGGCAGTAATATCAGCAGCTTGTGAAACGGGATAAATAAAGAATCCTGTCGGAACACCCTCCCCAAATTTTTTTTGCTCAATTTCTGCTTTGACCGTTGGATTCCGACGAACACGTGACGTGGTCACTAAATTTAGATAGTACATTGTTAATTCAGCTAACTGTGGAATTTGCGATTGGATAAAAATTGTTGTTTTCGTAGGGTCTAAACCAACTGCTAAATAGTCCAAAGCAACTTCTAAAACATTGGCTGAAACTTTTTCGGGATTTTTTGCATTATCTGTCAATGCTTGTAAATCTGCAATCATGACAAATAATTGATTTGTAGGGTCTGCTTGCATTTCTACTCGTTTTTTTAAGGAACCTACGTAATGTCCTAGGTGCAATTTACCAGTTGGACGATCACCTGTTAAGATAGTATTCATTGTCTACACACCTTTATCGTTTACTTTCATTTATTATTTTACCTTGTTTTAAAAAGAATGAATAGTAGGCAATAGAATATTTATTGATTCTAGATAATCGAAGAGACTAGAAAGATTGCAAGGTACAGCAATTCTTGTTCCAGTCTCTTCAAACAGTTTATTTATTTTGTGACTTTAATTGAAAATTGTGCAGTCACTATCGGTAAAACTTTGCTTGTTACTTTGATTTGATAATTTCCTGCAGCAGTCGTTGCTTCTGTCCTAATCAGACCGTTTTCATCTACACTTACTGTATTGCCAGCATCTGGTGTAACCAACTCATACGTGACTTGCGAGCTCCAAGCATCCGTTTCTGTGTGCGGCGCTTGACCAATCACTTTAGATTGAATTTGATAATTTTCGCCTGATTTTATAGTGGCTGTTTCTGCAGCAAATTGAATTCTTTCAGGAATCGCATGAGTTTGCACGACTTGGAAAATTTTTCGTTCATCAGGATTCGCAATTCCTATTTTTTCTTCTACTGCAGCAGGGAACTGGTAAGTACCTGGCGGGCTACTTGGCGAATAATTACTAACATCGTCATCCCAAGAAATAACCTTCAATTTCGTTTCGCTACCATCATCTAATTTTGCAATTACTTCAGTTGGCAAATTCAGTTCGCCTCGCGAGGTGCCTGTTAGGCGATCCAGCGTAGGCAATTCCTTGAATCCAACAATATGTTTAGCGGTGACTTTTACATTGGCAATAATTGGCAGTGAAACACCTGCTGCTCGTCCTACAACAGTGAATGTTCCTTCTTTTTGATAAGAAGATGCTGGAACTTCTGACCAATTGACAGTCACTTCTCGTTGTGAACCATCCGAATAAAAAATAGTTGTTTTTTCTGGTAGATTAGGGGCTTGACCCGCTTCTGTCGCAACCTCAATCGACTCATGTTTGACTTCGAAAACATTCGATAAAACAATTTTAGGAGCTAAACTATACTCTGTTAGCTGTTGACCAGTTGGCAAGGTCAATTTGCCTGCTAAAAAGTCTTGATAGGCCTTTTGTGCGCCTTCTTTTGAAAAAGCATCAAACCCAGCATTATCAGAATCATAACCAGGCAAACGACTGTCTGTAATCGCTAATAAGAAACTTAACTTGGCTGGAATTTTCTCACCACTTTGAATTAGCTTCCGTAGATAGTTACTAATATCAATAGAGATTGTATTTTGATTATTCATAATTGAGCTATTTGTAAAAGATTGTCGAGCAATAAATTCTTCATTTGGTACATTTAAATTATTTGGACCATTGTTCCAAGTAATGGTGTTACTCATCCAATTAGTATCTGTTCCATAAACATCTACTTGGAACTGCGTATTTTTCAAACGTTCATCATTTGTATTTCCAGCACCATTCCACGCATCATAACGCATCACGTTTAGTTCTAAATTGGCACTTTTTAGTGATTGATAGTTCTTCAATTCTTGTGTATCAATTTCAACGTAAATCCGGCGATTATACCCCGCAGAACTAGCATTTTTTAATTTTAATGCGTAATTGCCTGTATAGTTTACTCCATAAGGATATTTATAGGCGTCTCCTGAACTAATGGCAGCGGTACCGCCTGCTATAGCAGAGTATGCTCGGTTACCATCACTCTTTTGAACATAGGCAGTTTGAGCTGTTTTTAGTTTAACGGTGTCTTTTCCTTCACCAAGTTCACCCTCAAAAGAGACCTTGGCTGTTACTTTGACAGCATCTATCGGTAAACCGATAACTGTTGCTGCAACTTCAACTGTGCCTGCTGTATTAATTTTTTCTTGAGGGATTGCTTCCCATTGTAACTTAAATTCTTTTTTGCCTGTCGCAACCACTTCTTCATTAACGACTTCTTCGTACGTTAATTCAACTTGCTCTGGCAAATTAGGATACACACCTGTTGCCGAACTAATTTCTAACACTTGATTTTGATAACGAATACTTTTTTCAATTGTGGATGCTTGTTGCGCACCAATATCTAAAACTTTATTTTTCAAGCTATTTCCAAAGAAGTCTTCGGCCGCACTGTTCACTTCCGACAAGCCTTTACCAATCGCTGGAGAGGTTTCTTTTAATTGGAACATTTGTGCTCGCTGACGTAAGCGTTCTTTAGAAGTAAATTCAACCACATTATCTTTTGTTGGTTTCAATGTCGTAAATTCTTGCTCTGCCAACTCTTTCACTTTTTCAGGGTTATCTGTGATTTCTAATTGTGGTTTTTCAAAAATGTTTCCACTTGATACTAATTTTTCAACAGTTGCACCACTTTTTTCTGTAGCAATTTCTTTTGGCCAAATAACATTATTTTTGAAATATTTTTCTGGATTATCGACCATTTTACGTTCAATTGGTTGTGTCCCATTTGTTGGATAATTAGATAAGAATTTTAATTGTCCGGTACCTTCTTTGTATAAAATATTATTGTAAAAATTGGCTACTGTACCACTGTTGTCAGAACTATTTCCTTCACCAAATAATGATGTTGAAATGCCGTCGCCAACATAAATCGTATTATTGTGGATAGTTGGCATTGCCGCTCCATCATTTTTTACCCAATAATGGAAAATGCTTTGTTCTTTATAATTGTAGCCACCAGCTCCGCCTGGATTGTCTTTACCTGTTCCTCGGTTACCACCGCCGTCATTAGCTGAGATATTGTACCGAATAACCGAATTTTTTTGATCAGACATAAGCAATAAAAAGCCGCCAGTATTATGATGTGAATAGTTATATTGATAAATAACATTGTTTGACTGCATGTCCACATCATAAGCTTCAGCATCGTTAAATCCATATTTGATTCCGTATACTTCGTTATATTGGAACAGTCCGTCATCTACAGACATTGCCCAAACGCCCGCATAATTTTGTGTACCATAATCGGCATTGCACATTCGGACAGCAACATTTCCTTCGACGACACCGCCACTTTTGGCTTCTGACAAGACAATCCCGTCGCCAGCAATATCTTCTAAATAGTTATTACGAATCGTAATATTAGAAAACGTTTTGTAGAAAGTGTTGCCTCTTGAGGTATCTGAATCAGCTTTTGTTCTAATTCCTTCAAGTCCCACTCGTTGAATCACATTATTTTCAATCAAAATATCATTAAATCCAGTCGTTGTTCGATGATCATTAGCTGCCGTTACTACATTGCCATTCTCATCAAACCAACTTCCTAAAACAATAATTCCACCTACCGCTTTTAACCGTTTAGTTGCAGTATTCCCACTTAGATTCAAATAATATTCTGTTTGAACATCATGAACATAGTTATTCCTTATCGTGACACTATTGAACGTTCGATTTTGTTCATATCCTAGGACTAATATCCCCGCTCTTTGAGCATCTCCTGGTTTCTTATAGCCTTCGAGATTATCTAGCTCTGGTGTATTTGTCACTTCTAAGTTTGAAATATCCCAATATTCTTGGTTCACTAACTGCACGGCCCCTGAGATTGCACGTTTGAAAGTCCCTGTGCTGTAGGTGCCACCACCGTTAATAATCGGACGCCGTGTTGTTTCAAAAATGGTTTCTCCTTTGTCATTCGTATCATAAAAATCAATGACAATCTTTTGTGCCGCTGTCCCATTCCCTTTTGGATGCAACAATTGGTTATTCCAGGTACTTTGCGCATTCAACAGAAGATGGTCGCCTGGCTGAAACTCCGTCTGATTCACTTTTTCAAAATCACGCCAAGCACTGGCTGGAGACTGCCCATCATTGGCATTATTTCCTCCTTCCCCATCCACATAGTAGGTCGTTCCATTTTGAGCGACACCTACTGAACGAAAAAGTAACGGTTGATCACTCACTGTTTCCCCATAAGCAGGAAGACTAAATAATTGAAGCTGGGAAAAAACAAGCAAAATAGAAAGGAAAATGGTTACACTTTTAAAATACGCTTTTTTTCTCATTTTCTGCTCCTTAACTGTTTTTATTTTGATAATTTTGAAAAAACTTTTCTCTGTCTTTCTCCAACAAGTCTACTTTGGTTGCTTGTTGATACGTAGCTAATTTCTCTTTGTAGCATGTGTTGATATAGGCATTTTTGCCAAATTGTGGTGCTTCTTCAAACTGTAAAAGTTGCCCTCCTTCCTTATTAAAAATATAAAAGTATTGGTTTTCGTGGTATCCTTTCACCACGGTACCAACAGCTTTTTCACTAAGAATCTCCCCAACAGACAACGAATAAATATCCTCTTTTTGGATTTCTGCACTCTTCAATTGATACGATTCAATAACAAGATTAGGTAATTTATTTTGCCACTCCAATAACGTCTCCTCATAAGATAGATTCGGAGAGATTGCTTCGGCTATTTTTTCTAATTCTGCTTGCTTACCTGAAAAAGTTGGAATTTCAATTGCTTCAATAAAGTAATCGGTCTTTTTATATTTATCCTCCAATTGCTCAAAGGCCTGCCGCAATTCTTTTTGCGTTGGCTTTTCTTTCTCCATTAATTTCTCTTTTATTTGGTCCTGTAATTGTTGATCTTTTGCATCTAGAAATTGCCAGAGCGTTAAACTGCTCTTTTGGTCTTGCCATTCTTTTTTTTCTTGCCCAAATGTTTGTGAGTGGGCTATATCTAACTCCGTCGCCAGCTGTTTAATCATTTTATGTTGTACTAAATCCTTCGTTGCAACCTTCAGTAGTTCCTGAGTGGGTGATTTTCCGTTATACGTTTTGCGCCAGAAATTTTTCCCAAACGAAGTTAAATTATTCTGATCAGAGAATTGCTTCGCTACACGATTCATATTTTTATCGCCATAAACAATCAATTCTTCGACTTGGATTGCTTCGTTATTAATCATACTTTGCTGGCTGGTAGTAAAAATAACGAGCACAAAAATAGCACCTATCAAAAAGCTACTTAAAATAATTATTTTTTTCTTCATTCGTTCGCTCCCTCCACTTTAATAAACAAGGCAAGAACAAAATAAGCAATCCCACCTTCATTCATTTTCCTGAAAATCGAGATTACTTATTATGTAAAAATTATTTATTCTTTTTTTGCTTTTCATGCAATTTCCCAGTATTTAAATAAATAATCCCTAGGAACAGGACAGGGGTTACAACAAACCCAAACTGTGGCTTCAAAAACATCATTGCAAACATTGAGAATAGTAAAAAAACATTTAGACAGCTGACATACCATTTCCGCAGTCCATAGTAAATTGAAATCCGAAACACATCTTTAAAAGAAGCTTGCGGGTTTCGTACTTGAAAATACCAAGCATTCAGCATAATAGCTAACCCAAAAATTAGCAGAAGGACCATCAATGGAATAAACCATTTACCAATCGTTGTTTTGGCAAAAAAGAATATATCTGTCACACTGATGATGCTACTTCCTAATCCAAGCAAGCTGATAAGAAAGCCTCTTAACCCAAACTGACGAAACTTTTGGAAAAAAGTTTTAAACGGATCCAGCTCTTTTTCTTCTTTAAAAGTATCGATTAAGCCTAAAAGTGCAATCATCCCTGCCCCCATCGGCAGCAACGTTACTACAAAAAGTGGGAGGTTTCGTGGATCAATGTCTAAGCTAATCACCGCTATGAAAAAAGGAATGTTCACTAAAAGAAGCCCTAGATTACCGATAAATAAAATGTAAAGCCAGCGAAAAATTTTCATATAGATATTATTATCAAAGGTTTGCTTAGTAAACATTCAAACTTCCTCCTAATTCTTCATTCCAGATGTAGCAATACCTTCAACAAAGTATTTTTGCATTGCTAAAAAGACAATCCCTACTGGTAAAATAGAAACCACTGATGCGGCCATGATTAAGGCATATTCAGCATCAAATAAACCGACGAACATTTTCAAACCTAACTGAATCGTTTTATTCTCAGTAGAAGATAAATAAATGAAAGGTCCCATATAGTCATTCCATGTATTCACAAAAGTAATAATCGTGAGACTGGCTAAAGCTGGTTTGGTTAATGGTAAAATAATTTTCCAATAAATTCCCCACTCACTTAACCCATCAATCCGCGCGCTTTCACATAGTGAATCTGGAATACTGCTGTAATATTGTTTCAGTAAAAAAACCCCAAATGCATTAAATGCTTGTAATAAAACAAGTGACCATAACGTGTCAGTCAAACCTAATTGACGCATCATAATAAATTGTGGAATCATATACGATTGCCAAGGAATAGCAATTGTTGCGATGTACGTAATAAAAAGTGTATCTCTTCCTCTAAAATTCATTTTTGAAAAGCCATATGCTGCAAAACTTGAAGTAAATAGTTGAATAATCGTAATCACAATACTTAAAAATAACGTATTTTTAAAGAAAGTTAACAATGGAATGCGTTCCCAAATAACGGAATAGTTTTCTGGATGCCAACTTTTAGGAATCCATTGAATTGGAATGGTGAAAACTTCATTGTTTGTTTTAAATGATGCTGAAACCATCCAAATGAAAGGCACCAAAGTAATTAACGCAAGTAAAGTTAAGAGAATGATTACAAGGATCCCACCAGGTGTGACTTTTTCTGCTTTTTTCGTTTTTGCTTTTCGAGTATTTTCTTTTTTTGAAAAAGTTGCTTCCATCTTTTCTCCTCCTAAACTTTCTCTTGATGTTGATTCCATTTAAATTGAGCCACAGTAATCGCTAGAACGATGATGAATAAGACCATCGCAATGGCTGATGCATAACCAAAATTAAATTTGACAAAGGCTTCATTGTAAATTTCGTAAACTAACACATTCGTTGCACGTCCTGGTCCACCACCAGTCATAACTTGAACTAAGTCAAACACTTTGAAACAGTTAATTACAAGCATGATAGTCACGAAAAAGGTCGTTGGTCGTAGTGAAGGTAAGGTAACATTTAAAAATTGATTCCATTTACCCGCCCCATCCATTGACGCTGCTTCATATAATTCTCTTGGCACACTTTGTAAACCAGCTAAATACAAAATCATATAATACCCCATAAAGCGCCACACACTAACGATGATAATTGCTGGTAAAGCCCAAGTAGAACTAGATGTCCAGCCAGGAGGATTTTCAATAAATAATTTCAAAAATTGATTAATTGGTCCCATCGTTGGATGAAATAGCATATTCAAAACGACCGCAATCGCAACTAATGACGTTACATAAGGAAAGAAAAAAGCCGTTCTAAAAAATTTCATCCCTCTAATTTTACGATTCAACAAAATCGCTAGTCCTAATGAGCAAATCAATGTTAACGGAACAACACCAATCGTATAGATAAACGTTTGTTTTAACGAAATCCAAAACGTATCATCATGAATCATTTTGGTGAAATTTTTCATTCCGACAAATTCAGGAGTTGAAAAAGAATCCCAACTCATAAAAGCTAAAATCAGTGAACAGATAACCGGGATTAAAGTGAAGAGGAAAAAGCCAATAAAGTTTGGTGCGATAAAAGATAACGCAGTCCACGTATTTTTTCGTCTCAATTTATTTGCTGTTTTTGTTTTTGAAGTAATTTCCATAATTGTATTCTGTTAAGTGAACTTAACAGGCCCTCCTTCCAAACTCAAGCTACATTCTTTATTTAAAAAAATAAGCTGAAATTCATTGTAGGTTACTCATTTCAGCTTATTTTTTTCATCAATCTTTTGTGTTTTTGCTGGAAATAATAATTAGTCTATCTCTGCTTTGACACGTTTTTCCATGTTAGCAATACCATCTTTTGGTTTTTCGTCGCCGACCATAATTAAATCATGTTCTTCTTGTAATACTTTATCAATTGCGGCACCGTTTTTATCAGATGGGAATTCTAAATTAATTGTATCTGGGTTAAAGGCTTTTTGTGAGACTTCATCTGAAGGCATTCCTTTTCTTGCAAAGTAGATTTTATCAATTTCATCTGTTTTATAAGAAGGAACCACTCCTACTTCTGCTAAAAGTTTTGCACCTTCTTTACCTGAAGCAAAGTCTAAGAATTTTTGAGCAGCTTTTTGTTTTTTACTGTTTTTATTAATTGCAAAACTTGTCGGTGAGCCAAAGGTAGTTGCTTTACCTTTTTCTTGTTGTGGTATTTCGGCAATCCCCCATTCGACATTTGTTTTGCCATCATCAATGTTGGTTAATAAAGTCCCCATGTACCAGCTACCCATGTACATCATCGCCGCTTTTGAATTTTCAAATTGTGATTGATACGTTACTTTTGTTGATTTTGCTGTTCCAAAATCCATTTGTGATTGATCTTTTTGCATTCTCAATGCGCGATCATAATAAGTTTCCATATAATTGTATTTCGGTTCAATCAAATTGGCATTATTTTGAGCAGCAGCAATCGCTTGAACGGTTGAGCGCCAAGTATGTTGATAGGCACCATATACTTGTTCTTCTGGTTTAGATAATTTTTTCGCTAACGCTTCATATTCGTCCCAAGTTAAGTTATCGGGATAGGCAATTCCGGCTTCATCAAACATTTTTTTATTGTAATACAATACCCAGAAATCTGTACGGTAAGGCTGAGCATAGGTTTTACCATCGATTTCATACATCTCGTAACTTGCTTTGGCAGGTGCGATATCTAAATCTTTAACGTGATCGGTTAAATCCACCAATTGATTGCGTAGCGCGTAATTAGAATATGAAAGTAAGTTTTTCATGGTTAAAATATCCGTCGTATCTCCTGATGAAAGCATCGTTGTTACTTTTGTGTCATAATCATCTGAAGCAATGTCCACCGGTTCAATAGTGATATCAGGATTTTCCGCTTCAAAAGCTCTGAATAATTTCTCAAATTCTGGGGTCGTGTCATAATTCCAAGTAGTTACTGTTAATTTTGTTTTGCCATCTTCACTCTTTTCAGTTGCTTTCTTTTCACTTGAACCACCACATGCTGTTAAAGTTACTGCCGCCACCGCTAACAACGCTGCCGCTGTTAAGCCTTTTTTCCAAAATTTCATTTGTACTACCTCCGCTATTTATTATTTTTTAGGAGTTTTCCTCCATGAATTACCAAAAAGAATACCAGCTTTTCGCCAAACGAGTTAACGCTTCCAAATAAAAGTAGTCGCCCCAAATCATGCATTCATCGACTCCTGTATTTGTTTTTTTATCATAGACACCATGAAGCAATAGGCCGTTCGACTCTGGTCGTAAAACCGTTGTATACTTTTCCGCTAATGCTTGTAATAGTTCTAGCGCAACCTTTTCATAATAGCCATGTTTTTCATCATTTAATGGAAGCTGACGAGATAATTCCAGTAAGCCACATGCAGCAATTGCAGCAGATGAGCTATCACGTTCTTCTTCACTCCCTTCATTGAAAATTAAATCCCAGTAACAGATTTTGTCCTCTGGTAATTCTTGAATAAAGTAATCAGCAACATTTTTGGCTGTTTCCAGAAAACTACTATCTCCTGTATATAAATAACTTAACGTAAAGCCGTAAATTCCCCAGGCTTGGCCGCGAGCCCAACAAGAATCATCTGAATATCCTTGCTGTGTCTTTCCGTACAAGGCTTCGCCTGTTTCCGTATCAAAATAATACGTATGGAACGTGGTGTGATTTTCTCGCACAATATATTTTTGTGTTTGTTTCGCATGATTGTAGGCAGCTTCATAATACTCTTGCTTGCCAGTCATTTTTGCTGCAAAGTATAATAATGGTAAGTTCATTAAACAATCAATAATCATTCTGCCTCGTTGCTCTGGATCGTCTAAATTCCCCCAAGCTTGAATAATCTTGGCTTTTGGTGAATAACGTTTCATTAATAAATCCGCAGCTTGCAAGGCCATTTCTTTTGAGGCCTCATGACCATTGACTTGATAATCGGCAATGGCTGTTAAAATATACAAAAAGCCTATATCATGTGTTTCCAGCTCAATTTGTTCATCCAAGCGATGTTGAAAAGAAGCCATCTGTGTGGTAATCACTTCATCGAACTCTGTTGAATTTGTTAATTCCTTTGCTAAAAATAACATTCCTGGCCAAAAGCTGGCCGTCCAGTCAATATTTTCTTCAGGATAATAAATTTGATTTAAACTTGCCGCGGGTGGAACTAATTCTTTAAATGTCTCTAAATTTCCTCGAACTTTGTTTAAAGCAAAACTGATTTGCTTCGGCAACCACTCAATCTGTCCATTTTCTGTCATTGTGTATTTCTCCCCCTAATTCCCCAAAATTACAACTTTTTCTTCAACTAAAAGCTGATTTTCTTTTAACCTAACTTTAACTGGCTCAATTTGTTCATTCGGTAGTACGCCTGTCACCAATGAAATTAAAAGATGTTTCCCTTTCGACAAGTTTGCTTTCAAATATGGCAACTCCGTTAACGGATAAAGTAAATTTGTATTCGGTTCTGTTCGAATAATCGCAGCTTCAGAAAAGCCGTTGATATTTTCTACTTTTGACACACCTTTTTTATTTTTTACCTCAGCCATTTGATCAGAAACGCAAGTGACCTTTTCATCGAAGAGCGGGATTGAGAAGCCACCTTCATAAGCCACTAATGCACGTTGTGTCTCAATTTCGTGGATCCGTAAATGTTGGCCTTCTAATGGTACAATTGTCGTTTTGATTGCTACATCGGACCAAGGATGCCATTGATGAATGATACGATCATCAAGAATTTCGTACTGATCATCTAATCCTTTCGTGCGGAAATAATGGTCGTCTTCAGCTAAAGCCAAGCAACTATCATAAGCACCTTCGTAATACCAATAATCACTCTTTATAGTACTGAAACCAAAATGGGAAGAATAAACAAATTTACTATATTTATCATGCGCATGAGCTTGATAATTAATAAATTGTCCCGCTGGAAACATTAAACCATGTGTTCCTGCATCATTTACTTGATAATAGTTCCGACTTTCTGGTGAAGGTAAGTGTTTTTCTGGAAAACTAATAGGCTGTGTTTCTGCTTGCCAATAAGGATGATCTTTTGGTACCGCTAACAAAATGAATGTTTTAAAGGCCCAATAAGGTGAACCAGGACCATTATAGCCTTCGGCAAAGACCATATTTTGATAATCATAACCTACCGACAATAATCCATCTGTTGTAAAAATATCTTTGTTCATCCATTGATGAAGATGTCGGCTGATTAGACCTTTGATCTCACCCCACGGCAATGCTTCAACATCTGCAAAAACTAAGGCACTAAAAAATGACACTTGAGCAAAACGATACGTTAAGCTACGTCCGAAGGGAATCGCTTCTCCTGGCTGAGTAAACCAATATTTAAACTCTTGCGCGAACAAAGTTGCTCGTTCCTTCATAATAGCCACTCTTGCGGTATCTTCCGGGGCAAAACGACAATACAATAAACTATAATAATGAATAGCGAAAGAAACATAATAATCAACTTGTGTCTCGACTCCGTCATAATACCAACCATTACCGACATAAAAACGATCAATAACAGCCAAATCAACAGCGATCTGTTCTTTTGAATACGGCATTTCACAATGTTTCATCGCTAAATTCAGCAACACTCTAAAGAAATGCCAATTATTTGGCGGAATAATGTTTTCATTGGCTTGTATCAGCCAACTGTGTAAATTGTTTTGCTGTTCTTTTGTTAATTGGTCCCACGTTTTTTCTTTGTTTAACAAAAGAAATGTACTTAATGCTCCCATCTCAACAATCAATTGATCATAATCTTTTGTTTTTCCCCAATAAGATGAACTCTCAGGATCGGTTCCTTCGATAATTCCCGTTAGAAAGTCATTCAAATACTCACTTTCATTTTGCGTTACATAAGGACCTAGTCCCCATAATGGTCGTAAAAATGCCTCCGCGTCACGTGTTCCTTTAGAATAAACTGTCCCGTGTGTCCCTAAATCCAGATGACCTTGATATTCTCGATCAAAAAACAATTCCAGTGGCGCTAATAAATCTTCAAATCCTTCTGCAACTTCTTCGTATGTTTCAAAAGGATTCTGTCTAATTCGTGGCTGAATCATGATTCTCCTCACTTTCAATTAATGTCCCTTTCAAAAAGCCGTAATATTCTCCGTAAACTGTCACTTCGTCACCAATCTTCAATTTTTTCTTTTGCTCATTAAAAACTTGATATTTACTAGAACCACTTTTCAAAATAAAACGATCACCTTTTTTTATTAAACTGGAACGACTGTCGCTCTCAACAATCTCCCCTTTCAAAGAAATATATTCATTTAAACGAACGTCACCATTTTGTAATTCTGTTTCTGAATAAGACTGTGCCGTTTCCTTTAGATTTTGAAGAGATTCTTCATCAAATTCTTTTTCACCGGATTTACAACCTGTTAAAGCAAGTAAAATTAGTAAAAAAAGTGAAAATCTTTTCACTAAACCACCTTCTCCATCGAATTAAAGCGCTTTCTTTGACTTTATAGTATATTTTTTTAGTCAAAAAATCAATAGTTTTTGCTAAAAAAAAGTAAAAAAAGCTTTTTCTTGCTTTTTTTTACTAAAAAGAAATATACTATATGCTATAATAGTACTTGAGAAGGAGGCATTTAGAATGGCAACTATCACAGATATCGCAAAAGTCGCGAATGTTTCAATTTCAACTGTATCGCGAGTTCTGAACTATGATCCAAACTTATCCGTTACAGAGGAAACCAAGCGAAAAATTTTTGAAGCAGCAGAAACCCTGAATTATACGAAATATAAAACTAAAAATAAAAACAAACAGCAGGAGCAACTGACACCTAACCTTTCCGTACAAACAGCTCCGCAAGAGCCTTCGATTGCCGTCGTTCAGTGGCGTTCAGATGACGAAGAACTAACGGATATTTACTATATGTCGATTCGTTTAGGCGCTGAAAAACGGGCCGAAGAGTTAGGTTACAATATTCTAAAAGTTTCTCAATTGGAACAACATAACCTTCAAGGGATTGATGGCATTTTGGCAATTGGCAAATTCACTCAAAAGACGTTACAAGAGTTGCAGCAACTGCATCCCAATCTTTGTGTAATTGGCAGTAATTTCCCATTGGAAGAATTTGATTCTGTAAATACTGATTTTTATCAAGCAACCGAGATTGCCTTAACTCATCTTTTAGAATTGGGCCACGAAAAAATTGCCTTTATTGGTGCCGAAGAAAGCGAAAATATGTATGGTTTCCGTCGCTATAAAACACCGACAACCAACGCTTATCTTGACATTATGCAGCATTATCACTTGTTTAACGAAGATTATTTTATCTTAAAAGAAAATGGCATGTTGGATGTCAAAACGGGGGAACAATTGACAGAAGAAGCGTTAGAAAAATGGGGAAATGATTTACCTACTGCGATTCTTGCTTATAATGACGCCTTTGCAATCGGTGTGATACATACGTTAGCCGCACACGGTATAAAGGTTCCTGAAGAAATTAGTGTCATGGGGATCAATGATATCTCTATTTCTCAATATGTCTCACCGCCGCTATCCTCTGTCCATGCCTTTACTGAAGAAATGGGCGAGACAGGCATTAATTTATTGCACAAACGAATTCAAATGCCTAGCATTCCTCGTAGAGTCCTGTTAAACACAGAATTGGTTGTCCGCCAATCGACAACTAGCCCACGCCAGAAATAAAAAATAAGGACCGCTCCTATAAAGGAACCGTCCTTATTTTTTATTTGTTTTGACCAAATAATTCAATTTGTGTTAATGCTGGAAATGGTGATGGTTCATCTGCTTGAATTAACTCTGTTAGTATCACCCACTCCACTGCCCGTTTCGCAAAGGTAAAGCTCTGGCGTTGCTCAGTCTTAACAGTTTTAAAAACTTCATGTGTACCGTCGGAAAATTTTAAAGTCACTTGTTGCCAATAATTATCATGGGGAAAGTCCGCTCGTAATGTTAAGATCACTTTATCCAACAAGACTTCACGCCCAAATTCAATTTTTAATGCGGCATCTAACTGCTGATTAATCCCCCATGATTGATAAGGATACGGCCCATGATAAAGATTAGCGAAGGTACCATCAATCGCATTGCAAGCAAAAAAAGTGGCATCATTTCGCGTTTCCACGTTGGCAGATGCATGAGGATACGCACCAGTAAAATGTTGTAAATCATGCGGATTTAACGCCCAATTACGATAACTCTTAATTTCTTCTTTAGTGGCAATACGCACACTTATATAAGGTTTCTTGGTTTCAAAACGATACGCTGCTCGCGCTTCGATAGCGTTTTCATTTTTTTTGATTGGAAACGTCCATTTTTGTTCTGGAACATAAATTAAACTGCTATCAAGCGTAGCATCTAACTTCACCATTAAATAAGTATTGGGCGTATCTAAACAAACTTGAATCACATCGCCGTCTTGTAATTGACAATCCCGAGCAGCTAAACAAACAAAATCTTTTCCTGTAATAGTTAACTCTTTCAAAGAATCTGAATCATCTATCTTAGCTTTTCTAATTTCTTGTTCTTGATTTAAAATCGATAATGAAATACACGTCATATGCTTCCCTCCTAATTTTACCTTTATTATATATTATTTTAGTAAATTAATCTATTTTTTACTAAAATAATAGTTGATTAAAGAATAAATATTTAGATCAAAAAAATAAAAAGGCTTTTCTTAAAAGTCTCAGACTGTAGACAAATACGTTCAACATTCAGAAAATAGAGTGTTGAGCGTATTTTTTTAACTTAGTATCAAAATCAAAGTAAAAAAATAAAGGCATTCGCCTTTTTCTAGCCCCACAGGGCTAATTTCTTTAAATTCATTACAGCAAAAATTATTCTCGTATGCACTGCGACTTTTTCCAAAGTTCGGTATTTTGTCCAGCGCATCCCGTGCTTCTCTTTTGCATCAGCAAATACTCTTTCAATGGTTTCTTTACGTTTGCGGTATGTTTCTCGATTGAAGGAAGTATGACGAAGATGTTCTGCATTCTCTACCCCAGCTTGCCAGATATGACGAGTCACTACTTTTTGATGATTTTGACTTCTTGTGCACTGTTTCAATTGCGGACAATTCTGACAAATGTAAGATTTTGACTTATATTCACGGTATCCCTCTCGAGTAAGTGTAGAAAAACGTAAGGGTTGATTTTCAGGGCACAGGTAACAATCGTAGTATTCGTCATAGACAAATTGATTTTTGGCTAGTAACGTTCGATCACCTCTAGGTCGTGTATATGGAAGAACAGGATGAAGATTTCTCCGTCGGAGAAATTCTATAAAAGTGGCAGTTTTATACCCAGCATCAGCAGCCACAGCATGTATCGCTGGAAATTTAGTACAGATAGAGGCAACTAAATCAGGAGCAATTTGACTATCATGACGGTTACCAGGCGTCACAATGACGTCTAAAATGAATCCGTGTTCATCACAACCAGTATGAGCAGAATAAGCAAATTGTTTTTCTCGTTCTCCTTTTACATAATATCCACTCTCCGGGTCTACTTTACTTACTTTTCGTTCTTTCATCTCACTTTCTGTTGGGAAAATAAAAGGTCGCTTTCCTGCCTTGATGCGTTCCTCGTTAATTTCTTTCTCTAATTCTGATTGATAGGCTTTTGCTTCAATATGCGTCATTTCTCTAGTAAAATGATGCTTATTTGCATTGGCTTTGATATGAGTAGAATCCATATAGAGAACATCTTCCGTAATCATCCGAGCCTTGACAGCTTGTTCCAGTATGTAGGCAAAGATATCTTCAAAGAGTGTGGTATCTCGAAAGCGGCGAACATAGTTTTTTCCAAAGGTAGAGAAATGCGGAATGGTTTCATTGAAATCGTAGCCTAAAAACCAACGATAAGCGACATTAGTGTCTATTTCTTTTATCGTTTGACGCATGGAACGGATACCAAAGAGATATTGAATGAAGACGATTTTTACTAAAACCACAGGATCAATACTTGGTCGACCTAAGGTCGAATAAGTTGATTCAACAATTGGATAAATGAAGGTAAAATCGATTGCTTTATCTACTTTTCGAATCAAGTGATCTTTTGGCACAAGATCTTCCAAGGAAATCATCATGTATTGATCTCTTCCATTCATTGGATGTTTTGACATCATTTTTTCCACGCTCCTTTAAAACGTTTTCATACATTAAGTATAAAAGAAAAAACTGTAGACGTCATCCCCTTTTTGGGGACTTTGTCTACAGTCTGGCTGTCTATTAATTATAGACATTTTTTTTACTATCATGTGTTCAAAAATTCTTCCTTTCAGCTTAAAAGTTTAAGAGCAAAAAAAGTTTTACTTTTCCATGCAAAATCATAAGAAAGGATTAAATGGGTTGTAGATAGCCAAAAGACTAAATCTCAAACACATAATAGCCAACTACATTTAATGGAATCGAACCATTATTACAGAACCATCATGCAAATAATCTACATTTCTTTATAAATAAACAATTATCAGCCCGCCTCTTACCCCCACGGTTACACTGCATCTTGTAAACAGCTTGGTTATCCCGCCATCGCAAGTGGGTTATGAGCTTTGATAAAGGGTATACTACCTAAAAGTTTGGTTATTGAAATCAGTAGTATTGCTCAACCCTGTACGCATGAAATGCGCCTATTATATCCAGTTATATAGTACACAAGATTATTTTTTTTACATTCCTTTTAAAAACTGCTGAAACTCACATTCAGGTATTTTATGGTGTCTACGAATTTCTTCATCACTCAAAAAAGTTTTTAATTCTAAATATCCTTTTTTCGTCAATGGCTTCGTATTTTCGTTATAATATTCCTCGAATTGTCGTAGTTTCCAAAAAGGAATTTTCAAGATATTCATAATTGCTTTACGAGGTCTTTTAGTTTCGTATAATCGAACAAATCGCTGATATTTACTCATATGTTGAACACTTTTTAGCTCTATCCAACAAATCGTTGTTCGCTTCGCTTTTTGTCCTTTTTGTTTTAACAACTCGTTTGTTCGATACTTTACAATTTCAAATACTGTTTGTTTCGAATCATTCAATGTTTCTACTTCAAAACCAAACATTTCTAACGAAGTATCCTCTTTGTATACGATTGTTTCTACGAACCACTTAAAGACTTTCATACATCTCTCCTCAAACTAAAAAAATATAGTGCAGAGGTTTTTATCAACCTTTGCACTATAAGTATAATCTGCCCTTTTGATTTTAAAATTAACTAGCCATAAGGGTTTAATTTATATATTGACTATATACCTCTTTTCTTTTTCGTTCTTTTTTATACTAAATCCTAAAATCATAAAAAAGAAAGCTGAGATAACAAGGATACTCGTAATAGTTTGAGTTATCCTTAAATTACTTAAATGAAAATTTAATAAAATATAACAATAAATCATTACCGAATGTGCGTTAAAATCGCATTTTTTCATATAGAGATAAGCAAGTTTATATATTTTCCCTAAAAGAAACATCCCTATTATTACACCTGGAATCCAAAAGTTCATGTACATAGTACCAATTGTTTCTGGAGGCCACGATGATGGAAACAATTCTTTAAATGGCATTGATGGTTTGATATTCCTATTCCCTTCTGCAAGTGTCCTTATATAGACCCCTTCATCTACAGGCGGCTTCTCGGGCATAATAGAACTAGGGATGGGAGCAGATAACAAATCTTTAAAACTGCTGCCTAGCCATATGTTACTAACATCAAAATGATTAGTTATAAACAAGTAGGTGTCAATGTAACTTATCTCTTTTGTAGATTTTCCAATGTTATCCTTCACTTCGCTCGCTAAATATTTAGGATTATTTAGAAGTGTTTCTATTCCATCAGGACTTCTTAAAATAGGTATTCCAACAATATAAATTACTAAAAGAGGAACTAACAGCCATATCTTTTTAGGTATTTTTTTTACCCTTTTAACTCCATAATGCCAAGAGATCAAACTAAACGTAACTAATTGAAGCGTTTGTTTTCTTCCTCCTAAAGATGTTAAGAGAAAAGCTACAAATAAAATTAATAACAATAAAAAGAAATATTTAATAAATGATTTCTTATATTTGAACGTATATATATAACAAACAACAGAAATCGTTAATGAAGTTGTTGTCAGCGACAAAAGATATCCATTGCCAGCTGTCATTTGAGTTCTAATATTAAGGTTTGATGTTAAAACACTAAATCCGCCTACGCCTCTCAAAAAAATTAGATAGCCTAACATACCAACAAAAAAAGACAGCAAAGTTCCCACAATATATCTTTTTCTGTTTTCTGATTTAGGAAGGCCAGGTAAGTTTGAAAATTTTTTAATCATAGGTACTTTCATACCAAAATATAAAGAAAACGCACCTATCAATAAAATTACGACAAAATATATTATTTCTTTAGGAATATTTTCTATGCCAATTTCTCGTAATACTTGTGGTTGGATGATGTAGACATCATTTGCAATAGAAAACAGATAAGGCACAGACGTGATAATTAGAAAAAAAAATGAAATCGTTACTGGATTAAATAAATCTTTACCTGCTTTTGTCCATTTTACTAACGGAATCATTAATATTAACAACAGTAAAACTGTTATAAAAAATAGCATAAAATATAATAACCTCCTTAACAAAGTTCTAATTTATAAACATACTTGTAAAAACTATTTTTTATTTAATAAATCAAGTAATGGATTTACCTTAAATAGAGTAGTAATTGTTAAATAGATAGGCAATGCAATAGCAAACTGTATAATATTAGTAAAAATACTACTTGATAAATTACTTGTTAAATAACGTGTGACTGTACACATCAACATTCCTCCTAGTAAAAAGATTCCAATTTTATGATATTCAAATTTAAAATCTGTACTCTCTAAGAAAGATTTTGTTCTTACAAAAGTAACAAAACATTCGGCTAAAATATTTGAAAATACTACACCGAAAAACCCAATAGTTGGCAGCAAAATCAGATTAAATACAATATTAATACCTGCACCAATCATCACTGATTTATTATATTCTTTTATTTGTCCAATCGGCATCAAATATTGCCTAGATATAGAAATACCTAATGGGATAATTACTATAAGTATTGTAAAAAAAGGAATAACATTATTTATATACAGAAACTTTTCTCCAAAAAACCAAGGTACGAGTTTGTCATAAATAGTCAGCATACCAAACATAATAGGAATAGAAAAGAACAACTGCAAATGAATTGTTTTCTCCATCGTTCTTACAATCTTATCAGTATTCCGTTTAGCAAAAATTCCTGTCATGTGTGGCAAAAGAACTAAATCTAAGGTTGTGATGACGGTAATAAATACTGTATTTAACTGCAGTGAATTAATAAAATAACCCACAGCCACACTTCCCAAAGTAAATCCTAAGAGTGTTTTGTTTAAATTAGTATACAGCATGATTGCGATTTGAGGAATAAAATATTCAAACGAACCTTTCAAATGATTCAAGCTATTTTTTATGTGTATCTTTGTAAAATGAATATATTTAGGGATAAACAGCCACACCCCTACTTGGGAAAGAAGGATGCCTGTCGCTTGTATCATTGTATATTTGATTGTGTCCCCTTCATTTTTAATAAACAAAATGATCAAAACGAAAGTAATTAATTGGACAAACAAACTTGACATACTTACCTTTTTAAAATCTTCGATCCCCATAAAAAACCATGAAACATCAAAAAATACTGTTAATATTGTTAAAGATTGGATAAATAAATATATCCTATTGTCTAGAAATAAAGCCACAATGAAATATACCACGATAACACCGATTGTAATGAGGGCTTTAAAAACAAAAATCTCCCAAAATACTTTTGACAGCTCCTGTTTATTTCTATTATAAGCTAGAGCTATTTCCCTATTTCCGTATATTGTCACACCCAAGCCAGCGACCAAAACAAAATACTGAGCAATCGAAAACGTGTAATTATAAATTCCCAGCCCTGCTGGTCCAAGAGCATTTGATACTATTGGTATTGTAATGATAGGAATAATTATTTTAGCGACTTGGAATAAACTCTGGTAAAAAAAATTTTTTGCTATATTTTTCATATTTTAATCCCGTCTAAAAATATCTCTCGTATAAACTTTTTCTTGAACATCAGCCAGATGACTTTCCATACGGTTCGAAACAATCACATCTGCCATTTTTTTGAATTCTTCAAAATCTTTGATTACTCGTGAATGAAAGAACTCTTCGGCATCCAGTGTTGGCTCATAAACCACCACTTCAATCCCTTTTGCCTTGATTCTTTTCATGATCCCTTGAATAGAGGAATATCGAAAGTTATCAGAATTTGCTTTCATTGTTAAACGATAAATACCGACTGTTTCCGGCTTTTTAGCTAAAATTTGTTCTGCAATGAAATCTTTTCTTGTTGTATTTGCTTCCACAATAGCGCCTATGATGTTGCTTGGAACTTCCTCATAATTGGCTCTTAGCTGCTTCGTGTCTTTAGGTAAACAATATCCCCCGTAACCAAAAGAAGGATTATTATAATGCGAACCAATTCGTGGATCTAAACCTACTCCTTCAATAATTTGTTTTGTATTTAAACCTCGAGATTCAGCGTAAGTATCCAACTCATTGAAGTAGGCCACACGTAACGCAAGATAGGTATTTGAAAACAATTTGATTGCTTCTGCTTCAGTAGCATGAGTCAATAAAACTGATACCTCTTGATCTAAGGCATTTCGCTTAAACATATCCGCAATTTCTTGTCCGCGATCAGAACATTCCCCTACTACGATTCTAGAAGGATGGAGATTATCATATAGAGCTCTTCCTTCACGCAGAAATTCTGGAGAGAAAATGATATTTTCTGTTTTAAATTTTTCTTTTACGTCTGCCGTATACCCCACTGGTACAGTAGATTTTATAATGAATGTCGCATCAGGACGAATAGCTAATGCTTTTTCAATAACATCTTCAACTGTAGCAGTATTAAAGTAATTTTTCTTTTCATCGTAATCCGTTGGTGTCGCGACAATCAAGTAATCTCCAAATAAAACTGCCTCTTCAAAATCTTTAGTGAATGCTACATTCAAATCATCTCGTTCAAGAAATTCATGGATTTCTTTATCTTCTAGAGGTGACTTCTTATTTTGTAGCATATCGATTTTTTCTTCGACAATATCATATGCTTTAACATTTTCATGCTGGCTAAGCAGCAAAGCGTTCGCTAAACCGACGTAGCCGAGGCCGAATACTGAAATATTCATAATTAAGTATACTCTCCATAACGTTATTTATTATTCACTTGTCCAGTACATACTATAAACAAAAAAAGAAACTTGAAATATTGACGATGCTTTGCATACTGCTTTCAAACAAATAATAGATTAGATAAACACATATTACAGCTGTTTTTTACTTATCAATTTTTTAGCTATATCTACAGACGTATAAAATTACTTCTTGCCGTTATTCATTATCTTTTCGAGTTTCAAAGAAATATCATCTCTTAAAATTGAGAAATCAATTCTGGATTTCATAAACGCTTTGATGTTATTTTGCATTACTTGATATTCTTCATTAGACATATTATATAAGGCTTTGATTGCTTTTCTAAATCCTTCAATATTTTCCAAAGAACAAATGTAGCCTTCTTGACCATCTTCTATATCATTCCACGGGGTTTTATCACTAAGAATAACTGGGCATCCATTTGACAAAGACTCCGAAATAACGTGTCCGTAATTTTCACTTTTAGTAGGAAATAAGAAAGCATCATACTTCCTAAATACTCCATCAACATCCTCATGACTTATATTTCCTTTATAATTAACCTCTATATTAGCAGGCAAAGCTGCTATTTTTTTTTGACAAATCTCCCAATAATTTTTATCTTCTATAGGACCAAAAATATCCAAATATACATTTTCTTCAAGTGTATTTAAAATTTCAATTGCATAATCTAAATTTTTTTTGGGAACGATTCGAGATAAAAAGACCAAATTTAATTTTTTTTCGTGTTTATTCTTCTTGTTATTCACTTTGCTTGGACTAGGGATATTTGTAAATAATATTGTATCGTTTGATGGAAACAGATTTTTTAAAACGTTATCCTCTTCATTGCTTGTCGATTGAAAATAAATATTTTTATGGAATATATTTCCTAATTTAAAAACATTTATATAAACATTTTTTTTCATACTTTTATTACTTCTAGCTCCGTCTAGCAACTGTCCCCTAGGCGCAATTAGTAACGGTATAGTAAAGTTGGTATAAAAAACTGAGCCTATTAATTTATAATCAAAAAAACTATTTATATATATTAAATCAGGTTTTATTTCCTTGATTACACTACCCATAAGTTTAGAAAAACTTTTTTCTCTATTTACATAGAGAACTTTCGCTTCTGGCCTTATATTCCATCCCTCATTAATGCCCTGCAACCGTTCATTTTCATTAAGGTCATGATCACGCGTAACAATATGGAAAGTATATTTATCTTTTAATAGCTCACAAAAGTTTAGTATACTGACCGGTGGCCCACCATATTTTTGTGCAGGAAAATATCCTTCAGCAACTATTAATATTTTTTTCTTCACTAACCCCACACCACCCGATTCACATAGTCGGTATAAGATAGGATAATGCGCAAAACTTTTTCCGAAACATTTGGCATAGAGTAGTCTGCCACATGGCGCAAAGTATCTTTTTCTTGTGTTCCCAATACTTCTAGTCCTTGCATTATCCGCTCTTTTTCTAGTCCAACCATCATCACACTGGCTTCTTCCATTGCTTCTGGACGTTCATGCGCTTGTCTGATATTTAGTGCCTTGAAATTCAAGATAGAGGATTCTTCACTGATTGTCCCGCTATCACTTAGTACCGCTTTTGCATGGATCTGCAGTTTATTGTAATCATTAAATCCCATAGGTTTCATCGTTTGGATCAACTCGTGGAACTTGATTCCTTTTGATTCGATCATTTTCATCGTACGCGGATGCGTACTCACGATAATTGGTAGTTGATAGGTTTCAGCAATTGCATTTAAACTATCTACTAGATTTGAGAAATTGCTTTCTGAACTGATATTTTCTTCACGATGTGCGGAGACCACAAAATAATGCCCTTCTTTTAACTCTAATCGTTCAAGGATATCTGACTGTTGGATGTCTTCTTTTCTTGAATTCAATACTTCAAACATTGGGCTGCCTGTTTTGATGACACGATCTGCAGGTAATCCTTCGCGCAAAAGATATTCTCGTGCAATGTCGCTGTATGTCAAATTGATATCAGCTGTGTGGTCGACGATTTTACGATTCGTTTCTTCTGGGACACGCTGATCAAAACAACGGTTACCGGCTTCCATGTGAAAAATAGGGATATGACGACGTTTTGCTGCAATCGCACATAAACAACTATTGGTATCACCTAATACTAAAAAGACATCTGGCTTTACTTCTTCCAAGATAGGATCAATCTTGATTAAGATATTCCCAACGGTCTCGATTGCTGTACCTGTTGCTGCATTTAAAAAATAGTCTGGTTTCTTCAACTTGAAATCTTCAAAAAACACTTCATTTAGCTCATAGTCATAGTTTTGTCCCGTATGTACCAATACATGGTCAATAGCTTCTGAACTTTCTAAACGATTGATTACAGCAGATAAACGAATGATTTCTGGGCGCGTGCCTACCACTGTCATCACTTTTAAATTTTTCATTGATTAAACCTCCACATAATAAGTATCTGGATGTTCTGGATCAAATGGCTCATTGACCCACATCACAGTTACCATGTCTGTTGTTCCTAGATTTTCAATATTGTGCGTATATCCCACTGGAATATCTACTACTTCCAACTTTTCTCCAGAAACAAAATACTCAATTACTTCACTTGAATCGATTTTTCTAAAACGGATAACACCTTGCCCGCTTACAACTAAAAATTTCTCGTTTTTTGTGTTATGCCAGTGATTTCCTTTGGTGATTCCTGGTTTTGAGATATTGATGGATACTTGTCCGCGATCTTTTGTTCGTAAAAATTCAGTAAACGATCCACGATTATCTATATTCATTTTTAGAAAATAAGAAAAATCATCTTCTGGCAGAAAACTCAAATATGTGCTGTACAGATTTTTTTCTACTCTTCTGGCAAGGTTTGGCACACTCAAATCTGTTCGGCTGTTTTTAAATGAAGTAATCAGTTCTTTTAGCTCACCAATCGTCACTTCATCTGTTTCTCGAACTGCACAATAGCCATTTTCCATATAAGGTTTACCATTCAGACAATGAAGTAATTCTTTTACTACATCATCGATATAACAAAGTTCAACGGCCGCATTTGGATCATTGACTGTGACTTCTTCATTTCTTGCGATTTTATAACAGAATGTTGCTACTACCGTATTGTAATTTGGTCGTGACCATTTTCCGTATAAATTTGCAAAACGATAAATATAAACAGGTGCTCCGGTTTCCTCTTGATAGGATTTCAAGAGTTCTTCACCAGCTTTTTTACTTTTTCCATAGGAATTTTCGAGTGCTGCTTGGATAGAAGAAGAAATCATCACAGGACAAGTATTTTGATGCTCTTTTAATTTTGAAAGCAATTCTGAAGTGAAACCAAAATTCCCCTCCATAAATTCTACCTCATTTTTTGGTCGATTGACACCAGCTAAATGAAAAACAAAATCTGCTTTTTTGCAATATTCATCTAATAAATCCTTTGGTGTATCTATGTCAAAACTGAAAATATCTGTGTAGCCTTCATTTTTTAATTCAGCAATCAGATTTTTCCCAACAAAGCCGTTTGCTCCAGTCACTAAGATATTCATTTGTTTTGCCACTCTTTCAATTCTTTTTTAACGTAATCTAATTCAAGAAGTCTTTCCTTGATTTGCTCAATAGATAAGCGTTGCGTATTGTCTGAATTGTATTCTCCTTCTTGTGTTAATTCCTTACTGCCTTCCACAAAATATTTATCATAATTAAGATCACGTGTGTCTGCCGGAACGCGATAAAAGTCACCCATATCTTGGGCTACTAAATATTCTTCTTTCGTTAATAACGTTTCATACTGCTTTTCTCCATGACGTGTCCCAATTACATGAATTTCATTTTCTGCCTGAAATAGTTCTTTCACTGCTTGGGCTAAATCCCCAACTGTCGAAGCAGGTGATTTTTGTACCATGATATCTCCGGCTTTTGCATTCTTAAAGGCAAAAACAACTAATTCTACAGCTTCTTCTAAACTCATCAAGAAACGTGTCATCTCAGGATCTGTCACAGTTAAAGGTTTATTCGCTTTGATTTGGTCAATAAAAAGCGGGATGACTGATCCGCGAGAAGCCATTACATTTCCGTAACGAGTCCCGCATATCGTCGTGCGTTCTTCCGAAACAGTTTTTGCTTTTGCAACAAACACTTTTTCCATCATCGCTTTAGAAATCCCCATTGCATTGATAGGATAAGCTGCTTTATCTGTTGATAAGCAAATCACTTTTTGAATATCCATTTCGATGGCAGCTGTCAGCACGTTGTCGGTTCCTACAATATTTGTTTTTACAGCCTCCATAGGGAAAAATTCACAAGAAGGTACTTGTTTAAGTGCAGCAGCATGAAACACATAATCAACCCCATACATCGCATTTTTCACGCTATTAATATCACGAACATCACCAATGTAAAATTTCAATTTATCGTTATTGTATTTTTTCCGCATGTCGTCTTGTTTTTTCTCATCCCGTGAAAAAATGCGGATTTCTTTAATATCAGAATCTAAAAATCGTTTCATTACTGCGTTACCAAAAGAGCCAGTTCCGCCAGTGATTAATAATATTTTATCTTTGAACATGCTTTGTTCTCCCTTTTTATCATTTAAAATGCTTCATGATTGTAGTATAGCTTTTTTCTACATCAAAATTATTTTTCAAATAAATAAATGCATTTTCCCCTAAGATATTTCTGGTATTCTTATCTTTCAGTTTTTCCATATTACCTACAAATTTTCTTAAATCTCCGTGTTCTGAACAATATCCAAACTGCCCCTCCACTATCATTTCTTTCAAATCTGTAGATCTGTCTACCGCTGCTAAAATAGGTTTTCTTGACTCCATATATCCTAGTATTCTAGAAGGAATATTTGGGATAGTGAATCTTTTGTCTAAAAATACTAAACCTATATCTGCAATAGATTCCACTTTTTTATACTCATTTTTAGGTAATCCATTAATTAATAATGTATTTTTTATATCATTAGAACTTAAATATTTTTTTATTCGCTCATATTCTGTTCCAGAACCAACTATTAATAAGAAAAAATCTTTTCTTTCTTCTAGACTTTTTATTATTTCTAAAAGAAAATCAACTCCTTGGGGCTTTCCTAAATTGCCGCCATACAGCATTACCACTTTATCTTCTGGAATACCATATTCACTGCCTATTTCCTTTTTGAGGAGTTGACAGTCTACCTTATCGTTTTTGATTCTAATAGAATTAGGATTTATTTCCACAATTTTTCTTCTATCAAATTCATTATGGTGGAGTATATATTGAGAATTTTTTTCTGACATTGTTCCTATATAGTCAGATACTTCGTATAACGAAACTTCCTTTTTTCTAAAATATTTATAAATCAAACTTTTTTTCGAGATTTTGCCCAGATCAACTGCATTTTGTGGAAATATATCTTTCAACAAAAGATAGCTTTTGCAGTTGTCTCTTTTCTTTATAAAATCAACCACTTTAGCAAAAGTCACCGGAGGGGTAGAGTAAACCACTAAATCAAACTTTATATCTGAAAAATAATGCTTGATTCCGTTTATAAATTGTTGTTCTATCTGTATTGTAGAAATACCTTTTTCTAACAAATTAGTTTTTTGGATATTTCCTATTTTTAATTTTAAAATTTTACATTTATCATTGATTTCGATTAAATGAGTTTTTGTATTTTTTTTTCTTTCAACTGGAGATATGATTGAAACATTGTGTTTGTTTTTTACAAATTCAGAGAGCAAATCAGTATAAATATTACTTTCCTCCAAAATTTCGAAATCTAAAAGAGTAAGAAATAGAACGTTCAATGACATAATGCATTTAACTCCCTTTAAATTTTTCTGGTGTACTGTTGGTGATTGCATCGATATTCTCTTTCATAATTACTTTTGCGCAAGTTTTAACTATAATCGCTATATCACCAAAAAAGCTGATTTTCTTCACATACTGGAGATCCAAATCAAATTTTTCTTCCCAACTAATTGCATTTCTTCCGTTAACTTGGGCTAATCCAGTTAAACCAGGTCTCACGTTGTGTCTTTTCTTCTGTTTTTCATTATAGAGAGGCAGATATTCCACTAATAATGGACGAGGCCCAACGATCGACATATCCCCTTTTAAAATATTCCATAGTTCAGGTAGTTCATCTAAACTGGTTGCTCTAAGCATTTTACCGAACTTTGTTAAGCGAACATCATCTGGTAAATAATTTCCGTTCTGATCTCTTTCATCAGCCATTGTTCGAAATTTATACATAGAAAAAATTTTTTCATTTTTACCTGGACGCTCTTGTTTAAAAATAACAGGAGAACCAAGCTTAGTTTTTACTAATATTGCGACAATCAAAATAATCGGAGATAAAATGATAAGAGCAATTCCTGATAATAAAATATCTAGTGCTCTTTTTCCAATAAGTTGATAAAACGTTTTTTTACGCATGATTGATCACTCTTTTAATGGTAGTTACTACGCGATTTAAATCTTCATCTGACATTTTTGTGTCTGAAGGCAAACAAACACCTGATTCAAATAAAGTCTCTGCAACATTATCACCAATATAATCATATTGTTTGAAAACAGGCTGCAGATGCATTGGTTTCCATACTGGACGCGCCTCTATATTGTCTTTGTCCAATTCATCAATAAGGAAAGTAGAATCAAGCCCATTAACTGTTATTACACTCAACCAATAATTAGGCTCATTCCAACTATTTTCTGGCATAAATTGGATATTTGACAGATTTGATAGTTCTTTTTTATAAAAATCGTAAATATAGCGTTTCTTTTCAATTCTATCTTTCAAAACTTTGAGTTGTCCACGACCAATACCAGCAACGATATTGCTCATACGATAATTGTAACCAATCTCATTATGCTGATAGTGACGTGCATTCTCACGGGATTGAGTAGCCCAAAATTTTACTTTATCTATCTTCTCTTTGCTTTCAGAAACTAACATTCCTCCACCTGATGTAGTGATTATTTTGTTTCCATTAAAAGAAAAGATTCCATATTCACCAAATGTACCAGTAAATTTTCCTTTATACGTAGTCCCTAAAGATTCGGCAGCATCTTCTATCAAGGTCACACCATACTCATCACATATTTGCGTTATTTCATCTAAATTAGCTGATAAACCATACAAATGCACCACTAAAACAGCTTTTGCCTGAGGATATTTTTCTAAAGCCTCTCTTAAATGACTTGGACTCATATTCCAAGTCTCATAATCACTATCTACGAATACTGGTACAGCATTCTGATAAATAACTGGATTCACTGTGGCAGAGAAAGTTAGGGATTGGCAAATCACTATATCATCTTTACCGACCCCTGCTGCTTTTAATGCTAAATGTATAGCGGCAGTACCTGAAGAAAGTGCCGCAGCATGTCCAGTTCCAACATATTCTGCTAATTCCTCTTCAAAACCATTGACATTCATGCCTAAAGGAGCCACCCAATTTGTATCAAACGCTTCTTTTACATACGCTTGTTCATAACCTTCTTCACTCATATGAGGAGAAGCTAATAATATTCTTTTTTTATCCAATTTAATCACATCTTTCTATGATTCTAGCTGGTACACCAACATTTTTAGTATGATTTTCGATATCTCTAATCACTACACTTCCTGCACCTATAATATTTCCATTACCAATAGCTATATTTTGTATAATTTTAGTTCCGACACCTATTTGATTTTTATCGCCTAAAGTAACTTTCCCGGAAAGGTTTACACTAGGAAAAATAGAATTATAATCACCTATTTTTGCATCATGACCAATAGTAGAACTGATATTGATCATATTAAAATTTCCTAGAACAATATCGGCTGTATAAGACGTATACGGCATCAAGATATTCCCAATACCTAAATGGATATTTATTCCTATTAATGCACTAGGCGCAATCAAATTTGGGAAAATCAAATTAGTGTTTCCTTTTAACGTTTGATATATTTTCTCTTTTATACGGGGAGAAGCAATCCCCATAAAGACAGCAGTTTTCTTGTCTATATTCATTAGAGATTTTATATTTCCTAAAACAGGTTTGCCTACTACTTTATCACCGTGTATGTTTGATTCATCATCAACGAAACCAATCAGTTCATATTCAGGGAAACTTTGCAGTAAAAAAGCAATCTCTTTACCAAATCCACCTGCGCCTACAATAATTGTTTTCACGTAACTCCCCCTACTTATTCGAAGCATTCGCAAAAGCGACAATATCTTTGGCTAACTGCTTGTCATCTTGCGGCAAGCTATCAACAAATTCCATTACGGTCTTCATCGAATACCCTTTGATGTTCCCGACAAAGATTTTTTCGTAAACTACTTCATCATTTCTTTCTTTATCCAATAACAATTCTTCATATAATTTTTCACCTGGGCGAATCCCTGTTTCAACAATTTCGATTTCATCTTCACTATAGCCGCTCAAACGAATCATATTTTTTGCCAGATCAACGATTTTCACTGGTTCACTCATATCTAAAACAAAGATTTCGCCACCTTTTGCTAACGCTCCTGATTGAATCACTAATCGGCTTGCTTCAGGAATCGTCATGAAATAGCGGCTCATGCGGAAATCAGTGATCGTCACTGGTCCGCCTTTTGCAATTTGTTCACGAAAGACTGGGATCACACTGCCTCGAGAACCCAGTACATTCCCGAAACGCACTGCTGAAAACTTCGTGCATCCTTCTTCATTCAATCCTGTCACGATCATTTCAGCGATTCGTTTGGTTGAACCCATGACATTTGGCGGGTTGTTAGCTTTATCTGTCGATACCATGACGAAATTCTTGACCTTGGCTACTTTCGCTGCTTCTGCCACATTTTTTGTTCCAAAAATATTGTTTTTGACTGCTTCTTTTGGATTGCATTCCATCAATGGAACATGCTTGTGAGCTGCTGCATGATAGACGATATCTGGCTGATGCTGCGCCATGATCTCATGGATTTTCTTTCGATCTTGGATATCCGCAATAATCGGTACAATTTCTGTACGTTTCTTTTTATCATTTATACGCAATTCACGATCAATGAGATAAATCGAATTTTCTCCATGACCTAGCAACAATAACTTCGCAGGACAAAATTGAATGATTTGGCGACAGATTTCTGAACCAATCGAACCGCCCGCACCTGTGACAAGAATCACTTTTTCTGTGATTTGGTCTTGGATCGATTCAATATCCAGTTCTACTTCGTCTCTTCCTAACAAATCGACTACATCGATTTTTTTCAACTTAGACACGCTAGTTTTTCCCGAAGCAAGTTCTTCCATGGAAGGCATCGTGCTGACTTTGACATGAGAAGATTCAACTAATTCAAATAGTTCACGTAATTTTTCTCGTGATAAGGAAGGAATAGCGATAGTGACCATTTCGACATCATATTTTTGAATTAATTCAGGCAAATCTTTTAGCATCCCTAATACTTTTTTACCTGAAAGATAGATATTTTGTTTGTTAGGATCATCATCGACAAACCCCACTACACGAATACTTTGAGCAGTTTTAGACCCTATAAAACTGTTATATAAAATACGGCCGCCTTCACCAGCACCAACAATGATTGTATTTTTAGCTGATTCAACGGATGAATAGCTTCTGTTTTTTCTTTCGACATAAATCCGCCAGACCAAACGACTGCCTATGATCAACAATAATGAGAGAAGATAAATGAATGTCACTAAGCGTAGACTATAACGTTCATTGAAAAAAGATAAAACAATAATACTTGAACCTGCACTTGCGGTTAGCGAGCCGAAAATCACAATCATCTCTCTTAAATTTGTATAGCGGTTAATCCTAGTAAATACTTTGAATAAACTGCCATAAAACAAGTAGAAACCCACAGATAAACCTGCTGAAACAAAAACAAGATTTCTTGGTATACCGACAAATGGTTTCATGAACTCTACAGCTTCTATATTGGCGGCAATCAATAATAAACTATCCACTAAAATCAAGGTAATGATCTTTCTTCTCCTTGTTAATACAAACACCCTATATTCCCCCTAAAATAACCCAAACTTCTTCTTCACTTCTGTATATTCTGGATAAACAACCTCATCTCCATTGATTAAATCCTTTGCTACTTGTTTCATCTGCGCTACTTTTTCCTGTCCAAAATCCTTGGCTATCTGCTCATAGCATTCTTTGAGATAAAAGGTTCGTTTAGATATACCATGGGCATCTGACGCAGTCATTTGGACCAGATTATGTTTGACCATTGTTTTGGCTGTTTTTTGGATATCTTTACCAAACACACCCATGTAACTGGGTGCAGTCAATTGAGCAAGGCATCCCATATCGAGGAAGGGCACTAAATGATTGGGATTTTTTCTGAAGTGTGCATTGCGTTCTGGATGAACAATGACGGGTCTCTTTCCCATTTGCAGCAATTCAAAAAAAAGCCGTTCTGCATATAACGGCACTTCCAGTGTCGGAAATTCAATCAATAAATAGGTATCATCTAGGTCTGTAAATAAGATTTCATCTCGACGGATGTCTTCAATCAAATCACCGGTGATTCTTATTTCTTGTCCTTCCAATAACGTTATTGGCAACTGTCGTTTGTCAAATTCAGATTGCACAAAAGAGACCAGAGAAATCACTTCCGACTTTTCATTTCGATACTTTCCATTGTTGTGATGGGGCGTACACAGAATATGTGTGATGCCCTGGCTAATTGCTTTTTCCGCCATGGCAATACTTGCTTCTAGTGTTTCTGCACCGTCATCGATCCCTGGTAAAATATGACAATGTAAATCAATCATTTCTCTCGTCTCCTATAAGTTAATCTCCGTAATAATAGACTGCATCTTTGCTGTGTTCTGCTCCGTTATACACAACGCCGAGGACTTTTGCTTGAGCCATGTCTAACAGTTCTTTTGCTTTTGTCAATGACTCTTTGCGTGACGTGTTTTCGCGTACAACTAATAACGTACCGTCTGTTTTTGAAGACATGATTTGGGCATCTGTGACTGCAACGACTGGCGGCATGTCAAAAATAATGACATCATAAAGATCTTTTGCTTCTGCTAAAAGCTGATCCATTCTTGGGGAATTCAGCAATTCTGATGGGTTTGGTGGTTTAGGACCACTAGGCAAAACAGACAGATTCTCAATTGGTGTTTTCTGTACTTCATCTGCAATATTCCCTGC
Source organism: Enterococcus sp. MSG3299 (assembly GCF_050555765.1). Taxonomy (NCBI): domain Bacteria; kingdom Bacillati; phylum Bacillota; class Bacilli; order Lactobacillales; family Enterococcaceae; genus Enterococcus; species Enterococcus sp. MSG3299. The sequence goes on from NZ_CP187869.1 coordinate 1,857,574, forward strand.
CGTGCTGAGGATCGTGCTTAACCCGCTGATATTGGTCAATTTAAACGTTTTATATAAAACTGGTTTCCGCAAATCGGCATCTACTAATAAAACGCGTTGGCCAGATTTTGCAAATACAACAGCCATATTCGCTGCAGTTGTTGATTTTCCTTCTCCTGGTCCAGAAGAAGTAACAACGATCGTTTTGATTTGCTGACCACCTGGTGAAGCAAATTGGATATTCGTTCGGATCATGCGGTATTGTTCAGCTACCGGTGAAGAAGGGTTTGTCAATGTAATCAAGCTGACTGCTTGTGTTTGTGGTGTTTTTTGTTTGTGTGCCATTTTTCTTCCTCCTAGACTCTTGAGCGGTTTCTGCGTGAAGGGCCGTTTTTTTCATTTACTGTTCCAGGATGTACAGGAGCGGGTCCTTTTTTGCGAATACCAGCATTTAATTCTTTCGCTGACATTTCAGGAACTGTTCCTAAAACCTGGAAGCCTAATGTTTCAGTTACGAATTTTTTATCCTTCACTGTTCGGTCAAGCAATTCCATCAAGAACGCAATCCCGATACCGACCATTAAACCTAATATCAAACCAATGACTAAGTTCAATTTGTTATTTGGAGAAACAGGTGTCGTATTCGCAACAGCTGCTGAAATAATTGAGATCTTATCAACATTCATCACATCTTTAGCATTTTCTTGAAAGACTTGTGCTGTCATATTGGCGACTTTTTGTGCCGTTACTGCATTCGTATCTGTTGCCTGGATCGAGAACATCTGTGAATTTTGAGACTGATTAACTGAAATAGATTCTTTTATTTCTCCAGCCGTCATTTTCACGTTGTCTTCCGTTTCCAATCGGTCTTTGACTTCATTTAAAACCAAGTCGCTGACGATCATATCTTTATACGTATTGATCATTTGCAAGTTCATATTGACATCATTTGCATTGGTCGTATCTGACTGCGGCAAGGTCACGATCAGCTGTGCTTGTGAACTGTATTTAGGTGTTAAGATAAAGAATGTTGTAACTCCTGCGATTGCTAAACCGGCAAACATTGAAATAAGGATGGTTACCAAATGTTTACGCAATGTTTCAAAAATTTCTTTTAAGCTGATTGTCTCTTCCATTTTTTCTCCACTTTCCTATTTAGTCTCTAGATTTAATTGGTCTTTCAATTCTTTTTGTACACGTTCAAGCTCTTGATCACTTACTCTTTGATAGGAGATGCCGTCTTGCATAAATCCTTCTCCCTGCATTTGATCTTGTTTGATCGTGCCAAATGCATCGCGGTAATCGAAAGCGATTTTTCGCATATCAGTAAAACTCATATCAGTTCTCATATTTGTTTCTAAAGCATTTAAGACGGATTGGTTGTTGCTGATACCATTTAGACTCAAGACTTTTCTCGCTATTCCTTCAACGATTTTCCGTTGACGTTCTTGCCTTCCATAGTCCCCATTTGGATCTTCATAACGCATCCGGGAATATGCTAATGCTTGATCGCCATCTAATGTGGTTTTTCCGATGGTGAAATCATAACCGTCTTGTGAAAAAGTGATGTCATTGTTGACTTCGATACCGCCCACAGCATCAACCAATTCTTTTAAACCCTTCATGTTGATGGATACATAATGATCGATTGGAATATCTAAGTAATTTTGAACAGTATCCATCGCCATGGCTGCTCCGCCGAATGCATAGGCATGGTTGATTTTATCTGTTGTATTATGTCCAACAATCTCGACATAGGTATCTCGAGGAATGCTGACGATGGTTGTTTGTTTATCTTCTGGACTTACTGTAGCAACCATCATCGTGTCAGAACGGCCTTGGTCTACACGTCCTAAATCTCCTGTATCTATCCCCATCAATAAAACCGAAAAAGATTCTTGCTTTGCTAAATCAACTGGTGTTGTTCTAGGACCCTCTGCTCTTTCCACTGTTTGATAGGTTTCCTTGATTGAATGGGAGAAATCTAGATACAGTTTAGTTCCCACCCCAACAACTGCTAAAACCAGTACAACAACGATTCCTAAAATAATCAAAAATATTTTTTTCCCTCTTGATTTTCTTGTTTGCTTTGCCATTTTCCCCTCCGTTAACGAAACTCTTGTACTTGTTCATCAATAACTCACCGTACCGTAGCCCATTTGTTGAGCGACTGTTTCTGCCATCGCTGTGTATTTTTCTTTTATTTTTTCGTTTTGGACTTGTTCGATTTGATTAAGCGCTGTCAAATATTGATCATAAGTAGCCTCAGCAGTTACTTGACCGTCTTTTAATAAAGTATCAAATGCTTGATTTAATTCATTGACCTGTGCGACTTGTGCGTCAGCAAATCCTAAATACTGGATCATCGATGTTTTCCAAGCGTTTTCTTTGAAAAAGTTCAAGTTATCACGTATGTTGGCAATATCCTTTTCCGTTATATTTTCTCTAATAATTACATCATCTTCAGCTTGTTGCCAATTAGAGATTTTTTCAGTAAAAAGTTGATTCACAGATTCTTGTACGTTTAGTTTTGCTTCTGCATCTTTTAATTGGTTCGATACAGTTTCTTTTGTGGTTTGGATAGCAGCAACTTCTTGTGGAAGTTCTGATTGGTCGATGCCATGGTCGTCTGCTGACAACTTGACGGAAGATAATCTGCTGGAGAGTCTAGAGGTCTCGTCCTTTGTTGCTTCTGGTTTCAGAAAAACTTTCTCTTTTGTGCTATATAAATTGTCTGCTTCTTGTGATAAAGAAGCTAAGGTATCTTTTTGATCGAGGATGGCAGATTCAGCATATGCAATGCGTTGTTCATGCTGTTTTTGGTTATTTATGTAATAGCCAAATCCACAAATCACCGCCGCGCCTAATCCTACCGCAGTAACAGCGAATATTTTAACAATCGGCTTCTCCATATATTCACTCCTAATCATTTATTATACATGAGTAAAAAAATAAGTGCTTTTTCATAACATAAAAATCATCCATCTCAAGTATAAATGAATCAACAAATTAAATAAAGAATTTTCTTAAATATAATCATTAAAAGGGTTCTATGTAATCTTACCATAAACTTTTTTTTCATTAAAGAAGTTTATGGTAAGATTAAAACGAACAATAAAAAAATAACACTTTACAGATTTTAACTATGTAAATTCTCAGACTGTAGACAAAGTCCCCAAAAAGGGGATGACGTCTACAGTTTTTTCTTTTATACTTAATGTATGAAAACGTTTTAAAGGAGCGTAGAAAAAATGATGTCAAAACATGTATACTGCTATTTGTTTCATCTTTCTACATCAGGAATATTTACACCATTTTCCCATCTATTAATCACATTTTTTCTAGCTGGACAAGTGAAGTTTTGACCAAATTTTTCTAAACTCTCTCCTCTATTTTTTCGAATAGTTTTTATTCTGTTCCCCATCAAATTTTTATCAATACTCGGAAAATTTAAAGAAGCACCACCTAACTTAGTATCTATCAAACTTTCATTTCCATCATTTAACAAAAATAATGCAATTTTTCTTTGAATCTCTTTTGAAAGTTTTCTCCTTCCATTTAAAATATAACTTAGTAAAGCTTCACTAATTCCGATTTTATTTGCTAAATTTTTATTAGATAAATTATTTAGATCCCTATACTCTATTATTCGGTTAATCATATAACTCAAATTCTCTACTTCATTTTTAAGCAATGAATCTACATTCAGAGCCTTGCTTAGCGCAATATCTACATTTTTTGAAATACCTCTTGTACCATTCTCATACTTGACTAAAGCACTTTGAGAAATCCCTGTTAACTCAGATAGCTTCTTTTGAGTCAATTTTTGTTCTTTCCTTAAAGATTTTAGGATATTCCCACTATTATTTTCAAAAATAAAAAGCACCTCCTTAATGAGATGCTTTTATCCTACACTGATAGAAAAAAATCTTCAAGAAAATATTCCATTTTTGTTAATTTTTTTATAGCTGTGACAGTAATATGACAGTTTAAATTTCTTTAAACAGCAAAATCACGCTTTTCCAGCAACTCGAAAACCCTTATTTAATAGGCTTTCATATTGATAACAAGCTATTTCTCGTTATCTTGCTCATCCATTTTCAGAACCGCCATAAAGGCTTCTTGAGGAACTTCCACGGATCCAATTTGTTTCATCCGTTTCTTCCCTTCTTTTTGTTTCTCTAACAATTTACGTTTACGAGAAACATCGCCACCATAGCATTTAGCCAGTACGTTTTTGCGTAAGGCTTTAATATCTGAACGCGCCACAATTTTTTGACCTATCGCCGCTTGAACTGGGACTTCAAACTGTTGACGTGGAATTAGTTTTTTCAGTTTCTCAACAATCGCTTTACCACGCTCAAATGCGAAATCTCGGTGAACAATAAAGCTTAAAGCATCCACTTTTTCAGCATTTAATAGAATATCCATTTTTACTAGACGGCTGGTACGATAGCCAGCCATTTCGTAATCTAAGGATGCATAGCCTTTTGTACTTGATTTCAATTTATCGAAAAAGTCAAACACGATTTCAGATAACGGAATTTCATAAACTACGTTTACACGATAATCGTCTAAGTAATCCATTGTAATGAATTCGCCACGTTTACGTTGTGATAATTCCATTACTGCTCCTACATAATCATTTGGCACCATGATTTGCGCTTTAACATAAGGTTCTTCCACAGATTCAATCGTTACTGGTTCTGGAAATTCAGCTGGGTTGTCAACAACAACGGTTGTTCCGTCAGTTTTATTAACGTGATAGATTACAGACGGTGCTGTTGTAATTAACTCTAAATTAAATTCTCGTTCCAAACGTTCCTGAACAACATCCATGTGCAGCAAACCTAAGAAACCACAACGGAAACCAAATCCTAAAGCTTGCGATGTTTCCGGTTCAAATTGTAACGCCGCATCATTTAATTGTAATTTTTCTAATGCTTCCCGTAAATCATTGTAGCGCGACGTATCAATTGGATATAAGCCACAATAAACCATTGGATTCATTTTGCGGTAGCCTGGTAGTGCTTCTGCTGCTGGATTGTCGGCCAAAGTCACTGTATCCCCGACCCGTGTATCTTGAACCGTTTTAATGCTAGCGGTGATATAGCCCACATCACCAACCATTAAATAATCACGAGCGATTGGTTTCGGTGAAAAAACGCCGACTTCTGTTACATCAAACGTTTTACCGTTACTCATCATTTGGATTTTATCCCCAGGACGAACGACACCGTCAATTACACGAATATTTAAAACGACCCCCCGATAACTATCGTAAATAGAGTCAAAAATCAAAGCCTTTAAAGGAGCCTCAATATCGCCTGATGGAGCTGGTACATACTCTACCACTTGTTCTAAAATATCTTCAATCCCAATCCCTGCTTTTGCACTTGCTAAAACAGCTTCCGATGCATCAATTCCAATTACGTCTTCAATCTCTGTCCGAACACGCTCTGGATCAGCGGCGGGTAAATCAATTTTATTAATAACAGGTAAAATTTCTAAGTCATTATCCAATGCCAAATAGACATTTGCTAGCGTTTGCGCTTCAATTCCTTGCGCCGCATCAACAACTAGAACAGCCCCTTCACAAGCTGCCAAGCTACGAGAAACTTCATAGGTGAAATCGACGTGCCCTGGTGTGTCAATCAAATGGAAAGTATAGGTTTCACCATCTTTAGCTGTATAGTTTAATTCAATTGCGTTTAATTTGATAGTAATGCCGCGTTCTCTCTCTAAATCCATTGAATCAAGTAATTGATCTTGCATTTCTCGACTGCTAACTGTATTTGTTTTTTCCAAAATCCGGTCGGCTAAAGTTGACTTTCCATGGTCAATGTGGGCAATGATCGAGAAATTACGAATTTTCTCTTGTCTTGCTTTCATTTCTTTATTGTTCATTTTTTGCCTCATTTCTTTTAAGAAAAGCTAGCTCCCTGCTAGCTTCATCAATCAATTGTTATATTTTAGTTGCCTTTTTTATCAAATTATCATGTTTAAAGGTCTAGGATAATCAGCACTTTTCATTATACCAATTTTTGAAGAAGATTTAAAGCACTTCCCTTTTATTCTTTTGGTTTCGAAAGGCTAACAGAGTTTCGAAAAATTTGGTATACTAAAAACAGTAAATTTATTGGAGATGGAAAAATGGATGAACAAGAATTTCGAAAGCAACTGACCTTAAAGTCTGTTGAGGAAGAACACATTGATCAATTTAATGAACTTCTTTCCTATGTTTTTCAAGTGACTGAAGCAGATATTGAAGAAAGTGGTTTTGAAAACAAACGGGCATTTATCAAATCAAAACAACCGATTTTAGAACTTTCAAAAGTATTTGGCTGGTTTCACGAAAATCAATTAATTTCACAAATTGCTATCTATCCATGCGAAGTCAATATCCATGGTGCTTTATATAAAATGGGCGGCGTTACTGGTGTCGGTACCTATCCTGAATATGCCAACCACGGTTTAATGAAAGACTTGATTCAAACGGCATTAGAAGAAATGCGTCAAGATAAACAGTGGATTTCTTATCTTTTCCCTTACAACATTCCTTATTACCGACGTAAAGGTTGGGAAATCATGTCCGACAAGTTATCTTTTAAAATTCGGGATACGCAATTACCAAAAACCGTTCCTATTCCGGGAATGATTGAACGGTTAGCTGTCGATCACCCAGATGTCTTTGATGTCTATGCGCGATTCGCTCGTCAAAATCACGGCGCGCTCATTCGTAGTGCCTTCAACTGGGAAGAATATTGGCGTTTCGAAAACGAGGAAGAACGGACTGCTGCTGTCTATTATGGTGCCAATCAAGAACCTTTAGGAGTACTTTTCTATTGGGTGGCCGATGAGGTATTTCATATTAAGGAAATGTTTTACTTGAACCAAGAAGCCCGAAATGGCTTGTGGAATTTTATTACTGCGCATTTTTCGATGGTTTATTGGGTCAAGGGCGATATCTATAAAAACGAACCACTAGCCTTTCTTTTAGAAGACAGCCAAATTAAAGAAAGCATTGAACCCTATTATATGGCGCGAATTGTTGATGTCAAAGCCTTTTTAGAAAACTTTCCTTTTGAAAGTACGGCTAAGCCCTTCCATTTTGTTGTTAAAGATCCTGTCGCTGAGTGGAATAATGGTATTTTTGGCTTAATTTGGGATGAAAATGATCAAGTGACCATTACGGATGAACCTCTAGGCACCGCCGTTCACTTAGATATTCAAACACTAACTTGTTTAGTCATGAATTACCGACGCCCTTCGTACTTACATCGAATTGAACGTATTGATACAGATAAAGAAACTTTAAATTCTTTGGAACGGATTTTTCCTGACCAAGAAGCTTATTTCAGTGATTATTTCTAAACCCTTGGATTGGAGACAGACAAATGACAAAAATTTATTTTGCAGGACCTTTATTTTCGCAAGCTGACTTACGTTATAATGCCTATTTAGTCGAACAAATTCGACAATTGGATAAAACAATCGATCTTTATTTACCACAAGAAAATGCGGCGATTAACGACAAATCTGCTTATGCCGATAGTAAAATGATTGCCTTAGCAGATACAGAAAACGTCCTTGCTAGCGATTTATTGGTTGCTTTATTAGACGGCCCAACCATTGATGCGGGCGTAGCTTCCGAAATTGGTGTTGCTTATGCCAAAGGAATCCCAGTGGTTGCCCTTTACACAGACAGCCGCCAACAAGGTGCTGATAATCACCAAAAGCTTGATGCTTTGAACGAAGTCGCTGAAAATCAATTCCATTATTTAAACCTTTATACAGTTGGTTTGATTAAATTGAATGGTCGGGTTGTTTCTTCAGAAGAGGATTTGTTGGAAGAAATTAAGCAACGATTGTCATAATAAAAAAGAACGAGCGAATTCGCTCGTTCTTTTTTTATACTTCTTCTATCGGTTCATTTTCAAAAACTAATTGATTGTCTAATAGACTAATCGTGACTTTTGTTTTTGGCATTACTCGACCAGAAACAATTTCTTTTGCTAATGGTGTTTCGACTTCACGAGTAATGAAACGTTTTAACGGACGAGCTCCATAAGCTGGCTCATACCCATTTTCAGCAATCCATGTTTTAGCTTCATCAGTGATTTCCAACACAATTTCTTGTTGCTCTAAACGATGAGCAAGTTGTGCGGTCATTTTACCAATGATTCCTTTCACATTATCCAAGCTCAATGGTGTAAATAAAATAGTATCATCAATTCTGTTTAAGAACTCTGGTTTAAAGTGTCCTTTTAGAATATTCATGACTTGATTTTCAACTTCTTCTGGAATTGTTCCTTCAGGTGTCACACCTTCCAATAAAAGCTGAGAGCCGATGTTACTTGTCATAATTAAAACTGTATTTTTAAAATCAACGACCCGACCTTTAGAATCTGTCAAACGACCATCATCTAAAACTTGTAATAAGATATTAAAGACATCTGGGTGCGCTTTTTCAATTTCGTCTAATAAGACAATTGTATAAGGGTTTCGACGAACAGCTTCTGTTAACTGGCCACCTTCTTCATAACCAACATAGCCTGGAGGGGCACCAACCAAACGAGACACGGCATGTTTTTCCATGTATTCACTCATGTCAATCCGTACCATATGATCTTCAGAATCAAACAAATCTTCAGCTAAAGCTTTAGCAAGTTCTGTTTTACCAACACCAGTTGGTCCTAAGAAAAGGAACGAACCGAGTGGGCGATTTGGATCTTGTAAGCCTGCTCTTGAACGAATCACCGCATCACTAACAGCATCGACGGCTTCATCTTGACCAATCACACGTTTGTGTAATGTTTCATTCAGTTTCATTAATTTTTCTCGTTCGCCTTCAACTAATTTTGTCACAGGAATGCCGGTTAAACGACCGACCACTTGCGCAATTTCGTTTTCAGTAACCGATTCTTGTACCATTTTGACGTTATCTTTAGCGTTCTTTTCTTCCAATTTTTTCAATTCATGTTCTAATTGCGGAATTGTTCCATGACGCAAAACAGCAGCACGTTCTAAATCATAATTATTTTCAGCATCTTCTAATTCGTGTTTTGCTTTATCAATCTCTGCACGTTTATTGGAAACCGCATTAACTTCTTCTTTTTCCGTTTCCCATTGCATTTTCATTGAGTTGGCTTCTTCACGCAAATCTGCTAATTCTTCTTGCAAGTTGGCTAACCGTTTTTTACTTGCATCATCTGATTCTTTTTTCAAGGCCGCTTCTTCAATTTCTAGTTGCATTAACCGACGTGTTACTTGATCGAGCTCTGTTGGCATCGAATTCATTTCCACTCGAATCGTTGCGCTTGCTTCATCGACTAAGTCAATCGCTTTATCTGGTAAGAAACGATCAGTAATATAGCGATCGGATAAAGTAGCGGCAGCAACTAAAGCATTGTCATGAATATTCACGCCGTGGTGAATTTCAAATCGTTCTTTTAAGCCACGCAAAATAGAAATTGTATCTTCTACTGTTGGTTCTTTGACTAATACTTTTTGGAAACGACGTTCTAAGGCTTTATCTTTTTCCATATATTGGCGATATTCATCAAGCGTTGTGGCACCGATTAAATGCAATTCACCACGTGCTAGCATCGGTTTTAATAAATTCCCGGCGTCCATACTGCCTTCAGTTTTACCAGCTCCGACGATATTATGAATTTCATCAATGAATAAAATGATTTTGCCATCACTTTTTTTCACTTCTTTTAAAACAGCTTTTAACCGTTCTTCAAATTCGCCACGGAATTTTGCTCCCGCAATTAAGGCACCCATATCTAAAGAAAAAATGGTTTTATCTTTTAAGTTTTCGGGAACATCTTTACGAACGATTCGTTGTGCTAATCCTTCAACAATCGCTGTTTTACCAACACCTGGTTCACCAATTAAGACTGGATTATTTTTAGTTTTTCTTGATAAAATCCGAATAACGTCACGAATTTCTTCGTCACGACCAATGATTGGATCTTGTTTTCCTGCTTTTACTTGTTGTACTAAGTCAACACCGTATTTTTCTAGTGCTTTATATTGTTCTTCCTGGTTTTGAGAAGTCACACGATCTCCTCCTCTCATCTCTTCAATATTTTTTCTTAACTCTTTTTCCGTAATGCCTTGTTGCATTAAATATTTTGTTAAACGATAATTTTTCAATTTCATTAAAGCTAAAAGTACAATTTCGGTTGATAAAAATTCATCTTGGAATTCTTCTCGAAGTGAATCAGCTTCTTGCAATAAATGGAACAAATTTTGACTTAAATTTTGACCATATTGTACATTACCGCCTGCCACACTTGGATATTCATCTAACGCGTTATCTACTTCTCGTTCAAATGCGTCAACATCTAAACCAGCATCTGTGTAAAAATTACGTCCAAAATGGTTTGGTTGAAGAAAAATTTTCCATAAATGTGCGATATCAATTTCTTGATGTTGCCGTGTCACCGCAACTTTTTGAGCTTCAGCAATCGCCTCTTGAAGCGTGGTTGTCATTTTTTCAATATTCATAAACGATCCCTCCCGTTTATTATTTTGTCTTTTTTATTTTAACATTCTTTACAATTATTATTATCCGACTTTTGATGGATTTCTTCAAAAGTTAAGGTATTCGTAAACCTTATAAATTTATTATACCCCATTGGTCAGTAAAGGTCAATAAATAAATTGACCTTTTTTGACCTTTTTGATAAAAAAAACCTAAAACAACTAAATATCACTGTTTTAGGGCTTTTTTCGCAATCACAACTAGTTTGACCAACTCTTTATTGCTTTGATTTATTAAAAATAAAGTTTTAACGTAAGATACTTTTTATCGGCATAGCTAACCAAAATAGCCAAACTGGTTATCGCTAAAAATAATTCGTACTCATAACCACTAAAACCACTTGCCAAACCAAAAGAAAAAATAGCTCCGACTAAAACTGCTATGAATCCTACTGATACCAAAGGAATTAAAAAGCCAATAATCATAAATAATCCACCAATTAATTCAATTGCTGCTACACCATAAACAAAAAGACTTGGCAAACCAATACTAGCAAAAAACGCTAAAGTATCTTCCAATGACGTTACTTTCATCACTCCATGAATTAGCATCGTCACCCCTAGCCAAATTCTAATCACTTGAATGCCTCGCTGTTGTTTATCCATACTTCTCCTCCTTTGTTTGCATTAAATAGTTAATGTAACTATTTAAGTTACATTATAAAGGATAAATCGAAAAAAGTATAGAAAAAAACAAACGTATTTAACAATACGTTTGTTTTTTAATGTTACTGTAAAACTTATATTTTTTCTTCGGAAACATTTTTTCTTAATACAATTAACTTTCCTTTCAAGTGAAACATACTAAGATTAGACTACATCGTCCAATGACCAGGTTACTGTAGATTGATATACTTTTGATATTTCTCCTACATTTGCAGGCACAGTTAATTTTATCTCTTCAAAAGGAAAATATAGTTGCCAAGTTCCACTTCCTTGCGTTCCAGTTGCTGTTATTATTGATTGGGCTGTTGCACCCGATCGAAAAGCTTGAGAACCTAACGTCGGTCCATTGGTAAAACTATTAGTTACTGATTCCACAGCTGTATTAGCATATTGAACTTTTTGAAGTTGAGTGTTCGCAAAGTTCAAGGTAATCCCTTCTCCTTGTGGTAAAGATGTACCAGTACTATCTTTAAATTCAGATAAACTAACGTTTAATTTCCAACCTGTGCTGATTGGTCGATTATCTTCTAGACGTAACTTAAAACCAGCTTGTTGTAATTCGGGACTTCCTACATAGTTTGCTGAATTTAATCCGTAATTTTTTGCCATTGGCAAAATAGTTTGTTTGCCAAAATCAAACGTACTTGGTGTCCCCATCAATACTGGTCGTTGCCCACTCCATTTCGCATATAACGTTACAGTCCCATTGTTAGTAGCAGTTAATGTCGAAATTATTTGTTTATCCGTATATACAACTGCACTTGTCCGTGTCTTCGACCACCCAAGGAACGTATTACTCTCTTTTGTAAAGGTGTTGGCTGGTAATGGTTTGCCTGTTCCATAAATAAAGCTAGCGTTAGGCATGGTACCCGTTCCCCCATTCGCATCAAACTTTACGGTATACGCATTCCCCTTCCAAACAGCATAATAGGTCTTAGCTGAGGCATAATTAACAAGAGGATTTGTTGTAATATTTGGGGTTGCGGCGTTGGCTGTTGCAGCCCAACCTTGGAAAGTGTAACCCGTCCTTGTTGGCTTCGCAACAGTACTTAAATTAATCACTGTACCAAAAGTATATGCTTTAGCTGCTGTACCACCCGAGCCCCCATTGGCATTAAAAGTCACATTCACTGAGATAGGTTTCCAAATAGCTTTCAGTGTTATTTTTGTAGTAGTTGAAGTAGACGTAAAGCTGATCGTTGCACCAGGTTGATATTTTTTGGTTGTCGTTGCAACATCTTGCCATTCTACAAAAGTATAACCACTAAGCGTTGGTTTTGTTGTTGGAATGACAATTTTTCCTGCATCATTCACATCTAACTGAATCGTTTGCGGAGAAGGTAGACCTTTCACACCACTTCCTGGCACGATAACGTTTGGTAAATTTTGTTCATATGCTACTTGAGCAAACTCCGTACTAAAGGTAATTTTGTTACTGACTGCCGTTAAAGTTGCTCCCGCTTTGGCTTCTTTGGCAGAATATTGAAATTGGTTAATCGCTTTTTGATTTTCCGCTTCCGGCACTAAAAAGTTCATAATCGCATCTAATGTCTCACCTGGTTTGATTGTAGTGGCTCCAAAATCGACATAGATTGCTGTGATTAAAGCAGAGTTAGCGGGTTTGGTTGTTGTGAAACCTAAACTAGTTAATTTAGTGGCATTCCATGCTTGTAAATCATTGTTAGTATAACTAGGTAATTGTGAGACAGGCTTAGTTGTATAGTAAATTTTGGCTGTTCCACTATTATTGGTCAAATTTGTAAAACCGATACTTCCTGTTGAACCACGACCATCACTAGCAGAAGGTAATATGTTATATAATCGAACGCTTGTGAAATTGGTATTTCCTGAATTTTTAATCACTGTTTGCATTTGCGGTGTTCCTTTACTTTCCACCGCAAAAATATTACTACTAGACCAAGATTGCGTTGCTGATCCACGAGCGTTTGTTGCGCTATCTAACTTAGAAGAATCTACGACAGAGAAGCTGGTGTTAGTAGTAGATGACTTCATTGCGTAGCTATTTTCATTCGTGTTGTCTAAACCGATTTTCTTAGCCTCTGTAGCATCTAATTGAGCAGGCACACCAGTAAAGAAATCAGCTGACTTAGGACTACTATATGCGATATAAGGAATCTGATAATTCCCAGAAGTGGCTGAATTATCAACTACAAATTCTAAAGGAATTCTGAATATACTACTCTCTCTTGCTACTTTAGATTTATAAGCCGTGCTGGATGTCTTAAAACGATAATAATTGTAAGTTGTATCATTTATAGGTAACGTTTCAACAGTCACCGAAGCTGGATAGGTAACTTGATTACTATCATCAATAAAATCTTTTTTCGTAGTAGCTTTTAATCGTAACTGTTTGGGCACTTTAATTGTAATAATGGGATTCTCCCAATCCCCCCAAGAAGAGTTTCCATAGTAGCTATTATTTCTCCCGATTATTTCATAGTTAATCGTGTCTCCTGGTAGTTTGTTTTGACTATTAACACTGGTGAAGCTAGCACTAGCATGTAATGCTACTCCTTTATTATAATATACTACATTATTGCTTAATTTAAGCTCTGTAGGAGTGCCAGTTGCATCTTTGTACTGCATGGTGGCTCCAAAAGTGATTGGATTCGACTTCTTAGAAAGCGCGGTTCCATCTGGCCACTTTCCAGTAGGCCAACTTTTGATCTGATATCTAAATCCCATCCCATTACCTGGAGGTAGCGAATTGGCGGTTTTGCCATCGGTTCCCATGGGAATAATATTAATGGTGGCAATATACTCATTGGCCGCTAAAGTCGGCAAAGCTGGACCAAAATTACCAGTCTTAGCTGGTGTAGCACTCCAAACAGAGCGACTCGTTCCAGTTACAGCATTTTTTATCTGAAACCAAGGTCGGTAATAGGCTGGTGCGTTCACTCCATCAGTAAGACCATAAATATATAGATTAGCAAAGTTTCCTTTAGCTGATCCTGCAGTTAATTCTTGTAATTTGTATGTTACCCCTTCAATTGCTTTAGCTCCAGTATTCTTAATAGTAGAAGATCGACCAAATGTATCGATACCAAAAGCGTAAAAATTTCCAGCTTTCGCTAAATCGTTTAAGTTATTAACTGTGCTAGTAGATCCCACAACACTATGATGATATCCTGTTCCTGACAATTGAAAATCTGGTCTAGAACGCTTTATATAACTTTTCTTAGTTGTGAGAGTATTTATTTTTCCATTCATAAATTTTACCTTCATTCCAAAATTTATGGAAAAAGCACTTCCTTCTGCATAAATTTTATTCAAAGTAACTCTTGTATCGCGATAGTATAAATCAACAAGCGTTGCTGGGTTTTCTAAAACGTTTGGAGAGAGAGTTACTAATTTCTGATAGTACCTAGTGTAACCAACTGGCACACTAGGGTCTTGTACATTTGTGAGCCCTGTTTTTAATAATCGATTGGCTAAAGTTCCCTTTAATGTAGCTCCCGTTGGAATTTCAACATACACTTGATGATCATAATTAGGATCTAAATTCGCTCTAGCTAAATAATTAAACTGATAACCATTTGACATAAAAATATCACCGTCAAAATAACTGTTGTTACTAGGAACCCCATAGACAGAACTTACTACTGAAGCGGCAGAACCCACATTAGTTTTTACGATTTTATTCGCCGCTGAACTTGCGATTTGTGTACCTATATTATCAAATACCTTCGCTTGGAGATTATTCCATACAATTTGTTCAGGTGGAATTTTGGCATTATAGACATTATTAAATTTAAAACGTAAATTAATCGTCTCTAATGTTGTCTTGGTTTGTTTCAAACGAATAATCAACTTTTTATTGGTCGTGTCATTTACATACGACGCCACAATTGAATTAGCGCTAGGCGTACTAGGGGTTACCAACGAAAAAATGGGTGCTGTATTATCAAAGTTTTTAAAAACGGGGTCGCTTTTACTTGGATAAAAGCCATAAGGAAGCTCAATCGAAGTACCAATGAGTCCCGCTTGACTGATGGAAACTGGCATAGAAATCGTTAAGTAATCTGGTGCTGTTCCTGTCGTAGAGTCGGTATACGTGCGATAAGTGGCAGGAGCAGTCAAACCGACCGTAATCCCATTCGCTTTGGCGTCAATGTTTTTAGACTTATCGTCGGGGTTGCTTTTTTTATTTTCCTTCGTTTGCTTCTGCTCACTATGCTCCTGTGGCTTTTGAGGCTCTGGTATTGGTTCTTTAGCAACCGTCACTTCTAAATTATTAGCCAATTCTTTTTGATTTTTGTCTTTGACTGACAAGCTGAAAGTTCCTGCTTTTGTTGTCGTTAACAGCAAGTAGCTCTCCCCCAACTGAGCTAAGTCTCTTAAAACCAAGCTGTGTTGTTCTTGATTATAGGAACTATGCTCCTTCAATTGTTGATTTTTTTGGGGATTATATTGAATTTCCTGAGGTAATTGTATTTCCGCCCAGGTTACATTGCTAGTTATTTTTACATAAAAATCCGAGCCTGCACTCACTTGCCGTTCTGGTTCTTGTTGCGTCCAAGTAAAAGAAACAGTTTCTACTTTTTTCGTTGCTTCAGTAGCTTGTGTTTTTTCAGATGAAGAATCTGTTGTTTCTGTCGTTTTTTTTGGTGGCTCTGATAGCTTAGGTAATGACTCTTCAACAATTTGTTGCATTTCACTCGTTACTGTTGTCGGCTTAGACCCCTCAGCTAAGCCATTAATTGGTAAAATCATCGTGCCTAATAATATAACTATGACACAAATAAGAGAAATCATTTTCTTATTCATAACCAACACCTTCTTTTCCTTTTTATTCCTTTATTTTGTTCTACTCTTTCTAAAATAAAAATAAACGCTAATTGTAACAAGACACAATGCGCTAAGACCTATTAACAAAAGCGGTTGCCTTTTTGCTGAAGCTGTACTAGCCGACCATTGTTTTATTTGCGTTTGTGTGAGCATAAAATCTTTTCGCCACTGCCATTCTTGATTACCAACACTTACTTGGCTGTGAACAGTATAAGTTCCCGCTGGCAGGACAACTTCATTCAAAGGTAGATCCATAGCTAATAATGAATTAGGTGCCACTGACACATCTGCTTGTACTTTTTTTAGTAACTCTTTTGGCTGACCTTTTTTGGTTAACCAGTTGGTAATTGTCGCTCCTTTCATAACTTTTGGTTGTCGATTTTGGAATGTTGCTTGAACAACAGGTAGGCCACCGCTGATCGTTGTATCAACTTTTTTTAGTTTCAATTCTGCTCCTTCATCAAATGGCTGTTTATCTTCTGTCAGCATGATTGAAATAGTATAAGCATAGGTTGATGTAAATTGATTAGTTGTTAATGATTCATCCTCTAGTTGTTTGACAAATCGTAATGCACCTAATTTAACTCCCAAAAATGGCTCTTTAGGAGTTCTAATTTCATAATTTACTATTTTTTCTTCAAAGTTTTTTACAGTGACCGTAGCTTCCTTATTTTGCAAATGAACAATTTGTGTGATGGAATTCGTCAAACTAGAATCTAGTTTGGGGCTCGTCTGCGTATAATCAATCTGTCCATCCGTTCCGTTCACTGCATCATGAATACTTAAAGCGACAGTTACGGACTCTTTTTGCAAACTTCTGATTTTCACTTGAACAATCTGCTGACTACTTGGCTGAACACCTAAATAAAAATAAGTTTGATTCTTATCTAGCTGATTATCTGGTATCACACTTTCAACCGTGAAACCCGCTAGCGACTTTGACTCAGGTTGTTGAGCTAAAGTAACTTCGAAATGTAAGAAGATTAGATAATAAATAATTATAAAACAGAGATAGCTAAATACTTTCATTCCATCCCCTATAGACTTATTTAGGGCTTGTGACAAATTCATTTCAACCACCTTTTTCTCCCTTCCTTTAATAATTATCGTTAATGAATTCAGTATAGCTGAAGATACAAAAAAAATAATTTTAAATTTTTAAACCAATTAATTGAAAAATAACTTTTTCTTCCCCTATAAAGGTTTAATAGTGCTTTTTGCCTATGAAAATGCTTAAATTTCATTATTTTATGAAAATAACTCCTTTAAAATTCAAAGTACAACTAGTAAAATAGCAAACAAACATCAAAAGGTAAGTGAATGTCACTTACCTTTTGATGTTTGTTTGCTAAAATTTAATGATTTTTTTACTATTTTCTACTGAATAATTTTCAATTATTTTTCTGAAAATAACTAAGAGAAAAGCGAGAAGAATCATCCTTCTTCTCGCTTTCTTGTTATCCTAAACCAACACGTTCAAAAATCGTGTCAACATTTTTTAAATGATAATGGTAATCAAAGGCATCATCTAGCTCTTCTTTTGATAAGACAGAAGTAATTTTTTCATCCGCATCTAGCAACGGACGGAACGCCGTTTGATGATCCCATGCGTAAGCTGTTTTTGGTTGGACCAGATCATACGCTTCTTCACGTGTCATGCCATGGTCAATCAATTTTAACAAGACACGTTGGCTATAAATTAGTCCATAGGTCGCATCCATGTTATGCTTCATATTTTCTGGGAAGACCGTTAAGTTTTTGACAATATTACCAAAACGATTCAACATGTAATTTAGCAAAATCGTCGTATCGGGAATAATAATCCGTTCAGCAGACGAGTGAGAAATATCTCGTTCATGCCATAAACTCACATTTTCAAAGGCAGTAATGACATGACCACGAATCACACGTGCCAAACCAGTCATATTTTCAGAACCAATTGGATTCCGTTTATGCGGCATTGCCGAAGATCCTTTTTGTCCTTTTGCAAAAAATTCTTCTACTTCACGTGTTTCTGATTTTTGTAGACCACGAATTTCTGTTGCAAATTTTTCAATACTTGTCGCAATTAATGCCATGGCAGAAACATATTCTGCATGTAAATCACGTGGTAAAACTTGTGTCGAAATCTCTTGAGCACGGATCCCCAAATGTTCGCAAACATATTCTTCAACAAATGGTGAAATATTGGCAAAGGTACCTACGGCTCCACTGATTTTACCCGCTTCGACACCTTTGGCTGCATGTTCAAAACGTTCAATGTTGCGTTTCATTTCAGAATACCACAACGCTAATTTCAAACCAAATGTAGTAGGTTCTGCATGAACACCATGCGTTCTTCCCATCATGACCGTATGTTTATACTCTTTGGCTTTGGCTCCGACAATCTCCGTAAAT
Organism: Enterococcus sp. MSG3299; assembly: GCF_050555765.1. Classification (NCBI taxonomy): domain Bacteria; kingdom Bacillati; phylum Bacillota; class Bacilli; order Lactobacillales; family Enterococcaceae; genus Enterococcus; species Enterococcus sp. MSG3299. The sequence continues at coordinate 1,875,979 of NZ_CP187869.1, forward strand.
GTTTGTAAATCTTTCCGTAAAATATCATTCGCCTGTTTCAATAGATAACCATAGGCAGTATCCACAACATCTGTGCTGGTTAACCCATAGTGCACCCATTTTCGCTCTTCACCAAGCGTTTCTGAAACGGCACGAGTAAAAGCGACAACATCATGACGTGTTTCTGCTTCAATTTCTAAAATACGTGCAACATCAAATGATGCATTTTCTCGGATTTTTTGTACATCTTCTTTAGGAATTTCGCCAAGTTCTGCCCAAGCTTCATCCGCCAAAATTTCAACTTCTAGCCATGCCTTGTAGCGGTTCTCATCTGTCCAAATTGCGCCCATTTCGGGTCTTGTATAACGATCAATCATTGTACCTTATCCCCTCTTTACTCCTCAATTTTTGAAAAATAATTACGACCAAATCTTTGTTTCTTTAATTTCTTCCAGTGTTTCATCGATTTCTTTGGTTAATATAGTAATATGCCCCATCGCTCGTTGCGCTTTTGCTTCACTGTGGCCATAATAGTGGAAATGCCAATCTGGATGTTCATTAATAATGTCCATCGTTTCATAGGCCTCATTTCCAAGCACATTGACCGTGACTGCTTCAGACAACAGTTGAATCGTTGGCATTGGCCAATTACATAAACCACGAATATGCGTATCATATTGGCTAAAAGAACAAGCATCTATTGAAAAATTCCCAGCATCTTCTGGACGAGGTAAAATTTTATTTACATAAATCCCGCCTGTTTCTGTATAAAACATTTCAATTGAAAGGGTGCCGACTAAACCAACTGCTTTAGCAATCACCTTAGCAATTCGTTGCAACTCACCACTGACTTCTTCATCAATTCGGGCTGGCGCAATCGTTTCATGTAGCTTACGCTCTTTTTTAATTGTTTCCACAACTGGAAATGTCGCAAATTCGCCACGACCATTACCAGAAATCAGAACAGATAATTCTTTTTCGTAAGGAATCCAAGCTTCCAAGACACAGGTTCCTTCTCTCAGAAGATTCATGGATGGCGCTAAGTCTGAAGTACTATGTAGTACATAACGACCTTCCCCTCGCGTATTCTTCAAGATACACGGATAACCAATGCCATCAATTGCTTCTTGAATATCAGTCGGACTAACAATCGTTGCATAAGGTGCAATCACAATATTATTATCTTCCAGGAAACTTTTTTCCATTAAGCGATCTTGCGTAATCGCTAAAATGTCTGTTCCTTGTGGTATATTCGCTAAATGTTGAATCGCTGTTAACGCATCAACATCTGCATGTTCAAATTCATACGTAATCACTTGGGCACGTTTTGCCAATTTCTCTAACGCTTCAGAATCATTATATGCTCCTAATAATTGCCAATCGGCAACTTGTGCAGCAGGACAATCAATTTGTGGATCTAGCACACCCACTCGAAACCCCATTTCTCTTGCACTAAGGGCCATCATTTTTGCTAAATGTCCGCCACCAATGATACCAATCACTTGACCAGGTAATAGTGGTTTATCCAAGTTCATCACAACTTTCCATCACAGTTTTATCCTTAAAATCCTTCTGCGGTTTCTCGTCGCAGTCTAGCCTTTAAGAGTGCTCTTTTTACATGATACAAGGAAAAAGGCTCAACTTCAAGTGCCAGCAGTGTTTCCCTTAGGTTTTCTCATCAGAATTTATTAACATACTTTAGGATAAAACAGCGGTAACTTACTACTCGTCTCTTTGTAACCAAGCTTTTTTCTCTTTTTCTCTTCAAATGGATGAAAACATTAAATTTTTCTAAACGATGATGAGGTCAAAAAAGTATGAAAGAAAAGCCACCTGACCTTATCTATCATACTTTTTTGAAACTATTCGTTACTTTCTGAGGTTTCTTTTAAACCATTGAATAAAAGATTTAAAATAATTGCGGTAATGCTGCTCATGACAATTCCATTACCAGTAAACATGCTAACAGTTTCTGGTACTTTATTAAAGAGCGTCGGCATAATATTAAAGCCTAAACCAAAGCCAATCGAGATGGCAATAATTAATAAATTTTTGTCATTTGAGTAGTCAACTTTTGACAACATGCGCATTCCTTGGACAGCCACCATTCCAAACATAACCAGCATTCCGCCGCCTAAAACTGGCTCTGGGATAATTTGGGCCATCGCACCAATTTTTGGTAATAAGCCTAAAATAATTAAGAAAAAAGCAGAAAAATAAATTGGTCGACGTGTTTTGATCCCAGATAATTGAACTAACCCGACATTTTGAGAGAAACCTGTATAAGGAAACGTATTAAAAATCCCCCCTAAAATGACGGCTAAACCTTCTGCATGATACCCACGACGTAAATCATCTTCGCCAATTTTCTTCCCTGTAATATCTCCTAAGGCAAAATAAACACCTGTTGATTCAACCATACTAACAATTGAAATAATAATCATCAACACAATAGAAGAAAGATCAAACGTTGGTTTGCCAAAATAAAATGGCTGTGGAAAATGAAACCACGTAGCTTGACCAACAGGAGATAAATCCACTAATCCCAGAAACGCAGCTAAAATTGTGCCGCCGACTAGGCCGATTAACACGGCAATTGACTTGATAAAGCCACGTCCCCAAACTTGCACAACAATGATTAAGGCAATTGTTACAAATGCGAGGAGCAAGTTTTTAGGATCACCAAAACTTTTGTCCGTTGCTAAGCCGCCACCCATTTTTTCAACAGCAACAGGAATTAAGGTCAAACCAATAACTGTAATGACTGTGCCGGTGACTAAAGGCGGAAATAGACGTTTAATTTTTGAGAAAAATCCTGCAATAAGAACGACAAAAATGCCCGAAGCAATAATTGAACCGTAAATGGCACCAACCCCTTTGTTCGTACCAATCATGATTAAAGGTGCAACTGCTTGAATGGCACAACCTAAAACGACTGGCAAGCCAATCCCAAAAAACTTATTCACCGTTAATTGTAAAAGTGTCGCAACGCCGCACATAAAAATATCGATTGAAATCAAATACGTCATTTGTTGCGAATCAAAATTCAAGCCGGTTCCGATTAATAAAGGTACGGCAACTGCTCCAGCATACATCGCTAATAAATGTTGCAATCCTAAAACGGCGGCTTTCCCATTTGGTGTTTCCGTCTGTTGTGGTGTATTCAATTGTTTTGTTTCCAAGATTATGCATCCTCCTCTAAAAACGTCACCGTTCCTTCACTTAATGAAGCAATACGTGCTAAAGAGACTACATTTAAGCCCATGTCTTCTAATAACTGACGACCATCTTGGAATGATTTTTCAATTACGATACCAATTCCTTCAACCTTTGCACCAGCCTGTTGGCATAATTCTACCAATCCTTTGGCAGCTTGTCCGTTAGCTAAAAAGTCATCAATAATCAACACTTTATCAGCATCAGATAAAAATTTTCTTGAAATGGAAATTTGACTTGTCACTTGTTTTGTAAATGAATAAACTGAAGCCGTTAAAAGCTCTTCATCCATGGTTAAACTTTTTGCCTTACGAGCGAAGATCATTGGCACGCCTAATTTTTGCGCTGCGTATAAGGCAGGAGCGATTCCTGATGCTTCAATTGTAATTACTTTGGTAATGCCTGCTTCTGCGAAAACCTCAGCAAAACGATTACCCATAGCCTCCATCAATTCTGGATCCACTTGGTGCGTAATAAAACTATCTACTTTTAAAACACCTTCACCTAATACACGGCCATCATTTTTAATACGTTCGACTAATTCCTTCACAATATGAACTCCTTTACTTATTTTTCGATAGATGCTTTGTTCTCATCCTGAGGAAAGGACGGTTCGTTAAAAACGAACGAAATAAAACAAAGTGCTATTTATATTCGCGTTCTAACAAAAGAAAAAAGCCCATTTTGCCAAAGCAAAAAAGGGCTATCCGCTCTTCTTCACTTATAGACCAGCATTTACGGTGCTGGGTAGAGACGGTCAACCGTATTTTGACCTTATACAAGCTTCTATGTTTCTCTAGGATAGTACAAAAATCTCTAACTTTCAATGGTTTAACAACTTTTTTTCATTAGAATTTTCAAATAATTGGTTCATTCTTCCATTGTTCCGTAAAAGCGAACATTAAATAGTCAAAAACGCTTTGGCAGTCTATCCTGCCAAAGCGTTTTTTTATTCTTCATCGGTTGCTTTTTCTTGTTCACGATATTTTTTCATTTTTTTGCTGAATAATTCACCGTTACTAGGGGGCGTATATGTAATAGCATTCGCTCCGGCGATAATGGTTTCATGAATACTCGATTCAGTTGGTCCTCCTGTTGCAATAATCGGTAATTCTGGATACTTGCCACGGAAATAGCGTACGGTGGCTGCAGTGTCTTTTCCTGCACTGATATTAATCATATCCACGCCAGCCGCAAGTTTTTCATCAATTGGCGTATGAATAGAAGTTACTGTGCTGATAATAGGAATATCGATTGCTTCATCCACCATTTTAATTGTTTCAATTGGTGTAGGACCATTCAAAACGACACCCATTGAGCCTTGTGCTTCTGCAAATAAACTCATATAAGCAGAACGCATGCCTTGCGTTAAACCGCCGCCGACTCCTGAAAAGACAGGAATATCCGCTGCTTCAATAATGCCTTTTGTAATCGCTGGATGCGGTGTAAAAGGATATACAGCAATCACTGCCTGTGCATCCGTATTGCGGATAATCGCAATATCTGTCGTAAAAATAATTGATTTTATTTTACGGCCAAAAATTTTAATGCCACTGGCTTGCCGAATAATCTCTGGCATTTTTACAATATCTTGTTTCAGCGGCGTCATAATTTCTGGAATCCACTTTTCGCTCATTGTCATCGTTCCTCCATGCTTAACGGTCGTATTTATTTAAATTGTATTCTTCAATTACATGAATGATCTTATCAGCGTATGTAGGATCCGTTGCGTATCCAGCATCTTGAAGCGCTTGTGCAGCCTCTTTATAATTTTTGGCTAACAAGACTTTTTCATATAAATTTGGATCCCAATCGACCCCATCAACAAATAACTTGGTATGATCTCGCATGGATTCTTCCCAATTGTCATAAACTCGAAAATCACCCTGAATCGTAATCCAGACCTCATTGACATACTCTTTTGTTTCTAAATTGACTTTTGGTTGATTGCCATATGCTTTAATCCCAAAAAGATTGTTATATTTCGATGCTAATTGACTTTGTCCAAAATTTGATTCTAAAACTGCTTGCCCCATAATAATACTTGGTAATACCCCGTAAGATTCTTGTAATTCACGTGCATACGGTGTGATTTCAGCAACAAATTCTTCTTTTGAGATGTTTTCATTTTGGCGATTGACTGACTCGCTTTGTCCCTTATCTGAATCAGAAAGGACAGATAACGAAAAGACAAAGGCCAAACCGACGACAACTACGCCTAAGAATAACTTTGGCAAATTCAGCTGCTTTTTTCTTTTTTTCTGATAGTTGCTCACTTCATTAATTCCCCACTTCATCTTTTATTTTCCGATAAAATGTTTCACTATCTTTCACTTTCGTGATTGATTTCATTTGTTACTATAACCGAATAATTGTATCATTTTCACAGAAAATTATCAACTTTCATCACTGCTTACGCTCGTGATTTCAGTACTTGATTCAGTGGTAGCAGTTGAAGAAACTGTACTACTTTCAGAAATTTTAGTGGTTGATTTCACTGTTGTTTCAGTTGATGTGTGAACAGATTCTTCAACTGGTTTTTTGCCAAAAAAGACAAAAATTACCGCACCAAACATAATAATCACAGATAAAATCCCAGCAATTGTGTATTTCAAAAGACCATCCTTCCTATTCGTTATTCACCTACGTAAGTATCCATCAGATTTTCATTGACCCAATCTAATAATTCAACTTTTGAACCTTCCAATTGTCGTTGAATCGTAGCTGGTAACCGGAATGTAATAATATCATCAAAACCCCATTCGCCATAGGCCAGCGTCACTTTCAAATCAATATAACCAGCAGCAATTTCTTGTTCCTGTTTATTGTTAGGAATCAATTCTACAACGCCCAAATCAGATTGTAACCATTTTTTGGCAATTGTTGTTTTTAACCGTTTATATTCCGAAACAGCTAGGTTGCGTTTTTCCGGAAATAAGATGGTTTGGCGGAGTATTTTTTGAGTCAGCATCCACTCATAATCCGTAAACAAATTCTTAATTTTTTGCATGACTTCATTGTCCAAACCAAATTGGCCTTCTTTCCAAGCTTGCCAATCGGCTGCTTGAATTTGATAAGCGGAGTAAAAATTTTCTTCTGTTTGGTACTGTTCAATAATTGCGTCAACAATAATATCTACATAAACTTGATGCATAATCATTCGCCTCCATTTTCTATTTTACTGAAATTCTCTAAAAAAAGCATCTTTTTATCTCTGGATTTTATCATATTTACAAAATTGTCCTTGTTTTCTAATTTCTCTTGTTTACAGTATAATAAATAATGAAGAAGATTTGAAGAAATTGCATAGATTAGGAGGACTTCTTTTGACAAAAAAATTATATCAATGGGGCATCGTAGGATTAGGTGGGATTGCCCACGAATTTGCTTCAACGTTTAAACAAGAAACTAGCCAACTTGCAGCTGTTGCTTCACGGACATTGACTAAAGCAGAACAATTTGCCGCTGATTATTCAATCCCTAAAGCCTATGGTTCTTATGAAGAATTGCTAGCAGATGAAACGATCGATGTTGTCTATATAGCAGTGCCAAATAAACAACATACTGAACACATTTTAAAAGCGCTCCAGGCCGGAAAACATGTGTTGTGTGAAAAAGCTATTACGATGAACGCGGCAGAATTAAAACAAGCCTTGGCAGTTGCAGAAAAAAATGACATTATTTTAGCAGAAGCCATGACTATTTTTAATATGCCACTATACGACGAATTACGTCGCTTGATGGATGCTGGCAAATTTGGTCAGTTAAAAATGATTCAAGCACCATTTGGAAGTTACAAAAAACCCGATCCTAAAAATCGCTTTTTTAATCCTGACTTAGCAGGCGGCGCATTGTTAGATATTGGTACTTATGCAGTTTCGTTTGCTCGTTGGTTTCTCAGCTCACAGCCAGACGTTTTAGCTTCTAGCATGGTTCCCTTCTCTACTGGCGTTGATGAACAATCGGTGACATTGCTTCGGAATAAAGAAAATGAGTTGGCGACTATTTCATTAACATTCCAAGCAAAAATGCCAAAGCAAGGAATTGTTGCTTTTGAAGATGCCTATATTACCATTACAGATTATCCACGTGCAGATGAAGCAATCGTTCACTACAATGACGGTACGGTTGAGACCATCGTTTCTGGGTACTCAGCTGAAGCCATGAATTATGAAATCTACAATATGGTTGAAGCAATCAAAGGTACTCAACCCAACCGCTCCTTATTTTTCACGACAGAAGTCATTGATATTTTGGACCAGATGCAAAAATTATGGCAGAATTAAAAAAAGAACTTCGGCTTTTGCCGAAGTTCTCTTTTTTATTTGTTCTCTATGGATAAATACGGTTTAACATACGTGGGAATGGAATCGCTTCACGAATGTGTTCATTACCAGTAATGAACGTAACAGCACGTTCTAAACCTAATCCGAAGCCAGAATGTGGCACAGAACCGTATTTACGTAAATCTAAATACCAGCTGTATTCTTCTTCTGATAAGCCAAACTCAGCTACTTTTTCTTTCAAATAATCATAATCAGTTGCACGCTCTGAACCACCGATAATTTCACCATAACCTTCTGGTGCAATTAAATCGGCACAAATTACAACATCTTCACGTGTTGGATGTGGTTTCATATAGAAGGCTTTAATTGCTTTTGGATAATTTAAAATGAATGTTGGAACGCCATAGTAATTTGAAATAAAGGTTTCATGTGGGCTACCAAAGTCTTCGCCCCATTCAATGTGATCATAATCATTGTTTGCTTCTTCTTTTTGTAATAACTCAATCGCATCATCGTAAGTAATACGTTTGAATGGTTCCGAAACATATTTTTCCAGTAAAGCTGTATCACGTTCTAAAACATCCAATGGATATTGTTGATTTTTCAATACTGATTTAATTAAATGTTTTACGTAGGCTTCTTGAATATCTAGTGATTCTTCATGAGTTGTGTATGCCATTTCTGGTTCAATCATCCAGAATTCCGTTAAGTGACGACGAGTTTTGGATTTTTCCGCACGGAAAGTTGGTCCAAAAGTAAAGACTTTTCCAAATGCCATCGCACCAGCTTCTGCATATAATTGACCTGTTTGTGATAAGAATGCTGGTTGTCCGAAGTAATCTGTTTCAAATAATTCTGTTGTGCCTTCTGGTGCTGAGCCTGTTAAAATTGGGCTATCAATTTTAATGAATCCTTGTTCGTTAAAGAACTCGTAAGTAGCACGAATAATTTCGTTACGAACTAACATGATTGCATGTTGTTTGCTTGAACGTAACCATAAATGACGATGATCCATTAAGAAATCTGTGCCGTGTTCTTTCGGCGTAATTGGGTAATCTTCTGAAGCGCCAACGACTTCTAAATCAGTGATATCCATTTCATAGCCGAATTTAGAACGGCTATCTTCTTTGATAACACCAGTAACCATGACTGCTGTTTCTTGTGATAAATGTTTAATTTCTTGGAATTTTTCTGTACCAGCTTCTTCACCAAAGACTTCAATGAAGTTTGGTTTGAACACGACACCTTGGAAAAAGGCTGTCCCGTCACGTAATTGTAAAAAGGCAATTTTTCCGCTTGAGCGTTTGTTAGCAATCCAAGCGCCAATTTTTACTGTTTCTCCAACATGTTTGTTTGAATCAATAATTTGAATTTGTTCCACGTTTGTCTCTCCGTTCATTTCTTAGTTTATTCTTTTAGGCGTTGTGCTGAATTCGTTTCTTTTCTATAAAGTCATTCATTCGCTCAATCGCTTTTTCTAACGTCATTAAATCTGTCGCATAGCTCATCCGCACATGTTCTGGTGCACCAAAGCCCTCTCCCGTTACCAGAGCAACATGCGCTTCTTGTAATAAATCTTCCACCCAATTAGTCACGTTATCATACCCACAAATTTCTAACGTTTTTTTGACATTCGGGAATAGATAAAAGGCGCCTTCAGGTTTTATTAGCGAAACACCTGGCAAAGCTGCTACTTTTGGATAGATATGATTCAGGCGTTTTTCAAAGGCCTGACGCATGTCTTCAACTGTCGACTGTTCACCTGTTAAAGCCTCAATTGCCGCATATTGGCTAACTGCGACTGGATTACTGGTGGATTGTGAAGCGAGTTGTGTCATTGCTTGAATAATTTTTTCATCCCCGACTGCAAAACCAATGCGCCAGCCTGTCATTGCATATGTTTTGGAAACACCATTAATAATGATTGTCTGTTGACGAATTGCTTCTGAGATGGTTGCAATTGGTGTGAACCGATGTCCATTGTACACCAAACGACCATAAATATCATCTGCAATAATGAGGATATTATGAGCAACTGCCCATTCACCAATTTGGCGTAATTCTTCTTCCGTATAAATAACACCAGTTGGGTTAGATGGTGAATTTAAAATGATTGCTTTTGTTTTGTCCGTTCGTACAGCTTCTAATTGTGCGACTGACACTTTAAATGATTGCTCTTGCGTGCTTGATACAAATACTGGCTTGCCTTCTGCTAACTTGACTTGTTCACCATAACTTACCCAATAAGGGACAGGGATAATCACTTCGTCCCCAACGTTCAAAATGGCTTGAAATAATAGATACAGCGCATATTTGGCACCATCTGTCACAATAACTTGCTTGGGTTGATAACGAAGTTGATATTCTCGTTCCACATAAGAGACAATTGCTTGCTTTAATTCAGGAATGCCGCCAGAAGGTGTGTAATAACTTGCTCTTCCATCCTCAATTGAAGCAATTGCTGCTTTTTGAATATTTTTCGGGGTTACAAAATCTGGTTCCCCAACCGTTAAGCTTAAAACATCTACACCTTTTGCTTTTAATGCTTTTGCTTTGGCGGCAGCTGCTAATGTAACAGAAGGAGTCAATTGCTGTGCTCGATTTGATACGTTCATACACCTTTCACTCCCACTTTCATCAAAACCTATCTAAATTAAATATCTTTGACAACGTTGATCTCTTCACCTTTATCAAAGCTCATCAGATAATACGTCAGTACTCCTTGATCATTTTCGGTGACCACTTCCCATGCAGGGCGCTTATCATAAAGCCCTAACGTAGCTTTCATCACCGATTCATCGGGATGGGCTTTAGCAACAATGTCTGTTATTTGTTGTTCAGTTTGACCATCTTTTTGATTTAAGACCGTGACTTTTTCTCCCGATTTAGGGACAATCACGACAATCTCTGTGCCTTTATCATTTTTGCCGGTTAAAGTAAAATACGTATTTTTGCGTGTAAACCAGTAAAATTTATCAACTGTTTCTAAATTAGCAGAAGTTTTGGCAATTGCGGTTGCTTCTTTTTTGGCTTGAGCCATTGGTTGATTGGTTCGTACAAAAAAGATAATTATTGTTACAAGAATTGCTAAAAGGATTGCCAATAGGGTTAAAAGGACAGTAATCCGTTTCTTCTCTTTCTTTTCTTCTAATTCCTCCAAAAATCCTTCCATCCTCTCTAAACTTACTGGGTCTTATTATAGCAGAAAAATAGCGGCCTTTCACAAATATGACCTAAAAATAATCAATTATTTGTTTAAAAATTCCTTTAATTCTTCTAAAATTTCAGGCATGGGCGCTTCTTTTACTGAGAGTCCCTTGGGAAACGCTTTGATTAATCGTTTGCCATATTTTGCAGTGACTAAACGACGATCCAGAATCAGCAATGCCCCTCTGTCTTCTTCAGAACGGATTAAACGGCCCAGTGCTTGTCGTAAACGTAAAGCTGCTTTTGGTACCGCTTCTTGAGCAAATGGTTGTATCCCTTCTGCTTCTAAATACGCATATTTTGCTTGCACAAGTGGTCGTTTCGGGTTTTCAAAAGGTAAACGCGTGACTATCAATAACTGTAAAGCTGTTCCTGGTAAGTCCACACCTTCCCAAAAGCTATCGGCTCCTAGCAAGACATTTGGTTTTCCATTAGAGAACCGTTTAAGAATTTTTTCACGACTGCCGCTAATCCCTTGGGCGAGGACCTCTTGTCCTTTTTCCAATAATCTTGGCTGGACTTGATGATACACGGTGGACAATAATTCATGCGAAGTAAAAAGAACCAACATCGAACGTTCCTCTTGCGCCATCAATTTTTCAATGGTATCTGAAATGTATTGACCCATCTCATAGGAAGAGGCATTTTGAATGGCTACTGCTTCTTCCGGTACATAGACTCGCGCATTTTCTGCATAGTTATATGGCGTTGGTAGGGTTTTGAACGTCACCTCTGTTAAACCTAACCGTTGCGGTAAATACTTTTTATTGTTGCCAAACTTCAATGTGCCGCTTGTATAAATAATTCGTTCATACCGCGGATACCACTTTGTTTCAGGAAGCAAACTAGCTTCTAAGTCATGAATTTCAATCAAGCCATGGTCTTCATTTTGTGGTAAATATTCTTTTACCCAACGTGGACGCCAATCATCAAGATAAATGGTAAAACAGTGGTGAATACGTTCAATTTCATCAAAAAATTGAAACAAGCGAACAAAAACGATGCGATCAGCCAAACTAAAGGTTTCCAACTGACTCATAATTGTTTGCTGTAACTTACTTTGAATAGTTAACAACTCCTGCAGTAAAAGCTGGAGCGTTTGACTATGTTTTTCTCCCGCAGCAGATAAATAATCAATACGTTCTTTGGTTAAAAGCAACTCCTGATGGTCTATCCGCTTCTGCGTTTTACTAAATAAACGATGCAATTCAAAAAGAAAATCTTGCCATTCATCCACAAAATCCAGTAAACCTTGCTGATAAATTTTTACAAACCGCTGCTCTTCAGAAAACTGTTGAAAAATTTGCTGTAAAGCAACAAAAAGTTGCTCTTTTTCAATAAAATGCGTGACTTGTTTTTTTAGTATCACACTGTTCACTCGTTCGCTCGCCATCCGACTAGCGATGTCTGGTAAATGATGTGCTTCATCAATAATTAGCCACGGACTTTCAGGTAATAACGGTTGTTTCCTTAGCGACTCTTGCGCCAAAAATGCATGATTAACAATCAACACGTTACTTTGAGCGACTTTTTTATACAGATGTCTTAAAAAGTCAACTTCATAAAGTTCATCTTTTTTTGAAAGAAAATCCAATCCGCGATGTGTAACTTCTTTCCAGAATAAATGATTTAAATTCGTCAATTGTAGTTCATCTAAATCGCCCGTTTCTGTTTCTAGCAACCAGACGAGAACGCCCATTTGATAAAGAGCGTATTGTTTTTGCGGAGTTGGCTGATTCAACGTTGCCTTAAAGCGTTGTAAATCAAGATAGTGTCGATGGCTTTTAATAACAATGCCACGTAATTTCCCTTGGCAGATTTGATTGGCTAACGGTAAATCTTTTTCTACTAATTGATTTTGTAAAACAATCGAAACTGTTGAAATAATGACTGGTTTTTCTGGCGTTGCTAAATAGCTCATCGGCAACAGATAGCCTAATGTTTTTCCCGTTCCAGTCGCTGCTTCAATAAATAAATCTTTTGTCGTTCCTTCTGTAAAATGATCATAGACTAAATTCATCATCCGACTCTGTTCCGCACGATAAGCGAAACGTTCGCCAAACAGTTTTTCTTTGGCTTTTTTAGTTTTGGGATACGTACTAGTCTGATAGAACGTTTCTTCAAAAAGAGGAACTTCTTTTTTGCGTAAAGCAATGCCACTGACCACTTGATAGGCTGGATTTAATGGTGTGACTTGTTTTTTCATTTGTTCATACGTTTGTTGAATAAAGGCACTGGTTTCCCGCGCTGTCTGTTGACTTAATTCCGCAATTTTTTCCATAGTGACTAATGGTAAAGATTTCATTTTTTCTTGAATTAATAACAAAAGTTCGGCTGTAACCTGCGCATCACTATCTGCTTGATGGGGATTCTCATGAGACAAACCTAAGCTTTCCGACAAATCACTTAAACGGAAACTTTTTTCTGTCGGTAAAAAAATCTGTGCCAATTCCACTGTATCAATGGCTGGAATGGTAAGTGGCGGCGTGCCACACCGTACCAGTTCACGAGCTAAAAAATTATAATCAAAGTGGACGTTATGCGCCACAAAAATAGTATCTTCCAGATAATGATAAATTGTATGTGCTACATCTTCAAAATAAGGCGCTTTTTGAACTTGCGTATTACTAATCCCCGTTAAACTTTGAATTTGTTTTGGTACTACTTGATTGGGATTCACATCTGTCGCAAAGTTAGCAATAATCTTTCCATCTTGAACGAGAACGCATCCAAACTGAATGATCCGATCACTTGTAGGATCTGTTCCAGTCGTTTCAAGGTCAACTACTGCATACACTTGTTTGTCTTTCAATGACTTCACGCCTTTCATTCATCTTTGAAAATTATACTACAATTTATAGGATTTTCACTAGTATTTCAAAAATTCTCTTGAAATCTTTTCCAGAAATAATAAGAAAGAGCCTGAAACAAAAATCCAAAGTGATTTTTGTTTCAGGCTTAAAAGCTGATAAATTGAACGGTTTTGTCTTACCTTCTCCTAAATAAACGATTAATAACAGTCAAGGATTTTCTGCATATACTGGTTTAATTGCCCATAGCCTTCCAATTCTCTGATTACTGGTAGCGGACAACGAACCTTTTTATTAAATAGTGTCCGCTTTTCAACATATTCTGTAACTTCGTCTAAAAATTTATCTAATCCTTTTTCTAGTTTCATACAACTTAACTGATTGCAAATTCGCACATCTCCTGCCTTTTTCTTTTGAACTTGTTTAAATGATTGTGAGAATGCTTTTGCTTCAAACATTTGTGCTTCTAACTGTCTTTTTTCAATCGTTATTTTCGGTACTGCTTGATTTCCATCAGTATCCTCTAACTGGCGACTCATAAAGCGACGATAAATTTCCTCTTCTAATTCGTCCAATTGTCGTTGAAAGTCCGCAGGAATTGTCCGACTTGATGAATTTTCTTTCTCACTTTCCATAGAGACAGCTTCTTTTTCTGGCTTCTGCTCCTCTTCTTTTTCGGCAGACTTATCCACTGAATTTAGCGAGCTTTTTTCTGTTTCTTGTGGAAAAGTAAATAAAGGTTTTGCCGCGGTACTCTGCTGGATTTCTTGTTTTTTTTCTAGCTGCGCTTCTTTAATTGGCGCTGGTTCAGATAACACTGGTTCTTTCGCTGGTTCTTCAAGCACTAGTTTGTTAACGGGAAGCACTACTTCACTTGTTGCTACAGTTGTTTCACCTTCTTGATTTTCCAGATTATCAGGCGATAGATTGACGTCTGGTTGTTCCAGATTAGTATCCTCTGATACTTTTAGCGATGCCTGTTCTGCGGCTATCACAGGAGAAGCTCTTTTCAAATGGATCGTTTTTATTTGTCTAGAAATGACGGGATTTCTCGTTTGATTAACGGCTTCATTTAAGGAGGCTAAATTTTCTTTTAAAAGTGTCAGCATTTCACGTAAGATAGCAATTTCACCAGCTAATTCCGTTAATTGATTTTCTTGCGGCACTACTTGCACATTGGTTTCATTCATACGGACTGTTTTTTTATTTTTAGTTGTCGGTATTTCATACATCCATTGTTTCAATGCGAATCGTAAGTCACGAGTGGTCGGCTCAAAGCTTCCAAAATAAACAGTGTAGTACATTAACTCCGTTTCAACATAGACATAAATCTTTTTAACAATTAACTCTTCAAACTGTTCTAATTCATCCCAACTTTCGCATAAAGCTTCAAAAAATTGTTCCCCTTCTGCTAAATTTTGATACTCTTTCGCTAAATAAAGCTTGCGAATTAAGTAAAAATTATACGGTGTTTCAACATTATCTGCATAAATTTCTCGTCCTAAAAAATCTGGATTCGTTTCTTTACAAAGAAAGACCGTTTTCTCTTCTGATTGTGTTTCAAGTGTTTTAGTCATGAGGTTCACTTCCTTTTTCTCCGTTAATAACCATTTTTAATGATAGATACCTTTAGTATACAGGAGAAATTCTTCTGATTTTCTCATATTTTTAAGAGACAATAGAAATTTTAGAGAAAAATCGACAGAAAAAAACGTGAGACAAACAGTCCTATTGACCATTTATCTCACGCAAAATACTTAAACTGACTATTTTATCCTTGAAACATGCAACCAATTATTCTGCTGAATCAATTGGCAAAATTGTGTCTTTTTTCTCGCGACGTGCAATTGCTGGTAAAATCATTCCTAATAGAATTAAGACGATTGGTGTCACAATGTTAGAAGCTAATTGGAACAACCAGCCTTGAGGGTCTGAGGCATACTCAAATTTAGGCACCATTCCTAGGATACAAGCAAAGGCTGTAAATAGGAAACACCAAAGACCAAACACAAAACCAATTTTAGGATTTTTAACAAATTTATATTCTGAATTAAATTGTTTGTATGCTTTGTTTAGAAGCATATAGGCAAAGAAGACCCACAAATAACGCATTGGCATAACTACAGAATTTAAGTTAGTTAGCCATTTAACCACTTCGTTCATGTCCTTCAACCCAAACATTGGTAAAGCGATAATAATACTTACTAAAATACCTGTTAATAAGTAACCATTAATTAACGTACCTTTTTTCGTACGTTTACGTAACCAACTTGGAACAAATTCTGGATCTGCTTCAGCTAAAAGAATTTTCAGTGGAGCATCAATTGAAAAGGCTAGCGCAGCCACTTGACCCACTGTATTCGTTAACGCATAAACAATCATTAAGAGATTACCGACACCATAATACGCACCTAATTTTTGGAAGGCACTGTAGGCACCATTTGCCATTAAATCTTTAGGAATATTGTCACTTGAGAATAACATTCCCATTGCAAATGAACCTAAAACAGCCGATAAACCAACCATTGCTGCTAGGAAAATCATTCCTTTAGGGAACTCTTTGGCTGGATTTTTAGTTGCATTTACGTAAGGAGAAATTTTTTCAGCGCCACCTACCGCAAAAACTAACATTGATACGGTTGTAAAATAACTAAAGTCAAATTTAGGAATGTAAGTACTGACTTGTGACATGTTTGGCGTCGCAAATTCAACCGTTGAATTAATAAATGGTGCGCCTACCGCTAATAAAATGAATAAAATAGACATCACAAACATGGCGGTTCCAGCTAAACCACCAATAACTTTTAAGGTGGTTAACCCTTTTGTTGATAATAACAAGAAAACCAAGAAAATTATTAATGAAATAAATGATACCGTTACAATTGGCATCGTATTGACTAGGTTTCCATTTCCTTGAACTGCCCAACCTAAGGCAATTAAAATTGCTTGTGGTTTTTGTGCCAAGTAAGGAATGTGCACTACCCAATAAGTCCATGCTGCATAATAGGCTAGACGTTTAGTACTGGTGTTTTGCACCCACGAACTAACCCCACCATTACTGTCTTTAAATGTTGAACCTAACTGTCCTACGATTAACGCATAGGGAATAAAATATAAAACTAAAATCAAAAGCCATGAAGTGACCACTGAAATCCCTTGTTGTGCATAATTATTCACAACATTTCCAAGACCCCAGACCATGTTAAAGGCAATTAACCCGACGGTGAACCATCGTAATTGCTTTTTGTCCATATAACCAATTCCTTTCTTATTAAAAAAATAAAGCTCTTCATTTATCATAAGCATTTTACTTTTTATGCACAAGCTCAACATAATTAAATAAAGATGGCTTTTTAATAAGTAATTAAAACGCTTCTAGCAATGATTTTCTAATTTATTTGATGACTAAAAAAGGCCGGTGAATAAGTTGCTTCACCGGCCTTTTTCTAAGAGATTTTTCTTTTATAACATATCAAATAATGATAATTGGTTTTCATCTGGCAAGTCTTTTAAGACACCATTTTCATTCATGTATTCAATTAACGTTTTAGAAACTTTGCCTCGTGTTGCCAAATCTTCTTTCGACAAGAACGGTTGCTCTTCTCGCGCAGCGACAATGGCTTTCGCTACGTTGAGTCCTAAACTTGGCACTGCTCGGAAAGGTGCAATCAAGGTATCCCCTTCAATCACAAAATTTTCAGCGTCCGATTTGTACAAATCAATCATGCCAAATTTATAGCCCCGTTCCAGCATTTCATTACATAATTCTAAAACCGTTAATAAGTTCTTCTCTTTAGTGGAGGCGTCCATCCCTTTGTCCGTAATTTCTTTCATTCGTGCTTTCACAGCTTCTTTCCCTTGTGACATTGCCACTAAGTCAAAGTCATCCGCCCGAACGGAGAAAAATGCACAGTAATATAAGATTGGGAAATAAACTTTAAAGTAAGCGACCCGCAACGCCATTAATACGTATGCTGCCGCATGGGCTTTCGGGAACATATATTTAATTTTAGAACAAGAATCAATATACCAGTCAGGGACGTTGTTTTCCTTCATCGCATTTAAATACGTATCCCGTAGTTCATCAGGAATCTTATTCCATTGTCCTTTACGTACCGTTTCCATAATCTTAAAGGCCATCCCACTGTCCAAACCAGCATGAATTAAATATACCATGATATCATCCCGACAACCAATTACTTCAGCAAGATTGGCTTCGCCACGACGAATCAATTCTTCTGCATTCCCTAGCCACACATCAGTTCCGTGAGACAGTCCAGAAATTTGAAGTAATTCTGCAAAAGTTGATGGATGGGTCTGTTCTAACATACCTCGAACGAAACGTGTCCCAAATTCAGGAATTCCTAAAGTTCCTGTTTTAGAATAAATTTGCTCTGCATCCACACCTAGAACATCAGGTCCTTCAAAAATACGCATCACTTCTGGATCGTCTGTTGGGATTGTTTTTGGCTCAATCCCAGATAAATCTTGTAACATCCGAATCACGGTCGGATCATCATGTCCTAGAATATCAAGTTTTAAAATATTATCGTGAATGGAATGGAAATCAAAGTGCGTCGTTTTCCATTCTGCCTCTTGATCATCAGCAGGGTATTGGATTGGCGTAAAGTCATAAACATCCATGTAATCAGGAATTACAATAATACCGCCGGGATGCTGCCCAGTCGTCCGTTTAACCCCTGTTGAACCTTTAGCTAAGCGATCAATTTCAGCGCCGCGCAAATGTAAATTATGATCTCTTTCATATCCTTTAACAAAGCCATACGCTGTTTTGTCGGCTACTGTACCAATGGTTCCTGCCCGGTAGACATATTCTTCACCAAAAAGAACTTTCGTGTAGTTATGGGCTTCGGCTTGATAATCGCCAGAAAAGTTCAAATCGATATCGGGAACTTTGTCGCCATGGAACCCTAAGAACGTTTCAAAAGGAATGTCGTGACCATCTTTAAACAATCGAGCACCACATTTTGGACAGGCTTTTTCAGGCATATCAAACCCTGAACCATAGGAACCATCTTCATAGAACTCAGAATATTGACACTCAGGACAATAATAATGTGGCGCTAAAGGATTTACTTCAGTAATCCCTGTCATTGTCGCAACAAAACTCGAACCGACAGAGCCCCGTGAACCGACTAAATAGCCGTCTTCATTACTTTTATGCACCAGTTTTTGAGAAATTAAATAAATGACCGAGAAACCATTCCCGTTAATCGAATTCAGTTCCTTTTCTAACCGTTTTTCGACAATTTCTGGTAAAGGATCGCCATACAATTCGCGCGCACGATTGTAGCTTAAATCAGTGATTTCTTGTTCAGACCCAGGAATTTTCGGCGTATACAAATCGTCTTTTACTGGAATAACTTCTTCACATAAATCAGCGACTTTGTTGGGATTTTCTACTACAATTCGCTTAGCGACGTCTTGTCCTAAAAATTGAAATTCCGTTAACATTTCATCGGTGGTTCGGAAATGAACCTTTGGTAAACTATGGCGATTTAACGGATTAGCGCCACCCATAGACCCGACTAAAATTTTCCGATAGATGGCATCTTCTTCATTTAAATAATGAACATTTCCAGTGGCGACAACCAGCTTGCCAAGTTCGTCACCGATTTTCACTAGATTACTAATAATTTCTTCCAAATCTGCTTCATTTTTCACCAATTCTTGTTCAATTAATGGCGCGTAAACTGGTTTGGGCATAACTTCAATATAATCGTAGAATTTGGCACGATTTTTTGCTTCTTCGACACCTTTTTGCATCATTGCTTCAAAAATTTCGCCGTTTGAACATGCGGAACCGATTAAAAGCCCTTCTCTTAACTTCGATAATTGCGAACGAGGAATCCGTGGTACTCGGAAAAAATAATCTACATTGGACATCGAAATCAATTTAAAAAGATTTTTTAATCCTGCTTGAGTTGTTGCTAAAATCGTTGCATGGAAAGGTCGAGCTCGTTTGTATGAATCTCCTTCGCCAATATGACGATTCAAATCATCATGGAAATGCATATCATGATTCTCTTTCGCTTCTTTTAAGAAAGTCCAGCACAAATGACCTGTTGATTCCGAGTCATAGATGGCGCGGTGATGTTGTTCTAAGTTGACGCCAAATTTTTTCGATAAGGTATTTAGACGATGGCTTTTGAAATGTGGATACAAGAATCTGGATAATTCTAATGTATCGATGACGGGATTAGCCGCTTCAGGTATTCCATGTTTGCCATAACTTGTGTTTAAGAATCCCATATCAAAAGAAGCGTTGTGGGCCACTAAAATAGTTCCTTCTGAAAACTCTTTAAACATGCGTAAAACTTCTTCTTCGGATTTTGAACCGCGCACCATTTCATCTGTAATCCCAGTTAAATTAATTGTCGTTTGAGATAATGGATGGCCAGGATCAATAAACTGCTCAAAAGTCTCAATGACATTTCCTTTGTGCATTTTGACTGCGGCCAATTCAATAATTGTATCATAAACAGCGGAAAGCCCCGTTGTTTCCACGTCAAAGACCACATAGGTAGCATCTGTTAATTCAATATGTTCTTCGTTGTAAGCAATAGGTACACCATCATCAACAATATTGGCTTCCACGCCGTATAAAATTTTAACGCCTGCTTTTTTACCTGCAGCATGGGCATCAGGAAACGCTTGGGCGCCGCCATGATCCGTAATTGCGATGGCCTTGTGACCCCATTTCCCCGCTTGCACCACCAAGTCACCGACTTTATTGGTCGCATCCATTGTACTCATGTTACTATGCATGTGTAATTCTACACGTTTTTCACCTTCTGGCGCGTAGTCTTTTCTTGGCGCATGGGCGACTTCCATCAAATCTTGGGCATTCATGACTAAATCACGCATGAAGGTATCTTCTTGTACACTACCACGAACACGAATCCAACTTTGCGGTTGAATCGCATCAAAAACTTGTTCATCTTTTTCCCCATTCGAAAATTTCTTCACCACGAAAGAGGAAGTATAATCAGTTATTTTCAAAATTAAAATTTTTCGTTTAGAACGCAATTCACGTACTTCTTTATCAAAAATAAAGCCTTCAATCGTTATCCGACGTTCTTCTTCCAGTATGTTTCCCATTGGCATAATGGGTTCATCATTGGGAATATTCCGACCTAAACGAATTGGACCATCAAAAGCAGGCGCTTGTTGTTGTTTTTCTTTTTTCATTTGTTCATGTTTAACAAGCGATTCAGCAGCTTGTTGTTGAAAGGCTGCGGCTTGTTCTAATTTTTGCTCTTCAAACTTTTTCAACACTTCTGCAGCTTGCTGTTGATCCATTTTTGGTTCAATATGAAATTTAGGAAACCCGTAAGAGAAATAAAGTTCCTCAATAATTGGTAAATATTGTTGCTTCAAATAAGGAATAACTGCTTCATTATCAACAGGTAAGATAATTTTCCGATCTTCAAATTGTGGTGTCTGTGTTTTTAAGACTTTCTGAACTAACGGTGTATTGCATTGACTATTTAACAAGGCCAATTGCCAATAATCCGTTAATTGTTCCTCTGTAAATGTTGTCTGATTTGTGGTTATTTGAACGGAAACCTGCGCAATTTGTTGAAAAGCTAGTTCCAATTGTTGCATAAATGTTTGATATAGCATCACTGGCATCAATTCATCAAAACTTAAATGAAATTCCCATAAGCGACTTTGTTGGTGAACAATGACCTTGTCAATCCGGCCATTTTGAATTAAGGGATGTTCTTTCGCTGTGTCATCTAACTGAATTTGCGTCATCAGTTTATCAAATAAATCGCGTGCTTTTTCTGTCACAAAATGAACCTCCTTCTATCATTGAAAAAAGGCCCTCAGACAAATCTGTCAAGTGCCTTTTTTCGGTTTCTCTGCATTCGCTTCTCTATTAAGTATACTCGTTTTTTGTAAAAAAACAATCTTGTTCCGTCACTGGCTTGCTAAAAATTAGAGAACAAGAGTAATGTACTCGTGAAGAATCCCATTATTTGTATGAACATATTGAAAAAAACATCCTTTAACTCCGTATTTACCAATCCCTTACAAATTCATTCTTGCCATTTCTTCCAATTTCTCAATCTCTTTTCGATAATTTTTCCGCATGGCTTGTTCTGTTTCTTCTAGGATTAAAACAAATCGGTTTTCTGTTCGTTTCACTTCATCTAAACTGGTGGCTATTTGATGATGAAACATTCGTTTGTCCCAAGTATCATTTCTAGTAAAATAAGCCACCTTGTCTACTAGTTGGTTCGTTTGTTGTCTAAATCGCTGGATTTCAGCGGAAACATGTTGCTGTTGTTGATTGATTCTGCGCTTTTCTTGATAATAGTTGTCTTCAATCATCTGGTAACTGCGGCGTTTTTCTTCCGGTGTCATCTCTTAACCTCCTTTTGCTGGTGTTTTTAATTTTGCGTCAGGAATCGTTTTCAAATAATGGCTCGCTGCGTCCGCCACTTGCCCTTGGAACGCACCTTTTAAGGAAGATGGCAACACAGTTTTTGATTGTTTGCTCATCAATTCTGAAAGTTTCTTGATTGTATGTGTGGAGGTTTGTTTGATTGTTGCGATTCTGGTTTGTTTTGCTGTAATCACAGCTTGAATGGCTTGGCGTTCTTGTATCTTTTGTACGCGTTCTAATTCCAATTGAAGTTCTCTTTCCAGTTCATCCATGTGCAACATCCTTTCATTTCTGTGCAAATAACTGATTCCCTGCTTGGCGATCGTATTCTTGAATATTTTTAGCCGCAGTTGTTAACTTTTCACTAAATGTCATCAGTTTTTGATTATATTGTTGAACTTGTTTCCGATTGTGACTGGCCTGTGCCTCGTTCCACAAACGACTTTTTTCATATGGTGCAATCATTGCTTGGACCTCAGAATAAGACAAATATTGTCTTATTTCATTAGCACTTGTTAAAATTTCCTTGGAAATTTCTGCTAACGCTTGTTCTGTGTCTTGCTGGCTTTGTTTCAGCAATTTCTCCGCTTCTTCACCGATTGTCCTAGCCTGATTAGCTACTTGTAATGCCAAGTCTGCTCGTAACTTGATTTTTTGACCGCCAGAAGCACTGGCAATTTTTGTATGTAAAGAACGAATAGCTTTATCAGTACTAGGTTTTAATTTTTCCAAATTCGCATTCGTTTGCGCAAATTCGCCATAGAGTTCTAAGTACTCCTGCACTCGTTTTTTCGCTTCGGCTTCATTATTTGTGGTGGGATCCCAGTCGCCATTTTTCTTTGCCCAGACTTTTGCTGCTAACTTGACTTGCTCCAAAGTCATATTCGGTGCGAAAATGCCATCTTTGGCTAAACGATCCAAATCCAAGTCGTCTCCATCAAAATAGTTGGCTAAAGTATTATGTTCACCAACCCCTGAAATCGAAAAAATCGTGCCATATTTACTATCACGTCCTGACAGTGCTGCCCACGAATCATTTTGGTAGCGAATCAAAAATTCTGGATTTTCTTGTAGCCACTGTTTTTCACTCGTCGTTAAACGTTCAAATTGATTGCGGCCCCAATCATCAAAACTGGTGGTCCGAAAGCCCATTTCTTGCCCGTATTTCCCTGCCATTTTCATCATGTAGCCACCTGATTGACTAAAGCCTGCAACATCGGTAATTGTGCCGTTTTGCGAGGCGATTTTTTGCTGCGTTTGTTTTAAAAATTTTTCAGCTTCCTGATATTCTTCAGAAAGTCCACCTACAAAAGCTGTTCCAGCTGTTTCAAAGCCTTTTTTGCCTTCATCACCAAAGGAATTGGTACCAGCGTACACGACAGCGACGTTGTTATAGTCAGGTTTGCCTTGGTCATCTAAAGGCGCGATGGCCATGGCATTTAGTTGGCTGGATTGGGTGCTGGCGGCTTTGTGGATGATTTTGAATTCTTTTGACTCTCCTTGACTTTCAAAATCAACAGTATCACTATCTGTTTGAACCTTCCTTTTAGTCATATCAATTGCTTTCGCTAGTTCTTCGGTTGTAATTTCTTTAGTCAAATTTTCTCTCCTCCTAATATGTTAATTCATGAATCTCTAAGTTATAAACTACTTTTGCATTTGGGCTTCCTTTAGTAGATTTTCTGAATTTTTCAAAACTCTTTTTTTCATCATTGCTCAATTTATATGTCGCATTTTTTAGTCCAACACTAATAGTAACATCCGTATTTTGAGGATTTAATGTATCTGATAGAACATATTTTTTCAGCTCATCATTGTATACGCCCTTTTCACTTAAACGAAAATCTGGCATAAAATATTTATCCTCAGACACATAAATTCTCACGTCACTATCCACATAATTCCCCAACAACGATGTCCCATATCCTTTTGCATTCCGCCATTCCACGCCAACGCCTTGCCACTCAATCTTCTCAATGCCTTCGTAGTTTTCTACCAAATAGTTTGACACATATTTTTGAATTAAATCGATTCCTTGTTGGTAATCTTTTTCTATTGCTTTTTTATCCATGTATTGTTTCCCTCCAATTCCTAAAATAATTAATATGATAGTAGCTAAGCTTATTAGCCACCACTTTCTTTTTTTCACTGACTCCCCTCCTTTCTTTTTATGTACACTAATTTTTTAAAACTTCTATGTTAAGCTATCTTCACTTCCTGATATTCTTCAGAAAGCCCACCTACAAAAGCTGTTCCAGCTGTCTCAAAGCCTTTTTTACCTTCATCACCAAAGGAATTGGTACCAGCGTACACGACAGCGACGTTGTTATAGTCAGGTTTACCTTGGTCATCTAAAGGCGCGATGGCCATGGCATTTAGTTGACTGGATTGGGTGCTGGCGGCTTTGTGGATGATTCTAAAATCTTTTGTTTTTTCTTGAATTTCTAAAACTACTGTATCACTATTTAATTGAACTGTCTCTTTTGTAGAATCAATTGCTTTTGCTAAGGTCTCTGTTGTAATTTCATTACTCAAATTCCTTTCCCTCCTAATATGTTAATTCATGAATTTCTAAGTTATAAATTACTTTTGCATTTGGACTTCCTTTATCAGACTTTCTAAATCTCTCAAAAACTTTTTTTTCAGCTTGGTTCAAATCGTATGTCGCATTCCTTAATCCTACTCTAACTGCAACATCTGTATTTTTATCGTTTAATGAGTCTAGCACAACATATTTTTTCAATTCATCATCATATTCGGTTTTATCGGTTAGACGAAAATACATCATGAAATAATCATCTTTAGATACATATACTCTAATTTCACTATTAACATAATTCCCCAACAACGATGTCCCATACCCTTTTGCATTCCGCCACTCTACACCAACGCCTTGCCACTCAATCTTCTCAATGCCTTCATAGTTTTCTACCAAATAGTTTGATACATATTTTTGAATTAAATCGATTCCTTGTTGGTAATCCTTTTCTATTGCTTTTTTATCCATGTATTGTTTTCCTCCAATTCCTATTATGATTAGTACTACAGTAGCTAAACCAATTAGCCACCATCTTCCTTTTTTCACTGGCTTTCCTCCTTTCTTTTTATGTACAATCGTGTTTTAACATTCTATTGGATTCGTTCCATAAATCCCTTTCACTAGTACAGCGCCAATGCTACTGGGTTCCCTTTACTAACCTAACTTCATTCAATCATTTCTATTCTGAAAGAGTATTTTCTTTAATTTTCTAACCTATTTTTTATTGGTTATAACCTCCTCTATTTAATCTAATAATTCAGCCACCATTTTATAATATCATTAACATATAATTACTGTAAATATAATTTTAAATTCTATCTATATATGAAAAATTTGTTTAAAAACAAAAAAATATCATTTAATCAGCTTAAATCACTTATTTATTTCCTTTGTTATTAAAAACAATAAAGGTAATAATTTTATATAGATTAATTTTTAAAATCGAATATTGTTTATAGCTTGAGACATTTAAGTTTTTTATTACATTAAAAAAGCTTAAAACAAAATCAGAGAAACTTTGATTTCGTTTTAAGCTTTATACTGTTATTAAGTTTGTTTATTTATTCCACTTCTGATGTTGTGTTCATCAAAATAGAAAGTGTACTTTCTAATTCTTCTTTGCGTACTTCCAACATTTCACCAGTACGTTTGATTTTGACTTCTACCACACCATCGACTGCTTTTTTCCCGACTGTGATACGGATTGGACAACCAATTAAATCAGCATCAGCAAATTTTACGCCTGCGCGCTCGTTGCGGTCATCAACTAATACTTCGTAGCCCGCTTCGGTCATCATTGCTTCAACTTCTTGTGATAGTTTTGTTTGATACTCATCTTTCACATTCATTTGGACCACGTGTAAATCAAATGGCGCAATCCCTGTTGGCCAATTAATACCACGCTCGTCTGCATTTTGTTCAACGATTGCTGAAAGTAAACGACTAACGCCGATGCCATAGCAACCCATGATCACTGATTTTTCACGACCGTTTTCATCTAAAACTGTTGCGCCCATAGCATCACTATAACGCGTTCCTAATTTAAAGATGTGACCAATTTCGATTCCTTTGGTAAAGGCTAAGACACCATTGCCATCAGGAGAAGGATCGCCTTCTTGAACAAAGCGTAAATCTTCGTAACTAATTGGTTGGAAATCACGATCTGGATTTACATTTGTCAAATGATAGCCATCTTCGTTAGCTCCAACAATGGCGTTGGCTAAATCTTGAACAGCTAAATCTGCATAAATTTTAACATCTTCGGAAACATTGACTGGACCAATTGAACCAAAGCCCGCTCCTAAGACACGGCGAGCATCTTCTTCTGTTGCTTCATCTAGGAAATCAGCGCCTAAGAAGTTTTTCAATTTGACATCATTGACATCATGATCGCCACGAACCAAGACCATTACTGGCTCTTCATCGGCAATAAATAGTACTGATTTAATAATACGTTGTGGCTCAACTTCAAAGAAGTTTGCCACTTCGGCAATTGTACCCACTTCTGGTGTTGCAATTTTTTCTAAATCTAATTGTGTTTCATGTGATTTTTTCGGCGTATAAAGACTTGTTGCCATTTCTAAATTGGCAGCATAATCACTTTCTGTTGAATAGCAAATAGTATCTTCCCCAATTTCAGAAATTGCCATAAATTCTTTAGAATCTTTACCACCCATGGCACCACCGTCCCCAATAATGGCACGGAATTCTAGTCCACAGCGTTCAAAAATGCGTGAGTAAGCTTTTTCGTAATCACGGTATGATTGATCTAAACTAGCTTCATCGGCATGGAAAGAATAGCCATCTTTCATGATAAATTCACGGCCTCTTAATAAGCCAGATCGTGGGCGTTTTTCATCACGATATTTTGTTTGAATTTGGTATAAATTCAAAGGTAATCGTTTGTAAGAATTGATTTCATCACGAATTAATTCTGTGAAGGTTTCTTCATGCGTTGGGCCTAAGATATAGTCACGGTCATTGCGATCTTTTAAGCGATACAAGTTAGGTCCATAAGTTTCATAACGGCCTGATTCTTTCCAAAGTTCTGCTGGTAATAACGCAGGCATTAACATTTCAACTGCATCAATTTTCTCAAATTCTTCTCGCATAATCGTTTTTAATTTTTCTAAAACACGATTGGCTAAAGGTAAATAAGAATAGATCCCTGCAGCGACTTGACGAATATAGCCTGCGCGCAACAGAATTTGATGACTTAAGACTTCTGCATCATTTGGTACTTCTCTTAACGTTGGAATTAACATTTTTGACTGTTTCATTAAAACTCTCCTCTATTTTAAAATCAACTATTTTTGATTTCTTTACACACTTTTTTACTTAAACTTTCTCCTTAAAAGAAAAAGCGTTGAATATCGTTCCAAGTAACTAACACCATTAACACCATGACAAACCCAAAGCCAATTAACGTAATGATGCCTTCTTTTTCAGGACTAATTGGTTTTCCACGTACACCTTCAATAATGTTTAAGACAATTTTCCCGCCATCTAAAGCTGGGATTGGCAACAAATTAATAATCCCTAAGTTCATTGACAACATGGCCATTAAGAATACAACTGTACTTACTCCAGCATTGGATGCTTCTTCCGATAACTTAAACATCATGACTGGCCCACCTAGTTTGTTTAAACTAAAGCCTGTGAATAGTGAGCCCAGTGCTTTAAAAATCTGTGTCGTACTATTTAAAGTATCCTGAATACCGCCCATCAATTTTGACGGTAAATCGGTTTTCATATAAGGATAAACGCCGACTTTACCAATCGTTTGTTTTTCCACTTTTTGTTTTTCTGGTGTCACTGTTAGTTGCTCTTCTTTGCCGTTACGCTCAACTATGAACGTTAACGGCTTTTCGGGGTTCTTCTGCACAATGGTTGTAAAATCTTCGTATTTTTTGATTTTTTGATTATTAATCGATAAGACTTTATCATTTTCTTTCAACCCAGCTTCTGCGGCTGGGCCATTAGGAATCACTTGTCCAATTTGGTTCGTGTTTAAATCAGTGACGCCTCCTTGTAGAAAGACCGCTAACGTAAACAGAATAAACCCTAAGATAAAGTTATTCATGGGTCCCGCAAAGTTCGTCAAAATGCGTTGCGATAATTTCGCTGATTGAAATTGAACGTCAAGTGGCGCAATCCGCACCTCGGTTCCATCACTTTCAATAATCGTTGCATCATGGTCAACTTTATAAACGGTTTCTTCTTCCTCGTTTCCATTGACATAGCCCTTGATGAATAATTCTTTTTCAAGATCAAAATCAACGACTTCCATCGGAATACTATGAGGTAATTGTACTTTTTTACTTGTATTAATTTTAACCACATTACCCACGGCATTTAACTCAACAGATAGAGGCATACCTGGTGTGATTTCTGTCATGTCTTCGCCCATCCCAGCCATTCGCACATAGCCACCAATCGGCAATAAGCGAATCGTATAAGTGGTGCCATCTTTTCCACGATGCGCAAAAATCTTTGGTCCCATTCCGATTGCAAACTCACGAACTAAAATACCCGCTCGTTTTGCAAAATAAAAGTGGCCAAATTCATGTACGAGGACAAGAATACCGAAGACAATAATGAATGTGATAATTGTTTTCATAGATGTCCTTCTTCCTTCATTCACTGACGTTCAGTGCTTTTTATTATTACATGGGAAAGTCTCGTAAAACTTGCTCTGTTCCCTTCCCGATAAACCAGCGCAACTGTTTACTGAGAACAGTCGCCACTGTTAGTGAACAAATCTTTCCTTATGTAAGACAAGTTTTATTTTAGCATATTCACTCATAAATAACCATTGGACTTGACCAGTTCGTCTGGATATTTTGTGTTTTTTTAGAAAACTGTATAAATGAGAGGAATTGATTACTACGACCAGTATTTTTTTTAAAGACCTTCAACAATAGTAGCTAACTTTAGACCATAAACTTTTCCGACAGTTTGTCGTATTTTATCAACACGCTGATTGACATGTGCTACCATGAAAGTATTAATAGTAATTTTAGGGGGAATGAATCAATGTATGGAGAATTACATGGTAAAGTGGCCGTTGTCACTGGTGCAGCTACGGGCTTAGGATTATTTATTACTCTGCGTTATATCTTAGAGGGCATGAATGTTGTTGCTGACTATGTCGGTGAGCTGCCTAAAGAATTTGAAGATGTCCAAGCCAAGCACGCAGACCGCGTAAAATTCGTGAAGGCTGATGTCTCTAATGAAGAAGATATTAAAGAGTTAGCTGAAACCGCTTTAAAAGAGTTTGGTCATGTTGACATTTGGGTAAATAACGCCGGTGTGGAGGCTTCTTTTCCGACAATTGATATGCCATTAAAAGAATGGCAACGTGTCATTGATGTCAATTTAAACGGTGTCTTTTTGGGTTCTAGAGAAGCACTCCGAATATTTAGAGATCAAAAAATCAAAGGGTCAATCATTAATATGTCCTCCGTTCACCAAAGAATTCCTTGGCCAACGTTCGCCCACTATGCGGCAAGTAAAGGCGCAACCGAAATGTTCACGAAAACAATCGCTTTGGAATATGCGGAATATGGTATTCGTGCCAACTGTATTGCACCTGGAGCGATTAACACACCTATTAATGCTGAAAAATTTTCCGATCCCGAACAGTTAAAACAAACAACAAGCATGGTTCCTATGGGCATTATTGGTAAACCAAATCAAGTAGCTGCTGCGGCCGCTTGGTTAGCTTCTGATGAATCCTCATACGTAACTGGAACAACACTCTTTGTAGATGGCGGGATGTCTCTATACCCTTCGTTCCAACACGGAGCTGGTTAAAAAGTAGTCTGCAACAAAAATTCATAGAGAATTTTTGTTGCAGACTTTGTACTATCACACACAAAATCTATTCAGGAGGCTTACCATGAAACTAGTCAAAAATGTTCTTTTAATTTTAATTGGTTTAGTTATTATCGGGATTGGCGCATCCACTTTAAGAGTGGCAGGTTTAGGAGTTGATCCTTTCACTGCTATGAATATCGGACTTTCTTCAATGTTTGGTATGCAATTAGGCATTTTTCAAATTATTGTCAATGCGTTTATTTTATTCTATGTCTATTTAAAAAACAAAAAAGCCATTGGTCTAGGAACTATTTTAAATATGCTTTTAGTGGGAATTTTGATTCAACAGATTTCTACTTGGCTTCAACCTTACGCCAATAGTTTAGGAGGCTCAACAATTGGCAAACTACTTTCTTTATTCTTCGGAGTCCTGATTTTTACATTTGGCTGCGCCTTATACATGGCTACAGATCAAGGCGAATCCCCCTATGATGCGATTGCGCCAACCATCTGTCAACAAATCAACAAACCTTACGCTTCTGTTCGAAAAGCACAAGATTTGTTGGTCCTATTAATTGGCTTTATTGCTGGTGGTCCAATTGGGATTGGTACAATTATTTGTGCATTTGGTGCTGGCCCACTCATTAGTTTCTGGAACAAGTTACTTCAACCTTTAGTAAAATAATTTTTTAACTAAAATATAAGAAAAAGCGATGACTCCATAGAGATTTTCTTCTCGAGTCATCGCTTTTTTATTTGTGCTTCTTTGAAGAAGCATGATTAGTGTGTTTCTTGTTTGGCTTTCCGTTGTTGTTTTGGTTGATTATTTGTTGGTAGAGTAAAAACTATCCTACTGACCCTTCCATCTCATAACTAATCAACCGATTCAACTCAACCGCATATTCCATCGGTAATTCTTTCGTAAATGGTTCAACAAAGCCCATAACAATCATTTCTGTCGCTTCGGCTTCAGACAAGCCGCGACTCATTAGATAATATAATTGTTCTTCAGAAATTTTTGAAACTTTGGCTTCGTGTTCTAAGGACACTTGGCTGTTATGGATTTCATTAAACGGAATCGTATCTGATTTTGATTTTTCGTCCATGATAATCGTGTCGCATTCGATGTGGGAAATCGAGCCTGCGCTGTCTTTTCCAAAAGTCACTTGGCCACGGTAGTTAACTTCGCCGCCGTCTTTAGCAATTGATTTTGAAACAATTGAGCTAGAGGTATTCGGCGCATTGTGAATCATTTTGGCCCCAGTATCTTGGATTTGGTTAGCACCAGCAAAGGCAATCGATAACATCGTGCCACGGGCGCCTTTGCCATCTAAGTAAACGCTTGGGTATTTCATGGTTGTTTTAGCTCCTAGGTTCCCATCAATCCATTCGACAGTGGCACCTTCGTAAGCTTTAGCACGTTTGGTTACTAGGTTGTAGACGTTATCTGACCAGTTTTGAATAGTGGTATAACGACAATAAGCATCTTTTCTAGTAAAAATTTCTACGATGGCCGCATGCAAGCTGTTACTTGAATACGTTGGTGCCGTACAACCTTCAACATAGTGAACGCTGGCCCCTTCATCGACAATAATCAAGGTCCGTTCAAATTGGCCGGTATTTTCAGCGTTGATTCGGAAATATGTTTGTAATGGTACATCAACTCGAACGCCTTTTGGTACATAAATAAAGGTTCCACCTGACCAAACAGCTGAGTTTAAAGCGGCCAGTTTATTATCTGTTGGCGGCACAAGTTTTGAAAAATACTCTTTGAATAAGTCAGGATATTCTTTTAAAGCAGAGTCAGTATCTGTAAAAATGATGCCTAATTTTTCAAATTCTTCTTTCATGTTGTGGTAAACAACTTCTGATTCATATTGAGCAGAAGCCCCAGCTAGATAAGCACGCTCAGCTTCGGGAATCCCAATTTTTTCAAAGGTTTCTTTGATTTTATCAGGTACATCATCCCAATCGCGTGCGGGTTTGTCACTCGGTTTTTGGTAATATTTAATTTTACTAAAGTCAATATCTGACAGGTCTGGACCCCATTCTTGCATGGGCATTTTATTGAATTGTTCTAACGATTTTAAACGGAAGTCAAGCATCCATTCTGGTTCGCCTTTCACGCGAGAAATTTCGCGAACGACGTCTTCTGTTAGGCCGTCTCCGGTACTAAAGACTGGTTCCACATCGTCGTGAAAGCCAAATTTATATTCTTCTAATTCAGGTACTGTACTCAATTCGTCGTCACCCTTTCTTTATTTTTCACAATGTAAATGACCGGCTTCGCCTTGGCCGTTATTAGCAACAGCCTGCTCTAAGGCTTTCCAAGCCAGGGTTGCACATTTAATCCGAGCTGGAAATTTAGCTACGCCGCTTAACATTGCTGCATCGCCTAATTTTTCATCTTCGGCCACTTCATTTCCTTGAACAAGTTGAGAAAAATCCTCTGCTAAGGCCGTTGCTTCGGCGATTGTTTTTCCTAAGACCGCATCAGTCATCATACTAGCACTTGCTGTACTGATAGAACAGCCACTTCCTTGAAAGGCGATATCTTTAATCACACCGTCTTCAATGGCCACATCCAGTTCAATCACATCTCCACAAGTAGGATTATTCAGTTCAATTGTTTGGCTAGACGCATCTAGCGTTCCGTGGTGATGTGGGTGGCTAGAATGGTCCAAAATGACTTGGCGATATAAGTTATCTAATTTAGAAAGTGCCATGCTGGAAAAACTCCTTTGTCGCTTTAATCGCTTCAACTAAGCGATCTGCGTCTTCTTTGGTATTGTATAAATAAAAACTTGCCCGTGCAGTTGCTGGCACGCTCAGATAGTTTAATAGCGGTTGCGCGCAATGGTGACCCGCTCTGACAGCGACCCCTTCCATATCTAACGCCGTAGCCACATCATGTGGATGTAAACCGTCAATATTAAAAGCAATCACGCCTGTGTGGTCTTTTGGATCCTGTGGACCATAAATCGTCAAGCCCTCGATAGCTTGCAACTTCGGCAAAACATAGTGAACAAGGGCTGCTTCATGTTGATGAATGGCCTCTAAACCAATTTCTGTTAAATAATCAATAGCGGCACCTAAGGCAATTGCCCCAGCAATATTAGGTGTGCCAGCTTCAAATTTCCATGGAAGCTCTTTCCAAGTACTTTCTTGAAGATGAACAAAGTCAATCATTTCGCCACCAAATTCCACAGGTTCCATTTGTTCCAATAAATGACGTTTACCATATAGGACACCAATTCCAGTCGGTCCACACATTTTGTGACCACTAAATGCATAAAAATCAGCATCGATAGCTTGAACGTCCACAGGCATATGAGGAACTGCTTGCGCGCCGTCTACCACCATCACAGCGCCATTTTGATGAGCTAATTGTGTTAATTCTTCGATTGGATTAATGACCCCTAACACATTTGAAACATGAGCAATCGAAACAATTTTCGTTTTTTCTGTAATTTGTTGACGTGCACTTGCCATGTCTAAAAAGCCGTCTTCAGTGACGTCTATATACTTCAAAATGGCCCCTGTACGTTGAGCTAATTGTTGCCAGGGAATAATGTTTGAATGATGTTCCATGTAAGATATAACAATTTCATCTCCATCTGTAACTGCCAAGTCACCATAACTTTTGGCAATCCAATTCAAACTGGTTGTTGTTCCTCGTGTAAATAAAACTTCCGCTGTTTCTTTAGCATGGATAAATTGGCGAACCTTTTCGCGGGAGGCCTCATAGTCCTTCGTTGCTCGTTCGGCTAACGTGTGCACCCCACGATGAACATTGGCATTATCGGTTTCATAATAATGTCGTAAAATATCTAACACTGCCGTTGGTTTTTGGGTTGTTGCAGCATTGTCTAAATAAACTAGCGGTTCATCATTAACTTCTTGAAATAAAATAGGAAACGATTGACGAATGGTTGCTGCATCCATCATGCGTTTAACTTCCCTTCAATTACTTCTACAAATTCATTTTGTACTTCTTTAACTGGAATTGCTGTAATGACAGAACCTAGGAAGCCACGAATCACCAAACGTTCCGCTTCTTCTTTACGCAAGCCGCGGCTCATTAAATAATACATTTCTTCTGGATCTACTCGACCAACGCTGGCTGCGTGTCCGGCAGTCACTTCATTTTCATCAATTAAAAGAATTGGATTGGCATCACCACGAGCTTTATCAGACAGCATTAAAACACGACTTTCTTGCTGTGCGTCGGCTCCTTTTGCTCCTTTTAAAATGTGGCCAATTCCGTTAAACGTTAAAGTACCACGTTCACGAATAACTCCATGTTGTAAAATATGACCAATTGAATGTGGCGCTTTGTTTGTCACTCGTGTGTCGATGCCTTGTGTTTGTTTACCTGCACTAATTGCAACAACTTTAACTTCTGAATGAGCGCCTTCGCCAACTAAATCAGAATCAAAATCAGCAACAACATCGCCATCATTCATGACGCCTAGAGCCCAATCAACAGAGGCATCCCGCATAATATAGCCACGACGATTCATATAAGTCGTTACAGTTTGCCCTAATTGATCCACGGCTGAGTATTTAACTTTTGCGCCATCTTTCGCAATCACTTCCACAACGATATTTCCAGAAGCTTTCTCTGCGTGATGACCAGTTGATTGAAAACGTTCTAAATAACTGAATTCACTATGATTATCTGCAACGATTAAAACATGTTTAAAGAAAGGTTGGTTGCTATCTGAATCCTGAATAAACAAAGATTCAATGGGCTCTTCAATCACTACGTTTTTAGGAACGTATAAGAAAACGCCACTATTCATGAAAGCTGCATGAGCTGCTGTCAGCTTATCCTCTTCTGGTAATACGGCTTTAGTCATATAGTATTCTTTAACTAATTCTGGGTGCTCTTGTAAAGCAGTAAAAATGTCTGTAAAAATTACCCCTTGTTCCGCTAATGAGGTTGGCAATTGCTCAAAAGCATGAAAAGATCCTTGTTGAACAATTAAAGGATTGTCTTTCATTTGATCAAAACTTGCGACATTTCCTTCAGAAGGCACATAACTTTCCATGTGAACATTTAATAAAGGCCAACGATGAAATTTCACACGATCAATATGTGGTAACTCACTTTCGTCAGCGTTTCTTAAAGCCGTTGTTCGCAATTCAGTCATCCAAGCTGGTTCTTCATGTTCTAGTGAAAAAGCGGTGACTTCGTCAAGATAATCCATTAGATTTACTTTTTTCATTTATCTTGTCCTCCTTACGCTTCTTCTTTGTAATCAATACCTAATTCTTGGCTGATACCAGCATAGCCTTCTGTTTCTAAACGTTTTGCCAAATCAGCCCCACCGGTTTTCACAACGCGGCCTTCCATCATGATATGAACAACATCTGGCGTGATATAGTTCAATAAGCGTTGATAATGGGTAATAATTAACGCACCAAAGTTCTCGCCGCGCATTTCATTAACCCCTTTAGAAACAACTTTTAACGCATCGATATCTAAGCCTGAATCAATTTCATCTAAAATGGCAAACGTTGGCTCTAACATCAATAATTGTAAAATTTCATTTCGTTTTTTCTCGCCGCCAGAAAAACCTTCGTTTAAGTAACGCTCAGCCATTTCTTCAGGCATATTTAATAATTCCATTTTGCTATCTAATTTTTTTAAGAACTGCATGACTGACATTTTGTTGTCTTCGTCACGTTTTGCATTGATTGCTGCACGCATGAATTCAGCATTGGTAATCCCTGGAATTTCACTTGGGTATTGCATTGCTAAGAATAAGCCTAGGCGAGCGCGTTCGTCTACTTCTAAATCTAAAACGTTGACGCCGTCAAATAGAATTTCTCCTTCTGTGACTTCATAGTTGGGATTTCCCATAATTGCTGCTGATAAAGTAGATTTACCAGTCCCATTAGGTCCCATAATTGCATGGATTTCTCCAGTATTAATTGTTAAATCGACCCCTTTTAGAATCTTTTTATCTTCAATTGATACGTGTAAATTTTTGATTTCTAACACAGACATGTACAATTCCCTCCAACTTGTTTTAATCGTTTTTCCGTTCTCACTCATTTTAGCCTAATTGAGAATGAATCGCAAATTACAATTGCTAAAAATAACAACTCTTATCATCAAATTTTAGGATTCAATTTGTGAAGGAAAATTTTAAAAGGCTGATATTTCAAAGTTTCTCTATATTTTTAAGTGATCGTCCCTACACAAAGAAAAAAATTCTGGTAGAATAAAAAAATTTATTCAAGAAAGCGTTTTCTTGGATAATTACTTTAGAATGACTTTCGCAAAGAGAGCTTTGAGATACGCCTTCCTCATCTATACAAAAAAATCCAGAGCATTTGCTTCTCTGGATTCAATAATTTTTATTAGTGATTGGTTTTATACTTCTAAAAGTTCTTGTTCTTTTTCAGCAGTAATCGCATCGATATTTTTGATGCTATCATCTGTTAATTTTTGAACATCTTTTTCAAATGAACGTAATTCATCTTCAGTGATGTCGCCATTTTTTTGAGCTTTTTTCAACTCATCCATTGCATCACGACGAACGTTACGGACAGCAATTTTTGAGTTTTCCGCTTCTTTTTTCACGTCTTTGGCTAATTCTTTCCGACGTTCTTCCGTTAATTGTGGAATCACTAAACGGATGACATTTCCATCATTGGTTGGGCTAATGCCGATATCACTCATTTGAATAGCTTTTTCAATGTCAGCGATAGAATTTTTGTCAAACGGTGTAATCATTAATACACGTGCTTCTGGGATATTGATACTTGCTAATTGGTTAACTGGTGTTGGTGCACCATAATATTCTACTTGAATACGGTCTAATAGACTTGCGTTCGCACGACCAGCACGAATTTGACCTAATTCACGGCGTAAGCTTTCTTCCGCTTTTGTCATTTTTTCTTTGGCTGTTGCTAAAACTTCTTTAGACATTCTTTATTTCCCCCTTACAGTTGTTCCGATATTTTCACCAAGGATGGCACGACGGATATTTCCTGCTTCATTTAGGTTAAAGACAACTAAAGGAATATCGTTATCCATACTTAATGAGCTTGCTGTTGAATCCATTACTTGCAGCCCTTTAGAAATAACATCTAAATGTGTTAGTTCTTCAAATTTTGTCGCTGTTTCATCCACACGTGGATCCGCAGAATAAACACCATCAACATTGTTCTTCGCCATTAAGATGACATCCGCATCTACTTCTGCAGCTCGTAACGCAGCCGTTGTATCTGTCGAGAAGTAAGGATTTCCTGTTCCTCCGGCAAAAATAACAACGCGGCCTTTTTCTAAATGACGTTCTGCACGACGACGAATGTATGGTTCTGCAATTTGACGCATTTCAATTGATGTTTGAACACGTGTAGGCACACCAAGATTTTCTAATGTATCTTGCAATGCTAAGGCATTCATCACAGTAGCTAACATGCCCATATAATCAGCTTGTGCACGTTCCATGCCCATTTGAGCACCAATTTGTCCACGCCAGATGTTTCCGCCGCCAACCACGATGGCCATTTCGATACCTAATTCATGGACCTCTTTAATTTCTTGGACGATTTCTTTAATGACTGGTGGTTTAATGCCAAAACCGTCTTCTCCGGCTAGCGCTTCTCCACTTAACTTTAATACGACACGTTGATACTTAGGTTTAACCATCATAATTCCCTCCAAGATTCTCTAAAAATCATTCAATTCCTCATTTAGATGACTTTTCACCAAAATGATTTTTTAGACCAAGCAGTGCGATCCACTGGTTTTGCCTAAAAAAAGGGAGCGCATATCAAAGTTATGCGTTCCCAAATGGCTGAAAGACTGCCTTGAATCAAGCAGTAATCAATTTATGCAGCTTCCTTTGGGGATCGCTGTCTGTTTAGATACTTATGATTCACGGCTTTTCAACCGAGCGTTTGATGCTCTTAGTTTTTCATTTGGCTCATTACTTCATCCGCAAAGTTATCTTCACGTTTTTCGATACCTTCGCCAACTTCAAAACGTACGAATGATTTCACTTCGCCGCCTTTAGAAGCAACAAATTTTTCGACAGTCATATCTGGATCTTTAACAAATGGTTGGTCAACCAAAGCGATTTCTGCTTTGAATTTTTGTAGACGACCAACAACCATTTTTTCAACGATATTTGCTGGTTTACCTTCGTTTAATGCTTGTTCAGTTAACACAGCTTTTTCGTGTTCTAATTCTTCTTGAGGAATTTGAGATTCATTGACATAGCGAGGGTTGATTGCCGCGATGTGCATAGCAACATCTTTCGCTACTTCTTCGTCAGTTGTGCCATCGATAACTGTTAATACAGCAATACGGCCACCCATGTGTAAGTAAGCGCCAAATGCAGCATTGTCAGCTTTTTCGACAACTTCAAAACGACGGAAGCTGATTTTTTCACCGATAACAGTTGTTGCTTCGATTAAATCAGATTCGATTGTGCCTTTTTCAGTTTTAATAGCCATTGCTTCTTCCATCGTAGCTGGTTTGTTTTCAGCAACTTTAGTCGCAATATCTTTAACTAAATCTTGGAACATTTCGTTTTTAGAAACGAAGTCAGTTTCTGAGTTTACTTCAACGATTGCTGCAACGTTACCTACAGTTGCTACGTTTGCTAAACCTTCAGCCGCAATGCGGTCATTTTTCTTCGCTGCTTTAGCCATACCATTTTCACGTAAAAAGTCTACGGCTTTTTCCATGTCGCCTTCTACTTTTACTAATGCTTTTTTAGCGTCCATCATTCCAACGCCAGTCATATCGCGTAATTCTTTTACCATTTTAGCTGTAACGTCTGCCATTATTTGTGTCCTCCTCGGATATTATCAATTCTTTTTAAAAAAGCTATCTCAAAGGAGAATCAGGCTTTTTGTCGCCTAGCCTTTGAGACAGCTCCGTAATCATTATTATTCAGCTGATTCGTTGTTTCCTTCAACAACATCAACGATTTCTTCGATTGAAGTTGCTTCTGGTGTTTCTTCAACGAATAACTCTTCAGTTGCTTGGTCTTCCCCTTGGTTACCTTCGATGAAAGCGTCAGCCATTTTAGCAGTGATTAATTTCACAGCGCGGATTGCATCATCATTTGAAGGGATTACAACATCGATCTCATCAGGATCACAGTTTGTATCAACCATTGCAACGATTGGAATGTTTAATTTGTGTGCTTCTTGAACAGCAATGCGTTCTTTACGTGGGTCAACGATGTACATTACATCTGGAATTCTTGGCATATCAGCGATACCACCTAAGAATTTTTCTAAACGTTCACGTTCTTTGTTTAAGCCAGCAACTTCTTTCTTAGGTAAAACTTCGAAAGTGCCGTCTTCTTCCATTGCATTGATTTTTTTCAAGCGAGCAATACGTTTTTGGATTGTATCCCAGTTAGTTAACGTACCACCTAACCAGCGATGGTTTACATAGTATTGACCAGCGCGGATTGCTTCATCTTTGATTGCTTCTTGTGCTTGTTTTTTAGTTCCTACGAATAAAGCAACGCCGCCTTCTTCTGCAACGTTTTTCATGTAATCGTAAGCTGCATCTACTAATTTCACTGTTTTTTGTAAGTCAATGATGTAGATACCGTTTCTTTCTGTGAAGATATATTTCTTCATTTTTGGGTTCCAGCGACGAGTTTGGTGACCAAAGTGTACGCCGGCTTCTAGTAATTGTTTCATAGAAATTACTGCCATGTTGTGTTTCCTCCAGTTTGGTTTTTATTTTCCTCTTCTTTTCGTCAACTCCTTGAAGAACTACCGTAGTAGCACCACTTCGCAGATGGAAAAGAATGTGGATTTCGTGTGTGAAAATCACACCTTTAACAGTATAAGATATTTTCAGAAAAATAGCAAGCCTTAAAACTAGAAATGTCGCTCCTACTGCGCTTGCCAAACAAGATGACATTCTTCGTTTCCCGTTTCATCGATGGTTCGCTTTTGTTGGACAAAGCCTTGTTTTTGATAAAAGGCATAAGCTGCTTGATTTTCCCTGTAAACAGCCAAAGATAAGAGGTCCTGTTCTTCTTTTGCTACTTGAAGTAATTTCTGACCGATGCCCTTCCCTTGAAACGCTTTTTTTATAAAAATTCCTGCGATATAGTTATCCATTAAGCCTAAAAACCCAATTATCTGATCCTCTTCTTCCGCTAAGATCAGTGTTGCTTTTGGCAACGCAGCGCGGACAAATGCCTTATTTTCTTGCCAATAAGTTGGTGCGACAAATGGATGAGCTTCTAGATTCGTTTGCAGCCAAATAGCCATAATGGTTTCTAATTCTTTTTCTGTTAACTGGGTTGTCTTTTTGATAGTCAGCATTTTTTGACACTCGTTTCTGTTATTGATTATTTTCAAAATAAAACATTAACACACCCGCTGCGATAGCGACATTCAATGATTCTGCTTGACCTTTCATTGGAATATAAAGATTTTTCGTGGTTTCTGCTAACAATTCTGGCGAAACCCCGCTACCTTCATTGCCTAAAATCAACGCATAATTTTCCACTGCCTCTTGTTCATAATAAGCAATCGCAGCTTCATTTAGTTCTGTACCGAAAACTGGTAGACCTTGCTTCTTGAATGCCTGAACCACTTCAGTCAACTCTCGTTGGAGAACTGGTAAATGATAGTGGCTTCCCTGCATTGAGCGCAACACTTTTGTATTGTAAATATCTGCTGTGCCCTTACCTAAAATCACGCCTGCTAAACCCGCTGCATCAGCTGTGCGAATCATCGTACCAACATTACCAGGGTCTTGGATATTATCTAAAAGTAACCAACCACCTTTAAAAGAAAGCGACTGCTCTTGTTGCGTTTCCAAGGTGACAATTGCCAAAATTCCTTGTGAAGTTGGCAGCTCCGACAAGCTATTTAAAACCTCATCACTAACAAAAATTAATTTTTCTGTTTCTTGTTCAGCTAACCAAGTTCCCCATTCTTGTTGACCTCTTTGGTTAAACAAAATCCACTGGACATCGGCATTGGCCTTCACAGCTTCTTCAATTAAATGAAATCCTTCTATTATATATTGGTTCAGTTCTTCTCGGTACTTCTTTTTGTGTAATTTTTTCCATTCTTTTAATTGGTTATTTTTCGTTGATGTAATTTCTTTCATAAGTCACCTCGCCTTTGTATTATAGCATGCTTCTAGCTTGCTTGGATACTTGCTAGAACCAAGAAAAATCGCTATCATAAAGAAAAAAGCAAAGGAAGTGTCTCTCATGGAAAAACTAAGAATGAATGTACAAGGACGTGTCCAAGGTGTTGGCTTCCGCTACATGACAAAAATGGTGGCAGATCAATTAGGTGTCACTGGTTCGGTGAAGAACGAAGACGACGGGTCCGTTTCAATCACAGCAATTGCACCTGAAGACATAATGGAAACATTTATCAAAAAAATCAAAGATTCCCCCAGTCCAGCGGGACGTGTAACGTATGTTGATATTCAAGAAGACCCTTTGTTAGAAGAAACGGAACAATTTAAAGTGATTCAATAAACTTACTTTCTAACGATTGATTTCTTTGGGAAGAAGCCTTGAACAGCAAGTAGTTCCTGCTTTTTATTGATTTTTGTAAGAGCTTCTTTTCGATTTTGATTGAAAAAGAGCGCTGTTTCAAGTATAGTTAACCATGTAAAAATTTTTTAGAAAAGGACCGAATTACATGCGTAAATTAAACCGATGGCTTTACGGCTCTGGCTTACTATTTTTAGTAATGTTTTTATCAGGCTGTGTGAAAACAGGAGCAGATGGACAACCAACTGGTGAAGGTTTTGTCTATAACTTCCTTGTTTTACCGATGAGTAATGCAATTACTTATCTTGTCGATAACTTTAATTGGAACTATGGTTGGGCGATTATTTTTATCACCATTATTGTACGGATCATTATTTTACCGTTAGGCTTACATCAATCGAAAAAAAGCTTTATCCAAACGGAAAAAATGCAAGCAATCAAACCCCAAGTGGATGTTGCACAAGCAAAAATGAAACAAGCAAGTACGCGTGAAGAACAAATGGCCGCACAAGCAGAACTACAAAAGATTTATAAAGAAAACAATGTGAGTATGGTTGGCGGAATTGGTTGTTTGCCTTTATTAATTCAAATGCCTATTTTCTCATCTCTGTTCTTTGCTGCTCGTTATACAAAAGGTATTGCCACAGCAAGCTTCTTAGGAATGAATTTAGGGCAACCAAATATGATTTTAGTGGCATTAGCTGGTTTAGCCTATTTAGCTCAAGGTTATATTTCAATGATTGGTATTCCTGAAGAACAAAAGAAAACAATGAAATCAATGCTGATTGTTTCACCATTAATGATTGTTTTCATGTCCTTTAGCTCACCTGCAGGCGTAGCGCTTTACTGGGTAGTTGGTGGTATTTTCACATGTATTCAATCTGCCATCACAAATATCCTCTTACGTCCAAGAATTAAAAAACAAGTACAAGAAGAATTGAAAAATAACCCACCAAAACAAGTGGTTACTCCTATTAAGGATGTGACACCAAAAGAAACAAACAAAGCAACGCAAAAAACGAACCAACCAAAAGCAAACGGCAATAAAGGTCGCAATGCTGGAAAACAAAAACGTAAA
This sequence comes from Enterococcus sp. MSG3299, assembly GCF_050555765.1. Classification (NCBI taxonomy): domain Bacteria; kingdom Bacillati; phylum Bacillota; class Bacilli; order Lactobacillales; family Enterococcaceae; genus Enterococcus; species Enterococcus sp. MSG3299. The sequence continues at coordinate 1,918,348 of NZ_CP187869.1, forward strand.
TAAAAAAAGGATCGCCTCTAAACGGCGATCCTTTTTTTACTTCAATTCTTTCCCAGTTATCTCTTCAATAGTTCGAATAGACTTTGGACCAAAGCCATGCAACGAAAGTAACGCTTTTCGGCCTCGTGCATAGAGTTCATCCACACTGTCGATTTTTTCATTCGTTAGCGCACGAACAGCTGGCTTTGATAATTGTGTTAAAATTTGTTCAAATGTTGTTTCTAGCATGCTGTCGGTTCCTCCTTAGCGGTCGAAAAGCAGCGCTTTTTATTTTACAATTAATAAATCTAAGCTAGCAATTGATAACGCCATTTTAGCAATTTGCATTAATTGTTTTAATCGGTTTTGTTTGACTTTTTCATCCTCAACCATAACCATCGTTTCATTGAAGTACGCATCAATTAACGGACGTAGATTTACTAATGCTTCATAGTTTTCTGCAATCGTGCGTGTCGCAAATGCTTCAGATAAATCGTTAACTGCTTGATACAGTTCTTTTTCTGCCTTATTTTCAAACAGACTTGGATCAATCCCTTCTTCAGTATCACCTAAAAGTTCTTGACCTTTTTTCGCTAAATTAATAACACGCGTTAAGGCTTCCATGGATGGTTTAAAATCTTGATCTTCAAAACGGCTTTTTAAAATATTCGCTGAAGCAAATAATTTCGATAAATCGGCTTGCTCAGCAGACACCACTGCATCGATAATGTCATGGCGAACATTTTTCGTCATTAATAATTGACGTAAGCGAGCTTTCACAAATTCAACGACTTCTGCTTGTCCTTCGTTTAGTAAAACGCCATATTTCTCAACATCTTGATTCACTGCTTCATCAACTTCTGTTTGTAATTGGACTAATGGGAAGGTCCAGCCTTTATCTTCAATAATTCGGATAACGCCATAGGTTTGACGACGAAGTGCATAAGGATCGTTAGAACCTGTTGGAATCATACCAACTGAGAAGAATGAAAAGACGCTGTCAAGCTTATCGGCTAAGGCTAAAACAGCCCCGATTGCTGTTTCTGGCAATTCACCTTCACTGGAAGTTGGTAGATAATGTTCTCGAATCGCCGTTGCTACGGCTGGTTTTTCGCCTTGTAATAAGGCATATTTTTCTCCCATAATTCCTTGTAATTCTGGGAATTCACCAACCATATTTGTTACTAAGTCAAATTTATAAATTTCAGAGGCACGTTTTAAATCTTCCAATTCCTCCTCAGATAAGCCAACTTTTCGACCAATAATTTGTGCAATTAAAGCAACCCGTTGCATTTTTTCATAAATTGAACCAATCTTTTCATGGAAAGTCACATTTTTTAGTTTTTCAACACATGCTTCAATCGTTAATTTTTTATCTTCATTGTAAAAGAATTCTGCATCTTCTAAACGAGCAATTAACACTTTTTCATTTCCTTTAATCACGTTTTCAAGGTGAACATTATCCCCATTGCGAACAGCGATAAAATGCGGCATTAATAAGCCTTGGTCGTTACGAACTTCAAAGTAACGTTGGTGTTCTTTCATAGAAGTCACTAATACTTCATCTGGAACAGATAAATATTTTTCATCAAAACTGCCTACAAATGCAGTTGGATATTCCACTAAATTCGTAACTTCTTCCAATAACTCTTCATCTAAAGCTAACTGCCAATTTTTTTCTGCAGCGAGTGCGTTCGCTTGATCAACAATCATTTGTTTCCGTTCATTCGGTTGAACCACTACAAATTGTTCTTTTAATTTTGCTTCATATTCATTAGCATGTTGGAACGTCACATCGTCTCCCAAGAAACGGTGGCCACGAGAAGTTTGCCCTGTCGTCACGTCTAACACTTTGAAAGGAATTACTTCATCATCAAGTAGTGCCACAATCCAATGAATTGGACGAATATATTCGAAATCATAGTTTGCCCAGTGCATTGTTACCGGGAAAGTTAGACTTGTAATCACGTCATTTAATTTTGTTAATACCTCTTTGGCACTTTGGCCTTTGGTAAACTTCGTCACATAGACATATTCGACACCATTTAATTCTTTGAAAACAATGTCCTCAGTTGTAACTCCTTGGCCGCGTACAAAACCTTGTGCAGCTTTTGACCAATTTCCTTCAGCATCTAAAGCAATTTTTTTCGCTGGACCTTTTACTTCTTCTTCAACATCCGCTTGTTTTTCAGGAATCGCAGTTACTTTCACGGCTAAACGACGAGGTGTGGCAAAGGATTGCACTGTTTCATAGTCTAAATGATGTTCATCTAAAAATTTGATTACTTTTTCTTCAAGTTGGATACGGCTTGGTGTGACAACATGTGCGGGCATTTCTTCTAAGCCAATTTCTAATAATAAATCTTTTGCCATGTTATTCTGCCTCCTTGGATATACTTTGATCTTTATTTAATAATGGGAACCCTAATTTTTCACGTTCAGCCACAAAAATTTTCGCTACGGAACGAGCCATATTCCGAATGCGGGCTAAATATCCTGCACGTTCCGTTACAGAGACAGCACCGCGAGCATCTAATAAATTGAATGTATGGCTACATTTTAAAATATAATCATAGGCTGGATGAACTAAACTTTCTTCAATACAGCGTTTAGCTTCTTTTTCAAATTTGTCAAAGTTTTCTAAAAGCATTTCTTGGTTACTAATTTCAAAGGAATATTTTGAATGTTCATATTCAGGTTGCACAAAAATTTCACCATATTTAACGCCTTGTGTCCATTCTAAATCATAGACACTTTCGACTTCTTGGATATATGATGCCAAGCGTTCTAACCCGTAAGTAATTTCAGAAGTGACAGGATGACATTGTAAGCCCCCGACTTGTTGGAAATACGTAAATTGGGTAATTTCCATGCCATCTAACCAAACTTCCCAACCTAAACCAGCACAACCCATTGAGGGATTTTCCCAGTTATCTTCTACAAAACGAATGTCATGTTCTAATGGATCAATTCCTAATAATTTCAAACTTTCTAGATAAAGTTCTTGGATATTTTCAGGAGAAGGCTTCATTACAACTTGGAATTGATGATGTTGGTATAGACGGTTTGGATTTTCACCATAGCGTCCATCAGCTGGACGACGAGAAGGTTCTACGTAGGCAGCATTCCATGGTTCAGGTCCAATGGCACGTAAAAACGTGTAAGGACTCATGGTGCCGGCTCCCTTTTCTGTATCATAGGCTTGCATTAACATACAGCCATTAGATGACCAAAATTTTTGCAAGGTTAAAATCATTTCTTGTACGGTTAACTTGTTTTTCATTGTTTTCCTCCTTGGAATATTTTTTATAGACATAGGGATTGACTTTGCTTCGGGAATGTAAATTTAAAAAGGGCTACAGAAAAACAATTTTGTAGAATGGGATAATTTTTATGCTGTTCATCATCTACTCTGTCGCCTTTGCGCCAATTGAGCTTTTTTGAATAAACGTTACTATTTTTTCTTTTGGTGTTAACTGTTTGCTTTTTTTATTCGGTTACAACGTTCCCTTTGGTCACCTTGTACTGTTCATCATCTACTCCATGTTTTTGGCTAAGCAGTTTGTTTTAACACAGAGGAGACAACGTTCCTTTCAGTCACCTTGTGCTGTTCCACATCTGCTCTGACACTTTGTGTCAGTCGCAGTGAGGAACATGCAAAAAGTCCCCATGCCTATTAATAGACATAGGGACGAATAATTATCGCGGTTCCACCCTACTTCCGATGTGTTCATCGGCAGCTTCGTTTGTCGTACTCCAAAGTGCCTTTCAAAAGTTCCGTGTTTCTGGCTCCCACTCTCCCAGATTCGCTTAACAGAGGGTTCTTTTTACTTCTCTTTTTCTTCGTACGTATTTAACTTCTCTATCATAATACGGTGTCTGAGGGAAGTTGTCAATTTTTTTTTTTAGAAAAACGACTGCTTGTTTATGTTTCTTTTTCTTCCTTCTTTCGTGGTGGAATTTTTAACGTATTTTCCCACGTTTTCATTTGATCAATAAATTTTTTGCTTTTTAAGTGCAACCCGACATATTCATCGTATAACATATCAATCGTTTCTCGAATACTTTTCTTAGTTTCTTCTTTTACTTGAATGTTTTGGACTTTTTCATAGGAGACTTGCGAAAATAAGCGAATAAAATGAATTGCTCTAGGATCTGCATGGTAGCGCTGTTCATCTAAATGCCAATGTTTTTCACAAAGCACACCGCTATACTTTGAAGAGTAGTCAAATTTCCCTTGTGTTTCGCCACAAGCCACACAATGATGCCATTCTGGTCGTACACCAAACCGTTCTAACAATTGAATTTCAAAAATATTTGTAATGATTTCCGGATCTTTTTGCTCATTTAAAGCGGATAATGCCATGTGGGTAAATTGAAATAAGTTTGGATCATAGTGCTGATCTTCAATTGCTGCATCGACTAAGTTTAAAATATATGTTCCATATGCGTTAATAAATATGTCTTGTTGAATGTTTCGAAAAGGTTGAACTTCTTTGCTGCTATTGAGAAAAGATAAGCCTTCTTCTCTAAAATTTCCGATGTAGACGGCTTCTGTAAATGGCAGAATCGCTGGCAAAAGAGGATTATTTTTTCGATGCGCGCCTTTCACAAAAAACATCAATTTTCCATAGGATTCTGTAAAAATTTTGACGAGTTTATCCTTCTCTTTAAAATCCTTCGTAAATAAAATAATGCCTTTGGTCTCCCCTAATGCCATTCAATTCACTTCCATTTCTTATGTAAATTAGTGTAGTGTTTGGAAAGTTCGTTTATACACTCGCTTCCCAAACACTACTTTCTTAATATTCTTCTTTGCGATAACCAAAATCTTGTAAATAGATTTTTTTGTCACGCCAGTCTTTTTGGACTTTTACCCACAGCTCCAAATACACTTTGTCATCTAATAAATATTCAATATCTTGACGCGCCTTGGTACCAATTTGTTTCAGCATTTTTCCGCCTTTGCCAATAATGATACCTTTTTGACTGTCCCGTTCCACAATAATGGTTGCTTGGACATGGACTTTATCGTTTTCATCCCGTTTCATTGAGTCCACAACGACAGCGACAGAATGAGGAATCTCATCTCTTGTTAAAAGTAACACTTTTTCACGAATTAATTCGGAAACGATAAAATATTCTGGATGATCCGTAATTTGGTCATCAGGGAAATATTGTGGTCCTTCTGGCATTTGCTCAACGAGAACATCCATCAAATGCTCAAAATTATTTCCTTCAGTGGCAGAAATTGGAATAATTTCTTTAAAGTCCATTTGTTTCGAATAGTCTTCAATAATACTCAATAAATCATCTGGATGGACTTTGTCAATTTTATTAATAATCAAGTAGACTGGACTATTATTATTTTTCAATCGTTCAATAATAAAGTCGTCACCTTTCCCGCGTTTTTGATCAGCACTTACCATAAATAGAGTAGCATCTACTTCACGCATCGCATTGTAGGCACTTTCCACCATGAAATCGCCTAAGCGGTGTTTAGGTTTGTGAATCCCTGGAGTATCGATAAAAACAATTTGTGCTTCAGGAATTGTATAAATTCCTTGAATCTTATTACGAGTTGTTTGTGCTTTGTCACTCATAATTGCAATTTTTTGGCCGACAATTCGATTTAACAATGTTGATTTCCCAACATTTGGTCTGCCGACAATGGCTACGAAACCAGATTTATGTTCAGTTGTCATTGTATTTCTCCTCTTATTTCCACATTTGAATGATTTGTAAAATTTTTGGTACAAATAGAATTAGTCCTACTAGCACTGCGAAACCGGCTGTTAATAAAACAGCTCCTGCGGCCATGTCTTTAACCTTTTTTCCGATTGGATGAAAGTGAAAATCCGTAAACATATCTACGACATTTTCAAAAATTGTGTTGATAATTTCTGCCAACCAGACGAGAAAAACGGCCAATAACAACCACAGCCATTCAGCAAGTGTTAAGGAAAACAAGAAACCAAACACAATGGCCGTGACGCCAAACGCCACATGTTTGCGCATATTACGTTCTTCTCGAAAAACTGTTTTGATTCCTTGCCAGGCAAATTCTAATGAATTAATAAAATGTTTATTTTTTCCTGTTTGCTCATCTTTTAAGGCCATACGCATCTAAAATCTCTTTCTGTAAACCAAACATTTCTTTTTCATCTTCAGGTTCCATATGATCGTACCCATTCAAATGTAAAAAGCCATGTACTGCCAAAAAGCCCATTTCTCGTTCCAATGTGTGCCCATATTCAACTGCTTGTTCTGCTGCTCGCTCTGTTGAAATAATTAAATCACCTAGATTACGTGGTAGCTCTGCCAACTCTTCATCATCAAAAATAATTGGCAATTCGTCTTCCCCTTCATCCTCTAAAGCAAAACTGATGACATCTGTAGGCATATCTTTGCCCCGATAGTCACGATTAATCATTTGGATACCTGCGTTATCTGTAAAAGTCACCGACATCTCCGTATCTTCGGCAATTTCTAGAAAACCCGCTGCAAATTGCAGCAAGTTTTCGATTTCTTTGATTTCTTCTGTTGGTACTTTCTCGGTTTCATCAATGAAAGTAATATCCATTAGTCATCTCTCTTTTCTTGTTCATCTTTCATTTCTTCTGCTTCAGCTTTCATTTTTGGATACTTAATCCGTGAATGGAAGGTACTGCATAATCCATTAATTAATGATTTTTCAATGATGCGAATCTCTTTCATCGTTAACCCACATTCATCTAATTGGCCATCTGAAATTCTGTCTTGAATCACATTATGCACAAAGGCTTGAATTTTTTCGTTGGTGGGATGATCCATCGCCCGCACAGCAGCCTCACAAGTATCAGCAATACTCACAATCCCTGCTTCTCGTGTTTGTGGACGTGGTCCAGGATAACGGAAGTCGGATTCTTTAATTTCAGGATTGCGTTCTTTTGCTTTCACATAGAAAAATTTCATCAATGTTGTGCCATGATGTTGACGACAAATGTCAATCACCATTTGCGGCATATTGTACTCTTCTAAAATTTTGGCGCCATCAATTACGTGGCCAAAAATAATTTGTTTACTATCTTCTGGTAATAAAAAGTTATGTGGATTTTCTGCACCAGCAGGTAAGTTTTCCACAAAGAAATTGGCGTGTTTAATTTTACCAATGTCATGGTAATAACAAGCAACTCGTGTTAATAGCGACCGCCCGCCAATCTCAGCAACAGCGTTAGCGCTCAAACTAGCCACCATCATGCTATGATGATAGGTACCTGGCGCTTCTTCTAACAGTTGTTTTAACAACGGATGGTTCGGATTACTTAATTCATTCAAGACAATCATACTATCATCGGTCACTAATAATTCGATATATGGATGCAAGCCCATTGTTGCTAAAAATGAAAGTACCGTTCCTGCACTTGCACAAATTAAAGCTGTCCACGTTTTACCATCTGTTAAACTCATCCCTTGATAAATCATTAAGACAACCGCCATGAAAACAGGAAAGACCACTACCCACATTAAAGCTGGGAAAACTTGCTCACTCATCCGTTTCCGTTTAACAACTGTTGCTAGAAATCCTGAGAATAAGTACATAATCAGAATAACCGTCAACGAGTTTGTGCCGATAGAATTATAAAAGATAAATAACGCAAAAACGACTTGGAAAATAGCAGCGATTATCCCTGAACGACGATTTACAAAATGATTTAGAATCAGCGGCGCAAAGGCTGCCGGATAGAACAAGGGAATATACATCAACTGCTCTGTTTGGAAAATCTGGAAGAATTTCATTAAAATAACACTGATTAGCATAGCACCCGTGTAAAAGATAATAAACGAGCGTTGTCGCGAAGGCTCAGTCACTTGTTTTGTAAAGAAAATTAACACTTCAACTTGAAGTAAAATAGCTAATGCTAATGCCACCATCGGAAAAATAGAGGTATTTTGACTAGTCATTCCTAGTAGCTCAAGTTTTTCGACCGCTTTTGCATCAATTTGAGTACCTTCACGAACAATAATTTCGCCTTGATAAATCATTGCGGGTTGAACAGCATTCATCGCTTTTTGGCGTAGCTCTTCTGTTCGTTTTTCATTGGCAATATCGTTTACCACAATCCCTTGGTTAACAATGTAACGAATGACTTGTTGCATGGTACTCGTAATATCTAAGTATTGAATTTTACCGTTAGCTTCTTGGCGAATTTTATCCAAATCAGATTCTCGAACGTGATTTTGCATCGCGTCATCCACCAACATCAAACTTTCTGAACGAACCTTATCCAATTGCTCAGAGGTTAATGTAAAGATTGTTTGATAAAAAACATTAGGAAAACTTTGATAAAACGTAACTTCATCTTGCGGTAAAGATTCAAACAATGATTTTAAGCTAGCTACTCGTTCTTCCACGGTCGGCGCAGGAATCGTTTCTTCCTTTTTGGCCTTCGCTTGCTTGTTGCTGTACTCTTTGTCTACTTTTTCATTCGCAGAATCAATCAATTTAAATAATTTATCAATACGATTATGTTGGACAGATGCCGTATCTTCTTGATAAATATATTCGGGTGTGACAGCTTCTGCTGCCAATTTTTTTCTTTGTTCTGTTTCGTAGGTATTCTCGATATTTTTATTTGCACGAATGGTTTTCTCGGCCAGTTGACCTTCTTTAATTTCTACTCTTTTCTGATGGACGCTGCCAAACATAATCATAAATAAAAGAAGAGAAAAAACGGCTAATAAAATAGGTAAATAGGCTTTACCTAAACGATCCCCTAACTTTGTAAGTACTTTTTTCAAAAGGTACTTTCACTCCTTCCCTAACTGCTTAGGAATGCTTTTGTTGTTCTTTTTCATAGGCTTGAATAATTTGTGCTACAACAGGATGACGCACAACGTCACTGGCTTCAAAATTTACAAAGGCAATTTTTTCAATGTCTTTTAACGTACGCTCGGCGTTAACTAAACCACTTGTTACACCACGTGGCAAGTCAATCTGACTAGTATCTCCATTAACAATCATTTTTGAACTAAACCCTAAACGAGTTAAAAACATTTTCATTTGGGCAACCGTGGTATTTTGTGCTTCATCTAGAATGACAAAAGCATCATCCAATGTACGACCACGCATATAAGCAAGCGGGGCAATTTCAATAACGCCGCGTTCCATTAAACGATTTGTATGATCCATACCAAAAATTTGATACAAGGCATCGTAAACTGGACGTAAATAAGGATCGACTTTTTCTTTTAAGTCACCTGGTAAAAAGCCCAAGCTTTCGCCAGCTTCCACCGCTGGACGAGTTAAAATAATTTTTTGTACTTCGCCTTTTTTTAAGGCTGCTACTGCCATCACCACGGCTAAAAAGGTTTTTCCTGTCCCCGCAGGTCCCACCCCGAAAATGACGTCATGAGTTTTAACTGCATCGATATATTTTTTTTGACCAACATTCTTAATTCGGATGGCCCGACCATGATGGTCCTTCATAATTTCTTCTTCATACATGGCAATAAACGCCTCTAAATTTCCAGCTTTGGCCATTTTTAAAGCAGAAACGACATCTGGCGTATGCACTTTGATGCCTCGTTGAATTAATGTTTGTAGCGCTCTTAACACGGAAGCGACTAACTCTACCTCTGATGATTCGCCAATTAACTGAATAACTTCGCCACGACTATTAATCGTTACGTGGGTATTCTCTTCTAAAAATTTGATATGTTTATCATGTGTTCCTAAAAGCATGTGTGCATCATCAGAATCAGTAAGTATTAATTCCAAAGATTTTGACTGATTATCTGTCAAAAAACGTCCATCTCCTTTATTATATAGTCCTTTACAATGATACCACATTCTTATCTGTTTAAAAAGAAGTCGTACCTGATTTGACTTTGAAAGTCAAAAAAGAGAAAACCGTAAAAAGCTACCGGTTTTCTCTTTGCATAAAAAAACTAGGACAGTATCCTGTCCTAGTTTCGATAACGCTCTTAGTTTTCTTGTAATAATTCTTTCACAATTGCGTTAACTTGGTTGCCATCGGCTTTGCCTTTGACTTTCGGCATCATAGCGCCCATCACTTTACCAAAATCTTTTGGTGAAGTGGCGCCAGTTTGCGTCATTACCTCTTGAACTAGTTGACGAATTTCTTCCTCTGTTAGTTGTTGAGGCATATATTTTTCAACAATTGCTATTTCAACTTTTACTTTTTCAACAAGATCGTCGCGTCCCGCCTTTTCAAACTCTGATAAAGAATCTTTTCTCTGTTTCATCTCACGAGACAATACAGTGAGTTCTTCTTCTCCGTTCAATTCACGGCCCGCTTTAATCTGATCATTTTGAATGGCAGTCTTTAACATACGAAGTACGGCTAAAGTTTCTTTGTCTTTAGCTTTCATCGCTGTTTTAATGTCGTCATTCAATGTGGTTAGCAATGACATACCACCAACTCCAATTCATTCAAAACTAGAATTTTTTACGTTTTCTAGCTGCTTCAGATTTTTTCTTACGCTTTACACTTGGTTTTTCGTAGAATTCACGTTTACGTGATTCTTGTAAAGTACCCGCTTTTGAAACGGAACGTTTGAAGCGACGAAGAGCATCATCAAGAGATTCGTTTTTACGAACGACTGTTTTTGACATGTTATTCCCTCCCTCCGAGCTTAAAAAGTAACCGTTTTTCTTATTTGTGGGAAAAACCCACAAATTAAAATACTGTCCTTGTTATATTATAGCTAAAGCATAAATAACCGTCAACCACTCTACTGATAAAATACGAAATTTTTGTTTGATTTTTCGTCTTATTCGCTATTTTTCGCAACAATCGGCACAACGACCAAGTATTTCAAAGCGATGTCCTTCAATTGAACAACCTTTTAACTGTTCTTCAAAAAAATTCATCGGACACATGTGAATTTCTTCCGTTTTGCCACAAACCGTACAAATAAAGTGATGATGATGTTCCACCTCTTGGCAACAACGGAAGCGAAACTTTTGCTCGCCATTTAATTCTGTTTTTTCCAGCAATTCTAAGCGCTCAAAGTCATGCAAGTTACGATAAACCGTATCATAACTGACTCCTTTAAAGGTTTCATTCATAAATTCATACACTTCACGTGCAGAAACATACCGATTTCGCTTAATCAAATAGCTCATCAGTAATTCTCGTTTTTTAGTATATTTTAATCCACTGGCTTTCATGGTTTCTAAGGCTTGTTCAATATTGGTTTTTACTGGTGCCATCGCCATTTCCTCCCTCACCAACCTAAATCAGAATCATTACGAAATAGATTCTGGACTTATGGTATAATAAAATTATTAAAAATGCAAGAAAGGACTTACCCTCTATGACTATTTCTGAAGAAAAAAAATGTGTGACGATTTTTGTCATCTCAGATTCTGCTGGCGAGACCGCTTCAAAATTGGCGGCTGCTTCAATGGCCCAGTACCCCACTGTTGATTTTACTTTGATTAGACGAACATTCGTTAAAGACGAAGATAAACTGGTGCAAGCGTTAGAAGATGCCAAAAAAGCAGAGGCCATGGTACTGCATACTATCATTAATGATCATCTCGTGGCGATTGCTAATCAATTTTTCAATGAGCATCAATTGTTCCATTTTGACATTTTGACACCACCAGTTGCGGAAATCGAACGATTAACAGGTGTCGCACCCATGCGGGAACCAGGTGCCTTACATCATCTGAATGAAAATTATTTTAAACGAATTGAAGCAATGGAATTTGCTGTCAAATATGACGATGGCAAGGACCCACGAGGCTTTTTAGAAGCGGATGTGTTACTTCTTGGCGTTTCCCGAACTTCTAAAACACCGCTAAGTCTCTTTTTAGCCAACAAGAACTTAAAAGTTGCTAATTTGCCACTAATTCCTGAAGCACATTTACCGAAACAATTATTCGAAATGGACCCTAAAAAAATTGTTGGCTTAACCAACGATCCCAATGTTTTAAACGGGATTCGTAAAGAACGAATGCGCGCATATGGATTGCCTGAAAATACTTCTTATTCAGATATTGAAAAAATTCGGCGAGAACTGGCTTTTGCTAATGATCTTTATCAAAAATTAGGTTGTATCGTTATTGATGTCGCTTCTCTTTCAATTGAAGAAACTGCCTCAATGATTCTTAATGCTTTGAACTTAGAAGATCATAGTTATTATTCCACGGAAACAGCCGAGGATTAAAAAAAAACGAGAAAAAATCACTAGTGATTTTTTCTCGTTTTTTTTAAAAGACTTGAACGCCTTCTTGATCAATATTGAAAATTTGGATGCTCGCTTTGGTAGACAATTTTTCCAAACTTTGAACAATTTCGTTGGTTCGTTCTTCTGGCGACAAGATTAGCACAGTAGGACCAGCACCGCTTAAGAAAGAGCCATAAGCACCTTTTTGCTGAGTTAAACGACGAATTTCTTTTAAGTGAGGAACCAATGAACGACGATACGTTTCGTGCCATTTATCTTGTTCCATCATTTTACCTGCTAAAGGTAAATCCCCGTTTAAAATTGCGGCAATCATAACATTGGCAATTGAGCTGGCCGCTACTGCTTCTTTATAAGCCAATTTTTCGGGCAAAACAGCGCGACTTTTTTCGGTAAATAATGGTTCCTCTGGAATAAATGCAATGACATCACACATTGGAAAGTGATGTTTGACATGGTAGACTTGGTTTTCTACATGGCTAGCCACCACGAAATCTCCTAAAATAGCTGGGGCAACATTATCCGGATGTCCTTCCATCTCTGTGGCCAAACGAACTTTTTCTTTAGGGGACAAATTTAAATGTGCTAGTCGGTTAGCTAATTCAATGCCTGCTACAATCACACTTGAGCTACTGCCTAGTCCTCTTGCAAGGGGAATGTCAGAAACCATCCGAATAACTTTTGGTGTTAATTCTGGTGCAATTTTCAATGCCGTTTGAATTAATAAATTCTCTTCATTAGTAGGAATCTCTTCTCCCAAAGTATGTTGAATTTCCCAAAATTCACTTTCACCTAAAACGTTGATTGTTAAATAAGCGGATAATGCAATGCCACATGAATCAAAGCCAGGTCCTAAGTTGGCACTAGTGGCAGGTACTCTTATTTTCATAGTGTTGCGACTCCTTTTCGTAAGTGCAGACGCATTTCTTCCACGTCACTCATTTTTGAAATAGCTACTTCTGTCTCCATTGCTGTATCAGGATCTTTCAGTCCGTTACCAGTAAAGACTGCCACGACGGTTTCACCTGCTTTGATTTTACCGCTTTTAACATGTTGAATAACTCCAGCTAATGAAGCAGCCGAACCAGGTTCAATGAAAACCCCATCTTGAGCAGCAATTTTTCGGTAAGCCGTTAAAATTTCTTGATCTGTCACGGCATCAATGAAACCACCGGATTCATCCCGTGCCTGTTCTGCTAGTTGCCAACTAGCAGGATTTCCAATCCGGATCGCTGTTGCCACGGTTTCAGGTTGCTCAATCACTTGGCCTTTCACGATCGCTGCGGCACCTTCTGCTTCAAAACCATGCATTCTTGGTAAAGTTGTTCCTTGTTTTTCATGCCATTCTTTAAAGCCTTTCCAGTAAGCGGAAATATTGCCGGCATTTCCAACTGGAATCGCTAAGACATCGGGCGCTTGACCTAATTGTTCACAAACTTCAAAAGCTGCTGTCTTTTGCCCTTCTAAGCGATAAGGATTCACTGAATTAACTAGCGCAACTGCCTCAGTTTTCGCAATCTCTCGCACCGCTTTTAATGCTTCATCAAAGTTACCTGGAATCGAAATAATGTCTGCCCCATACATAATAGCTTGCGCCAATTTTCCCAGTGCGATTTTCCCTTCTGGAATCACTACATACGCTTTAATGCCTGCTCTTGTGGCATACGCAGCAGCGGCGGCACTAGTATTTCCTGTAGAAGCACAAACAATCGCTTTGGCACCTTCTTCTACCGCTTTTGCTACAGCCATCACCATCCCGCGATCTTTGAATGAGCCGGTGGGATTTAAGCCTTCGTATTTTCCATATAATTGAATACCTAATTCTTTGGATAAATTAGGTAAAGGAATCAGTGGCGTATTTCCTTCGGCTAAAGAAATCATTGGTGTTTTTTCTGTTACGGGCAAATACGCTTGATACTGTTTTAACAAACCTTCATACATGTTTACTCATCTCCTATAACCTTCATTACATTCAATAACTGAAAGGCTTCCGTATTTTGAATAGCTATCACAACTTGTTGCATTTGTGCTTTTGATATCTGGTGTGTAATGGCAACAATTCTTGCTCGCTGTCCATCTGATTTCTGTTGAACTAATTGATCAAAGCTGACTTCTGCTTTAGTCATTAATTGCGTCAACTGCAAAAATTGTCCTGGTGTATCTGGAACATCTAATGAAAAATAGTACTGCCCAAATACATTTTCGGAACTCGTCAATTGTGTTTTATGTTGATACGAATTGAACATATGGCCAGTCGTTGCCAAGCGAATGTTTTTAGCAATCGTAATTAAATCACTGACCACACTGGTTGCTGTCGGTTTAGCTCCAGCTCCTGGACCGTAATACATTGATTCCCCCACGCCTGCACTTTTAATAAATACTGCATTGTACTCATTCCGAACAGATGCAATAGGGTGCTTTTGATTGACTAGCATAGGCGCCACTTCCACCGAGATACTATTCTCATTTTGTTCAGCAGAGCCAATCAATTTGATTTCATACCCCAGTTGTTTAGCCATAGCGACATCATCTAAAGACAATCCGCTAATTCCACGAATATCAACTTGTGGTAATGAAACATTCATCCCAAAAGCAAATTGACTTAAAATAACCATTTTATAGGCTGCGTCAATTCCATCGACATCATTTGTCGGATCCGCTTCAGCAAATCCCAACGCTTGCGCTTCTGCTAAAGCTTCTTCATAACTTTTATCAGCAGAAACCATTTGCGTAAGCATATAATTCGTCGTACCGTTCACAATCCCTAAAACTTGTTGAATATTGTCTGCCGCTAAGCTATTAGCAATTGTTCTTAAAATTGGAATCCCGCCAGCAACACTTGCTTCGTAATATAAATCACAATGATGTTTTTGGGCTAACGCTACTAATTCACTCCCATGTTGCGCCAGTAAATCTTTATTGGCAGTCACAATATGTTTGCCCTTTTCTAAAGCTTTCATGATATAGGTTTTGGCTGGTTCAATGGTTCCCATTAATTCCACAACGATTTGAATCTCTTTATCTTCTAAAATATCATCAATTGAAGTTGTTAAAGACAGACCGTATTCTTCCGCTTGCGCTTGTTTCGTTTCAAGATTTCGGACAAATGCTTTTTCAATGACTACATTCATTCCTGTCACTTGTGAAATTTTCTCTTGATGTTCTTTCAAGAGAGTTAAAACGCCAGTGCCTACAGTCCCTAATCCTAGTAACCCGATCTTTAAGGTATCCTTCATTTTTACCTCCATCAACAGCGCTATTCTAGTTACGCTATTTTTTCCTACTTTTTATCGATGTTCAATATGCTCAAAGGTCTGATTTAAAATATCTATTACATGATGATCATCCAATGTATAAAAAATCGTTTTTCCTTCGCGACGTGCCTTGACAACCCGGCTATCTCTTAATAATTTTAGTTGATGAGAAACGGCGGACTGTTCCATTCCCAATTGTTCACTAATCGCCGTTACGTTATGCTCGCCTTCTTTTAAAAGTAGCAAAATTCTTAAACGTGTTGGATCACTTAATACTTTATATAATTGACTTACTTGTTTGATTTCTTCCATTTGTTTCATTATAGTCGCCTCACTTTGCACTCATTATAACACAGAGTTTTTTAAAATAAGAACTGCGATTGTTCTTTCCTACGAAAAATATGGCACAAAGAAAGTTGGAAAAATGACAAACTTGTCGATTTTCCAACTTTCTTCATCTATTCGTGGTTGGCTTGCTGAACTGCATCCATCACGGCATAACGGAAGCCATTTTTTTCTAGAGCTACGACACCGCGAATCGTACTTCCTCCTGGAGAAGTCACTTCATCTTTCAATGCTCCTGGGTGTTTTTTCGTGTCTAAGGCTAAGGTCGCCGTTCCTTTTATCATTTGAGCGACAATTTCATAAGATAAGTCTCTTGGTAACCCTTCTAAGACTGCTGCATCTCCCAATGCTTCCATAAAGATATCAACAAAAGCTGGACTGCAACCAGCCACAGTACCAAAAGTTTCCAGTTGCGCTTCACGAATTTCTTTGACTAACCCTAAAGTAGCAAGAAGTTCCATTACCAGTTCCTTCGTTTGGCCTTCAATTGTTGGTGCCAAGGCTACGCCAATCACACCCTGATTCACGCTAACTGGTGTATTAGGAATGGCATGAACAACTTTGGCTTCTTTATTGCCAAGAGCCATTTGTGCTTCTTGTATGGTATGACCTGTTGCAACAGAAATCAATAAACTTTCGTTGGAAAAATGAGGGGCTAATTCCTGAAGGACAGGTAACACGACCTTTGCTCCTGTCGCAATAAAAATAACCTTACATTCTTGGAAAAGTGCATAATCTGTGACAAGTTGAAAGCCCCACTCTTTTTGAAGTGCTTCTGCTGTTCCACTTGAGCCGCCTTTCACATATAAATGTTCCTTCTTGACTGCCTCAGCTTTCAGTAACCCTTTAATCATGGCACCGCCCATACTGCCAGCACCGATAAAGCCAATTTTCATAGCATTCCCTCCTTAGTTAAATAAAGTGTTTGTGTCAAAAGTCAATTAGCTTTTGACACAAACACTAACAGTCGTACTTTTTTCCGTACAGCCTGTTTCGTTTATTTTATTTTGTTAATTCATTAACGACTGCTTCAAACGCAGCAATTTTTTCAGAAGCTTCTGAACTACTTGTTGCTTTTGTCGCTAGATAGAATTTAATTTTTGGTTCTGTTCCTGATGGTCGGATAGCAATCCAACTACCATCTTCTAAATGATATTTCAACACATCAGAAGGAGGCGTTTGTAATTGTTCTGTTTGACCATCTGCAAAAGTGCGTGTTAATTCTTTAAAATCTTCCGTTTGAGCAACTTGAATCCCGGCAAACTCAGTTGGCGCTTGTTCACGACATTTTGCCATTAAAGCTTTGATTTTACCGCTGCCTTCAATTCCGCTCATTGTTACGGAAATAGTTTTTTCTTCAAAGTAACCAAATTCTTCAAAGATATCTTGTAAGCCATCGTATAATGTTTTTCCTTGTTTTTTGTAAAAAGCCGCTACTTCTGCTAATAAAACTAACGCTTGAATCGCATCTTTATCACGAACAAAAGGTTTCACTAAGTAACCATAACTTTCTTCAAAACCAAACATAAACGTTTGACTGTGGTCTTCTTCGTATTGTTGAATTTTTTCAGCAATAAATTTGAAACCTGTTAAAACATTAAACATCTTCGTATTATATTTCTCAGCAATCGCTGTAGCAAGTTCACTAGAAACGATTGATTTTAGAACCGCAGCATTTTGAGGCAACGTGCCTGCTTGTTGATGGGCTTCTAAAATATAATGAATCATAATTGAACCTAATTGATTTCCTGTTAATACTTGGTAGTCTCCGTTTGGCATCCGCACAGCAGCACCTAAACGATCAGCATCTGGATCTGTTGCAATCAATAAATCAGCGCCTTCTTTTTCCCCTAAACGAATCGCGTATTCGAAAGCTGAATGTTCTTCAGGGTTTGGTGACTTAACTGTAGTAAAGTCAGGATCAGCAACGGCTTGCTCAGGTACTAAAACAAATTTTTCAAAACCGGCTTGTTTTAATGCCTTTTCTCCTAACATTTTCCCAGTTCCATGTAAGGGAGTGTAAACTAATTTTAATTCTTTACCCATTTCGTTAATTAATTCTTGATTAATCGTAACTGTTTTAATTTCTTTCAAATACGCGTTATCGACTTCTTCACCAACAATGTTAATTAAACCGCTGTGGGCAACTTCTTCATCTGATAAGACATCAATTTTCAAAGGATTTTCGATACTACGAACATATTTAGTTAATGCATCTGCATCAGCTGGCGGCATTTGACCACCGTCTTCACCATAGACTTTGTAGCCATTATAGGCAGCTGGATTGTGAGAAGCCGTAATCATGATTCCCGCAAAAGCTTTAAAGTAGCGGACTGCAAAAGATAATTCTGGTGTTGGTCGTAAGCTTTCAAACACAAAAGAAGGAATATCATGTTTAGCTAATGTTTTAGCTGCTTCCATTGCAAATTCTGGAGACATATGACGTGAATCATAGGCAATGGCTACACCGCGACGTTTCGTTTCAGGATCTTGCGTATCCATAAAACGTGCAAGCCCTTCTGTCGCTTGACGAACTGTAAAGATATTCATCCGATTAATACCGGCGCCTAAAATCCCGCGCATCCCGGCAGTCCCAAATTCTAATGGTGCGTAAAATGCATCTTCACATTTTTCAGGGTCTGTATTTAAGTCCTTTAATTCATTTTTTAAATTTTCTGGAATATTTTCTTCATTTAACCATTGTTGGTAAACTTGTTCCCAAGACATGGAAAACACCTCATTTGTTTTTTTGTTTTTACTTTTTAAGTATAGCATTGGATATTCGTTTAGAAAAGGGAAGTTGTAGCGTTTTCTCTCAGCAAATGATTTTTATAAGAAAAATCTTACTTACTGTTCTATTTTTGTTTGTCTATTTTCAGAAAGCTGTCGTGTAATCCGTACCATTCGCTCACAAAAAAGAGGCATTTCTTCTGGTGAAATTCGGGAACAGTTCAAACGAATACTTCCACGTTTTTCACTAAAAGCGACACTTGGTGCTACCAAAACACCTTCTCGTAAAAACACCTGCCACTCTTCTGGCTTAAGTGCCCCTTGACGCCAATGTGCCCATAAATAAAAGCCGCCTTTTACTGGCGAAACTTCCCATTCTGACAACGATTTAAATACTTGATATACAGCTGTTGCTCGTTGTTCCACTTGTTTATTTAATAACGTAATTTTTTCAGAAAAAGAAGGATCTTCAATCGCCATTTTAGCGAGCATCTGCGGAAAAATACTCAACGAAACATCCATCATTTTTCTGGCTTCTGCAATTTGTTTCGTCACGGAGGCGGGCGCACTTAACCAACCAATTTTCGTGGTCGAACCTAAAATTTTTGACAACGAACCGATATACAAGACATTGTCTGGATCTAATTTTTTTAAAGGAGGAATTTCTGTTTTCGGGATAAAACTTAGCTGCCCAAAAACATCATCTTCTAAAATAGGAACTTGATACGTTTGACAGACTTTCACGAGCTGTTCTCTTTTTCTTAAAGGCATCACTGTCCCAGTCGGATTTTGAAAGGAAGGATTAACCATAACCATTTTGATGCGATGTTGTCGGATTGTTTGTTCTAGCGCTTCAAGATCAATCCCTTCCTCTGTCATGGGCACACCAAATAAGCGCACACCAGCAGCTTGGAAAATTGGTAAGGCATAGAAGAAAGATGGATCTTCTACGGCAACACTATCTCCTTGTCTCAATAAAACTTGTAAAACTAAAAAAAGTGCTTGTTGCGCACCTGAAGTAAGCAATAAACTTTCACTTGGTAAATGAAGCTGATATTCCGTTGCTGTAATGGCTTGGATTTCTTTTCTTAACGGCAAATAACCTAATTCATCTTGTGCTTCCTCTTTTAAAAATTGTTTCCAATTTAATGCTGGAAAATCGAAACTGGGAATTAAGTCTAACGGTAACTCACCTGTATACATATCTAAGTCAGTCGGCAAATTTTGTTTAGCACGTAACTCAATCTCTGCCACCAAGGGATGAACTTGTTTGAACACATTTTGTTCTAAATAACGATGCCAATCCGTTCGTGGCGTCATCATTACCCCCCATTTTCCTTCGTTGACGATCGTTCCACTCCCTCTTTTTCGCACAATCCAGCCTAAGTCCACCAGTTCATCTAATGCATGAACAACGGTTGAACGATTGACAGACAAGTATTCTGCCAGTTTACGTTCCGAAGGGATTTTTTCGCCTGGTAATAATTCGCCTGTTTGAATCTTTTGAACAATCATTTCCATAATACTGCGATAAATGGGAACATTTTGTTCTTTTTTAAGTTGCCACATAGCCATCACCTCAACAATTGGATGAGTTAAAAGTAATCCAGTTTAATGCTTTTGTCAATCGAAAATACAAGAAAAGTGGGACAGCCGTTTTGACGAATGTCCCACTTTTCTGTTTTACTATTAACAGGTTTGTCTCAATGTTTGTGTAAAAATGCTTGGATGGTGTTATAAAAGATTCCTGCGAACATAAAGATTAACCAACTAAACCGCCAATCCCCTAAAACAAAACTAATAAATAGATAGAGTGCAACAACTAAGGGCCAATAAACGGATGCAATAATTGCACCGACAGGATTTCCCACAGGTCCTTCCTCTGTTTTTGTTTGCTGAGGGGCATACTCAGGATGACCAACATGTTCTGAATAAAAATAAGTTTCATTCAACAATTTATTAAAACTTCCTTTAATTACTCCACCAAATATAAACAAGAAGACACCAACCGATACTAAAAAGAAGAGCCAACTAATCCCCATCGTTCCATTATAATATTGTCCGCCCATCATTTGATGCATGGAACGGCGCATCATCAGATGAAGGCCACTACTAAAGACAACAACTGGGATTAAACCCAAAATACAAAAAACGACGCCCGCTGCCATACAAAAAATAAATGATCGTTGAAAACTTTGTTCTCTTTGTGCAACTTCTTTTTTTAACTTAGTCGGAATCAATCGTTGCCCCAGTTGTTTATCCATTGCAACAAACCGATTACCAGCAACAATAAATAATGGAACGCCAATTGCCACACCTATGAAAAGACAAACTAAACCGAGACCGTTAGAAAGAACACCACGCATACCAACCAGCAAGCCAACACCCACCATGATTGCAACAACACCAAGACCAATTTGAATAGCACCTTTACGTTGGACAGCTAAATAGTCAAGTCCTTCCTCCACTGAAATTTCTGGCAAACCGTTCATTAAATCGTTTGTTTCATCCACTTGTTTATTTTCTAAATTCAATTCTTCCATTAATTCATCAATAGTACCAAATTCAGAAATAATTGTACCAATTGCTTCATTTTCCGATTTTCCTTGGCTGAGCAAATCTTCATAACGATCCTCAGCATTTGCTAATAAGTCCGCCTTTAATTGTTTTGTTTCAGATGTTTCAACAACGCCTGAAAATAAGCTATCAATAAATTCTTCTATAATTTTCATTTTCCCATCTCCTTTACAAATGCTTCGACGACGTCTTTTGTTACTTCCCATTCTAGTAACTTTTCCTCTAAATAACGCTCTCCTGCACGGGTTATTTGATAATAGGTCCGCTTTTTGCCATGCGTTACTTCTCCTGGAAATGATTCAATGTAGCCATTTTTCTCTAAACGTGTAAAAGCAGAATAAAGTGTCGTTTCTTTAATCGAATATTGTTCTTTAGAAATTTCACGAATGCGTTTAGAAATCGCATAACCATATGAAGCGCCGGATTGTAA
The DNA here is from genome assembly GCF_050555765.1 of Enterococcus sp. MSG3299. Lineage (NCBI taxonomy): Bacteria > Bacillati > Bacillota > Bacilli > Lactobacillales > Enterococcaceae > Enterococcus > Enterococcus sp. MSG3299. The sequence goes on from NZ_CP187869.1 coordinate 1,939,861, forward strand.
GATTGAGAGAATAAAGGTATCGTTGTATCCTCGAATTGCATCACTACCAATCACATAAATTCCTCCCTCAAGTATTTCAACTATCGTACTACGTCTGTCGTTGTAATTATCTTAACACGATTACTACGATAGGTAAAGTAAAAAAAGCACGTAGTGCAGAAATCATTTTAATTTCTGCACTACGTGCTGTCTTCTTTTCAGTCTATAGTTGAATCTTAAATGGTATCACCATTAAAAATAGAATTTTTTACAATCACATAATCAACTTTACGAATCGCTTCTAAATCGCGACCTCCCGCGTATGAAATGGAAGATTGTAAATCTTGTTGCATTTCGGCTAAAGTATCTGCCAACTTCCCTTTATGGCGTAACCAGATTTTTTTCCCTTCAACGTTTTTCTTTTCGCCTTTTTGGAATTCAGAGGCGCTACCAAAGTATTCTTTGTAAACAACGCCATCTTCCACTTTTGTTTCACCTGGTGATTCTTCATGTCCAGCAAATAGTGAACCAATCATGACCATAGTTGCCCCAAAACGCACAGATTTTGCAATGTCTCCATGGGTCCGAATCCCACCATCTGCAATAATTGGTTTCCGAGCAGCTTTGGCACACCAACGTAAAGCCGCTAACTGCCAGCCACCTGTCCCAAAGCCAGTCTTAATTTTAGTAATACAAACTTTTCCTGGTCCAATCCCCACTTTGGTGGCATCGGCTCCAGCGTTTTCTAATTCGCGAACGGCTTCTGGTGTTCCAACATTGCCCGCAATAACGAACGTTTCTGGTAAAAATTTTTTTAAGTGTTGAATCATATTAATCACCGCATTTGAATGACCATGGGCGATATCAATTGTCACGTAGTCAGGAACTAAACCTTCTCGGGCTAACGTTTCAACAAAAGCGTATTCCCCTTCTTTCACGCCCACACTAATTGACGTGATCAAGCCCTTTTGTTGCATTTTTTTAATAAATGGCACTCGCGCCTCTTCATCAAACCGATGCATGATATAAAAATAACCATTTTCAGCAAGGGTTTCCGCAATCGTTTCATCAATAATTGTTTGCATGTTCGCTGGAACGACAGGCATTTTAAACGAATGTTTTCCTAAAGTTACTGTAGTATCACATTCAGAACGACTATTCACGATACATTTATTGGGAATTAATTGGACATCTTCATAATCAAAAACTTTCATACTTACTGCCTCCTAGTTATTTACAAAAATAACGTAAAAACCGAACATTCGGTCGTTTAACGTTCGTGTTTACAAACACCATTGTTAATTTACACTATTTACCGCCACTTGTCAAAGGCGTTTTAACGAAAATTAATCTTTTTACCCTTCTTGAACGTTTGGTAAAATGGCCTGCAATAAAATAGCAACAATTGAGGCAGTTGCCACGGGTGAACTAAATAAATATTGTAAAAATTGTGGTAGAGTTTCCAAAAACTCTTTTGGTAACAATGTCAACGCTAATGTCATAATAATCGGAACGGCAATTACATACATCTCTTTTTCATGAATTGTTACATCACTCATGACTTTCATTCCACTTACAGAAATGATGCCACAAACAACCACAAAAACGCCGCCGATAACTGGTGCCGGAATGGCCGAAATCAAGGTGGAAAGTTTTCCAGATAAGCCAAATAAGACAAACCACGCACCTGCAGCCACAAAAACCTTGCGACTAGCAACTCCAGTGATTGAAATAATCCCAGCATTTGTAGAGTAACTAGTTACTGGCGTGCCGCCAATGAATGAAGAAACTAAGCAACCTAAGCCTTCACCAATTACGCCGCGATTAATTTTTTCTTCGGTCAAAGGTTCAGCGACAACATGACTCACAGCAAACCAAGTGCCTGTTGTTTCCGCCATTAAAACCAGATAAATAACTAACATCGTGGCAATAGCTGACCAATCAAATTGGAAAGAAAAGTTAACTAATGGTAACTGAGGCAAACTAAACCAAGCCGCTTCACTAACGGCTGATAAATCAAGTACCCCTAATAATTGTGCCGCGATGCTCCCAAATAATAATGCCAAAATAACAGAAGAAACGCGGAAAATCCGCCCTTTTTTCAAAGCAGAACCTAATAGTGCAAAGAAAATCAACGTCCCCGCTGCTATAAATGCTAATAAAATATTTTGTCCTAATTCCCCTTTTGCATGGTAAATATTATCCGATAAAGCGACTGGCATTAACGAAAGCCCCACCACAAAAATAATTGTTCCTCCCACAATTGGTGGAACAAATTTAGTGATTAAACGATTAAAGATACCAGTAAATCCTAATATAATAACAACAATTGCTCCCACTAAACTAGCACCTAAAACTGCGCCCCAGCCATTTCCTTGTTGGTTATTGGCAAAATAAATTCCTGCAATTGCCCCGATTGGAATAAATGAAGGGCCTTGCGCAACTGGTAATCTCATACAAAAATGAGATTGAATAATCGTGGCAAGTCCTGCTGCTATGAATGTCGCTTGGACTAAAGAAGACGTTTGTGCTGTGCTAATCCCAATAATTGAAGCAATGATCACAGGTACGACGTACACGTCCATTGCTAAGACATGCTGAATCCCTAACATAGTGGCCTGCCCAAAAGATACTGAATCTTCTGGCCCCACTGTTAAATGAAGATTATTTTGTTTCTTTTCACTCATTTTTTATACTCCTTTAGTTGCTGACATTAAATTTTTATCATGTACTTTTTCACCTTGTACCCAGACTTCTCGAATATTTTCTGGTCGTGCTAAATATAAGATTTTTTGGAAAATATCAAGCAATGATTCCCCTGGATTTTTAGGAATTCGTGCTTGTGACAAGCTTGTATTAATAATTTGAACATCCCAAGCATACCCTTTTTCTAATTTCCCAATTGGCAAACTTAGCGCTTGACCACCACCAGCAGTAGCTAAATAAAACGCTTCATTTACTGTAATCCGTGCTGTTTTAACACCTCGTACTTCTGGTTTTTTTGTAGCATCGACACCATCTTCTAACATTCTAGAAGAAATAACTGCTTGCTTTAAATTATCAAAAAGACTTGGTGAAAAACCACCTGAAAGATCACTACCTAAACCAACTTCTACTTGATGTTGATGTACTAATTTTGCAATCGGTGTTACTGCATTGCCAAAATAAGCATTAGAGATTGGGCAGTGTGCCACAGCCGTCCCTGTTTCATGGAATAAATTCATATCTGCTTCTTCTAAAAAGCCTGCATGTGCCATCACTGCTTTTTCTGTTAATAAACCAAAATCATTCAATGCTTGGGCATCATTTTTTCCAAAACGTTCTTGAACAAATTGATGTTCCCAATCACTCTCACTACAATGACTTTGAACATGGACTTGATATTTCGCTGCTAATTCTCCTAATCCTTTAAGTGCTTCCTCTGTACAACTAGGAATGAAACGCGGAGTTACAACGGGATATACGCCTTGTTTTGTTTGCTGCGCTAATGTTTGAATTTCTTGAATAAACCGTTCCGTTTCTTCTAATGCTTGTTGCGTTGTTTGATCACGATAGTACTCAGGATTCTCATTAAGATCATCCATTACAACTTTACCAATTAAGCCACGCTGCCCTTTTTCCGCACAAATCTCTGCCAAACGACGGCTAGCTTCATAATGAATGGTTGCAAAATAAAGGGCTGTTGTTGTCCCATTAGCTAACAATTGGGTTACCAATTCATCATAGACTTGTTGGGCAAATGCTAAATCTGCAAACTTGGACTCCAAAGGAAACGTGTACGTATTCAGCCATTCATACAATGGAATATCCAAGGCGGTCCCAGATTGTGCCCACTGAGGTGCATGGACATGTAAATCAACAAAGCCAGGTAAAAGATAAGAATCTTGGGGCAATTCTTGAAAACGTTGTGCCTCTTTTTGTTCTGCTAGCACAGTTTCATACGCTTCAGCATCTGGTTCAATTATTTCCTGAATTACTCCGGCCTCATCTATACAAAAAAGTGTCTCTTCATAAACTTTAATCTCTTGCAAATTTTTACTAGAAAAACCTGTTCCTTTTATTACAAAATGAAACATTTAATACTCCTCCTTACTATCACATGAAGATTATACATAAACTTTCGCTTAATAACTATAAAAATGTGATTTTTTTTAAAAAAATACGTGTTCAAACAAGCAAAAACCGAACATTCTAAGAATGATTTATTTTTTCTTTGGATAAACAAGAAAACTTTCTATTCTTAAGATTCTTCGGTATACTTGAAGAGAATCGTTAGAACTTTAGGAGGTCCTGAGATGATACAGATCGAACAAATTAGAACAGGTGTTATTCAAGAAAACTGTTATCTTGTTTATAATGAAGAAGCATTATTAATTATTGATCCAGGTGCAGAAGGAGCAAAACTAATTCAAGAAATTACCCGTTTAGGGAAGAAACCAGCCGCTATTTTATTAACACATACTCACTATGATCATATTGGTGCGGTAGAAGAATTGCGCCATCATTATCAAATCCCTGTTTATGTTAGTCCATTAGAACAAGCGTGGCTTTCCAATCCTATTTTGAATCTTTCAGGATTAGGCAGACATGACGATATAGCAAATATTATTGTTCAACCCGCCGAACATGAATTTAAACTAACCGATTATGAAATTGGCGGCATGAAATTTTCCGTAGTCCCAACACCTGGTCATTCAATTGGTAGCGTCAGCTTTGTCTTTGATGATTTTGTTGTTGTTGGGGATGCATTGTTTAAAGGTAGTATTGGTCGTACTGATTTACACACTGGTGATATGCAACAATTATTACACAGCATTACGACCTATCTATTCACTTTACCAGAAGAATTTCCTGTTTATCCAGGCCATGGTGATGCCACGACCATTCAACATGAAAAAGCCACAAACCCATTTTTTAATTAGAGATTTATTCACTATTTAAAGAAACTTAGGAGGAGTAGCAATGACTAAAGCAACGACACTTTATATTATTCGTCACGGAAAAACGATGTTTAATACGATTGGCCGAACCCAAGGCTGGTCAGATACCCCCTTAACCAAACAAGGAGAAGAAGGCATTTATCATTTAGGCTTAGGTCATAGAGACATAGACTTTAAGGAAGCCTATAGTAGTGATAGTGGTCGTGCCATGCAAACCGCTCAGATTATTTTACAAGAACATCAAAACCACCAAAAGATTCCTTACCTAACCGATAAACGGATTCGTGAGTGGTGTTTTGGTTCTTTAGATGGTGGCTATGATGGTGAACTTTGGGGTGTGGTGCCACGCATTTTAGCTTTTAAAAGTTATGAGGACATGATGACCACGAAGATTACCTATCGCGAGTTAGCAAATGCTATTATTGAAGCCGATACGGCTGACTGGGCGGAGCCTTATGAAGTTATCCGTGATCGTGTTTGGTCTGGTTTCGAAGATATCGCTCATCATCGAGAAAAAAATGGTGGCGGCAAAGTCATGGTGGTTTCCCATGGACTAACAATTTCCTTTTTACTTTCCTTAATTGATGCAAGTTTGCCTATGCAGATGGCACTGGAGAATGGTAGCGTGACGACCTTAACTTACGAAAAAGGAACATTTACCATTCAAGGAATTAATGATATTTCTTATATTGAAAAGGGAAAAAAGATCGCTGAAAAGCGCCGTTTATTGTAAAAAAAGAGAAGGCTATCTGTCAAAATGACAGATAACCTTCTCTTTTTGTTTATTCTTTTAAACGTTCTACATTTTTTCTTGAGATTTGAATTTTTTCTAAGGTTTCCTTATAGTTTTTTGCTGCATAAGCAAAAAATAAAACATCGACTACATACAATTGTGCCACCAAGGAAACAGTAGCCGCACTTCTCAATGGCACGTCTTCCCCACTAGAGGTTTGAAGGACGATATCACTTTTTTCACCAATCACTGATTTTTCATCTTGTGTGATACTAATAATAGGAATCCCTTGCTGCTTCGCTAAATCAGCTAAAGTACTTGCTTCTTTATTCGTTCCAGAATTAGAAATAACAATAAAAACACTAGGCTTTTCTGTTGAGCCTAACATAGAAGCAAATAAATGATGATCCAATGTTGTAAATACCGTTCGGCCTAATCGCGTAAACTTTTGATAAATATCTTGAGCAACCAACGAAGAGGCGCCCAACCCATAGACAAAAATTACTTCTGTTTTTTCCAACAAATCAACGGCTTCATTCACTGCGACATCCTCTAATGTCTGACCGCTTCGCTCAACCACATGAACAAAGCGCGCCTGTAACTTTTGTTTAATATCAGCTGTTGATTCCCCTTTAGTAACTTCAGTATACATTTGCTGCTTCATTTGGCCAAGATTTGCAGATAATAAAAGTTTCAACTCTGTGAAGCCATTCACATCCATAGAATGACAAAAGCGAATAATTGCCGCTGGACTTGATCCTGCTTGTTTCGCTAGCTCTTGCGCATTCATTGAAATAACTGTTTCTGTATTTTTTAAAATATATTCTGCGATTTTTCGTTCTGATTTTGGTAATTGTTGTAGACGATCTTGGATAGATAAGACAATATTTTGTTGCATAAACACCCCTCCTGATACACCATTTCCTACGCAATTAAATTTTAACAAAGAAAAAGGGAGAAGCCAAGTTCTCCTTTTTTCTATTTATTATTTAGTTGTTTGCATGTCTTTAGGAATCCCAAAGAATAACGTTGCTACAAAACCACCTGCGTAAGCAGCCAATAAACCTAATACATATGCAAGCCATTGGTTGTTGGCAATTAATGGAATTAAAGCCACCCCACTTGGTCCAATAGCAATCGCACCAACATTACCGAAGGCCCCAATCACCGCACCACCAATACCACCGCCGATACAAGCAGTAATGAATGGACGTCCTAATGGTAAAGTAACTCCGTAGATTAATGGTTCACCAATACCTAAAATCCCAACTGGCAAGGCACCTTTAATCATTTCAACTAATTTTTTATCTGATTTACAACGAATCCATAATGCTAAAGCTGCACCGACTTGTCCCGCACCAGCCATGGCCAGAATTGGTAATAACAAAGTCATCCCTGTTTGATTAATCATTTCAATGTGGATTGGCGTCAAAATTTGATGTAAACCAAACATTACCATTGGCAAGAAGGTTAAACCAAGAGTAAAGCCAGCAACCATGCCACCTTTTTCTAAGACAACATTGATAATACCAACTAAGCCATTAGAAATAGCTCCGGCTACAGGCATGATTAAGAAAATAGTTGCTAAGCCAATCACTAAAAGTGAAATGGTTGGCGTTACGATAATATCAATTGATTCTGGGACAATTTTATGCAATTGTTTTTCTAACAATGATAATAACCATACGGCAAAAATAACACCGATAATTCCGCCTTGTCCTGCAGATAATGTTCCCCCAGTGAAAATATTACTGATTGGTGCATCTGGATTCATTCCTGTCAACATTGTGACTGCCCCAATAACACCACCCAACGCTGGCGTTGCACCAAAAACGCTGGCACTGTTAATCCCAGTGTAAAGAGCTAAATAAGCAAAAATCCCATTTTTAATGATATTTAAGACATCAATATATTGTTGCCATGAAGCTGAAATATCACCAGCAACAACTAAGTTAGACATAACAGCTGCAATCCCGCCAATAATACCAGCCCCAACAAAGGCAGGAATCATCGGAACAAAGATACTAGAAATGGCTTTTAACACTTTTTTAAATGGTGAAGTGTTATTTTGTTTCGCTTTTTGTTGTGCTTTCATTTGAGCGGCTTTTTCTTCTACTAAATCTTTTCCAGATTTTCCTGCTGAAGCATCAGTTGCGGTGTCATGATTAAATGGTTCTCCCAATTTGACACCTGCTTGATCTACCATTTCTTGTGCAACCTTGTTAACAGTCCCTGGACCAACAACTACTTGCAACGTATCATCTTCTACGACGCCCATAACGCCATCAATTTTTTTCAATCCTTCAATATCTACTTTGTCATAATCGCGGATATCCATACGAACACGAGTCATACAATGAATGACTTTGTCCACGTTTTCTTGACCACCAACTTCTTTATAAATCCCATCAGCAATGCGTTTAATTCTTTCTTCTGCCATGTTAAAACACCCTCCTAATTCCTTAATTTAATGTATTCTTGATAAATTGATTCCCGTCAATTAATTTTTGTGTTGCTTCTTCTTTAGTACTATCAGTTAAAATCATTACAATTGCTAACTTCACATTTTCTTCTGCTTCTACAAATTTTAGTTCGGCAACTTCATAACTACAACCCGTTGCTTCCATAATAATCCGTTTGGAACGCTCCACTAATTTTTCATTGGTTGGTTTTACATCAACCATTAAGTTATTGTAGACTTTCCCAATACCAATCATGGAAATAGTTGATAACATATTTAAAATTAATTTTTGAGCTGTCCCAGATTTCAAGCGAGTCGAACCTGTTAAAAATTCAGGTCCTGCATCTACTTCAATCGGCATTTGCGCATATTTACTAATTTCGGCATTTTTATTACATGCCACAGTTGCGGTAGCTGCTCCCACCGTTGTTGCATATTCTAAACCGCCAATTACATAAGGCGTCCGACCACTGGCTGCAATCCCAACAACAATGTCATTTGCTGATAATTTTAGATCAACTAAATCTTGACGACCTAGTTCTTTTGAATCTTCAGCACCTTCTACTGCGACAGTCATTGCTTTTTGACCACCAGCGATGAGGCCTTGAACCATCTCTGGCTCGACGCCAAAAGTTGGTACGCATTCGGCTGCATCTAAGACACCTAACCGACCACTCGTACCAGCGCCCATGTAGATCAAGCGGCCGCCTTGATTGAAGCTTTTGATGATGGCTTCTACCACTGGTTCAATGGCTGCTAATTCTTGACCCACTGCCATTGCAACTTTTTGGTCTTCTTGATTCATTTTTTGTAAAGCTTCTTTGACACTCATCTCATCTAAGCCCATTGTATTTTCATTTCTACGTTCAGTTGTTAAGTTTTCTAAATTCATTCTCTATCGTTCCTTCCGTGACTAGCGTAAATTGATTGCCTGCCTTGATTAACGGCAATATCGTTTGATCTTTTTCAATAATTCGTGTAATCGTATTGACTTTTTCATCTTTCGGCAAGTCCACCAGCGTGACTTGAATTTCTCCCATATAGCGACCATATTTTTCATTATCAATCGTTACGGTTCCCACTGGACGGGCTTCAGTCTGCTCTGACTCAATCGTTGCAATTTCATCTTTTCTGAACATTTCACTCGTTCTTGATAATTCACTTCGCAAAACATCTCTTGCAGCATCTAAACGATTGGTATGAGTCCCAAGTATTCGCTTCAAATAGCGGCTCTCGCTAGGTGCTACTTCTAACAGAAATTGATTGGTTTGGTGATAATAACCAAATTGAGCCATGGTTCGCTCACTAATTGTGGGATCACCAATATAAACAGCATCGACATAAGGATCAGCCATCAAACCAACGGCAGCGGCGAAAGGATTTTGCCCCCGATGTTTTTCTAATGTTGGTAAACCAGCAAAAATTGGGCCTCTTGTTTGCCCATCTCCTGGCACAAAAGTAAAAACTTGTAAGCCTAATTCTTTAAGCCAGCGGTTCTTTTCATTAAAAAATGTTGTTCCAATGCCTGTTTCAGGTCTTGGATAATAATTATGCCAAGCTTCTAAGCGAGAAAAGTCCGCTTGGTGAGCCTTTAACTCAGCCACTTCTTCCAGTGTAATGGTACTAGCATTCAATCCTATATCAATCTTATGTGAAGCATGAGCCATTTGTTCTATCGTAATGCCATAGTCCATCCGAAGGCCAGTTACGCCCAACTCGATTAAAGGCTCTAATTCATCGAAAGAAAAACCCGCTCTTTTTAACGCTTCACCTGAAATATCTACCATAATTTTCATTTTTTCTGCCTTAGCAATTGCCCCTAAATCAGTCAAGCGTTGGCGGTAAAGGGAAGTATCATCTTCTGGAATGTGTAAAGAAGTGAAAATACCATCAAATCCAAGCGCTTTCATCTTTTTGATATAAATAATTGTATCGTTTGTAATCTCTTCACCAAGAAAAACTGAAATACCATACATCTTTTTAGCTCCTCTCTAATACGCTTTCATTATAACTTGTTTGAAATAAAATTTCAACTATTTTTCTAAATATTTTTTAATTCCAAAATAAAATTTTATTTATGTTCAAAAAAAACAGATATTCCTTTATAGAAATATCTGTCTAATGCATTAATTGGCTGTGGCAGAGCCAACTGGTGTACCAGCTGTAACCACGCCAGTTTTCTCTAACGAAAATTGTGCTACTTTATCCATGTTGGTAATAATAACAACCATTTCAGTTCCTTTACCAGCTGCTTTAATTGCTTCTAAATCAGCAATTGCGACCACCGTATCTGCAGTCACTTGGTCGCCTTCTTTCACTTTAATAGTGAACGGTGCCCCGTTTAACTCTACCGTATCGATACCCATGTGTAATAAAATTTCAAGACCGTTTGTCATTTTTAAACCAATGGCATGTTTTGTTTGGAAAACGCTTAAAACTTCTCCTTCAATAGGTGCATAAATTTCACCATTTTCTGGAACTACTGCATAGCCATCTCCCATCATTTTTTGTGAAAAAACAGGATCATTCACTTCACTAATTGGGATAACGGTTCCATTGGCAACGGCATACATTGTATTATTTTCGACAACTTCATTCTTTTTCTTCAAAAATCCAAACATTTCTCTTCCCCCATTTTTTAAAGTATCACTAGTATAGAAAAAAGTTTCATGAATTACAAGTGGCACCTTTGTATAATTCTAAAATTTATTTTAAAATAAGAATTTGCATTGGCATTTACTTTGTCAGCGGGTATACTTATACTTGATGTATTTTGCATTTATTTCAGAAAGGAATGGTGACATGCTTTTTGCTAACCTATGGAAAGCAATTATTCTTGGTATTATCGAAGGAATTACCGAGTGGCTTCCAATTAGTAGTACCGGACATTTAATTTTAGTGGATGAGTTTATTAAACTCGATCTAAGTAAAGATTTTATGGAAATGTTCAACGTCGTTATCCAATTGGGAGCGATTATGGCGGTTGTTATTTTATACTTCCACAAATTGAATCCTTTCTCACCAAAGAAAAATGGCGAAGAGAAAAAAGATACTTGGATTCTTTGGTCTAAAGTCTTAGTCGCTTGTTTACCAGCGGCAGTTATTGGTCTAAAATTTGATGATTATTTAGATGCACATTTTTATAACTTTTTAACAGTATCGATTATGTTAATTGTTTATGGGATTGCTTTTATTATCATTGAAAAACGAAATAAAAATGTTGCACCGAAGTGTACTAATCTAAAAGACTTCACTTATAAAGCCGCTTTAATCGTTGGTGCTTTCCAAGTACTGGCATTAATTCCAGGAACTTCACGTTCAGGAGCGACCATTTTAGGGGCAATCTTAATTGGGGCCTCACGTTTTGTTGCAACAGAGTTTTCATTTTTCTTAGGAATTCCAGTAATGTTTGGAGCAAGTTTTTTAAAAATCTTTAAATTCTTGGCCAAAGGAAATACGTTTGGATCAGAAGAAATCATTATTTTATTAACTGGCTCTATTGTTGCCTTCGTTGTTTCCATCATTGCGATTAAATTCTTATTGAATTACTTGAAGAAAAACGATTTTACAGTTTTCGGTTGGTATCGTGTAATTTTAGGTGCGATTTTAATTGGCTACTGGTTATTCTCATAAAAATAAAACCGTTGCTTTCACTGTCGAAAGCAACGGTTTTATTTTTTTAAATCGCCAAACGTTATTCGCTCAATCCCCTGTTCTTCAAACCACTGACGAACACGAGGATCACAAATCGTTGCTAATTCTTTGCAGCGTAAAGTGGTATAAGAAGAATTGTCTAACACAAATTGATCCAAATACCCAACATCAAAATGCATCTCAGCAATTGCCGATTCCGGCATCCGTAATAAACCAAAGTCATCTTCTAAAAAATTCTCCACTGATACCCCTTCGTGAATATAAGATAACGCGCCAGACTCTAACAAATGTGTCACCTGGAAATAACCTTGTTGCGGTGGATATTCTTTTTCCCCACTATATTTCAGGGTTGTATGAAGTCCATACTCTTCTGCTAATTCTAAAAATACTTGATCAACCACTTCATCACCAATCGAATGGCAATCAAAATGTTCAGGATAATGTCCAGTTAGTTCCTTAAAGTGCGTCAATTGCGCAATCGTTTCAAGTCGTACTTCTTCATATACGAAGGTTACTTGCTTTTGTTGACGATAATAAGAAGAGCGATGAAAATTGCCTTGTTCATCTACCAGTGAAGGAATCATACATGGGTCTGCACAAGGTTTCCCTAATAAAAAATTCGTATGCTGACCTACAAATAAGCCTGGATAATTTTTGCTAACGCAACGGCGTGTTCTGCTGTTGGTAAATTGGGCATCAAAAGTGTCGACGTCGTTAAACCATCGACATAACTTTTGATAATGCCATGATTAATCGCTTCTGACATCCCAAAATCATCAGCATCAATAATTACTTTAACCAACAGCTCCCCCTCTTTTCTTTACGTATTTTTGATGACAATTCCGACAATAATATTAACAGCTGATTCACAATCATTAATCGTGCGCTCAAGCTGATCGTAAACATCTTTCCACTTGATAACTTTTAATAAATCTTTTTCGTTAGTCATCAAATCTTTCATGGCGCTACTGTATAATTTATCGCCTTGAGATTCAATCGTATTCACTTCATCAATCAATGAAACTAACGTTTTAGAATTCTTAAATTTTGCAAATTCCTTCGTTGCTGATTTAACTCCTTCTGTCGCTTTAACAATATAAGCAGTTAATTCTAGCGCGGGCGCAATCATTTCTTCGACAACTAAATGATCAAGTAAATAAGACAAACTATTAATGCTATCGATAATGTTATCTAAGTGATCCGTAATATCGACAATATCTTCTCGATCAATCGGCGTAATAAAGGAAATATAGAGTTCATTTAAAATTTTACGAACAATTTCATCATTCTCTTTTTCCAATTGATGAATCGCTTCTGATTTTTTTACTAAGTTTTCTAATGAATAATTGTCTACAATTTCTTGCAAAACCTTTGCCGCTTCATAAGCATTTGTTGCTAACTGGTTTAATTCTCCAAAATAATCAAATTGTTTTTTACGTGCCATGTTTTTCTCTCCTTAAAAAATTGCAATAAATAATTTTGACATCACATAAGCGATCAGCCCACATCCTGGGAAAGTTAAAATCCATGCTATCAGCATTTCTTTCACGATACGCCAGTCAACACTTGAGATTCGCTTAGAAGCACCTACTCCCATAATCGCTGTCGTTTTTGTATGAGTAGTTGAAACTGGAATCCCAAAAGCCGATGCTAAAAATAAACAAATAGCCGTGCTTAAATCCGCAGTGAAGCCTTGATAGCGTTCAAGCTTTACCATATCCATCCCGACTGATTTAATGATTCTCATGCCGCCCACAGAAGTTCCAATGCCCATTGTAATGGAACACAGAACCATAACCCATAACGGAATCACAAAACCGCCACCTGTTTTTTCGACTAAATTATTATAAAAAAGTACTAACATGAACACGCCCATAAATTTTTGCCCATCTTGCGCACCATGTAAAAAAGCATTAGCTCCTGCACCAAAGGCTTGCCCTACTGTAAAAAATTTGTTGGCTTTTCTTCTAGGCACAGCCGAGAAAGCTTTCACAACAAGTTTGGCAATCAAATAACCGCCGCCAAAGCCCATAACGGTAGAAACAACTAGACCAACAAGCACTTTGATCCATTCCGAGCCATTGACTGCACCCAAACCACCTAATGCCATAGCCGAACCAGTCAAACCGGCAATTAACGCATGGCTTTCACTCGTGGGAATACCAAAATACCACGCAGCAACTGCCCAAACCACAATTGAAAAAAGCGAAGCAGCCAAAGCCACCTGTGAAGCGTTTCCATTTGCGTCAAAACTAACAATGTTGCTAATCGTTTCAGCTACTTGGGCATTAAAAAAGGTCATGACTAATGCACCTAAAAAGTTCATCACAACAGCCATCCAAATTGCGACATTCGGTTTTAACACCCGAGTCGAGACAGCGGTTGCAATTGCGTTCGGCGCATCCGTCCAACCGTTAACAAAAATTACACCCATTACCAAAGTAATCGTTACCAATAATGCAATACTCACAAAGACACCACCATTTTTCATTTATCTATTTTATCATAGCATGTTTTAAAAAAAATGTATGCTTTTTTCTTAAGGCTCTGGCAAATTTTCTTATTTTTTTCTTGAAATTGTCTGTTAAGGAAAAAAACTTGTCGTCTTTTATTGCAATGGAACAATGGATTAGGTATAATGATTACTGTTGAATTACATTGGCTGACCAGTGTAAAACCTAAATCATCGGAGGTGAAACAAATGCCAAATATCGAATCTGCAATCAAACGCGTACGTACAAGTGCTAACGCGAATGCGAAAAATTCATCTCAAACAAACGCAATGCGTACAGCAATCAAGAAATTTGAAGAAGCTGTAGCTGCTGGAGCTGATAACGTCGATGCTTTATACAACGAAGCTGTTAAAGCTGTTGATATGGCTGCAACTAAAGGTTTAATCCATAAAAACAAAGCTAACCGCGATAAAATTCGTTTAAGCAAATTAGCTAAATAATGTGAGATAGAAGTTAGCATTCATGTTAGCTTCTTTTTTCATCAAAAAATGTCCAAGTCTGTTTTCACAAAGACTCGGACATTTTTTTATAAAGGTGAATCAATCCACGGTAAATCTGTTGTGAGATGTTGACTAAATAATTTAGTCTCTTCTCGCAAAGCTAAACGTTGTTGTCGTCTCGTTTCATAATTGGAACAAATCAACTTTTCTTCTGCAGTTTCTGGGACGACTGCCGCTAATTGGAAGTCACTTTCAGGATTCATATGAGACGGAATGGCTACAAAAGTTGTAAAACAAGTCGCCGCTAAATAACGCTCTCCAGTTGTTAAATCTTCTCCTACAACTTTAACAAATACTTCCATCGATTTATGATGCACGCCAGAAACAAACGTTTCAACACACACTGAGTGATTTTCTTTTAAAGGTTTTAAAAAATTCAAGTTATCTAAAGATGCTGTAACTGCCCCTCTCCGACAATGTCGTGAAACGGAAATGGATGCGGCATCATCAATTAAAGACATTAATTTCCCACCAAATAGTGCACCAAAGGGATTTAAATCAAAGGGAAATACACGATGTGTTTGAATCACTCGTGATTCTCGACAAAATTTTTCTTTCGTCATTAACGATTCCTCTACTTTCATTTATAAACTTTTCCACGCTTTACTTTAGCTTACTTTACCATTTGATGCAATCCTTACTTTTTAGGAAACATTTAAAAAATAACAAATTTGCAAGTCCCATTTATTCATTTTTAAGAAAGTTGCTGTATAATAATAACGGTTAAAGAACTTTTAAGGAGATGGATACACATGAAAATTGCAATTGCTGGTGCCGGCGCTATGGGCAGCCGTTTAGGAATTATGTTGCATCAAGGCGGAAATGATGTAACTTTAATCGATCAATGGCCCGCGCACATTGAAGCCATTCGTAAAAATGGTTTAATCGCTGATTTTAATGGAGAAGAAGTTGTCGCAAAACTACCAATCTTCTCACCAGAAGAAATTGACCATCAAAATGAACAAGTTGATTTAATTATTGCTTTAACCAAAGCACAACAATTAGATGCAATGTTTAAAGCGATTCAACCAATGATTACTGAAAAAACGTATGTACTATGTTTATTAAATGGCTTAGGTCATGAAGATGTACTAGAAAAATATGTGCCAAAAGAAAACATCTTGGTTGGCATTACCATGTGGACAGCTGGTTTAGAAGGACCGGGACGTGTTAAACTTTTAGGTGATGGCGAAATTGAATTAGAAAATATTGATCCTTCTGGTAAAAAATTTGCTTTAGAAGTCGTTGATGTCTTCCAAAAAGCTGGTTTAAATCCAAGCTATAGTAGCAATGTTCGCTACTCTATTTGGCGGAAAGCCTGTGTCAATGGTACGCTAAATGGTTTGTGTACAATCCTTGATTGTAATATTGCCGAATTTGGTGCACTACCTGTTAGTGAATCCCTTGTTAAAACATTAATCAGTGAATTTGCAGCAGTCGCAGAAAAAGAAGCCATTCATTTAGATCAAGCAGAAGTCTATACACATATTGCTCAAACTTATGATCCAAACGGTATTGGCTTGCACTATCCGTCTATGTATCAAGATTTAATTAAAAATCATCGTCTCACAGAAATTGATTACATTAATGGTGCTGTTTGGCGCAAAGGACAAAAATACAACGTAGCAACACCTTTCTGTGCCATGTTGACACAGCTTGTTCACGGAAAAGAAGAACTATTAGGAGCTAAATAATAAGAAAGTGCCAGAGACAATCGTTGAATGACGATTGTCTCTGGCACTTTCTTATTTTGCTTGCGCAGTCAATTTTAAAATAAATAATTGGAATAGTAATTCTTTATCCATTTGGCCCGTTTTCATGCGGTAATCATTTTCAACTAATTCATCATAAAGTCTTTCTAATCGAGACAATTCAAATCGTCGGACTTGTTGTAACGCTAACTTGACTCGATAAGGATGAACCTTTAATGTATCAGCGATATTCGCTTGTTGATAGCCCATCTTAGCCAAAATTTTTGTTTGTAGAAAAAGGCGAATCTGATTCAATAAGATTGCATTTAACTTAATGGTTTCTTCTCCTTGTAAAAGTAAATCTTCATACAATTGAACAGCTTTTTCACTGTTTCCAGAAAGTACTTCGTTGGTTAAGTCAAAAACATTATGTTCCAAAGACTTAGGGACTAATTCTTGAACCGCACCTCGTGTAATTGTCTTCGTTTCAAGGGCATATAAATACAGCTTCTGTAATTCTCCCATAATTTTTGATAAGTTCAAGTCTGTCAATTGAAGTAATAAATCAAAAGCATCGGAGCGAATAGTGTACCCTTCGCTCTCAATCGTTTGAGAAATGTACTGACGAATAGCCTTTTCATCCATTGGATTGACGTCAACCACTGTGGCATTTTTTTTCAATGCTTTGGTAACTTTTTTGCGTTCATCTAATTTTTCATATGAGGCCATAAAAACAAGAACAGTTGTTGGTGATGGACTTTCCAAATAATTCAATAAAAGATTGACATCATGTTCCACACCGTTTGTTTTTCTTTCGGCAGTTAAAAAGTAAGGATTTTCCACAAAGACAAGGCGATAATCACCAAAAAACGGAATTGTTTCCGCTTCAGCAATCGCTGCACTTAAAGGTGTTTCCTCCATATCAAATGAGAAAAAGTTAAATTGATCATCCTCTTCCGTCAACAATTCTTTCATCAATGTTGTTTTAAATAATTCAGTTAAATAAAGTTCTGTTCCTATTAATAAATAAACTGGAGCGATTTTTTGCTCTCGCACTTCTTTCAAAGCTTTTTGTAACTCCATTGGCTCGCTCCTTTTCTCGTTTCTCTTGTTTATCCTATCATGTTACTTCTGGAAATACTAGTCTTGTTCTTTAACAAATTTGGCTTTAGAAAGCCCTTGCCAGGGTAACCATTGATAATAAATCATTCCTTGAAGATCTGTCCGATAATAATTTATTTTTTGCTCCTCCAGCGTCGCTAATGTCTCCTGATGAGGATGTTTAAAACGATTATTCAGTCCAGCTGAAATCAATGCTTCTCGCGGATTAAGCTGTTTGATAAATCTTTTAGTAGACGACGTTTTACTACCATGATGACCGACTTTCAAGATGTCGATTTTCAACTGGGGATAGCGAGCCAACACTTGTTCTTCTCCTTCGGCTTCCAAGTCACCAGTAAATAAAAAATGCCGTCCGCCTAATTGTGTGGAAAACACTATCGAGTCATTATTGCCCCCAATACTGCTCTTATTTGGTGATAAAATTTGAAAAGAAACGGGCCCATTAATTCGCTTGGGCGCTAAAATCGGCCGACAGTCTGTCCCGCTTTTTTGGAGTTGTTTCAAGACTTGGCGAAACGAAAAATTGGCTTCAGCTGCTCCTTTAGGAAAATAAAGAACAGAAATTGGAACCTTCTGCGCAATGGCTAATAAATCGCCAAAATGGTCTTCATGTGCGTGTGTGATGATCACTTCATCTAAACGTTTGACTCCTTGACTTTTGAGAAAAGGAATCACTGAATATTCCGCTCCTGATTGACTATTTTTCCGTTGCCGCCAAGCTTCTTTGTCAAAAGACAACCGACCACCTGTATCGATCAGTGTATTTTTTCTGTGAAAAGGCGCTTGGATAAACAAACTATCCCCTTGGCCTACATCGATCATTGCAACAATGCCAATTGGCGAAAGGTATTTACTATTTATCAAAACAATTAGTAGTCCGATTGAGAAAAAAATTTTTTTAGACTTGTCTGCTAAATAAATCATTGAAAGTCCGATTAGTAATAGCAAACTAATTTGTATCCAAGTATTTAAATAGCCGATGGTCAGCTTCGGATTTAAGTGAACTAGCACCCACTCAAATAAGCCATTCATTTTTAAAAATAGCGGTTCGAGCAAGGCTGCTAAATAGCGTGCTGGCATAATAATCACTAGAAAAAAGCTCAACGTCAAAAGCGGTAACAAGAACCGTTCAAAAATTGGTAACAAGAGAAATGTTAAGAAACTTCCTAACAAGGGCCATTCATAAAATGATTGGACTAAAATAGGTAAGGAAGCCACAGCCAATAGGAAAGAGCCTAAACAATTTTTAATGAAAGGCGAAGAATAACCAACCAATGTTTGCTCTAAAAACATCAGAACAAAAGAAAGTAAGTAACTAAATTGACCGCCGACTGAAAAAAAGAGGGTTGGCTGAACAATCAAGTGCACTAAGAGAGTTAAACTCCAACAATCGAGGGCCGGAACCTGCCAATTAAACCGTCGATTGAACGTATTGAGGTTTGTTTGTAAAAGCGCCCGCATGACACTAACTGAGAATCCTGTTAAACCAGCATATATCAGAGAAAAACCGCATTGCCACAAAAAATAACTTTCTTGCGTTTGGCGAGCGATTCTTAGCATCAGCAAGCGAAATAAACGAAGGAAAAAAGAAACATGCATCCCTGACAAACTAAAAAGATGCAAAATGCCTAATGCTGAAAATTTATCGCTTATTTCAGCAAATTCTTCATTACGAAAACCTAAGAGCAACGCATTCATATACATTGCACTAGTCTCAGCAAAATTTTTCTGAATATGTACCATCGCCCACTTCCGCCAGCCGCTAATGATTTCTTTAAACCGCCAAGAAAAAAAGGAACGCGGTTGTCCTATCTCCTCAATGAATAAAATAGCTTCGATTCCTTGATTCTTTAAAAATAGTTGATAATTGAAGCCATTTTTGTTGGTTTGACCTTGGGGCGAGTCTAAAATACCTACAGCGGTTGCCTGAATGGTTGTGGTTAGTTGTTGCCATTGCTGTTTTTCTTTCACACTTTTTAATTGATAAAATGCCATCACTTTCTGCCTTTTGCCTTTTACGATCCAATTGGCAGAAAATTTTACTTGATCACCATCTACTTGTATTTCATCTGGTAATATCGTTAGCTGTCCTGACAAGCGGACTTCTTTAGGCAACAAAGAGACTGGCTTTAACCACTGGAAAATCAATATGCCCCCTACTATTAAAAAACTGCACAAAAAACCTCCCAATATAACAGGAAAACTTTTTGTACAGACAATACGGATAACAGTGATAGAAAAAAGAAGAGCTCCTAATAGACTAGGTGCGAAAAAACACCACAGCCCACAACTAGTCAGTAGAGCTACGAAGAACCAATTATTCCTCAGCTGAGGAAGGATTGTCCTCAAGTGTGGCAAATTCTTCTCCCCATTGTAATTCGGCAAAATATTTTGGTACTAAAGTCACTTTTTCAACCGTGGCTCCTACTTGTTCAATTAAATTTAGGGCGTACGCATCATTACGGTAATCCTTTAAATAATAAATCTTTTTAATCCCTGCTTGTAAAATCATCTTTGTACATTGCAGGCAAGGGAAATGTGTCACATAAATTTCTGCCCCTTCTGTAGGGACGCCAAACTTCGCACATTGTAAAATTGCATTCATTTCTGCGTGGATTGTCCGAACGCAATGATTATCAACAACATAGCATCCTTCATCAATACAATGCGTTCCGCCACTGACTGAACCATTGTAACCTCCTGCAATAATTCGTTTGTCGCGAACAATGGTTGCTCCGACAGTTAACCGTGTGCAAGTACTTCTTAATGATAATAAGACGCTTTGTCCCATAAAATATTGGTCCCATGGAATTCGTTCCATAATAAACCTCCTTTATTTTTAATGACTCCTGTGTTCGATTTGCCAAATCATTTAATCTTATTACAAATAGTATGTTATCCGCATCCCATAGTCAAGAATTCTCAGGAATTTTCTGTTAAAAGTTAGCCAGTCACTGTCAACATGTCTTTTAAACGTTCTACTGTTTTCTCTCCAATACCTGGAACATTTTTCAGTTCCTCGACGGTTTTAAACGGTCCTTGTTCGTCACGAAAGCGAATAATCTCTTGTGCTTTTTTCGCACCGATTCCTGAAATCGTTTGTAGCTCTGCTTCTGTTGCCGTATTAAGGTTGATTTTTTCCTCCTGATTTTGCTGAGCAGGTGCTGATTCCTGCAGCGTTTCTAATGACTGTGCCATTGCTTCTCCTTTTTTGGGCACGTAAATAATCATTTGATCTTTTACTTTTTGCGCGTAATTGACCTGGGCAGTATCAGCTTCCTCGCTCACGCCTCCAGCTAAAGCTAAAGCATCCCAAATCCGCTGCTGAGTTTTTAGTTGATAGATTCCTGGTACTTTCACTGCGCCTTTAATATCAACATAGATCATTGTTTCTGCCCTTTCTTTTGTAGCATCTGTGGCGACCTCTGCCGTAGTGGTCAAACTTGTCTCCTCCCACATTGTGGTGTCTACTTGTGGCTCCTTATTAACCATCAAATAAATGCCCACTAATAGAGTTATCAAAATAACTATAGACGCACCACTACCTAGCAATAGCCACTTTTTGGGTAACTGTTTCAACCAATCCATCGTTTGTCCTCCCTTCAAAATATAATTACGCATTTTTTAACAAAAAAATGCGCCTGGACCAAAAATCACTAGTAATTTTTGGCCCAGGCGTACTTTTATTTTAATTTTTCTAGATAGTTCAAGGCATCTTGAACCGTTTTTACTGGGACAATTTTCATTTTTGTCCCAATTTTTTTCGCAGCTTCTTGTGCTTCTTGATAATTCGATTTGATTTTCGGCTCAACTTTTTTCATTTCTGAAGTTATTTCATCATCGGGTGCAAAGAAAATTTCTGCGCCGTTCTCACTGGCAGTTACAACTTTTTTGTCAATGCCTCCGATTCTACCAACGATTCCTTGACTGTTCATCGTACCTGTTCCAGCAATTTCATGACCTTTACGTAAATCTTTATGACTTAATTGTTCATAGGTCTGCAAAGTAAACATTAAACCAGCCGATGGCCCACCAATATCACCCGCTTCAATAGATACTGGGATAGAAGAATCAATTTCTGTATGATCGGTCAAACCAATACCAATCCCCGCTTTTTTATCTGTTGGCAATTCAATTAATTTGCCGGTCGCTTCTTTTGCTTTGCCATCTTGAATAAATTGAACAGTGACTTTTTGATTCACTTTTTGTGCTTTAATGTAATTCATTAATTCTTCACTGCTTTTAAAAGATTTGCCATCCACGCCTGTCACGGTATCGCCAACTTCAATTTTTCCTTTAAAACTTGAGTTGTCTTCCATCGCTAACACATAGACGCCTTTAAATTTCATCTCATATGGAACCTTCGCTAATTTTAAGGCTTGCTCAATTGCGGCGTTTTTTGAGGAATCCATATAGTATTGTTGAATTCGATTATATTCGCTATTACTACTATCTCCCATTAATTCTTTTTTGGACATGACTTCTTGAAAATCCGAAAAGTTTGCTTTTATGGCAGAAAAAATAGTGGCCGAACGAATGCCCACCGTTGTTAAATAAAAAGCACCAGACTGCGTATCTTTTTTTCCATCAACAGTTACAAACTCTTTTAAATTTTCTGTCGTTCCTGGTCCTTCAATATAATAAGGAATTGGGACGATAAACAAACCAATTAGCAGCAATGCCAATACCATTGGAATGAGTGATTTAAACGAAAATTTTTCTGTTTTTTTATTCATAATTTTAGCTCCAGTCATTCTTCTTTTGTTTTAACGCATGATAAATATTGGGAGGAAGATAGTCAGACACATCGCCCCCAAAACGTAAAACTTCTTTTAGTAAACTGGAACTTACATGTGCATATGGTTCTTCTGCTAATAGAAAAACCGTTTCAATTTCTGGCGCCAGATGTTGATTCATTTTAGCAATGTCTTTCTCGTACTCGTAGTCTTTGACGTTTCTAATGCCACGAATCAAAAAATTAGCCCCTAATGATTTTGCACTTTCCACAGTTAACTGGGTTTCTTGCATGATAACACGCACATTTGGCATTTCTTTAGTTGCTTCTTCAATTAAATATTTTTTCTCTTCTGGCGTAAATAATGTTTGCTTACTTGTATTTATAAAAACGCCAATAATGACTTCGTCAAATAACTTCGCACTGCGTTCAATCAAATTTAAATGACCATTTGTCATCGGATCAAAACTTCCGGGAAATAGAGCAATTTTACGCATCTTACGCCTCCTGACGATAAATCGTTACTTGAGTGATTCCGTAAACGGTTTCTCTTGTTTTTTCTAGTGTACCAATCGTTTCTGGTAACTTGACAGTTTTATCTGTTTCACAAACGATAACGGCTTCGTTTGTTAATAACTGCTGTTCTAACATCTTTTCTAATTGTGAAACAATTTCTTGTTTGGCATAGGGCGGATCCAATAAGACCAAATCAAATTGTAGCTTCTCTTCATAAAACTGTTCTAAGGCACGATTAGCATCCATTTTTCTAACTTCAAATTTTTCTGGTTCTTTTGTAATCGCAATATTTTCTTTAATTACTTTTAGTGCAGCAAAATTCTTTTCAATACAAATACTTTTATCCATTCCACGAGAAACGGCTTCAATCGCTAACCCGCCACTTCCTGAATATAAATCCAGCGCCATTCCACCATCGAAATATGGACCAATCATATTAAAAATAGATTCTTTTACTTTATCTGTTGTGGGCCTAGTATTGTCGCCATCTAACGCTTTCAAGCGCCGGCCACCATATTCTCCAGAAATAACACGCATTGTTTCGACTCCTTTATCAATCATTCTTTTATAATTCATTATAACAAAAAGAGTGAAAAATGTTTGAAATTTCTCATAACATTTCTCACTCTTTTGCATTAGACATTCTCCGCTAAGCGAATCTCTGTAGATAATTCCTCTACTACATAGCCATCGTCTTCTTGTTCTTGATAAGCCGCTTTGGTACCAATTTTTTCAGCAAAATTCATTTCGACATCTGGTCGATACGATTTATCGACACTACGAACAAAATGTAACTGATTAATTTTTTCCATGTTACTTTCAATATTTTCTTCATTCATGTAAATCACCACATATTTCATTTTTCGTGAAACATAGTGAATCAGTCCATATCGGCGTAACTGTTTTAACGGTTTTAATGTGTATACCCAAACAATTAGGCAACGACGCTCTTGAAGCGTAAATTCTTTTTCTTCTTTAGCTTGCATGGCAGCTTCCTCCACAACCTGAATGTTTCTTTCCTCGTTCAAAGAAAGGATTTCCAGCATCTACTTTAATATCTTCAGAAATTAGTTGCGCAATCTTTAAACCAATTGTATCTAGCAACGTTTGAACGTTTGTCTCAGCAAAACGATAATTTGCAACGATTTCATTTAAATCAAGCGCCCGCTTCGCTTTACGTAGGGCTCGTTGTTTCTCTCGAAAATCGGGTGCATGAATTCCATAAGCTTCTACTCGTTCAAAGGCTGACTTAGCTTCTAAAAATGCTTTTTGTAACTGAGCAACTTCCGCCGAAGCATACATAGCTTTTTTTGTTTCTTTATAGTTTTGAACAGCATCACTTTCTAAAAGTGCTGAAATTAAACATTCTGTTTGATCTTCAATTGCAAATAAATGTTCTGTTACAATCATAACTTTTCACTACTCTCCGTGATTTGCCTATTTTCTGGTCGTTTCTCTAATAAGACTAACACACCTTCGTTGGAAAAGGCAACGCCCAATTCTGTCGTTTCTGACTCAGCAAAATAGCTATCATATTGCGGGTCCGAAAACCATGACAAAATAGTAAAGGTACTATCATAAACAGGTTCTTGGAAAATACCTGCTGGTTCTCTCAACGAAAGTTTGCTCGTTTTAACTAATAAAGAAAATTCGTCCTTAGTCAAATGAAAGGGATGAATGGCTGTATGTTCCTCTCTCGTTTGTAACAATTCTGCTTGTCGATTTGCCGACAAAATTGTTGGTGTATGGTTAGCCATCGTTTGATACAATGTTTGGGCATCTTTTTGACTTTGTGTAGAAACTGAAAAAGCAGCTTGGTTTTCTTGCTGTTTAACCAGATTCATGACATAAATTGCTTGGTTACTTTGAACAGGATCGAAGGTCATTGACTGCGTTATATCAACTGGCAAAGGAGAACCTTCATTTAATTGATACGGCATTTCCGTGAGCAACGTTTCTTTATTGACATAATTAACTGCCATTAAACCGCCTGTCCGCTGATTAAAAAATAACACCGCAAAACTGCCATTATCAAAAGCAACCAGTGGTCGATAGTTCATATCTTCTTCCATCAGCTCGACATCGTAAGCTTCATGATGAAAATTAAATGCAAAATTCGAATAAATCGTCATTAAATCAGACAAGTCAGCAAGCTTCATATCTATTTTAAACGGTTCTATCATTTTGTCATTGTTAAAGGCCTTAATTGCGATGACTTTATTTTCTCGAACGTTGACTTCTAAGTAATCATTCATCGTCAAACCGAACGTCCATAATTCATACGTACGACCTGTTTTAATTTTTTCTTTAGGATTGCCAAACTGGCGGATAAAGGTTTCCACATCTTTCCCTATGTATGCTGCGTAGCCAGAAGCTGGCAATTCTTCATGAGGAACAGCGGTGTGAGCGCTGGATAAGCGCCCACTTTGAGCTGTTTCGGTTGGTTTTTCAGCAGGGAAAAAAACTGGCTCTAAATATCCAATGAGTAGTACTGTTAAAAAAACAGCAGTAAAGGCCCAAAATCGCTTCATTTTTTCCCCTCTCATCTTATTTTTCTTTTACTTCTAATAACAAATCACCTGAGCTGATTGCTTCGCCTTCTTCAACATAAATGTGATCTACCGTGCCCGCAAAACGTGCTTCGATAGTCGTTTCCATTTTCATGGCTTCTGTAATCAGCAACGGCTGACCTTTTTCTACTTTATCGCCACGTTTGACCAATACTTGTAGAACAGAACCAGACATCGTTGCGCCGATTTGTTCTTTATTAGTTGGTTCCGCCTTTTGTTTTACTTGAACAGCAGACTTAATGGAGGCATCTTTAACTAAAACCTCACGACGTTGCCCATTCAAATTGAAGAACAAGACACGGTTTCCGTCAATATCAGGTTCGCCAATTTCATCTAAACGAATAATTAACGTTTTTCCTCGTTCAATTTGAACTTCCAATGTCTCTCCTTGACGAATACCATTAAAGAATGTTGGCGTATCTAATAAGGTTATATCTCCAAAGGTTTCGTATTTTTGACGATACTCTAAAAATACTTGTGGATACATTAAATAACTTAAAACTTCTTCCAATTTAGGTTGATACCCAATTTTTTCGGCTAATTCTTCTTGTACTTTCGCAAAATCAACAGGTGCTGCTAAGTCACCTGGCCGCTCTGTGAAGGCTGGTCGACCTTTTAGAATAATTCGTTGCAGCTCTTTCGGGAACCCACCAACTGGTTGACCTAAATCACCTTGGAAAAAAGTCACAACGGATTCAGGAAAACTTAGTTCTTCACCACGCGCATAAACATCTTGTTCTGTCAGATGATTTTGAACCATGAAGAGTGCCATGTCTCCCACGACTTTTGAAGATGGCGTCACTTTTACAATATCGCCAAACATCAAATTCACTGTGTGATACATTTTTTTGATTTCATCCCAACGGTGCCCTAAGCCTACCGCTTTTGCTTGCTGCTGCAGATTAGAGTATTGACCACCAGGCATTTCATGCATATAGACTTCTGTTTGCGGGGCATTTAACCCATTTTCAAATGGTTGATAATACATGCGCACATCTTCCCAATAATGATTGATTTTCTGTGCATTATCAATGTTAATAGTTGGCGTCCGTTCACCATTGACTAAAGCATAATATAGACTGTTCATACTTGGCTGGCTAGTTGCGCCACTCATCGCACTCATTGCGACGTCAACAATATCAACGCCCGCTTTAGTAGCTGCTGAATAAGTGATGATCCCATTACCACTAGTATCGTGGGTGTGGAGATGAATTGGTAAATCCGTGGCTGCCTTTAATTCACTAATTAAACGATAAGCAGCTTGTGGTTTCAATAAGCCAGCCATATCTTTAATCGCAATGATTTGTGCACCTAAATTTTCCAATTCTTTAGCCATATCAAGGTAATATTGAACATTATATTTTGCTCGGGCTGGATCATTGATGTCCCCAGTATAACAAATTGCTGCTTCCGCAATTTTTCCGGTATCTCGAACGACTTGAATACTTTTTTCCATTTGAGGAATCCAGTTTAAGCTATCAAAAATTCGGAAAACATCGACTCCTTGGCGAGCAGATTCTTTAATGAATTCTTCAATAACATTATCAGGGTAATTTTGATAGCCTACCGCATTAGAACCTCTGAACAGCATTTGTAAAAGTGTATTTGGCATCAACTGACGAATTTTTCTTAAACGTTGCCATGGGTCTTCGGTTAAGAAGCGATAGGCAACATCGAACGTAGCGCCACCCCACATTTCACTAGAAAACAGCTCAGGCAGGGCTACATCAGTTAGACCAGCAATTGCTTTAAAATCTTGTGTTCTCACACGAGTAGCTAATAAACTTTGGTGCGCATCACGGAACGTGGTATCTGTCATTAACACACTTTCTTGATTCTTAACCCAATCGATGACGGCGGTTGCTCCTTGAGCGTCTAGAATATTTTTAGCTGTGATCACTTTTTCTGGAACTTCAATATCTGTCGGCACGCGCGGGGCTTCAAAATATTTTTTCTCCGTTCGTTCAATGCCAGGGAACCCATTGACCGTTACTTCTCCAATGTATTTCATCGTTTTATTGCCACGATCGCGCATACGAGGAAATTCAAATAATTCAGGTGTATTATCAATAAAGGTTGTTTTGGCTTCGCCAGATTGAAACGCTGGATAGCTCACAACATTTTGTAAAAACGGAATATTTGTTTTCACGCCACGAATCCGAAATTCTTTTAAGCAGCGTTGCATTTTACTGATTGCCTGTTCAAAAGAGAAACCATGCGTACAGACTTTAACCAATAAAGAATCAAAGTAGGGCGTCACAGCGTAGCCAGAATAAGCATTCCCTACATCTAAACGCACACCAAAACCACCTGGTGAACGATACGTATCAATTTTCCCTGTGTCTGGCATAAACTGATTCAGGGGATCTTCAGTCGTAATCCGACATTGAATAGCCGCGCCTTTTAATGTCAATTCGTTTTGTTTTGGCAAATGCATATCTTTATGCAAATCAAGCCCTTGCGCAATTTGTAATTGAGAGATCACAATATCAATATCTGTAATCATTTCTGTGATAGTATGTTCTACCTGAACACGAGGATTCACTTCAATAAAATAAAACTGATCCTCTTCTACTAAAAACTCAACCGTTCCCGCATTTACGTAGCCGACATGCGCCATTAACTGCACAGCAGCCGAACAAATGGCTGCTCGTTGTTCTTCATTCATTGATACACATGGTGCGACTTCTACCACTTTTTGGTGGCGCCGTTGAACGGAACAATCACGTTCAAATAAATGCAAGACATTCCCATGATGATCGCCTAAAATTTGTACTTCGATATGTTTAGGATTAGAAATATACTTTTCAACATAAACCTCGTCAGAACCAAAGGCTGCTTTCGCTTCACTTTTTGCTCTTTCGTAACCTTCTCGTGCTTCCTTGGCATCGTGGGCAACACGCATCCCGCGACCGCCGCCACCTAAAGCAGCTTTAATCATGATAGGAAAGCCATGCGTTTCACCAAAATCTACGACCTCTTCCACCGTTGCTACTGGCCCGTCTGAGCCTGGAATCGAAGCAATCCCCGCAGCTACAGCTGCTTCTTTCGCTTTAATTTTATCGCCAAAAATATCTAAATGATGTGTTTTAGGTCCAACAAAAATGATTCCTTCTTCTTCACAACGTTCGGCGAAGCGTAAGTTCTCAGATAAAAAGCCATAACCAGGATGAATGGCATCTGCTCCCGATTTTTTGGCAATTTGGATAATATTTTCAATGTCTAAATAGGCTTCAATTGGTTTTTTCCCCTTACCAACTAAATACGCTTCATCTGCTTTGAAACGATGAACAGAATACTCATCTTCTGCAGCATAAATCGCTACTGTCTGGATATCTAATTCTGTACAAGCTCTAAAAATTCGAATCGCAATTTCGCCACGATTGGCAACTAATACCTTTTTCATAACGTCACTCCTACCATCAATTTCCTTCAAATTTATTGGTTCTGTTCTAAAGATAAATAGTACTCATTTTCTAATTTCTGACGTGTTTCATCTGCACTGATATTCAGGACAAAGGCCACAGCAATCGAAATAATCAGCAAACTATTCCCACCTTGACTCAAGAACGGGAAAGTAATTCCTGTTAATGGAATAATCCCAGTAATCCCACCAACATTAATAAAGACTTGAATTAATAACATTGTACCAATTCCAATACACATTAGTGAATTAAAAGGTTTCTTCGAGCGTACACCGACTAAAATAATTCGCGCAATCATAAACATCAACAATCCTAAAATCGCTAGACCGCCGATAATGCCTAACTCTTCTAAAGTAATCGCAAAGATAAAATCCGTATGTGCTTCAGGTAAAAAGCCTTTTTTCTGAACACTATTTCCTAGACCTTTACCAAACCAGCCGCCATTACTGATTGCATAATAAGAATTAGCTAACTGATGGCCTAAGTTCCGTTCATCTAAAAATGGATTTTTAAAAACAGCAAAACGATTATAAATATATTGATAACGCGCTGGGAAAATTTTTCCTTTAGACATAATTAATAACTGAATAGCCGTGATACTACCTAAAATGCCCAAGCCACCAACCAAGTAGGTATACATATAATTAATCCCACTTGCTAAAACCATCACGATGGTAATTAATGTTAGAATGGCCGCATTCCCGAAGTCAGGCTGGATTGCAACTAGAGCAATTAATACAAAAACGAGCATCAACGGTCGCCCGGCAGCTTGTTTAAATTGATCCATGCCTCCATTAATTGTCTTTTGTCGCCGTGCTAAAATATAAGACAGATACCAGACAACCATGATTTTTAAATACTCAGCTGGTTGCATCGAAAATCCACCAATCTCAATCCAACCACGTGCGCCGTTAATTTCTTTCCCGATACCAGGAATCCGAACGGCTAAAACCATAACCGTAATTACTGCAATGGCAAACATGATAAAACTTCGATTCTGAAAAACGGATGTTTTCATCTTATAAATAAAAAACATTGCAACTAACCCTACTACCCAAAAGGCAACCTGGTTAATAACGAATGACGTAGGTGAAAAACCTTTCATTACTTGTAATGCGGATGTGGAACTATATACCATAATCAATCCCACGATACTTAAAATTAAATATGGAATAAAAATACTATAGTCTAGCAAATGCCGTTTCTTTACTTTGTTTGGCAAAGCTTAACCCTCCTTGCCAATCTCGTTTTTTTCTTGTGTTTCTTCATAAACATCTGTATATAATTGATTCAATTCGCGTTCTAAATCACTTAGTAAGCGATGTCCTTCATCATTAGTTAAAATCCCCAAACGGGTCGCATAGGTCACTTGTCTTGAAAAACCATACATTTGTGTATCCACCACTTCTTCAAATGCTTTACATTGAGAAATGCACAAACTGTTTTTTTGATTACGAATAAGCATTTTAATGCGTTCTGCATCGTCTTCTAATAATTGAATGGCAAATTTCTTTGAAATTCCTTCGTCCATTTATACAGAACCTCCCTATCTTAATTAAATAATTATAACATAATTCTCAGTTAGATACATGATGATTTCAGAAAATTTCCTTTAAGAAATTTTCTAAAACCAAGCGATATATTAAGTAAGAAATCTCTTTATATAACAAGCTTATTTTATCAATACAACAACAAATACATTAAAAGACTTTTTCCTTATTTTCTGCTTTTAATTTTAAATAAAATAACAAACTATATCATTTTTTTGTCTCTTGATATTCTTTAATTACTTCTAAAAAGGCGGTGCCATATTTATCTAATTTATTTTGGCCGACCCCTTTTATTTGCAATAATTGAATCGTTGTTTGCGGTAATTTTTCACACATTTCTTTAAG
Source organism: Enterococcus sp. MSG3299 (assembly GCF_050555765.1). Lineage (NCBI taxonomy): Bacteria > Bacillati > Bacillota > Bacilli > Lactobacillales > Enterococcaceae > Enterococcus > Enterococcus sp. MSG3299. Next base: position 1,970,595 of record NZ_CP187869.1, read on the forward strand.
TGTACTATCGGAAAAGACTACATATGGCGGTACGCCTGCCTCTTGAGCCATGTCCATACGTAATTCGCGTAATCGTTCAAACAAGGCATCATCCACTGCTACTTTTCGAACTTTTTGGTCTTCTTTTCGGAAGACTTTCCGTTCCCCTAAAAGCACCTGAACACCTTCTGTCGAGACTGATAACAACGGAAATTGCCCATCAGAAGGAATTAAATAACGTTCTGCTGTCAAATAATCAATCAGCTGTGTGACTTCTTTTTGCGTGCGACCTTTCATTAGTCCGTATGTTGGCAAACGATCAAAATGCCATTGATCAATTTTTTGATCTTTTGAGCCAGTCAAGACTTTACCAACTAAGCCCTTACCGAAACGTTCTCCCATACGTTTTACACAAGACAAGACTTTTTGGGCATCGACCGTAATATCGACTAATTCTCGATTATCCAGACAATTCGAGCAGCGACCGCAGTCCGTCCCTTCTTCACCAAAATAGCGTAAAATATATTTTTGTAAACACATTTGTGCATTCGCATATTGTGACATTTCCCGTAATTTCAAGTACTCTTTCTGCTTATAATCAATGGTCATTTCAGATTGTTCAATAAAGTATTGTTGAATTTGCAAGTCTTGTGGAGCAAACATTAACACAGCATCACTAGGCAGACCGTCACGACCAGCTCGGCCGGCTTCTTGGTAATAAGATTCAATATTCCCTGGTACTTGTGCGTGAATGACAAAACGAACATTACTCTTATTAATCCCCATACCAAAGGCATTTGTTGCTACCATCACTTGCACTTGATCATACAAGAATGCTTCTTGATTTTCACTACGTAACTGTTCACTCATGCCCCCATGATACATCCCAGCTGCAATTTTTTTACTTTCTAATAAATGATAAATTCGTTCAACTTCCTTCCGCGTGCTTGCATAGATAATACCTGATTGCCCAGTATTCATCTTTAAATATTCCAAAAGAAAAACGTCTCTGTTTTGATCCTTCACGACTTGAAAAGATAAATTTTCTCGAGCGAATCCTGTTTTGATTTCATTTTCTGATGGAATTCTTAATTGCTTGACAATATCCTCCGCTACTTGTGGCGTTGCTGTTGCTGTTAGTGCAATCACAGTTGGTTGCTGTTGAAATTGATCGATAATCTCTGCTAAACGCAAATAGCTTGGACGAAAATCATGCCCCCATTGTGAAATACAGTGTGCCTCATCTACTGCCAATAAATCAATCGGTACATGTGTCAGCATCTGTTGAAAATCATAAGATTCTAATCGCTCTGGCGCAACATACAATAGCTTGACTTCTTTGTTAACCGCTAATTGAATACGATGATTCATCTCTTGATAGGAAATGGTACTATTGATATATGTAGCTGGAATCCCCATTAAATTCAGGGCGTCTACTTGATCTTTCATTAAAGAAATTAATGGTGAAATCACCAATGTTAAATTATCCAGAAGTAAGGCTGGCAACTGATAACAAATCGATTTGCCTCCACCTGTTGGCATAATGCCTAAGACATTTTCTTGTCGCAATACATGACGAATAATCGTTTCTTGTCCTGGCCGAAAATCATCATAGCCAAATGTATCTTTTAATAATTCTTGTAATGCACTCATTTATTGCGCTCCAATCTTTGTTCTACAAGTCATTTTAACACGCTAATCTAACAGGAACAAGGTGTGTTAAAACAAGACACAATCGTGAAACACCAGTTAACGTGAAACATCAAAAAAAATGAAAAATTGTGAAAGCTTGCTATCAAAAGCTTTCAAAAATAACGGCATTTGCTTGTTGTGGATAACGAGTAGTTATCCACACATAAAAAAATAACCTTATCTTAAAATACGCATTAATTCGTTTTTGCCCTCAAAAAAACCAACTATTTTCGTAGTAAAACGAGCATAGTTGGTTTAAATGTTTATTTGTCGAAAAATTATTCAGCTTTATCTGGTACAACTTTATCTGTTTCAATTAAAGGTACTTTCATTTTTTTCAATTCTTGATATCGCTCTGAAGTTTGAACACCGTATACTTGATAACGAATTCCAGAAACATTGAGTTTCTCAATGACCGCTTCATCCGCAATATCATTAGCGACAGATAATAATGCGTTTTTATATGATTTAATTTTTTTTATCTCTTTAGGAATATCTTCTTTTTTATCACATAACCATGAGACAGTAGCATCTGGATACTTTTGAATCACAAAATTTCGACTTGGTTCATCACTAATCACAAAAAAACTTCGATCATAAATTTCATATTTTTTTAAGATGTCCATAACATTTTTAACAAAATGTTCATCCAACCAGTTTCCTTTAGATCCATCAACATTAACCATCAATCCATTATTTGCAGCTGCTTCAATTGCTTCTTCAAACGTCGGAATTTTTATTGATGTGTTTTCATATTTAGGATAACTAGCCGTTTTTATACTTAATTTTTTTAATTGTTTCATGGTAAATTTTTCTGATCTTCCCTGTCCATTCGTTGTTCTATCCAATGTATTGTCATGCATTAAATATAATTGACCATCTTTATTGCTACGAACATCAATTTCTACACCATTATAATTCTGGTTAGCTGCTTCATTAATTGCTTCAACAGTATTTTCTGGAGCTTTATTATGATCTCCACGATGAGCTATAATTTGTGTCTGGTTTTTAGGTAATAAACGTTCAACAGAACTATTAGCACAACCAGTTAATAGAAATACCCCTACTATCAGATATTTTGCGATTTTATTCACTTATCCACACAACTCCCTTACTTATTAAAAGAAAAAGTACAATAGCCATTGGCATTTTGTACTTTTCAAAAAAATTATTCAGCTTTTTTCTTTTTCTTGCTTGCTTTTTCGCGTTCGTTTTTGTTAAGAATTTGTTTTCTTAAACGGATGCTTTCTGGTGTTACTTCACAGTATTCATCTTCATTCAAGAATTCTAATGATTCTTCTAACGTTAATTTTTTCGGTTTTTTAATGACTGATGTTTGGTCTTTCGTTGCCGAACGAACGTTAGTCATTTGTTTGGCTTTTGTGATGTTCACAGTTAAATCATTGTCGCGGTTGTTTTCCCCAACAATCATTCCTTCGTAAACTTCTGTCGTTGGTTCAACGAAAACTGTACCACGTTCTTCAATACTCATGATTGAGTAAGTCGTTGCTTTACCAGTATCGATTGAAACTAGCGCACCTTGATGACGGCCGCCAATCGTTCCTTGAATCATTGGTAAGTATTGATCGAAGGTGTGGTTCATAATACCATAACCACGAGTCATTGATAAGAATTCTGTTGAATAACCAATTAAGCCACGAGCTGGTGCTAAGAAGATTAAACGCATTTGTCCGTTACCGGCATTAATCATATCTTGCATTTCGCCTTTACGTAAACTTAGGGATTCAATCACGCTACCCATGTATTCTTCAGGTGTGTCAATTTGAACACGTTCAAATGGTTCACATTTAACCCCATCAATTTCACGTTCAATAACTTCTGGACGAGAAACTTGTAATTCATAGCCTTCACGACGCATGTTTTCAATTAAAATTGATAAATGCAATTCGCCACGGCCTGATACAGTCCAAGAATCTGGGCCAATTGGATCAACACGTAAAGATACGTCTGTTTGTAATTCAGCCATTAAACGTTCTTCGATTTTACGAGCGGTGATGTATTTTCCTTCACGTCCCGCAAATGGAGAATTGTTAACTAAGAAAGTCATTTGTAAGGTTGGCTCATCAATGTGTAGAATTGGTAATGCTTCTTGATTGTGAACATCTACAACTGTTTCCCCAACGAAAATGTCTTCCATTCCAGAAACGGCAATTAAATCGCCCGCTTTTGCTTCATCAATTTCCACACGTTGTAAGCCAAAGAAACCTAAAATTTTCGTTACACGGAAATTTTTCACGCTGCCATCTAATTTCATCAACGCAACTTGGTCGCCGACTTTCATTGTGCCACGGAACACACGGCCAATCCCAATACGTCCAACGTAATCGTTGTAGTCTAGTAATGAGACTTGGAATTGAAGTGGTTCGTCTGAATTGTCAACTGGAGCTGGCACATGTTCAATAATTTTATCAAAAATTGGGGCCATTGTTGGCTCTTGATCTGCTGGATCATCTGATTCACTTGAAGTTCCGTTTAAAGCAGAAGCATAAACAACTGGGAAATCTAATTGATCGTCGTCTGCGCCTAATTCGATGAATAACTCTAAAACTTCATCTACTACGTGTTCAGGACGAGCAGAAGGTTTGTCAATTTTATTAACAACCACGATTGGTGTTACTTTTTGTTCTAATGCTTTTTTCAATACGAAACGTGTTTGAGGCATTGTTCCTTCATACGCATCGACAACTAAAACAACACCGTCTACCATTTTCATGATACGTTCTACTTCACCACCGAAGTCCGCGTGTCCTGGTGTATCTAGAATGTTGATACGTGTACCGTTATAATCTACGGCTGTATTTTTTGCTAAGATAGTAATTCCACGTTCACTTTCAAGTGCATTGGAATCCATTGCACGTTCTTGTAATTGTGTGTGTCCATCTAAAGTGTCAGATTGTTTTAAAAGTTCATCTACTAAGGTTGTTTTACCATGGTCAACGTGGGCGATAATTGCCACGTTACGAATATCATCTCTGTATTTCAATTTAATTGCTCCTTATCTATATACGCTTATGTTACTTAAGTCCATAAAAGCCGACTGCTTATTATAGCAAACTTTTTTCATTAAAAAAAGGCTTTCGCCTGCAAAAATAATGAAAGTTTTAGAAATTATTCGGCTTTTTCTGAAAACAAGGACATTTTTTTACAAATTTTTCTCTTTTAAAAGAGGAAGAGCCTTACCTTTCAGCAACGCTCTTCTTTGATTATTCCGATTCATTTAAATATCGGGTAAATACTTCATCATAGGTTTCAGGAGTTGCTGCAATAAAGTATTCACGACCCGCAAAAGTTAATGGTTTTCCTGTAATACCAGAGTATTTAAACCCAAATTCTTCCAAAAGTACTAAGCCTGCTGCATAATCCCAAGGACTTAGATTAGATAAATAGCCATGATGGTTGCCTTTTAACATAGCAATAATTTCCAAACCTGCACAACCGCTAATACGCACGCCCATGCTTGCTTGTCCGATTTCCGTTGCGTGATGAATATTTTTTCCATGCATGTAAGCATTCATGCCCCATAATCCATCTGCCAAGGCTTTCATAGTAGGCGCTTTTAATAATTGATTATTCCGATAAACGCCAAGCCCTTTGCCGCCCCAATAAAGTTCTTCTCGCATCACATCATAGATAAAACCTAATTTACCAATGCCGTCTTCATAAACAGCTAACATAATACAAAAATTTTCTCTTTCCATCACGAAATTCATTGTGCCATCAATCGGATCGATGATCCACACGCGACCAGCAAAACTTTTTAAAGTATTGTAGCCTTTTTCTTCCCCTAAAATTTGATCTTCGGGAAAATTTGTTTGAATTTTATTCATTAAAAATTCTTGGGTTTGTTCATCCATATTTGTCACTAAATCGGTGCGGCCATTTTTCTGTTGAACGGTTAACTCTGATTCCAAGTTCATTCGAATCACATCGGCTGCTTCAAAAAGCCAACTTTGAATTGTTTGAATAAATTTTTGCGTTTCAGTCATCTAATCATCCCCCAGCTTTAATTTACCGCTTCCCTGTTTTTTAGCTTGTTGAAGCGTACGATATAACGAATATCCTGAAGCATTTTCAAATTCACGACCTAAGCGTTTTTCTTCGCCGATACTTTTAACGACCGTTTTAAATTGTTGATAAGTTGTTAAAAATTTGTCAACAGGCAAGCCTGTTTCGTTGGCTTGCTCAACTGCTGTCCACATATTAGTGACAATCACCATTTCCTCTGTCGTCCAATCTAAATCTAATGGATATTGATAGTCTTTCATGTCTTCACCTCATCTTCTCTAGTTTAGCATATTTTCATAAAAAAACATCTTATTTACGTCGATTTTTTAATGCGTTAAAGAGAGGATATTCTGCTGTTCCTTTACGATACAAACTTTGTTGCGAAGCATAAATACCGCTATTTCCTGAACACATAAAACTGATTAAGCAGACCATGAAAAAATAGACTGCCGCTTCACTACCAAATAGTTCAATGCCCATAATGAAACAAGCAATCGGCGTATTCGTGGCGCCAGAAAAAACACCAATAAATCCTAAACCTGCTAAAAAAGGAATTGACAGATGTAACAAAGGGGCCAAAGAACTACCTAACGTAGCCCCAATTTCAAACAATGGCGTCACTTCTCCTCCTTGGAATCCGGCACCCAAGGATAACACCGTAAAGAATAATTTCCCAACAAAATCAAAAGGCTGCGCATTGCCTGCAAAAGCATCTTCTAGTAAAGGTAAACTCAAGCCTAAATAACGTTGGTTGTTTAAGACGAGCACAAACAGAACGACAATGGACGCCCCAAGAAACGCACGAAGGTAGACATTAGCAAACCAATTTGCATAGGTCTTTTTTAAAAAGACAATGGAACGACTAAAAACCCAACCTGCCAAGCCAAAACAAATCGATGCCAAAAATAATTTTACAAATAGATCAACTGACCAAGTCGGAATTTTGCCCATCGGATAATGCGTATGTGTTACACCAAAACTTTCAGTTACAAAATTAGCAAATAAGCCTGCAAAAAAACTTGGGAAAAGTGCCTCTGCACGAACTTTTCCAATCGCCAAAACTTCTAATCCGAAAACCGTTCCCGCTAATGGTGTGCCAAAAACAGAACTAAAACCTGCACTAATTCCACTGATAATAATTACTTGTCGTTCCAAAGCGGACAGTTTAAAGACTTTTCCTACAGCATTTGCGATTGCGCCCCCCATTTGCACCGCCGTCCCTTCACGACCAACGGAACCACCAAATAAGTGCGTAGTAATCGTGCCAAACAATGTTAAAGGAATTAAGCGCAAGGGAATATCTTCTTCCCCGCCATTGCCTTGTTCAATCACTAAGTTATTTCCTCGGCTAGAATTTTTCCCAAAACGCGTATAGAAATACGTAAAAACGACACCGCTAATGGGGAGGATAAAGAGTAACCAAGGATTTGCTAAACGAACATCTGTTACATAGGTAAGACTCTTTAAGAAAAAGGCGGATAACGCCCCCATAAATAAACCAATAATTGCGGTAATGAGCAACCATTTTGCCATATAACCGCTGATTGATAGTAGTTGCTTTGTTTCTTTTTTCACTTTACATGCTCCTTTACAATTTTCTTATCGCCAATCCTAGCGTACAGAAAAAGCCTACCAAAGGGTACACTTCTCCCGTTTGGTAGGCGTCATTAATTTATTCGTCCAATAAATAGTTCGTGGTGAACACCATCACCATGTTGCTATTAAACTATTAAAAATAATACCACGCAACTCTGGAAAGTGCAATAGAAGAATAACTCATTACCTTTAACAATCTCCACGTGTCTTTTTGGACACTAACTCATTAAAAAAAATAACCATGATTTCTTCGCTTTCCAGATCTAACAACTTAGAAATCAATTTAATATCTGAAGCTTTAAATACAACCTCTCCTTTTAATTTCTTATAAATTGTTGAAGCTGAGATTGGTTGACCTGCAGCGGTCATTTCACTTGCTAACCATTCAACATTTTTCCCTTTTAATTTCAATTTTGAATGAATTAAATTTGATTCCATTTTACTCCCCCTTTTCACCCCTTTTAGTGTCTTATTAGACACTGGAAGTATATCATTTTGTGAAAAAACCGTCAATATATGCCTATTCAATAGTTATTTATCACTCTATGTATAGAGTAAAACATGTTTCTTTTGCGACACTTTTTGTGCTAGAATGTTTTTACGGAGGTGGTTTTTTTGAAAGAAAATTTTTTGAAGCAAAAAAGGATGGAGAAAAATCTTACATTAGAACAAGTTGGAAATTTTGTTGGTGTTGGAAAAAGTACCGTCAGGAAATGGGAAACTGGAATGATTGAAAATATGGGGAGGGATAAAATTGTCGCCTTATCAAAAATTTTAGATGTATCACCTCTTGAAATCTTAGGTATTCCTGAAACGGAAGAAACGCCATTTATTGTCCCAACCAATATTATGAACATATACAAACAGTTAACAACTGAAAATCAAGAAGCAGTCTTTCGATACGCTCAAAAGAAATTAACAGAACAAAATTACTTTTAATATTTATTTTAAATAGATGAATGCTAGACTTTTTAGTCAACGTCAAACAAAAAAAGCTTATCCGTAAGGATAAGCTTTTTATTAGATTGACTGTTGGCCAAAATACTGACGCCATTTGGTTTTCATGGCTGTCGTCATCGGCAACGCTGCTTCTTTGACAGCACAATATTTGTCAACAAAGGTTACAATGTAACTTTCTTTGTATTTTGGTGGTGCAATAGTTGCGCCCCACATATGTTTAATAATAATGTCTCGTTCTAAATCAGACAACTCTGTAATTTTTTCAGCATTTTTGGCTGCAATTCGTGGATGAACATAAGCATGAGAGCCTTCGTCAAACTTTGTTGTGCGCCAATCATAGTAAAACAAATCATGTAATAAACCAGCACGAGCTGTTGCACGAGCATTGCCGTTCCAACGCTTTGCTAATTTATAGCTATGATAGGAAACACTAATTGAATGTTCTAAACGAGTTGAATGCATATGTTGTGTGTATTCTGCTAATTTTTGGACTTCTTCGGTTGCTAATAAATCTTCTACATAAGAAAGATATTCTTCGTCTTCACGCCATTTTTCTGTCATATAATTGGGTGCCACCTTTTCTAATCCTTTTATAACTTGACTCGAGTATAGCACCCCAGCTATTTAATTACTATGAATTTCTCAATCTGTAACTTAACTTTAATATTTGCTTAATAAGTTTAGCGTTCAACGCAGTAAAATTTTCACAAAAACTTCTACATTTCTTCTGGTGCATGTAATCCTAGTAAACGTAAATCTTCTTTTAAAACAGTAGCTACTGCATAAACTAACGCTAAGCGTGCCTCTTTTTGATCATCTTCATCCAAAATCCGAACATGGGCATAATATTTATTGAACGCTTGTGCTAAATGAATGCTATGTTTCGCAATAACAGATGGTTCATATTTTTCAGCAGCTTGCATCACGGTTTCAGGGAATTTTTGTAACAACTTCACGACTTCCCAGCTATCCTTGTCATTTAGTGCATAACGTTGTGTAGTGTCTGGTGTAAAGTTTGCTTTACGTAAAATACTCATCGCACGAGCATGTGTATATTGAACATATGGCCCAGTTTCGCCTTCAAAACGAACAACTTCATCTAATACAAAATCGAAATTATTTAGACGATCATTTTTAAGGTCATGGAAAATAACTGCACCTACACCTACTTGTTTCGCCACTTCTTCACGATTTGCTAAGTCTGGATTTTTCTCGTTAATTTGATTTCCTGCTAAAGTAACAGCTTCATTCAATACTTCTTCTAATAAAACAATTTTCCCTTTACGTGTGGATAATTTTTTACCGCCCTGAGTAATTAAACCAAACGGAATGTGTTCCATATCATCTGACCATTCAAATCCTAGTTCTTTCAAGACTGCTTTTAATTGTTTGAAGTGATTGCTTTGTTCGTTGCCGACTACATAAAGTGATTTGGCAAAATCATACGTCCGTTTACGGTAAAGCGCAGCAGCTAAATCCCTTGTGATATATAACGTCGCACCATCTGATTTACGAATAAGTGCTGGATTTAAATTATATTCTGTCAAATCAACAATTTCTGCACCTTGATTTTCTGTTAATAAATGTTTTTCTTCTAATAAAGTAACAATTTCATCCATTTTATCATTATAAAAGGCTTCGCCATTGTATGAATCAAATTCAACTTCTAACATGGAATAGATTTTATCAAATTCTTTTAGAGACTCGCTACGGAACCATTTCCATAATTCATTAGCTTCTTGGTCTCCTTCTTCTAATTTTTTAAACCAGGCACGTGCTTCGTCTTCTAATTCTGGTTTTTCTTCTGCTTCTTCATGAAATTGCACATATAAGCGCAATAATTCATTAATTGGTTGTTGGCGGACTGCTTCTTCAGAACCCCATTTTTTATAAGCTACAATTAACTTACCAAACTGTGTACCCCAGTCACCTAAGTGGTTAATCCGAATTGGCTGATACCCAATTTTTTCTAAAATAAAGGCAATTGAATTCCCGATTACCGTAGAACGTAAGTGCCCCATAGAAATTGGTTTAGCAATGTTTGGTGAAGACATATCAATAGGAACATTGCCATTATTGCCAAAGGTACTGTTTCCGTAGTTGTTTTTTTCTTTGACTACTTCGCCAATAACAGCTTGACTGACTGCTTCTTTATTCATGAAGAAGTTTAAATAAGGTCCCACCACTTCAATTTTTTCAAAATTTGTGCCATCAATTTTTTCTGCTAATTCTGCTGCAATTTGTTGTGGTGCTTTACGATAAATTTTAGCTAATGAAAAGGCTGGAAAAGCCACATCTCCATGATCAACTGATTTAGGATTTTCCAATAATTGTTCGATTTGATCCATCGTTAATTCTTCATTTAAAACATCATGTAACGCTTTTGCTACGATTTCTTTGTTGTTCATAAGAACCCTCCTGATTAATTTGTAAGTATAAAAAACAAAAACGTCTCTGACAAAACAAAATAATTTGTTTTGTCAGAGACGAGAATTTACCCGCGGTACCACTCTAATTGTCTATACTACTTGGATAGACCTGCTTCATCGATAACGGTGATTGCCGTCTGCTTTCAGCAGAATTCTAAAAGTGCGCTTCCTCATTCCGATCACTCTTGGCTCCCACCTTCCCAAGATCGCTAAGCTGACGTTGAAATAAGTACTCTCTTTATCATTGAATGTCATTGTTAAACTGGCTTCATTATAGCAAATTTTTGTCTAGCTGGCTAGCCTTCTTCACTAATTGTCATAAAACTAACGCCAGGTTCTGCATTTAAGTTATACGAAGCAAAGTGATTCTTTTCAGCTTCGATAAAAGCGGCAGCGCCAATCATCGCCGCGTTATCCCCACAAAGTTTTAATGGCGGAATAAGTAATGTCACTTCTGGTAATTGTTCACTGATTGCATGTCTCATTGCTTCTCGTAATCCTTGATTCGCAGCAACGCCCCCAGCGATTAGCAATTGCTTAACAGGATATTCTTGACAAGCACGAATGGTTTTAGTCACTAATACTTCTACCACACTCGCCTGAAAACTTGCGGCTAAATCCTTTGTAGACAGTGCTTCACCACGTTGCTCTGCATTATGAACCGTGTTAATAAACGCACTTTTCAAACCACTAAAGCTAAAGTCATAGTTATCCTCTTTTAGCATCGCCCGTGGAAATTGATAGGTATCTGTGCCTTCATGGGCCAAAGCATCAATCTCTTTGCCACTAGGATAAGGCAACCCTAATACACGTCCGACTTTATCATACGCTTCACCAGCTGCATCATCACGTGTTTCACCAACAATTTCGAAAGAGCCATCTTCTTTCATGTAGACCAATTCCGTATGTCCTCCACTAACGAGTAAGGCCATCAATGGAAATTCGAGCGGTGCCACAAAACGGGCAGCATAAATGTGCCCAGCCATATGATTGACTGGAATAAGTGGTAATTGGTGCGCCCAAGCAAATGCTTTTGCTGCAGAAAGCCCTATTAATAAAGCACCGACTAACCCAGGCCCATAGGTCACAGCAACACCACTAAGCTCTTCTGGTGTGACTTTCGCTTCTGTTAATGCTTCTTCAATACAGATCGTCACTTGTTCAACATGATGACGACTCGCAACTTCCGGAACGACTCCACCAAAACGTTGATGGCTCTTAATTTGCGAAGCAACGATATTGGAAAGAATTTTGTCGCCATCTTCAATGACAGCCACACTTGTTTCATCACAGCTACTTTCCACAGCTAATAATAATTTACGTTCTTTTGTAAAAATTGTCATTGGGCTTCCTTCCTTAATTTCGCACACATTACAAAGGCATTTTCTTGCGGTTCTTTATAATAATTTTTTCGTACAGCTACTTTCCGAAATCCTGTTTTCTCATAAAGTTTTTGAGCTAATGTATTCGATTCTCTGACCTCTAAGAAAATTTGTGTAATGTCACGACTTTTAACATATTCTTTAAAAGCTTTCATTAACTGACAACCAATTCCTTGGTGTTGTTTCTGACCATTCACAACAACGTGACTAATTTCTGCTTCATCTAAAATAAAATGATAGGCAATATAACCTAACCACTGGCCATTTTCAACTAAAAAAAGATATTCGCTATTTTCCTGAGCAAAATCTTCCGCGAATTGTGTTTCTGTCCAAGGGGAGCCAGTTGTATAAGAAGAATTACTAAAACGCCATAATTCTTCACCAATATTTGCTACAGATATTTCTTTTTTTGTTACTAACATTTTTTCTTCACTCTTCTTTTAAATCAATTATCATTTCTAGTGCGTCTTCATTATTTTCGTCATAATAGCCTTTTTTCACCGTCTGTGAGGCAAAGCCAATTTTTCGATACAAACGTTGGGCTTTAACATTACTCATTCGTACTTCTAGCGATAAGGTTTCACAACGATTTTTCTTGGCAAAAATTCGCGTTTCTTCTATTAAAGAACGACCTAAACCTAAGCCTTGGTATGCTGTGTGAACAGCGACATTCGTAATGTGTGCATCCGTTCCTTGAATCCGACAGCCAATAAAGCCAACTGTTTTCCCGTTAATTGCCGCTAACAAATAGAGATGCGGCGCTTTTGAGCCAAGTTCTGCCATGAAAGCAGACATCGTCCAAGGAAGTTCCCCAGCGTAAACTTCACGTTCAATTGCTAGTAAATCCTTAATATCTTGGTAGGTGATTTCACGCAATTGAAATTCTTGCTGGTTCATTGCAATGGTTTTAGTTATATACCGTTGCCGTCTTTTTGTAAAGTATTTTGTCACAAAATTAAAGTTTTTCCACATAGCTTTCTCCATTAGGCGTGTGTGTCTTCAACCAATTTTCTTCCGCTTCTACTTTTTTCAAATACGCAGGTAAGAACCCATGAACATTTTCAACAGGTTCAGCCACACTACCTAACGCAGCCAAAACTGCGGCATTAGGAATTTGCCATTGCGGGACATCACAAATTTCCCCATGAGGAATGATTTGAGCTATTTCTTCAGTGAATTTTTCAACATCTTCACCAACAAAAAAAAGATTTGGTTCATTTTTTAGTTGTTCTAATAACTCCCGCAGTAAAATATGTTGGTCCGGTAACTCATTTTGCCACACGCCATCGACAAACCGATAAGCACCAGCATAGACGTTTTTACGACGCGCATCAAAAAGAGGCACAATTAAACCGGTTTGTCCAACACAATTGGCAGCTAACGTTTGTAGACTGGAAATGCCTACTAGCTCTTTCTTTAAAGTATAGGCCAATGTTTTGGCAGTCGTCACGCCTAAACGTAAGCCAGTGTATGATCCAGGTCCTTCTGCTACGACAAAACGATCAATTGCCGTTGGCGCCAAGTTCAATTGGCTCATCAAATAGTCAATTGCCGGCATTAATGTTAAGCTATGATTTCTTTTAACCGTTGCTGTATAACTTCCCAGAATTTTTTGATTTTCACACACAGCAATACTCAATGTTTGGTTAGATGTATCTATTGCTAAAATTCGCACACGAATCCCTTTCCTTCTACAATTTAGTCGCTTCATTGTAGCACACTTTCCTTTTTCTAAAAAGGGAAAACGAGGTTTCTTTTTACAGAAACCTCGTTTCGTTCATTTTCTCTTTTTATTTAATGGTTGCTTCTAAGTAATCAATTAATGGTTTACTGATATCTGTTGCAGAACCATTTTCTCCTGAATTTTCAACCATAATCATTGTTAAGAATTTATTGTTACTACGATCTAACGTTAGAAGGAAACTGTTTTCTTTGCCATCTGTATCTTGTTTATCTTTTATTTCAGCTGTTCCTGTTTTAGCAGCCAATGAGAAGTTCGGATTGTACATATTATAAACATAACCTGAAGGATCTTCCACACTACCTAAAAGATCTGTGGCAATTGTATTCGCTGCGTTGGCGCTGATTACATTGTCTTTTTTCTTCGTTTCTTTGTCTAAAACTAATTTTGGATAGACTAATGTTCCATTATTTTGGAAAACACTATACATGGTAGCTTGCTGGATTGGTGAAATTAACAATTGGCCTTGACCGTAGCCCGTATCTGCTAAAAGAATTTCAGAATTAAATTTATCTTCATTTGAAATTTGAGCGGGCGTCATGGCAATTGGTAAATCTAGTTCCTCACCGAAAATGAATTTATTAAGACCCGCTCTAAATTTGTCTTCTCCCATCCGTAATGTTTGTTGGGCAAAATAAATATTATCTGAATTAACTAAAGCGGTACGCAGATTGACTGGACTTGCTTCTTTTACACGTGTCGCAAAATAGCCGCCCCAAGATTTATCTTTTTGCCATTTCAAGCCATTAATTTCTAGCTCTTCATCTGGCTTCAATGTCCCTGCATCTAAACCAATGGCACCGGTAATTGTTTTAAAGGTAGAGCCTGGTGCATAGCCTGTCGCAAAACGTGCTGTGAATGGTAAATCTTTGTTGTTATTGTAAGCATCATATTCTTTTTGAGAAATGCCATTGGCCATTTTATTAGGATCATACGAAGGTGAACTAACCGTTGCTAATAAATCGCCTTTTTGAGGATCGGTAATGACCGCACTACCAGGACGTTTGTCAAATATAGCAAAAGCTTGTTGTTGTACCCCGCTGTCAATCGTTAATTTAATCGTTTGACCATCTTTTTTCTCTTTGGTTTGTAAAGCTTTTTTGACATTCTCTTTGTCATCTAAAATAACTAGTGAGCCACCATCTTGCCCTCTTAATTCTTTATCAAACGCTCGTTCTAAGCCAGTTTTACCAATTACGCCCGTACTACTTAACTCTGGATTTTTTTCAATATCTTCTGCAGTAATGGTGCCCGTATACCCGATTAATTGCGCAGCTGCTTCCCCCAGCGGATAATAACGTGACTCTGTATCTTTTGTCGCAGCCCCTGTTGGTAATTCTGTCACTGGTTCAGAAGCGACTGTGATTGGTACAAAGGAGTCTGCTTGGACCCACCCTTGGCTTAACTTTTGATTGATTTCATCAACAGAAACGCCGAACTTATCACTAAAAGCTTTGATATTGGCTGTTTTTTCTGCGCCAGAACCGAGTTTGCCAGGCACTACGCCCACTTCATCAAACACTTTGTTAATTGCTAGCCCACTACCATTACGATCGACAATTTCTCCACGTTTGGCATTATCTACTTGAATCGAAATTTTATCATTTCCTGACATATCTGGAAAAATTAAAGACGGCTTCCAAGCGATTTGGTAGGTATCGCCTTTCTTGGCGATACTTGATTGATAAGACAAATCTTTCATTTCGCCTAAAGGAGTGCTCATCGATAATTTATAGGTAAATGTGTATTGATTGTCTTTCGCCTTTTTGACTTGGACATCACTAGCTTTGACTCCTTCTGCTTGAATCCCTGAATAAATTGCTTGGTATTTTTCAACAACAGATTTAGTATCATAGCCATTTTTCTTTAAGCTAGCTTCTTGAACAACGGACGGTAACTTATCAAATTCCTGTTTTGACAATACGTTTAAAAATTTAGTAGCTGTTTTCTTCGCTTCGGCTAATTCTTGTTTGGCTTGCCATTGACTATAAGCATAATACCCGCCACCGGCAGCAGCGATTAGAACCAAGGCAGAAACACCAAGAATAAGTGGTTTTTTTGAAGATTTTTTATTACGATTGCTTCGTTCCATTCAATAATCCCCTAACTATATAATATGTCTTTTCTTCTATTATACGTAACTTTTTTTAAAATGCTTGTGTTTCACCTATACTTTTTTTAATTTCTTAATAAAGTTTGATCAATTTTTTCCATTTCATCAGGCTTTCGTTGGATTTCTCTGCATTCATTGTGTGGTATACTAGCTGTAACAATTAGTTTTTTATTAGGAGGAATGAACATGGGACTTATTAAAGCAGCAACAAGTTCAGTTGGCGGTGGCTTGGCCGATCAATGGCTAGAGGTTATTGAACCTGATAATATGGGGGACACAACCGTCATGACAAAAGGTGTTTTTGTGCGTAAAGATGATAAACGTGGTTCTAATCGTAAAGGAACGGACGATGTTTTAACAGATGGTTCTGTTGTACATGTCTATCCCAACATGATGATGCTTCTTGTCGATGGGGGCAAAATCATCGATTACACTGCTGAAGAAGGCTATTATACAGTCAAAAATGATTCTGCGCCTTCAATGTTTAACGGTTCTTTAAAAGATGCGATTGCAGAGACCTTCAGTCGTTTCAAATTTGGTGGCGTAACTCCACAAAAACAACAAGTTTTTTATATTAACTTGCAAGAAATTAAAGGCATTAAATTTGGAACACCTGCGCCATTAAACTATTTTGATAATTTTTATAATGCCGAACTTTTCTTACGTGCACACGGAAATTACTCAATTAAAATTACAGATCCTTTACTATTTTATACTAATGCGATTCCTAAAAATCAAACGCAAGTAGATATTAATGATATTAATGAACAATATTTGGCAGAGTTCATTACAGCATTGCAAGCAGCAATCAATCAAATGTCTGCTGATGGGCAACGTATTTCTTACGTTCCCTCAAAAAGTGTTGAATTAAGTAAATATATGCAAACTGCGCTTGACGAGGATTGGCGCACCAATCGTGGCATGGAAATTGTTTCTGTAGCAGTTGCGAGCATTTCTTATACAGATGATTCAACTAAATTAATCAACATGCGAAATGAAGGTGCTATGCTCAGCGATCCAGGTGTTCGCGAAGGCTATGTTCAAGGTTCCTTGGCTCGTGGTATGGAGGCTGCTGGTAAAAATGAAGGTGGCGCTATGAGCGGCTTTATGGGTGTTGGTATGGGCATGAATGCGAATGGCAACTACTTTGCGCAAGCGTCTCAAACAAACCAACAACAAATGCAAGAAAAACAAAACCAGCAAAACGCACAAGGGGCTACAGACACTTGGACTTGCCCACAATGTGGGACTGAAAACACTGGGAAGTTTTGTTCAAACTGTGGTACACCAAAACCAACAAACGAGAAACCAAAATTAGAAATGAAATGTAGTGAATGTAGCGAAATTGTTGACTTAAGCAATGGTATTCCTAAGTTCTGTCCACATTGTGGTAAACCATTCCAAGGGGTTCCTTTATAAGCAAGTAGTGAACAATTAAAGAAAAGGGTCAGGCACAAGTCTACCCTTTTTCTTTGAATCAGATTCCTGTTATTTACTCACTCTATTAGAAAGGACGGTTGCAATGGAAACAACATTTACCCATAAATGCCCCAACTGTGGCGGCCCGCTCTTATTTAATCCCAAAGATCAAAAATTTCATTGTGAATATTGTTTAAATATTTACACGGAAGAAGAGGTGACTCGTTATGAGCAACAGCAACATGAGGCGCATTTAGAGAATCCCTCAACAACGACTGCCGAGGAAAATTTGACTTTCACGGCGGAAGAAGAAGCCTCCGCTACGCAACAAACAGAGACCACTGAGAATGAAGCAGCTGCAGATGCAGGCACAATGGAAATTTTTAATTGTCCAAGCTGTGGCGCTCAAATTGTCACCGATGCAACAACGGCTGCCACATACTGTTATTATTGCCATAATCCAGTTGTCTTGGCTGGTCGATTAAGTGGCGAATTTTTACCAGAAAACGTCTTACCCTTTACAATTGAAAAAGATGAAGCGATTGAAAAATTTCTCGCTTGGACCAAGAAAAAATGGTTCATTCCCCGAGATTTTTTCAGCAAAAATCAAATCGATAAATTAACTGGGGTTTACTTCCCCTATTGGGTCGTTGATGCAGAAGTCGACGGACAACTGCAAGCTACTGGCACAAGTATTCGCATTTGGCGCGTAGGTGATATTGAATACACCGAAACAAAACGTTTCAATGTGGGACGTTCAGGAAAATTATCGTTTAAAGAATTAGTTAAAAATGCCCTGTCAAAAAACGTCCAACAAAAAATGGTGGAAGGCGTTCAACCATTTTTAATTGATCAAGCGGTGCCTTTCAAAAGCCAATACCTAGCAGGTTTCCAAGCAGAAAAACGCGATATTGAATATGAAGCAATCAAAAAACACGTCCAACAAGAATTACAAGATTATTCGGAATCATTGTTACGGGACTCTGCTTCTGGTTATACTACGTTGACAAATGTTCGCACGGATATTTCTCTAAACCAAGAAAATAATCACTATATGCTTTTGCCAATTTGGTTAGTCACCTATCGCAGTCAGGAACAATCAAAAAAAGTTTATTATTATGCCATGAATGGACAAACAGGTAAAGTAAGCGGTGTGCTTCCAATTAGTTACACCCGTTTAGGACTAGCAACGTTAGGCATTTTCGCTGGACTCTTAGCACTCTTTTTATTAGGAGGTTATTTCCTATGAAAAAACGACTTTTACCTATTTTTTTCCTAATACTTCTTACCTTTGGCCTTGCCCTACCCGTTTCGGCGGCTGAAAATTCAATTGATGATGACGCACAATTACTGACACCTGATCAAATCAACCAACTAAAACAAGAGATACAACCTTTAGAAGAAAAAACAAAAGCCTCTGTCTTTATTGTGACCACAAATAATAATACCTATGGCGATGAACAAGAATATGCAGATTATTATCTTTTAAATAAAGTTGGCAAGGACCAAAATGCGATTCTTTTTCTCATTGATATGGACTTACGGAAAGTCTACATCTCTACTTCTGGAAACATGATTGATTATATGACGGGTGCACGAATTGATGATACCTTAGATAAAGTAATGGATGGGGTGAGTCAAGGAAATTATTTCGCGGCTGCTCAAACCTTTGTTCAGGAAACTCAAACATTTGTTGATAAAGGGGTTCCTGGGGGGCACTATCGTGTGGATAGCGAAACAGGTAAAATCACCCGTTATAAAGTCATTACCCCTCTGGAAATGGTAATTGCTTTTGCTGCTGCGCTAATACTCAGCTTGGTCTTCTTAGGCATCAATATTTCTAAATACCAATTAAAATTTTCAAGTTATCAATATCCCTTTAGGGAAAAAACAACTTTAAACTTAACCTCCCGCACAGATCAGTTAACCAACTCTTTCATCACTACGCGTCGTATTCCTAAAAACAATGGCGGCAGTGGCGGAATGGGCGGTAGTGGTAGCACCACCCACTCAACTGGCGGCGGCACATTCGGTGGCGGCGGTCGAAGTTTTTAGATTTTTTATCTTTTTTAATCATTTCATAAAAATAATGATAAAATAAGTATACTGTGGTGTGTTATTTTTTACACAGGACGGTATACTTATTTTCATTTAAACTAAGTGATTTGTAGTCCAAAGTTATTTAATTGGGGATTGTTTTCAACTATTTAGTAAGCGCTACAAATCATTAACTAAACTATGGGAGGGAAAGTGAAAATGAAAAAATTTTCTATGTTAGGATTAGTTTTAATTAGTACTCTGTTTTTAGGTGCATGTGGTTCTGGAACAAACAACACTAATAAAACTAAAAAAACCTCAAGTACTGCTACCGCAACAACTGAAACAAAAGCTAAAGAAGATAAAGGGACTTATAAAGATCGAACATTGACTGTTCCTGATGGTGTATTAAAAATCACCGAATTCCAAAAAGGTACAAGTTTCGATGGTAAACCAATCTTTTATGTACTATTTGATTTGACTAATAACACTAAGGAAGCACAAGATGTACAAATGTTATACTCTAGTTTTGTTAGCGTATCACAAAATACCGGCGATACAACAGAAGATTTAACTTATGGAATTGTTAATGATTCTCCGATTAAAGATAGAATTGACATGTTAAATAAAAAAGTTAATCCTGGCGCAACTGTCCAAGCAGCATACCCTTATGAATTTGCTGATGAAACAAAACCTGTAACTTTTACTTTCAGAGACAGTATGTTCAGCATGGGAGATCCTATCGCTGTTGAAGAAATTACAATTAAATAGTCTGTAAGCAAGTAGGCACTTAGTTCTACTTGCTTTTTTGGTTTGTTCTTCATAGAGTTGAATGGTAAAATTAATTTATCTTAACAAAAAGGAGTCATCCCATGAAAAGTATGTGCGAACTGTGTGATCTAAATCCTGGTAAAATCATCACCTTTGATAATCACGGTATCTGTAAACATTGTGCAGAACATTTAGAGTTAAAACCAAAAGAAATTAAAGATCGAACAATGGAAAGTATTATAAAACGTCAAGAAGAAATTATAAAAAAAGATCAAGCAATGCAAGCAAAGGGAAATTTATGTTATCTTTGCGAAGAGGAAACTGGCAAGTACTTTACGAGTGATTTTTATCGCGTAGGAAAAAGCTGTTTAAAAAAACTTAAAGTATCCACTTGGTCCGTTGATAAAAAAAGTTTAGCTGATTTACAACAAATACAAGAGTTAATAAACAAGCAGTCTGAAATCGCAAAAGCAAATGAAAAAAATGCTGAAGTTTATGGAAATCTATGTGCTCTTTGTCAGGATAATAAAGGAAAATATTTAACTTCAGATAATTACCAAATCTGTAAGAAATGTGCAGGTCAACTCGGTGTCCAGGGACAAGGATATACCCAAACTTGGACATTGACGGATTTAAGAAATGTCCAAGAAGACAACCGGCTATTCAATCCTACAACAACTATTGCTGGCTCGATTGAATTCGATGAACCTGAAAAAAAATTTCGACTGGTTGGTTCATCAAAAATTTTGCCAGTAAGCATTATCGCTGATTACAAAATTTTAGAGAAAAAAATACCCATTTCACCGAAGAAAACGTACCTTATGATCGCGTCAGTAGTGTCTATATTTTGATTAATCTAGATGATTTGCAACGCCCAACCATCACTATTTCCTTTTTAAAGACACTTAGTGAGCAAACCACTGAATTTGATCGTCAATTAGCGATCGATAGAGCCCGTTTCAACGCCGAACGAGCCCTTTCATCATTAGACACTATTGTTCGTCGAATAAAAGAAAAAGAAATACCAACTCCTATAAAGAGTGATAAAAACCAACCGATTGAACCAAAACTATCTGATTCACAAAAAAACTCATCTAGCACTATTGAAGACGTAATGGCTGAGTTAAGAAATTTAAAAATGTTAGTTGATGAAGGAGTTCTAACAGAAGAAGAATTTCAACAAAAGAAACGGCAATTGCTTCAATTAGATTAATAAAAAAATCCTGAAAAGACTCGTCATCTTTTCAGGATTTTTTTCTTCTTAGTATTTTCCCATAATTCTTGATAAGGTATTTCATGGATATCACGAAAATAAGCTACTTCAAACTTTTCAAAATCAGTTGACTGGCAGTTGCCGGTTAAAACACCAATTCCTGCTTTGCCATGACACGTTCCCATGAAAACATCCACGAGCGAATCACCTACCATAATTACTTCTGTCGCCTTCAATTGACATGACTGACAAAAGGCTTGGAGCATGTCCGCATCTGGTTTCGGTAAGTAACGATCTCCTGTCGCAATAAAATCAAACATTTCTGTTAAACCAAGATATTCCATAATCAACATAGTCGCTGGCAAAGTATCTGAAGTTGCTAATCCAATTTTATAGTTCTTCCGTTTCAGCTCAAGAAATAACTGTTTTAAATCACCAATTGGTTCAATCTTTTTCAGATTTTTTCGTAAATAATCATAAAAAAATTGCTCTAGCCATCGACTGCTGATTCCCTGTTCGACTAATTCCTCAAATTGCGCCAATTCTTGATAAAGTTCCTGATAAAGGACTTCATCAAGTAAATGTTTTTGCAAAAAACGTTGCTCCTGAATAGCTAATATCTTTTTTATTTCTGCTGAATGATGAGGGGCTAACATACTTAGTGTTTCAAAACAAGCTTGCAAACCTGCTTGCCAAAGAGTGTCAAAACGAATACACGTACCATCTTTATCAAATAAAATTCCTCGATTTTCCATGAAAGAACACCTCAAAACGTTTGCTTTGCTTCCTATTTGTTTCTTCAAGTATACTAATCATTTATTTGATTTTGATATTCTTTTTGTATCATTTGTGTAAAAAAATATAAAAAAGCAACGAATTTAGAAAAATTCGTTGCTTTTTTATTAATCAATCACTTTTTTCACTTTGAATTCTTTTGTTTCAGCAGATGGTTCTGTTTGATCAGCTAATTCAAATAAAATATGGGTACCATTTTCTTCATCTTCAACGATAATCAGTTTTCCTGGAATCTTTCGAGTATCTTTCGCAATTTGGGCTTCTTTAATTAATTCTTTTTGATCTCTTTTTGAAGCAAGGGCATTTCCTAAATTAAAAAAGACAGTTTCTTCCATAATTAACCACTCACTTTCTCTACTTTTCTTAAGTCAATTATAGCATATCCCTAGAAAAAGTGGCAGCTTGTGTCCTTTTACTTTCATTTAAGCATCAATAATCAAGGAATAAGCATAAGGACTTTCATAAATTCCTGAAGTATAATAATGGAGCCTCTTTTTAAATAGCGGGCCGTCAATTACCAACGTGTGGTACTCCCCGTTTTCTCCGCAAATATCTAATTGATGCTCTTTAAGGTACGTGATAAATGTTTCATCTAACGGTTCTCCTAAAAATTTTATTGGAATACTTGCCTCTTTGCTGACCGTTTTGATAATTGCTGTGTATCCTTTTGCCAAGAATTCTTTGACAAGTGCTTCGCGATTCTCCTGCCAAAGAGGTAATTGTGGCTCAAGCCCAGCACTTAATGCAACTTGGCGATCCCAAGCACCATTTTGTTCAATATCTATATCGCCAAAACAAACCGTTTCTGCACCTAATTTTTTGGTTTCCTGCAGTGCCTCAACCACTTTTTCTGTGTAATTTGTTTCATTGTTATGTGAGATAACAAGTGGTAAATCTAACGCTTCGGCTGCTGCTTCTAAGACGGAGATTGGTATCCCGTGAAACCAAGAACGATTAATTTCATCACTTAATGTTGTCACTAACGCTACTGGCTGATTTCCTGCTTGTACCAATCGATCCATCGCCAATAAACAGTCTTTACCAGAGCTATAACTTAAACAAAATTTTTTCATAAACGTTCCCTCTTTTCTTTATGACTATACCTCAAAACAATACATCCGTATACATATTTATTATTTAAGTATAACTAATACTGAATAGTTATTTGAATCAAAACATGGTATAAAATAGAGGTAAAGCAAGCTTTATTCACTTCTTTATATCTCTTTTCAACGGATGATCAGCTGGCGGAAACCAGCTGATCTTTTTTTCAAAAAACACAGCTATCTTTTGCAGTTTTCTTTTCCTCATGTTATAAAGAGATAGTAGGAAGCATTTATTCACTTCTTTACAAATCTATCTTAATCTTAGACAGTCGGCGGAAAACGGCTGTCTATTTATCTGGAAAAATTATGAACTCGTCAGCTAGTGGTCAGTTGACGAGTTTTATGTTATAATAATTAGAACACGAAAAATATTTTTAAACGAACCATTCAATTGTTTTGATGATTTTATTCAAAACTGGCGTGTCTAGAGAGACACAAGGATGTATTAGAGGTAGGGAATACATCGCTTAAATGAAAAATACTTGAATACTAGAAATAGTCTGATCCAACTTTAAAATAATAATATTGATTCGTTAGATAGCCTTCTCTTTAAAGAGAAGGCTATTGTCAATTAAAGAGTAAAACCACCGTATGTTTAAAGTTAAACTTATCTCAAACATACCCTGTCAGTGTTTCACGCATTATCTCAATAAACAGTAAAAATCCAGAAGAGAGACTCTTCTGGATTTTTACTTATTTGACGATACTTTTTTAAATTTTGTTAATCAATTTAAAATAATCCACATAAGTGCATAATTGGGAAAACAAATAATAAACTATCAAAACGATCTAAAATACCACCATGTCCTGGCAAGATGTTACCAGAGTCTTTCACGCCATAATGACGTTTGATAGAAGATTCAACCAAATCACCGAATTGCCCTACTATAGAAAATAGAACCGTCAATACAAGCATCACCGGCATTGGATAAGGAAATAGCCCTTTATTAGCTGTGAAAACTAAAAACAACGCTGCTACAACCACGGCTGATAAAATACCACCAAGTGCACCTTCTATTGTCTTGTTGGGTGAAACATCTGGCATCAATTTATGACGACCAAATCGTCGTCCAAATAGATATGCACCAATATCCGTTGCCCAGACAATGAATAAAGCAAATAACAAGACTTCAAAACCTGCGGAACGGGCACTAATAAAGTTCTGGAACCCCATCCCTACATATAAACTGACAATAACTGGAAAGCCAGCTTCTTCAATCGTATATGTATTTTTAGAAATCACCGAAGCACCTAACAACAACATTACAGTGACATAAAATAAAATGAAATTTGTTTGCATTTCCGGCAAAAAGTTTAACCACTTAATTGTTGGGATAACTAAAAAAACGGCCCCTAATGCTGATAAAACACCTTCAAAACTTAATAACGTTAATCCTTTCATACGGAATAACTCGTACACGCCGACTACTGCCAAAGCAACAGCGGCAATCTCAATTGCAAAACCACCATACCAGATAATTGGAATAAAGATGATTAATGCGACGATAGCTGTGATGACACGTTGTCTCACTGCGGATCGCTCCCTTCTGTTTCTGTAGTTTCTTTTAGACCTCCAAAACGACGATTACGATTTTGGAAAGAAGCAATCGCGGTTTCTAAAGTGTCCCCTGAAAAATCAGGCCATAATGCTTTTGTAAAAAACAACTCGCTATAAGCAATTTGCCATAGCAAGAAATTACTAATTCTCTCTTCCCCACTTGTTCGAATCAACAATTCTGGATCGCGAAGTTCCGTGGGTAAAAAGCCAGTCATTAAGTGATCTGCGATCGTTTCTTCTGTAATCTCATCTGCCGTATATGCTTTTTCTGAAACCTCTGCAGCAATCTGTTTCATGGCAGTTAGTAGCTCCGCACGCGCCCCATAATTCAAAGCAAAGTTCAAAACCATGCCCGTATTGTCCTTGGTTTGCTCAATGGCCCGCTTAACAGCATCTTGCGTATGGCTTGGTAGAAACTCTTGGTAGCCCATTACATTGACTTTAACATTTTCCTTAATTAATTCAGGCACGAATGTATCAAAAAAATCAACAGGCAGTTGCATTAAGAAATTGACTTCATCTGTTGGTCTCTTCCAATTTTCCGTTGAAAATGCATAAAGTGTTAAAACTTTAACGCCTAAATGACTAGCATGCTTCGTTATTTTTTTAACCGTATCCATGCCTTCTTTATGTCCAGCAATTCTCGGCAGTCTTCGATTCTGTGCCCACCGGCCATTTCCGTCCATAATAATGGCAATGTGCTGCGGAATTTGGCCTTCTTTATCAAAGGCGTATTGGCTTGCTTCTTCTACATATTTATTTTTTTGCGGAAAAAAACGTAACATCTTTTTCCCTCCATTCCAAAAAATCTATCTTAATTATTATAACAATAACTAATGCAAATGCCTATGCATAGTCCCTGAATTTTCCTGATAATTAAGAAATTCCTTGTAACTTTATCATTTATGGTCCTTTTTTAAAAGAAAAAAACTTAGACTTGGCAAGTAAATCAACATGATGTATCTGCCTAGCTCTAAAATTTTAAATAAACAACGGGACAGGAGCAGCTTCTTCGGAAATAAGCTGAACGTCCTTGAGAGACAAAAAGCATCTTTCAGAACTTTCTTCTTATTTCTTGAAGCTTAACACGCCTGTCCCGACCTCAAGTTTTTATTCTATTGTCTTTTTCTCTTTATTCATTGACTGGAACAATGGCACCGTTCCATTTTTTCGTAATCCAATCTTGGACTTCTTTGCTACGTAACACTTTGACTAATTTTTTTACATTTTCGTTGTTTTCGTCTTCTTTACGAACCGCAATAATATTGGCATAAGGTGAACTTTCTTTTTCTAAGGCAATCGCATCTTTTTTCGGATTTAATCCTTGATCCACGGCAAAGTTTGAGTTAATTAAAACCGCAGCCCCTTCTTCATTGTCATAAAGAGTGGTCATGATTGCTGGATCACTTTCATGATTGAATTTCAACTTTTTAGTATTTTTATCAATATCATCGAAAGTAGCAGTTGTCCGGTCTACCCCTTCTTTCAGCGTGATTAAACCAGCATCTTCTAAAATCGTTAAAACACGTGGCCAATCTGAAACGGAAGAGCTAACGTAAATCGTTGAACCATCAGGAATTTCTTGTAACGATTTGTATTTTTTCGAGTAAAGCCCAACTGGTTCTAAATGAATCGCACCTGCATTCACAAAGTCATAATCATTTTCTTTAACCGCTTCATTAAAGAACGGCACATGTTGGAAATAGTTGGCATCGATATCGCCACTTTCCAACGCCTTGTTAGGTAGCACGTAATCTGTATAAGTCGTCACTTCTAATTTTACGCCTTCTTTTTCTAATAAAGGTTTTACATGTTCTAAAATCTCTGCATGTGGAACTGGCGAAGCCCCAACTTTCAAGACCGAGTCATCACTCTTTTTATTGCCGCAAGCCCCTAAAACTAAGACAGCTACTGCTACAGTAATTACTGACCATAATGTACGTTTTTTCATCTTATTCCCTCCATTTATCGTTTATCTATTTTTTTAGCGACTGTATCCCCAAGCCATTGAATCGCAAAGACAATAATTAAGATACAAATCGTTGCTACTAAGGTAACTGTATTTTGACCACGTTGGAAGCCATCTTGATACGCCAAACTTCCTAAACCGCCCGCTCCAATAGCAGCTGCCATTGCAGTATAGCCCACTAAAGAAATGGTTGTAACGGTTAAGCCAGAAACAAGCGCTGGCAGACTTTCTGGTAATAGAACTTTCCAAATTATTTGGAAACGATTGGCCCCCATTGCTTTGGCTGCTTCAATCACGCCTTTATCGACTTCACGAAAAGCAATTTCGACCATGCGAGCATAAAAAGGTGCTGCGGAAATAATCAATGCTGGTAAGGAGCCTTTGACACCAGACATACTCCCTAAAATAATTTTTGTAAAAGGAATTAACAGAACGATTAAGATAATAAACGGAATCGAACGGAAAATATTTACAAAAATGGCCACTAGCCAATACAGTAATCGGCTCAAAATCCCTTTTCTGCCTGACGTTTCAAAAAGTAGTAGTCCTAAAATCAGCCCTAAAATGGCGACCACTATGATTGAAATCCCTGTCATATAAAGTGTTTCAATCGTTTTTTCTTGTAGTTTACTTATATCAATTTGCGAAAAATCAAAGAAACTTGCTAAGCCACGATTATTCATTTCCAATCACCTCTGTTTCTACACGAAGTTTACGTAATCCTTCAATGGCTGCTAGAATATTTTGCTCTTCGCCTAATAATTGAATATAAAGAGAACCCACTGCACCCTGCTTTGTTTGCTGAATGTTCCCTTGAATAATACTGACTTCTACTTGATATTCTCGGA
The DNA here is from genome assembly GCF_050555765.1 of Enterococcus sp. MSG3299. NCBI lineage: Bacteria > Bacillati > Bacillota > Bacilli > Lactobacillales > Enterococcaceae > Enterococcus > Enterococcus sp. MSG3299. Next base: position 1,998,229 of record NZ_CP187869.1, read on the forward strand.
CAATATGCGAGATAATTGGCAATTTCGCTTGTTCGCCGTGGAAAAGTAGGCGAACAATTTTTCCATTCGGATATTGTTCCAACATTTCTTCAACAACCAGTTCCGTTTCTTCAATGTTTTTATCCGCTTCTTGTTGGATAAAGCGTTTCGCAATTTCTGTTTGAGGCTTTTTGAAAATATCGATTACTTTACCTTCTTCAACAATTTCACCATATTCCATCACGGCTACGCGATTACAAATTTTACGAATCACGTGCATTTCATGGGTAATTAATACAACCGTTAAATTTAATTCTTGGTTGATTTTTAGTAGTAATTCTAGCACCTCATCAGTTGTCTGCGGATCCAAAGCACTCGTTGCTTCATCACAAAGCAAAATGTCAGGATTGTTAGCTAAGGCACGGGCAATCCCCACTCGTTGCTTTTGCCCACCAGAGAGTTGACTTGGGTAGGCGGTTTCCCGTCCTTCTAAACCAACCAACTTGATTAACTCTTCTGCGCGGCTTTTCCGATTTTGTTTTGGAACGCCAGCAATTTCCAATGGGAGCATGATATTTTCTAGGACCGTCCGTGACCATAATAAATTAAAATGTTGAAAGATCATCCCAATTTTTTTACGGAAGTTTCGTAGTTCTTTATTTGGCAACAATGCAATATCTTGTCCTTGAATTTCTACTTCACCTTCTGTAGGTGTTTCAAGTCCATTCAATAGGCGAACCAACGTACTTTTTCCTGCACCTGAATAGCCAATAATGCCATAAATATCACCTGATTCAACCGTTAAATCAATATCTTTTAAAGCCGTGACTTTACCCGCTTTACCGGAAAACTCTTTTTTTACATGACGTAATTCAATTAATGCCATTTTGTTCTCCTCTTCTTTCTGTTCTACTTTCTTATTTTGAAGGTTTCGCACTTTTTATGAAACGAATTTGCTTAATAAAAACAAAAAACTTCCATCCTTTTGCTATTACAGCAAAAAGGACGAAAGTTTGTCATTTCGTGATACCACCTTAATTCGCTATTATTTCTCAATAATAACCTCATACGGTACTTGATTCTTCGCATACCGTTGGCTGTAACGGGCGCCCCGTAGTAAGTTCACTGCTTCGCTCACTTACTCTGCTCAAAGACCATCTTCCATCTTAAATCTGTTACCCATTCTCAGCAAACAGGGCTCTCTTCAAACGTCCTTAACATGTACTCTTCTTTTCAAAGCTTTCTTTTGATTAGATTGAGAAAATTATAGCAATAAACATTGGCCTTGTCAACGTAAGACTAAAGATTTTCAAATTCTGTTGGTTCAACATCTGCTAAAACAGCAATCCAGGCATTTTCTTCATCTAACGCACTTGGCTCTTGATCAGCCGCTTCATTAATCGCGACTACCTTACCAGATAATGGACTACTGAATTCACTGACTGCTTTTTCTGCTTCTAATTCAATTAAAGAGTCACCTTTAGCTAATGTTTGTCCGACTTTGGGAAATGTCGCAAAAGTAATCTTCCCTAAATCCTCTTGGGCTTCGGCGGTTAAACCAATTTTATAACCTGCTTCTGTTGGTAAGATCCATAATTGATCGATTTGTTTCATTTCACTCATTTTCCAAGCACTCCTTCGTAATCTGCTTCTTTAAAACCATTCGTTAGAAATGTATTGTCTTTTAAGAGAATTGGACGCTTAATCAACATGCCATCCGCAGCTAAACGCTGACTTGCTTCTTCAATAGAAAAACTGTCAACAAGATCTTTTAAACCTTGTTCTCTATATAAAACCCCACTTGTGTTAAAAAAACGACGAACAGGCAAGCCGGTTTCTTTCATCCATTTTGCTAGTTGTTCACTACTAGGCGGTGTTGCTTTAATATCAATTGCTTGGTATTTAACGCCTTGTTGATCTAACCACGCTTTCGCTTTTTTACAAGTTGAGCATTTAGGATATTCATAAAGTGTGTACATTTCTACCCCTTCTTTCTTCTTTCTTTAACGACCACTTCTGGTACGAACCGTTTCTTGTTGGTAACGCATGGACATAATTAAGCCCACCCCAATCATGTTACCTAAAATGGAAGAACCACCTTGACTAATAAACGGTAATGGAATCCCAGTTAATGGTAGTAAACCAATATTCGCTCCAATGTTTTCAAAAACATGGAACAAAATCATCATGATAATTCCTGTGGCAATGTAGGCATAGAATTCATTATTTGTATCAAAACAAACGCGAATCATGCGGTAGATCAAAATAAAATACAACAAAATAATGAAACAGCCACCAATAAAGCCAAAGTTTTCACCAACAACTGTAAAAATCATATCTGACTCACGAACAGGGACATACACATCACTCACGTTAAAGCCTTTTCCGAAAAGGCCCCCAGAACCAATTGCTGTTAATGCTAGCGCTGGTTGGAATGAGCGATCTGGATCTGTATGGAAAGGATTTAGCCATAAATCAATCCGATCAAATTGATAAGCTTTAATGCCAATTTTAGACAATAAGTCTCTTCCTGTTTCTGTTGTTACCAAGTAGATGGTTCCAGCCCCGACTAGAGCAGCTATGATAAAGGCGGGCACAATAATTTTCCAAGTAATGCCAGACATTAAGAAAACTCCCCCAAAAATGGCTAAGAAAACTAACATCGTCCCGAAGTCTTTTTGTAAAAGGACTAAAACAATTACCGGAATCGCGACTAATAGCATTTTAGCGATTAGCCAAAAGTCGCTTTTGAGTGTTCGGTCCACATATTTAGCATTATGCATGGTCACTATATAGGCCAACATCAAAATAAACGCAATCTTCATCAATTCCGATGGTTGGAATGTGGTGCCACCAAAGCGAATCCAGTTTTTAGAACCTGTTTGCTCTGCTAGCACGGGGTCATAGAATTTCAGTAGTAACCCCATTAATACTAATCCAAGTGCATAAAAAACGGGCGTTAACCGCCAGAGTAATTTTGAGCTAAAATGCATAATAATGACAATACTTAATCCTCCGACTAAATACCACAGTCCTTGTTTCATTAACAAGCTACCAATTTTAGGTTTGCTTGGATCATTGTAAAGCGCTACGTAAAGCGATAGCATACCAATTAGTGATAAAAGAAAAACTGGTAATATCACGCCGTAATCAATTCGACTATCTAAATTTGTTTTCTCTTTTCTATTCATTCGTCATCCCTTTTCCTTTGTTCATACGTTTTTTATTATATCTTTCTCACAGAAGAAAAGAAAGGAATTCTACTATATTTGAGAAAAACTTTAGAGAATTGGTCCTTCACTAGCAATTTTTTCTTTTTCTTCAATCCTATTTGGCTTTTATTTAAAATTTTTTACATCAGTGATAATGAGAAAGTTTACTATAATCATTCAGTAACAAAAAACAGTCGCAACTAAAACACGTTGCGACTGTTTTTATTCGCTTTTTCTTTGTTTCGTTTGTTGTAGCTCTTTATTAATTCGGACAATTTCGTTGCCAAAATTTTGCCAGTCACTGGCTCGCGGGGGCGCTAACCAAATTAAACATTTTACTGAAAATAACGTTTTTGGTAAATAATCCGAAACTACTAAATCAGTATCTGGTCGAATCGCTGAATGAAAGTGAATGCTGAAAGATTCGAATATTTTGATTTGTTCTTTGATAAACTGAGTATATTTTTCTCCTTGCGTAAAATTCACATAAAGATTGATCGTGCTTTTTTCATTCCTTTGGTCATAAAGACGGGATAACACTAATAGCAAATCAAAAAATAAAGAAAGCTTACTAAACTCAAACGCCGAGCAATCCAACGCAAATAAAAACTGACGACAGCTATTAAAAACAATTGGGTAGCGTTCCTGAAAAAATTCTAAATCCATAATTCGTAAGGTGATATCGATGAACGGCGTAATAAAACGATGTTGATAAATAATCGGAACAATTTCTTGATAAAATTCTTCGTCCAAAATTGTAAACGGCATATAAGAAAAGAATAATGTTTTCGTAGCCGTAATTGCCTCATTGTGAGAACTCAGCAAATGTTCCGAAATAAGTTCACTTTGATAGACCGATAAATTGCCGATAATTCCTTGAATTTCTGCGTTTTTCTCTGCATGAGTCGCCTTCATCACTTCGTTGATCCAACTTTGAATTTCTTGATAAATCGAACTTTCTTCATCAAAAGCGAATGGATTTTCTTCTTGGGATAAAAAATAATTAGCTTTTCTCTGCGTTCGTTCTAACGCCACCAATACATAATGTTTAAATAAATGAAAATTAGTGATATTTTCATAAGAGCCTTTCAATTGAGCCAATAATTGGTTCACTGCGCGAAGATCTGTTTGATTATATAATTCTTCAGAATCTTTGTAAATTCGGTAATAGAGCATAGTAAAATATTGTCTAATCGCCATTTCATTGCCGCTAAGTTGTAAATTTTTGGATAACTTAATACCGTATTGACCTAATTCTTTCCGGATATGGTCAACAATTTTGTATACAACCGTTCGACTCATCCCGTGCTTTTCGCCATATTTTTTGATTGAGGTAAACTGATGAAAGAAAATCGTTTTTAATAGATTAAATTCTAACGAGTCTTTTAAATAATATTCTTCAATAATACTTGAAGAAATACGAAGGCTTTGAGATAACAAAATTTCATTATTTTTTTCACTGATTTCCATCTCATTAATCAGACCAAAGCGTTGCAAATCTGCATTGATTTCTGTTATGTTCCGTTCTAGCAAATAAGGAGAAATAGCTAATTGCTTACATAAACGATCTTTTCGTTCAGAAAATGAATATTGTTGCTCTAACTTTCTAATAATCGCTAATTTTAAATTTTCCCGATCATCTAATAACAAGAATTCCATTTAAACTCTCCTTGTTCCATACAAAAGTGAGCCTGACAGGAAGCTTAAAGTGGTGCCAAATTGAGAGGACCCACTTGCCGCTCCTCCAGTAATTTCCACTGGGGCTATCGTATCTATTTTTTTCAACAACTCATCATTTAACAGCACTTTTTTATTTACTCGTTCCTGTTCAATTTTATTTTTCTTTTTCTCCTGTTTTGTTTGTTGCTCCTTGTCCTGTCTCGAGGCAATAATTGGTCTTTCTGGGCCAATCATTGCTTGACTATAAGGAAGCTCTGCAAGCATATTCCCCTCTGCAGCAAAATTAGTAGGGTTGACATACACCTTCGCAATAGAAAGGTATGACTCGTAACGGAAGGTTACAAAATAAAGTCCTACTTTTTGAGTATTTACATTATTTTCTATAATTACATTTTCTAAATTTAAAGGGCGACCCTCTTTATCTTTTAGAAAAACGACATTGTCTAAGGGTGACCATGCTTGATTAACTCCTAAAAACGTGTCTTTTAATTTAAGTTCCGTTTGATTTTCTTTGACCGTAATGGTTGCTGTTTCAATTTTGCCATCCACTTCATAAGTCACGGTGTATTTGCCTGGTGTTGTCGCTTCGTTTGCATAGCTATTCACTGAAGCAATCAACATTCCTGAAGAAAGAAATAAGGCTGTGCCGATACTACCATAATAAATAGTTCGCTGGTTCATCTCGTTTATTATTCCTCCAAACTATTTCATAAAAATAACTATCTTAACAGAAAAACCTGCTAATAGGTGTTCTTAAAATAAAAGTCACTTGTAAAACTTCCTATTTTCCAAGGAAACAGCTACCCTCATTCATGCACTTATTCATCTTTTAAGCGTGGAACAAAAGTTACTTTAAACTTTTGCCCCACGCTCATTTAATTATTTTCGTTTCTTCTTGATGACTATACCACTAATAATCACAATAAGTAACACAACAAGTCCTAGCACACGATATAGACCATTAGTTTGTTCTCCCGTTTTTGGATAACGTCCTTGCTTGTCAGGTTTCACAATATGTGTGACATACTGACTACTTTTTATCGTGGTTTGATTCGGTGAGGAACTAGTCTGGTTGTTCTCATTTTTATCTGGTAGTGGTGTAGGATTACGATCAATCACATGAACAGTTGCTACTGTCGTTAATTGACGAGGTGTTTCGTTTGAAAATATTGAGAAAAGTCGTGACTGCACAGCTGGTTTGGTTTCATTAACTGGCTCAGTGGTATAGGAAATCTGGTACTCTCCTGTTTTCTTTGTATCAACTTCCCCTTTTACTTGAACCTTATCAAAGGATATAGCATGACCATCACGATCTGTCGCTGAAACGAAATTATCTTCTGGTTTCCAAGAATCACCAACATAAATCGTTGTATCTTTAACCTCTAACTTAGATTGGTCGGGTTTGACAGTCACATTAGCTGTTTCTTCTTTACCTTCGTAACTGTATACGATTGGATAAACGCCTGCTTTGCTAGTATCAACTTGACCTGAAACAGTGATTTTTTCGAAGGGAACGTCTTGACCTGTTTTATCTGTCGCTGAAACAAAGTTCTCTTCTGGTTTCCATGAATCACCCACATAAATCGTTGAATCTTTGACTTGTAAGCGACTGTCATCACGAACATGAACGATTGCTTTCGCTTCTTTTGTGCCATTTTTATAGACAATTTCATAATCGCCTATTTTATCGACATTCACTGTTCCCTGAACGTCAATTTTTTCAAAAGGAACGTCTTGACCTGTTTTATCTGTTGCTGAAACGAAATTATCTTCTGGTTCCCATTTATCACCCACATAAATCGTTGAATCTTTGACCTCTAACTTAGATTGGTCGGGTTTGACGGTCACATGGGCTGTTTCTTCTTTACCTTCGTAACTGTATACGATTGGATAAACGCCTGCTTTGGTGTTATCAACTTGACCTGAAACAGTGATTTTTTCGAATGGGACGTCTTGACCTGTTTTATCTGTCGCTGAAACAAAGTTCTCTTCCGGTTTCCATGAATCACCCACATAAATCATTGAATCTTTGACTTGTAAACGACTGTGATCAATTGTTTTCGTTAATGGAATTTTTAGTTGGTTGTCTCCTTTGACCAGCTTAATGGCTTTGCCTGTCAAATACTCTTCATCCACGGAATATTCCTGCGGTACATTCGTTACTCGCAAAGTATAATCACCTGTCATGATGGCATCAAAGGAGTATTGACCTTTTTCATCTGTTGTAAATTCGGTTGCTGTATGCGTGACATTATCAATTAGTTCAAAAGAAACCTTCGCAATTGCTTGGTTTTCATCCTCTATGTTATGCGTATAGAATGTGGCAGTTGCTAAATAAACAATACCTTCCGCATCGCCTTCTGAGAATTTCAATGTGATTGGTGCAGTGGTGACTTTTTTCTTGTTAGCAGACATCTGGTCCAATGTTTCAGAGTCGATTGTTGTTTCTGTATAGATTTGGCCAGCGTTTGCAGAGACAGTATTGTATTCAATCGTAATGTTTTCTGTCAATGTATAGTCTTTAAAAATGACTTTCGCACCGTTTGTAGTCTTCTCTAATGAATAAGCATCTTCTGGCACACCTTTCACGGTAATAGAATTCAAATCGATTTGAGCATTGGTTGTGCCTTTTGGTGTTAATTCAATCGTTGGATTTTTCACACGATGTGTTTTATTATCAATATTTTTTGTTGTTACTGTCGTTTTTGTTACATTTTTTAATGTTGGATTCGCCGCTTGTGTTGCACTCAAAATGTCTAACGCTTCATTTTGAACAGAAACCGAAGCAGACCCTTCATTATTATTCGATTGTGGTTCTTTAGCTATCCCTGTTATAGAAAGAGTTGGCACGTCGATCCAGCCATTGGCGTTTTTATACTCAATAATGTAACGTTTGTTGGTTTTTCCAAAATCAAACGTGTAACTATTGGTATTTTCGTCAAAAGTAATCGTTGGATATCCAGGGCTGTTTGGCGTCATTGGTTTATCAAAGTATTGACCGCGGTCCCAGTATTGTGGATAAATTGAATCTACCTGATCGTTTGAAACATCATAAATGTCAAAAAGAACATCGGCGCCAGCTGGAATTTTGGTACGGACGCTTAGTGAGTCAAAAGAATCATTTCGTGCATTGACAAGGAATTGATTTTTACTACTTTGAAGTGTTCGTTCAGAACCACGCTTACTATTAGTAGTTACTGTCGTGTCAACTGGAGTTAAACCTTCAGCACTCATTGTTATCGGTATCGTATCGACTGGAATACTTTTATCTTTTGGCAAACTATCTGGCACATAATTAAAACCTATTGGAATTTGGATTTCATTGGTTATTGGCGTAGTGAACTTAATAACTGAGCCATCTGACGTTGGCGTTACTGTATAATCCGTTCCTAACTTGTAATAAAAATAAATTTCTTTTGTAGCTCGTAATGAAAGATAGTTAGGATGCTTTACTTTAATTTCTAAATTTTGAATCGGTGTCTCTTTGCTTCCCATAACTGAGACAGTTGTTCTTGATGAATAGGCACCATTTTGATCATAATTACCCCAAGCAGTTTCAGCATTCAAAGGATTAACAACACTAATTGGTTCAATATATTGATCAGATACTAATTGAATGGCTTTATTGGGACCAATTACAGGTGTACTTAATGATAGATTGATATCTTTCTTGTCAAAATCCATTGTTAAATCAGAAATATTTATTCTTAAATAGCTATCTTTTGTGGCCGTTAAAGTGAGCTTGCCACCTTCAGTTTTAATATCAAAATAGTCTTCCAATTTTACATTTTCATATAAAGGACCATACGCCGTAAATTTAGGATTCTTAATTTCTTGACCGTTTGTACTCTCTAATACGATTTGTTGACCCACTTTTGTTTCTGTTAATGTGCCATAAATTGTTACATAATATTTCCCTTTGCTTTGAAAACTGATATAGGACATACTACGCATTTCACGATCAGCAATTACTTTACTTGTTTGACTCGTCTTAGCAGTAAAATCGGTTGTTTGTTTAGTTCCTGTCGTACTTTTCAAAGAAATTGACCCAATTTTTGTTGTTGGGTACTGCTGCGAATATAAGTAGTTATAGTCCGAAGCACTCTCTAAATAAATTGTTCGATTAATCGATAAAGAATAGGCTTTTTGTTGATTCATGTTTGGAACAGTTACAGCAATCCGCCCTAGTGAATTATCGATTAATGTATAATCTTTGCCAGGTGTTAACAGGGTTTGCGTTTCTGGTAAAATTTGACCATTAATGTCGACATCGTAACTGAAAACTTGAGGTTCCAAGTTATCTTGTTTTCCAAAGACAGCGCCTGGCGTCTCTGTTGTTAATAATTCTAATGTTTGATTGCCAGTTAACGTCCGGTCTAAATTATAAAAAATTTCGCCATCTAACCCTGTCGTTCTGGTTCGTTCGTTATATTGAATTGGTTCTACTTGTTCATATAAATCAAACGAGTAGGTTTTTTTATTTTTTCCTGGAGTTTCAATTTTAATTAATGGTTCCGCCTCTGTTGTTAGATAACTTTTTAGTTCTACTTTAAAGGAGGTATCCGAAACTCGCTGATTAAACGTAATACTTAATGTTTTGGTTGCCGCATCGACTGCCCAAGTTGCGCCAATGCCCGTCACATCTCCGCTAACAGTTGAATAACCTAAATGTTCTGGTAATTGAACTGTATAAACTGATCCAGGTGCATAACCTGTGTTTCCAACAGCAAATTGGAACGTAGCGGTTACCGGTGTTGTATTTAATTCGCGGTGAACCTCTGTTTGGCTGTATTCTGTTCCACCAATCGGCGCAAGACTCATACTGTCAAGTAGTTCATCTGTAATTGGCGCTTGAACATCTGGTAGGGATTTTTCATTAAGTGAGGTGTCCTTGTCCTCCGTTGTTTGTTGTTCAGATGGTGTAGCAGCATCACTGGAAGCTGTTGTGCTCGCCTCTGTGGTTTGCGATTCAGTTGTTGCAGTTGGTTGATTCATTTCTGAAGTATTCGTTGTTTCTAAAGGTAAAGATGGTGTTGAGTTCGATAACTCTGCCTCTTTTTTTGCTGTATCAGTGGTCTCTGTTTGTGCTTCTGTCGTTGTTACAGCATAGGCATTTACGGCAAACCCGAAATTTTGTGCGAGAAGTATACTCAACATCACAAAAGAAAAAGTTTTTTTCTTCATACTAATCCCCTTTCAATAAAATTCATATAACCTAATAATAGCTTGTTAAAAATGAAACAATTGATTAATTTTTTTTGAATCTTCGAAAAAAAAAAACAGCTTTTCATAAAAAAATACTTGGAAAATCAGCCACAATCACTGTTTTTCCAAGTATTTTTTTATGAATATTTGTAAATTATCGTTTCTTTTGGCGAAAAACGACCACGAAATAAACTGCAATAAACAATAACACTAAGAGCGAGTTACTATTTTTAATGAAAGTTAAAAATTGACTTGTTTGCATTGAAATGCCTTTGCCGCCAGTCAATTCTAATAAAAATTGTGTCGTGCCACCTTTGCCTACTACAGTGACTAACATAAGCGCCATCAAAATAAATTGATGGAATAAACTCCCTTTTGTTTGTGTTGTATATTTGATAAGGATGCGGCTATCTTTAGGCAAATCTGTCTCTTGATAATATCGCCTAGCTAAAAAGCTGTTCAATGTGCTTTTGAAAAAACTCAAGAGAAACAGGCCTAAAATAGTCCACGAGGTAAAAAGTAATATTCCCAAACTTCCCGCCAGACCAATCATTGGTATGTTGTTTGACCATTGTTTCGTTTTACTAGCTGCAATCATTGCAAAAATCATCCCTAAAACATAAGGTAAATAGAGATAGATGCCCATATGAGCTCTGCCATAAACCCCTGCAACATAAATGGAACCAAATAAAAATAAATAGTTCCCGACAATCCCGTTAATCAAGGTCGCAAGATTCATTTCTAATGATACTTTATATGCGCCCCGTTTGCCATAATGACTAACGAAAAGGACAGCCACCACAAAGAAACAGCAGGCGCCAACAATCGCATAATCAAATTCCACCGCATTCGTTAATAAGCGACCACTTCTTAATAAAAGTAATAACACAAAAAAGATAACAAACAGAATTAATTCTTTTCGTGAAACTTCTGCTGATTCTTCTTCTAGCTCGTTTAATGAAACAGGATAGCTCTTGATTGCTACTAAAGCAACCAGAAAATAGAGCGCGTACACCAATAACGCCAGTCCAATCTCAGTCGCTTTAAAAAATAAAGCGCCAAATAAAACAGCGGTCAATAAGACTGTCGTTAAAAGATTGCTATGACTGATTTTTTGACCTTCTTCTTTCAAGAAAAAGCGAATTGATTGATTACTTGGTGGCAACAACGCCCCACTAAGTCCTAACAACATTCCTGAAATACTATAAAGCGGGAAAGAAAAAGCGCCGGCGATCCCAATTAAGGAGCCTGCCAAGCCTAACAATAGAGAAATCTTTAGTAGACCTAGACTAGTCAAAGACAAATTAATTCCTCGAACCAGAAAAATGCCTGTCATACGCAATGTATAAAATAAGACAAATGGTAAAATTGTTAGAAGGTTGTGTCCATCACTCAATTGAATGTAAAGTAAATAAGGCACAACAATAATCGTATTACTTAGTAAACTTAATGCTGTATTACCAAGACTTTCAATTTTTTTATTCATTTTGACCTCTTCTTTTATCTTTCATTTTCTATTATTTTTAGGGTAGCATTGTTTACTTTTTTTGTCCATAAAATAACAGATGTAGCAATTTCCTAATGTCTATTTTCCACTGTTACGTATAATAGTTAATGACGACTGCTTGGACTTTCTCTGTTCCGTCATTTATATACGTGTGTACTTGATTAGCATCAAAATACATAGCAGCGTCTTTTGGAAGAAGGTATCTCTGACCGCCCACTTCAAGAGCTAATGCTCCTTGAATAACCATGACATATTCTGTCGAACGTTTTGAATGCCCAACAGCTTGATACTTTTTCCCTGGATCTAATTCAAACTGAAAGAGTTCAAAGTTTCTTTCCTGGTTGTCTGAGTAGTAATTAAAGACTCGATAGGATTGATCTTCAGAATGTTGTGTTACCGTCTCAGTTTTTTTTACCACGGGATTTTCTTTAACATAGTCATCTTCTAATAAATACGTATATGGAACATTGAGTCCATTACTTATTTTCCAAATTGTATTTATGGTAGGATTGGTGGTTCCTTTTTCAATCTGCGAAAGCATCCCTTTACTCACTCCGGTTATCCCAGCTAGTTCATCTAACGTAAGTTTTTTTTCTTGTCTAATTTTTTTTAAATTATTGCCAATAATTGTATTAATCTCCAAAATAGTTGCTCCTTCTGTTTCTTTTTATCATCCAAAAGTTTAATATATTGAACAAAAGTATTCTTTATTGTATTATACAATATATATCTTAGTTGTTCAAAAGGAGTGGTTAATAATGAAAACGCTCATTCGCTCGTTGTGTCTCATTATCGAAGGTCTAGATTTTCATACACACGTGTTTAAATTTTATACAGAAAGAGGGAAAAAAAGAGAATGAACCACCAATTAGATGCACGCACTGGCATACGTGAAGCCTTGCCAACGGTTTTTGGCTATATTGGTATTGGCATTGCTTTTGGTATCGTAGGACAAGCAGCAGGTTTTTCCCCTCTTATTGTTAGTGCGATGTCGTTTTTTATTTTTGCAGGATCTGCTCAGTTTGTAACAGTTAGTATGTTGACTGGTGGCAGCCCTATTTTATCCATTGTGTTAGCGACTTTCTTAGTAAATGCGCGTATGATTCTTATGGGAATGACCATTGCGCCTTACTTTAAAGCCGAATCTCTCGGTAAAAATCTCTGGTTGGGAACCTTACTGACGGATGAAAGTTTTGCACTAGGAATGAATAAATTAAACCACACCAAAGGACGTTTAAGTTTTGAGTGGTTTAATGCTGCCAATTTGATTTCCTATGCGACTTGGGTTTTTTCGACGATCATCGGTGCCTATCTAGGGCGCTTTATTGCAAATCCTCAAGCATTAGGTCTTGAGTTTGCGGTCGTGGCTATGTTCATTGGTTTACTCTATCTGCAGATAATTAGTGATCGTTCCATGAAAATTGCTTTACAACTCATCATGGTCCTGATTACTTTTGGGTTGATGTCTATTGGTCTAATTTTTATTCCCAGTAATTTAATTGTCTTAGTTGTCACGTTAATCGGTTGTGGAATAGGAGTGATGATAAAACATGCCTTCTTCTGAGTATCTCTTTTTAACAATTTTAGGCTGTACCGTTGCAACCTGGCTTTCAAGAATACTGCCATTTTTACTTTTAAAAAAAATCAGTCTGCCACAGAAATTATTAGAATATCTAAGTTTTGTTCCCATTGTGATTATGTCCGCCTTATGGTTTAGTAGCTTATTTGAACAAAGAATAGGGCATTTACCAAGCCTCAATCTTCCTTATTTATTCGCTTCATTTCCTACCATTTTAGCCGCAATACTTACTAAAAACTTATTGCTTATCGTACTGGTAGGCATTGCTTCATTTGCACTAATCCAAAATTTTATCTAAAAAAACAGACAGGCACTACCATCTGGTAGTGCCTGTCTGTTTTTTTAGATGCCAGCTGCAGGGATCGAACCTGTGACCTACGCGTTACGAGTGCGTTGCTCTACCAACTGAGCTAAGCTGGCCTGAAACAAATCTATTATAGGACTTTCTACTTTATTTGTAAAGTCTGTTTGTTATTTATTTATGCAAAATCTCTTTAAAATAAGCCAAATAGCGACTTTACAAACTTTTTTCTGAAAATGTGGTATAATAGAGATATCAAGAAAGGATGGTTTTTTGTATGTCAAATTTTAATGGTATGGTTACTCCTGTTGTTCCATCGGATGCTGGTAAGGATTTCGCCGTTGACACCCATGTTACTTTTCTTGTTCACGGACAGCCACAAACAGGCGTTGTTACGAAACAATTAAAAAATGCCGCTGTCGTCGAAATTGACGAAACGCAAAAAAACAATCACTTAATGGTGCACAGCAATGGTGTGATTGTTATTAATTACAAACAATTGAAAAAGATTTAATTCTTCAAGCGTGGGAAATTTCCCCCGCTCTTTTTTATGTACAGAATTGGAATACTTTCCAATTCGTCGGAAACTATAATGCTGTAATAAACGCAAAAAAACCAAAAATAATTCCGGGCACATTAGCAAAAATAATGGACTTATCTCGTGTTTCTCCATCGTCTCCATATAACCCATGAATCGTCCAAAAAATACAATTAATCATTGCCACTAATGGTTGCGTCGGATTGCCTTTTTCCCCATGTAAATTTCCATAAATTTGTGGAATATATGAAACATACATCAAAACTGACATCACACTAGCAATCACAGCGATAGCGTGTAAGACTTTTTTATTCTTTTTCATAGCTCCTCCTTTTTTTTTTTATTTTTTATTATACACCTAGAAAAGTTCTTTAAGCAAAAGAAAACCGTTAGTAACCATAATCGGTTACCTAACGGTTTTTTGTTATTATTTTGTTCCGAATAAACGGTCACCAGCATCCCCTAAACCAGGAACGATATAGCCGTCTTCGTTTAAGCGCTCATCTAAAGCTGCTGTATAAATATCTACATCTGGGTGCGCTTCTTGTAAAGCTTTCACACCTTCTGGAACGGCCACTAGACATACAAATTTAATGTTGCTAGCACCACGTTCTTTTAATGAATCGATGGCCATAATTGCGGAACCACCTGTTGCTAGCATTGGGTCAACAACAAATAATTGACGACTTGCAATGTCTTCAGGTAATTTCACGAAGTATTCATGTGGTTGCAATGTTTCTTCATCACGATAAAGTCCAACGTGTCCAACTTTCGCTGCTGGAATTAATTCTAAAATCCCATCAACCATGCCAATGCCGGCACGTAAAATAGGAATGATTGCTACTTTTTTCCCTGAAAGTGTTTTTTGTGTTGATTTACCCATCGGTGTTTCGATGACAACATCCTCTAAAGGCATATCCCGTGATACTTCATAAGCCATTAACATAGCAATTTCGTTGACAACTTCGCGGAAAACCTTTGTCCCACAGTTCTTTTCGCGAATCATTGTTAGTTTGTGTTGAATTAGCGGATGATCAATTACTTGAAATTTTCCCATATCTATTCTCCTTCATTATTTTATTCTTTCTTATTGTAAAACAAAAGAGCCTAGGACACAAGTTGAATTCCTTAAATCCTAAGCTCCGACTCTTATTTGTACAGAGAATCGCGCTTCAGCTATCCCTGATGTTAGTTATATAATGGATATTTTTTAGTTAGCGCTGCTACAGCTGCTTTGACTTCATCATGAACTGCTGTATTTTCTGGATCTTTTAAGACTTGAACGATTAATTTAGCAACTTCTACCGCATCTTCTTCTTTAAAACCACGTGAAGTAATCGCAGGCGTTCCAATACGGATACCACTTGTTTTAAATGGACTTAATTGTTCAAACGGAATTGAATTTTTATTGACAGTAATATTTACACTATCTAAAATAGCTTCTGCTTCTTTTCCATTTAAACCAAAACCTGTCACTTCAATCAGTAATAAGTGGTTATCTGTTGCCCCACTAATTAAACGAGCTTCTGGCGCTTGATTGAAAACTTTCGTCATCGCTTGCGCATTTGCAATCACTTGCTGACTATATTCAGCAAAACTTGGATCCAATGCTTCTTTAAAAGCTGCGGCTTTTCCGGCAATCACATGTTCCAATGGGCCACCTTGAATGCCTGGGAAAATACTACTATTTACTTTTTTCGCCAATTCTTCGCTATTTGTCAAAATTAAACCGCCACGAGGACCACGCAATGTTTTATGGGTCGTACTTGTTACGATATCAGCATACGGAACTGGATTTGGGTGCAACCCTGAAGCTACCAAGCCTGCAATATGCGCCATATCAACCATTAACTTGGCATCTACTTCATCAGCGATTTCACGGAAACGTTTGAAGTCAATCGTTCGTGAATACGCACTTGCGCCTGCAACGATTAGTTTTGGACGATGTTCTCTTGCTAAAATTCGCACAACATCGTAATCGATTACTTCTGTTGAAGGATCCACTCCATAACTGACAAAATTATAGGTTTTTCCACTAAAGTTAACGGGCGAACCATGTGTTAAGTGACCACCAGCTGATAAATCCATCCCCAAAATGGTATCACCTGGTTCAACCAATGAAAGGTATGCCGCTGTATTGGCTTGAGAACCTGAATGGGCTTGTACATTCGCGAATTTTGCACCAAATAATTCTTTGGCACGATCGATAGCTAAATTTTCTACGATATCGATAAATTCACAACCACCATAGTACCGTTTGCCCGGGTAACCTTCTGCGTATTTATTCGTTAAAATACTTCCTTGGGCAGCCATAACCGCTTTTGACACGACATTCTCAGATGCGATTAGTTCCAAGTTATTTTCTTGGCGCTCTTCTTCTCTTGCAATTGCATTCCATAAATCTGGGTCATACGTTTTGTAATCCATTCAAACAACACTCCATTTTGTTTTCTTTTGTCTGATTGTATCATACTTCTGTGTCAGCTTCGTTACAAATACCTCTTATTTTTCAAAAAATTTTTGATTGGCTGATTTTTTCAAGCGATTCATGTAAGCAGTACCTAAACCAGTTTCTGCAAATCCTTGTGCAAAAATCGTGGTAGCTCCTTGCTCATCTAACGCTCTTAACCCTGCAAATAGTTCTTTTGTGGCATTTTCAACCGTTTCTGCACCATAAGAATAAACAAACGCATTTTCTGTATCTAGTTGTGCTGCCTGTTCATCACTTAAAAATAAGCCGATTTTTTCCTGTTGTTCTTTTGCTTGCTGAATCGCCGCTTGCCATTCTGCTGTTTGACCGCTTATAATCCAAACTTCCGCATCAGGAGAATAGTGTTTGTATTTCATCCCTGGCGCTTTGGGTGCTGCAGTTTCACTAATCAAATGTGTATCGATTTTCACTTGAGGAATAATGCTTTCCAACTGCTCTTTGGTAATTGCTCCTGGTCGTAAAATAACTGGCACACCATCTTCCGCCGTTAAATCTAAGACCGTTGACTCCACCCCAATCTGCGTTGGGCCATCATCTAATATGGCAGCAATTTTCCCCTGCAAATCATGATAAACATGCTCTGCAGATGTTGGACTAGGCTTGCCAGAAGTGTTCGCACTTGGTCCAACCAACGGAACATTGGCTTGTTCAATCAAAGCTAAGGTCGCTTGGTTATCTGGCATACGAAAAGCGACTGTCTCTAAACCACCTGTTACTGTTTTAGAAAATGTATCGCTAGGCACATTAAAAATTAAAGTTAATGGTCCCGGCCAAAAGGCAGACACCAATTTTGTAGCGACTTCTGGTAAGGTCGCTACGTATTTTTTGACCATCTCAACGTTGTTCACATGAACAATCAATGGATTATCACTGGGTCGGCCTTTTACTTGGTAAACTTTTTTTACTGCCGCTTCATTTAAGGCATCGGCACCTAAGCCATAAACAGTTTCTGTTGGAAAAGCCACTAGCTCACCTGCTTGAATGGCTGCTGCTGCTTGGGCTATTTCTTGTTTGGTTAATTTTTTTGTTTCCATTGCAAATCGCTCCTTCTAGAAAAGTGGCGACGAAGAACCTTAGTTACTCGGCTATCGCGAGGCGATCGTTGCCAGATAAATCTTTTTCAATTTTAATTGTTTTTTGTGGATAGGCGGCGCTCAATAATTCTTGGAGGGCTGCGCCTTGTTGAAACCCTATTTCAAAATAAATTTTACCGTCTGCTTTAAGCATCGTTTGACTTTCATGAATTAATTGTTGGTATAAAGCCAAACCGTTATTTTCAGCGAATAAAGCGGTTTTAGGTTCATACGTTCGGACACTTGCATCCATTAAATGCCATTCTTGTTCACTAATATAGGGCGGATTAGAAATAAGCAGATCGATTTTTTCAGAAGCAACTGGCTGTAAGCCATTCCCATGATAAAATTCGATGTCAGCACCTAATACTTGCGCGTTTTGTTTAGCGACAGTCAACGCTTCCTCTGAAAGATCAATGGCAATAACTCGCCAGTTGGGCCGTGCCAGTTTCAAGCTAATCGCAATGGCACCTGTCCCTGTTCCGACATCCACGACCGTCAAAGGAGTATCTGGATTGGCTTTTAAGCAACGCTCGACTAATTCTTCTGTTTCTGGCCTAGGAATCAAAGTATGTTCATTAACAATAAAGGAATGTCCATAAAATTCAGCTTGTCCTAGTAAATATTGTGCTGGGTAATCTGTCAATAATTGGGCTAAATCCGTTTTTAATTGTTCCTCTTCTTCTTTGGGCATTTCTTCTTGCATATGCAAGAGCCACTGCGTTTTATCCCAACCTTTACGTTCTAAAAAAACATAGTGAATAGCATAGCCTTCTTTGCCTTGCGCCTCTAAAAAAGAAGAAGCCCAGTTAAGGACTTCAAAGTAACGTTTAGCCATTTTGCATCTCTTCTAATTTCGATGTTTGATCATATAAGACTAATGCATCAATGATTTCATCTAATTTGCCAGCAAGAATCTGGTCTAGTTTTTGGATGGTTAAACCGATACGATGATCCGTTACTCGATTTTGCGGGAAGTTATACGTTCTGATTCGTTCTGAACGATCTCCGGTCCCCACCGCCGATTTACGGTTAGCATCATATTCACTTTGTGCTTCTTGTTGAATTTGGTCATACACACGAGCACGCAAAACTTTCATTGCTTTTTCACGGTTTTTTAGCTGTGAACGTTCATCTTGCATTGCGACCACGATTCCTGTTGGTAAATGGGTTAAACGAACAGCCGAAGCGGTTTTATTGACGTGCTGTCCACCAGCGCCACTTGCATGATAAATATCGACACGGATATCTTTATCAGCTAATTCGATTTCGACTTCTTCCGCTTCCGGCATAACTACAACGGTTGCTGTCGATGTATGAATCCGTCCTTGTGATTCTGTTGAAGGAACTCGTTGCACGCGGTGAGCGCCACTTTCGTATTTTAATTTTGAAAAGACGTTATCTCCTGAAATCATCATAATTACTTCTTTATATCCACCGATTCCAGTGACGTTCGCTTCTAAAACTTCCGCTTTCCACCCTTGTGCTTCTGCATATTTTTGGTACATATTAAATAAGTCGCCAGCAAAAAGTGCGGCTTCATCGCCACCGGCTGCACCACGGATTTCCATGATGATATTTTTATCATCATTTGGATCTTTTGGTAATAATAAAATTTTAATGCGGTCTTCTAACACTTCTTTTTCTTTTTTCAAATCAGAAAGTTCTTCTTTCGCCATTTCGGCCATTTCCGCATCTAAGTTTTCACTTAAAAGTTCTTCGGCATCGCTAATCCCTTCAACAACTTGTTTATATCGGCGATAAACCTCAACCGTCTCACGTGTATTAGCTTCTTCTTTCGATAATTCCATGAAACGTTTTGTATCGCTAATGACTGCTGGGTCACTTAATAATTCGCCCAATTCCTCATAGCGATCTTCAATAGATTGTAATTGATCGTACATAGTGTCTCTCCTTACTGTTCTTCATTCACTGTTTTTGGATGAAAATAATGTTTGCGACAAACAGGATAGTAGGCTTCATTCCCACCAATTTGGACTTGATCCCCTTCATAAACGGGTTTGCCATCAATATAGTGCAAGTTCATAGTTGCTTTTTTATGACAGAACCAGCAAATCGTTTTTAATTCTTCTAATTTGTCTGCATATAAAAGTAAATACTTTGAGCCTTCAAATAATTCATTTCTAAAATCATTCTTTAGCCCAAATGCCATTACTGGAATATCTAATTCGTCAACAATTCGTGCAAATTCAATGACATGATGCTTGTTTAAAAATTGACATTCATCGACTAATACGCAAAAAGGTTTGTAAGACAAATCATTAATCAAGTCAAAGACATTGGTTTCTTCAAAAATTGGAATAGCATCTCTGCGTAATCCGATGCGACTGGATACTTTCCCGACACCATCACGTGTATCTAGTCCACTGGTCATCAAAACAACTGGTTTGTCTTGTTCTTCGTAATTGTGTGCTACTTTTAAGATTTCAATGGTTTTACCACTATTCATTGCGCCATACTTGAAAAATAATTGAGCCATGTTCACTACACCTTTCCGTTAGTTCCTTACGTATTTTACTATATTTTCAGCAAAAAAGCAGTATTTTTAGCTAAAATGGTCGTGCATTTTTCTGAAAAAAACAGAATCTACGCCAAAGTCATTTTAGCAGGGCTATTTATACTCCAACTAATGATCCTGCTAGTATGCAATAAAAAAGCCCGAAATTGTAGTTATTTGACTACAATTTCAGACTTTTTAAACTAGTTATTTTTGAGCAGAGGCAAATTCTGCTGATTGCGTACCTGCTTGACGACCATAAATGATAATATCGGCGATGGCATTGCCTCCGATACGGTTTTGACCATGTAAGCCACCTGTTAATTCACCAGCAGCATATAGACCTTTAATTGGTGTGCCATCTTCACGTAAAACTTCTGTTTTCGTGTTGATTTTCACGCCACCCATTGTGTGGTGAATCCCTGGTGCAATTTTAATTGCGTAGTAAGGCGCTGTGCTTAGGTCAGCTTCCATGCCAGTTGTCCGGCCAAATTGTTTGTCATCTTTGGCATTAACATCTTGGTTCCAAGTATCAATCGTTGCTTTCAATGTATCGGCAGGCATGCCAATTTTTTCAGCTAATTCTTCAATCGTTTCACCTTTTTCCACGAAACCTTTTTGATCATAGAAATCAATGGCTTTTGCACGGTCGCGAACGCCTTGGTCAAAGACTAAATAAGCTGATTTTTCTGGTAAGGCATTGATTGCTGCAGAAACTTTGTCGCGTGTATCTAACTCATTAACAAAACGTTCTCCTTTTTGAGAAGCCAAGATTGCGCCTTCTCCACGAACTGCTTCACCAATTAAGAAAGCATCGCTTTGTTGAACAGTTGGGTGAATTTGAATTTCTTTCATATCCACTAACGCACCGCCAACTTTTTGAATCATTTGGATACCGTCACCTGTTGTTCCTTCTTGGTTCGTTGTAACATAGTTTTTCAATTCTGGTTTGTATTGTGTAATTAATTTTTCGTTGGCACCGAAACCACCTGTTGTGACAACGACTGCTTTTGCTTTAACTGTTTTTTCTTTATCATCTTTCATTTTCACTTTTACGCCATCAATTTGACCGTTTTCTTCAACTAAGTCTGTGACGTCAGCATCAACAAACAATGGAATTTTTTCTTCGCGAACGTTACGTACTAAACCGTCAACTAGATAGCCCCCAATTGCTGATCCGTCAGCAGGTCGGTGTGTACGTTTTTCGCTCATTCCACCTGTAATCGTTAAATTGCTCAATGTAATTCCTTTTGTATCTAACCAATCAATTGCTTCAGCTGAATGATCAACAAAATAACGTAGTAATTCTTGATCGTTGGTTCCTTTACCGCCTTTTAGTGTTTCTTCAAAGAATTTATCGTTGCTATCTTTAATGCCTTCTTTTTCTTGGAATTTTGTTTGTGAAGCATTCATTCCTGAAGACGATTTAATTGTATTCCCACCTGCAACAGGCATTTTTTCTAAAATAACTGGATTCATGCCAGCTTCTTTGGCTTGTAATGCAGCGGTCATCCCCGCACCACCTGAACCAACAATAACAACATCATAACTGTCTTTTAGTTCACTTGGATCTGTATAACCATTAGCAGAGGCACCAGATGTTGCTTCTGTTTTTTCAGAAGACGCTTTTGTTTTACCAGCGGCTTTTTCTTGATCGCTTGTACAACCTGTTGCTGCACCTAATAATAACCCTAGGGAAAGAACTCCCATTAACACTTTTTTCATTGTTTTCCCACCTTATAAACTATTGATTTCTACCAACACAATTTCTTATTTTTCATTTGAATAAAAATAACAGTTTGTTACATAAAGTGAACACATTCACATATCAACCGAAATAAAAAAGCTACCACTACTTTTTAAAGTTGTATCGTTAGACAAACTGACCAATTATTAATAAGTTGTTTGGGGAACAACCTATTTTTCTATTCTTTCATAAAATATCATGTTCTCGCTTGTTTGTGGATGTTTTCCAATTATTTCTAACGAATTTCTTATTTTTATTTGTTATTTCAAGGATTTTCTGGCAGAATTATTCGTTTGAGGCGAAAAGTTTTGGTATACTTAGTTTAATTAGAATTGGGAGGTTATCTAGTGAACCATACACGTTTGCTGTGGCTGGCACAGCGAAAAAGCGATCGATTTATTCGCAAAAATTTTTCATCTATTCAAATCATCGTCGCTTATTACATATTAATGACGGTTATTTCTTATTTATTGTTTTGCCTCCCTATTTTCAGAGAACCTGACTCGCATGTTCCTTTTATTGATTTATTTTTCTTAGCAATCAGTACAGTCAGTGTTACTGGACTCACCACAGTCGATATTAATTCGGTTTTTAATGATCGTGGGATCGTCTTATTGGAGGTTCTTTTCCAAGTTGGTGGCTTAGGGATTATGATGATTTCAACGGTCTTTTTTATTTTATCAAAACGGCGAATCACATTAAAGCAACGTCAGTTAATTATGACTGACATGAATCAGCCGCGACTGAGCGGAATTGTTCGACTGATCCGCACCACTTTTTTGATTTTAATTTGGTTCCAAGTAATCTTCGGCTCGCTCTTTTCGCTTTATTTTTATATAAGTGGTTATTATACAAACTGGCGAGATGCGATATTCTATGGATTTTATCAAGCTATTTCTGCAGTGACTAATTCAGGCTTTGATATTTCAGGTGATTCAATTATTCCTTTTGCTCATGATTATCTCTTTTTACTGGCAATTATGTTCTTGATTTTTATCGGCGGGATTGGATTTCCCGTTTTACTGGAAATTCATGAGTGGTTACATTTTAAGAAAAAGAACTTTCGCAAGAAGAAACGAGGCTTGCCTTTCCGCTTCTCATTGTTTAGTAAAATTGCTTTGCTAGCGTTTATTGTTCTGTTTATTGGTGGGACTATTTTGATTTACTTATTAGAAAAAGATCACCTATTTTTGACAATGAATGAAAGTGGCCGTTGGGTAAGTTCGATGTTTTATTCGATGACTACACGAAACGCTGGCCTCCAAATTAATGATTTAGGGGACTTCCAAATCACAACGTTGATTATTTTCTCTGTATTAATGTTTATTGGTTGTAGTCCTAGCTCTGTTGGTGGTGGTGTTCGAACAACGACTGTTGCGATTATTGGCTTGTATTTGTTAGCCTTTTTAAAAAGTGAAGATGATATTAGCGTCTTTAGCCGTAAAATAGATGACGATGATGTCAAAAAATCGATTGTCGTCTTCATGTTATCTTTGATTATGTGCTTTTTCGCTGTCGTCTTTTTGTCAGCAACTGAAAATCTGCCCTTGATTTCAATCATTGTGGAAGTCGCTTCTGCCTTTGGGACAACCGGTCTTTCTTTGGGCATTACAGACGATTTAACAACAGTAGGTAAATTAATGATTGCCTTATTAATGTTTATTGGACGTATTGGTATGCTTTATACCTTAATGATTTTTGTACCAAAAGAAACACGTGACTTAGGCTACGAATACCCTTCAGAAAAAATTATTATTGGATAAAAAAACAAAGCCTCTCAAGTAAGAGGCTTTGTTTTTTTTATTTTTTCATGTGTGTGACTAGTTTGTTATAACTTTCAGAGCGTTCAATTGCATCTTCTTTAGTTTTATCAAGTAAATGTTCGACTACTTCTTGATTCTGTTTAATTGTATGCAACGCAGAGTAACGTGTTTGTTTTTCAAGGAAATCACGCATTTTGTCAAAATCTGTTTTCTTGTAGTCAATGACCATCGGATCTTTGCCTTTCTTAACTAACTCTGGATTATAGCGATAAAGTGGCCAATAGCCAGATTCAACGGCTTCTTTGGCTTGATCTAACGTCCGAACCATTCCACCTTTGACCCCGTGATTAATACATGGAGTATAACCGATGATAATTGATGGGCCTGGGTACCGCTCTGCTTCGTCAATTGCTTTAATCGTTTGCATTGAGTTTGCGCCTAAAGCTACTTGTGCAACGTAGACATTCCCATAAGTGATTGCCATCATCCCTAAATCTTTTTTAGAGGTATGTTTCCCACCCGCTGAGAATTTGGCAATGGCTGAAGCTGGTGTAGCTTTAGATGTTTGTCCGCCTGTATTGGCATACACTTCGTTATCCATAACAAAAATATTAACATCTTCCCCACTAGCAAGAACATGATCAATGCCGCTAAACCCGATATCATAGGCCCAACCATCACCGCCGACAATCCATTGACTCGTTTTCACTAATAAATCTTTTTGTTCGTAAATTTTTGTTAAAAGTGGATCTTCATCGGCTTCTTCACTTAATGCTGCCGCTAGTTTGGTGGCTCGCTGTTGTGTTCCTTCCCCTTCAGCCATGTGTTCCACCCAATCATTTAACAAGGCTTGAAGTGAATCTGATCCGACGTTTTTAGCAAGACTTTCTTCAACCAGACTAGCTAAATGTTGACGTTTCGTTCGATTGGCAATATACATACCATAACCATATTCCGCATTATCTTCAAACAGCGAATTACTCCAAGCTGGTCCTTGGCCACATTCGTTCGTTGTATAAGGCGTCACCGGTGACGAACCACCCCAAATTGATGAACAGCCTGTTGCGTTAGCAATCATCATTCGATCACCAAATAGTTGCGTCAACAACTTAATATAAGGTGTTTCGCCACAGCCTTCACAAGCACCTGAAAATTCCATCAATGGCTGGTTAAATTGGGAACCTTTAACAGAAAGTTTTTTGACTGGGTTGGCTTTTTGTTTAAGAGTCATCGCAAAGGCCCAATTCATCGCTTGCTCTTTCTGAGTTTCATAAGGTTTCATTAAAATCGCCTTGTCTTTCACGGGACATGCCTGAACACAAAGACCACAACCTGTACAGTCTTCTAAAGAAACTTGGATACGATACATCAATCCATCTGTGCCACGCATTTCGCGCATGGCAAAACCTGCAGGTGCTTCTTTCAGTTCTTCTTCATCCGCTAAAAACGGTCGAATAGCCGCATGTGGACAAACAAAGGCACATTCATTACACATCGTACACTTATCCATTTGCCACTCAGGCACTTCTAACGCAATGCCACGTTTTTCATAAGCCGCAGTGCCCATAGGAATGGCACCGCCCTTCATTCCGTTTTCAATCAAATCTGAAACGGTCAGCTGATCCCCTTCTTGACGATTGATTGGTTCTAAAATGTTTGTCACAAAAGCTGGAACTTCCGACTCTTGATTTTCTGGTTCTAAAACAATGGTGGCCCAATCTTCTGGGACTACAATTTCTTGCAGCGATTCAAAGGTAGCATCAATCGCTTGGTAATTTTTTTCAACAATTTCCATTGATTTTTTTCCATAAGTCTTTTTCACTTCTTCTTTAAGTAACGGTAAATATTGCTCTTTCGTTAAAATATTTGTTACTTCAAAAAAGGCAGTAGACATCACTGTATTGATCCGACGACCTAAGCCTACTTTGCGAGCTAACTCAACCGCATTGATAATGTAAAATTTGATTTGGTGCTCCCCAATATATTTTTTCAACTTAGCCGGTAATAAACGGTGAACCTTTTCTTGATCCCAAATAGTATTCAGTAAAAAAGTTCCGCCGTCTTTTAAACCTTTTAACAGGTCGTATTTATGCAAATAGGACGCATTATGACAAGCGATGAAATCTGCTTGTTCAATTAAATACGTGGAAGTAATTGGCTCTTTACCAAAACGCAGATGCGAAACGGTTAAACCGCCTGATTTTTTAGAATCATAACTAAAGTAAGCTTGTGCATAAAGGTCGGTATGATCTCCGATAATTTTAATCGCTTGCTTGTTTGCTCCCACAGTTCCGTCAGAACCAAAGCCCCAAAATTTTGCTTGGAAGGTAGTATCTGGCGTTAAATCTAAAGTAGGTTCTTCTGGCAATGATTGATAGGTTACATCATCAACGATCCCTACCGTAAAACGTTGTTTTAATTCTTTAAATGGCAATAACAAATGATCATAGATCGCTTTAATTTGATTAGGCGCTACGTCTTTAGAACCTAACCCATAACGTCCACCAATCACAATTGGGCGATTTTCATGTTGATAAAGAGCGCTTTGAACATCTAACAATAACGGTTCTCCTTCGGCTCCTGATTCTTTTGTTCGATCTAAAACCGCAACCTTTTCTACTGTAGCTGGTAATTTTTCAAGAAGGTTTTCGGTAGGAAATGGACGATATAAATGAATATTGATAAAACCAACTTTGCGTCCTTGTTGATTGAGATAGTCGACTGTTTGTTTGATTACTGGCGAAGCCGACCCCATTGAAATAATGACTTCTGTTGCATCTTCAACCCCGTAATAATCGGTTAAATCATACGTTGTTCCACGAAGATTGTTAATTTTTTTCATGTATTTTTGAACAATTTTTGGCATTTCTTCGTAATTTTTATTGACTGTTTCTCTTTGTTGAAAATGAATGTCAGGATTTTGAGCGGTCCCTGAAACAGTGGGATGATTAGGATTCATGCCTCCCATTCTAAAACGAGTTACAGCTTCCTGATTCACCATTTCTTTCAGGTCATCATAATCAATCACTTCGATTTTTTGTAGTTCATGGCTCGTTCTAAAACCATCAAAAAAGTTTACAAAAGGTAAACTACCTTCTAAGCTAGCTAAATGAGCAACTGCCGACAAATCCATCACTTCTTGAACACTCGATTCTGCTAACATACAAAAACCTGTTTGGCGGGTAGCCATCACATCGCCATGATCACCAAAAATACTCAACGCACTTGTCGTTACTGCCCGAGCCGCCACGTGGAACACAGAAGGCAGCAATTCTCCTGCGATTTTATACATATTGGGAATCATCAACAGTAAACCTTGTGAAGCAGTATAAGTAGTGGTTAACGCACCTGTTTTTAACGAACCATGAACTACTCCAGCTGCCCCAGCTTCTGATTGCATTTCAATAACTTGAACTTTTTGACCATAAATATTTTTTAAACCACTTTCCGCCCATTCATCTACCAACTCAGCCATTGTTGAACTTGGTGTGATAGGATAAATAGCGGCAACTTCTGTAAACGCATATGAAATATAAGCCGCTGCGGTGTTTCCATCCATTGTTTTTTTCATTTTTTCACCTTTTATCTTTCCTAAACATTGCTTGTGACTGTTGTTTTTTGTGTTTTGACATACTGATCAATTGCATTAGCTGCGATTTTCCCAGCGCCCATCGCTAAAATAACGGTGGCAGCACCTGTGACTATATCGCCCCCAGCAAAAACGCCAGGTATTGAGGTTGCTCCTGTTTTAGGATCAGCTTGAATGTAACCCCATTGGTTTAGTTCTATTTCTGGATATGTTGATAACAAGACTCGATTTGCCCCTTGGCCAATTGCCTCGATTACTGCATCAGCAGGAATGGTAAACGTGCTGTCTGGAACCGGTTCTGGTCGTCGTCTTCCAGACACATCTGGTTCACCTAAAACCATTTTGACACATTCAACACCGGCTAGATTTCCTTGTTGGTCATCTAAATAAGCAATTGGATTCGTTAACCAATAATAGTTAATTCCTTCTTCAAGGGAATGGTGGTATTCTTCAATTCTTGCTGGTAATTCTTCTAACGAACGACGATACACAATATTCACATTTTCAGCGCCTAATCGTTTGGCTGAACGAGCAGCATCCATTGCAACATTCCCGCCGCCAATCACAACAACATTTTTAGCACGTTTAATCGGTGTATCATATTCTGGAAACTCATAGCTATGCATTAAATTGATTCGTGTTAAAAATTCACTAGAAGAATAAACCCCATTTAAACTAGTTCCTGGGATTCCCATAAAGTTTGGTGCCCCTGCACCAACCGATAGATAACAGGCATCAAACTCTGACATTATTTCTTCCATCGTAATCGTTTTACCTACTACCACATTGGTTTCTATTGTTACACCTAAGGCTTCAATACTCGCAATTTCTTGTTTAACAATTTTTTTCGGTAATCGAAATTCAGGTATGCCATAGGTTAATACGCCGCCAGCTTCATGAAGCGCTTCAAAAATAATTACTTCGTAGCCGAGCTTTGCCAAATCCCCCGCAACTGTTAACCCAGAAGGACCAGAACCGACCACTGCGATTTTCCCTTTTGTTGGTTCCGCTGTTTTTTTTGGAAACATGTGATTTTCTAATGCCCAATCGGCAACTAAACGTTCTAATTTGCCAATTGCCACTGGTTCAAAGTTTTTGGCTTTCCCTAATTTACAAACTTGTTCACATTGTTTCTCTTGCGGACAAACGCGTCCACAAATAGCAGGTAAATTCGTATATTTACTTAAAATATCGGCTGCTTGTTCCATGTTTCCTTCACGAATAGCTAAAATAAATCCAGGAATATCAATCATCACGGGGCATTTAGCAATACAAGGCGCATTTTTACATTGTAAACAGCGAATCGCTTCTTCTTGCCCTTCTGCTAATGTATAGCCTAAGCAAACCTCTTCAAAATTATTCTTTCTGATAGTAGGTGCTTGTTCCGCAATCGGTGTTTTTATACGACTTTTTCTAGCCATTTTTCTCCACCTGCTCTTTCAAACGATCTGTAAAGCAAACTGCTTCTTCTTCCTGATATTGCTTCATTCGATTAATGAATTCATCCCAATTTACTTCATTGCCTTTAAACTCAGGTCCATCAACACAGGCAAATTTCATGGTGCCATCAACAGTGATACGACAACCGCCACACATGCCTGTTCCATCAATCATAATAGGATTCAAGGAAACATAAATTGGTAATTGATGTTTTTCAGCTGTCAAGGTACAAAATTTCATCATGATGCTGGGCCCAATCGCCCAACTGCACGCTACAGATTCACGTGCAATAACTTCTTCCATCGCTTCTGTTACTAAGCCCTTTTTACCTAATGAACCATCATCCGTTGTAATGATTAGCTCATCTGAATAACGACGGCATTCTTCTTGTAACAGAACTAACTCAGCTGTTCGTGCTCCCAAAATCGTAATCACTCGGTTGCCTGCTTCTTTTAAAGCCTTGATAATTGGATAAATAGCCGCGATACCAACCCCGCCACCGACAACCATCACCGTTCCATATTGCTTCACTTCTGTGGGCATACCTAAAGGTCCAGTGATATCCAACAAAGAGTCTGAAGTTTTAAGTTGGGAAAGTGCAGCTGTTGTCTTACCGATTACTTGGAAAATAATTCGAATACTGCCTGCTTGTGGATTTGTCTCCGCAATCGTTAAAGGGATCCGTTCTCCCTTTTCGTCAATTCTTAAAATAACAAACTGTCCAGCCTGAGCATGTGTCGCTATTCTTGGCGCTTCCAGCCAAAAATCAAATGTATTACTAGATAATTGAGTCGATTGAAGAATATTAAACATTGAAATACCTACCTTCATCGTTCCTTTTCATTCTGACTCCTACTTTCTTAAACCCTTAGGCAACGCTATCAGATAAAGTTGTGGCGACACTTTTAACAAATGTTTTTAGCATTTCGATGTCTTCTTCTTCTGCATTGTTTTCAATTTCAACTGTTTCAGCTACTTTTTTAGCACCAGCTTTTTCAAAAGCTCCTACAAAATCATGCGCTGATTTACAGAAAAATTCACCATATTCACGATCACCGGAGCCAACAACACCAAATGGCTTACCTGCTAAATCCTTCTCAGTTAATTCATCAAAGAAATCTTCAAATTCAAAAGGCAGTTCCCCATCACCATAAGTATACGTTGCGATAATACAAGCATCTGCATCATCAAAGAAGTCTACATCAACTTCTGAACATTCTTCACGTTCTACTTCAACTCCAGCTTCTTGAAACTGTTCTTCCAAAATCTCGGAAATTTCTTCTGTGTTTCCAGTCATACTTGCATAAACAATTTTTACTAGTGCCATCTTCATTCATTTCCTTTCTTTTTCCTAAATATTTCAATGCATTCAAATGCAATTGTAACCCCTTACATTAATTCTTAAAAAAAATAACTTTTACAAATGATTTTATTCACAAACTAATCTAACTAAGTATGTACTCTTCCCCTTTCGAGATAGAGTATTTTTTACTACGTCTTTACTATACCACATTCCAAACCTTTTTAACAATATTTTTAAGGTAAAAAAAATATTATTTAGGTTCTTTTTTATAAAACGTTTTTCCTTCTTCCAATCATAAAAATTGCTTCTAAAACCGCTCCCCCTAATGCACGAGCTTTGTCGGAGATCGTCAAGCAATCGACTTTCTCAACTGGTCGAGGATCTACATCTGCACACTTCAACCCTTGATAACATGTTACCTTTTCTGAAATCAATCCTCTCAAAGTCCCTGTCAGAGGCGAATAAACTGGAACCTGATCGATAAAAAATAATGCTTCCCCTTTCAACACGAGATCCCCTATGTTTTTAAGGTGGGTGACTTGTCCTGAAGCAGGGGCATGGACAACTCGTTCCGCACTTTTTCCGCCAATTTCACCTGGAATACCTGTATTAGGTAAAGCTGTTCCTTCAAAGTATAAACGTCCCAACCTATGTCCACGCATTGTCTCAATCACAACATCGACATCTTGCGGTGCTGAAAATCCTGGTCCTAAAGCAATCGTAATCGGCGCCATTCCTCGATGCGTACCTAAATTTTTCTTAGCCAAAATCGCATCGATAACAATCAGTGGTTTCAATTGTTGAATAGCACTTGCTGTTTGATCGACAAAAACAGGCAGCTTATTTTGCTGCCAACATTTCGTACAATCCTTTAATGAAGTAATTCGAACAGCAACCAAATCTTCCACTCTTTGTTCTTTCTGGAAAATAGCATCACAAACTGAAACAGTCCGCCGAATGGCCAGAGGACATTCTGTTTCTAATACTAGTATTTTAAAGCCAACGTGCCATAATTTTTGGATAACGCCTGTCGCTAGATCGCCCCCTCCGCGAACAATCACTAATTTTTCTTGGATGTTTTGACTGATTTCTCCCATAAAATAAGTCCTTTCTCTAATTCCATATTGCAAGCAATAATTTTGTCTAATTTTTCAAAACAGCTTTTGGGTAACTGAAGACAGACATTCATCGCTTGAACGAACTCTCTTCGCGTATGGGTTTGATTTAAACACAAAATTCGTTTGCCTTGGCTCTCTTTAAACAATCCTTTTGGATGAGCAATGAGTTGAGCTAACAATGTTTCTGTGATTGGTTCTTGTTGTTGCGCATCGGTTAATTCCAAAAAAAGCGGCAACCGATGAATGGTCGTTTCATCTATCTTTTGACCAATTACAGAAATCGGAAGCACACCAATTGTGGTGGTTGTTTCCTTTAATATCACAGGTTCATAAGAGGACCAGCCTTTCAAAGGTCGTTGTTTGGACCCATCCGCTTCTAAAAAAACTTTCGTGAAGTGCTGAAACAATGTTTGAAACGAGGTCATTGCAGGCATCGTTAGTTTTGTTTGGTTGTTGATAGCGGTTCCTGCTAAAGTGATTCCGCAGATATTCGGCGTTATTTTTTCAAAATGGTTTGTATAAAAATAATCATACAATTGACGTTGGGGAAACCCAATTTTTGTGGTTGTACTAACCAGAACAGCTTCCTTTCGATATGTTTTTGCTAGCGCCCACATTAAGCTTGTTTTCCCACCACTACCAACAATCGACACAATCTCCTTTCCTTGTAAATCAAAACACTTTTTTAAGGACTCCACAGTTGGTACCTCCTTTCCCCAAGGTCATTTTTCACAGAAAAAATAGAGGCTACGCGTACTTTTGCTTCTTCTAAAAAACATACACTGTGAGTTATTTCCGCTTCATTAATGAGTAAACCGATCCCACAGCCATCCGTCAATGATGGTGGCAAAGTAAAGACGCGAACAGCCACCTTTCTTGCCAACAGTACTTGTTCCGCCTGAACAGCATAATGTGTATTCGGAAAGGTTAGCAAATACTCCATCTTTTCACCTTCTTTTTTTGTTAAAGCGTAATTACTTTAGCCGCTTGATTCATTGTTTCAACAATTTCGTACATATTAGTAATAGAGCCGATGGCTAAGGTGTCTGTTAAATGATAAAAATCTAAACAGGCCCCACACGTTTGAATCGTGGTTCCCTTCTCCGCTAATTGTTGCAAATCAGCTAAGGTATTCGCTGCTTGATTCGTTAAAAACGCCCCTCGATTAAAGAATAATAGCTGTGTAGGAACAGTTTCTGCTTCTGATAATGATTGAAGATAACTTTTCATTAATAGTCGTCCTAGCTGCTCGTCTCCAGTACCTAATTGATCGGAACCAATCGTAATTACTAAATCTGTTGCTGACTGACTTGTTTGTTGCGTCGCTTCTTCAGGTACCGTAATTTTGACAGAGAAAACCGTGGCTTCTATCTGCTTCGCAGTCAAAGTGGCCTGTTTTTTAGCAGCTAATTTTTTTAAATTTTCAATGGCTACTTCGTTATCGACTAAAACCTCGATAGTGCCTCCAGCTAAACCTAACTCCGCCAAAGCTTTTTTTGTTTCAATCACAGGTATTGGGCAAGGTTTTCCCAACGCATCTACTAATTTCATATTTGGCCCTTCTCTCTATAAAAGTACTACTGCTTGTTGTTCTTTTGGCAGAACCTCGCCAATAATTTTGGCAACAGGGTCCTCTTTTTGAATAGCTGCTAAACAGGCTACCGCTTCATCAGCAGCGACACTAATTAACAGTCCGCCAGATGTTTGTGGATCAAACAAAAGTTCTTGCATTTCCATAGAAATTTTTGAATAATCGATTGTCGTTCCGATTGTTTGGCGGTTTCTTTGCCCAGCTGCAGTAACTAAACATTCTGCGGCGTAGGCCAACGCTCCTGTAATGGTTGGTAATGTTTCTGTATCAATCAGTAATGTTACCTGATTATCAGCCATTTCTTTTGCATGAATTAATAGACCAAACCCAGTCACGTCAGTACAAGCATGTACTGCGTAGGATCGAGCATTCGCAGCGGCATATTTATTTAAACGTTCCATCGAATCTTGTGCGATTTTTTGTTCCGTCTGCTTCGCCAATTGCCCCCGAACAGCCGCTTGAATAATTCCTACACCTAATGCTTTAGTTAAAATCAAGACATCCCCCACCTGTGGCGTATTATTATGCCACAAATTTTCTGGATGAACTTCTCCGGTTACCGCTAGACCATACTTGGGTTCATGATCATAAATCGAATGGCCTCCCGCCAGTAAAGCACCTGCTTCCTTTAATTTTAAACTGCCACCCAAGAGCATTTGTTCCAACCATTCTTTTGACATCTTTTGTGGAAAACAAACAAGATTTAGCGCATAAAGGACTGTTCCGCCCATGGCATAGACATCGCTTAAAGCATTAGCGACCGCAATTTTTCCAAATGATAACGGATCATTGACCATTGGTGAAAAAAAATCTACCGTTGAAATCAAAGCTTTTTCAGGCGTTAGTTGGTAAACCGCGGCGTCGTCGGCATGTTCAAACCCAACGAGTAGCCGCTCATTTGCCGGTGTTTCGGGTAAGTGTTGCAACAATTGGTTCAGTACACGGGATTCAATTTTTGCCCCGCAGCCACCTGATGTACATTGTGATAAAAAATCCATGCTGTCCGCTCCTTCTCAAATTAGTAGTTCTTGTAAAGCGTGAATTGTCCAAGTAATTTCTTCAGGCGTTGTCTGCCAACCAAAGCTAAAACGTAAGGTGCCAGTTGCTAAAGTCCCAGCTGTTTCATGGGCTAATGGTGCACAATGCAAACCTGCGCGCGTCATAATGCCATATTGTTCTGCTAGTTGCTGTGCCACCACTGTTTCTTCCTGATTCCACAGTGTGATAGAAACAACAGGGACAGTTTGTGCCACGTCCTTGGTTCCTAAAATTGTGACAGGTAACCCTGATAAACCATTAAAAAAATTCTGCATTAAGGTTCGTTCGTGCTTTTGAATCGCTGCTAAACCAATTTTATTCAACTCTTTAATAGAACTATTTAAGCTTAGAATACCTAAACTGTTTAACGTACCAGCTTCAAATTTATCTGGTAAAAAAGAGGGTTGATCAAAGGAATTAGAATGGCTACCAGTGCCGCCCGTTATCAGTGGTTTGACCGCTTCAGCCCCTCGCTCGCTAAAAGCTAACCCACCAATACCTGCTAATCCATATAAGCTTTTATGTCCAGTAAAGGCTAACACATCAATGGCCATCTGGGTCATTTTTATTGGTAAAAATCCCGCCGTTTGAGCCGCATCCAAAACGGTTAATAATCCTTTCTGTTGAGCCCATTGAAAACATTCTTCAATGGGTAAAATGGTGCCTAAGACATTGGATGCGTGTGTCATCACCAAGGCTTTTGTATTCGTTCGCCAAGCTCGCTGAATATCTTCTACATCTAACAGGCCAGTTTTTTGACAAGCAACATATGTCACTGAAATGCCTCGTTCTTTCTCAAGCAAGTGAAGAGGTCTGGCTACTGCATGATGTTCTAACATAGTAGTAATCACATGGTCGCCAGGTTGTAAAATCCCCGCTAATGCAAGATTTAAGGAAGTTGTTGCGTTATTCGTAAACGTAATCTGAGCCGCACTGGGTGCCTGAAAAAAGTCTGCTAACAATTGACGTGTTTCTAAAAGAGGAAGCCCCTCTCTAAGCAAAGGGGCATTTCTTCCGTAATTCATGAACTGATTTTCTGCTAAATAGGCAGTCAAAGCCTCAATGGTTGCTGGAAATTTTTTATAGGAAGTCGCTGCATAATTTAAATAAACCAAGTCCTTCATACGTTTTTCCTCTCTAACTATTGGTTTCTTGAATTAGTTTTCTGTACTCTTCTGGCGTATCGATATCTTTTAAACGGCCAGGAGTCGCTATTCTCAGCATCTGAACTGCTTCTGGAAAGCGTTCATAAATCATGCGTCCGCCTGTTTCACCAGTCAATGTTAATAGTTCTTGTCGAAATTGATTACCGAATAATACTGGACTACTAGGACAGCCATCTTTTTGTAATGGCACTACAATTTTATTTCTCTGACATTTATCTAACACGGGTTGTAGCATTTTAGGTGTTAACAATGGTTGATCACTAGGTAAGTATAAATAGCCAGCTCCCCGAGCTTGTTCGGTTCCTAAACGAATACTGCTACTTTGTCCTTCTTGCCATTGATGATTGAGAATCACCTGAATGTTCTTAGGTAAAGGAAACGCTGGCTGATTCTCAGGCGAAACAACTAAAATCCGTTCTAATACGTCTAATTGATTCACTAAGGTTAACGTGTGCTCTAAAAATGTTTTTCCTTGATATTTTAAGAACAATTTATTTTGGCCCATCCGTTGTGAATTGCCCGATGCTAGAATAATGACACTAACGAGTGACATGAGTTGTCTCCTTTTATCTTTTTTTCTTTTGATAAGGGGTATTTTCTAAAGGCAGACTTGGTCGGAGCTGACCATCCAAGGCAAAATATGCGCCTGCTAAAGCTGGTGCGGTAGGGATCGTTGCTAACTCACCTACGCCTTTAATTCCATAGGCTAAACCTTCGTGAAGATTGTCAGCATGAACCAAAATTGTTTCGATTGGTGGTACTTGAGTAGCGTTCACTAATCCTAGCGTTGCATATTTTGCTTTAACATAGCCTTCTTCTAAGGCAAATTTTTCAGTTAAAGCATACCCCATGCCCATCGCAATCCCACCTTCAATTTGACCTTCAGCAGCTCGTGGATTCACCACTTGCCCCATATCATACGCAGCCACAAATTTAGCTACTTTTCCTTTGTCATCTAGAATAGCTACTTCAGCAGCATAACCATAGCCAGCATGACTAACTGGACTTTTTTTATCATTAATTAACGGATCCGTTTTCGCTGAATATTCCCCATAAAATTCTTCACCTTCCAAATCACTTAAAGCACGTCCCATATCAAGTTCATACCGTAATTGCATTGCCGCTCTTCTAGTTGCTTCTCCTGTGAAGAGTGACTGCCTCGAAGCCGTTGTCGTTCCTGAATTCGGTGTTCTTCTTGTATCAGGGGCTTCCGCAACAATCATTTCTGGTGGTAAATTTAATGTTTCACAGGCAATTTGCGTCGTAACGGTTGCCATCCCTTGACCGATACAAGCAGCACTTGTGCGGACATGTATTTTTCCTTCTTCAACAGAAATAATACAACGCCCTGTATCAGGTAGCCCCACACCCACGCCACTATTTTTAAAGAAACTAGAAATTCCAGCAACTTCCGCTTGTTCATAGACGTCTTTAACCGCTAACAAGGCTTCTTTTAACGCCGCATTTTTCGAGACCAATTGTCCATTCGGTAAAGTATCTCCTGGGGCGACGGCATTTTTAAAGCGTATTTCCCATGGTGATAGTCCGACTTTTTCTGCTAACAAGTTTAAATTACTTTCAATTGCAAAAGCCGTTTGGCAAACACCAAATCCACGAAATGCACCTGCTGGCGGATTATTAGTATATACAGCAAACCCTTCCACATCAATCGTTTGATACTTGTAGGGACCTGCCGCATGTGTACAAGCCCGTTGCAATACCGGTCCTCCTAAAGAAGCATAGGCCCCAGTATCCGCATAAATCACTGCTTTCATTGCAGTTAAATTGCCTTCTTCATCACAGCCGGTCGTAAAGTCCATTTCCATGCCATGGCGTTTGGGATGAACCATCAAACTTTCTTCACGGCTTAGCAGTACTTTTACTGGTTTCTTCAATAACCAAGCGGCTAAGGATGCATGATGCTGAACACTCATGTCTTCTTTTCCACCAAAACCACCACCAACAAGTTTTGATTGAACATGAATTTTTTCCTTGTCCAGTCCTAACATCCGAGCCACTTCCCGTTGTTCATCATAGATACTTTGACCCGCACTAAAGAGTAAAATGCCCTCACCTTCAGGCTGTGCAATCGCACACTCGGGTTCCATAAAGGCATGTTCGTTAATTGGTACGGAATAATGTTCTGTCACTACAAACGCAGAATTTGCTAATACTTCCTCTGCATTGCCACGTACCAAGTGTTCATGAGACAAGATATTGCCCTTTTCATGAATAGCTGGTGCACCTTCTGCTAAAGCAGCTTCACAAGAAGTAAGCGGTATCATTTCTTCGTAATCAACTTCCACTAAATTTTTTATCTCTGGTAAGGTTTCTTTTCTTTTTGAAACAACGAGTGCCACTGCATCCCCAACATACCGTGTTATTTCTCCTTCTGGAATCATTACATCCCAATCGGAAATAAATTCTAAATGACCAATTTTATTATTTCCTGGAACGTCTTTAGCTGTGAACACAGCCACACAGTCAGGATGCGCCAATGCTTGGGTACTATCGATTGATAGAACTTTTGCGCGAGGATAGGCACTCCGCAAAGCAGATGCATGAAGCATTCCTTCTATGTCAATGTCATCTACATAAATCCCTGTTCCTAAGGTTTTCTCCACTGCATCGACCCGTTGGAAGTCTTCCCCTAATTTACCATTTGAATGTTC
This sequence comes from Enterococcus sp. MSG3299, assembly GCF_050555765.1. Lineage (NCBI taxonomy): Bacteria > Bacillati > Bacillota > Bacilli > Lactobacillales > Enterococcaceae > Enterococcus > Enterococcus sp. MSG3299. The sequence continues at coordinate 2,035,739 of NZ_CP187869.1, forward strand.
TTCTGGAATGCTCGTTTCTTCACAAAACATTTTAGCAGCTAACTGAATGGCTTCTATTATTTTCACATATCCTGTACAACGACAAATGTTTCCTCGTATAGCTTTCTGAATGTCTTCTTTTGTGGGTTCGGGTTTCTTGTTCAATAATCCTTGTGCCGAAATAACCATCCCAGGGATGCAATACCCGCACTGAACTGCACCCGTTTTTGCAAACGCATAGGCATAGACATCTTTTTGCCGTTGGCTTAAACCTTCGATTGTCGTGACTTCTTTACCAGCTAATTTTTCTAGAGTAAACAAACATGCTTTGGAAGCCTTTCCATTTACTAACACCGTACATGCACCGCAAGAGCCTTGGTTACAGCCATCTTTTGTTCCAGTTAGGCCCAGATCCTCCCGCAAAAAGTCCATTAATTTTTTGTTTGTTTCACAGGTTTCACTTTGACCATTTACAATAATTGAATACATTTCTTGCACCTCGATTTCTGATATAGTTTAGTGTTCAATCACCTAGATTATACCACAAATCTCCGTTCTAAAAATTATTTTTTAGCAAAAAAAGTTTTTTATTTAATTTGAAGGTCCGCATTATTGATAGCGCTGTTGAATTAATTCTCCCGCGATGCTAATCGCTAACTCTTCTGGTGTTTCGGCTGCAATGTCTAAGCCAATTGGCATGAAAATTCTTTCAATTTCAGTCATTGTATAACCGACCTCTTTTAACCGTCGAACTTGTGAAGCAATTTTGTGTTTGCTCCCCATCACACCAATATATTTGGCTGGTGTTTCCAATAACTGTTTGGCAACGATGAAATCAAAATTGTGTCCTCTGGTAATTACTATACCATAATCATCCGCCGTTATTTCAATAAACGCAGCTAAATTTTCTAAAGGAATAACCCGTAGTTCCTCAGCTTGTGGAAAAGCTTGTGCCGTTAAAAATTCTGGACGATCGTCCACTACAACGCAATAAAACGATAAATAGTTTAAAATAGGTACCAATGCGCGTGCGACATGACCACTTCCAAAAATATACACTTTCCCTACTTGGAGGATCGCTTCTGTTAAAAAAAATATGTCCTCTTTTTGCTCACAATGGATACCTTTAGGTAGCAAACTTAATTCCCCCTCCCAAGAAGTGGAACCAATCAATTCGCCTGTTTCACTATAAAAGGATACTTTTCCTAAATTGTTTTGATCTAGTTCAGTCATTAACCAACCTTGTTGATTATTTTGAAAATGCGTTTCTATGGACTCACACAACTCTTTTAAAAATGGCGTTTCCCATGAAAGATAATGGAAAAAAATCGTGACATTTCCGCCACAGACCATGCCTAAATCAGCAATATTATTCGGTGCTAAAATAAATTGACGTTGTGCATTTTCTTTCTCAATAAGTAGCTTTTTTGCCACTTGTTCAGCCTGAAATTCAACCGCCCCACCACCAACAGTTCCGGCTATTCTACCTTCGGCGGAAACCAGCATTCTAGCCCCTTGACTTCGTGGTGTAGATCCTGAACTTGTACCAATCGTTAATAACATCGTGTCTTGCTTTTCCAATATTGCCTGTTTCAAACGCTGAAATACTTCTCTCATTTCAGTTCCTCCGATACTACATCCTGTTCTTTAAAGATTTCTTCAAAGCATGCCTCTACCTGTTGATACACTTTTTTCTCAAATAAAAGATATTGATCAATCAATTCTTTTCCTTGGTCCGTAACAATTGACCCGCCACCATTACAACCACCAACACTTTTGATAATTAATGGAAAAGATAGCTCTTCTTCAGCTACCCGCACAATCCGCCATGCCTTATTATAAGACATTTTCATCTCTTTTGCCGCTAAGTTTAGTGAACCAGTTTGCTGAATTTTTTGTAAAACTTCGACAACGCCAGGACCAAAAAAGTTCCGATCTGTTTTTAATTTTAAGTTTAGGGAATACGTAAACATCTTCTCCTCCTTTATTCGTTCATTTTTTTATAGATAACGTAAGGGAAAAAGGATACGAAAGCTTACTCACTTTCGTATCAAAAAAAGCAATCTTCACTCAAGTGCTACGCGCTTTTTTGGTTTTAAAATGACATTTAAAAGGACTGCTACCAAAGTGGTTAAGATAACTTCCGAATTACCGAAAATCGTTGTTACCCAAGTTGGAAAACCAGCTAAGCTTCCAGTAGACAATGTGACACCAATTCCAAATGCTAGAGCTGTTCCGACAACCCCAGTATTTCGAGGAGTCATTTCCTGCGAAGCAATCATCCGAATACCTGTCATAGAAATAGAAGCAAAAACTGAAATCGTTGCGCCACCAATTACCGCGTAAGGAATTGTAGTTAATAATGCAGCTACTTTCGGAACAAAACCAGCAATTAATAATATAACTGAAGCGAAAACCAGAACATACTTATTAATCACTTTTGTTACCGTAACCAGACCAACATTTTGTCCAAAAGTTGCCACTGGGATTGATCCAAATAAACTGCCAATAAAGTTAGTGAAACCACTCCCCATAATTCCGCCAGATAATTCTTCATCCGTTGCATCCCGATCCATTGCCCCAACCGTTGTTGCTGTAAATTGACCGATGGCTTGAACAGCATCAACAATAAACATCACCACAAGCGTAAAGATTGGTACCAATTGAAAATCCAGTCCAAAGTGAAACGGGGTAATTACCTGAACGATTTTAGCATTTTGAACTGGCTCAAAACTAACCATCCCTAAAGCTAAAGAAATCAAATAACCAATAACCATTCCGTTTAAAATTGCGGATAACTTCAAAAATCCTTTTGCAAAATAATTGAAGTAAAAGACAATCGCAAAGGTTAATAATGCAACTAACCAATTCCGGGCTGAACCAAAATCAGCACTACCAGCTCCTCCTGCCATATACTTAATCGCAACTGGAAACAGGGATAGTCCAATACTTAAAATAACCGTTCCTGTTACTAAAGGCGGAAACAACACACGTATTTTTTTAATGAACAAACCAACAATAATAACAAGAATACTGCCAACTAATTGGGAACCAAAAATTGCTGCAATCCCAAAATCAGCTCCGATGGCCATCAAAATCGGTACATACGCAAAACTTGCCCCCATCATAACTGGTAACCGTGAACCCACTTTTCCAAAAATAGGGAAAAGTTGAATTAACGTTGCAACTGCTGAAAAAATCAATGATGTTTGAATCAAAATAGTCGTATCACTAGGACTTAATTGGCAAACCTTGGCAATCATAATTCCCGGTGTGACAATCCCTACTACTGCTGCGACAACGTGTTGCAATCCCATCGGAATTGCTTCAGAAATTGATAGTTTCGCATCATATTCAAATAATGCTTGCTCTTTTTTTTCATTCATAGGATCGTTTCCTTCTTCTTTTTATTCTAAAAGGATTGTTCCCCTTAATCAGTAAAGAATGCAATCCTTTTTCCCTCAGAAACATCTTAAAAATTATCCTTTGACAGCAACTGCTTCAATTTCAAATAAACCATCTTTTGGCAACTTGGCTACTTCTACACAAGAACGTGCAGGCAAAACTTCTGAAAAGTAATTCCCATAGATTTCGTTAATTTTGCTAAAATCAGACATATGTTGTAAAAATACCGTTGTTTTCACAACATTATCATAGGTCATTTCGACCTCTTTTAAAATCGAACCTAAATTGATAAAAGCTTGTTTTGCTTGTTCTTCCACTGTAGCCTTCATTTCGCCCGATTGCGGATCTAATCCTAGTTGTCCAGAAATGTACAACGTATTTCCCGCTAAGACAGAATGTGAATAAGGTCCTACAGCAGCTGGTGCCTGTGCAGAATTAATCATTTTGTTTGTCATCGTTTTCCTCCATTCTATGATTCTTTATTTTCAATTAAAGTCCCTGTTTTTCCAGATAATCCTTCTTTGGCTTTTTCTAATAACGTAATCAATGTTTTTCGACCTGGCTTAGATTCAGCAAACTTAATCGCTGCTTCAACTTTTGGTAACATTGAACCTGGAGCAAACTGACCTTCTTGCGCATATTGTTTCATTTTTTCTGTTGAAACATTCCCTAAGGCTTCTTGATTTTCTTTACCAAAATTAATACAAACTTTTTCAACTGCTGTTAAAATCACGAGCAGATCAGCATCCGCTTGTTCAGCCAGTCGTTCACTACAAAAATCTTTGTCGATGACTGCATTTACACCTTTTAGTCGGTTTCCTTCTTGAATGACTGGGATGCCACCACCGCCGCCAGCAATGACTGTTTGGCCAGCATCAACCAATGTTTGAATCGTGAGAAGTTCGACAATATTTTTTGGTTTAGGAGAAGCGACGACTTGGCGATAACCACGGCCAGCATCTTCCATCACTTGTATATTTTTTTCTTTGACTAATTGTTCTGCTTCTTCTTTTGTCATGAAGCGGCCAATTGGTTTCGTTGGTTTTTTGAACGCCGGATCATTTTCATCCACGACCACTTGAGTGACTATGGTGGTGACGGCTTTACTTATATTTCGCTGACGCAACTCTTCTTGTAGCGCATTCTCTAAATCATAGCCAATGTAACTTTGACTCATGGCTACGCACATGGATAACGGAACAACTGGATATTGTGGATTATTAAAGGAAAATTCTTCCATAGCTAATTGAATCATCCCCACTTGAGGACCATTGCCATGAGATAAAATAACTTCATATCCTGCTTCAATCAAATCTGCAATCGCTTTGGAGGTCTGTTTTACGGCAGTCATCTGCTCCGTCAAATTATTTCCTAAAGCATTGCCACCTAAAGCTACTACGACGCGTTTGCCCATTGCTTCACCTCATTTTCTGTTTTATAAAAAGGACGATGCTTTTTCTTTTTCACAACGAGTTTTCGTATTAACTGTCTGTTGTCGTTGCATGAAGTCAACGCACATGACTAAGCGTTCTTGACTCGAGACAATCACACATTCATGAATAGACTTGGGAAGGTCTTATTTGTTCATGTTGAAGAGGCAACTTCTAATGATTCATTGTGTAAAGAAAAAGCATCTGTCTTCATGCCAAATTCATTATTTTACTTCTCTTGGTGTCGCTTTATCCGCTAAGTCTGTTAAGGTTTTTTGCGGATTTTTTACTTTACTTAAGAAAATCATAGCCGCAATAACATACGGTTTGTAGCTAGCTTCTTTGTAAAGTTCGACCCGATAACGATCGAAAACAGAAGCTTCCACTTCGCCTTCTTCACAACTAACGCCAGTAATATCAGCTGGTAGACAATGCATATACAAAGCTTTGCCGTCTTTTGTTGTTTTCATCAATTCTTCTGTACATTCCCAATCTTTGTGCTTTTTATTTTGAGAAAGTAATTCTTGTTCTAATTGATCAATTCCTGCTTGGTCACCATTGCCATATAATTCAGTTCGCTTTTCCATTGCCGCAAAAGGTGCCCAGCTTTTCGGATAAACAACATCCGCATCTTTGAATGCTTCTGCCATACTATTCGTTTTAGTAAAGTTTCCACCAAATTCTGCCGCATTTTTCTTCGCAACTTCTTCTACTTCTGGCATAATTTCATAACCTTCTGGATGTGCTAAGACGACATCCATTCCTAAACGGGTCATTAGACCAACAATTCCTTGAGGAACAGATAATGGTTTTCCATAAGATGGTGAATACGCCCAAGTCATGGCAACTTTTTTCCCTTTCAGGTTTTCAATGCCACCAAATTCATGAATTAAATGCAACGCATCTGCCATTGCTTGTGTCGGATGGTCAATATCGCATTGTAAATTCACTAACGTTGGACGTTGTTCTAATACCCCATCTTTATATCCTTCTTGGACAGATTCTGATACTTCGTGCATGTAAGCATTGCCTTTACCAATGTACATGTCATCACGAATACCAATGATATCAGCCATAAAAGAAATCATGTTTGCTGTCTCACGAACAGTTTCTCCGTGAGAAATTTGACTTTTTCCTTCGTCTAAATCTTGAACTTCTAAGCCCAAAAGATTACACGCTGAAGCGAAACTAAAACGTGTTCTTGTAGAGTTGTCGCGGAATAAAGAAATCCCCAAGCCACTATCAAAGATTTTAGTTGAAATATTATTTTCTCTTAAATAGCGTAATGTATCGGCAACTGTGAAAACAGCTTCTAATTCATCTCTTGTTTTTTCCCAAGTTAGGAAAAAGTCATTTTCGTACATTTTTTCAAATTCTAATTTATCTAATTTCTCAATATATTCTTTAAACGTTTCCATTCCATCTGCTCCTTTTTTCTTGTCTAATAATCCTTTACTTAACCACAATAAACCGTTGGTAATGCCGCATAAACGGCTGCACAACGAACCAAATCATCTTTCCAAGTTTTTTCATTTGGTGCATGTGCTTGTGCTTCCGCCCCTGGCCCGAAACCAATACAAGGAATGCCATTACGTCCCATAATTGAAACGCCATTTGTTGAGAAGGTCCACTTATCTAACAATGGGCGTTCTTCACGCATTTCCACTGTTTCTACAGAGCCTTTCCGTGTTTCTCCATAGAGATTTTTATGCGTTTCCATCAAGGCTTTTGTTACATCATGATTTTCTGGAATTACCCACGTTGGGAAATAACATTCAATTTCATAAGTTAAATCAGTATAAGAAGGACGATCATAGTTGTACATTGAAACCGTCACATCATCTCCATATTTTTTAACAGCTGGTAAATTGCGAATTTCTTCTAAACAACTTTCCCAAGTTTCTCCAGCAGTCATTCGACGGTCTAGTGAAACGGTACAGCCATCCGCAACAGCACACCGACTTGGTGAAGAATGGAAAATTTGCGAAACAGTCACCGTACCACGTCCTAAGAAACGGGCTTCTTGCCACTCTGGATTGTACTTAGGATCTAACATACGAACTAAACCACGAATCGCTGTGCTTTCTGTATCTCCATTGTTGTTTAAGGCACGAACATCTTGTAAGATATCCGCCATTTTGTAAATGGCATTATCTCCACGTTCTGGTGCTGAGCCATGACACGAAACGCCTTTGACGTCAACTTTAATTTCCATTCGGCCTCGTTGACCACGATAAATCCCACCATCTGTTGGCTCTGTTGAAACAACAAATTCTGGACGGATACCGTCTTCTTTGATAATGTACTGCCAGCATAAGCCGTCACAGTCTTCTTCTTGGACAGTAACTGTTACTAAAGCAGTATATTTTTCTGATAATAGACCTAAATCTTTCATGATTTTAGCGCCATAAATAGCCGAAACAATCCCGCCTTCTTGGTCAGACGTACCGCGACCACCGATCTCAGTTTCTGTTTCATAGCCATCGTAAGGATCAAATTTCCAGTTACTCATTTCACCAATTCCGACAGTATCCATGTGCCCATCAAAAGCAATTAATTTTTCACCAGACCCCATATAACCAAGTAAATTTCCTTGAGGATCAATGTCAATTTTATCGAAACCTAATTTTTCCATTTCGGCTTTTGCTCGCGCAATTTTGTTGCCTTCTTCTGCACTTTCTCCTGGAATTTTGACAAGGTCTCTTAAAAATTTGACCATATCTTCTCTGTAACCTTCTGCTGCTGCATTTACTGCATTAAAATCCATTCCTTTTACCTCCATAAAATTTTTTTATAATTGTCTGGATCAGTGTCCCCTTCGGTAGAAAACATTAAAACGTTTGACGTCTCATCCAGTTGCAATGCCTCACGTAATTCTTGATAGTCGGGATCTTGCATCACTGTAGCTACTAAGCCCATTGCTACTGCCCCAGATTCGCCTGATACAACTTGCGGATCCCCTTTTAATGGCGCGCCCAACATACGCATTCCTTTTTCAGAAACCCAATCTGGTGCTGAAACAAAGAAGGATGTATGATTTTTTAGAATATCAAAAGAAATCGTATTAGGTTCTCCACATGCTAGGCCAGCCATAATTGTCTGTAAATCACCATCGACAAAGCGAATTTCTCCGTCTTTTTTAATTGCTGATTGATATAAACAGTCAGCCGCCTGTGCCTCAACTACGACCATAATCGGTGGGTTTTCTGGAAAAGCATTAGCAAAATAACCAATCACCGCCCCAGCTAAACTGCCGACACCAGCTTGAACAAAAACATGACTAGGTCGTTCAGAGCCAAATTTTCTTAATTGTTGAGAGGCTTCTAACGCCATCGTTCCGTATCCTTGCATAATCCAAGTCGGAATTTTTTCATATCCGTCCCAAGCGGTGTCTTGAACCATGACACCGTTTTCAGTTTCTTCGGCCATTTTATTAGCCATTCGTACACATTCATCGTAATTAACTTCTTCGATTGTGACGGTTGCGCCTTCTTTTTCAATATTTTCTTTTCTCGTCTGTGTTGAACCCTTCGGCATGAGTACAACTGATTTTTGACCTAATTTATTCGCAGCCCAAGCGACTCCTCGTCCATGGTTGCCATCAGTTGCTGTAAAAAACGTAGCTTGTCCAAAAGCTGATCGTAATTGATCAGAAGTTAATTCATCATATGTTAGTTCCGAAACATCTTTCTTTAATTTTTCGGCAATATAGTTAGCCATGGCAAACGAACCACCTAAGACTTTAAAAGCATTTAAACCAAAGCGATAAGATTCATCTTTAACAAAGAAATCATTTAACCCCAGATACGCGGCCATATGATTCAATTCTGCTAATGGTGTTTCTGAATACTGTGGAAAACTTTTGTGAAAAGCCAAAGCTTTCTCAATTTTTTCTTTAGACATCAGAGGTAAGTACTTATCCTCCGTCTTCGGCATTTCATTTGCTGTCCATTTAATTTTTTCCAAAAAAACTTCTCCTCCTTCTATTTTTAAGTTGCTTTACGAAAAACAAATTTTCCTTGATTTGCCAAGATGACTTGCCCAGCTTCAGCAACTTTTTGACCTCTTAAATAAACCATTCGAGCCTGTCCTTGTGTTTCAAATCCTTCATACGGCGTATAATCGACATTTTGTAACTGCGTTCTCGCAGCAATCACGCCGGTTGTTCTAGGATCCCAAACAACTAAATCGGCATCACTGCCTTCTTGCACCACACCTTTTTGTGGATACATCGAGAATTGTTTAGCAATATTTTCAGAAAGCAGAGCAACCATACTTTCCAAGGTGATTCGGCCCTTCGCCACGCCTTCCGTGTAAATTAATTCTGGTCTCGTTTCAACACCTGGCATCCCATTGGGAATTTTACTAAAATCATCTTTGCCAACTGTTTTTTGTCCGTGAAAATTAAAACTACAGTGATCTGTCGATATTGTATTGATTGCCCCCTCTTTAATCCCTTGCCACAAAGCCTGTTGATCCTCTCGTTTGCGTAGTGGCGGTGAGCAGACATATTTTGCTGCTTCAAAATTAGGCGCATCATACAAGTGATCATCTAGTAAAAGATATTGAGGGCAAGTTTCTACATAGACTGATTGTCCTCTTTGACGAGCCCGTTCCACCGCTTCTAACGATCGTTTTGTGCTTAAATGCACAATATTAACCGGCAAATCAGCCATTTCCGCTATCATCAAATATCTTGCTACCGCTTCTGCTTCAACAGCCGCCGGTCTTGATAACGGATGATAGTGCGGGGCTAACTTTCCTTGAGAAACATATGATTGGATTAATTCATCTACTAAATCACCATTTTCACAATGAACGCCTAACATTCCATTAACTTTTTTTATTTCCTTCATCGCTTCAAAAATTTCCGCATCTGTGGTTCGCAAATTATCATAAGCCATATACATTTTGAAGGAAGTAATACCTGCAACAATCATTTCTTGAATTTCAGCAGCTATCGTTGGGTTCCATTCGATCATGGACATATGGTAAGTATAATCACAAGAACTCTTGCCTTCAGCCAATTGATTCCAAGTAGCTAAACAGTCTTTCAATGAGCCGCCTTTATTAGGTGTAGCCATATCAATAACCGTAGTCGTACCTTTGGCCACCGCCGCTTGGCTTCCAGTAGTAAAGTTATCCGCCGTACTTAACGAACCTTTGCCATTATTTAATTCCAGATGCGTGTGCGCATCAATAAAACCTGGTAATACATAACACCCCGTAACATCCTCAATCTGAGAATTTTCTACTGGTAAATTTGCCCCCATCTCTACAATTTGCTCGCCGTCAATTCGAATATCCAATTGACGACGATTATATGCAGATACGACGGTTCCACCTTTGAGCAGAATAGACATTTATTTATCCCCCAGTCGTAAATTTCCTTTTATGCTTGCATACAATAAGCATATTCTTCAATCATAGTTACCATTAATGCGATTAAATCTTCGGGTACATCTAATCCTTGATCCGTTAATTGAATTGTTGACACCGTTCCCCATAAACGCAGTAAACAAATTTTATCCACAGGATTTTGAACATAGAAACCTGAATTAGTACTGTCATAAAAATCAGCTTCACTGTTAAATAAGGTAAATTTGTCTTTGTAAGGGGCACTTGCATAAGGGCAAAATGTTTCACAGTTGCCACATTCGTTACACATCCGATCAACATGGACAATTTGTGGTTTTCCTTCGACATACACAACAATATTTGCTCGGTTTGGACAGACATCCATACAAGATTCACAAATTGTGGAGCATTCTAAGCAACGACTAGCTTGACTACAAGACATCTCGTCTGTCACAAGGATACCCCGTTTGTTTCTAACAAATGCGACATCACTATTTAAATTATCTTTTTCATAGTGATGATTGTGGACAAGACAAATATTATTGGCCGCTTTGGTTGCATCAGCGATTGCTTCAACAATTGTGGCTGGTCCTAAATTAGCGTCACCAATGACATAGACGCCTGGTATATTTGTTTCCAATGTTTCTTGATTTGAAACGACTTTCCCATAGTTGTCTGTGTGAATGCCTAATGCTTGGTAAAATTCTGTATCTACTTTTTCACCAACAGCGGCAATCACTGTATCAGCAGGAATATCAATCATTTCTCCTGTACCAATCGGACGACGGCGTCCAGAGGCATCTCGTTCACCTAGGACCATTTTTTCACAAGTTAATTGTTGATTTTCATGTTTAATTGGCGAAAGTAATTCTAAAAAGTCAACACCATCTTCTAAGGCTAAATAAAGTTCTTCTTCATCTGCTGGCATATTGCGTTTATTCCGACGATAAACCACTGAGACTTTTTTAACACCAGGTAATGTTGTGGCTGCACGAGCACAGTCCATAGCTGTATTTCCGCCACCAACGACGACAATCTGTTCTCCGTAAGGATTAATCGTTGGATTTTCTCGGTTTGCTTTTAAAAATTCTAACGAGTTCAATGCTCGCCCAGATTCTAAACGAAGGACCCCATGTTTCCATGCACCAATGGCATAAATAACATTCGTATAGCCTTGGTTTTTCAATTCTGCCAATGATGGCGCCTCTTGTCCTGTACGGAATTCAGCTCCCATAAATTCCGCTAACTGAACGTCTTTTTGAACAGATTCCATAGAAATTCGAAATTCTGGTACAATCTGGCTACAAACGCCCCCAATTGTCTCGGATTTTTCAAACACAGTAACAGGCATGCCTTCACGTGCTAATAAATACCCAGCAGAGATCCCTGCAGGGCCTCCACCCACAACAGCTGTTTTAGGTGCATTTTCTTTTGGCTGTGGCTTTTCTAGTGTCGTCAATAATTCATCATAAGCATGTTCAGCTGCTTCTAACTTCACTTCCCGAATATGAATAGATTCTTCATAAAATTGACGTGTACATTTAGTCATACAAGGATGTGCACAAATGGTTCCAGTAATAAAAGGCAACGGATTCTTATCGACAATTACTTGCAAGGCCTTTAAATAATTACCTTCACTGACATAACGAAGGTAAGCAGGAATATCCTGATTGATTGGACAACCACCGTCACTTCGACAAGGAGCAATATAACAATCTGTTAACGGAACTTTTTTTCTTAGTTTGGTACTTTCTGGTAATTTAATTGATTTTTGGTAACGCGCTTGTGTTTTAGCTTTCTCAACAACTTGAGCTAATTTGTCCAAGCTGACATGAACTATCTGAGGATATTCTGCTGCGCTTAATACATTAGCAACTTGATTCATTCGTTGATAGCCACCAGGTTTCAACAGCGTCGTTGCCATAGTGATTGGCCAAATCCCAGCATCAAATATTTCTTTACTATTGAAAATATCTGCACCGCCAGAATAAGAAATTTGTAGTTTCCCATCAAATGCTTCTGATAATTTTTGTGCCAATGAAATACTAAGAGGAAATAGCGAACGTCCTGACATGTACATTTCATCACCAGGTAATTCATTTGCTGAAATCGTTACCGGGAAAGTGTTCGTAATTTTAACTCCGAAGCTTAGATTTTTACTATTGGCTAATAATTGCAGACGTTGTAACATCGGTACTGCTTCTTCAAATTGTAAATCTTCTTTAAAATGGTGATCGTCAAAAACCATATAATCAAACCCTAGCTCATCCATCGTTTGACGCGCATATTCATAACCTAACATGGTTGGATTACATTTAATAAAGGAATGGAGCCCTTTTTCACTTAATAAATAGGCCGCAATTCGTTCAATTTCGTCTGATGGACAACCGTGTAAAGTCGACAGCGTAATAGAATGACAGACTTTAGGACTAATTGCTTCGATATATAAGTCATCTACTTTTTTAAAATAAGATAGATATTTTTTGGCAGCTGCTTGGCATTCCGCCCAAATCGGCGTTCCTTCTGCGTTCTGCATTTCGTTAATATAACGATCAATTTTTGGTGATTGAATCCCTGCCAAATCATAGCCAACACTCATGTTAAAAATGAAACCATTCGGGTCACCTAGCTCGAACTCTTTACTAAGTAACTTCAGAACAAACCATGCTTTGACGTATTCATCATAAGCTTGGGGAACGCGCAATTCTGTGGACCACTCAACGTTGTAACATTCATCTGCTGCTGCGATACATGGTTTACTCACAGGTAAATCTTCTCCATCCAGTATCTGGACTGTCTTAACTTCAAAAAAACGAGAACCTGTTAAATAGGCCGCAATAATATTTTGTGCTAATTGTGTATGAGGACCTGCTGCCGGACCACAAGGGGTTTCCATTTTTTCTCCAAATAACGAAATCGTTTTTGTAGGATCCGCATGATAAAATTTACGAATGCCAAAAATTGTGCCATCTTGTTGATACTCACTAAAAATCCAATTTAATAAAGCCTCAATTGAGATGGGATGCATAATATCACTCATTAACGTCACTCCTTTTATTTATAATGAAAGCTATTGATTTACTCGTTTCCAGAAAGATTGTGCTTGCGTTTGCGCATCATGCCAAACTTTCTCTTCATCAATTCCTTGAACTTCACGATTACGCATCCGAATTTCTCCATTAATCACCGTGTCAGTGACCATCCCACCATTCATGCCGAATAAAATGTGCATGTTATAATTCTCTTTTGTCATTGGTGTCGGGCCATGATAATCAACAATAATGACGTCTGCTGCTGCATCAGGTTCTAAAACGCCTAGCTTTGTTTTAAAATAGCGATTAGCCATTTGCGGATTATTATCAAACAGCATTGTGGGAATTTCTGCCCAAGCCGCATTTGGATCAGCTAAATGATGTTTGTGGATAACATTTCCTACCTTATAAGATTCCGTCACATCATTCGTATAACCATCTGTGCCAAGACCCATCAAAATACCGTACTCATTAAACATGCGCATCGCAGGTGGGCAACCGACCGCATTCCCCATATTCGACTCTGGATTCGTGACCACCATTGTGTCTGTATCTCTTAGTAATTCCATCTCATGAGGTCCAATATGGATGCAATGGCCTGCCATTGTCTGTTTTCCTAAAATTCCTAAATCAAATAATCGGTTCACAATCGGCTTCCCATATTTTTTCAAAGAATCATGAACATCGGCTAAATCCTCTGCAATATGAATATGATAACCAATCCCATCTGGCGTATTGGCTGCACATAATTCTAAAGAAGCATCTGATAAAGTAAAGGCGGCATGCATACCCATCATCGCTTTTTGCATATCATCCTTTCTTAAGGAACTGGCTTTAATAAAGGCGGCATTTTCTTGAACTGCTTCCCGCATTTTCTGCTCACCATCGCGATCAGAAACTTCATAACAAAGGCAGGTCCGAATCCCTAACTCGTCCGCTGCATTAGATAATTGGGTTAAACTTCCTGTAATTTCTCCGTAACTAGCATGATGATCAAAGACAGTTGTAACACCGTTGCGAATACTATCTAAATAAGCAACCTTACCACTTTGATAAGTGTCTTCTAATGTCAAGGCACGATCAATTCGCCACCATTGATCTACCAAAATATCCATGAAATTTTTAGGATGATAATTCGTTAAACTTAACCCACGTGCAAAGGTACTATAAATATGATTGTGCATGTTAATAAAGCCTGGCATAATCACTCCACCTTTAGCATCAATAAATGTCGCTTCTGGATAAGCTTGTTTTAATTCTTCTGTCGTTCCGACTTGTTTCACAACTTGACCATCAATCGCCACACACCCATTTTCAAAAAAATGATTCTGCGCATCCCGAGTGATTAAACGCCCATTTCCAATTAATAACATGTATTCTCCTCCTATTTTCCAACCTATTCCCCACATGTAGCAAACGCTTACAAACAAATCGCTCAATCATTCACGAATATAGCTTGTCTAGCTTTTCTAATCTATATTCCCTACGAAAAGTATTTGAAGCGCTTGCATTTTTTTACTAACGAACTCATTAACTTGATTAAAGTATATCACCTTACCTTAAAAAAAACAATGCTACCTAAAAAATATTTTTTAGAATTTTAACAGCCGTTATCTTGTATTATTATTTTTATCATGCTATCATTATTTTTCAGAACAGGTAGTACGCGACATTAAAGGATTTAGCCCTGCCTATTCCATTTAAAAATATTATGTTAAATTTGACACAATCTTATAAAAACTGTTTGTGCCAGGCACATTAGAAAGGAGCTTATTTATGTTATCCGACGAAAAACTTACTTTTTTAACACAAATTGCTAAAGGTTTAGCTGGTCAATTTGGGGAAAACTGCGAAGTCGTTATCCACCAAATCAATGAAGACAATATTAACAATTCTATTGTTTCCATCGAAAATGGTCATGTCTCTTCTCGTCATCTGGGCGATGGACCTTCTCAAGTAGTTTTAGAAGCCTTAAAAAAAGATCCCAGTGAGTTGAATGATCATATTAACTATCTAACCCGTACCCATGATGGTCGTATTTTAAAATCTAGTACAATGTATTTTAAAGATGAGAATGGTCAACTCGATGGTATTTTTGCTATTAACTACGACATCACTACATTGATCGCTGCAGAGTCAAACTTAAAATCTTTGATTTCCACTGCAGAACCTGAAGAAGATAAAGACCCTGATTACATTCCTCAGGATGTTAATGAGTTGTTAGACGATTTAATTCATGAATCAGTCAAATTAGTTGGCAAGCCGGTTCCATTAATGACGAAGGACGATAAAATCAAGTGTATTCAATTTTTAAACAATAAAGGCGCCTTCTTAGTCACTAAATCTGGGGACAAAGTTTCTAACTTCTTCAATATTTCTAAATATACGCTATACAGTTATATTGATGCGAAATAAAAATGGAAATCGATGGACGATTTGTTGTTAAGACAAGTCGTCTATTCTCTTTTTTCCTTCACTATTCTACTTTTTCTAAAAGACTTTTTAAATAATAGTAAGAAAAAGTAAAAGGAATTAATTTTTTATTTTAGTTATGGTATGATAGATTGAGTTTAATTTAAAATAACGAAAAATTAAAGATATAGAAATTGGGGGACAACAAATGGGGATTCGAAGTCATTTAGCAATTGCTGCAGGAAAAACTTCGCAATGGGTTTTACAAACATTTTTTAAAGGCGGCAGTAGCTACCCAGGGAAATTAGCCCTAAAAATCGATCCTAAAATTTTAGATACATTGGCAAAAGACTATGAAATTGTCGTAGTCACTGGAACGAACGGCAAAACATTGACAACTGCTTTAACTGTTAACATTTTACGCCAAGAATTTGATGAGGTATTAACAAATCCAACGGGTGCTAACATGGAGCAAGGAATTGTCTCTACTTTTTTAAATGCCAAGGCGAAAAAAGGACAAAAGAAATTTGCGGTGTTAGAAATTGATGAAGCAAGTTTAAGCCGCGTCACTAAATATATTCAACCAAAATTATTTGTTTTTACGAATATTTTCCGCGACCAAATGGATCGCTATGGTGAAATTTATACGACGTATCGCTTAATTATGGAAGGCGCCGCTGCTGCTCCTGAAGCAACTATTTTGTGCAATGGTGATTCGCCAATTTTTAATTCAAAAGAAACTGTAAATCCTCGCAAATACTATGGATTTAATCATTTACCACCGAAAGAGCAATTGGCTCATTACAATACAGATGGGGTTTTATGTCCAAAATGTAATCATATTCTTCATTATAAAATGATTACGTATGCTAATTTAGGTGATTACTATTGCCCAAATTGTGGCTTCAAACGCCCTGAATTGGATGTGCAGTTAACGGAAATGGTCCGGATGGATAATACATCTGCTGATTTTGTGATTGATGGCGAAGAATATGGCATTGCTGTTGGTGGGATGTATAATGTTTATAATGCGCTAGCGGCCACAGCGGTAGCAGAATACTATCAGGTGGCACCAGATAAAATCCGAGCAGGCTTAGCTTATGATGAAAAAGTTTTTGGGCGTCAAGAAACTATTAAAGTTGGCGATAAAGAATGTACGTTAGTTTTAGTAAAAAATCCCGTTGGTTTAAATCAGGTCATTGATATGATGGGCTTAGCCCCTTACTCTTTCTCGCTGGTTTCATTATTAAATGCCAATTATGCAGATGGAATTGATGTCAGTTGGATTTGGGATGGTAATCATGAAGCCTTTGCTGATATGGACATTCCAAAAGTAATTGCTGGCGGTGATCGCCATGAAGATATGGCCTTGCGTTTAAAAGTTGCGGGTATTCCTGAAGAAAAATTACTAGAAATTCCTGATTTGGAGCAAGTAATTTCAGAAATTAAAAGGTTGCCGACAGATCATGTCTATATTTTGGCAACCTATACTGCTGTTTTGCAATTAAGAAAATCATTAACAGCCCAAGGGTATATTCAAGGGGGAATGAATGGTGTCTAAAGAATTAGTCGTTTGTCATTTATATGGCAACTTATTAAATACTTACGGAGATAACGGAAATTTATTGATGCTTAAATATTTAACCGAAAAAATGGGCGTTACCTTCCGATCAGAAATTATCAGTATCTACGAACCGTTTGATCCCGAAAAATATGATTTAGTCTTTGTTGGTGGCGGTCAAGACTTCGAGCAATTGATCATCTCAGAAGACATTCAGAATAAAAAAGAAGCTTTGACTTCTTATATTGAAAATGACGGCGTCTTGTTAGCTATCTGTGGTGGTTATCAACTTCTAGGACATTACTATGTCGGCGCACAAGGCGAAAAAATTAAAGGAATCGGTGCGTTAGATCATTACACTTTGAGCCAAGACAACAATCGTTTCATTGGTGATATTGAAATTTATAATGAAGAATTTGATGAAACGTATTATGGTTTTGAGAATCATAACGGCATGACTTTTTTAGGCGAAGGTGAACGACCTTTAGGAACAGTCAAACAAGGCAAAGGCAATAACGGTCAAGATAATGGCGAAGGCGTTGTCTATAAAAATGTGTTTGGCTCCTACTTCCACGGTCCAATCTTAGCACGCAACAAAAATCTAGGGATTCGGTTAATTCGGACCGCTTTAGAGAAAAAATATGGTGAACCGATCGCTATTCCTGAAACGCTTTATAAATAAAAGAAGAATCTAGTTCCTACATATAGGGCTAGATTCTTTTTCATTTCTCCGACAACTATTTACATCTTTACAAAATATAGTAAGATAAAGAGGTGCATTTAAAATCGAGAATTTCTCGGACTGGTTCGGAAACTTCCCAGAATAAAAAACTAAGTATCTCTCAATACTAACTCAAGTCATAGCTTTTTTAACAAGAGTTATCATTTGCAGTTAACGAAAAAGGAGGATTGGAAAAAATGCAAAAAGTAATTATTGATTGTGATCCTGGAATTGATGACACGCTTGCTCTCTTGTATGCACTTGCTTCACCAGAGCTAGATGTCCAAGCGATTACAGTTGTTTGCGGAAATGTCCCTGTGGAGATTGGCGTGGAAAATGTTTTTAAATGTTTAGAAAAAGTTAATCGCTTAGATATTCCTGTCTACCAAGGGGCTGCTAGCCCTTTAAAACGGCCATTTGTTAGTGCACAAGATACACATGGCATGGATGGTTTAGGTGAAACATATTTCCCCAGAACTAGCAAAATCCAAGCACAAGCACTTTCCGCTGCTGACTATTTAGCACAAACCTTTCAACAAGCTACCGATTGCTCAATCATTGCCCTTGGTCCTTTAACAAATATTGCTTTGGCTTTAAAAAAAGAACCTCTTCTGGGGCGAAATCTTCAACGTTTTGTCTCAATGGGTGGTACCTTTAAAAGCCACGGCAATTGCTCCCCTGTTGCAGAATTTAATTATTGGTGTGATCCTGATGCAGCAGCTTGGGTTTTTGAGGAATTAGGTGCAGAAATCGAAATGGTCGGCTTAGATGTCACACGAGAAATTGTTTTTACACCAACAATTCTCAATTATTGCCAACGACTCAACCCCAAAATGGGGAATTACCTCGCTGAGATTACTCAATTTTATTTTGATTTTCATTGGAAATATGAACGTATTTTAGGGTGTGTTATCAACGATCCCTTAGCGGTTGCTTATTTTATTGATCCTACGCTCTGCCAAGGCTTTTCCAGTTACGGACAAATTGTTCCTGACGGCATTGCTATGGGGCAATCAATGATCGATCAATATCATTTCCAGCAGCAACCAGCTAATTGTCATGTCTTGACTACGGTTGATAGTCAACAGTTTTTCGTGAAGTTTCTATCCATTCTTTTAAATGTACAAATAGATGAGATCGAAAGAGATTTCAAAAATTTAAGGATGGGATAACCATGAAAAAAATAACACCACGAATCATTACAATTATCGCTTTTAGTGTTGCTTTAAATTACCTTGGCAGTACCATTGCATTGCTCCTTCGCTTACCAATCTATCTTGATAGCGTGGGAACTATTTTTACAGGTGCGTTATTAGGCCCACTCTTTGGTGCACTGACAGGTATTTTAACAAGTCTATTAACTGGATTGACAACGGATATCTTTTCTCTGTATTATTCACCTGTCCAACTCTGCACAGGAATTTTAGCAGGCTTGCTCCTTCATCAGCAGTTAAAAGTAACCAAATTACCATTTAAAACGTTGTGGTTAACGATACCAGGAACAGTGATTTCTTCCTTAATCACAGTTTGTTTATTTGGTGGAATTACTTCTGCTGGCTCCAGCATAATTGTCCAATTTTTATATGGTTTAGGCTTCAATCAGTTAGCAAGCGTCCTGTTGGTTCAATTGATAACAGATTACGGGGATCGTCTGCTATCAGTCATCATCGTCACAGCTGTTATCGCTGCCTTACCTAAACGTTCCTTTATAACAAAATAAACTGTTTTAATGCCAAAAAATGAGGAAATCATCTGTTGATGATCTCCTCATTTTTTTAGCGACTGCCAGGTTCTGAAGCTATAATCGTTAAATCACCTTCAAAACGCCAGCTCGGAATATCTGTTGGAAAGATAAAGCTATCGCCTTTTTTCAAATCAAAAGTAGCTACATCTGCTTTTGCAGCATCTTCTGTAATCAATCGACCCACACCTTCAATAACTGTTGCTAATGTATAAGGTGCTTGTTTTTTGACTTTTAGAATCCCACTGACACGCCACTCATAGACATTAAAGAAATCTGTTTTTACATAAGTAACAATGCTTGATTGTCCTTGATTTTCTTGTTGAATAGAGAGGTCAGGATCCTTTGCCGGAACGGTTGTCACATCAATGGATTGTTGAATATGCAATTCCCGGGTCTTTCCTTGATCATCTGTTCGATCATAATCATAAACCCGATACGTAGTATCACTGCTTTGTTGCGTTTCTAAAATTAAAATACCCGAGCCGATGGCATGAATAGTGCCGCTTGGTACATAATAAAAATCGCCTTTTTTCACTGGTACTTTTCTTAAAAGATCGTCCCAACGACCTTCTTCAATCATTTCTGCAAGTTCTTCTTTTGTTTTCGCGTGATGTCCATAAATGATTTCAGCGCCAGGTTCTGCATCAATAATGTACCAACATTCAGTTTTGCCTAGCTCGCCTTCATGTTTTTGACCATATGCATCATCAGGATGAACTTGCACGGATAAATCATCTTCAGCATCTAAAATTTTCGTTAATAATGGAAAGACAGCGCCACCTGCATGGCCGAATAACTCTTGATGGTCTGCCCACAATTCATCTAATTTTTTTCCTTTAAATTCGCCATTTAAAACAGCACTAACGCCATGTGGATGTGCACTGATTGCCCAATCTTCACCAATTTTATCGCTCGGTAAATCGAAACCAAATAGCGTGTGTAGACGATTGCCGCCCCAAATTTTTTCTTGAAAAACAGGTTGTAAAAATAATGGTTCTTGCATTGACTGTGACCTCCCAAATTGAATTCGCTCTCATTATATCACTAAAAACTAGTCATTTCATCTGAAACTGATGATTTCTCTTTTAAATAGGTTGCCAACAACTGATCTCTTTCTTCGATATAAGTATTCCGGTGGTCCTCTGGATGGACTCGATTAGATAAAAAGATAAACGCTGATTGTTGTCGCACATCAATTAGCAAAAAAGTGCCTGTATAGCCTGTATGGAATAATAATGGCCGTTGCGTAGCTACATCATATTTAAAATCCCAGCCTAGAGAACGTGGTTTATCTGCAGCTGGCACTTGGTTAACTAGTAACAAATCAATTGTCTCTTTTTTCAAGAATTGGTGATTGTGATAACTGCCTCGATTTAAATACATTCGAACAAATTTTGTTAAATCATAGACATTGCTAAACAAGCCAGCATTCCCTGCATGTTCCCGTAAAACAAATGCCTTAGGATCATGGGTTGTACCTCGAATCAACCCTCTTTGTTCATGTAATTCTGTTGGCACACAGTTTAAAGGATTCTTTGGTAGAAACGTACTTTCGTTCATCCCTAAAGGAAGCAATACTCGCTCAGATAAAATTTCTATCATTGATTGTTGGAACATTTCTTCTAACATAAAGCCTAATAAAATAGTCCCTGCATCTGTATAGACGACTTTTTTACCTATTGCTTTGCCTGCGTGAAATGAATGATTGTAGGCGTCTTTTAATTCTTGGGCATTCAGCTGATCACGATTAGGAATATAGCCTTGTAAATCTGCCGTATGTGTCAACAAATGCCGAATTGTAATATTAGAATCTTGAAAAGAGGGATAATAAGTTTGTAATGATTGGTCTAGAATAATTTTTCCTTCTTCCACTAATTGCAAAATAACGGTGGTGGTGCCGACTACTTTGGTTAAAGAAGCCACATCAAACAGCATGGCCGAGGTTAATTGTTCTTTGGTGGGTTTTACTTGTGCGAGTCCCCAACAATTGCTCTCCTCTTTTTCACCTTCAATGAAACAAAAACTAGCCCCCGAAAAAACACCTTTTTTCATCATTTTTTGAATTTTCCACTTTGTTTTTTCGTACATATTTTCACCTTCTATTTTTAATATTAAAGGAAAAGTCTAGAATAAGTTCCGAACAAAAGTAGCGTTAAACTTTTATTCCGACTTTATTCCAGACTTGCTAAAACAAGCTTATTTTGTCTGTCTGAGCGTTTATTTTAAGACAAACCACCATTCCAAGCCAATTGGATCAAACACAGTGACAATCGCTTTTTTCTGGTCAATAAAGAACTCTTGATTTTTTGCCGTTAATTGTTGCTCCATTGCTAAAATATGTTCTTGATCAGAGAGCTTAATGGTAAAGAAATCTAAACCTAAGTGTGGATCAGGTAATTGATCCACTTCACTTGTTTCAGGTTTTTGGAATCCAATAGTTGCTTTGCCATCTTCTAAAACAAATTGATCTTTTTCATTGCGTTTTAAACCCAGAACTTCCTCATAGTATGCTTTTATTTCTTTTTGATTGTTTGTTTTTAATTGCACATGCGCTAAATATGACCCAGCGGCTAACCCTTGATGTGGCTCTAAGTCCTCACTGATAAGATCTTTAAGCACAATTGGTTGCTTTTCAGAAGTCGAATTTGCTGTTGCTTCATCGTGAAAAATCTCAAATTGATTGCCTTCAAGATCAGTAATGAACATGCTTTGACGTGTGCCAATTTGGAAACTTTCATCAATTGGGTAGTCTTGTTCAAGCACTCGTTGAGCAATTTGTAAAAATTCTTTTTCCGTAGGAACTTTAATTGAAAAATAAGCCATTTGCTTTTCTTCATTATGAAAATCTTCGGCTTTTCTAGTTTCTTCTAAAATTAATAATTGCGTTCCTGCTTCACGTGTACCCCAGATAGACAGGTTATTTTCTTCTGACTTTAAAACAAAACCCATTACTTTTTTATAAAAGTCGACCATTTCGCCAACTTTTTTCGCACGAATGGCAATTGTTTTTAATGTCGCAGCTTTTTCTAATTGAAATTCAGTCATTTTTTCTGTTACCTCCATTTTCTTCTCTCCCATTTTATACATCTCTTGCTATTTCATCAAGTAATATCCTGTTTTTCTCAAAAGAAAATAGAAATTTTTCAATTTCGCTAACTTTTTGTTAAAAAAATAAGGCTTCAGGAACCAGTCTTTACGACTATGGTTCCTGACGCCTCATCATGAATTAATATTTTTTTGCTTCGCCTTTTAGGCTACTTCTTCTGAAAACTGACTGTTATATAAGTCAGCATAAAAACCGTTTTTCGCCATTAATTCATCGTGGGTTCCTGTTTCCACAATTGAACCTTCTGCCATAACGATAATCGTATCGGCATCACGGATAGTCGACAAGCGATGAGCAACTACAAAGCTGGTCCGATTTTCCAATAAACGATTCATTGCTGCTTGAATCAGTATTTCTGTTCGAGTGTCCACACTTGAGGTGGCTTCATCCAAAATTAAAACGTCTGGATTTGCTAAGAATGCTCGTGCAATTGTAATTAATTGTCGTTGACCTTGAGAAATATTGCTGGCTTCTTCATTTAGAATCGTTTGATAGCCTTCTGGTAATTTTCTGACAAAATCATCCACATGGGCTGCTTTCGCCGCACGGATCACTTCTTCTTCGCTCGCTTGCTCATTACCATAATGAATATTGTCATAGATACTTCCAGTGAACAACCAAGTATCTTGAAGAACCATTGAAAAGTGTGCTCGCAACTCTTCGCGAGATAAATCGCGCGTATCTACGCCATCATATTTGATGCTGCCGCTACTAATATCATAGAAGCGTTCCAATAAGTTAATTAGGGTTGTTTTCCCAGCACCTGTTGGGCCCACGATTGCGACCATTTCCCCAGGTTTAACATTTAAATTGAAATCTTTCATTAATAATTTCTCTGGTGAATAGCCAAAAGCAACATGTTCAAAGGAAACACGATAAGGACTATCTGTTTCCACTGGTACGCCAGAAGGTTCATCCACCATTTCTTCTTCATCTAATACTTCAAAGACACGTTCTGCCGAAGCCACCGTAGCTTGGATTGTATTCATTAAATTAGCGATTTGAGTAATCGGTTGTGAAAATTGATTGGTATATTGAAGAAATGCTTGGACATCCCCTAAATCCATCATACCATTCGCTACTTTTACGCCACCAAGGACTGCAACAAACACGTAGCCTAGATTTTTGATAAAGTTCATTAAAGGCATAATGATCGCTGAAATAAATTGTGCTTTTCGACCAGCATGGTATAATTTTTCATTTTCTTTTTCAAATACTTCTTGATCACTTTCTTCGTGGTTGAAACTTTTTACTACTACGTGACCACCGTAGGTTTCTTCGACTTGGTTATTCAATAATCCTAAGCTTTTTTGTTGAGCCGCAAAATGTTTTTGCGAGCGAGGCGCCACAACCATCACAACAATTAAACTTAATGGCACTGTTGCTAAGGCAATTAGTGTTAACTGCCAGCTAATGGTCAGCATCATCCAAAGTACACCCACAAATGTCACGATACTGGTAATTAATTGGGTTAAGTTTTGTTGTAAAGTACTCGCAATATTATCCATGTCGTTAATTGCCCGCGACATGATGTCCCCATTACTATGAGTATCATAATAGGAAATTGGAACTTTGTTCATTTTCGCTTCTAATTCTTGACGTAATTCATAAACTGTTCGCTGTGAAACACGTGTCATAATTACTTGCTGCAAGAAATTAAAGACAGCAGAAATAAGGTACATGGCAATAACAATTAATAAAATTTGACCGATTTTGTCAAAATCAATTGGAAAAGATGTTATTTTTAAGCCTTGTTTCATTTCAGCAGCGCCTTTCATGACGCCTTTAAAAATTTCAGTTGTTGCCTGTCCTAATACTTTTGGTGTTTGAATTTGGAAAACGACGGCTGCGATTGCTAATACTAAGACAGCAATAATTGACAGCATTCGTTTAGACATGTACCGAAATAAACGTTTCACTGTTTTCCAGAAATTTTTTGGTTTTGGCCCTTTTGCGCCAATGTTACGTCCTGGTCCCCCGCCCATTGGTCCGCCTTTTGGTCGACTACTCATGCAAGGTCCTCCTCTCTCAATTGAGAATGTACAATTTCTTGATACGTTTGGTTATTCGCTAATAACTCTTCATGCGTTCCTTTACCAACTAATTTTCCTTCGTCTAATACTAAAATTGTCGATGCTTCCATAACCGTACTTACACGTTGGGCCACTAAAACGACAATTGCATCCGTCATCTGCTCTTTTAAGGCTTTTCTTAAATTAGCATCTGTTTTGAAGTCCAATGCAGAAAAGGAATCATCAAAAACATAGACATCTGCTGGTTTTACTAAAGCACGAGCAATAGCCAACCGCTGGCGTTGTCCGCCAGAAAAATTACCGCCGCCTTGTTCGACATGACTATCCAAACCTTCTGCCAATTCTGAAACAAACGCCTTCGCCTGCGCAATTTCTAAAGCTTGCCAAATTTCTTCATCGGTCGCATTTGGGGCGCCGTATTGCATATTTTCACGAATCGTTCCTGTAAATAAAACAGCCTTTTGCGGTACAAAACCAATCATTTCTCGTAAATTATGCTGTGACGTATCTTTAATGTTTTTACCATTTAGCAAAATCTTGCCAGATTCAACATCATAAAAACGTGGTAAAAGATTAACCAGCGTTGTTTTCCCAGAACCTGTCCCACCAATAATTGCGACCGTCTCCCCAGATTTTGCTGAAAAATCTATATCTTCCAGTGCTAAGTTTTCAGCATGCTGGTAACGATAATTAACATGTTCAAACGCCAATGTTGCTTCGTCGCCTTTTAGAGAAAGCAGTTCTGGATTGGGTACATCTTTGATTTCTGAATCAGTATTTAGCACCTCATTAATCCGATCAGCAGAAGCTTGCGCCCGCGGTACCATGACAAAAATCATGGATAGCATCATGAAACTCATCAGAATTTGCATGGCATAAGTCATAAAGGCGATTAAGTTCCCTACTTCTAGTTGCATTTCCGCAATATAATGACCGCCAAACCAAGTGATTGCAATATTGGTACCACTCATAATGAGTGTCATTAAAGGAATCATCAAAGCGACAATCGTATTCACTTTAATCGCCGTTTGTGTATAATCCTTATTGGCTTCATCAAAACGTTGTTCTTCATAGTTTGCTTTGCCAAAGGCCCGAATCACACGAACTCCTGTCAGTCCTTCACGAAAAACTAAATTTAAACGGTCGGTTTTCTTTTGCATGCTTTTAAATAACGGAACCGCTAAAAACATGATACCGCCCACTAAAACAGCCATAATTGGTAAAACATATAGAAAAATTTTCGTTAATTGTGGGTCCTTGTTATATGCCATAAAACTTGCACCAATTAACGTTAAAGGTGCGTTAATCATTAAACGTAAAAACATTTGCATAACCATTTGAATCTGATTGACATCATTGGTTGTTCGTGTAATTAGCGAAGCTGTCCCAAATTTGTCAAATTCATTATTAGAAAAATTTTCAACTTTTCGATAAATATCAGTCCGTAATTTTTTACCTAAACTTTGTGATTCTTTGGTGGCAAAAAAGGTATTTCCAATAGAAGCGACAATGCTAATCAAAGAAAAGCCTAACATGACAACTCCTGTACTCCAAATATAGTTAATATCTCCTTTAGCGACACCGTCATTAATGATATTAGATGTTAATGTGGGCAGATATAAATCTGCGATAATTTGTACGATCATAAATACAACCGCTGCAAAGACCGACCATAACGACATCCGTTTGACTAGTTTAATCAACTAACTTCTCCTCCTTTTTGCTACTTATAAGCGCCATTTTTCAACCAATTTAATTTCATTTTTAATTGTTTGACTGCTTCAGTTGAATCATAGGCGGTATTTTCTCTTTGTTGACGATACCCGTCAACAATTGTTGAGAAAACGGCATGCATCGCCGTCTGCATGAACCATGTGAATTCTTTTGGCGTTTCAATGGTTAATTTCGAACGATCGATTATTTGATAAAGATGTTCTGCATAGGCAGCATGGCCTTTTCTTCCTCTATGCTTATGACAGTGCTGTTTCCTATTTTTTTCCTCTTCCCCAGTCGCTAAATTATCTGTCACCCGACGTGAAGCACGATAGTCCATGTTGACAAATAAATTCCGATAGAAAGAAGCATTCTCTCCAGTTAGCACTTCGACAATCATCTTGGAGAAATAGACATCCATGGCTTCGATTAAATCACCATTTTCCGCAATAATTTGTTTCTCTAAATCTCGTTCACTATTTTTTCTTAATGTCGCAAAGTAATAAAAATACAAATCTTCTTTGTTCTCAAAATATTGATAAAAGCTACCGCGAGGAATTTCCGCTAATTTAACAATATTTGCAATTGACGCTTCTTGTAAAGAATGTCGTGAAAATTCAATTTGCGCAGCATCTAATAAGCGTTGTTGCTTTTCTTCTGGCAAATGAAAAAACGTATTCGTAGGCATATTTGTGTTCCTCCCTTTTATGACACATTGTCATATGACACCATGTCATTATAGCACTCTCTATTCAGAATGCAAGTTTTTTACAAAAAAAATCAAGCACCCAGCAAGACAAAATTAATGTTAGATTCTGTCTCACCAGTTGCTTGATTAATAATAGTGTTTGATGCATTCTTGTAACAAGCCAGCGACCTCTTTTATAGGTCCATTGGCATCTATTCGTTGATAATTAGGATATTGTTCTAATTGGTTTTTGATAAGAATTTCTTGATCATAAAGGTTTAAACGTTCTTCAATAATTTTAGGATCAGATTCTCGTTGCTTTAAACGTTGATAAATATTTTCTTTTGAAACGTCAAAAAAAACTGGAATGACGGACTCGCCGAAACGCTCAAAGACCGCTTGAAAGCCTGGAAAAGTTAACGCATTATAGGCTGGATGCTCTTTCGTTGTTTCAACGATGGCATCTACACCGACACCGTAATAGTTTCCATGGTAAAAATCATACTCCACTAACTGATTGGTTTCAATCAAGGTTTGAAAACTTGCTTTTGTTTCAAAATAGTAATCCACACCATCCACTTCATCCAATCGTTTTTTCCTCGTAGTATGCGAGATAACTTTATAGTTTTTCGGAAAAACCTTACTTGTAATTGCGGTCTTGCCAGAACCACTCGGACCCATAATAACAAAAAATGGATGTTGTAATTGCTTAATCATTAGAAACGCTCCTCTCAGTTGTTTCTATTATAACGTATTGTGCACTATTTTGAAAAATTGACAAAAAAGAGCTTGGGCCAAAAATCACTTTAGATTTTTGGTCCAAGCTTAAAAATTAATAAACGGCGGGAACAGAAGCAACAACCTACTACGCTTATCTTGTTTTGTTTAATTACAATAACTAGTCTAAGTTTTGTCCATTAGTTTCAATAACTTGTTTGTACCAATTAAACGATTTTTTTTCATAACGGTTTTTAGTACCTTTTCCTTCATCGTCTAAATCAACGTAAATAAACCCATACCGTTTACTCATTTCACCTGTGGAAGCACTGACTAAATCAATACAGCCCCACGGCGTATAGCCCATTAAATCGACGCCGTCTGCAACTGCTTCTGCCATTGCTTCAATATGACGACGTAAATAATCAATCCGATAGTCGTCTGCCACATAGAAATTTTCGTCTACTTTATCAATTGCACCTAAGCCGTTTTCCACAATAAATAAAGGTTTTTGATAACGATTATATAATTCATTTAGGGCAATTCGTAAGCCTTCGGGATCAATTTGCCAGCCCCATTCACTTGCTTCTAAGAAGGGATTTTTAACGCCGCCTAAAAGATTCCCATTTGCTGTATCGTTGGTAGTACCAGTAACATCGACAGCAGTCGACATATAATAACTAAAGCCAATGTAATCCACTGGGTATTCTTTTAATAATTCTAAATCGCCTTCTTCAATAACTAAGTCTTTCACAGCATATTTTTGATACATGCGTTCTGCGTATGCTGGATATTCACCACGAACTTGAACATCTGTACAATAATAATTAAACTCTTGGTTTTCAATCATTGTAGCAACTTGATTGACTGGATTCGAATCAATGCCATACGTTGTGGCATAAATAATCATACATCCAATTTGTAATTCTGGATTTAATTCATGGCCAATTTTTACAGCTTTACTACTTGCAACAAATTGATTATGCCATGCTTGGAAAATGTTTTGATAATCATTGGCTCCATTGCTTTTTACCAATCCTTGACTAAGCGCTGGGAAATGAAAAGCTGAATTAATTTCATTGAATGTCATCCAATAGTTAACTTTTTGGTGGTAACGTGTTAAAACAGTTTCCGCAAAACGTTCATAAAAGTCAACTAATTGACGATTTTTCCACCCGCCGTATTCTTTCGCTAAATGCAGTGGCATTTCATAATGAGAAATCGTAATTACTGGTTCAATGTTATAGCTTAAACATTCATCGATAACCGCATCATAAAATTTCAAGCCGGCTTCATTCGGTTGTGTTTCATCTCCTTGTGGAAAAATACGCGACCACGCAATTGAAAAGCGATAACATTTGAAGCCCATTTTAGCAAACAACGCAATGTCCTCTTTAAAGCGATCATAGTGATCAATTCCTGTATGATTAGGGTAGCGATATTTCGTTTCGTCAATCGTCCAATCAAACGCTTCATCTCCTAAAATAGCGAAACGTTGTTTTCCTCCCGGCATCGCATCTGCCACAGATAACCCTTTACCATCGGCTAAGTAAGCCCCTTCTAATTGATTGGCTGCGGTCGCACCGCCCCATAAAAATCCTTTTGGAAATTTTGTCGTTGTTGTCATACTTGTTCCTCCTCCAATTGTCTTTTATTTAATAATGGCTAAAAAGTCTTCACCATGTAACACGTCTATTTGGTTCATATCCAAAACATCTAAATAATCATTCGTATTCGTTACCACAATCGGTGTAACTACCGGATAACCAGCTTCTTTAATGGCAGCAATATCAAAAGTAACTAGCAAATCTCCTTTTTTAACAGAATCACCTTGTTTCACTGATAATTCAAAGCCTTTACCATCTAATTCGACCGTATCCATGCCAATATGCATTAATAATTCAACGCCCTCTGTTGTCGTCAAGCCAACAGCATGTCCTGTCGGAAATAATGTGGTGATTTCACCATCTGCGGGTGCATACAGTTTGCCTTCAGTCGGCTCAATTGCAACACCTTTTCCTAAAGCACCTGAAGCAAAAACAGGGTCTTGTACTTTTTCTAGCGGTAAAATTTCACCTTGAAGTGGACTTGCTAAAATAATTTTGTCTTCTTGATTCGTTTTTACAGGTGCCACCACCTTATCAGTTGCTGTTTTTTCAGTTGCTGTTTCTGGATTAGGTTGATCTTCAAAACGTAAGACAAACGTTAAGACAAACGCAATGATAAAAGCAATTCCGGCACCAATTGCACCAGTAATCATCGGTGCAGTATCTTTTGTCTCTGCAGGAATAAACCCAGGTAAGCTCAACATACTAACCAAGCCAAACGTAAAGTTTTTCACGTGATTCATAGCCACAAATGCACCACCGATACCGCCACCAATACAAGCTGCAATAAATGGTTTTTTCAATGGTAAAGTCACGCCATATACAGTTGGTTCAGTAATTCCAAAAATAGTCGTAATACTTGAAGACAAAGCCAAACCTTTTAATTTCACATTTTTTGTTAGGAAAAAGACAGCTAAAGCAGCCCCGCCTTGTGCAATAACGGCTGGTAATAACATTGGTACCATCGTATCGCCACCTTGTGTTAAGTTTAACATCATAATTGGTACAAAGCCCCAATGCATACCAAACATTACCAAGACTTGCCACAACGAACCCATTAATAACCCTGCGATAATTGGACTAAAAGCGTAAATTGCGTTGTATCCTTGTCCCAACCAATCGCCGATGACCGTCCCGATAGGACCAATAGCTAAGAAGGTAACAGGTGCCATAATAAGGAACACAGCTAACGGAACGCAGATAATTTGTAGAAAACTCGGAATTACTTTTTTGAAGAAACGTTCCACATAACTTTGTGCAAAAACAGCCAAAATAATTGGTAAAACCGAAGAAGTATAGCCACTTGGCCCAATAATCACTGGAAGACCAGCAAAGCTAATTGTTTTGCCTGCTAAAGCAGTAATGCTGGGATGAACCAAGGCCATCGCCAAAGCAACCGCTAAAAAGGGATTAGTATTGAATTTTTTAGCAGCCGTAAACGCTAACATAATTGGTAAGAAAGTAAATAAGCCATCTGCAATCGAAAAGAGAACAAGATATACGCCTGAAGTGTCAGCTAACCAGCCCATAGTTACAGCTAATGTTAAGAAGCCTTTTAGAACCCCAGCGCCGGCCATTGCACCTAAAAACGGTGTAAAAATAGAAGAAATAATATCAATTAAACGGTTAAAGATATTTCCGCCACTTTCTTTTTCTCTATTATCAGAATCATTACCTAGTCCACTGTTGGCCATCAAATCCTTATACACATCACTAACGTGACTGCCAATAACCACTTGATATTGTCCTGCACTTTGAACTACCTGAATAACATCTGGGTCAGCATTCAATGTAGCTGTATCTGCTTTATTTTCATCTTTTAATTTAAAACGTAAGCGCGTAGCACAGTGAACAACACTATTAACGTTGCCTTCGCCCCCGACAGCTTTTAACACACGTGCTGCAATTTCTTGATTTTTACTCATCTCTAGATCCTCATTTCCATTAATTTTTAATATCAAAAAAACCTACATTGAAAAAGAGCCGGATCCTTCTCTTCACAGCTGCGCAGTCTGCGAAAATCATTATCGGTTTTTTCAATCTAGGTTTTGCCTGCATTATCAGTAACAATCCGCGATTATTGGTTGTTATGCTTTTTTATCATTGACCACTCTTTGGATATGAATGGTTAAATAAATCATTTCCGCTTGATCAATTGGTCGATCATAGCTTTTTAATAAATACTCATTAATACGTTGGACCGCTTGAAACGCCTTAGGATACTTTCCTTGGACCAATGCAAAAAGAAATTCGTCCTCCTCATCATGCGCTTCTTGTTTTAAATAACGTTGCGCAAAATATTGAAGATGTGTAACAATTCGTTGATAGTTCAATGAATCTTCATCAAACACCTGTCCAAAGTAGCGACTAATAATCGTTAAAATATCACGAACCATCTTGGTTGCTTCCATGGTAACTTCCATATTGCCATTTCCTTGTTCAGCATTCACAATATGAAAAGCAATGAAGCCCGCTTCATTTTCTGAAAATTGAACCTCTAGCTTTTCAGCAATAATCGCTAATGCTTGCTTTGCGATTTCAAATTCTTTAGGATAAAATTTGCGTGTTTCGAATACAAGAGGATTCGGAATATCAATTCCTTCTTTGGCTCGAAGTAACGCATAGTGAATATGATCCGTTAAAGTTAAATAAATATTTGATGAAAGCTCAATCGCTAGCGTTGTTTCTGCTAAATCAACGATTTGTTTGACGACTTCTACTTCTTTGGTGGGGACGTCTTCAAACAGCTGCTGGAATTGCCCTGCCATAGCGGAGTCCTTTAACACGAATTCCTTTTCAACATAATCTGGATTGATCGTGTCTCCAATCTTCTTTTGAAAGGCTAAGCCGCGTCCCATATAAACAATTTCTTCGCCTTGCTCATTTCTTGAAAGCACGACATTATTATTTAAAACTTTTTCAATCCTCATGATGAATGCAACCTCACTTTTTTATAAAAAAAGCCCAGAATCCCTCCACTGATTGTGTTAATGGAAGACTCTGGTTTTGCCTGCAAAGCAGTAACAATCCTTATTTACAAAGTAATAATAGCATGCTTTTTTTTAATATGCAAGCCTTTCCAAAAAAATATTTTTATTTATTTTTTACTCTTTTGATCCATTTTAAAAAAAAGTTTACTAAAAGTAAAAAAAAGACTTGCTTTCTCTTACTTTTTATTAGTAAAATAGAGATGTTGAATTTTTAAACTATTTATTTCAAGGAGATTACACAATGTCAAAATTATTAGTTGTTAAAGCACATCCATTAACAAAAGAAGAATCACGCTCAGTTCGTGCGTTAGAAACATTTTTAGCTTCATACCGTGAAACAAATCCATCAGACGAAATCGAAATTTTAGATGTTTATGCACCAGAAACAAACATGCCGGAAATCGATGAAGAATTATTATCTGCTTGGGGTGCACTTCGCGCTGGCGCAGCATTTGAAACATTAAGCGAAAACCAACAACAAAAAGTGGCTCGTTTTAATGAATTAACTGATCAATTTTTATCTGCCGACAAAGTAGTAATTGCTAATCCAATGTGGAACTTAAACGTACCGACACGCTTAAAAGCTTGGGTAGATACAATCAACGTTGCTGGAAAAACATTCCAATATACTGCAGAAGGACCAAAACCTCTAACAAGTGGTAAAAAAGCCTTACACATCCAATCAAATGGCGGCTTCTACGAAGGAAAAGATTTTGCTTCTCAATACATTAAAGCGATTCTAAACTTTATTGGTGTTGAGCAAGTTGACGGATTATTCATCGAAGGAATCGATCATTTCCCTGATCGCGCGGAAGAACTTTTAAATACTGCCATGACCAAAGCAACTGAATACGGTAAAACATTCTAAATTTTCCGAGTGATTTACATCAAAAAGAGACAAGCAGTTCGTTCACTGCTTGTCTCTTTTGTTACGTAGATTCTTGTTGATCTGGCTTATCTTCATCATACAAACCGGAAACAATTTGGTACCACTCAAAAATGTGTGTAATTATCACCTTAGCTGCGGCATAAACAGGAATTCCTAAAATCACCCCGACAATCCCAAATAGTTTACCAGACGTTAATAAAACAACCAAAATGGTGACTGGATGAATGGATAACTGACTGCCTAGGACAAGTGGTGAAATAAACCGACCTTCGACCGTTTGCTCAATGGCAAAAACAATCAAGACTTTAATTAACAAAGCTGGCCCACTGACAATTCCTAAAAAGACTGCTGGAATCATGGCTAAAAATGACCCTAAATAAGGGATTAAATTTAAAAAGCCTGCTGCAATACCTAAAGTGACTGCATAATCTAAGCCAATGACAGAAAAACCAATCATAAACATAATTGCCACTGCGAAAGCGACAGTTAATTGTCCTCTAATATAAGAAGAGACTTGATCATTGACTTCTGCAAGAACTTTTAAGGTTGGTTTACGCATCTTCACTGGTAAAAACTTCATTAAATATGGCGCTAAGTTTTTGCCATCTTTCAGTAAATAAAATAGAATAAAGGGCATCGTAATGATGGCGACAAAGATCGTAGCCACCGCCCCAAAGAAATTACCAATTCCTTGTACTGTGAACGTTGAGACGTTTTTAATGATGGTACCTAACGAGCTGACAACTTTATCGCCTGCCGCTTCAAGTTGTTCTCTAAATTGCGCGAAAAGTGGATCACTTAATATTTCCTGCGATTTTTGATCAATTGTATCAATATATTGAGGAAAATGATTCACAAAGCTGACAGATTGCTCACGAATTTTAGGAACGATTACAATACCACCCCAAATGAGTAGTGCCACAATTAAAATAAATAGGCCGATAATACTCCAGACACGTGAGATTTGTTTTTTCTCTAAATAATCGACAATCGGATTTAATAAATAATATAAAATCCCCGCCATAATTACTGGTAAGCCGACAACGCCGAAAAACTGCCAGACGGGCTTAAATAAATAAGAAACTTTCGTAAAAGTTAGAATAATTAACAGCACCAATAAGACAATCAGTAAGGCTGTTACTACTTGATTATTTAAAAACCAACGCCAAAACCAAGACAGGCGTTTATCAGTCGTTTGTTTTTTATCCATTGATTCACGCTCCATTTACTAAATAATCAATTGTTGTTCCAATGGTTATCTTTGGTAACTGATGGGGCGTTAAATAAACACCATTTCGGATAACATCATCCTCATCGGTTGGTGCATCAGCAAAGATTAAAGTGCTGTGAGCGATACTTTGCAAGTTACTATTGGCAAAAGAACCCACTTTTGTAATTGTATAGTTTGTATCGCCAATTTTCAGATGATCTCCTTCTGCCAAGGTAACTTGGTCTTTTTCTGGGAATGATTGAATAACTGCATGTTGCTTCAAGGTATCGGTAGCAGTTTCTCCAAAAAGAATAATCATTTTTTCTGAATCATCGATTGCATGTTTGCCTATTTCTGTTACGGTTGCTTGCATCTTCCATCCCACTCCTTCATTATCTTACTTCTATTATTATAGCATAGAATAAAATAGATATTCAGGAAAAAGAAAAGGCGGTGAACAATCGTCAATTGACTTTTGTTCACCGCCTTAAAATAAGTTTTTATTTAAAGAAGTTCATAATATGAGTCCAAATTTTTTCATCAAAGACATCCATTGGATTCCCATTTCCAATCAAACCATAACCAATCATTGTTCCCACAACAAATAAGATAATGACTAACGAAATGACCACTAGAATTTTCAATAATGTTACTAAAATATAACGAAATGAACTCATACGTTTGACTCCTTTAGATTACTGTCGTTGCTTGTTTTTCTTCAATTTTTTCATCATTGACACGTTCAACGTTCGCGCCTAATTTTTGAAGTTTTTTATGGAACTCATAATAGCCACGATCTAAATATTTCAAATTAGAGACACGTGTAATGCCATTTGCACGTAACCCTACTAAAATCAATGCGGCAGCTGCCCGTAAATCAGTGGCTTCCACTGCTGCTCCTTGTAACTCGTTGCCACCATTAATAACGGCAATGTTGCCGTCAATTTTTAAGTCAGCGTTCATTCGACGCATTTCCTCTAAGTGTTGGTAACGATTTTCAAAGACTGTTTCTGTCACGATGCTTGTTCCTTCAGCAAACATTTGGATCGCTGTCATTTGCGCTTGCATGTCTGTTGGGAAACCAGGATGCGGCATTGTCTTAACATCTGTTGGTTTTAGATGTTTTGGTCCAATTACACGGATGCCGTTTTCTTCTTCTTCAATGATTGCACCCATTTCAGTTAATTTAGAAATTAGCGGACGATTATGTTCAGAAATTGCTTCTTCAATTAAAACATTGCCCTCAGTCATTGCTGCAGCTACCATGAACGTACCTGCTTCAATTCGATCTTGAACGATTGAATGCTCTACGGCATGTAATTTATCGACGCCTTCGATACGCATCGTTTCTGTTCCAGCACCGATAACATTGGCACCCATTTTGTTTAAAATGTTTGCTAAGTCAACGATTTCAGGTTCACGAGCAACGTTTTCAATGATGGTTGTTCCTTTCGCACGAACAGCAGCCATCATAATGTTTTGCGTAGCGCCGACACTTGGGAAGTCTAAGTAAATAGTGTTACCGATTAGTTCATCCGCAATTGCTTCAATATAACCATTTTTTTGGATGATTTTTGCACCTAATGCTTGGAAGCCTTTTAAGTGTAAATCAATTGGTCGTTTCCCAATGGCACAGCCACCTGGCATTGCCACTTTGGCATGGCCATTACGAGCCAATAAAGGTCCCATTACAACGATAGAAGCACGCATTTTACTAACGTACTCATAGTTTGCTTCGATCCCTAAAGGTTGTGTTGCGTCTATTGTTACTTCATTCGCGTCTTCATCAAAATCAATGGCTACATTCAAATGCTTAATTACTTGATTCATTGTAAATACATCAGATAAAATTGGTACATTTTTTAAAGTAGTAACGCCTTCTTCAGCTAAAAGAGTAGCTGCTAAAATTGGTAAAACAGCGTTTTTGGCGCCTTCAATTTTTACAGTTCCTTCTAATTTTGTATTACCACCATGAACAATAATTTGTTCCATTTTGTTCCCCCCAAAAAAATGAGAATAGGTATTCCTATTCAAAATCTTTACTATTATACCATTATTCAACTAAAAATTGTACCTTTTTTTATTTTTCAATTTTTAAGGAAAATACACAATGAAAAGATTTCGACAAAGCGCAATCAATTCTAAAGCAAACGAGCTAACTGTGTATCCGATAGCGATGGCGAAAAATACCATCAGCATTCTAATTTGCGGTGTAAATTGGGTTTTGAAAAATTGCTCAATACGCAATGATTGCAACGCCCAAAAACTTATGTAAATGAACATAAGATGACTAACGATTCGAACAATAGCATCTACTCCATAGTATTGCATAAGGAGCCTCCTTTTTTCTAACGTAGGAACATTTTATCACAAAATAATAAAAACCGATAATTAATCCACTTGAAATGCCAAAATTTGACACTATTTATTAAAAAATACGAAGAAATAGAGTTTAAGGCAACTGACTCAATAGCAAGCGCCTTAAACTCTACAAAAGTGACTGAATCCTTCAGCCTTTTTTACCCATGTTTCGATACGTTGATCCGGTTGATTGCACGATGCAAAGCAACAGTCGCACGACGTAGTTGATCGCGGTCATCTTTTGCTTTGGCTTCTTCAATTAAACGCTCTGCTCGTTGTTTTGCTCGTTCAGCACGAGGTACATCGATATCTCGTTCACGTTCGGCACTATCGGCAATAATAGAAACGACATTATCACGGACTTCCATGATACCACCATTTACAGCTACCCAGTCAACATGTGTATCTGAATCGGTCCGTTTGATGCGGACTTCATCAATCGCTAGCGGAACGATGATTGGCGCATGTTTTGGTAAAATACCAATTTCACCATCTGTTGTTTTCGCCACAACGATTTTTGCATGGTGGTCATAAACTAGACCATTAGGCGTTACTACATTCACAGTAAGACTATCCATTGTGTTTGCCGCCTT
Source organism: Enterococcus sp. MSG3299 (assembly GCF_050555765.1). NCBI lineage: Bacteria > Bacillati > Bacillota > Bacilli > Lactobacillales > Enterococcaceae > Enterococcus > Enterococcus sp. MSG3299. The sequence continues at coordinate 2,073,288 of NZ_CP187869.1, forward strand.
TCTAGTAGTTTAATTGTTTCGCTTTTTCGATGGCATCTTCAATTTTACCGACACTACGGAAGGCTTCTTCTGGCAGATTGTCATGTTTACCTTCAAGAATTTCTTTAAAGCCACGAACTGTTTCCGCAACTGGTACATAAGAACCAGGTTGACCTGTAAATTGTTCAGCAACGTTAAAGTTTTGAGATAAGAAGAATTGAACACGGCGTGCGCGACCAACAAGTACTTTTTCGTCATCTGATAATTCGTCCATCCCTAAAATAGCGATGATATCTTGTAATTCACGGTAACGTTGTAAAATATGTTGCACTTCGGTAGCCACTTCGTAGTGTTCTTCTCCAACAATTTCAGGAGCCAAGGCACTAGAAGATGAAGCTAACGGATCTACCGCTGGATAAATCCCTTGTTCGGTTAATTTACGTTCCAAGTTAGTTGTTGCATCCAAATGGGCAAACGCTGTTGCTGGCGCTGGATCGGTATAGTCATCGGCTGGAACATAGATTGCTTGAATAGAGGTAATTGATCCTTTTTTCGTTGAAGTAATCCGTTCTTGTAATTGTCCCATTTCAGTCGCTAAGGTTGGTTGGTAACCAACGGCTGACGGCATCCGACCTAAAAGGGCAGAAACTTCTGAACCGGCTTGGGTGAAACGGAAAATGTTATCAATAAATAATAGCACGTCTTGTCCTTCCACATCACGGAAATATTCAGCAATCGTTAACCCAGTTAAAGCCACACGCATCCGTGCACCTGGTGGTTCGTTCATTTGACCAAAAACCATGGCTGTTTTTTCAATAACGCCTGAATCTTTCATTTCATAGTACAGGTCGTTCCCTTCACGTGTCCGTTCACCAACACCAGTAAAGACGGAAATCCCTCCATGTTCTTGGGCAATATTATGAATTAATTCTTGAATTAAGACGGTTTTACCAACACCGGCACCACCGAAAAGTCCGACTTTACCACCTTTTAGATAAGGTGCTAATAAGTCAATAACTTTAATCCCTGTTTCTAAAATTTCATTACTGGTACTTAATTCATCAAATGCTGGCGCTTTTTTATGAATCCCACTACGTTCAGCATCTGCAGGGAATGGTGCTTCTAAGTCAATTGTGTCTCCTAAAACGTTAAACACACGACCCAATGTATCTTTACCAACAGGAACTGAAATTGATTTTCCTGTATCGATAACTTCCATTCCACGTTGTAAACCATCTGTCGATTCCATAGCGATAGAACGAATCACTCCATCACCTAGTTCTAAAGCGACTTCAAGTACTACTTTTTGTTTTGCTTCGCCATTTTTATAAACGACTAAAGCGTTGTTAATATCGGGTAAGGATTGATCTAATGAAAATTCCACGTCAACAACGGGACCGATTACTTGAACAATCTTTCCTGAACTCATAATTTCTTTCCTCCAGTCTTCATAAAGTCACACGCTTTGAACGTTTTTATAAACGTTCAAACGTAAGACTAGATTATTCTAGTGCAGCTGCACCAGCAACAATTTCTGTAATTTCTTGGGTAATCGTCCCTTGACGAGCACGGTTATAAGAAATTGTTAAATCGCTAATAATATTTTGCGCATTGTCAGTGGCTGTTTTCATGGCGGTCATCCCAGCAGCATGTTCTGCTGTTTTCGCATCAATGATCGCCCCATAAATTAAGCTTTCTGCATATTGTGGTAATAATTGATCCAAAATTGCTTCAGGTGAAGGCTCTAAAAGATATTCTTGTTCGTAAGAGGTCGCCTCTGATGGATCTAAATCAGTAATTGGCAACATTTTTTCCACACGAAACTGACTCGTTAGTGAGTTAACGTGGTGATTATAACAAACATACAATTCATCAAACACTTCGTTTTGGTACATAGTCGTTGCCGTTGTCACAATCTTACGGACTTCTTCAAACGTTGGTTGATCCGTTAAGCCTCTTAGCTCATAGGAAACATCGATTCCGCGTGCTTTAAAGAAATCCGCCCCTGTACCACCAATGGCGATTAAGGCATATTCTTTATTAGAATCGTGGTCTTCTTGAATCATACTCATGGTTTGTTTTAAGATTGAGCTATTGTAGCCACCAACTAACCCTTTGTCAGAAGTGATAACGATATAGCCTGTTTTTTTGACAGGTCGTTGTGCTAACATCACATGATAGTTCCCTTCACTAAGAGAAGCTTGTTCTGTTTCACGTAATTCACTTAACTGAGCAGCTACTAAATGCGTAACGACACTACGAATTTTTGAAGAATATTCTTGAAAGCTTTTAGAGGCGCCTTCTGACTTGGTCAATTTGGCTGCAGAAACCATTTGCATCGCTTTGGTAATTTGGCTTGTCTTTTTTGTTGATGCAATGCGTTGTTTGATTTCGTTTAATGAAGCACCCAATGTCGCTCACCTCTCTTATGCGTTATCGATTTTTTCTAAAGCTTCTTTGGCTGAATCTCCGCTGTTGTTTGCCGCTGCAAACATTTCAGAAAACTCTGTAATCGCTGCATCTAATGCATCAGTATCTGGTAAGTCTTTCGTTGTACGAATAGTTTCCAATAAGTCTGCATGTTTGCCATCAAAATAATCGAATAAATCTTGTTCAAAGTGTAAAATTTTATCTACGCTCACGCTATCTAAAAAGCCGTGTGTTAACGCATATAAAATCAAAACTTGTTTTTCTACAGGCAGTGGTGCATGTAGTTTTTGTTTTAAAATTTCTACCGTACGACGACCACGGTTTAATTTAGCTTGTGTTGCCGCATCTAAATCAGAGCCAAATTGTGTAAAGGCTTCTAACTCACGGTAACTAGCTAAGTCTAAACGAAGCGTTCCGGCAACTTTTTTCATTGCTTTGATTTGCGCTGATCCTCCGACCCGAGAAACAGATAACCCAGCATCAACGGCTGGACGAGTGCCTGCATAGAACAAGTCGCTTTCTAAGAAAATTTGTCCATCAGTGATTGAAATAACGTTTGTTGGAATATAAGCAGAAATATCGCCTGCTTGTGTTTCAACGAATGGTAAGGCTGTCATTGAACCGCCACCTAATTCATCACTTAATTTAGCTGCACGTTCTAACAAACGTGAGTGTAAATAGAAGACATCCCCTGGATAAGCTTCACGACCTGGTGGACGGCGTAATAGTAAAGAAAGTTCACGATAAGCCACGGCTTGTTTTGATAAGTCATCAAAAATAATTAAGACATGTTTGCCGTTATACATGAATTCTTCACCCATTGCAGTTCCTGCATATGGTGCAATGTAAAGTAATGGTGCTGGTTGTGAAGCCCCTGCAGTAACAACGATTGTATAATCTAAGGCACCAAATTTACGAAGTGTTTCTACTTGGTTACGAACAGTAGATTCTTTTTGACCAATCGCTACATAAATACAAATTACATCTTGTCCTTTTTGGTTAATAATTGTATCAATTGCAATCGATGTTTTCCCTGTTTTACGGTCTCCAATAACCAATTCCCGTTGTCCACGACCAATTGGTACGAGGGCATCAATGGCTTTTAAACCAGTTTGCATTGGTTCAGCAACAGATTGACGTTGCATAACACCGGGAGCTGTTGCTTCCACAGGACGTGTTTTGTCTGTTTTAATTTCGCCTAAACCATCTAATGGTTGACCTAATGGATTAACAACACGGCCAATCAAAGCTTCCCCAACGGGCACTTCCATGATTTTGCCTGTGCGTTGTACTTTATCTCCTTCACGAATGGTTTCAAAATCGCCAAGGATAATAATCCCTACATCATTTGTTTCTAAGTTTTGTGCCATTCCGTATGAACCGTTTGAAAACTCAACAAGTTCTCCACTCATGGCATTTTCTAAACCGTGGGCGCGGGCAATTCCGTCACCGACGTAAGTGACTGTTCCAACTTCTTCAACAGCAAGCTGTTGTTGATAGTTTTCGATTTGTTCTTTAATCAAGGCACTGATTTCTTCTGCTTTGATAGCCATTCAATTCACCTCTTTGTAGTCCTAAAGATTATTTTAATAACTTCTGCTGCATATGTTCTAATTGTTTGCGGATGCTGCCATCGATTACTTGATGGTTTGCTTCAATAACCACTCCGCCAACAATTGACGGGTCAATTAAATTGACTAAATGCGCTTGTTCATACCCTAATAATTGGGCAGCTTTTTCTTCCATTGCTTGATGTTGTTCTTTTGATAAAGGAATGGCTGTTGTCACTGAACCCAAAATTAGTCCTTGGTGCTCATCATAACGTCGTTCATATTCATCAATCATCAAGAGCAGATCATACATGCGACGATATTCGTAAACCAATCGCAAAAAGTTTTGCATCATTTCACTAAAACCTGTTACTAGTTTTTCCATGATGCTGTCTTTTTCATAAGGTTCTAAGCGATCATCACTTAAAATATCGCCAATACCAGGTACTTGGTGATAGACTTCGCGAAGCGTCAATAATTCTTGATAAATTGCTTCAGCTTGGTTCTTTTCAACTGCCAACTCAAACAAAGCCTTGCCGTAGCGTTTACCAACTGTATATTTATCTAGTTTCATTTGCTTTACCTAAACTTTCAATATAAGAATCAATCAATGCTTCATGTGCATCTGGTGTTAATTCTTTATTTAAAATTTTGGCTGCAATTTGAAGAGAAAGATCTGCCACTTCATTTTTTACTGAAGACAATGCTTCTTCACGTTCTTGAGAAATATCTGTCCGAGCTTTTTCGCGTAGGCGAGTAACTTCCGCAGTTGTTTCTTTTAATGTTTTTTGGCGAGTCTGTTCTCCACTTTCTTTCGCGTTTTTAATAATTTCAGCTGCTTCTGATCTGGAAGAAAGTAATTGTTGTTGACGTTCTTTTTCCATTTTCGCTGCTGCTACGCGAGATTGTTCTGCAGAGTCTAAATCGTTGGCAATTTTTTCTTCACGTTGTGTCAAAATATCTACGATTGCTCCCCATGCATATTTCTTTAATAAGAGCATCAAGATTAAAAATGCACCACTGACAACAATCATCGTGCCTAGTGTGGTACTAGGAGCCGTTTCACCGACTACCAATGTAGTAAGTAGCATGAAGTCTCAACTTCCTTTCCTGCAAAAATCGATTTAGCTTCTTCAACTGCTTTATCACCAGCTATTGAAAAGGCTAAAGATAGAAGAAAGCAGTGACGGTCCCGATAATAATCAGCGTCCTGCCTCCATTTTATTGCTTATCTGAATAAAAGTAATAAAGAAACAACGACACCTAAAATTGGCACAGCTTCGATTAAAGCGACCCCGATAAACATTGTTGTTCTTAATTGACCAGACATTTCTGGTTGACGAGTCATTGACTCGATTGTTTTTGAAATAACTTGTCCGTTACCGATAGCGGCTCCGATAGCTGAACCGAAAATTGCAATTGCTGCTGCGATAAAATTTAATCCTTCCATTGTGTAAAATCCTCCTAAAAGATAATTTTTGTCCTTCGTATTTCTTGATTATTCTTCTGTTTCAATTTTGTGTGACATATAAACCATTGAAAGTGTCACAAAGATAAACGCTTGGATACATCCAATAAAGATTGAGAATGCTACCCAAATCATTTCTAGCGGAATTGCTAGTGGGATAACCCATAATCCAACGCTTGCTACGGTTCCAGCAATCAAGCCCAATAGAACTTCGCCGGCAAAAATGTTTCCGTACAAACGCAAGCCTAATGTTAATAGATTCGTGAATTCTTCCATTAATTTTACCGGTAGTAAGAAACCAACGGGTCTTAAATAACTATTAACTAGATAGCCTTTAAAACCAAAGCGTTTCATACCAAAGAAGTGTGTTAAGACAATCATCATCATCGCTAACGTTAAGGTTACGATTGGATCGGCGGTTGGACTTTTCCAAACGCTGAGATCGTCGCCCACAACGATTTTTGTAACGAGACCCAAGATGTTTGAAACAAGCACAAACATGAAAAGGGTAAACGCCATTAAATGAAAATTGCTCACTTCTTTACGAGGTAAATTGTCTGTAATGATTCCACGAATAAAATCCACTAACCATTCGATGACCGTTTGTTTGCCTTTAGGTCGTAGCTTCATATTTCTCGTACAAGCATAGACAAAGGCGAAAACAATGATACACGTCAACAGCACCATCAAAACAATGGTTCCATCAAACCAAATTGGTCCGATATTGAAGAGTAATTTCTTCTCTTCCAAATCAATTCACCTCTTTTCCAACAATCTTTCAGAAGTTTCATCCTACTCCTGAGTGATAATCCCTGGCAAAGCTATCGTACCACCACTTGTTGATAATTTACAAATAGTTTACTTTTAAAATTTCATGTGTTGAAAATTGGTTGGAAAACCTTTTCCATAAACCAATCTAATGCAGGGTGGTACTGCTTTCCGAAGCGATTAAAAAATGAATCATTTACTCAACACTTACCAGATTTTACACCTAATCCGAAGAAAGGCAAGCAAATATGCGAAAAAGAATAAATTTACATTTTTAACGTCGGTTATTTTTTAATGTTCGGCTGATTTGTCGGTCAACTTCCTTACGTTTCAAGTCTTCACGCTTGTCGTACTGCTTTTTCCCTTTAGCTAAACCAATCAAAACTTTGGCATAGCCATCTTTAATATAGACCTTCAAAGGTACTAATGTGATACCTGTATTTTTGGTTTCGCCGATTAACTTATTAATTTGTTTTTTGTGTAATAATAATTTTCTGGTACGTAATGGGTCATGATTAAAAATATTGCCTTGTTCATATGGACTAATATGAACATTATACAAAAAGGCTTCTCCGTTTCGAATTCGTGCAAAACCATCTTTTAAATTGATACGACCATTACGAATAGATTTGATTTCTGTTCCTTGTAAAACAAGACCTGCTTCAACCGTATCGATAATTGAATAATCATGTCTAGCTTTGCGGTTTTGTGCGATTAATTTTCCTTCCCCTTTTGGCATAAGCGACCTCCTCTACTTCTTCTTTTTCCCTTTTTTATTTTTTTGTTTCATTGCTTCTTTATAAAAAGGTTGTTTTTTGCCTTTGCCTTTTTTCTTATTTTTCTTTTTCTTACCATCAAATGATTCATCTTTTTTATTTCTTCGTTGATTATTTGAACGAGTTGAAGAATTGGCTTTACCTTTTTTACGTCCTTTTGGTCCTTCGACTGGTGCGACTTCCTCAGCTGAAATCAATTCAAAATCAACTTCTCTTGTTTCTGGATCAGCTTTTTCAACACGGATTTGAACTTTCTGACCAATTTTCAAAGTCATTCCCGTCCGTTCACCAACTAACGCCATATGATTTTCAATAAAATGGAAATAATCTTGTTTTAAGTTGTTCACGTGAATTAAGCCTTCTATTGTATTAGGCAGTTCCACAAAGATACCAAATTTTGTGACTGAGCTGATGATCCCGTCATACGTTTCTCCCACTTTATCTACCATAAATTCGGCTTTCTTCATGGCGTCCACTTCACGCTCTGCATCAACTGCGCGACGTTCCATACTTGAACTATGATTGGCAATTTCTGGTAATGCTTCGTTCCATTTTTCTTGATTTTTTTCAGATTGATCTTGGCTATAGCTGCGAATCAAACGATGCACAATTAAATCTGGATAACGACGTATTGGTGAAGTAAAATGCGTATAATATTCAGCAGCCAACCCATAGTGTCCGTAGTTGTCTTCTGAGTATTTCGCTTGTTGCATACTTCTTAGCAACATCGTATTGATAACCACTTCTTCCGGCTTATTTTCAACTTGCTCTAAAACTTTTTGTAAATCTTTCGGTGAAATGTTTTCTTTTGTTCCTTTAACAAGAATGCCAAGTACTGCAGCAAAATCAAAGAAACGTTGCATTTTTTCTTCTTTTGGTTGTTCATGAATCCGATAAATAAATGGCAGTTTTAAGTCATGATAATGACGTGCCACAGTTTCATTCGCTGCCAACATAAAGGATTCAATTAATCGTTCACCCACGCCACGCGTGCGTAAAAGAATATCTTGGGGATGACCATTTTCATCAACTAGGACTTTGGCTTCACGATCTTCAAAAGAAATCGCACCACGGCGCATACGCATCTCTTCTAATATATGGTGCAGCTCGCCCATCTCTTTAAACATGGGAACTAGCTCTTTGTAGCGTTCTAACGTTTCAGGTTTTTGCTCTTCTAAAATTTCATTGACTGCTGTATAGGTCATTCGCTCCGTTGTTTGGATTACACTTTGGAAAATTTCATGCGAAATAACTTCTCCTTCTGGTGTAATTTCCATCTCACAACTCATGGTTAAACGTGGAACATGTGGGTTTAGCGAACAAATCCCATTTGATAATCGCTGCGGAATCATTGGCACAACTCGGTCTGTCAAATAGACACTTGTGCCGCGTTCATACGCTTCCATATCCAATTGGCTTCCTTCAGTTACATAATAAGAAACATCTGCAATATGCACCCCTAAAAAGAAATTGCCATTTGCTAACTTTTGTACCGTTACTGCATCATCTAAATCTTTCGCATCTTCTCCATCAATCGTCACAATCAACTGATCACGTAAATCCCGACGACCGACTAAATCGCTTTCTGCAATAGTTTCTGGTACTTGGTCCGCTTCAGCCAAAACTTCATCAGGAAATGCTGTGGGAATTCCATGAGCCACCACGATTGATAAAATATCCATTCCTGGATCATTTTTATGACCAATCACTTGTTTGACTAGTCCTTCCATACTCGTTGGATATTCTTGATCTGGATAATAGGTAATTTCAGCAATGACAATGCTACCATCTACTGGCTTAATCCCTTCAGGTGCAATTGATACAGTATACTGATTCAATTTCTTATCTTTGGGAATCATGTAGCCATACAGTCCCATTTCTGCCATTTCTTCTTCACTATATGCCACAAATTCTCCGACAACTTGGCTCACTGCTCGCTCTTTAATTTCTTTGACTTTACCTTCTGCGCCGCGATCTGAAAAAGGATCCGCATGTTGGATCACGTCAATTAAAACCGTATCTCCATCCATTGCAAAGTTCGTTGCCTCTTTCGGAATGTAAACATCTGGTTCTTCAGGATCGATGGTTACAAAACCAAAGCCTCGTTCATTTGCACGAAACGTTCCTTCTATTAATAAGTCTTTCATTGGTAACAGGACTTTGCCTTTTTTGTTGAAACTAACTGACTTTTCTCGTTCCATTTGTGCAATGGTTTGCACTAAAATTTTAAAATCTGAACTTTTTTCTAAATTCAAGCCTTGTGCAATTTCTTCCATTGAAAAGCTTTTCTTTTTTTGGCTTTCCATGAAATGTAAAATTTGCTCTTTAATTGTTTGTTTTGTCATTATTTCTCCTCATTCCAAGGTAGTGTTGCTAAAAATTGCACCACATCTTGCTCTAATTGTTTGTGTTCTCCACTCACCGTAATGACATGTCCGCTGTTTGGGTACCATTGTAAGGTCACACGTGCTTGTGTTAGCGCTTGGGCCGTTTGATAGACGCCCATTGGCTCAATCATTTCATCTTTGCCAGCTTGCGCTAAGAAAAGAGGTGCGTGGATTTTGTTTAGTTTGTCAGCCGTCTGACTAGCAATCGTTTCAATCGCTCCTAATTGTTGTTTGACTCGTTGTTCAATCGATTGCAACCGGCTTTGTTGTTCCTCTGCAGGAACTTCTGCGATTTTCATCACGTTTTCTGCGTATAATACAAAATTTTCTGGGACTTTATTTGCGACAGGATAGATAGGTGAACAGAAAAATCCACCACCAATTAATCCTGTTAATTGTTCCGTTAATGCATGCATACTGAAAATCCCGCCCATTGATAAACCAAAAATGGCAATTTCTTGGTAGCCTCTTTCTCTCAAAAAAGCGACTGCTTCTTGTGTATCTTGCCACCATTGTTCCGCTGTTTGATCTAAAATATCTTCAGGAACTAGCGTGCCATGTCCTGAAAAATTAGGCGAATAGACAGTATAATTTTCTTTTTCTAAACGTCTGCTTAACATCCGTACATCATTACTGCTGCCAGAATAAGCGTGTAATAAAAGGACCGCCCGTTTTCCTTTTTCTGAAAATAACGGCTTCGGTAAATTGATTTTTTTTGCCACTTCGCTCACCTCAGCTTCATTCTATCATATTCTCAAAAGAAAACCTTCCGAAATGATAAGTTTCAAAGACTTTTTCAGAAAGAAAAAGAACAGAAAAATAAGTGTCCGCACTCATCTCTCTGTTCTAAACTTGTCATTTTAAAAGATTACGTACTTATTTTGAAGATAAGAACGCCAAAACAAATAATAAAATCATCCAAATTGCGCCAAGAACTGCTGTTGAGCGTTGCATAACAGCTTCAAAACCGCGCGCTTTTTGCTTCCCAAATAATTTATCTGCACCGCCAGTGAAGGCACTTGCTGCACTGTTTTGTTTGCTTGGTTGCATCATAACAGTAATGACGATTAAAACAGATAAAATGATGACCAACGTTAAGATTAGATTATACATGCGTTAATTCTCCTTTTTATACAAATATGCGAAATTCATCTACTTTAATGTAGCATATTTTATCTGTAAACACCAGTGAAATTTAATGTCTTTCCTTATTTGTCTCTAATAGCAACAGCCGCAAGTAGGAATCAGATTTCTACTTGCGGCTGTTGCTAACTTCTTCTTTATTTTCTCAATACGTCTCCGTATTCAGGTTTAGTATCAAATTCTTTTTTGGCAAATGGACATAGCGGAATAATTTTTTTATGCTCTTTTCTCGCTTTTTCAACACCGGCTAAAACAAGTTTTTCAGCTAATTTTTGTCCACGATAAGTTGGATCAACAAACGTATGATCAATAATCATCATGCTTTCGCCAGCATCTGACCAAGTCATTTCACCAATTTCTTGGTTTTCATCGTTATATAGAGCAAAACGATTGTTTTCTTCTTTAATTTGCATATTCGTTCCCTGCTTTCCGAATATATTTTAGAGCACCACTTGGACATGAATCTACCACAATCATGTCATTTTCAACACTTCCGTTATTTGGAATAATCCATGGTTTCCGACCAACTTCAAAGACTTCTGGATTTCCGCGAACACAATTACCAATATGTTCACAAATATCTTTATTATAAAAGATATCAATTCCTTCCCCAGTATATTTACGGTAACCTTCTTTTAATAGTTGTTCTTCCGTGACTGGTTGCCCATCTATTTGGTTTCCTTTCATTGCACAATCTCTCCCCTGTAACTTATTAATATTAAAAACGTACCTTTATTTTACCACTAAGCTGGACATTCAGGCAATTAATTGTTCCACCTTACTTGCCAATTCGACGAGCACGCAAAGCAGATAAGATTGACACAGTGTCCACAACTTCTTGTAGCATAGCCCCGATTAGCGCCGGAATGATCCCAGTACTAGCAATTAGCATTAGTAAAACGCAGATAAAAATTCCGATTAATACAGATTGTTTGGCAATTTTCATGGTATCTTGGGCAATTTCGACCGCTTGGCTGACTTTACTTAAGTCATCTTTTAAAATAACAACGTCAGCAGTTTCACTAGCCGCAGTAGCTCCATGAGCGCCCATAGCAATACCTACGTCTGCAGCAGCAAGCGAAGGTGCATCATTTACACCATCCCCTACCATGATGACTGGATGGTTTTCTTTGGGCAATTCTTTTAGAATAGTTAACTTATCTTGTGGTAAACATTCCCCATGTACTTCGGTAATTCCTACTTCTGCAGCAATCGTTTCTGCGACGGATTCTTGATCCCCCGTCAGCATTAAAATTCGTTGAAGATGTAATTGGTGTAATTTTTCCATAGTCTCTTTTGCTTCTGGTCGTACTGTGTCTGTAAAAGTAATTCGGCCTAAATATGTGCCATTACGTGAAATATGAATGGTCGTTTTATCAATTTTTTCAGTTGTTTGAGACTCTTGTGTCACAAAATTCTTTTTACCTACCCGTATCTCAGCACCATCCACAAATGCCTTCACGCCAGCACCAGAAACTTCCGCTAGATCTGTAATATTTTTTAATTGGACATCTTGCTTTCTGGCATAAGCAACAATTGATCTAGCTAAAATATGACTTGATTCTTGTTCCACGCTTGCTGCCAATCCCACTAATTCAGCAGCAGTTATTTCAGCATTGATTGGTTGGACTTGATCAACAGAAAGTTGTCCTTGCGTAATCGTGCCTGTTTTATCAAACGCAATCGTTTTTGCAGAAGCTAATTTTTCGACCATCGTTCCCGATTTAATAACGACCCCATGACGACTTGAACGACCCATCCCTGCCACTAAAGCAATTGGGGCAGATAGAATTAAAGGACACGGCGAAGCAACAACTAAGACTTCCGCAAAACGTGTCGGACTTTTTGAAACAAACCAAGCAACACCTGCAATTAGGTAGGCAACTAGTGTAAAAGGTACCGCATAGCGGTCTGCTAAACGTACAAAATGAGCTGGACGCGCCGCAGATTCTTTCACTAAGTTCACAATCGTTTGATATTGACTGTCTGCTACAGTTTTTTCAGCAACCATTTTCAAGGAGCCATCACCATTCACGGAACCCGACATTAATTCATCCCCAGGATTTTTTTCAATTGGTTTTGATTCTCCTGTTAATGAAGATTCATCGACTGTTGATGTCCCGGTTTTTACCAAGCCATCAACCGGAACTAGTTCCCCTGGTTTTACTACTAATTCATCGCCAACATTGATTTCCTCAACAGAAACATCTTCTAAATTTTCGCCATTCAAGCGATGAGCTTTTTGTGGCGAGTTATCCAATAATGACTTCAGCTCTTGGTTAGCTTTTCCAGCGGCATAGTCTTCTAATGAATCACCACCAGTCAACATAATTAAAATCATCAAACTGGCCCAGTATTCTCCCACAGCTAAGGTTGCAACGATAGCGGTAATCGCTAAAATATCGACACCATATTTTCCTTCACGTAAGGTTTGAATCATTTCCCAGAACATCATTAACGCCATTACAGAACCTGTTATTAAAATAATGCCATACGCCCAATTCGGCTGATGTAAAATAAATTCAAATAATAATGCCAAAACTCCTGTTATAATTGTAATCCCCAATTTTGTTACATGCTTCATCTCTTTTTCTCTCCCATCATTCACTTTACATTATTGAGCGTACCTTTTCTGTTTTGAAAAAGAAAGTGAAAACGCCTAAATGAAAACGACTTTCATTATCATAGGATAGTTGCTGTAGCAACGTTTACTTTCTGAAAAGTAGTTATGTAAAAAAAAACACAGACCATCGTTCATTCGCCGATGGTCTGTGTTTTTATTTCCAAAAATCATCAAAAATTGTAATGGGTAAATGCCGTTTGTGTTGTCCTTTTTTATACCAGTTTTCAATTGTTTGTTGATCTGTTTCCGAGACTTTTTTGCCTTCCAAATAATCATCAATGGCATCATACGTGACACCTAAGGCAACTTCATCTGCAACTAACGGTTTGTCATCTTCTAGATCAGCTGTTGGTATTTTTAGATACAAAGCTTCTGGTGCCCCAAGTTCTTTCAGCAAAGCTTTTCCTTGGCGCTTATTTAAACGAAATAACGGTAAAATATCCGCTCCGCCATCGCCATATTTGGTGAAGAAAGCTGTCACATTTTCGGCTGCGTGGTCTGTGCCAATTACTGCGCCAGCATTTTCGCCAGCTACTGCATATTGTGTAATCATACGTTGACGTGCTTTCATGTTCCCTTTATTAAAATCGCTAATTTGAACGCCAGCGTTTTCTAGCGAACCAACCATTGCATCCACTGCTGGTTTAATATCCACTCGTAAAGAAACATCTGGCTGGATAAAGGCTAGCGCGGCTTGTGCATCAGCTTCATCTGCTTGCTCACCGTAAGGAAGGCGAATCGCAATAAATTGATACGACATATCTCCTGTTTCTTCGCGCATTTCAGTCATCGCTAATTGTGCTAAGCGTCCAGCTAATGTTGAATCTTGTCCGCCACTAATTCCCAAGACAAAAGTTTTTAAAAAAGGATGTTTAGTTAAATAAGCTTTCAGAAAATCAATACTTTTACGAACTTCTTCTTTTGGATCAATTGTCGGTAAAACACCTAACTCTTGAATGATTTTTTCTTGAAGTGTTGTCATTTCTAGGCCTCCTTATTCACCGTTTCCGTTAAATGTTTAACGTCTTTACGCACTTTTTCCAATAAATTCATTTTGTGGTTCCAACAATCTGTTGAAAGGTCCACTGGATATTTTTGCGGATTCAAGTCCCGCTTGTATTCTTCCCAAAGTGAATCTAAATTTTCTTTTGCATACTGTTTAATTTCATCTAAAGTTGGTAATTCGTACACACGTTTTCCTTCAACGAAAATATCTTGGAGTACTGGCCGTGCTTCAAAATCACGGACATACTTATTAATAAAGGTATGAACGGGATGGAACATATAAATTTCTTCTTCTTGGCGAGGATCTTCGTTCCAAAGTGTCACATAGTCCCCTTCTGACTTTTTATCAGATTTACGTGTAATACGCCAAACTTGTTTTTTTCCTGGTGTTGTCACTTTTTCAGCATTGCTAGATAGTTTAATGGTATCTTTCATTTGACCATCTTCACCTTCAATTGAAACTAATTTAAACACCGCTCCTAAAGCCGGTTGATCATAGGCCGTAATCAGCTTGGTACCCACGCCCCATACATCAATTTTTGATTTTTGCATTTTTAGATTCAAAATCGTATTTTCATCTAAATCGTTCGATGCATAAATTTTTGCTTCAGTAAAGCCAGCTTCGTCCAGTTGTTCACGAACTCGTTTAGAAATATAAGCCATATCGCCACTATCAATCCGCACACCTAGGAAATTAATTTTATCCCCCATTTCTCGAGCTACTCGAATTGCGCTTGGCACTCCCGCTTTCAAAGTATCATACGTATCAACAAGGAAAACACAATCCCGATGTGTTTTGGCATACGCCATGAATGCTTCATAATCATTTCCATACGACTGAACCAATGAATGGGCGTGAGTCCCACTAACCGGAATACCAAAAATTTTACCAGCACGAACATTACTTGTCGCGTCCGCCCCACCAATATAGGCGGCTCTTGTGCCCCAAATGGCAGCATCTAATTCTTGTGCTCGGCGTGTTCCAAATTCCAATAAAGGATCATCGCCAATCACGGATTTAATTCGAGCCGCTTTTGTCGCAATTAATGTTTGAAAATTCACCATATTTAGCAAGGCAGTTTCTACCAATTGACATTGTGCCAAAGGACCTTCAATTTGAATTAACGGTTCGTTATTAAAAACCAAATCCCCTTCTAAAGCAGAGCGTACAGTACATTTAAATTCAAAATTTGCTAAATACGTCAAGAAATCTTCTGGATATTCTTCAACTTCTCGGAGATATGCAATATCAGATTCTGTAAACGTTAAATTTTCGAGATAATTGACTAAACGTTCTAAGCCTGCAAAAATTGCGTAGCCATGATTAAAGGGCATCTCTCTAAAGTAACATTCAAAAACAGCATGTAAATCTGCTCTCCCTAATTCCCAGTATGTTTGCATCATATTGATTTGATACATATCTGTATGCAATGTCAAACTATCATCTGCATATGTATAGTCCATCGTTTTCTACCTCTATTCTTTGTATTAAAAACTTGTTTATATTATAACAAAAAAATTTTTTTTAGCCTAAAATCTGCTTAGACCTCTTTTTCTTTAAAAATGAAAAATTTACTGAAGAAATAATTTAAAATCACTACTACAACTTGTGTAATCATTTTCGCCCAAAACGATGAAAAATGAATGCCATCAATTAGGAGAATCATTAAACCCATATCAGCCACAAAAGATAAAATTCGGTACCAATAAAATAAGCCCATTTCTTTAAAAAAACCAGCTATGCTTTCATGCTTACTTGCGAATACCCAATATTTATTCGTGAAAAAGGCAAATAGAACAGATAAAAACCAACTAATTGTGTTACTTATCTTGTAATCCAACCCTAACACATTTTGACAAACAAAAAACACAACTAAGTTGACGACAGTCGTTGCACCACCAAAAAATAAATAAGCCAGTACTTCTCGGTATTTACGAAATAATTCTTTCAATTTTCACGCATCCTTTCAACTAATCATTTTATCAAACTTCGGCAAGAAAACCTATCTATTTTGTGTAAAGACACAATTCTCTTGCTAATTTTACTATTTATTAAGTATTTATGAAAAACATAATAAGAGTAGAGGAAAAGTTCATCCATGAATGAACTTACCCTCTACTCTTACTCTAATAATATATTGACTCCATCGACCGATAAGTTAAATCAGCATTAGTCCTTTAGCTTAGGAAGTGCTATCGTTTGTCCTTCGGTTAATACAGAATACGTTAAGTCATTTGCCTGCTTGAGGACGGTTAAGGAATAGCCCGTTTTTTTTGCAATTTTTGCGAGTGTCTCTCCTCTTTTTACTTCATAATACTCAGTAGACTCTGTTTTTGAGTCATTCGCTGTACCATTTGATTGCTCTGCTGTTTCTAAAGCATTAGTCACCGATTTACTGATTATTAGTGATTGAAGTAACGCTTGTTCTTTCGGTTCTAGAGAAGTCGCCGCTGTATGCTGAGGAATCGTGATTTTTTGGCCAATATAAAACATTTCTTGAGTCTTTGAATTTTGTTTTAAAATGGCTGTTGCTGACACACCAAACGTCTGGCTAATGGTGGCGAGAGAATCTCCTTTGCTTACTTCATAGATGACTGCTTCTTTTTTTAGCTGTTCTTTGACTGCTTCCTTATCAAACGAAGTTTTCTTTTCTTCTGCCAAATTAGTCACTACTGGTTTCTTCTTTTCTTGATCGTATTCAGTTAATTGATAGGTTTCAATCAACGCGTTTAATTTTTTATCGTAATATGTATCCGTTGCATAACGACCTGTTAAAAATTTTGTTACCTGCTGATAATTCGTCGTGTTTGCTTTCAAAACGCCGTGATAAAACGTCGGATTCCCCGCCAGCCCATTGATGATTAATTTACTATAGTCTGTTAATGACTCTTTATAGGAAGGATACTGACGAAAATCGGCATGAATGGTGGTCATCTTCCCTTTACCATCATCTTCTTGTGTGGGAAAGCTGACACTTTGACCTTGATAAGCGCCTTTAATGCCAAACAAATTATAATTAGGCGGCGCTGCTAACGCACTATTGCCCGAGCCACTTTCTAAAATAGCTTGAGCTATCATAACAGAAGCGTATAGATCATGTCGCTGACCAATAACTCGTGCTTCTTCACCAATTTTTCTAATAAACTCAGAAGTAGAAGCATTCTCTTGGACAACAAAATTTGCCTCGGCTTGTTGTTGAATTCCTGCTTGCTTTTCCTTTTCTTGACTATTGTCTATCTCTGAATGTACCAACGGTTCTTTGGTCTTTTCAGTTAATGTAGAATTTTGTGGTTCTTGATTATGAGGCGGCTTTTCAGTGAGGGTTTTACGCTTTTCAGCCGCTGGTTGCTCACTTTGCAACGATTCGGTTGGTTTAGTACTAGCAATTGGCTTTTCTTGTGGCGGTGAACTATTTTCAGATTCTGAAGGTTCCACATTATTTTCCTGATGGTCACCGCTGTCATTTTGTATCGAACTTTCTTGTTGTTCAGACGAACTTATTATTGTTTCGTTCAGCGTTGAAGAAGTAAGGGTTTCTTGATTGGCTTGGTCCGCTCTTTTTTCTTCCAGCGATAGCTGTCGACTTTCGTCCCTCGTTTCGGTCTCTTCTTGAGCGATTAATGGTTCCGAATTGTAGTAACTGGCGCCCGCATAAATCCCTAAAATTCCAATACATACCAACTTCAAATATCTTGCCTTTCTTTTTTTCATCGCATTTCTCCTTCATTTACCTCTTTATTTCTGCTAATAACTGCTCTATCTGTTGGTACGTTCCTGTTGATTCATTCTTGATTGTCAGCATTTGTTCACAATAAGCTTGGTACTCTCTTGCCACTTGCTTCATGCGTGTTAAAGTTGCTAAACGTTGTTCCATCTCTTCATGAACTGTTGCAACTTGTTGGTTAGCTTGGGCAATTGTTTCTTTTGCTTGACGTTTGGCTTCTAATAAGACTTCGCCAATTTCTTTTTGAGAAAGCGTAACGGCTGTGTCTAAGTTCTCTTCGCTAGTCTGTTTCTGTTGTATCTTTGCTTCAGACAATTGTTTCTGTAAAGAAGTGATAGTTGCTTCTTTATCACTTAACGTTTCTTTAACATCTTTAAGTTGAACATCTTTTTCGACTACTTGTTTTTGTAATGCTTCCACTTCATTGGTTTGCATTAATAATTGCTCCGTTAGTTTTTTTATGGATTGCTGATATAGTTGATTTTCTTCTTCTAGTTTTTCAGCAAAAGAAAACGATTCTTCCGACAGTTCAGTCGGCACTTCTTGCTTGACCTGCTTAACTTTTGCAGCTTGCTCTTTTGCTTAAACGACCTCGTCATCAAAGATTGCTTCCTCTGTTACCTTTGGTTGTGCTTTCCCCGATTGTTCATTTTCAAAATCCGGCATCTTCTCATACTCCTCATCTTCATTGTTTTTAGTCAAAAATTGCCACATTTGTTTCTCCTCCTTCGTACCTTTTACACCGTTAACATATAGCCTTTTGAGCGAATTGTTTTGATATATTGTGGTTTGTTCACATCTTGTTCAATTTTTTTACGCAAATGGAAAATCACATTAGCGACACGATATTTTCGTTCATTCGCAGTATCTTTCCAGACATTTTTGTAGAGTTCTTCATATGTAATTGTTTGTCCTGCGTGTTTGTATAAATACTCTATTGTGAAAAATTCCAATTTTGTTAAAAGAATTTCTTCTCCATTTCCCAAGCAAACACTCAAATTTGGCGCAATTAAATACAATCTCTCAGAAAGATTCTTAGTAACTGTTTGTTCCTCGTTTGCACTAACTAATTTAGGATAAAAACGTCTTTTTACACGTTGCAATAAATTACTCATGCTTAACACGCATTCTTGGCGATCATAAGAATGATCAAAAACGCCATCTGCGCCTAATTGTAAATAAATAATTCGATTGACTTTACTAATTGCTTCTGTCCGAGAAAATAACCAAATTGGCAAGTCTGACTGCTTGCGAATTGTCATTAATAACTCACAACAAGTATTTACTTGCTGGTGATCAGTAACTTCAATCACTAATCCATCAATATGGTGCAAATGAAGAAGTATATTTGTTCCTTGGATGATCTGACATTCTACTTGATTACTAACAAACCAATTTTGACAGTATTCTTTTGTTTCAATTGTCAAAGGGACGACACCAATTGTATATTTTTCCATTTTTTTACCTCAATCTTCCTAATATTCTCCTTCAAAATATAATAATTTTTATTTATATTCTATTAATAAATAAAAATCACCAACTACTAATTTTTCAAAAAATGATTGTTATTACTAAATTTTATCGAATAAAAACAAGGCTGTCTAGCTAAAACGAAACCTTTAAATTATCATCTTTTTTGTTAAATGAGTAAATATTTGAGAAAACACTACAAGCAAAGATATTATTTAGATTATTTATTCTTTATGTAAAAAAAAAGCTTACGATTTTTCAATCGTAAGCTTTTAGAATACTTTTTTATTTTTACATCATACCGCCCATGCCCATTGATGGATCCATCATAGGAGCTGGTGCAGCTGGTTCTGGTTTGTCTGCAACAACTGCTTCAGTTGTTAATAATAAAGCTGACACAGAAGCTGCATTTTGTAAGGCAGAACGAGTTACTTTTGTTGGGTCAACAATACCGGCTTCAACCATGTTTACCCATTCACCGTTAGCTGCATTGAATCCAATACCTAAGTCAACATTTTTTAGTTTGTCAACAATCACTGATCCTTCATAACCAGCATTTTCAGCGATTTGACGGATTGGTTCTTCTAATGCACGAACGACAATCTTGATCCCTGTTGCCACATCGCCTTCAGCTTCTAGCGCAGCGACTTTACCAATTACATTGACAAGTGCAGTACCACCACCAGAAACCATGCCTTCTTCTACAGCGGCACGTGTTGCGTTTAACGCATCTTCAATTCGTAATTTTAATTCTTTTAATTCTGTTTCAGTTGCAGCACCGACTTTAACGACAGCAACCCCGCCAGCTAATTTAGCTAAACGTTCTTGTAATTTTTCACGATCAAAATCAGACGTTGTTTCGCCGATTTGGTTTTTAATTAAATGAACGCGGGCATCAATGGCTTCTTTTGAACCAGCACCTTCAACAATTGTTGTGTTATCTTTGTCGACAACTACTTTGCTAGCATTTCCTAAGTTTTCAATAGTTGTGTCTTTTAACTCTAATCCTAAGTCGTCAGTGATTACTGTACCACCTGTTAAAATAGCAATATCTTCAAGCATCGCTTTGCGTCGGTCACCAAATCCTGGCGCTTTTACTGCGACAACATTAAATGTACCACGGATTTTGTTCAATACTAATGTTGGTAGAGCTTCTCCATCAACATCATCCGCAATGATCAATAGTGGACGGCTTTGTTGTAGAATTTGTTCTAATAAAGGTAAGATATCTTGAATATTTGAGATTTTTTTGTCGGTAATTAAGATATATGGATTTTCTAAAACAGCTTCCATTTTATCGTTGTCAGTAACCATGTATTGAGATAAATAACCGCGGTCGAATTGCATTCCTTCAACCACATCTAATTCTGTTTCAATCCCTTTTGATTCTTCAATGGTAATTACGCCGTCGTTACCAACTTTTTCCATTGCATCGGCAATTAATTGGCCGACTTTTTCAGAACCTGATGAAACAGCAGCGACTTGTGCAATCGCTTCTTTTGAATCAACTACAGATGAAATATTGTGTAATTCTTCTACTGCTGTTTTTGTTGCTAATTCAATCCCACGACGAATACCTAATGGGTTAGCTCCAGCAGTTACGTTTTTTAAGCCTTCACGAACAATGGCTTGTGTCAAAACAGTCGCTGTTGTTGTTCCGTCACCAGCAATATCATTCGTTTTAGAAGCAACTTCTGAAACTAATTTTGCGCCCATGTTTTCAAAATGATCTTCTAATTCAATTTCCTTAGCAATTGTTACTCCATCGTTAGTAATCAATGGTGAACCAAATGATTTTTCTAAAACAACGTTACGACCTTTAGGGCCTAATGTCACTTTCACTGTATCTGCTAATACATCTACTCCGCGTAGCATTGCTGCACGTGCATCTTCTGCAAATTTAATCTCTTTTGCCATGATTTCTTCACCTCATAATTTTTTTCTTCTATTATATTATTCTGTAAAAGTTGTTTATTATTCAACAGTGGCAATAATGTCTTTGGCTGATACAATTAAGTATTCTACGCCTTCGTATTTCACTTCTGTTCCTGAATATTTTTCAAACATTACTGTGTCACCAATTTTTACTTCCATCGGAACTTTTGTGCCATTTTCAAGCACACGACCTTCACCTACTGCGATAACTTCACCTGTTTGTGGTTTTTCTTTTGCAACGGATGCAAGAACAATTCCTCCAACAGTTTTTTCTTCTTCTTTCGCGACTCTAATTACGACGCGATCGCCTAATGGTTTTAACACAATAAATCCCTCCAAATAAAAAGTTTTCGCTTATTTTAGCACTCGATACACAAGAGTGCTAACTCACACTATTTATAATACTCATTTCACTCTAAAAATGCAAGTCTTTTCTCTCTTTTTCTTGTCAATTATAAGATACGCATTTTTTATTGAGTATTCTTTTTTCATGGAATGTTTTTCCAATCCTTTAATTCATGGTAAAATAAATTGACTACGATTGGAGGCGAATAAAATGAAACAACGTTTACTTACAGCATTAATAGCAACATTCGTTTATTTTGTGATAGCGAATTTAGGAAATCTTGTTTTCAGTGTCACAGAAGGAATTGTTTCGACACTTTGGGAATCTCTTTTCTTTTTCTTATTCGTTTTTCTTTTATTAGGATATCGCAATAATCGTAAAAAATAATTATAGAAAGGATTAACCATGACCTTAAGAAAATCAAGTTTATTTATTTTAGTCACATACATTATCGCTTTTTTCGGGCCGTTACTTTTTTCGGGTATTTCTCCCAATGCAGCGATTAATGTGACAACTGCTCTCTACATTATTGGTGC
Organism: Enterococcus sp. MSG3299; assembly: GCF_050555765.1. Taxonomy (NCBI): domain Bacteria; kingdom Bacillati; phylum Bacillota; class Bacilli; order Lactobacillales; family Enterococcaceae; genus Enterococcus; species Enterococcus sp. MSG3299. The sequence goes on from NZ_CP187869.1 coordinate 2,095,429, forward strand.
CCTTGTAATGATTGGCATCTTTTTAAAAACCACAGAACCTTCTCCTTTAGAGGAAACCGCAACCTTGAAATCACCTATTTTTATTTTTTTACTAGGTGTTAGTGGGATTTTCATTGCCATGCTGATTCAAGGCGTTACTTTCGCCATTGAAGTAGCCATCACAGGAGAACAAGCTACTTCTCAAAATACACAAGCTATTGTAGCGGTGATTTTGGCAAATCCTTTATTTATTTTGGCAACTACTATCGGTGGTCCGATTATGGAAGAATTCGTCTTTCGTTATGCATTTATCCATTTAATCCAGCCTTTTACAAATTTCTGGATTGCGGCTACTGTTAGTTCGGCGATTTTTTCACTCGCACATGCCGATGGTCACTTTTTTGTTTATTTCTTTATGGGATTTTTCTTTGCTCTTTTGTACAAGCAAACTGGAAAAATTTGGACCTCAATTATTGCCCATTGCGGCATGAATACGATTGTGATTATTGTTCAACTACTTTTGCATAATGGTGCAATTCAATAAGAAAAGGGCCTTCGTCTAAACGACTAGGCCCTTTTCTTTTGCTTATTCTTCTTCGTCAATCAATTCGTTGTCATGATGTAAGAAATAAATTAATGTTTGTAATTCGTTGGTTAAGTCAACATTTTGAATTAATACTTCAGATGGCGCTACTAAACGCGCAGCTGTAAAGTTTAGAATTCCTTTAACCCCTGCTTCGGCAAGTTTGTTCACAACTTCTTGTGCTTTGCGAGCTGGAATAGTTAAAATAGCTACTTCGATTTGTTGAACACGAATTTGTTCCATCATATCTTCCATTGGATAAACCGGAATACCGTCAACAATGCGTCCCACAATATCTTCATTCACATCAAATGCGCAACTTACACGAATACTGTTGCTTTGATGGAATTTGTACTTTAATAAAGCACTTCCTAAATTACCAACCCCGATTAATGCGACATTGGTTAACTCATCTTCATTCAATGTTTTTGCAAAAAAGTTCATTAAGTTTTCAACATCATAGCCGTACCCACGTTTACCTAATTCACCAAAATATGAAAAGTCACGACGAATAGTCGCACTGTCTACTTGTACCGCTTCACTTAATTCAGTTGATGAGACTTTATTTTTTCCTGTATCATGTAACATTCTTAAGTAGCGATAATATAAAGGAAGGCGTCGCGCCGTTGCTTTTGGAATAACTTGATCTTTCACAATTGGACCTCCAATACTTTCACTTAAATCTTATCCATTAACATAATAGCAGTTTTTCACAATAAAAAGCAATTCTATGGCTCAAAAATAGCATTTTTCTTCAAAAGTTTGTGATAAAAGGTATAAACCTTCACAAAGCATTTTTTGATACGTGCTATTTTAGCAGATTTTATGCTACACTAAGGGCAATGAATTTAGAAATGAGGACTACTGATGATTTTATTACAAGCAAATCAAGTTGCCCGGCATTTTGGCTCGGAAACATTGTTTGAAAACATACATTTAGAAATTGCAACAAAAAGTCGGATTGCCTTAGTTGGTCGTAATGGTGCTGGAAAATCGACTTTTTTAAAAATCATTGCAGGCATTGATGCTCCCGATAGCGGAACCATTGCCAAAAATAAAACTGCTACGTTAGGTTATTTAGCTCAAAATACCGGCTTAGAATCAGATAAAACCGTTTGGGAAGAAATGACAAAAGCCTTTGCTGACATCCTAGAAATGGAACAGCGTATGCGAGAATTAGAAACCAAAATTAGTGAAATGGAGCCAACCACCTCCGTTTATGAAGGAATTTTAAAAGAGTACGATCAATTGCAACATACGTTTTCTGAAAAAAATGGCTACGGCTATGAAAATGAAATTCGCTCAGTCCTTCACGGCTTTGGCTTTGATGAATCCTTTTACACGAAAGATATTCAAACCTTATCTGGTGGTCAAAAAACCCGGCTTGCATTAGCGAGAATGCTTTTACAAAAACCAGATATTTTAATTCTGGACGAGCCTACAAACCACTTAGATATCGAGACGCTTTCTTGGCTGGAATCTTATTTGCCAAGCTATGCCGGCGCCCTATTGATTGTTTCCCACGATCGTTATTTTTTAGATAAGGTAGTTAATGAAGTTTATGAACTGAGCCGCAAAAAAATGACTCACTACAAAGGAAACTATTCCAAATACTTAGAGTTAAAAGCAGAACAATTAGCCAGTGAATGGAAAGCGTATGAAAAGCAACAAGAAGAAATCAATAAGTTAGAAGATTTCGTTGCCAAAAATCTGGTTCGTGCATCTACAACGAAACGTGCACAAAGTCGCCGAAAAGTATTAGAAAAAATGGACTGTTTAGACCGACCTCAAGGAGATGAAAAATCGGCGCATTTTCTTTTCGATAGTGAAAAAGTCTCGGGAAATGTTGTTTTACAAGTCGAAGATGCCGCCATTGGTTACGACCAAGAACATATTTTATCCGAACCTATTCACTTGGATATTCGTCGTAAAGAAGCCATTGCCTTAGTCGGACCGAACGGAATTGGTAAATCCACTCTCTTGAAATCAATTATTGACCGCATTCCTTTCATTAAAGGAAGTAAAACTTTTGGCACCAATGTTTCTGTAGGTTACTATGACCAAGAGCAAGCCAATTTACATGGCAATAAAACGGTCTTAGCGGAATTATGGGATGAACACCCAACCACACCTGAAAAAGAGATTCGAAGTATTTTAGGCGGCTTTCTCTTCAGTGGAGATGATGTTGAAAAAACGATTCCTTTATTAAGCGGTGGCGAAAAAGCCCGTGTGGCATTAGCAAAATTAGCGATGGATCGTGACAATTTCTTGATTCTCGATGAGCCAACCAACCACTTGGATATCGATAATAAAGAAGTTTTAGAAAATGCGCTGATTGATTATGAAGGAACCATCCTCTTCGTTTCCCATGACCGTTACTTTATCAATCGAATTGCAACAAAAGTTGTTGAGCTTTCTGAAAAAGGCAGCAAACTTTATTTAGGCGACTATGATTATTATTTAGAAAAGAAACAAGAGGAAGAAGAAATCGCTGCCCTCTTAGCTAATGAAGAAGCGGCGAAAAAACCCGAACCAGTTACAGCCAAAAATACCTTTTATCAAAACAAGGAGCAACAAAAATTACTCCGTACTTTGCAAAGAAAAATAACACAAGTCGAAGAAAATCTTGCTCAGTTAGATACGACAATTGCACAATTAGAAGCACAAATGAGTCAACCAGACATTCTAGAAAATCATGTTGAATTGCTGGCTCTAAACCAACAATTAGATGACGCTCGTCAGCAACAAGATGAACTACTTGAGCAATGGGAAAATTTCAGTTTAGAATTAGAAGAAATGGAAAATAACAATTAACGGAGGGATTCACTATGGCTTCCAAAAAAATCAGTTTAACGAAGCCCAAATATCAACAAATCGCCGTTGATGTTGCGGAAAAAATTGCAGAAGGCAAATTACATGTTGGAGATAAAATCCATGCCCGTTCCACCCTAGCTAACCAATACCAAGTGTCGCCAGAAACAGCCCGCAAAGCCATTATCGTTTTAGTCGATTTAGAAATCGTTAAAGCCAAACACGGCAGCGGCTTCTATGTGGCATCAAAAGAAAAAGCGCAGGACTTTGTGACACAATATCAAGACGTTCAAACGATTGCTGAAATTAAAGAAGAATTGCTAGATAGCGTAGCGAAACAAAAAGAAGAACTTACTCATTTTTCTAGCATTCTAGATACTCTTGTTGAACAAACAAAGCGTTTTGATTCTTTCAATCCAATGAATCCTTATTCATTAGTTTTAACAGAAGAAGCTGCTTATCTTGAGGCGACGATTAGCGAAATGAATTTTTGGCAAAACACTTCGGCAACGATTATCGCCATCAAACACAAAGAAGAACTTCTGGTCTCACCTGGTCCATATGCAAAGATTTCGTTGAACGACACACTTTATTTTGTTGGACATGACGAATCAACCTTACAACGAGTGCAGAATTTCTTTTATCCTTAAACAAAAAAGTGACTACTTATCTTGCGGTAAATAGTCACTTTTTTTATTTATTATTTCTATTTTTCATAAAAAACCACTATAAAACCTAGTTAAAATACTGTTTTTCTTCATTTTCAGAAAGATTTTCATCTAATTTGACAAAGTGACAACTTTATAGTAGTCTGATGTAGTCACTTTTTTTAATGAGGAGGAACAATGATTTGCCAAAAGTAAAAGTAAATCACCTTACCAAGATCTTTGGTAAGAAAACCAAACCGGCACTTGAAATGATTCGTGCCAACAAAAGCAAAACAGAAATTTTAGAAAAAACGGGTGCCACAGTCGGTGTTTATGATGTAAATTTCGAAGTTGAAGAAGGCGAAATTTTCGTTATTATGGGGTTATCAGGAAGTGGGAAATCAACATTAATTCGTTTATTAAATCGTTTGATTGAACCAACTTCAGGAAATATTTATATTGATGGACAAGATATTTCTTCTTTAGATAAAGAAGGATTACGTGAAGTACGTCGAAATAAAATGAGCATGGTTTTCCAAAACTTTGGTCTTTTCCCCCATCGAACTATCTTAGAAAATACGGAATATGGTTTAGAAATTCGTGGTGTTCCTAAAGAAGAACGCCAAGCAAAAGCTGAAAAAGCCTTAGAAAATTCTAGCTTAATTGCTTTTAAAGACCAATTACCAAGTCAATTATCTGGTGGGATGCAACAACGTGTCGGCCTTGCTCGTGCCTTGGCTAACGATCCAGAAATTTTATTAATGGACGAAGCGTTCTCTGCTCTTGATCCGTTAATTCGTCGTGAAATGCAAGACGAACTATTAGATTTACAAGAAAATGTCAAAAAAACCATTATCTTTATCACACATGATTTGAATGAAGCTTTACGAATCGGCGACCGGATTGCTTTGATGAAAGATGGTCAAATTATGCAAATTGGGACTGGAGAAGAAATTTTAACCAACCCAGCCAACGAATATGTGCGAACCTTCGTGGAAGATGTGGATCGTTCAAAAGTCTTAACTGCCCAAAATATTATGGTACCTGCTTTAACTACTAACATTGAAATTGATGGCCCAACTGTTGCTTTAAAACGGATGCGTCAAGAAGAAGTGAGTATGTTACTTGCCGTGGATAAAAAACGCCAACTAAAAGGCGTTGTACGCGCAGAAAAAGCTTTAGAAGCGCGTAAAAACGGGACTTCTCTTGTAGAATGTGTGGATCCAGAAATTCAAACAATCGACAAAGATATGTTAGTGAATGATATTTTTCCACTGATTTATGATGCACAAACACCTCTTGCCGTGACTGATAACGGCAAACTATTAGGCGTGGTCATCCGTGGTAGCGTACTTGAAGCACTTGCAGAAACAGAGGTGAACGAACATGAATAAGTATCAATTACCTGTCGCGTCTTGGGTTGAAAGTTTTACTGATTGGTTAACTTCAACATTTGCTGGATTATTCAGCTTTTTACAAACAATTGGTCAAAGTGTAATGGACAACATTACTGCCTTACTAACAGCCGTACCACCACTTGTGCTGATCGTGCTATTAACGATTGCTGCTTTCTTTATTTCTAATAAAAAAATCGGCTTAAGTTTATTCACGTTTATCGGCTTAATGTTTATCTATAATCAAAACTTATGGAACGATTTAATGAGTACCGTTACGTTAGTTTTACTTTCTAGTGTTATTTCCATTATCATTGGTGTGCCACTAGGGATTTTAATGGCGAAAAGCGAAAAAGCCAAGAGTATTATTACACCGATTTTGGACTTCATGCAAACAATGCCTGGTTTCGTTTACTTGATTCCAGCCGTTGCATTCTTCGGAATTGGTATGGTTCCTGGGGTCTTCGCCTCTGTTATCTTCGCTTTACCACCAACCGTGCGCTTTACGAATTTAGGAATTCGACAAGTACCAAATGAACTTGTTGAAGCAGCTGATTCTTACGGTAGTACTGGCTGGCAAAAATTATTCAAATTAGAATTACCTTTAGCCAAAAACACGATTATGGCTGGTGTTAACCAAACAACCATGCTAGCTCTATCAATGGTAGTTATTGCTTCAATGATTGGTGCGCCTGGATTAGGACGTGGCGTCCTTTCTGCTTTACAACGTGCGCAAGTCGGGAACGGTTTCGTAAATGGTGTGGCTTTAGTTATTTTAGCGATTATCATTGACCGTTTTACTCAACATTTAAATAATAAAAAAGCAGCCCCTAAAGCAGCTGGTGCCACCTCTAAAAAGAAAAAATATGGGATTATTGCAGCGGTTGTTGTAATTGTCGCTGGCTTAGTTGGTGCTTCAATTTTTACAACAACAAATGATAAGCAAATTTCCCTTTCTTATGTGGAATGGGATACCGAAGTAGCCTCCACACATGTGGTTGCCGAAGTCTTAAAAGATATGGGGTATGATGTTAAAACGACTCCTTTAGATAACGCAATTATGTGGGAATCTGTAGCTAAAGGTGAAACAGATGCCATGGTTGGTGCGTGGCTGCCAGGAACTCACGCAGAGCAATATAAACAATATAAAGATAAATTAGACGACCTTGGTGAAAACCTTAAAGGTGCAAAGCTAGGAATTGTCGTCCCTTCTTATATGGATGTTGATTCTATCGAAGATTTATCTGATCAAGCTGGGAAAAAGATTACTGGAATTGAACCTGGGGCTGGTGTTGTTGCAGCAGCAGAGAAAACTAAAGAAGCTTATCCTAATTTGAAAGATTGGTCTGTTGAAACTTCTTCATCAGGGGCCATGACTGTCGCCTTAGGACAAGCAATTAAAAACAACGAAGACATCGTTATTACTGGCTGGTCTCCTCACTGGATGTTTGCAAAATATGATTTAAAATATTTAGCTGATCCAAAAGGCACTATGGGCGGCGAAGAAGCGATTCACACAATGGCTCGCCAAGGCCTAAAAGAAGATCAACCAGAAGCTTACAAAGTGTTAGATAATTTCCATTGGACCACTAAGGATATGGAATCTGTCATGTTAGAAATTAACGAAGGCAAAGACCCACAAGAAGCTGCACGTGATTGGGTTGATTCACATAAAGACCAAGTAGCAGAATGGAAAAAATAATTCTTAACAAATGACTTCCCCATCTATTAAAAGAGGGCGTTGAACAAATTGTTCAACGCCCTCTTTTTTCGAAAAAAAACCACTCAGTTGGGTAGACTGAGTGGAAAGGAGTTATTTTTACTTGAGGAGTAAAAATGAAAAGTGTTTATGTTGGGTGTTTTGTTGGTATGCTTATATATTAACGAGAACCTGTGAATAATTTGTGACGAAAACCTTGGAAATTTGCTACGAATTACTTAAAAAAGTTTAAATGTGTCTCACCCTAGTTAATCGATACAGTGATTATTTCTTTTTAGCATTTTGGATGGCTTTAAATAATGTTGAAAATTGTCCTTTGAAAGACATCACATCATCAAAGATATCAACACCATCGTTTAACATTTTGACGGTAACCCAGCCAAGCGCTTCCGTAATTGCTACCGCAACTGAAGCATTGACCATGCCACCAGTCACAGTTCCGACAACAGGAATCACTTTTAGAATATTCCCGACTGCACTCTTACCTAAACTAACCACTACTAATTCTTTGGTTAAGCTTTTCCCTAAGCTTTCAGACCAAGACTGACCAAAAATTTTATGCAGCCGTGACATCATAGTTAATTGAACAGGTACCAGTAAAAAAGCATCCGAAAATGGAATTGGCGAAAACCCAATAATTGCTGCTGACAATGCAGCAAAATGAATCGTTTGATGACTTTTCTTTTTCACGTCAGGTGAAACACCAGCCAAAAATTCATCAAATACTTTGTCGAGTTGTGTTTGACTGTTCGTCACTAATTGTTCTGCTTTACCTTTAGAAGTTGCGAAAGCATTCATTATAGCCGTAGACGTTTTTTGTGGAAATTTTTTCAAGACATCTTGAAAAAAAGAACGAAATTCTGGGTCTTCTATCACTTCTTCTGGTACTTCTTTTGTTAGTTCATTTATATTTTTTTTCGATTTTTCAGATTTAATTTTACTTTTAAACATAGAATCCCCCTTTATGCTTTCACTGTAATAAAGTATATCATATTTTAATTTTTAACATGACTAAAAGACTTTACAATCTTTTTGAGTAGAAAAACCAATTTTTTTTATGATCAATGTAGTGTGCTTCTATAAGTATGTTATAATTAAGAAAAAAATTGAAAGGACTTTTATCTTGAATAAAAAAAACAACACCTTTTCTTGTTTTTTAAATAACTACAAGAATCTTATCTTATCTATTGGAATTATTTTACTAACAGCTTTTTTGATTATTTCTGCTCAATTATTCAGACATTCAATTATTTTAGGCTCTGATAATAATTTCTTCATGAATAAAATTTATGAAAGTTATATGCAACAAAAGACAGGAACTTATAACTATTTTCAATCTGTTTATGGGTTTCAACAGTCTGGAAGAATTATTAACGCTGTTTATGCACCAGACTTTTCTTTTATTTTAGGAGGTCTGTTAGCAATCGCTAAAAATTGGTTTAGATTCCAAGTTTTATCTGGATTTTTTTGCCTTTTCTCTGCTGGGATATCAATGTTTGTTTTAGGTCGTTATTGTAAAATCACCTATAAATATTCTGTGAGTATGTCTTTATTATATATGTCAACAAGTGCAATTAGTGTGTTTATTACATCCGAAGCTTCATCTGGTTGGGCTAGTGCAATTTTACCTTTAGTCTTTATTCCTGCAATTAAAATGGTCACCGATAGTTCAAGACCTATTCAGCCAGTATTGTTATCTTTACCTGTAGTACTGATTATAAATTTGCACGTTTTCAGTACCTTTCTTGTCATTTTAGCGTTAATTCCTTTTTTTATAATAGGAATATTTAAAACAAAAGATAAACTAAAAATGCTTATTGATGCGTTTTTGGCAGCTTTACTCACACTCTTATTAACTTCACGTTTAATTACAGGAATGTTAGAAGTCTTCACGACAAATCAGTTATTAAAACCTTATTCTGTAGACAAAATGTTGCCGTATAGTATGAAAGTTTCTTTAGATGTCCAAGGATGGTCTTCTTTAGGTATTGTTTTTACAATTATATTTCTTTTTCTTTGTATTCTAACTATTTTTAATTGGACAACTATTCCATTTATTGAGAAAGTACTAAACAGTATAGGGTTATTCTTTCTTTTAATTTCTTCGAACCTTTTACCTTGGGATGATATTCCTAGGCTGATACCTATAATCCAAGGAATCCAATTTCCACAACGATTTGCTAGTGTATCATTTGTATTACTAATTCTAAGTTTCACGTTATTTTTGCAAAGAATCAGTTTTAACAAATTTCATTTGTATAGCTATAGCACTATAATTTACATGACCGTATCTATACTTTCTTGTTTGCTTATCCATCAAGCAATCCTCTCTAGCGCAAATACTTGGCATTCAAATAAACCTTTATCTAATGATAGCAGCTCCTTGAAGACAAAAATAAATGATATGACTAAAGTGAAAGAATTATATGGTGGAAAAAATGAGCTAGGTGATCCACTTAAAGTAGTTATTAAACCGTTAACTGATTATTTACCTATAAATAATCAATTGCAACAGAAAGAGTCCCCCTACACAACATACTGGAATGAAGTTGCTAACAGCAATCTAAAAGTGGCAAAACATGTTCTTTCTGACGGAAGGCTCCAATTGAATTGGACAAATGAATCCAATGAATCAGTTGAAACTTTACTTCCAGCAATTGCTTATTCTAGAAGTGAACTTTGGTTGAATGAAAAAAAACTAAGTACTTCTCAATATAAAACTTCTACTATTGGGAGTATCATTCTCCAAGCAGTGCCTGGTAAAAATTCGTTAGTGCTAGGATATAAACCAACCACTGCTTTCATTATTACAAAATATGTCCAAAATATTTCTTACATTTGCTTAGTTCTTTATCTTATCTATGCAGGAATTTATAAAATAAAAAAACGTCATTAAAAAAATAAAACGAGTCGGAAATTATCTTCCACTCGTTTTATTTTTTATCCGCAATACACCGTCAAGTGTTTAGGCAAAATTTTCAGCGTAATTGGCAAAGCAGCTCCTTCATCACCATCCACATTAGTGGTTAATTCTTCTTGGTTTTCTAAGGAGATTTTTCCTTCTTTAAAGGTTAGGTAAGCTAAATTATCAGTGGACTGGTCGACTCCTTTTAACAAATCTGGAACGGCTTTTACTGCATCCCACAATGATTGATCTTTTAAATAAACTAAATGAAGTTTGCCATCATCCACTTGGGCCTCTGGTAATAATGTTTCAAACCCACCGATTGAATTCGTTAAACCAACTAAAACGGTACTACTTTCAATGGTTTGTTCTTTTTGATCCAATCTTAAATGAAAAGGATACGTTTGAGCATTCGCTAAATGTTTGGCACCTGAAATAAAATAAGCGAGTTTTCCTAACTTCGTTTTTTGTTCAACGTCCACGTCGTTAATTGACTCTGGAATCGTCCCAATCGCAACGACATTCATAAAGTAGTCATCATTGATTTTCCCCACGTCTAAAGCACTGGTTTTTTCTAAATCTAATTGTTGAATCGCCTCTTCAGGATCCATCGGTAAATTCAAGGCTCGCGCTAAATCGTTCACCGTTCCTAAAGGAAAAAAGCCAAATTTTGGGCGGTAAGCTTGTTCTGCCAACCCGCTAATTCCTTCATTAACGGTTCCATCTCCCCCCATTACGAAAACACTGTCAAAGTGACTTTCCGCAGCTTCACGGGCAAATTGTTCTGCATCGCCGCCTTTTTCTGTTTGTTTCACTACAACTTCATCAAATAACTGCTTTAATTTTTCTTCTGCTAACGTTTCAAATTCTTTGGCTTTTTCACCACCAGAACTGGGGTTAACAATTAAAACTGCTTTTTTCACTGGCACCACTCCTCATTGATATCTAAATCGTTTGATTCCTTACAATTATTATAAAAGATATTTTTGATTCTGGCGAAAAATATGCTGACACTTGCTTAACAAACAAGCATTCCTGCTCCTCACTACTTTTCAAAACGTTCTTTAAAGCAATAGGCAAAATAATAGAACAATTTCCAAAAATCTTGCCAAACTTTTGGATCCATCCCCGTCAATTCATGAATTCGTTTCAAACGGTAATTCAATGTATTTCGATGGATATGTAATACTTGTGAGGTTTCATTGATGTTTAAGTTATGATTGGCGAAAAAAATAACGGTTTCATAGTATTCATCATAAATCGTCTGGATGGTTTCAAAAAAATCCAATTCAATATGAAAAGGAAAATTAAAAATGCCTTGAATGAAAAAATCTTCTGCTTGGTAAAACTTAGCCTTTTCTAATTGGAGAAACGATAGAAGTAAATACGTGTTTTGTGCCTCTTGGACCATTTGTTGAATCGTGGCTTTTTCCGAACTTATCACAAGATATTCTGTTACTGGCTTTGTTATCTGAGGTAGTTCAGAAGTAATCACCAGATAACAATTTTCCCATTCAAATATTTCATGTCCAGGATAAAAACTGGATAATAAGCGCTTGTCCTTGGTCAGTACACAATGATTCTGGTCGTCTAATTGAAGGTTATATAGTTCCAACGCTTCAAGTTTTAAGGCTTCTGAGTAAGCAGAATCAACATTCATTAAGTGCTGGATAAACTGATTTTTTTGTTTTTTCTTTTTTTCGCGTTCTTGTTGTGTATTTAATTCTTCTGTCAGTAAAAGAACAATCGAGCGCACAAGCTTGGTAAATTTGCGCACCTCGTCTGGTTCTCCTGAAATGCCTACGACACCTAAAATGTAATCATTCAAAATAATCGGTTCATTGGTGCCTTTTTTCTCTAAAGAAGTATCTTTATAAATTTCAATATTTTTTCGTTCATTGATGGCTCTTTCTGCACCACGATGGCGCTCCCCAATTCGAGCAGAATCTCCACTCGCAATAATTTTCCCTCGTTCATCCATAATATTGATGTTATAAGGAATATCTGCCATCAACTTTTCAACAATTTTATTTGCTTGGATTTTGTCTAATTTTAACATTGCTATCGCCAACTTTCTAAAAAGCGAGTAGCGTTTGGGACATAAGCCGCAATGACTTATGTCCCAAACGCTTAATTCTTCAGATCAACGACTGAACATTTTTATTTCAGCTTTCATTACTGATGATACCATGGTTAGTTCTTAGTCACAAGGCACCAGCTGTAATGTACGAGCAATATTTTCAACGGTTCTTTCTAAGTTAACTGGTCCATTTTTCAATGCTGCTTCCAATGGTTCAGCTTTGGCCAAAATTCCAAAAATAGCCGTCATCCCTTCTTCATAGAGGACATCCACATCTTTGCCGATATAGCCAGCACAAGCGAAAACCGGTTTTTGATACTTCTTGGCCAAACGTGAGACGCCATAAGGGGCTTTGCCGAATTTTGTTTGAAAATCCATCCCACCTTCACCAGTAAAGACATAATCAGCGGCTTTTATTTTTTCTTCTAATTGATTCACTTCTACGACAATATCAATCCCTGGGCGTAACTGAGCTTTCGTGAATGCTAGTAACCCTGCACCCAAACCACCAGCAGCTCCTGCGCCTGGCATCATCTCAACATCAATGCCGATCTCTTTTTTGATGATCGCTGCATAATGGGCTAAGTTTTTATCTAATTGAGCCACCATTTCTTCTGTCGCACCTTTTTGCGGACCAAAGACATGAGACGCCCCTGTTGGCCCTGTTAGTGGGTTATTCACATCACTTGCTACTAGAAATTCGGTAGCAAAAATACGTTGATCAAACTGTGTTAAATCGATCTGCGCCAGTTTATCTAATGCACCACCGCCACGTGTCAATTCTTGTCCTTCCTTGTCTAACAAACGCGCACCAAGTGCCTGAATCATACCTGCACCCCCATCATTTGTCACGCTACCACCAATGCCGATAATGATTTTTTTTGCCCCATGATTGAGCGCATGTTGAATCATTTCTCCTGTACCATAAGTAGAAGTGATCAAGGGATTACGTTCTGCTGCTTTGACCAATTCAATTCCGTTGGCTTTCGCCATTTCAATGACCACCGTTTCTTGGTCACCTAATAAGCCGTAATAGGTTTCAACGATTTGATCAGGAAGCGGTCCTGCCACACGCACTGGTACTCTTGTGCCTCCTGTTGCATCCACTAAGGAATCCACCGTTCCTTCCCCGCCGTCTGCCATCGGGACGTGTTGAATGTCTGCATCTTTAAATACAGCTAAAATCCCTTTTTCCATTGCCAGACAGGCTTCTTTTGCACTCATACTTTCTTTAAATGAGTCTGGAGCCAAAACAAATTTTTTCGTCATCTTTTCGCGCCTACTTTCCAACTAGTTTAAAATAAAGCCATATAAAATGGTTGCAACAATCGTCATTACCCCACCGACACACATTTCATAAGGAATCACTCGAATTCTTTCTTTAATCGTCATATTCATACTTTGTGCCGTAATATGGAAATAATTGCCTTGAGGAACACTATCAATCACAGTTGCCCCAGTATGCACCATGACTGCTGCTGAAAGTGAAGATGTGCCCATATCTAAAATCGCTGGTCCAAAAGAACCTGTCGCTAAAATAACCGCTGTGGATGTTGAACCAACTGCTAAGCCCATTAAAATACCAGAAATCGGTGCCAAGAAGGTTCCAGAAATTCCCATAACAGAAATTAAGTGGACAATTTGTGTTGATAAATCAGAAACAGAAATTAATCCAGCAATTGCACCTGCACCAATTAAAATTAAAACGGTATCGGTTACTCTCTTCAAGCCAGAAGATGCATAAAAGGCCAGTTGTTTTGTTTGCCCAATCGCAATTGTCCCAACAACTGAAGCGAACGGCAAAATATACAGAGCATCAATATTCAAACTTTTGATGAAAGAAATATTTAAAACGGCGCCAATCGGATTAAGTAATAATAAGACAATCGCTAACACTGGCGCGATCAACGCCTTTTTCAAAGGTAATAATTCTTTTGTTTGTTCCTCTACAAGATCCGTTTCTTTGACCATTGATCCTTTGCTTCTCATGATATTTGCAAGAACAACAGCTGTAATTAAACCAAATACGGCTGGAATAAAGCCAGCAATCATAACGTCACTTAGAGGTAAATCAAAGCCGTTCGCCGCTGCAATAGTATTTGGATTAGGCGAAATAATATTGCCCGCTTTGCCGCCACCTGATAAGGCAATCAATAATGATAACTTACTGATACCCGTACTTTTCCCAACAGATAGAGCAATCGGGGCAACAATCAACACTGCAACAGGAATGAATACGCCCACAGCTGTAATTACCATTGTAGATAATGCCAAAGATAAAATAGCTTTTTTCTCGCCAAGCTTTTGTACAATGGCGTTGGCAATTGATTCTGCCGCACCGGATTCCATCATCACACCCGCCAACATGCCGGCTGCTAAGACACGGATTGCGGTTCCCATAATACTTTGTGTTCCGTTTAATAGAACAGCGACTGTATCTGACAGGGAAGCGCCTCCAATAAGACAACCAACAATTGCACCAAAAAACAAGGAATACACAGGATTAAATTTTTTCAAAATTAATACTATCGCTACAACTAATCCTAAAATTGCAGCAACCCAAGATATTGTAATATCTGGCATTCAAAATCAGCTCCTTAAATTGTTTACGCTTTCATTCTATCAAAGTCCTTTCTTTTTAAAATTGTAAATTTAACAGGATTTATTGTTCAAATGCACAAAAAAACAGTTCTTAAAGAACAGTTTTTTGAAATCTTTTTCTATCTTTCTCAATAATGACCACCAAGCCAACGAACAAAAGAACACTCACAATTAACAATACTGCCGTTTTATTATATCCATGAAATAGCGCTTCGCCTCCACATGCGTAAAGTATTGAGGAAGGAATTACACCAATGAATATAGCGGCTATTAAATTTTTTAATGGCAGCTGCATAGTATCTGCAGCAAAATTAATCACAGAAGAAGGAATAATTGGAATCATGTAGCCCACCATAATCCCAATTTTTGGATGCTTCATCCGTCGAATGGACTGGACCCAATGATTGGTCTCCGTTTTTTTATCTAAAAATTTTATATGATGCATCAAAAAGATTGCAACTAAATTTCCCACACTATTCCCTAAAACGTTAATGAGTGTGCCGCTGAAGGGACCAAAACTCAATCCTGCAATCACACCAATTACTGAGGTTGGAATCCCTGGTACTGCACACATGATTGCGGTCAAAAAAACTAACAATAGCGCTGCTGAAAAACCATGTGAACGAATTCGCTCTAATAATTGTGTCTTACTGGCTTTAGGATTCAAAAATAATTGAATATCTGTTTGATATTCTAGATACAAACGGTAGCCCACCAGCAGGATTAAAATAAGCCCGCTACTGATTAGTAGTATTCGGATTGTTTTCCTCTTCATTTTCTTTGCTCCTTTTATGCTTTATACAAAGTGTAGCACAGGTTTCTTCGTGCCTCAATTAGAAGCTTGTATGAATAAAAGCCGCCCCTAAAAGTTAGACTAAAATTCTAACTTTTAGGGGCGATTCGAAAGTTACGAAGATACTTTTTTATTTCCGATACATCTTAAACTCCAAGAACAGATCGTTATAAATTCCTAAGTATTCTTGACCTAAATCTTGGTAAACTTCTAAATGTTTGATGGTTTCATCATCTGGATAAAATTGTTTATCTTCGGCAACTTCTTTTGTTAATAGTTTTTTAGCTTCTTTATTTGGTGTGGAATAACCAATATATTCTGCATTTTGTGCTGCATTTTCTGGTCGTAACATAAAGTTCATAAATGCATAGGCACCCTCTTTATTTTTGGCTGTCTTAGGCATCACAATGTTATCAAACCAGAGATTAGAGCCTTCACTGGGAATCACATAATGTAGATGTTCATTGTTTTCTAGCATTTCGGCAGCTTCACCAGAGAAAGTTACAGCAACTGCACTTTCTTCATTAGCCATGTACATTTTGATTTCATCGGCAACAATTGCTTTGACATTGTTCGTTAATCGGTTTAACTTATCGGTAGCCTGACGTAATTGTTGGTCGTTTTTACTGTTTAACGAATAGCCTAAACTATTCAAAGATAATCCTAACACTTCGCGAGCGCCATCAATCAGCATGACATTATTTTTTAATTCCGGGCGCCATAAATCATCCCAATGTTGAATCTGACGGCCGTCAATAAATTTATCATTATAAATAATCCCCAACGTGCCCCAGAAGTATGGAACGGAAAACTTATTTTGGGGATCAAAGGATTGATCTAAAAAGCGTGCATCAATGTTTTCTAAGCCTTTTAATTTGCTGTGATCAAGTGGTAAAAGCATCTTCGCTTTCATCATTTTTTGAATCATATATTCAGAAGGAATGGCAATATCATAGGCTGTGCCACCTTGCTGAATTTTTGTATACATGGCTTCATTAGAATCAAAGGTTTCGTAATTGACTTTATAGCCTGTTTCTTTTTCAAATTTCTTAATCAAGGCCGGATCTATATAGTCCCCCCAATTGTAAATGGTCAAGGTATCTGCTCCTGCCATGCCACTTGCTTTCTCCAATTGGCGCACGCCAAAAAACAAGATGACAATAATAGCGATAATTCCAATAAAAAGTGACTGTAATTTTTTCATTTTAACTTGGCCACCTCACTTTGTTCCCGACGCATTTTCTTTAAACGTTTTGGCGTATTGTCTTTACTGATAAAGTAATAACCGACAACTAGAATCATTGAGAATAGGAATACTAACGCACTTAAGGCATTGATTTCTAAACTAATTCCCTGACGTGCTCGTGAATAAATTTCAACAGATAATGTTGAAAAACCATTGCCTGTCACAAAGAATGTTACGGCAAAATCGTCCAACGAATAAGTAAAGGCCATAAAGTAGCCAGCAATAATTCCTGGCGCTAAAAAAGGCAAAATAATATTTTTAATCACTTGAATATTATTGGCCCCTAAATCCCGTGCCGCATCTACCATAGAATCGTTCATCTCTTGTAGTTTTGGTAAAACCATTAAAACAACAATCGGAATACTAAAGGCAATATGCGACAATAATACACTTGTAAAACCTAAACTGATAAACCCTACTGCTGTGAAGAAAATTAAGAAACTGGCTCCAATAATAACATCTGGTGAAACGAGTAAAATGTTATTAAAGCTAAGCAACGTGTTCCGGTTTTTACGACGTTTTGTATAATAAATCCCCATCGCGCCAAATGTTCCAATGATGGTTGCTATTAAAGCCGATAAGAAAGCTAGCAAAAACGTATTCAGAACAATGGTTAACAAGCGTGTGTCTTCGAAAACGTTCCGATAATTATCTAACGTAAAACCAGTAAACTGATTCATCGTTTGCGTATCGTTAAACGAATAAAAAATCAAATAAAAGATTGGTGCGTACAGTAGCGCAAAGACAACGAATAAATACACATAAGACCATTTAAACTTTTTCTTTTGCATTATTTGCCACGCCCTTTCTTCTTCTCACCCGTCAGCAACATCACAATAAACATGGCAACAATTAAAATCACACCTATTGTTGAACCCATGCCCCAGTTTTGCGTTACTAAGAAGTGTTCCTCAATCGCCGTTCCCAACGTAATCACCCGATTGCCGCCAATTAAACGCGTTAACATAAAGAGCGAGAGCGAAGGAATAAAGACAGCTTGAACACCACTTTTCACACCGTTTAGGGAGAGAGGAAAAATGACACGGCGGAACGTTTCCGCACTGCTAGCTCCTAAGTCCCGACTAGCACTAATCAATGAAGGATTCATCTCTTCTAAGGCATTAAAAATCGGCATAATCATAAATGGAATTTCAATATACGTTGCGACAAATAAAAAACTGAAATCTGTAAACAGAATTTGGTGCGTGCCCAAACCCATAAAACTCATAAACTGATTGATACTCCCATGAATACTGAAAATCCCAATAAAGGCATAAGCTTTTAATAATAAATTCACCCACGTTGGTAAAATAACGAGCATTAACCACAACTGTTTATGCTTGAGCTTTGTCAAAAAATAAGCCGTAGGATAACTTACCAATAACGTAAAAATGGTAATCAGAAAAGCATACCAAACCGAATTAATGGTCATACTTAAATACGTTCCTGATGTAAAATACGTTTGGTAATTCGCCAAAGTAAACTGGCCATTCATATCGAAAAATGATTGATAAATAATCATTAGTACTGGCGCAATGACGAATAAAAGTAACCACATTACATAGGGAATCGAATAAATTCGACGCATTGTTTTCATTTTATTTTCCCCTTTCGTTTACTCGTCGTAACTTTCTAAACGGGCATCAAAGTCTTCTTCTGATTCATTGAAGCGCATCACGTGAATATCTTCTGGCTCAAAAGAGAGCCCTACTTGAGCGCCTTCTTTGGCTTTTCGAGTGGAATGCACCATCCATTCGTTTCCTTGTTCATCAAAACAAATAATTTCATAATGAACGCCGCGGAATAACTGCGTGTCCACCGTTACAGTTAGCTTGCCTTTTTCAAGCGTGGTAATCGTTAAGTCTTCTGGACGTAAAACGACTTCTACAGGTTCATTTTTCCGCATGCCGCCATCGACACATTCAAACTTTTTGCCCACAAATGAAACTAAATTATCTTCCAGCATCACACCATCCACAATATTACTTTCCCCTACAAAGTCAGCAACAAAGTGATTAATCGGTTCATCATAAATATCAACTGGTGTGCCACTTTGCACGATATGACCTTTATTCATGACAAAAATTTCATCACTCATCGCTAATGCTTCTTCTTGATCATGGGTCACAAAAATAAAAGTAATTCCTAAACGTTGTTGTAAATCACGTAGTTCATATTGCATCGCTGTGCGTAATTTCAAATCTAAAGCGGATAACGGCTCATCTAAAAGCAATACTTTTGGCTCATTGACAATCGCTCGTGCAATTGCGACCCGCTGACGCTGGCCCCCAGACATTTCACTAATTTCACGTGTTTCGTAGCCCGGTAATTGAACCAAACGTAATGCCTCTTTCACTTTTTTTTCAATTTCTGCTTTGGATAGTTTTTTGATTTTTAAACCAAACGCAACATTATCAAAAACATTCATGTGAGGAAACAAAGCATAATCCTGAAACACGGTATTGACTTGGCGTTTATTGGCAGGTACATCATTTATTCTTTTACCATCAAAATAAACATCGCCAGAAGTCACGTCATTGAATCCCGCAATAATACGCAAAATCGTTGTTTTGCCACATCCTGAAGGTCCTAATAAGGTATAAAATTTTCCTTCTTCAATTTCAAAGCTGACATTTTTTAATACTGGTTCATCGTCAAATTGTTTGACAACATTTTCAAATGAAATCACATGGTTTCTCACTGGATAAACTCCTCCATTTCGTCCTTTATAAATACGATTCTGTCGCCACAATTAACGCACGACTTTTTCCTCGACCATTGTTGCTAATTTGGTGAGGTTCTGTTGCTTGGTAATACATGGTTTGACCTTTTTTAGCAATATACGTGGCTTCCCCTAATGTCAAACGAATGGAGCCATCAATCACATAAATAAATGTTTCTGATAGAGAAGGTTCAAACGTTTTATATTCGCCATTTTTATCAAAAGTAATAATGACAGGTTCCATTTCTTTTTCATTTGAGGCTGGAATTAACCATTTTAGTTCATAGCCATGTTCTTCATCATAATAGAGGGTACTTTCTTCTTCATTGTAGACAATTTTTTGTTCAAGCGGTTGCTGACTAAAAAACTGCTCTGGCGTCACGCCTAGTACTTCTAAAATTGAGAAAAATGTTTCCATTGATGGTGAGCTTAAATCCCGCTCCAATTGGGAAATATAGCCTTTGGATAAATCCGTTCTTTCGCCTAATTCTTCTTGCGTTAAATTTTTCTGAATGCGTAAATTTCTCAACTTCTCACCAATTTCCATGGCACACCTCGTTTCTATTTTCAACTAATCTTTTCAACAAAAGTTTTGTAATACTAAACTTACAGTTTAGTTTTACCTTTTTTTAGTATACGAACTTTTTGAAAAATTTCAACCATTTTTCTTTATTTTTCTAGTCTAATTGTCACACAATCTTTATTTTCTGTATAACTTACTGTTTATAAGAAGAAAAATGATACGAAAAAATCAGAATATGATAAAATAAGACGAGTTGCTTTTTTACATAATTGGAAGGAGAGTTTTTATATGAATTCATTTCAAGCATTTACGTTAAGAGAACAAGATACATCTGTTATTGGTCAACTAGAAACCATTACTTTAGACGACTTATCAGAAGGCACTGTAGTAATCAAAGCAGCCTACTCCTCAGTTAACTTTAAAGACTCTTTAGCTTCAAAAAAAGACGGCGGTGTGATTCGCAATTATCCAATGATTCCAGGAATTGATGTCAGTGGCACTGTTGTCACATCGGAAGATCCTCGTTTCAAAGAAGGCGATAAAGTGATCGTAACAGGCTATCAATTAGGGGTTAGTCATACTGGTGGTTATTCTGAATATGTGCGTGTTCCTGGCGATTGGGTAGTTCCACTTCCTGAAAAAATGAGTCTCAAAGAAGCAATGATTTTCGGAACTGCTGGCTTTACGGCCGGATTATCTGTCACAGCTTTAGAAGACGATGGCTTACGCGACGACAAAGAAGCCCCCATTATTGTAACTGGTGCGACAGGCGGTGTTGCGACATTGTCTATTGCGATGTTGCATCAATTAGGCTACACTTCAATCACTGCATTAACTAGAAAGCCAGATTCTTTTGGGCTTTTAAAAGAGTTAGGTGTTAGTGAATGCTTATTAGTAGAAGATTTCTTAGCAACTCCTGTTAAAGCATTAATGAAACAGCGTTTTGCTTTTGCAATTGATACCACTGGTGGGGAAATTACTTCTGCTGTTTTACCACAACTTCGTTATGATGGCCGTTCAGCCATTTGTGGCCGCGCTGCTGGAATTACATTAGAGACAACCGTTTTACCCTTTATTTTACGGGGCGTTCATTTATTGGGCATTGATTCGGTTAATGTTGGTATGGACAAACGAAAAATAGTCTGGCAACGTCTTGCCACTGATTTAGACATCACTGAAAAAGCTGTGTATCAAGAGATTACTTTAGAAGAACTTCCCCCTGTTTTTGAAGCATTACAAGCAGGCCAACATATTGGACGGACCATTGTCCGAATTTCTTAAGGAGGCGTTTTGATTATGGATGTTTTAGTTACTGCTGGTGGAACGTCAGAACCGATTGATAATGTTCGTTCGATTACCAATCATTCTTCTGGCGGACTAGGAAAAGCAATTGCTGAAAGTTTTTTAGCTGCTGGACACACCGTAACCTACGTAACAACCAAACATGCATTACGTCCAACCCAACAATTGGACTTATCAATTAAAGAAATAGAAACAACGGTTGAATTAGCCACTACGTTAGAACAACTCTTTGCTGAAAAGCAATTTGATGCGATTGTTCACGCAATGGCAGTCAGTGATTTTACGACGGAAACCGCGCAAACGGAAGAACAATTTATTGATTCTTTTGCTCAACAATTAAGCGAACAAACATTGCCAAAGACCAAAGAAGCCTTGGCAACTATCGTTCAAAACACATTGAATCAGATTGCTGATATTCCTCAAACAGCAACAAAAATTTCATCTGATACGGATCGATTATTAATTTTTCTAAAGAAAAATCCTAAAGTCATCCAAATGATTCGTGACAAGCAACCCCAAACTGTTTTAGTGGGCTTTAAATTACTTGTCGACGTTGCACAAGCAGAACTTGTCCAGGTTGCACAAGCCGCTTTGGTTAAAAATCGGTGTGACTTTGTCTTAGCCAATGACTTGATGAACGTTCATGAAACAGAACACGAAGGATTATTAATTAACGAAACGGGCATTGTCCAAGAAGCTTGTTCAAAACAAGGGATTGGTTCAATGATCGTTAAAAATGTTGAAAAGAAATGGAGAGAACAACAATGAAAACTATTTTATTAGGCGTCTCTGGCAGCATTTCTGCATATAAAGCAGCAGATATTACAAGTCAACTAGCTAAGCTTGGCTACAATGTGGAAATTTTAATGACTAAAAGCAGCACAGCGTTCATCACTCCGCTGACCTTACAATCACTTTCTAAGAATCCAGTACATACGGATGTCATGATGGAAATTGATCCCAGTAAAATTAATCACATTGAGTTAGCTAAAAAAGCGGATTTATTTTTAGTAGCACCTGCTTCGGCCAATACAATTGGGAAATTAGCCCATGGGATTGCCGACGACTTATTATCAACAGTTGCTTTGGCGCTTTATCCTGAAACACCCAAAATTATTGCGCCCGCGATGAATACGTATATGTACCAAAACCCCATTGTCCAACGAAATATTGGCATTTTAAAAGAAGTCGGCTATCAAGAAATAATCCCACGTGAAGCTCTATTAGCTTGTGGCGATTATGGTCGTGGCGCACTTGCCACTGTTGAAGATATCCTTCAAACAGTGATGAAAATTTTAGCATCTGATAACAAGGAGTAATTTATGAATAACACGAAAAAATTTACGTTAACAGCAATGTTCTTAGCTATCTTACTTTTACTGGCTTTAACCCCACTAGGATTTATCACATTAGGTCCTTTAAATTCGACCACGATGCATATTCCTGTAATTATTGGTTCCATTGTTTTAGGGCCAAAAATCGGTAGTATGTTGGGCGGCACGTTTGGGATCATTAGCTTAATTAAAAATACGACAGCACCAACACCTTTGTCGTTTGTTTTTTCTCCATTTATTCCTGTGATCGGTACCGATCATGGTAGTTGGAAGGCACTTTTAATTGTGCTCATTCCGCGGATTTTAATTGGGGTCGTTCCTTATTTCGCTTACAAATGGCTAAATAAATTAACGAAGGAAAAAGCGCAACCTGTCTCCTTATTTGTGGCTGGTGTTTTAGGCTCAGCAACGAATACCATTTTAGTCATGAACATGATTTATTTTCTTTTTAATTCAGCTTATGCTGAAATTATTGGTAAAGCTGGAACTGCTGTTTACCTAGCTATTATTGCGACGATTTTCAGTTCTGGTGTGCCAGAAGCTCTTGTTGCTGGTGTAGCTGCTTCAGCAATTGCTAGCGTTTTGCTTCGATTAATGAAACGGAATGCAACGCAAAAACTATAGAAAAAAACACAGGGACTAAAAATCAAGTTTGATTTTTAGTCCCTGTGTTTTTTATTTATTTTTTTTGTTTTCGTAATTTATAGGCATATTCACTGGCTTTAAATAATAATTTATTAACCGGTAAATCGAATTCCCCAATAAATTCATTAATCGTTGGGTTGAAGTTCGCTTTAAACTTAATTAAGCCATCATTTAAACTACCTTCTAAGCCGCCCATATTACAGCTTTCGCAGTCACGGTTAAAACATTCTTGAATGGCATCTCGCCAAGTCACATATGTTGGCATGTAGCGTTTATAACGATCATCTAAGCCAGCATAAAGGATTTCACTTGTTGGACCAAATGTCACAGCCAAAGCGCCAGCAACCGTGACGATTTCACCAGCTTCTGCGATATTTTCTTCTAATTCTTTTAGTTCCCGAGTCAAGGAAGCATCTAATTCTTCTAAATTATGGCGCTTTTTCACTTGATTTTCTTTCAAATTACTCAAGTCTTTTTGATTTTTGTCATAGCGTTGTCGCGTGCTATCTAAGCGTTCCTTTAAATTGACTTGCGCCAGCATAATAAAGGAGTCTTCTGGGTAAATGTTCAACAGCTTCTTAAAGTAATCACTATTCCGCAAAGAAATATGTTGGCGTTCCATGGTTGATTGAATGACTTTTTCAAATTCATCAACAAAGTCAACATGCCCTTGCTGCACAACGACCCCTTTTTTTTCAGCTGTTTTAATCATTTTCTTGGTGCTTTTTGACAATTGTTCCTCACTAAAATCTTCACGATAAATATTCGCTTGGAAGCGGGGCTGGATGGTGGCCCCCATATCCATTGTCAGTCCTTGATATTTGGCCCCTGCTTTTTTCAAGGTCTCAATAATAGCTGTCGCTTCAGCATGCGGTTGATGTTCTTCTCCCAAATGGAAATCTTGATAGTGAACCGCTGGATCCATTTTTATAAATAAAGCTCGTTTTTTCTTGCCAAATTTTTTCAATTCAGCCATAAAGTAGCTGACCAAACGTTCATTTGTATAGTCCATTACTGGACCTCTTGGTGTATATAACATCGTAAAACCGGCTGGTAATGGTTTGATTAAAACTAAACTTGATGCGACTAATGTATCCTTTTCATAAACCCCAACAATTTCAGAACCCCAGTTATCCTTGACTTTTGCCCATGAAGATGACTGTAGTAAATTACATAATGGATGATTTTTAACAAATGTATCGTGTACTTCTGCCGGAATACCGATTTTAAATGTGTACATGTTCAAACTCCTCTGCTGTGACTTTCCAATAGTCCGTTTATCTTACACTATCATAGTGTATTCCAACAGACTAGTAAAGTTTTACATGAAAATTTTTAGAAAAAATGTAGATCTTATTCTTTATGTAAAAAAGACGAGGTAGAAACAGTTCATTCTATCACTTAGTTCACTAATAGCAACGACACTTTTCTTCACTGCCATTCAAAGGATGAATCATTTCTATCCACATCTTTTCAATTAAATACGTGTTTCAAATTTTAATGACTTGTTGATAAAATACATGATTGGTGCTGAAATCGTCATAATAATCGCTTCACTTAATGCTAACCAACCATAAGTTGTCCAAAATGCTTGACCGCCACTTGGTACTAGCATAAAGGCAATAAAAAACATACTTACAGTGAAAAATAGACTATTTAGACACATTCTAACAGGAATACTTGGTACCTTTTTTTGTAAAAAAGCTGTTAAACTCAACGCAAATAATGTTTGCGCACCACCAAACAGAGCATCCATTACACCGAAACCAAAAAATAAGTTAAAAAAGATAACGCCGCCTAAAACACCCCACATCAATTTGCGATTGAAAACGACTAGGTGATTCAAACTTTCTGAAATTCTAAATTGAATCATACCAGAAGAAACTGGCCGAACCAATAAAGAGAGGACAATATATAAGCCCATAATGATACCATTGGCTAAGACTGTTCTTAGCTTTCGATTGGCTTGAAACGAATTTTGCATACTTTTTCCTTCTTTCTCCGAGTTTTTTTACAAGGGATGGTTGATGAACCTTGGTTACAATTGCAACAGTTCACATTCTAATATGGAACGTCAAAATAGTCAATGAAAGCCCTGTTTTACTTTGCACTTATTTGCAGTTTTCACCTCTCATGCATTGTTTCGTGCCTTTTTCTAGTCATTTTTTACTTTTTTAAGCAATCTTTATTCGCAGAAGTTCCTCCCTCTGGTATAATGGACAATAGCGATTCAAAGGAGGAGCTCAATGAACATTCACTACTATCTTATTATCAACGAGCAGGCAAGTAGCGGCAATGGCCGAAAAGTCGCTAGAAAAGTGATTCAACAACTCAAGCAACAAGAACTTAAATATACGGCTCTTTACACTGATTACGCTGGACATGAAAAAGAATTGACGAAGGAACTTGCAGAAACAACTTTACTTCCTTGGTCTGAAGACTTAGACGTTTCAACTTTTCCAATCCTAGTCGTGCTAGGCGGCGATGGCACCCTACATAATGTCATTAATTCATTACTTCCATATGATTCAGCTATTCCTTTAAGCTATATTCCATGCGGCTCTGGAAATGATTTTGCACGAGGGGTGGGATTATCAAGAAATATTGATAAAGCATTGCATCAAATCCTGCGCACCAGACGACCAAAAGAAATTCAAACAATTCATTATGTAGAAGCCAACCAAGAAGAAATCGGCTTAGCCACCAATAATGTTGGCTTAGGGTTAGATGCGGCAATCGTGGAAAAAACCAACGAATCGTCATCAAAAAAAGCCTTAAATAAATTTAAGCTTGGCTCGCTTTCCTATATTTCTTCAATCATTCATGTCTTTTTTAAACAAAAAGGCTTTCCAATTTTAGTTGAAATGAATGGTAAACAATACACATTTAATCGTGCTTTCCTATGTACGGTCACAAATCATCCTTATTTTGGCGGGGGCGTATCAATTATGCCGACGGCCAATCCTCGCAAAGCAGTCGTGGACTTAGTTGTCGTGGAACGAATCAATATTTTTAAAATTTTGTGGCTTATTTTCCTATTGCTTCGCCAAAAACAAGGGAAATCTAAGCATTTTCATCATTTTCAATCAAGCAAAATTCGAATTGTTTCGACGATTCCACAAACCATTCACGCAGATGGCGAGATTTTAGGCAAACGAAGTATTGATATGGTTTATACCACACAAAAACGTTTGTTTTGGTTTTAACTGAGTCCCTTAAGGTTGAAAAAGAGTGCCATAAGTCAAAACGACTTATGGCACTCTTTCCTTTTCTCACATAAATTGATAAGGCGTCGTATCCTTCATTCCAATCATTGGATCAACAGCATTTGTTTGAATAATTTCGACTGTTAGTCGTGGTTCTTTTGGTAATGGTTCTTTGACAACTTTTGTCGCTTTCTTTGCTGTTTCTGGGGTTGACTCTTCCCCTTCATCAGCAAATAGTGAAACTTCTTGTACCGTTGTTTCAACTAATTGCTCGTCTGTTTCTTTTATCTGATCGGCTTTCGTTGATTGCTGTTCAGTTTCATAAGAGACAGCTTTTGTTTCCTTTTCAGTAAATGGATGGTCTGCCGTTAAACCTTCTTCATAGGCTTCTAACTGAGTTCTAGTCGTTAAGGTCATTTGTTCTGCGTTCACGATTCGTTCTTTTAGCATCGTCATGCGACTAGCCGATTCGTTTTTGACACATGTTTCAAAAGCAGAAACCTCCCCTAATAGAATTAATAATTCTTTACTACGTGTCACTGCTGTATACAACAAATTTCGTTGCAGCATTCGGCTATACTGATGAACCATTGGCAGTAACACCATGCGGAATTCACTACCTTGCGCTTTATGAATCGAACAACAATACGATAGCGTAATTTTATTCCATTCATTTCTTTTATACGTTACTTCATTATTATCAAACTGTAAAACCAACTCGTCCACTTTGTCCTCTGAGTCTTTGGCTAAAGTAATTCCGACGATTTCTCCCATATCTCCATTGAACACATTTAATTCTGGCGTATTGACTAGTTGCAAAACTTTATCCCCAATCCGATAGACGGTGTCATTCCATTTGACTTCTTTTTTCTTCCCCTCATTTGGATTGAAGATTTCTTGCATCATCTTATTCAAGGCATCAATGCCAGCTGCACCACGATACATTGGCGCTAAAACTTGGATATCTTGTGGCGTAAATCCTTTTGCTTTTGCCTTTGTGACAATTTGTCGAATGTATTCTTCAATATGACCAATATCACTTGCAAAGAACGAGCGATCCTTTTGATTTTTTTGAAAATCAGTAGGCAACTTTCCTTCTTTAATTTCATGGGCAAGAGGAATAATACTTGAACCGTCTCCTTGACGATAAATTTCGTTTAGCTCACATTTGGGAATTTCGTTAATTTGCAATAAGTCATGTAAGACTTGACCTGGACCGACAGACGGTAGCTGATCCTTATCACCAACAAAAATCACTTGCATGTTTGTCGGAATAGCTTTTAATAATGTATTGGCTAACCAAGTATCCACCATTGACATTTCATCTACAATTAGCAAACCGCCTTCTAATTCTTTGGCGGTTAAACTCGGATTTTTTTCACGACCTGTCAAGCCTAACAAACGGTGGATGGTACTTGCAGGTAAACCTGTCGTTTCGTTCATACGTTTCGCTGCTCGCCCAGTTGGCGCCGCTAGCAAGATTGGAAACATCTCCTGCGTATAGTCTTTGAGATCTAATGAAAGACCATTTAGTTCCGCAAACAACGAGACAATCCCATTAATAACAGTTGTTTTCCCTGTTCCGGGCCCTCCAGTTAAAATAAATAACGGCGATTTAATCGCTTCTTCAATCGCTGCTTGTTGCGAGTCGCCATACTGAATATTTAAACGTTTCTCAATCATTCGGATATTTTTTTGGACTTCTTCTTCCTCATAATGAATTTCTTTTTTACGAGAAAGTAACCGCTGAATCGAAGTACCAATGCCCCATTCAGAAAAATAGAGACTGTTCTCAAAAAGTTTAGTCTCTTCTTGTTGGATTTTTCCATGTTCGACTAACGTAATGATTTCATTGGCCACTTGATCAGGTGAGATTTCCACTGGGCGACTTGCTTCCAAGGTCCGAATCGCTTCTTCTAACAAAACATCTGCTTGAACATACGTATTGCCTGAGCGAATGGAGTGCTCAAACACTTCATGTAAAATCGCCGCTCGAATTCGAACAGCAGAATCCGCCTGAATGCCGATTTGTTCAGCAATATTGTCCGCTCGTTTAAATCCGACTCCCTCAATATCTTCAACTAACTGATAAGGATTTTCTTGAATCACAGAAAGGGTTTCTTCTTGATAAGTTTGATAAATTGAAAAAGCTAACTGACTACCAAAGCCGTATCGATTTAGTCCCACAATCACTTGCTCCATCCCGTGATTCAAGCGAATTGTTTCGACGATTACTTGACGTTTTTTTTCATTTAAAACAGTAACTTCTTCCAAAACACTCGGGTCATCAATAATTCGGTCAATCGCACTTTCCCCTAATACTTCAACAATTTTTTCAGCGGTTCGTTTACCAATGCCAGGAAATTTGTCACTTGATAAATAGTTAACCACCCCACTAGCCGAAGTCGGTCTTTCTTGCTGATAACTATCCACCTGAAACTGTCTGCCATAACGAGGATGGTCCACAAAATGACCAAAGAAACGATAGGGTTCCTCTTCTTGAACTTGGCCAAAACTTCCAGTTACTACAATTTCTTTTTCTAAATAATCTGTATTTGTATCGGTCACATTTACAAGAACGACTTTATAAAAATTACTGGGATTTTCAAAAAAGATTGCTTGTACAGTCCCAACAATAAAGGCTTTTTCTTCGTCCTCACCAAAAAGTGTTACCACTACAAGCCCTCCTTTCTGTTGTGTGCTTATTGTGCTTTTTCTTTAGCTAAAAAAGACGTATCATTCCATAACGTTAAGTCGTACGGCATGTTCCTTGTTGCCTCTTTAGTTTCAAGGATTGAGAGGCTATTGTTTAACAGCCCGCCCATTGTCCGTAATTCTGATAATGGTTTACCAGCCATCGCTTGGATTGCCGCTGTCAGGGCTGCTCCGTGTCCGACAAATAGAACTGGACCTTCGTGCTGCTTCGCCGCTTCAGCAACTGTTTCTGAAATCCGTTGAATCGCTTGCTCGATTGGTTCACCATCAAAAATTGTTGGATCATACAAATCTAAACGATGCCGTAAATGATCTAATTCTTCTCCATAAAAATTACGCATTTCTTCAATATATTGTCCTTCTAGACGACCTAAACCTAATTCTTTTAAGGTATCTGTATAAACAATTTCAACTGGATGATTCAATTCTTGTTGAATTCCCCGCGCAGTATTTTTGGCACGTAATAGCGGACTAGAATAAATTTTTTCAAACGGAATATCTTGTAAATATTGGCCTAATTGTTTAATTTCGTCATAACTAGTTGGTAATAACGGCGAATCTCCTGTCATTCCTTGAAATCGTTTCTGTTGATTCCATTCAGTTTTTCCATGTCGTGTAAAATATAATTTCATGTAACTTCTCCAAACTTCTTTATCTCTTCATATGTCTTTCTAGTTTATCACTTCCCTGCGAAAATATCCATGGAAGTTTCTAGTAATCCAAGCAAAATAAGCCTAGAACAAAAATCTAAATTGTTTTTTGTTCTAGGCTTGAAAATTGGGCAACAGTAAAAATAAAACCACTTTCTTCTGACATTTTTAAAAAAAGCGCTACTGTCTTAGCTTTTTTTAATCCAATTTATCATTTTCATAATGATGCGTCAGTTCTAAGTTCGGAAAATTTTGCTGACGTAAGGCTTCATAAACAATTAGTGCGGCAGTGTTAGAAAGATTCAATGAGCGCACATGTTCATCATTCATAGGAATTCGGATACACTTTTCTTCGTTTTCTCGCATAAACGTTTCTGGTAAGCCCGTTGTTTCTTTTCCAAAAAGAAAATAATGGTCCTCGCCATCATTATAATTGACCTCGCTGTATGTTTGGTGAGCAAATTTGGTTACTAAATGCAAGTGTTTGCCTGCCACATGGGCTAAAAAGGCAGCCAAATCTTTATGATACGTAATATTTACATCATTCCAATAATCTAATCCGGCACGTTTTAAGTGTTTATCATCTGTTGAAAATCCTAAAGGTTCAATTAAATGCAACGGTGTATTCGTCGCTGCACATGTCCGTGCAATATTTCCAGTATTTGCTGGAATTTGTGGTTCAAATAAAACAATATGGTTCGTCAACTATCTTCAGCTCCTCAAATATCAATCGTGTTCATTTTAGCATAAATTCAAAATAAATAGCGCCCACAATACTTATTTTCAAAAAAAAACCGCATGACGCGATGATGTCAGGCGGCAGCTGTTCTAACCAATAAAAAAAACGTACCGTCTCGGTGTCTAGCACGGCGAGTCGTTACGTTAGTGAAGGTCTCTTCACTAACTTTTATCAGAACAGGACCCTGATAAAAACCAATGAAAAAACAACTTGTAAGTAATATAACACCAATGTCACTTTATTGCAAGACTTTTTTAGGATTTTCTTCACAAAAAAGTCTATCTTTTACGACCTACTAACAAGCGGACGTCAATCGTGATTTTTTCCAATGGTCGCTGTTGTAGTTTGGCTTTAACTTCTTGAGAAACTTGCCACTCTAATGGCGACATTTCTAATAAATCCAACCGTCTTTCCTCGGGAATGTCAAAGCAATAAGTTATTCGTTCATCTACTTCCACTGCTAATTCCTCGGCAAAACGTTGGACTACTTTTTGATTGGAATAACTTTGTTTCTTTTCGTCATTGGGATAAAAAGCCGCTCGTAATTCCTTTAAATAATTCTCTTCAGGAATAATTTTAATCACAGTCCCGTCAGCTTTTAGTACTCGCCGAAATTCTTGATAATGTGAAGGAGAAAAAATATTTAAAATCGTATCAAGCCCTTGATCCGCAAATGGCAAATTCGTTAAATCCGCCACACACCAAAACGCATCAATTGGCTGATTACTTGCTAAATAGATTCCTTCCTTTGATAAATCAAACCCGATTTTCAGTCCAGATAAGCCTGCTTGACTTAACTCAGCAAGAAAACTCCCTTCACCACAACCAACATCGACTACTGTTTTATTTTGAGGAAGATAGTGCATAATTTTGTTTAAAACAGGCGCGTACATGCCACTTTGAATCATTTTTCCTCGAGAAGTAAACATTTTTTTATTATATTCTGTCTGAACGCCATTATTTAGAAAGTATAGCGTGCCTTTCTTGGATAAATCAAATTGATGTCTCTGTTGACAAATCAGACCAACCCCTTCTACATGCATTGGTTCATGACAAGTTGGACAGCGAAATACGGCTGCTTCTTTTTTCAATAATTGTTGTGCTCGTTCAATTTTCTTTAACATTTAAAACTCCTTACGTTCATTAAATGAACATTTTTTCTTATAAAATTTTGCACTCTTTTTTTCAGGGCTATGGTAGTAAGCAGAATTATGGTACAATGCCTGTGAAGAAAAAGCAAGGAGCGATAAGAAATGATTAAAGAATTCTGTGCCGAAAATTTCACTAAGATTCCCCAAGCCATTCAAAAAGGTGCGAATCGCATCGAATTATGCGATAACTTAGCCGTAGGTGGAACGACGCCAAGTACTGGTGTTATTGAAGAAGTCTTAGCATACGCTGGCGAACATTCTGTACCAGTGATGACAATCATTCGTCCTCGTGGCGGCAATTTTGTCTATAATGATATTGAATTAAAAATTATGCATACCGATTTAATCGAAGCAAAGAAGTTAGGAACCGACGGCATTGTTATTGGCTGTTTAACTGAGGACGGTTGGTTAGATGAAGAAGCTTTGGACTTATTCATTGAAACAGCTGAAGGCTTGCAAATCACTTTCCATATGGCTTTTGATGCCTTGTCGAAAGAAAACCAATTTAAGGCGATCGACTGGTTAGCTGAGCGTGGTGTGACACGTATTTTAACTCATGGCGGGCCAGCTGGTACCCCTATCGAAGACAACTTTGATCATTTAAAAGAATTAATTGCCTACGCAGATCAACGGATTCTTATTTTACCAGGTGGCGGTATTTCCACAGAAAACGTTCAAACTGTGATGGACACTTTAAAAGTCACAGAAGTCCATGGCACAAAAATTGTTTAATTTCTTGTATCTAAAAAAGTGAGGTAGCCGTCGTATTAACGGCTATCTCACTTTTTTGATTTCAAGCAAACCAACGAATCCTTTTACCTCAGTCTCATGATAAATAAGTGCAATTTTTTAAACAAAATAACGCATAAACATGCTGGCAATATTGAAATAAATTAATACACTGGTTAAATCACTTAAGGTAGTAATAAACGGGCCACTGGCAACTGCGGGATCAAACCCTAATTTATCCATTAACATCGGGATTAAACTCCCTGCTAAATTCGCCACAGTAATTGCACAGAGCATTGCCATCCCAATTACAAATCCAAGCGGAAGATTATGTTGCCACACGCCAACCACAATCATAATGGTTAAACCTGTCACAGCCCCCGTCACTAGTCCCGTGAGCACTTCACTTAAGATTAAGCGACCAAAATTACTATCCTTTTCATCTTTCATAGCCAAACGGCGTACCGCGACCGCCAATGATTGTGTCCCGGCATTGCCGGCTGTTCCGGTAATTAAAGAAATAAAAACGGCTAAAATACTCGCTTCGCTAACTAACGACTCATAATTACTGATTAACGAGGCCGTAGACATCCCTAAAAACAGCAGCGTAATTAACCAAGGTAATCGTTTAGAAGCGGCTTTTAAAGGGTTCTCACTAACTTCTTCAACGTCGACCCCAGCTAAACCAGAGTAGTCGCTAGCGGCCTCATCATCGATAACATCAATAATATCATCAACTGTTACAATCCCCAACAAATGATCATCATAATCTGTAACTGGCACAGCTAAGAAGTCATAGTCACGAATTGTTTGCGCGACATCTTCTTGGTCATCGCCGACATGAACTGAAATAACCCGTTCATTCAAAATATCAGCAATCAAGGTATCATCATCATTAACAATTAAATCCCGCAACGAAATAACGCCGACTAAATGATTTTCTTGGTCGACTACGTAAACGTAATAGATTGTTTCCGCCATGTCCGCTTGATTCTTTAAGACGTACATCGCAGAACGCACTGTTTGATTCGCCACAATCGAAACAAATTCGGTGGTCATAATCGCCCCAGCAGTTTCATCTTCGTAATGAAGTAACTCTTTAATTTCGCCTGCTTCTTCACTACTTAACAAACTAAGATATTTCGCCTTTTGACTTTTATCTAACATATTTAGTAAATCCACCGCATTATCGGTATACATCTCAGCTAACATATCGGCTGCATAACTTGGGCGCATTTCAGCTAAATAATCTTTCATATTCTCATTATCTTCTTCGATAACATCAAACATATCCGCTAGTTCTTTCGGAGATAGGTAATTGTATAAATGTTGTCGGTCTTTTTCATCTAACGATTGGTAAAATTGTCCTTGTTCATAAATGTGTAACGCTAAAAATAGCTCACGAAATTCGTTCATTTGTTGATTTTTTAGCGTTTCTAAAAGAAGGGCAAATTGCTCTTCCATTTCTTGGCCTTCATTCATCTTACACTTTCCCCTCCTGCCTCTTTATTATTATAACGTATCATCTACACTTTTCATATCCTCCGCTAGTGGGGAAATCAGATGAACCGTTTCTTTGGTAAAAGGATGAGTAAAAATCAGTTCCATGCAATGCAACGCTTGCCGCTCAATTCCTTGATCCATCTCTCCATGATACATCTCATCCCCTAACAATGAACAGCCAATTGCTTCAAAATGTACCCGAATTTGGTGTGTTCGTCCTGTATGGAGCTGAATGCGCACAGCTGCTGCTTGGGCTCCTCTTTTTGCGAGCCAATATTCTGTGCTAGCAAATTGACCTGTTTCGATAACTTGGCGTTTTAATAAAGAGGACAAGTCGCGCCCAATTGGCTTTTCAATCAATTGATGCTCGTTTAACTGCTCAATCGCACCACCAACAAGGGCATAATAAATTTTTGTCACCTTTTTTTCTCGTAATTCTTGGTCAATTAAAGCATGAGCAAAGCCGTGTTTCGCAAATAACATCAGCCCAGAAGTATCTCGATCTAAACGAGTCACGACATGAATAACTTGATTCACGTAATTTTGACGCTTGTAATAGCCCTTAACACGATTCGCCATTGTTCCTGAAGGATGATACTGAGCAGGTATCGAGGCAATGCCAGCGGGCTTATTAACTACTAAAAAATGATCATCTTCAAACACAATTTCAATCGGTTCATCATCTGTTAATAATGTCTCATGTTCCGCTTCATCTGGAATCGTCATTTTAACGACATCGCCAGTTTGTAAAGGATAGATGGCATTTTGAACGGTCCCATTCACTTGAATTTTACCACCCTGAAATTTCACCTTAGCTAATAACCCTTTTGAAACGCCTTGTTCCTTTAAAAAATATTTCACTTGTTGTGTTGTTTCTTTGTCATATGTCCATTGAAATTCCATCGTTTAATTAATCCTCACCAATAAAGGCATCTTTCACTCGATGCCAAAAATGCATGTGCCGATAAGAGGCAAAATGAATCCGTTCGTCTGCAATTCGATAGCAGACAGAAGCGATATTTTCTTGATAAATATCTAATTGGTCCACCGTGACAAAATAATCATCACTTTCCTGTAATTTAATCTCCAGCCACTCCGTATGTGCGATTACAATCGGGGACCCCAATGTTCGAAAGACACGATTGTTTAAGGAGGCGATTTCGGTTA
This sequence comes from Enterococcus sp. MSG3299, assembly GCF_050555765.1. Classification (NCBI taxonomy): domain Bacteria; kingdom Bacillati; phylum Bacillota; class Bacilli; order Lactobacillales; family Enterococcaceae; genus Enterococcus; species Enterococcus sp. MSG3299. The sequence goes on from NZ_CP187869.1 coordinate 2,130,574, forward strand.
ACTGAAACGCATTAATGCTAGGATGCAAAACAGCCCCACCAATACTTTTATTATACGCAGTAGAGCCGGTTGGGGTCGAAATCGACAACCCATCACCACGAAATCGTTCAAACAGTTCGTCTTTAATAAACACATCGCCCACCATCGTCCGGTTTCCTCGTTTAATTGTCGATTCATTTAATGCTAAAAAATGTTTATCTGGTTTCCCATCTCTAAACCGAATCCGCACATCTAATAATGGATAACTTGTACTTTTTTCACGATGAATACATAAACTTTCAACTAGTTCTTTTAATTCATAATCACGCCAATCTGTATAGAAACCCAAGTGTCCGGTATGTACACCTAAGAAACTTACTTCGTTTAACAGATGATTAAATCGATGAAAAGCGGAAAGAAGCGTACCATCTCCGCCGACTGAAATCACAAGTTCAGGTTGACGATTGTCTATTTGAATTTGGTTTTGCTCTAATAGTGTTGTCAGTTGTTTGGTGACTTGTTTCGATTTTTCTTCCGAGTTATGAACAATCGCCACTTTCATAAGCAGACTCCTTTACTGATTTTCTGGTGTTTCGTTTTTAATTTGCTTATAGTATTCGTTTTCTAGCAATCCACGGCCATGAGAGAAGTAATGTTGTGCTTCTTGAATTTCTTCACGAATAGATGACATTTCTTCATCTAATAAATAGGCTGCCTCTGCCGCTCGCTGAAGGCGTTCTTTCATTTCTTCAGGAAAGACACCTTGATATTTATAATTCAAAGAATGTTCAATCGTTGCCCAAAAATTCATGGAAAGTGTCCGAATTTGGATTTCGGCCAAAATAATCTTTTCCCCGGTGACTAATTGCACAGGATATTCCACCACCACATGGTACGAACGATAGCCACTTTCTTTTTTATTTTCAATGTAGTCCCGTTCTTCCACAATTTTTAAGTCTTTACGATTTCTTAAAAGTGCGACTACTTGGTAAATGTCTTCCACAAATTGGCACATAATCCGCAAACCAGCAATGTCTTGCATTTCTTCTTCAATCCGATTTAAAGGAATATGCCGAATAGCCGTCTTTGTCAAAATACTATCTACTGGTTTCACACGTCCTGTAACGAATTCAATTGGTATGTGTTTATCTTGCTCCCGAAATTGTTTACGAATACCTCGTAGTTTTACTTTTAATTCGCTGACCGCCTGTTCATATGGCGCTAAAAACAGCTCCCACTCTCGTTCCATGGTAGATCCCTCAATTTCCTTGAATTTCATTCACTGATTATTTTACCACAGTCCTCCCTAAAATAGGGTGTTATTCGCTATTTGATTTCCAAACGCCTTTCATTAGAAAAAATTTTCACAGAGAAGACCACTTTTCTTGACGGAAACCTATATAATATGTGAAAATTGGAGTGATTTAAGAAAGAGAGAGAACCCCATGAGTGAGCACTTAGAAATTGAATTTAAAACATTAGTTAGTCCGCAAGATTTCAAACGATTAATCGACCATTTTGCTATTCAAAAAACGGACTTTTTTACGCAAACAAATCATTATTTTGATACGGACGATTTTCAATTAAAAGCACAACGAATGGGCTTAAGAATTCGCGTATTAGCAGATCGTGGTGAGTTAACCTTAAAAGTTCCTGCGCCAGAAGGATTATTAGAAATCAATGACCCTTTATCGCTTGAGACGGCGAACCACTTTATCAAAAGGAATCACCTCCCTACTGAGGGGGCTGTGGCGAAGAAATTACAAGAATTAGGTATTGAAATCGCCTCGATCCATTTAATTGGTTCATTAAAAACAGCACGTGCAGAAAAACAAATTCCTCAAGGACTACTTGCGTTAGACGAAAGTTGGTATAACCAACAGCACGATTTTGAATTAGAGTTAGAAGTTACTGAAGCTGAAAGCGGCAAGCAAGCGTTTCAAACATTAATGGCTGATTTGAACATTCCCATTACGCTTGCACCTAACAAGATTCAACGCATGATGCGGACCACTGCCCCTTAGTATTCGAAGCACTGACGTTCTGGCACCTGTATTTGAAAAAGCATGGCATTGGAGGAAGTATGAATGGTTGAAATTTATTTGTTCGTCAATCCTTTAGGCGGCGTCTGTTTAGAAATTGAAAAAGAAATTATACAATTGTCTGTTAACGACAAGAAGAAAATACAATTGCGCTTTATTCCTTTATTAAACATGAAAACGATCAATGAATTTTTGAGTCGTCAACATATTCCGATTAATGACATTAAACGACGGAATCGAATTTTTGAAGATTTATACTCAGCCGCTCTTGACTATAAAGCAGCACAGTTACAAGGCCGAAAAAAAGGCCGACAATTGTTGATTGGCTTACAAAAAGCAGTAGCTGAAGACGGTCTAGCTTACTCTCCTGAGTTATCAGAAGAACTACTTCTAGCGGCCGGCGGGGATATTGATATGTATCGTAAAGACCGACAATCCGATTTTGTCAAAGAATCTTTCCAAACCGACCAAAAAGTTGCTCGAGAAATGGGGATTAAACAACATCCTACCGCAGTCGTTTACAACTATACTTGCGAGAACGATTTCGGCATTTTAGTCGAAAATTTTGAAAACATGGATGAAATTAAACAACTTTGTCGTGTCCATCCACATAACGAACCGTTGCTGGACCAAGGTGACGCAACCTTTGAATTTAAACGTCGCTCCAATTATCATTTTCCAAATGGACATTTACATTTATTATAAAAAAGATGCTGCGACGAAAGCTGTTAACCAATTATCTTAAGAGTTAAAAAGTGGGATATAAGTCCAAATGACTTATATCCCACTTCTTTGTCTATAATTTTTCAACCAAAGCTTCTAATTCCGTTAAACGTTCTTCAAAAACTTTCATTGCATCTTCGATATACGCGGCTTGTGTCATATCCACGCCCGCTTTTTTCATCACTTCAATTGGGAAGTCACTACTTCCTGCTTTCAAGTAGTTAAGGTACTTCTCTAAAGCTCCTTCTTCTCCAGCTAAAATATGTTTAGACAATGCCGAAGCGGCTGAGAAGCCAGTTGCATATTGATAAACATAGTAATTGTAATAAAAATGTGGAATTCTCGCCCATTCGTAACTGATTTCTTCGTCTCTAACTACTTCTGGTCCATAATATTTAGCATTGAGCTCGCCATAATACTCACTCAAATATTCACTTGTTAATGGCGTGCCTTTAGCATCTTCCGTGTGAATAAAATGTTCAAATTCCGCAAATTGGGTTTGACGGAAAATGGTTCCCTTAAAGCCGTCTAAATAGTGATTTAAGACATACGCACGTACTTTAGGATCTGTTTCTGTTTGTAATAAATATTCTGTTAAAATATTTTCATTTGTGGTTGAAGCAATCTCAGCTAAGAAAATTGAATAGTCGCCATAAACATACGGCTGATTATTTCTTGTATAGTAACTATGAACACTATGGCCCATCTCATGGACTAATGTAAATAGTTGATCCAAACTATCATGCCAATTCATTAAAATGTATGGGGCTGTATCATAAGCTCCTGAAGAATATGCGCCGCTTCGTTTTCCTTGATTTTCAATCACATCAATCCAGCGACTTGAAAAAGCTTCTTTAACAATAGATAAATAGTCTTCACCTAGTGGTTTTAAAGCCTCAATTGCTTTTTCTTTTGCTTCTTCATAGCTGTAACGAATTGGTGCTTCACCTAGCAAAGGCGCATACAAGTCGTACATGTGTAATTCTTCTACGTTTAATAATTTTTTTCTTAATTTTACATAACGATGTAGCAAAGGTAAATGTTTATTTACTACAGCTACTAATGTTTCGTGAACACTTTCAGGGATATGATTACTTGCTAAAGATGCTGCCCGAGCAGAATCATAATTTCTAATTTTTGCTTTATAATTATGTGTTTTAACATGTGCACCTAAAGTTGAGGCTAATGTATTTCTAAATTGTTTGTACACTTTGTACAAACCTTTAAATGCTGCTTCACGAACAGATGGATCGACACTCTCCATTAATTGACCATAAACGCCATGAGAAAGTTGAATCGTTTCGCCTTCAGCATTTTGCACAGTTGGAAATTCTAAATCTGCATTATTTAAAATTGAAAATGTATTACTTGAGGCACCAAAAATTTCACTAGCCCCCGCCAGTAAAGCTTCTTGTTCCATCGATAAAACATGGGGACGTTCATCTAAAATATTTTGAATATAGTGACGATAAACAGCTAATTTCGGCTGCTCTTCAAAATATCCCCAGATTTGTTCATCACTTAATGTTAAAACCTCTGGGTCAAACCAAGAAACAGCTTCACTAACTTGTGCATATAAAGAACTAGCTCTGGCATATAAAGCTTGGTAAGCTGTATTTGTAGTGTCTTGATCATTTTTTAAATGAGAATAGACATATAATGTTTCCACTTTTCGATAGACATCTAAAACGTATTCTAACGCAGCTAGAAAAGCTTCTGCGCCATTCCCTAAGGTACCTTTAAATGACTCTGCTTGATTTAGCTCCTCTGTCAACTGATTATACGCAACATCAAAAGCAGCATCATCTTTAAAAATTTTGGTTAAATCCCAAGTCAATGGAGTTGGAACTTCATCACGTGTTGGTAATTGTTTAATTTCGCTCATAGTTTACTCTCCTTTAAGAAACGTTTTACTCATTATACTATCATAATTTAACACGTGTGACTAAAAAAATGTTGTTTTTTCACTTTTTTTAGCCAATGAATGAGCTTTTCAGGATCTTCTCTTAGGAAAATACTAGTTATTAGGTACTTATTGTTTACTTTAATTAACACATAACATTCTTGTAACCAGCTCAATAAGCTATTCCCCACGATTTTAAAAAGCTTTTTTAAGCCAATATTCGGCAGCGGTTGCCAAATAAAGTTCCCTTCTTCCAAAAAACTAGCTTCCAAGATACGCCATAGTTCCTGTTTGGTCACTAAACGCCCTTCTTTGGTTTTTAGTGCTTCCCAAACAAGCATTTTTAAATGAATATCTTCTTCAGAAGAAGGTAATAGCTTCAATCCAGGATAGTAAAACCAAGGAGGTAACTGGAGAAGGTGACAACCTTTCGTATATAAAAAGCTCTGTGTTCTAAGCAACTGATCATTTCTGTAACCAAGTTGTTGCGTCAATTTTTGATAATAATCATGCATCAATTGGCCAGTGTGCCGTCTATCTGGCAGTAAATTTAAATTAGCAGTCGGTAGTCGGAAGATTTCTAGTAATTGTTTTTCGTAAAAATCCCATGATTGTTTTCTTCTATAAAATTGTTGACATTGACTCTCTTCAATATGACAAAGTAATTCTATTCGTTCTTGTTTCTTATTGGCCGTCCATAAATAAAACCCCAAGGACTCCGAAAAGTAAAGAAATTGTTTCGTTAATTGCGTGAGCTTGTCTTTAGGCACTAATCGTTCACCTAAAATCCAAACAACTTGATAGCCATGAGCTTGATAAGTCTCCGTCCGTTCCACCAAACGTTTAATTGGCAATGGACTACATTGAATTTCAATGGCTATCTTGCCAATGAGTAAATCTGGGCGTTGCTTCAAGTTGGGTAAGTATGCCTCAACTTGAAAGGACAGCTTTTCGCGTAAACACTTTTCCGCAAAAAGCTGCTTCAAGCGGAGGTGTTCTTCTGTTTCAGCTTCTGCTTCGTACCAACAACTATTCTTTTTACGATGAGCAAAATGGGGTATTTTAATGGGGCCTGCCTTCAAAATGACCGATTGATGACACATTGGACACACAAAAGCTTGTTCGCTTCGTATCTGTGTTAATTCATCAATCGAGCAATCGATTAAAGAAAATAACTCTTGGTTGTCTGCCGTTAAAGCTGTTAACATGATTTTCACCTCTCATAAATAAACTACGTAAAGTTTCTTAATTTTCATCAAAAAAAAAAAGCAAAAACCCGAAAGTTTTTGCTTTTTTGCTTAATCATTAAAGTAATAACGTGTTAATTCCAACGCACTGCGTTCCATAATACAAGTGCCATATTCGACTAAAGTATCCTGAGTGACAGTTGTTTTATGAGCAAATTCTAAAATCTGTGCAATTTCATTGTCAACATTTGTTTTTTCTAATTCATCGGTTAAGAACAAAACTTGTAAGTAATAACGATCGTTGTACGTGTATAAGTTAGTCAAAACAGATTGCATGAAGACTTCTTTGGATAATTGGATCATCGCTTCAAAATTATCTAATTCAAAGATTACATTTCTGTTTGTTTCATCTGTGGCTTCCATCTCATCAAGTTCATCGGCGGCTGCTTTGTCTGCTTCAATTTGTTTGCGAATCAATTCGCTAACATCTGCATTGACTTCGCTCAGACCTTCTAAGGAAGACAAGTCGTCCATAGCGACATTTTTACTAATAAACAGTTCTAAACCATCATTTTTAGGCAAGACTTGGAAAGTGACTGCTTCACTACCTTGGAATTCATCTTCGACATCAACTTCTTCTAAAATACTATAAAAGAAATTTTCAACATCTTTGTGGTTTCCTAGTAAGTCAAGAAAAGTAATCCCTCTATCCGCCAGGTCTTCGTTGCCAATTAACACACGAATCGTATTTTCATTAATATGTTCCATTTCCATAGCGCTACACCTCTCTTTGCTTCAATCAGGAAACTTCTTACGTTCATTGTAGCGAAAACTACACAAAAGTAAAGTGGAAAGTCTATAAATCCTCGAAAACTAGCGAACGTTTTATAAACTTTGAACTTTTTTAACGATTGGTTTTTCGCTCCTTCTACCTCTTCATCTTAACGCAGTCTCTCCAAAAAAGATACTATTTTTCCTTGACCACGTTCTGCCAAATCAAATGAATACAAGTTCTAAATATGTATTAAAAAGCCAGAGATAAAAATCCCTGGCCCTAAATTCATATGAATCGTTCTTTATTACAATTAACAAATAAAGAACAAAATTTTATATTTTTTATAAACCTGCCATTAATTGTGCTTGGCGCAATTCCAGTTGTCGAACATCTCTTGGTAAGAATCGACGAATTTCATCTTCGTTAAAACCGACTTGTAATCTTTTCTCATCAATCATAATTGGCCGACGCAACAATCCAGGGTTTTCTTGAACCAACTCTAATAGATCTTGAAGTGGAAGCTCGTCCAAATCCATATTTAATTTTTGGAAAACTTTAGAGCGAGTAGAGATAATCTCTTCTGTTCCATCTTCTGTCATGATTAAAATTGCTTTTAATTCCTCAATATTTAAAGGTTCAGAAAAAATATTTCTTTCTTTAAAAGGAATTTCGTGCTCTTGCAACCAGGCTCTAGCCTTACGACATGACGTGCAACTTGGGGAAGTATAAAGTGTCAACATTGTGCATCACTCCTTTTCGCGAATCATCGCGTTTCTGAAACAGGGAACTGTACTGTTCCTCTATTTAAAACCAGTATACCTAATTTCTAATAAAAATACTAGGGGTTTTTAAACATTTTTTATTAACTTTGTTTATTTTTCCTTCATTACATCCGTGTAAAATTAGGGTTAATTTTTATGAAATTTTATGGATATTCGTTATAATTCTGTAAAAAAGTAATACAGTTTTCTATTTTCATGGTTGCTGTTATAATTTACTTCTCTTGGTGATTTTTCAAGAAGTTCCCATGTATTTTTTTCTAATAAAATGTATAATAGAACTATTCACTATCTTAAGTCTAAAGTCAGGTGGTTATTTAATGAAAACAATTTTTTCTGGTATTCAGCCCAGTGGTACTCCGACAATCGGAAATTACATTGGTGCAATGAAACAATTTATCGAATTACAAAATGAATACAATTGTTATTTTTGTATTGTGGATGAACATGCCATTACCGTTCCCCAAGAACCGCAAAAGCTACGCCAGCAAATTCGTAGCTTAGCAGCTCTTTACCTAGCGGTTGGTTTAGACCCACAAAAAGCAACAATTTTCATACAGTCTGAAGTGAGTGCCCATGCAGAAGCTGGTTGGATCATTCAGTGCAATACTTCTATTGGTGAGTTAGAGCGAATGACACAATTTAAAGATAAATCGCAAAAAAATGGTCGTGCTGGCGTAAGCGCTGGTCTTTTAACATACCCTCCATTAATGGTTGGTGATATCGTGTTGTACAACGCTGACTTAGTGCCAGTCGGAGATGATCAAAAACAACACTTAGAATTAACACGTGATTTTGTGGAACGCTTCAACAAACGTTACGCCCAAAAAAATCAAGAAATTTTAACGATGCCTGAAGTAAAAATCGCTGAGCAAGGTAGTCGAATTATGAGCTTACAGGAACCAACGAAAAAGATGAGTAAGTCTGATACAAATGTGAAGGGCTTTATTTCAATGCTTGATGAGCCAGCAGTGATTCGCAAAAAAATCCGCTCTGCCGTAACTGATTCAACTGGTGTAATTGAATATAATAAAGAAGAAAAGCCTGGCATTACTAACTTACTAAATATTTATTCTGCTGCGACAGGTCAAACTGTTGAGGAACTTGTTCAAGCATACGAAGGCAAAGGCTATGGAGACTTCAAAGCAGATTTAGCAGAAGCAGTAGTTGCCTTATTAGAACCTATTCAAGTGCGCTACCAAGAGCTTCTAGCTTCAGAAGAATTAGATATGATTTTAGATGAGGGTGCAGAAAACGCTCGCCAGGTAGCCAACAAAACACTTCAACGAATGAAAAATGCTGTTGGTTTGGGAAGAAAAGTTCGGCGCTAACTAAACATAATAAAAACCCGCGAAGTTTTATTCGCGGGTTTTTTATGTTCTAAATTGAGCATCGTACAAGCGACGATAGTGACCTCTTTGCGCGTACAAAGTTTCATGTGTTCCATCTTCTAAAATTCCTTGGTCACTCACTACGATTATTCGATCAGCATGTTTAATCGTTGCCAGTCTGTGGGCAATAATTAATGTTGTTCGCCCGTCAGCTAACGAGTTTAATGACTCTTGAATCACTTGCTCTGTTTCTGTATCTAATGCAGAAGTCGCTTCATCTAGAATTAAAATCGGCGGGTTCTTCAAGAACATTCGCGCAATTGCCACTCGCTGCTTTTGACCGCCCGATAATTTCACGCCACGTTCGCCAATAATTGTGTCCAAGCCATCTGGCATTAGCTGAATTACATGTTCTAAATGTGCTAATTTCACCGCTTGTTGAATGTCTATTTCTGTAGCATTTAAATTCCCATAAGCAATATTTTCTCGTAATGTTCCAGGGAATAAAAACACATCTTGTTGAACAATTCCAATCTGCTTACGTAATGAAGCCAAGGTCATTTGCTGGATATTTCTACCGTCAATCGTAATTTCACCACTACTGACTTCATAAAAACGAGGCAACAGATTGCACAAGGTCGTTTTTCCTGAACCACTTTGTCCAACGAAAGCAACGGTTTCACCAGGTTGAATTTTTAAATTGATATGGTCTAAAACTTTTGTGCCATCTTCATAAGCAAATGAAACATCTTTATAGGCAATCGTTCCTTCTAAATGTGAAACAGCAACAGCTCCTGGCAAATCTTTGATGGACGGTTGTTTGTCCATTTCTTCCGTAAAACGTTTAAAGCCAGCAAATCCTTTGGGATAGCTTTCAATCATATTGTTGACTTTTTCAATCGGCCGAATAAAAATATTGGCTAATAAAATAAACCCTACAAACTGACCTTCTGTAATTTCTCCTTTAATTGTATAATACGCACCAAAAATTAATGAAAATAAATTTATCAGACGAATTAATAAGTAATTATAGGCGGAACTGACACCCATCACCTTATAAAAATATAATTTCGATTTTCGATACATTTGATTTAAATAATTAAACTGTTTTCGTTCAAATGGTTCATTTGCAAAAGATTGCGTGACACGTATCCCACTTACTGACGCTTCAATCCCAGCATTAAATTCACCTAAATTATCGTAAATATCCGTATTCGCTTTTGTCATTTTTTTATTAAAATAGCCTAGCGCAATCGTGATAAATGGCAATAAAATAAACGTAGCGATGGCTAATTTCACGTGAATGGTTAACATTAATAAAAAAGAACCTGCTAACGTCATAATCGTAATAAAGACGTCTTCTGGACCATGATGCGCCACTTCCGAAATTTCAAAAAGATCAGTGGTCAAACGGCTCATTAATTTCCCTGTTTTTTGATTATCATAATACTCAAACGGTTGTGTTTGAAGATGTTGATATAATTCTTCACGCATATCTGTTTCAATATTCACGCCTAACATATGACCAAAATAAACCACAATAAATTGTAAAAACGTATTGATTATATAAAATGCAAATAAGCCCGCACTAGCTAATGCAATGAGGCGAAAATCTCCTTTTGGCATAATCTTATCAATTACTTGGTTGACTGCTACTGGAAAAGCCAACTCTAACAGCCCCGCAAAAACGGCACACCCAAAATCCAAAATAAATAATCGACGATAAGGTCGATAATACCCAAAAAAACGCTTTAACATAACTCCCTAACTCTCCCCCTTCATTCTCATTCATTATACGGAAAAAGACTGTCTCTTGCAAAATTCTAACTTCTATCAGAACACGTGTTATTTAAGTAACTTTGACTCAAAATCATTTTCACAAACTTTTCATTATCAGAATATTTTTTCATTTATCGTTTCCATTTTTTCGGTAAAAATAACTATAATTGTCTTTTCCCGCAAGGCTTTGATTTCTGTACAAAACCTTGAAATACAGTGAAAAATACTCTATTTATTTGTGAAAATATCAGCTACAATATAACATATGAAAAGTTTTGTAAAAAAGTTAAGAGGTGCACTTGTTAAATGAGAACCATTGTTTTTGATGTTGATGACACGCTGTACGATCAGCAACAACCCTTTCGAAATGCGATGTCTAAAATTTTCCCAAACGTTGCGACAGAGGATATGCATGAATTGTATCTTCGTTTTAGACACCACAGCGATGAAACGTTTCCGAAAGTTTTAGCCAATGAATGGTCCCTAGATTTCATGCGGTTTTTCCGGATGAATGAAACATTAAAGGATCTAAACTATCCAGGAATTTCACAAGAAGAAGGAAAAATTTTCCAACAAGTTTATGAAGAAGAATTGGATAATATTACGATGCATCCAGAAGTTACTAAGCTTCTTGATACTTTACAAGAGAAAGAAATTCCGATGGGGATTATTACAAATGGTCCAACAGACCATCAATTTAAAAAAGTTAAACAATTGAATCTTGAAAAATGGGTTCCAAGCCAAAATATCATTATTTCTCAAAGTACGGGTTTCCAAAAACCTGAAAAGGAAATTTTTGATTTAGCCTGTAATCAATTTTGTATGGAACCTGAACATACTTTATATGTTGGTGATAGTTATGACAATGATATTGTAGGCGCACGTAATGGTGGCTGGCATTCTCTTTGGTTTAACCACCGCTCTCGTGAACTACCAAGTTGCCAACCTGCATCACACCTTGCAGAAGTCACTTGTTTCACCGAACTTTGTCCGACTGTGGAGAAATTATTTAATCTTTAAAAAAAAAGCCGCTCTTCAAATTGAAGAACGGCTTTTTTTATTTATTTTTTTGTTTTTTCAGACGTAAAATGATGAACAGGCAGATTATCAGTAAAAGGAGCAATAAACCGATTAAGAGATAAATAAGTTTAGATTCCGTTTTTTTGACGGTTACATCTTTCTCATTAAATGTTTTTGCTTCTTCTTTTGAGATCGTAAATTCTTTCGTAAATTGCCATTTTTTTCCTGATCCTTCCACAGTCATTGCCAATACATACGTCCCAGCTTCCATTTCATTTTCTTCATAAGGAATAGGGAAATTAAAAATTGAATTGGGCGCCATTTGCATATCTTCTTGTTCTTTCTCTAAAATAACGTTATTTGTTTTCTTATTTTTAACATTTGCCGTTACTTTCATTGATTGAAGATAGGCTGCTTCATGGTTTAGCAGTGTTGCAGAAATAACACTGCGCGCATTTCTTTGCGTCGGTTCAACTTTCTCTAAAGACAATTCTGGTTGTACAACTGTTTCATTTTCTCGAAGTAAAACAGCTACTGTATAGGCATAGCGATTTTCAATTGCTAAGCCGTTTGTATTTTCTTTTTGCTTGTCTTTCGTTTCATCAACTTTTTCACTAAACGTGATTCCGCCCGCTAGTTGACCTGAAAATTCTTCTTTCGGCATCTTCACTCGTAGTTCAACTACTTTTTCACTTTTAGCAGGCAATTCTACACTCTCACCGCCGTCTTTCAGTTGAATGATTTCTGATAAATCTGCTGGTGCAGATTTATCTAATGCTGTCAACGACTCACCATATTCAATCACTCCATTGCTGTTTGTTGTGGCCGACTTCACACTAACATCAATCACTAAATTTTCATCTGTACTATTGGCCGCTCGAACTTTCAAAATTTGTTCTTGGTCTGGTTTCATCATTAAATCAAAATATGTTTTTGTTTTATCTATTTGGTTTTCTGGAATTTCTGTTTCAACACTAAATCGTAATTCTGCTGCTGAGGTTTCAATCCCAAAAGCAAAGAAATAAAAACTTAGAATCATCAGAATAAAATATCTATTTTTCATTTCGCTCTACACTCCATTTCTATGTAAAGGAGAAAGGCTGAGTTCCCCTTTTCCTTTCTCCAAAAAGGTTCTTTTTATACTGGCGTATTAGCTAATGTCCAAGTAATTGTTGTTTTGTAGGCATCGTTTAATTTAACTGATTTACCTGGCACTTTTAATTGAACATCTTTCATTACTTGACGGCCGTCAACTTCAGCAATTGAACTAGCATTGCCGTATAAGTATGACCATTTCCCAGCACCTTGATCTGTTGCGGCTACCATCACGTTATGACTTTCACCCACTGTACCAAAAGTTACGCTCGCTAAACTTGTTGGTGCAGCGCTTTGTCCTGCTGTCACAGCTGAAGCATTTTGAAAGACAATTTCAGTTCCTTCAAGCGTCTGACCTTTTGTAGCAGAAGTAAATGCAGAATTTTGTTTTGCAGATAAAGTCCAGCCTTCTAAAGTTCCACGATTATCTGTAATTTGAGCAAATAATGGGCCCGTTTTTTCAACATTATTTTTATCTTTTAAAACTTGTGCTGATGCAAAATAGGTTTCATCTTTTGTGCTGATGATATTTTCACCAAAGTTTAAACTTGAAGCATAGTCCAAGGTTAAGGGACCTGTAGAACCTTCATCAACTGGTTTGTCAGGATTTACTGGGTCGATAGGTGTCACAGGATCTTTGCCGTCTTTGTCTTCTGGATCCACTACAGGATTTTTGCTGTTGGGATCTTTTTCATCTGGTGCTTTAAATTTTACAATAGCATCTGTGTCGCGATTAGCCACTTCCTCTGCTTGAACTGGTAGTGTTCCTACCGCGATGGTTGCTAAAATTAAGCTGCTTGCGATGGTCATTTTTTTCATATTAGTGCTCCTTCTCTTCTATATGTTATAGTTTCAATAATTATACGCTTGGTAAATCAGCGATTGTCCATGTTAAAACAGTTTTGTATTGAACAGCATCTTTTGGTGTTGCTCCTGGTACAGTTAATGTGATCGCTGTATTTTTATCTACGCTTTCACCGTCAACTTCCACTTTTTCAATCCCACCGAACGCACTAAGCCAAGTTCCAGAACCTTGACCTTCAGCGGCAGACATCACATTTGATGAATCGCCAGCTACTAAAGTTACTTCATGCGCAGTTGGTGTGACTGCTTTGGAATTAGACACTGCTTTGTTTTGACTTAATTTAATTTCTGAACCGTCTAAAACTTTATTTAATGTTTCTTTTGTCGCTGTTAATTGTGTTTCTTGTTTAACTGTTAAGGCCCAACCGGCATTCGTTCCGCGTTTGTCGGAAATTTGTACATAATTTGGTTTAGGATTAGTCAAATCAGGACCAGAACCGTCTGCCAAGAAAAAGTATTGTGGATTTGCATAATATTTTTCATCTTTATTTGAAATTTTATTTTTGCCAAAGTCTAGACTAGAAGCATAATCGATACTTAGTGGACCAGTTGTTCCTTCATTTGGCTTATTGCCTGTGTCTGGTGTCGTTGGATCAAAGGGTTCAACAGGTTTTTCGGTATCTGGATTCACTGGATCGACTGGTTTGTTGATAGAGGCATCCGGTGTAAATTCAACGATAGCATTTGATTCATAGTTTTTTTCTTCTGCATTCACTTCTGGTGCAATAGCCACGCCTAAAGTGATAGCGGGGATTGTTGCTAAGATAATTTTTTTCATTTTATTGTTCCTTCTTTCTTTTTTTTAAAATAAAACTAGCCATAAAGATGACTATTATTCCGAGATAATTAAACATTTGTTGCTGTTTAGTACCAGTTCGAGGTAAGAAGCCTGAGCCTTTTTGATCAACCGTTTTACTTGTTGAATGCTTCAATGATTCTCCACTCATTGCTGGGATTGCTTCCGACTGCTTGGGGAAACGCTGTGGTATCTTACCATCTGGTTTTTCTTTGTTGGCTGGTGGCTCATACTCGCCATAAAAAGAAACTTCTGCATTTGTCGGATAGGCATTTGTTTCAGCAAATACATCAACTGATGAAATCAATCCTAATAGCAATACACCGCTAACTATTTTTTTGATAAGACTCACCCCCTATTTTGCACTGCCATCAGGTACGTCCATCAAGTGCCAAGTTAGTTTTGCTTCGTATTCTTCTGCTTTGGCCGTCCCTCCAGGAACAGATAATAACAACTCTTGGTCATTTTCTTTCCATTGATCAGAAATATTTGTTTCTTGATGTCCATTGACTTGGTTGTGAACAAGAATCGATTGGCCTTCTGGAATGTCCTGTAAGCGATGGTTGGTTCTAAATTTTAAAATATTCGGCAACGTAGCACCTGATTCAGATTTGAAATCAGAAGTAACGGTTAGTGCAAGCGACCAATTATTCCCTGTTTGACGAGTATCTCGTATCACTAATGGTTGATCCATGGAAACAATTGGATATTGGGTCGTGCTACTAGCGATTTGCAGCTCATTCCCAAAGGAAATCGCTGTGGGTACCGTTTTGAACCTGACAGAGCCAACCACAGTGACTGTTAGCGCTAATTCATCAATCTTGTAGCCTTTATCATAGACTTCCACGACCAACTGCTGTTTTCCATAAGTTAGTTCTGGTAATAACAAGGCTTTTTCCTTAAATGTTTTAGAATTAGTGGTTGTTTCATCTGCTAATTTCTGGATTTCTTGGCCCTCTTTTTTGACAATAAATTGTAATCTATTCCCAGCATCGACATCTTGCCAATAAAAAGGCAGGGCTGTTTTTTGAAAGTCATCAATATCGATTGTTTTTTCCATCGACTTTTCTATACGCTCTTTTGACCAAGATAGTTTCGTTTCACTTAAGAAAACTTCTTTGACAGGTTGGACGACTGTTCCAGAAAAGTTCCCTAAGTATGCTTTATCTGTTGATTCCCAGATATAAGAAACGCCTTCATGAGCTTTGGGTAAATTCCATTCAAACAGTCCTTTTGTGGCATCGTAACTTCCATAAGGGCTAATCGTCAGCGGTGGAAATAGTTGACCATCACGAGATACCACCTTATTTTTTAATTGCAGTGGTTTCCCAGCAATATAATCGACAGAAGATAAGATAATCATTTGATTAGATACATCTAGCCCTGTAATGGCCGTTAAGCCTTTTAACGGACTGATATCTGAAATTTGATTTTCTCCCACATCTAAAACTGTTAGATTGAGTGTTTTCTCTAACGGTGCCAAGGAAGAAATTTGATTGTTTCTTGCATACAGTACACGCAGATTAGGAACAGTGCTTAAAGCTTCCAGACTAGCAATCGTTTGATTCATAATACTCAACTCTTCTAGACGTTGTTTATTCGCCAAGGGCGCAATTGTTTTTAATTGATTATTTTCCACATAAAGACGGAGTAGGTTATTTGCTTCCGTAAGCCCATCTAAAGTAGCAATCTGATTATTGGCAGCCCAAATGGTTTCTAAATTACGAAGAGAACGAAGCGGGTCGAAGGAAGTCACTCGATTATTCGGCGTGATTTTTGACGGATGATCTGTCGTATTTTGGATACTTAAATTTTTTAAAGCAGGCATTCCTTCAAGTCCATTTAATGTAGTTAATTGATTGTTCTCAACATACAAGCCTTCTAAACTAATTAATCCTGCTTGACCTAACGGACTAAGATCAGCTATTTTATTGTTTCTCATATATAAAAAACGTAATAGCTTAAATTCACCTTTAGCAAAAGGACTCAAATCTGTTACATTGAGCGAATCTTGAAAAGATAATTCTTCTAAGTTTCTTAGGTATTGAACTCCTTCCACATTAGAAACAACGACATTTTCTAAAATAACTTTATTCAGTTTATCCAATTCTGCTTGGGTGACAGTATTAGAGGTCCGAGATTTGCTTAACTGTTTTCTGATATTTTCCGCAAAGGCTGGATCAGGAAATAGTGTACTGATAGGCGTCGCTTTATCTAAGACAGCACCTGCGTATAATTGGGGCATCATCAGTTGTGCTTCCGTTATCGCTAGTGCTTCATTTGGCGGCTCTTCACTTGTTTCAACAGTCGTTAACTCTTCTGATTGGGGAATCTCCGAACTACTGGTTGCTGAATTTTGCTCTTCTGCCGATGAAGTTTCTGGAATCTTTTCTTCTGAAACAGATGAAACATTTTCTTCACTGGAGGATGCGATTGTTTCGGTCGTTTCGGCGAAAGTTGTTACAGGAAGTAGCAAACTATTACCCAAAAGTAAGGCACTAACTGCGGAGATGCACATTTTTTTCATAAACTTCACCTCCTGATATTTTCTTAATTATAGTGAATATCAACTGAAAATGGGTTCAATTACGACAAACTGTCCAAATTAATTTGTATAGACAAGACAAAGAGCGCCAAATAGGGTTTTATACCCCTATTTGGCGCTCTTTGTCGCTAAACACAACCAGAATGTATTATGACAAATTCTCAATTATGCCTAGTTTTCTTTTATTTCTTTTAAACTATCCTCTATTTTTTCCAATTGCCCAGCAAAAAATTCTTGTTTGGCTTTTGGTAAAAACAATGTGATAGATAAAAGGATTTGTTCTTTAAAGATTGACCAATCTGCGAATATTTCTTCATTGGTTAAAATCATTTCTATTTTTTTCCAGAGGATCATTCGCCAGTTATTTTCACCCACTTCATATTCTTTAAACATGCTTAATACATGAAGAATATGGGGAACATTTTGGCTGACAATCGCCGCAAATAAAAAATCAATAATTACTTGCTCGATAATTTCTAGTGAGCGAATATCAATAATTTCCCGCTCATTGACAGATTGTAGTACACGAAAAAGTAACGAAGTTGGAAACGGCTGCAAGCCAACGTTTTTTTGTAATGCTAAAAATTTCAAATTAAAAATAGTATACACATCGGCATTAATTAATCGTTCCAGAATCTGATTTTCTAATGCAATAATTTCCTCTTTTGTCACAACCGTTTGAGGGTTAAAAAGATATTCCAACGCCAACATCGAATACATTACTTCTTGCTTTCCTAAAGCAAAAGACGATTTATCATAATACGCCCGATAATCTGCAACGATTCGACTACTTTCTTGAAAATTTTTACTAAAGATTGCTTGATTAAACTGCTCCTTAGCTAAAACTGTTTTGGACATTGGCGTTAATTTTTCTGTCATTTCCATCGGCGAAATAGACAAGATTTCGACAATAATGGCTAAATCCGAAATACGCAACTCACTATTTCCTTGGACAAAGCGTTGATAACTTCGACTAGAAACACCATTTTCATCAAAGACACGCAGAGGAATATTTTTCCCTTTACGAATCCGTTCAATTTCTTCACCTAGCGGCCGATATTCCATATATTCTTTTTGTTTCAAACGAATTACTCCATTTCTCTTTAAATAAGATAGCAACTAAGTTGAACGGCTATTCCCCAATGCTTAAAATTGTGCGAATATCTTCTTCCGTCATTTTCGCTAATTGCTCTTCATTTCCTTGAATCACTTTTTGGAACAGCTCGCGTTTTTCTTGCTGTAAGGAATTCATTTTTTCTTCAACCGTTCCTTCTGCAATCATCCGCCACACTTCAACAACCTTTTTTTGTCCCATGCGGTGCGCCCGACCAGCCGCTTGTTCTTCGACTGCGGGATTCCACCATAAATCGTATAAAATAACTGTATCTGCACCAGTTAAATTTAGTCCGGTTCCCCCTGCTTTCAATGAAATTAAGAAGACATCTTTTTCTCCTTCATTGAAGGCATTCGCCATCGTTAAACGATCTTGAGGCTTCGTACTTCCTCGTAAATAGAACGTCTCTAAACCTAATTCATTCAATTCTTTTTCTAAGATAGAAAGCATACTTGTGAACTGAGAAAATAATAGGACACGACGATTGTTTTCTTTGGCAGCCACTAAAAAGTCTTTGACTTGTTCCACTTTGCCAGAACCTCCCGTGTAATCCTCAATAAACAAACGCGGATCGCAACAGATTTGTCGTAAACGGGTCAAGCCTGCTAAAATACTCATGCGATTTTTCTTGAAGGTCGCCTGATCCATTTGACTGACATCTGCTTGCATTTGTTTTAGATAGGCCAAATAAACCGTTTTTTGTTCTTCTGTTAAGACACTGTACATATTATTTTCAATTTTTTCTGGTAAGTCTGCGAGCACCGTTTTCTTGTCTCGTCGTAAAATGAATGGTTGAATCATTTTGGCAATTTCTTCCGGCTTAATTTCTCGAAAGGCTTTTTTGCCTGGGAACAATCCCGGTAAGATCATTTGAAAAATTGACCACAGTTCATCTAAATTATTTTCAATTGGTGTGCCACTTAATGCAAAACGTTGGGGTACTTTTAAACTTTTTAAGGCTTGCGCCGTTTTAGTCCCACTATTTTTAACCATTTGGGCCTCATCTAGAATCAAATAGCCGACACGCATTTCCTGATAAAGCTGAACATCTTGTCGCATACTTGCATAAGAAGTAATCAGAATATCTTCGGTGCTATTTTGTAAAAGCGCTGCTCGTTCTTGGCGATTGCCAGAAACCACTTGAACATTTAAGGTTGGCGCAAAACGTTTGACTTCGGCTAACCAGTTATAGGTTAAACTTGCAGGAGCGACAATCAAAGCTGTCCCTTTCAAGCGCTCTTCTTCTTTTTCCGAAAGTAAATAGGTAATGGTTTGCAGTGTCTTCCCTAAACCCATTTCATCAGCTAAAATACCGCCAAATTGATAATGGCTAAGCATTTTCAGCCATTTATACCCTGTTTCTTGGTAATGGCGTAACGTTGCTTGTAAGGATTTGGGGACTTGCGCTTCAAAGTTTTCTGGATGCGTTAAATCCGTGACCATTTTTTTAAAGGAATCTGAAAAATGTGCCCGCTCGTTGTCTTCTAATAAACTTTCGATCATGAGGCCTTGGTTTTTGGGCACATGAATGACATTGTCTTCTTGATGCATATTTTTTCGCAGCTTCGTTAAAATTGCACTTGTATGGAAAAATTCCTCTGAGTCAAAAGCAAGAATTTCACCACTTTTTAACGTATAAAAAGCATCATTACGTAGCAGACTAGTCAATACTGCATCGATTTCGGTTTCATCAATGCCAGTGACATCAAACCGAATATCTAACCAAGAATCCCCTTCCGCAACTTCAATCGTTGGTTGATGATGCTGGGCATCTAAATACAATTCCCGTAATTTCCGTCCCATCCGAACTTCTCCTAATTGACGGAAAGCTGGAACCTCGGCTTTAAAGAAATAATACAAGGACTCCCCAGCAGGTAAGACTTTTTCAAAGCCTGTGGTTGTTTGCTGATAGGCAAACTGTTGAAATTGTTGCTTAATTGCTGTTTCTTTTGCTTTATCTCGAACGATTTCTTGATTGTCTTCAGGTAATTGAGCATATTTCGGGTTTGTCGAGAAAATGACTTCTCCATAGTGATAGTCAATCCGAGCATTAATCCGACCTTTAATTTTCTTAAAAATAAAGACTGCTTTTAAAGGATGATGGACGACTAATTCTTCAACTGATTCTTCAACAGACACTCGACCAATTTTTTCCAATAATGGTAACACTTCACTAAATAAATCAGAAACTGTTTCTTTTTCATAAATAATTGACGGCTCTTCCAAGCGTTTCATTAATTGAAGTAACGTGGTGTAGATGGCTTCCTGCTCTTCTGTTAGTAAATAAACCGTTTGATCCGCAATCGCCCAGTGATAGTGGGCTAGAAACGTTGTAATAGGATTCTGAATAGTTAATTTGAAGCTTTGTTCCTCGGTTTTTTGCACTGTAAACGTAAGTGGCAAACTGGTTTCTTTGAACGTTAGATAGCGATACTTATGCGTTTGATTGGTCAATATAAACTGACCCGTTCGATTCATTTTTTCAACTAACGATTGACTGCGATCAATTGGTAATAATAGATAACGTTTGTCGATTTTCCCTTTAACTTGAATACCGTTTGCACCTAATAATTGGCTGGTATGATAAATTGCCGCAAGTTCTGTTAAAATTTCTTGAATCTCCATTGAAAAAGAATCATGTAGCAAAGTAAATTGGTGTTGCTTATTCACCATAAAAGTCATTTCTTTTTCATATGCTTGTAAAAAATCACCAATATTTTTCACAATATATGTTTTAGGTTTGGTGCCTTCCAAACCAATTTTTAAAGAAAGACCAATCGTTGATAATTCTGGATAGTAATTATTCGTTTCAATCACATCTAAATGAAATTCTAAACGTAAAGGCTGCAAGGGAACTTCGGCAGAAGCTTTGCTTAATTTGGCAAAGCCTTTGGTAAACATTTCAGCTGTTGATCGATTTGTTTTCTCAAAACTGACTGTTTGATTCGCTTGAATAATTCTTGACACGCCTCGTTGTTTCAGTGCTAGTTCAACTGCCACTGTATGCTTGCAATAGCCATGTTCCATCCAATATTGACATTCACAAACATCTTGTTCTTTGGCGGTACCATCCAATTCAACAAGATAAAGTTCTTCCCCTAAAACCTCAGACAACCAGATCCTTTTTTCTGGATTTTGAACGATAGATAAGACCCGGCCTTCTTGCATATATTCGCGTCCTTGTTCAACGATTCGCTCTGGAATACTCCATTTCATCGACTCACCTCCTCTTCTACTAAGCTAGCTGATAGTGAACGGTACTTTGACCATTCCCATTGCTTTTTATTTGTAATTGTTGTGGAATTCGTGCTTTTAATTCGCCAATATGACTAATAATCCCAATCATGCGGCCTTCATTTTCAATCGTTTCTAACGCCTCCATTGCCATTTCCAATGCTTCTTCATCTAAGGAACCAAAGCCTTCATCAATAAACAACGCATCAATTAAGACTCCGCCTGCTTGTTCTTGAATCACTTCTGCTAAAGAAAGTGCCAAAGCTAACGCTGCTATAAAACTTTCCCCGCCTGATAACGTGTGAGCACTGCGCACCGTCCCCGAATTGTCATCATAAATATTGATTTCTAGCCCCGTTTGATTCCGATAACTGCCTGCTTCGTGATTCAATTCAAATTGATAACGACTATTGGTCAGGCGGTCTAAACGCTGATTAGCGACTGTCAGCACTCTTTCTAAATACGTTTGTAACATATATCGTTCAAAACTAATTTTTTTAGGATTATTGCCATTCACCGTATCTGCCAACTGTTGTAGTGCAGCAACTTCCTCAAACTTGTCTTCAATTGTTGTTCTTTGCGCATTAATTTCTTGAACCAACTGTTGGTTGTTCAGCATTTTTTCATGCAGTTGATAGTATTTTTTTTCTTGTTCTTCAATTTGTTGTGTTATTTGTTCAATTTCTGTGATGATTAAAGATAATTCTGGGAACGTATCACTAGATAATTTTTTCTCAATTTCAGCGAGTTGGATAGTCAGTTGGGTTTGCTCTTGTTCAAATAAAGCAATTTGTTCTTGCTGACTTTCTAGTGTCGGTACCTCTTTCAACCACTCCGTCAATTGGTCCTCTGTCACTCCTTGTTCCGTTAAAACTGCGTTTAACTGACTCTCAAGTTGTGCGACTGTTTGTTGAAGTGTTTGTTGTTCTTTCTCCAAATGCGTCAACGTACTTTCAAGGATCATTTCTTCTTTCTTCAAGGTTTCTCCTTGTGTCGTCACGTTTTCTTTTTGACGTTCAAATGCAGAGAGTTCTTCTTGAAGCAAAGCTTGTTGTTTGGTCATTTCTTCGTATGTGACGGTTGCATCCAATAATTGGTTAGCAATCATTTGCTGCTGGATAGTGATTCTTTCCAGACTTTGTTGCATTGTTTCTACTTGTTGTCGGAGCACTTCAAAGCGTTGAGAATTTTCAGCTACTTGTTCTTCTAGTTCCGCCAGACGGTCCTTTTCGACTGAAATTTCCGTTAGTTTTTGTGCTATTTGTTGTTTTTCTTTAGCTAATTGCGACTCAACTTCCGCAATTTCTGCAGGTGTTACTTGTGAAAAAGTTAGTCCTGTTAACGGCAACTGCAAGTCAGCAAACTGCGCTGCTAATTGTTCTTGTTCCTCAGTATACGCAGCTTCCTGTTCTTGTAATTGGCTTTCTTTCTGTTGCTTTTCCGCCCCTAATGCAGAGAGCGTTTCAGTAAATCGTTGTACCGTTTTTTCAACTTCCGTTAATACCCGTTCCGCTTGATTAATCTCTTCTAAGGAAACTTCTTGATGAGTTTGTTGCTTTGGATGTTCTAAAGAGCCACAAACTGGGCAAGGTTCCCCCTCTTCAAGTAACAAGCTTAATCGTTGGATTTGTAAAGAGGCCCATTGACTTTTCTTTGTCTGCAACTTCGCTTCTTCGGCGCTTTTTTGTTGCTGTTCAACAGCAAACCGTTTTGTCAACTCGTGCAATTCCACTTGGTTTTGACTAATTTTTTGCCAAGCTTTTTGATTTTTTTGCCAACGTTCTACAAAATTTTGCCAATGATCTGCTACACTAGAACATTCAAAATTTGCTTTTTCAAGTGTTCCTTCTTGTTCAATAAATTGTTTGGCTGTCGCCACTTTATCCGCTAATGTTGTTTTTTCCTGTTGGCAAGATTCATACTCTTTTTGAATGGCTTGATAATTGGCTTGTTCTGCTATTTGTTGTTGGGCTAACTGTTCATATTCTTGGTATTGTGGTAATTGACGTTGAATCGTTTGAAGACGTTCTTGTTTTTCAGCAATCAATGGTTGTTGTTCTTCCAACTCACTCATGATTGCTTGCCAATCTGTCAATGCTTGTTGCGTTTCCATAAGAGCTTGTTGTTTGGACTTTGTTTCTTGCTCTTTTTGTTGTTTTTCGCTTCGTTTTTCAAAGACTTTTTCAGCTAAAGATTGCTGTTTTTGGCTCCATTTTAATTGCTGAATCTGTTCCTTTAACCGCTCAATGACGGTTTCCTGTTCAGCTTGTTTTGCTTTCTTTTCCAGTAATTCTTCTTTTTGCTGTTGCAAGTTTTGTCGTTCTTCAATAGCATAACGAACTTGCTCTTTTGCTTGTTTGGCTTGTTTTAAGGTTGCAATTTGTTCTCTTTCAACTAATAGTTGTTGCTGAGCCTCTTGTTGTTGGCTTTCTAATAATTGCAGTTTTTCAAAAAGTGTCATTGTCGGTTCAGGTTCTTCTGACCAATGCAACTGTTCTGTTTTCAGTTCAATTTTTTGCTGGGTTTCTTGAATTTCTTGATTGGCAATTTTTAAGCGTTCTTTTAAATTTTCGCTGAACAACTGATACAATTCTGTTCCGAATAAATTACGCAAAACCTTTTCTTTTTCATCACTTTTAGCAATTAAAAAAGTCCGAAACTCTCCTTGTGGTAACAATACAATTTGAGCAAATTGATTGGCATTCAAATGTAATAATTCTTGAATGAGTTCGTCCACTTCACGTCTTTTAGAATAGGCTCGTAGTTCTTTCCCTTGAGCATCTTTGACAATTAAAGAAATTTTGGCACTTTGTTTACGGACTCCTGTGCCACGTTTTTTAA
Organism: Enterococcus sp. MSG3299; assembly: GCF_050555765.1. Lineage (NCBI taxonomy): Bacteria > Bacillati > Bacillota > Bacilli > Lactobacillales > Enterococcaceae > Enterococcus > Enterococcus sp. MSG3299. The sequence goes on from NZ_CP187869.1 coordinate 2,154,581, forward strand.
AAAGTTCTTGTTCGGGAAGTCGGTTCAGTTCATAGAGAAACTCGTTATGTTTAAAAAGCAAAGTAACTTCAGTGGCTTCTGAGGGGTCAGCAAATGTGGAACGCATTTCTTTGCCTAAACGTAATTTCCCAGAACTTTCACCAAACAAAGCATAGCTCATTCCATCAAAAATCGTTGTTTTCCCAGATCCTGTTTTTCCACTAATTAGAAAAAGTGAAGAATCTTCAAACTTCGTAAAATCAATGGTTTCATTAATATACGGTCCGAAGTTTTTCAATGTTAAAGATAATGGTTTCATCCTGTTACTTCCCTCTTTCTAATTGATTAAGTGTACTCAGTTCTTCTTGGACCCATTGTGCTTGTTGTTCTGTCAAGGCCTCTCCTGTCACATCGTTAAAAAAGTCATGCAGATGTTCTTCTGGTGAACGTTGTTCTATTTGTACCACTTTTTTCTGATTTCCGCTGCTTGTTTCTCGACCATTCAAACGTTCCAGCCCAATAATTTTGGGGTAAATTTTTCGCAATTGATTCATCATGTTGGGAATGATCGCTCGGTCGGTTAATTGGACATGTAAATAATTTTCCCGATTCACTTCTTGATAAAAAGCGGGATCCGTTAACTGCTGAAACGAGCCCGTCAATTGTTGAATGTCTCGCAATGGTTTCAAAGCACGGAATTGAAAATGAACTTCAGTTTCTGTTTCAACAAGCCATACACCCTTTTCTTGTGTCATTTCTGATAAAGAAAATTTTACAGGCGAGCCACTGTATCGAGCATTAGGTGCCTGCAACGCATTTTTTCCATGTAAGTGGCCCAACGCGACGTAATCAAAAGGATCTAACAAAGCCGTCGGTACAACATCCAAACCACCCACTGTTAATTTTGTTTCAGAATCAGTTTTTTCACTGCCAGCGACAAAAAAATGACTAACTAACACTTGTTTTTTGTTGGGGAGAAAAGATTCTTGCATTTTCGCGACAACTTTTTCCATCGCCGCCTGAATCGTTCGAATCGTTTCATCTTCAAAATATAAGCGAGCCGCAATCGGTTCAAAATAAGGCAACAAATAAAATTGGGTATTGGCGATTTCAATTGGTTGAAAAGCTTGTTCTAAACGCGTATTCAAATGAAATTGCGTTTGGTTAAACCAAGGGCCTCCTGTTTCTAAACGAGTGCTGCTATCATGGTTTCCCGAAATAGCTAACACGGGGAAATGCTCTTTGAGATTCATTTGAATCATCATTTCATTAAAAATCTCGACTGCTTCAACTGCTGGAACAGAGCGATCATACAAATCTCCAGCGATCACAACAGCATCCACTTGCTCTTCTTTCGCAATTGCTAAGATTTGTTTAAAGGCTTCCCTTTGTTCTGCCAACAAATCAAAACCATGTAATTTTTTGCCAATATGCCAATCTGCTGTATGTAAAAATTTCATTTTTTCACCGCCTAAAAAAGTCCTTCTTATTATTATAACAAATTTCTGGTATTTTTTAAGAAAATCGGACAGAAGAATTAGATTTTTAACAAACTTTTTTCTTAACGCAAGAAAAAAGACAGGCAGCATCATCTTTTGATGAGACTACCTGCCAGTAACATTCCTATTCTGTAGCGGTTTGTTTTATTCTTTTTCTGTTGATTCATATTTAAAAGTTGGATCAATTTCTTTATCTAACTGATCAAATGCTTCTTGCATCCGACGTTCTACTTCAGCTAAACCGTCTTTATCCATTTTTTTAATATCGCTAATATCGATTGGCTCCCCAAAACGAACCGTTACTTTTTTCCGTTTAAACAACTCTTTTAAAGTTAACGGACCTTGATAAACAGATGGCACGATAGGTACTCGCCCCATTTTAGCAATCAAGGCTACCCCGCCTTTTAATTCTGAGGAATGACGCGTACCACTGGGGAACATAATCAAACTTAAATCAGAATTTTTTAAAATTTTGACAGGTGTTTTAATCGCGCTGGGACCGGGCTTCTCACGATCCACTGGAAACGCATTCGCATGTTTTAAAATGAAACGTAAAACAGGATTTTTAAACAACTCTTTTTTTGCCATAAAACTAAACTTCTTAGGACTGCCAGCAACAGCTAAATACAGCGGTTCCCACCATGTTCGATGCGGCGCAACTAAGACATAGTTTTGGTCTTTTGGTAATTTTTCTTTATTTTCATAATGTGCATTTCCATTAATCACAAATAAAATGACGCGAACCACGCCACGCATAAATGTAAAAAACATAATTTTCTTCCTTTCTTCTCTCCGCTTTCTAGTATGCCGAAAGCTCTACCTTTTGACAAGCTTTTTTTACGTCTATCAATCAGAGAAATAACATGTCCCCACTAATCTAGGGAACAGATTTTGTCATACGGGTTTAAAAGTAGTATAATACATGAACAATCAGATGAAAAGTTGGAGGTTCTTAATCTATGTTATTATCCGGCGAACGGATTGATCAATTATATGCGGATGATATTCAAATTATTCAAAGCAAAGAAGTCTTTTCTTTTTCCATTGATGCAGTCTTATTGGCTAATTTTCCGCAACTACCAAAAAAAGGCAAGATTGTCGATTTGTGTGCTGGAAATGGCGCGGTCGGCCTCTTCGTTAGTCGGAAAACAGCTGCAACGATTGACCAAATCGAATTACAACCTCGTTTGGCAGATATGGGTCAACGAAGTATTCTATTAAATAAATTGGAAAAACAAGTAACGATGTATGAACGTGATTTAAAACAAGCGACAGAGGTCATCAAAAAAGATTCTGTCGATTTAGTACTATGTAATCCCCCATACTTTAAAGAACGACCAACTAGCCAAAAAAATCCAAACCCGCATTTAGCGATTGCCCGTCATGAAATTCACACGTCTCTTCAAGAAGTGGTCACTGTGTCAGCGGATTTATTAAAAACAAATGGTCGCCTCGCAATGGTTCATCGACCTGATCGTTTCCTTGATATTTTACATGCCATGGAAAACGCCAATATTGCGCCGAAAAAAGCTCGGTTTGTTTATCCGAAGCCAGGCAAAGAAGCCAATGTTTTACTAATTGAAGGCATTAAACAAGGCAAAAAAGACGGTTTTCGTGTGTTACCACCTCTTTTTACATACAATGAAAAGAACGAATACGAAGCTGAAATGAAGGCTATGCTGTATGGAGAATAAGAAATCCCATTATTTTTATGTTTTACTTTGCCAAGATGGTTCCTTTTACGGTGGCTATACAACTGAGCCAGAACGTCGATTAACCGAACATAATAGCGGAACTGGTGCAAAATATACTCGATTAGCCAAACGCCGCCCAGTCAAAATGATTCATACAGAGAAATTTGAAACACGTAGCGAGGCCACCAAAGCCGAAGCCGCCTTTAAAAAATTAACGCGTAAACAAAAAGAGCAGTATTTAAAAACCTTTCATTAAATGACAATAAGCAAAAAGAAACAGCCATCATTTCATTGATGAAATGATGGCTGTTTCTTTCTCTTTTTAAACTAAGTTCTCGACAAAATGAATAACCATTTCGGCTGATTTTTTCCCAGCTTCATCGATGAATTCGTCAAAGCTTTGAGTTGCTTCGCCATCTGCTGTATCACTCATTGCCCGTACAACTAAGAATGGAATATTGAACTGTGAAGCCGCTTGGCCAATTGCTGCGCCTTCCATTTCGCAAGCTAAGGCTTCAGGAAACTCTTTCTTAATTTTGGCGATTTTCTCAGCGCTATCCACAAAAGTATCTCCAGTAACAATCAATCCTTTACGAATAGCTAAACCAGTTTTTTCAGCAGCTTTCGCAATTTCCATCCGCAAGTATTCACTTGTTTCAAAATACAAAGGCACACCACCAGGCAATTGTCCATAGGCATAACCAAAACCAGTGACATCAACATCAAAATAAGCTAATTTGTCTGCAATGACTAAATCGCCGACTTTTAGTCCTTCACCGATACCACCAGCAGAACCGGTATTAATCACCATATTTACGCCATATTGATGAATCAATAAAGTCGTGGTCACAGCTGAGGCCACTTTACCAATTCCTGAACGAACCACAATCACCTCATGTCTTCCTAACGAACCAGAAACAAATAAAGCTCCTGCTCGTTCCCACGACATTGTGTCTGTCAATTTTTCTTTTAGAATTTTGACCTCTTGATCCATTGCTCCAATAATTCCAATTTTCATAGTGATTCCTCTTTTCTATAAATTCAAAACGATATACGCCACAACGGCTAATAAAATCGCTACAATAATAATTGCCTTGTTTAACCAAGTACTCCGTTCTCGACGTTTCGAGTATTCTCCTACTCGTGACTTGTTGATCGGTTTTTGTTTTTTCTTTTCTTTACGATAAAACGTCGAAATTTCTTTTTCTTTTCGCTTATACGCTTTTTCCGCCAGCTTCTGCTCTTCCTGCTGACGACGTTCTGCTTCTTTTTCTTCTGCTTCTCTGCGTTTGCGAAGTTCTGTCCGAGTGACTAACGGACCTTTGCTCATTGCGTGTCCTCCTTAAACTGTCTCTGCAGTAAATACAATTCCCAGTATTGTATAGCAAAAAGTGTTTTGGCATCACAAATCGTGCCCTTTGCCACTTCTGCTTTGGCTTCAGCTATTGTTAGCTCGTAAAGTTCCAAGATTTCATCTTCATCTTGAGGACGCGGATTTTCGACTTTCTGCAAATCCGTTGCCAAATAGAGAGCCAATTTTTCATTAGCAAATCCTGGTGACAGATACATTGAATTTATGTAGGTGAGCTGACCTGCACGATACCCAGTTTCTTCTTCTAATTCCCGCATAGCCGTCGTTTCCAGTTGATTTTCTTCTCCAGGATCAATTTTTCCCGCCGGAATTTCTAAAATTACTTGTTCCAAGGGTTTTCTAAATTGTTTAACTAGGACGATTTTTCCTTCTGCGGTTAACGGAATCATAGCTACTGCGCCTGAATGAAAAACCAATTCGCGTTTAGCAGTGCCGCCTGTCGGTAAAGCCACGTCATCCAAAAAAACATCAATAATCTTTCCTTTAAAAATTTCTCGACGTTGAAGTGTTTTTTCTTCGAAGTCCTCATAATTTAACATATCTTTCACCAACCTTTCTTGTTTATCATACCCTAAAATGATAAAAATCGCACCCCTTCTTCTCTAGTTAAACACTTTTCAAAGAAAAAAATTTATTGCTTTAGAAAAAAATTACATTTTCGAAAAAAAATAGACATAAAAAATTCACAACTTCCTTGTATTATTTAAGCATACCAACAAACAACCCTAACAAAACACTTTTTCATTTTTAACTCCTTTCCCGTCCTACCCCCAATTAGGACGGGTCTTTTTTTTGCGTTTTATACTTTTTTTCTTAGGATTTCACTAAATCATAAAATACATCTTCCGCTGTATGTCTTTTCTCTCACAGAGTATGCTAAAATAACTATTGTAACGAGAGCTGACTCTTTCGAGGATTAGATAGATAGGAGGAACTATATAAATGAACAAATTAAATACAAAATTACTGATTGGCTATATTCTTTTAGGAGCCTTAATCATTGCTGTCGCTAGAGAATATGGCTTCTTCGCTTTTGTGATTCTGGTAGGCTTTTTAGTATTCGTTCTCTATCGAAAAAAGAAAAATGCCGCCGACAAGAGCGATCAAATGCCTTACTTAACGAAAGATAAAGAAGCCCATTATCGTGAGTTGGGGTTATCTCCACAAGAAATTGATTTTTTCAGAAGTACAATGAGCACAGCCAAAAAACAAATCATACAATTACAAGAAAACATGAATCGTTCAACTAAATTACGGGCGATTGACTTACGTAATGATACAACGAAGGTTTCTAAAGCTCTGTTTAAAGAGTTAGTGAAAGAACCTAAAAAGTTACACTTAGCCAATCACTTTCTCTATACACATTTACCAAATATCGTTGACTTAACAAGTAAGCATTTAGAAATCGAACAACATGAAGTAAAAAACAAACAAACGTATGAAAAATTAGAAGAAAGCGCACAAATCATTGACCAATTGTCAAAATTAGTTAAAAATGATTATGAGGAAATCGTTTCCGATGACTTAGACGATTTAGATGTCGAAATGTCGATCGCTAAAAGCAGCTTATCGCAAAAAGCTGCGACTGAGGAATCACCTCAAGCAAACGAAGACCAGCAATAATCATTAGGGAGGAAAAAAAATGACTGAGCAACAACCCAAAGAAACAACATCTGTAACCAATACATTGGATGATTTATTAAGTAATCCATTTTCATCAATGGATGAACTAACACCAACGCAACAAAATGAACTATCTGAGTTAAACGAACAGCAAGCAGCTCCTCGTTTAATTGATAAATTACCACAAGAACGTCAAGCCCAAGCAAAAGAGTTAGCTTCAAAAATTGACGTTCAAGATTCACAAGCAGTAATTACCTATGGTTCAAATGCCCAAATCAAACTCGGCGAATTTTCGCAAGCGATGTTAAACCACGTTCAAGCACAAGACATTGGTCCTGTTGGTGATTCACTGACCGATTTAATGTTTCGTTTAAATGAAGCCAATCCCAATGAATTACGTGCTGGCGAAGGCAACTTTATTCAAAAAATGTTAGGTAAAGTCAAACAATCCGTTTACGAAATTACCGCCAAATATCAAAAAATTGGTGCGCAAATTGACAAAATCGCTGTCAAATTAACCCATGAAAAAGATGGTCTTTTAAAAGATAATGCCATGTTAGATCAATTGTATCAAAAAAATAAAGATTATTTTGATGCCTTAAACATCTATATTGCCGCTGGGGAATTAAAAGCAGAAGAACTACGGACGCAAATTATCCCTGAAGCCATGAAAAAAGCGGAAGAATCTGGAGATCAAATGGATGTCCAAATTGTTAATGATTATAACCAATTTCTAGACCGTTTAGAAAAAAGAACCCATGATTTACGCTTGGCTCGTCAAATTACGATTCAACAAGCCCCACAAATTCGTTTAATCCAAAATACTAACCAAGCTTTGGCTGAGAAAATTCAATCATCGGTGAATACGGCGATTCCGTTATGGAAAAACCAAGTAGTCATCGCCTTAACCTTACTCCGCCAAAAAGATGCTGTGACTGCTCAACGTCAAGTCTCTGAAACCACCAATGACTTACTGAAGAAAAATTCAGAAATGCTAAAAATTTCTGCAATTGAAACAGCAAAAGAAAACGAACGTGGCCTAGTCGATATTGAAACATTACAAAAAACACAAAATGATTTAATTGAAACTATCCAAGAAACATTACGTATTCAACAAGAAGGAAAAGAAAAACGCCAAGCTGCCGAAATCGAACTTGGCCATATGGAAGAAGATTTGAAAAATAAATTATTAGAATTAACACAATAAACACTGTCTAGAACAAACTTCTTATAGTACAAGCCCGGGACAAAAATCCAAAGTGATTTTTGTCCCAGGCTTGCTTTTCTTTTTACGCTTGAATATTGTATTTCAGCCACTTAATGATACAATAAAAGAAAACCATGTTTCTTTTTGAAAGGAGGAGCAATTGTGCCACAATTTGCTTCTAAAGCCGAAGAAAAAAATTATTATGAACGCCAAGCTAGCTTAGCAGAGTTTCTAACTTGGTATCATCAACAAGAATTACCTGAATATGAAAAACCCTCTTTAACCGTTGATATGGTTCTTCTTTGTTACAACAAGGAAGCTGATCAATTAAAAGTCTTACTGATTCAACGTAAAGGTCACCCCTTTAGAAACTCATGGGCGCTTCCTGGCGGTTTTGTTAATCGTAACGAATCTACTGAAGATAGTGTTTTAAGAGAAACAAAAGAGGAAACTGGTGTGGTGATTTCTCAAGAAAATATTGAACAATTACACAGCTTTAGTCGCCCAGATCGAGATCCTCGTGGCTGGGTCGTGACAGTCAGCTATTTAGCCTTTATTGGTGAAGAACCTTTAATTGCTGGCGACGATGCCAAAGAAGTCCATTGGTTCAATCTTGAACGGCATGGTCAACACATCACGTTATCTCATGAAGATGTGGAAATTACTTTAGACTTGAAAACAGCGGCCTCTCTTGGTAAAGATACATTAGCCTTCGACCATAGTGAAATTATAATTAAGGCGTTTAATCGTGTTGTTGATAAAATGGAACATGAACCGCAAGTGCTTCAAGTCTTAGGAAAAGATTTCACCATTACGGAAGCCCGTAAAGTTTTTGCGAAGTTCCTCGGCGTTGATTATCGCAGCATTGACCATTCAAATTTTAAAAAAGCCATGACACAATATTTTGAAGAGTTAGGTGAACGTCCCGTTGGCATTGGCCGCCCTTCAAAAATTTACCAATTGAAAACAACAACAGGTTTCTAAGAGGAGGGAATATTTTTTGACTGTTTACTTAAGAAAAGCAGAACCTTCTGATTTGCCTGACATCCTTGCTATCATTGAAGATGGACGCCGCACCTTACAAAAAAGTGGCATTCCCCAATGGCAAAACGGTGATGGCCCGAATCAAGAAATTTTAGCAAAAGATATCGACCAGCAAACTTGCTATATTTTAATGGTTGAGGATACCTTGGCAGGCGTTGGTGTTTTATGTTCGGAGATTGATCCTGCTTATGAAGCGATTTTTAATGGTTCTTGGCAACCTCATTCTCAAACTACGTATACGGCAATTCATCGTGTTGCTCTAAAAAGTTCCTTTCAAGGTCAAGGACTGGCCTTGGTGCTTTTGCGCTCACTGGTTACAGCCGCTCGTTTGCAAGGTGCTACTGATATTCGAATTGATACACATCCACAAAATCTCGCTATGCAGCACCTGATTAAAAAAGCTGGCTTTGTTTATCAAGGTGACGTGATTTTAGATGTTAACGATGGCGAACGTTATGCTTATCAGATGATATTGAAATAAAAAAGTTAGGGATAACTGCCAGATTGACAGCTATCCCTAACTTTTTACATCTTATGAACACTATGAGCGCTTTGAATGCCCTCACAGGCTTCTTTACAAGCTTGATTAATTAATAAATAAGAGGATTCTTTTTGGCGGATTCCTAATTGATATTTCAATTCATCTGTCACTTGGCAAGATTCACTTAATGCCTCTAACCAGAAAAATACTCCTTCTTTATACGTATCTAATCCTTCTAGCAAGATTTTCGTTGCTTCTTTATCATAATACGGCTCTAAATTTTTACGAAACATCATTTCTTCTGTAAAAAAACGATTCACATTATTTCGGCAAAACATATAAGTGTCACGGCCTCTCCGATGTGCAGCCTGATTACAACCGTATTCTTGAACTTCTTTAGAGATGGCTTTGAAAATTTCGTTGTATACTTCAATTCTTTGCATAATTGACAAAATGGTATCTGTATAACTAAACATAACTCCTTGCTCCCTTCCCCTTCTAAGTAACAAAAATTTGCTTGTTACTTTCATTATAAAGGGAATGTTGGGTTTATATCAAATGATACGCTGTTTCCTTGCTAAAATTCTTCGTTTTTTCCTTAGAAGAATAATAAGTAAGCGGATTACTTAATCTGTTATGTTCGGATTTTCTACACTTGGAAAATAAATTATTTTATAAAGCCATTTTCCGTTTTAACTGATGGTAACGGGCCAGTCTGTGTATTGCCAGGAACACCAATATACGTATTGCCGTTGATGGAAGTCATTTCGTTTTCCTCAGCTGCTTCATCTTGAACGGTATAATCACTTTGATATAAAAATTCACCGTTCGTATGGAAGACATAGCCGTCTTGATCTCGTTCATCTGGCTTTTCTAAATTTAAAGACACACGTAATTGATGACGGACATTTTCAATACTATCTGGATATAGTTCAACCATACTGCGCCCTTCATTACTAAAAGTGCGCCAGTCAAAAGAAAGCTGTTGTTTATCATAATTGGTCCAAGTCAAACCTTCTTTGACTAAATGAGTCAATTCATTGGAATCCACATCAGTTTGAATGTTTCCATTTAACGAATCAATAATGTCCATTATTTTCATGATTGATTGACCAGATTTCAACTTGTCTTCAACTGCTTGAATAATTTCTTGTTGTCGGAATCCACGCATAATATCGTTATCGCTATGTCTTTCACGGGCATAAGATAAAGCTTTCGTACCATCTAAATGCTGTTTCCCTGCATCAAAATGAATGGATCCTGGCCCGTCTTTGGTAACACCATCAAACGCCTGCTTGACATTGACATCTATGCCGCCAACCGCATCAATTAACTTAATAAAAGATAAAAAGTTAAACACAACGTAATGATTGATTGGAATATTCAATAATTTCTCAACTGTGTTAACAGAAGCTGTTGGTCCATCGTAGGTATAGGCAGCTTCAATTCGTTGCATCCCTTGGTAATTTTTCGCATCAATTTGAACAAAACTATCCCGTGGCAAACTTAAATAGGTTATTTTCTTCGTCTTGTTATTCACGGTAATCACCATCATAGCATCAGTCCTAGTTGTGCCTAATTTCCGTTCAATTGTATTGTCTAGACCCATGACCAAAAACGATTGACTATCTTTATTTTGCGCTTCAGTATAATCATTTTTTATGGGAACATAGCCTTTATCAATTGTTTTCTTTAAATAGCTACCCGCTACAGCAAAGTATGCTGAGCCGACTGTGACAAAAAACAAAATGATGACTAAACTAATTAAGCTGATTTTTCGCTTCCTACTCATTGGCTGTACTTCCTCTCTCTTGAAAAGTCTCCACCATCATTACTACTCCTCTAAGCAGACAAGAGACAAGTCTATCTTACCAGTCCCCTTCAAAACTAAACATAGCAGAATTTATATAGGGGTATAACCTAGAGGAAACAAAAAAGAGAGGCTTGTTTGTTTAAAAGTCTCTCTTTTTTGTTATTTATTTTTGTGTTCTTTTTTGAACAATTCCACCATTTTTTGCTGTGGTTTTGGAAAAACATAGTCCGAAAATTGTTGTGCTGCCACCCATCGCTGCGACTCTAGTGTGGCTAATTCGCCTGTATTTCGGCCATAAAAGACTAAGATATGCCATTTCAAATGACTGAAAATATGAACGACTTCGCCTAAGGCACGTTTTTGCCAGACAACTGTTTCATAGTCCGTAAAAAAGTTGACAGGTTCTTCAGCGACCAAAGGCTCTGTTACAGGCTCTAACTCTAAAGTTAATTGTTTTTCCGTTTCTGCTGGTTGCGCCAGTTTTTGCAATTGTTGAAATTGTTTTTTGCTAATTTCTTCAATCGGAAACAGCCACATATTGGCTAACAAACCGGTTTCAGGTCGTTGTTCTAATAAAAATTCTTGCTTGTTATTTTCAATAATAGTTCCGACATAATACACATCTTTCGGCTTAACTTTTTTTGATTTGAATGGATAAGCGGTCATTTTATCTGCCTGATAGGCCGCACAATATTGCTGAAGCGGACAACTTTCACACTTAGGGGAAGTTGGGGTGCAGACGGCTGAGCCTAGATCCATTAAGGCTTGATTAAAATCCCCTGGACGCTCACGATCGATGATTTTAAGCATCGCCGCTTCAAATACTTTACGACTACTCGCTTTTGCAATATCTGCATCAATTTCAAATAAACGGCTCACTACCCGCATGACGTTACCGTCAATTGCTGGTTCGGGGAGATTAAAGGCAATACTGCCAATCGCACCAGCCGTATAGGGGCCGATTCCTTTTAAACTCCGAATATCTTCGATTGTGTCAGGCATTTTCCCACCAAATTCTGAAACAATCTGTTGCGCTGCCACTTTTAAATTACGCGCTCGTGAATAGTAACCTAACCCTTCCCAAGCTTTCAACAACTTATCATCTGGCGCTTCCGCTAAATCTTGAATCGTCGGAAACCATTCCATAAATCGATAAAAATAATCAATGACTGTATCTACGCGAGTTTGTTGTAGCATAATTTCAGAAATCCAAATACGATATGCATCTGTATTCGCTCGCCAAGGTAAATTGCGTTTTTCTCGTTCATACCAAGCTAAAAAATCTTCCTGGAATGAACTAACTTTTGCGGGACTCCACGCCTCCCAAGGCTCTTTATTCGTCATGTTCTACTTCCTTTTCGCTAATAAATTGCTGAATCAAATCATAGTCAAACCCTTTTTGGAATAAGCTTTGTTTGACTTTTTGGACTTTTTTAGAAAAATCAAATCGCTGATTAGTACGCCATAAACGTTCGCCTTCCTTGTTTAACGCTTGTTGTTCTTGTTCTTCGTCCTTTTCAAAAGCTAAAGATTCCAAAGCTAGATCAATGATTTCATTTGTAAAGCCCTTTTGCATCAGATGCAGACGCGTTTTCTGAAGTGCATCTTTAAAACTTTTAGTTCGATAGCGTTTCATGGCTTTTTCTGCAGTTGCTGTGGCAACATTAAGTTGTTCATCTAACGTATAAAAGGTCAAACCATGCTGAATATCTTCTTCACTAATGCCTTTTTGCTTTAATTGTTGTGCCACATTTCGTGGTCCTTTATCACTGGTTCGCATAGCTGTCCGTACGTAACTTTCACTAAAAATTGCATCATCCAACAACCGCAGCTCTTCTAAACGTTGAACGATTTTTACTCGATCTTCAGGTACAATTTCTTTATCTTTTAAATAAGTAAAAATCTCTTTCTTTGAACGTAATTGATAGCTTAAATAATTCATCGCCATTTGTAACCCGACATCATAAGAACTGGCTTTTTTTATTTCTTCTATTAAAGTATCTGATAACTCTTGGCCTTTTAGCAGACGCTGCCGTACTAAAATATCTTCCGAGACACGCAGTTTTTCTCCTGAAGATAGCCAAAGTAGATAAAATTCACCTTTATCTTTACTAATTCGTGTGATTGTTGTCATCTTATTCTCCTGCCCCTCTAAATCAGAACATATATTCTACTATACCATAGAATCCTTGGAAGCCAAATAAATAAAAATGTGCTAAAATGGGAGGAAGTGAAAAATGTGAGATGACTAAAGGATGAAAGAATATGACCCAACAACTAGTAAAAAAAGGCCAACAAATTTCTTTAAAAATTAAACGATTAGGAATTAATGGCGAAGGTATCGGCTATTATAAAAAATTAATTATTTTCGTTCCTGGGGCGCTACCGAAAGAAGAAGTGACTGCCACGATCACAAATGTTACACCAAAATTTGCTGAAGGAATCCTTCAATCTGTCAAAAAAGCTGCTAAAGATCGCGTGGTCCCTCCTTGTCCTGTCTATGAAACATGTGGCGGCTGCCAACTACAACATTTAGCCTACAAAGCACAATTAGACTTTAAAAAAGATTTATTAAAGCAGGCGCTTAACAAATTTAAACCAGCCAATTATCAAAACTATGAACTACGAAAAACAATTGGGATGGAGAATCCTTGGAATTATCGAAATAAAGCCCAATTCCAATTACGCCAAATCGATGGCCAAGTAGAAGCTGGTCTCTATCAAGCTGATTCACATCAATTAGTACCGATTGATAACTGTTTGGTCCAACAGCCTGCGACAACCAAGGTGATGAATACATTAGTTGATTTATTGAATAAATTTCAATTACCAATTTATGATGAACGTAAAAATAGTGGTATCTTTCGAACATTAATGGTTCGAGTGGGCATCCAAACTGGCGAAGTCCAAGTAGTGTTCATTACACAATCGCAGAAATTTCCACAAAAAGAAAAAATGGTTCGCGCAATTAATGAACAATTACCAGAAGTTGTTTCTATTATGCAAAATGTCCAAAATAAAAAAACCTCTCTAGTAATGGGTGATGATACCCTTCACTTATGGGGCAAAGAAAGCATTGAAGAACACATTAACGACGTTGTCTTTGATTTATCGCCGCGAGCATTTTTCCAATTGAATCCAGAACAAACGGAAGTTTTATATAATGAAGGAATCAAGGCCTTAGATTTACAACCAAACGAAACTGTTGTTGATGCTTATTGTGGCGTCGGGACCATTGGCTTAAGTTTAGCGAAACAAGCGCATCAAGTTCGTGGTATGGATACCATTCCCGCCGCAATTGACGATGCTAGATTCAATGCAAAACGACTTGGTGTTACGAACACACATTATGCTGTTGGAACAGCTGAAGACTTATTACCTAAATGGTTCAAAGAAGGCTTTAAACCTGATGCCATTGTAGTTGATCCCCCACGGACTGGTTTGGATCGTAAATTATTAACGGCCCTTTTGAAACAACCACCTAAGAAAATGGTGTATATTTCTTGTAATGTATCCACGTTAGCACGTGATTTAGTTCAATTAGCCAAAGTATATCAAGTAGACTATTTACAATCTGTTGATATGTTTCCACAAACCGCTCGTTGTGAAGTTGTCGTAAAATTAACGAGAAAATAAAAAAAGGCACCAAGTTTCACGAAATTCGTGAGACTTGGTGCCTTTAACTAATTAAACAATTATTTACTTAATTAGCTATTTTTTCGTCCGAAGAAGAATGAAACCACAGCAACTAAAATTACTGCCCCAATAATTGATGGCACAATTGCCATACCTGCTACGTGAGGACCCCAGCTACCTAAGATTTTTTCTCCGATAAATGAACCAACTAAACCGGCAACGATATTCGCAATCCAACCCATTGATTGACCTTTGCTTGTAAGCGCGCCAGCGATAGCACCGATAACAGCACCAACGATTAAAACCCATAAAGTATGCATAAAATAATTCCTCCTAAATGCTTTATCTAGCGAATAATTCGCTATGTTACTATTATGAACTACTTTTATTAGATAACAAAATAGTTTGCTTATTTCCATGAAAAAAAAGCAATAATTTCTGATAATTTCATTAAAAAAACTCAGAACAGGAGACCGAAGTGCACTGTTCTGAGCTTTTATTTAAGAAATTGTTGGTCGTTTTACTCGTTCATGTGCGACATCCGCTGCTTGAATCTCTTTATTATTAAAAGGTGTTAAGCGGAATGCCAATTGGAATTCTTCAAACGTAGTTCGGTATTTTTCTAATTGCCACTGGCCACAAGAGTAGCTACCTAGGGCGTTTTGTTTGTAATCGATATTTAAAACAACATACTCACTTTCTTGTAATTCATTGGTATGCTTAGCAACATCTAGCGCTTGTTCTTCAAAATAAGAAACACTAAAATTATATGAATCTGCCGCTGTTGCTACTACCCCTTGGCCGCGATCATCCGTGAATGCGGACCATTTAGTCGCCATGTGGTTACCATTGGCTTGTGGAACAACATAATTAGTGAACATTTCCGCCACTGTAGCATCATAAACGCCAAGTAAACCAGCTTCTTGTGAATCTACATAGTTTTCTCTCGGCCCTTTACCGAAATATTTTACTTCTGATAGAGACTTGTCTAAATGGAGAGTCACACCCAAACGTGGTAACATATCTGGCGCATTTTCAATTTTACCGGCAGGACTACCTTTTAAGTCGAAGAAAATTTCGCCATTTGGTGCAATTAAATACTGATAGGTACATTGATAATGCCAAGCACTGTTAGTCGTTCCGTTAATTGTTTTTAAGATGACTTGGATAAAATCATCAACTTTTTTCCACTCAAAAGAACGGACAATTTCATGCTCTAAATGTAAGAAATATTTCTTCTTCATTTCATCAATAATTTCCATATCATTACTGATCGGTGCCCGCCAAAATGTAAATTTCGGCCCTCTATGCAATAATTTTTTACCATCTCGTGTCACATTCGTTAAGGCGCCCTTCACTTTATCAAAATTAATTGAAAAGTTTGGTCCTTCAATGTATAAATGAGGGCCAATTTCCTTTGCCATTAGCGAGCCAACTGGTGTGATCTCAATCCCTGGTGTTGCAATTGGCAATTCAAACTGTGCGGTAGCTAATTCATGACCAGCAGATGCATAGGCGGTCGTTTCTTTCAATTGATATGAAAGAGTTAAATAATAGGCGGCTCCTGCCTTTTTAGGAAAATCTAAATGATAAGGTAAGTGCAGTCTTCCTTCTTCTCTAGCAGCAATTGCTGGCACTGCTACTGTCCCTGATTGAATCACTGTTTGATCTTCAGTAATTGTATAAACCAGCTTAAAGATAGCCAAGTTTTCAAAGTCAAACCGACTCAATAATGAGAATTCACCTGACAGAACGTCAATAGCGCTAGTTGTAATGGGTTCAATGACTTTTTTGTATTCATACAAGCTAGGAGATGGCGTACGGTCAGGCATCAACATCCCATCAATACAAAAATCTTTGTTACTTGGATCATCGCCGAAATCGCCACCATAACGATAATAAACTTCACCGCTATCTGTCACCGATTCAATGCCATGGTCAAACCATTCCCAAATAAAGCCACCTTGTAATTTATCATGAGCATAAAATAGCTCTTGATATTCTTTTAAATTCCCAGGGCCATTCCCCATCGCATGACAATATTCACATAAAATATGCGGTTTTTTTGAATTTTCAATAATCGTATTCATCAGTAATTCTCTAGTTGGGTGTTCCAACCAAGTATACATTGTAGAATAGACATCCGTGACCTCTGCCTCAAAATCACCTTCATAATGGACCAAACGTGTTGGATCCATTTCTTTGGCAATACGGGCCATTTCAATAAAGTTATGACCAAACGCAGATTCATTTCCTAACGACCAAAAGAGAATTGATGGATGGTTTTTATCCCGTTGAATCATCCGTACCATCCGAGAAACATAAGCCGTTTCCCATTCTGGATCGTTGCTAATCCAATCATATTCTCCGGTTAATTCAAAGCCGTGACACTCCAAATCAGTTTCATCAATCACATACATTCCATATTCATCGCATAAATCATAGAAATAAGCAGATGCTGGATAATGACTGGTTCGAATGGCATTAATATTAAATTGTTTCATTAAACGAATATCTTTTTCAATTTCTTCACGACTAACCACTCGACCATTTTTCGGATTATAATCATGACGATTCATTCCTTTTAGTTTAATGGCCACACCATTGACTAAGAAAGTCTCACCAGATACATGAATATTTCTGAAACCAACTTTTTGCGGAATAACTTCGACGACTTCCCCTTCAGAAAAAACAGTGATAAATAGTTGATACAAGTATGGTTTTTCAGCTGACCAAGCAGTGACAGACGGTAAACTTGCTGAAAATTCAACCGTACCTTGATTTCCTGCGACAGTCTCTTTAAGAACCGTTTTTCCCTGCTGATCCATCAACTCCAATTGAACTTGTTGTCCTTTGTCTTGCCAAAATTTACCCGTAATTGCCAAGTGGCCATTTTGATACGAATCATCTAAATCGGAAATAATAAAGAAATCTTCCAGCCCATTTTCTGGTACACCGAGTAATTCAACATCACGAAAAATACCACTTAACCACCACATATCTTGATCCTCTAAATACGTACCATCTGACCATTGATAGACTCGCACCGTTAAATCATTTGTTTCACCAATTTTAGCGTAAGGCGTAATGTCAAATTCTGCTTCATTTCGTGCACCTTTACTGTAGCCAACTTCATGGCCGTTCACCCAAACATGATAAGCTGAATCTACGCCACAAAAACGTAAAATGATTTTTTTATCGTGAAATGTTTCATCTATAGCAAATGTCCGTTTGTAAATACCTGTTGGGTTTTCCGTTGGTACATACGGCGGATTAATGGGAAAATTGTACCATAAATCAGAGTAATGCATTTTTCCATATCCTTGGACTTGCCAATTTCCAGGAACAGTGATTTGATCCATTTGGCTTGTATCAAAGTCCGTCGCAAAAAAGTTTTCTGGGCTGTATTCTGGCGCTTCTAAAAAAAGAAAATGCCAGCGTCCGTTTAAATTTTTGTATGCTTGTGTATATTTATTTTCATTTAGTAAGGCTGTTTCTTTCGAAGGAAAGCTCGAAAAATGTGCTCGTCCAGGCAACCGATTGATACTATCTACTTTATAATTTTCCCAAGTCTTCATAATCCATTTCTCCTTTACCAACTTCATTTTTTTCTTTTGTTTCATACCGTTTCCAACAAATCCAAGCAAAGCCCATAAAGACAATTAAACCAATGATGTTATACGCCAACATGCCCAGTGGACTAGCGGTTCCTTTCGGTAATGTGCCATTGATTTCTTCCATGATTAATTTTGGATCCGGCACAGTTGACATAAAGAATACAAAGATAAAAATGGCTAATAAGAAAATCCCCGCAATTAAGCCAAAGGTTCGATTACCAAAGCGGAAACTTCTCGGCATTGTTTCTTTTTTCCAACGAAGCCCAATATAGGCGATTAACAAGAACAAGACAGGCACTAATGACGTAGAAGCTGTCATATTAATTAACGTTTCTAAAAAGCTATCCATATTTCCAATTCCTAGTGCTGGAATAGCAACTAAAATCGTCACAATAATTCCTTGAACTAACAAAGCATTGGTTGGATTTCCCTCTTCGTTCGTTTTCACTAGCCACTTACCGAAGACCCCATCAGGAATTTCTGAGAAAAATACTTTAACTGGTGCTGCCGTCCACAGAGCCAAAGAACCAAGACTTCCGACAAATAAGATAATTCCTACTAAGCGCACCATCATTGCTGCGGGAATATGGAAATACGTACCTAAAATTTTAAAGATATCAAAAATACCATTTGAAAAGTTTCCTTTTAAGACGTCCGTTGGCACTACCAAACCTACAGCAACGGCACCAAGAATATACATGATGCCGACCGCAATCGTCGCACCAATCATCGTGCGGACAAACGTTTTATTGCCGCCTTTAACATCCTTAATGTATACGCCGATACTTTCACCACCGCCAACAGCTTGTAAAATCCACGCCATCGTCATGAAAAAAGTCCAATTAAAAGTTGGCATAATTGACGTCGTGGTAAACTCTTGTGCTGGTTCATTGCCAAAACCAAACACGACGACAAAGGCTAAAACCACAAAAGCCACGCCCATAAATAAACGAGCACCACCCGCTAAGCTAGTCACTTTCGAAATCCACGAAACCCCTTTAATACAAACCCATGTCATTAACCAAAATAACAGAATAGAAATCACTGCAATTATTTTAGTACTATGGTTTCCTTGAAAAACGTTTTGACCTAAAAAAGCGTATGAACCATAAATCAATGTATTCGGTAGTAATGAACAGAAGAAAAACAAGTTGACAAAGAAATACGACCAAGCACCTAAAAATGCCCATTTAGGTCCTAACACAGATTCCAACCAACTGTGAACACCTGATTCATTTTCAGAATTAGCAGAAGCAAATTCTGCAATCATTAGAATAAATGGTAAAAAGTAAAAAATAGAGCCGAATAAATAGCCTGGAATAGTTGCTAGGCCAATCTGAATACTGTTGTTAACAATGCTGGGAAAGGCAAAAACCGCTGAAAAAGTCATGAGCATCAATGCGACAGAACCTAATCGTTCCCGTGAATGTGTTGCCATTTTACTACATCCTCTCTTTATCAAATTAATTAGTACTCACACATTGTAAAACGCTTACAGTTTTTTAAAAATAAAAAATGTTGCCTATTTCTTGTAAAGATGTTGACTTTTAGAAAGCCTTTACATACTCTTATAAAGAGGTGATAGCATGCAAAATGTTTTTACAAATAATGTCAGCATCCTGATTAATGATCAACCTATTAGCCAAGAATTTCATCTTTATGAAGCTGGCTATGAAAAATGCCGTCCGACAAAACCAACTGAGTTTGCCCCTATTAATTATTGGGTTTTGCATTATTGTAGCGATGGTGAAGGTTATTTTTCAACACCCTTTATGGAAAAACAACACATTACCGCTGGCGATTTGTTTATGATTCCAGCCAATTGTCGCAATATTTATTATCCTAATCGGCAAAATCCTTGGACCTATCATTGGGTTGGTTTTGTTGGAGATCTTTCGTCTCAGTATTTAGAAAAAATAGGCCTGACTACCGAAAATTGTATTTTAAAAGGAACTGTTGATAAGAAATTAGAAAGTTTATTTAAAAATATTTACCAAGAAGCGAAGAAACATAATCATTTTGGCAGTTTAAGTGAAAGCTTTCAATTGTTGAATTATCTAGAGCATCATTCCGTTACACAGCACGAAAACCAAAGCCAACAATTATTTAACCAAATTAAAATGGCTATTCACGAAAATTTTTCAAACAATCTTTCAATTAGTCAATTAGCTTCTGAGTATAACATTGATCGTAGCTATTTATTTAAGCTATTTCAGCGTTATGAACAAACAAATCCTAGTATTTATGTACAAAACTTAAAATTGCAAAAAGCCTGTTCTCTGTTAAGAAAAAGTTCCTTAACCATCACGGAAATCAGTTTTGAAGCAGGTTTTTCTTCACCTTCTTATTTTTCAAAATTTTTCTTCCAGAAAAAAGAGATGACGCCTCGACAATATCGTCAACAGTTTTTGACTTAAAATAAATTGTCATTATTCTTAAATCTGTATTTTTATCCTTTTAAAAGATTGACGAAGTTTTCGCTATGCAGCATACTTGTCAATCTTTTATATAATGACTAATTTACTCGAAACTACCATTAAGCGAATACAGTACTTCTTTAGCCAACACCTTTGAAATATTTTGACACTAATGTAATAGTCTCTACGAATCGTATTTTTGATAGATTAATAGTTTAAAATTTATATTTTTTATCACCTAGTATATATTCTTAAGCTTTTCTTAATATTTAATTGTTACAAAAATATTTCAAAAATGTTACAATAGGTAACGAAAGGAATGATTAAAATGAAAAAAATGTTTTTAGGACTCTTTTGTTTTGTTTCGATTACCACACTATCAGTTTCTAATGTATGGGCAGAAGATTCGGCTAATGAAGCTTCTGTGGAAAAGTCAACATTTACTTCTTTAACTCAAGAAACTTCAGCAACAACAATTAATGCTTCAACTGATTCAACAGCACTTACAGCTGAAAACGAGGAACTTCCATCGCTTCGTCAAACACTTCTTAATTACGTAGGTATGTATGGTTTAACAGAAACCTTGATAAATCGTTTATCTGATGACGAACTGGACTACGCAAAAAAAGTTTCGTTTCATTTTGTAAACCAAGACATCAGTGGAACAGCGAGAATGATTACTAAATTATATGGTGAGAAACCTATCCCAGAGGACTCCTACTCTACAGATTACTCAACATTAACGATTGATGACTTAAAAAATTATTTACCTCAAATTCGACTTTCGTTAATTTATGTATATGATTTAAATAGTGATGTTGTAAATAATTTAAGCGATCAAACACTCGTCGATTTAATTAATCAAGTCAAGGTAGACTACGCTAACCAAAATTACCCATCTGATGTCCGTGGTGATTATGGTTTAGCAGCAATGGCAGATAAAATAAAAGCAAACGATTATACGTCAATTAATCAAAGTGCTGAAAGTGTTTCTTCGGATACTACTAATACAGAATCTACATTACAAACAACTACGAGCAGTTCGAAGAAAGCTACTACATCAAGTTCAACCGAGCACAAAAAGGGGATATTTCCCAGTACTGGCGAAAAAAAATCAGTTTTATTTACTATCATTGGAATCATCTTACTATCTTTAGTTAGTATATTCATTATAAAAAATAAAAAGAAATAGACCTACTATTCAATCATTATTTAAATAATTTGCTTTTTATCAAATAATATTGGTAACGAGAACTTATAGAAATTATCAAATCCAGAGGTTAAGATCCTCTGGATTTTCTCTTTAGCTATGAATACTTATCTTTATTAAACGAAAAGATTATTTTGACAATCAATTCACTAACTTTACCACCATTTAAAAGCTTAATAAAAAAGAACCCTTGCAACACAAGGGTTCTCGAACATTCAAAAGTTGAATGAATTATTTTACTGTTACTGAAGCGCCAACTTCTTCTAAAGCAGCTTTTAAAGCTTCTGCTTCTTCTTTAGAAACAGCTTCTTTAACTGGTGCAGGAGCGCCATCAACTACAGCTTTAGCTTCTTTCAAGCCTAAGCCAGTTGCTTCACGAACTGCTTTGATAACTTTAACTTTTTGATCGCCAGCTGCTGTTAATTCAACAGTGAATTCAGTTTGTTCTTCTGCTGCTCCACCTGCTGCTGGTCCAGCTACTGCTACAGGAGCTGCTGCTGATACGTCAAATTTTTCTTCGATAGCTTTAACTAATTCGCTTAGTTCTAAGATAGTTGCTGTTTCTAACTCAGCAACGATGTTTTCAATGTTTAATGCCATTTTGAATTTCCTCCATTTAAATTAAAATTGTTTGTTTTTTATTTGTTTGAATTAGACTGCAATTAAGCAACTTCTTCGTTTTTCTCTGCCACTGCTTTGACAGCGTAAGCCACGTTGCGGACTGGCGCTTGTAATACAGATAATAGCATAGATAGTAAACCTTCGCGGTTTGGTAGTTTTGCCAACGCAGTAATTTGTTCCACTGAAGAAACTTTTCCTTCGATGACGCCACCTTTGATTTCTAATGCTTTTGCATCTTTAGCAAATTCGTCGATGATTTTAGCTGGTGCTACTACATCGTCGTTGCTGAATGCGACAGCAGTTGGGCCTGTAAAGACTTCGTCTAAGCCGTCTAAACCAACTTTTTTAGCTGCACGAGAAAGGATTGAGTTTTTGATGACTTTCATTTCTACGCCTGCATCACGTAATTGTTTACGTAAGTTAGTGACTTCTTCAACTGTTAAACCACGGTAGTCCACGATTACAACTGATGCTGCTGATTCAAATTTCTCAGCGGCTGCTTGAACTAGGGTTTCTTTTTTAGCGATTGCTGCTTCACTCATTTATTTCACCTCCTGATTTTGATGGTGGAGTTGGACTTGGTTTACGATATGTAAAGTAGAAGAATCAAATGAAACTTCGCTCACTTCGTTCGCCAAGTATTGTTTTACATCGGCTTTTTTCAAAAAGTCGTGTAAAACAACAAAACTCCATGCCACCGTAGACATAGAGGGACCGAATTGTATATAACTCAACAATTGTCCTCGGTAGGAAATTAAGACTTGCGTCACCTACTGTCTTCGGTACAGTTAATTATTAACCTCACTCACTTTACCATAGGGTAAGTGAGTGAGTCAAGAATTTTTTAATTATTTTCTTTCAAATTAGAAAGAAGCTTGGTCAACGTGGATTCCAGGTCCAAATGTTGTTGTTACTGAAATGTTTTTGATGTATTGACCTTTAGCAGTTGATGGTTTAGCTTTCAATAATACGTCGTTAATTGTGTTGAAGTTTTCAACCAATTTTTCGTTATCAAATGAAACTTTACCGATTGGTACGTGGATGTTACCAGCTTTGTCAACGCGGTAAGTTACTTTACCAGCTTTAACTTCTTCAACAGCTTTTGTAACGTCCATTGTTACAGTACCAGTTTTAGGGTTTGGCATTAAACCTTTTGGTCCTAAGACACGGCCTAATTTACCAACTGTAGCCATCATGTCAGGAGTCGCAACAACTACGTCAAAGTCGAACCATCCACCTTGGATTTTTGCAACCATGTCGTCGTCGCCTACGAAATCTGCACCAGCAGCTTCAGCTTCTTTAGCTTTTTCGCCTTTAGCGAATACTAAAACAGTTTGTGTTTTACCAGTTCCGTTTGGAAGCACAACTGCTCCACGGATTTGTTGGTCTGCTTTTTTAGGGTCAACGTTCAATTTGTAAGCAACTTCAACTGTTGCGTCAAATTTCGCGATGTTTGTATCTTTTGCTAAAGCTACTGCTTCTTCAACTGAGTAAGCTTTTGTAGCATCAACTTTTTTCAATGCTTCTTGCATTTTTTTGCTCTTTTTAGCCATTTTGTTTCCTCCTTGATTGTGGTTATAACGGTTGTACCTCCCACGTCTTTCATATCTTTAAATATGAAACGAACTGAGAAGCTACTTCTTTGAGTAAGTGTGGAATAAAAATTATTCTACGATGATACCCATGCTTCGTGCAGTTCCTGCAACCATGCGCATTGCTGCTTCAACGTCAGCGGCGTTTAGGTCTGCCATTTTAAGTTCAGCGATTTCTTTCACTTGATCGCTTGAAACTGTTGCAACTTTAGTTTTGTTTGGTTCACCTGAACCTTTTTCGATTTTTGCAGCTTTTTTCAATAAGACTGCAGCAGGTGGTGTTTTAGTAATGAATGTAAATGAACGATCTTCATATACAGAGATTACTACTGGAATAATCAAGCCTGCTTGGTCAGCTGTACGAGCATTGAATTCTTTAGTGAATCCCATGATGTTGATACCTGCTTGACCTAACGCTGGACCTACTGGTGGAGCTGGTGTTGCTTTCCCCGCAGGAATTTGTAATTTAACGATTTTTTCTACTTTTTTAGCCACGAAAATACCTCCTTAAGTTCTCGTGCGTGGTTAATGGGGTTGAGATTTCCCCTCCCACTCAACGTACATTTAAAACATACCCTATTACTATACAGGATTACCTTTACTTTTTCAAGATGTTTTTATGATTTCAAGACAATTTTTTTATCTGTTATTTTCTTCATGAAATGTGCATCATGCTCAATCACTAGCATTGCAGGCTTCACAGATAAGATTAGCGCTTCTAATTGTTGATGATTAAATACATCCAAGTAATTAAGGGGTTCATCCCAAATATAAAGTTCAGCTGATTGAGACAATGATTTGGCTACTTCGACTTTTTTCCGTTGCCCCATACTCATTTGCTCAATTCGATTAGTGAAAACGGCGCGCTCCATCCCAAGTTTTCGTAAGTTATTTAAAAATTGGGTGTAATCTAACTGATTTTTCTCTGCAAATTCGGATAAAGTTCCTTGATTGTCTTCATAATCTTGGCGCACATAAGAAATGGTTAATTGGTGAGCCAAAGTGGCTTCGCCTTCTGAATCCCCAGAAAAATTATCCAATAAATACTGAATTAAGCTCGATTTTCCTGAGCCATTTTTTCCTGTTATTCCGACAATTTCTCCCGCGTTTATTGAAAAAGAAATTGGCGCAAATAGCCAATTTTTCTCGTAGCCCAGACGAAGCTCTTCCACCGTCAATAATGTTTTGTGATGCGTTGGCTGATAATCCATTGACAAAGGATCAATATACTCAAGATCTTTTAATAGTTTTTCTTTTTCTGCTAATTGTGTTTCGGCACGTTGTTGAATGTGTTTCGAGCGCTTCATTACGCGCGCTGCCCGGGCACCAATGGCCCCTGTATCAAAAATCGCCCCGCTTCCTTTTTCCTTAGCGTTGCCGTACTTATCACCTTCACGGTTCATCGACCATTCCGCTTTTTTACGAGCGGTTTCTTTCAAGCGATTGACTTCTTTTTTGATTTTTTCATTTTCTGCTAGTTCAAAAGCATCTCTTAATTTTTTTTGCTCTTCATAAATAGAAAAATTCCCTTGATACAGTGTCAATCGACTTTTTTCAATCGCCAAAATATGATCAACCACTTCATCAACAAATGCCCGATCGTGGCTGACTAAAATAAACCCGTGTTTCTTTTTCTTCAAATATTCAGCCACTTGTTGTCTGCCAGCTAGATCTAAATGATTTGTTGGCTCGTCAATTAAAGGAAAGGCATTTTCTTCAATAAAAAGAAGACCTAATAAAACTTTCGTCTTTTCGCCGCCTGATAAAGAAGAAAAGGGCCGCCATAAAACTTCAGGATCAACGTTTAAAAGCGTTAATTCTCGTTCTAATTTCCACTGTTCAAAAGAAGTCACCTCTTGTAAGACATAATAAGTGAGCTGTTGTTCTTCTGCAACTGTTTGTGGAAAATAGACGAAATCGACTTGATGAAGAATCTCTCCTTGGTAATCTAACTGCTTTTGTAACAATCTTAATAAGGTTGTTTTCCCACGGCCATTGCGGCCAATCAATCCTAATTTCCAATTGGTATCCATCGTGATATTTGCCTGATCAAAAAGCAATACTTCTTGATTATCATAGGCAAAAGATAGTTGTTTTAGTTCAATTTTCGACATAAATATACCTCCATAAAGCAAAATTGATGCAGCTTTACGGAAATCAGCGGCATCAATCCAAGGTATACAAAAAGAC
Source organism: Enterococcus sp. MSG3299 (assembly GCF_050555765.1). Taxonomy (NCBI): domain Bacteria; kingdom Bacillati; phylum Bacillota; class Bacilli; order Lactobacillales; family Enterococcaceae; genus Enterococcus; species Enterococcus sp. MSG3299. The sequence continues at coordinate 2,180,576 of NZ_CP187869.1, forward strand.
CCGTGGCTGAATTCTTTAAGCTAATTTCCGAAAATCCGCACACTCCACCCGTTATAATCAGGCAAAGTTATACAGTTTCTCTAAAAAATTAACTTAAATTTTCAACGCACGAATCCCTCTTTTCGTCTTTTATTATCTAGAATTTAGCATCTCTTCACTGATTTGTCAACGAAGGCCCCTTGCTTTCATTCTGATAAAAATTTAAATTATTCGCTAAAACACAAGCGATTGCCTAGTTCCCCGCCATTTTTTGTGTTAGACTTCCAATGAAAACATATTCTAATGAAGAAGGTGCTGAAATGGAAGAGTTACGCTTTAATAGTGTTTTTGATATTATCGGACCCGTTATGATTGGTCCAAGCAGTTCTCATACAGCTGGAGCGGCAAGAATTGGAAAAGTGGTTCGCAGTATTTTTGGACAGCAACCTGATAGCGTTGACATTTATTTATATGAGTCTTTTGCTAAAACTTATCGTGGTCACGGAACAGATATCGCCTTAGTTGGCGGCCTTTTAGGCATGGAACCAGATGATGAGCAACTAGCCAATTCTTTGGAAATTGCCTATGAACAAGGAATGGAAGTTTGTTTTATTCCTAAAAGTGAAAAAGCAGACCACCCTAATTCCGTTAAAATTGTGGTTTCTTCTGGCGACCGAAAACTATCTGTGACAGGAATTTCAATTGGTGGTGGAAACATTCAAATTTCTGAATTAAATGGCTTCAAATTGTCTTTAAGTATGGGCACGCCAACATTTATCGTTGTCCATCAAGATGTTCCTGGCATGATTGCTAAGGTGACCAACATCCTTTCAGCTAGCGATATCAATATTAGTACAATGACCGTTACCCGAGAATCTAAAGGGGAAAAAGCGATTATGATTATTGAAGTTGATCAAGCCGAAGTCGGTGACATTGTCATGCAATTAGCTGAAATCCCTCATATATATAGCGTTAACTATTTTGACTAAATGAACGTAAAGGAGTAATACGATGTTTTATTCAATTGAAGATTTGGTAGCTCAAGCGAAAGAATACCCTTCTGTGAGCGAATTAATGATTGCAACAGAAATGGCTCATGGCGGGTATTCTCGTGAACGAATTATTGAAACAATGGAAAAAAATCTAGCCGTTATGAAACAATCTGTCGCTGAAGGAATCGCTGGTGTTACCTCAGTAACAGGGCTAACTGGTGGCGATGCAACCCGCTTAAATGATTACATACATTCAGGCAACTTTTTAAGCGGTGAGACCATTTTACAAGCCGTGCGAAATGCGATTGCTGTTAATGAGGTTAATGCAAAAATGGGCTTGATTTGTGCTACACCAACCGCAGGCAGTGCCGGAGTAGTTTCTGGCGTCTTGTTGGCAGTTATTGATCGCTTAAAGTTAACGCATCAGCAACAATTGGATTTTCTATTTACAGCTGGGGCTTTTGGCTTAGTGATTGCCAATAATGCCTCAATCAGTGGTGCCGAAGGTGGTTGTCAAGCTGAAGTCGGTTCTGCTAGTGCAATGGCAAGTGCCGCTTTAGTTGCGGCTTCTGGCGGTACGCCTGATCAATCTGCTCAAGCTGTGGCCATTACGATAAAAAATATGATGGGCCTCATTTGTGATCCTGTTGCGGGACTTGTTGAAGTCCCTTGCGTGAAGCGAAATGCATTAGGTTCTTCTCAAGCCTTCATCTCAGCTGACATGGCTTTAGCGGGGATTCGAAGTGTCATTCCACCAGATGAAGTCATTCACGCAATGTACCAAGTGGGTCGCCAAATGCCACAAATTTTCAAGGAAACCGCTGAAGGCGGTCTTGCGGTGACACCAACTGCACAACGTTTAAGCAAAGAAATTCTAGAGAAACAAAAATAGAAATAACTATAGCAAGAAGCTTACAGAAAAAAACGTCTATTCGTTTTTTCCGTAAGCTTCTTCTTTAATCACTTGTTCCGCCTAAACCAACCACAGCGACAATTCCATTCATGACATCTTTCATCGTTTCACCCACAAATGAAACGGTTCTACCATCAATGCGTTTAATCATTGGTAACATTTCAATGCGATCTGCTTGTGCTGTCGTCACACATTGCAATTTTACAGTTGCAGGTGTTTGCAAGGCATATCGGGGTAATTCAGACAACGCAAAGGAAGTTAACACCTGACTTGTAGTTGCTACGATAGCTTCCCGAACTTGTTGCATGGGTCTATTTTTGATTGCATAACGTCCCAGAGATTCTTTGGTGGAAACAAAGGGAACTTTGGACATCATTTTTTCTTGAAAAAGTTGTTCCTCTAAGCCTGATTCACCGATAATTAAACCAACAGGGACACCTAATTCGCTAGCGTAAGCTGCATTAATTGTCGTTTCATTCATCGCTAAGTCGTTTATTTTTAAATCATAAGCAACACTAGCGCTATACCCATGATCCATATTCCCTTTTTGTTTACCAATACCGGCATGATAACCTAAGAAAAAGACCACATCATAGCTACTATCCAAGCCACTCATCATATAATCCATGCGAGGAAAGCCGCTCACTAAGGAAATTCGTTCATCCATTTCTGCCAAGCGCGCATAAGCTAAATTCAATCCACGGCTATGCGAATCGGCAATAGTAATTTCTGTAATTTGTTCATTTTTAGCACTCTTTTGAATCCCTTCAATCAACCAAGCCACATGTTGGTGATATAATTCTCGGAATAAAACGGTGTCTTCTTTTTCCATATCAAATGTCGCAATACCTGCTAATCCTTCAATATCGCATGACACATAAATCTTCATTTGTTCCACTCCTTTGACAATGGCTGAACCAGTGCTTGAATTTTGTCAGCATCTAAATTTTTGATTAATTGAATGACTAATTCTTTCGCCGCTTGGTAATCTTGAAAGTCCACATAGCAATGGGGTGTGTGAGCGTAACGGACAGGAATTCCTACAACAATCGTCGGGGCTCCTTGAACTTGTGTAATCGCCATGCCATTGGTTCCACCACCACTTCGAACAGAAACTTGAACAGGAATTTTGTGTATTTTAGCAATCTCTAGTGCATACTCTTGAAATTCTGGATTCGTAATCATAGAAACATCAAAATAGCGTAACATCGGTCCTTTTCCCATTGCTGATTGAATCATCTCTGGCGTTTCTGCCGTATCATCAGCCGGGCAGCCTTCGAAAACAATAGCTAAATCAGGATTGACTTGCTTTGCGGCAATAAGTGCTCCTCTTTCGCCAACTTCTTCTTGTGCAGTTACTGTCGCAACTAACTTGAATGGAAGCGTCTCTTCTTTCAACTCCTCCATGACGTCCACTAAGCAAGCACAGCCAATGCGACAATCAAAAGCTTTTCCTAAAAAAAGATCTGTCTGTTCGTTGTAACAGCACGTCACATCTGGAATGACCGGTGCACCAAGATCGATTTTGTACGTTTCAATTACTTCTTCTTTTGAGGTAGCGCCAATGTCGATCGACAAATCAGCAATGGTTAATGGCCGCTGACGTTCCTCTGGTGTCATAAAATGAGGGGGCCGACTAGTAACTACGCCTGGCAGATAGGTGCCTTCCCGGTTACGAATCCGAACTTTTTGTGCAGAAATCGTATTAGGGACCCAGCCACCTAACGGAAGAAAACGCAACAAGCCGTTTTCTTTAATTGCTTGAATCATAAAACCCACTTCGTCACTATGAGCATCAAAAAGCACAACTGGACCTTCACTTAGATTATTTTTCTTCTCAAGATATAAATTTTTAATGGCATCTAGCCGTTGAATAGTAAAATCCGCAGTTGCGTGTTGAAGGATTCTAACGACTTCTGTTTCAAAGCCTGAAACACCATTAGCATTTGAAAGTTCCTGAATTAATTGAACAGCTTGACTTTTTTTCATTTTTTCCCAACCTTTACTTGTCACTGATAGAGACTGATTTGTAATAGCCTGAACCTAATGGACCATAGACTAAATTTTGGACAGAATCGTCCACTAAGCGTGCTTCTGTTAATTGATAAAGAGGAACTAGGGGTGCTTCTTCCGCAACCAATTGATCCGCTTTTTGTAATGTTTTCCAACGTTCTTCATATTTGTTTGCATAAGTTACGTTTGCTTCTTGAAGCAACTGATCAAAGGTCTTATTAGACCATTTACCAAAATTATTGGAATTTTTTGATTGCAGTAAGTTTAAGAAATCGATTGGATCAGCATATACTGGCGTCCAGCCACCAACCACAATGTCGAAATCTCCGCTGCGACTTTTTTCTAAACGATTATTAAAAGGAACTGGCGAAACATTGACTGTTAAATTTTCTAAATTATCTGCTAAAGCTCCTTGAACATACTCACTGATTTTTTTAGCATTTTCTGTATCCGAACTTAAAATCGTTAGCTCCGCTTTTTCAATTCCTAATTCTTTTTTAGCCGTTTGCCATAACTCTTTCGCTTTTTCTGGTTCACTAGGATTTAAATCTCCTAATTCCTCTGCAAAATCTTTTTGCGTTTCTTGATTAGTGAAACCTGTTGGCACGAAACCAAGTGCTTTTTTTGAGCCATCATTTAAAACATTTTTAGCTAAACGTTCAGAATTCAATGATAATGCTATTGCTCGACGTGCATTCTTATTTGCCAAAAGATCTTTTTGCGTATTTAATTGGATATAATACGTTCCAGGAATTTCACGAATTTTCAAAGCTGCATTGCCTTGTTCTTGTGCAACAATTTCTCCAGAAATTTTTACAACATCTAATTCTTTCCCTTCGAAAAGATTTTTCCCAGTATTGACTTCTTTAACTACTTGGACATCCACCTTATCTAGCGAAACATTCGCTTGATCCCAATAATTTTTATTCTTCACATAGGACCAAGTATTATTCGTGCCATCCCAACCTTCTAATGTGAAGGCGCCATTGTAAAGTGTTGACTCAGCTGATGTACCATAGTTTTTGCCCGTTTTTTCGACAAATGCTTCATTTAAAGGATAAAAAGCTGGCACCGCCAATAATTGTTGAAAATAACTCATAGGATAGCTCAGCTCTACTTCCAAGGTATGGTCATCAATGGCTGTTACCCCTAGCTCTTCTTTAGATTTGCCACCGTCAACAATAGCACGATAATTTTTTAGCCCTTCAAAATAATACGCTTGCGGGGAAGCTGTTTTTGGGTCTACTGTGCGCTTCCAAGAATATTCAAAATCATTGGCTGTGATTGGCTCGCCGTTACTCCATTTTGCATCTTTTCGAATCGTAAAAGTATAGCTTAAACCATCATTGGAGGGCTGTACTTTTTCAGTTGCCAATGCTGGTTTCGCTTCTCCTTTTTCGTCAAAGGAGAAAAGTCCCTCTCCTACTTGACTCATTACATCTGCTGCGGTATTATCCATTGCCAACGACACGTCTGCCGTTGATAATTCCGAATCAATCCCGACCCGTAATACCTGTTGTTCTTGCTTTTTGGTTTCTTTCCCAACACTTCCACAGCCCGAGAGAAGTAAAACCATGATTGCTGCCAAAGACAGCCTTTGCTTTGTTGCCCTTTTCATAAAAACACCTCATTTTTTTATTTTTTGATACCTTTTTCCCACAAAATTATTTATAATCTGATAAAGGAGGTTTGCTCATGAACTTAGATTACTTAAAAGAAACGTATCATTTAACGAAAACAGAAAGTCAGATTTTGTATTATTTGGATCAACAAAGTACGAATGCGGCCGATTTGAGTATTCGAGAAGTTGCCAAACACTGCTTTTCTTCGCCTAGCTTCATCATTCGTTTAGCCAAAAAATTAAATTTATCAGGTTATAATGAACTTATTTACAAATTAAAAGAAGCCCATTTTTCTCAGCCAATCCCTTTTGAAACAGCGCCTTCATTTGAAACAACCAACGAGTTTTGTCGACTGCTTGCCAAACACAAGAGTCATTTATTTGTTATTTTAGGTCATGACTTTTCACGACATTTGGCGGCTTACATTAGTGAAGTTTTCAATTTTCATGGCATCCCCAGCATCACAACAGCCCATACTCATTCGATAAATAGTCAAAATAATCAGAATTTTCTTTTTATCATCCTTTCACATTCTGGTGAAGAAAAATACTTAAAAGAAACAGCTCTGCTTGCGAAAGAGAAAAAACATCCTATCATTTCTTTTGTTGGCGCCAAAAATTCAACTCTTGGTCAACTGGCAGATCTCGTTTTTTCAACTGACTCTTACAGCCCGTTTTCAACAAGTGTCGCTCAGCCACAAATGTTTTTTGGCCAAACATTAATCACCTTTGAAGCCTTGATTTGTGCTTATTTAAATCATGAGGATTCCATTCCAATATCTCCTAAAAATAAATAATTTTATTTATTATAGCTGAAAAAAGCTATTTCGCTAGCCAAAGTATAGAAAAAGGCACATGTTCCATTTTTTATGGAACATGTGCCTTTTTGCTATTTTTTACTCGGCCATAGAAATTCAATTAGCAATTGATCTACTTCAGGATTTTCATGTAATTGGCTATGTTGTGCATTTTCTCCTTTAATAATCTGGCTAGTGACTTGAGTTCCTCGCTGTCTTAGCAAGGCGTTGACTGCTAAGGCACTAGATAACGGTACCGTTCCATCACTTAAATCTGTTGCACTTAATTGACCACCAATTAATAAAATGGGCAGTTTTTCTGGAACAACATTAATCATCTCTTGATAATCCAAATAGCGGCTACTTTTTTCTGTGGGGCCGTTCTCTAGTTCCGTTTCGATGGTTTGCTGTTGACTCGTATCAATAAAATCATTGAAAGGTGCTCCAATGCTGACGAATTTTTCAATTTTAGGTAACGATGCGTCTTGCCCATAGGTTCCTAAATAACGTAAACCACTAACACCACCCATAGAGTGCCCGACAATATTGGCTTTGTTCACTTGATAATTTTTTTGTAAATAGAGTAATGTGTTTTTTATCCATTCTGTTTGATTCCATTCATTGTTTTTATTATCTTCAAATAGAACTTGAACACTGGGATTCGTCTCTTTGCCACTTAAAGCTCCTCGCTCTTTAACCACGGTCCCATCAGGTTTAACGAGTAGCACTAATTCTTGAGTTGTGGCACCTTGTTTCTCCAAGCGATGCAGTAACGAGCCAAACGAATTTTTAGTTCCTGCGTAACCATGAAAAAAAAGCGTTGGTGTTGTTGTGCGGTTTAACTCAACAGTTGCTTCTTTTGTGGCGGCTTGGTTGTCATCCTTCGTAGTTGCCCCAATTTGGCAAGCACTTAATAATAGAACAAGACCCATTAGCAAAGAAAAATAACGATATTTTTGGGCATGTTTCATTTTTTTCATTCCTTTCTGCGATGAACTAAAAAAGGGCTTGGAAAAGAAGTCAGTTGACTGCTTTTCCAGACCCTACAATCTGTATCAATCAGCTGAACAATAGTTTGTCAGCTTGTTTATTAATCAATGTTATCGACTTGTTCAAAGTCTAATTCTGTACTTGTTTCACGACCAAACATATCGATGTTTACTTTTAATTTTTGTTTTTCTTCATCGATTTCTGTCACAACACCTTCAAGACCAGAAAAGGCACCTTCGATAATTTTCACTGTATCGCCTAGCGCTACTTCTAAGTCTGATTGACGGGTGCTCATGCCAATTGAACGTAAAATGTGGTTAATTTCTTCTTGTAATAAAGGAGCGGGTTTACTACCAGCACCATGTGAGCCTACAAAACCAGTTACGCCTGGCGTGTTACGAACAATATACCAAGAATCATCGGTCATAATCATTTCCACTAACACATAACCAGGGAAAGTTTTATGAACGATTTCTTTTTCTTTACCATTTTTGACTTCTTTTTCTGTTTCTTCTGGTACAACGACACGAAAAATATAATCGCCCATCCCCATGCTTTGTGCACGTGATTCAATGTTTGCTTTTACTTTATTTTCATAGCCTGAATAGGTGTGCAATACGTACCAATTTCTTTCAAAAGTTTCCATTACTGATTCGGCTCCTTTAAATGTTTTAGTTTATTTTTTTCGAGCAAATAAAAAAAGCTCAGTTTCCCGAAGCTTTTTCTCGAATACTATTATAGCACCCCTCGTCGGGAAATACTAGAATTAATTATTTTAAAATCCAGCCAAATGCCGTTTGGATAACAGTATCCATGATAAAGAACAATGCTGCAAATAAAATAGATGTTTCAATTACAACTAATGTATCTTTACGCAATTGTTTTTTTGTTGGCCAAGTTACTTGCTTCATCTCATCAGCAACGCTGCGGAAAAATTTCATGTTGATACCCTCCTCTAAATCTATTTCGTTTCTTTATGTAACGTGTATTGATTACAATATTTACAGAATTTATTGATTTCTAAGCGTTCGCCACGTTTACCTTCACTAACGGATTTAGAATAGTTGCGAGAGCCACAAACGGAACAAGCAAGAGCTGCTTTCTTTGTTGCCATGTTCTTCGACCTCCTCTATTCACAAATTTACTTCTTAACAGTACCATTATTCGAAAAAGTTGTCAAAGTTTAATTTACTTTTTAAAGAAGCGCCGTGCCGATTCTTACGTAATTTTTTACCATTATCGCGAATACGTGCTTGATTTCTTTTATAAAATATCTGATTTTTCTTTATTTTCTATTTATTTTAACAAAATTGCTTTTATTCTGAGGTCTCAACTATTGTTTTCTGCTAAGTTATGATATGATAAATTTATTAAAAATGAACCCTTAGGAGGCCTGTTTATGTTATTAAAATCTGTAGTTATTAAAAAAGATAATTTAACAACCGTCAATGAATCTTGTACTCTAGAAGAAGCTCTTTCTATTTTAGAAGACTCAGGTTACCGTTGTGTCCCAATTTTAGACGAATCTGGAAAAATTTTCCGAGGAAATATCTATAAAATGCATATTTACCGCCATAAAGCAAACGGTGGTGATATGAGTTTACCTGTTACCTATTTGTTAAAAAATGCCACAAAATTTATTTATGTCAACACTTCATTTTTCAAGGTATTTTTTACTATTAAAGAACTACCTTACATTGCTGTTTTAGATGAAAATAATTATTTTTACGGCATTTTAACACACAGCACCTTATTAAATATTTTAGCGCAATCTTGGAATGTAAAACAAGGGAGCTACGTTTTAACAATTGCTTCAGTTGGTCAACAAGGCGACTTAGCAGCCATTTCAAAAATCATTGCCAAATATAGCAGCATCGCCAGCTGTATTACATTGGATGTCGATAGTGAAGAGTTTGTTCGTCGCACACTTATTACTTTACCAGCCGGCACAACTGCCGAAACGTGTACAGCCATTGTAGAACATTTAGAGCGGAAAAACTTTAAAGTTGTAGAACTGGAAAATTTAGAAGACGAGTAAAATTTACGAATTACCGAACGAAAACTATTAGTAATATAAGTAAAAAACAACAATATAGCTCCTTTTATGGGAACTGTATCGTTGTTTTTTATTTTATACTAAAATATCTCTATAATTTAGGGAACTGATGAATCTAAAATTGATTTTTTACAACTCATCAGTCCTTATTGGCAAAGAGCCTCTATAGTCCGTTGATGTAAATGATTTTTTTATTCCGTTTATAGAAACAATGTCATTAATTCGTGCCAAACCATTTGCCGATAAAAGATAGAAGAATGGTAAATACTGAATTAAATATCTAGATCGTCCACCTTCAAATAAAAGCAAATATAGAAATGCTCCTATAATCGTTAATTTTATTATTAATAGTGTACCTCCTTGAATGTCCTTAACAAAAAAAGATAACAACATTCCTAGTAAAACTACAATCCACAGTATTTGCATGACAAACCGAAGATTATTTGTACGTTTTCCTTGTTGATAGTAGGTATCTCTAAGCTTCGTTTGAAATTCACTTTTCGAAGGTTTTGTAGGATTTTGTGGTGTACCATCTCGTCCCCAACCAAAATCGCCACGATCAGTATTATTAAAATGTTTTACTAGAAGAAATTTAGTGTAACCTACCATCCCATAATCTTCCAACCGTTTCTTTATAGTTTCAGTTGTATATTTCTTTTTCTTTTCTAATGTAGGAAGGCTATTCACTTTTCTTGTATCTTTCTCACTATATCCTCCAGATCCAGTCAAACCCATCATTACAAAGTGCGTCCACGGTTTTTGCATCTCAGCATCATAATTAACGATTGTTTGCTGCTTCTGAAAAATTGAAAAACATCCCACAGTTATTATAAAGAAAAACATCGCTACAAAAAATGATAAAACATTTTTTTTATAAAGCTTTCCGGTAGTGAGTAATTTAATTCCCATAATAATAGTCCATGCTATTAAGAATACAATAGAGGAGGGCTTTAAAAGATAACAAATACCTAGAAGAATACCTATAAATATTAAATTCCATACGCCACTATTTTTTATCTCGATTTGTTTAGCATATAAAAGTAGCACAGCTGATATAACAGGAATCATTATTACATCAGTATATGGTACTAAAATCCATGGTGAAAACATCAATGAAAAAGAAGCCAAGTAGAAAGTTAAATATGCAACTTTTTTATTAAACAAATACTTAGCTGCTTTAAATAAGATAACAAATCCTATATCCATAAAAATTATATTCCACAACTGCCAGACAAACCAAGACGATCCCCAAGTATGATTAAACAGATTCATCACCTTAGAAATTCCATACATCAAAAAAAAGAAAAAAGAATTATTAGGATTTATTGATAGGTAATTACTGATAACTTCTTTATTTTCAGGCAAAGCACTTACACCATTAAAAATAGCTGATACATCCCAACCAATAGGAGCGGAAATATTAGTTAAGATAAACACTTGTAAACAAAAGCCAAAAATAAAATAAATGCCTGTAATTAATCCTATATTTTCCACAAATATTTTTTTTACACCAAACAGATATTTATCAATCCACTTTTTAGCATGTTTACTAAAAAGAAGTACTACTATCGCAGGTATTGCTATTAACAGTATCAAAAAAAAATGGTTTGTAAGAGTACTGATTTTTAAGTTATCTGAGCGGAAAGCACCTATTAATGTTATCGAAATAAAAAATAAAAAAAGCCCATTTATGGCTGAAGGTAGCCATTTTTTATAAATAAAATTCATTATAATCTCCCTATGATCATAATACAAGTATACTTAATTTTCATTCGAAAAGTTAAAGAGTCTTTAGACTTCTTCACCAATAATTCGAACTTCCGTTTGCAATTCAACATCAAATTTTTCTTTAATCACTTCTTGGATATGTGCAATTAATTCCACATAATCTGTTGCGGTTGCATGATCAATGTTAACAATAAATCCCGCATGCTTTTCGGAAATTTGAGCACCGCCCCATTTTAAGCCTTGTAAGCCAGCGTCTTGGATTAATTTCCCTGTAAAATGACCAACTGGGCGTTTAAAAACACTGCCACAAGAGGGATACTCTAGCGGTTGCTTCAGTTCACGAAGTTCCGTTAATTCATCCATTTGGGCTTTAATTTCTGTATGGTTTCCTTTTTCTAAAGCAAACGTTGCTTGCAAGACAATGCAATGTAATTCTTGAATTTCACTATGACGATAACGGAAATTCAGGTCTTCTTTCGTCATGGTTTGGATAGTGCCATCTGCCAACAGCACTTCTGCAGATTGGAAAACATCTTTAATTTCCCCGCCGTATGCTCCAGCATTCATATAAACAGCACCGCCGACACTTCCTGGAATACCACAAGCAAATTCAAAACCAGTTAAATCAGCTGCTAAGGCTTCGTAGGTTGTATCAATCAGCTTGGCACCAGCATCCACAACCATGGTGGTACCGGCTACTTTGATTTCTTTCATTTCTGTTAGCATAATCACGACATCGCGAATACCGCCATCACGAACAATCAAGTTGCTAGCATTGCCTAATACTAACCATGAAAGTCCTTGTTCTCGGCAATACGCCACAATCTCTTCGACTTCTTTTTTTGTTTTGGGTAAGGCCAACACATCAGCTGGGCCGCCTGTTTTGGTAAAGGTTACGTTTTTTAATGGTTCATCTACTAATAAAGTAATTTCGTTTAATGTTTCTAACATAGCTTTAGTGTTCACGAAAGTTAGTCCTTTCTTTTCAAAATATCTGTCTTATTCTAGCATGATAGAAAGAAAGTTGCTAGTCCTCTTTAAAGAACATGCCGTTGTTGTTGGCGTAGCATTTCTTCACATAACGCATGACTTTCATAGACTTTTTCTTGTTTTAACTCTTGCTCTTGCGGTTTTTGAATGGCCTGGATGAAAGCAGTAACCATTTGGTAAAAACCTCTTTTTTCCAATGTTGGCGTCCAATCCCCCATCTCTTTTACTTGGTATTCTTCTTCTGTTTGGATGGTCAAATGCGTTAAATTTTCTAAGCGATAAGTACCTGTGGGGCTGGTGACTTCAAAAGTTTCTGTATTGGCCCCAGAGTGTAAATCCATGGAACAAACAATCGTTGTCTGTTCGGTTTCTAATTGTAAAATTGCTCGTTTTAAATGACCGTTTTCTTCCACTAATTTTGACTGCACCACGTGGAGCGGTCCTTCCGCTAAATAAACTGCGGTATCAACGACATGTAAAAATAAATCATACATCATAAAACTTGTTTCTCTCGTTGTATTGATGCGGTTCTTTTTAATAAAAATTGTTTGTTTTTCAGGAATATTTTTCAATACTTCCATATAAGGGGCAAAACGACGATTGAAGCCAACCATCAGGCGCAGATTTTTTGCTGCTGCCAATGCTTGTAATTCTTTGACTTCAGCAAGCTCTTCACTTAAAGGTTTGTCCACAAAGACGTGAATACCAGCCTGTAATAATTGGCGAACGACTGCACCATGCACTTTTGTGGCTACATGGACAAAACAAGCATCAATCTTCGCTTCAATCAATTCTTCTATGGTCCCAACAGTTTCTGTAAAGCCATACTGATCAGCGATTTCTTGTCGTGTTTCTGGGTTTCTAGTTGCCAATACAAACTCTGCCAAGTGGCGGCATTCACTATAAGTTGGCAAATACGCTTTTTGTGCAATGTTTCCTAAACCAATGACTCCAATTTTCATTCGTTTGTCCTCATTTCTGCTCTTTTTACTATTTTATCATAGACTACTTCTTTCCAAAAATCAGTCATTTTCTCTTTTTCTTTTCAAGTATTTAAAACTTCTTTAAAAAGTATTAGAATAGAAGAAAGCACCAAGCGACCTTTTCTTTGGTTCTGGTTTGCACTGAAACGAGCAAAAGCGTTTCTTATTTGAAAGGAGTTTCAACAATGAAATGTATTTCTTGGAATGTCAACGGCTTACGAGCGGTTGTTAAAAAGAATTTTATGGATGTTTTTAATGAATTAGATGCAGATTTTTTCTGTTTACAAGAAACAAAATTACAAGCTGGGCAAATTGATTTAGAACTTCCTGGCTATCATCAGTATTGGAATTACGCCGAAAAAAAAGGCTATTCTGGCACAGCAATTTTCGCTAAAGAAGAAGCGTTAAGTGTTCGCTATGGCTTAGGTGTCGAGGCTCACGATCAAGAAGGCCGCGTGATCACTTTAGAATATCCAGAATTTTTCATGGTCACTTGCTACACACCAAACTCACAAGCTGAACTAAAGCGTTTAGCTTATCGAATGACATGGGAAGATGCGTTTCGTGCCTATTTAAACGAATTAAATCAAGAAAAACCCGTAATTCTTTGCGGTGATTTAAACGTAGCTCATCAAAAGATTGATTTAAAAAATTGGAAAACCAACCAAAAAAATGCGGGGTTCACGCCTGAAGAACGGCAAAAATTTACTGAGTTATTAGACAGTGGCTTCACTGATACATTCCGTTATTTTTATTCAGAAGCTGAAGGCATCTACTCATGGTGGAGTTATCGCTTTAACGCACGAAAAAATAACGCAGGATGGCGGATTGACTATTTCGTTGTGTCAGAATCCTTGAATGAACGTTTAGTCAGTGCTAAAATCCATACAGATATTCTTGGTAGTGATCATTGTCCAGTGGAAGTTGTACTTGATTTTTAAGTGTTACTCAACGCGTTGAAAGGAGTTTTTTTAATGAACTTTTACGCTTTTGACTTTGAAACAGCTAGTTATGATAAACATAGTGCCTGTTCCATTGCAATTGTTAAAGTAGAAAATAGTCGGATTGTGGATGAATTTTACACGTTAATCAAACCAGAAACACCTTTTTTCTGGCGAAATACGCAAATTCACGGCATTCATGAATCAGATGTTGTCAATGCGCCCAAATTTCCTGAAGTATGGCAACAAATTCAGCATTGTTTTCAACCAAATCGGTTAGTGGTCGCTCACAATGCAAGTTTCGATTGTAGTGTTTTGGCTGGCTGTTTAGATTACTATGGCTTAGAACAACCTAATTACCTTTCTTTATGTACAGTCAAAACGAGTCGCAAACTGTTTCCTGAATTTCCTAATCATAAATTAAATACCGTTTGTGAAAACCTCAATATCACTTTAAATAATCATCATGATGCTTTAGAAGATAGCCGAGCTTGTGCCGAAATTCTTTTACAGCAAGAACAACGATTTGGGGTTGAACCTTTAAAAAAATTAGTATTGGTGAAATAATCCAGTTCTTGTTTCCAGCGAAGGCGTTATCTCTTTCAGTGGCTAGTTGGCAGGAGATAACGTCTTTTCTTTTACATAACTTTTCCCCCTAAAACAAAAATTTTTCAGAAAGGACGCGATGATGTATTCGATTCTTTACTTATTCACAGACTCTCTCAAAAATGCGTGGCGCTCAAAAAACCAATTTAGTACGTTGATTCTTATCTTTATTATTAGTTTTCTGACTTTTTCTGCTCTATTATTGACTTTGTTGTTTTCTCGATGGCTTTCACAAATGATTCTTCTTGATAATTATGCAGTGATTCCTCCCTTGAAAATTTTCAGAGGTTTGGCTGGAATCAGCGCTGGAACACTCTTTTTCTTCCTGATTAGTTATATTTGCCGAACTTTCTTCCTAACTTTTTTAGAGCAAAAAAACGACTTACTGATCTTAGCTCTTTTAGGTACAACAAAATTACAAATTTTAATTAGCTATGCCTTACAACCCCTCTATTATTTGATTTTTGTTTTGCCTTTAGCTGCTTTTCTAGCTAATAAGCTCATTCAACAGTTTATCCATGAATTTTTCAGCGAGGTACCTGGTTTAATGCATATCGATAGCTACATGCAAGATGTCTTTTTACCGCTAACAGGAAGCCTGTTGTTCATTTGCTGTTGTGTCTTTTTAATTCTTTTTAGGAAACTCAATCGCTTAATCAAAAAAGGTACTTGACTAACTATGCGAAAAAAGTGAGAAATACGTCATCTCGACGTATTTCTCACTTTTTTGAATGACTTAGGTTCTTTAGGCTAATTACTTTTTTCCGCCTCTTTTAAGCCAAGGCTTCAATAATTTCGGTCATTGTTTTTGAACCAAAAATCATTTGTTCGCCATCAATCAGCATTGCTGGAACGCTCATAATTTTCTTTTCTTTTTTCAACTCTGGAAACAGACTAATGTCCACCATTTCTGCTTCCACATGAGGATTAATTGATGCAATACGTTGGCAAGCCGCCACGACATCGGGACAGAAATGACATGTTAGTGAAACAAAGATTTCTATTTTTCTTTTTGGCAATGCAAGTATGTTCTTTTGCAGACTTGCTTCTAACGGCTGCCCCTCGCTGCCGACATTATAAACCGCCAAAACCAACGAGTTTACTTCATGGCCACTAGGAATACCACTAAATTTAATTCCTGTATAGTTTCCTGCCGTATCTAAGAGCACAACGCTAGGCATTTTTTCAATCTCATACAGCAATTCTTTGGCTGGCTCAGTATCTTTCAAAATCGTTTCTAAAGTAATCTTCTGATCCAGACTTGCAAATTCTGTTAAGAATGACTGAAGTTCCAATGATTTTTCATCACTTGCATCCAAAAACTGAAGCAATGTCACTTTTTTGGTTAGTTTAGCGAAAATACCGCTTAATTGTTGGCGCATACTTTCTGGGAACCACTGATGCTTACCAGTAACTTTCGCTGGCTGTTTTTCTTTTGATTGCTGACTGTTTGTTTCAGGGGCAGATTGATTAGCTAATCGTTCAGTCATTCGCTTCGTTACAATCGGTTGGCCCGCCTGTGTTTTTTGTTCTGTCACGTAACGTTGCGCATGAGTGGCGGCAATTGCACCGTCTGCAACCGCCGTCACAATTTGACGTAATTCTTTTATTCGTAAATCTCCTGCTGCATAAACTCCGGGAATATTGGTTTCCATATTCTCAGTTGTTGGCACATACCCACGGTCTAAGGCAATTTTCCCTTCAAAAATTTCTGTACTTGGTTTATTTCCAGCAAAAACAAACAGACCAAATGTACTGTCTTTTGGTGCTTCATAAACCGTTTCTTCTCCCGTCTGGTTATTGACAAACACAGCTTTCCGGACAAAATCATCTCCCGTAATTTCTTTCACTTCTGTGTTATAAACAATCTTAATTTTCGGGTGATTTTTGGCCGCCTCCGCAGTTAATTTTGCACATGTAAAATCGGGTTCTCGGATAATCATCGTTACTGATTTACCGTAACGTGTCAAATAAACGGCCTCTTCCGCTGCTGCATAACCGCCACCAATCACAAAAATATCTAGGCCTTGGAAAAACTCCCCATCACAAGTAGAACAATAGGCCACGCCGCGTCCTGTAAATTCACTTTCACCAGGGAAACCAATTTTACGAGCAGAGGCCCCTGTCGCAATCAATACTGCATATGCTTGATAGGTTTGACTCGCTGATTGAACAGTTTTTATCGTTTGACTAAAATCAACATCAATAATCTCGTCTTTTGTAAAAGTTACACCGAAGTCTTGTGCTTGAATGCGCATTTCTTCCATTAGTTCTGGACCTGTTGTGTGACGAATCGCTGGATAGTTCACAATTTCAGAAGTCGTAGTTACCTGTCCGCCAATTTTGTCTTTTTCAATAATTAAGGTATCCATCATTGCGCGACCTGCATAGATACCTGCAGATAAAGCAGCTGAGCCGCCACCAATAATAATCAAATCGTAGATTTCTTCTGTCACTTGCTTCTCCTCTTTCTTCTGTGTTTCAGAAAAAGAGCTGAACAAAACATTTTCTCTGTTTTATCCAACTCTTTGACCTCTATTTACAAAGCGAATTTAAATTTTACCAACTAAATCTAAGCTTGGCGCAATTGTTTCTTCTCCTGGTTGCCAATTGGCTGGACAAACTTTATCACCATGTTCTGCTACAAATTGAGAAGCTTCTAATTTACGAACAAGTTCTTCAGCATTACGACCAATACCCATGTCGTTTATTTCATAAGATTTGATGTCCCCTTCTGGACTCACAATAAATGAAGCACGGTAAGCCATTCCAGAAGCTTCATCTAAAACGCCAAAGAAACGAGCAAGTTGACCGTTGGGATCGGCTAACATTGGATATTTAATTTTTCCAATCGTTTCTGTAGCATCAGCCCATGCTTTATGCACATAATGACTATCTTCTGAAACAGAGTAAACCTCACAATTTAATTCCTGTAAATGCGCATAATGCTCTTGCATATCCCCTAATTCCGTAGGACACACGAAAGAAAAATCAGCTGGATAAAAGAAGAAAATACTCCATTTTCCTAAAATATCTTCTGTTGATACTCGTGTAAATTCACCATCGTGATAGGCATCACATTCAAAGTCAAAAAGTTTTTGATTAATTAAATTCATTGTCGTTCCTCCTCTGTTTTTTTACTCTTTAAGGATAACAGTTTATAATTATTCCGTCAATAGAATAATTATAAACAAACGAGGTTCTATTAGCGTATAATACTGTCCTATTGAGAATTTTATGATTATCATTCTCAATTAGAAATAGCGAGATAACTTTTTAAATAACATAAAAAAGAAAGCGAATCATTAAAAGAACTTGCTTTTTAATGATTCGCTTTCTTTTTGTGAAGACATTCTTTAACTATCTAAAATAATCGTTTCTTTCTCTTTGGTAATTAAAATAACTCCATCACCAAGAGGAACTAAAGTAGAAGTTAAATCAGGATGCGCCATGACTACATCTAAAAATTGGTTTAATTTACGATGAATCGCTCGATTTTTTTTCGGTACTTCCTCAGCAGGGTCTAAAATTGTCCCAGCTTGAAATACATCATCCACCATCAAAACGCCGCCAACTGGTAGCAACCGTAAACATTCAGGTAAAAATTCAATGTATTTTGATTTGGCACTATCCATAAAAATAAAGTCATAAGGTCCTTCCAACGTTGGTAGAATCTCAGCTGCTTGTCCTTCTAAAAGAGTGACCTTTCCTTCTAAGTCCAGGCGTTGGTAAGTTTTCTTCGCTTTTTTTATCATTACGTCAAAACGATCAATCGTGGTCACATGACCATCTTCACCGACAAATTGGGCCATCAAGCTTGAAGAAAAACCAATTGCTGCCCCGATTTCTAAAATATTTTTGGGCTTTAGTTGTCCTAGCAAAAATTGTAGAAAAACTACTGTTTCGTGCGGAATAATCGGCACCCCTGCTTCATTGGCTTCCGCCTCCACTGCACCTAATTCTCCGGGAAGTTTCTTTTGTTTTGTACGCATATACTCAACCAATTCTGGTTTAACGACTGGTCGATGCATCATTTCGTTTCTCATCACTTTCGCTCCTTTTCGTCCCTTTATTATACGAAGTCCTTGTTCCTCTGTAAAGGATTGAAATAGGATTCTTATTATTTGTTTGAAAATAACATGCACATTCTTAACTTCCTAGCTAAGTGCGGATTACTTCTTGTAAGCACTTTTTTTCTTTGTTTCTGCTATTTTTTATTAAGTTTTATTAAGAAAACGTCAAAAAGTAGCCCTCAAGAACATACCTATTGATTTTTTCTCGTTATTTCTTATAAAAATACTTCTACATATGTTAATATTTTCCCTTAAATCACTATTAATTCTTGCTAATTCAAGCCCCAAAACAAGCCTATAACCTTGCTAAAATAAGAAACGTCAAATTTTACTACTTTGTCTGTAAAAATTTGATATCACAAAAGAAAGGAAATCTTGTATACTCTTTACAGATAGTGATTTATAGTGAAGCACATAACCAAATTCCCGGACTTGACTTGGTTCAAGTACATATGCAGGCGAGCTATTTGATAGTTCCCTGATAAAAATCGTTTCGACGATTTTGCACATAGCACTACCTTTCTAAAAGCTAAAAATTATTTTTAGCTAGAAAAAAGACAACCGTTTGAAACGGCTGTCTTTTTTTTAATAAATTAACCCAAGCAAATCTTCTTTTTCGATATTTCCAAAGTATTTTTTAACGTCAATTTGATCAATGGCTTCTTCTAAAGAAGCTTTATCATATTTCACGCCGGTTAAAATATCTTCAACATCTTTAATTTCACCAAGCCCAAAGAAGTCCCCAAAGATTTTAATTTCTTGAATGGCACCATCCGCCACATTCATTTTCATTTCAATTGAGCCAATTGGAAAACGATGGCGACGTTCTAAGTTAAATGCAGGTGATTTACCATAATTCCAATCCCAATTGCGATAGTATTGCTCTGAAATTTTGTTAATAGCCGCCCAGTCTTGATCAGTTAATTCATACGTTTTAACTTGGTCGATCGAATCTACGCCGAAAATTTTCAAAAGAATTTCTTGGCGGAATTCTTCCGTTGTCATCTCTTGTTTATCTTCAGATAAAAATGGTTTAATGTTTGTTACCCGTGAACGAACAGACTTGATACCTTTAGATTCGATTTTATCTTTCCGTACTTTCAATGTATTTACAACTTCATCAATATCACTATCAAACATTAAGGTTCCATGTGCAAACATGCGGCCGTTGGTAGCGTACATCGCATTTCCTGAAAACTTCATATCATTAATCACTAGGTCATTGCGCCCTTTTAATTCGGCACCTTCAACGCCTAAGTCGTGCAATGCTTGAATAATTGGTTGGGTAACTTTCGCAAAATCACGGAAAGAGTTGCCGTCATCTGGCATAATAAAACTAAAATTCAAATTACCATGATCATGATAAACGGCGCCGCCGCCACTTAAGCGACGAACAACATGAATGCCGTGCTCATCTACATATTCTTTGTTAATTTCTTCAATTGTATTTTGGTTACGGCCAATAATGATTGACGGCTCGTTAATGTAAAATAAAAGGATGGGCTCATCTAAAGGCATTTCTGTTAACAAATATGTTTCAATTGCTAAGTTCACTCGTGGGTCATTATTTTCATTCGGTACAAAAATCACAATCGGTTCTCTCCCTTGGTATAGTTACTTTTTTAAATCTCAACTGTTAAATCTGGTTGGGCTAATGTCACTGGAATTTCCGTTCCAGCATAGTTTTGCGCTTCTTCCCGTAGTTGTTCCAATGACCCATGTTGTGGTAAATGGGTCAACATCAATTGTTTGACTTGTGCTGCTTTGGCAATTTCACCCGCTTCTCTTGACGTAAAATGTGCATGATGTCGTTCATTACCTTCAAATAAGTACGTATCCGCTAAGAATAAATCAGCGTCTTTTGCAAAGTCTTCAAAACTTGCTAAGTAACCAGAGTCTCCTGTAAAGACAAAGACTTTGCCAGTCGCTTTTTCAACAATCCGCATCGCGTAACAAGTGACAGGATGAATCGTTTCCATGAAAGTAATTAAAAATGGTCCTACTGCCAACTCTTCTGCTTCAAAATACTCTTTCCCTTCGGAAACGTTAGGAAGCGTTAGTTCTTTGAAATGCATTTGATCTTGTGTATGGCCATATATTGGCAAAATAGGCGTCGGTTCCAGCGTTGGATAAAGCTGACGATAATATTGTAAAACACCTAAATCTGCGATATGGTCATGATGATAATGTGACAGAATGACAGCATCTAATTTCAATGGATCTAGATAGTTTTCTAAACGCACTAATGTCGTACTGCCTGCATCAATAAGCAAATGAAAGCCTTCAGATTCTAACAAATAGGAACTCGTTCCTTCTCCTTTGTATGGATAAGCACCTAAACAGCCTAAGACAGTCAATTTCATGTGTGGACAACCTCCTTCAATACGATACTTCCATGTTACCATAAAATAACGGAAAAACGAGGTTAAAACGCTTAAATTTTCACAAAAAGACCAAAGAAAAAACCTGAACCCTTTGTCGAGATAACGAAGGATTCAAGCTTCTATTTTATTCTTCGGCTAAACCTTTTTCTTCTAAGGCAGTTTGATAAAAACTAGCTAACGCTACATAGTTATAAGGAATCACCCATAATAGACCGATACCAATAGCTAAAAAGCCCACAATATACCAACCAATAAAAGAAAATTGTAAACATAAATATTGCCAAAAACGATTTTTCATTAAATATAACGCCTGTTTCAACGCCATCATAATTGGCAGTTCTGGATTATCAAAACGTAGCCACACAGCAAATTGAAAAACGCCACTCACAAATAAACCAATTAAAAAGATCAAGATAGTGGCAACACCAAACGCTAGGAAAAAGGAAAAATCATTTAAGAAAAAGGTCTGAATTTCCTCTGGTGTAACTGTATTAAACATCAATTTGAAATACAAGGTTGTCCCTGCTCCAAATAAAATTGGTAACAAAAATAACAAACCAATTACACGTTCAAGTACTTTTTGAAGTAGGTTGACCACAAATAGCGGACCATAATATTTTCCTTGAAAAACACTCATTAAAATATTGACCCGCACCTTTTCACCACGCAACACCTTCAAGGCTGCGTAATATAGCGCATAACTTAACGCGAATAAAACAAAAATTTGCAGTAGTACTGCGGCAAAACTACTTTGAAAAACTTGATTTTCACCAGAAAATAAATTTTGCACAATCGATGTTAAGAAGCTCTGTAAAACCACTCCTAAGAAAGTTAACCAAGCCATGATCCCCCATTGCCCATCAAGAGCTCTGCGAGCATTGGCACGATGTTGCGAATTTGTTACTAAACTTTTCATTCATTCCATCCTTTCTGAAACTAATAACTAGTCAATTTAGCGACTGTTTCTTTATCTAGACGTTTCACCACTTCTGTGACTAATTTGACTGTGTTGAAATAATCATCTTCATGAATAACTGAGGTATGTGAATGCAGATATCTAACAGGCACCGTGATGGCTAATGATGGAATCCCATTGCGTGTTAAATGCATGCGACCAGCATCCGTACCTCCCCCTGTAATCACTGTATATTGGAAGGGAATGTTATTTTCTTCCGCCACTTGAATAACAAAATCACGTAATTTTTTATGCGGAATCATCGATGCATCATAAATCAAAATTTGTGGTCCTTCACCTAAAACAGAGTCGGCTTCTTTAGGTGTCATTCCTGGTGTGTCACCAGCTGTTCCTGTGTCTAAAGCAAACGCTATGTCTGGATTCACAAGATGCGTACTTGTTTGCGCACCGCGTAGCCCGACTTCTTCTTGCACATCACTGCCTGCAAATAAAATATTGGGGTGCCCTTCTGTCGCTAAATTTTCTAAAACTTTTAATGAAACGGCCGTACCAATTCGGTTATCCCACGCTTTTGCCAATAAAAATTTTGTATCATTCATGCGACGATAGTCAATATATGGTGTCACCATATCCCCTGGATGAATCCCCCATTCTGCAACTTGTTGATCGCTACTTGCACCAATATCAATAAACATATCTGCAATCTCATAGGGTTTGTTACGAACTTCCGCTGTTAACACATGCGGTGGTTTAGACCCAATGACACCATGGTAAACCTTACCAGTCGTGGTTTTAATCTGAACTTGTTGGGCCAACATCACTTGCCCCCACCAACCGCCAACGGTTTGAAATTTTAAAAAGCCTTTTTCTGTGATTTGGGTAACCATGAAACCGACTTCATCCATATGCCCAGAAATGTAGACTTTTGGTCCTTCTTTATCACCAACATTTTTTGCAATAATACTGCCAAGGCCATCATATAAAAATTTATCCGCATACGGTGCTGCATACTTTTTAAATAACGAACGTACTTCGTCTTCATTCCCAGCAATCCCTTTAGCACTTGTTAAATCAATTAACATTTTTTCTTCTTTTGCATCCATAAAAATAACTCCCCTCAAAAACCAATTTTATCCATTATACCACGAACTAAAAAAATACTTACAAAAAATAAATTGAGCAACGTTCTCCACTAAAAATAAACGAAAAAACAGCCTGCACGCTCGTTATTCAACGGCAGGTACAGGCTATTTTCATTGTTACGAAGCGCTTCTAGTCCGCTTCAGATAATTGGTACTTGATCCATCTTGCCTTCTTAAAATTGAGGTAAGACCAATGGATTTTGTTGTTGCCAATCTGTCTGATAAAAACGATCATCAATTTGATACGCTAACTTTTTAGACGCAGGTTGTTTCATAAATTCATCTACTTGACGATCAACAGCGAGCCAACCACGCCAACCTAAATGAATCGTGTCCGCCATAAAGTAGCGTTCATTACTACATGTTGAGAAGTCAGCAATGTTAGTAAAGCCTTGCTCTTGAAGTTGATATTTCAGCTTGCGTGCTACTTGTTGCAACATATCTTGTGACAAGCCCGTATAGTCCGACCAACGTTTGTTAACAGGTGGGATTACAAATAAAACATCGACATTTTTTTCTGCTAACTGTTCTAACGCAGCTTGGAAATCACCATATTCTGGAGAAAAACGATAATCCCATTTCTTTTGTGAATGAGCTAATTTCGGTAAAACTGGTTTAATCCGTTGGCGATAAAAACCGTTACTAATTTCAAATTTATTATTATTAATGGCTTTTGCCGCAATTTTTCCAGCTAGCTGATCTAATTCATTAAAATTATAAGTAGCAGGTAATTGTTTCATATCTTTTTCAACAATTGGTTCTCTGCTAACCATGCCAATTTGGCTAAACAATTCATCTTCACGATTCAAGAAACGGAGATTCATTATAAAATAATCTCGTTGAGAGCGTTGGGGAAGTTGCCCTGCCTGCAGATTTGCCAAGGTTTCCATTAAGACTTTGTCTTTTTGAACAACTGGAAATTTGGTCAAACGTTGTGCTAGATATTGGTCACCGCTGGTTAATTCGGTTAAATTAGCTAACCATTGATAGGTTTGTAATTGTGAATAGTGTGCACCAAAACTATCATTAGGTACACCCTTTTTGACAAACCATTGCGGAGATAAAATAAAGACCGCTTTCTTATTGGCAATCGCATCGCCCATCGAATGAATGACCATTGCTTGGGTTAATGACTGTGTGCCCGCTTCTCCTAGTAAAAACGGTCGGTAGTTCCGTTGATACTTTTCAGAGAGCACACTAGGGTGGAAAGCACTAAATCGACTTAATTCAGAAGAGCCAAAAAAAGGAACATATTTACCAGAAGCCACTGCTTTGTTTTTAATCACATTGCCTTTTAAAACGTTCGGTGCCATTGACGTTGATGCTTCCTTCAACGTTTTTTCGGAAGTTAAATTGATTCTGAACGGTGCAAAAAAGAACACTGCAACCAAGACCGCTGAACAAAGCACTGGACCTAAGATTCTGATTAGTCGTTTTTTTCTAGACATTATTGTAAAGCTTCCACTTGTTGAATGATTTGTTTTGGTGTTCCCCATACTTCACGGTCAAAGTCTGATACAGGAATTTGGATTCCTAATTGTCCTTCAATTTCTACTAATAATTGAACCGTCGCTAAAGAGTCCAATAATCCTTCTTCAAATAATTGAATGTCTTGATTGTTCACAACTTCGTCTGTTCCTGTAATATCTTCTAAAATGTTTAATACTGTTTCTTGAATGTTCATTGTAAATTGCCCCTTTATATTTTTATTTTTGTTTATTTAAACCATAGTTTGTCTAAAAATCCTGAGAAAATCAGGAAGCTGACACAAACCGCTTGGAAAGTTAAAAAGACTGCAAATGCATGTGTAAATTTGTTTGATGGTATCTTGTCTTTATGTTTTTTCTTAAAACGTAGCCAAGCATCTGTTACACAAATTAGTGTTGCATGGTAGAGCCCATAAGCGATGTAGAACCACGTTAATCCATGCCAAATGCCCATGATTAAGAACAACGCAAAGTAACCAATATTAGAAGTCACAATCCGACTTTTAAAGACTTTCTTTTTCATTAAGAAAAACATTAAGCGCATGTAAATGTAATCACGGAACCAAAAAGATAAGGTCATGTGCCAACGATTCCAGAATTCTTTAATATTCCAACTTAGGAACGGTTTGTTAAAGTTCATTGGTGTATCATAGCCCATTAAATAACTTGTGCCAACGGCCAGTAAACTATAGCCTGCGAAATCAAAGAATAGATACAAACTGTAATTATACATATAGCCGACTGTCCACCAGGATAAACCACCTTGTGCCAAGGCCATTTTTTCCACATGTGGTAAAAAGACACCACCAAGATAATGACTGATAATAAACTTATATAAAAATCCTAGAAATAAATAAAAAATTCCTTTTTCTAAAAAGTCTAAATATTTCTCCGCACTCGGCGGGTTTTTCAAATCTTTTTCAAAGCGCCGATAACGATCGATGGGTCCTGAAGAAATAGTCGGGAAGAACAAGAGAAACTGAATGTAACGAAACGGATGATATTCTTTCATTACGCCATCCCGTAAATCCATGACCACTTGGACCGCTTTAAAGGTTAAATAAGAAATCCCTAAAAAGCCAAGTAAGGTTGTTTTGCCTGTCATGAAGGGAGAAACTTTCACCCAAACAAGCGGTAATATAGCTAAAAAGACAGCCAGATAAAAGACCCAACCTGCATTTTTATTTTTTCGATAAGCCGCATAGCCCCACGTTAGTAACGTCTGATAAATAACATATACAATCAGAGCGACTCCTTGTTGCCAAAATTCGCCACCAAAACTGATATATAGAAAGACCAATGTCACGAGCGTTTGATACCAAGGCCAACGTGTCCCTTTAATGGCTAAGGTTAAAATCATTGGCAACAAGGCCGCAATTAGCAGAACGAAGTAATACGGTGCATTATAGGGAATCATATGAGGAAAATTCATCATGTGGCATTCACCTCATTCATCAACCCTTTCCGATCAATTTTGCCATTACTTGTCAAAGGTAATTGTTCAACATATACAAATTTTTGTGGAATCATATAGTCCATTGTCAACGTGGCTAATTCTTGTTTAATTGCCTTAGTTAATTGAAAATCACTTGAAAATTCATGTGCTTGCGGAACGACATAGGCAATTAATTGTTGGACTTTATTTCCTTGATATTTCGGCACAACAACTGCTTGTTTCACGTAGGAAACATTCGTTAAGTGATGATCTACTTCTTCTAACTCAATGCGGTAGCCATGCAATTTAATTTGAAAATCTAAGCGTCCTTCATACTGCAATAGGTTATCGACTAACTTTCCAGCATCGCCTGTGCGATAAGCTGGTACGCCATCTAATTGGAAAAAAGCTTCAGCTGTTTTCGCAGGATTATTTAGATAGCCTTTGGAAACACTTGGTCCAGCAATGACGATTTCACCAATTTCACCTGCAGGTAATTTTGACATGCCTTCCATAATATAAATTTGCGTATCCTCTTTCACATACCCGATTGGTAAACGTTGGACACTTTTTAAAACTTCTTGAGTGATTTCAATGGCACTAATCGCTACAGTCGCTTCTGTCGGCCCATACGTATTATAAATATGCGCAGTTGGGAAACGAGCGGCTAATTTCTCAGCCGTTGGTTTTGGTAATTCTTCTCCACAGAACAAAAACGTGCGCAGTGCTGGTAGATGTTCACCATCGAAGCTTGGTTCCATTAGACACAATTCAATAAAGGACGGTGTTGAAACCCAGACGTCGATTGTTAATTGTGGCAAACGCGTAAATAATTGTTTAAAATCGTTAATGATTTCATTGGGTAACGGAGTTAATGAGCCGCCTAACGCCAATGCGGGATAAATAGACATCACCGATAAATCAAACGAATAAGGTGCCTGTGCTAAAAAGCGGGCCCCTTCTTCTAAACCAAAATCTTGCAACAACCAATTCGTAAAGCTAACTAAATTATCATGGCTGATTTGCACACCCTTTGGTACGCCAGTTGTCCCTGAAGTGAAAATGATATAGTAATTACTTGCTCCTGTGACAGGTATTAACGCAGGCGCATGCCGAGGTGCATGCATCATCATTTCTGTTAATTCTTCCGCCGTAATTACTGGCACTTCGGTGGCTAACTCAGGCCATTCATGCACAGCAATCACTGCGGTTGGTTTGGCTACGTTTAGAATTAGTTCAATGCGTTCTTTTGGTGTATGTGCATCAATGGGGATATAGCTAAAACCAGCTTTCGATGCGCCTAAAAAACTCACAATCATTTCAAAATCTAATTCTCCGTATACGACAATCGCTGACTTGTCCGTTTTCAGCTCAGCTAAATAAGCGGCTAGATTGTCTGACTTTTCTTTTAACTCTCCATACGTAGAGACTTTTTCTTCGGTTAAATAAACAGGACGTTGGGGTTCTTTACGTGCCCATTCATCAATCGTTTGAATCATATTAATTACTTTTTCCATATATAGCCGCCTCCTTAAAACTCGTTATAAATGAAGGTTCCTCCATTGATATTCTTGTAATGATAAAGATAAATTAATGCAATGACAATGAAAGAATAAAATAACGTTTTACCGATGAATTTAAGACTTTCGTTATTGAGAATTTTCTGAAAAGTTGTTTTCATTATCATTCACCTCCTAAGGTTAATCGCTATCCATTATTTTATGCTATATTTCAGCAAAGTCCATTGAAATTTCTTACAATTTAATAAAAAAACTAACAATTTCGTCACTTCTTAAATTTTCATGATTTTCATAAACGGAACTCTCATAATTTTTTCGCATAAAGAAACTGTAAAAACCGCTTCACAACGGCTTTTACAGTTTTTTAAAAATGGATGTGTCGAATCATCCGCGCATAAATGGCAGACGTTAAAATATAAAAAATTAGATAAACAATTATTAAGATTCCACAAGAAAGATATACTAACAAATATCCTGGACTCTTAATAAATTGGCTTAGCAAATAAATGGCAAAGGTAGTATGCAAAATCCCAATGACCATCGGCGGAAAGAAAATCAAACTATTCTGTCGATAAATTTGCTTAGTTATCGCTTTACTAGAAACACCCATCCGTTTTAAAGTCACGTAATCTTGACGCTCACTTACAGCTGAAAAGAGTTGTCGTAACATCAAAATACTGCCCGTAATAAACAACGCTAAAATTGCCACAAACATGGAGACATATAAAGTCAAGCCGTTAATTTTTCGTTCATAGCGTAAAGAGGCGTAGCGATCATTCATATTTAGCCGCCAAGTTTCTGTGACATCATCTTGCGTATTCTTTACCTCTTCGTTAGGCATTTGTTTGGCAAAACCACTCAACTGCTGGTTATTTTTTTCATACTTATACAAAATTGGCGCTTGCCATTCTGTGGCAATCTGTTTATTTACGGCTTCATAAAGTTTTTCACGGCTTTTCGTGTCAACATTTACGGCGTTAATCTGATACTGAATGGAATTTTTTGTCACTTTCTGATAAAGGGCATCGGAAACGACAATCGTTGGTAAGGAATATTGCAATAAAAAATTGCCTAGATAGTTAGGCAGCACTTGTTGCAGTTGTGCCTTCTCTCCTTCAACAAATTGCAGTTTCGATTCATAACGAGACATACCACTTAAAATATTGGTAAAGCTATCCATATAGATAACACTTTGGTCATTTTTTAAATGTAAATCGTTTAAATAAGGATTAATTTTTTGATAGTTGCGGTAATTTGAGAAGGATAAAACATTAACTGCTTCAATCGTTTCTTGTTCCTCTTGCGCTTGACCAATTCGCAAACTGCGTTCAATTCCAGTAATTTTATAAGAAAGTGTCACTTCATTTTTTATTTTGGTGTCCTTCGCTTCATCGAGAACTTTCTTCAATTTAGGATAGCTTTCCTGTGAAACTAAAAAGTCCACGGGGCCATCACTGTTGACCGTGTGCATACTAATCGTATACACAAAAACCATCACGCCGATCCCACTCAAGGCTGTCGCAATTAACAAGGTCAAACCAGTGAGTGTTTTACTACTTTTAAATAAGTAGCGTTTGGCATTGCCTAAAGTAATCATACGTAAATCTTGGTAATACCATTTTTTTCTATGATTAAATAAGCGAATGATAAAATACATGGTATAACGGAAAAATAAATAAGTTCCCACCACACAGAGACCCAAAATGATAAAAGGCGTCAATGTAATAATCATCGGAATCGAGATATCCAATGAATCATTTAATTGTTTATACACAATACCTGTCGCTAAATTCCGAAAATCAAACGCAATAAAATAACCAGCCAGTAAACAAATAGGTCCTAAAATACCTAGAAACTGCCGCCGTTTCGTTAAACGACTATAATTAATTTGACCAATTTTTTCTTGGTGCATAAGCTGTGATAATGGATAACGATAAATCATCCAAATACTTCTTAAGCAGACAATCAAAATCATAAATGCAAAAGCTACACCGGTTTCAATAACGGAACGCCAAGAAATATAGAAGAAACTGGGGACTTCTAAAAACATAACTTTGGCTAAAATCATTGAAAACAACTTGGTGAAAATCACTCCTAAAATAATTCCATTAATTAGTGAAACAAAGCCTAAAACTAAATTTTCTACTAAAAAAATTAGTGAAACTTGGCTCTTTCTCAAGCCAATTAATCGATACAAGCCAATTTCTTGGCTACGTTTTCCTATAAAAAAACGATTTGCTGCCAACATAAAGCCCAAAATAATAATCGTGACTAAGGTACTACCGAGTCCTAAAGATCGCTTAATTTCGATATCACGGCCTGCACCTGCGACAAGAGGCTGGTTGTAAGCAATCGCACGGAAACAATAATAAACGACCGCTGCAAAAGTCATACTAATGTAATAAACCAGATAATTAGGTACATGAGCTTTTAAATTTTTTAATGATAGTTTAAAAATCATTTGCGCGCCCGCCTCCACCAATCGTTGCTTGCATATCTATCACACGATTAAAAAATTCCTTACGTGATCCTTGACGAACAACTTCTGAGAAAATCGCACCGTCTTTAATGAACAAGATGCGATTACAAAAACTGGCCGTGTACGGGTCATGTGTCACCATCAAAATTGTGGCATCATCATGTAGATTAATTTCAGTTAAATATTTCAACAATTCTGTTGCTGATTTTGAATCCAGCGAGCCAGTTGGTTCATCTGCAAAAATAATTTTAGGGTTCGTAATCAAAGCACGAGCAGCTGCTACCCGTTGTTTTTGTCCCACAGATATCTCTGGTGGATAAGCAGATAAAAGCTCCTGAATCCCCAAAATCGAAGTCACATGTAACAAACGTTTATCCATTTCTTCTAATGAAACTTTTTCTACAGCTAAAGGCAACAGAATATTGTCCTTCACATTTAACGTATCAATTAGGTTAAACGATTGAAAAATAAACCCCATTTCGTTTCTTCGAAAATCACTTAATTGATTATCTCGCATTTTTAAAATATCTTGTCCGGCGATGCGCACGATCCCTGCGGTCGGCAAAATAATCGAGGATAAGACATTCAACAGTGTCGATTTCCCAGCACCGCTGGGACCCATAATCCCCACAAATTCGCCTTCATCAACGGTAAACGAAATATTATCTAATACTTCTGTTTTATTATTTAAACGACCATATGTCTTGCTGACATGGTTTACTTCTACAATTTTTTTCATTTTTCTCGCTCCAACGTTTTGTTATTACTCTTATTTTACCAAGAAAAAATCTGAATGAACATCGTTTTATCTTACAATATCGTTCGGTAGTCAAAGAATAATTGGCATTTCGTGAATAAATCCGCAAACAATTATTATTTAATAATTGTTATTTTTTAGTGTTGCTTTTAGCAATTTGGCAAAAAACTCTTTGCTGTTTTTTAATTTGGACAAAGAATTTTTTTCACACAAAAAAATTTGCTCAATCCTTTTCTTCATTTGTTTTCATATTTTTTCAAAACAGCACAAGCACAATATATAGTGTTTGTCTAGTGATATTTTACTAAAAATACGCAATATATCGATTGAATTTAGCCGACCTTTGTATTAGGATAGTTACTAACGAGATATAAGGAGCTGGATAAAATGATGAAGATTACTGATGAAAAAGCCGAGGATGTTAATCTCTCAACAATTAAAGTCGTCAAACGGGATGGTCGTTTAGTGACTTTCGATGATCAAAAAATATACGATGCTTTGATCAAAGCTGAACAAAAAATACATGACCAAGTCACTCCTTTGACACATCAAAAAGTCCAATCGATTGTTGCCGATGTCAATCGAGAAATTGCCGAACGTTTTACCAATAACGTAAAAATTTATGAAATTCAAAATATTGTGGAACATACTCTGCTATCCAACAACGAATATGCCTTAGCCGAAGAATACATTCATTACAGAACCCAACGTGATTTTGAGCGTAGTAAAGCGACTGATATTAATGTATCTATCGGCAAATTAATTAATAAAGATCAGACTGTCGTGAACGAAAATGCCAACAAAGACAGTGACGTTTTTAATACGCAACGTGATCTAACCGCTGGGATTGTTGGAAAATCAATTGGTTTAAAGATGTTGCCTTCACACGTGGCTAATGCCCATCAAAAAGGCGACATTCATTACCACGATTTAGATTATCATCCATATACGCCCATGACAAACTGCTGTTTAATTGATTTTAAAGGCATGCTAAACAATGGCTTTAAAATTGGGAACGCTGATGTCGAATCACCAAAATCAATTCAAACGGCCACTGCACAAATTTCTCAAATTATTGCCAATGTAGCTTCCAGTCAATATGGTGGTTGCTCTGCCGATCGGATTGATGAATTATTAGCGCCTTTTGCGGAACGTAATTATGAAAAACATTTAGCAGATGCGCAAGAATGGATTGAAGGAGAAGAACGCCAAAAAGCATTCGCTCGGAAGAAAACGAAAAAAGATATTTTTGATGCCATGCAAAGTCTTGAGTATGAAATTAATACCTTATTTACTTCCAATGGACAAACCCCTTTTACTTCTCTGGGATTTGGTTTAGGTACCAACTGGTTTGAGCGAGAAATTCAACGGGCGATTTTACAAATCCGAATTAATGGTTTAGGGATTGAAAAACGAACAGCTATTTTCCCAAAACTGATTTTCACAATTAAACGAGGCGTCAATGCGCAACCTACTGATCCAAACTACGATATTAAACAACTGGCACTGGAATGCGCAACGAAACGCATGTATCCTGATGTTTTAAACTATGATAAAATCGTTGAACTAACAGGTAGTTTTAAGGTACCAATGGGCTGTCGTTCCTTTTTACAAGGCTGGAAAGACGAACAAGGTGAAGAAGTAAATGTTGGCCGAATGAATTTAGGCGTTGTGACCTTGAACTTACCAAGAATCGCTTTAGAAGCGCAAGGAAGCCAAGAAAAGTTCTGGCAAATTTTAAATGAACGTTTAGCGATCGTTAAAGATGCTTTGGTTTATCGGGTTGAACGTGTTAAAGAAGCTAAACCAGCGAATGCACCGATTTTATACATGTATGGTGCATTTGGAAAACGTTTAGCTACACAGGATGCCGTAGATGAACTGTTTAAAAACAAACGTGCCACGGTTTCACTTGGCTATATTGGCTTGTATGAAGTGGCTTCTGCCTTTTACGGCGGTGCTTGGGAGGACAATCAAGAGGCCAAAAACTTTACACTGGATATTTTAAAAGAACTGAAAAAAAATGCCGACAACTGGGGCAACGAATACGGCTATCATTTTAGTGTCTACTCTACACCGAGCGAAAGCTTGACTGACCGTTTTTGCCGTTTAGATACTGAAAAATTTGGCATCGTCGAAAATATTACAGATAAAGAATATTACACAAATAGTTTCCATTATGATGTACGCAAAAATCCAACGCCTTTTGAAAAACTTGATTTTGAAAAGGATTATCCAAAATACTGTTCTGGTGGTTTTATCCACTACTGTGAATACCCCATGTTACAGCAAAATCCCAAAGCACTTGAAGCCGTCTGGGATTACGCTTATGACAAAGTTGGCTATTTAGGAACCAATACGCCAATTGATCATTGTTATGCCTGTGGTTTTGAAGGGGACTTCCATCCAACTGAACGTGGCTTTGAATGTCCAGAATGTGGCAATCATGATCCTAAGACTTGTGATGTCGTTAAACGGACTTGTGGTTATTTAGGTAACCCGCAAGCTCGCCCAATGGTACACGGTCGTCACAAAGAAATTTCCTCTCGTGTTAAACATTTAAAAAATTAAACTCGATTATTCTATAGAAAGAAGTTTTGCTGATGCGTAATCCGAAACCACAAGAATGGAAAACCGAAGACTACAGCCAAAAAAAGATTGCCGATTACAAAGCGTTCAACTTTGTTGATGGCGAAGGTGTACGCAATAGTTTATATGTGAGTGGCTGTCTCTTTGCTTGTGAAGGTTGTTTTAACAAAGCTGTCCAAAATTTCAATTACGGTACGCCGTTTACAGAATCTTTAATGAATCAAATTATTGAAGATTTGTCCCATGACTATGTCCAAGGTTTGACTCTTTTGGGTGGTGAACCTTTTCTGAATACAGATGTTTGTCTTAGTGTAGTCAAACGTGTGCGGGAAACATTTGGCTCAGCCAAAGATATCTGGTCTTGGTCTGGGTATACCTTTGAAGAACTACTTTTAGAAACGCCTGATAAGCTTGAACTACTCCATTCAATTGACATTTTAGTTGATGGGCGCTTTGAACTGGCAAAACGTAATTTAAATTTACAATTTCGTGGCAGTAGTAATCAACGGATTATTGATGTACCCAAATCACTTGCTGCTGGCAAAGCTGTTATTTGGGAAAAATGTCATGACGCCGAAACGTCTTATGAACAAATCAAAAAATCAATTTAAAAAAGTTAGCCCTTTAGCCATCTCTTGAGGATGTGTCTAAAGGGCTAACTTTTTTCCCATAAAGGTAAAACAATGTTTTCATACGCTAGTGGATCTAAATTCGTTAAAGTAATGCCTAATAAACGGATTCCTTGTTCTAAACCTAAAATATCTTCCCAAATTAAATTCGCTTGATAGAAAAGTTCTTCTTTTTTAGAAATATATTCAGGTAATGTCACACGTTTCGTAATCGTCGTATAGTCAGTATAACGAACTTTCAGGACTACTGTTTTGCCATGCTTTTGCACTCGTTGCAACGCACGCTCAACCCCTGCTGCCAATTGTCTCAATTGAGCCGTAACCTGCTCTTCCGTCGTTAAAGGGGTGCCGTAAGTATGTTCTTTCCCTACCGACTTACGATCTCTAGTCACTTGAACTGGCGCATCATGGATACCGCGGACTTTACGATACAATGAATAACCCATTTTACCGAATAACCGAATCAACGTCATCTCATCTTGCTTGTATAAATCTGCTCCAGTAAAAATCCCTAGTTCATGCATTTTGGGCACTGTTTTTTTCCCGATTCCGTGGAAATCTTCAATCGGTAATGCTTTCAAAAAATCTTCGGCCTCTTCTGGTAAGACAACCGTCAGGCCCTTTGGTTTCTGAAAATCTGATGCTAACTTGGCTAAAAACTTATTGTAACTAACACCTGCCGAGCAAGTTAACTGCAATTCATGCCAAATATCATATTGGATCATTTTCGCAATTTTAATAGCCGACTTACTGTTGACCTTATTTTCAGTTACATCTAAATACGCTTCGTCAATAGATACTGGTTCAATCACATCTGTATAGCGGCGAAAAATTTCACGGATTTCTTGAGAAATTTCACTATATTTCTGATAATTACCTGGCTTAAAAATAGCACTTGGACATAGTTCATACGCCTTTTGAGCACTCATAGCCGAGTGAATACCGTACTGTCGAGCAATATAATTCGCTGTGGTCACCACTCCTTTGCCCCCAGTATCACTTGGATGGCGCGCAATAACTAACGGATGTCCTACTAGCTCTGGATGATCTCGTTCTTCAACTGAAGCAAAAAACGCGTCCATATCTATATGTATAATTTTTCTCGACGTATCTTTTTTTAAGGGAAAACGTAATTCGCTCATCATTTTGATTCGCCTCCTCCCTCCATTATATACGAACGTCCGTTCTTTTTCAAATTGAAACTTCTTTATTTCAACCAGAAAAAGCTGAAAATCCGTGAAGTTATAAACACAGATTTCCAGCTTTTTAATTAAACAACCAATTGTTTTTTTTGATTATAGTAGCCTTTATAGGCAAGATAAGTTGCAATCACTGAACCAATACTTGTTGCTGATAGCAACATAAAAGTCACCATAATCTGATATTTTATCGCATGGACAGGATCAACGCCCGCAAAAATTAAGCCTGACATCATCCCAGGCAAACTAACAATTCCGACAGTTTTGGCAGAATCAATCGTCGGCGCCATCCCGGTTTTCACACTTTGTTGGATGATTGGTAAAGAGGCGAGTTTGATAGTTGCACCTAATGCTAGTTTCTCCATTACCGCTTGCCGTTGGTTTTGAAAAAGAGTATCTAAATTGCGATAGCATAAACCAATTGCCACCATCGAATTGCTGGCAATCATCCCACTGATAGGAATGATTTGAGAAGGAATAAATTTAATAGAACCAGAAAAAATCAAAATACCAATGGTAATTCCTGTACTACAACCAATTGCAATGAAAGAAATCAAAAAGCCCTTTTGTAATTGCTGGCTGCGTTTTTTTGCATTAAAGGCTGCGTTGGAAACAATCACCAAAACCATGATGAGCGTTAAAACCAGGTTATTGACTTGAAAAACATATTTTAATAAATAGCCGACTGCGACTAATTGAATGACTGCTCGAATCACACTAATAATAATATCTTTGGTAAAACCTAATTTTTCTTTAGTACTAATAATTAATGCGACCACCACTAGCATGGCTGAAAAAAATAAGGATAAATTATTACCTGCTAAATCCATCTGTCGGCGCCACCTTTCCTGCTACAATACGAATCACTTGCTGTGCTTGCTGAATTTCTTCGGTATCATGCGTGACACGAACCAGCGTGACTCCTTGCTCTTTGTTTAATTGGTTTAACAATTGATTGACAATCTGTTTGCTTTCTTCATCTAATCCCGTTGTAACTTCGTCTAATAATAAAACATCTGGTACAAAAATAATGTTTCGTAGCAAAGCAACCCGTTGTCGCTCACCACCAGAGAGTTCGGCTATTTTCTTTTCAAGATAAGCAGCGGGCAATTTCATT
Organism: Enterococcus sp. MSG3299; assembly: GCF_050555765.1. Classification (NCBI taxonomy): domain Bacteria; kingdom Bacillati; phylum Bacillota; class Bacilli; order Lactobacillales; family Enterococcaceae; genus Enterococcus; species Enterococcus sp. MSG3299. The sequence goes on from NZ_CP187869.1 coordinate 2,216,912, forward strand.
TGTTGGAGCAATGCCACGACTTTTTCCTGATTAAACGCTTCTTGTCTGACGGTAAATGGAAATAATAAATTATCATACACGGTTTCACCAAATAAAGTTGGCTGCTGAAAACAATAAGAAACCTTTTGGCGGTATGTTTCGATTGGTATTGTAGTAATTGGCGCTTCTTGATAAAAAATTTCGCCTTCTGTAGGACTTAATAATGAAGATAAAATTTTTAAAAATGTACTTTTCCCGCTACCTGAAGGACCAACAATTGTTGTATTGCTGCCTGTTTCAAATGACAAATCAATATCAGAAAGAATGCTACGACCATTTACTTGATAAGACACGCCTTCTGCTCGCAATAAATTACTCATGTTTCTCTCCTTTTTTAAATGGAATGATATTCTTTATATACTTCTTGTTTTTTTACATTTCTCAATTTGGCCACTTCTTTGATTGCCTCTTTTGAACTCCGTCCCTCTTCCTCCATTAAAACTTGTACATGTTCTTTGAGGGAAATAGCTGGCATTGCTGCTATTGTCTCTTTCTCACCAGTAAATCCGCTAACTAATAAACAACACTCGCCTTTTAGCGTATTTTCTGCTAAATATTCTGTTAGTTCTCCTAAGGTACCACGCAAATACTCTTCATGAAGTTTCGTTAATTCTCGACAAATCACAGCGGGACGTTCTTGACCATAGACTTCAGCAAACGTTGCGACCGTTTTAGCAATCCGATAGGGGGACTCATAAAAAATCTGTGTCGGCCGCTCTTCTTTTAATGCTGATAACACGTCTTTCTGTTCTTTTTTCTTTCTTGGTAAAAAACCATAAAACGTAAATGGCTGTGGTAAAAGACCCGAGGCAATCAAGGCGGTCATTCCTGCCGTAGGTCCTGGCAAGGCAATCACTGCCAGTTCTTCTTCAAGACATGCTGTAACCAATTCATGACCAGGATCACTAATTGAAGGCATACCTGCATCGCTAACTTGGGCAATCGTTTCACCACTCAGCAATCGTGTAATCAGTTGAGGAATTCGCTCTTTGTAATTATGTTCGTGTAAACTAATTTGTGGTGTTGTAATCTCAAAATGATTTAGCAATTTTTGTGTGTTTCTTGTGTCCTCACTAGCAATCACCGTTGCTTCTTTCAATATGTTTAAACAACGAATACTCATATCTTCTAAATTGCCGATCGGTGTTGGGACAAGATACAATTTTCCTTTTGTTGTTTGCTTATCAAAACTTTTCTGTTTTTGCATAGCGCATCCCTCATTTTCCTTTTTCGTTCTATAAATAGATAAAGGTTTGATTTGACAATCGATTGACTGTCAAACCAAACCTTTCCTTTTTATTTGCAGTGTCCACTAGACTTAACGCGTACGTTCCCCATAAATAACATCAAGACAAAAGGCACATTCTTCATCATTTTCACGTCTTGAACCATATAAAATATTGCAGACATGGAAGCCCTCTTCATAAAGTTTTTCCAAATTCATACGTGATTTTGATAGCTCTTGTTTTTCAGTTTCAGTTGTATTTCCTGCTAACTTATTCAGTTCTTGGAGATGCTCCCGTAAGCGTTGGTTTTCGATTTCCAACGTGGTATTTTTTTCTACCAACTCATGGAGTGCTGCTTTAATTTCTCTTAATTGTGTCACGGAACTGTCTAAATCAGTTTCCAACGAATTTAATCCATCATAGAGCGAACGTTTATCCATTTTGATCACCTTTTTCAGCAGCAACTTTCGCAGTAGCTTCTTTGATTTCTTCGTAATCATAATCCGCTGCGATTTCACGACCATGCAGACGAACTTTGACAATCCGACTTAATAGATTCAACCCGACGACTTTGCCTTTGCCATCTGGTGTTATTACTTCTTTTCCATAATCTGGTAATTCTTTTTTAGCGGCTTCATATTCGTCGTTTTCATATTTCAAACAACACATTAAGCGGCCACATAATCCCGAAATTTTGACAGGATTTAAAGATAACCCTTGATCTTTAGCCATTTTGATTGAAACTGGCATAAAATCTCCTAGAAATGTTGAGCAACATAGTTGTCTGCCACAAGGGCCAATGCCACCTAATATTTTCGCTTCATCTCGGACACCAATTTGACGTAACTCAATTCGCGTCCGGAAAATAGCTGCTAAGTCTTTGACTAATTCACGAAAATCAATTCGCCCATCTGCCGTAAAGTAAAAAATCATTTTGCTACGATCGAAGGTATATTCTACTCGCACTAATTTCATTTTTAAGTCATGAGCTCGAATTTTTTCATTGGCAATGCTTTTGGCAGCTTCTGCATCAGCCAAATTTTTTTGTTCTTTTTCTAAATCATTGGCTGTTGCTTTATTTAAAATGGGTTTTAGGTCCTCTGGTAAATCGTCTGAATCGACTGTTTTTTTAGGAATAGCAACAGTAGCTAATTGTTTTGACTGTTGAGATTCAACGAGTACTTTCTCATTATAAATATACTCAGATTTTCCAGGAGCAAAATAATAGATATGACCGGCTTCACGGAAGCGAACTCCTACTACTTCTACCATTTTATTCCTCCTAATCTAGTTCAAGTGAACGTCGCTTCAATCGGTTAAGGAACTTGCTGAAACAACTAAGTTCCTACTATATTATGAAACTGAATGCCACTTGGCACTTTTTTCCTTTATGATTTAGGGTGAATCATTTGGATAACTAATTGTTCACAAACATTTTGCCAACTAACATTGGCAGTCCATTTTTGGCGTGCTTTCAAAATTAGCGCCAACCGTTCCGCCTGCTCTTCCGTTACTTTTTTGGCTTGCTGTGTCGCAACACTTTCTTCCAATAATTGACGGTAATAAACCATGAGCAAGTCAAAGCTAAGCGCTTGTTGTTCTTTTTCCTTAAATACTTTGACCATTTTCTTCTGAACGTAGATAAATGCCTGTAAATCATTACTTTTTAGATAATTAAACCATTGCAAAATGATTTCCCTAGCTTCATTAAACCATTCATCTTGAGAGATTTCAACTGCTTTCTCAAAACTATTTGTCAGCTCAGCTAAAAGGGTTGCAGTCTTTTCACCAATCCCCTGTTTGATTAAGCGATCAATTAATGTTTTTTTGACTAATGGTTGAAAATGTAAGGTTTGGCATCGTGATTGAATCGTTGGTAAAATTCGAGAAAGCGAAGTGGTTTCTAAAATAGCTAAAATTTGTCCTTCTGGTTCTTCTAAAAATTTTAAGAGACTATTGGCTGCGCCGGTACTCATTTTATCTGCTTCTTGAATTAAGAAAACTTTTTTAGCAGTCTCGACCCCACTTTTAGAAAACTCCGCTTTTAATTCACGGATTTGGTTCACTTTGATGGTTTGCCCATCTGGCGCAATTCTTAAAACATCTGGATGTTCATTTTCATTAATCCGCACACAATTATGGCATTCGTTACAAGGCTGTTGATTTACTAAATTCGTACAAAAGACATGTTTCGCCATCCATAAGCCAAATTCTTGTTTTCCAGTTCCTGTATCTCCTTCAAAAAGATAAGCATGGGCAAGACGACCATGCTCAAAACTTTTTTGGAGTTGCTTGTACAGCAAAGGTTGCATTTGCTGTAGCTGTTGTGCTTCATTCATCTTAATATTGATGGAATCCTTCAACTGGTAAGACGAAGCAAGTAGCGCCGCCTACTTCAACTTCCACAGGATAAGGAATTTGGCCATCCATTGTGATATCTAAAGTCACAGGTGTTGAAACATATTGTTTTCTTGATTGACATGTTTCTTTAATTAAAGCTAATGTTTCGTCGACACGTTCATCATCAATCCCAATAATAAATGTGCTGTTTCCCGCTTTTAAGAACCCACCTGTTGAGGATAATTTTGTAGCACGAATATTGGCATCAATAAATTCATTGGCTAATCGGTTACTATCTTTGTCTTGTACAATGGCTAAAATAATCTTCATGGTCTACACCTTCCTATAATTAAAAGTTTTCTGGATAACGTTCAATAATCGCCTGATACGTTGCTTCTACGACAAGTTCTAAACTCATCCGTGCATCAATCTTTTTGATACGTTGTGGATTTTCTTCTGCTAATTTCAAATATTCATGACGAACACGTTGATGAAATTCTAATCCTTCTGAATCTAAGCGATCAATTTGCTGTGTTCGATTTTCTTGAATCCGCCGTAAGCCAGTATCTGAGTCAACGTCTAAATAAATTGTAAAATCTGGTGAGACACCTTCTGTCGCAAACGCATTAATTGAAGCAATGGGGGCAATCCCAATTCTACGCCCAGCGCCTTGGTAGGCTAATGAGCTGTCAACAAAACGATCACATAGGACTAAATGACCCGCTTCCAAAGCTGGCAAGATTTTTTCCACTAAATGTTGACGACGAGCAGCTGCGTAAAGTAAAGCTTCTGTTCGCTCATCCATTCTGTCATTTCTTGGATCTAAAATAACTGTTCGAATCTTTTCGGCAATCGGTATGCCGCCTGGTTCTCTTGTAGTGACAATTTTTCGTTTTGACTCTTTAGCTAATCTTTCAGAAACTTCCTTCAAAACACTGGTTTTGCCAGCGCCATCTGGACCTTCAAATGTGATAAAAATACCCTGCACGTGCGAAAACTCCAATCAATTTTTACTTGTATCTATTATACTTCATCTTGCTCTATCAGTCTAATTGAAATCCTTATGTCCTATTTAAAGTGATGCATCCGCTGAAAAAAAGAAACTGAAAAAGAAGTACGGAAAAGCTTGAACTGCGACATTTTCTCACAGAAACGACCTACTTCGATTTCAACCTCTTTTTCCAACGATGTTTCTTTTAAATTTCTCGACGTCCTTCGACTGCTTTTAGCAAGGTTATTTCGTCTGCATATTCAATATCGCTGCCGACAGACAAGCCGTGTGCCAAACGAGTAACGGTGATTCCAGCTGGTTTAATGAGCCGTGATAAATACATCGCCGTCGCTTCTCCTTCAGTGGTAGCGTTGGTTGCTATAATGACCTCTTTCACTTCATCATCGTGCAATCGTTTGATCAAAGAGGCAATATTAATATCTTCTGGTCCTGTTCCTTCCATCGGTGAAAGCACCCCGTGGAGTACGTGATACAAGCCTTGATATTCACGCATTTTTTCCATTGCCATAACGTCTTTTGGTTCTTCCACTACTAAAATAATACTACGGTCACGATTTTTATCTTGGCAAATTTCACAAGGATCTTCTTCAGTAATATTTCCGCAAATACTACAGAAATGGAGATCTCTCTTGACACTAATTAGCGCTTTTGCAAAAGCATTAGCATCTTCTTCTTTCATATCAATTGTATAAAAAGCAAGCCGTGTCGCTGTTTTTTGACCAATTCCTGGTAATTTCATATAACTTTCAATCAATTTTGCAATCGGTTCTGGATAATTCATGAGGCTTCTACAGTCCTTTCTTAGCAAGGCGTTTCTGTTATTACTAAACGAGTTATAACAGATTTTGCGTCACTGAATATCTTATCACGCCCTGTCAAAAAAGCAACTGACAATTACTGCTTTCTAATACAAAAATAAGTCGTTAGTTACGAGCACTAAACGACTTGTTTTTGTATTAACCAATCCAGGTTTCGTGTGTATAGGCCATTTCCCAAAAAGCGTATTCCATCTCACTGCTGATAACAAAAGCGGTGATCATAGCTGCTTGTTCTTGTGGTGAACTTTCTTCATATAATTGGTCTAACAGTTGGCGTTCCTCTTGGACGTGTTGGTACGCTTCCTCCCCAGCATAGGTTTCGATCCAACGTTGGTACAGTGGCTCTGATGAGTGTTGTTTGACTAACTGTGCACCAATTTCTTGATAGAGCCAAGAACAAGGCAACATACTTGCTGCGGCCGTCTTAGGCGTTCCTTCAATAAGTTGGCGATACATATGAGAAACATAGTGATAAGCGGTTGGTGCAATCGGTGTCGCTGCAACTTCTTCTTCCGTAATCGCTAGTTCTTCAAAAAAAGTTTCACGAATAGCTAATTCGCCCAACGCGAGATTTTCCGCATTTGTTAAGAGTAATTTTTTCAATCGAGGTTGTTGCGTTTGCGCCGCAATCAAGCGATAAAGTTGACTAAAGTGTTTTAAATAGTAATAATCTTGAATTAAATAGTAGCGAAAAATCGTTGGACTCAAGGTTCCTTCATGTAACTCTGTGATAAAAGGATGCTGAAAACTCCCTTGCCAAGAAGCTTGCGCTTGATCTTTGGCTTGTTCTGTAAATGTCATAGGTTTCTCCTTTACGTTAGAAAAATAAACAAATTTGTAAAAATGATGATCAAAATAGCAAGCCCAAGACTGACTTTTGCTGACACAAAATGCTCTTTTCGACTTCTGGTGGCCCCTTCTTCATAGCCATGGGCAGACATTGCTTCCGTATATTTATCTCGCCAAGAAACAGCAACGAGGAGTGTTTTTACATAAAGCATCGGCGACCAAAAATGAAACGTTTTGCCACGGAGTAGGCTCGCTTCTTTTAAATCATTAATTTCTCTTTTCACTTCCGGTAAGGCGTGAACCACCACTAAAATTCCATAAACAAAGTTTGGTGCTAGCCCCTTTTGTTCCAATAACAACAATAATTCTTCAAAATCAACGCCTACAGCAAAAGCTAGTCCTAAACCGGCAAAGGCATACGTTCGACTAAACAAAAGCCAGGCTTGTTGACTACTCGTACCATGCAAATAAATAGACCAAAACGTCCCGATTGCTGGTAAAAGTGGCAAGAAAAATAACCAAAGCAGTAAGCGGGATTTTCGCTGGCCTATTAAAAAAATGACACAACCCATAAAAACCGCCAAATTTGCCAAAATTGACTGAGAAAAAGATAATTCAAAGGTCAAAATAAGAATCAAAGAAGCATAAATTGCTGCATTTGTTTGCTTTATTTGCATGTGGTTCCCTCCTGCCAGATAATCAGTTGTTGCTGCAGCAATTCTATTCGGTAATTGCTCACGCCAGAGAGAGGTTCTAGCCGATGCGTGACAATTATAAAATCTTGTTGCGCACTTTTTTCTTTGATCCATTCAACAAAATAATTGCATGCTCGCTCATCTAATCCAGCAAAAGGTTCATCTAAAAGTAAACAGTCCAAATCTAAGCTCAGCAAACTAATTAATTGCACCATCTTTTTTTGCCCTTCACTTAGTTGAAAAACACTGTGCTCTAGTTTTTCTTTTAAACCTAAAAAAGTTAAGGCTTCCTCTTGTTTTCTTCTTTTTTCTGCTGTCATGTTCTGACCAAACAAAAGCTCTTCTCGTAAAGTCAACGTGACAAACTGACGATTGGCTTGTTGCACCGCTAATGTCATGTGTTGATACAATTTTTTTGAAGCCCGCAAGCGGCGGCCCGCCAAGAACATTTTTCCTTGATATTTTTGTCTCTGAACGATGGCTTTTAATAAGGTGGATTTCCCCGCCCCATTTGGCCCCGTCAACGTGGTAATTCCTTTAAAAAAAAGCGCTTCTTTTTCTTCAAGTAGCACTCGTTTTCCCTGAGACAAACGAAATTTTTTCAATTGGAGCATTGGTTGTTTTACCGCAGAATTTGTGAGTTGAAATGTCTGCGGTTTTGTTTTGATAAACGTCAACGGTTGCTTTTCAAACTGGCCGTTTTTCAACGTAACGACTTGGTCCACAACATCAGCGTAATCGCTGAAATCGTGGTCGCACACCAAAATCGTTTTGCCGGCTTGATGGAGTCTTGCTAAAATTTGAATAAATTGTTTTCGAGAGGTTGGATCAATACTTGCAAAAGGTTCATCTAATAAAAGAATATCTGGGTTCATTGCTAGCAGAACTGTCAACGCCGCTTTTTGTTTTTCACCACCAGATAACGTCGCTAATTCTCGTGTGAATAAGGTTTGAGTCTGAACAAGTTGAAGCGCTGTTTGGATTTTTCGGTTCATTTCTTCAGGCGAGATTCCTAAATTTTCTAAAGCAAAAATCAGTTCTCGTTCCAAGGTTTTCATTGTAAATTGTTGACTGGGGTTTTGAAACAGCATGCCAATTTTTTGCGCCTTTTCACGAGTTGATAATTGTCGGCGCTCCATTCCTTCAATCAAAATTTCTCCTTGGTAATCAAGCGGAGCAAATCCGGCAATCAATCGTAAGAGCGTTGATTTTCCACTACCACTATCGCCAATTAATAAGGAAAACGTTCCTTGAGGAATTGCTAAATTTGTCTTTTCAAACAAGGGTTGTTCTCGTGAAAAGGACACAGCTTTTAATTGGATACTATTCATTTTGCCTTCACAGCTAACCCTTGCGCAGACTGAAACATTCGTAAAATAACTTTCGTTAAGAAAATACCAAAGAAACAAATAGAAACGAACCGAACGCTAATTAAAGCAATGTTCATCCTCAGTCCGTAATTGCCATAACCAAACTTAAAGTATTCATACACATAACTAAAAATAGTCGTCCCAATCGCACTATAAAATAACGTGAGTGTATCGTACCGTTTGTAGCGTGTCACAAAAAAGCCACTTTCACTACCTAGGCCTTGAATCACACCAGAAATTAATACACTAGGTCCGAAATACGAACCATAAAGCATTTCTGCCAAAGCGGCTAAAACTTCCGCCAAAACAGCACTTCCCGCTCGTGGAATCAGCATCGCTGCAATTGGTGCCACCATGGTCCACATTCCAAATAAAAGCTCATTGGCAAATGGACTCAGTCCTAATGGTAACAGCGCAGCATTCAATAACGCATAGAGGAACCCTGCCCCCATAAAAACACCGCCAAACAAAAAGGCTAAAAAAGCGAGTAAGACGACTTGTTGCAATGACCATTTTTTCAATAAAAAAACTCCTTTCTCTTAACAAAAAGCAAAAGGAGTGACTTAAATAAACCCTGATAAAAGAAAACACACTCATCCTAGGACAGAATGAGTGCGTGAAAAATCAAAGTAAATCGGCATTTCCCTGCGACAGTACTAACTGCATCAGGTTCAATGGGTATCATCTCAGCCATAACAGCACCCCAAATGTTTTTTATTAAAATGTACTTTTACTATAGCATAGAATAATTATAAAAACTAGTCTTGGCACTTTTTTCTTTCATCAAAAGCTGAAGAAATCAAACAATTTTGTAAGATAACTGTTAGGCAAATAAATGGTTGGTTTTTATGAACTTTGTTATATTGTTCTTTATGAAAGAGAGGCGTTTATACTATGGGTAAAACATTAACTGGCTTTCATTTGAAAGTCATTGGGGTTATTTCAATGGTCTTTGACCATCTATTGCAATTTTTTAGTTTTTTAGGCGTGCCTGGTTGGTTCGGATGGATTGGACGAATTGCTGCACCTATTTTCTTATTTGAAAGTTCTGAAGGCTTCATTCACACAAGCAATCGGCGAAAATACATGTTCCGGTTATTGTTAGGCTTCTGGATTATGGGGATTCTGAACGGCATTTTAAATGCGTATTTTTCAACAGGTGGCTTAATTATCAATAATATTTTTGGGACGTTATTTTTAGGTACGGTCTACATGCAGTCTATGGACTATTTTAAACAAAAACAAATTGGTAAAGGGCTTCTTTGGTTTATTGTGCCTTTATTAATCAGTGCTCTACCTCTCGTTGTTTTTAGTTCTCCAGACATATTAAGCAACCCTGCTATCTTAATTGGTTTCCAAATTTTCAATCTGATTGTGCCATCACTAATGATGACAGAAGGTGGGTTTTTATTTGTTCTCTTGGCCGTGGCTTTTTATTTATTCCATGGCAAAAAGTGGTTACAAATTTCAGCAATTGGCGTTGTTGCGTTAATTTCAGCAGCCAGCTATAATTTCCAAGAACTATTCGGGGTGAACCACCAATGGATGATGATTTTAGCAGCGATTCCAATTGTTCTTTATAATGGTGAAAAAGGCCGTGGCATGCGGAATTTCTTTTATATTTTCTATCCAGCTCACATTGCTATTTTTGCAATTATTAGTTTCTTCATGCAACGTTAATTATTTTCTGCTTGACGATTGCCTAAAAACTGTTTACAATGCAACATGTAAACAAATCGTACAGATAACACGCAAGTTGCGTGTCGAGAGAGAGGCGGTTTCTATTCTTATAGAAACTGCTTCTATTTTTTTACGAAAAAATGAAAACTATAGAGGTGATTAAATGGAACAAAAAAACGTACGATTATTCCCTGCCGTTTTAGCGACAGGAATTATGTCTTTTGCTGGCGTATTAATTGAAACAGCAATGAATGTAACCTTTCCAACATTAACAAAGGAATTTGGTGTTTCCACCGGTACCGTGCAGTGGGTGACAACGATTTATTTATTAGTTATTTCTATCATGGTGCCCTTATCCAATTATTTATTAAAAACCTATTCGTTAAGACGCTTATTTATTGTTGCGAATCTTTTCTTTTTGATTGGTTTAGCGATTGATGTCTATTCGCCATCTTTCAGTATCTTGTTATTAGGCCGACTCTTCCAAGGGGCTAGCACTGGGATTGCTTTGCCACTGATGTTTCATATTATTTTGAACTTTACCCCGCTGGAAAAACGGGGAACGATGATGGGGGTAGGCACATTGACCACTTCAATTGCTCCAGCCATTGGTCCAACGTATGGTGGAATCTTAACATCTTCCCTGTCTTGGCACGCCATCTTTTTATTCTTAATTCCTGTTTTACTACTTTCTTTGTTTATGGGATTATCTGCTATTCCAGAAATACCTGTTAAAAAAACCACCACTCTTGATTTGGTTAGTTTAATTGGTATTGCCCTGTTATTTAGTGGTTTGTTGATGTTTTTAAGTAAAATTGGCACATTGTTTGGCTGGCTTTCACTTCTGGCAGCCGTTATTGGCTTTGTTATTTTTTATAAACGAGCAACGACCGCTGAACAGCCACTAGTACGTTTGACAATTTTAAAAAATCCCGCCTTCGTTTTATTTTTATGTGGCTTTTTAGTTTGTCAATTCTTATTGTTAGGTATTTCCTTTGTCTTACCAAACTTTGTTCAAATCGTCCTTGGAAAAAATGCGTTTGTAGCTGGGCTAGTCATGCTGCCAGGTGCTACAGTCGGGGCCATTTTGGCACCACTTTCTGGACGAGTGTTGGATCAATACGGCGCTAAAAAACCTATATTATTTGGCTTAAGTTTGGCGACAATCGGTTGGCTAGCTTTAACAATTTTACTAGAGATGCCTGTTTTATTAGGATTCGTCGCTGGACATGTTACCTATATGATTGGTCTAGGTTTTGCATACAGTAATATGATGACGACTGGTATGAGCTTGTTAGAGGAGAAAGATTTTGGCGACGGCAATACGTTATTTAATACACTTCAACAATTTTCTGGCGCTATTGCGACGGCCATTGTAGCGACGATTATTAATATCGCTCAAGACCACGCAGATAATTTTGCTCAGGGGACAACGATGGGCTCCCTCATTTCTCTGATTTTCTTGTTAACCTTATTAGCAATTGTTTTAATTGCTTGCTGGAATTATTTCCGCAAAAAAGCTTAAAAAAAGCAGCTGGTCAGTTCCATAGTGACCAGCTGCTTTTTTTAGTTTTCTAAAGATAGTTGTTTTTTTTTTCTTCTTGCTTCCGAATATAAAGTACGAACAAGACAGCAATTAGCACGATAAAGCCACCAAAAATCGGTGTATATGTTACTGATAAATGATCTGTGACCATCCCACCTGTCATTGAGCCAACGGTAATCCCAATATTAAAGGCTGCAATATTAAAAGCTGAGGCCAAAGTGATATCTTCTGGAACATACTTTTCCGCTAATTCTACAACATATAGTTGTAAACCAGGTACATTCATAAAGGCAAATAGACCCAACATCAAACTTGCTAATAAGCCTAGAAGACTGTTATCCATTAAAACAGTAATGAATAAAAAGACTAAGGACAGAATTAATAAGCTAAACATTTTTACTAACGAATCTAAAGGTTTTTTATTTGCCCAGTGACCACCTACTGTATTGCCAATTGCGACCATTATGCCATAAACAACTAAAATAATCACTACCGCGTTGGCTGAAAAGCCTAAATTTTCCAATAACGGTGACAAGTACGTATATGCAGCAAACGTTCCACCATAACCAAAAGCAGTAATTAGAAAAGATAAAACGAGGGGTTTGTTCGTAAAAATCCGCGTGATTCCTTTTAAGTCAACCTTCCCTGGTATCGGTAAATTTTTGGGAACTAAAAAATAACTAGCAATCAGTCCCACCAAGCCAATACTGGCTATAAAAAGAAAGGACATATGCCAAGCTGTTTGTTGCCCAATAAACGTCCCTAAAGGTACACCAGTCACTGTTGCAACCGTTAAGCCTGTAAACATAATAGCAATGGCGCTGGCACGACGTGATGGCGGCACAACATCTGCGGCGATGACAGTCGAAACAGACATGAAAATGCCATGCGCCAATGCAGAAAGTATCCGCCCTACCAATAAAATAATAAACGTTGGCGCAAACGCAGCAATTAAATTCCCACTAATGAAAAGAAGCATAATCCCCAGCATTAATGAGCGACGATTCCATTTTCCTGTCAAAATTGTTAATAACGGCGCCCCAATCGTCACACCTAAAGCGTATAAAGAAACAGTCAAACCTGCTTGGGAAAGACTAATATGAAAACTTTTAACAATCATTGGTAATAAACCCACACTAATAAATTCTGTTGAACCGATTGCGAAAGCATTGATAGCTAATGCAAAGAGCGTTAAATTTGGTGAAATTTTCTTTTCCATTCTCTTCCTCCTAAAAAACATTTGAATTTCAACAAAAATTACTATATACTAAGATTGAATTTTTGATAAGTACCTACTTTTTTGTATCATAGGTACCTTTTAGTAACTTTTGTTTATTATCAACCTATTAAGGAGGAATGTTTTTTGGAAACTCGTACATATGCGATTGGTGTCGAAGCAACGATGGATGTTATTGGCGGCAAATGGAAACCAATTATTCTGTGTAATTTACGGCACGGTGCCATGCGCCCCAGCGATTTAAAACGCGGCATTACTGGCATTAGTCAAAAAATGCTGACACAACAATTACGGGAACTCGAAGAAGACAACATTATCGAGCGGAAAGTTTACAACCAAGTTCCACCAAAAGTCGAATATTATTTAAGCGATTATGGTCAAAGCCTCTCTGCTGTCTTAGATAACTTATGTAATTGGGGAGAATCCCACGTGGCTCATTTGCAAGAACAAGGCCAAGAAATTTATTTAAAATGTGAAGATTAGTGAATAAAACGTTTATAAACTATATTAAGAGGGAACTTTAAGCTATTTAAAGCCTGGGGAAAAATCATTTTAGATTTTTCCCCAGGCTCTTCTTATGCTTTAATAACTTGAATATCTTGCGTTAATTGGGCCCAATGATTAGTAGGTCCGTGGCCATGTCCAACAGAAATTGCTTGGCTAATGGCCTCTTGTATAAACTGTTTGCCAATCACAATCGCCGCTTCTAACGGCGTGCCTTTTGCTAATTCGGCTGCGATACACGCTGAAAAAGTATCTCCTGTTCCATGAGTATTTTTCGTTACAATTCGTGGTGCACTTAGCCAAAAGCTCGAACCGTCTTCCATTAACACATAATCAGCCGCTTGTTGATTTGTGCTATGTCCGCCTTTCATAATAATATTTTTTGTGCCCAATTGCTGTAATTTTTTTGCTGCGGTTTGCATTTCTTGCTCTGTCTTGATGGTCGTCTCTAGTAAAACTTCCGCTTCTGGTAAATTAGGTGTCACGACCGTTGCTAATGGCAACAGTTGCTCTTTAATCGTTTGAACTGCCTCGGCTTCTAACAAATGATGTCCACCTTTAGCCACCATTACAGGATCGACAATCAACGGACCAAAATCAACTTTCTGCAAATTGCGAACAACAGCTTCGACACGCTCACTATCTGCTAACATCCCCGTTTTCGCTGCCCCAATTTTAAAATCAGCCGCCAGTGATTGAAATTGTGCATCAATAAATGAACTAGGAATCGGTAAGCTATCTTGCACGCCATACGTATTTTGTGCCGTCAATGCAATGACAATATTTAAGCCAAATGCCTGCCGTGCTTGAAATGTTTTTAAATCTGCTTGCATGCCAGCTCCCCCACCAGAATCAGAACCAGCAATCGTGACTACTTGTGGGGTCAAATTATATTCGGTCATTTTCTCACCTCCAACATTCGCTCCGTTACACGCATCAACCCTTGAACTTTCTCGGTTATCTGTTCAGCCAGCATAATTTCACTGACCAGTGAAACACCAGCCACTCCCGTTCCCATAAGTTGTTCTATATTTTCTTCTTTGATTCCACCAATCGCTACAACAGGAATCGTGACTGCTGCGGCAATTTCAGAAAGTGTCTGCAAAGAAGTTAACGGACTGTCCTTAGTCGTTGTGGGGAAAATTGCGCCCACGCCTAAATAATCGGCGCCCTCGTTTTCCGCTTCAACTCCTCGTGCCACCGTTTTGGCTGAAACACCTACGATTTTTGTGGACCCAACCAGTTTTCGCACAAGAGCAACCGGTAATTCATCATCCCCTATATGCACACCTGCCGCATCCACTGCCAAGCAAATATCGACACGATCATTAATAATCAACGGAATCTGATACGCATCTGTTACCGCTTTAACTTTCACTGCTAATTCGTAAAAGCGCCGTGTTGACACTTCCTTTTCGCGCAGTTGGACCAATGTCACTCCACTGCGACAAGCAGTTTCAATTCGGTTTAAAAATTCAGTATCACTAAAATCATACCGACCTGTCACCAAATAAACTTTCAATTGCTCTCTCATAGCACTCGTCCTTTCACCGCCTCAAACCAATCCTTCTCCTTCATTAAAAGAGATAACTGATTTAACGTATTTTGGCGAAAATCGGCCAGCCCTTGGCTCTTAGTCTTGGCTTTTTCTCCGCAAAGATTAAAATAGCTCACTGCGGCTACTGCCGCAGTCATTGGCGCGTTGCCTTCACCTAATAAAGCGGCAACTAATGCGCCGACTAAATCGCCCGTGCCAGTGAAACAATCCAACTCAGGAACACCATTTTGTAAGACAATCACTTGCTCTTGGCTAACCAAGACATCTTGAATCCCTGTTGCTAAAAATACCGTCTGGGGAAACTTTTGCGTTTGTTGACGTAAAGCCTGAATCAGTTCCTCAATTGCTTCTTCACTTTGATCCAAAGGGCTGCCATCCACTCCTCGGCCATGACTCACCAACTGGCAAAAAGTCCGCATTTCTGAAAGATTCCCTTTCACAACGGTTGGCTGATTGTGCACCAGCTTTTCCCCGACTTCACTCCGAATATCACTGGCGCCATAACCGACTAAATCGACTACGGTCGGTTTATTCACTTGCCGAGCATAATCACTAGCTGCTAACAAGCTTTGCTCTCGTTCTTGTGATAAATGGCCTAAATTCAAAACCAAAGCACTGGTTTGCTGAAACAACTGCGGAAATTCCCGGGGATCATCTGCCATAATGGGTTTAGCATCAATATAAAGTAATGCATTCGCCATAGACTCACACGTAATTTCATTCGTAATGCACTGAATTAATGGTGCCGTTGTCAGTGGAAAAATCGTTTCAAACTTAACGCTTGTTTTCATAAAAGTACCCTCCCAAAAATAATTCCTGTGTTTGTTTAAATACCCGAGTTTCTTTCAGTTTTACTAAGACAAGCCAAGCAATCACTGAACCAATCAGTGTGGCACCAATAAATCGTGGTGTATAAATGAACCAATAAAAATTCTGCTTACTGCCAGTAAACCAAACCATTACAGGATAGGACAATAACGAGCCAATGATGCCTGTCCCAAAAATTTCCCCTAGCATCGACCAGCCTAATTTTTGTCCCCATTGATAAAATAAACCAGCAAAAAACGCGCCAAAGACGGCACCTGTTAACGCTAATGGCGGAATACCTAAGAATGTCATACGGATTAAGCCGCAGACAAGTGCCATGATCGTTCCGTAAAGAGGACCTAATAAAACTCCGGCAATAATGTTCATGACACTGGACATAGGGGCCATTCCCTCAATTCGCATTAACGGCGATAATACGACGTCCATCGCAATCATTAAAGCTAGTAACGTAACTCTGTGGATTCGATTTTTTTCCACGTAAAAAAACTCCTTTCTGCGAGAAGCAAAAGGAGGCGCGACTGAAAAAGACAGAAAAACCCAACCACAAATAAACGTAGTTGGGTGCAATAATCGGTCAAAATTTCAAGACATTTCCCTGCGCCAGTCCTAACTGTTTCAGGTTCCATGGGTATAATCTCAGCTAATAGCACCCCAAATGTTTCTCTTCAATTGGCTTTAGTATAGCATAGTTTTTTGGAAGCGACTACTAAAATTGCCAAAGAGTTTTCCCACAAAAACAGAAAAAACGTCATGCCCAAAAAGTTCGATTTTTTGGGCATGACGTTTTTCATACTTTCGTTTGTCTTATTTTTTAGAATCCTGGCATTCCTTTGGTGTATTTACCTAAAGTTGCTTCGGTTTCTTTTTCAATTTTTACTAACGCATCGTTGACAGCCATAATGACTAAATCTTGTAACATATCAACGTCTTCAGGATCAACCACGTCTTCTTTAATGGTCAAATCTTTCATTGTGCGATCACCAGTAAAGGTCGCTGTCACAAGTTGATTGGTTGCCTCACCGATAAATTCTTTTTCATTTAGCGCTTCTTGCGCTTTGGCCATTTCTTTTTGCATTTTTTGTACTTGTTTCATCATGCCTTGCATGTTGCCCATTCCTCGCATCATAATTCCTCGACTCCTTCATATTAATCATCTAGTACTTCGACAAGCTCTTCACCAAACATAGCGATTGCTTCATCTACTACTGGATTTTCTTGTGAATGTTCATTTGTTACAGGCGGTTCGTCCGCTAGACGAGCCATTTCATTTTCAGGTTCAGAATGATTCAAACTGCCCTGATTTTGGTTAATAAAACTTTGTCTTAGTTTTGGCCAGCTTTCTCTAGTAATGCAGACCATCTCTGGTGTATAGTCCATCAAACGGCTTAAATTATTATTGAAAGCTAACTGCATCTCTTCATCGTCTGTTGCACGAGCACAAACAATCTCATAGTCAAATGCCACCACGATGCCCTTAGGACTCGCTGCGACAGGTTCACTAGCTTTGAGCATCGCTCGTTGAGTCACAGATAATGTTTGCAGTAAGTCTTCCCAGACATTTTTCACATTCATTAAATGTGTTCTAGTCGCTTCGTTTAAGACTTGATATACCCGTTCTGTGGGTACACGGAACGAACTTTTTGTCGCTTGTGGTCGTGCTTGTTGACGTGGCGCATCTGCTTCTTTGGCAGCTACACCGTGTTTCTTTAATTCAGCCAGTTCTTTCTTCAGTTGCCCGATTTGATTTTGTAAATCTGCTAATTCTGGATTTCCCTCTGCACTACCATCTTGATTAGTTGTTTCTGGCGTGTTGTGTTTATTGGGTTGCACCGTTTTAGCTAATTTGACAGTGGCTACTTCCAGATAGATATTCGCATTGTTGGTAAAGCGGATCTCATTTTGTGTGTCACTTAAAATTTGGATTAGTTGGTAGATTTTTTCAGCAGGCGTTTGTGTAGCTAGTTCCTTAAATGCTTCTGTCAAAGTGCCTGCTTTTTCTGCTAATAACTTCGGTGCTTGCTGATACATCAGTAAATTTCGACAATATAATAACAAATCTTCTAAGAAACGGCGCGCTTCTTTGCCTTCGCCTAAAATACTTTCCAAACCTTCTAATGCTCGTTCAACATCACCAGCGACACAACACTGAATATAATGATCCATCATTTCATAGGTTAGGCTGCCTGTCACTTGCATTGCATCTTCCAGTGTTACTTTTTCATCACTAAATGAAATCGTTTGATCCAAGATACTCAAGGCATCTCGCATCCCACCTTCCGCAGCACGCCCAATCACATAAAGGGCTTGTTCCTCATAATCGAGAGCCATTTCCTGCATGATATGGGCCATATGATCGACGATATCTTGCGTACTAATTCGCTTAAAATCAAAGCGTTGCGTCCGTGAGATAATCGTTAACGGAATCTTGTGTGGTTCAGTCGTTGCTAAGATAAAAATAACATTTTGTGGCGGTTCTTCCAAGGTTTTTAAAAGTGCATTGAACGCGCCTGTTGATAGCATATGAACTTCATCAATAATATAAACTTTGTACTCGGCTTGTGTCGGTGCATACTTTGCTTTATCACGAATATCACGGATTTCTTCCACGCCATTATTACTCGCCGCATCAATTTCAATGACATCATTTAAACGACCTTCCGTAATGGCTACACAGGTTTCACAAACATTACAAGGTTCACCATCTTGACTATGTTTACAGTTAATCGCTTTAGCGAAAATTTTTGCGGCACTGGTTTTACCTGTACCACGAGGGCCAGTAAATAAATAGGCATGAGATGTTTTCTTTTGCACTATCGCATTTTTCAGTGTCTGAGTAATTGCTTTTTGTCCTACTACGTCATCGAAACGTTGTGAACGCCAGACCCGATAAAGTGCTTGATAAGCCATTTTTTACCCTCCCTTATTTTTCATTCTTATCTATTATACGTGATTTTTAGTCATTCGGCATCTTTTTTCTTTTAATGAGTCACTGGCGCAACCATTGCTAAAAAAGCCGCTTTTCCTTCACTTGTTTCTGCAAACGCACTGGCTTCTTTTAATCGCTGTTGATACGCTGAAGCGACAGTTTCAAGTGCCTGCGTTTTCTGGTTGTTCCAAGTCGTTAAACCTTGGACTTCTGCTAACGTTAACGAAGGCTTTGCTTGAGGTCGACTAAAAATTAAGTCCATGACATATAAAAGTTCTTTTCGTCGGGCAACGATTTGTATCTCATCCGTTGGCAGTTTTAGCATTTGCCATTGCTCAAAAATATCATTTGCGGCTTGGGCAACTTCTGACGCATTCGGTCCCTCTAGGCGAAATGTCGCAACTGGCCAATTCACCATTCCTGCGTTGATTAAAGGATAGTTAGCTAACTCAACATATTCTGAAATGCTCGCTTCGGCTAATGGAAATTGTTGCAAACCCGTTTGATAATAGACATGCTCATTTTGTTCAAAGTCAGCATCAATCCCAGCAAAATAATGAGGAAAGACCTCAACAATTTTCAACAATTGCTGAAAAGTCTTAACTGAACGTTTCGCTGCCTGATGTTTTTCAAACGCAATCACACCTTGTTGCTGATATTGTGCCTGTTTTACAAAGGAAAACCCCCAGCTTTCGCCATCTAAGTTCATTCGAATCACTCGATGGTTCGTAGTCGCAGGAAATTGCTGACTTCCCTGGTAGCCTTCTGTTGCCATGCACCATTCACAGCGGGGATAGCTTTGTGCAGAGAGCGTTGCTTTTGACGCCTCACTGTGGACCTTATTTGCTAAAAAATCACCATAGACTGTTGAAAAAACAACAGGTTCTTCCTGTTCAATGACCGTACCGTTTTTTTGACAAAGTTGGTAAAAATACTCGGTAGCCTCTTGTGGCTCTTTAGCATAATGTTGTGCAAAAAAAGCATTAACCACAGAAGGTGGCGGTGTTAACAAATCCATCAATTGCACCATGAACTGTTCTTTTTGTTGCTCTGTTTTTACAAGTTGGTTGGCACTCGCAACTTGACACAATTGTTCCGCCAAATCAGCGGCGGGTGTTGCCACAGGCCGTATGTCTACTTCGCCTAATTCTTGTTCACCAATCATTGATAATAAACGGTTCTGAAGATATAAGCGATCCAATTCCATCCAACCACCTGCTTGAATAGCAAGTGTGGTAAAATCGGCAATCCTTTGACTCGTGGTCATCGATTCATTCCTCCTATTACTTTTCTTGATATCCATGTGGATGAGCTTGGTGCCATTGCCAAGCGGTGGCGATAATGTCCTTGACCTCAGTTACTTCTGGTTGCCAGCCTAAAACTCGTTTGGCTTTTTCACTAGAAGCAATTAACGTACTAGGATCCCCTGCTCGGCGTGGCGCGATTGTCGCAGGAATTTCTTGACCTGTCACTTCGCGAGCAGTATCTAACATTTCTTTAACAGAATAGCCGTTGTTGCTTCCCAAGTTAAAGACGTCACTTTCGCCGCCATTTTTCAAGTATTCTAAAGCCAAAATATGTGCTGCAATCAAGTCTTCAATGTAAACATAATCTCGAATGCACGTGCCATCTGGTGTATCATAATCATCCCCAAAAATACTTAGCTCTGCTCGTTGGCTTAATGCCACTTGTAAAATAATTGGCACAATATGCGTTTCTGGCGTGTGATCCTCACCAATTGAGGCATCTTTTTTTGCTCCTGCAACATTAAAATAACGCAAAGCAACATATTTCATTCCATAAGCGTTGTCGCACCATTTCATGATTTTTTCCATCATTAATTTACTTTCCCCATACGGGTTTTTAGGATTCGTTGGTGTTTCTTCTGTAATAGGCATTGCTTTTGGTTCGCCATAAGTGGCCGCTGTGGAAGAAAAAACAATATGTTTCACTCCAAATTCTTGCATGACTTCCAAGGCAATTTGAGTGCCGTGAACATTGTTATTGAAATACATTAACGGTTTCTCCACGGATTCTCCTACTAAAGAATTGGCCGCAAAGTGCAACACCCCTTCAATTGATTCTTTTTCAAAGACGCTACGTAAAAAAGCTTTATCACGAATATCGCCTTCATAGAAAGTCGCTTGTTCATGAACTGCTGAACGATGCCCCGTTAATAAATTATCAACAACAACAACGGCATATCCTTTTGAAATTAATTGATCAACGGCATGTGAGCCGATGTAGCCTGCGCCACCTAATACTAAAATAGACATAAATACGCTCCTTTTACTCCCTAATTTCTTTTTCTATTGTACCATTAAATAAGGTTTACTTCTGAATTATTTCATTTTGTAAACAGGATTTAATTTGGCCATTTCTCCTTATTCATTTTTCCTATAAAAATACAGAAAAGACTTGGTAAATTTTAACAAATCTCTAAATTAGTCGTAGAGTTTATGAAAAATCATTGTAACTATTGGATTTTTTTGCTTTTTTCCGTCATAATAGAAACAAATACAATTTGAAAGAAGGAATGAACGATGAAAAAATTTGTATCAGGTATGTTAGTCGGTACTGCTATCACAGTTGCTGCTTTAGCCGGTGTGGCTACAACTATTAAAAAAACAGTCATTGATCCAATTGAAGAAAAAGAAGATATGATTGAAGAAAACCGTAAAAAAGCGATGCGTAAACGTATTGCACGTTAAAAAATAGCTGTGACGTTGAGATAAAAAATCTAACGCCAAGAAATCAACAGAAGCGCTTCTGGCTCTGTTGATTCTCTTAAGCATAACAAGTGGTCATCCATCAAAGCGATGGATGACCACTTGTTATGCTTTCTTTTTTACCAAAGGAGCTGACTATTTTTCTTAACTATTAAAAATAGTAGCAGCAATCCGATCCATATCACGCATATTCCAAGGATCCACACCAGGACGAGCTGCAGCGGCTGTTAACCAATGAATACCTTCTGTTGGAATACCACAACTAAAAAGGCCTGTCGCCACCTGTCCACCTTTTGTGATGACTTGATTCGTGGCAGGCACAATCAAGAGTGCGCCTGTTTTGACTATTTGACCATCAGCTAATGCCAGTTGATGAAGCGTAGCTAGCTTATCGGCTAACAACTGCCTCGTTAAAGGATTCAAACTTTTTTCATTATTAACTTTGGGAATGCGTGCTTCAATTAAAAAGTGACTATTATACCGATTTTCCGGAAATAAATTAGCATAAGTAATAAATTGACCCGCTTTCATTTCGACACGCATTTCTGGCCCCAGAATCGTGACTAATCCCAGTTCAACTAACGCCTGTAGCTCTTCTGTTCTTTCAACAGAAGGTCCCACTGACAAAAAGGTATTCAACGGGGTAAACCAATGCCACAACCACTTTTGACTCTCGTCATTCGTTAATAACCCTTCATCCAAAACAAAGCGAATCTGATCTCTTAAATCTTTTAAACTGTCTAAAGCAGTGGTCAAAGGACCGCTAAGATTGCCTTTCTCTGCTTCTTGAATATCCCATTTTAAATACTCTAGTAAAAACGAACGAAAACTTTCATGAGTAGTTTTCTTTGTTTCAGGATGTTCTAACGCTTGCCAATCAAACCAATCTTGTTTTTCAAAGTGGGCTAAGCTTTCCGGCGCTCCCTTGGTTTGAATAAACAGCTGTTGAAAGGCCTCTTTAGAAAGATGCGGATATTTTTCTTCGATTAAGCAAGTGTAATACACATATTCCACTTCTTTTTTTAAATACCCAAAAAACTCTGCGCCTGTAACCTGTCCTTTTTTACGACATTCAGCTAAATACGTTTCGGTTAAAAAAACAGGCTGATAGGTTTCCCCGTAGCCTTTTTGATTATTCCCTCGAGAATGAGAAGGAAAACCGCGACCAGAACCAGCAATAATAATGGGCTCTCTTCCAGAAGGTTCATAACGTAAGCGGCCATTTTGACGAGAAAAAACACCCCCGCGGCCAATCGTCAAGGCAGATAAATAGTCAAAAAATGCCAAACCTAAGCCTTTTAACACAACGGGTTGTTTTGCAGGTATATTGGCAAGTGCCAATAAAGCATCCGCCGCATTTTTAGGAGAAGAATAAAACAAACGATGCTCCTTGGCGTAGTCCGCAAGCTCTTGTTCAACAGTCGTTAATTCATTTTCTTGGTGACCCAAAGCTAAAATTACTTTGTCTGCCGTAAACTCAATGGATTGAGTATACACATAATAGTTATCCTCTCCTGCCCGCACAGCAGTTACTGGCTCTTTAAAAAACGTCAGCGATGTTTGTTCGTTACACCTCGTGGCTAAATACGTATAAAACCATTTTTGGTACATGCCATAAAAAGCCCTCGAGCAGTGATCATTCGGTCCAAGGCGATGACATTCTTTCAACAACTCAAGATAATTATAGGGTTGTTGCTGTTGAATGTACTGCGCAGCTTCTGTTTGGGTCCATTCATAGAGAGTGGGGCCCTTGACAATTGGTCCTTCGCCACTAAAAGATTCATCTGTAAATAAAGTGACTTGGCTAATCACGGTGTTCATTAATAAATAATTAGGTTGCTCTGCTCGCCAAATTTTCCCACCTGGACCGTATGGATCAAACAATGTGAGCTGAACATTTATTTCCGTTTTACGAGCCCATTCAATGACTCGTTCTGCAGCTGATAAGCCTCTGGGTCCAGCACCTACAATTGCAATTTTCATCCAATCACCTACTCTATTTTTCTAATAATTCTTTTAAGACAACTGCTTGATTATGCACTGTATCTTTCGCCCCATAGACCAGCGTGACTACTGGCTGGTTTTTTACAATCGTCTGTAACTGCTTAAATGCTGTGGCAGTTGGCTCATGTTTCAATTCTTCTTGGTATTTTTGTTTAAACTCAGGATATTTATTTGCTTCATGATTAAACCATTTCCGTAGCTCTGTACTTGGGGCCACTTCTTTGAGCCATTCATCTAACTTTTCAGATTCCTTGGATTTTCCTCGTGGCCAAATACGGTCAACTAAAACACGGTAGCCATCTTGCTCTGTCGGTGCTTCATATGCTCGCTTGATTTGAATCATCTGCCTTCACCTCTTCTCTTTATTGTAGCTCAAAAAGTGAGGACTGACAAAAAGCAACATCTCTATTAAGCTTTCCTATACAAAAAGAGTTGGTCTCATGAAGACCAACTCTTTTTGTTATTAACTATTTCTCTTTTTCACTTTCCCAGTCCAGCCATCATAGCCGCCTTTTAAAATATAAATATCAGTATAGCCATTTTTGCGTAATAAATTAGCTGCTCGGATACTTAAAGCTTTCTTTTGATCATAAAGATAAACAGGTTGATCCTTACGAAGAGAACCAATTGTTGTTTTTAACATGCTGTATGGCATGCTGCGCGCCCCTAAAATATGCCCAGCATCAAATGTATCTTTTTCACGAACGTCAATCACTTGTGCTTTACGCATTGTTTCTTTAAATTCTTCTTCCGTCAGCATTTTTGCTGAACGTTTCACCATAATTTTCAAATATAATTCATTGAATACCATCGCTAGTACAATAACTAGCAAAATGCCATTGATTACCCATAAAATACTCATTCTAAAAAGCCCTCTCTATTTCTCTTTTGAAAATTGTAATGCTAGTGAAGCGGCACCAATGACGCCGGCCTCATTACCTAGCTCTGCTAATTTGATTTTTGTACTATTTCGAACTTGCGGGAAGGTAAATTCTTGGAAATATTTTTCGACACGACTACGTAAAAATTCTCCTGCTGCAGAAACACCTCCACCGATAACCACGCTATCTGGATTTAACGTGTTACCTAAGTTTCCTGTGGCTAAGCCTAAATAGAAACAAACACGATCCACAACCATTAATGCAAAATGATCGCCTTTTTCAGCAAATTCAAAAACGTCTTTACTTGAAACATCTTGTCCATCATCAATCGCTTGTTTCAGTTCAGAGTCACCTGCAAACTCTTCTGATAAATGACGTGCAACACGAACGACACCAGTGGCACTAGAAACGGTTTCTAAACAGCCACGTTTCCCACAGGTACAGTCAAAGCCGTTAGGATCAACCGTCACATGTCCAACTTCTCCAGCACAGCCAGCAACACCGTGGAGCAATTCTCCTGCTGCAACAATGCCTCCGCCGACACCTGTTCCTAAAGTAATAAAAATCACGTCGGGATTATTTTCCCCCGCGCCCTTCCAACGCTCACCTAAAGCGGCAACATTGGCATCATTATCTAAGGCAAACGGAATTCCTAAAGCAGATTCGATTTGTTCTTTGACAGGCTGTACAGTCGTCCAGTTTAAATTATAGGCACCTACAACAGTTCCTTTTTCAATGTCGACACTCCCTGGTGTTCCCATACCAATTCCCACAAAATCTTCTTTTTTCATATTATAAAGATCTATACGGTGACGAATACTTTCAATAATTGATGGCACAATGTGCTTGCCATCTTCTAAAATATTCGTTTCAATACTCCATTTTTGTTGAACAACGCCATCGGTTGTTAAAATAGCAAATTTGATGGTCGTTCCACCTAAATCAATCCCAATAATCTTCTTATCCATTTAGTCGATTCCTTTCTGCTTCCCTCTAGATTCTTCTATTCGATGCTCTCTTTGCAAAATATGCCGGGCCTGTAAATACGTATCTCGGTCTACCAATTGACCTTCATACAATTTTTTTAATTCAATCATCATTAACTCAATATCATAAATCCGTGCACCGACATAAATATACATCCCAAACTGTTTAAAAAGTTGTTGTACATCATATAACGTTTCCATACGAAAACACTTCCTTATTATACAGGTAAACCGTATTTTTTAAAACCCAATAACAGACAAATTACGACAAGAAAAATAAAAATTAACGTGGCCATAATTCGCTCGTGCTTATTAAATGCTTCTTCACGATTTGGAACAGCAAAAGCCGTCGCGACTAATAGTCCACCAATTAGACCGCCAACATGACCCATCATATCTACAGAGCTACTAAACAAGTTAAATAACAAATTAATCACAATAAACATTGAATAGCGTTGCACCATATACATAATCGCTGGATTGTCTCTAAAATGGCGTCCTAAAATAACAAATGCGCCAAACAAACCAAAAAGCGCTGTACTAGCACCCGCTGAGACACTGTTGGGTGTCCCAAAGGCAAAACTGGCGATATTTCCAGCAATCCCACTCAATAAATAAATTCCCAAATAGCGCCAATGCCCATAAATTGCCTCAACCTGTGCGCCGATATAATAAAGAGTAACCATATTCAAAATAATATGCATAAACCCAATGTGAAGAAACATTGGCGTGATAAACCGCCAGTATTCATGATTTTGAGCTACCAGTGGACGAACCATTGCCCCCCAATTAACTAAGTTTAAAATATTTTCTGATCCTCCAGTTAATTCCAATCCAAGGAAAACAATGATTGAAATACCTAAAAGGGCATACGTAATGAACGGCTGATTTTTTAGCCGTTTCAATTTCATTTCTGTTTGATAATTCATTCCATTCCTCCTATTGTATAAATAATTGTTCGATTGGCTGATCAAACGCTTCTGGTTGCCATTGCTCATGGAGTTGTTCACTAAAAACTAAACTACATGAATGGCCCGAAAAATGTTCCAAATAACGATCATAAAAACCACCGCCGAAGCCTATTCGATAGCCAGCACGATTGAAAACAATCCCTGGCACAATCAATAAATCAATCGCTGTAGCTGTTATTTCTGCCGCTGTTAACGGAGGTTCTTCCACGCCAAATGCACTGGTGTCATAAACCGTCTCTGGAAAGACTTGATAAAAGTGCATTTTGCCTCCTTTAAATGTTCGCGGCACCGCCACTTGCTTGTCCTCTTGCATGGCCCGTTCGAAAATTGGCTGTGTTGATAATTCTAGCGGTAATGACCGAATCATTCCGATTGTTTGTGCTTGTTGCCATTGCTGACTAGCAAACAACTGTTCATAGAGACTTGATTCTTTATGTTGTTTAATTTCTGGATGTTGTTTTAGCCATTCTAGGGCAGTTAAGCCCACTTTTCTCAACTTGTTTTTCTCCATGTACACCTTCAACCCCTTTTCTGTTAAGTTTATAGAAAGTGTTCTTAAAAAACAAGCTGATTCCCCTTTTCTCTTTGAAAAATCCCGTTATTTTTCTAACGTTTTTGACGCTTCTTTAAAAAAGTCAACAACCAAATCCATTGTTTCTCCTTTCACTAAATGCCGCTCACCGATTTCCGTTATAAATTGCGTATTTCTCGCATACGTTTTCCCAGACACTAATTGTTCAAAATCAGCCATGTCTTCATAGGGAATTTTTTCATCTTCCGTTCCATGCCAAAACAGCATCGGTCGTTCTTGCAGTCTTTCTGGCGTTTGTGATAAATCGTATTGATGCACCCAACTTAGCAACAGTGGCAAGTCTTTAGGTACAAAAATAGCAAATTCTTTCGCCCGTTGAATCACTCGCTGAATATAGCGCGCCGGATAGGGTGTTCCCATTAAGCAAGCAGCAGCTTGAATCTCAGGATGTTGGGTCATAAGAGCGCTAGTAGTAATACCGCCCATGGATACACCACCCACGCCAATCCAATTTTCTTTAATCAACCCTAATTTATGAAAATGATGGATAATTACTGGAAATTCAATTAAATTATATTGAATGCTACTCCAAAATGTAATCGAAGGAATCGTGGAAATAGGTCCTGTTTTTCTTTCTCCATGGTTCATGGCATCTGGTAAAATGACCCGAAACCCCTCGTGTGCTAATTTTCTTGCTTGTGTTAAAGATAATTCTTTAGCTGATTGCCAACCATGATAGTAAACAATTAAAGGTAATGCTTCGTTTTTTTGCTCTTCTGTTGTCACTTCTAATGCTGGAATTTTTGCTATGTAGCGATGTCTAATACTGATTTTCATTCATGATTCCTCCATTATAAAATATCTTCTCTTATTTTACCGTTTTTTGATAAAACCTGCTCTTTATATGATTTATCAAAAAAATCACAAATATGCGAATTCGCATTTTCCTATTTTATTACTTTCCGTTATAATCATTTTATTAAATACAAAGGGGTGTTTTTATGGTTAAAATTGAGGAAAAAGGTAAAGTAACATTTGGACAAGCTTTTAAAGATTATTTTCGTGGATATGTTGATTTTAAAGGTCGGACAACACGTGCTGGTTATTGGTGGATGACATTGGTATTAAGCATTTTAGCACTTATTTTTTATATTGCCATTGTCGGCAAAGCCGTGTCAGCAATTTTAGCAGCTGAATATTTTGAAACCTATGATTTTGGAAACTTATTACCGTTAATGCTTTTTGCACTTGTTTTATGGTTAGCTTTATTATTACCAACGTGGGCAATGTGTGTACGTCGTTATCGTGATGCTGGGATGACAGGTTGGGGCGTGCTTGTTTTATATCTACTTTCTATTGCCTGTAGCTATACACAAGTTTTCTCTGTTATGTCAACTTTTAAATATGACGTTCAAACAGATACTGTGATAACAGGTGGCAGTCCCGTCTTCTTATTTTTCACTCTTGTGATTAGTCTGTTTTTCTTCTTACTAACAGTCTTACCGACAGATAAACTAACAACAACTAGCCAAAATAGCGTCTTACGCTTCTTCTTCCGTTACAAAGAAGTGAAGTAAGGAAAAGTTTTAAGCCTTTCTTTTAAAAGAAGGGCTTTTTTCTTATTTTAAAATCTTTATGATAAAATAAGAACTAGTCTAGCTAAAAAAATGGAAGGAGAAAATATGGCTACTTTTAAACGGATTCTGAATCTAGAAAATTATATTTTTACTTTTTTTATTTTATTTGTCTTTTACGGCGCAATTAACTCTCCCTATTCTCTGGTAAAAATTCTTTGGGAAAAGCCTAAGCACTTGCTTGTTTTACTTCCTCTATTAATTATTCTATTGTTGATTATTTATAAAAACAAAAAATTTCTTTACACTAAGATTCAAGCGCTCTGGCACTTAATAAAAACCCATGATCGTGTGGTTATTATTGGTAGTTTGATCAGTTTATTTTTACTACAACTTTTACTCCTGACGCAGATTACTGTGCCGATTGGCTGGGATGTTTTTGATAACTTTCATAGTATTACCACTGAAAATAGGGATTATTCAAAAATCGTACTTTCTTTAAACCCCAATAACGAATTTTTCTTTTTCATGATGTATTACCTGAATAAATTTTTGCGTTTCATTGATGTAACAGGGAGCTGGAGCAATACTTGGTTTAGTTGGCAAGTGGTTAATTGCTTGTTTATTAATAGCAGTTTATTTCTCTTTTATCATGCCTCTAAGCGTGTCTTTAATCCATTAACGGCCTTCGTTGCTTATAGTTTATTTTTTCTTTCTTTCGGATTGTCTCCATGGTTACTCACGCCTTATACAGATACGGCCGTCTTATTGTTCATCAACCTAGTCTTTTTTGCATATAGCCTTTTTGACCAAGTTTCCCCTCCCTTCGTAAAATATTGTTTATTACTGTTTATTGGAATTGGCTTAGCTTGGTGTTTTTTAATGAAACCTTCGTCTATAATCTTTTTTATTGCATTTAGTTGTATAAAAGTGCTGCAACTTCTTTTAGTAAATCGGAACAAACAGTCTATCGTAAAATTAACCGTGGTTGCTCTCTTTTTACTGACTGGTTTCGCCAGCGCATATTATAGTTTTCAATTTTTTGTGGAAAAAC
Organism: Enterococcus sp. MSG3299; assembly: GCF_050555765.1. Lineage (NCBI taxonomy): Bacteria > Bacillati > Bacillota > Bacilli > Lactobacillales > Enterococcaceae > Enterococcus > Enterococcus sp. MSG3299. The sequence goes on from NZ_CP187869.1 coordinate 2,246,211, forward strand.
AAACGATTACGGAAATCGATAAAGAACAAGCCAAACCTTGGACACTTTTTGTAATGATGGGTTTGACTGGAACTGGCGGTTACAATGATGCAGATACACAAGCAGTAAATCAGTTGCCTACACAAGAAGCCAAAAAAGCTTATACCATAAAAATGATTCAAGACCGTTTAAAAAATAAAGGATTCTTCGGTTATCTTCGTTTTCTGGCTCAAAAAAATCGTCATAATACTGCCAATGGTGATTTTGACTGGGGTTGGGATGGCGGTGATTTAATCCCAGAAACACCTTCTAAAAATCGTTGGCAAGAACACTTGCGGTCACTGTATTATCCGCAAAATCAAAAAAGTAACTATCTACGAATTTATATGCATTTTTTCTATTTACTCACATTACTAGGTCTATTGTTCAGTATCCCTCTAAAAGATTCAAAAAATAACTACGCGATTTTAAAATTAGCTTTCATTGGAGCTATTCTGTATTTATTGCTCTTTGAAGGCGGCCGCTCTCGCTATTTAATCCAGTTTATGCCGTTTTGGTACTTGTTATCAGCGAGTGGTTGGCTGGGGTTGAGAGAGATTCGAAGATACAAAAAAATAGTAAAATAGAAAAGAGGATTGAGTTAAAAATGAAAAAAAGTTTGCTGGGGTTGATTGTTTTTTTATCCTTACTGACCCTTACTTCCTGCAGAAATAAAGTGACCACAAAAGAGCTAATGGCAAACGAGTGGGCCGTAAACTCCAACGTTGATGAAGTAGTAATGATTGTATCATTCAGCGAAGATACCGCTACTTTCAAAATCAATACAGATGAACACACATCAACTGCAAAAAATGAGTTGGAAAAAGCAGGCGAAGAATTAGGTAAACAAATTGCAAATAAAATAGAATACAAAGTCAAATACCATCTAAAAAACAATCAAATTCGTTGGGAAAATGAAGGAAAAGAAGTAGCTTACAAGATAAAAAAAGAAAAGCAAAATCTACTTTTCACTCCTACTAAGACAAACAATTCTGATAACCAAACAAAACTAGTTTTGAAACCTTACACAAAGAAAAGTATTGATTCTTCCACTCAAAAAGATAAAACGGAAGAAACCAGCTCTAATTATCAAAACGTCTCATCTGAAACAAACCAATCTACCTCTTCATCTACTACTAAAGAACCGCTGCCACAAGTTAGCTTAGCTGATTTTATAGGCGGTTGGGGTATTCCTCAAAGTGATAACTTATTTTTTATAAATGCTGACGGAACACTCACTAGCATAACTCAATCGAATGTTCCTCTTCAAAATGTAAGTTTTTCTGTGGATGAGAATGGTAATCAAACAATGACGTTTCTTTTGAATAATATGCCCCGAACAGTAACGAAAAATAATGATGGTACTTTAACTGTTAATGGACAAATATACACTTATCTAGGTAATATTACGTTGGAACAATTAATTGAAAGAAATAATCAAACTCAACAAGTTTTTGAACAATCTGAACAGCAACCACCACAAAACTCTGATTCTAGTGAACAAATACAAAATTCTAAATCAGACCAACCTATATACGATACGGTACGAAGTGGTGAAGGTGGGCGACAGTTAGCCGAAAGAAATGGTTTAACCTTGGAAGAATTATTAGCGTTAAATCCAGGCATTGAAACTTCTGTTTTTTATCCTGGTCAGTCATTACGAATTAAATAGAAATTTAGGTATACTAATAGATAATAGTCTATAAAAGTAGAACTGGACCATCTACCATTTACTTTGGGATACCAGTTGATGGCAATAGGTTTGACGAAGTGGAACTAGACCTTGTACCTACTGGCTCGGCAAAAATTGCGACATTTGATATAGCAGTTGGGCATTGATTAACAGCATGCATATAATTTGATAATATGGAATATAAACAAAAATGTCTAAGGAGCCTAACATTCTTTCAAGAAAGAATGTTAGGCTCCTTTTATTCAGACAATTTCAGCCACTCCTTGCGATTGCAATAGGACATAGTTTTTACAAAGACAAAATGATAAAGCAAACCGTAAGCTAGCCCCAACATATTTAACAAAATTCTTAAGTAAAGACTTGTTTCTAGCCCAAATATCATAGAAGCTGCCATGATAGCACCAACACAATTAAAAATCGTTTTACTTTTATAAGATGTGCATAAGCCTAAACAAAGTCCTCCTAAAATACCAAGTAGGTTCGTTGGTATATAAAATAACAAGATAGCCGATACTAGAGAACCAATAACGACCCCTATTATTCGTTCTTTTGCTCGTTCAGACAATTTAAACGTATCATACCCAGAAAATAATGACGAACTAGCAAATGTTGCCCACATAAAGCGGTCAATCTGAAGGTGCGTTCCTATAAAAAGTAATAAGCTAATGCCTAAAGCGTAATAACCAAACCAAATATTTCTTTGATTAAAAAAACCATTTTCTGTAACCATCTGTATAAAAGTAATCTCTTGATCCAACTTTTTATGTTTCATATGATAAACAAAAGCTAAAAGTAGATAAGCAAACACTAATACAAAGAAAGTTTGTTCTAATTGCTGAAACGATTGATAGTGAACCGTGCCAACTAAATATAAGTAGGAGAACGTATACAAGCCCGGATTACCCATTTTAGGGTTTTTACCAGTTAAGAAAAACAATGCCAGCAAGCAGATAAAATGAAGACCCCATTGTAAAAATGATACAGAAATCAGTGAAATTAGTGGACTAACACCTAGAATTGTTAACACGATTCCTAAACTAAGCAAGGCCTGTTTTTCCCTGTAGCCATATGAGACGAAACGGATACTCAACAGCAAACAAAATAATACAATTGAAAAAGGCGCTACAGCTTTTCCAAAGAAAAAAGTAATCGTCGACACCCATAAAATCGCAAACGAAACTAATAAGATATCCCTTATTAACAAGGCGCGCCAAAAATATCTCCGCTGTTTTTTAGTGTCCGCTTGATGAATTTTTTGTTTTAAAATAAATGAATCTAACTGCAATAATTGATAAAAAGTCACCTAAAATCATCTCCTAAAAATCGACTCTTCTCAATTCATTATTCCAACTTTTCCTTCTATGAAATCAGAAGAAAAGTAGTTGTGACGAACATTTTACTACAACTTTTTTTCTGAATCAATACATGCTTTATTTCTTAATTCAATACCTCTCCCGATACGATTTGCTTACTTCATAAAAAATAAGCCTAGAAAAAATCAAAACGATTAATTCTAGACTCAAAATTAAATAACTGTTGAACAAAAGCTAGCGCTTTTTTACATAAACTTTTCTAACAGATCCATTTCTTTTTCTAATTCTTTTTCATCATACTTGTCATACTTACCAGCTTCGTGTGCAATTTTTTTAATCTCATGAATGGCTTTTTTTTCAACAATCCATTTCTTCATACTATGTTTTTTTGTATCCTCATCTAGCGAGCCCAACTCTTCTAAACTTGCATCCAATTTGTTCAAAACGTCTGCAATTTTTGCTAATGCTTGCGCTTCTTTTTCTTCATAGTTTGACATAATAGACACCTCTTCTTAAGTATTTTTCTACTTTAAGTGTACGTCTCTGTCGTTTTATTTGCAACTAATAACTCAACTGCTTCTCAGTACGGAGGATAAGGGATTCGAACCCTTGCACGATGTTACTCGCCTAACGGTTTTCGAGACCGTCCCCTTCAGCCAAACTTGGGTAATCCTCCCTCTACATTCCATCTACAAATGAACATGTAATGAATCTATAGATAAAAAGCCTAGACCCTTACACAACAAGGATTCTAGGCTCTATCTAACTAAATTATTTAGTTTCACGGTGTAATTTTTCTGCAACACCATATTTAGACAGACTAGAACTCACAAGGGTTTGCGTAATATTATTTTAATTCAAATTAGCAAAATAGACTATAACAACAAGATAAAATCTACATCAAAAAATTAAAAAAGGCAAGCGAATAGATATATAAATCATACCGAATAAACAAAAAAAGCTCTACTTCCCGTGATTGAGAAGTAGAGCTTTTAATTTATCTATTCAGCACCGTTAACACTAAGGTGCAGATACCTAATAAAGTTAAACTAAATGATAATAGTTCTTTCTTTTGCAAGCTCATGTTTTTCTTCATCTCGTTAATTCCCTTTAACACTATTATAGCGACGACAATAAAAAGTATATAGTACGTTCGCATACCTGAAGCCCAAACAGTAGGAGAAAAACCCATAATTAATCTTGAACAAAAACCCATCATCATTAACACTACTAAAAAAACAGCAGATTTTTTATCATCAAAACTTATATAAATTCCTATAATTAAACATAATAATAATCCCAAAACTATAAAAGTAGCTACCCAAGTTCCAGGGTGATAAATTGATAGTTTAGTTCCAAATCTTGTAAAGATATTCCCCAGATTGTTGCTATTCCAAATCATTGATCTTTTATTTCCATTGACATAAGTAAAACTTTGTCCCATTGTGTTTCCGAAAAAAGTAATCAAATTTAGAAAAAGCGGCAATGCGGTTAATATACGTATATAATAGTTCTGACATTTCTTATAAGATAGAAAGAATAATATAAAAAAGAGTAATAAAAATAAAATATTCGTGTCTAAAAAAAACGGTTTTCCAAATGATGATATACCAAGGTCTAATTTATTCACAAAGTTAAATTTTTTGTATTCAGGAAACCATTTATTAATTTCATGAGCAGCCCGCAATGTGTTCCCTGGGGCCGTCAAAGAAAAAAATAATTCCACTAAACTTATTATGGAAAGCGCCGATAACTTATAATTATAATTTCTTCTAAATAATAAATACAAACTTACTAGACTAGTTAAAACAAAAAAGCATACGTTAACTTGCTCTTGGTTAGCAGAGAATATTAATAAAGGAATACTTATACAATATATTTTTTTGCTTATTTCTTTACCGCTTAACACTTGAAAAAAAGGGTAAAAAGCTAGCAAACCAAAAGCTACTGGCCATTGGTAATTTAACGTAGTAGCGATCCAACCAGTTTCCCCCATTATTGTTAAAGGAATTAGACAAAATATAGAAAAAACTAGTAGCAAATTTTTAGAATATAACTTGTTGAAAACATATTTGCAAAGCAATACTATAGAACCTGTCATTATCGTTGAATTTAATAATTTCCATAACATAAGGTGTTTAGAAAAAAACATCAAGAATAATTCAATAATAACTCTTGAACTCCATGTTTTATAATGTTCTATTGAAGCACCCAAATATCCTAATTTATCTAATCTATTTACGTAAACTAAGTCATCAGCTCTCACTGTCGGCATATACATATTAAAAAGAAAAAAAACAACCCAAATTCCTATAATCAGTAAAGTTAGTTCTTTATTATTTTTTATTTTCCTAGAATGTTTCTTCAAATTTTATGCTCCTTCCCATATTCACCAGCAAAGTATACCATAACTTGAAAATTTACTTAAGACAAATTTTAATTTTTTAGCATTCAATGATATGTATATATTAGTATAAATGAAAAAAGACCTACCTCTCACAAAGAGAAGTAGGCCTTTTACTTATTTCTTAATAGTTCAACGTTTGACCCGGATAAATCAAGTTAGGATTTGCTAATTCGTTTAAAGCTGCCAATGTTTGATAAGTCGTGCCAAGTTTAGCCGCTATACTTGATAAATTATCACCCAACTGGACTGTGTAAACATTACTTGTTGCTGATCCATTTACTTTCAAAACTTGTCCAGGGTAAATAAGGTTTGGATTAGCCAATCCATTTAACGAAGCTAAAGTTTGATAATCGGTACCGTATTGGTAAGCAATGCTTGATAATGTTTCGCCATGTTGAACTATATGTGTTGTTTCTGGTTGCTTATCAGGGACAACTGTTGCATCTGGTAATAGTTCAATATCACCTTTGCTAATCCATGACAAAATGCCTTCTAGCAATACTCTGCTTCCAGTTGCTTCTTGCACTTTATAACTGTTTCCTTTAACCCAATCTGGAATAGCTTCGCCAGTTGCCCAAGCATCAACACTAAATTTCACTTTGACGGTATCGCCAACTTTAACATCAGAATTAGGTATTTTTTCAATTTCTTCGCCTGCATCTGTTGCTGGCGTATCCGTTTCTGGTTTATTTGTATCTGTATAACCACTATCCGTAATTCCTGTTAAATCTACGTTACCATCTAAACCACCTGCAATATAAGCGGATGTGAATTGCCAAATGCCAATACCATCCATGCTTGGGAAATAAGCATACAATGGATATGGTGACACACCATCGATAGGATACGCAGCAATCCATAAAGAGTTAGGAAACTCTTTGATGATTTGTTGATAGTTTACATGATTTAGTGTAAATGGCTTATAGCTGTAATACATTGGAGTATAGCCAGCCTGTTTTATTCTGCGCATACCGTACAAAATTGTCTCTGTATTTGCTGCTTTTTCGGCATCTGAACTTACATATCCTCCATATCCATCTGGAACACTAGCCAACGCTCCATGTTCAAAATCTAATGCAACGATGGAATTTTTAGGCGTTTGAATACGTGGCAAAAAGTAATCCATTGTTGTTTTCGCAATGTCCATGTTTCCCCAAGTGTCATACCAAATATAGGTATGCGCACGTTTACCTTGGGCAATAGCACTTGCTACTTGCGTTTTATATGTGTATTGTTCATAAATACCGCTAGCATTGTAGCCACCAATCTGGGCAATAGCGAATTTATCATGTGCGTAGCCAAAACGACCTTGTTCCCCCTGATAAATAGCCCAGTCAACGCCTTGGTCACCTTTTTCAGCAAATACATTCAAAGGCATAAAAAATAGAGCGACTATCGCTCCTACTAAAATTTTGTTTTTCATTCGTTTACTCCTTGTCTTTTAAATTATATGCTGATACACCTGTTACTACTCCTAAAAATGCTGACACAGCATTAATAGTTAACACTGCTTTATCTGCGCCGACCCACCCATATAGGTCGCCAAGAGCAGAAACTAAAACAGAACTAGCTGGAAGTACAGTAAGTACTCCCCATTTAATTATTTTGTAATACTTGTCTGGTAGTATCATTTCTAAATTCCTCCTAAGTATTTCGTGATTAAATAAACAGCAACAGAAACACCAATTCCTGCAATTGTCCGCCACGTCCACTTTTGATTCTCTTTTATTTCCGCAATATCGCCTTCATTGTTTTTGGCCATTGAGAGTGCTATGTCTGCTTTCTCTCTTAATTGTTCATGATTATCCAACTTTGTTTCAATCCGTGCCAAACGATCGACGATTTCAATTAAAGGCTCATCTTTCAAGTTATCGTCTCCATCCCTCTTACAATAAAACCGTCTAGCTTTCGCTAAACGGTTCTCCTGTCATTTTAGTAAATTCATCTTCTGTAATACAACTAGGCACAAATTCTGCAACCTGCTCTGGAGTAAATAGCCCCCAATCATACATCAGTTTAATGTCATCATATGAATACATTATTTTGCACCTCCGATTTGTTCTTTTATCGCATCAATTTCTTTTGTATTTTGAAGCGAAGTAAGCATCGTCTTAGAATTGATTTGTGCAAGTGATTCTGCTTTAGCAGTTAGCTTTTCATTTGCTTGTTTTAACTCACTGTTTGAATCTTCTAAGGCACTCGCAAGATTTTCTAACAAATTCAATTTTTTTGTATAATCCTGTGTCACTGCTTCTTCCCATTTCTGTTCTGAAAAGTTATAAAATTGAGATTGTTCATTCACTAAATTTTCTAGTGGTTTCTCCTCTACAAATGGTAATGCTACAACATAATCATCTTGAACTTCGAAAATTTGAAATCCTACTGGGTAGATTACTTTATATATTTTTTTCATTTTATTATCCACTCCTATTTACGACGCATAACGCCGATTTCTCTAAAAACAATTTTTTTATTTGCTTCATTTAATGTGTTTGCAGTATCTCCTGTAATCACTAAAGATGTACCAGATTTAGAAATAGATATTTTTTTATACGCTATTGTTGGGTCTGCTGAAGCAGAACCTACCCATGCAACTGCTGGTAGTTCGTATTTTAATTTCGTAATATTCGGAGTAACTGGTATTGAGTGAACAATACCGCCACCGTTATCGTTGTAACGCGAGAAAATCAAAACAATTTCATCCACATTGCTGCTATTTGAAATTGTTACTGATTGAGATTCTGTCAAATAAGCTCCAGTGCCATCCCAGTAGTCTTTCACCACCTCATAGGTCGGTTTTGCATTAACCGATACAGATTTACCGCCGATTTGAATCCCATCTTGAAAATTCTTTGTCCCTAAAACAGTCTCATTTCCAAAGGCCTTTACTAATTTTCCTTCCACGCCGTCAATAGCATCTGCATGTGTTTTCATATACTTTACAACACCATTTTCTTTTAGCTGAACGATATCTGCCATTACGCTTCACCTACCTTTTCAAATGTAAAAACAGGTAATGCATCCAATTTTGCTTTATCCGTTTTAGACATTAAACCGTCTTTTTCAGAAGTTGCATTGCTAGGAAGCGTTGGAATAACAGTTGTGTCTGGCAGTGCTTTTACATCAGAAGCAGTTAAAATAACTTCACCTGTATGACCATTTACAGACGACACAGTGCCTGCTTCAGCACCACTAATTTTTCCATCAACAAATTCATTTAATCCAACAACGCCAGCTGTACTAGTTTGTACATCAATAGCTACGCCGTCTTTTTTCACTACATATAAATCAGGCATTTATTTCTTCATCTCCTTTTACTTTTTCAAACTCAACACCAGAACCACCTAATTTTCCAGTTTCATAATCAGTTAAAATTATTTTGAACTTTTCATATTCTTCTTGAGAAATCATAATCCCATCGCTAGGTAAATCTAAGTCTGCACGCGTAATAATCACTGCTCCAGTTTTTCCGTTAACAGATAAAACTTTTGTCTGTCCGCTCATTATCTCTGATAAACCAACGATTGCTGAAAAATGTGTAATAGGAAAAAACTGACGTTTAATCCCATTTTCATCAGTTTCCATCATTCTTTTAGCATCAACCATTGTCTACACCTTCAATCGTAAAAACATTTTGTTTTGAATCATCAACTGTCGCTATAATTAACGCCCCTTCTTCAATTGGATGATTAACTGTTCCCAATACTTCAACTTCATGATTCTTAGAAAATGAATCATCCTCTAAAATTTCTAACGTGTTTACATTACCGTATTTGATAGTGTATAGCCGTTCCTCTAACCGATGATACAAATAGTTCATATCAGCCAATAAACGCTCAGAAAGTGAATTATGACGTACTCCTTGAATATCTACACGTGCATCCATTAATTCAGCTAACATTGTGCCACCTGGATCAACAGTTTTTAAAATATCCTTAATTGATTCAAACCACATTAGATAATCTGATTCTTGGCCGTTTCGCCAAGCTTCAAAAGTATCTTGTTGATTTTTACGCCATTTTTCAAACTCTTCTTTTCTAGCGTTCATCCACGCTGTGAAATCGCCCTTGTTTTCATTAATAAAAGCAGTCATATCAGCTATCAAATCCTCGATTGACTGCCAATATGACCACATTTCACCTTCTGTTTTAGAAGCAGCATTCACTACAAAGTAAGAAAAGTTTTGCGTTGCACCAATCAGGTTATCACCTTTATGAATACTGAAATATGCTTCTTGTCTGTGTAACGACTGCATAGAATATTCATCAAAGGTATACTGAATAATCCCTTTTTTGGCATTCACAATTTTTGCTGAACGTTGAATCGGATATTTATTATCAATAACCGATTCAAAAAAAACTTCGCAACCTGTTAAATCAAGTGGCAAAGCATTTTCAACTAGTATGGCTTCTAAGACTTCTGTGTTTCGATTTCCTTGTCGTACATTCTGAATCCCAATGTAATTGTAAGGTTCAGTTGTACTTAGCGTTGCTTGCCATTTAACCATTGAAAAATCCTCCTTTCGTTATTTTGGTGGAATAACAATCGATTGAATAGAATTAGCAAAATATAATCGGTCATATTTTGCGACAATTTGCCCTTGCTCGGCGTTCTGTTCTATGGTTTGGATACGTCCGTTATTTAAGCCGTAAATCACGCCCGTGTGACCATATGTTGGGTCTACTGTCCAACCTGTTCCCCATTGGCCACCTCGTCTAATATTGACGATTGCTCCTACCACTAAATCTTGATACGTTGGATTTTGGATTACTCGCCAACCTACCGCATTCCAATCATATGCTTCACCAATATCTGCAGCAGATGATGTATCACCAATTACATGTGAAAAGCCATAAATTGTTCCTGCACCTAAACCACAGCCGCCCATAAAACCAGAATATTCGGCTGGAACGGCATAACATTGCCCATTACCAAGCCATTTGCCCATTAAGGTCTCCAAATGTTCTATGCCAGCTTTTCCTGTTGCAGTAGAAGCTTTCAAATCTTTGAATTTGTCATACCATGCTTGTGCATAGGTTTGTCTTTCTGGGTGCGCTGCAGCTGGACGTTCAAAGTTTAATTCAAACGCATAAGCAGCGGTTTTAGGCGAGCTAACAACTTTAAATTCATCAACTGTTAATGGACTTACTTGTCCTAACCATTGCCCATTGAACATACACCAATTAATTAATTGAGCTTGAGCTAATGACGTCCTATAGTCTTGTTTGATACCTGCAGCTGCGATTAAGCGTTGTACATATTCTCGACCATTCCAAGTTGGGGCGCCTACCAATGGATACGCTGAACCATCCCATTGAACCCATCCGTAAGCTGGACCGCCTATTTGCTCGGTATCTGGGTTCATACTTGGACCAACTTCTCCTTGTACATTTCCAAGGATACCTGCAGCAGCTGCTTTGCTGTATCCGTTAGCTAATAGGTAACTCCATAAGTCCCAAGCAAATTTATCTGCATCGCTTGTAACTTCGGATGGATAACCACCTGTACCAGCTCCAGAACCGCCACCACCATTTTGACCAGGTATAACTTCTTTGCCATTTAAAAATAACTTTTTAGCGTGAATCGTACTATCCTGACCATCTATTCCAATAAAATAAAAATCATTTCCCAAATGAAATTGCTGTCCCCCTGCAATAGCTATTCCAGTACCTTTTTTATTAGAAAAACCAATAACGTTGGTCTTTGGATCATCACCAGTTATGAGAAGTGAGTTACCATCTTTTATAACTGGATTTCCGTTTTCATCTCTTAAATCAGGAAAAGGATTTCCTTTCGTACCAATTGTCCCAATATGACTAGAGCCATTCCAAAATTCCATCCCTTTTTTAGTCAATTCCATGATTTTTTTCTTATTGTTCCAAATTTGCAAAGCACCAGCTACTAATTTTAGTACATCGCCTGTTGCATTATTAAAGCTTGTTTGTAAAACATTCGCGTTAATAATGCCCACTTTAATAAAATCAGCAACGATTTCTCCCTTAGAAGTCATAGCAAGTTCGAACGGACCATTCACGCCGTTGGAGGAATAACCCAAACCATTTAAGTTCCAGCGCCACACACGTTTTGCAGTAGCTACTTTGTTTTTGTCCATGATAAGAATTTCAGACGGGGCTTTTTCTGGACGAAAAACGACATGTCCACCACTGTTTCCAGTAATCCATGCCGTTGCATTTAAAACATTTTGTACTAATGTTTCTGTCCGATTATCAATTTTTTGTTTTAGCTCTTGAGTTTGATTATTTACTGTTGAGGTGTAAAGTGATAAATCATTCCCCAAAACAATATTTTTAAATTTACCTAAAGTCGGAAACCAAGTATATTCCACCATGCGCTCCGTTACTTCAATATCGACTTCTTTTGCTCGCACGTGTACTACATCACCAAAATGCAAAGAAGAAAGCTCTTCGTACATGTCTTCATATTCCAAGGTGTGTTCTAATGCTACCATGCTAATAGTGTGCGTTACTTTTGGTTCATGAATACGGTCTTTATCAAACAATGACTGGCCCCATTTTTTAAGCTCATCAACTGTTTTACATTCCGAATTTTCACGTTTTCCAATTCTTCGGTTACTATCATTTACACCAGCAATTTCTAAAAATCCATACGTGATTGGCTCTTTATCTTGGTCATAATCATTGTCTGGCACGCCACCGATAAGAAAGAGACTATTTATAATTGATTCGTCGTCAAAGTCCTCATCTATAGCTTCCAAATTAACCCCAAAATCAATTCTAAAGCCATTGTCCGATCCAATTTGTTTAACCAGTTTCAAATTAAAGTTATCCATCTCTAATTCTCCACCAGTAACACCTGTTAAATTTTGGTTGCCATTGTTAGAACCAATAATTGCATCGATTGGACCTACTTGTTTTGCTGTAAATTGATGTGTAGTACCGACATTCGACAAATAACTAAACCGTTGCTTAAACGTTAATGCAGCTTTTAAATTGTTCATGATTTGCGTGCCATTTCCGTTAGCAGTAAATGAATTAATAATGAAATTCTTATTTGCCATAAAACCAATGTGTCTTGCTGTCACTGAAACTGACTGCAGATTTTTTTTAATATTGTAAATCTCAAAATATTGATATGACCCATCTTCAACTTGTGCCTTTAAAAAGTTTCCCTTTTTTAAGTACGAGCGATATTGGCCATCTCTTGCATAGTTACCATAGAATCGATACGCACCATTTAACACACGGTTAATTTCTGGTAAATCTTGCCAATCTGGCAAAGCCATTCCGTTATCATTTAAATTTTCAGGAATAGCCGTATATGCATAAATAAAATTTTGTGTCATAAATACGCGCTCCTATTCCAAAACTTAGCTTCTGTGAAATTTCCTGATATATTTAATGTATTTTGACCAGGATTCGTTTTTATCCAACTACCACGAGTAAACAATGGTAGCCCTTCTTGTATTACTTTTCCTTTTTCGTTATCAATAGTGACGATTCCTGATTGTGTACGCAAAATCGTTAGTGAGTTACTACCAATATTTAACGTAATATCGCCACCTTTTGAATTAATTTCGATATAAGGAAAAGCGTTTTCATCACCGTGATCAGTAATTTCAATTGATTTTGTTTTAATCACTTTTGGTTGTTCGTTTACTTTTCTTTTAAACGGTTGACATCTAAATTCAATGTTAAAGGTATAAAAAACACCCCATTCATTTTTGAATGAACTTGGTTTACTCATTGTACAAATAGCATCTAAATATTTATCTTCATCATTGTGAGTAATAAGTTTACTTTTACCAGTTAACCATCTTTTGGCTGCCGCTAAATTTTCATATGGAATAGTTACATCTTCAATTTCATAATCAAAGGATTCATAATCATTGAACGTTTCATTAAATTCACCACTTCTTCCGATAATCGAATACGTTTCATATCGTTTATTTGGTAAAACCTCTGACAGCTCATTTTCGATAATACACCCCATATCACGAACTGCATTCAAATCTTTCCAAATGAAATTGGGTTCATCAGGATTCATAAAAATCACGTTGGAACACCTCCTAAGTCATAGAAAGCTTGCGCACTTGCTTTATAAAGCTTGCGATTCATTCGATCTAATTCACTCGGATTATTTGCATCTACTTGGCCAATATGAACATGTTGCTCAATAGTGTTGCCACCTTTCAAAGCACCACCAATTCCACGAGCTTTTTCTTCTGGTGACAATGGAGTTACTGTTGTCTTGCCGTTTTTAGCGGTTAATAGTTCAGGACCAGCTTCACCAACAATGGCTTGACCATTTAGAATCGTTCCACCTTCTGCTAAATAAGGAATTTTTCCAATATGAAATCCTTTACCGCCAATTCCTGGCACCCATTTAGGTATTTTTATATTGTTTAATCCACCAATAAATCCATTGATTAACGTAATCATGGCATTGATTGGGGCTTTAGCTACTGCAGCGATACCTTCAAAAATACCACCAAAAATATCAACAACACCTTGCCACGCTCTTGACCAGTCTCCAGTAAATACTCCCGTTACAAAATCAACGATACCGCCAAAAATACGCTTAATTGCATTTACGTAATCGCCAATAATTTTTGCAGCCCCATCCATGGCACCACCAATAAATCCTGTGATGAAATCAAAAGTAGATTTTGTCGTATCTTTCAAAACATTAAATACTCCAACCACAATATCTTTAATTACTTTAAAGGAGGTATTGATAAAATCCCTAAACCAACCGATTTTATTATATGCAACTACAATTGCAGCTACCCAAGCGGCAACCGCCGCAATTACTAAACCAATTGGTGACGCAATAAAAGCAATAACTGGAATCAAACTACTAATGGAACTAGCAAGTGTTCCTAAAACTACTAATACTGGACCGATAGCAGCGGCGATTCCTCCAATTACCACAATTAACTGTTTTGCGTTTGGAGATAAATTCGTAAACCATTGTTGTAAATTTTTTAACCATTCAGTTAGATTTTGCAGACTAGGAGCCAATACTCCTAAAATAGTTTGCCCTAAATCATTTAGAATTAATTTGATGTTATTCATTGCAACTTTTGCTTGGTCAGGGGGATCTTGCATATCATCAAATGTTTGATCTAAAGCTCCACCAGCTTCTTCTAAGGCTTTTACATACTCATCAACTTCAAAACGACCACCTTTTATGGCATCGGCTAAATCTGGACCTGCTTTTGAGCCAAAAGCTTCAATTGCAAGTGTGGTAGCAGAAGCAATGTCAGGCGCATCTTTTATTTGTTGCATAACTTTCTTAAATTCTTCTCCTGAATTTTTTCCTTCTTTCCCCCAGTTACTGATTGCTTTTTTCATACCAGAAAATGCAATTTCAGTATTAACACCAGCTTTTTCCCAACCAGCAAATAAGGCGATTGCATTTTTAGTATCAATGCCCAATGCACGCATTGGAGCACCATATTTCGCTAAGTTTTCAGCTAATTTGTCTACACTAATACCAGACTTTTGACCAGCAACTGTTAAATAATCTAAAACCTGATTATATTTATCTGCTTCAATACCAGCATCACCCATAGCCCTTGTGACTAATTGAATAGCTCCTTCTACATCAGTTTTATTTACTGTGGCAAATTTTAAAAAATCATCAGAAGCTTTTTCTAATTTTTCACCAGTAAAACCAAGTCTTGTATTTACTTCACCTACTGCAATACCAACATCTTCAAAACTATCAGGAGCATTAGCTGCTACATTTTTGAATGATTCCTGTAACTTTTCTAATTCTTTCCCTGTAGCTCCAGTTTTAGCCGTTACAGTATCCATTCCTTCATCAACTTCACTAAAAGCTTTTATAGAAGCTGTACCGATCCCTACAATTGGCGCTGTCAATCCAATACTCATTTTTTTACCAACTGACTTCATTTTGTCACCAGTTTTTTCTATTTTGGCAAGTTTTTCAGCTGTTTTTACTGATAAATTACCTTGTTCTTTCAAAGCTTCATTGGTACTTTCCAATGCAGAACGCAGTTTATTTTCACCTGTTTCGGATTCCAATAAACGTTTATACAGCTTTTGTGATTGCTCTGAATATTCACCAGTTTCTTTTACTGATTTTTCGTATTCTTCACGTAATAATTTTGTTCTTTGTTCAGCTAAAGATAATTGTTTTTCTAATTTTTTCTTTGTAGCTGTTAGTTTTTCAGTTTGAGTTGCATTTTTATCCATTGCGGATACCTGGTTTTTGTACTCGGTAGCCGCTAAGTTCATTTCTTTATTAATGTCTTTAATTGTTCGTGAATAGTTTATTTCCCCATTCATCTTAAAATTTAAGACAACATCGGATTCTTTCTTTGACACGTTAGCGCTCCTTTCCTACCACCAAGGACTTTTATCCATTGTCACACTTCTAGGTGGTTCAAACTCCGTATTACTTACTAACCACTGAATATATGACTTAAGCCACAAGTTGGGAGTTGCTTTTAAAAAGAAGTCCTCACTCCATCCCAAAAGAGTGAGAGCTACATATAAATAAAAAGCCCACGGCGTTCCTATTTCCGTTGAGGCTTTTTCTTTTGATTTTTCCTTTTTTTCGGAGTTTGATAATCTTGTGGCTTCTTGGATTTTTTTAAGTCTTCAACTTGAAAATTCTGCTTTGCAAATACTTCCATGCATGCACCATAAATCTCAACAATTGTGGCACTCATACCTAAAAACTTAAAAATGGTTTCTGGCGTTTCTTCCAATCCACCAGTTCTTAGCATGCCATAAATCAACGCACGCATAATTTTTAAATCAGAAGCTGATAAATCTTTTGATGAAATACGACCACCGCTTTTGTTAATCATTTCATTCATATCTGCTTCAAATTTTGAATAGTCATCATCATAAACATCAGCAATATACTCCATTGTTTCCATTGTTAACAAAATGGGAAACTGATGCCCTTGAATAGTAACTGTGGGTGTATCTGAAATAACAATCCCATAATCCGCTAATTTTGCCATTAGTCACTGCCACCTCCACGTGAAGGGCCTACTAGTTTCTTCCATTGTTCTTCGTCATAAACAGGTTGTGCGATAAATTTTTCAAATAGTTCTATTGAAGCACTATCCCGATTAGAATCAAAACTTGAATACATAACATTATTGTATGTTAAACCAGTTGAAACAAAGTTAGCAGTTACATCATCAATTTTGGTTTCATCTTCTGCAGTAGTGTATTCTTCATCAATAACATTTGATAGCTGCGTTTTAGGATACCAAACAGCTTTTTTTCCACCATTTTCAATATTTCCGATAAACCCAAAGGCAAAATAAGGAAATTCTCGCGCAGTGTTTTTACCAAAAGTCACTCCACTTTGAGCGATTAATCCTTTTATTTCATCCATCACCGCAATAGGAATGCCCACATGATCTAGCGCAATTTCATGTTTCGTTTCACGACTTACGCGTCGGAACATTTTACTTGATGCCCATTTTTCTAAAGCTGTTCCATTCCCTTTAATTCCTAATTTTGTGGCTATTGGCAAACGAACAACTTCGCCAAATGCTGGTTCTGTACCTACTGCATCTTTTGTGGTCATCATGGCAATTAAGATGTCATCTAAGCCTTCAAAATAATATACATCTTGTTTTCCCAATTTACTCATCCTTTCCATAAATCTAATATTTGTTGAGTCATAATTTTTTCAATTTGATCTTTATTTTGTTCAAATGTTCCACTGGCAAAATGTTGCGCTTTTTGATTTACTGTTCCGTTTTCAGCGAATCGCCAGTAAAAGGCTGTATCTTCAAAAGCTACTTGTACTTCATCATCTTTAATATTTACTTTCACTTGATCAACCATGTGCTTCTTTTTTAGAAGCGATTTAGGTATATTGGGTAGTAATTTTTCCATATAAAAATTAGCTGCAGTGGTTAATGATTCTATTGATAATTTTGTCGCATCTACTTGCGAAAGCTTTCCTAAATAGTCTGCCATATCTGCAAAACCATTATTATTTTCCATCTTCAATACACCTCACATATGTGTAAAAATTTGTCACAGTATCATCATTTTCATCGCCTTGAATGCCTACAAAATCAGTGTAAGGAATACCAGCTTCCTCCAATGCATTTTCTAAAGCAATTAAATCCTTTTCAGTACCTGTTGTATAAAAAGAGATTTGATAGTAGGGCATTCGTCTATGCACTTTAGACGATGCCATTTTTTTACCTTGACTAACATTTGAATAAACAATATATGGATAGTCCGTTTCTTTTTCCGCTTTATCACGTGTCACAGGTACGCCTACTGTTTTTAGCGCTGCCCTTAATTTTTCAAAACTAATCGACATAAACCAAACTCAACTCCATTTCTCGTTTATCCATATTTGTGTAAATACGAGTGATTTTATAGGTCACAGAATCGATTCTAACAGCGCTAAACTTTTCTGTGATAGATTTATCCAATCTCACTTTAATCCGTCTGACAACGTCTGTTTTGGCTTGCTGTGAAAGATATTTTTCTTGTGCAGTTACTCCAATATCTTCGTACCATAAAAGCCTGTTAAGTTTATAAGTTGTAACTACTTTATCGTTCGAATCTGTTTCTTCTTTTACATTTAGCAAGTCCGCTTTCCAACGAAACCTATTCGTCTGCCTCTTCGGCATGTTGAATCACTCCTTGGATGATAAATGGCGTGATCGCATTCAACGCCTTATCTAATTCATCTTCTGAAACACGATATTCATAAGCAATACCAGCAACCATCAAAATTAAATATTCTTCTTGCCCTCCAGTTGCAGTTTTTACATAATTTTTTGCCATATTTAAATAAAAAGAGAGCATGGAATCATCCATCCCCTCTTCAAAATGAATATGTGCTTTGAATTTTTCTTCTAAAGATAATGTTTCAGCTTCGTTATTCACATTAACCACCTACTGGTTTTGTAATTTCATAACGATAAACAGCTGGCTCGAATGGTGAGTAAACTAATTGGCCATCTAACAAATTATAAATTTGGAAACCAACTTGATTTTTTCCAGAGAATTTTTCAACCAATTTTTGAATTTCTAACGCTCCAATAACTTCTTGAATTTTGAAAGCAGAAAAATCACCAAAATATAATACTGGTGTATCTGGTTCACCTTTTTTATCTGCTGCATCGGTCCAATCAACTGGATAACCAACTAATTGATAACCAATACCACCTTCTGCTTGCGTGAATGGTCGTAACAATGGGAATCCATCATCTGTTTTCATTTTTTCAATAGCAGTTAAAGCTGCACGATTAATAATAAAACGACCTTTTTTCATTACTTCTGTTACTGGTGTATTTTTAAATTCAATCAATGCATCATATAATTTTTGACCAGCACCTGCAGCTGTTAAATCTACAGGTTTTTCAAATGCAACAGCTTTTTTAGCTAAAGCTCCTGGGTTTTCATTTCCTGCATCGTCGCCATTAAACATATAATTAATTTCTTTGCGAACATATGCTTTTTTCAATTCTTCTACAACAATATCTTCTACTGGCACACCAGACATTTTTAATAGTTTTTTCGTTACAGTTGCCAATGCATCAAATTCTGCTGGATCAAGTAAAATTTCATCAAATTGAATCGCTGTTTCAGTAATATCTGTCGTACGTTCTTTTTTGTTTACATTAGCCTCTGCTTTTTTCACAAGAATTGGATACTTCACATCGCCAGCCGTGCGAATCACCGTTCCGTATTTACGCAATAAGTTTTCTTCTTGAGCATAAGAAATCACTTCTGATGCAATCACTTCTGGTACTGTCACTGAACCATTGCCTGTTTCAATACCTAATGAACGTGCTTCACTTTCTGAAATATTACCAACAACGAAATCGGCAAATGCTTTACGAATTTGTTTTTCACGTTGTTCATTAGACATCGCATTTCTAGCCTCCATTCCTTCATGAATTGTGCGTAACAAGCCATCACGCTGTTCTTGACTAATCATGCCGCCACGATTTTCTTCATTTTTATCATTGTTATTTTCGTTCGTATCTTTCTCACGATCTTCTTTATTTTCATCATTATTATCGGATTTGGCGGTTCCATCATCGCTTTTACCGTCACCAGATTCTGAATTATCATCCCCTAATTCAGCTTTAATGGCTTTTAATTCATCGATTAAACCATCAATTTCTTCATTAACTGAATCTAAATCTGCTTCACGCACTTCTCCAGATTCAATTTTGCCTTGTAAATCACTTAATCGTTTCTCGTGACGAGCTTGTAATTGACGCAATAATTCTTTGTTCATAATAAATTCCTCCTACGCTTCAAGCGCTGTTTTAATTTTTTCAATTAATTTTTTTCTAGTTTTAATATCTTGCTTCATTTCTTGTTTGTTTCTTGCTAGTGCTGCTTCTGTATCTTCGTAAGCAGGCAAAGAAACAATAGAAACTTCATACAATTCGACTTCATGGATAGTTCTTAAAACTGGGTCTGAACTATAATCCCAAGTTTCTTCCGTTGGATAAAAACCAAAGCTACACTGATTAATGTCCCCACGTGACATTGATTGAATCAAGTCATTGGCAACAGTTGTATTGGGCAACTCAACTTCAAATCGTAGTCCCTTATCATCTTCTTCAAGTTTCAAAGTTCCACTTCTTGTGCGCCCTAATACTTTGCCCCAGTCATGATCGAATAAACAACGAACATCAGAATTTGACAAAGCACGACTGAAAGCTCCAGGCTTAATCACTTCATTTAGGCCTTCCCATAATTCTGTTGGACTATTAAACACCGCCGCATAGCCAGTAACAATCTGTGTTTGACTATCTTCTTCGCTTCTTGTTTTAAGGTTTGTGATGTCAAATGTCCGAATTTCCTGTTTCTTCATTCTTACCACCTCCCTTCAAGTCATCCTCTGTTGTCAATGAGTTATCGGTAGCATTCTTTTTGCCGATTTCCGTTAAATCATTTGAAATATAGACGGCTTGTGTTGCTTTAGTATTTTGTCTAGGAAAACCAAGCATTTCTGCCACATTATCAGGACTGGTAATACCAGTTCGAACAATGTTGTACCCAATATTTGTTTTGGTGGAATAAGGTACAAAGTCCAAAATATTAATTTTCCATTCCACTCGATAACCAGAATTAGGCACAAAAAAAAGAGCCGAGTAATGCTCGCTCTTATTTTTTAATATTGGTTTAATTGCTTTGTTGTGCAGATACATCATTGCTTTTTCAATATCTGTTCTCATTAATGCTTGATAAGTATTTACATCTATTCCTAAAAATTTTCCTAGGTCTTTTTTGTAAACACCCAAATAATTAAGAATAGCTGCATCATCAATTGGGCTTTTTAAAGTATCAATTGAGTATCCTTTGCCCAAAGGAATCATTTTAACTGAATGACTATCATTATCTTGCGTTTCTTCCAACTGATTTAAAATAGCTTTTACTATCTTTTGTTGAGCGCTGTTATTTGGATTGATATGCGCATCCAGCTTTAACAAGAAAGCGAGCAAACCGCCTTTCTTATATTTTTCTGTCAAAACCTTTTCAGCACTTAAAACACCTTCTAGTGTGCTTTTTGCAAGATCAATAATTCCAGCACCTTTTAAGGAATCCACACCAATATTTTTTATATGACGAATCATACTCCCTGGTATTGGTTGGCCATTCATTGAAAATTTTTCAATCAAACGATCATCTAATTTCGTTTGAACACCATATCCTAAATGTAACTGGTCATTATCTGTAATAGGAAAAGCTTCTCCATTGATTAACAATGTATTTGTTTCAAGCTTTGCAAATTCAAAACCAGTTAAATAATCATTAGGATTTTTCAATATGTTTAGCAAGAAATGGTTTTTGACTTCTTCGCCATCAGGGCCAATTACTACTGGCTCTGCTAGTGCAACTTGATTAGAAATATCTTGTACCAATTCATAAACATCAGACGATTCCATAATAGAAGAATCGTTAACAAAACGTTGTGAATATCTTGTTACATTGCCATAAATATCTTCAATCCAGCCACGCTTTTCCAAAAATCCATAGACTGCATTTGAAAGTCTATCTCTTAGCTTCAAAATCTCACCACCTTTCTATTCTATTATCGATAGATAGAATCTAAATATTCATCCATATCATCTTCGTTTACATCAATCATTTGATCCATTGTTTCCTTATGCGCACATAGAAAAGCAACAAATCCATCGATCTTTTTCTTTGACTGGTTTTTACTTGGTACTTTACGACCTTGAAAATCCATTTTGACAACCACATTTAAAGCGCAATACAAAAATAAAGGATTATCAAACATAATCCTTTGCTCATAAAATAATCGCTCGGCATCTTCAAGCGGCGAGTTCAATACTCTTGCGTACTGATCAACTTGCACACATTCCAAGCCTAAATTTTCTAATTTTTCAACTAATCGGTCACTCATCGCTGGATCATAATTGACTTGTTGAACATCATAAAAATCCATACAATCTTCAATAAAATGAAATATTTGTTCTTGGTCAATTAACTTACCATCACAAAATTCAACAAATCCTTGTTCTGCTAATTCAGAATACGGCACATTATCTTCCTTTTCTCGAAAATCAATATTTTCACTAGGAATAAAATATAATTGTTTTACTTTGAGTATCGCTTTTCCTTCGGCATCCCATGTAGGAAAATTTAATGATACGCAAGTTAAATCTCGGCTTTTAGATAAGTCCAAACCAATCCAACATGGCTCACCACTTAAGTTTCCTAATTCATTTGTGGGAACCAAACACGGTTCCACTTGATCTTGTTCAAAGAAATTATCTGCACCATTCACAAACACATCTAAATGCTTCGTTAAAAATTCAGCTTTCGAGTGAGCGGAACGTTGCGCAGTTTTAAAGGCTGATTCTAAAGCAGACAAATCAACAGATATTCCCCAGTTAGGATTGCACATTTCCCAAACTTTTCTATCTGTCCAATCGTATCCCTTATTTGGTTCATAAATCAAAACAAAGTTTGAATCATTATCATCGCGCTTCAAGACTTCTTTTGCTTCTTTATAAACACGAATACCAACCGAACTACTTCCTTTACCAGCTGTAGAAATATTAAACATTAACGGTTGTGGCAATGAAATTTGTGCAGATTTAAAGTTATCGTACTGCTCCATTTTCTCTTGTTTATGCAGCTCATCGTTTAAAACAAAATATGGATTGGAACCTTCTATGTTATCAATGTTTTTTGTCTGAACAATAAACTTATTTGTATAAGCCATATCTCCATGTAAATAGTCATACGTAATACTTGAAACGGTGCCTTTTGGACCTTTAAATATTTTAGTCCCATCTAATAGCACTGGATTATTTAGGATAGTAGCGGCAAAAGGCTTAGCAGCATACTGGGCTTGAGCAAAATCAGAAGCACATGCATAGCAATCGACAGATAAGGCACCTTCGCCATACATAGCATATCCCAACGCCCCTACGGCTATTAATGTTTTCCCATTTTTCTTTGGTATTTGTACGTATGCCTCACGAGTAACACGGACTACTTGCCCTTTTTCATTTTCTTTTACCCAACCATAAATCCAAGAATAAATGAATTTTTCCCATGACTCTAAAAGAAATGGTTTACCTACCATATCGCCTTTTGTATGAACAATAAAAGATTCTACCCAGTCCATCATTTCATTTGCACGATCAACATCAAACCAAATATCTTTTCGTTTCTTCCATCGATACCAACGATCTATTGCTAAACGAACCGTTTTCGGATATTTCTTAGGATGTTTTCGAACTTCTTTCGCAAATAAATCAGCATAATTTACACCAGGTTCAATCATGTTTCATTCCCTGCCTTTTTACGCCATTTTTTCCGATGTTCTGCCAATTCATCTACAGGCTTTTCTTCTGGCCGTTTCATTTCTTCATCTGCTCTAGCTGTTGAACCTCCAGTAATTTGTCTGCCTGTTTTTGACTTATTGGTCAATCCTAATAAATCTAATGCTTTCATTTTTTTATCGGCCCAAACTTCGACTTGTTGCGCTAGTGGATGCTTGCTATTGTTGGTAGCTCCAGCCTTGTTTGTTGTTTTTTGGGTTTCGGGAAATCCTTTTTCTTTCCACAGCATGTATTTGTATTGGTAAACTTCAAAAATATCCAAGTATGATTCAATCAATGGATCAAGAGTAATAGTGTATAAATCAGACTTGCGCATAATTTCTAAAATTCGCGTTTTTTCGTGATTAACTTTTTCATCAATAATCGCTTTTCGTTGCGCTTTTGTGGTCATTTTTTATACACCCCCCTTTTATTTTTAAAATTTTTGACCTAACGACACGCGTGACTGCCCCCTACCCTATCCCCCGACAAAAATTTTGAATCAAATTTGATAGGGGGGCTTCATTTTTTTAAAATTTTTAATTGAGTTGGATAATTACATTTCGGACATTTTAAACCTTCCAACAATTTGTGTGTTTTTATTTCCCATTTACATTTAGGATTGATACACCAATGCTTTGTTAACTGCTGTTTCATATTTACTTCCTCCTAAAATAAGATGGAAAAACTTTTTTCTCATCTGCTTCATTTTCTTCAATCACATGACACTTCGGACACAACAAACGAATATTGTTTGGATCAAGCTTGAGCATTTCGTTCTTCTTGATTGGAATCACATGATGCCGATGTGCTTGCCTTCCAAATACAAAACGGCCACATCTTTGACAGCAACCACCTTCTCTTTCATAGACAAAGTCAGCGACATCTTGCCATGCTTTTGTTCGATAAAATGATTTGTTGTCATGATGATAAGCATTGATTTGCTTTTTCTTTTTTCTTGACTTCCTAGCATGTTCTGAACAATAAGCTCCTTTTTCTGTTGTATTAGAGCAACCTTCAAACTGACAATAGCGCATTATTCAGATTCTTTAATAACATTGAGAATGTCACCTTTTGCACGTGCAGCACTTGGAATCTCAATACCTTTTCGTTTTGCATATTCACGCAATTCTTTTACATTCATTTCTTCTAATACAACAGATTCATCATCAGACGGAACAAGCTCATCTTGTTCTTCATCATCAGCAGCACTTGCAGTTGTTAATAATCGTTCGCCTTTAATTCCATCAGTATCAATCGTTACATTCCCAACAGTAATTGGTAAACCACCAACATATAAATCAGCTTCTTTACTTAGCATTGATTCAGGATTTTCAGTAACTTCAAAATCTGGGTCTTGGCCTTTAGGAACAAACACATTTCTTTTTTCTTCGGTATCCCAATACTCTGAACCAAATGCTGAACTTCTAATTAATACACGCATTGTTTATCTCCTTTCAAAATGAAAACTCTACTACACTTAAAACAAAAAGGACTGCATATAAATGCAGCCCTCGTG
This sequence comes from Enterococcus sp. MSG3299, assembly GCF_050555765.1. Lineage (NCBI taxonomy): Bacteria > Bacillati > Bacillota > Bacilli > Lactobacillales > Enterococcaceae > Enterococcus > Enterococcus sp. MSG3299. The sequence continues at coordinate 2,270,982 of NZ_CP187869.1, forward strand.
AAAGATAGTAGCGCCAATTTGTTTGTCCGAACATTCATTGACGATCTATATTATTTAAGCAGCTTATGCCACTTACTGGAACAATAGGACTCGAACCTATACTAACGGTTTTGGAGACCGCTGCTCTACCGATTAAGCTATGCTCCATTAACTCTCGCAAACCTGTAGAAAAAAGAGAGAGGAAATTCACCTCACTTCTTTAGTTTTATAATTGGTGGTTTGCGAGAGAATCTAAATGAGATCACAAGTGACTAAACGAAGAAAGTAGAATTTTTTTACTTCCTTGTAATCTCAAATCAAAAAAATAAGTAGGCAATCGTTCCGTTTAAATTTTGTGTAAGTGTGTCGCATTTCTTATTTTTTTGACACTATCATAATAACTCGTTTCAAAGGTATATGAAGTGTAGATAAAGTGTATAAAAGAGGTATAAAAAGTGTAATAAATGGCTACTTAAAAGCAACCAGTTCCAGTGCCGAAGCAAATTGAACAATAATCATATTAGATTCTTGTTTCACTGATTCTTCACTGATACAGTTTCGTTGTGCCGCTAGATAGATTGGATTGCCGTTGATATAGCGATCATAGAAGATTCTTTTTCTTCTCTCCGTTACATCTGGTTTGTGCGGATGCTGAATCGCAGAATAACCTCTAACAAAAAGCTTATGAAGGTAATCAAACTCTTCTTGGGCTTCTTCTTTCTGGATTAACATTTGCTCGGCTTCAAAAGCGTTATTGGCCGTTGATGGTGGAACCAAAGAGAATGAAGCTGTTACTTTTGGTTCCCTCGGCTGGCCAACACGACATCTAGCAGCAAGATAGGCAGACAGGAATACACTGACGTTATGTTTAGTTTGCTCCATATCTACGTCCTTTGCATCTGGTGTTTCATATTTCTTTACGTCAAAAAGTACCATCCTTTGATTCCCCCTATGGTATAATATTCGTGTCGAGAATATTACCCACGGTCGGAGGAATCCGGCTTTTTTTATTGGCAGCTTTCTTTACTCATGATAAAATATTTTTATTGTGACCAATGTTTGGGGGAAAGTAACCTCACATATCACAAGCTACCAATTTTCTGGTAAAATATTCTTCTTAGTCAACCAGTGGTCGGTTGGCTTTTTTATATTACTCTATCTAAAATATTTTTGTTAAGGTTTCTTTATATTTACATTTTGTAACCGACATTACTAACATTTCATGTTACTCTTAAATAGTGACAGAAAGTAGGTGTTCGTATGAATACTAATTTTTATCCCGTCAAAGTTTATAGCTTGAACTATCGACTGTATTCTTCCCGTATTAAAGCAAATCTACCGCAAAAAGTTACTCCTCTCAATTTTTTGATTCCACATTTTTACGCCGTATTAAATTTAAAAGAACTAAGAAACATTGAACTATGTTTATCGATATTAGATATTGACATTGAAAAATTCAGTACCCTCGTTCAAGCAAACGACAGGTGCAATGAACTAATGTACAATTGATTTAAACAGCCATTCGTGGCTGTTTTTTTGTTGTAATCGGTCTACCATACTTTAAAATTTTCAAAGAACCAGCATCATCTGCCATTGATTGACCCATTTCATAGTGATGCTTATCAAGTTCAGCTTCTATTTTTGAATAATATGGCTCTGAATACTCAACATAAACGCCATCGACTTGTCGTCCTAAAATATAAACTTCTGGATAACTCATACACAGGAACCTCCTAAATATAGCCCTAATCCCAAAATAAACGAGCATGAAAGGAAATAAACGAAGTCACTGCTTGTTATGTCATTGCCATACACGAAATGGCTCACGGTTGCTTTTGCTACAAGAATCATTATTGCAATGCCACTGAATTTATTTATTACTCTTTTCCAGTTGCGTTTCATCGCTGTCCCTCCTATGGATATACATTTATTGCTTTGCCATAACAAGTAGAATCATATGCTTGATAAGTTGATTGCCACTTATCATTCATATCAATTTTTTTACCGCATTTTACACACCTGACATTCCCATCTTCGCTATATCCGTTTGCGATTAGCCACTTTTTGAATAGCTTATTTTTTTGGCGTTTATTCAACATGATTCCTCCATTTCGTTAAATCCGCAAACTAATGAGTTCATGTTCCAAATGCCGCCGCCTTCAAGTGCAAATTTTCTTTTGTTTTTCTCAGGAAATTCAAGAATCAACCCTTTTCCTAATACTGATTTCACTACTAAGAATTGATTAGTATATTCGGGAATTGCTGTACCAATATACTTCACTTTGTCACCTTGTTTAATATTCATTCCGATTACCTCCTAAATCAAGCCGCCATCAATTAACAATACTTCGCCGTTTGCTTCAAGATTTTCTAACTGATTGAAAGCTTCTTCTGCGCCCAATTCTCCGCCATCTTCAATATGACTTTTAGCAAGCATTTTGAACGCTTCGTATTTATCAATTGTTTTCATATCATCGAAAAATTCTTTTTCGTCTTCTACTTCGCAAACAATATCCTTGTAAAGTTTTAAACATTGTTTTTCATCTTTAGCAGCGATTAATGCAAAATAAGGTTCTTTAATTTCGTAAAATTTCATGTGTTTTTCCTCCTCAGTTTTCACTCTAAATAAACGACCTTCACCAGAAAACTCATGCGAATTTCCAAATTCATCTACTATAACAAACGAATTTTCTAGATAATCAATTGAATCTACTTCAAACCACACAGGATAGCCAACGGACATATCATGCATCCATACTTCTATTTTTGGAATCATCTTCTTAACTCGCTTTCTTACAAACTCACTGGCTCTTTTTTATAACCAGCATCAATCAAAATGCTTTCAATCACATAAAGGTCCGTTTTCTGCTTCAAACTAGCCTTAAAATTTTTGGCAATATTTCTAGCTGTTTCTAAAGAAACAACTTCATATGTTTTAGCCAATGCATCCGCAATTATTGCGGATGTTGGCGTATAATAAATCTCAAGCAAAATGAACACTCACTTTCTACGAGATTATTCTTCGATTTCTTCTTCATCATCTTCAACTGTCTTTTCAGGGAAAATGATGTTCTCTTTGTTTTTGCTCCAAGAATCTGCAAACGGTGCAAAATGTTGGCGTGCAAGTTCAACTTGGTTGATTAGATTTTCAACTGAAACATCATGATCAGCTGCAATTTCTTCTAGCGCTTCCCCTTCATCGATTCGATGCAACACGCCACGAACGTTGATTGTTACTGATTCTGGCCATTCGATAGTCGTTGCTTTTTTGATGAATTCGTCAATGGTTTCTTTCGATACTTGCACAGCAACTTCTTCGACTTCTTGCACATCATCGCCCATTTCTAAAGAAGTTTGTTCTTCTTTTAGAACTTCAACTGTTCCATCGTTATTTACAACGTATTCGACATTTGGTTTATTTGTCTGTTTGTTTACTGGCACCTTATACTCTACAGTTTCTGGTTCAATAGTCGTTGATACTGTTTTGCCTAAAAATTCGTTTAAACTTTCATATTTTCCTTTTAATGAAGCGTTGCTAACCACTAATAGCACTTCGATATTTCCGTTTGATTTAGATGTCACTTTTTTCACTTCTGGTCTAAAATTTACTTGTTTTGTCATTTTATTTTCCTACTTTCTTTGGTATTATTTTTTTAGAGGTGACTACTGATGCGAACAAATAAAAATCCTGTTAGAACCATAAAAGATTTTCTTATAGCTATTAAAAATAATGAATTTAAAGCTGACCGACAAGATTCTAGAGGGCTACCATATGCCGAAGTACTACCAGAAGATAGTACAGCCGCCATTGTACAAGCTATCGACAACAAATTCGTAGTGGGAGTTGAATATGAGATTATAGATACTATTTATCAAATTTTGAGATTAGAAGATCCCATGCTAACACCTAGTGGTGAAGAATATTTGAGAAAACAGAAATTCTTCTATAATCATCCCACTGCAGAAAAAACTTTTATTGGATTCATTAGTTCAATAGTTTCTGCGATTGTTTCTGCAATTGTTACTCTTCTAGTTACTCATTTTTTTAATCAATAATTAGTTGCATCTTTCCATTCGTAATCGAAATTATCGGTTATGAATGGTCTTTTTTCGTTTAAAGGCTTAGTCACGCCTTGTGTGATCACTTTAAAATCTCTAGCACGAACAACAATCGCTTCAACTGGATGACCATATCTAAGGGCAAATAGACGAAAACGAAGCTTAACGGATTGGTCAATACCATACACGCCAAAAGAGTTTTTAATATCAATGACATGTCTCCAACTCCCATCTAAGTTTTTTATGATGAAATCAGGTGAATAAGCTATCGCCGAAATTTTGCCTATACCATCCGCAGTTGGTGTAAGTTCGGTTAGTTTAAAACGCGGATGAACTTCAAAAGGTAACCCACAATTTTTGACAAACTTTGTATAAAAGTTAGCTTCCTTCTGGCTATCAAATGTGTAACCATCAATCGTGACTTTATTTCCTCGCTTATTCAGGGCTGTTGGTGATTGCATTGTTTTAACTCCCTTTCCTTGGTCGCAGTTTCCGCTCGAACTGCTTTTCCATCTTTGTTGCATTCTGGGCATGGAATAGGTGTTGCATAATTAAATCTGTCTTTTCCCCAAATCACACGCTGATCTTGACATCTAACACACTTCATTCTCATTTAGCCCCTTTCATCCAAGCTTGGTTATCTTTTGTTGCTTTTTCAATTGGTTCCTTTTTAAAATCTACTTTGGTAGATTTTGCTGTATACCTATTCGGTTTTTCTGGCATTATGATGGCTTCCTTTACTTCTGAAACAGTTCCGCCAGATACGATTGTTGCAATAGCTGCTGTCTCTTTTTGCTCAAATAGCACAGCATCTTTTAAATTGGCTACTGGTCGACCATCTTTGCCAAGATAAGCTGAAATTTTCACTACATACGGCATTGAATGATTCCCCTTTCTATCGATTTGTTTTTAAGGCTTTAAAATGCGTTTTAAGCCTTTTTTCTTTCTTTACATCTATTTATATTCGCTTGATTGTAAAACTGTTATACGCTGAATATATTCGCTAAAAATAACATTTCAGATGCCTGCTACTCGTTTGTCTGATGTTCCTTCAATTTTCATTACAAAACCTTGTGAATTACTCATGATGCGAGAAAGGATTCTCTCCCCATAAGCTTGGCTCATTTCTTTACCTGTTAAGTTCGTTGTAAACACTGTTGCTTTATTCTGCCGAGCTTCTACAATGCGATTCAAGGTGTCGTTATTGAAGTTAGTACTTTTATTCCTATCATCAATTTGTTTAACTCCCAACTCGGCTCCTAAATCGTCCAGAACTACTAAATCTGCGCTTTTGATTTCTGCCATCAAACTACCTGTTATTTCTTTTCTGGCTTGCTCATCATTCATCGCAAATTTTAGCTGTTCTAAGAGTTCCGCATAGCTAATGAACAGACAACGTTTATCATAGTTTGATTTCTCCAACACTTCCCAAGCCGTTGACATAGCTAAATGACTTTTACCAACACCGCTTTTTCCTGAAAGAATCATATGAATTGGTTTATTCAAAAGAATTTCAGTCGTGGCTTGATTGGCAATTTCAAAAGCAAGCTTAGTTTCTGTGTCTACTGTTTTGTAAGTTTTAAACCGACAATTAATTAAATTTTTGTCGGTATAAAGAGAGCTGTACTTCAAGTAATTAATCGCTCTAGCTTTCAAACTATCGTTAAACATTTTCTCTGTTTCGAGGTCTTCTGCTTTTTTGCGTGCTTTATAGCCACATTCCATGCACGTTGGCGGACATCTATCGGACCCATCTTTATTTTTGGCACGCCACGCATAAAGATTTCCTCCGCACTCTGGACATGGATCAGGTGTGATATAAAGCAACGTTTTAATCATTTTTGAAAATCCATCTGATGCTGACTGCATTCTTTCACTTCCTAAAATCCAAGATCATCGTAATCCGAATGACCTGTGTTTGATTTCTGTTGCTTGGTTGTATTACGTTCTCTTTTTACGGCTAAAGCTTTTACATCATCTAAAGTTTTAACGCCTTCTTGTTCCCAATTTCTCAAAATGCTTTCTGTATATTTGAAATTTCTAGCATTTGATTTTGCGGAAATTTTTAAAGCTTCACTTACTAATTCAGTTGATAAATCATTACACCAGTACTCTAAATTTTGAGTAGTGACCGAATTTAGCATTCCGAAAATTGATTGATAAAGTTGAAAAACTGACTGCTGCTCTTCTACTACTACAACATTCTTTTCATTCTTTTCATTCTTTTCATTCTTGTTTGTGTGCACTTGTTGTTCACTTGTTGTTCGTTTGATGTTCACTTGATGTTCACTTGCTTGATAATCATCCCAGTTATTTATTGATATGACGCTGTATTTCGTAGTTGATTTGATGTTCAACATTCCTTCTTTTTCAAATCGTTTTAACCATCTCCATACAGAACCGCTGTTCACTTGATGTTCACGTTTGACACCTTTATTCATCTCAAACGTTATTGCGTCGCGCCCTGTGACGAATTCTCCGCTGTTCAACCATATTTCTTTTCCATTAAAAAGAAATTTTCTGTTTTCGTGGCTAGCTTTCATCAAACACAAGTTCCACAATTTGTACATGTAAGGATTAGTCCATACGAATGAATCCATTACCTTACGATACAATTTGACGTAACCAGCATTCATTCGTTATGCACCTCCTATAAATCGTCCATACTGGTAAAATTTGTAATTTTGTTGTGTCCTCTACAATATTCACAAATTCCACAACTAACTGGTGCTTCCTCACCATTTTTAACTCGCACAACATGCTCGATGTTTTCTTTTAATTCTTCTAATTCGTAAATCATTTTTTCTTCACTAAGAGTGATGAGTTTTGCTTCACTAGGTGTTTGTTTCGAAACAGCTGCAATGAGAGGAAGAAAATTTTTGTCATATTGTTGCCGAAGCAGTTCGCAATAAACAGCCATTTGCAACACGTAACCGAAGCGTTCAATAAAATTTGCTTTTCTGTTTAAACGTTCATCCCACTTTTTCTCGTGTATATCTTTGGTTGTTTTGATGTCTACAAAGTACTTTTCTTCTAAATTTAAACAATCAATTTTCCCTTTCCACATTGCACCGCCGATTTCACCTGTGACGATCACTTCTTTTTCGCCTTGATAAATATTTAAAAAGGCTTCTTCTTGTTTTAATCTTTCAATCATCTGCTCGGCAATTTGGAAATCTTTCAGTAGCCCAAACGGCTTTCTTGAAGAAAACATCTTGCTTTTGTTTTCTTTTTTAAATGCTTCATGAATTTCTGGTGATTCAAAGTAAGAATGAACATAATTACCAACTAGTAATGCTTTAGGATCGTTTTCTGGTGTCCATTCGCCTTTTAACTTGGCAAGAGCTGCAGCTTCACATTCAAGAAATTTTTTATATTGAGAGACAGACATATAAGCTAGGTCCGCTTCTTGTGAATAATAATTTTCATCAGAAAGGATAATCGTCTTCTTCAATCGTTGAGACATCAGCTTCACTCTCTTTCTGATTGGTTTCATAACCAGCCATCACATCTAAAGTTTCCTGAACTGGTTCTTCTAAAATTTGTTCAGCCGTTTTCGTTAAATCTTCTTTTTCAATTGGGTTTGCTTGTTCAATATCGTTTTCTTGCTCAATAACTTTTTTATTGTTGGCAAATAATTTTTCTTCAAGTGCTATTGCTGTATCTGCAACTGGTTCTGCTTCCTTACGTCTGTTTTCATCATATTCGTATTCTGTTGTTCTATTAATCGCATCTGTCAGTAAATCACTATCATCGCTTGTATTGATAAATGTTTTAGCGGCTCGATTGATTACTGTACGTTTAGCCATTTCTCCTGGAAAATCATTTTGAACATTTTTTGTTTTCGCTTTGCTCCAAGATTTGTCAATTTCTTTTTTTGTCATAACGGTATAAACACGTTCGCCATCGTTTTTTTCAATTACTGCAAAAGCACCAATAATTTCATTGTCTTGATTTGCGAAGTCTGGCTCAAATTCTTTAACGACTGTTCTGCCTTTTTCACTGCCAATCCTAAACACATCACCTTTGTGAACAACTTCCGCCCAAATATCTTTAACATTTGATAAACGTTTCAAAACGGCTTGTGTTCCAAAATATGATCGTTGCATTTGTAACTCTTTTCCATAAACAACAAAATAACATTGGGTTTTTGCTGGACTTAGGCCTTGAACAACCATATCTAATAAAGTGTTAGCAACAGATTCTTTTGTAACAACTTCTAAAGCAGGTCTTTTATTTCGATCTTGTACTTTTTGAATTGCAAACCATGCTGATTTTAGAGCATTCGATGCATTGTAATTAGCTGGCAATTGTAACCCATCCTGCTCTAAACCTTTAATTCTGTTAGAAACTGCATCAGTAACGTCTTTTTGTAAAATAATTTCCCCCATCATTGATTCTCCTCTTCTTCGTCATATTCCCATGTTGGCTCTAATGCTTCTTTTTCTTCTAGCGGCTCTTGTCTAGCTCCTAATGAATCAAATTCAGGCATTTTCACCACTCCCAAAATATTTTCGTTTTGTTTTCTTCAAGTTCAACGTGATCAAATCCTTCTGTTTCTAATTGAGATAAAAACGTTGATGTAAGACCTTTACTATTCACTACGCAACTTGTGTTACCATTTGCTGCTGCAGTTCGAATTGATTGAACAATCCTATTTTGAGCATTCGCTAACATTAATTCGTAAACATCATCACTTAAACCTCTTACTTCAATCATTGCAGTTCACCTCTTAAAAATGCAGTTAGTAATTCATCCATAGATTTTTCATTTGCAGCATCTTCGGCTCTTTCTGCTACGCATTCTGGGCAATCACAAGATTCGCTTATGCTTAATTGCTCTTTTAGATCACCTAATAATTTTTGCAAGAGTATAGCTAACCCGATAACTGAACCACAAAACACAGTACTTCCTTGGTCTGTTTCAAAATTTGCGGCACATAGAAGAAGTTCAACATTCTGTGCCTTACATTCTTTTTCAAGTTCAATAATCATTCTTTCAATTTCTTTATTCATGTGGTACACTCTCCTTGAATTTGATATTTGTAATTGACCTACTTTGATGGCCGTCGAAGTGGGTCTTTATTTTTGTTTTTTTATTTCTCGATCTTCTAACGCTAAATCGTAATAGAGCAACCAAACGATAAAAGCTGCTATATAACTGTTTTGGATTAATGGTCCAACATTGCCACCTACTAAAAGCCCCAAGCCAAAAACGATTAGCAATGCCGCTATACGTCTTAAGTGATATATTTTTTTCATATTATTTCCTCCCTAAATTTCGCTTGCCCAAGATTTATCTTTTTTGTGATAGAAGCCATCTGCGACACTCTTCTTTGTCGTAGAACTTCCCTTGCTTACTTACTGATCCATGTGGAAGACCTAGCTTCTCCCATTCCCTTATTGTTGTTGTGGATACATTGAAATATTTTGCAATCTCTGTTTGATTTAAGACTCGCTTATCAACTGCCGTATCTCTTCGTACTTTTTCTATTTCATCTACAATAATTCCATGTACAAAATCTCTTAGAGAAGCTTCATTTTCTGGAGTTAAAATCACTTCCACTTTTACCTATACCTCCTATCTAATATCTAATATTTTTTTGATATTCCGAACTTGCTCTTCTGAACGTCTACGACCATGAAGAATATCTGATAAGTACGGACTTGAAATCCCTAATTGTTTCGCTAACCAAGATTGGTTTTTCCCTGCACGAATTAGTGCTGCTCTTACTTCGATAGCTAAATCTTGTGACATTTAATTACCTCACTTTCTTTTTTTGATATAATTTCCTTATCAGCAAGTGGTCTGCTGAAATAACTGATAAGGTGGTGGATGATATGAATAGAGTTATAATTAATTTCAAGGTAAAAGAAAAACAAGTATTTTATGAAATTGATCAAATTATTTTAGATGGTAAAACGTTTGATCCTGAAACTATTACTGCCTCTGATATAAGAAATGCAAAATCATTAAACCTAAAAGGTGATGGCCAAAATGTTGCAATTCAAACAGAAGATATTTTGTCCTTCCAATTTTTAGCTGATTAAAATTTAGCAAGCATACGTGCTAATAATAATTGAACTAGCGCTTGAGTCATCTCTAAATCAGCAGGTATTCTCTTGCTAAAATGAGATAGTTGCCGGTCAATTAATTCATCGATTTTTTGAACTTGCGATTGCCCCTTGTTATTCACAGTAACTTGGGGCTTATTTTTGATTTTATCCATTCCCTTCACTCCCTTTCATCTCTAATTTGTAAGCTAAAAAATTAGCTAATTCAATAAAATTCGTTGACACTTTCTAACACATATTGTAAAATGAACCCATAGCTAAATAAGACTTTAAAAGCCTTCTAAAACAATACTTTTACCGTTCCCCAACGATTTTCAAGTTTTGTTTATAGGTTTTATTTGAGAACTTATTAGCTAATAAATTAGCTTACGTGATTATATTACTAACAAATATTGTAAATGTCAAACATTTTTACTAACTTTTTTTGTAAATAACGCGTAACTAGAAGGAGAATGCTTTCATATGAACCTTTTGGAACGTATAAAAAAACTAGCAAAAGATAGAGATGTGTCTATTTATCAGCTTGAAGAAGAAATAAATATTGGACGAAATACTATTTATCAATGGAATAAGCGAACACCTTCTTCGGATAAACTTGAAGCTGTAGCCAATTATTTTAATGTTTCTGTTGATTATTTATTAGGTCGTACTGAAAATCCAAACCAAGCTGGTGCTAAACCATCTGACGATTTAAATGATGTACTGGATAACGTCATGAGTTTTGACGGTGAACCACTTGATGATCATGACAGAGAAGTTATTCGTGCATATTTAAAGGGTAGATTCGGGAAATAAGTCAAAGGTTGTGCTTATATGAAAAGTATCAAAGAGTTGGTAGAAGAATATAATGTGGAGTTAGTTTTTACTACTTTGAACAAACGCGCATGTTTCGACCCTACCTACGGTATCATATTTGTAAATCAAAATTTAACACCATCAGAACAAGAAGAAGCAATATATCACGAGTTAAAGCACGTAAAAGACCATGTGGATATAATGGAATTGTATAAAATTCCTGTTTTTCGTTCTAAGATGGAATCCGAAGCAGAACAATATATGTTTAGAAGCTTAATCGAAAAATATGAAGGACAATACAATTACTCAAATGTTATAGCTCATTACAACTTAAAAATGGGACAAGAAATTTATTTGAAATAAAAAAAGTCCGTGCTGGGAACACGGACTAAAGAATATTTTTTTCTTTTATAAACTGTATAGCTTCATCATCCAACTGAAAAAAATGTATATACTCACCATCGCTTAAATCAACAATAGGATACCCTGCCAATAAATGAACTAATATTTCTTTTGTGATATTTGGTGTATTATCAAAAACGGAACACATAGTTTCGACATTAGGACTGCCCCAGATATCATTAATTTCTTTTATTGGAACTAATTCGGAAGGAGTTGTCATTTTATCACCTCATGAAAAAAAATTATAGAGTTAACAGATTACCTGAAGAAACTAAACAACAATTAGTCGAAAGTGTAGAAGCCTTAATCTTGGATTCTGAAGCATACGATAACGGAATGTTTAATATGATAAAACGTTCTTCTGCCACTTTGAGAATGTTATTTTACGATTCTCGAACTTCTCATAGCTTGATAAATCAAATAGAAAGTAAAAAATCACTCAAAATGTATAGTTTTATTGATTATCCAATCAAACAAGAAATCTTTTACGGTAGTATTTATTGTGCCAGATTTTTAGCACAACCACCCAAGGTTGGATACTACGATACATTTTTATTTAATCCACTAAAAAAAAGACATATCGAACTTTCTTTTGATGATTGGTGGAATGGGACAATTTTTAGAGTTGGGAAAAATAGTGACTTTTCAAGAGGTAAAATCATTATCACTTTAGCAAATCAAGATGGCGGTGCTCACTTTGATCCTACAATCGATAGTAATTACAGTTCATTGATTAAAGGAACTACTGGCTTTCAGATTCCACCACAATCAAATAATCACATATTTTTAGGAGGGTCTCCTGATTATAATAATCAGCCAGTTCAATTCACAGACATACACTTAGCGATTATGAGGCAAATAGTACATGAAGCTATTCTTTCGTTAATTAAAAACTTCTCCCTAAAAATGCATTACAACCCAAATTTCGAATATAACTGGAACAGAAAAATAAATCCTATTGCTTTTCATTTTAGCGCATCAAGAAACGACTAACATCAAAATTGGATGACCTCTTCATAGGCCAATTATAACATAATTTCTACTATAAATCCCCCTCTCTGGTGAGTTCTAGCGTGTTCGATTCATGCTAGGGGCTTTAAAATTTAATAAGGAGGTGCTAGAAATTTGTCATTCCTTCTATTCGCTTGCCCAAGTGGAAAGGATAAAAAATGGCAACTTTTAAACAATATACAAAAAAAGGAAAAAAATACTGGAAAGTAACTGCCTATTTAGGCGTAGATTATTTAACTGGAAAACAAATTAATGTCACTATCAGAAACTGTAATACAAAAAAAGAAGCACAGCTCAAGCTTAATCAAAAAAAAATAGATTTTGATAATGGAAATCTAGCTAACGAGCATACTCGTTTAACCACTTTTGAAGAAGTTTATTATATGTGGTTGGACGAATACAAAAAAACAGTTAGGGAATCCACATTCATCGCTACTGAACGACGTATGAAAAAACACATTTTGCCCACATTCGGGAAAATGCGACTTGAGCGTTTAACAGTCAAGATCGTGCAAAAATCTGTTAATGAATGGTATAAAAAGAATGAAATGGGAAAAGTACTTTTAAGTTATGCTTCTCGTGTTTGTGACTATGCTGTTGGTTTAGAAATAATAGACTCAAACCCATTTAAGAAAATAACTAAACCTAGTTCGCTAAAGAAATTAGAAAAGAATACAAAAAGAAAGTTCTATACAAAAGACGAACTGGAACATTTCTTAAATACAGCTGATAGCATTGCCAATCAAGCCAAAGAAGAAAGTTTAGTTCTAAAATACTATGCCGACTTAGACTGTGCTATTTTTCGCTTACTTTCTTTTACTGGTATACGTGTTGGTGAAGCTTTAGCATTGAATTGGAATGATATTGATTTAAAAAAGCAGGTAGTTAATATAAATAAAACTACTGCTATCAGTACAAATGGATTGACTATAAACGATCCTAAAACTCCCAATTCTATTCGTAAAATTTCTTTTGATAACAAGACTGCTTATATCTTAAAAAAATGGAAACTTAGACAGCATGAAGCTTTAATGAAAAAAGGTGGATTTAAAACACAACTCATTTTTACAAAAATTGATGGTACCATGTTCCGAAGTCAAGACATTTACCAACGTTCTAAAAGATTGGCAGAAAAAGCTAACTTACATTCTATTGGTTGTCATGGTTTTCGGCATACCCACGCAACATTATTATTCGAATCAGATAACGTTAGGTCTAAAATAATCCAAGAACGTTTAGGACATTCTTCTTTACAAATAACTATGGATACTTACACTCATATTTCTGATGAAGTTACTAAAGAAGCAACAGATGCTTTCAGTAGCTATGTAAATTTTTAAAATAGCAAATCTACATCAATAACTAAATCAGTAAATTCCTAACAACAAAAAAAGAGCCTAGAACCCTTATAAAGCAAGGATTCTAGGCTATATTAAAATAAATTATTTAGTTTCACGGTGTAAAGTAACTTTTCTTTCACGTGGGCAATATTTTTGTTTTTCTAAACGATCAGGATTGTTACGTTTATTTTTATTTGTTAAGTAGTTACGTTCTTTACAAGAAGTACACTCTAAAGTGATGTTTACGCGCATGTTTTCCCCTCCTACTAATAATTGATCTTTCCAAGAGATTTCTTAGACTTGAATATCATACCATTTTTTTTGTCATTTGACTACCCTTTTGGGCAAATTTGTAAAGTAGAACTACTTTACAAATTTTATTTTTTGTACATTTCCATATACGCTTCTAAAACTTCTTTGGCAATCGTTTGATTTGGTTTGGAAGATTCATCATTTAAGTGTGGTAAAACAACGCTAATTGCAATTTCAGGATTTTCGTACGGCGCATAAGCCACCAAGTTACTATTAACCGTTGTATGGTTTACTCCATTAGCATCTGTTGCTTGCGTTTCGGCGGTCCCTGTTTTAGCAGCAATCGAAAACTTGTCTGATTTTAAACCACGTGCAGTTGTAAAAGGACTAGTTCCATTTACCACATTATAGAAACCTTGTTGAAGAATTCCTATCTGGTCTTCAGAAATATTCACCTTATTCAAAACTTTTGGTTCAATTTCTTTTAAAATTTTTCCTAAAGCTCCATTTTCATCATTGCCATAGATTCCTTCTACCACATGGGGTTGTACGCGGATGCCATTATTTGCGACAGTGGAAACGTACTGTGCTAATTGTAACGCGCTATAGGTATCATATTGCCCAAAAGATAGGTCAAGAAGATTACCGCCTTGTGGCGCAGATGACGAATCCTTAAAGTCCTTGTTTTGAATTCCTGTTGTTTCTCCTGGTATATCAATTCCAGTTTTCGTTCCCATACCATATTCTGCAAAAGCTTTTCTTAATTCTTTAAAGACAGTGTCATCTCCTACTTCATAAGGGAAAATCATATTGGGATAATAATTCACACCCATCATTTTAAAGACTAATTTCATCATATAGGCATTCGAAGAATATTCTAACGCTTGCTCCGCAGTTAATTGCATGGTTGTTCCGCCAGAAGCATTCCACCAAGAAGCTTTTGGATTACTACCTGCTAGTAAAATAGCTTCATCTGTTAAAACATCATTGCCTTTAATGACGCCTGTTTCATAACCCGCTGTTAAAGTACCTGCTTTCACAACTGATCCAGGAACTTCAGAATTCAAAATAGGTGCTAAAGGATTAGGTGTGACTTCTCCAGTTGCTAAATCATGATGAAATCCGGACATCGCTAAAATAGCTCCTGTTTGAGGGTTCATAGCAACGACATACGCATTTTCTGAGTATGGTCCAATGGTTTTGACTATTTGTGAATAGTTTCGTTGTAAAATTTCATCAACTTTGTTTTGGAAATTTGAATCAATCGTTAATTTTAAGTTGGAGCCTTTTTCCCCTTTGGAAATTGGGGTTTGTGAAACAATCTTTCCATTATTGTCTAAAACGACTTCTGATTTTGCTTTTTTACCTTGTAGAACGTCTTCATATTGTTTTTCTAAATAGCTAGTTCCAACACGGTCATTTCGTGCATAGCCTTTTTTCAAATATTCATCGACTTCTTCGGCTGGCAATCCTTGTTTTTCAGTTGAAACGGTGCCCAACAGGCTACGTAATGCGCCACTTTGAGAATAATCACGCGTCCAATCAGTCCCTGTTGAAACACCAGATATTTCCGCTGTGTGTTCACCAATTGTCGCAATTTCACCTTCTGTTACCCCTTCATTCTTGATGAAGACCGTGTTCATTTGTGACGCTGCATTCATTCGTTTAAAAATCGTTACTGCTTGTAAGGTTCGGTCATCAAACGCAATTTCTTCAGGGGTGACTTTTTCAACTGCTTTGGCATATAATGTGCCTTCGTCCGTAATTTTGTTGCCTTTTTCATCTTCTTTATCTTGATCGGTTAAACGGGCTTGGGCTGCTTTTAAATTTTCAGGATTCGCTAACCAATAATCTTTTTTGTCACGATCCGTTAAGTTTGGATCAACTGGAACGTTAATAAGTTCGTTAACTTTATTCGCAATCGGTAAAATATCTTTTCCTTCAATATTTTTTCCTCGTGTGTAAGTGATTGCTAAATTGGCTTTGTTAGAAACCAAGACTTTTCCTTGTGAATCATAAATTTGTCCTCGAGGGGATGGTGTCGTGATTTGTAGTGAAGAATTGGCAGTGATTTTTTTGTTAAACTCTTCTCCTTCTACAATCTGTAAATACCCTAAACGGACAATTAATGAAACAAATAAAGTGAATATCACAAAAAATAATAAGTTCAATCGAAAAGGAATATGTGGCTTTCTACCTCGTTGACTCTTTGCTGCGGCATCTGTTTTTTTTATTTTATCTATAAATGAGTTTTTCTTCATACCTCTAGTCCCTTCACTAAAAAGTTTCGCATTCTCATTGTAACAAAAAATAGTCAAAAAATCAGGATTATTCCCAGCTCTAAGGAAATATTTAATTATTTTGTTGTTGAAAAAAGTCAAAAGGACTTCTGAATTCAGAAGTCCTTTTGACTTTTTCTCTTTTTTTAACGGCTGTAATTGTGAACTTCAGCAGCCATGCTGTCAATGAAAATTGATAAATCTTCGACAGACGTTTCTTTGCTTCCATAACGACGGACGTTCACCGTTGCGTCTTCCATTTCTTTGTCCCCGACCACTAATTGATAAGGTACTTTTTGGGTTTGAGAGGCCCGAATTTTGTAGCCCATTTTTTCGTTACGATCATCGACTTCAACACGTAAGCCTTGTGCTTGTAAACGTTCTTTGATTTCATAAGCATACTCAGAATGCGCTTCTACAGAAACTGGGATAATAGTTGCTTGAATTGGTGCTAACCAAGTAGGGAAAGCGCCTTTGTAAACTTCTGTTAAGTAAGCCACAAATCGTTCCATTGTTGAGACAATACCACGGTGGATAACAACTGGGCGATGTGTATTTTCACCATCTTCGCCAACATAAGTTAAGTCAAAACGTTCTGGTAATAAGAAGTCTAATTGGATGGTTGATAATGTTTCTTCCATTCCTAAAGCTGTTTTTACTTGAACATCTAACTTCGGACCGTAAAAGGCAGCTTCGCCTTCTGCTTCAAAGTAATCTAATTCTAATTCATCCATGGCAGCTTTTAACATCGCTTGCGCTTTTTCCCACATCGCATCATCATCAAAATATTTGTCTGTATTATTTGGATCACGATAGCTTAAGCGGAAACGATAATCTGTAATGTTAAAGTCAGCATAGACTGCCACCATTAACTCCAAAGTACGTTTAAATTCGTCTTTAATTTGGTCAGGACGAACAAAAGTATGGCCATCGTTTAAAGTCATTTCACGAACACGTTGTAACCCTGATAATGCGCCAGATTTTTCATAGCGGTGCATCATCCCTAATTCAGCGATTCGAATTGGCAATTCGCGGTAACTATGAATGTCATTTTTATAAACCATCATATGGTGTGGACAGTTCATTGGACGTAATACCAGCATTTCGCCATCACCCATATCCATTGGTGGGAACATATCTTCATGGTAATGATCCCAGTGACCAGATGTTTTGTATAATTCCACATCTGCCATAATTGGTGTATACACATGTTGGTAACCTAAGCTAATTTCTTTGTCCACAATATAACGTTCAATTGTACGACGAATGGTTGCGCCTTTTGGTAACCAGAAAGGTAACCCTGAACCAACTTCTTGTGAAACCATAAATAAATCTAATTCTTTTCCTAATTTACGGTGGTCACGTTCTTTGGCTTCCTCGCGCATTTTGATAAATTCTTTTAAATCTTTTTTATCGAAAAAGGCAGTGCCATAAATCCGTTGCATCATGTGATTGTCAGAGTTTCCGCGCCAATAAGCACCAGCCACTGAAAGTAGTTTAAAGACTTGAATCCGTCCTGTCGAAGGGACGTGAACGCCACGACATAAATCGACAAAATCGCCTTGATCATAGACAGTGATGATTTCATCTTCTGGCAAATCTGTAATTAATTCAACTTTGTAAGGATCATCAGCAAATAATTCTAACGCTTCTGCACGTGAGATTTCTTTACGAACGATTGGGTTATTTTCCTTCACAATTTTCATCATTTCGGCTTCAATTGCAGGTAAATCTTCCGCTGTCACAGGGGATTCTCCATTATCTGTATCATAATAGAACCCAGAATCAATCGCAGGACCTACGCCAAATTTAATGTTAGGGAAAAGACGGCGTAAGGCATTAGCCATTAAATGAGCTGATGAATGACGTAAAATTCCTAAAGCATCTTCATGATCAGGTGTCACGATTTCAAGCGAACCATCTTCTACGATAGGACGATCTAAATCGATTAAAACACCATTGAATTTACCAGCTAAAGCTTTTTTGGCTAAACTGTTGCTAATGCTTTTAGCAACATCAAATGTTGTAACCCCAGAATCAAACGGTTTAACAGCGCCATCTGGAAAAGTAATGTGAATAGACATAATAAAATTCTCTCCTTTTAATTTTTTTGATTTGAAGCGTTTCATTGTGTTCCTGTTTTTCACAATGAAACGAAACAGCCACCTGTTCCCCTTGTTAAAAAACAAAAAGTCCTAGTATTCTAACGAATACTAGGACGAAAATATCGTGGTTCCACCTAATTTTGAACACAAATAATCTGTGTTCCTCTAGCGTGTTAACGGTGCGACCGCCTTTGTTTCAACAAAGGTTTCGAAAGTGGTCATCCCTTGTGCCAATCTGGAAAATTTTCAGCCAAGATTTTCCTCTCTAATAGATCGCGGGCAAGTTCAGTTGTCTTTCTCATCAATCATTTATGCACTTATTTAACCACTTATTTTCAGAAAAAGCAAGTGATTCAACAGAAATTCTCTGAAAACTTATTTTTTCCATTCGCCGCCTTGTGCATAGCGGTCTTTTTTCAATTCATTGACAATCACATGGATATTCTCTTTTGGTGCACCAGCGTTTTTTGACACAGCTTCTGTAATATCTTTGACCATATTAGTTAACTGTTCTTCTGTGCGGCCTTCAATTAATTCTACATGTACAAATGGCATCTTCGTTCCCCCAATTTAAATTGCTTGTTCTGTTTGTATCATAGAGCGGGTTATGACGCTTGTCAATAAAAAATTGGAGACGTCAGTCGTTACGGTTGACGTCTCCAATTTTTACTTTTCAGATACACAGCTGGACCAAAGTACGGTCTTGCCTAATATCTCTTTTTATACTTCTTCGCCGTAATCTACAGGTTTATCAAATTCACCTGGTGCATCATCATAGATATGTCCGTAAATAATTACCGGCATTCCGTCATAGGATACATCAAAGATTTTTGAAACTTCTGTTCCTGGCGTATTGATACAGCCATTACTACCAGCATCGGTTTTAAAGGCTTCTTTATCGCCGTACTTATCCAATTTATGGTCGGAGTCATGAATCCCAATTTGTGTGACAACGCCCCCTTGACTTAATAACGGCATCCAATATTTTACTGGCACACTGTATCGAGAACCATCAAGCATTTGACCTTCTAAATTCACATCGGTTGTCCGATATAAAATTGTATGGAATCCTGGTACTGTTGCGGTTCCTTTGTTATATCTGCCAGTAATGACATCTGTGGTGACTATTTTTTTGCCATCAATGAAACAATACATTTTTTGATCTTTTAAATCAATTTCAATGTAATTATTGGCTATTTTACTATTTTCTTTGGTATCGCCAACCAACGGAGCAGTGATTGCATTCGTTGGTTCTTGGCTATTCAGCGCGTTTACTAGTAGTTCTTGCGTTTTGGCCCCATCAATCGACCAGCCATAACTTCCGTTGTTTTTAAAACGACGTGTCGTGCCGTGAACATCTGTAAATAAAACTGGTTGATTAGCAGAACCATATGTTGTTTCTAATTGTGTCACCCAAGTAGTTAGTTTTTCTTTGTTGATTGTGCCATCATCATTCAGCACGTTTTGAATTTGTGTTTTATCAAAGGCTACTTTTTCACCATTAATATCAACTGTAATTGTTTTATTTAACTTGTTATTGAGCGTTGTCAATGTTGCCTTTAACGTTTGATCCTCTTTTGTAATTTCAGGGGCTTTATAAAAATCTTTGGCATTGTATTGATAGTTGCCTTTTCCCGCTTCAACATCCGCAATAATCTGCTGATTTAAGCGCTGTGTGTCCACTACTGTGCCTTGTTCTTCAGGAACAATTTCAAAAGTGCCATTTCCTCGACGGATACTCGCATTTTTGCTTGGTTTCCCCTCTGGAAAACTTAAAGTCGCTAATTTGGCTTCTAGTTCTTTTTTGAATGCCTCGTTTAACGGTAGCTTCACCTTGCTACTGTGTAAATGGTCTTTTAAAAATTTTTGATCCAATTGGTATTTTTTAGGAAGTTGAATTTTTTCTTCTTTTGTCCCAGTTTGAACCACAACTTCTTCGGTTTGATTAACTTGCGCTAATTTTTCTTCTGCAGCATTTACATTTAACCAGCCTACAGAAACTCCATTTACTTTTGTGGTTGGTAAAAAGTGACTTTGAAAATAAACATAACTGCCCCCAGCAACCAGAGCTAGTCCAACCAAAGAAGTAATAATTACTTTCTTTTTACTATTTTTTCCTGTTTTTTGGCGACGTGTATTACGCATTTGCATTTCTTCTTTTTTCATTTGTTCATCCTTTATATCAATAATTTTAGGTTTATTTCTTAGAATCTAGGCAACAAACAACTGCGGTGATCTACAATCAAAAAAACTTCCCTTTCTCTCGCAGATTAATTTTTTCAATTATACACTATTTTTACGTTGTTTTCAGCTTATTTTCCTTGTAAATCCTTTAATCTTAAAGAATTTGTATACTCTGTGACTTTTTTTGCTTCTTGTAAATGATACGTAAACTGGGCCATTTTAGCAAAATCCTGAGCGACGACGTCAAAAAAGGCTTGTGTCTTTATTAAGCTGTTCCAACAAGCTTCTTTACTAGAAAAATCCAGCAATGATGCTAATTGATCCATCGTGTCAGGAGTGACATAATTTTTCAGATACTTAAATTGTTTCCCAACAGAAATTGGCTCCGGTTCCTGCCAAGCCGCTTGCCAAGAAAGCAAGCGCAACAGTTCCTGCTGACAATATTCATAGAGATGTGTGACAGCGTAAAATAGTTCATTCCGACAAAGCCCCTTAACTACATACGTACTAACCCACCAAAATTCATTGCAACAATCGTTAAACTGCTGCTGATTCGGAACTGTTACTGTATAATTTTTATCAGATGCTACAGGTAAAGGCGGCAAATTTTCATCTTTGTCTAACAAGATAATTGCTAAAGAATCGCCTTCATGCCAATTGTCTTTTTCTGCGAGAGGACACAATGTTAAATCGATACGTTGGCCATCTTCAAATAACATTAAAAATGTTTCCCGCGTCTTCGGTTCTGTGGGAAATAAGGTCATTTCCTTGGGACGTTGCATAATTAATGGTTGACCAAATTTTGCTGTCCACGTTGCTGTTTCAAAAAACTCAGCACATGGTTCTACAATATAAACAATGTCGAAATCTTGAAAACTATCTTTTGGCGCTTTCACATTCGTGCGAGAACCCACCATTCCCATGGCTCGAATGTGTTCTTCTTGTTTTGCTACATCCATAATAAGTTGAAACATTTCTTCTTCTGTACGCATGCATTCGCTCCCTCTCTTCAAAAGTTTCTATTAAAACATAGATTTTTTTATAAGTCTTTTGTTTTCTATCGCTTTTTCTATGGTACTTCGTATACACTAACATTACAAGGAGGGATGTTTCATGCATTGGTTAAAAATAACAAGTTTATCCATTGTCAGTTTTGGCTTTTGTATTCTTTTGATTTTAGGTCTACTTATTTTTACTGGCAAAAATACGCAACCCACCGATAAACCAGATGCTATTTTAATTTTAGGGGCCCGTGTTTTAGGGACGTCTAAAGAAACCGCACTGCCCAGCCGTGTTTTGCAAGCTCGGTTAGATGTGGCTATCCCCTATATTAAACAACACCCCGAGACACCCGTTATTGTTAGCGGAGGGCAAGGAGCAGATGAGCCGGCTACGGAAGCCGCGGTTATGAAACAATACTTGCTAAATAAAGGTGTTCCAGAAAAACAGATTCTCTTAGAAAATCGTGCCACACGCACCAAAGAAAATATTTTCAATTCACAAAAACTCCTTTCTTTTAAACGGCTAGTGATTGTTACTAGTGACTTTCACATGTATCGCTCGCAACTTTTAGCCAAGCGAGCAGGCATCTCAAATGTTTCAGGCATCACTGCGGCTTCTTCTTTTCCAAAAGATATCAAAAATTTTGGTCGAGAGCTGCTTTCTTTAGGCTATGCCTTACTCTTTGATTGGTAAAAGAGCGTCCTTCGCAAGACCATTTTGCGAAGGACGCTTTTATATTCTGTGGATTTGCTCACTTTTGTTCTCTTCTTCTTGTGTTTAAATTATAAAAATGATAACATATCTTTGTTAGCGCTTACAAATAATATTTATTTTATAGGAGGAGAAAGTTATGGGGCATCAATTGAGCACTCATTTTTTTAACAAGAAAACAGGGATTATTTCAACTTTTTTAAGTTTGATACTTTTAGTCGGTGGGTTATTGTTTGCACTACCTGCATTTGAAGTACAAGCAGCATCAACTGTTACACCTAAAACAGTCATGTATGTAGAAGTAAACAACCACGATTTTAACAATGTGGGAAAATATACTTTAGCCGGAACCAATCAACCTGCTTTTGATATGGGGATTATTTTTGCAGCCAATATTAATTATGATACGGTCAATAAAAAACCTTACTTATATCTAAATGAACGGGTCCAACAAACTTTAAACGAAGCTGAAACACAAATTCGTCCAGTTCAAGCACGCGGCACTAAAGTCCTATTGTCTATTTTAGGCAACCATGAAGGCGCTGGCTTTGCTAACTTCCCAACTTACGAAAGTGCGGATGCCTTTGCAGCTCAATTAGAACAAGTCGTTAATACGTATCATTTAGATGGTATTGATTTTGATGATGAGTATGCTGAATACGGAAAAAATGGGACGCCTCAACCAAATAATTCTTCGTTCATTTGGTTACTTCAAGCCTTAAGAAATCGCTTAGGCAATGATAAATTAATTACTTTTTATAATATTGGACCAGCGGCTGCGAACTCTTCAGCTAATCCTCAAATGAGTTCTTTAATTGATTATGCTTGGAACCCTTATTATAGTACCTGGAATCCGCCACAAATTGCGGGGATGCCTGCTTCTCGTTTAGGTGCTTCTGCCGTTGAAGTTGGTGTCAATCAAAATCTAGCTGCGCAATATGCTAAACGTACAAAAGCGGAGCAATATGGTATTTATCTAATGTATAACCTCCCAGGAAAAGATTCATCTGCGTATATCTCGGCGGCGACACAAGAACTTTATGGTCGAAAAACGAACTATTCACCAACTGTTCCAACACCTTAATTATTATCTCGTGTCTACAAGCGCCAACATGTAAAGAGTTAAAAGCCAGCTTACTACAAGCTGGCTTTTTGGTATCTTGAGCGAATAGTTTTACACAAAAAAAGACCCGCCCTTTGGGTAAGGACGGGAAAGGAGTTAAAAATGAAAAAGTGTTTTGTGTTGTTAAGGTTGTTTGTTGATATGCTTATATCTTACAAACTAAATGTGAAGATTTTGTGATCATTTCATTCTTATTTTGCTACTTTTATAGGAATTAAATAGATTGCCACTAGACTATCTTTAGTTGCCTCGTGCATCCGTTATTCTGACTGCTCCTTGTGGTGATACTCTGTAAAAACCGACAGTCCCTGTCCCTCCATTTGCAACCATCTGTTTCGATTGGGCTCTAAAAAAGAAGTCATTTCCATTCATACCCAAAAATCCAAGGTTCGTATCATTATTTTCTGCATCAGTCAGTGTCTTTCTAATATATGTCTCTGCTTTTTCTTGTGTATCGATGATTTTTGCCTCTTCATTTTGGTCTTGATTTTCCTCTTCAGAAGAACGATAGTAATACTCTTCCGCAGGATAATTTCCACTATCTTGAGTAATTAACAATCGCGGTTTCGTCTTATCCGATTGGTCGCCGTTAGGATTTTCAACACCAATTTTATATAATAATAACGCAGCACCAGTAGGCCCCCACCTAATACTTAAGCTTGTAATTGGTCGCGACTCATCAGTAGGTGAATCCTTCGTAATCATTCCTCCAGTATTTGTACTACCATCAGGATGAATGATCAAACTCTCTCCTTTACCATTTTTCCATGTTCCAACTAAAGTAGTAAAATCGCCAGCATTAATCGCTGTAGTATCTAAATCAGCTACAGTTAGCTGACTGTTGTCTTCATCAGCTGTCAGCTCTTCATTTTTCACTGATTCGTTAGACTCGACACTGCTGCTCGCTTGTTCGTTTGTCTTATCAATTGTTTCACTGGTTTTTTCATTCGTCTCTTCAACTTTAGAGGATGCCTCCGTTGAAGCGGTTACTTTCTTTTCTTTTGGTTCCCGACAAGCAGTTAATGATAAAACCGCTAGCCCGACAAAAAACGCTAACATTCCCTTTTTCACGCCTATTCACCCCGTTCAATGATCTATCTTACTAGACTATTGTACTATTAATTCAACTGTTTAGACAAATATTTATGGAACAGACAAAAGTTGAACCTGTCATTGAATGCTTTGTGTCACATGGACCTATCAATCAACTTTCTTTTTTCTATGTATTATATGAAAAAAAGTGAGCCATCAGTCAAAATGACCGATGGCTCACTTTCTAAATCTTAAAACAAACGAACAAATGGATTATTCAGGTAAATCTACATTATGATGAACTTTTTGAACATCTTCTAAATCTTCTAAAACGTCTAACATTTTTTCAAAGTTCGCTAAATCGTCGCCTTCTAATGTTACTTCGTTTTGTGGAACCATTTCTAACTCAGTAACCGTGAATTCTTCAATGCCTTTTTCTTTTAACGCTTCTTGTGCATGGTGGAAATCTTCTGGTTCTGTGTAAACGATAATTTGACCGTCTTCTTCAACAACATCGCGAACATCAATGTCTTTTTCCATTAAGTATTCTAAAATTTCATCCGCATCGTCACCAGCAAAGCCAATGATACCTGTATTATCAAACATGTAGGAAACAGCACCGCTGACACCCATGTTTCCGCCGTTTTTACCAAATGCGGCCCGTACATCTGCTGCTGTTCGGTTCACGTTGTTCGTTAAAGCATCAACAATGACCATTGAACCATTTGGCCCAAATCCTTCATAGCGTAATTCAGAATATTGTTCATCTGCTGAACCTTTTGCTTTTTCAATAGCGCGATCAATAATATGTTTTGGTACATTGTATGTTTTGGCGCGTTCGATTACAAACCGTAATTTTTGGTTTGCATGAGGATCAGGGTCTCCTGACTTCGCTGCTACGTAAATTTCAATCCCGAATTTTGCATAAACACGGCTATTGTTTGCGTCTTTGGCAGC
Organism: Enterococcus sp. MSG3299; assembly: GCF_050555765.1. Classification (NCBI taxonomy): domain Bacteria; kingdom Bacillati; phylum Bacillota; class Bacilli; order Lactobacillales; family Enterococcaceae; genus Enterococcus; species Enterococcus sp. MSG3299. The sequence goes on from NZ_CP187869.1 coordinate 2,296,287, forward strand.
TTTTTTCTCTTTAATATTTGCCCATTTACGGCCCATATTCTCACTTCGCTTTCTCTGATTTGTTGTTAGTATCTTATCCCTTGTTTATTATACTGGGGAAACTGATTTTTGTTAAGTATTTTTTAGGTATCTGGCGAAAATCGTAAGGGAAACCGACCAAAATTTTGTTCTTTTAAAGAAGAATCTCCCATCTGGTATAGTTGATTGGCGCGAATATCTAACGAAAGCATTGCGCGGTTTTCTTTAGATACCTTGGAAATTACCGGCAATTGAATTTGTGCTTTGGTTTCTTTTAGATAAGCTTGTCCCTTTGGCGTAAATCCTAGCACATGGAGATAACTGTTTTGCCAAACAGTTTCAACTTCTTCTTTGGTCATATTTAACAATATATAGGTTGCTAATCGTTGCAATCTTGTCCAAGTATAACGCTTCGTTTTCATACGTTCCATTAATTCGTGAAAAGAACCTGCTGCTTGGATTTGATCTTTTAGTCGATATTCAAGTCCTTCCGTCACTTGGTAAATGGCTTGTAACTCTTCTAACGAGGATTGAACAATTTTATACTTTAGGAAGGGCCAATAATTTTCCCATGAAATCATTGTCTGTGTTTGTAAATGTTGTGCGGTTATAGAAGGAATCGTTGGCAGCACTTGCGTTATTTCTTGTTGAAAAACACTTTGCCTAATCGCCGTGGCGCTAGCAACTTTCCCAGAAATCGTTGCATCATGAAAGCCCGCTTGTTTTCTAGCAATTGGGTAGAGCGTCATCGGGGTTGGATACGTGGCATTTTCCTTTGCATAACTCATCCCCAAAATATGATTAGGCGAAGAAAAATCGAACCTGCTTTCAGGATATACTTGACGAAAAACAGCAGTCATTTTTTGTGGATAACTCAATTGTTTGTCTGTCAATGCGTGGAACGTTTGATCAATTAAGGATTGATTTTCTTGGACAAACTGACCGAAAGCCGCATAATCAATTGCGCTTGTACTATCTGTTCCAAAACATAAGCTCTCACATTGCAACGCCTGCAATAACTTTATACCGCCTTTGGCAAAGTAATCCGCAGACTGTACCGACCAAGCTGTCGGCAATTCAATGACTAAATCCACACCATTTTGCAAAGCTTCTTCTGCTCTGGACCACTTATCTAGTAAGGCTGGTTCTCCTCTTTGTAAAAAATTTCCACTCATTATAGCAATCACTACTTCAGCTCCGCTTTGTTGGCGAGCTTGTTGGGCATGATAGCGATGTCCATTATGAAAGGGATTATATTCCACGATAATGCCACAGGCTTTCACTCTAGCCACCTCCGTTATAAAAAAATGGACTTATCAGCAAAGAGACAAACGTTTTTAAGCGCTGTCCCAAGCTCATAAGCCAAATCTTATTAATCTCTTTGACAAACAAAGAACCAGCGTTCACTTGTTTCAGTTGGTGCTTCATCTGTAAAGTCTGCATAAACTTTGACGTTCATGAAACCAGCACTTTCTAACATTCGTAAATAGTTATCTAACGAATAGGTTCGTTCTTGATGCAATTCATCATACCGAACAAAGTGCTCATCTGTTTCCTGTTCTTTCACAAAAAATGTTAAGAAATGTTCGATGCTGTGTTCTTTTTCACCAGCGTAACTATCCCATAGAAAAGCAAATTCTTCTGTTTGATAATGATAGCTATATTCTGGAAAAACTGAATCAATTTTGTAAGTAGAATGAACATCAAAAATGAACGTTCCTTCCTCTTCTAACGCTTGATAAACTTCATCGAACACTTGTTGTACTTCTTGGCGATTAGCCATATAGCACAGTGAATCAGAAAAACAAGTGATGGCTTGGTATTGTCCCACTTCAGATAAATCTAGCATATTTCCCTGAACAAATTGAACTGGCACTTCTTCTTCAAAGGCCCGTTCACTAGCAATCATCAACATTTCTTCTGATAAGTCTAAGGCCGTCACATCGTAACCACTTTTCGCGAAATCAACTGCTAAAGCGCCTGTACCACAAGCCATTTCAAGAATTTGTTGGGTTCCTTGTGGGAGATGACGATTGGAAAAATCCAACCATTTTTGGTATAGGCTTTCGTCCATCACTTCGTCATAGACGAAAGCAAACGTTTCATAGGCCATTTTAGTCGACCCAAGCGCTTAGATCAACCATTGGGGCATCTGACCATAATTTTTCTAAGTTGTAAAAGGCACGTTCTGAAGATTGGAATACATGGACAATAACATCGCCTAAATCGATTAAAATCCATTTTCCGCCTTCTTTACCTTCCACACGTTTGACTTCTACTTGATTTTTGGCTTCTTGTTCGTTAATTTCATCAACAATCGCATTGATTTGACGTTCACTATTGGCTTGGCAAATTAAAAAATAATCTGCTAATAATGAAATCTCTCTTACGTCTAATGCGACAATTTCTTCTGCTCGTTTTGAATCTGCTGCTTTGACAGCAATTTCTAAAATTTTCTGGCTATCTATGATAGTTCCCTCCTAGTAATTCTTTCTTCTTTTATTTTTGATTAACGACCCATTGATTGTAGGTCTCTAACGTTTTTGGATAAATTTTATGTTCTTGTTCAATCAAATGTAACAAGGTATGTTTCGTCTCATAAGCAACCGCTGCATCTAAGTCAACAAGGGCAATTTCACGGGCTTCTTTCACACCTGGAAAATCACGTCCTGGTTCAATGTAATCTGCGACATAAATAATTTTATCTAGCAAGCTCATCTTAGCAGCCCCAGTTGTATGCACACGAATTGCCTGCAAGATTTCTTCGTCATAAATGGCTAATTCCCGTTGAACAATATCCGCCCCAACTAAGCCATGCCAAATTTCATTGCCATAGTTTAATAAAGCCAAATCAAAACCATCTCGGCGAATAATCAACTCGAATTCATCGTTTGGACGTTCTTTGGCGTAATCATGCGTCAAAGCAGCAATACTTGCTTTGGCTTCATCGGCACCATATTTCGCTGCCAAGGCCACAGCTGTTTCCTCGACTCCTAACACATGGCGAAAGCGACGTTCACTCATTTGCATTTGAACTTTTTGCATTAATAATTCACGTTGTGCAGCATCATAATTTGTTATCCAGCTCATCTTGATACAGTCCCTTCTCTTGAATATAGTTTATCACATTCTCTGGAAGAAGATAGCGTGTTGAGCAACCACTTTTGACTTTTTGTCTAATCAAAGTGGAACTAATCGCCATCTGCGGAACATCGACCCAAATAATTGGATAGGTAGATTCCGTTGGATAATTAGGACGCCGAATGCCGACAAATTGAACTAAATGGAGTAAGTCATCAATCCGATGCCATTTGGGCAAGTATTCCACCATATCTCCACCAATTATAAAATAATAATCAGTATCTGGATTGGCTTCTTTTAAAGCTTTCATCGTATCATATGTGTAACTTTTGCCTTTGCGAATTAATTCAATTGGCTCAATATCTAAGCAGGGATTATCAGCCACTGCTAGTTCTAACATCGCTAACCGATGTTCACTGCTAATTGTTTTCTTTTCGTCTACATGTGGTGGTAAGTACGTAGGCATTAAGTAAACTTTGTCCAAACCTAGTTGATTTTGAACTTGATCGGCCATGACAAGATGTGCTAAATGAACGGGATTAAAATTACCACCTAACAAGCCGACTTGCTTTCTTGTTTGAAAACGTAACGGTTCCTCTTGCAAGAGAACGTCCGCTCCTTGACGCGCTTGTCTTTTTTCTCCCATTGTTCATCCCTCCAATATTAAATCTCTTTGACTGCTGCTGAAATTTTTTGATATTTTTCTTTACTTGATGGCTTGAATAAGACCAACACGCGACCAATAATTTGTACCACATCGCAATGAATGGCTGCTGTTAGTTCTTCTGCAACCTCTTCTGCTACTTCATCTGTATTTTGTAATAACGTGATTTTAATCAATTCACGTTTTTCCAACGCTTCATCAATTTGTGTAATCATTGCGTCATTCAAACCACCTTTGCCTACTTGAAAAATAGGTTGTAAATGATGTGCCTGACTACGTAAATAACGTTTTTGTTTTCCTCTAAGTTTCAAATTGTTTGCCTTCTCTCTAAAATTTAAATTAATGCTTTTCTACGTAAAACATCGACACCTTTAGGCGCCCAACCAGCGACTACACCAGGTTCTGTGACAGTAATCCAACCTAGACCAGCAAACACAATATCCGTTTTTTCTTTCACGGAAAATTCAAAGCGCACTAATTCAGGAAACTCAGCGACTTCATCGGCACGTGGGGGCTGCAATAAGCCACCAACATGTTTTTCATAAAAAGCATCGGCGGTTGCTGTTTTTGTTCGGTGTAAATTTAAGTCATTGGAAACGTAGGCAATGAAGGAACTTTTAGCACCTTGGACATAATCAAAGCGAGCCAAGCCACCTAAAAACAAGGTTTGTTCAGCATTTAATTGGTAAACTTTCGGTTTGATTTCTTTTTGCGGTGCAATAATTTTCAAGTCTTTTTTACCTAGGTAATGTGCCATTTGATGACGGTGAATAATTCCGGGCGTATCGATTAAGAAGTGGCCATCGTCTAATGGAATTTCAATTTTATCTAGCGTTGTTCCAGGAAATTGTGATGTCGTAATCACATCTTGAACACCCACTGTTTGTTGAATGATTTGATTGATTAATGTTGATTTTCCAACATTGGTCACACCTACGACATAAACGTCTCGGCCTTCACGATATTTTTCGATTGTATCTAATAACTCTTGCATTTCTTGTGGTTTCTTGCCACTTGTTAGTAAAACATCAACAGGGCGTAATCCTGCTTCATGGGCCCGTTCTCTCATCCATTGAACCATTTTAGGTTTTTTTAATGATTTAGGCAAAATATCCACTTTATTGCCAACTAACAACACAGGATTATCTCCGATAAAACGATGTAGTCCTGGAATAAGAGAGCCATTAAAGTCAAAAATATCCACTACGTTCACAATCAGTGCATCTTCTGTTCCTAAACCATTCAATAAACGTAAAAAGTCATCGTCGGTTAATTGGACATCTTGAATGTCATTATAATGTCTTAAGCGAAAACAACGTTGGCAATAAACTTCCCCTGTTTCCATTCCTTTTTCGAAAGCTGTTTTTGGTGTATAGCCTAATTCATGAGGATTTTCCGTTTGGATAATCGCACCACAGCCAATACAATGAACTGCCTCTGTCATTCTAATCCGCCTCTCCATGTCATTTCTGGATGTTTTTTTGATAAGTATTTCATAATTTTCCGTTCAAAGAACCGATTGATTCTAGTATTCCAGCCATCTGTATCGACAATCGGTTGAACTAAAACATTGCGTATACCCGCTGCGTTAGCTCCCCGAATATCTGTCATAATCTGATCGCCGACCATTAACATTTCAGATGGCTTCAAGCCTAATTTTTTTTCTGCTAATTTGAAGCCACGTGCGGTTGGTTTCAAGGCACGTGCTACATAATCTAAGTCAAACTTTTCAACAACGCGTTTAATCCGGCTGTCTTTGTTGTTTGAAACAACGAGGACAGTAATTCCTGCATTTTTCATTTCTAATAACCAAGTTTTTAATTCTTCTGTTCCATCGGGATTATTCCAAGCAATTAACGTATTATCTAAGTCAGTTAGTACTGCCTTAATCCCTAGTTTTTTTAATTGTGCGGGGGTAATTTTATAAATCGCATCAATCATCCATGTCGGTTTATATTTTGAAAACATCGTGACTCCTCTCACTGACACTATGTAGTTTCTTCGATTTTAAGAGACTGAAACATAACTAAACAATTATGCTTCAGTCTCTACCTATTGTATTATACTGCATTTTACTGAAAATTTCTATAAAGGACGGTCGTTCCTTGTAAAAGAACAAGTAAAATAAAAGAAAAAAATAAAAAAAGCCACCCATCAACCCCTGAAAAGTTCGTTGATGAGTAGTAACTTCTAATATTTGCGAAAACGTTGGTATCTTTTTTCTAGTAACGTTTCCGTATCTAATTTAGCTAATTCAGTTAATTTTGAAATGAACGCTTTTTGTAACATGCGATTAATTTTTGCTTGTTCCAGAGGCTGACCGTTCATAACTTCTGGAATTACTTTATCTACAATAGCTAATTCCTTCAGCTCTGTCGCTGTGATTTTCATCAATTCTGCTGCTTCTTTCGCACGACTGCCATCTTTCCACAAAATAGAGGCGAAACCTTCTGGCGAAAGAACCGCATAAATCGTGTGTTCCAACATCCAAACTTCATCTGCGACTGCTAAAGCTAAAGCACCGCCACTGCCGCCCTCACCAATGATGACTGAGATGATTGGCACTTTCAAATCAGACATTTCTAACAAGTTTTGCGCAATGGCTTCCCCTTCTCCTCGCTCTTCGGCACCAATTCCACAATAGGCACCAGCAGTGTTCACAAAGGTAATGACTGGGCGGTTAAATTTTTCCGCTTGTTTCATTAAACGTAACGCTTTGCGATACCCTTCAGGATTAGGTGAACCAAAATTACGTTCAATATTTTCTGGTAGATTTCGGCCTTTTTGGATACCTACCACTGTAACTGGTTTACCTTGCAAAGTAGCAACACCACCGACTACAGCTAAATCATCGGCAAAGTAACGATCCCCATGAAATTCTAAAAAGTCCTCAAAAATTGCTTCTATATATTCTAAAGTTGTCAAACGATCTTGGGCTCTTGCCAAGGTAACAACATCATTGGCTGTTTTCTTTTCCATGTTAGCGCCACCCTTCCAAAGAATGTAAACGTAACAAGTCGCTCAATCGTTGACGCAAAAGATTTCTTGGCACAATCTGATCTACAAAACCATGTTCTAAAAGAAACTCGGCCTTTTGAAAATCATCTGGCAACTCTTGACGAATCGTTTGTTCAATTACACGGCGGCCAGCAAAACCGATTAAACTCTGAGGCTCTGCCAAAATAATATCGCCATCCATCGCAAAACTTGCGGTAACACCGCCAGTCGTTGGATCAGTCAATACCGTAAGATACAGCAGCCCTGCTTTGTTATGCCGTTGCAAAGCGGCCGAAATTTTCGCCATTTGCATCAATGAAAAAATTCCTTCTTGCATACGGGCACCACCAGATGCAGTGAAAATCACTACTGGTAAATGCTTTTCCGTCGCCCGCTCAAACAAGCGTGTGATTTTTTCACCAACAATCGTTCCCATACTGCCCATGATAAAATTAGCGTCCATGATTCCAATTGCAACAGCTTGTCCTTCAATTGTTGCTTCTCCCGTTAAGACAGCTTCATCTAGCCCAGTTTTTTCTTGCATTTTTTCAATTTTTTCAAGATAACCAGGAAAATTTAGTGGATCTTTTGTCACTAATTCACTGTCCCAATTGTGGAAACTTTTTTCATCAACGGTTATCGCTAATCGTTCCCATGCACCAATCCGAAAACTATAGCCACAATGCGGACAGATTTTTTCTGCACCCATTTCTTTTGTATACAGTGTTCGCTTACAAGAAGGGCATTTTGCCCACATATTATCTGGAACAGAAGGCTTCTTTGATGCATCATTTGCATCAGCACGATTTGGATTAATGCGAATGTAATTTTTCTTTTTAAATAATGCCATTTGCTTACTCCTCGTATTTTAGCGGCAAGAGCACAGCTCTTGCGGCGTTCTTTCTTTAATGATTGCTTTCTGGCTCCCAATTTGGTAGAAATGTTTCTTGTAAAAAGCTTGTGTCATAGTCACCTGTCAAAACATTGTCATGTGTAATTAAATCTAATTGGAATTCGGCATTCGTAATAATACCTTCTGTTACAATTTCATTTAAAGCCCTTTGCATTTTCATCAAGGCATCAAAACGATTTTCACCATGTACGATGACTTTCGCAATCATTGAATCATAATAAGGTGGAATTGAATACCCTGAATACATAGCGCTGTCTACACGCAAGCCCATTCCACCACTAGGCAACAAGAGATTTTGAATTTTACCTGGTGAAGGAGCAAAATTAAAGGCAGGATTTTCAGCGTTAATTCGGCACTCAATCGCATGCCCAGTCATGATAACATCCTCTTGGGTATAGCCTAAAGGTTCACCCGAAGCAATTTCTAATTGTGCTTTGACTAAATCAATCCCTGTTACCATTTCCGTAACTGGATGTTCGACTTGGATGCGGGTATTCATTTCCATGAAATAAAAGTCGCCAGCTGGATCCATCAAAAATTCAATGGTTCCGGCATTTTCATAATGCACAGCTTGTGCCGCTCGAACGGCCGTTTCGCCTAACATCTGACGCTTTTCTTCAGAAATAGCAATCGATGGTGATTCTTCTAACACTTTTTGATTATTTCTTTGTAGTGAGCAATCACGTTCCCCTAAGTGAATCACATGCCCATATTGATCACCTAAAATTTGCACTTCGATATGACGTGCTGGATAAATAATTTTTTCTAAATACATATCATCATTACCAAATGCGGCTTTGGCTTCTTGCTGTGCTGAAGTAAAGTGTTTCGGTAACTCTTCTTTTGAAAGAACTTTTCGGATTCCTTTTCCGCCACCACCAGCAGCTGCCTTTAACATCACTGGGTAACCAATTTCTTCAGCAATCGTCAACGCTTCTTCGACAGAATCAATGACGCCATCACTCCCAGGAATAACAGGTACCTTGGCTTTTTGCATCAGTTGACGTGCGTTTATTTTATTGCCCATTGCATCAATCGTTTCTGCTTTAGGACCTATAAAAGTAATGTTGCATTCTTCGCACATTGAAGCAAATTGACTATTTTCAGATAAGAAACCAAACCCTGGATGAATCGCTTCAGCATTGGTAACAATCGCTGCACTTAAAACAGCTTGAACATTTAAATAAGAATCAGTTGCTTTCGCCGGTCCAATACAAATAGCTTCATCTGCTAACTGTGTGTGTAACGCTTCTTGATCCGCTTCAGAGTAAACAGCAACTGTTTGAACGCCTAATTCGCGACAGGCACGAATAATACGAACAGCGATTTCTCCGCGGTTTGCGATTAATACTTTCGAAAACATTTTTCACCTATCCAATCATAAAGGTTAATTCAGCCTCGGCAACTTTTTTTCCATTAACTTTTGCCACACCTTTACCCATTCCAGCAGAAGCGCGGACTTTTAAAAGTTCAACCTCTAAAATTAATGTGTCGCCTGGTGTTACCTTTTGTCTAAATTTTGCTTTATCTAATCCACCAAAGTATGCCGTTTTCCCTTTGAATTCAGGCATTGAAAGTAATGCCACGGCGCCTGCTTGAGCCAACGATTCAATAATTAAAACTCCTGGCAAAACAGGATTCCCAGGAAAATGACCTTGAAAAACTTGCTCATTAACCGTTACATTCTTTTTCGCTACAACGCGTTCCCCGGGAATGACTTCTTCAACACTATCTAATAATAAAAAGGGATAGCGATGTGGTAAAATTTCTTGAATTTCTGTAATTGTTAATTTCATGTTTTATTCTCCTTTAGCAACTCGGAATAGCGGCTGACCAAATTCAACCACATCTTCATTGTTGACTAATATTTCAGTAATCACACCGTCAACTGTCGCCGTAATTTCATTCATTAATTTCATCGCTTCAACGATACACACAACGTCACCCGTTTTAACAGTGTCTCCTACTTTGACAAAGTTCTCTTTATCTGGTGCTGGTTGTAAATAAACGATTCCTACAATGGGTGACGTAATTTCTTCTGTCTTTTCATTGGCTGTCGGTGTATTGGTTGGCGTTTCTTCAGCTACAGAAACTGTTTCAACAGGCACTGACACACCACTAGCGGCTACTGGTGTTTCTTGTGGTTGCGCCACTGGTTCTACGGCACTTCGTCCAGAAACTGTATTTTTATTCATATATAATTCAAACGAGCCTTCTCGTAAATCGAATTCGGTTAAAGTTGATTGATCAAATTGTGTTAATAATGCTTTTACTTCTTCTAACTGCATGTTAATCCTCCCAGCGTTTTAAGCAAATAACTGCATTGTGGCCACCAAAGCCTAGCGAGTTACTTAAAGCATAATCAAATTTATGCTCTTTGCTTTCGTTTAAAACAACGTTCACCGTAATTGCTTCATCTTGATTTTCCACATTAATGGTTGGCGGAATAAATTGATGTTGTAAAGCATTTAGGGTAGCAATTCCTTCAATTCCACCAGCGGCGCCTAAGAGATGTCCCGTCATACTCTTCGTACTACTTACATACGCCGTTTTTGCGGCATCACCTAAAGCCAATTCAATTGCTTTAGATTCTGCACTGTCATTGGCTTGTGTGCTTGTTCCATGGGCGTTAATATAGCCAATTTTTTCTGGAGAAATCCCAGCTTCTTCCATTGCTAGTACCATGGCTTTCGCTGCGCCGCTCCCATCTGGTGTTGGTGATGTCATATGATAGGCATCGCAATTAGCACCATAGCCAACCACTTCACCTAAAATAGTTGCGCCTCGTTCTAGAGCATGATCTAATGATTCTAAAATAAAGACACCCGCTCCTTCTCCCATCACAAATCCACTACGTTCTTTATCAAAGGGAATTGAGGCTTTTTCTGGGTCAGTCGCCTTTGTTAAAGCGGTCAAGGAAGCAAATCCTGAAATACCGATTTCTGTAATAGGCGCTTCTGCTCCACCAGCAATAATGACATCGGAGTAGCCATGTTTGATATTGCGGAACGCTTCCCCAATTGAATGGGTTGCACTAGCACAAGCCGTCACTGTTGAAGTACAAATTCCTTTGGCACCAACACGTAAAGCAATATTTCCCGCCACCATGTTTCCAATCGCCATTGGAATAAATAACGGTGCCACACGTTCAGGTCCTTTGTCGTGCATCCGAATTACTTGATTTTGAATTGTTTCCAAACCACCAATCCCGGAACCCACCATGACGCCAAACCGATCCACATCTAGTTGACTGGTATCCAAGCCACTCATAGCCATTGCTTCTAAGGCCGCATAAATGCCAAATAACGAAAACTTATCCATGCGTTTGCCATCTTTTTTAACAAAATATTTTTCCATTGGAAAGTCTTTCACTTCAGCTGCTAAGGTGACACCTGTTTCACTAACATCAAATTTACTAATCGGTCCGATACCATTTTTCCCTGTTTTCAAACTTTCTAAAAAAGTCTCAGGTTCATTGCCAATCGGCGAGGTGACACCGTAACCGGTAATAACTACTCGATTCATCCTTTTGACTCCTTTCGTTTATCCGTGCATGACTAAGCCGCCATCAACATTCACGACTTGCCCAGTAATATAGGGACTTTTAGCTAAGAATATCGCTGTAGCTGCGACATCTTCGACTTGCCCAAACGTTTGTAAGGGAATTTGCGCATTCATTTGTGTTTTAACTTTTTCCGATAAAACATCCGTCATTTCTGTTTGGATAAACCCCGGTGCAATCGCATTGCAGGTAATACCGCGCGGCGCAACTTCTCGTGCCACCGATTTAGTAAAACCAACGACACCGGCTTTACTCGCAGCGTAGTTTGCTTGACCAACATTTCCCATTAAACCAGAAACGCTAGCCATATTAATAATCCGACCACTTCGTTGTTTCATCATACGTTTAACCGCTTGCTGGGTCATGTTAAAAGTTCCTACCAAGTTAATATCTAAACAGGCATTAAAATCCTCTTTTGTCATTCGTAATAATAATTTATCATTCGTAATCCCAGCGTTATTCACCAGAATATCAATCGAGCCTAATTGGTCAACGGTTGCTTGAATCATCTCACCTGCTGCATCAAAATCGGAAATATCTCCAGAAAGGCCAATACATTTTACCCCAAAGGCTTCAATTTCTTGTCGTTGTTCTGGCGTAATCTCACTCCGACCGTTTAAAACAATATTGGCGCCCTCTTTCGCAAAAGCCAACGCAACTGCTTTGCCAATCCCGCGAGTGCTTCCAGTAATAAATACGTTTTTCCCTGTTAATTCCATTTTTTACCTCCCAGTAAGTGCTGTTAACGTTTCTGTTAATGTTGCAACATCTTCCACACGGTGCATTTCAATTGTTTTGTCAATTTTTTTAACAAAACCAGTTAATGTTTTCCCTGGACCAACTTCAATCATCGTTCCCACGTTCATAGCCTTCATCGTTTCGATACTGTCTTCAAAACGTACCGCAGACATGACTTGCTTTTCCAATAACGCTTGAATTGCCTCTTGGGGCATAATTTCGGCAGTCGTATTACTAATGACAGGAATTTGCATCGTTTGAAAGTTCAATTTTGCTAAATCCTGAGCCAATTTTTTTGATGCTGGTTGTAACAGTGCCGTATGGAAAGGGCCACTCACATTTAACGGAATCATTCGCTTCACACCAGCTTCTTTGAGAAGTGTCATCGCTTGATCAACAGCAGCAACCTCACCACCAATCACGATTTGTTGTGGTGTATTATAATTTGCTGGAGCCACAATTCCGAAAGCACTGGCTTCTTGGCAGGCTTTCTCAATTACTTCACGCTCAGCATTCATGACAGCAACCATTTTGCCAGTTCCTTGTGGTGCTGCTTCTGTCATGTACTGACCGCGCTTTTGGACCAAGGCCACTGCTTCTGAAAAGCGCAAAGCCCCGCTGGCAACCAAAGCGCTATATTCCCCTAAGCTTAAACCCGCTACGACATCAGGCGTTAGTCCTTTTTGTTGCAAAAGACGGTAAAATGCGACACTGACTGTTAAAATAGCAGGTTGCGTATATTCTGTTTCATTTAAACGTTCATTTTCAGTAAAACAAAGTTCTGCCATCTCATAACCTAAGATATGACTTGCTTCATCGAAGGTTTCCCGAACAATCGTTTCTTGGTGATATAATTCTTCACCCATCCCTTGATACTGGGCTCCTTGTCCACTAAATAAAATCGCTGTTTTCATACGACACCTCATTTTTTGTTAAAATTATTCACTTAGCCCCAACGCTGATTCATCTTATGTACAATCGCTTTGCATTCAGACATGAGTGAATCAATGATTTCTTGGGCTGTTTCTTCTTTTTTTATTAATCCAGCAATTTGTCCCGCCATGACGGAACCGTAATCCATATCCCCGTCAACGACAGCTTTGCGCAAAGCGCCCTGACCAATTTTTTCAAACATTTCTAAATCAGGCACTTCTTTTTGGAGTTCTTGCTTTTCTAATTGATTATATTGAGCGGTTAATTTATTTTTTAAAGTACGCACTGGATGGCCAAAATGTTGACAGGTAATTACTGCATCTAAATCACGTGCCTTTAAAACTTTCTGTTTATAATCTGGATGAACGTTGCATTCTTTGGCAATTAAAAAGCGTGTACCTAGCTGGACTGCTTCAGCACCTAACATAAAGGCCGCAGCCATACCACGACCATCACCAATCCCACCTGCTGCAATCACAGGAATTGACACGGCGTCAACGATTTGCGGTAAGCCACTCATAGTGGTTAATTTGCCAATATGTCCACCAGCTTCCATTCCTTCAAAAATGACAGCATCGGCACCAATTTTTTCCATTCTTTTTGCTAAAGCAACAGAAGGAACTACTGGGATTACTTTAATGTTATGTTCTTTAAAACGAGCCATGTATTTGGCTGGATTGCCCGCACCTGTCGTTACGACAGGAACCTGTTCTTCACAAACCAAATCGACAATTTCATCGGCAAAAGGTGAAAGTAACATGATATTGACACCAAAGGGTTGCTCCGTTAATTCTTTAACTTTTTTAATTTCTTTTTTTACGACTTCTTTTGGGGCATTGCCGCCAGCAATAATCCCTAATCCACCAGCGTTTGACACGGCACTTGCTAATGAAGCATCGGCTACCCAAGCCATACCGCCTTGAAAAATGGGATAATTGATTCCAAGCAACTCACATAACTGTTGATTCATTGATTTTATACGTCCTTTAGTTCTAAGATAAGTACACTTCATTCAAGTAAAAAAGGATTTTTCCGGCTTATTTACTTGTTTTTTTAGGGACTGGGTCATTTAGCAATTAAATGTCCCAGCCCCCTATTTTCATGTATTAGTTTGCTTGTTGTTTTTCTACATATGTTACTAAATCTTGAACGGTTTGGATGCCATCTTCTGTTTCGATTTTCACATCAAATTCATCTTCGATTTCGTTAATGATTTGGAATAAATCTAAGCTATCCGCATCTAATTCTTCTTGAATGTTTGTAGTTAATTGTACCTCTTCAGCATCTTTTCCTAATTCTTCTACGATAATTGCTTGAATTTTTTCAAATACCATGTGTATATTCCTCCAAAATAGTCATTTTCTTCATTTATATGTGAACAGTTTTTTACAGCGTTAGGAGCAGTGAGCCCCATGTTAAGCCGCCGCCAAATCCTGTTAGCACCACGCGTTGTTGGGAACCTAAAATTAAGGTCCCATTTTCAACTGCTTCATCCAACAAAATAGGAATGCTAGCAGCTGAGGTATTGCCATATTTATCCATATTCGTTAAAAACTTCTCGCGGGAAATCTTCGTCTTACGTGCAATTTTATCGATAATGCGCACATTTGCTTGATGTAGTAGAAGATAATCCACGGTTTCGTCCGTCACGAGGGATAAAATATTTTGTGAAACATCTTTAATCGCAAAATCAAAAATACTACGTCCTTCCATCTGTAGCGTCTTACTAGCCTGCTCATGCCCCTGATAAAAAGGACTTTCGTTGATCGTGTAGCCTGACGTTAAAGCCGCCCACCGTTGTCCATCTGCTTGTAACTTTTCATCTAGAAAATGCGGTGTCTCAGCCGCTTCAATCAAGACGCCGGCAGCCCCATCACCGAAAAGCACCGCTGTGGAACGATCGGTCCAATCCAACATTTTGGAAAATGTTTCGCCACCAATTACTAGACCTGTTTGATAACGACCACTTAAGACTAGTTTTTCTGCCATGCTTAAGGCATAGACAAAACCAGAACACGCTGCACTGATGTCAAAAGCAAAGGCCTCAGTAGCGCCAATTGCGCCTTGCACTTGGCAAGCAACAGAAGGCATATTGAAATCTGGTGTCACTGTTGCAACTAAAATAAAGTCAATCTCACTTGCTTGCTTTCCAGATTTTTCCAATAACTGTTTTGCGACTTGATGACATAAATCAGACGTATTTTCTTGCGTAACGATGCGACGTTCACTAATGCCTGTTCGCGAATGTATCCATTCATCAGAGGTATCCATCATTTCACTCAGTTGGTGATTCGTGACACAATTCTCTGGAACATAACGGCTTGTACAACTAATTCGTGCATAATTCTTCATGGGGATCCTCACTTTTTATTTGTATTCTTGCAAGAAATCATGAAGATTTTTTAGTGCTCTTAACAGCGCTTGTTCTTCTTCTTGCTCCATGCCTTTCAAAATGTTTTTAACCATTTCACGATGAAAATGCTGATGGACTCTAAAAAGTAATTTTCCTTTTTTAGTTAAGCCAAGCTTTACTACACGTCGATCATCTTCACTACGCAAACGTTCAACATAGCCTTTTTTAACTAAGTTGTTAATCGCTACAGTAAGTGTTCCGACGGTAATTGACAGTTCCTTAGCTACTTCTGAAGACGTTTTTTTCTTGTACATACCAATTGCTTCGATTGTGTGCATCTCCGTAATGGATAAATCATTAAATTGTGATTTTTTCAATTCAGATTCTTCAATCGTTAAGATGTCATTAAAGACACTGACTAAGTAATCGTTGACTGTTTCTAAATTAGGTTCCATTCTGTGCACCATCCATATACTTTGATTATCAAAACATTTGATGTTCAAACTATATCGTAAATAAGCAAAGAATGCAAGAGAATTTTCTATATTTTTAATGAAATATTCTTCAAACATTTCAAAAAAGGCGCATTTTCAAGGGACGAGGCTTTTAAAAAAAGGATCAATTACTTTGATACCCAAACTATTTTCACAGAAAAAGGAAAGAAGTGCAACTAAAAAGCATCACTGGCACTCCCCTGATTGAGAAGTGCCAGTGATTTTTGTTATATAATTCTTAAACTCCCACTAAGCTATTGCTACAACTTGACTGGATAATACGAGAAGAGAGTGAACCAGAAGCTTTGGTGCTTCTACTCCACTCCCTTATTAAAATGTAGGACGATTAATTATTGAATTAAGTCGTAAATTTCCATTGCTACAATATCGATGTTATCGAATTGATAGCTTTGGTGCGTATCAGATTCTGTTAATTCAAATGTTTCTGTTGATTTATCAAAACTTACAATACATTTCTCTACGCCTTCACGTTCAAAGCGGCGTACTTGTACTTCATTATCTGCTGCTTCGATCATTGCTTCCAGTCTCTTAATAATCGCCACAAGTTGTGAATGTTTCATCAGTGGGCCTCCTTTTGCAAACTAGTTCTGTACCATTGTAACAAAACATTGCCTAACTTGCATGATTTTTCGTCATTTTTTTTGATTTTTTTGTTGTTCTTTAATTTTTATTCGTTGGTTGCTTGCCATCTGTCCACCAAAGCTTAATTAAGGCCTGTGTGCCATCATTTTCAAACCCTTTATCTGCAAGGCTTTCATATAATTCTGTCGCTTTTTGCGTCGCTGGCAATGGAAGGTCAAGTTTTTTTGCTTCATCTAACGCAATCTTTAAATCTTTGATAAAATGTTTAACAAAAAAGCCTGGCGTATAATCTTCTTTTAAAATACGCGGTCCATAATTACTTAATGACCAGTTCGCAGCACTACCACCACCGACTGTTTCCAGAACTTTTTCTAAAGTTAATCCTGTCGCATTTGCATAAACGAGCATTTCAGTCAAACCGGTCATTGTGCCTGCAATCATTAACTGATTCGCCATCTTAGTATGTTGCCCTTTTCCAGCTGAGCCGTGTAGCATAAACGTTTTACCAAATGTTTTGAAAATTGGTAAGACGGTGTCATAACTTTCTTGATCGCCACCAACCATAATTGTTAAAGTACCATTTTTAGCACCTAAGTCACCACCAGAAACTGGCGCATCCAACGCATTAGCACCCACTTCTGCTGCTTTTTTGGCAATCTTTTCAGCCAAGGTCGGCGTACTTGTGGTTAAATCTACTACTATTTTACCTGTAAGATCTGCTTGAAAAATCCCTGTTTCATTAAAATACACGCCTTCAACATCTGAAGGAAAGCCAACCATTGTAAAAATGATATCACTCGCTTCCGCAATTGCTTTTGGCGTATCATACCAAACTGCTCCTTCAGCAACTAAATCATCTGTTTTACTTTTTGTTCGATTATAAACATTGACAGATAAATTGTTTTTCATCATATTACGAATAATTGATTTCCCCATGACACCCGTTCCAATAAAGCCGATTTTAGACATAGTAGCTTCCTCCGTTCTTAAAATAAAAAACTTTCCTCCTTCAGTATAAACGAAGGAGGAAAGTTTTGCAGTTTATTTTCTTAAAGATGTAAATTTTACTTTAATTTTTTTAATTGAGTCCGCATTTTCTTTTTCCATTTGAAGTTGATCAAAGTAAATCAATGTATCTTGATAAAATTCAATCATTTTGTTGCCAAAGTTTGTAGAAGAAATTTCAAATAATTTTTCATCTAAAATAGTTTGGTCCATTTTAATATTTGCTTGTATATAGTCAATCAATGTTGGGGCAAAATCACTGTCTGTCTTAAAAGTTTTGCCTAAGCTTTCATGATCAAATAAATTATTTAAATAGGCGTTCCCTTCTGCAACACATTGAACGCCAGCAGCCATTGCTTCTGTATAAGTTAAGCCTTGTGTTTCCGACGTTGAGGCGCTGACAAAATAGTCAGCAGCTTTATAATAAATCGCGACTTCTTCATTTGGCACTTCACCCGTAAATTGAACGTATTCACTGACTTCTAGTTCTTCTGCTAATTCTTTTAAATCCTCTAAATAGGGACCATTTCCAACTATTACTAAACGAGTTTGTGGTAATTTTTCAATAATTTGTGGTAATCCTTGAATAATTGCTTGAATATTTTTTTCATAAGAAATTCGACTTAACGATAACAACATAATCTGTTGCTCTTCAATACCTAGTTGTTGACGCATTCCAGCGATCATTTCTTCAGTAATATCGGGACGTAAAAACTTATCAATTTCGATCCCTGTTGGAATAATTCTCATTGGTGCGGTCACTCCATAATCCCGTAATTTTTCAATTACACGTTCACTGGGACAAACAACACCTGTCGTATGATTTGTAAACACTCTTGAAAAGAATTTAACATGTGATGGACGGACAACTTTTCCTTTAGCAATATAATGTAAGTAATCTTCATACATCGTATGATACGTATGGATGACAGGAATTTTCATTTTTTTCCCAACCATTTTCCCTAAAATACCCGCACCAAATTCAGTATGTGTATGAATTAAATCTAATTCCAATTCTTTGGCAATTAAATAGGCGTACCACATGCCGCGAACCACTACTCGGCGATCTTTAAAAGATACGAATGGCACACTAGGCATTCGTATGACATCTTCTTCAAAATCAGTCGCGTTAGGATCGGTTGTCGTAAAAATATACACTTCATGGCCGTGCTTTTCTAATTCATCTTTTAAGGTCTTAATAGAAGTCGCTACCCCACTCACTTGCGGGAAATACGTATCAGTAAAAAAACCAATTTTCACTCTCATTACCTCCATTTCATCTAACAATAACTGCCTTCAATATTTGTTAAGATAAGACTGTCTCGTAGACTTCTTTTAACTCGTAACCAATTT